>NZ_PGFV01000010.1 GCF_021023135.1 Brevibacterium sp. CCUG 69071
GCCCAGCACCCTCGCGCGAGGGTGCTGGGCCGCCGTCAGGTAGCAGTGGGGGAGAGACTCAGGCCGCGTGGACCTCGGTGCTGGCCTTCGACACCCGGTCGACGAGGTGGTCGGTGTAGGCCGGCATCGTGAGGAAGTCGGGGAAGGTCTCGCCGAGCGCGCTGGCCCGGAAGATCTCGATCGCCTCGGTGAAGTGATCGGCCGGCTGACGCTCGAGCAGTGCGAGCTCCTCGCCCAGGAACCGCTCCACCATCTGGTGGGTCAGCTGCTCGCCATTGTCGAGGGTCACCCCGTGACGGATCCACTGCCAGATCTGCGAGCGCGAGATCTCCGCGGTCGACATGTCCTCGAGCTGGTTCTCCAGGGCCACATGGCCGTTGCCGCCCAGCCATTCGTTGATGTAGCCGATGGCCACGCGGATGTTGATCCGCACGCCTTCCTCGGTGACGATCGGCTCCAGGCCGGTGATGTCGAGGATGTGGTCGCTGGTCACCTGCACATCGGGGCGCTTGTTCTCCAGCTGGTGCGGCTTCGAGCCGAGAGCGGCATCGAAGACGCTCAGCGCAGCCGGCACGAGCGCCGGATCGGCGACCCAGGTGCCGTCGAAGCCCTGCCAGGCTTCACGGGCCTTGTCCTCGCGCATCCGCTCGAACTCCGCGGCCACGAAGGCCTCATCGGGGTGTTCGGCCATGAGGTTGCTCATGGTGCCGATCGCGTGGGCACCGCGACGGTGGCAGGTGGCGACGAGGCGGTCGGTGAAGGCCTTCATCAGCGGCAGGTCCATCCTCAGTCGCTCACGGTCGGGCAGAACGAACTCGGTGGAGTGGCGCAGGTTCTTGACCACCGAGAACAGGTAGTCCCAACCGGCGGCTTCGAGTCCGGCGCAGTGCTCGCGCAGCTCGAAGAGGATCTCCTCCATCTGGAACACGGCCGTGATCGTCTCGATGTGGGCGGTGGCGCGGATGGTGCCCTGCTCGATGCCCAGACGGTCCTGCGAGTAGACGAAGATCTTGTTCCACAGGCGAGCCTCGACGGAGGACTCGAGCTTGGGCAGGTAGAAGTAGGGGCCCGAGCCGCTGTCGATGAGGTGACGGGCGTTGTGGAAGAAGTACAGACCGAAGTCGACGAGCGGTCCCGAGGTGGAGAACTCCTTGCCGGCATCATCGACGTAGAGCAGGTGCTTCTCCGGCAGGTGCCAGCCGCGGGGACGCAGTCCGATGGTCGGCTGGTTGCGGTTGTTCACACCGGGCAGCTGTCCTCGGATGGCGCGGTGGAGGTTGAGCTGTCCGCCGATGACGTTGGCCCAGGTCGGGCTCGTGGCGTCTTCGAGATCGGCGAGCCACACCTTGGCCTGCGAGTTCAGCGCCGCAACCACCTCGCGTTCGGTGACCGGACCGGTCAGCTCAACGCGACGATCTTCGAGGCCGGGAGCACCGGTCGAACCGGCGACCTTCCAGCTGCGGTCGGCGCGGATGCGAGCGGTATCGGGTCGGAACCTCGGGAGGGTGCCGCCGTTCATCTCGGTTGCCCGGTTGCGGCGTGCGGTGAGCAGTGTGCCGAGGTGGCCGGCGAACTCGTCATGGAGTCCGGCGATGAAGTTCAGTGCGGGCTCCGAGAGGACAGTGTCGAAGCCGGGTTCGAGCGGTGCGTTGATCTTGATGTAAGACATGGGCTTCTCCTCACCCGTCGTGGCGCTGTGATTGCTGCCTGGTGTGGTGGTGCAGTGGCTGTGATGGTGCAGGTGGTGCAGGTGGTGCAGGTGGTGCCGGTGGTGCGGGAGTTTCTGGGAAGTCGTGGTGCGAATGTGACGGCGCGGACCGGCGGAGTAAACCCCGTGAAAACTCTGCCGATCCGCGCCGAATCCGTGGTGGCCCTCAGGCCGGTGCGGAACTCAGTGGAACTGAGCGGTCTCGGTGGAGCCGGCGAGCGCGGTCGTCGAGGACTCCGGGTTGAGCGCGGTCGAAACCAGGTCGAAGTAACCGGTGCCCACCTCGCGCTGGTGCCTGGTGGCCGTGTAGCCGCGTTCCTCGGCAGCGAACTCGCGCTCCTGCAGGTCGACGTAGGCCTTCATCTGTTCGCGGGCGTAACCGTGAGCCAGATCGAACATCGAGTAGTTGAGCGCGTGGAAGCCGGCCAGGGTGATGAACTGGAACTTGTAGCCCATGGCTCCCAGCTCGCGCTGGAACTTCGCGATGGTGGCATCGTCGAGGTGACCCCGCCAGTTGAACGACGGCGAGCAGTTGTAGGCGAGCATCTGATCCGGGTACTCGGCATGGATCGCATCGGCGAACTGCTTGGCCGCCTCGAGATCCGGTGTGGAGGTCTCCATCCACAGCATGTCGGCGTAGGGCGCAAACGACAGTCCGCGGGCGATGCCTGCTTCGATGCCGTTCGTGATCTTGTAGAAGCCCTCAGCCGTGCGCTCACCGGTGACGAAGCGCTGATCGCGCTCGTCGATGTCCGAGGTCATGAGCGTGGCCGCCTCGGCGTCGGTGCGAGCGATCACGAGGCTGGGCACGTTCTCCACGTCGGCCGCCAGGCGAGCCGCGTTGAGAGTGCGGATGTGCTGCGAGGTCGGAACGAGAACCTTGCCGCCGAGGTGGCCGCACTTCTTCTCGGAACCGAGCTGATCCTCGAAGTGCACACCGGCGGCGCCGGCAGCGATCATCGAGCGCATGAGTTCGTAGACGTTGATCGAACCGCCGAAGCCCGCCTCGGCGTCGGCGACGATCGGAGCGAACCAGTCGTCGACCTTCTTGTTGCCTTCCGAGGACTCGATCTGGTCGGCGCGCATCAGCGCGTTGTTGATCCGACGCACGACCTGCGGCACCGAGTTGGCCGGGTAGATCGACTGATCGGGGTAGGTCTGTCCGGCGGCGTTCGCATCGGCGGCGACCTGCCAGCCCGAGAGGTAGATGGCGTTGAGGCCGGCCTTGACCTGCTCGACTGCCTGGTTGCCGGTCAGCGCGCCGAGTGCGTTGACGTACTCACCCGATTTGATGTCGCTGGAGCTGACCTGCTTCCACAGGCGCTCGGCGCCGTGGCGGGCCAGTGTGTGCTCTTCGATCAGCGAACCGCGCAGTTTGACGACATCCTCGGGCTCGTAGTCACGAGCGACTCCCGACCAGCGGGCATTGGTGGCCCAGTCGCGGCGGATGGCTTCAGCATCGTGCAAGCTGTTCTGCGTGGTGTTCTCAGTCATTGTCCTTCTCTCTTCCTCGTTCGGGGTTGATGAGTTCATTCTGTCGGCGCTGCAAGGGGTGTAACAGAGGTTTTCCGGATGAATAATCTCTGATTTTCCGGTTTCAGAAATTTCCGGATTCTGTCATACTGGTTTCCACGAAAGTGAACCAGACCACATCGTCGACGGGAGCCGCCCTGATGAGCATTGACGCCGATCTCAGCGAGAACGATCAGCAGACCGATCCATTGAGTATCGGCAGAAGAATTCGGTTTTTTCGCAAACAGCAGGGGCTGACCCTGAGTGAGCTGGGCAAGGGAGTGGGGCGTGCAGCCTCCCAGATCTCGACGATCGAGAACGGTAAGCGAGAAACTTCTGTCACCCTCCTGACCGCGATCGCCAAGGCCCTGAAGACCGACGTGGCCGAGCTCATCGACCCCTCCCCCGTCGACGATCGGCAGGCCCTCGAACTCGAGGCCGAACGCAATCAGGCTTCCCCCATGTACTCATCTCTGGGGCTGCCGCAGGTGCGGATCAAGTCCCTGCCCTCCGATGCGCTCGAGGCGATCGTCGGCCTGCAGCGTCAGCTCTCCGAGGCCCTCGAGCGGAGGGCCGCCACCCCCGAGGAGGCCAGGCGGGCGAACCGGGAGCTGCGGGAGAGGATGCGCGAGAAGAACAACTACTTCGCCGACCTCGAGGCCCAGGCCGCGGAGCTGCTCGACCTGGTCGGGTACGAGTCGGGCACCGTGTCCCAGCGGCAGACCGCGCTGATCGCCGAGAAGCTCGGGTTCAGCCTCCACTACGTCTCCGATCTGCCGGAGTCGACACGGTCGATCTCGGACACCGCGAACAGACGGATCTACCTGCCGAATGCCGATGCGGCCTTCGACCCCCGGTCGCACCTGCTCACGAGCATCGCCCCGCACGTCCTCGGCTACGATTCGCCTACGGACTTCGAGGACTTCCTCAAGCAGCGTGTGGGCGCGAACTACCTGACCGCGGCGATCCTGCTGCCCGAGCGCACGGCGGTGCCGATGCTCACCGAGGCAAAGAAGAAGCGCGAACTCTCCGTGGAGCATCTGCGCGATATGTTCGGCGTCGGCTACGAGACCGCCGCCCACCGCTTCACGAACCTCGCCACCGAGCACCTCGGCCTGCCGGTCCACTTCATGAAGGTCCACAATTCCGGGACCATCCACAAGGCGTATTCGAACGACGGCCTGCCGTTCCCGACCGACCCGCTCGGCGCCGTCGAGGGCCAGTTCGCGTGCAAGCGCTTCACCTCGCGGACGGTGTTCCGAGTCGCCGACAGGTTCAGCCCCTACTACCAGTACACCGACACCCCGGAAGGCTCATACTGGTGCACCGCCAGGGTTCTGCCCGGCGGCGACTACGCCATCAGCGTCGGCGTGCCCTTCGCCCACGTGAAGTGGTTCGAAGGCCGGGAATCACCGATTCGCTCGAAGTCGGAATGCCCCGATCCTTCGTGCTGCCGGCAGGCGCCGGAGGATCTGGCCGAGAAGTGGGAGGAGAAGTCCCTGCCCTCGGCGCGGATGCACGCCTCACTCCTGGCCGCGGTTCCGCCGGGAGCGGTCCCCGGAGTCGACGACACCGAGGTCTACCAGTTCCTCGAGCGTCACTCCGGCTGAGTGGGCTCCGGCTGAGCCTGCCTCACGCCTTCGACAAGACTGGGGTGTCGGCGAGCACCTCGGCGAGGTGGACGAGCAGGAGTTCACGCCACCACAGGTATTCGTGGCCGCCGGAGAAGGTGCTGGTCCCGACGCTCAGGCCGCGGTTCGAGAACTCCGGGACCGCCTCGGCGACGGAATCCGCAATCGCCGTTTCCAGGGTTCCGTGGTCGATGAGGAATTCGGGACGAGGGTCCGCGGCGGCTCCGGCGCCGGGGACGTGGTCCCAGATCCTCCTGCCCTGTGCGTCGGATTCCCAGAACGATGGCGACAGGCAGATTCCGCGGCATTCCTGCGGGCGGCGCAGCGCGAAGTAGGCGGCGGCCAGACCCCCGTAGGAGGCTCCGGCGATGATGCTTCGGCTCCGGGACTCCGGGGCGAGCCGGTCGACGAGCGCGAGCACCTCGTCGCAGAATCTCGGGTTCATCACCAGGTCAGAGGCCCGCACCTCGAAGGCGGAGGAATCCGAGGCGGGCTCGAGTGGCGCATGGTCGACGGCGAGCACTAACGAGGGCGGGCTGACGAGTTCGTCGACCGCGGTGAGCAGTCCGCCGTCGATGAAGGCGCGTCCGTCGAAGACGACGAGCACCGGCGCCGAGGCGGGGGCGCGCTCGGGTCGGTACGTCCAGACTCGCCGTGGTGTGGAATCGAGGGCCTCGATCCGTTCGACCGAACCGGCCGACTCGGCATCGTCCGCTCGTTTCTCAGTCGAGACCACCCCATCGGGCGTTGCGGCCTCCTCCTCGGACGCGCCTGTATCGGCGGTCCAGATCAGCGGCCTGGCATCGGGGGCCGCGATCTCGAAGACGGGTCGACCGAACATGTCGTTGACGATGCGCAGCCCAGTGTCCCGCGGGATGAAGGCCTCGTCGAGGGCGGCCAACCAGGTCTCCCGGTCGGCGGAGTCGATGCCGGCAGGCACGGGCATGAAGTCCAGACTGCCGCGGAAGCCACGAGGAACCCGGAGTTCGGCGACGAAGGACGATCCCTGCTCGGACTCCGTGAGAGTCATGATTCCGCCAGGAACATCCCGACGATCGGTGACGCCGTTGAGGTCGGCGAACAGCTTCCGGCGTGCAGGCTCGGACGCATCACCCGCCCCGGCGTCGGAGTCCCCCATCCCGGAAACCCCCACCGCGGAGTCCCCTATCGCGGAAACTCCCACCGCGGTGATCCCGAGTTCCGGCGGGACCAGATCGGCCGGCAAGGTCAGATGCAGAGTCCACGCTTCGCCGTCGTCGGTCCAGGTGCACAGCCCGCTCATCAGCCATTCACCGCCGTGTCGAGCTTCCAGGCGATCGGAGGCTCGGTCGCAAGGGAGGGAGCGGAGCGGACTCGAGCTGCGGACAGTTGGGGTAGAGACACTTTTACTCCAGGGAAATGGTTTGGTTAGCCTCAGCTAATATAACATGTCTCTGTTCGGTCGGCCTGGGTGACGGTGCCAGCGGGATTCGAGGGCGCGGCTATCAGCGCCAGCGGGATTCGAGGGCGCAGTTATCAGCGCCGGGGCTCGAGGGCACGGTCGACGACGTCCTCAGCGATGGCCAGCGCCGAGGTGGCACCCCACCGAGGGATGCTC
This sequence comes from Brevibacterium sp. CCUG 69071, assembly GCF_021023135.1. GTDB lineage: Bacteria > Actinomycetota > Actinomycetes > Actinomycetales > Brevibacteriaceae > Brevibacterium. Next base: position 6,449 of record NZ_PGFV01000010.1, read on the forward strand.
CTGACCATGGTCAGCCTCCCGCGCTTGTCTTCGCGCACCTCATTGATCAGCTCTCCTTCGGCGCTCATCGCTTGGGCTCTGACTCCGCGCGGTCCGGCGGCGACGCTGTCTGCGTCGAGGGCCGGCACGAACTTCTGCAGTCTCTCGAGGAAGGCGGATCTGCTGACGACCGGCCGGGCGCCCCGGGCTGCGGTCTTCGCGGTCTGGGCCGCGAACTTCCAGAAGCCCTTGAACTTCACGGTCGAGCCCACGTCGCCGAGGTCGAATCCGCGCTTCTCGTACTTCTCACGCCCGAAGGCGACAAAGGTGTTCGGACCGAGCATGAGCGAACCGTTCACACCTCGGACCAGCGCGGCGTCTGCAAACGGGGCGGAGGGATCGGGCACGGAGCCGACGATTCCTCGGACCACCTCGGTGTCGGCCTCATCGACGATGTAGACGTCGCTGGTGAACGGGACGATCCGGGGTTCGGCGCTGAGCCCAGCAGCCTCGGCCAGACGGTCGGCCTGGAGTCCGGCGCAGGTGATGACGAGGTCGAAGGTGCCCAGGGTGCGCTCCTGGTGGTCCGAGTTCTCGGCGCGGCCAGCCCTCTCGGTGTGCTCAGAATCCTCGGTGCGATCCCCATTCACGGTACGGCCGGAATCCTCGGCGCGATTCGGCGAATCCGTGGGTGCCGAAGTGCCTCCTCTGCCTGACCAGGTGTTCGATAGCTTCTCGGTGAGGTTCTCGACGGTATCCTCGACCTGCTTGAACCAGTCCTGGCCGCCGAAGCGGCTGCGCAGCTCATCGCCGAAGTCGACGACCGGGCCGGAGGCGTCATCGCCCCGGTAAGTGCGCGGCACCTCATGGACCTGCTCGTCGATGTCGTCGTCCCGATCCTCGCGGGTGCCTTCATCTTTGCCGCCGCTGACCCCGCTGACCCCGTCGCCGTCGCCTGTTTCCGCACAGTGATCCTGACCGCCGCCGACCTCCGATGTACTCCGTCCGCGCAGCCGCACTTCGTTGCTCATCACGTCGAAACCGGTGACTTCGGTGTCGAAGACGAAGGCGCCCCCGGCCGCGATCACATCGGAGGCGAGCGCCTCGGTCAGCGCAGCGAAGTCGGTCACCGCGGTGTGCGGGGAGTAGAGGCCGAGCACTCCCCTGGCATTCGGTTCGATCTCGCGCAGCTCGCCGCGCTCAAGCAGCCTGACCCCGGGGATCTCGTTCTTCTCGGCGGCGGTGAAGAGCTCCTCAAGACGGTCCGCCTCATCGGTGGTCTGCGCGACGAGGAGCTGCCCGCACTCTCGGTAGGGAATGCCGCGTCCGCTGACGAACGGAACCAGGAGCTCCACGCCACGGCGGGCGAGCTTGGCCTCCTTCGATCCGGCCGCCTCAGCGAGTCCGGAATCGACGATCCCGGAGGTGTGCCCGCTCTGATGCGCGGCGACGCGGTCGGCCTTGTCGAACACGGTGACCTCGGCATCGGGGAGGCGGTCGGTCAGCTCCCGGGCGATGGCGACGCCGAGGATGCCGGCACCGACCACGGCCACTCGTGAAATACTCATACAGCAATCTTTGCACCGATCACCGTGAAGGAGAAGGATGACGACCGCGCTGAATTGGCCCGGCAAGGATGCCGCGTTCGCCCTCGGTCGCCGGCTCGTCTCCGTAGATCCGCACGGACCGCTCCCCCACCTCGGCGCCGGCGATGATGCGGCCCCCTATAGTCCGGATCCGCACGAGAACCTCCTCCTCATCGGCGACAATCTGCCGGCCCTCACCGCGCTGCTGCGCACGCATCGGGGGCGGGTGAAGGTGGTCTACATCGATCCGCCGTACAACACGGGCAATGCGCACGACTACAAGGATCACGGCCACGATCACGCGAGTTGGCTGTCCTTCATGGCACCGAGGCTGCTCCTCGCACGCGAACTCATGCGCCCCGACGGGGTGCTCTTCCTTCACCTCGACGACGGCGAGAGCGCCTGGGCACAGCTGCTCGGGCACGAGATCTTCGGTGAGGACAATTCCCTGGGCACCCTCATCCATCAGCGGGCGAAGGGCGGGGGCAATGCGCGTTCCTTCGTCCGCGGACACGACTACGTCCATGTCTGGGGCCGCGATGCCGCGCAGGTCGGGCCGTTCCTCACCGAGAAGAAATCCCCCGCGAAGCTCGAGGTCATCGACGGCCGGGCCATGCTCGTCGAGACCGATGTGCTCCGGGCCAGGTTCGGCCGCTATGCGCGCGGGTCCGAGCGGCGGCTGATGTACGAGGACATCCTCGCGGTCAAGGGTGAGAGGAAACTCGCCGAGGTGGACGCGAAGCTGGCCACGGGCGAGTACATCCTGCGGCCCTGGGGTGAGGGCAAGCACGCGGTGGTGCGCGTGACCCCGGCCGAGAAGGCGAGCTCGAAGATGTACTCGATCATCAAGGCACTCGGCGGGCAGAACGACCTCGAGGCCCTGGGTCTGGGCGGGATCTTCAGCTATCCGAAGCCGGTGGAGCTGGTCAAGGCGCTGGTCGCCTCGCAGACCTTCTTCGATCCCGAGGCGATCGTGCTCGACTTCTTCGCCGGCTCCGGCACGACGGCGCAGGCAGTGATGGAGGCGAATGCGCGCGATGCGGGGGCACGCTCGTTCGTGCTCGTGCAGACGCCGGAGGAGCTGCGTTCGAAGAACGCCCGCGCCGCGGTCAGCGGGGGCGGCAAAGGCGGTGCCGGCCCGGATGCGGGCGGGGGCGCAGATGCGGGCGGCGACGCGGGAGGGGAGGCGTTCCCGACGATCAGCGAGCTCACCGCCGAACGCATCCGTCGCGCCGCGAAAGAGCACGCCCCCGACCTCAGGTTCACCGAACTCTCGGTCGTGGACTGACCCTCGGAAGCGATGGGGCGGCGCCGACTCCGAGGAAGCAGCTGAGACCAGAACGGCACCATGGTGGACAGCTGAGGCAGGACTCAGTTCCGCGTCATAGGCTCGAGAATGACTCGCCACCTCGGCGTCGTCATCTGCACTCGATCAGCACCGGAGAAGGAGTCAACATGTCCGTCGTTGCCATCAACACCCTCACCGTCCCCGAACCCGGCCGCGCCGAACTCGAGAAGCGCTTCGCCGCGCGCAAGCACTCCGTCGACGGAGCTCCCGGCTTCGAAGGCTTCCAGCTGCTGCGCCCCGTCTCCGGCGGAGACAAGTACTTCGTCTACACCCAGTGGGCCACCCGTGAGGACTTCGAGAACTGGAAGCAGAACCGGAAATCCTCCCACGAGTCGACCGGCAAGGAGCCCGTCTCCAGCGCAGCCGAACTCCTCGAATTCGAGGTCGTCGACCTCGGCGAGTGATCCGTCGACCTCGACTGACGGTCCTTCGGCGGCTGACCGCCCCTCAGCCCTCGGCCTTCACCCCTCGGTGTCCTTGTCGAGCTCGCTGAAGACCTCGACATGGTGGGGGCTGCCGGCGATGAGGATCTCATCATCGGCGTAGAGCGTGACGTCGCGGTCGGCGATGTCCCAGCGGGAGCCGCCCCGACGTTTGAACGCGACGACCGTGACATCGTATTTTCCGCGCAGCCCCGTCGAGGCCAACGGCACATCGGCGATCCGCACGGGCGGGGTGGTGCGAGCGAGCACGAAATCCTCGTCGATCGGCAGAAAGTCCGAGATGTGCCCGCGGATCAGGTGCGCCAGACGGCGGCCCATGTCGTTCTCCGGGCTGATCACATTGGGGATGCCCAGCTGGTGCAGGATCTCGGCGTGGGGCTCGCTGATCGCCTTCGCCCAGATATGGCGGTTGCCGAGCTTGAGGATCCGTGAGGCCACGAGGATGCTCGCCTCGAGATCGCTGCCGATGGCGATGACGACGCGGGAGACCTCGTCGATGCCGAGCTGACGGAGGACCACCTCGTCGGTGGCGTCACCGCGGGACACATGAGCGAGCCTGTCGGCGAATTCGGCCACGACCGCCTCGGCGATGTCGATCCCGATGACGTCGACCCCATGGCTCGCGAGCTCCTTGGCCAGGGATCCGCCGAACCGCCCCAGACCGATCACGGCCACGGCACCGTCTTTGGCCAAGCGGGTGGGATCTCCGGTGAAGAACGACGCGGAGCGCGCCATCCAGTTCTTCTCAATCATCTCTGTGGACCTTTCGTGTCTGCATTGTCTGTGGTGTCGCCGTCATTGGGCGGGCCTTGTATCCGGTCATCCGATGAGCGGCCGCTCCTTCGGCAGTTCGAAGCGCAGCGGTCGCGAGCGAAGGGCCAGCCCCGTGGCCACGGTGACCGGGCCCAGGCGGCCGAGGATCATCGTGAGGATGAGGACGATCTGACTCAGCGGCGGCAGATCCGCGGTGATCCCGGTGGAGAGTCCGACGGTGCCGAATGCGGAGATGACCTCGAAGAGGATCCGGTCGAGACCGAGCTGCGGGGCGTCGAAGAGGATGAGCATCGTCGCGCAGACGATGAGTCCGAGGGCGAGGACGATGACGGTCGTGGCCTGACGATGCACCGACCGCGAGATGCGCCGTCCGAAGAGATTGACGGCGCGGCCTCCGCTGATCTCCGTCCATGTCGTCGCGGCCAGCACCATCACGGTCGTGATCTTCACCCCGCCCGCGGTTCCGGCGGGACCGCCGCCGATGAACATGAGGATGTCCATTCCGAACCAGGTCAGCGAGTGCATCTGGCTGATGTCGACGGAGTTGAATCCGGCCGTGCGCGTGATCGTGGACTGGAATGCCGAGGCCTGCAGCTTGCCCCAGGCGTCGAGGTGGCCCATGGTGCCGGGATTGTTCCATTCGAGCACGGCGATGAAGGCGGTGCCGCCGATCAGCAGCAGCGGAGTCATCACCACCATCACCCGCGTCGTCAGCCCCCAGGTGAACGGTGAGCGGTAGCGGCGGACCAGTTCGATGAGCACGGGATAGCCGAGCCCGCCGAGGATGACCGCAATGGCGATCGGCCCGCAGACGAATGGATCGGCCACGTAGGCCATGAGGTTGTCCGACTTGAGCCCGAAGCCGGCGTTGTTGAAGGCCGAGATCGCGTGGAACACGGCGTTCCATGCCGCCTGGCGCGGCGGTTCGTCGTAGTGGATCGAGAACCGCAGGAACAGCGCCGAGGCGACCGCGAGTTCCGTACCGAAGGTCAGCCCCGCGATGCGCAGCACCATCGGCTTGATGCCGCCGATGACCTCGCTCTTCGTCTCCGATGCCACCGAGCGGCGCAGCTTCAGACCCGCTTTGCGGGCGATGAGCAGTGCCAGCAGGGCGGTGAGCAGCAGGACTCCGAGACCTCCGACCTGGATGAGGGCGAGGATGACGAACTGTCCGAAGAAGGTGAAGTCCTGCCCGGTGTCGAGGACGACCAAGCCCGTCACGCTCAGCGACGAGGTGGCGGTGAAGAGAGCCGAGAGGAGGGAGATTCCGCCGGGTGCGACGGTGGCCGCCGGGGTCATGAGCAGACTCGTTCCGATGACGAGTGCCGCCAGGTAGCCCGCGATGACACGATCGATCGCGCTGCGATGTGAGCTGTGCACAGAGGAAATCTAGCACCACCGGAGTCACAGAGCGCTGACTCTCCGGTAACTCTCAGAATCCTGCTACTCTGCCAATCAGTGAACACTCAACGGGCTCGAGCAGCGAACCGGTCACCGGCGATCGCACTTCGGGCACGGCCCCGACCGAAATGACGAGGTTGATCATGAGCCAGGCCGAGACAGAGCTGCACGACCGCGGCCACGGATTCGTCAGAGCATTGGGCACGGTCGATGCCCTGTTCATCGGCTTCGGCGCGATGATCGGCTTCGGCTGGGTGGTGCTCACCGGCGACTGGCTGAGCGGTGCCGGCACGCTGGGCGCGATCCTCGCCTTCGTCGTCGGCGGCATCATCATGTGCTTCGTCGGCACCGTCTATTCGGAGATGGTCGCGGCGATGCCCCATGCCGGCGGTGAGCACAACTACCTCATTCGGGCGATGGGCCCACGGGTCTCCCTGTTCGGGTCATGGGCGATCACCGGCGGCTATATCAGCGTGGTCATGTTCGAGGCCGTCTCGGTGCCGAAGACCGCGGTCTACCTGTTCCCGAACCTCGAGCAGATCAAGCTGTGGAACGTCGCCGGCTTCGACGTCTACCTCACCTGGGCCCTCGTCGGCACGATCTGCGCGATCGTCATCGCCTGGGTCAACATCCGCGGCGTCAAGGTGGCCTCACTCGTTCAGACCTTCGTCGTCTGGTTCCTCATCATCGTCGGCCTCATGCTGCTGACCGGCGGCTTCATCGGCGGAGAGATCGAGAACACCGAACCGCTGTTCACCGGCGGCGGGGCCGGCTTCATCGGGGTCATGGCCGTGGTGCCGTTCCTGTTCGTCGGCTTCGACGTCATTCCCCAGTCCGCCGAGGAGGTCAAACTTCCACCGGCCAAGATCGGCAAGCTCGTCGTCGTCTCCGTGGTCATGGCCATCGCCTTCTACGTGATCATCATCGGCACCACCTCGTTGGCGATGCCGGCCGATCAGATGGGCACCCACGATCTCGTCACCGCCGATGCCCTGTCGATCATGTTCGGCTCGGCCATCTGGGGCAAGATCGTCATCGCCGGCGGGCTGGCCGGCATCATCACCTCATGGAACGCCTTCCTCATGGGCTCCTCGCGCCTGATGTGGGCGATGGCCACGGCCGGCATGATCCCGAAGTGGTTCGGCAAGCTCCACCCGAAGTACCGCACACCGTCGAACGCGATCATCTTCATCGGCACCCTCTCCGCGATCGCCCCGTTCTTCGGCACCGCGGCGCTCGGGTGGATCGTCGACGCCGGGTCCCCCGCGATCGTCATCGCCTACTTCCTCGTCAGCGTCGGATTCCTCGTTCTGCGCAAGCGCGAACCGAACATGGAACGCCCCCTGCGGATCGGAGGAGCCCGGGACGGCGGCTTCGTCATCGGCGTGATCTCCTCGGTCCTCACCTTCATCCTGTTCATCCTCTACATCCCGATCACCCCGGTCTCCGCACAGCTGGCTTGGCAGTCGTGGGTCGGCTTCGCCGTCTGGCTCCTCGTCGGCGTCATCTTCATGTTCCGTCTGCCGACGGGCATCAAGGCAGGCCCGAATGCGGAGAACGAGCTGCTCGCGAAGGTAAAGTCCCTGCGGAAGAAGTGAGTCGGCGGACAGCACAGACGAGCGCGGCCAGCGGCTCAAGGCCAGGCTGACCGCGCTCGGTTCAGGGGCGGATTCGGACTGCAGCTCTCACACGGCGGCGTCATGCGACGCCGCGACGGAGGTTCACACAGCGGCGTCGAGTCCCTTAGTCTTCAGACGTTCGCGCTGGTTGGGGTTGACGCTCGGACGGAACGGCATCTCGACCACCTCGGCGCGGACCGGCTCACCCGGGGTGTCGGCGAACGGCTCCGGCAGATGCACCCAGTACTCGGTGCCCAGCGCGGTCGCCGTCGCCGGAACATGAGCCATGGCGATATTGGCCTCGAGCTCGGGCGAATACCACGGTGAGGTCACATAGCCCACGGCCTCACCGTCGGCGGACGCGCTGACCAGCCAGAAGTCCGGCGCGTAGTCGGTGATGGGTTTGCCTCCGACCAACAGACCGACGAGCTGGGTGGAGTACGGCGGCGTCCCCGCCTCGATCTGGGCGCGTACCTCCTCGAGCTTGGCCTTGCCGATGTAATCGGCCTCCTTCTTCCGCGGCACCTGGTAGGAGAGGTTGACTTGGAAGGGGTAGGTCTCGAAGTCCATGTCCTGACCCCAGGAGAGGATGCCCGCGGCGATCCTCCGGTGGTGGCTGGGGGCGACGACCTTGAGGTTGTAGGGCTCACCGGCGGCGAGCACCGCGTTCCACATGTCCTCGGCGTACTTCGTCGCATCCTTGAGGTAGATCTCGTAGCCCTTCTCGCCGGTGAACCCGGTCTGGGAGATGATGACGTCGTGCCCGCCGACCTGGGCTTCCATGAGTCCATAGCTCGGCAGGGTCCGGCCCTCCTCACCGACGAGATCGGAGATGACATCGACGGACTTCGGGCCCTGGACCTGCACCGGTGCGACGTCGATCTCCTGGATCGTGACGTCGTACTTCGCGCCGACGTTGACCCCCTGCAGCCAGAGCATGAGATCGGTGTCGGAGAGGCTGAACCAGAATTCGTCGATCGCCACGCGCAGCAGGATCGGATCGTTGAGGATGCCGCCTGCTTCATTGCACAGGATCACGTAGCGGGCGCGCATCACGGGGATCTTGGTCGCGTCACGGGTGATGACATAGTTGACGAACGCCTCGGCGTCGGGTCCTTTGACCTGAATCTGGCGTTCCACGGCGACGTTCCACAGGGTGACGTCGTTGACGAGGGACTGGTACTCGACCATCATCCCTCCGTCTTCCCGCGGCACATAGCCGCGCGGGTGGTACATGCGGTTGTAGATCGATGCCCTCCAGCATCCCTGCTCGACGGACAGCTCCCAGTACGGCGACTTGCGCACTCGGGTGTCGATGAGCATTTCGACCGGGGTCGGGCCTGATTGGCGAAGGTTGATCGGGACGGCTCTGTCGCTCTGATCCACTGACGGGACGTTGTTGTCCATGGTGTTCCCCCTGCTTGCAGAGTTTTATATTATGGAACTGAATTCCCATATTATGGGTGCTTTGAGTGTAGAATCGGGGCCACAGGAGATGCAAGGACTTCTGACCGGTAACTTAGGCGTGTTGCGATCGCCGCGACCGCCGGCCGAAAGGAGACGAGGTTGTCTGCCGCAACGCTGAGTTCGCTGCTCCGATCCGCCCGCTACGAGATCCTGCCCACCGCGGGCGTCGTCGAACGCGTCCACGAATATGTCGCCCCCGGCCGAGTGATCACGGTGACCGCGTCGACCGGCCTGACGCTCGAGGCGACCCTGTCGACGACCGAGCAGCTGCAGGCGCTCGGCTTCCACGCCATCCCGCATATCGCCGCCCGCATGGTGCAGGGCCGGACCGAGCTCGAGGAGATCGTCGGCCGGATCACCGAGGCGGGAATCGACCGGATCTTCGTCCCCGCCGGTGACGCCACCCCGCCCGCGGGCGGGTATGCCGGCGCCCTCGACCTGCTCGTCGATCTCGCGAGCATGGCCCCACCGATCCAGCACCTCGGCGTCTCCGCCTACCCGGAGACGCATCCGCTCATCCCCGATGACGTGACCATTCAGGCGATGTGGGACAAACGCGACTATGCGACCCACCTCGTGTCGAACCTGTGCTTCGATCCCGCCGCCGTCGCCGCGTGGCTGGCCCGGGTCCGGGGGCGCGGGGTCGAGCTGCCGCTGATCCTCGGCATCGCCGGGAAGGTCGAGCTTGCGAAGCTGGCGCGGGTGGCTTCGAAGATCGGCGTGGGCGAGTCGACGAGGTTCCTGCGGAAGAACACCGCAACGTTCACCCGCATGGCCAAGCCCGGCGGCTACAACCCGCGGAAGTTCCTCGACAAGCTCGGCCCGACCCTCGACGATCCGGCGATGGGTGTGGTCGGGCTGCACATCTACACCTTCAACCAGATCAAGGACACCGAGGTGTGGCGGCGCAAGCAGCTCGCCGCCCTCGGGGAGGCCGACCTCGACGGGGTGACCACGAGCTCGTAGCGGTGGGGCCCCTGCCCGCAGAGTGATCAGCGATCCCGCCACCCCTGTCACAATTTCCGCTCGCCGCCCGACAACCATGATGTCGGGCGCTCCCCTGCGCGCGACGAGACTCCTCGGCGCGATACACATCGAGCCGACTTCGACCGAAAGGGACACCCATGGCACGCATCAGCATCGATCAGATCAACAAGAAGGGCTACTCCGCCATCCTCCACCTGGACACCTACTGCAGGCAGGCGCTCGGGGCCGAACTCTACGACCTCGTCAAACTCCGCGCCTCGATCGTCAACGGCTGCGGGTTCTGCGTCGATATGCATTCGAGCGACCTCGAGAAGCTCGGAGTTGCCTCGCGCAAGCTCTACGCCGTCTCCGCCTGGCAGCATGCCGGATCGCTCTTCGACGACAGGGAGCGCAGCGTCTTCGCCCTCACCGATGCCGTGACCACGCTCGGACCCGAGACCGTCACCGACGAGATCTGGGACGCTGCAGCCGAGCACTTCTCACCCTCGGAACTCGGTGACCTGCTGCTGGCGATCTCGACGATCAACACCTGGAACCGCCTGGCCATCGCCACCGAGACCACGCCGCCGGAGGCCTGATCTAGAGTGGACGCGTGGACGAGACCGAGCCAGGCATCGTGAACGACACAGACACCCTCACCCCGGCGACCCGCACCTGGGCCGGTGAGAGAGGGCGCCTGTTCGGCATCGCCTATCGGATCCTCGGCGATGCCGGCCATGCCGAGGATGTTGTCTCGGAGGTCGGCATCGCCGCGCTCGTCCATGAACGCGAAGCCACCGAGCCGATCGACTCGTGGTCCGCGTGGCTGACGACGGTGTGCGTGCGACGGGCCATCGATCACTCCCGCCACCTTGCCACCGTCAAGGAGGACTACCCGGGGCCTTGGCTTCCCGAACCCATCGCGACCGATCAGCTGCCCGAGGACGCGGTTGCGAACAGGGAGCTGCTGTCTCTGTCGCTGCTCCACCTGGCCGAGCAGCTCTCCCCCGACGCTCGCGCCGCCTTCGTCCTCACTCGAGCCTTCGGCATGAGCACCGAGGAGGTCGCCGAGATCCTCGAGAAGCAGCCCGCCGCCATCCGCCAGATGATCTCCCGCGCCGCCCGCCGGTTGGATGCCGGCCGGGAGACGACTCGACCGGCGAATCGCAGGACGCTCGACCGCCTCGTCGATGCGATCCGCAGCGGCGATATGGCCACCTCGGTGCGCCTGCTGCTCTCCGACGATGCCGTGCTCTGGACCGATGGGGGCGGAAAGATCGCCTCGGCGCTCAACCCCGTCTTCGGTGCCGAGAAGATCGTCCGCTTCTTCGCTTCGGTGCTCACTCCCGGCGATCCGCACGGCCAGGACGTCCGCGGCATCGTCGAGGTCAACGGCGGCCTGGCAATCGCACTCAGCCGAGACGGTCGCGACCGGATCCTCGATCTCGAACTCGATGCGGCCGGCCTCATCCTCGGCCTGCGGATGGTGAACAATCCAGACAAGCTCGACCGGATCTGAGGCGGGCCGAACTCTTCTCCCGCCGAAACGAGCTGCGGCCCCGCTGGGACTCGGTCCTACCGGTGGGTGACCTTGCGTTTGAGGCTGCGTGAGAGCAGGCCCGCCTCGTCGGCGAGGAGGCGACCGAACTCATCGTGGCGTTTGGCGATGCGCATCGTCGGGCCGGAGATGCCGACGGCCGCGACCACCCGGTCGTCGATGCCGAAGACAGGTGCGGCAAGGGCATCGAGACCAGCTTCGAATTCCTCGTGCACGAGCGCAAACCCACGTTCGCGCACCTCGGCGAGGTTGTCGGTCAGTTCCTTCCGGGACCCCAGGGTGTGCGGGGTGCGGCGCTCAAGGCGTCCGGTGGGCAGGGGGATGACATCGAAGGCGTACATGACCTTGCCCAGCGCCGAGCAGTGCGGCGGGACCTCGACGTCGACCCAGTTCGTGGCGCCGAGGACGAAGGTCGAATCGACCTGCGCGACCTGGACCACCCCGTTCGCACTCGGCACTGCGAGGTTGACCGTCTCGCCCGTCTCCTCGCTCAGTCGCTGCAGCGTCGGGTCGGCCGCGGAGACGAGGGTCTCTACCCGGTCGAAGCGGGAGGCATAGGTGGCGAACAGCGAGCCCCCGCGGTAGAGCCCGTCCCCGTCGCGCTCGACGAGCCCATTGCGTTCGAGAGCCGAGAGCAGGCGAGAGACCGTTGACCGAGCCAGCTCGGTGGACCCGACCACCTCGGTGTAGGAAATCGGGTCATCCGCCCTCACCACCAGCGACAAGATCTCTGCCGCCCGGTCGATCGACTGGGTCCCATTGGTCATAGCGCTCAACTCCGTCGGGGAAAGATGCGCCGACGAACCCGTGGTTCGCCGACCGGATTCACCCTACCGCACACGAAACCGGCCTGTTCGGGTTATGTCATCTGGGATACGGTTTCGAAATGAGCAACAGCAACGAGGCTGACGGCGGCCTCGATCACCCGCACACCGGCACCGTCCAATCGGTCGACCGCGCGGTCACAGTGCTCGAGGTCATCGCCCGCACCGGCCTCGTCGGAGTCACCGACATCGCCGCCGAACTCGGCGTCCACAAGTCCACCGCCTCCCGCATCGTCACCACCCTCGAGGCACGCGGTCTGGTCGAACAGGATCAGCGCCGCGGAAAGTACCGGCTGGGCCTCGGCATCCTCCGCCTCGCAGGGGCCACGACCGCCCGCCTCGACATCGTCCAGGAGGCCTGCCCAATCACGAAGCTGCTCGCCGAGGCGACCGGGGAGACGATCAACATCGCCGTCCTCTCCGACGGCGCCGCCCGCTACCTCGACCAGGCCGCAGGCCCCGCCTCGGTGCAGAGCCACAACTGGGTCGGCCAGCGCATCCCCCTGCACGCGACTTCGAACGGCAAGGTCCTCCTCTCGGGCCTGAGCGAGAGCGGAATCCGCTCTGTCCTCGGCGCGAAGCTCAAGACCTACACCCCACAGACGGTGGTGTCGGTCCCGACTCTGCTCGCCCAGATCGCCGCGGTGGTCGAGACCGGGTCCTCGGTCGTCGTCGACGAGCTCGAGGTCGGGCTGAGCGCAGTTTCGGCACCCGTGCGCAACGCCCACGGCGATGTCATCGCCTCGATCTCGGCCTCGGGACCGAGTTTCCGCTTCACCGACGAGAAGGTCGAATCCGCGCGGGAGCAGCTCATCCGCGCGGCCGCCGACATCTCCGCCCGCCTCGGCTGGCGCGAGCACTGATTCGAGTCCCGCACCGGCCGAACGGCTCCGCCCGACCCCGCCAGACCGATCCTGCAACCGGCCGAAACACCCCTTGACACACCTCGGCGCCGGGAGGACGATCGACGTACCAAGTTCCACATCACGCATCACGTTGCGCAATACGCAACCGATGCTGTTGGAGGCAATGGCGCCTCCGGAGAGGAGCCAGTCGATGGCTTCCATTCCCGCCCAGGCCAGCGTCGTCGTCATCGGCGCCGGTATCGTCGGCAACAGTCTCGTCCATCACCTCGCCGAGCTCGGCTGGACCGACATCGTCCAGGTCGACAAAGGCCCTCTGCCCAATCCCGGCGGCTCGACCGGACACGCCTCGAACTTCATCTTCCCCGTCGACCATTCCCGCGAGATCACCGACCTCACCCTCGACAGCGTCCGCCAATACAAGGACCTCGAGGTCTTCACCGAATCCGGCGGCTTCGAGGTCGCCCGCACCGAGGAGAGGATGGAGGAGCTGCGCCGTCGGATTGCCTCGGCCCGCGCCTGGGGAATCGAATCGCACCTGGTCACCCCCGCCGAGGTGGTCGAGAAGGTTCCGTTCCTCGATCCCTCCGTCATCCTCGGCGCCTTCTGGTCCCCCGGCGTCGGCGTCGTCGACTCCGTGCGCGCCGGCACGATGATGCGCGAATCCGCGCAGTCCAAAGGCGCCCTGACGGTGGCGGCGAACACCGAGGTGACCGGCATCGATGTCGAGAACGGCCAGGTCACCCGCGTGCACACCTCCAAGGGGGAGATCGCCACGGAGAGGGTCCTCGTCGCCTGCGGTGTGTGGAGTCCGCGGATTGCGGCCATGGCCGGTGCCGCGATCCCGCTGACCCCGGCCGTGCACCAGATGATCAGCGTCGGCCCGGTCCCCCAGCTGGCCGAACGACCGGGCGAGATCTCGTTTCCGATCGTGCGCGACATGGACACCTTCTGCTACGAACGCCAGCACGGTTCGGACATGGAGATCGGCTCCTACGCCCACCGTGCGATCCTCCACGACCCGGACGAGATCCCCTCGATCGAGGCCGCGAAGCTCTCCCCCACGGAGATGCCCTTCACCGATGAGGACTTCGATCCGCAGCTCGAACAGGCCCTCGAGCTCATGCCCGAGGTGCTGTCGAATCCGGAGGTCGAAATCCGCTATGCGATCAACGGACTGCTCTCCCTGACCCCCGACGGAGCGCCGATCCTCGGAGAGTCACCCGAGGTCAGAGGCCTGTGGTCGGCGGCGGCCGTGTGGGTCAAGGAAGGTCCCGGCGTCGGCCGGGCGGTGGCCGAGTGGATGACGAACGGACTGCCCGAGATCGACGTCCAGGGCGCAGACATCGCCCGCTTCCACTCCCACCAGCGCACCCGCGAACATGTCCGCGCCCGCACCTCGGAAGCCTTCAACAAGACCTACGGCATCGTCCACCCGGGCGAGCAGTGGGCCTCGGACCGCAATGTCCGCCTCTCCCCCATGCACTCCCTGCACGACGACCTCGGTGCCGTGTTCTTCGAAGCCGGCGGCTGGGAGCGCCCGCAGTGGTACGAATCGAATGCGCCTCTGCTCGAGGAGTTCGGCGAGGCCGTGATGGCCCGGACCAACGAATGGGACTCCCGCTGGTGGTCACCGATCATCAACGCCGAACACCTCGCCCTGCGCAGACGGGCCGGACTCATCGACCTCTCCAGCTTCGTCATCCTCGACATCTCCGGTCCCACCGCCCTCGACGCCGTGCAGCGAGTGGCGCTGGCTCAGATGGATGTCGCGGTCGGCCGGGTCGTCTACACCCCGGTCCTCGACGAGGCCGGAGGATTCCGCTCGGACCTCACGATCATGCGCCTGGCCCACGACCGGTTCCGGGTCGTCACGGGTGCCGCCCACGGCATGGTCGACCGCAAATGGTTCGCCGACCGACTCCCCGACTCCGGAGCCGAGATCGCGGACCTCACCTCGGCGTATACGACGATCGGCCTCTGGGGGCCACGGGCCCGCGACATCCTCTCCCAGGTCACCACCGCCGACGTCTCACACGAAGGCTTCGGCTTCGGCACGTGCCGGACCATCCAGGTCGGCTCACTCGAGGTTCTCGCCTCGCGCATCTCCTACGTCGGCGACCTCGGCTGGGAGCTCTACGTGCCGATCGAGTCTGGGGCGAAGCTGTGGGACATGCTCACCGAGGCGGGTGCCGAGCACGGACTCGCCCCCGTCGGCCTCGGCGTCTACTCCACGACGGGACGGATCGAGAAGGGCTACCGGGCCTTCGGCGCCGAGCTCGACTCCGAACGCACCGTCGTCGAGGTCGGAATGAGCCGGCCGAAGGTCAAGGCCCAGGACTTCGAGGGCAGGGCGGCGCACCTGCGGCACCGGGACGAGGACCCCGAGACGGTCCTGTGTTCGCTCACGGTCGACGATCACACTTCGGCGTCCGGGGAGAAGCGGTACATGCTCGGCGGCGAACCCATCGTCTCCCCCGACGGCGAACCGCTCATCGACGGGCACGGGCATCCGGCCTATGTCACCTCGGCGGGGTCGGCGCCGAGCCTGGGCAAGCACGTCCTCATGGCCTTCCTCCCACCCGCCGAGGCGGTGCTTGGCAACCGCCTGGCCGTCGTCTACATGGAGGAGCGGTATCCCGTGACCGTGGCCGCGGTCGACGCGACCCCGCTGTTCGACCCCGAGAACGCGAACATCAGGAGGTAGCGATGGACATCCTCGTCTGTATAAAACGCGTCCCCGACATCGCCGGCACCGTCACCCTGAACGCGGCCGGCACCGACATCGACGAGTCCGGACTCGGCCACACCATGTCCTCCCACGAGGAGTGCGCGATCGAGTTGGCGATCCAGACCGCGGCAGCCACCGGCGGTGCGGTGACGGTGCTGACGCTGGGCCCCGCCGAGGCGGTCGAGCAGCTGCGGGCGGCCGTGGCCGTGGGCGCGCACGATGGGATCCTCGTCGAATCCGCGGATCCCGGCGCCTTCGGACCTGAGGGCATCGCACAGATCCTCGGCGATGTCGTCCGCGACCGCGCCGAGCAGGGTCAGTCCTTCGACCTCGTCCTCACCGGCAGCGATGCCGCCGACACCGGTGACTTCCAGGTCGGCATCCGTCTGGCCTATGACCTGGGCTATCCGGTGCTGACGAACATCCAGACGCTGAGCCCGGGAGGCGAGGCCGGCGGGCCGGAGGCATCGGTCGGCTCGAACGACGGCGGCGCCGCCGCCGCGAGGATCGAAGCCCGCGGAATCGGCCCGAGCGGCACCGAGATCTTCGCCCTCGACCTGCCGGCGGTCGTCGCCGTCCAGGAGGGCGGGGTCGACCCTCGCTATCCCTCGATCACGGGGCGGATGAAGGCCAAACGGGCCCCGATCGTCGAATACGACGCTCCCGAGCCGGGGGCCGGCAACCCGCGCATCCGCCTCGAACTGCCGCCGGAGAAGACGAGGTCGGTGACCATCCTCGGCGACGGGCCGGACGCCGCACCCGCACTCGTCGACGTGCTCGAAGAGATCGGAGTGATCAGGCCATGATTCTCGTCTACGTCGAAACCGATGTTTCGGGGCAGGTGCAGCTGACCTCCGCCGAGGCTCTCACCTTCGCCCGCACGAACGCCGAGGTGCTCACCCAGCTGGCCACCTCCACCCCACAACTACCTGACGGGGGCCCAGCCACCTCGCGCCACGTTGCTGAGGCCCCGTCAGGTAGCTCGGGGAGGGATGATGGGGTGGAGGTTGCGCTCGTCGGGGAGCTGACCGAGGACGCCGTCGGACAGCTCAGCCGCCTCGGCGTGAGCACCATCCACCATCTCGAGCATCCCGATCTTCAGTCCTATTCGGCCGCGGCCTGGGCGCAGGCGATCCTCGACATCGCTCCGGAATCGGGCACCGTGTCGGCCTCAGGGACCCCGCGCGGGATGGAGCTCATGGCGCATCTTGCGGTCCGTGCGGGCGAGCGCATGGCCGCCAATGTCGTCGCCGTCGATGACGAGGGTCTGCTCCGGCAGGTGCACGGCGGAACCGCCTTCGAACGGCTCCGCCTCGACGGTGACCTGCAGGTTCTCACCGTCGCCGGTCACGCCTGCAGCCCGGAAGAGGTCACGCCGACGACGCCGGAGATCTTCGATTACGAGCTCGAGATCGCCGAGGCGGACCTGCGTACCGCACTCGTGCGCACCGAGGTCGAGGCCACCGACGACACCTCCGGTCTGACCCAGGCCAGGGCCGTGGTCGGGGCCGGCCGGGGTGTCGGTTCTGAGACCGGATTCGGTGAGGTCCTCGAACTCGCCGACCACCTCGGCGGGGCCTTGGGCGTCTCCCGAGTCGTCACAGGGTTGGGCTGGCGCCCGCACTCCGAACAGGTCGGGCAGACCGGAAGCCGCATCGCCCCGGATGTCTATATCGCCTGCGGGATCTCCGGGGCGATCCAGCACATGGCCGGCGTCGACGGGGCCAAGACGCTCATCGCCATCAACACCGACGAGGAGGCGACGATGGTCCAGCGTGCCGACTACGCGATCATCGGCGATCTCCACGAGGTCGTCGGCGCCGTCAACGAGGAGATCGTCCGGCGCCGCGGATGAGGCCGCTGCGAGCGTGGAACGGGCGGACCGCCTCGGCGAGGGGGCCGTGAGATTGAGCGTGCATCGCACCGCGGATTCAAGCTGAACCCGGATATAATCCGAATCAGCAGTGACCCCACGATGACCCCGAAACGACGGAAGGCGACGCACATGGTCTCTTCCACCGTGTCGCGCACCGGCCCCGCGAAAGCACCGGTCACCTCGTGACGAGCATCGCCAGGCTCATCCGGCTCGGCTTCATCGCCGGCGACGTCAAGACCTTCACCAGCATCCATCAGGCGACTTTCGCGATCCTCCTCGGCACGAGCGCATTTCTCCTCAGCTTCCTGCGACCGGCCGACGATGTGAAGGAAATCTGGCTCCTCACCGGATCGCTGCTCCTCGTCCTGGCCACGGTCGGCGCCTTCTTCGCCCACAGGTTCAAGCACACGGCGCTCCCCAACCTCGTCATTCCGCTCCTCGACTTCGCCGCCCTCGGACTGTGCCGACTTGCGACCTATCCGGACGGTGCGGGCCTGTCCATCCTCGCTTTCACCCCCACGGTGTGGTTGGTGATGACCTTCAAGATGCGCGGGGCGGCGATCGCCTTGCTCGGGGTCCTCGTCACGCTCACTCCCGTGAGTCTGTTCGTCGGAGACGCACCGACCGATGCCGCACGAGTCGTCCTCGCCCTGATTCTGCCGGTCGCGGTCATCCTCGTCTCCGGGATGATCGTCGGGTTCGACATGCGACTGCATGCGGCCAATCAGCGATTGAGCTCGGCTCTGCAGTCCCAGGAACGGCTGACGAGGGATCTGAAGAAGACGGGTGCACTGCTGAGAGGGACCGGGGCCAGCGTCGATGTCGGCGTCATCGTGCTCGACGATGAGGGATCGTCCGTCTTCGAGAACCCGGCCTACAAGAGCCACCTAGCGGCCGCCGCTGCCGCCCAGCCCGACGAGCAGGGCCGTTTCCAGTCGATCGTCTTCGCCGCCGATGGCACGACCCGACTGTCACCGGCAGACACTCCACTCGCGCGAGTCCGGCGCGGAGAGTTCTTCTCCGACGAGCTCTATTGGGTCGGCGAGCCGGGAAGCGACCAGCGGGCACTGGCGGTGAGTGCGGTGCAATGGCAGGGCCATCCGAGCATTGCACCGCACACGATCCTGACCACACACGATGTCACCCGAACCCAACATCTCATCCGTGCACGAGAGACGATCATGGCGTCCGTGTCCCACGAACTCCGCACTCCGCTGACATCGATCATCGGGTATACGGAATTGGCCATCGACGAACTCGAAGAGGAGGCGCAGACGACCACCTCGGCGACCGCGGAACCCGGTACGGCATCCTCCATCGCCTGTCATCTCGAGGTGATCCGCAGAAACTCCGAGCAGCTCTACGCCCTGGTCGAGGACATCCTCTTGGAGCAGCAGGCCGAATCGGCGCGACTTCACCTGAACATCTCGGCGGTGGATGTCGCGTCGATCGTCGACGAGGTCGTTCGTTCGCTCCAGCCGGCGGCGGCCGACAACGGAGTCGAGCTGCGCATCGAGGAACCCGCACCGATCATCGTGATGGCCAATTCGAGGCGTCTGACCCAGGTCCTGACCAATCTCGTCTCCAACGGCATCAAGTACTCGGGCACCGGCCATCATGTCACCGTCATCCCCAAGACCGACGTCTCGGGCGGAGGCTTCGACGTCCGCGACGACGGCCCCGGCCTGTCTCCCGCGGAACTCGAGCGCCTGTTCACCCCCTACTTCCGCAGCGCCTCCGCACGAGGCTCGACGCAGCGCGGAGCCGGACTGGGACTGACCGTGACGAAGACTCTCGTCGAAGCACACGGCGGGGAGATCTCCGTGTCATCCGAACTCGGGCACGGCAGCGTGTTCAGGGTCCGTATGCCCATCGGCGCCGAAGGAGAACAACAGTGAGCGACGGCACCTCGACCGAGCGGAACCCCGAGAGCAGAGAACAAAATGGGCAGAGGGCCGACGTCGGACCGATCGCCGTGATCCTCTCACTCCTCTATGGAGTTCTCGCGGCCTACATCTTCTGCTTCTCGGGGGCGTTCGGGCAGATGGGCCGGTACTGGTGGTACGACATCGCGCTCATCGCCATCACCGTCACGGCCTCGCTGTCACTGGCCTACGTCAGCATGCTCCTCATCGCCTACGCCCGCAGAAAGGACGTTGAGGCCGGTGATCCCACGACCTTCACCTGGCATTTCCTCATCCCGTGCCGCGACGAGGAGAGCGTCGTCGCAGAAACGGTCTCCGCGGCCCGCACCTCCTTCCCCGAGGCCCACATCTGGGTCATCGACGATGCCAGCGAGGATACGACGGCCCTGATCGTGCGCGACATCATGGACGTCGACACTCGCACCCATCTCATCTCCCGGGTCCCGCCGGAAGCGCGGACCGGCAAGGGTAAGGCCCTCAACGCCGCCTATCGCACCGTCTCCGATTTCGTGGGCGAGCGAGCCGAGGATCGGGAGCGCGCGGTCATCGGAGTCCTCGACGCCGATGGATTCCTCTCCGACAATGCCTTGGCCGTGCTCTCCGGTCCGGCTGCCTTCGGCGATGTCACCTTGGGTGCTGCCCAGCTCGAGGTGTGGATGAAGAACCGTGGGGACCGCAGGCCCCGCCCCGGCGGGAACCGGCTGATCAATCTCCTCGGCCGGTTCCTCGTGCGCATGCAGGACATCGAATTCCGTACCTCGAACTCGGCGATGCAGCAGCTGCGAGTGGCCACCGGAACCGTCGGCATGGGCGGGAACGGCCAGTTCACAAGGCTGACAGTGCTCGATGCCTTGAGCTCAGCTCACGGCGAACCCTGGGGAAACAAGCTCAGCGAGGACTACGAACTCGGCCTGAACATCCTCAGCTCCGGCTATCGCAACGGCTACTTCCCGCAGGCCCACGTGTCGCAGGAGGCACTGCCCTATTTCCGTCGGCTGCTCACGCAGCGGACCCGCTGGGGCCAGGGCATCATGGAGTGCGCCTCCAACCTCCCCGCGCTGCGCAGAAGCCACACGCTGAGCTTCGCGGGCTTCACTGAGATCCACTACTTCATGAGCCAACCGTGGCTGATGATGCTCAACCTCGTCCTCATCCCGATCGCCACCTGGGTAGCGGTGACTGAGGGCATCTTCGGCTTCCTCGGCGATGCCTCGACCTGGCTGATGATCCTCGCCGGGCTCATCTTCGTCGTCCTCCCCTACGCC
Organism: Brevibacterium sp. CCUG 69071; assembly: GCF_021023135.1. Classification (GTDB taxonomy): domain Bacteria; phylum Actinomycetota; class Actinomycetes; order Actinomycetales; family Brevibacteriaceae; genus Brevibacterium. The sequence goes on from NZ_PGFV01000010.1 coordinate 27,074, forward strand.
CTGTGGGGACCGCTGTACCGACGCTGGGGGCCGGAGCCGATCGGCCGCCTCAGTGCCGCGCTGCTCGGACTCGGATATCTCGTCTATGTCTACTTCACGTACTTCTACTATCCGCGGGCGATCGCAAGGATGGTCACCGGGCGAAATTCCTGGGCGAAGACGAAACGGAACGCCGACGGTGTCCGCGCCACGTCGACCTTCACCCCGGCCGCTCTGCAGCTGGTTCCCCTGCTCGATCAGGAGAGCCTGGCGGAGCTCGCCGTGGAGCTGGAGGGCAAAGACGAATACGCTGCGGAGTTCGTCTCCCGCTTCTCCCTCATCTGGCCGCGCCGCCTGGCCAATCTGCAGCAGGCCGTCGCCGCCGAGGACTCCGTGGCGATCGGCGATGCGATCGCCAGCATTCGGGTCTCGGCGACGATGGTCGGAGCTCGACGCCTCCAAGTGGCCGCCGAGGACTTCACCACGCTCCTCGAGGGACGCGAATTCGAAGCCGCACGCTCGGCTCTGCCGCGATTGGCCCGCGTCGGCGACGACACCGTGGCGGAGATCCGCGGTCGGTTCCTCGATCTGCCCACCCGCGGGCGGCACTGAGACCACCCTGGATGCGCTCGGCGGAGCGTCCCCGGGGCGGTCGGCGAGGCGCCCCGGAGCGTCAGCCGGTCGGCTCGGAATCCTCGTCGAGTTCCTGGACCCACTGTCTGAGCTCGCGGGGGCGGAACGGTTTGGTGAGAAAGGCGTCCGCACCGGCGGCCAGGCTGGAGTCACGATCCGCCTGCGCCGAACGGGCACTGATCACCGCGATCGTCGCCGAGGTCTGAGACCGGATCCGCTCGACAACCTCGATGCCGCTCATGTCGGGCAGGCCGAGGTCGACCGTGATCAGCCTGTGCGATTCTGCCGGCGCCCGCTCGAGTCCGAGCGCGCCGGTGGAGACGGATTCGACGGTGAATCCGCTCTGTTCCAGAACGACTTCCAGCAGACGCCGAATATCGTCGTCATCCTCGATCACCAGGGCGCTCTTCGCCGACATTCGCCACCTCCATGCGTACAGTCAGAACTGGCTTCAGCTTAACCAGCCTGCCGGCCTGCGGCCAGACCGTCCGCGTGAGGGCGCCGTACGCGACCGCACCGCTTCGCGGCCACGCAACACCGCTGTCACGCCGCACCGCCTCGGCGCTGTGCCTGTGCGCAGTCCAGCAATTTCCCTTCAATGGGCACTCCTGATTTACTGTAGAACGATCGTTAAGTTCTACGTCGGGGCCACGCTGCCCCGACGGCATGGAGGCATTCGTTGGAGACATTCGAGTTTTCGCCCGAGGTTCGCTGGTCGGACCAGGATCTGCTGGGACACGTGAACAACGCCCGCATGATCACCCTCATCGAGGAGTGCCGGGTCCGCTGGATGCACGAGATCAAGGCCGGTCACATCACCGGCGGAGGTCTGCTCGTCGCTCACCAGTCAATCGACTATCTGCTGCCGGTCATGTACGGCCCGGAGCTGAAGATGACGGTCACCGTCTCCCGCATCGGCTCGTCGTCGTTCACCGTGCACACCGTCGGCGAACAGAGCGAGAAGAAGGTCTTCGACAACGAGGTCGTCCTTGTCCACATCGACCGTGAATCCGGCCGGCCGACCCCGCTCGGCGACGAACTCCGCGCCCGCTTCGAGGCCTACTTGGAGTCCTGACCCGCCACACCGATCCCTCGGTGCCGACTCGGCGGGCGATCATGGCCGATTCGTTCATGCTGCGGACGCACGTTTCCGCATAGTCTGAAGCCATGAAACTCGACGCGATCTCGATCATCACCGCAGACATGCCCGCCGCCATCACGTTCTACTCCGCACTCGGCCTCGAGCTCGTCGACGGTGGCCCCGAAGCCCCGCACAGCGAGTTCTCCTCGGGCGGTCTCCGCGTGCTCCTCGACACCGAGGAGGTCGTGCTCGGCATCGATCCCGACTGGACGCGGCCGACGGGCGGACACAAGATGTCCCTCGCCTTCGACTGCTCCACCGCCGAGGCGGTCGATGCGACCTTCGCCCAGCTGACCCAAGCCGACACCCCGGGTTCGCAGGCCGTGGCCGGAGTCGTCAACGAGCCGTGGGATGCCTTCTGGGGACAGCGTTACGCCGTGGTCTCCGACCCCGACGGCAACACCGTCGACCTCTTCGCCGCCCTGGGCTGACCGGACAGCAGTCCGGAGGCGGCGCCGAGCCAGAGACGGCGCCGACCCGACCTCAGACGCCCTGCGAGCTCCCGAGCATTGAGCTCCCGAGCAGTGAACGTTCATCGCGCCACAGATGGGCAGCATCGGAATATCCTGCTCGAGCGGCCGCCTCGGTGCGGGTCCGTCCTCCGTCGATGAGGCTGCGAGCGGCCTGCCACCGCAGGACCTTCGCCAGGTGTTTGGGACCGTATCCGAACCATTCGGCCGAGAGTCTGCGCAGCTGACGGGGTGAGTACGCGAACTCCGCGGCCACCTCGGCGACAGTCATCGCCGGAGTCCCACCTCGGACGCCGAGGCGGTCGGCCATCGCCATCGGCCTGCCGTCGAGATCCGCCCGGACAGTCAGTGTTTCGGCAATACGCAGCAGCATCCGTGCCGCTGGGCTCAGCCGCGTCGGCGCGGCTGGGCCCAGCACCGTCTGCTCGGCCGGGCCAGCCGAGCTGCCTCCGGCGACGGTTCTCGCATCGAACCGCGGATTCGACAATGATCTGGCCGAGGCTGCCGAACCCGCTCGCCCAGCAGTCGGGCCCAGCGACCCGACCACGCGACCAAGTGAGAGCACCGCGTCGAGCGGGGTCACCCTCTCGGCGAGCTCGGCCGCCGAGGTGGCCAGGAGCTGGGGAAGGACACCCGGATCGAAACGCAGACCGACAGCAGATGCGCCGGATCCGTGGAAGACGCGAGCGGTCGAGTCCGCTCCGGCAATGACGACCTGCGAGAAGAGGTCGAACGAAGGTCCGAGGTCGAACCGGTCACCAGCTTCGAAGGCAGGCTCAGACCCGGCGCCGATGACGATGAGATCCATGCACCCATCGGGCACAATGAGAGAGGCCCCGGGCACCACCGAAGCAGACCCCGAAACAGCATCGGTCATCGATGCCCACAGCGCGGCACGCAGCCAGGGGATACGCGTCTCCTCATACATGCGTGCTCGGCCTTCTTCAGTTTCGAGCGGTATTCTTGGCGATGGTCGGAACGGCAGCAGACCTCGCCGTCCGCCGCCGGACTACTCCGACTGCGGACTGTTCCGACTTCAGACTATCCGGAACTCGACGCTCGCAGGAAGGAACGATGGCAGCTGCATCCCCGTCGCCGGTCTCGGCACGTCGGCAGGCTCGGCATGTCACCGTCTTCCTCGACGTCGACGGCGTCCTCAACTCCTACCCGGTGCCTCAGCTGCGACGGGTGGCCGAGGGCCGGAAGAAGCTGCAGGCCTGGAACTATGAGCTGCACTATCGGCCAGCCGTCGTCGAATTCTTCGACCGCCTCGTCGAGACCCACGAAGTCGACATCGTCTGGCTCTCGACCTGGTCACAGAGGTGCAAGACCGAACTCGAACCGAAGTTCGGTCTGCGGAACTCCTTCGACGTCATCGAGATGCCCGATGAGACCCACAACCGCTACGCCGACGATCCGCACCTGTGGTGGAAAGCCCGGGCCATGGAGGACTGGCTCGACTCGCACGACCACGGGCGGGCGATCTGGATCGACGACGACCTCGCAGCCCCAACGACGCGGCACTACTTCGAGGCGCGCTATTCGCCGAACAAACTCAAACTCATCGCCCCCGACTTCTCCCAGGGCCTGACCAGGGCACATCTGAAGGAGATCCGGGAGTTCGCCTACCCGAAAGAGGATTCATGACGCGCATCGGCCTGCTCGATTCCGGACTCGGACTCCTCGGCACCGCCGACGCACTCTTCCACCTGGCCCCGAGCGCCGACCTCGTGCTGGCCACGGATCCCGACTTCACTCCCTACGGCAACCTCAGTCCCGCCGAGCTCGAAGCCCGGGCCCTGAACTCGGCGGCCGTGCTCGCCGACTGGGAACCCGACGCCATCGTCATCGCCTGCAATACCGCCTCGGTGCAGGCGCTCGAGGCGGTGCGCGCCCGTTACGAGCCGCATATTCCCGTCATCGGAACCGTCCCGGCAGTGAAGATGGCCGCCGGCACCGGCCAGGACTTCGCGATCTGGGCGACCCCGGCGACGACAGGCAGCGCCTACCAGCAGAACCTCATCGACTCGTTCGCCGCCGATCTCACCGTGTCCAAGATCGCCTGCCCGGGCCTCGCCGAGGCGATCAACATCGCCGACATCCCCACCATCGACGCCGCAATCGATGCCGCCCTCGACCAGATGGATCCCGGCATGGAGACCGTGGTCCTCGGCTGCACCCATTACGGCCTCATCGCCGACCGGATCATGGCGGCTAGGGCCGGGGCGATCACCCTCTTCGACTCCCCCATCCCCGTGGCCAAGCAGACGCTGCGGCGGATCGGCATCGACGCCCGCGGGATCGGTCCCGACCATGCGGATACCGGGCAGGTCCTCGCCACCTTCGCCTCCGGTCGGCGCGTCCGCCTGCCGGCATCTCTCGCGGCCTACCCGGCCGGCAACCGCCTCCTCACTCGGGAGGCTGGACCAGGACGGTCCTGAACCCGACCCCACAGAAAGCTCCACACTGTCAATGACCCGGACCCATTCGGCGAGTCCGGTGTTCAGCGTCCTTCCAAACCTGATCGCTAAGCTTGGTGCATGGACCTCAAACGCACCGGCACGACCGTCATCGTCAACGGCATCATCGCCGCCCTCATGGGCGTGCTGATGCTGGCGTGGCCCGGTGCCACCGCCGAGGTGGTCGTGCGCATCTTCGCCTGCTGGCTCGCAGTCATCGGCCTCGCCTCCCTGATCTTCGCGCCGAAGGGCGGGAGGAGCGGTGCCCTCATCGTTCGCACGGTCCTGCTCGTCCTCCTCGGCGTGCTCATCTTCCTCACTCCGATGTTCTTCGCCGCATTCGTCACGATCCTCACCGGCTTCGCGGTCATGTTCTTCGGCTTCCTCGGCATCACGGTCTCCCTGTTCCTCCGCCGGATGGGCGTGCGCAGCTGGTGGGTGCTCACGGTCATCGGCGTCCTCGGCATCCTCCTCGGCGGCTTCTTCCTCTTCGCTCCGCAGGCCGGAATCACCGCACTCATCTACACGCTCGCGATCTTCATCCTCATCGTCGGAGGCTCGCTCATCGCCCTCGGCTGGCGGCTGCGCAAGGCCGATCAGGCCATCCGGTCCGATCCTCATCGTCGCGGACCCGATGACGGCGGCGGCGATGTCATCAGCGGCGAGATCATCGAGTAATTCGCACCGATATCGGCCGAACCCTGGATCGCACACCCCACCCTGTGCTAGCTTGTTCGGCATGGGTACATTGAACAGCAGCGCAATGACTGCGCCTTGCTTCTACATCCGGCTTCGCCGCGCCTGACAGCGCGCTCGATTCGCCTACCGTGAGCCACCTCGGCGAACACTGACCGTCTGGTCTCACGGACTCTCACGCAAGCGCGTTGTCCTCCCGGAAAGCCATCGGCATCCGGGCGATGCGGCAATCGGCTGACTCTGCCCGATCGTCCAACCCCTGAACCGAGCCTGCTCCGCATGCTCACGGTCTGTGACGATCACCTCTGACTCACCATCATTGCGCTGCCTCGGGTGCCTCCATCTTCATTTCTGGAGCGCCATCCCATGCGACCCCATCCCACACGGACCAGTTCGAACCAGTCCCGCACGGCTCAACCCCGTGCGGCCCAAACCCGTTCCGCCCAGCCTCATTCCGCCCGATCCTATTCGCGGTTCGGCGGCCGTGAGGAACTAGGGCAGAACTTCCTCCGCTCACGCACCACCATCACCACGATCGCGAACCTTGCCCGCGCCACCGAGGGCCCCATCCTCGAGATCGGTCCCGGCGCAGGAGCAGTGACCAAGGAGCTGCACCGGCTACGGCGGCCGCTCACGCTCGTGGAACTCGACGAAACGAGGCTCGATCATCTTGAACAATCATTCCCGCGGGCACGGATCAGGCACGAAGACGCCCTGAGCACCCGGTTCGATCACCCGGTGATCGTCGGCAATCTGCCCTTCCACCTGACCACACCCATCCTGCGCAGGCTGCTCCGCACCGGCAGATGGCGCCACGCAATCCTGCTCACCCAATGGGAAGTCGCCCGCAAACGTGCCGGAATCGGCGGATCGACCATGCTGACCGCCCAATGGTCTCCCTGGTTCGACTTCCGCCTCATCGAACGCGTACCGGCCCACGCGTTCACCCCGAAACCCAGCGTCGACGGTGGGATCCTCACCATCGATCGCTGTTCACCGGGGCTGATCCCGCATCGGCTCCGGTCGGATTATCAGCAGTTCGTCCACTCGGTCTTCACCGGCCGTGGGCGAGGGATGAAAGGAATCCTGTCGACGATGAGCATCACCGACAAGCAGCACCTGCACACGACCATGGACCGCAACGACGTCAGAGGAGACACCTTGCCCCGCGACCTCACACCCCAGCAGTGGACCGGACTGTACACCGAGCTCACCAGCGACAACACCACATCGAAGAAGGGAACGACCATGCGAAACAGTAAGAATCAGAAGAGCGACACCCCCAAGAAGAACCCCGCCAAGACGGCCGGGGTCTTCCCCGCCACCGACGTTCCCGAGAAGCCGGTGATCACCGGCGAACTGCCGATCATCGGCGCCGAGGAATCGGTGGAGAAGCTCACGGCCCCGATCCCCGGCCTCGACGCCAAGGCGAAGGGCCGTGACAAGGGCAACCTCCAAGCCGAACGCGGCTTCATGCCCCAGCATCAGAAGCCGCAGCAGCCCCAGCCGAGGTGGAATCTGCCCAGACGACAAGGCTGAGCCGACTGCACCCGTGGGCTGCACCCCCGCAAGGACACGTGGGCACTGCTACATCGTGCCCACGTGTCCATCATCACAGCCCGATCCTCGGTGCCTGAGCGCAGCAGACACCACCCCGGCCAGCCTCGCCGCATACCAGCTGACCTGGAATTTCACGTAAACCGCCAGCGAACTGCAGCAAATGTGCATCCAGATTTCCTTGCCGCCAGAACATTAATTCACCCGCCGTTCACCTTGCTCGTAACCTTCAGGTCATTCGGCCTGAGAACCATGGAAGGAGACCGAGACCTCGCTCCACGTCCCCAGCAAGGAGATCTGAATGACCCAGGTTCTGGCCCCGGAAAGGTTCTCTCCGGCGCGCGCCGTCGGCCGCAGCAATGATCGTCTCTGGCACCTCGCGTTCGGCGTCCTGCTCGCCATCACCCTCATCGCCTTCACCCTGTGGTCCTTCGACTTCGTCGGTCGAGATGCGCCGCGCATGGTACTGATCACGACGATCCTCTTCGGTGCGTTCATGGCGTTCAACATCGGCGGCAACGATGTGGCGAACTCCTTCGGCACCTCGGTGGGCGCGGGCACACTGACGATGAAGCAGGCGCTTCTCGTCGCAGCTGTTTTCGAGGTCAGCGGCGCCCTGCTCGCCGGAGGCGAGGTCACCGACACTGTCAAGAGCGGCATCGTCGACCTCGGCGCTGTCGCACTCAACCCGATGGATTTCGCCTTCATCATGATGGCCGCTCTCCTCGGCGCCGCAGTCTGGCTGCTGCTGGCGACCCGGATGGGCTGGCCCGTTTCGACCACGCACTCGATCATCGGCGGAATCATCGGAGCTTCCCTGACCATCGGCTTTGTCACCGGCACCGGCTCAATGGCCATGGTTCAATGGTCCGAGGTCGGCCAGATTGCGATCTCCTGGGTCCTCTCCCCCGTGCTCGGCGGCCTCGTCGCCTTCCTCATCTACGGAGCGATCAAGAAGTACGTACTCGGCAGCGCTCTGTCCCACACGCTCAAGCCGCACATGCTGGTGACGACCCCGAGCACCGGCCACGCCACCGACCCTGATTCCGGGGCCGATGACCGGACCACGCGCCCGAGCGGAACCGACATCGGAACGCACTCGGCACTGCAGCGCTGGGTTCCACTCATCGCCGCCGCCGGGGCCGTGATCATCACCGCGATGCTCCTGTTCAAGGGTCTGAAGAACCTCGACATGGGCGTGAGCACCTTCGGCGGCGTCCTCGTCATGGCGATGATCGGCATAGCAGTGTGGATGGCTGTCTTCGTGTTCGCCAAGACCCTGCGCAAGCAGACTGTGCCCAGGGCGACCTACATCTTGTTCTCCTGGATGCAAGTATTCACGGCCTCGGTCTTCGCCTTCAGCCACGGATCCAATGACATCGCCAACGCGATCGGACCCTTCGCAGCGGTCCTCGACGTGCTCCGGACCGACAGCATCAGCGCCGAGGCGACCGTCCCGTTCGCGGCAATGCTCACGTGTGGAATCGCACTCATCGCTGGACTGTGGTTCATCGGCCGCAAGGTCATCTCCACCGTCGGGACAAAACTCACGGAGATCCACCCGGCTTCCGGATTCGCCGCCGAGCTCGCTGCCGCGGCCGTTGTCATGGCGGCCTCGATCAGTGGACTTCCCGTTTCGTCGACACATATCCTCATCGGTGCGATCATCGGCGTCGGACTCGTCAATCGCTCGGCGAACTGGCAGCTGATGAAGCCGATCGCCATGGCCTGGGTGATCACCCTGCCCGCCGCTGCGACCATCGGTGCCGCAGGTGTCCTCTGCCTCCGCGCACTGCTCGGCTGACGCGCGCTCAATCGGCGTCGAACGACTCACCCAGAACTGCGGAAGCGTCGCCCCTTCCGTCCCCGGTGCTCAGAGGCCAGGCGTCCGCCGTCGCAGGTAGACCGCCGTGGCGAACTCTCGCCTCACCGAGTGCATCCGACCGTCGACGACCACCGTCACAGCGGAATCCTCTCCATCGCTGACCTCCACGCGCGAACCTGGCACAATATTCGCCTCGGCGAGGTGAGGGAGCACCTCGGGATCGGCGTCGGAGACACGTAGGACATCGTAGGATCCCGGTGCCGCCTCGGCGAGCAGCAACGACGCATCATGGGACTCGACTCGCCCGTCGGGCCCCGGGATCGGGTCACCGTGCGGGTCGACAGCGGGTCGCCCGAGGAAGTCATCGATGCGGTCGATGAGCCGGTCGGAGACGGCGTGTTCGAGGGACTCGGCCTCACCGTGGACTTCGTCCCAGCCGTAGCCGAGCGACTCGACGAGGAAGGTCTCGATCAGCCGATGCCGACGGACCATCGACAGAGCGAGAATCTCCCCTTCGGAGGTGAGAACTGGAGGCTTGTAGGGGACCCGAGCGACGAGTCCGAGTTCGTCGAGGCGCTTGAGGACCTCGGTGACATTGGCCTTCGTGGTCCCGAAGCGGTTCGCCAGCTCGGTCGCGGTCATCGGCGTCCCGCCCCATTCCTGGGCTGACCAGATCACTTTGAGATAGTCCTGGCTGACCTCGGACACTTCGCCTGCACGCATGAGTTCAGTATTCCATGGACGATCAGACACAGATGTTGCCAAACGATTACCTGGCATCCGATGCGTCACCGAGGCGACCCTGCCAGAATCACAGACATGACCTCCCACCCCCTTCCATCCGATTCGGATCCCCCGACCGGCGAATCCGACTTCGGTCGACCGGCGACGGCATGGCCTGAGAAGCTCGGCAGTGCCTTGCTCGACTTCGTTCGGTCGACTCTGCTCACGTTCCGCCGCAATGCGGAAACACGTCAGATAGGGGCCCGAGGACCAGCGCCGCGCCGACCGACAGGCCTTTGGGCCGGGCTCCGGCCGTCGGCCTCGACCAACCTGTTCCAGCCACGCGAGATCGAGTACGCGCGACTGCAGAGCCTGCCTCCTTCCGACTCAGACCTGCTCATCCTCACCGATCTGCGGATCATGCGCGTGCGCACCGATGCCGAGGGTGCCGTCGTTCAGCTCTCTCAAGCCGCTCTGCGGCAGGTCGTGATCGCTCGTGCAGAGGACAATCACGGTCATGCGTGTGTAGGCATCGAATTCCACGTCGGTTCGTCGATGCGTCTCGAGAGGACGACTCCGGCCGAGGCGCGACGTTTCATCACCGCCGTCACCGAGGTGGTCGACCGGCTGCGAACCTGACCACGGTACCCGGCCCGGTGGGATGAGGTGATGGTCCGCCGTCAGCGACGATCGCTTCCGTCTGATTGCGCCATGGTCGCCGGTCCGCCATAGTCGAAGCAGGGTCCCACCGCACAGGGAGGTCGACCATGGACTTCGATACGATCACCCAGCTGTTGAGCGCCGGCGACTACACGATCGCCCGTGAGGTGCTCCAACGCGGCTTCGGCCTGCTCTTCCTCATCGCCTTTCTCTCCGCGTTCAACCAATTCCCGGCCCTCCTCGGCGAGCGCGGCCTGACCCCGGCCCCGAGTTTCATTGCCCGCACCACCGCCGCCCAGGCACCGAGCCTCTTCCGCTGGGCACGGTTTGCCTACACCGACCGCAGGCTGCGCCTCGTCTGCGTCCTCGGCATGATCCTCGCCGCCGCCGTCGTCATCGGACTCCCACAGCTGGGCCCGGTGTGGACACCGGTTCCCGTGTTCCTGGCAATGTGGGGCCTCTATCTTTCGATCTCGTCGATCGGGCAGCGCTTCTACGGCTTCGGCTGGGAGTCACTGCTCCTCGAGGCCGGATTCCTCGTCGGCTTCCTCGGCTCCCACGAGGCGGCTCCCCCGCTGCTGATGATCCTCCTCCTGCGGTGGTTCGTCGTCCGTGTCGAGTTCGGGGCGGGCATGATCAAAATGCGCGGGGACTCCTCCTGGCGCGATCTCACCGCCATGGACTACCACCACCAGACTCAGCCGATGCCGGGCCCGCTCAGCCGCCTGGCCCACCTCATGCCCTGGTGGTGGCACCGCGGCGAGACCCTGGGCAGCCACATCGTCCAGCTCGCGGCCCCCTGGCTGCTCTTCCTCCCGCAGCCCATCGCCTCCTTCGCTGCGGTCGCGATCATCATCACCCAACTCGCGCTCGTCGTTTCGGGCAACTATGCCTGGCTGAACTGGGCGACGATCATCCTCGCCGTCTCCGGGATGAGTGATTCCTTCTTCCGGTGGATCAGCGGCGGGCCGTTCCCCGAGTGGGGCTGGCAATCGATTATCGACCGACCCACAGGCGCCGATGCGGGAACCGGGTCATCCGGCACCGAGGTCGCCGCGGGCTCCGGCGGAGACCTGAGCGCCGCGGCGGGCGCGTCGCCGCTGTGGTGGCCCATCCTCGTCGCCGTGTTCGTCGTCTGGCAGTGCTGGCTGAACATCCCGGCCCTGCGCAACCTCTTCTCCTCCCACCAGCTGATGAACGCGAGCTTCAACCGGTGGGGTCTCGGCAATGCCTACGGTGCCTTCGGGTCGATGACCGAGACCCGCGAGGAGATCATCATCGAAGGCACCCTCGACCCCGAGGGTGCGGCCGGCTGGAAGGAGTACGAGTTCAAAGGCAAACCGGGCGATGTCACCCGCCGCGGACCGATTGTCGCGCCCTACCATCTGCGGCTGGATTGGCTGATGTGGTTCGCCGCGCTCGGCGACTGTCGACAGGCCTGGTTCTCCCGCCTGCTCGAGAAGATCGGCTCCGGCGATCCGCAGATCCGCCGACTCATGGGCCGCGACCCCTTCGCCGGTCGGGCCCCAGCGCTCATCCGCGTCCGGGTCTTCACCTACCGCTACGCCACCGCCGACGAACGCCGCGAAGCCGCTGCCGCCGGTCGGCCCCGCCCGTGGTGGGTGCGATCGGACCCGCGGACGCTGCTGCCACCGACGTCCGCTACTCGACGCCGAGGGCCAGGAGCACGATGAGGACGACGTTGAGGGCGATGATGAGCGCCGAGGCGGCCACCGCGGCAACCGTGATCCACCGGCCGTTCGCGTACTGACCCATCACCGCGCGGCTGGTGGTGAGCTTGACCAGGGGGATCATCGCGAACGGGATGCCGAGGCTGAGCACGACCTGGCTGAGCACGAGCGACCACGTGGGGTCGGCGCCGATGCCGAGCACGATGAGCGCGGGGATCATCGTCACCGCCCGCTGCCACACGATCGGGATGTTCACCCGCAGCAGTCCCTGCATAATCGAGGCCCCGGCGTAGGAGCCGACCGCGCTCGAGGCCAGGCCCGAGGCGAGGAGTCCGATGCCGAAGAAGAGACCGACGACCTCGCCGAGGTTGGCCGTGACCACCGCATGAGCGCCCTCGATCGTGTCGGTGCCATCCTGACCGCGCAGCGAGGCGGCGGCGAGCAGCAGCATCGCGATGTTGACCGACCCGGCGATGACGAGGGAGAGCACGACGTCCCAGCGGCTGGCCCGCAGCAGCTGCGGGATCGAGGCCCGCGGCGACCTGCCGTGGCGGTCGACGGACAGCGCCGAGTGCAGGTAGATGGCGTGGGGCATGACAGTGGCGCCGAGCATGCTCGCGGCGAGCACGACCGAGTTCGTGCCTTCGAGCCTCGGCACGATTCCACCCGCGGCTTGCCCCCAATTCACATCCCCGACGAACAGGCCTGCTAGAAATCCAATGGCGATGATCGCCAGCAGGGCGATGATGACGGTCTCGAAGGGACGCTGACCGCGTGTGGACTGGATCGAGAGCAGGAACAGGGAGACGACTCCGACGATGACGCCGCCGAGGAGCAGCGGCAGGTCGAAGAGGATCTTCAGGGCGATGGCTCCGCCGATGACCTCGGCGAGGTCGGTGGCGATGGCGACGATCTCGGCCTGCCCCCAGTACGCCAGGCGCGACCGCCGGCTCAGCCGTTTGCCGAGGATGCCGGGCAGGGACTGGCCGGAGACGAGGCCGAGCTTCGAGGACAGGTATTGGACGAGCACCGCGATGAGGTTCGCGGCCACGAGCACCCACACCAGCAGGTATCCGTATTCGGCTCCCGCCGTGAGGTTGGCCGCGACATTGCCCGGGTCGACATAGGCGATGGCGGCGACGAAGGCGGGGCCGAGCAGCGCGATCGTCGGGATCTTCCGCTTGGCAGGTTTGTCGCTCGGCTGCGCCGAGGTGGCACCGAGGCCGGATGGAGCTGCTGCGGAAGGTTTGCGCGTCATAGAGTTAAGGTACATTAACTTTCTTCGGCGGGCAAAACTTCTCGGACTCTCGCGCGGCGGGGATCGACCGCTCCTCCGCTCGCCCGTGCCGACTCGCTTCCACTGCCCGCACTCTGCTCCACTGCCCGCAGTCCACTGCACCGCGCGCACTCTGCGCATACCCCTGGTAACTGAACACGGAAAGGCATACGATTCGATCATGGTCAGTGAACATGTTCAGTCACGGTCGTCGCGACGGCTGCGCACCGAGGAGAAGATCATCTCCGCGGCCGCTGCGCTCTTCCTCGAGCACGGATACCGGGCGACGACCGTGCGATCCATCGCCCAGTCCGCCGAGGTGTCGGTCGGTCGGGTGATGTCCGCCGGTGACAAGGACGTCCTCCTCGTTCGCTGCTTCGACCGCTGGATCGGTCAGCTCCAATCCGGGACCTACGTTTCCCCGGCTCCAACGAAACCGCGGTCGAGCGCCGAGGCAGGGGCGGGCGCCGAGGCAGGGGCCACCTCGACGAGGACGGCCCCCGACGGGACCGGCTCAGGCGGAACTGGCTCGGCTAGGACCACCTCGGCGAGCCCGCGCTCCGGCGAACGGCCGTCCGCGGTGCAGTCCCACCTGCTCGGCATCTTCTTGCCGTTCCTCGAATTCTTCGCCTCCCATGAGGACCTCTCGCGTGACTATGCCGCGGCACTGATGCGGGTGCGCGGGAAGCCGGAGGTCTTCGACAGCCTCGCCCTCGACCTGCAGGAGCAACTCGTGTCGAGCCTGACCTCGATCGGCATCGGCGAGGACTACGCCCGGGCGAGCGCCTCGGCGCTCTACGACTCATACCTCGGGATCCTCTTCCGGTGGGCGGCGAGCACCATGTCCCTGGACGAGGCGATCGATGCGCTGCTCGGCATCATCGCCTTCCACACTCGCTTCGGAGGCCCCCGATGACACTGCTGTCCGAGTCGCTGCCGCTGGGGTCGATGCCGTTGGGGTCGACGCTTCTGCCGGATCCCGTCTGGCCGGTCATCGTCATGGCCATCATCGTCTTCGGCGACGGCCTGATGACCTTCCGGCCACCCAGAGCCATCGCCGCGTGCCTCGACGGGGTCGGTCTGCCCCGCGACTGGTGGTGGGTGCTCGCAGTGGTGAAGTTCCTGGCCGCGGCCGGGCTGATCGTCGGGATCTGGGTGCCGGGAGTCGGACTCTCGGCGGTGGTCGGGCTCATCGTCTACTTCCTCACTGCGGCGATAGCGCATGTGCGGGCTCGCTACATCGGCCGAGATCTGTGGATCAACTGCCTCGGGCTGCTCGCGCTCAACGTGCTCATCTTCATCTTCTGCTTCCTCCTCTGAGGGCGCGAACCGGTTCGTCCGTCACGTGTACCGGGCGAATCTGCGATTCCTCCTTCATTCGGCGGCGCGCCTGGGTTAGGCTCGAAGCACCGGTCAGGCCGCTGCCTCAGTGGACACGTCCGCAGGCATCGTCTCCGCGGCCGCCGCGCCAGACGGAGGAGAGTGCTCATGCCCGAATTCGCCGACAGCAGCCGCGCACGCGCCGAGACCCCGGCCGAACGGCACTCGCGCTGGAGCTGGATCCACGACACCGCGGCGATGACCGGCTGGGACTTCTCCGCCCTCTCGGATCGCCTCCACGCCGATGACCCGCCCTGGGACTTCGATCTGCTGTGCCGCAGCGCCATGCTCGAGTCGACGAACTGCCTCGACATGGGCACCGGCGGCGGAGAACGACTGATCCGCCTCATCCGCGCACTCCGCGCATCTGTGGGCTCCGACTCCGATGCGATTCCGCTCATCCACGCGACCGAGGGATGGGAGGACAACCTCCCGGTGGCCGCCTCGGCGCTCAAGGAGTTCGGCGTCGAGGTCAGCGAGTACGACAGCGAAGCCAGGGATCGCCTGCCCTGGGACGACGGCGAACTCGATCTCGTGATGAATCGGCATGAGAGCTATGACATCGCCGAGGTGGTGCGCGTGCTCGCGCCCGGCGGCATCTTCCTCACCCAACAGGTCGACAGCACCGAGGCGGCCGAGTTCCGGGACTGGTTCGGCGGCGAGCCCGACTCCGACACTCAGCTCGACCTGTGCATCGACGAGGCCGAACGATACGGACTCACCATCGATGCCGCCCGCCGCTGGCAGGGAACGATGAAGTTCACCGACGTCGAGGCGGTGCTCGAATACCTCGCCTACATTCCCTGGGACGTGCCCGGATTCACCGTCAAGGACAACCTCGGCGCCCTTGAACGCCTGGCCGCGAAATCAGGGCCGATCACCGTGACGCAGAAGCGGTTCCTGCTCGCTACCACCAAAGGGGATACCGCCAAGGGGTGAGGCTGCGCCCGAGCCTGAGACGGGACCGTGGGCCGCGACTGGGCGGCGAGGCCTTAGGCTGGGAACCCGGGACGAAGGTGAGGATTTCCTGACCCCGGTCATCGGGTACCCGCATGTATCGGTGGTGCAGCGCCGACTAGCGTCGAAGACATGACCTCGCCGAACTTCATGTACCCCCAGCCCACCGATGACGAACTCGCCTCGCAACAGCCCGGGTCGACTGGAGCGCCGAGCGCCCCTGGAGGGGAGCCGCACTCCGATCATGGAGGGCCGAATCCGCAGCAGGCCGCGCTGCATCAGCAGACACACCCACTGGTCGAGAAGTCACCTCGCCTCGGCGTCGTCGCCCTCACCCTCTCGATCATCGCGGCGAGCGTCTCACTCGTCGCTTCGATCGTCCTCGCCCTCACGGTCGGCCCCGCCGAGGCGGCATCCGGCTACTACTTCACCGACATTCCCGAATGGATGCAGACTCTGTCGATCGGACTCCTCGGGCTTCAGGGACTGCTCACCGGACTCGGCATCGCCGGTCTGATCACCGGAATCATCGCGACGGTGACGGCCCGCGGACGCACTCAGGGAATCATCGCCACGGCGGTGGCAGTGCTCGCACCCCTCGTCTCCTTCGGTGTCTTCGTCACCATGAGCTTCGCCGCGGCCTGAGGCACACGGACTGCGGCACCCGCCTTAAGGCACCCAGGCTGCGGCACTCCCCCACCAAAGACGCACTCCCCCACCGGCGGTGCACCCTCGCACCCCAACCAATCGGCACCTCCCCGAATGAGATCCTTCGCCTGGCTAATGACATACTGCAGTCATGAGCACTGAGCAGATCACTCTCCTCTGGTTCCGCGATGACCTGCGGGTCACCGACCACCCCGCGCTGACCGCTGCGCGCGCCGACGGCGATGTCGTCGCCCTATGGATCCGCGAGTCCCGCGACGAGGACGGTCTCGGCCCGCGTCCGCTCGGCGAAGCCGCGAGCTGGTGGGCCCACGAATCCCTGCAGGAACTGCACTCCGCCCTGACCGAACTCGGCATCCCTCTCCTCTTCGCCGCAGGTCAGGCGGCCACCATCGTTCCGAAGCTGGCCCGCCGCCTCGGCGCCGAGGCGGTGCGGTGGTCGCGCCGATACGCCCCTCGTTCGCGTGAGCTCGACAGCCGCATCAAGGCGGAGCTGAACGATGCCGGCATCGCGGCGCACAGCCATCCGGGGCACCTCCTCGTCGAGCCCTGGCAGGTCGCTCCCGCCTCGGCGAGCGATCATTATCAGGTCTTCACCCCATTCTGGAAGGCCGCCCGGGAGTTGCCGGTCGAGGCACCGCTGCCGAGGGTCGAACCGCAGCAGCCCGGGAAGGACCTGCGCGAGAGGATCGACAGCGTCCTCGCCGATCACGCGCCGGACGACAGCGCTTCCGGCGACCGCGCACCAGACGGTCGTCCGTCCGCCGCCGGCGCGAAACACGGGGCCGAGGTGCTGAGCGCCGAGGTGGCCGACCTCGGCCTCCTCGACCGCGCGGTTCCTGCCAGCGGAGCCGTCCCCGAGATCGACAGCCGAACCTCCGCGTCCCCCAGACCCGCCTGGTGGGAGACGACCCTTGCCCGCCATTGGGCGCCCGGGTGCACCTCTGCCCAGGCAGCGCTCGAGAGCCTCGGCGCGGGCATCGCCGACTACGGAACGGAACGCGATCTTCCCGGTCGAGCCGAAGGAACCTCGCAGATGTCGCCGCGACTGCGCTTCGGAGAGATCTCTCCACGGCAGCTCTTCGCCGAGGTGGGGGCGATGGCCGAGGTCGGCGATGACGACCGTGAGGCGTGGATTCGGCAGCTGTACTGGCGGGAGTTCTCGTGGCATCTGACCTTCCATCTGCCCGATCTCGACTGGCAGCCGATCCGGTCCGAGTTCGCGAACTTCCCCTATCAGCGCGACCCCGAGGCGCTGCGGGCATGGCAGCGCGGGCGCACCGGGATCGCCCTGGTCGACGCGGGCATGCGGCAGCTGTGGGAGACCGGATGGATGCACAATCGGGTGCGGATGGTCACCGCGAGTCTGCTGACGAAGAATCTGCTTCAGCCCTGGCAGCTCGGCGAGCAGTGGTTCTGGAACACCCTCGTCGACGCCGATGAGGCGAACAATCCGGTGTCCTGGCAGTGGGTGGCCGGCTGCGGCGCCGACGCCTCGCCGTTCTTCCGGATCTTCAACCCCGAACGCCAGCGCGAACGCTTCGATCCGGACGGCGAGTACGTGCGGCAGTGGGGTCACAGACCCGGTTCAGATAGTGACGGTGCGGACGATGACGCGAACGGCATCGGGGCGAACGATGGCGGCGCAGGCCTCGCCCCGATCGTCGACCTCGGCGAATCCCGACTCGAGGCCCTCGACGCCTACGAGGCGATGAAGAACGCCTGACGCACCACCTCGGCGAGGTCCGTGCTCAGGCCCGGACGATGACGACGTCATGTCCATTCCGCGAACTCACCCTTGACAGTCACTGTGACGCAGGGCACGATTGAACAAATCGATTTGGCCGCTGTATTGTCAACGCCGACAGCCACCACCGCCTGAGGAGAATGGTCCGTGACCGCATCACCCGAACCCACCGAGGACGTCCACCCGGTCGACCGCCTCCGCCCGATGCACACCCTGATTCCGTTCGCGATCCAGCACGTCCTCGTCATGGTCGCCACTCCGATCTCCTCGGTCTTCCTCATCGGCACCGCGCTCGACCTGTCCGAGGAGGTCACCTCGGCGGTGCTGTCGGCGGTCTTCGTCTTCTCCGGACTCGGATCGATCCTCCAATCGGTCGGCGCCTGGAAGATCGGCGTCCGCTTGCCGTTCGTCATGCTGCCGGGCGGCGCGGCGACGATTCTGTTCATCACCATCGCCCAGGGCACAGACCTCGCAACCGCCGTGGGAGCGGTGCTGCTGACCGGCGTTTTCTACATCCTCGCGGTCACCCTCTTCGTCAAGGTCCTCAAATTCTTCCCGCCCCTGGTCATCGGCATCATGGTCATCGTCATCGGCGTCAACCTCGTCCAAGTCACCGGCAAGCTGATCGTCGGCGAAGCGGATGCGGAGAACTTCGGGGACCCGCAGAACCTGCTCCTGGGCGCGGTCACCATCATCATCACGGTGCTCGCATTCAGGTTCCTCAGCGGCATGCTCGGCAAGCTCTCGATCGCCATCGGCCTCGTCGGCGGGACCATCGTCGGCGCCTGCATGGGAGCCACGAGCTTCTCCGCGCAGGCGGCCGGCCCACTGCTCGCCGCCCCCACGCTCTTCCCCTTCGGCGCCCCGAAATTCGACCTCATCGCCGCCATTCCGATGCTCCTGTGGGCCCTGGCCTCGATGGCCGAGGCCACCGGCCAGACGATCATCAACGGCGAGATCGTCGGGAAGAAGGTCGAACCCAGCCGCGCAGTCCCCCGCCTGATCCGAGCCGATGGACTGACCACGATCATCGGCGGCTTCTTCGGGACTCCGGCGATGGTGACCAGCGGAGAGAACGTCGGCATCGTCCGCGCCTCGGGAGTCCGCAGCCGCTACGTCACCGCCTTCGCCGGCGTCCTCCTCATCCTCATCGGCATCAGCCCGCTGGCGAGGATCCTCAACGGCATCCCGCCGGCCGTGGTCGGCGGGACCGCGGTGGTCGTGTTCGCCATCATCGCAGTGCTCGGCATCCAGATGCTCGCCAAGGTCGACTTCAACCAGACCGGCAATCTCATCACCGCCACCGTCGGCCTCGCGGCAGGGCTGCTGCCGGTGCTCATTCCCGGCATGTACTCCCAGCTCTCACCCAATGCCGCCTCCCTGCTCGGCAGCGGCGTCGCCATGGCCGCATTCGTCTCCGTGCTGCTCAACCTGCTCTTCCACCACACGGGCAGACGCAACCGCCACCCGAAGAGTCGAACCCCGATCGATGATCCCAGCGGTTTGGCGCAGCGTCCCGGCGACTACCGGATCTGACCCGCGCCGAGGCGGTGCGCCGTTGCGGGCGGCCTCGCCGAGGTGGCTGAACCTCGCCGAGGTGGTGCGCCGTTGCGTGCTCAGGCCGTCGGGCCTGCCGTGGATTCCCTGATCACCAGGCTCGGTGCAGTCGATTCCGACTCGCTCGAGTCGGGCTCATCTGTTCCATCGAGGATCGTCAGGAGTCGTTCGACGGCCTGCCTGGAGACCTCGTCAAGGCCCAGGTCGACGGCGGTCAGCGGTGGAACACTGGTCCGGGCGCGAAGACCGTCGTACCTGGTGGCCACGAGCAGATCCCGACCGATGACCCGCCCCGCCTCGGTACCGGCACGCACCGCACCGGTGGCGAAGGTGTCGATGGGAATGATGAGCGCGTCGGTCTCGGGACGGTCCGTGAGAAGCGTCTGTGCCGCCCGGTAGCCTGCGTCTTCGCCGTCGGTCTCGTCCGCCTCGGCGATGGCAGGGTCGAAACCATGCTTCGCCGCCGCGTCCAGGTAGACCTCCCGGGCCGCGCGCTGTGACCTGCGTTCACTCGTCCCGATGATCAGCCCGGGCCGCGCAGCGCCGCGCTCGAGCATGTGCTCGACCAGAACCTCTGCTGTCTGCTCATGATGGAGATCCACGCTGCGGTCGCTCGCGGGACCGTCGATCGTGACGAAGGGGATGCCGCGCTGGTTCAGGGCGGCGGCGATGGGGTCATCGGCGGCGGGTTCGAGGAGGATGGCACCGTCGATGTCGAGTCGATCGACCGGATTGGCTTCGGCCTCCGGGGGTGCGAGGACGAACACGTAGCCCTTGAGCAGCGCCGTTCTTGCGCATCCCATCGCCAGCTCCGTGAAGAAGCCCAACTGCGACGGTCCGGCCGAGACGGCCGACGGCATCGAGGACAGCAGAGCCAGCGCCTGGGAGCGGCCGGAGCGCAGGCCTCGGGCGCGCACGCTAGGTCGGTAGTTCAGCCGCTCGGCCACGGTCCTGACCCGGTCGCGCGTCTGCTCATTGACCTTGCCGAGACCGTTGAGAGCATGGGACACCGTCGTGCGGGAGACACCGGCCTCCCGCGCCACGTCGGCGATGGTGGCGCGACGCGAACCCCTCGGTGAACTCATGGATTCAGCCTAATGGATCGGCGGGTCGGACCCGGGCCGGGCAGAAACTCGGGCACACGCGCACGATCCCGATGAACCGCCTCGGCGGGGTCCGCATTCAGGCCTGGACGATGACGACGGCCCCGGAGACGATCGCGAAGCCGAGCACGATGTAGCGCAGCATCGGTCCGTCGAGGCGATGATGGACGTAGCGGGAGAGGAACGAGCCGACGGCGAGGAACGGCAGCATCGTGAGCGTGAAGAGCAGCGCCGGGCCGGTCACCTGGCCGCTGATGGCGAGCACGATGAGCGAGATGACTTCGCCGACGAGGAAGCACACCGCGACCGTGGAGCGCAGCTCCGCGCCGGGACTGTGCTGGTAGGCCAGGGCGTAGGGCGGCCCGCCCACCCCGGTGGAGGTCTCAGTGACGCCGGTGATGAGGCCGACGATCGTCAGCGCCGAGCGGTTCGGTGAGAACTTCGGGGCCAGCAGGGCGATGACGGCGGCGACGAGGGTCGACCAGCCGATGAGCAGGGAGAGCTGGTGGAGGTTGACGATGACGAGGATCCAGAGCCCGAAGAAGGTGCCGGCGAAGCGTCCGACGCTGATCCACTTCACCCCGTGCCAGTCGATGTCCTTGCGTTCTCTGGCCGCGACGTAGAAGTTGAGCGGGATCATCAGCACCAGCAGCATCACCGGGATCAGGCTGGGATCGATGAAGCTGACCACCGGGGCCGTGATCATGGCGAAGCCCATCCCGGTCGACCCCTGCACGAATGCGGAGAGCAGGACGGTGATGCCGACGATGGAGAAGGCGAGGAGCGTCATGCCCTGCGCCCACCGAGGTGGCTCTCCGGGTGCTCGCCCATCCACGTCGCGCGGTGCGTCGTCGCAGACGGGTCGATGCGAGTGATCGGCGAGTCCGCGACCACGCGGGTTGAGACCTCGCGGGCACGTTCGAGGAAGGCGGACCCGTCCCAGTCGATGGGCCAGCCGTTCTCCAGACGCAGCCTGCCGCCGACGATGACCGCTTCGATCTGATCCCGGTTGGCGATGCGCACCAGCTCCCAGGGAAGGTCCCAGGAGGGAACGAACTCGGGGGTCGCGATGTCGACGACGAGCAGGTCGGCATGGGCGCCGGCGGTGATCTCGCCGATCTGGCCGGCCAGTCCGACGGCGTCGGCTCCCCCGCGCAGACCCTGTTCGAGCCAGGTCCAGCCGCCCCCGCTCGAGGAGTCGCCGGCGGTGAGTCCCGCGGTCAGACGCTGGGCGGTCTCGGCGGCGTCGAGGAGGCGGAAGGCATCCGAGCGGGTTCCGTCGGTGCCGAGGCCCAGGCGGATTCCGAGCTCGTGCATGAGGTGGGCAGGTGCCACGGCGTTGCCCTTCCAGGAGCTGGCCACCGGGTTGTAGGCGACGGCGCCGCCGGATTCCTGCAGCAGTCGGATCTCGCGCGGGGTGAGCAGTGTGCCGTGGGCTGCGAGGAGTTCCGGGCCCAGTGCGCCGAGGCGGTGCAGCCGCTCCAGCGGCCGTTCGCCGTTCGCGACGAGGGAGCGTTCGACGGCGGAGAGGTGTTCGTTGAGGTGAGTCTGGAAGGTCACTCCGGCGTCGCGGGCAAGCGAGGTGACCGCGACGAGTGCCTCGTCGGAGGCGACCTCGGGGATGGAGACGGCCAGGGAGGGATGGACGAGCTCCTCGGCATTCCACCTGTTCAGGTGGTGTTCGGCGGTGGTGACCACATCGGCGAGGTCTGCGGTGCGCGCTCCTCTGCCGAGGTCGTTGCAGATCACCCCGAGCACGCAGCGCAGACCGACTTCGGCGGTGACGTCGGAGATCGCGGAGACGTCGACGCTGGCTCGGGTTCCGGCATCGGCAACGGTGGTGAAGCCGCCGCGCAGGGACTCCCAGGCGGCGAGTCGGGTGGCGATTTCGATGGCCTCGGCGTCCATATTCGACTCCATCGGCACCCACACGCGCTGGAAGATCTCCGAGGGTTCGCCGAAGACGAGGGACTTGCCGAAGGACTGCGTGAGGTGGTGGTGGGAGTCGATGAAGCCGGGCATGAGGAGTCGTCCGGGCAGGTCGATGCGGGTGAATCCGGCGGTGGGTCGCGGGGGACGGCTGCCGGGTTCGGCCTGCTCGGATTCGGCCCGCGCAGTCACCTCGGCGAGTGGTCCGACTGCGACGATACGTCCCTGGGTGACGAGGACCGCGTGGTCACGCTGCGGGCCTTCGGGCAGGAGGACCTGCTCGGGGACGAGCAGAGTCGGACTCTGATGCAGGTCACGCAGCTCGGTCATGTCATCCTTTGCGATCGGGGATCCGGTGGTGCGGTCCTTCGGTGATGCGTCCTTGTGGTGCCGGACCCCTGTGGGAACAATCCTGCCACCCTCGCCGGAACTCGAGCGAACCACATTTGCCAAATCGATTTGGCCCTATCCAGTCTACGGTCCGCGACCCCTCCGGTCAACGAGTAAAATGGTCCCATGACCACGTTGCCCCTCACCCCCGCCTCGGCGGATTCCGGGCACTTGGACTGCCACTATTTCACTGCCGGGCTGTGCCGCTCCTGCGCTCTCCTCGAGACGCCGCATCGGCAGCAGATCAGCGAGAAGGAGGCGTGGTGTCGCGAGGTGCTCGCCGATCACGTTCCTGCAGTCTGGCTGCCCGCCGCGTTCGGCCCCGACCATGACTTCCGCAACCGCGCGAAGCTTGCCGTCGGCGGCGAAGCCGGTATGGTGACGCTGGGCATTCTCGACCAGGACTTCCACGGCGTTGATCTGCGCGAGTGCGGGATCCAGGCACCGGCCATCCGCGCCGTCATCCCGATCATTGCCGAACTCCTCGATGACAGCGGACTCGAGCCCTATGACGTGGGTGCTCGCCGAGGTGAGCTGAAGTTCGTCCACGTCACTGCCGCGCCGTCGGGGGATCTGATGATTCGGTTCGTCGTGCGCACACAGTTCGGTCTCGAGGTGTTGCAGTCACGACGCGCCCGACTGCTCGCGGCGATCCCGGCGGCGACCGTGGTCTCGGTGAATCTGCTGCCCGAGCACAAGGCCGCCCTCGAGGGCAGCCGCGAGATCGTGCTGCACGGCGATTCGCTGCGGATGAATCTCGACCGGGTCGATCTGCATCTGCGGCCGCAGTCCTTCTTCCAGACGAACACCGAGGTGGCCATCGCCCTCTACAGCCAGGTCGCCGATTGGGTGGACACGGTTGCGCCGTCTACGCTCTGGGACCTCTACTGCGGGGTCGGCGGGTTTGCGCTCTACTGTGCGGGAGGGGCCGGAAGCGCGCACGGCCCGGGTGCGGTCACCAATGCCGACTCCCACGGTGGGCGATCACGCCTGGTCACCGGGGTCGAGCTGAGCGAGCAGGCGATCGAATCGGCGAAGGTCAGCGCGACTGAGCTGGGACTCTGCGGGCTCGAACCCGACGGGCCAGTCGGCAGCGGAGCAGGCGACGACATCGACGACGCCCGGCCCACGGCTTCCGTCGAATTCCTCGCCGACGATGCGACGGAGTTCACCGAGGCGAAGCTGGCGGCCGGCGTTCGGCCGGACTGCGTGATCGTCAATCCGCCTCGGCGCGGGATCGGGGCCCGACTGTCGACCGCACTCGAAGATTCCGGTGTCGATCACATCGTGTATTCGAGCTGCAATCCGCTGACCTTGGCCAAGGATCTCGATCGGATGCCGAGCTACACGGTGGAGCAGGCGCGCGTGTTCGACATGTTCCCCCACACGAAGCACCTCGAGGTGGCCGTGCTGCTGCGGCAACGGTGAAACCGCGCGCGTGAGCTTTCGCGGCGTTCAGTACCTCATCCCCATCGCCTCGCGCACCTCGGCCAGAGTCGCCTCGGCGATCGCGTTGGCTCGCTCGTTGCCGTCCGCGAGCGCTGCCCGGACCATCTCCGGGTCGGCTTCCAACTCCCGACGGCGCGTCCGATGGTTCGTAAGGAAGTCGTTGACCGCCTCGCTGGTCCGTGTTTTGAGTGTGCCGGCCCCGGCATCTCCGACCTCCTCGGCGATCGCCTCCGGTTCGCTCCCCTCGCACAGAGCCGCCGTCGTCAGCAGCGCCGAGACTCCGGGGCGGGTTGCCGGGTCGAAGGTGATCCGCCGCTCCGAATCGGTTCGGGTCTTGCGGATCACCGCGGCCGTCTCGTCCGCGGTCATTCCCAAGGAGATCGCATTGCCGTAGCTCTTCGACATCTTCCGTCCGTCGAGCCCGGGCAGCTCAGGAGTCGTCGTCAGCATCGCTTCGGGCTCGGGGAATACGTGATCGTAACGATCGTTGAACCGCCGGGCGATCGTGCGCGTGATTTCGACGTGCGGCAGATTGTCTTTGCCGACGGGCACGAGCTCGCCCTTGCAGAAGAGGATGTCCGCGGCCTGATGGACGGGGTAGGTGAGCAGCAGACCGCTGAGCGGCCGGTCGGAGGCGTCGAGTTCGGCCTTGACCGTGGGATTGCGGCGCAATTCGCTGTCGGTGACGAGACTGAGGAAGGGCAGCATCAGCTGGTTGAGCGCGGGGATGGCTGAATGTGTGAAGATCGTCGTCTTCGCCGGGTCGATCCCGGCGGCGAGATAGTCGAGGATCGCCTGGTGGACATTCTCGCGCACATTCGCCGAGGTGGCCCTGTCCGTGATGACCTGATAGTCGGCAAGGACGATGAAGGTTTCGATCCCGCGATTCTGCAGGCTGACTCGTTCGAGGATCGAGCCGAACAGGTGGCCGAGGTGGAGCATTCCGGTGGGCCGTTCTCCGGTGAGCATCCGGAATCTCTGAGGTCGCGCCTCGACGTCGGCGCGGATCTGCGGCATGCGTTCGAGTGTGGCGGTGTAGGAATCCATGTGGTTCTCCTTGTGCGGTGAGTGCGGTGAGAATTGCACGGGCCGCACGGAGAGATCCCACAGGTGATGCGGGCTGCCATGCAGCCCGCGAATATGCGTCAGACGGCTGCGAGTTGAGGCAGCCACCACCAGTTGAGTCCGGAATTGCGCATGGTCTCAGTGTAATGCTGCGGCCGGCGGGTGGTGGCGACGGGTTGATGCGGCTACGCTGTCGACCATGACCGGACAGGCTTTCAGCCGCTCACGGATCGGTGACCCGGTCGACAGTTGAGCCCCAGCGGACGCGAATGCTTCATTCGCGGACCGCCCCTTTCGAAGAGATCACCTCAACGAGTCCACTCTCGGCAGGCCATTCTTCGAAAGGACATCATGTCAGCACGCTTCAACCACACCATCATCGCCGCGGCCGATCCGGTCGAATCGGCACAGTTCTACGTCGACCTCTTCGAAGCCGAACACACCACCTCGTGGGGTGTCTTCGCCAACGTCTTGCTCTCGGACGGGGTCATGCTCCAGTTTGCGAGTCCCCCACCGGGGTACTACATTCTGCCGGTGCATATGGCGTTCCTCTGCACGGATGAGCACTTCGATCGTGCGGTCACGATCCTCGGCGAACGCGGCCTCGACTACTGGGCCGACCCGCAGCGGACGCGTCTGCACGAAACGAATAAGGAGCACGGCGGTCGCGGCGTGTACTTCCTCGACCCGTCCGGCATGTATCTCGAGCTCATCACCCAGCCTTACCTGTGAGTCCCGGCAGGGCCGCAACATCGCGGCCGAGCTCGACTGTCACGGATAGGACCGGCGAGCACCGAAGTCCCACTGACCGGCAGCGCGTCGACGCACCTCACCGCAGCTTCGCGGTCACCTCGGCGGCCGCGGCGAGAACCCGTTCCACGAGCGGTTCGATGTCCTCCTTCGGCGCATCCCCGGCCACCGACACCCCGATCGCGGCGATCGGGCGGGAGAGCACATCGTAGACCGGCGCCGCGATCGTCGAGATTCCAGGGGTGACCTCGCCGTGCTCGATCGCCCAGCCGGATCGCCGGTCCTGGGCGAGGATCGCGTTGAGCGCCTTGACCGTCGTCGGCCCCTGCCCTGTGCGCGTGACGAAGCCCGACTCGGACTGGAACATCGCGAGCACCTCTGACTTGGGCAGATTCGCAAGGATCGCCCGCCCCGTGGCGGTGAGGTAGCTGGGGATCCGCACGCCGGTGGCGGTGATGACGGCGACCGACTTCAGGGACTGCTCCTTGAGCACGTACTCGGTCTCCCACCCGCGGATGACCGCCAGCTGCGCGGTGGCCGCGGTGTCGTCGGCGAGCTGGCGGACGATCGGCTGAGCCAGGCGCTGCAGGGGGTTGGTGCGCAGGTAGGAACTGCCCAGCTCATGCACGCCGGAACCGAGCACGTACCCGGATTCGATCCTCGCGACGAGCCCGAGCTCCTCGAGCACGGACAGCAGCTCGTAGGCACTCGAGCGAGGGATCTCCAAGGCCCTGACCAGGGCACCGGCGGAGATAGCGCGATTCGACGAGGCCAGATGCCGCAGGATCGCGATCGAACGACGCAGTGCCGGAACCTCAGCCATGGCTCAGCCTTCCGCCTCGGCGGACGTCCCGGGCGCCATCCCGAGGGCCGCGAACGCGTCCCGGTAGAGCTCGGAGATCTCGCCGAGTTCGGTGTGGAGACCGTCGCGCACCCGCACCCGTCCGCCGCTGACCGTCAGCGACACGTCCGCCGAGGTGGCGGTGAGGATGATCTGCTCCCCCACCGATCCGAAGGTGCGCATGCTCTCGGTCGACAGCGCCACGAAGTCACAGGCCTTCCCGACTGCGAGCTCCCCCACCGGCAGTTCGAGGCTGCGCGCCCCTCCCGTGGTCAGTGAGGCGATGAGCTCGGCCGGTGAGAAGCGACCGCGCTGACCTGAGCGCAGGCGCTCCCCGGCCTCCAGACCCTGGGTCTCGCGCAGCGCATCGAGGACGACGTGCTGGTCGGAGCCGATCGCGATAGTCGCGCCGGCGTCGGCGAGTTCCCGGGCCGGACCGATCCCATCGGCGAGGTCGGCCTCGGTGCACGGACACATCACGATGCTCGTTCCGGCCCCACCCAAGCTCGCGATGTCCTCGGCGCTGAGATGGGTGGCGTGGACGGCCGATAGATCGGCGGTGACGACGCCGGAGCGTGCAAGCACCTGCGTAGGCGTCGTCCCGTAGGCGGCCTGGCAGGCGTCGTTCTCCGCCGGCTGCTCGGACAGGTGCACGTGCACGGGTCCGTCGAGTTCGGCGAAGCGAGGCAGGTTCGCCGCCGGAACCGCGCGGATCGAATGGATCGCCGCTCCCACGTGGACGTAGCTCTCACCTGGGGAGCCGACGGGGAACTCGGCGGCGAAGGACTCTGTCAGGTCCGCGTGCCGGTCCATGTATCCGTCGATGGCTCCGTCGCCGAAGCGTGCCTGCTCGGCCGAGAGCTCGGTGTCGATGCCGCCGGTGAGGTAGCAGGTGTCGAGGAGTCGGATGCGGATCCCCGCCGAGGCGGCCGCCCGTGCCAGCGCCCGTTCCATCGCGTGTGCGCGGGACTTCGCCGGTGCAGAGACGTCCCCGCGAGGACGTTCCGCGTCCGCGCCGGACTCGTCCTGCGCACCGTAGGGCGTTCCGTCGGGTGCGTGGTGGACGTAGTGGAACTCGCCCACCGAGGTGTAGCCGCCGGCGAGCATCTCCGCGAAGACCGCTCTAGCCACCGTTTCATAGCTTTCGGGGCTGAGCTTCGCAGCCACCGAATACATGACCTCGCGCCAGGTCCAGAAGGTTCCGCCGTCACCGTGGGTGCGACCGCGCAGGATGCGGTGGAAGGCGTGGGAGTGGGCGTTGACGCCGCCGGGAAGTGTGAACCCGGGCACCACCTCGGCACCGGAGGGTGCAGCGTCGATGCCGGTCTCCACCGAGGTCAGAGTGCCGGTGTCATCGGCGGTGAGCAGCACCCCGGTGGCCACGTCTCCGTCGACCCAGGCGGCTTCGCACCAGAAGCGGGTGCTCATGATGCCACCCCAAGTTCCCCTTCGAGGACACGCACGAGTGCGGCGACTCCGGCTCGCTGGTCGTCATCCTCGCAGGCCTCCTCGGGGGCGTGGGAGACGCCGGTCGGGTTGCGGACGTAGAGCATCGCCGAGGGCACGTGCGGTGCGAGGATGCCCGCATCGTGTCCGGCACCCGAGGGCAGCAGAGCCGCGTTCGGCAGCACGGAGGTCAGGCGATCATTGAGTTCTTTGGTGAAGTGCGTCGTCGGCGAGTACGACTCCCGGGAGATGGAGACCTCCACGCCGGTGCCGTCGGCGTGCTCGCGCGCACGTGCCGAAATCGCGTCGAGCACCTGCTGGACCACGGCATCGTCGGCATGGCGGATGTCGAGCCAGAAGCTCATGCCGGAGGCGATGACGTTCGTTCCGCCCGGGTGGATGAGTGTCCGCCCCACGGTGGCCACGGCGCTCGCGTCAGTGGCGGCCGCTAGGGTCGGAATGTCACCGATCACTCGGGAGGCTGCGACGACCGGGTCGGCGCGGTGACTCATCGGAGTGGTCCCGGCATGGTTGCCCTGACCGGAGAACGCGAAGTGCCAGCGGCCGTGACCGATGATCGAGGAGCCGATGGCCACGGCCTGATCGGTGTTGATCAGTCCGATGCCCTGTTCGACATGGAGTTCGATGAATGAACCGATTCCGGCCAGCCGAGACTGGTCCCGCCCGATCCGTTCCGGATCGAGGCCATAGCCACGGGCGACGTCGGCGAAGGTGTCGCCGTTCGCATCCTTGAGACCGAGCGCCCGGTCCACCTCGATGGCGCCGGTGATCAGCCGCGATCCCAGGCAGGCGACGCCGAAGCGCGATCCCTCCTCTTCTGGGAAGACCGCGAGTGCCAGCGGCCGGGTGGCTCGTTCGAGTGCTCCCGATGCCTTGAGCTCATCGAAGGCCGCCAGCGCCGAGGCGACTCCGAGGGGTCCGTCGAAGGCACCGCCGCCGGGCACGGAGTCCAAATGCGAGCCGGTGACCACGGCGTTCTCCCCGGGCGGGGTCGCCCACGCCCAGGTGATGCCGTTGCCGTCGATCTCGGTGTCGAGGCCGCGGCGGGCCGCCTCGGCGAGGAACCACTCGCGCAGCTCACGTTCGGTCGAGGAGAACCCGGGCCGCTGGTAGCCGGGGCCGCGGGTGTCACGACCGGTGTCCTCGATCTGGGCCAGCAGAGAGACGACGTCACTCATCTCAGTTCGCCTCGTCCCGGTGCGTCGTCGCCGCATCTGTGCCGGAGGCCTCGGCGGCTGCGTCGAGGTTGCCCAGGGCCGTGAACTCGGGGTCGTTGACGGCCGGTGATCCGCCCTCGGGCAGCCAGGTGCCGGCGGCCTCGGTCACGGTGTGCTGCAGGGGTGCGACCGCCTCGGCGGCGGCGACCAGTGAGCCGTCCTTGACCTTGGCGATCGTCTCGGCGAGCTCGGGCGAGAGGAACCGGTCGGGTCCCGGGCCGGGCACGGTCTCGCGGATCTTGGCGATCACGGCTCCGGTGACCGGCGCCGGTGCTGCTTCGCGCATATCGCAGGCTCGGGAGGCCGCGTAGAGCTCGATGCCGATGACGGAGGCGAGGTTGTCGACGACCTTGCGGAGTTTGCGAGCGGCCGACCAGCCCATCGACACGTGGTCCTCCTGCATGGCCGAGGACGGGATCGAATCCACCGAGGCCGGAGTCGCTCCGCGTTTGGCTTCGGAGACCATCGCGGCCTGCGTGTAGTGGGCGATCATCAGCCCGGAGTCGACGCCGGCATCGTCGGCGAGGAACGGGGTGAGGTCCTGGTTGCGGGCGACGTCCATCATCCGGTCGGTGCGGCGTTCTGACATCGAGGCGACATCGGCCGCGACGATCGCGAGGAAGTCGAGCGCATGGGCCAGCGGTGCTCCGTGGAAGTTGCCGTTCGAGGAGACCATGCCGTTGGTGAGCACGACGGGGTTGTCGATGGCAGCGCGGAGTTCGCGTTCGGCGACCCCGGTCGCAAAGGACACGGCATCGCGGGCGGCGCCGTTGACCTGCGGGGCACAACGCATCGAGTAGGCGTCCTGGACAAGATGGGTCGATTCGCGGTGGCTGGCGGTGATGCCCGAGTCCCCCAGCGCGGCGAGCATGTTCGCCGCCGCCGCTGCCTGCCCGTCGTGGGGGCGCAGGGCGTAGTGGAGTTCGGGGGCGAAGACCGCGTCGGTGCCGAAGAGTCCCTCGATGCTCATGGCTGCGGAGACGTCGACGGCGGTGAGCAGGTTCTCCAGATCGGTCAGGGCCATGATGAGCATGCCGAGCATGCCGTCGGTGCCGTTGACCAGCGCGAGGCCTTCCTTCTCGGCGAGGGTCACCGGGGTGATGCCTGCCGTGGCGAGGATCTCGTCGGCGGGACCGGCGACTCCGTCGGGGCCTTCGGCCACGCCTTCGCCCATGACGATGAGCGCGCATGCGGACAGAGGCGCGAGGTCACCCGAGCAGCCAAGCGAACCGTATTCGTGGACGACCGGGGTGATACCTGCATTGAGCAGGTCGACGTAGGTCTGGAGCACCTCGGCGCGGACTCCCGCCCGACCGGTCGCCAGGGTCCGGGCGCGCAGCAGCATCAGCGCACGGACGACCTCGCGTTCGACGGGGTCGCCGACTCCGGCCGCGTGCGAGCGGATGAGCGATTTCTGCAGCTGGGTGCGCAGCTCTGCGGGGATGTGGCG
Organism: Brevibacterium sp. CCUG 69071; assembly: GCF_021023135.1. GTDB lineage: Bacteria > Actinomycetota > Actinomycetes > Actinomycetales > Brevibacteriaceae > Brevibacterium. The sequence goes on from NZ_PGFV01000010.1 coordinate 58,152, forward strand.
CTGGGCCAGCGCACCGAAACCGGTGGACACGCCGTAGACGGGCTTCGGCGCGGAGGCGAGGGCGTCGATGGCCTCGCGGTACTTGTTCACCCGGGCCAGCGTGGTCTCTGACAGAGAGACCTTCGCGTCGTGGCGGGCAACGTCGACCACCTGGGCGAAGGTGAGGGTATCGGGATCGAGATCGATGAAGACTGACATCGTGTGCCTTTCGGTTGAGAGATTCGTACGTTCGTGTGGCGAGATCAGACGATGTGGCCGCGAAGAGGCCGCCAGGACGCCCTGCCCCGCATCAAGCTTGTGGTCGGTTGTCGACGACGAGGTCGCCGCCGGAGTAGACGCGTTCGACGAGCTGGACTCCCGGCCGGTAGGCCAGGTGCCGGTAGCTCGGTGCGTCGAGGATCGCCAGATCCGCTCGCGCACCCGCACCGAGGTGGCCGACATCGGTCCGCTGCAGGGCATGGGCACCGCCGGCGGTCGCCGCCCACACGGCCTGTTCGACGGTGAAGTGCATATCGCGCACGCCGATGGCGATGGCGAAGGGGACGCTGTTGGAGAACCCCGAGCCCGGATTGCAGTCCGTGGCGATCGCGGTCGTCACTCCGGCCTCGACATAGCGTCGAGCGTCCGGGTAGGGCTGACGGGTGGAGAATTCGATGCTCGGCAGCAGGGTGACCACGGTGCCGGCTGCGGCCAGTGCCGTAAGGTCGGAATCCGAGGCGAAGGTCGCATGGTCGACGGAGACGCAGCCGAGTTCCGCGCCGAGCTTGAGGGCTCCCCCGTCGGTGAGCTGGTTGGCGTGCAGCCGCGGCTTCATGCCCGCGGCCTTGCCGGCGTCGATGATGCGGCGGGTCTGCTCCTCGGTGAAGGCACCCTTCTCACAGAACACGTCGATCCACTTCGCCTTGCCGGCCGCCGCCGGGATGATCTCCTCGATGACGAGGTCGACGTAGGCCTCGGGGTCTTCCTTGTATTCCGGGGGCACCACGTGGGCGGCGATGAGCGTGGATTCCTCGGTGTGCCGGTTGATGATGTCCAGCGCCTGGATCTCATCGTCGAGGCTCAGCCCGTACCCGGACTTGATCTCGAAGGCCGTGGTGCCCTGCCGCCTGGCCTGGTTCAGGAGGTGGACGAGGTTGGCTTCGAGCTCCTCCTCGCTGGCGGCCCGGGTCGCGGCGACGGTGGTCGCGATGCCGCCGGCCGAGTACCTCTGCCCGGCCATGCGGGCGGCGAACTCCTCGGACCGGTCGCCGGCGAAGATGAGGTGGTTGTGGCTGTCGACGAAGCCCGGGATGACGGCTTTGCCGCCCAGGTCGATGGTCTCGACGGCGGCGAGTTCACCCACCGAGGTGACTTCGCCGTTGACGATGTCATCGTCGCTGATCGTCGCCACATCGGCCCGGGGCGTCGCATTGGCACCGGATGCATCGCGAGCGCCGGAGACGGTGCCCGCGCGCAGGGCGGCGACCGCATCCTCGGCCTCTGCCGCCGGACCCGACCACGCGATGTGATCGCCGTCGATGATGATCGCCGCGTCGGTGATGACGCCCAGCGCCCCCACCTCGGCGGTGGGACCATTTACGGATGACGCCCCCGTCGGCGTGGTCGCCGCGCCGGCCGGCTGCGCATTGGTGACGAGTTCGCTGATTCCTGTGATGAGCTGCATCGGGCTGCCTTTCGAATGCTGGATATCGGCGAATGAACACTTTGAGTCATCATGCACTGGTTTCAACCGGTGCATGATGACTTAGAGTGTGCATTTCCGACAGGGTCCTTCTCCCGTGACCTTACTGTGCGGCGAATTCCTCGTCGCGGACATCGAGTTCGGGGACCATCGGCACGCGCTGGCCGCGCTCGGCGGCGACCTCGGCGGCGCGGTCGTAGCCGGCGTCGACGTGGCGGATGACGCCCATGCCCGGGTCGTTCGTCAGCAGACGAGCGAGCTTCTTTGCGGCCAGCTCGGTGCCGTCGGCCACGGAGACCTGTCCGGCGTGGATGGAACGGCCGATGCCGACGCCGCCGCCGTGGTGGATGGACACCCAGGTGGCACCCGACGAGGTATTGACCAGAGCGTTGAGCAGCGGCCAGTCGGCCACGGCATCCGTGCCGTCGAGCATGGATTCGGTCTCGCGGTAGGGGCTGGCCACCGAGCCGGAGTCGAGGTGATCGCGGCCGATGACGATCGGGGCCGAGACCTTGCCTTCGGCGACGAGCTGATTGAACAGCAGGCCGGCCTGGTGGCGTTCCTTGTAGCCGAGCCAGCAGATGCGGGCGGGCAGGCCTTCGAACTCGACATACTCGTGGGCGGCGTCGAGCCAAGTGTGCAGGTGTTCGTTGTCGGGGAAGAGCTCCTTGAGGGCTGCGTCGGTGACCTCGATGTCCTTCGGATCTCCGGACAGCGCGACCCAGCGGAAGGGTCCGAGACCCTCGCAGAAGAGCGGGCGGATGTAGGCGGGGACGAAACCGGGGAATTCGAAGGCGCGGTCGTAGCCGGCCTTGCGGGCTTCGTCGCGGATCGAGTTGCCGTAGTCGAAGACCTCGGCGCCGCGGTCCTGGAATTCGACCATGGCCTTGACATGCTTGGCCATGGACTCCTCGGCGCGGATGGTGAACTTCTCCGCGTCCTGCTCGGCTTCCTCGTGCCAGTCCTCGACGCTCACGCCGATGGGCAGGTAGGACAGGGGGTCGTGCGCCGAGGTCTGGTCGGTGACGATGTCGACCTCGGCGGCTTCGGGGCGGTCGAGGATGAGCGGCAGGATCTCGGCGGCGTTGCCGACGAGTCCGACGGACAGCGCCTGCTTGTTCTTCTTCGCTTCGATGACCTTGGCCAGCGCGGTGTCGAGGTCGGTCTCGACTTCGTCGAGGTAGCGCTTGGCCTGGCGGCGGTCGAGGCGGGTCTTGTCGACGTCGATGATGAGGCAGACGCCTCCGTTGAGCGTGACCGACAGGGGCTGAGCTCCGCCCATGCCGCCGCAGCCGCCCGTGATCGTCAGAGTTCCGGCCAGGGTGCCGTCGAAGCGTTTGCGGGCGATGGCTCCGAAGGTCTCGTAGGTGCCCTGGAGGATGCCCTGGGTGGCGATGTAGATCCAGGAGCCAGCTGTCATCTGGCCGTACATCATCAGGCCCTCGGCCTCGAGTTCGCGGAAGTGCTCCCAGTTCGCCCAGTCGCCGACGAGGTTGGAGTTGGCGATGAGCACGCGCGGAGCCCATTCGTGGGTGCGCATGACGCCGACGGGCTTGCCGGACTGGATGAGCAGGGTCTCGTCGTCCTCGAGGTCGTCGAGGGTCTTGACGATCGCATCGTAGGCTTCCCAGGATCGGGCTGCGCGACCGGTGCCGCCGTAGACGACGAGGTCTTCGGGACGCTCGGCGACCTCGGGGTCGAGGTTGTTCATGAGCATGCGCTTCGGAGCTTCGGTCTGCCAGGATTTCGCAGTGATCTCCGTGCCGCGGTCGGCACGGATGACGCGGCTGGGGTCGTGTTGGGTGAAGCCGGGCTTGGTGGCCATGGTGTCTCTCCTTGGGTCGGTCCCTCGGCCCGGTTCGACCTGTCCGCTGGGGCGGTCGAACTGTCCGATGGAGCGGAATGTCTCACGCGGCCGCTCTGCCGTGAGGGCGGTTCGCAGCTGCATGATGTCGTCGCTGACTACACATTCCATTGTGTCCGACGAGGGCGGAAGCGAAAGTGGTCTGGATCAAGTTCTGTCCGATATTTCGGACGCTTCCCACGCGTACCCCATTGTCCACCGAGGCTCTGACCTCGAGGATTGTTCTCATGAACGCAACGAAGCATCTGCTGAGCGGGATCAGGGTCGCCGACTTCTCCCGCGTCCTCGCCGGCCCCTATGCCACCTCGATGCTCGCCGATCAGGGCGCCGAGGTGTTCAAGATCGAAATGCCCGGGCACGGCGATGACTCCCGGCATCTCGGCCCGTTCACGGAGTCCGGTTCCACCTATTTCACCGGCCTCAACCGCGGCAAGCGCTCCATCGAAGTCGACCTCAAGGACCATGCGCAGTATGCGAACCTGCTCGACTTCATCGCCACCTGCGACGTCGTCGTCGAGAACTTCCGCCCCGGCGTCGCCGCGAAGCTCGGCCTGGCCTACGCAGACATCAGGGAGATCAGGCCCGACATCGTCTATGCCTCGATCTCCGGATTCGGACAGACCGGCGCCCAGGCGGAACGCCCCGCCTACGACACGGTCATCCAGGCCCTGAGCGGACTCATGTCCTCGACAGGATTCCCCGACGGCTCCCCTACCCGGGTCGGCGAATCGATCGCCGATGTCTCGGCGGGAGTCTTCGCAGCATTCGGCGTCTCCTCCGCGCTCCTCCACCGCGAGCTCACTGGCGACGGCGCACACATCGACATCCCGATGCTCGACGTCATGCTCGCCATGCAGCCGACCAATGCCGCCATCCACGCCGCCGGCGACACCCCTGCCCGCGTCGGCAACCGGCACCCGGTCTCCGCCCCCTTCGACACCTACGCCGCCGCCGACGGTCTCATCGTCATCGCCGTGGCCAACGACAAGCTCTTCGCCGCACTCGCCGACTCTCTTGGCAGACCCGAACTCGCAAGCGATCCTCGCTTCGTCACCGACGGCCTGCGCTCCGCCAACGACGCGGAGCTGCGGGCCGAGATCGAGGATTTCACCGCCTCCCGGTCGGTCGCCGAACTCTGCGTTCTCTTCGATGGCGCCGGAGTCCCCAACTCCCCCGTCCTCGATTTCGCAGAGGCGGTCGAGGGCTCCATCGCCCACGACCGCGAGCTCACGGTCACCGACGAACGCACCGGACACTCCTATCTGTGCCACCCCCTGCTCGTCGACGGCGTCAGGCCGACTTCCGCACTTCCGGCGCCCCGCCTCGGCGAACACAACGCGGAGTTCCGCGCACCGCAGAAGCCGTCGGCCATCGACTGGTAGGCACCGCGGCATCACGCGGGTTCCGCGCCGACACCTCGGCGGGATACGTTCCACAACCCCACGATCACTCACCAAAGGAGCACCACCATGGCTTTCGACATCAGCGCCGACGAGCAGGATCTCGTCGACGCCGTCACCCGGATCAGCACGGAAGTCCTCGCCCCGCAGGCCGCGGCCGCCGATGAGAGCGAACGCGTCTCCGATGCCACCCTTAAGACCCTCGCCGAGGTGGGGGTCCTCGGTCTCAACCTGCCCGAGGAGTTCGGCGGGCCCGGAGTCGGATCCGTGGCGATGAGTCGGATGGTCGCCGCCGTGACCGAGGCCTGCGCCTCGACAGCCTCGATCATCACGGCCCAGTTCCTCGCCACCGATTCGATCCTGCTCGCAGGCACCGATGCCCAGCGGGCCGAGTGGCTGCCGAAGGCCGCCGCGGGTGAGATCATCGGCTCCTTCGGACTGACCGAACCGGGCGCCGGGTCGAACCCGGCGGAGATGTCGACGAAGGCCACGAGGGTCGAGGGCGGCTGGCACCTCAAGGGCACGAAGTGCTTCATCACGAACGCCGGTTTCGCCGACTTCATCGTCGTCTACGCGAAGACCGACAGCGAGGCCGGCCGCAAGGGGATCAGCGCCTTCATCGTCGACACGGCGGCGGCCGAGGGTCTGAATTTCAATCCTCCCGAGAGGACGATGGGTCTGCGCGGCAGCCCGGTCTACGAGTTCACCATCGACACGGTCGTGCCCGCAGATGCCCTGCTCGGCGTCGAGGGCGAGGGGTTCACCACGGCCATGCGGGTCCTCGACCGCGGGCGCATCGAGGTCGCGGCGATGAGCCTGGGAATCTCGAAGGCTGCCCTCGACGCGGCCGTGGCCTGGGCCGGCGAGCGCAGGATCAACGGAAAGCCGCTCAACCGCCTGCAAGGCATCGCGTTCAAACTCGCCGATATGTACACGAGGTACCGCTCGGCGTGGCTGCTGACGATGGATGCCGCCGAGCAGAGAGACGCCGAGGTCGACTTCACCCGGTCATCGGCGACAGCCAAGCTCGCCGCCTCGGAGGCTGCAGCATTCATCGCCGACGAGGCGCTGCAGATCCACGGCGGCTATGGCTTCACACGGGACTTCCCGCTCGAACGCTATGTCCGCGACGCCAGGATCTACCGCATCTACGAAGGGTCCTCGGAGATCCAGCGGACCATCATCGCCCGTTCTCTCGCCCACTGACGGGCGGTTCGCAAGCTGCCGCAGTCCACAAGGGCGCACGTGGCCGGGGCCCGGAACGCCCCCGGGATCCGCAGCGCCGCCAAGGTCCACAACACCACCGAGATCCGTAACACCGCCGACATCTGCGAATGGCTACGATCTCACCGGAGCTCAAGGGAGAACAACCGCCCTTGAGCTCCACGTGTCGGATCCAACCGGATTCCGATATATCGGACAGAATGTGTGACTCAGCTCTCGTCTGGCGCCGAATACCGGTCCACACTGATTCTGATTCAACTTTCGAAGGAGAAACTCATGGCGACCACATCAAACTCGGGGATCGAAAAAAGGTCCATCGAGATGGTGCCCGATGCAGAGCGGCACGGCACACCCCGGTCACAATTCACCCTGTGGTTCGGCGCCAACACCCAGATCACCGCCATCGTCGACGGCGCACTCGCCGTCGTCTTCGGCGCCGACGCGCTGTGGGCGATCATCGGTCTGCTCATCGGCAACATCCTCGGCGGAATCGTTATGGCCCTGCACTCGGCACAGGGCCCGCAGCTGGGACTGCCGCAGATGATCTCCTCCAGGGCGCAGTTCGGCATCATCGGCGCGATCATCCCGCTGGTCCTCGTCGTCCTCATGTACATCGGCTTCGCCTCCACGGGCGCCGTGCTCTCCGGCCAGGCAGTCAATCTCATCATCGGCGTCCAGGCACCGGCCGTGGGCATCATCATCTTCGGCGCACTGACCGCGCTCGTCGCGCTGCTCGGCTACAAGTACATCCACGTCCTCGGACGGATCTCCTCGGTGACTGGCCTGCTCGGCTTCCTCTTCATCACCGTCTGCGTCGTCACTCAGATCGACGTTCCCGGTCTGGTCTCGAACTCCAGCTTCGCCTTCCCCGCCTTCCTCTCCGCGATCGCCCTGGCCGTGGGCTGGCAGATGACCTACGGCCCCTATGTCGCCGACTACTCCCGTTACCTGCCGCGCTCGACCCCGTCCTCGAAGACCTTCTGGTTCACCTTCGGCGGATCGGTCATCGGCTCCCAGTGGTCGATGACGCTGGGTGCGCTCATCGGCGCGGCCGCCATGACGGAGACCGGCAACGAGTTCGTCGAGAACCAGGTCGGATACATCGGCAACATCGTCGGCGGGGGCGTCTTCGCCCTACTCATCTTCATCGTCATCCTGCTCGGCAAGCTCACTGTCAACACGCTCAATGCCTACGGCGCGTTCATGTGCACCCTGACAATCCTCACCTCCTTCGGCAACCGGGCGAACATCCGGCGTTGGACACGTGCGGTCTTCGTCATCGGCATCGTCACGCTCACCGTGCTCGTGGCGCTGCTCGCCTCGGCGGACTTCCTCGCGAACTTCAAGAACTTCGTCCTCGCCCTGCTCATGGTCTTCACGCCGTGGAGCGTCATCAACCTCACCGACTACTACCTCATCTCGAAGGACCGCTTCGACATCCCGGCCTTCTACGACCGGCGCGGCCGCTACGGGGACTGGAACTGGCGGGCCCTGCTGGCCTACGGAGTCGGCGTGCTCATCCAGATTCCGTTCCTAGCGCAGTCCTTCTACACCGGGCCTCTGGTCGAGAAGCTGGGCGGAGCCGACATCTCGTGGCTCGTCGGCATCGTCGTCACCTTCGCCCTCTACTTCTTCCTCATCCGCAACCGCAGCGTGGCTCCGGCCGAGACGATCTACCCCGAGGTGGAACCGCTCGAAGCGAAGTAGGCGGCACCGGTTCGACGGGTTCTACGAATCCGTCGGCAGGCTCCGTGAGATTCTCGATGGGCCCCGAACGGAACGTTCCGTTCGGGGCCCATTCCCGTCCCCTCGCCGAGGCGACTCCCGGCTGTCCGCCGCGCCATTCGTCTCGTTTCTCGACGTACCATGCGTCTCACTTCTCGATCGGCCGATAAAAAATGTTACTCACCAGTCCTACTATCGAGTAGGGTTGTGATGTCCGTCACCCACGGATGCTTCAATCGAGACGGCCGCAATGACGCGCACCCTCGTCAGACCGGTCTGCGACACGATAACTGTCCGCGCACTCTCACCGCCGAGACACCCGACAGAGCAGGATGACACGCATATGAGCAAGCTCCGATACGGAACGCTTCCACCACTTCGCCGAATCACAGCAGTGAGCGCCGCAGCCATTGCCGGGCTGGCACTGACGATGGGCACAGCTGCCGCCCCCGCCCAGGCACAGGACCTGGTCCCCCAGTCAGAGAAGGAGGCCGAGAAGGTCCTCAACGACAGGCAGGCCGAGGATTCGAGCTCACTCAACAGGAAGAACGTACCTGAGAGCCTGAGCGTCGAACAGGCTAAGAAGGCCGTCGACAAGTCCGACGAGATCACCACCGCCGACATCGAGTACGCCGCAGCACTCGAGGACCTGCCCGATTCGGGAGTCCCGGAGGACTTCTACACGACCCCGGGCACACTGCCGGATCGGAACGGCGCCGTCGTCAGGCAGGCGACATCGAAGTTCTACGTCGACCCCGTCAAGCTCATCGAGCACAGCGCGAAGGCCGAGACGTTCATGTACCGGACCACCGACGAGACGGGAGCGGCACGAGCCGCCACCGCCACGCTGCTCACCCCCAAGGGCGCGGGCGACGAGGCGAAGGACGCCGTCATCGCCGCACCCGGCACTCAGGGGATCGCCGACAAGTGCGCGCCCAGCCGACAGATGGGCATGGGCACCGAGTACGAAGGCATCTCCATCACCTCGGCGCTGGCTTCCAAGCGCCCCGTGGTCGTCGTCGACTATATGGGCTTGGGCACCGAGGGCGACCACCATTATCTCAACCGAGTCGAAGAGGGCAGATCGGTCCTCGACGCCGCCAAGGCCGTGCAGGAGGTCGAGGGAAGTTCGATCAACGCCGACACGAATCTGCAGCTGCGCGGATATTCGCAGGGTGGGCATGCCACCACGGCGGCACTGGAACTCGCGAAGGACTGGGCACCGGATCTCAACATCGCCTCCGCTTCCGCAGGAGCGGTGCCGACCGATCTCTACAAGACCGTCTCCGAGCTCTCGAGCACCTATTCGGCCTTCGCTCTGTACGGGCTCGAGTCGTTTGCGGGGCAGACCGGCGTCGATCTCTCCGAGGACCTCAACCAGAAGGGACTCGACGCCATCGACCGGGCGTCGAACCAGTGCACCGTCGAGGCCCTCGTCTCGAATTCCTTCGTCGACGGCAAGACCCTGACCAAGGACGGAGGCTCATTCCAGAGCATCGTCGACAAGAACTTCGCCGACGTCGCCGAACGGCAGAAGCTCGGAGAGGCCGAGGTGCCTGACGTTCCGCTGCTCGTCAATCACAGCCGCCTCGATGACGTGGTGCCCTTCTCGCAGGGCAAAGGACTTGCCTCGACGTGGTGCGACGCCGGGCACAAGGTCACGTTCGAGGACAATCTCGGACCCACGCACATCGGCGGTTATCTCGCCGCACTGCCGCGGATCGAGATCTTCACGAACCGCACATTCGACGGCAAGTCACCGCTCGACAGCTGCTGGAGGCTGTAGGGGTCGGCCAACCGGATCAGATACAGCATGCGGCACCGCTCGTCATTCGACGGGCGGTGCCGTTTCCTTCGCCGATCCCCGCGGGTGCGCATTGCATGCATGTTAGTTGCGCAAATCACGCACCAGTGACAGAATCAAGTCTGATCCTGCGGTTGACTGCGCACTCTGCGCCACTCACCGCCCCAGCAGCATGGCATTTCGCGCAAGGGAGCCGAGAATGAGTACGAGTCGAACAGTCGGAAACGAACACGGCGACGAAATCGCCGGCGGCGCCCTCGCCGCTCCCGCGTCGCACACCTCGCACCACAATGACGATCCCTATCATCTGGGTCCGCGCGACGTGCTCGAACCCCCGACGACTTTCGCCGGCAAGCTCAAGTATCTCGGTCCCGGTCTCGTCATCTCCGCTGCGGTCATCGGCTCCGGAGAACTCATCACCACGACCGCCCTCGGCGCCAAGGCCGGCTTCGTGCTGCTCTGGCTCGTCATCATCTCGACCGCGGTCAAGGTCTGGGTCCAGCTCGAACTCGCCCAGTGGACGATCCTCTCCGGCAAACCCGCCCTCGAGGGATACGGGCACGTCGGTCCGCGTCTGATCGGCCGTGCCGGTTGGATCAACCTGCTGTGGATCCTCATGGACTTCGCCAAGGTCCTCCAGCGCGGAGGAATCATCGGCGGTGCCGTCGCCTCCCTCTCGATCATGCTCCCGGTCTTCGGTGAGCCACTTTCATCGCCCTCACTCATCTTCTGGACGATCGTCTCCCTCGCCGTCGTCATCTCACTGTTGGTGACGAACAAGTACAGCATCGTCGAGAAGTTCTCCGTCGCCGCCGTCATCATCTTCACCGTCTCCACTGTCGGGCTCGCCGTCGCCTTGCCATTCACGGACTTCGCCTACACCTCGGCGGATGTCATCGAAGGTCTGACCTTCGCAATCCCCGCAGGCACACTCGGCTTCGCCGTAGCCATGTTCGGCATCACCGGAGTCGGCGCCGACGAGATGACCACCTACACCTACTGGTGCCTCGAGAAGGGCTACGCCCGCTACACCGGACCGAACGACGGCACCGAGGAGCGCGCCCGCCGTGCCCGCGGATGGATCTCCGTCATGCGCACCGACGTCCTCGTCTCCTGGATCGTCTCGACGGTGTGCACGATGTCCTTCTATGTCATCGGCGCGGCGATCCTCCACCCGCAGGGACTCGTCCCCGAGGGCAACGACATGATCACCACACTGTCGTCGATGTATTCCTCGGTTATGGGCGAGACCGGCCACTGGATCTTCCTCATCGGCGCTTTCGCGGTCCTCTTCTCGACCTTCATCGCCTCCTCGGCCAGCGTTCCCCGTTTGTGGACGAACACGGTGTCCATCCTCGGCGCCTTCGACTGGACGAATGTGCGCACCCGCTCGCGGATCATCCGCGTCCTCACCATCGTCTTTCCCATCATCTGGGCGCTGAGCTACCTCATCATCCAGTCGCCGGTGATCATGGTCCAGATCGGCGGCGTCGCCAGCGGCGTCTTCCTCGTCGCCGTGGTCATCGCCGTCTGGTACCTTCGCTCCCGAGAGGTGCCCACAGAGTTCAAGTCCAATCACTTCTTCACCGTGATGCTCGTCTTCGCCTCGCTGGCCATCGGCCTGCTGGGCATCTACACGGTGTTCGAGACCTTCGGAATCGAGATCGGAGCCTGATGCGCCTGCGAGTCCTCACCCCTTCCTTCGGCAAGCACTCGACCGCACCTCGGGCGCGTGCCGACGAGCTCGGCCTCGACCTCGAGGACCGAACCGAGAACCATCCCAAGTCCGGCTCTGAGCTCATCTCCGCTCTGTCCGGCGCCGAGGCGGTTCTCGTCGGTCTCGACCGCATCGACGCCGAGGTGCTCGCCGCCTGCCCCGAGCTCAAGGTCGTGGCCAAGCACGGGGCCGGGGTCGACAACATCGACCTCGCAGCAGCGGCGGCGGCCGGGGTGACGGTCGTGAACACGCCCGGTGCCAATGCCGAATCCGTCGCCGACTTCACCCTCGGACTCCTCCTCATGGGTGCCCGACACATCCGCGAGGCGGAGGACTCTCTTCGCAGAGGAGAATGGGGCGTGTTCTTCGGCAGTCAGCTCTCGGGCAAGCAGCTCGGCATCCTCGGGTTCGGGCGGATCGGCCGGGAGGTGGCCAAGCGGGCTGCCGGGTTCGGCCTGCGCATCGCCGCCTATGATCCCTTCGTCTCCGACGATGCCATCGCCGAGGCGGGGGCCACACCGATGTCCCTCGCCGAGGTGGTGGCCGGGTCCGATTTCCTCACCCTGCACCTGCCCGGAGGAGACGAGCCCCTGCTGTCGGCCGAGCTCATCACTTCGATGCCCGAAGGGGCCGGACTCATCAACGCCGCCCGAGGCGGGCTCGTCGACGAAGCGGCATTGGCCGAAGCGCTGGTCACGGGACGCCTGGCCTTCGCGGCCCTGGATGCCTTTGCCTCGGAACCCCCGAGCCCCGACGACCCGCTGCTGGCCGCACCGAACCTCATCGCCACCCCGCACATCGGAGCGTACTCGGACATTGCGAACGCGAACATGGGCACCTGGGCGGTCGAGGACGTCGCCCGCGTGCTGGAGGGTCAGGAGCCGCGCTTCCCGGTGAAGTGACTGCGCGAAAGATCGATCTGTGTGGGCCGGGTGGGAGGCCGTTCGGGCTCACGGCCCTTCGATGATCTGGAAGTCGCCCTCGAGTCGAAGTTCCCCCACTGTGATCACTTGGAGATCACCGACCTCTAGCTTCTTCCGAGCGTTCTCTTCTTGAAAGAAGACGTCCTCAACGGCAGCGTCGCTCAAGAGCTCAATGGCTTGTTCCCCATCGGGTGTCGGCCTGAACGTCGCCATGTAGTGGTAGGCATAAACGGTGTCACCGGGAGCGATAGTGTGCTCACCCGCATCCTCAACGTCGCGAGTCTCCCAGCTGACCCCGTAGTCGGGTTGCTCACTCTCGATCCGATAGCACTCGGATTCATCGCTGAAAATCCCCACCAGAGGATCTATCGTTCCCTCCGCGTCGAACGGCGAGGACTGCTTGGCGAAGACAAGGTACACCTTCTGGCTGCTCATCACTCCAGTCTCCCATCGTGTAGGTCAGCGGGGTCCGCACTCTTCGGCTCTCGGGGTTGCCTGCGCTGAATATGCTTCCAGAGCATGTTCAAGCCTGTCGTGCCCTACTGCCTGCTGGTCAAGAGGCTTATCCTGTACACACAATCTGGCCTATAACTCGAAACGAACGCCATCGGATGCATTGAGGGGGCGCACCGAATCGGTGCGGCCCCTCAATGCGTCTTCGACTTTCAGCGGTGAACGCCCACCGGGCGAGGACTACGCCAGGCCCCGCTCCACATCAGCCTGCACCGTCTCCTCGACCTTGGCCTTGGCGTCGTCAGAGAGCGCGTTGAATGGGGCGCGGGCCGGCCCCAGATCGAATCCTCTCGCATTGGCCGCATGCTTGACCACGGTGTTGGGATTGCCGAGTGCCAGGCAGTTGCGGATCGGACGGATGCTGTCCTGTGCCGTCCGCGCCGCCTCGACGTCGCCCGCGGCGAAGAGGTCAAAGATCGAAGCCATGGTCCTCGGGTAGATGTTCGCGATTCCGCTGATCCCGCCCGCTCCTCCGGCGATGAGCGTCCACAGGATGAGGGAGTCATTGCCCGAGATGACGTCGAAGCTCTCCCGGTCCGTGCGCTCGAGGTACTGCAGAATTGTGTCGAAGTTGCCGCTCGAGTCCTTCACTCCGGTGATGTTGTCCACCTCGGCGAGCTTCTCCAGAGTCGCCGGGGCCACGGCATTGCCGGTGCGCGCGGGGATGTTGTAGACGATGACCGGAACCTCGACGGATTCCGCGACGGCGCGGAAGTGGTTCTCGATCTCCGTCTGCGAGGCGGCAGCGAAGTACGGGGTGATGATCGACAGGGCGTCGGCACCGGCCGCAGCTGCGTCCTGCGCGACGCTGATCGTCTCACGTGTGGTGGCGGCTCCGGCACCGATGACGACGGGCACCTGGCCGGCCACCTCGTCGATGACCATGCGTGCCGCTTCGGCGCGCTCGGCCGCGGACTGGGCGTAGAACTCGCCGTTCGTCCCGAGGGCGAAGATGCCGTGGATGCCGGCCTCGAGCTGACGTCGCACATGAGCGCGCAGGGCCGTTTCGACGATCTGTTCGTCATCGTCGAACGGGGTGGCGACGGCGGCGAGGATTCCTCTGATGGAGGACATGGGCATTCCCTTCGTGGTGTTCTCGGTGTTCGTCATGCTTGTGCGCTTCGGCGGGCGGGTGGTCTTCGTCCCGGCCGCCGAGGCGGTGGTTGCGGTCAGCGGTTGTATTTGGGTTGGGATCCGCGCACCGAGGCGGTCGCCTCGTCGATGGCGGTGAGCACGTCCTCGGGCAGCGGGCCTTTGGCGACGGCGGCGATGTTCGCCTCGAGCTGCGCAACGCGGCTGGCCCCCAGGAGCAGGGAGTCGATGCCCTCGGCTCCGGCCACCCACCGCAGGGCGAGCTCGGCCTGGGGAATCCCGGCGTCCGCGGCCACGGCGGCGAAGGCCTCGACGGCGGCCAGGACCGAATCCGAGAGATAGCGCTGCGAGTACATCTGAGCGAGCACCGACCCGGTGAAGCGATCGGGGGTTCCCTCGGTCGAAGGACGCCTGGCCAGCAGTCCCCCAGCCAGCGGGTTGTAGGCCATGGTCGCAATCCCGTGGGTCGCACCGCATTCGAGCCATTCGTCCTCGATCTGCCGGGCGAGGACGCTGTAGACGTTCTGTGCGACGACGGGCTTCGGGGCACCGGCACGTTCGGCGGCGGCGATCACGTCGACTGCCTGCCAGGCGGCGAAGTTTGAGATGCCCAACGCGGTGAGCTTGCCCTCCGCCCGCAGTGCCGCAACGGTGTCGAGAGTCTCGTCGAGCGAAGCCGCACGGTCGGGCTGGTGCAGGTAGAAGAGGTCGACGGACTCGACATCGAGGCGACGCAGCGAACCCTCGACGCTCGCGCGTAGGCCAGCGGCCGAGAGCGGCGAGTGATCTCCGGCATCCGCATGCGGCATGCCCGCCTTTGTGGCGAGCACGATGTTCTCGCGATGCTTCTTCACCAGCGGGGAGATGAGCCCTTCGGTGGTCGACTTGGCATAGCCGTTGGCGGTGTCGATGCCGGTGATGCCTGCGGCGAGCGCAGCTTCGATGACCTCGTGGGCGGTGCGCTCGTCGACCGTATCTCCGAAGGTCATGGTGCCCAGGACCAGCGGGGTCAGCGGGACGGAGACTCCGTCGATGGAGAGATTCTTCTCAGCGGTCATACGGTCTCCTCGTTGAGTGAGTCAGCAGTCGAATGGGGCGGTGGATCTTCAAGAATCTTCCCACTTATGCGCGCAACGTGCAACAACTTGCGTATTTCGCGCAATCATGGAAACCTGGTATCCGAATCACCGATCGGACCCGAAGGAGTGGCATGACAACCGTCGACTCCGGTCTGCTCATCCTCGCCGATGATCTCAGCGGCGCGGCAGAGGCCGCAGCCACCCTGGGCTCGGTGGCGCGCATTCAACTCAGTGGATCCACGAATAGCGGCTCAAACGACACACTCGGGACGAGCGAGACACTCGATCTCGCCGTCGACCTCGACTGCCGATACCTCTCCCCTGCGCAGGCATCTCTGCGAGCGCAGCATGCCCTGGAAGCTCATCGAGCGGATCGTCGGCACCCCGAGCAGCAGCCCACGACACTGATCAAGATCGACTCCCTGCTGCGCGGCAATGTCCCCGCACTGCTGGAGACCGCCCTAGAGACCACGGACACCCCGGTGATCTTTGCGCCGGCACTGCCGCAGCTGGGCCGCACCATCGTCGACGGCATGCCGATCATCGACGGGGTCCGCCTCGCGGAGACTGACGCCTGGAGCGTCGAGGACTCACCGGCACCGGAGTCCCTGCACGACCTCTGCCCGCGGCCCGCATTCCACCTCACCCTCGATCGACTGCGCACGGCGACACCTGAGGAGCTCCGCGACATCAGCCGCGGAAGTCGCCTCATCATCGCCGACGCCGAATCGATGTCCGACATCTCCGCCATCGTCGATCTCGCCGTCTCGCTGAACGCCACCATGGTCGGCACCGCCGCACTGGCCCGGGCGTTTGCGGCGAAGCGCTCGATCTCGGCGCCGACCATGGCCGACTCGCCCAGGTCAGCCGGTTCCAGCGTCCTCACCGTGCTCGGCACCGCGGCCGAGCGGGCGCGAGCACAGGTCGACGATCTGGCAGCGCACCGTCCGGTCGAGGTCATCGACCTGCCCGCCTCGGCGCTGTCCTCATGGACGGTCGAGGACCCCGACCTGCAGACGGCGGCGAATCGTGTACGTGCGGGTCTGGCGGCCGGACATGTAGTCGTGCGCATCGGCGATGACGGCCGAACCGTCGACCCCAGACCGCTGCCCGGTCTGCTCGCGGAACTCACCGCGCGGGCACTCGACGCAACCGAGCCGGCAGGCGGAGACACCTCTGTTCCGGAGGATCAGCAGGAACTCCGGCCGGTGGACCTCGTCGCCTCCGGAGGCGAGACGGCACGCGCCGTGCTCGACCGCCTCGGCGTCGGATCCCTCGACGTGACCGGGGAGATCCATCCGGGAGCGGTGCTGTCCGAGGTCACAGCCACCTCGGCGGGAATCGCACCTCGACTCAACCGCGTCGTCACTCGACCGGGCAACCAGGGCGAGGTCTCGTCGCTGACCCTTATCCACGAAGTTCTGACCGGAGTCGGGCTCCCGCAGCCCACCGCGATTCCGGGAACCACGAAGGAGAATGAATGAACTCGCTTCCCACGGTCGCCGTCACCATGGGCGACGGCGCAGGCGTCGGTCCGGAGATCTGCATCGCGGCCTGCCTCGACCCTTCGGTGCTGGAGGTGGCCGATCCGGTGGTCATCGGAGATGCCACACGTCTCGTCCGAGCCGCCGAGGTGCTCGGCGTCGACGCCGAGATCCGTGTGATCGCGGCTCCCGCCGAGGCCGAACACGGCAGCGGCATCATCAACGTCATCGACCTCGACCTGCTGCCGGCGGACCTGCCCTGGGGCGAGCTCTCCCCCATCGCCGGGGATGCTGCCTTCCGCTGCATCGAACGGGCGGCGAGCCTGGCGATGTCCGGCGAGGTCCAGGCGATCTGCACGGCACCGTTGAACAAGGAAGCCCTGCACGCGGCCGGCCACAAGTACCCCGGCCACACCGAGATGCTCGCCTCCCTCACCGACACCGAGGAGGTGTCGATGATGCTGTCCTCACCGAAGCTGCGCGTCATCCACGTCACGACCCACATCGGACTCATCGATGCCGTCGCCAAGATCGACCCCGGTCTCGTCGAGCGCACGGTCCGCCGCGGCAACGATGCGCTCATCCGCGCGGGAATCGCGACACCCCACATCGGCGTCTGCGCGATCAATCCCCATGCGGGAGAGAACGGCCTCTTCGGCTACGGAGAGGAAGAGGAGAAGATCGTGCCCGCCATTGAGACGCTCAAGGCCGACGGGATCGACGCCACCGGCCCGCTGCCGGCCGACACCGCCTTCTTCCTCGCCGGTCGCGGCGACTACGACCTCATCGTCGCGATGTACCACGATCAGGGGCACGGACCGATCAAGGTCCTCGGCATCGACGCCGGAGTCAACATCACCGTCGGCCTGCCCGTCATCCGTACCTCGGTCGACCACGGCACGGCATTCGACATCGCCGGCACCGGCAAGGTCGACACCGAGTCGATGAGCGAGGCGATGCGGCAGGCCGCCGCGCTGGCCTCGGTCGACTGAGAACACCCCCGCCGAGGTGGGTCCTCGATTGCGAGGGCGAGTTCAGCAGCGGCGGTCGCGGGGACCGCGAGCGGCCGCAGGGTTCGCAGGGTTCGCAGGGTTCGCAGGGTCCGCCAGCGGGGCCCGTCCACGGAACGGGAACGCGGCTCGCACGGGCGTTCGCGTCGTTTCGCGATACAGTGGCGGCACGACGGCGCATCGAGGCGCCACACGGAAAATCCCCTGACGGGACGCAGAACAGCACGGCACGATCAACCGGCTTCAGAGGTCGCGTGATCGTCGCCGGACGAACGAGCCGGGAGAGAGATGAACGCACGCGAGAGGCGCGAAGAGATCGTCCAGCTGGCAAGGACGAAGGGCGAGATGAGCGTTGAGACGCTCTCCGAGATGCTCGGCGTCACCGCCTCGACGATCCGGCGCGATCTGGCCCGGCTGACAGACTCGGGCGATCTGGCCCGCACCTACGGCGGAGTGATTGCCGTTGCCGCCCAGGCCGAGACCACGCTCGACGAGCGCTCCCACGAGGTCCCCGAGGTCAAGCGAGCGCTGGGGGCGTGGTGCGCCGCTCAGGTTCCGGCCGGTTCGCACGTCCTCCTCGACGCCGGCAGCACAACTGCGCAGATCGCGCGGTCCCTGCGCGGGACGACCCCCTTGGATGTCGTTTCGACTGGGCTCACCCCGCTGCAGCAGCTCTCCGATGTGGAGGGCATCGAGTTCACCCTCCTGGGCGGTCGACTCAGGCCGCTGAGCCAGGGCTTCATCGGTCCGGTCACCGAAGCCGGGCTGGGGAGGTTCACCTTCGACTTCGCCTTCCTCGGCGCCGACGCCGTGACCGCCGAGGACGGGGTCTGCGAGGCCTCGGTCGAGCAGGTGCGGCTCAAGGAGCTGATGAGCCGCCGTGCTGCGCATGTCTTTGTGGTCGCCCATGCCGCCAAGGTCGGGCAGCGGCCCTTCCATGCTTGGGCCGATCTCGGGAGCGGTTGGACGCTCGTCACCGATTCCTCGGTCACCGACGATCAGATCGCACCGTTCGAGGCGCGGGGCATCACCGTGGTCAGGGTCGATGCCGAGGGCCTCGGAGCCGCCTCGGACTGAGCCCCCACCTCGGCGCCGGGATCAGCCCCAGAGCTTGCAGTCGGTATGCACCTGGTCTTCGACTCCGGAGATCCAGTCCTCGGCGAAGACGACATGGCGGATCGCGCGGCGGGAGCTGTAGGCGTAGACGACGTGGATGAGTCCGTCGGCGTCGACGACTCCATGCGGGTATTCCTGTCGGCGATTGCTGCGGAGGTTGCCTTCGCCGGCGAAGCCGTCGCCGGCCTCGATCACGCGACGCACCGGCCACGAACGTCCCTCGTCGGCGGACACGGCGATGACGATGCGCATGCGCTCGTAGGGCCAGACGACCTCACCGGGACCCTGCGCCACTTGGTGTTCGTTCGACACCAGCGCGAGCCTTCCCGAGGGCAGGAGAAACGCGCTGAGACCGGCATTGTTGTTGGGAATCTCCGTTGCTGACGGTTCGGTCCATGTGCGTCCGCCGTCCTCGGACCGGCTGAGGTAGACCCAGTCGGCGAAGCGCGAACGGAACAGGCAGACCAGACGGCCCGGTTCGAGCTCGACGACATTGGGGTGGACTCGGCCGGCGCTGTTCGGGAGATCGATCTGCTCCCAGGTCTCGCCGCTGTCGGAGGAGAGCTGCAGCACCGGCAGGTCCGAGACGTTCTTCGTGTCATCGTCGAAGCACAGCCATTGCGGGTGCACCCAGGTGCCGTCGCTGAGGACCTGGATCGGCTGCCGTGCGAAGGTGCCCTCGCGGGAGAAGAGGGTCTCCGGATCGGACCATGTCTGCCCCTGATCGGCGGAGCGGACGACCTTGATCACGGAGGTGTGCTGCAGATTGAAGGTCTCCGGAACTCCGGACTGCCGGGAGAGCTGGGAGGTGTAGACCAGCCACACCTGCCCGTCCGGTGCCTCGAACAGGCCGGGGTTCTGGTCGGAGCGGATCTCGTCGTGGGTGACTGCTGCCGATTCTGACCAGGTGCCGGAGGCCTGGTCGAAGACGGAGACGAGGATGTCGATGTCCTTGTTTCCCTCGTCGCTGCCACCGAACCAGGCCGTCAGCAGGCCACCGCTGCGAAGCGCCAGGATCGAGGGAGCATGATTCGAGCGACGATCCGTCGGGATCACCGCGGCAGCTTCGCCGGAGTCCTCGAAGACTCGCAGGCGACCGTCGGCCGGAACCGGGGCGATGTGGTCGAGTGACGGATTCGAGAGCAGGTTCATGTCTCACTCCTGTGGTGCTGTGATGGTTGCTTGTGGCGTCGGTCGTGTCTCGCACCGGTCATGTGCGGCGCTGGTCGCATGTCCTCATGGGCGCCGAGCGTGACTCACCCGAAGGCCGTGGCGAACATGGCCGGAATCTGCAGTGCGATCTGTACACCGACGATGATGGCGATGAGGCCGAGGACGGCCAGCAGAATCGTCTGCCACACCCGGTTCACACCGTAGTTCGTCATGTGCTTCTTCCGCGAGGTGAGCAGGAGGATGCAGACGACGATGATCGGCAGGCTCAGCACCGTCGAGATCGCGGTGCCGACGATATTCAGGGAGATCAGATCTGGTGCGCCGGGAATTGTGGAGACCAGGGGCACGATGATGAAGACGATGGCCTGGATCCAGCGGAAAGCCGGGTTCTCCTCGTCGCGGCCGAGGTATCGACGCATCGACGGCACAGTGTGGTTGATGCCGTTGATGGCCAGCTGGGCGAAGCCGCGAGACTGCGGTGGGAAGCTCGTCATCGCTGCGAAGAAGATGCACATCCACAGCAGGAAGGGACCGACCGGCCCGACTGCGACGGTGAGCATATGCGAGAGGTCGTACTCATCGCCGATCGAGAACCCCGGGTTGCCGGAGCGGAACTCAGCCGCGACGATCCAGAAGAGCAGGTTGATGATGAGCAGAGGGGCCATGCCGACGATGAGGTCGAACTGCTGGAGCTTCCTGTATTTCGGGCCGATCCAACCCTTGTCGCGCATGAATCCCGAATACAGGAGGTTGGGCATATTGCCGGCGATCGTGCCGATGGTCGCCGAGGCGATGACGATCGGAGCGAAGGCCGAGGTGTTCTGCTCCTTGGGAATCTCGAAGGCCAGGCCTTGGAAGAAGCCGGCGATGTCGAAGGTGCCGATCTGGATGAGCGCGTAGACGAAGGCCGCGATCATGGCGACCGAGGCGAAACGGGCGAAGTACTCGAGTACGGTGAACTGTTTGCGCAGCATCACCAGGGTGAGTGTGAGCGCCACGATGATCACGGCACAGATGAAGCGACCCCAACCACCTCCCCATTCGCCGCCGGTGAGCTCGTGAAGGCCCGTGGCCGCCGCGAGAACGAAGGTCGCCTGGGTGATGAAGCCCGCGATGAGGACGACCGCAGCCATGACACCGGGGAGAATCGGCGAGAGCCGCGCGAAGCCGTCGAGGATCTGGGTGTCCCCGTGCTTATTCATCAGCGTGTACTTGGCGATCGACGAGATGATGAACGTGCGGGCGACGAGCGAGAGGACCAAGGTCCACAGGAGCGCGTAGCCGTAGGATGCGCCCGAGACCGACGAGCTGACGAGGTCGCCCGTGCCGAGGAACGACATGGCGAGAACGAGTCCCGGACCCACCGAGGTGATCAGTGAGAGTCCGCGCGGGATGGGCACCTGCTCGGGTTTGGCCGAAGCGGAATGCTGAGTGGGGCTATGGACGTCACTGGCCATGTCGTACGCTCCGATTGCTGATTGACTATGTGGAGGTGTCCACAGCGTCGTGCATTCACGACATTGTGCCACCGGCTGTTTCTCTGTTGACGTCTGCGTGATTTACGTAATCATTGAAACACATATTGCGTGTTTCGCGCAGATGCTGTGTCCAAATCATAGGACGATGGAACGGTTCGCGCAATACCGTGGCAGAGTGGATACGTTGGAATCGGCGGCGCAGACCTCCGAGCGCAATGTCGCTGCCGCTCATTGCCCGCATCGGAGAAGTCGAGCGACGAAGCAGAGGAGCACTGGGTCGATGGAGATCGTCAGCTACATCATCATCGGTGTCGTCGTCCTCGGTTCGGCGTGCCTCCAAGGCTCGATCGGCTTCGGTCTCGGCATGATCACCGCCCCGGTTCTCGCGCTGCTGCGCCCCGATCTGCTGCCGGCTGCCCTGCTTCTCCTGGCCACGCTGACCTCGCTCACCGCGTTTCTGCGCGAACGCAGCGACGTCGATTGGAGACTCGTCGGATGGGGTGCCCTCGGCCGGCTGCCCGGCATCGCGGTGGGAACCGCCGCCGTCGTGATGCTGCCGGACACAGGCCTCTCACTTCTGCTCGCGATCACCGTCCTCGGCGGCGTGGCCTTCAGCCTGGTGGGCTGGTCCCCCGAGGCAAACGGACGCAATATGTTCTTCGCGAGCAGCGTCTCCGGCATCTTCGGCACCGCCACGAGCATCGGCGGACCTCCCATCGCCCTGGTCCTCCGCGCTCTGGATCCGTCTCCGATGCGATCGACGATGAGCGCCTATTTCACCCTGGGAAGCATCCTCTCGCTGACGGGACTGACCATCGGAGGCGAAGTCAGAAGCGACCACCTCATTGCCGCGGCGACCCTGCTGCCGTTCATGCTCGTCGGCCTGTGGCTGTCGAACTTCGTCATTCGCCGCGCCGACCGCAAGGTGCTCTACCGTTTGGCGGTGTGCGCGTCGATCGCCGGCGCGCTGCTGGTCATCGGCGAGGTGGTGTTCTCCGCGATCGGGTGAGGCAGATCGGGTGAGGAAGTCGGGGAATCTCCACGTAGGATGCGACCTCCGAAATCATCCCTTGCCTACGTCGGGATGTAGGAGAGGAACATCGACACCAACGTGGCCACGACGACCGAGTTGAAGACGAACGCGAGGATGACGTTGGTGCGAACCAGTCGCCATCCGGGTCGGGTCGTCGCTTTCCCAGGGAGTGCGGCCGTCATCGTCGAGGAGAGTACGGAGAAGGTCAGATAGTCGCCGAACGCGCGCTCCTCAGGCATATCGAACTCAAGTTGCCGAGCGTGTGCGCTGCCGCCGCCTCCGAGGTCGAGGCGCATGTATTCGAGGGCGAACGAATACACCATGACCGCCCATGAGGCGACGACGTTGGCCAGTCCGAGGATCACAGCGAGACTGACGCTCGCCCCGGATCCCATCGTGACGAGAAAGACGTTGAGAATGACCGCGAGATACGCCGCGACCGCCGCCCAGGACACCGCTCCGCCCATGGTGAAATACCGCGCCCAGGACGTGCGCTTGCGGGCGAGTGCCCACCGCGAATGCACGATGAGTTCGGTTTCGTCCAGCTCGTTCAGCCCGGCATGAGTCCACAGCAGGTAGACGAACGCGAACAGCGGCCAGGTGACCAGGAAGATCGAGATGAGCCTCTCGGTGAGGTCGGCCAGGTCAGTGGCGTCAGCTTCCGTGCCAAGCGGGTCGAATCCGAATCCCAGCACCAAGACGAGTCCGACGACCAGCGCGGGCACCATGGCCACGTTCGCGCGTGTATCGTCGGAGATCGTAATGGTCTGACTGTGCTTGGGTCGCATGTCCGGACGGCTCCGCTTCGTTCGTGGCCGGTGGGCTCGATTTCAGCTTAGCCGAGGCCGCGCTTCGAGCGACCAGTTCAACCTCGGTGCCCTCAGGAACCCAAGAGCCCCGCGACGAAATCGAGCAGCCCGCGATCGTCGTGGGGTCGGCCGACGATCTGCACTGACTCCGGCTTCACCAGGCCCGCACCATACGCGTCATCCCCCAACACCACCTCGGCGACAGTACCGATCGGCACTGTCACCGCGGGCCAGCCCAGCACATTGAAGGGCATCGCATAGCGGATGAATGGCGAAGAGGATTCCGGACCGATCTGATCCCAGCGCAGGACGTCACCCTCGATGGCCGGGGTGACGATGAAGTCGACCTCGTCGAAGATACCCAGCGCCGAGGCGCGCAGCTCTTCCAGCGCCCCGACCTGTTCTCGGTAGTCCACCTCGGTAATGGTCTGCCCGGCCATGATCTTCGCCCACACGCCGGGCTGGTACAGCTCCCCCTGCTCCTCGGCGAACCGCTGGTGCAGGACGGTGGCTTCGAAGCGGCGCACGATGTCGTAGATCCCGAACAGCCGTTTAATGATCTCGCCCAGTTCCTCCGACCTCGCCGAGGTTGTCCTGACGTTCCCGAGATGCGCCTCGACCCAGCGCTGTGCGACGTCCGCCGATGCCTCGGCTGCGTTGAGAAGACTGAGGTCGAGCGCGGGGACGGTATCCGCCCCAGAGAAGTCTGACCCAGGGTCGTCCGCTCCGGACTTGCCCTCCCCGACGCCCGCAATCACCTCGAACGCCGAGGTGAGCAGCCCGATGTCGCGTGCGAACAGTCCGACCGTGTCGAAGGACGGCGCCAGGGGAAACACCCCGTCGGTGGACACGGTTCCGAAGGTCGGTTTGAAGCCGATGATGCCTTGGCAGGCGGCCGGAACCCGCACCGATCCGGCAGTATCCGTGCCGAGCGCCAGCGGCACCACCCCGGCGGCCACCAGCGCTGCCGATCCGGAGCTCGACCCTCCGGTGCACAGTGCGGGGTCGAGCGGATTGACCACGCGGCCGAAGGCACTCTCATCGCCGAGGATGCCGTACGAGAATTCCTGACAGTTCGTCTTCGCCACCGGCAGTGCCCCGGCCTTCTCCAAGAGGGTGACGACCGGCGCGGTGGCGCTCGGGTCGGGCCCGGTGCTGACGTCCGACCCCATCGTCGTCGGGAAGCCGGCCACGTCGATGACGTCCTTGATCGCGAAGGTCACCCCTTCGAGGGCGCGTGCAGGTTCACCGGAAGCGACGCGTTCCGCGGACTTCCGCCCGAGGTTGCGTGCCCGATCGGCCATCACCGAGGTGACGGCGTTGAGTTCTCGTCCGAGGCCGTCGACGGCGGCGATCGTCTCGTCCAGGCTCATCCCGGCGCAATCCCCGTCCACGGCCTCAGCTGCTCCACCGCGGCCGCCACGTCGAAGGCGGTCCGGTCGTCATAGGGGTGGGCGACGACCTGCAGTCCGGTCGGGATTCCGCAGTCGGCCATGCCAGAGGGCACGTTGACGATCGGCACCCGATTGCAGATGTTGAACGGCATCGTCATGTGCGCCTGCCAGTAGTGCTCGAGCCGCACTCCCCCGGCGGCGCCATTTCCGCCGTCGCCAGCATCTTCCCGTCCCACACCGGTCGAGTCGATCGTGATCCCGTCGAGATAGCTGCCGCCGGCTTCCAATCCCGCCACCGCCGAGGTGGGCGCCAAGAGCACATCGAACCCGTCCATCGCGGCCGCGAGCTCCGCCTGGATCTGCGCTTCCATCGTCAGTCCTTCGAAGAACGAGCGGCGGTCGGCCACCGCCTCGGCGTCGGCCATGAATCGCAGCGTGTAGTCGGCCAGGGTGTCTTCGTGACCGCGGGTCGTCGCCCGCATCGCCGGCGCGAGCAGATGGCCGAAATGGGTGAAGGCGGTCTCGAAGATCCGCTCGGCCGTCCATGGCAGTTCGATCTCTTCGACGACGGCTCCTGCGGCCTCCAGCGCCGAGGCGACCGCCCGGGTATTGGCGATGATGCCCTCGCCGACGGGGAAGTCCCCCAAGCGCAGGCACAGCGCCACCCGACGTCCGCGCAGACGTTCGACCGCCTCGGCGGGGTCGAAATCGGAGAGGAAATCCGGCGAATCGATCGTCGCGTGATCGCCGGGATCGACGCCGACCATCACCCGCGAGACCAGCGCAGCGTCGGCGACGGTGCGCGTCATCGGTCCGTCCCCGCGGTACCAGTCGGCGGCCAGAGGCTGGGCACCGGGGATCCGGCCGTATGGCGCCTTATATCCGACGGTGCCGGTGAAAGCGGCGGGCAATCGTGTCGAACCGGCGATGTCCGAGGCCGTCGCCAAGGGCGCGAAGCCGGCGGCCAGGGCGGCTCCTGAACCGCCGGACGAGCCGCCGGGTGAGAGATCGGGGTTCCAGGGGTTGCGGGTCACGCCCCACATCGGCGAATGCGTGACCGTCGCGCAGCTGAACTCGGGCGAGGTCACGCGGGCGTGGACGAAGCCGCCGGCAGCACGGATGCGGGCGATGACGGCGGCGTCCGCCTCGGCGATGGTGTCGCGTTCGTGGATGAGACCTTGACTCAGGGTGCGCCCGGCGATCGCGTGCTTCTCCTTGGCGATGACGGGCAGTCCGAGCAGCGGCCGGGAGTCTGCCGCCTCGGCGAGGTCATCGGATGTGGCGTTCGCGTAGAAGCGTTCGGCCTCCCGCGCAGCGGTGACCGCCTCCTCGACGACCTCCGTGACCGCATTGATGCGCTCGTCCTCGGTGGTGATGCGGCCGATGAGGGCGGACAGGTAGTCGACCGGGGAGAGCTCCTTCGACCGGAACCGGGCCAGCGCCTCGGTGGCGGACAGGGCCCAGGTCTCCGTGTCGGCGGTCGTGCTCTGTGTGCCCGCCGAGGTGGGTGTGGAGCTCATGGGTCCACCCTAGCGTTCGAGGCTGACACGGTGGCGCCTTCGGCGATTGCGGGCGAACCAACCAGAACCTCCGCGACGGATCTGCCGACCCATACTTCGCCGTTGCGGTCCTCGCCGAGCTCCCCGCCGACCAATTCCGTGGCCACATTCGTGAGGACTCGCAGGCCGCGGACCATGTCCTCATCGGTGGTGAACTCGCGTTCGCAGTGGGACACTCCGTCGACGCTGGGCACGAACATCAT
Organism: Brevibacterium sp. CCUG 69071; assembly: GCF_021023135.1. Classification (GTDB taxonomy): domain Bacteria; phylum Actinomycetota; class Actinomycetes; order Actinomycetales; family Brevibacteriaceae; genus Brevibacterium. The sequence continues at coordinate 84,433 of NZ_PGFV01000010.1, forward strand.
CACGGCGGGCACGCGGTGGTTCATCGCCACGGAATCGTGGCCGGCCATGGTCTCGAGGCGGCGGATGCTCAGCCCTTCGTTGGCCGCGGACTTCTCGGCGAGTTCGACACCGGTTTCGGGGAAGTGGCGTTTGTCGCGGAGGTCGAAGTCCGCGACATCGATGGTGATGTCGTGGTCGCGGGCGATCTCGGCGATCTGGGAGCGAAGGCGGTCGCGGGCGGCTGTGACGATGGCCGGGTCGGAGGAGCGGAGGTCGGCGACCATGTGCACACGGCGGGGCACGACGATGGGCGAGTTCGGTTCGACGACGTGCTGACCGACCGAGGACACGAGGGCCTCGTCCTCGAAATCGTTGACCACCTCGGCGACGGCGAGCACGACTTTGGAGGCGGCGACGAGGGCGTCGTGGCGGTCGGCCATAGCGGTAGCACCGGTGTGGGACTGTTCGCCGAGGACGTCGATATCGAGCTTCTGCGTGTACCAGCTGGCTTCGACGACGCCGATGTCGGTGGCCTCGCGCTCTAAGATGCGGCCCTGCTCGATGTGGATCTCGGCGTAGGAGATCGCCTCGGGCGGGGTATCGGTGCCGGCGTAGCCGATGGTCTTGAGTGCCTCGGCGACGGAGGTCCCTTCGAGGTCTTCCACGGCGAGCATCTCCTCGAGGTCGAAGAGGCCCGCGTACACCGAGCTGCCCATGATCGAGGGGGCGAAGCGGCCGCCCTCCTCGTTGAACCAGTTGACCACGGCGAGGTTGAATTCGGGCACCTGCCCGGATTCGGCGAGGCTCTCCTTGACCCGCAGCGCCGCGAAGAGTGCGGCGATGACACCGTAGGCGCCGTCGAAGCGTCCGCCGAGCGGCTGGGAGTCGAGGTGGGAGCCGATGAGGACGTAGGGAGCGGTGGGGGTGCCGGTGGTGTCAGAACTCTCGGGGACGAGTTGGAGGCAGGCGAACATATTGCCGATCGCGTCGATGCGGAGATCGAATCCGTTGCGGGCTGCCCAGTCGCGCATCCAGTCGCGCGTCGCCTTGTCCTCGGGAGTGAGCGCTTGGCGGTCGACGCCGTTGTTGTCGGTGGCGCCAATGCTCGCGACATGGTGGAAGTCGGCGAGGAAGGCGGCGTCGGTCGAGGAGGTGGGTGCTGCGGTCATGCTGGTGCTTCGCTTTCTCTTGTCGGAACGGTGTCGTGGTCGCGGGTGATTCTCACCCCAGCCGCCCGCGCGTCTCCGGCAACCTGGTGATGAAGATGAGCGCGAGGACGACGACGGCGCAGGCGGCCATGTAGAAGCCCGGCGCGGTGTTGACCCCGGTGACGTCGACAAGCCAGGTGCCGACGAACGGCGCGGTTCCGCCGAGTACTGCGTAGGAGATGTTGTAGCTGATCGCCGCCGAGGTGAAGCGCGTCTTCGTCGAGAACCGCTCGCAGAAGAAGGTGTAGCAGCCGCCGCCGTAGCAGCACAGAGAGATGACGAAGATCGTCTGCCCGATGAATGCCAGTGCCATGTTTCCGCTGGTCACCAACCCGAAGGCCGGCACCGAGGTGGCCGCCAGCAGGATCGAACCGGCAATGAGCATGGGCTTGCGTCCGACTCTGTCGCCGATGGCTCCGGCGATCGGCAGGAAGATCGTGTAGCTGGCCATGGCGAACGCGTTCGTCGCCAGCGACTGCTCTCGGCTGAGGTCGCCGGTGGTCTGGATGTAGGTGACGAAGTAGGCCGAGAGCATGTAGAAGCCGAGCGCGGTGAGGCCGAGGACGAAGAAGACCTGGAGCATCCCCACCGAGTTCTCTTGGAAGGAGTCGCGGATCGGGCTGAATTCCTTGGGGCGTTCGGCGGCGGTCTTCTTGAACAGCTCGGATTCGTCGGTCCGGGACCGGATCCACAGGCCCACGGCGGAGAGAGGCAGAGCGAGGAGGAACGGGATCCGCCAGCCCCAGGAGGCGAAGGAGTCATCGCTCATCATGGTCGAGAGCGCGAGGATGAGACCGCCGGCGAAGACCGAGGGCAGGGCGGTCGCGGCGAGGGTGATGTTGATCCAGAGTCCGCGCTTCTCGACGGGAGCGTGTTCGTAGACGAAGGAGGGGCCGCCCACCGATTCGCCTCCTGCGGAGAATCCCTGCCCGAGGCGGGCGAGGATGAGCAGGATGGGAGCGAACCAGCCGATCTGGTCGAATCCGGGCAGGACGCCGATGAGCGCGGTGCAGATTCCGACGAGGAAGATCGTGATCGTCAAGGTCTTCCGTCTGCCCACTTTGTCGCCGAGCGCGCCGAAGAACAGGCCGCCGAGGGGACGCATGACGAAGGCGACTCCGAAGGTCGCGAAGATGACGAGCAAGCCGGTGACTCGGTCGCCGTCGGGGAAGAAGTACTCGGAGAGGATGACGGCCGAGAGGCCGTAGAGGGTGAAATCGTAGAACTCGACGAATTGGCCGATGCTGCCGCCGACGAGCACCTTCTTCTGCATGCTCGTGGACTTGCGCCCCGTTGTGACTGCGGTGGCTGACATAGTTGCTCCCCTGTTGTGGCGATCGCGTGAGCACCATCATTGCGGCCTACGTCACATCAGTCCAACAGATACTTTTGAAGCTCGGCATGAGCAAAATCGATGAGCCGCCGAGGTGGCCCGTCCTTACCGACGATCCTGTACAACCAGCGTGCCGGACCTCTTCAACCGGCATGCCGGGCCTTTCGCCCGACTCAGCTGCCGTCGGGGCCCAGAATCTCCCTGGCCAGTTCGCAGAATGCCCGCGCTCTTCTGCTCAGCCGAAGCTCCTTGGGCCAGACGAGCGCGAGATCGATGCTCGGAAAATCGTCGAGCAGCGGCACATCGACGGTCTTCGACCCGATATAGGTCCCCGAGGACACGCTCTGGCTGAGCAGCGAATACCCATGCCCCATCGCCACGAACGACCGCACCGTCTCGTAGCCGGCAAAGGTGTGCCGCACCACCGGTTCGACACCGGCGATCCGAAAGAGCTCGTCGTAGTACTGCCTGCTGTAGGGCAGGTCGAGTTGGATGTAGTCCTCGTCCGCGAGTTCCCGAAGATGGATCGGACGCGGCCGCCTGCCACCCCCGCCGAGGCGGTGGTCGAGCGACACGAGGGCGTGGGGCTTCACGAGGTCGATGAGGAATCGATCGAAGCGATCGGTCATTCCCAGCGTGTAGGTCAGCGCGAGATCGCAGTCGCCGGCGACGACAGCGGCCTGCAGCTCCTGGAGATTCGCCTCGAGGTAGTTGATTCGGACATCGGGGTAGCGCTTCTCGAACTCCCGGTGGATGAGCGGGAGGCGAGTGGGCGCGATCGGCGAGAAGACACCGACGGTGAGGTCCCCGCTGAGCGAACGCGAGAGCCCGAGCGCGGTCTCGCCGAGGGCTTCGGTGGACTCGAGGACCGATTCCACCTCGGCGAGGAATCGGCGACCCGCAGGCGAGAGCACCACGGAGCGGTTGCGCTGGCGGATGAAGAGGTCGATGCCCAAGGTGCGCTCGAGCTGCCCCATTGCCGTGGAGATCGCCGACTGCGTGACATTGAGGCGCTTGGCCGCTTCGGTCATGTTCTCTCGCCGTGCGACTTCCTGGAAGTAGCGCAGCTGGACGAGAGTGAAATCGAGGGCCATAAAGGTCATCATCGCATGCGCAGGCCGCAGTAGCAGCGCGTGCAAGAAGGAGGCCGACCCCATACCGCCGAACGACCTCGCAGGCTCAATGGCGCCCCGGATTCTCACCGCGTCCATGTCGGTGCCGACGACTATGTCAGTGCCTTCTTATAGGGTGGAACCACACCCAGCCACACCACACAACAATACCGTTCGATACACACCCACATATCCCACCAGCACAAACAACAACAATCATACGTAGACAGTAACAATCGAAAATAATCCGAAATTAAAAGGCGCAAAACAGCAATACTGATGTACACTGAATAAAAGAGCCCTTCAACGGAGAACGGA
>NZ_PGFV01000011.1 GCF_021023135.1 Brevibacterium sp. CCUG 69071
AGGGTCGGCACCAAATGTTTGATCATGTGGTTGTCTTACCAGAAAATAATTATCTGGCATCACTAATTGTTCAAACAAACACGCTATTGGATTCTCAAACCACAAACACACACCCATCACCGAACCACACAAACACGCGGCACGTTCACTGGGGGTATCAGCTTCTTGTTGCCCTGCTGGGAAACCAACCAAACATCTGAGTGTTTGTCCTGGTCACACCCTGTGTACAACGTTTCGTTTCGAACCGTTATCGCCGGGGCAACGAGATATAACTCTAGACCAGTTCGGGATGTGCGTGCAACTCGAAACCGGATTCTTGCTTGTGACAACGGTCACCTGCGCGCTGTCAGATCTGTCATGGACGACTCCTAGACTGGCCCGATGACTCAGAGACAGCAACGCAGACGACTCGGCGGCAACGACTTCGATATGGAAGATGCCCTCGTCGATGAGGCCGCCACCACCGTGACCGAGGGAGCCAAACGACTCAACCGCAAGTGGCCGGAACTCGTCATCACCGGCTTGTTCGGTGGCGTTGACATCGGGCTGGGCATTCTTGCGATGATTCTCGTCAAACAGGCCACGGATTCCGACATCCTCGCCGGCATGGCATTCGGCATCGGACTTCTCGCGCTCAAGCTCGCGCATTCGGAGCTCTTCACCGAAGAGTTCCTCCTGCCGATCAACGCTGTCATCGCCGGGCAGGCCAGTTGGTTTCAGGTGGTCCGTCTGTGGCTGGTCACCTTGGTCACCAACCTCTTGGGCGGCCTGGCCTTCGCCTGGCTGATCGTGCTCGGCCTTCCCGACTACCATTCGACTCTGGCCGATATGGCGATCGGCTACACCGACCAGTCCTCACCGATCGTCATGATCGCCCTCGCGCTGCTGGCCGGGGCCACCATCACACTGGCGACCCGGATGCAGCAGGGAACCACGAACGACGTCGTCAAGGCTATCGTGTGCATAAGCACCGGCCTGCTGGTCATCGGGGTCGGGATGCTTCACGGTGCGATCAACGCGATCGTCATCTTCGCTGCCATGCTGGCGGGTGCCGACATTTCGATTCCCGAATTTCTGCAGTGGTTCTGGATCGTCATCGTCTTCAACATCCTCGGCGGCCTCATCGTCATCACCTTGCCCCGGGTGATTCGTACGCACCGCGTACTGACTGCAGTGAGGCGAGGAGAGATCTCACTCGAAGAGCTCCAAGAGCAGATCGCGTAGAACCCAGCATCATCTCCCAGCCCCGACTGCGCCTCGGACCCTGCGGTAGCCGGGCGTCAGCCGGTTGCTGAGCGTCAGACTCGGACTCGCTATGCGGCCAGGGGCGAACACGCCATTGGCGCAATGCAAACCATTAACCGACCAGAGTTGAAGAGCGGCGCCGCTTAGCCCACCACTAGTTCTCGGGTGAGAAAGTTGCTTTAGGGCCCGCAGTCTCCCTGACGAAGCGGATGAGTGTAACGAAGGTGACGGCCGCGGCCAGCATGAGATAGAAGCTCGGGGCCTGCTTGTAACCGGTGGTCACTGTCAACCAAGCGGCAATATACGGCGCCGTTCCCCCGAGGAGGCTGACGGCAACGTTGTAGGGAATCGCCATCGCTCCAGTACGGATTCGAGCGGGGAACATCTCCGCCATGATTGCGTTGATCGCACCATCATAGGCGGCCACCGGCAAAGCGAGGAGCACCATCGCTGCGATCGCCAATGGCGCATTCTCCAGTGTCATCAGCGTGATTGCCGGCCAAGCCAAAACGAAGAGTCCGACTGCTCCAGCCCCGAGCACTGGCTTTCGACCGATCTTGTCGGAGATGATGCCGGAGAGCGGAATAAGCACCATCACGACAGCCATGGCGATCGTCGAAGCAAGGAAAGACTCCGTCATAGTGAACCCAAGGGTGTCTTCCATATAGGAGACCATGAACGTCTGAAGGGTCCAATGTGCTACTCCCTTGAGCACCACGAGTCCTGCCAGCACCAGCATCGCTACACGCGCCTTCTGGAAGGTCTCACGGAGCGGGGACACCGAGAGTTCCTCATCTGACTGCATCTGGCGGAACACCGGGCTGTCATCCAGCTGGGACCGAAGATAGAGCGCAATCAAGCCCAGCGGAAGCGCAACTAAGAATGGGATTCGCCAAGCCCATTCACTGACTGCTTCATCGCCGAGGCCCAATGTCAGACCCAGCGCGAGACCCGCAGAAGCGACGAATGCCACAAACCCCGTGGCAGCGCTGAGACTTGTATAGAAGCCACGCTTATCACGCGGCGCATACTCATAGAGGAGACCGACCGCACTCGACGTCTCACCACCCGCACCAAATCCCTGCAACAGTCGAATGGCAATGAGCAGAAGAGGTGCAAGCACACCGATTGTCTCGTAGCTCGGGAGGATGCCGATCGCAGCCGTTGACAGTGAGGTTAGCGCAACCGTGATGACCAGTACACGGTTGCGTCCGATCCGGTCCGCCATGGGGCCGAAAACAAGACCACCGACGGGTCGAATGACGAAGCCGACGGCAAAGACCGCGAAGGTCGATAGCAGTGCAGACACTGGGTCTGTTGAATCGAAGAGGTGTTTCGACAGACTCGCCGACATCGTGCCGTATACGCCGATATCGAACCACTCGACAAAGTTTCCAACCGTGGCCGCCATAACCACGCGGCGGGCCGGTGTCTGCTCGGATCTATTTGATGTAACGGTGTTCTGCATTCTCATTTCACTCCATTGTGATGGGGGGGACTTGCGGTGTTCAGCGATGTTGCGGCTGCGGACTGAGATAACCCGAGGCAACGCTGATCGTGTCTGCAGCTTCAATGATGATTCGCGCCAGTTCAGCCTCCCTCTCAGTGAGGTTGATTGCCGACAAGGCTCCCGAAAGGGAGATGGCTGCCACGACTTGTCCGGTGAAGTCCCGAATCGGCGCTGCAATGCACGCCCTGCCGAGCGCAAGTTCATTGATCTCGGTACAGTAGCCCCGTTCGGAAGACCGCTGAAGCTCGACCTCGAGATCGGAGTGGCTGACGATCGTATTGGTCGTGTAGGCAGGTAGATCTTCAGATCCAAGAAGTGCCTCACGCTCGCTGGCGGAGAGATCAAGCATCAGCGCCTTGCCCATACCTGTCGCGTGCAAAGGATTTGTCTGACCGAGGAGGGTGTATGACTTCGGGGCCATTGGCCCTTCGACATTCTGCAAATAGCGAAGAACGGTTCCCTGACGCACGGCAACGTTCGCGCCCAAGCCGAGTTCCCACGCCAGCCGCTGAGTCACCGCTCGCGAATTGCGATAGATCGGCTCATTGTTCAACGCCACCCCGCCCAACGAGATGATCTGCTGACCAAGTTCGTAACGCTGAGATTTGGAATCCTTACGGAGGAACCCCGATTCCTCCAGGGTAGCCAGCAAACGCGAGGCGGTCGACACTCCGAGGCCGAGGCCTGAGGCGACGTCCGAGACACGCAGTGACGGGCTATTGCTGGTGAACAAGGTGAGGACCGAGAGCGCTCTATCGACGCTCTGGTTAGTTGATCGTTCGGCATTCATATAGCCATTATGGAATCTATTTGCATATTATGCAAGTGCACTGCAGTATTGAAGCATGACTTCCACAGAAAGCATCGATAATGCGTATTGAGCACATCGAGACCTACGTCCTCAAGCTTCCTTCACCGCGGGCTTATCTTGGCGTCCACGATGACGGATGGGATCCTCGTGGCTCGGCGGAGTACACGGTGAGACCCCCTTGGCGTAGCCTCTATTCCGGAAAATTTGAAACCACGCTGGTCTCGGTTCACACCGACGATGGCATCGTTGGTTGGGGCGAGGCATTAGCCCCTGTAGCGCCAGAAGTGCCAGCCGCCATCATCGACAGGCTTCTCGCGCCGCAGCTCATCGGCCAAGATCCCACTGCCGTGAGACCGCTATGGGAAAAGTTGCGTGGTCTGATGCGTGAACGTGGACACCTCGTCGGGCATCAAGCGGATGCACTGGCTGCGCTCGATACTGCTCTGTGGGATACTGCGGGCCAGGCGCTCGGAAGCTCAGTCAGCGATTTGCTCGGGGGCCGACACCGCGACACCGTCCCTGCCTATATCTCAGGGCTACCGGTCCCCACCGATCACGAGCGGGCGCAGCTGGCAGAGCAGTGGGTCGATCGCGGTGCCACACGAATCAAGCTTGCTCTGGGTAAGGGCGTGGATGCGGACCTTGCCACTTTCGACGCTGTAGCCGAGGCCGCTCCAACGGTCGGATTGGCAATCGATGCGCACTGGGCTTATTCGCTCCCAGATGCCCTTCGACTAGGTGCAGAACTAGATGCCCGCGGCGCGCTATTTCTGGAGGCGCCGCTCGCGCCGGAAGATATAGATGGTCACGCCGAATTGGTTCGTCGAGTAAGAACCCCGATCGCAGTCGGCGAAGCCATGCGCAATCGATACGAGTTCTCCGAATGGGCAGTGCGACGTTCGCTGGGCCTTGCACAGCCAGACGTCGCACGAACCGGAATCACGGAAGCCATCGACATCGCGACCGTTTTAAGCGCTCACCATATTCCGACAGCGTGCCACCATTCGGTTGGACTCGGAGTCGCGTTGGCTGCCGGAATCCATGTCAGCGCCGCACTGCCTCACAGCCCGTTCTTTGAGTACCAGCCAGACACCGTCGGCGTCGCGCAGTCTCTCTTACGCACACCCATGGCAATCGGACCCGCCGGCTTTCAAGTGCCGACAGGCCCCGGTCTGGGAATCGACATCGATATTGACACTGTTCGCCATCTTGCTCAGGAGGCATAAACATGAAGCTTCACGGTCTGCTTCCAATTCTCGCCACCCCCTTCTCTCCCAACGAAGAGGTGGATCTGGATTCGCTTCGTCGCCTTATCGACTTCCAAGTCACATCGGGAGCTGATGGGTTCGCCGTTTTCGGAATGGCCAGCGAGGGCTTCGCACTGACGACCCAAGAGCGCGAGAGCATTCTCCGCACCGCTCGCAAGGAGGTCGGCGATGGCTTCACCATCATCGCTGGCATCAACGCGACAAGCACGACAACCGCCATCGAAGCTGGGCTCCAAGCACGCGAATGGGGAGCGGACGCGCTTATGGTGCTCCCCCCATATCTCGCAAAGCCCGCCGAGGATCAGCTTGTCGAGTTCTTCGTCGACGTCGCGCAGAACACTGAGACCCCGATCATGGTGCAGGACGCGCCGGGACCATCTTCGGTGACGATTCCAGCCGATCGAATCGCAGAGATGTCCGAATGCTCAGGGATATCCGCGGTCAAGGTTGAGGCCCCGCCGACAGCAGAGAAGGTCAAGGTTGTCGTCTCCAAAGTCGCTCAGGGCTTCCCTGTGCTCGGTGGGCTCAACGCAAGAGAGCTCATCTCAGAGTTCCGAAACGGTGCCTGCGGGACAATGCCAGCCTGCGAAATCACTGACCTGTTCAGACCAATCGTATCGGCGTTGCTCGGCGCTGATACCACCGTCGATGTGAACGAAGAGGTCCGCCGCATTCAACCCCTCCTTGACATCGGAGTCACACCAGGCGACGCGTGGGCGATTCACAAGCAGGTCCTCGTGAGGAGAGGTCTCATCGATCACGACACTGTTCGATTCCCTGCACGTAAGCCTTCCGCCTCGACACTCGTTCGGCTCGATTCGGCATTGTCCGGGCTTGGCTGGTAAGAATCGCCTTGGGCCGGCAGACGGATCAATCACAAGTGCGTCGATCAATGCCCTAGTCGAATTCGACGACCAGATTCTCGCTGACCAGGAACCGCGCTCCCATTGTCTCACCCAGCACCATCGTGCCGACCAAACGTTTGCCCGGCCCCGCGGTAGCCGGGCATCAGCTGGTTGCTGTCGACGATCGTCTTGCCCAGCGGCATGAGGGAGACGGGGATCAGTTTGATGTTCGCCCAGCCCAAGGGGATTCCGATGATGGAGACGAAGAGCGGGATCGAGGTGACCACGTGTCCGATGGCCAGCCAGATGCCGGCGACGATCACCCAGATGATGTTGCCCAGGGTCGTGGCGACTCCTGCGGGCCTGGCCTCGATGACCTCCCGGCCGAAGGGCCAGAGTGCATAGTTGCCGATCCGGAAGGAGGCGATGCCCCACGGAATGGTGACGATGAGGATGCAGCAGATGATGCCGGCCAGGTAGTAGCCGAGCGCGAGCCACAGGCCGCTGAAGATGAACCAGATGATGTTGAGCAGTGTTCGCATAGTCTCCTCGTTTCGACAGGTCTCTGGATTCAGTCTGTGCCATCACGCTCGCCCGCGCCATGAAGATAGCCGGATACTTCTCGATGGCCATCCACCAGATACAAGCGAAACCCTTGTCATCCGCGATGACAAGGGTTTTGCTTGTAGGGCCGAGCCGCTGCTCGGGACCAGACTCAGCCGACGATGTCGACGGCTCCCAGGGTCTTCTTACCCCGGCGCAGGAGGATCACTCCCCCGGCTTCGGTGGGGAGCACCTCGGCGGGGGTGATGGTCTGATCCTCAGCACCGACCTTGACGTTATTGACGTACGCTCCGCCGTCCTTGATGGCACGGCGGGCCTCGCCCTTGGACTTGACGATGCCCGAGGTCACGAAGGCATCGGCCACGGGCAGGCCTTCGGAGAGCTGGGCGGCGCTGATCTCTCCACGCGGCAGCTCCGAGGTCGCCGCACCCAAGGTGGAGGCGTCGAGCGCTGCCAGCTCTCCCCCGCCGAACAGCGCGGAGGCCGCGGCAATGGCCTGCTCGTAGGCATTGCGGCCGTGGACGAGGGTGGTGACATCCTCGGCGAGGGCCTTCTGGGCGATGCGGGTGTGCGGGGCCGCGGTGAACTCGGCCTCGATCGCGTCGATCTCCTCGAGCGAGCGCAGCGAGAAGACCTTGAGGTACTTGACCACGTCACGGTCATCGGCGTTGAGCCAAAACTGGCTGAAGGCGTACGGGCTGGTCATCGACGAGTCGAGCCAGACCGTGCCGGACTCGGTCTTGCCGAACTTCGTGCCGTCGGCCTTCGTGATCAGCGGTGTGGCCAGGGCATGGACGCTGTGCTGCTCGACGCGGCGGATGAGATCGACGCCCGAGGTGAGGTTGCCCCACTGGTCGGAGCCGCCGGTCTGCAGGGAGCAGCCGTAGCGGCGATGCAGCTCGAGGTAGTCGTTGCCCTGGAGCACCTGGTAGGAGAACTCGGTGAAGGAGATTCCGGCCTCGCTGTTCAGGCGGGCGGACACGGACTCCTTGGCGAGCATCCGGTTGACCGGGAAGTGCTTGCCGACGTCGCGGAGGAAATCGATGGCCGACATCTGGGACGTCCAGTCGAGGTTGTTGACGATCTGCGCGGCGTGGGGGCCGTCGAAGTCGAGGAACTTCTCGACCTGGATGCGGATCTTGTTCACCCATTCCTCGACGACCTCGCGGGGGTTGAGCGTCCGCTCCCCCGACATCCGCGGGTCACCGATGAGACCGGTCGCGCCGCCGACAAGGGCCAGCGGGTTGTGCCCGGCCTGCTGGAGTCGGGCGGCGGTGAGCAGCTGGACGAGGTTGCCCATGTGCAGGCTCGGCGCGGTGGGATCGAAACCGACGTAATAGGTCAGCGACTCCTCGGCCAGGGCTTTCTGCAGGGCAGCCTCGTCGGTCGAAACCGCTACGAGGCCGCGGGCCTTGAGTTCACTGAAGATGTCGGTCACTTCGGTCCTTTCGAATCTGTGTGGTGCCGGTGCGGCACCGACGGGGTCAATTCTACGGGGTGCGAGGAAGCGGTAGGCCCATGACCCGGAACATCTGAAAATATCCGGGATCCACTACGCGCAACAAGTGCAACACTGGATTAGCAAGTGTTGCAGGCGTTACAATTGGAATGCCAAGGAGGTTGCCATGACCGCACAAGCGCACGAGCCGACAGCGTCACCAGAGTTGGAGTTGCACGGCTTGACTCAAGCACAGGCGCAGGAAGCTATCAACGCCTACGCCAAGCACACCAAGCTCCGCATTGAAACGCGCACACAGTTGCGAGACACGGTGGACCACGCATATATCGACGATATCCCGCTGATTTCAGAGGCAACTCAGAAGCAGGCCAAGCGAACCGCCAAGGCACGTGTCCGCCTGATCCAGGATGAAGGCGCTGCGAGCTACAAAGACCTCGCCGGTATGCGCAGAACCAGCGAGGGAGGCGCACGATCCTGGGTCAATCGCCTCCGCCGGGACAATCTGATATTCAGCGTCGACGCCACCGGCCGATCCCTAGTCCCTCTAGTTCAATTGTCTCCCGATGGGCAGCTCGATCGGCTCATCAGCGAGCATCTGGTCAAACCACTCCTGTCGGCCGGGATGGAACCCTGGTCTCTATGGTCGTGGCTCACCAGTCCCGCTGGACTCCTCAGCGGCGAAATTCCCGCCGAGGCGGTACACACTGATCTGGAACGAGTGCGCCGCGCCGTCGAGCGTCGTGCAGCCGACCTGGCTTTCCCCGCTGGCGCATGAGTGCGAGAATCGGCCCCGAAGACCTCGACTGCCCCGCTCCCGCCAAGTGCCCTGTTGCCAAAGAACTCTTAGTCGAGAGCGCCCTCTCCGGAGTGCTGCCGACGCACACGGTCACGGTGGGCACCTCCTGGCATCGGGTATACAGCTCGAGATTCGGGCATACAGAACCCAATCCCGGATATGGTGATGCGCGCTTCTCCCCATTCGACGCCGCCGCCTCAGACTCTCGAGTGCCTACCTTCTATTTGGCGGAGACACCGCATGCAGTTCTCCTCGAAACAGTTTTGCGCGATGTCGGCGATTGGGACGTCCGTGAGGTGTCAGAAGACCAGTTCTACGGCCAGCTCCATTGCGAACTTGTCACGACCGAGGCCATTCGAGTTGTGGACTTGCGCGACCCACAGCTGAAGACGTTGGGTATCGCCCGATCTGCAATCGCATCGTCTCAACAAGAGCATTACCCTTGCACGCGGGCAGTGGCGAAGGCGATCCACACATCAGCACTGAACCTCGCCGGGATCGTATGGAACTCACGCCAGGCAGAGATGACCGGAGATCCGAACGCCGAGGCCATGGTTCTGTTCGCCGATCGACTGATCCACGGTCGTGATGCTTTGACCCTTTCTCAGAAACTGACTGCGGCCGGCGCCATTGGTGAAGGCGCCGGCCGAGTCGAGTTGGATCAGTTGCTCGAAGAGCTCTCTATCGCTGTGATCTCGCCGCTGAATTGAGCCCGCAGATTTGAGGGGCAATCTTCACACACTCCGCGGGTAGCTGCACCTACGCACCTGAGAGCTCATAGGGCACGCGGAAGCGCACATTGTTGCGAGCCACTCAGCGGTATCGGCAGCCAGAGCGATTCCTTGCGGGGCCGATAGGAAATACTTCGTGAAAAACTCCCGAGCGACGTCGAAATCGGCGTCTCGGCTCCGATGTCACACTGGAAGGGCCGAGAGGCGGTCCTCGACGAAAGGCAGAACAATGAAGTACGTCATTCTCATTCACTCGAACCCGCAGCCTTGGGGTCATCCCACTGGCGACTATGTAGCAGAAGTCCAAGAACTGCCGAAGGAGCAGAAGGACAAGATGAACTCCGACTTCGAAAACCTCCTCGGTGAGCTCCAAGAGAACGGCGAGCTGCTGGGCGGAGAAGCCCTCGGCGACCCGGCCACGTCGATGCTCTACCGCTGGAGTGCGGGCGAACCGACCTCGAGCGATGGCCCGTACGCGGAGACGAAGGAACACCTCGCGGGGTTCTTCTCGATCGATGTCGAGTCGCAGGAGCGGGCCGAAGCGATCGCCGCCCGATTCTCCGGCCCGGGAGAGACAGTGGAACTGCGGCCGATCATGGTGTTCGGAGATGACGGCAACGTATGACAGATCCCACCAGCGAGGACGTGTTGCGGCTAGAGACGCCGCACGTCCTCGCTGCCTTGGTGCGCCGATTCGGTGACTTCGCCTCCTGCGAAGACGCCGTGCAGGAGGCACTGCTTGATGCCTCTCAGCAATGGCCTATGGATGGAATCCCCGACAGGCCAAGGGGTTGGCTGCTGCGGGTGGCGTCGCGCCGCCTCGTTGACTCATGGCGGCAGGATGGGTCCCGGCGTGAACGTGAACATCGCTTCGTCGAGGAAACCGCCCGGTCCGGAGTCGCCGAGGTTCCCAATTCAGCACTCGTAGACCAGGATGCCTCATTGGAGGTCCTCGCTCTGTGCTGCCATCCGGCTCTCACCACCGAATCACAGGTGACCTTGGCTCTGCGGGCGGTATTGGGCCTGAGCACGAAGCAGATCGCCGCTGTCTTCCTCATCCCCGACGCTACCGCCGGGCAGAGGATCAGCCGGGCGAAGGCGACGATCGACGAACACCACCGACGCTTTCCCTCCCCAGCATCGATGGCCGACAGGCTGCCCGCCATTCTGCACGCGCTCTACCTGCTGTTCACGACCGGGCACAGTCTTCCCGAAGGCGACGACGTATCCGACAGCGCGATCTCGAGCGAAGCTCTGCGCCTTGCGCATCTGCTCCATGACGAGCTTCCGGCGGAGGGCGAGGTTGCAGGCCTGCTCGCGCTCCTTTTGCTCAGCAATGCCCGTCGACCGGCGAGGACTTCATCCGGCGGCGACCTGGTGCGACTCAAGGACCAGGACCGCAGGCTGTGGGATCACGCGGCGGTCGCGGAGGGCATCGCACTGCTTGAGCGTGCCCTGCCGGTCGGTCCGGTCGGCGCGTACCAGCTGCAAGCGGCCATTTCGGCAGTCCACGCCGAGGCGGACACGTGGGAGGAGACCGACTGGCCGCAGATCGCAGAGCTCTATTCCATGCTCTCGCGGGTCTCACCCTCACCGACAGTGACGATGAACTACGCCGTGGCTCTCAACGAGGTCGACGGGCCGAAGGTTGCCCTGCGCATGCTCGAGCCGCTCCTCGACGACAAGCGCATGAGCCGAAGCCATCGGCTGCACGCGGCCCGGGCCCCGATGCTCGAGAAGCTCGGCAACCGTGAAAAGGCGCTGGAGGCATACCGAACCGCGAGCAGGTTGTGCACCAACATTCCCGAGCAGCGCTATCTCAACGCTCAGATCGTGCGGCTGGGCAACGGGATCGCCCCGGACGATCGCTGACCGACGGCCCTCAGTCACACACTCCGGGCAGACCCCGCGAACTCCCGCAGTCGCGTCACTTCGGCTTTCGCGTTGGCGATCTGCGCCTCGACGGCCGACCGGGCTGTGCCGCCCTTGGCTGATCGGGAGTCGATCGATCCGAGGGTCGTGAGCACCTCGCGTACCTCGGGCGTGAGGTGCGAAGAGATCCCGGCGAAGTCCTCGTCGGTCAGATCCCACAGCTCGACGTCGCGGGACTCGGCCAGCTGCACGCATGCGCCAGAGAGCTCATGGGCGACCCGGAACGGCACGCCTTCGCGCACGAGCCATTCGGCGATGTCCGTGGCCAGCGCGAATCCGCGCGGAGCCAGATACGCCATCCGTTCGGTGTTGAACGTCAGCGTTGCGATCATCCCGGTGAACGCCGGCAGCAGCAGCTCGAGCGTGTCCGTGGCGTCGAAGACCGGCTCCTTGTCCTCCTGCAGGTCCCGGTTGTACGCCAGCGGCAGCGCCTTGAGCATCGAGAGCAGACCGGTGAGATCACCGATGAGGCGACCTGATTTGCCACGCGTGAGCTCGGCGATGTCGGGGTTCTTCTTCTGCGGCATGATCGACGACCCCGTCGAGTACGCATCGTGGAGGGTGACGAACGAGAACTCCTTCGTCGCCCACGCGATGACCTCCTCGGACAGGCGCGAGAGGTTGATGCCGATCATCGCCGTGATGAACTGGTACTCGGCGAAGACGTCGCGGCTCGCAGTTCCGTCGATCGAGTTCTCCACCGAATCGGCGAACCCGAGATCCGCGGCCACGGCTTGCGGATCGAGGCCGAGCGACGACCCGGCCAAGGCTCCCGAACCGTAGGCGGAGACCCCGGCCCGCGAATCGAAGTCAACGAACCGGTCGACGTCGCGCAGCAGCGGCCACGCGTGGGCGAGCAGATGGTGGGCCAGCAGCACGGGCTGTGCGTGCTGGAGGTGCGTGCGCCCGGGCATCGGTGCCTCGGGATGCTCCTCGGCCTGCGCGATGAGCACCTCGACGGTGTCGAGGACGAGTCCGGCGACCTCCCGGGCATGATCGCGCAGGTACATCCGTCCCATCGTCGCGATCTGGTCGTTCCGTGACCGTCCGGCGCGCAGCTTTCCGCCGAGCTCGGGTCCGGCGATCTCGATGAGTCCGCGCTCGAGCGAGGAGTGCACGTCCTCATCGGATTCCGCGGCCACATACTCGCCGGTCTCGACGCGGCGCAGCAGCTCATTGAGGGCATCGGTCATCCCGGCCAACTCGTCCTCGCTGAGCAGTCCCGCGTGGTGGAGGACCTTCGCGTGGGCCTTCGAGCCGGCGATGTCGTACTTCGCCAGGCGCCAGTCGAAGTCCGTGGACTTGCTCAGCGCGGCCAGGGCATCGGCCGGTCCGTCGGAGAATCGTCCGCCCCACAGGCTCAGTCGTTCGCTCACAGATCGTCCTTTCGTCACCGCGTCGCTCCCGCGCCGCCGGTCCATGCTTCATCGTTCGTTGTCATTGTTGCAGGTCTTCACCCGCGCCGAGGTGGCCGTTTATCCCTCGGCCAACCCGCCGGCCGCGTATTCGAGGAAGGTCTCCGCCACGGCCGCTCCTCCAACTGCGGCATCGGCGATGACGAGCACCGTGTCATCGCCGGCGAGGGTTCCGAAGATCCCGACCATCGAGGACCGGTCGATCGCCGAGGCCAGGTACTGGGCGGCCCCCGGCGGGGTGCGCAGCACGACCGTGTTGTCCTGGGAGACCGCGGAGACGAGCAGCTCCTCGAGGATCCGCGGCAGCTTCGCGTCGAGGGACTCCCCCGTCGACTGCTGCAGGGACCGGTCCCCGCCCTCACCGGGGACCGCGTACACGGATCCCGCGGTGGATCGGATCTTCACGGCCCCCACCTCGGCGAGGTCGCGCGAGAGGGTCGCCTGGGTGACGGTGATGCCCTGCGTTGCCAGCGCCTCGGCGAGTTCGATCTGGGACCGCACGGACTGGCGGGTGATGAGATCGATGATCTTCTGCTGCCGGGCGGTCTTCGTCAGCGGTGCGCTGTTCGCCCCGGAATTCGCTTCGGTCATCGTCGCTCCAGGAGGAAGGTCATGAGCGCCTTCTGCGCGTGGAGGCGGTTCTCGGCCTCGTCGAAGACCACCGAGGCGGGGCCGTCGATGACTTCGGCCGTGACCTCTTTGCCGCGGTAGGCGGGCAGGCAGTGGAGGAAGATTGCGTCGTTTCCGAGGTTCATGAGTTCCTGGTTGACCTGGAACTTCGTGAACGGAGAGGCCTCGTCGTCGCGTCCGGCGGAGTCCTGCCCCATGGACACCCAGGTGTCGGTGACGAGGACGTCGGCACCGGTGGCGGCGGCCAAGGGGTCGTCGGTGACGGTGAGCGATCCGCCGGTTTGGGCGGCAAGGGCTTCGGCTTCGGCGACGATCGCGGAGGCAGGCTGGAAGCCTTCGGGGGCGGCGATGCGCACGTGCATTCCGGCTGTGACTCCGCCGAGGGCATAGGAGTTGGCCATATTGTTCGCCCCGTCGCCGTAGTACGTCATGGTCTGGCCCTTGACGTCGCCGCGGTGTTCGCGGATGGTGAGCAGGTCGGCCAGGATCTGGCAGGGGTGGAAGTCATCGGACAGGGAGTTGATGACGGGCACGGAGGAGTGCCCGGCCATCTCTTCGAGGCCTGACTGGGCGTAGGTGCGCCAGATGATCGTCGAGACCATCCGGGACATCACCTGCGCAGTGTCGGCGATGGATTCCTTGTGCCCGAGCTGTGCCTCACCGGGGTTGATGATGAGCGGCTGCCCGCCGAGCGCGGCGATGCCGGCGGCGAACGAGACCCGAGTGCGTGTCGAGGTCTTGTCGAAGATGACGGCGGCGGTCTGCGGGCCGGCCAGCGGGGTCCGCGAGTACGGGGCGGCCT
The DNA here is from genome assembly GCF_021023135.1 of Brevibacterium sp. CCUG 69071. Taxonomy (GTDB): domain Bacteria; phylum Actinomycetota; class Actinomycetes; order Actinomycetales; family Brevibacteriaceae; genus Brevibacterium. The sequence goes on from NZ_PGFV01000011.1 coordinate 14,009, forward strand.
TGAGTTCGACGGCGATGTCGAGGACCTCGGCCTGTTCGGCCGGACTGAGGTCGGTGTCCTTGAGGAAATGGCGAGTCATGGTGGGTCCTTTGGAAAGCGTGAGTGGGGATCAGCCGGCGATGAGGCCGGGCAGGGCCGCGACGAACGGGGCCAGTTCCTCTTCCGTGATGGTCAGCGGCGGGGCCAGCCGCAGGCGGCCGGGGGCGACCGGGTTGATGATGAACCCGGCGTCGAGTGCGCGGGCCGCGACGGCCTTCGAATCCGGGATCTCGCCTGCGGCACTCGGCAGCAGTTCGATGCCGATGAGCAGGCCCTGACCGGTGATCTCGCCGATGCCGTCGATGGCCGTAAGTTTCGGTGTCAGCCAGTCACTGACGTCGAGAGCATGGTCGAGCAGCCCGTCCTTCTCGATCGTCTCGAGCACTGCGAGCCCGGCCGCGCAGGCGATCGGGTTGCCGCCGAAGGTCGTGCCGTGCTGGCCGGCTTCGAGCAGCTTCGTGTTAGCGTCACCGACGGTGATGGTGGCACCGATCGGCATGCCGCCGCCAAGTCCCTTCGCCGAGGTGATGATGTCCGGGACGACGCCTTCGCCGATCGACCAGTCCTGGTGGGCGAACCAGTATCCGGTGCGAGCGATGCCCGACTGCACTTCGTCGAGGACGAGCAGCGCCCCGACCTTCGTCGTCAGCTCGCGGGCGGCCTTGAGATAGCCTTCCGGGTGCTTGCGCACGCCGACTTCGCCTTGGATGGGTTCGATGAACACGGCGGCGGTGTTCTCATTGATGGCGGCTTCGAGTGCCTCGACATCCCCGTAGGGCACGTGCACGACGCCAGGGACACCGGGGGCGAAGGGCTCACGGTAGGCTTCCTTCGCCGTCAGCGCCAGTGATCCCATGGTGCGGCCGTGGAAGGCACCCTCAACGGCGATGATGAAGGGACGTCCCCCTCCCCCGGCGCGGCGGGCCATTTTGAAGGCCGCTTCGTTGGCTTCGGTGCCGGAGTTCGAAAAGAACACGGCGGATCCTGCGGGCAAGTCGAGGACCTCGTGGAGTTTCTCGGCCAGGCCGATCTGGGCCGGCGAGGTGAAGAAGTTCGAGATGTGGCCGAGCGTCGAGGCCTGCTCGGTGATGGCGCTAACCCACGCCGGGTGGCAGTGGCCCAGGGCGTTGACGGCGATGCCGGCGAGCAGATCAAGATACTGCTTGCCTGCCGCATCCCACACATAGGAGCCCTCACCGCGGACAAGGTCGAGCTGCGGGGACCCGAACACCGGAGACAGGACACGGGAGAAATCGTCCCTCCACGTCTCTGCCTGATCGGAAGCCTGCCCGGTCGAAGCCTGGTCGGTCGTCTCAGTCATGAACGTCCTCCGTTGCTGTCGTTGCTAGCGTTCAAACCATCCGTCGGGGCCGCCTCGGCGGGGTTCGCCTGGTGGCCGTCGCCCAGCGGTGCGGGTTCGACGATGGCGTCTTCGACCATGGTGCCGATGCCCTCCGAGGTGAAGACCTCGAGGAGGAGGGAATGTGCCATTCGGCCGTCGATGATGTGGGCCTGCTTGACCCCGTGCTCGATCGCCTCGAGTGCCGCGGTCATCTTCGGGATCATTCCCGAATCGAGCGAGGGCAGGAGTTCGCGCAGCTTGTCCGGGTCGATGCGGGAGATGAGCGAGGACGTGTCCGGCCAGTTCGCGTAGAGGCCGGGCACATCGGTGAGCATGATGAGTTTGTGTGCTTTGAGCGCTTTCGCCACCGCCGAGGCGGCCAGGTCCGCATTGATGTTGAGCGGCTTCCCCGCCTCTCCCCCGATCTCGGAGGCGATGGAGCAGATGACGGGCACTCGGCCGGCGTCGAGGAGTTCGGTGAGCACGGTCGTGTTGACCTGGGCGATCTCGCCCACCCGGCCGAGGTCGATGACTTCGCCGTCCGCCTCGGCGGTGGTTTTGTGGGCGAGGAGGAGGTCCGCGTCTTCACCGGACAGGCCGATCGCGGCATCGCCGTTCTGGTTGATCCGGGACACAATGTCGCGGTTGACCTGGCCGGAGAGGACCATGCGGATGACTTCGGCGGCTTCCTCGGTGGTCACGCGCTGTCCCGCTTTGAACTCGGACTCGATGCCCAAGCGTTTCAGCATGGCCGATATCTGGGGGCCGCCGCCGTGGACGACGACGGGGCGGATGCCGGCGAAGCGGAGGAACGCGATGTCATCGGCGAAGGACTGCTGCAGCTCCGGGGAGACCATGGCGTTGCCGCCGTATTTGATGACGATCGTGGCGCCGGCGAAGGTCTTGATCCACGGCAGCGCCTCGGTGAGCGCCTCGGCCTTGACCTGGGCGGCGGCGAGCCGGGCGGCCGTGGATTTCGTGGACATGTCTAAGGGGCTGTTCATGAGGAGTACGCGCTGTTCTCTTCGACGTAGTCGTGGGTGAGGTCCGAGGTCCACACGGTGGCGGTGTCGTCTCCGGCGTGGAGATCGATGGTGACATCGACGGTGCGGTCGAACGTGACGTTCGCGGGGTCTTCGTCGGGGCCGGAGGCCGTGCACACCTGGACGCCGTTGATGATCACGTCGATGGCGGTGGGATCAAAATCCGCCGAGGTGGTTCCTACCTGAGCGACGACGCGACCCCAATTCGGGTCCTCCCCGAAGATCGCGGCCTTGAACAGGGCCGATCGGGCCACGGAGCGGGAGACTTCGACGGCGTCGGCTTCGCTGGCGGCGCCGCGGGTGGTGATGGCGATGTCGTGGTGGGCGCCTTCGGCGTCGACATGGAGTTGGTGCATGAGGTCGAGGCAGAGTTCGCGCAGCAGGGTGGTGAACTCGTCGGCGTCGACGTCTGCGTCGTGGGCGCCGGAGGACATGAGGATGACGGTGTCGTTCGTCGACATGCAGCCGTCGGTGTCGAGGCGGTCGAAGGACTGGCTCGTCGAGGCACGCAGAGCCTGGTCGAGAGTCGCTTGGTCGAGTTTCGCATCGGTGGTGATGACTACGAGCATCGTCGCCAGGCCTGGGGCGAGCATGCCCGCACCCTTGGCCATCCCGCCGATCGTGTACCCACTGGAGCCGGTGCGGGTGGCGACCTTCGCCACGGTGTCGGTGGTCATGATCGCCTCGGCGGCGGACTGTCCAGCTTCGACGCTGGTGTCAGCGGCAGCGACGAGCGGTGCGAGGTTGCCCACGATGGAGTCGCGGAAGTCCTGACCGCCGACGCCGATGAGGCCTGTCGAGCACACGAGCACATCATCAGCCGGGGTATCGGTGCCGGATTCGGTGAGAAGTTCGGCGGTGGTCTGCGCGGTCAGGGTCGTCGTCTCGTACCCGAAGTCACCGGTGTAGCAGTTCGCTCCCCCGGAATTGAGGACGACGGCGCGGGCCTGCCCGTTCGCCGAGGCCTTCTGGGACCACAGGACGGGGTTGGCTTTGCACCGGTTGGACGTGTAGACGGCGGCGACGGCGGTGTCGGGGCCGTTGTTGACCACGAGTGAGAGGTCTTTGGTGCCAGACGGCTTGAGTCCGGCGGTGAGTCCGGCGGCGGTGAAGCCGAGTGGGGCGGTGACGCTCATGGGGCGACTCCTTCGAGGGGAAGGGCGGTGGTCTCGTCGAGACCGAGGGCCAGGTGGATGGATTGGATCGCTTGTCCGGCCGTGCCGCGGACGAGGTTGTCGAGTGCCACGACGACGAGGATCTTCTCGGCGCGTTCGTCGACGGTGAACTGGACCTGCGCGACGTTCGATCCGGTCGTCGCGGCGGTCTGCGGCCACTGGCCATCGCGCAGGACACGGACGAAGGGTTCGTCGGCATACGCTTGGGCGAAAGCTGCGGCGAGCTGGTCCTTGAGCGCGGCGGCGTCAAGGAGGCCTTCGGCGGTGCGCGGTGCAGCTTCACCCGCTTCGGCGGTGATGGTCGCGAGGATCCCGCGGGCCATGGGCACGAGTGTCGGGGTGAAGGAGATCCGCGTGGGGCCATCGGCTGCGTCGGCACCGAGGACTCCATTGAGGTTCTGTTCGATCTCGGGCACGTGCCGGTGAGTGCCGCCGGTGCCATACGGCGAGGCGTTGCCGAGGATCTCGGCGGCGGTGAGGTGCGGCTTGAGTGCCTTCCCGGCGCCGGAGACTCCATTCGCAAGGACGGCGTTGAGACCGGCAGGTGCGGCGAGCCCTGCCTGGACAATCGGTGCCAGCCCGAGGCTTACTGCGGTGACATTGCAGCCGGGCACGGCAATGCGCTTCGTGGATTTTAGAGCCTCGCGCTGCTTCGTTCCGTTGGCGGTCAGCAGTTCGGGCAGACCGTAGGTCCAGGTGCCCTGGTGTGCGGAGCCGTAGAACCTCTCCCACGCGGCTGCGTTGATGAGGCGGTGGTCGGCGGCGAGGTCGACGATGAGGGTGTCGGGGCTCGTCTGTTCGAGTTCGGCGGAGATCTGTCCGGACTGACCGTGTGGGAGCGCGAGGACGACGACATCGTGACCGGCGAGCACCTCGGCGGTGGACTCCTGGACCACGAGGTCAGAGAATCGGGGAAGATGGGGTTGATGTCGGCCGAGTTTCTCACCCGCGGTGGAATGTCCGCACACCGTGGTGACGTTCAAGTGGGGGTGAGTGCTCAGCAGCCGGAGGACCTCTCCCCCGGCGTATCCGGTGGCACCGGAGACGGCAACCGTAAGATCGTTCATATGTATAACCATACCAGGCAATTAATTTATATGCAGGAGGCGTCATGACCCAGGCAGTTCGTGCAATGCAGGCCGGTGGACCCGAGGTTCTCGAGTTCGGTGAGGTGGAGACCCCGAAGCCGGGCGCCGGTGAGGTGCTCGTCGATGTCGAGGCGGCGGGCGTGAACTTCATTGATACGTATCGTCGTTCGGGCGTGTATCCGATGGAGTACCCGCATATCGTCGGGTCCGAGGGCACGGGCCGTATCGCCGAGGTCGGCGAGGGCGTCGAATCCTGGCAGGTCGGAGACCGTGTGGCGTGGCATGAGGGCCCGGGTTCGTATGCGACGCAGGTCGTCGTCAACTCCGATTTCCTTCTGCGAGTGCCGGAGGGCGTGTCCGCGGAGGTGGCTGCGGCGATGCCGCTGCAGGGCCTGACGGCACAGTACCTGGCGACGAGTTCGCATGAGATCAAGCCGGGTCAGACGGCACTCGTGCACGCCGGTGCCGGTGGCGTGGGTCTGCTGCTGACCCAGATCATCAAACACTTGGGTGGCAATGTCATCTCGACGGTGAGCACGGAGGAGAAGGCAGAGCTGTCGCGCAAGGCCGGGGCGGATGACGTGTTCCTCTACGGTGAGGGTGTCGATATCACTGCGAAGGTCAAGGAGCTCACCGATGGTGAGGGCGTCGACGTCGCGTATGACGGTGTCGGTAAGACGACGTTCGATGCGTCGTTGGCGTCGATCAAGCCGTTGGGGTCGATGGTGCTCTTCGGTGGGGCGTCGGGCCAGGTGCCGCCGTTCGACATTCAGCGCTTGAACTCGTCGGGCGGAATCTTCCTGTCCCGTCCGTCGCTGGCGTGGTTCGTCCGCAATTCGGAGGAACTGGCGAAGCGTTCGGCGATGCTGTTCAACGGCATCGAACACGGCTGGCTCAACTTCCGCATCGGCGCCACGTTCCCGCTGGCCGATGCCGCGGATGCGCACCGGGCGCTGGAGGGACGTGAGACCACAGGCAAGGTTGTGCTGACTGTCTGATCCAGGCACACGGACTGATTGGGGTCGGGTTCTCCACTTCCGGAGGACCCGACCTCGTTCAGATTCGTCAGTTCAGCTCCCCAAGCTGTTTGCGTAGTTCGGCCCTGCGTTCAACTCGAACGAGTCGCTTCTGCTTCCAGTCTTCGACCGCTTTGAGAACTGTCGATTGAAACTCGTCGACAGCCAATGCAACATTGATGAATCGGACTTCTTGATTGTCGACACGCACCCCGCGGCACCGAGATCCATCTTCGTCCCGCAAGATCATCACGTGAGGTCTGTTCATTGCGGCACTCTGACTGCCCGACTGGTCGTCGGGATCCAAGTGAGATGAGTACCGCACCAAGAGATGGGCAACATTGTTGTTCTTACTCAGCAGCGATCCAATATCTCGAACGTATCGCGTGATTACTGCTTGCACTGCCGCTGAACAAACCGCACCGAGGTCGCGTCCAGGAATCGCTTCGGAAAGAGACTCAAGCCGCGCGAATTCTGATTTCGCGAATTCGGTGATTTGAGGTTCAAGCTCGGCTTCGGTTTCCCAAGCTTCAGCTCTCAATTCATTCAGCTGCTCAACTTCGTCGGCCAACTGCCGACATTCGTCTAAGGTTGACGCGTCGTTGTTTGAGTCGTGGCCGGCCCTCGCTTCATACCCTTCGTAGGCACGCAATCCGAATGACAGCATGCGCTCTTCGGCCTTCAGCCGTTTGAGTTTGCTGCTCAACTCAGCAGTCCGAGTGAACAGGGAATCGTCACTCATCTCTTGTCGTCACCGACCTTGTTTGGGAACACAGCCTCTCCATACGAGTACTCGCGTTCCTCAGAGACTGAGAAAATGTCATGCTCCAATGCGTGAGACCGCTCAGAAGACGAAGCTGCGCAAATGAGGTCACTCGCCACCTCGGCGATTTCGTTGATGAACTCGGTGACCGTTTGCACATCGTCAACGATTCTGATTTCGTCGTTCCCGACTCTCATGCCGTTGCACGGCGCCCCGATCCCATCCGACAGTCGAACCATACCCGAACCTGAAAGCGGCTCTGGGTCACCTTTAGACTGGTCTGGCAAGCCTAGTTAATCGGAGAACTCCAAAAGAAGTTCAACGGTGCAATTTTTTCGATCAACGTGCTCCTCGAATTGATTGGCGAATGAGTCGAGAACTGCAGTAACAGCGAACGCGCATTGTTCAGCCGGGCCACCAAGCACCGAGTCTTCCCGAAGTTCGGAGAGACTCTGAAATTCCTGGTCCGCGAACCGATGATACACATCACGCAACTTCTCAACTAGCGTTTCGCGGAATGCCTTCATTGAGGCGAGAGAAACGTGGCCCTCCGAAAGTATCCGAGTCAGTTTCATCAAGTTCAGTCGGCCAGAGGCTATGTCTAGCTCACCAAGTTTGTCGTCGTTCTCAACATGCTGCGGTTCCCGCCAAGGCGCGGCAGCGATTCGTTCGTCAAGCATGGCGATACCACGATGCAGCCTCGACACCTCGAAGAAACATTCGTTCTCATTCATCCCCACAGTGCTTCCCCTTTCCAGCGATCGCGTCAACAGATCACCGTTAGAAGGGAGGCTAGCGTCCGGCACTGACGTAGAAGATGTATTTATCTGGCTCCCACTTCGGCTTGGACAGTGGTTAGCCAGTCCCGCCAATCTACGACTGCACTAAACCTCTCGTCGGTTGCGGTCATATTCCAACTATCGTGTCTATGCTGGGGCCATGACTACTCCAGAAACATTGATCACCACGTACGAACGCTGGCAGAAGGCCGGTCGGCCAACTCAGATTCCTTCAAAGTGGAACCAGAAATCGTGGACGAATCAGCTTGGTCAATACGAAGATTTCTTCAGTAGACTTACGGGCGATCCCATCGATCGCAAACAGGCCGTCCGCCTCTCCCCCGTAGTCACGAATGAAGAAGAAGCGGTGCAAGTATTCTTGCTTGCAATGCTGTGGGGCTATGGACTCGTCGGTTATGGCCCTTTTAGAACACGCCGAATCTTGGACCGGCCAGAGGCCGCAGCCGAACTGTTTGAAGTCGCGCAGGTTGCGCAGAGTGATGGCGGACTCGCAGCGTTCAAACTGATTGCCGATTGCCGCAACGGAGGGGAGCGGTCTTTCCTCAAATGGCTCGGACCCGCATTCGGGACAAAGTACATCTATTTCCTCACGGCAAAGAACAATCCGCAGAAACCTGCACCAGTCATGGACGCAGTGGTCTACCGTTGGTTCCGAAAGCATGCTCCAGACCGCAAGCTCAGAGTCGATTTGTGGCATACCCCTAGCTATGAGCAGTTCCTCAGCAGTCTCGAGGAATGGGCTGCGGATATCACGCAGCAATTCGACCAGGAGATTCAGATCGATGACGTGGAGTACCTCATCTTTGCCGAGGGAAGTAGGTTCGAAGGCAATGACTGGTCCGAGTCCTGGGAAGCCGAACAGCGGGCAGCGTCTCCATCATTGCTATTCGACCAACTGAGAGCACTGGCTAGTTCCAATCACAGCGCTGGCAAAGTTCTCGACCTGATCACCAACCTTGAAGCTCTACTCCTCCCCCACGATGAACAAAGCGAGTTAGCTTAGCCCCGATACGCACTGGCCAGTTTTGGCTCCAGCTATTTCGTGCGATGCAGGCTGGTGGACCGGAGGTCCTTGAGTTCGGTGAGATCGAGACTCCGAAGCCGGGCCACGGTGAGGTGCTCGTGAACGTCGAAGCTGCGGGCGCGAACTTCATCGACATGTACCGTCTCTCGAGGTGTTTCGGAGGGCGTGTCCGCCAGGGTCGCTGCCGCAATGCCGCTGCTAAACCTGACGACGCAGTACCTGGCGACGAGCTCGCATGAGATCAAACTAGCCCAGACCTCGCTCGCCCATGGGGGTGTAGGTGGCGTGGACCTGCTGCTCACGCAGATCATCAAGCATTTGGGCGGCAAATTCATTTCGACCGTGGGCACGGACGAGAAGGCGGAGCTGTCACGCAAGGCCGGCGCCGATGACGTGTTCCTCTACGGCGAGGGCGTCGACATCACTGCCAAGGACAAGGAACTCACCGATGGCGAGGGCGTCGATGTGGCGTATGACGGCGTCGGCAAGGACACCTTCGATGCGTCGTTGGCGTCGATCAAGCCGCTGGGCTCAATGGTGCTCTTCGGTGGGGCACCGGGTCAGGTGCCGCCGTTCAACTTTCAGCGTCTGAACTCGTCGGGCGTCATCTTCCCGTCACGCCCGTCGCTCGCGTGGTTCGTCCACAATTCGGAGGAGCTGGCGAAGCGTTCGGCGATGCTCTTCAACGGCATCGAACACGGCTGGCTCAACTTCTGCATCGGCGCCACCTTCGCCCTGGCTGATGGCTCGGATTCTCATCGGGCGCTCAAGGGGCGCGGGACCACGGGCAATGGTTGTGCTTACGGTGTGATCCAACGGGAAATGCGGAGCCATTAGATCGTGAGACTACGAGTCGTTCGAAGCACCGACGACCAGCACCGCACCCTAACGCCGATTCTCACGGCAGTCCCAAACACGGCATTCAGCGGATATTCTATGTACTAGCATGTACGTCGTTGAACAGGTGGTCTAGCGTGGCGAGGTTGAACCTCAAGGCGATCGAAGAGCGGGTTGCCCGTCTTGGAGCGCGGGAATCCTACAATCGCGACCTAATCTTCGACTTGTTGTTAGCGTACGGCAAACCCAAAGGAAACATCACCAGACTACGGAACGGCTCGCTCAATGTCGCAGCGGACCCAGGCCGAGAGATCGCGCAGAAGGGCGTCGTCTACTTCCGTGAGGTTGCCGGCGAGCCTCTTGCCGAAATCGAGGAACTACGGAAGGCCGCGCACGCGGTCAGGTTCAACCCCCGGTTCGTCATCGTCACCGACTACGCCGAATTCATTGCCGTCGACATGAAGACTGGCGACAACCTGGCGATTCCGATCCACGATATCGACAAGCACTTCACCTTCTTCCTCCCGTGGGCTGGAATGGAGAAGGCACAATATGTCGCCGAAGCCCACGCGGATGTCAAAGCTGCGGAACGGATGGGGAAACTGTTTGACGAACTTCTGGCCGCCAACCCCGACCTGATGAGTCTCCCACACGGTCGGCATGCACTAAACGTCTTCTTCACAAGGCTGCTATTCTGCTTTTTCGCCGAAGACACTGGCATCTTCACGGACAATCAATTCACGAATGCAGTAGGCTCGCATACCCTAACTGACGGCTCTGACGTCAATGATTTCCTCTCCGACCTATTCACCGCACTAGACACAGAGAAGCGAGCCGACAAACCAACATACCTAGCTGACTTTCCGTATGTGAACGGACAGTTGTTTGCTGTGAAAGATGCCGAGATCGTCCCGGCATTCACGAAGGCGGCCCGCCAGCAGCTCATCGACCTGGGCACACTCATCTGGCAGGAGATCAACCCCGACATCTTCGGCTCCATGTTTCAGTCGATCGTCACACCAGGAACGCGCTCTGACCTAGGTCAACACTACACTTCGGTACCGAATATTCTCAAGACTATTGAGCCGCTATTCCTCAACGAGCTCAAGGAGCAACTGGATGCAGGATTCGACTCAGTCAGAAAACTCGAGACTCTGCTCGACCGGATCAGCGAGGTCAAGATCTTCGACCCAGCCTGCGGGTCGGGAAACTTCCTAGTCATCGCTTATAAGGAATTGCGCAAGCTTGAGCACGCAATCCTCGAGCGTCTCGCTGAGCTCGACAGCAAGCACCAGGTGCTCTTCGCGGAATCTAGAATCAACATCGAAAACTTCTACGGAATCGAGATCGACGACTTCGCAGTAGAGGTAGCGGTCCTGTCGTTATGGATCGCAAAGCACCAGATGAACACGGAGTTCAGAGAGAAGTTCAACGTATCAATTCCACTGATCCCGCTTCGGGAGGCGGGCCAGATCACAGCGGGAAACGCGAACAGAATCGAATGGAATTCGATCTGCACAAATGATCGCAAATCAGAAATTTACCTAATTGGCAATCCTCCATACTACGGAGCCAAAAAGCAGACTGCCGATCAGAAGGCTGATTATGCTTTCGCTTTTGCTGGTGCCCCGTACTCCAAGAACCTGAATTACGTCGCATTATGGTTTACGAAAGGTGCGGATTATATTAGAAACTCTCGAGCCCAACTGGCTTTCGTAACAACCGACTCAGTGGTCCAAGGCGAACACGTCGGCATGATGTTCCCCGCACTTTTCGCCAAGGGACTCGAGATCGGCTATGCCTACACTCCGTTTAAATGGGCGAATAACGCCAAGAGAAATGCTGGCGTCACGGTGGCCGTCATTAGTCTTCGAAATATTTCCAAGGCTTCTAAGTACCTCTATATAGATGGCCTTCGAGTGAATGCAGAAAACATCAATGGATACCTAGTAGACGCTAGCAACATAATAGTTAAAAAGTCCTCAAAGCCCCAGAATGACCTCCCCCCTATGAATTCGGGAAGTATGCCCATCGATGGTGGAAACCTCATACTCAACAGGGGGGAAGCGGACCGTCTAATGGCGGATGCCGTCGCCGCGGGTTTCGTTAAGAAGTTTGTTGGGACCAAGGAATTTGTGGACGGAATCGACCGTTTCGCACTCTGGATCTCTGATGAGGATGTGGCGGATGCACTCGGAGTCCCAGAGATTTCGCAACGTATTTCAAGGGTCCGGGATTTCCGCGAAAGTCGCGAACGTAAAGAGACGAAAAAGCTCGCTCAGACGCCGTGGCGATTCGGATTCAGGAGTTACTCACCAGAACCATTTATCCTGGTCCCGAAGTCCTCGTCTGAACGACGCGATTACCTGCCGATAGGCATGATGGATTCAGACACTTTGATATCCGATCTGGCATTCGCAATATATGGGGCGGAGCTTTGGTTGTTTTCCCTCATAACTTCCCGAACCCACATGGCTTGGGCGCGTTCGGTAGGAGGGAAATTCAAAGAAGACCCCCGGTATTCCAACACGCTGGTGTACAATACCTTCCCATTGCCAGCCATCTCAAACGAGATAAAGGAGCAGTTAACCATGGCTGCCTTTCGAATTCTCGACGTGCGAGAGTACCACAGTGAGAAGACGCTTGTGGAGCTCTATGACCCCGACAAGATGCCCGAAGACCTTCGCGCCGCTCACAATACTGTCGACGTTCTCGTGGACTCGATCTACTCTAAGAAGCCGTACGAAACAGACGAAGACCGACTCTCCGACTTGTTTGCCCTTTATGAAAAGAGGTCCGCCGAGGAAGAGACGAAAGAGCCTACGAAGAAAGGTCGGAAGTGAGCGCGAGCATGAACATTGTCGACGTATCGTATGCCCAGACAGGCTCCTCTGTGCACACGGACGAGCTTGGCATGCGGGAGATGCAACGCCGCGTCTTTGAAAAGCGGGGCGCCCAACACCTTCTGATTAAGGCACCGCCCGCCTCGGGAAAATCCCGCGCACTTATGTTTGTCGCCCTGGACAAACTATTTAACCAGGGTCGAAGAAGGGTGATTGTCGCCGTGCCCGAGCGGTCGATCGGCGAGTCGTTCTCCTCCACGAAGTTAACGGCAGACGGATTCTTCGCGGACTGGGAGATAAAGTCCGAGCACAACCTATGCACCCCGGGGTCGCCTGCGGGCAAGGTCGATGCGTTCATCGACTTCATGAATGGCCCCAATGCCATCTTGGTCTGCACCCACGCGACGTTACGGTTTGCGTTCGAGAGGCTAGCACCCGACGCACTCAACGGTGCTGTGCTCGCTATCGACGAGTTCCATCATGTCTCCGCCGACACCGAGAACAGCCGGCTGGGAGCACTGCTACGTGAAGTAATGACTGGTTCTGACGCGCACATCGTTGCGATGACCGGCTCATACTTCCGTGGTGATTCCATCCCCGTCCTCGCTGCTCAGGACGAAGCAAAGTTCACCGCAGTCACATTCAACTACTACGATCAACTCAATGGCTACCAGCATCTCAAGTCACTGGGCATCGGGCATCACTTCTACCAAGGTCGCTATACTGAGGCGATCCACGAGGTCCTAGACCTTAATAAGAAGACAATCCTCCACATCCCCAATGTCAATAGTGGCGAGTCAACGAAGGACAAGATCAACGAGGTCGGGGAGATTATCGATACAATCGGCGACTATCTCGACACCGAAGACGACACTGGAATAATCCAGATCCGCCGGAAAGACACCGGGCAGATACTACGTGTCGCGGACCTAGTCGATGACTCCGACCCGAAAAGGCGCGCAGACACACTTCACTACCTCGCGTCCATAGCGTCGAAAGACCGCGACGCAGCAGACATCATACTCGCCCTCGGCATGGCGAAAGAGGGGTTCGACTGGCCGTACGCTGAGCACGCCCTGACCGTCGGCTACCGAGCCTCCTTAACCGAGATCATCCAGATTATCGGTCGCGTGACCCGGGACAGCCCGGGCAAAGGTCATGCCCAGTTTACAAATCTCATCGCCGAGCCTGATGCAGAACAGGGTGAAGTGACGGTGTCAGTGAACAACATACTCAAGGCAATTACCGCATCGCTACTCATGGAACAAGTTCTTGCACCGAACCTCGACTTCATGACCAAACGAGGCAGCGACGACATCGCTCCACCCGGCACGATCAAGATCCAGGGCTTCAAAGAGCCCTCAACTGAGCGGGTCAAGCAGATTGTCGAGACCGATCTCAACGACCTCAAGGCGAACATCCTGCAGGACGAGGCCTTTGCCCGCGCCGCCGTTGGACACGTAGACCCGGAGACGACGAACAAAGTCCTCATTCCGAAGATCATCCGTGACCGCTATCCCGACCTGGACGAGGTCCAGGTCGAAGAGTTGCGCCAGCAGGTGGTTGTGGATTCCGTAATCAAGAACGGTGAAATCCGCGAGCACGGGGACAAGAGGTTCGTGAAGATGCCCGAAAAGTTCGTCAACATCGACGAAATGAGCATCAACCTCATAGACTCCGTGAATCCATTCCAACGCGCGTTCGAAGTCCTATCGAAATCAGTGACACCTTCGGTTCTTCGAACTATCGAAGGCGCAATCGCCGCGACCCGGGTGGACATCAGCGAGGAGGAAGCCGTTGCAGTTTGGCCGAAGGTCCAACAGTGGGCCAAGGTCAATGGCCGTCGGCCTGACCGCAGATCTAGCGACCCCAAAGAGAAACACTTCGGAGAGGTGCTGCTATTCCTTCAACGCCTCAAGCAACAGCGACAGGCCCAGCAACGCACTGAGGAGAAGGAAGGTGACGAATGAGCAAGCAGGACAACACGGCATCTACGTCCGTGATCGAAGATGCTCTTGCAGCACTGTTCGACTCCGACACCGACGGTCTGCTCGATGCTCCGGAGAAGACGGCCAAGGTCACCTCCAGCGACCGACTAGAACGATCTTTCCTCGAGATTGTAGAGTTTCGCCGCGAGCATGGGCGAATCCCAAGCTCGGCGACTCGCGAGATAGCTGAGCGAAAGCTCGGAGCCAGGCTCGATGGGATCCTTGCCAACGAAGAAAAGGTCGAAGCGCTGAAGCACCTCGACGAGTTCGATCTACTCGCGGAACCCGAGCCACCCGCATCGCTAGACGACCTGCTCAACGGAGACGAGCTCGACCTGCTCGAAGACGAGTCAGGAATTCTGGATGTGTCGACATTGCCTGCGCGGAAGAGTCCTGCCGAAGAATTCCACACAGCAAAGCGAAAGAAAGCGGAGGATTTCGAAAACTTCGAGCACTTGTTCAAAGCAAAGCACCGTGAACTCGCTGAAGGTGCTGTGAAGCTGGCTCCGTTCCCGGGACAACAGTATATCGTCGAGGGCTCGTTCTTCGTGTTGAGTGGGGTGATGCTATTTATTGCTGAGGTTGGTGAGCCTGAGTACAAAAAGACCACAGTGAGGGAGAACCGGCGCGAGCGTCTACGCGTGGTCTTCGAAAACGGCACCGAGTCATCCATGTATCGGCAATCACTGGGTATCCGAATGGGCGAGAAAGACGGCCAGGCCGTCGTGCCGACCTCGGTCGAATCGGAATTTGCCGATGACGTCCAGACTGGGTATGTGTATGTACTGCGCTCCCTCAGTGACGATCCTCAAATCGCTGACTTCCCGGACCTTCACAAGATCGGCTTCTCCCGCGGCCCAGTCGAAAAGCGTATTGCGCGAGCCGAGCACGAGCCGACATACTTGATGGCCCCTGTTGAGATTATCGCCAGCTACCGGACGTACAACCTTAAGACCTCAGCGCTCGAGCACCTATTGCACAAAGTCTTCGCCGCGTCTCGACTGCGAGTCAGTCAGGTCGCTAAGGACGGTCGGGTGTACGAGCCGTCCGAGTGGTTTAGCGTGCCGCTGCCTGTAATCAACCAAGCAATCGAACTGATTGGTTCCGGTGAGATCGTCAACTACTCATACGATGCCGCATCTCAACGACTTGTGGAGCGCAGCTGACAGTTGCCACCTGCCTAGTCACACAATGTATTGCAGGAATTATCCTCGGATCGTGCATCGTTTGAGTAGCTTCCTCGATCGATCACACTAGCTTACGGTGAGCTGGCCGTGGACGAAGATCGTGCAGGCCCCTGGAATCCCTTTTTAACTGGAGTCTACAACTTTCCGACCCGAATAATCACCATATTCATAGAATTTGATTTTCGCCGCAGACCTTAGCCGTCTTTCAGCAAACGCTGCCACAAATGACCGAGCGCCAAATCTGTCATAAACTTTCTGAAAATATTGATTCTTGCGGTCAGAAATCAATTGCAAACACATGAATTCAGATACGGAATGCATGTTAGTCATGCAAAATGCTCGTATGCCAATCTTTCTTCCCTGCTAATGTTTAATCAACCTAAGCTTCCGTCAGGATGGACGAGACTATTTGAAAGGTTACGCGGCAGTGAAGATGGGTATCGACAGTAGTAGCAACCGTGCCTTGGGTAGACGCTTGAACAGCTGACGACCACGATCGCGACGAAGTTGTCCATAATGATTTCATGACTGCCACGTTCAATACTCGCAATGACTCATCGCCACACGTCTTCGTCACTCGAGGTGATCTCACACACGTTGCCTGCGATGCGTGGATGGTGCCGACTGATCGCACGATATCCCTGCGCCCCTATTGGACCAAGGACAATCCTGCCTTGGTCGAGGCGATCACTTGTTTCTCCGATGAGAGGTTCTCAGCTGGAAAGACACATGCGTCAGCGGTTGAGCGGTGGACTGGGGCCGGGCCGATTCCGGTGTTCACCGCAGTGCCCTTCTTCGGCTTCGATGATGCATCAGAGTTCGCCGCCATCATCGATAGCTTCGCCGAGGCAGCCGCCCGTGCCGTCGCAGAATCCGGCAAGGGTGCGCCGCGCGCCTTCCCCTTGCTGGCAATGCCGGTCATCGGGTCGGGCGGCGGCGGTGGGGCCGAAGTGCTCGGTGATCTCATCCGCGTCGTCCTCGAAGCCGCCGAATGCGCTGCGGCGCGCCACCTCGTCGATATTGTCATCGTCGTCCGCAGTGCAGCACAGATGGGGCTGGCACAACGAATCCGTCGCGAAAACTCCCACAATCGGTGGAACGAACTGCCCGCTGACCTCAAACAGACGGCCAACGAACTCGCAGCAGATTGCGTCTCAGGAAATGTCGTTCCGTTCCTGGGAGCTGGAATCAGCATCTCTGCCGGCGCCCCCTCGTGGCCGGCACTCGTCTCCCAGCTGACAACCGAAGTCGCCGATCAGCTGACTGACGCAGAAAAGTCGTCATTGGCGGCAAAGGGGCCCCTCGACCAAGCAGAGATTCTCAAAAACCTCTATCCCACCCCGGAGGCGTTCAACAAAGCCGTCGCCGAACTGGTCAACAAGACGGCCTATGGATTGGCACCCACCCTCATCGCCAACCTGCCCCTCGACCAAGCCATCACGCTCAACTACGACGAGCTGTTCGAAATCGCCAGCAATGATTCTGGCCACAAGTGTGCCGTCATTCCCGGAGATGAGAACTCAGAGGCCAGTCGTTGGCTGCTGAAGATGCACGGCCAAGTATCCGACGCCTCCACCATCGTGCTCACACGCAGCGACTACCTCGGCTTCGACGCCAACCGCAACGTTCTTGCGGCCCTCGTCAAGGCAAGTCTCGTGACCAAGCGGCTCGTCTTCATTGGATTCGGCCTCGGCGATGACCACTTCCATCAGATCCTCCATGATGTCCGTGAGGTCTCCCCCGAATCGATCGCACACAGAGCGATCGCACTGACACTCACGGACGATTCGCTGGAACAGAAAGCGTGGAAGAACAAGATCACCCTGCAACCGATGTCACCACACGGCACCGCTACAGCCACGGCCGGTAGAGTCCTCGAGATCTTCCTCGACTATCTGCTCATGCTCTCCACCGACAGCCGCGAATACCTCCTCGATCCCGCATTTGACACTCAGCTGACTGTCCCCGAACGCCGGCTCAAAGAGTTGGTGTCTGCCATCTACGAGCTCAAACACGAGTCGGACGACCCCACTGTTGCGGCAGCGGCCGCTGCCATCGGCCGATTCGGCCCCAACAGCTGACACCAGGCCGCCGCAACGACGCTTACGTCCGGCGGAATAGTCGCGCCGGCTTTCCGACCGTGCCCGTTTCCATCCGGTCGGTTTCGACCAGCTCGCGCTTCATCGCACGCCTGAAAGTGTCCTTGTGCGCGGTCGTCGGGTCGATCGCCACGTGGGTGCGATGCAGATCGAGAATAGTGAAGCACTCCCCCAGCAAGCACGACGGGTCGGGATGGTCGGCGTACTCGCGACGTAAGGCGGCGACCGCCTCGGCGACGATGAGGTCATGGTCGAAATCCAGACCGACGGCCTCGTCGATCGGGATGACTCCGATATCGATCAGCTGGTGCTCCGGAAGGGCGATCATGTGTGCCACGGAGAGCACCCGTCCACGGTTGTCTCTATCGATAGCATCAAAGGTCCGCAGCTGCCGTGGAACAACTCCGAGCAATCCCACGCGCTGATGTAGGGATCGTTCGACCGCCTCGGCGAGGAGTTCTCCCTCGTGAAGGAACGTGCCTGGCAGACGTTTCGACCCGTCCCGGTCGACGACTGCGACACACAGCGTCTCATCTCTCACCGTCAACAATGCCGTATCGACGGCGACCGATGGCCGCGGGTAGTCGCTCAAACGTTTGCCACGCTCATCAGTCCAACCGGTCATGTTTACATTAAAGCAGACCTGCGCTAACCTGTCATCAGTTAGCGCATTTCTGCTTTAACTAGGGCAGTCCGCTCTCGGATGAGACGGACCACGGACGAAGGGCACCACCACCATGACCAAGCCAGGACACTTGGATCGCGCCGCCGGCGTGATGGTCGGCCTCGCATGCGGCGATGCGCTCGGAGCTTCGTACGAATTCGGCGGTCCGTACCCGGCGGACATGCCTGTAGAGATGAAGGGCGGCGGAGCCTTCGGGTGGGAACCAGGCGAGTGGACGGACGACACAGCAATGGCGGTTCCGCTGCTCGAGCTCATTGAGACCGGCGAACGCCCTCGCGATCTCAACCTTCGGCTGGCAGTCAATGGTTGGCTGGAGTGGATGGAGGACGCGAAAGACGTCGGCAATCAGACGTCTGCAGTCCTTGGAGAAGTCAAGCTCGCTGCGCGCGGAGACGTCTATACGATGCACCACGCTGCGCTTTCGGCGGCGCATGAGTTCCAGCAGAGGTTCCACGATGCCGCTGGCAATGGATCTCTCATGCGCACGGCGCCCTACGGTCTGGTCGGCCAAGATCTCGAATACGTGGCGAAGACAGCAGCAGGTCAGAGCGAGCTCACGCACCCACACCCAGATGCCATGGCCGCGTGTGCGATCTGGTCGGCAGCGATCGCTCACGCGGTGGATACAGGTGAACTCGATATCCGCAAGGGCCTTGAGGCCAGCGCTGTCGAGGTGCTTGAAGAGAACAGCCGAAAGCTGTGGTTGAGTCGGATCGAAGAAGCCGAGGCCCGTACGCCCGAGCACTTTACGAAGAACGGGTGGGTTGTCCAAGCGTTCCAGGGCGCATGGTCAGCAATCGTTCACAGCGGCGACCGTTCCGACGACGATCCTCACCACGTGAGGCGCGCGCTCGAAATTGCTGTCCGCGGAGGCGGGGACACCGACACCGTCGCGGCCATTGCAGGCGGTCTCATCGGAGGCGCTTACGGATTGAGCGCGATTCCTCTGGAGTGGAAGCGCCGCATCCACGGCTGGCCGGGCTGGAGAGCCGACGAGCTCGTCGAACATGCTGTCAACGCCACGCGCGTGTGGAAAGAGTACGAGGAGAACTTCGACAACACCTGGCCGTCGACCGATTACTGCGACTACTCGGATTGGCGAGGGATCGACACCTGTGTCGCCCACCCGCACGACCAGGGCGTCTACCTCGGCGGCATCGCCGCGCTCGACAGGCTGCCTTCGGATGTCGACGCGGTGATCTCGCTGTGCCGAATCGGCCGCCGACAGGTCCCCGACACAGTCGATCGACAGGACCACGTCGCCGTATGGCTCGTTGACTCATCATCGCCGACGGATAACCAGTACGTTGATTTCACCCTCACCGAAGCGGCCGACATGGTTGCGCGCATGCGGCGGGAGGGTAAGACGGTCCTGCTGCACTGCGTGCAGGCACACAGCCGAACGCCGACTGTGGGGGCACTCTATGCGGCGCGCCACCTCGGCGTGCCCATCGATGATGCGCTACGCGAGGTCAGTGCCGTCTTGCCGATGGCGAATCCCAACCCCGCTTTTGTCTCGGCCCTCCGCCGTATCACCAGTGAAGGACAGAACGCATGAACGAAGAGTCCGTCTACGACGGCGATGACATTGACGGTGCCGATGAAGAGGACTTCGTCATCACCAATCTGGATTCCGTTCACGACCTGAACGACGCCTTTCGGCCTAACGAAATCTATCTGGCACGTGGGCCGTTCAAGGTCCACTCCCCCGGAACGCAGAAGTGGACGTGGGGTTATCGTCTCGAACAGGTGGGTCGCCATCTGATCTTTCAGGACGGATCCGAGCTGGGCCGGACGGTGATGACCGACAGCATGAGTGTGCGTGCCAGCGATGATGGGTCGATCATCTGGTTCTTCGGATTCGAAGACGACAGCCTGACAGTCCTCACTCTGTCGACGGCCACGATCGAGGACTACAGGGCAACCGCGCCGAAGGACGTGGCCATCGGCACCTTCGAGGACGGAGCAAGGGTGGTTATGGCGGAGCTCGAGAGCAAACGGAGGGCACATTTCGGCCTGGATTTCGAGTCAGTGCTGACCAGTCGCATTGGAGTGGTGTTCCAGGACTGCGGAGCCGAACCGCTGGTTGGACTCTTCTTCTTCGACCATTTCGGAGGCATTCATTCCCGCATCGATGGCAAATGGGAAAAGTGCTACTTTCCCGAGCCCGGTCCGGACAGCGACGACAGGGAAGACCTGTTGCTCTCTCCGATTCTCAAATCAGGCATAGCCGCATTCGATGCTCTGTCGCCAGACGAGGGGGCCGTAGCGCTGGATAGACTGAGCCCGTTCATCTACCCGAAGCTCGACATCGATGATCCTGACTATTGGATCGAGATGTTCGATGATTGGGAGATCGTTGATTAATCCGCATCGGAACCTTCGACGCGCCATCTTGTAGGAAGTGGGACGTAATGAACTTGAGTGAACGGTTGATCAACCTGCAGTCGTGGTGGGTCGCATCCGAGCTGCTCCGTCGACACACTGAACTTGAACTCGTCGAGACACACCCTGGTGGTGGTCTATACGACTGCCTGACGATCATTGGCGAGCGGGGCATGAACGAGCTGCACATAGACCTCAATCGAGTCGGACGAATGCACGTGCATACACCGATGGCTTCGAGGTTCGATCGAACTCGATGGGGTATAGAACATCCTGTTGAGTGGTCGACGGAGCGCGACCAGACAGACCGACGGCTCATCCCTCGATTCCTCGAGGACGCGGTCGGATTGGCGGCCCCAACCCAGACGCCCGTCACGACGCCGAAGTCTCTCGCGTTTCGGGTGATCTACCAACTGCTACTCTTCGCCCTCAACGAAGAGGCCGAGTGGGAGGCACGGAACGCGCAATTGGATTCCGGCGATATGATGTCGGATTCCGAACGGCCATACTTCGACAACATCGAATCTGCACAGGATGCTCTTCAACGAGGCAGGTCTCACAGCGGTCAGGCAATCTCCCGATACGACTTCTGGGGAATGTTGCGCGACGACCGGTGCCTGGGTCTCATCCAGACGGATGGAACTCTGCATCTCCCCGGCCGCGACCCGGTGTCCCTAATATCGGTATACAACGCGAACAAGCGTGACATTCTGCCGACCGCGATGGAGGTCAGGCGTCTCCTCACCCCGTAGGCACCTGCGCAACGGGCAGGCGAACCTCGGCAATGGCACAAAGCAACGGCAGATATATGAGAATCTGCTCGAGGGACGCTACCGACCGTCGCGTGCAATGCCTTGGTCGAGATCAAGCCTGAACACGCATCCACCGATCAACTACTGCCTCCGCAAGGAGCCATCTAGGCGCAGGATAGCCTTCCGTGGCGCAAACTAGCCAAGAAAACTAATCCACACGCCGTGAATTAAGCGCTCGAGTCAAAAACACCTATTTCATACCGAACTTCGAGAAGCACAACTGCACGCTACATCACCCTAAATCAATAGACATCTAATCATCCACCGAGACGATGCTATCCGGCTGAGTTGCCTTTTCCAATTCAATGGACTTCTCCGCCACATCAGCAAGAATGGCTAACCACATACCCATATTGCTTTCCCAATATGCGGTCCGCTGACGAACAGAGCTCTCCACACCTTTATGCGTGTTGGACTTAAAGACCGCTCCGCGGTTGCCTTTAGATAACTTGTGCAGCTGGTACGCGGCCCTCTGGGTGAGCTGCTTATCCGAGTACTTCCAGGTGCACCCGTCAGGAGGAACAGGAGCCTTGACCTTAGTAGAGACGGGATCCACTCGCTTAATGTTTTTAGGATACAATTTTCCGATGCCCGTAAGTTCGAGTGCAACCCCTTTGCTCAAATGCAAACGCAATCTGGAGCTCGTCTTCCCACTCCCCGCATCACTGCCACCCCTCTTACCCGTTGGAAGCGATACGCCAATAATGCCACTCTGAGAAATCGCCTCATTATCGCAAACAACATTGTACCCACGTATAGCCCCCATATTTATCGCCCGATCATCCGCAGTCTTTAAGCCGCAAAGTTCTTTAATCGTTTTTATTAAGAAATTGCTTACCGCGGGTTCGGTTTTTTGATTAGAACCAGACACAGGCTGGACAGCGTCCTGCCTGACATTACACTCGGCAGCATCCAATGAATTTTGCCGCCAGCCTGTCCAAGGCGAATCCTCTCGCGGTACATCGCTCGAAGCGTTTCCAGATGTCGCGCGGGTTCCACGATGCCATTCTTGACCACCGACAATGTATCTCATGTGGTCAACCACGTAGAAT
This sequence comes from Brevibacterium sp. CCUG 69071, assembly GCF_021023135.1. Lineage (GTDB taxonomy): Bacteria > Actinomycetota > Actinomycetes > Actinomycetales > Brevibacteriaceae > Brevibacterium. The sequence continues at coordinate 36,187 of NZ_PGFV01000011.1, forward strand.
GGCTGATCATCTGAATCTATGGTCAAGCGGGTATGCAGGGATATCGCAATTGGCTCAGCAGGCGACTGTTCGCTGACTTGAGCGACATCCTGGTCAGCCGAAGCCAGACTCATGTTCACGTGCATTTGTCCGTTGAGTACCATGATCGGCATTATTCGCTGCCAAGTTGCCTCCTGCTCTTCCCCTGGCCCCCCTGCAACTTGGGCCTTGAACGGAATAAACCACGCACCAGGCGGGATAATCGTTTCACGGTCCTGAATATTCATTCTCTGATCGTTCTCAGGGCTCGAAGTTACGAATTTGTCATCGTCCTCTGAAACCTCAGAAACCGATATATCGAGTCGCGTCACCACCAATCCACTGTCATTTTGAACGACCACTCCGTGCCAATATTCCGCGTCGCTGTCGTTCAAGTCATGCGATGTCTCACCCACCCAAGCCACGACTTTCCCCGCGCGCTCAATTTGCGAACGCGACTCCAGATCTTCGAACTGCTTATTGGCGCGTTGCCCTTCCTCATACGCCACCTTCAATGTCGCAAAGAGCGCCGCCGCAGTAAGCAATGGCCCCAATAATCCACCGAGGGTATCGCCAATCTCCCCCGTGCCCTGACCGTCCGCTGGCCCAATGGCTGGAAATCGGTCAAAGAGGCCCCAGTCTAAAGGCGAAATACCAAACAGCACTTTCGCGGCGTATGCAAGTGCATACAACGAAAGTATGCCTAGCACTATTCCGACCGGCCACTGAACAAATCGAATGAATATGGAAATCTTTGACTTAGGCTGCATATGCTTCACGGACATTTTATAATATTTCTTTCTAGAATCACGCGCGCTTCTATTTTCAGCAAACGACTGGCCGCGGAATGGTTAGGGTTATTTCACTATTTCAAACACAACGGAGACTAGAATCGAATTTCCCCATATTTACCGACATGTGCAGAGACCGGTCCATCACAATTCCGGATATGGAATTCGGTGTAGTACGACAGTTCCAAGGGGTAGTGCCGCGCACAGTAGACGCTGGTCGTCAGTTCGGCGGCGTTGTCGCCGTGTGTGCCCCACTCGATGAAGTGGGTCGGAGAAGCGACGCACACGCTGCGATTCCACTGGCACCCACGCGGTCGGTCTCCGTCTTCGTGGACTTCGGGAAGGCCGACCCCGCTGTCATAGCGTGTTCCAACCGATGTCATCTTTCCTCCTCGATGAGTACCTGCAGATCGCCTTCCGCTTGATTAATCCCCTCGGCGATCTCGGCATCTGTGAGAGTGAACCTTTCGTCGAGGAAACGCCCCCACTCGCTCTCCCAAGCCCGTAGTTGTCGGCTGGCCCTGTCCCGCACCTCGGTGACCAGCACGTCGATTCCGACCTGAGCGCCGTCCTCATCATGGTGAACTTCGATGTTGGCACCAGGCCACGGCAACGGCAGAGCGACGTCCGAGTCAAGCACCCGGATCACTAGCCAGTCATCGCTCCCGCTCACCAAAGGAGAGTCATCCCGAGTGAGGTCTCCCGCCGCCGTCAGCTGATTCCACGACAGTGCATAATCCGCTTCGAGATGCTCCCGCTGCGCACCCAACATCCGGATATGCACGAACGGACTGTACTTCTTGTCGCCGAAGGCGTGCTCCATCCAGTCCTGCGAAATGTAGCTGGTGGAGAACGGAATAGGAGCCCACCCGTCGACCTCATCGTCGTTGAACCGGCGAAGCATCGTCTGGTCGGCGATCTTTTCCGCCTCGAAAGCGTTGCGAACCTGCCAGACTTCAGCCTTCACCAGCGTCGTGGACAGTGCGTCCTCTAGCCACTTCGACGCCTCAGCCGCCGACGAGAAGCTCTCGACCGCCACCTCGTCCCTCCCGTAGGCCACAATGTTGTGTTCCATCCGGGAGAAGGCACTCTTCAGATCCTGACCCGACCACGGCGACTTGTGCTCGGATTCGCGCCCCTTCGCATCTTCGATCGCGATCGCGTCATACCAATCAGCCACCGGTGCCCGTCCACCGATCCGCTTTGAATAAGGGTGTTTGACTGGACGTTGCTGCCCATCGACCGCCACGTCACACGCAGCCAACTGGGATCCCGGCAATTGTTCGTCACGTTCGGCCGCCTGCTCGGCGTCGTTGGCCAGCGTAATGGTGAACTCACCCTGGTCACCCTGCTTGGTCCGAGCGCTGACACGCCATCCCTGCACGGTCGGTGTACCGATGGGTTGAAACTGCTCAGGTCGAACGGCAGTGCCGTATATCGGTCGATGATCTTTCGGCAGATAGTCGCTGATTGTCACGAGTGCCTCTCTTGGAATGGATTCCGGCTTCAATGTCGATGAGTTCTAAGTGCCTGTCGGCAGTGCTCAGCGCGTCGCCTAGCGCCGCAGTCGAACTTCAAGTACTTCGGATTTCAACGGGAGGTGAATCAGCACCCGTGTCGGGGCGGCTCCATGCGCAGTCTCAATCGCGTGAGAATAGGTGGCCAATTGGCCCAGATAGTTGTTGGTAACGTGTCCGATCGAGTCGGTACCGGGGTACGACTTGTGATCGACGAGGATGTGCTCACCGCCAGGCAACACGATGCGAGCGTCAATCCACCCTTCCATGACCTGCCCTTCATCATTGCGCCACGCGATTGGGGACTCGGTAACCACCTCGGCGCCGGGGAACGTCTCCTCGATCCACGTGCACCACCTGTCACCGAGCTCAATGAGCAAGTCCGTTGAAAGGATCCTCGTGGAATCCCAACGCGCCAGTATTCGATCAGCCGCGGACTGTTTGGCCCCGGCCGGCAGGAAGGCCAGCGGAAGACCGAGGTAGGCGTGGATAGCGTCCCCGACGCGATCCCACTCCTGTCCACCGTGTGCCACCAGCGGATCGCCGAGAGACGCGATGATACTCACGTCCGCGTCGATGCCCTCAGAGGGCACACTGCTCGCTGTGAATCTCGCAGGCAGAATCGGCACACCTGCGGCTGGTGCCCGGCGTGGGATGTCTGTTTGAGCCAAGAACGATCGTGGTTCGACTCGGCTCTCCCCCGCACCGACTGTCGCCCCGTCGATCGGGAATGCGCTGATCCGCATCGCCAGTTCATGTTGCGCAGGTGATCCGCCACCTCGGCTCGAGCGGAGATCAGCGATCCGAACAACGCCGGCTTCCTCGACCGCTGGCGATGACGCATCACTCAGCGTCGGGACATCCCATTCGAGGAGGCGTTCGTCGACCGACATGCTGAGTACGTTGTTCTTGCCCGTGGGGTCACCGAACGCCACGATGCTATGGCATTCAGCTCGGGTCAGTGCAACATAGAGCAGCCGTTCAGTCTCCCGCTTCTCGGCTGTCCCAGCACTCCGCACCGAATCCAGGCCGGCGAGGCGATCTTTCAACGGTCCGTAGTCCTTGATCACGCCGGGCAGGTACCGCAGCGACCGGTTAGCCAGCGGCTGCCTGGCATCGAACACCGGAGCCTTCTCCACGGTGATCTCCCGGTGGCCGAAGTCTTTAGCGACTGGGACTCCAACGATGACGACCGGCCATTGCAAACCCTTCGATTGGTGCATGGTCGTCACCAGCACAGCGTCATGTGCAGTCGTCTGCTCATAGGATCCAGCTGCCTCGGTGAGGTGATGGAGCAGTCCCGCAGGAGTGATCGGCGAGCGTGTCTGCTGCGTGGAGTCCTCGTACTCCGCAGCGATCTGGCACAACGCGTCCAACGTGGCCAACCTTGTCTCCGGGTGCGTCCAAGCCTTGATGCGCTGCGGAAGGTCGAGAGCATCGATGACAGCCAACACCAGCTCCGCTGCCGAGAACCGAGCTGCATTGACCTCGGCCTCGGCAAGTGACGCCAGTGTGGGGTCGTTCCACCAAGTCCGGTAGTGCTGATGCCGGGCGGTCTTGTCGTGGATCCGCGCCGTCTCCTCGAACCACGAATGGTGGCTGCCGTGGTCAGGAATGAGCGTGACTAGTTCAGTCAGTGCCACAGCATCATCGCGGTCGACGACCGCGGCCAGCCCCGACGCGACGAACTGCCCTTCCCTCGTGGCCAGCAGATCGGTGGTCGACCCAATCGCTCGAATACCCCGTGCCTTCAGCGATGCGACCACCGAGTCAACCTGGGAGTTGGTGGGCACGAGAATGGCGATATCGCTGTTCGTCAGCTCTCCTCCGGGCAATTGAGGCGAGCGCCCGAGGAGGTCGACGACTCCTTCTGCAATGGCTTTGGCCATCCGGGAGTTCGCTTGTTGAGTCTTGCCTTTGTCAGTGTTCGGTACCCAGAGTTCACGGCTGCCGACATTGCGCAGGTGCTCACGCTGTGGTGGAATGCGCAACACGACCTCGTTCTCGTCCTGATCGGAGAACACAGAGCTGAAGAGTGTGTTCGACAGTTCGAGAGGTGGTTCGGTTGATCGCCATGACGCGCCGAGGTTCTCCGAAGTGGCCGTTCCCAGATCTGTCGATCCTGAGATCAGCGCGGCGAAGACATCATTCATCAGTTCCGGGTCGGCTCCGCGGAACCCGTAGATCGCCTGTTTGCGGTCCCCCACCCAGATGACCTCGTCGACGAGGTCGGCGAGCTCCATGAAGATCGCCAACTGGATCGGTGACGAGTCCTGGAATTCGTCGACGGCGAGCAACCGGTATCGGGAGGCCACAGAGGCTCGTACACGGTCGCTCGATCGAAGCAGGTCGAGTGCACGGACTTCCTGGTCAACGAAGTCCATGACACCGAGGCGGTTCTTATGGTCTTCGTAGGCGCTGAGAGACGCAATCGCAGTATCGATGACGAGATCTGTCAGAACGGCAATGTCTGTGTGGAATGCGCTGTTGGACAGCAGTTGGTCGCTGACGAGTGATGCACTGGAACTCTCGAGCACTGTTTTCGGCACGACTCCAGGTGCCTTCCCACTCTGCGCGGCTGAGTAGGACGCCTTGGCTACTCTCACCCATGTCGACCATGGGGTACGCGCGAATGGATCGGCATCTTCAGCGTGAGTGTCAAGATCCCGGAGGAAATGGTCGAGCGTGACGATGCTGCCTTCAACGTTGTCCGCACTCGTCCTCGTCATTTTCGGCACACCGTCCGGCAGGTCCTCTCCATCCCGGAAACGGTGCACTGACTCTCGCAAGAGGTCGATGTCGCTGGCGAGGCAATCTCTCCACATCTGACGGTTATCGGCTTGCTTCGACGGCAGAGCAGAAAGGAAGAGCTCGACAGAGTCCCGCGCAGAAGCGCGCAGTTCAGCCTCGCCGAGGTGGTTCGATCGTGCCGCCTCGGCGATGTCCGTGACGAGATCCGACCAGGCGACCGGTCCGCTGCCGTACGGGTTTGCGTCTTCCGGTCTGCCGTTGTGTCCGGTTCGGACGAGGAGATCTCGGTGTTCGATTTCGGCATTCGCGACGACTTCGTCGACAGCGGTGGCGAAGATGATTTTCTGTTCGTTCTCATCGAGCACGCGCAGTTCAGGCGAGTAACCGGCATCGATTGCGTATTCGGAGACGAGTCGGCCCGACATCGAGTTGATAGTTCCGATAAGTGCTGTGCCGATTTCCTCGGCTGCGGTGATGTTCCCATCGTCGAGGAGTCTCTTCTGTGTCTTCTCGATGAGGTCGGCGGCGGCCCGAACGGTGAACGTCGTGGCGATGACCTCGCTGGCACGCAGAAGGGGCACACCGGCGGAGTCCTTCTGCGATAGCCGTTCGGAGAGAACCTCGGTCAGTCGATAGGTCTTGCCTGATCCCGCCGAGGCGGTGATGACGTGGACGCTCATGATTGGTCTCCCCCAATGCCGTAGATGAGGTTGAAGTCGCTGAAGCTCTGGCTCTTGTTGACGAAGAGGCGTCCCTCAGCCAGTTCCTCTTTCTTGAACTCGGTGACGGCTTTGTCGACCTCTTTGCCGGCTTCTCCCGGCTTGGCCTCGAGCGCTGCGTGAATATCAGCGACCGGAGAGTCGAATCGTCCGGCAGCGATGTTCGAGAGTGCGTGTTCGATCGATTCTTCGATGGTCGTCCACAGCCCTGCGGGGTCTCCTCCGAGTCCGTCGCCGTCGTCATAGAGCGGATCTGCGCCCCCGGACGAGAGCGGATCGAGTGCGGGATCGGCAGATACGAACCGGCCCTGCTTGAGCAAGAAATAGGCTGTCAGCGGGCGAGTTTGGGAGCTGGATTCCGTGGTTCGTGAGTACACGCTCAGCTGAACGGCTTCACCGTCGTGGATCAGTTTCTGGTATCGCTTAGCCGAGTTCGCCCATTTGAGATCGATGATCACCGGCCGACCGTCGACGAACGCCCCCTCGAGGTCCCTCTGTCCGCGAAGCTGAATTGAACGAGGCGCACCATCTACGGTCAAGGTCCAGTCGAAGGTGAAGTCCGCCTCGGCGCCGGTGATAGTGAACCCACGGTCGTGGGCCGCAGTGAAAAGCTGGGTGATCGATGAAACCGCGGTCGAGCGGATCGCATTCATTCGGGCGAGCTGCCCTGGCAGGAGCAACTCTGAGGCGAACCGTGGGACAAGGTGATTGAACGTGGAAGCGATCTTCGCCGCTGAAATTTCTGCCCCGTTGATGACATCTGCAGATCGCACCAGATGTTCGACGACAGCGTGGACGAGTGTCCCGATCATGCGGTTGTCGGTGGGGACGTCGAAGGTGTAGCCGCGCTTGAGCCCCATGGCTCGCGACAGAACCCATTCTTGTGGGTCGCTGAGCAGCTGGTCCATCTGTGTGTACGACAACGTTTCCGGCAGGAGGTGGGCGAACCCTCCTTCGAGGGATCTTGAAACCAATGGCGGTGCCGTACTTTGTTCGCGTGCAACTGTCGAGGTCGGAATGGCCACATCGTGCAGAAGCCACGTTTCTCGGTCGAAGAGTTCTGCGATGGGCCGGGTCACCGTCGCATCGTTGAGAACCGAGTCCACCGAGGTTGAGCTGAACCGATCGGGATGGGCTGCTGCGATGACCTCGCTCAGTCTGGAAAGCGTCGAGTGAAGGGCGACCGGTTCGCCTCGACGGGTCTCGGGGCAGAAACACACTAGGTTTGACGCGGTACGGAGTCCTTCGAGCTCAGCTGTCTGGCGGAGTCGTTCACGACTGGCCGCAGTCGCGATGTCGGCTCCCGCGTGCCCGAGGGCATCGACCTCGGCTGGGTCCCAGGTCTCGTCTGCGGCTGTGTCGCTTCGGCGGGAGGACCACCAGATGATCGTGTCAGTTCCGGTGGGCACCTCGGAGGGTCCGGCGACAACAGTCCACTTGGCGGCCTGTGCGGGGACAGACGCTTGCGCCGAGGTGGGAGCGCAGGACTCGACGATGTCGAAGAGTTCTCGGGTGCGCAGTGATTCTGTTCCGAGCTTGCCGAGGGCAGCGCGGAGTGAGTCGAGGTGTCCGGCTGCCTCGACGATAAAGGTGTCGGTGGTTGTTTGGGTGTCTGCTGTTGGCGCGCCTTCGCTCTTAGGTGGTTGATGGGCGCTCAGTCGGCGCAGACGCGTGCTCAACCAGTCGAGCGCAGGCGTGAGCGAACTGATGGCGAGCTCGTCATCGCGGATGAGGGGTGGCGACACCCGCAGGAGCTCGTCGAGTGTCTTCGCCGTGTTCCAGGCAGCGGTCGACGTCTCGGGAGAGCTGAGTGCCCGATCTTCGATTGTTCGCAGTGCTGTCATCCAGGCAGACGCGTGGTCGGCGGAGATACCTGGTTCTTGTGCCAGCGCATTGAGCAGAGCCGTAGAGACTGCATGTGGGACAAGCTTCTTCTCGTGTGAGTCCCCGCCATTGGAACTAAACGAAAGTCGGAGGAAATCCGCGACCCGACGTATGTCGGTCGGGAACAACACTGCGCTGAGGAATACCGGGAGGACTTGAGCAGACGGTGAAGTCGAGTTCGAACTGGGGATGCCGAGAGTGGGTGTCTCTCGTCGTGCCAGCTGCGGGTCTAGCACCGAAGTCGAATCTCCCGCGATGATGCAAAGGCGATCACGGTTGGGCAAGTGAGCGAGATAGCGTGCGGCCGCTTCGGCGGTCGACCATTCGTCTCGTCCACGAACAATGGCGAGATCTGGGGTTGACGAGTTCGTCACCGATTCGGTCACAGCGATTCCGGCGGACTCTGCCGCATTGAAGATGTCCTGCCACACCCGTGGAAGCGCGTCCCGCTGATCGCGGAGCTCGAGAGACGAGATGCCTAGCGGCCATTCGGCACCGTGAAGTCGGAGAATTTCGAGAACTTCGCGAAGATCGTCGGCGCGGCCCGCTGCCAACGTCGCGTCAGTGTCATGCGAGGGCCCGAGCACGACAGACCCTTCTACCTTGGACAAGGCTTCGAGTCGTGGATGAGCGGAATAGTCCACATCATCGAGGTTCGGATCCCATCCGGCTTCGATAGCGTCGTCGCGCAACGCAAGTAAGTGCTGAGCTGTTTGCCAGGGGTCGCTGAGGAAGGACTGCCGATACCAGGGGTGATCGGCGCGCTCCAGCAACGCCCGATACTGTGCGATTCGGATAGATCGGTCGACGGTGGGACGGGGCGTCCCCAGTCGGGTCTGCAGAATTCCGAGCATGCCAAGTGGACCAGTGACCACGGTGGTACCGGTGTCATCTGTCGTCCACGGAGCGCGGTCAAGGTTCCATCCGAAAACAATGCGCATGCCGGTCCTTCCCAGAGCAACTAAGCAGAGATTATTCTGAAATGACCGTTTCTCCAAATGCCCTCCAGAGGTTCTCTGACTTCCGGCATAGTACGGTTTGGGCAAGATGGAACACTCGTGTCAGTGGCGACATCTACTGTGGTTTCACAGCACTCAGAAAAGGAGCCAACGATGAATGTTCGTTCTGTTACGCAGCCACCTGTTCGAACGCTGATCAGCCAGGCCCACATCATCGATGATCCGAGTTCCGCCCTGGCCACTGCCGCTGATCTCGGCAGCGCGGCCGAACCGGTCTATAGCTCCGATCGATCACCGGAGAAATTTGATCATTTCGTTAACATCGTTGCGTCTCGACCAAGCATCGAGGTCAACCCTCACCTCTGGTCGTGGCAGGCCGAAGCACTTGATGCTTGGCACCAGTCACGATGTCGAGGCGTAGTCGAAGCTGTGACCGGTGCCGGCAAGACGATGATTGGTATCACGGCAGCGTTCGAAGCATTCCGACAAGGGATCAAAGTGTTGGTCCTTGTACCGACCGCCGAACTTCAGACGCAATGGCAGCAACGGCTGATGGAGACGCTTCCCCAGGCTGATGTTGGGACGCTTGGGAATGGGCGGAAAGACTCTCTCAGCTCGTGCGACATTCTCGTGGCCATCATCAATTCGGCTACTCGAGGCGATCTGCTGAAAGAGCATTCCAAAGGTCTGCTCATCGCCGACGAATGCCACCGTTATGCGGCGCAGTCATTTTCGAAAGCCTTGCAATCTGACTTCCGCTACCGCCTTGGCCTGACTGCGACCTACCAAAGGCCAGACAAAGCGAATACAAAAGTGCTCGATCCCTATTTCGGCGTGGTCGTTTTCCAAATGTGGTACGACCGCGCACTGTTGGACGGCGTCATCGCAGAGTTCGACATTGCGTTCGTCGGGGTTTCATTGACCAACTCGGAGCGCGGCGACTACCAGACGGCAAGTTCTGCCATCAGCAAGTTCGGAATGTCCTTGAAGAACAAGTTGAATCTTCAGGACGTTTCCTTCGATCAGTTCATGCTGACAATCCAGTCTCTGGCCAAACGCAAGAATGATCCCTCCCCCGTCGTGTTCATGGCGCGGAAGTATCTGGAAGCGGTCGTGAAGCGGCAGCAGGTGCTCACCAACGCCAAGAACAAGATGAAGGTGCTTGAGGGCATTGCGCCCGTCATCGCTGAGTCACGAGGGACTTTGGTGTTTTCACAGACTGTAGATTCGTCGACTCAGGCGGCTCGCTTGCTACAGCGCTCACGTATCGAGACCAAGTCAGTCTCTTCGAGCTCGAAGCCGCACGAGCGGCGCGGAGCGATGCAGCTGTTCGCCAATGGTTTGGCAAAGGTGCTTTGTGCTCCACGCATTCTCGACGAAGGCATCGACGTCCCCGATTCGGACCTGGCTGTCGTACTCTCCGGCAGTAAGCAGCCCCGACAGACGATTCAGCGTCTCGGGCGAATAATTCGTCGTAAGGCTGATGGACGTCACGGGCGGTTCGTCGTCCTCTATGCCATCAACACTATTGAGGACGAAACTCCTAATCGTGACCAGCAATTCGGAGCAGTCGTTCCTTCTGCACGACGAGTCGCGGACTTCAATGAAACGCAGATCCGCGAGCTGAGGAAGTTCCTGCGGGCTCCCGCGCCAGATATGCGGGACGCTCTCGGCCCTTCGCTCCCCAGAACTGAAGAGACGGAGGGCGAAGCCTCTACGTGGGAGACTGCGGTGAGCGTCGATGATTCTCCGCCCACTGTCGGAGAACCAAACTCAGTCAATGCGCCTGAAACGCCCAACGTCATCCCACAGCCGTTTGTCCTTCTCAAGGAAGTGGATGACGAGGGTGAACTGCCCGAGGTGCTTCGCAAAGTACCCGATCCCGACGACCTCGTTGGCCTCTACCTGAAGCAGATCAGCCAGTTCCCTTTACTAAGTGCAGAAGAAGAGGTTGAGGTTGCACAGCGAATCGAGGCGGGCATGTACGCCGATTACCTCCTGGGGCTCGGCCGGTATTCAACGCGACGAGAACGTCATGACCTCGAATGGGTTCGAACGGATGGGCGGGCAGCACTTGACCAGATGGTCTCTTCAAATCTGAGATTAGTGGTTTCGATCGCAAAGCGATACGCCGGTCGCAAGCTCTCGTTGCTGGATCTGATTCAAGAAGGCAATCTCGGTCTAGTCAGAGCAGCACAGAAATTCGACTATTCGCAAGGCACAAAATTCTCGACATACGCAACGTGGTGGATTCGGCAAGGCATTGACCGAGGGATTGGAGACTTCGCCAACACGATCCGCATTCCTATCCACGTTGTCGAAAAGTTCCCGGATTTCTGGAACTGCATGAAAGATGAAGAATCACGGGCCGCTTGCACGCACGATCACTCCAAGGCCGAAGCAGCTCTGCGGATGCAGCCAGCATCACTGGATGCATACCTCGACCTCCAGTGGGACGGACACTATGCCGAGAGCCTGCAGTCATTCGACGACCGCATTGCCGACCCCAAGGTATTCACTGTTGATCCTGAGCACTCCGTCTTAGCGAAAGAACACACCACCATGGTAAATGCCTTGCTCGGGCTATTATCCGAACGAGACGCTGAAGTCGTCAGATGCCGCTTTGGATGGATTGACGGCGAACCTCAAACGCTTGAAGAGATCGGCAAAAAGTTCGATGTGACTCGCGAACGCATTCGTCAAATAGTCAATAATTCGGTCGCATTGATCAGAGCCAACCTCGGAGTTTGGGCACAAGCACGTTCGCAGGTTTCGCCTGAGCCTGCGCCATAAGCGCTTGCAAGCTGTTGACGTTCACAACAGTAGGGGTCACTAGAGAGGCCCAGAGAATGTTCTCAGTCCGCCGCCTCGAGTGGAGCCAAATTCTGGAACTCGGCACGTACATCCATCAGCCTGCGCCCGTCACTCACCGCCCAGAAATACCACCCGTTAGTGGCCTTCTTCCGCAGCGCATATCCGGCAGCCGACGGAGTGCCAAACTTCTTTCCATCAAGCTCGATCGACCCGTCTGACGTCAACGTTGCGTTCTTGCCGCGAAAATCACGGTGAGTAGCTGTAAGTACCTCGCCTGGTTTCAGGTTGCCCGCCTCTATGAGGTGCTTTAGTTCGATCCAGTCCCCTGCCTTTGTCTGCGGGTCAACCACTTGCCCCAGGTGGCCCTCCGGAACTGGCCACACTGCAAGTAGGATATCGATCAACTCTTCTGTCCTCTGATCGATCAACGCTTCGTCCCAGTCATGACCTTCAGTCCTGCTGACCACTCTTCCCGTCAGGCTGATGGTGTTGTGGTTCAGCAACGCTGCACGCTTTGCAGACCACGGCCCGTTTGACACTTTCGAGTTGAGCGACTGTGTGAGCAGAGTCAGGTTGCCCAGACGATGGACTCTTACCTGCCGTTCTTCCTCGTCTTCAGCTGACTCCACCGGCCAATTTTCCTGCCAAGCTCGGGGAAGAATGTGTTCGATCGGGTAGTTCTTTCTCTCAATCTGCGGTTGTCTTGTCTCTTGCCGGAGCCGATCTTCAGCGGCTTCAAGGAACATCCTGAGCCGGCGACGAGGGAATCTTGTGTACGCGGATTCTGTACTCAAACTGTTTCGCACTTCGTCATCACCCGGCCAGTAAGTACTTGTAACGTTGAGGCGAGTCAGGTGGCCAATGATTCGATCGTGCAGATCCTCGTCCGGAGCATCCTCATTGGCGGCGATAATATCAGCGACGATGCGTCCAAGGTCACTGTTCGACAGCCGAAGAATCTGCCGGCGATACAACCAGCTTTCTGCCGCTTGAACAATTCGGCCAAGTTCCTCGTCAGACAGAGTTCGGCCTGGAGCGTGCAACCAGATGACCAGGGGTTTCAAGGCTTCGACTCCGCTTGCGTCCATTCGGTAGAAAGCCATTGACGCCGGTCGGAGACTCCCGCCTTCGCTCTTCGCATGCAACGTCCAGTCCTCGTATTGAACTGCCTGAGCCTTGATGTCCGCCAAGAGGTCCTGCATCACTCTGCCGGACTCCTGCTCGACCCAAGACTTGAATCGAGAGAAGGTGGATTGCGGACCGATGTCCTCTCCAGTAGCCGCCACTAGCCACTGATTGAGAAAGAGCGAACTGCGGCTGACCAAATTCCTACCGACGCTGACCTGCTTCATCCAGAACTTAGATTCAAAAGGCCAGTCCTCGTGATAAGCGCGCTTTGTGTCTGCGCCTTCTTGATCAAGTCGCTGAAATACGAAGTTCCTGATCAGGTCTGCCGCAGTCAGTGGCGTGCCGCGAGCATTCAGCGTTTCGAAGATCTCTTGAGAGTTTTCTGCAGCATCTAATTCGATGGACACAAATTGCAGCCCGTCTAACAAGACGCTGGTCAGCTCTTCAGCCCTGTCTTGAAAACCACGGGACTCTGGTTCCCCGAGCCACCGCTCTATGACTGTGGTGAAGTACCGATGGGCGGCAACGATTTGGGAGTCTTGGTTCTGCAGGGCTGAATAGTCAACTGGCGGTTCCGCGGTCATGACTTCGCTAAACGGCAGTCCGTCCTTGTTTAGATGCTGCAATTTGAGTCGGCTTGTGCCCGCCTCAACATAACGTTCTGAATTATGTGTCAAGTCATCCAGCTGTCCCGCCAATCTCAGTTCATCAGCGTTCTCGAGCAACGCGCAGACTGCATCAGCCATAATCTGCAATGTGGTCAGCCTTTGTTGGCCGTCGATGACGTTCCAGGCAATCAGCCTCCGGCTCTGCACCTCTTGGGCCTGGAGGACTACTGCGCCAAAGAAGTGCGTGGCCTCGCGGTGCGGCTCCGCGATTCGGATCTCTGCAACGCGTCGGATGTCGTTCCACAACGGTTCCCACTGTTCTGTTTCCTGCCAGACATACGGCCGTTGGAACAAAGGAATGATGAAGTGCTGAGGAAGGTTGAACAACTGCATCGGCGTCCGTTTGAATGTCTCCATTTTCCCAAGATACCCGACAGGAAATTCGAACGGTTCAACAGCATGATCTGATTGAGTCCGGCACAGAACAACGGGGTGGATCAGCCCAGATAAAACTAGCTGGCCCACCCCGTTGATCACTCATACCTCACTCCTCTACGCGCTCAACTTTCCCAACGAGGAACACGTACGACAGCACGCCGACGATCGTGACTGCAGCCATGTAGACGAACGCCGGAGCGAAGTCGATGTCGGTGACGAGGAAGCCTATGACGATCGGGGTGGCGATCGACGCGAGGTTGCCGATGAAGTTGAACATGCCTCCGGTCAGGCCCAAGAGTCGCTCAGGTGCCAGAGAAGAGACTAGCGACCACGTGATCGAAGCGAAGCCGTTGCCGAAGAACGCGATCGACATGAACACGATGACCCACGCCGAGGAATCCGTGTAGTTCGCGCCGAGCATGAACACGGTCATCGCCAGGCCGATGATGATCGGCAGCTTCCGAGCCATCCCCAGCGACAGTCCCCGCTTGACCATGAGGTCAGAGACCGCGCCGGAGAGCAGAACACCGACCAGAGCCGCAATAAACGGCAACGATGCCATGAAACCCGACTCGATGTAGTCCATACCGCGATAGTCGACGAGGTAAGTCGGGAACCAAGTAAGGAAGAACCACAGCGTCGACGTCAGACAGAACTGGCCGAGGTAGATGCCCCACAGCTTCCGCCTTGTCAACACGACCTTGACGTCGGACCATTTGAGCTTCGGTTTCGCTTCCTTCTTCACGCCGGTTTCGACGTCAACGAGTCCACCGCCCGAAGCGATGAGGTCGATTTCGGCCTGGTTGACGCCAGCCTTGTCGCGGGGCTCCCGGTAGACGAACCACCAGATCCCGGCCCAAATGATGCCGACGACACCGGTGAGGATGAACACCCAATGCCAAGTCAGCACTGTCTGCAGCCACGACAACACCGGGGTCAGCAGCGCGAGCCCGATGAACTGACCGGACGTGTAGAAAGCGATGACGCGGCCGCGTTCACGCTCTGGGAACCATGCGGTCGCGACCTTGTTGTTGATGGGGTAGGCGGGTGCTTCGAACCCGCCGACCATGAGTCGCAGGATGATGAGCGCGATGAAGCCGCCGGACATTCCCATGAACAAAGTGGCCAGCGACCACAGCACGAGGCAGGAGGCGTAGAGGACTCGCGGTCGGACTCGGTCGACGAGCCACCCACCGGGCAGCTGCATCGCAGCGTAGGTCCATCCGAATGCCGAGAGCAGCAGACCCTGCTGGCCCGTGGTGAGATCGAATTCCTGAGACAGTGCCGGCATCGCAATGGACAGGTTTGCCCGGTCCATGTAGTTGATGACGACGGTAACGAAGAGCAGAACCGCGATGATGTAGCGGATTCGGGTCGGTTTGGTGACCGTGAGGTTGTCGAGCTTCGTCATTCGTCTCTCCTCACCATTCCGCGAACGAGCCGTCGGTGTGACGCCAGATCGGATTGCGCCACCGGTGTCCTTCGGCCGCGCGTTCGATGACGTAGTCCTCATTGACCTCGATGCCCAGACCCGGCCCGGATGGGATCGCGATCATGCCGTTCTCGTAGTTGAACACGGAGGCGTCAGTGACATAGTCGAGCAGGTCGTTGCTCGTGTTGTAGTGGATGCCCAGGCTCTGTTCCTGGATGAACGCGTTGTAGCTGCCGGCGTCGACCTGCAGGCAGGCGGCGAGCGCGATCGGCCCCAACGGGCAATGCAAGGCAAGCGCGACATCGTAGGCCTCGGCCATCATCGCAATCTTCCGCGTCTCGGTTATGCCACCAGCGTGGGAGACATCAGGCTGGATGATGTCCACGGCACCGGACGCAATCACCTCCCGGAAGTCCCACCGTGAGAACAGCCGCTCCCCCAGAGCGATCGGCGTCGGTGTATTCGCCATGACGTCGCGCAGTGATCCGAAGTGCTCGGACAGCACTGGTTCTTCGATGAAGAGAAGCCGGTACGGTTCGAGCTCTTTGATGAGGACCTTCGCCATCGGTTTGTGCACGCGACCGTGGAAATCGATGCCGATGCCGAAGTCAGCACCCGTGGCCTCACGGACCGCCTGGACATTTTGGATGACCCGGTCGACCTTGGTGTAGGAATCGATGAACTGCAGCTCCTCGGTCGCGTTCATCTTCACGGCAGTGAAGCCGCGGTTCTTCGTCTCGAGTGCAGCCGCCGCCGTATCGCCGGGACGGTCACCGCCGATCCACGAATAGGTGCGGATCCGATCGCGGACCTTTCCGCCGAGCAACTGATGAACCGGCTGGCCAAGCACTTTACCCTTGATGTCCCACAGCGCCTGATCGATGCCGGAAATCGCACTCATGAGAATCGGCCCGCCACGGTAGAAGCCACCGCGGTACATGATCGTCCACAAGTCTTCGATGTTCGCGGGGTCCTTACCGATGAGCAGGTCGGATAGCTCATCGACGGCGGCGGCCACGGTGGCGGCCTTGCCCTCGATGATCGGCTCACCCCAACCGACGATCCCCTCGTCGGTTTCGATCTTGAGGAAGAGCCACCTCGGCGGCACGGTAAACGTCGTCATCGACGTGATCTTCATTGTTCTTGCCTTTCGTTCGGTGATCGTCGTTGATGTCAGAAGGATTGAGCCCACGCCGAGGCGATCGCCTGGGCCCGGGTGCGGACGTCGTCGGGGCGGTCGCCTCGGCGATAGAGGGAAGAACCAAGGCCGAGGCCGGCTGCGCCAGCCTTTCGCCAGTCGGCTGCGTTGTCGGCACCGACTCCCCCGACGGGGAAGAGTTCGGTGCCGCTGGGAAGAACTTCGCGCCAAGCTTTCATTCCGATGATCCCCACCGCCGAGGATGGGAAGAGCTTGACGTTCGTAGCGCCGGCTTTGACTCCGGCGAACGCTTCGGTCGGGGTCGCTGCACCTGGGTATGGGGTGAGTCCAAGCTCGAGTGCGGTCGTGATGACGTCGCGATCGGTGTCGGGGGCGACGATGATGCGGGCCCCGGCCTGTTGGCACTCGTGGACCTGGTCGGCGGTGAGCACCGTGCCGGCGCCGATCTCCAGTGTGTCTCCGAACTTCTCGACCAGCGCTGTAATCGAGGCGAGTGGGTCGGGCGAGTTGAGTGGCACCTCGATGGCGGAGAAACCTGCGTCGACGATGCCTTCGGCGATGTCGAGGACTTCGTCGGAGCGGACCCCGCGGAGGATGGCGATGAGGCCGGCGGGAACTGAGTCAGGCATGGGAGTTCTCCTTAATCGGCACGAGGCCGGAGAGTTCAGCGATGCGGAAGAGTCCGGTGGCGGCCGCGCGTGGATCCGCGACGACAGTTTCCCGGCCCAGTCGGTTGAGTGCGCGTGAGTAGCGTTGGGTGAGGTTCGTCGATCCGCAAACGATGACCTGTGCGGAAGATTCGGTGTTCAGTGTCAGCTGGCTGGCCACCTCGGCCCCGATGAGCATTCCTGATAGGTAGTCATTGACCTCATCGGCGAGCAGGCGCCCGTCGAGGGCCCAGGTACGAGCGGAGAAGAGCGACGAAGTGAGGGCGGCGGGGTCGTCAGAACCGACCTGCACTCCCGAGTCGAAGACTTCGTGGTGGAAGTCATCGGTGGGTTCGGCCAGGCGGGCGAGGATCGACGAGGTGCTCAACAAGCCGAAGATTTCTCCGCTCATCGAGGTGGAGAAGTCGGTGACGCGAGTTCCTTCGCTGGTCACCCACTTGGTGTGAGTCCCAGGAAGGACCACCGTCCGCTGTTCTGTGCATTCGGGAGTGAGCAGTCCGAGCAGCTGGGTCTCTTCACCGCGGATGACATCCGGGGCGCTGGCCTCGCTCGCGGTCTTCTGCAAGCCGGGGACGATGCGGAGGTCGCCTGTGTCGAGTTCGACCGTTGTGAGGTGCTTGCCGAGGTCTCCCAAATCGGTCGGCAGTTCCAGGTAGCCCGCCTTGGCGATTCCTTGGGTTGAACCGATCATGCCGCTGGCCAGGACCGGGAGTTGACCGAAGTCTGCGAGCCAGTCACCGATCGTGGATTGCGCGATGCGGGAGAAGTCGCTGCGCGGGTCGGTGGAGTCCGGGCCGACGGCCATGATCCCGTCCGGTCCGTTGCGTTCGGCGAGGATTTCTCCGCCGTTGCCGATGAGGAACGCTCGCAGTGAGCTTGTCCCCCAGTCGAGGCCGATCATCTGCGGGGCCTCGGGTGGTGCCAGTTGTGCCATAGAAGTCACTATGGGGGAGTCGTTCCACCTTGTGCCACCGGTGTCCCTATATGTGGGATTAGTGACATACTGGTGGAATGACCGAGAACCTTGCCACACGTTCGAGTGAACCCATCCCCCAGGGCACGCAGACCCTGGCGAGAGGACTGCAGGTCATCAGCGCCGTGGCACATGGCTCGACGACTTTGAAAGCCGTAGTCGATACGACGGGTCTCGGCAGGTCGAGTGCGCACCGCATGATTCAGCTGTTGGTGCAGATGGGCTATCTGCGTCATGGGTCGCCTGGGGAATTTCGGCTGGGACCCACTCTCATCGAGTTTGGCTTCACCGCGCTCAACCAGGACCCACTGCCGGTGGTCGCCAGGGAGAATCTGGAGGCACTGGCCGAACGGACGCAGGACACCATTCATCTCTCGGTCGAAGATGGGGAGTCGGTGCTCTACCTCCACAAGATTCCGGGCACGCGCGGGGCGGAGATGCGATCACGCATCGGACACCGGATGCCAATGACACGCACGGGAGTCGGGAAGGCGCTGCTGCTGGGGCAAGACGATAGGTGGGAGCGGCTGTTTACTGCGGAGAATCCTGAGGCAGAGTCAGCGGCGATGGAATCGTTCGTCAAACGTATGCACGGCTATACGCGCGATGGTGCATCGTTCGACCTGGAAGAGAATGAACCAGGCATTCGGTGCGTGGCTGCACCAATCCGGGACGGCAGCGGGGAGATCGTCGCAGGCATCTCGCTGTCGGCAACGCGTCCGTTCATGCCGAAAGATCGGATGCAGGCGCTGGTTCCGGTGATGAAGTCTGCTGCACGGGAGATATCGGTGAAGTTGGGGTTCAAGTAGCCCTACGCCGGGCGCTTGCATTCCGACGAAGCTACTTGAACCTAATTCAGACCACCAAGCATATAACGCTACAAGCAATTAAATCGAACGGCTCATCCCCACCTCTGAATTAAGAGACGCACGCACTAATCAACTCATCCTGAAGAGCTGTTTGGCCAGCGAAGATCTAGGAATCACGGTCCCGTCAAACTCGAACTCGAAGAGGTGCATGCCTGTCTCTTCGGCCCACTGGATCGCTTGAGCCGAGTACCCTCCCAGCGAGAAAAATAATGCCAACACATCACGATGCGCTGCTATGCCATAAAGCCGTTGAAGCTGCTCGCGAGATGATCGCCTCCCCTCAAGCTTGACCTGCGCAATTGCTTCCGTTGACTCAACGTCGATCCCGCCGTCAGCTCCCAAGCCAGTGGGGACGACGTTCGTGAACCCAGTTGCTTCCATAACTTCTGCTGCATAAATTTCGGCATCGCGAGGAGTCTTAATCAATCGTGGCGACGGAAGCCTCAGCGAACTACCAACATCCGCACCGCCATCTATTTGCATTGGTTCAAATATCTGACGACTACCAGGCATTCTCGTGCCTGGTATCGCAGCATTCAAAATCTCTTCAAACCTGGCGTCTCTGTCTTGCCACTCGCGTAAGTGAGAATCGCCGATCAGGCTACTTCTCCTAATTAAATAATCATAGTCCTGCTCAAGTTCTACCCAGGATTCATAGCTCACCCCAGGGATTCGCAAATTGCAAAATGCCCTATCTAATTGGTTAAAGAAATGGATGGACTCCGCCAAAGATGCACCAGGGAGCTTCCGGTAAGTCGCTGAATTATAGTCAGTGCAATCATTAGTGTTCAGTATATCCAGCATAATTTCAGGCCCCCGGCGCCCTTCGGTTACCAGCGCCACTACTAGCGCAACTACTCGCGTACCAAAGGTAATCAAACAATCGCTGACCACCTGATAATGCGTGGTGGATCCAGACGGACGAAACTGCGGCAACTGGCCGGGACCGCTTGGCGCTTTAATGTGTCCCTCCAGCAACAAGGTCGGCCAGCTCACTATCGAATTGGCTTCGTACTTCTGAAGGAGATCCGATTCCACATCTGAAAACTGGGAATTATCTACGGTGGGCTCGACAAACGCCAACGGCCTAGCTAAAAGTGCACCGCTGAGTGGATCGAGGTCATCCACGTATGCAATTAAATTAAGAGTAGTTTGGATGTCAAACATAAAGCTTTCGGCTTTACGCTCTTTTGAGCCGGCGTCGGGGAACGCCATTACAAACTGGTTGTGCTGATCGATCAGGGCACAGATTGAGGTGTCCCAAGGAAAGACTGGGATCTCCAGGTAGCTATGAATCGCTTCTCGTTGCGCCTTGGTTGGGCGAGACCGCCTGAACAGGTCAGTTTCATCAGATTCTGGCGTCTTGAACCAATCCGATATTGCCATCATTGCTCACTTTCGGTCTCCACCACTGTTGTCTCCCAATGATAGAGGTCAGAGCACAGGCCCATTCGTATTCTGTCAACATGTCAGACAACAATTCCCATGAGCTGTCACCCAAGTCGAGTCTCAGTCAAATTCGCATCCGCCGACACCGGGCCAGGCCTGCCGCTCACTAAATCAACACCAGCAAAAACTCGTCCGGAAGCAGCTGTTCCCCGATTGGCCCATTATATTGGATGTCTTGCCCCGCCTCCTGGTCGCTTTCTAACTGAGCCCAACACCAAGAAACTCCCGCATCACCGGAAGCTCCCGCCGAGACTGCGACAGTCCCATCCGGTGAGCAGCTGCGAGCCGCGAGAGATCACGAGTGCTGTTGTCGACTGGCATACGCTCAGGAGCGAAGACGTGGGCCTTCCCCTCCGCTTCGAGTTCGAAGATGCGTTCACGGGTCTCGTTGTAGCGCTTCCAACGAGTCAGCAGCGCATCGGCTAAGGCCGGATGCTTTCTGAAGATGCCGCGAAAGACTGCAGGGAATCTCTGCGGTTCTTTCTTGTAACCACGTTCCTGCGTGAGCACGATGACGAACTTCTCGAAGCCCTCGCGCTGAGCCTGGCTCAACGCGATTCCGCCGTCCTCCCCCATCGCACCATCGACGTACACGCGCCCATCAAGATGTACTGGTGGCATAACAATCGGCATCGTCGATGACGCCTGCACCCGGATCATCAGATCGTCGATGTTCGGGGTGTCCTTCTTCGACCACACCGCCTCGTCACCGGTCTCGGCATCGAACGCGATGACCCGCATGTCGCCGGTGCTTGCCTCGTAGGTATCCCAGTCGAATGGCAGTGCTTCGTCGGGTGCACCTGCTCGCTGGTAGATGTACTCGCCGTGGAACATGCCTTTGCCGCGAGCGAAGTAGCGCCACCCGCCGAATTCTTCTTCCTTGGCGAACTCAACGAACGATCGACGCACTCTCCATTTGTCCTCGGACAGGTAGTTCACTGCGGTGGACGCTCCGGCACTGATGCCAGCGACCCAATCGAACGACAGACCTTCGTTGAGCAAGACAACGGCCATGGCGCTGGTGAGTGAAGCTCGCATCCCACCGCCTTCGAAGATGAGTGCGGTATCGCTGATTCGCGTCGCCTCCACTGGCTCCGTCACTTGGCCTACCCGAGCCCTTCCCATGTCATCCTCTGCCTGAGCGCTGGTGCAAGCACCAACGCCGCAATCACACTACCAGCAAGTAACATCCAGGCGCCGAAGTACGTGAAGAGTTTGAGCTCAGGAGCCAGCGCCGGCCCGAAGTCCGCGGCCATGAGGATCACTCCGCCGAGGATGAGCGCAGTCGAGACGATCACCTGAATGAACTGCTCGACGGTCGAGACAAGCAGATTCTTAATGGTGGATATGTTCAAGCCGCTCGTGCCAACGTCGAGCGTGCCGTCCTGCAGGTGGCCGGCGATGCGGGAGATCTGCCCGGGCAGTTCTGCGATCTGTGGTGCGGTCGCCGCTGCGTAAAGCGTCATCTCGTGTCGGTCGACTCCCAGACCCCCGACCTCGCGCAGCAGCGTTTTCCCGTTCTGAGTCACCAGCGCTAGCAGGTTGAGTTCGGGCACGAGCCGCGTGATCGATCCTTCAAGGGTGCTGATGGCACGGAATGCCGTCGCCACCGAGGCCGGCATAGGGAACCCGAAATCGACAACGAAATCGATGAGCTCGCCAAAGAGCGCCGCCGAAGTCGACCCCGGAGCGCCGTCTCCGTACTTGAGCATGATCTGCCCGATCTCGCGTTGCAGCTCCCGCAGGTTCACCTCGCTCGGTGTGCCGAGCAGCTCGAGGATTGCGGCGGTTGCCGCTTGCGAGTTCTGCGAGTCGAAAGCCATGAGCAGTAAGGCAATTGCCCTGCGGTCGCGTTTATCGATGCGACCGACGGCACCGAAGTCGACGAGGCCGGCACGGCCTGCGCTCGAAACGACGATGTTTCCGGGGTGGAGGTCGGCGTGGAAGATTCCTTTTCCGAGCACCTGGCGGACGACCATGAGGAAGAGGTTCTGGGCGATCTCTCTGCGCGCGATTTCGGAAAGGTTGTCGACCACCTCGGCGCCGTGGGACAGCGGGGAACCCTCGACGAGGTCCATGACGATGACGAACTCGCCGGACAGCTCCTTGTACACGTGCGGAATAAGGACGACGGAATCGGTCTGCGTCGTCGACCGGCCGGTCTCATCGGCGAGACGGAGAGCCTCGATCTGGGCGAGCTCCCCACGGTAGTCGAGCTCGCCCTGCAGGGAATCGACGAAGCTGCGGGCGAGTTTCGCGATGCCGATCTTCTTCGCCCAATCGGTGGTGCGATCGAGACGGTCGGCCAGGGTGAGGACGATGTCGCAGTCTGCCCGGACCTGTTTGCGGATCTTCGGTCGCTGCACCTTGACCGCGACCACGCGACCTTCCCATGTCACGGCTCGGTGGACCTGGGCGACGGAGGCACCGGCGAAGGGTTTCTCGTCGAACTCGGCGAACACCTCGGCGACGGGACGGCCCCATTCGGTCTCAAGTTGGTCTTTCACCTCGGCGAAGGGAACGGGCTTCACTCCGGCCTGGAGGGTGGAGAACTCCTCGACGAATTCGTGCGGGATCATGTCACCGCGGGTGGCGATGAACTGGCCGAGTTTGATGAACGTGACTCCCGAGGCGGCCAGCGCGTCGCGGGTGGTGGCGGCGATCTCTCGGAGGGAGACGCGCAGTGTTGGGATTCGGGGTCGGAGGTATCGAGAGAGGCCGAATTTGATGAGGATCTTCTGGATCTGGGCCAGGCGGTTGACTCGGCGGTACCAGGTGGGGATCTTCGGCGCGTTGCGGATGAGTGAGCTCAGTGTGCCCGAGGGCATGATGAGTTCGATCGCGAGGAGGACGAACATCTGGATGACGATGAACCAGGCGAAGAGCAGCAGGAAGACCATGATGGCGGGGAAGCTCATCGACAGGTTCGGGTATTGGTCGGATTCGGAGATGCCGAGGAGTTTGTATGCCTGGAGGGTGATGGGCCAGATGGAGAGGCCCATGATGAGGGAGACGATGGTGTTGCGGGCGGCTCCGGTGCCGGTGAGCATCATCCGCCGGACGAGGAATCCGACGATCAGCGCGCTGAGGACGCCCAGTCCGATGGTGTAGAGGATCGTCACCCGTCAGCCCTTCCGTCGATTG
The DNA here is from genome assembly GCF_021023135.1 of Brevibacterium sp. CCUG 69071. Classification (GTDB taxonomy): domain Bacteria; phylum Actinomycetota; class Actinomycetes; order Actinomycetales; family Brevibacteriaceae; genus Brevibacterium. Next base: position 59,508 of record NZ_PGFV01000011.1, read on the forward strand.
ATACGCTTCTGCGACCAGCATAATTGAACAACCGCTATGACTCTGAGAAATCGTCAGACTCAAGGAGCGCTGCGACCTGAGCGCATGTACCACATCTGGTGAAATAGTTCCGCCGTCTGAGACCAGTACCTATGTGCAGCCTATGTTGACACTTGAAGTCTCAGCTAAGCACAGACCCAGTTCACCAAAGCCTACGGTGCCATTTGGATCTTCGATGACGTTTGTCAGGAAATACTACGAAAGATGATTGGACTGAGTGCTACGACCGAGGATGTCACTGCATAATTATCTCTAAAGGCCATAATCCGAAAGCCGCCAGGCATCTACACCGCTGGCCGGTGAGATCCACACATCATGAGGGGTCGAATGCGAGTCAGCAGATTACAGATCAAGAACTTTCGAGGGATATCCGAAGGGCGGGTGGACTTCAACGGCAACGCTTTATTGGTAGCGGGCAACAGCGTAGGAAAGTCCACAGTATGTGAGGCTCTGGATCTTGTCCTCGGACCAGAACGAATGCTGCGCCGTCCCATCATTGACGAATATGACTTCTTCGGTGCCAAGTATCAACCGGACACCGAAAATACACCTCAGATTGAGATCGAGGTAGTCCTCGTCGACCTCGATGCCGCTGCCGAAGTACGATTCGGGGATCATCTACGCAAGTGGTCCGAGACCGACCGAGATTTTGCTGACCACAGCGTTAATTTTGTCGATAACGCTGATCAGCATCCCTGGTGTCTTCCTCTACTGTTCCTTGGTAGATTCGATCCGGAGGAGGACGATTTCGAAGGGAACACCTTTTTCGCCCACCCTGCTCCGATTATTGACGACCTTTCAGAAGATACCGACTTGCTCGGTCAGACCCGACGCCGCTTCAGCCGCGAAGACAAACGTTACTGCGGCTATTTATACCTCCGCACAACCCGTACTGGCACCCGCGCACTGAGCTTCCAACGTGGTTCATTGCTCGACACAATTGTCCGCCTCGAAGACCAGGCGACCGGCGAGCTCTGGGAACGTGCCCGTATGTCGCTCACAGATCTCAATCTGCTCGACGAGTCCAAACTGGACGTCGTCCTAGATGAGGTACGCCAACGTGTCAGTCGTTTCATGGCACTCGGTGGTAGCGAGGTCGGACTTCACCTTTCAGACCTCACCAGAGAGTCCATCCGTGAAACTCTCCGGGTCTTCGTTACTGCTTCTCCGGGCGAGCACGCCGTTCCATTTAACCGACTCAGCACGGGCTCTCTAAATCTTCTCGTTTTTGCTCTGCTGACTTACATTGCAGAGTTGAAAGGCGACGAATCGGTCATATTTGCGATGGAAGAACCCGAAATTGCATTACCTCCACACTCGCAGCGTCGCCTGGTGGACTTTGTAACCAGCCGAATGGGACAGGCCATAGTAACTTCCCACTCCCCGTATGTCATCGAACGCTTCTCAACCGAGAATATTCTTATGCTCACACGTAGCGACGACGGCGTACTCACCAGCGATCAATTTAACGTCGACGGACTCATGAAGCCCAAGAAGATTCGTGAGGAACGCCGACAGTTTGCTGAGGCCATCCTGGCACGAGGAGTCCTAGTGGTCGAGGGTGGCACTGAGGCCTCAGTCATCCCCGTTGTAGCCGATATCTTGGACGCCGATCCGAGCGTTGAGTATACACACCTCGATCTCGCAGGTGTCAGCATTTACGATGCCAAGAGTGACGGTTTAGTTCCAGGATTCGCCCCAGTGTTCAAGTCCCTTGGAAAGCGTTGCTATGGACTCCATGACGCCCCGAATAGCCCGTTTCCGACAAACGCTGTCGCTAACGCGGAGCAGTTCGATGAGTACCTGGAAATTCCCCATAAGAGCATCGAGAAGCTTCTGATTGCGGAGATGCCCGAAAGACCTAAACGATCATTTTTAATTCGCGCCGAGGCGCTTCCCGACTATCCGTCCGATGCAGGCTACCTGTCTCCGGGGGCTGATGCAGCTTCGGTAGATGCACTGGTGGAAAGCGTACTCGTCAAACGAAAGGGAGCCTACAACGGCTACGCTGCGATGCTCGTCGCTGAGGCCAAAAACGCCAGTGAGCTTCCCTCGTCGTACGTTCAGTTTTTACATGCCATCGACGCTGACATGGCAAGTATTGGCACAAAAGGCACCAACAACTCAAGAGGAGGAGGTCTTCAGAGCCCTGCGTCAGAAGGAATGGACAAGCCTACTCCGGAGACCCTTACAGGGCCGGAAGAGGATCAGTCCCCCGGCATCGCAACGCCATGAGCGATATCAAGCTCGATGAGCGCCGCGAAGAGATCCTGGCTACAAGTGGTCATATTATGATCGAGGGTGGTCCAGGCTGCGGCAAGACTACGATCGCGCTACTAAAGGCTGCGCGCTATCACTCGACTCTCAGTCCTGACCAGCGAATCCTGTTTCTAAGCTTCTCGCGCGCTGCAGTTCGGCAAGTTACCCATCGTATGAAAACGACCTTGAGTTCCGCACAGCGAACCGCAATTGAAGTTAGAACTTTTCATGCCTTTTTTCTTAACCTTGTTCGCAGTCACGGACGACTACTCACAGGCGAACCAGCACGCTTCATCACACCCGAACGTGAAGCGATCATTCGGGCAGACTTCAAAGGCGATGATGTTGATTGGAGGACAGAGAAACGACGTCTCGCCACCGAGGAGTCCCTCTACGTCTTCGATACCCTAGCACCCACTCTTGCCGATCTCCTTGAACGCAGTAACGATCTGCGCGCCCTATATAGTCGGCGGTATCCCATCATCGTGGTCGACGAGTTCCAGGATACAAATACTGATCAGTGGCGAGTCGTGCGAGCGCTTAGCGCGATGAGTACGATCGTCTGCCTAGCCGACCCCGACCAACGCATTTTCGATCATCTCGATGGTGTCGACGAGCATCGTCTAGAAGTTGCCAAAAGCATTCTTCAGCCAACAACCTTTGATCTATCGTCCGACAATCATCGAAGTCCTGCGTCCGGGATCCTCGAATACGCGAACGCGATTCTACGCAATACCCCGACTGAGGCACCGACCGACGTCAAGTTCCTTTGGTACCGCTATGAAAGCCCGGAAGGGTTGACGCACCTCGCCACGCAGAAGGCGATCGGATTGCTTTCACCGCATCTGGAAAACCCACCGACAATCGCCATTCTTACGCGTGTCAACACGTTCGCGAGTCGAATTTCGGAAAATCTCACAACACAACAAGAGTTTAATCGTGAGGCACTTGTCCCTATCGATCACATTCTGTACTGGGATCCCGAACTCGCAGCAGCTTCCGCACTCGTCGTCGCAAGTATCTTGGAATGGCCTACTCTCTCGGCTCAGGATGCGGTTACCAGTACTCTCAGCTGCATCGCTGACTACTATCGCGTCAAGCTCGGGCTCGGCACGGCCGGTGCCCGGTCAAAGATCAACACGATTGAACGGTCCGTCAAGGCTGTCCGCGCCGGCAAGAAGGTGGCCTCCAAAACAGCCAAGGTCCTACTAGAGCTAGCGAAGACGCCACCGCCGCTATCTGGCAGAAGCGTTGTGGACTGGCAAACGGCTAAGAATGGCCTGAAGGGTAGTGCTGAGCTCGATGAATTGGCTAACAAAGTACGTCTTATACGCATGCTCAATGCCACAGACGCCGTCGCATGGGCATTGTCGGACACCTGGAATGGCACAACTGGCTATGTTGGCGCGATCGACGCAGTCCGAATCGCCCTGGCCGCGGAATCGGTGAATGTTCAGCAAAATGAGCAAGTTCCGGTTCATGTGATGACGATGCACAAGTCCAAAGGTAAAGAGTACGACGCTGTGGTCATCGTTGAGGATCGACATGGCCGACCACTTATCGATCCAAAACCGGGTTCGAAAGCGCAAGAGGCTGATCGTCGCCTTCTAAGAGTTGCGGTTACTAGAGCCCGACACCTCGTCGTTCTAATTAGACCAAATGGTTCAATATCTCTCACACCGCCGCTAAATTCATAAAATCACCAAATACATTTGTTGACCGCACTATCGAAGTGCATCTTCGATCTCTCACGACTAGTCGACAGTCTGAAGACACAACGCTGTCGTCAATAGGTTTTCCCTTAGCGATTCGTTCCGGTCGGAACCTGTGTATCTTCTGAGCGGCTCGACGTTGATCTGCCACAGACAGTTACTACAATTCGAGATGGCTTCGGTCAAATCATTGGAGTCATATATGTCTCGAACTCAACGGCGCAAACCGGTTGTAAGGAAGCGGCATTCGGTAGCACCTGTGGACTGAACCGATGTGTAACCTCGCAACATCGTGGACACTGAACCTCACCACTTCAGGGACACCCCATCTCAGAGCTTTGTATGTCCTGTCTCAACACATCGTGGACACACGATCTCATGACATCGGAGACACTATGTCTCATGACTTCGTGGACACTGGCAGCGTCGTGGTAGCCGGAGAGAATGACGAATTCTCTGACACCCCAGATCCGAGCAGCCATCATCAACTACGACCCGACGCAGCCGAACGCGCTGTCCGTCACCGAGTTCTGCCGCGCCCACAAAGTCTCACGTAGTGCCTTCTATAAGATCCGCACCCGCAGCCAACAAGAATCAACCGCGGCGCTGCATCCCCGGTCGCGTGCTCCGAAACAACCCGCCCGGCGATACGGTCGCCAGGTCGTCAATGAACTCGCCCGAATCCGCAAGCAACTCAAAGCCGACGGATGGGACTATGGCCCCCGCACGATCTACTACGAGGCCGCAATCTCCGAGACGTTCCCGGCCACGACGATCCCGTCGCCGGCGACGATCGCCCGCCTACTGGCCAGTGTCGGCCACGTCGATGACTCACCGAAGAAGCGCCCCAAATCGTCCTACATCCCTTTCGTCAGCGCCACCGCAATGTCGTTATGGCAACTTGATGCCTTCGAATACGACCTGACTGATGGTCAGACGGTGACGATCTATCAGCTCCTCGAAGACTCCACCCGGTTCGACGTCGGCACGACCGCTCATATTCGTGCTGAGAACAGTACGGACGCCAAATCGGTGCTCGCTGACGCGATCGCTATTCATGGTGCCCCGCAGGAGGTCCTATCGGACAATTCCTCGGCGTTCAACCAACTTCGGCAGGGCACGATCGGAGCCGTGGAAGTGTTCTTCGCCTCTCATGGAACAATGCCCATCAGCGGCTTGCCAGGCAAGCCGACGACGCAGGGCAAGAACGAACGCTCCCACCAGACACTAGTGCGTTTCCTCGACGCGAACCGGGCCGCAACGGTCGAGCAGCTGCGGCAGGTTATTCGGCGTTTCCGTGATCAGTACAACTCGCGTCGGCCGCACCAGTCGCTCAACGATGCCACGCCGACTCAAGCATGGAACCTCGTCGAGCACACTCCGGCCACCGAACCGATTCCGATGGCTGTTCTTGAGGCGAAAGCACGAGAATATCTACAGGCCCGTTTGCAGCAGCAGAATCAGCTCAACCGCGCTGGGCTGCCGATCACGAAGAATGGACATGTCCTCCCGGACACCGCTTCGGATAGGCAGCGTTCTGATCAGTCGGTCGTAACCGTCACGCGAGCGAACCGGCAAGTGTACTATCACGGCTATCACGTGTCGCTGCCGTCGACTTTTGCTGACCGGCAGTTTTATCGCACGATCACCGATCAGACATTCTTGCTCCCGGACATGGGCACCGGTGAGATTGTGTTCTCCTTCCCCGTGCCGATGGTCGCTCTCGGCGTACGAGGACGCTTCATTTCTTCCTATGCGATGTGGAGTCCAGGTCGCGAATCCGACGAAGCAATGGCGCATAAAATACGAACAGTATGTTGAAGAGTTCGCCGCGCGTGGTGAGGATATGCCCGACGTATTCATGCTCCGGTAGATGAACTCGATTCCGGATCCGCTCCCTCCTTAGCGGAGGGAGCGGTAGTTGTGTACAAAGCTCTGAGATCGGTTGTCCCTGAAGTGGTGAGGTTCAGTGTCCACGATGTTGCGAGGTTACACACCACTTCTCTACACAGGTGCTACCGAACTCCACTTCCGTAAAACCGATGATCGAACTGAGACAGGTGGGCAACTGGATGCTTAAGCGCCAACCACCGTATGTGCAAAATCAGCGTAAGATCCACCCAAGAATGGCACGTCGGACGAAGGCATTCGATCTGGATCCGCTGACTCTCGATTTGTTGGCCGTACCTGTGAGTGCTACTCAGATCACTCCGGCCGATGCTCGGCCATGACCTTCTCGAACAGCTCGTCGCCGAGCTTGTTGTACGAAGCATCCTCCGGGTACCACTCGTCGAGTGAAGCGTAGTCGCCCTTGTCGTCGTAGCCCAGCTCAGACATGGACTTCGCCCACTCCGAACCAGCGGAGCCCAGCGTCTTCGGCGCATCGGTGACTCCCGCCTTCTCAGCGGTCTTGTCCGACAGCGTCTTCGCGTACTTAGCCATCTGCTTCTGTACGTCATCATCAAACGGCTGAACTGAACCGTCGTTGTCCTTCGCTTGCTCGACGGCCTGCGCCTTGGCTCCGATGACGACCTCCATCATCGTGCTAAACGTTGTCGACATCGAGTCGAAGATGACCTGCTGATAGGCAACCGGCAACTCCGAATACTTCTTACCCGCCGTGATCGCACCGGCCGAACGAGCAATGCCCGCGTCCGAGGCCACACCGATGTTTGAGGCCACCTCGAAGGTGCCGGCCTCGACGTTCGGCGCGAGCTGGCCGAGGTCGCAGTCGACGGTTCCGCGCTGCAGCGCCTCATAGGTCTCCGGGAACGACAGCGACACGGGGGTTGCACCCAGGTCGGTCACCTGCTTGCCAGCAGCGGCCGAACCGACGCGCACCTGCTTGCCCTTCCAGTCATCCAGCGAGGTCATCGGCTTCGAGCACATGGTCGAATATCCACCTGCGGCAAGCATCGGGATGAGTGGGACGAGGTTCTTCTTCTCGAACTCCTCGAGCACCTCGGGCGTCTCCCACGCCGCCTGGACGCCGGCCGCATTCGCCGCCAGATCACTGGCCACCGGCGAGGACGGCAGCGTCGACATGGCCGTGCCGATCGCGTCGAAGGCCGGGTATTCGGCCGGGGTGTACGACGGCAGAGTGAACGCAAGGTCGACGCGGCCATCGGCCAGGGCGTCGTCGACGTCTTCGTAGCTGGCGATCGCCTGGCCCCACACGATATCCACGGTGATCTTCCCGCCCGAGCGCTCCTCGATGGCCTTCTTCACGTCGAGGCCGTTGGGTGCGAGGATCGACTTCTCCGACATCGCCGAAGGCTGGAACTTGATCGTCACCGGGTCCAGGTCGGCCAGAGCCTCATCGATCTCGTCCTGCGAGGCGTCATAGGCGAAGCCCTCCCCCGCAGAGTCGCCCGAACCCGATCCGTCACCGCCGACGGATCCGGCGCATCCGGCCAACAGTGCCAGCGATGCGACCGCCGCAATTGCCTGAGCGGGGCGAGCAGCCGTGCGGATGCGCTTCATGGGACTCCTTTGAACGAAGGCTGAGAATTCCCTCCAATCATATGCCTGAATGAGGTGACCCTAACCATGAGTCCGCTCACACCGCGCGGCAGCCACTCCAATGTCCCGGTGCACGGGTGGGCGGGGCCGCCTCGGCGAGGTTTATCCGGACATTCCCCCGCTGGTGCGGCTTATGAGGTCGGGCAGCCATTCGGTCATTCCGGGCATGGCGACCATGAGGATGAGGAAGATGACGACGACGGGCAGGAACCAGAGCAGGGAGATGAAGATGTCGCGCAGTGTGACCGTGGCACCGAGGTTGACCTCGGGGTTCTTCGCGATCGAGTGGACGATGTAGGGGATGATGCCGACCGGCGGGGTGACCATGGCGAACTCGCCGAGGAGGACGACGAAGACCCCGAACCACAGCGGGCTCACGCCCATCGTCTCGAGGGTGGGCAGGAGGATCGGGATAGTCAGCAGCATCATCGACAGGGTGTCGAAGAACATGCCCATGACGATGTAGAGGACGATGAGGACGAGCAGGAATCCGATCCGCGACAGCCCGAGGTCCGTGATGAGGCCGGTGAGGATGGGGGCGAGTCCGGTGATGGCGAGCAGGCTGGTGAGCATAGTCGCGCCGATCATGATGAAGAAGATCGCCGAGGTGGCCGCCACCGTATCCATAGCCGAATCCGCGATCTTCCGCCACGGTTGTTCGCCCCGTTTCTCCCACAGGCACAGCAGGAGTGAGCAGAGCGCGGCGGCCGCTCCGGCCTCGGTGGGGGTGAAGATGCCGGAGAACATGCCGCCGAAGAGGACGACGAGGATGACGGCGAAGCCCCAGACGCTGGTGAGGGACGTGAAGCGGTCGCGCCAGGTGGTTGTGGGACGGGTGGTGTCCGTTGTTTCTGCTGTGGTCTGGGCGTTGTCGCCGCGGCCGACGAGCTTCGGGACGATGACGCCGATGGCGAAGATGAAGGCGGCGAAACACACGGCGAGCAGGATTCCGGGGACGGCTCCGGCCATGAGGGCGGGACCGACGGGGACGGAGGCGATGCCGGCGTAGACGACCATGAGGATCGAAGGTGGGATGAGATTGCCGGTCATGCCGGAGACCATGATCGTGCCGACGGCCATGCGGCGGTCGTAGCCGGCTTTGAGCATTTCGGGGATGCCGGCTCGGCCCAGGGCGTAGGTCATGCCGATGGTCGAGCCGGTGACGGCGGAGAGTCCCGCCCCGGCGAAGGTGGTGCCGATGCCGATGCCTCCGGGCAGCCAGGAGAACCAGTGGTCGGCGACGCGGTAGATCTTGCCGGAGAGTCCGGATTGGGTGAGCAGCATGCCCATGAAGATGAACATGGGGAGCACGCTCATCGACCAGTCCGAGACGGCGCTGAACGGTGCGGTGGAGAGGATGTTCATCGTCGCCGGGATGCCGGACACGGCGTAGACGCCGATGATCGACGGAACGGATAAGGCAATGGCCACCGGGACGGAAAGGAAAAGGAGGACGAGCATCATGCCGATGCACCAGGCTCCCCCGATCGCTGCGCTCGGACTGGTGAAGAGGCCGACGAGGCAGAAGGCAACAAGTCCGAAGCCGATGGTCAGGGCGAGTGTGCCGGGGCGTTCGCGACGGGAGCCATTCGGGAAGAGAGCCGTGGTGGGTTTCTGGGTGGTGGCGCCGGTGATGCTCGCTGTGCTTGAGTCTTCTGGCGGTAGGGATGCACCGGTGAGGTCGGTATTGGCGTTCACCGCTCCTCCCCTGCCTGGTTGCGGCGGCGGAGGATGGCGATGGCGTCGAGGATGTACAGCACTGCGAGGAGGACGAACACGATCGGCACGAGGTAGTACACGGGCCAGGTGATGACAGCGGAGACGTCGGCGGTCGACCCGATCGCCGTGTTCTCCAGGGCTTTGGTCAGCCCGAACCAGGCGAAGGCGATCGATACAAGGGCGCCGAGGATGCATGCGAAAACAGTGAACACCGCTGCGGTGGCGGGCTTCGCCCGCTCGATTGCCATGGTCACGGTGATGTGTTCCTTCTGCAGCTGCGCGGCCGGGATTCCGAGGAGGGCGACGATGGGCAGATACCAGTATTCGACGATCTCATTGGTGCCATAGAGCGGGGCGTGAAAAATCGACCGGGCCAAGGCGTGGGTGACGATGTGGAGCATCATCACAATGATTGCCGCGGCCGTGGTGAGCGTCAGCCATTTGTCGAGAACTTTGGTGAACGTGCTCATCACGAGTCACCAGCCTGAAGGGCGCCGAGGAGGTCAACTACCTCGGAGGCGTCCGCCAGTCCGTCGGGGATCATTGCGGTGACTCGACGCGCGCCGGCCTCTTGAAGGGCGATGGGGTCGATGCCTGGAATTTGGGAGTAGCGGCGGGCGCTGCGAGGGAGCAGTGCAACGCCGAGTCCGTTGGAGACCAGGGATTGGATGGCGCCGGGGTTGTCCGTGATATGCCGGGTGCGGGGTTCGAAGCCGGCGGTGCGGCAGAGGCGTTCGGCGGTGGATCGGCAGCGCACGCATCCCATGATCCACGGCAGTTCGGCAACATCGTTAAGGTGTTGGATCTGCCCGGCGCGGTTCCAGCGTTCGGGCACGAGCAGGTCGAGGCGATCGGCACCGAGATCGACGGTCGAATGTCCGGCCAGCTCAGGCGGGACTTCGTCTTCATGATGGAAGAGAAAGGCGATGTCGATGGCACCCTCGTCGAGCAGGCGAAGTGCTTCAGGCGGTTCGGCCTCGGAGACTTCGTATGAGTGGTGAAGCGGTGAGTCTGTCTGCGTGCCCGCGTTTGCCTCTAACCGGCCGAGCGCCGCGGCCAGCGGTCCGATGACGAAGCTGGGAAATCCTGCGAGGCGGACATTGCGTCCGCCGAGGCCGAACGCTTTCGCAAGGTCGCTGCGCAGTCCCGTCACCGAGGCGGCCACCTCGTTGGCGCGAATGCGAGCAAGCTGGCCGGCAGTGGTCAAACGAATACCGCGTGGAGTGCGGTCGAAGAGGGTGACACCGAGGTCTTTCTCCAGTGCGTTCATGTGTTGGGACAGTGCTGGTTGAGACCAGCCGAGGACGCGTGCGGCGGCACCGATGCTGCCGGATTCGGCGATGGCGCCGAAGATGAGGAGGCGTTTGGGCTCGCCAAGGTCGAGAGCCTGTTCGAAGACTGTAGCCATAAGTCCAGCTTATGTCAGAGCAGAGGGAAGTAGGTCTACCGGAGGCAGATGATGCGCACCACACTGGAAGTAGTCGCCATGAAGTCGCCGCGGAATTGAGGAGTTGGAGTATGCGCAGGATCGGTCTGCTGGGTGGAATGAGCTGGCATTCGAGCATCGAGTACTACACGAAAATCAATGATGCAGTAGCCAAGCAGCTCGGCGGTCATCATTCCGCACAGATCCTGCTCGACTCGTGCGACTTCGCAGATATCCGAGAGCTGCAGGAGGCCAACGATTGGGCGGGCAGTGATGCGTCGCTCGTCTCGACGGCGCAGCGTTTGGTCGATGGCGGCGCCGAGGCTGTCGCGATTGCCACGAATCTCATGCACAAGTGTGCCCCAGCGATCGAGGCGCAGGTCGATGTGCCCCTCATCCACATGGTCGATTCGATCGCTACGATGGCGAAGCGCCGGGGCTATTCGACGCTGGCCGTTCTGGGCACGCGATGGACAATGCTCGAGGACTTCTACACGGGCCGACTCGAGGCGCAGGGCATCAAGACTCTGGTTCCCGATGAGGCAACGTGCCTCGAGGTCGATCAGATCATCTGGGACGAACTCACCCAAGGAGTCTTCACGGACGAGTCGCGTGCCCGGTACGTCGAAATCATGAACGACCTCAAGGCTCGCGGAGCCGAGGCGGTGACTCTGTCGTGCACCGAAATTGGTCTACTAGTCCCCCCGGAGACCGCTCCCCTGCCGGCCATAGACTCAGTCGACGCGCACGTCGCCGCAATCGTGGAGTGGATGATGGCTGAGGAACCTGCACTAGTTCAGGCGTGATTGCTGCCTGGGTCTGACTTGTCGTCCAAGTCGACTTTCCTGAAAGCTCTCCAACCAATGATGCTCTATGGGTTACCGCGGAGAGACTGTCCGAACTACAGTCAGCTCATGACAACTCAGATCCCGCCGAGAGTGGGAATCGATCGGTGGGGCCCACTTCTGATCGTCTTCGGCGTCTGGTTCGTTGCTTTCTTCATCTTCATTATCACGTGGCTGCTGGCGTCCGATACCGTCGTCGGCAATCCGTGTCAAGGTGCGGGTTTCGGCTGCTTTGAAACCGGCTCATCGTAAACGAGAGTGTAGAACCGGTCTGAAACCACCGGACTCGAGTAAGCACCTCGCGATGTAATGCGTGAGGTTGCGGAACCCGAGGGCTGATCCCCGAAGGTGTTCGAGCCTGCCATTG
>NZ_PGFV01000012.1 GCF_021023135.1 Brevibacterium sp. CCUG 69071
GGCCACGTCGAGGTCTTTCGGATGGGTTGTGTGAGAACTTCCATCATCGGAAGACCTCGACGTCTATCCGGGCAACGCCACGCCGTGATCTGGAATCACCGACCTACACTCTCGTTTACGAAGAGCCCGTTTAGTACATGACGAAAGTGTGATTGCTGTTTTCTGCAACATTTATCACTTCGATATGTCGCGCACCCGGACACCGGCCTGCCCCATTGTGAGAACTTTCCCAGGCCACCAGGACCACCAGGGGATTCGCCCTCCAGGACGGGCCGCGGGGCTCCGCGGCCCGTGACGACAGAGCTGTCACAATCCCGAGAAGAATGACCGCTCGCCTCAGATAATCGTTACCCGCAAAAACAGAGAAATGGGCCCCTACGACGAAGCGTCGGAGCCCATTCTGGCGAAGTGCCATTCTGGCGCAGAGGTCGAGTCAGCTCTCCTGAGAATCGCCTCGCTCGGAGTCTCCGCCTTCTCCGCCAGCAGCGGAAGCGGAACCGGCTGCGGAAGCGGAACCGGCAGCAGAAGCGGACTCAGCGCTCGTCTCCTCACCGATGGCACCGGGTTCGGTCTCGGTCTCGGCGAGCACCTCGGCGGTGAATTGCTCTTCAGCGTCCTCTCCGCGGAACTGCGACATATAGAGACGGTGGTACGCGCCTCCTGCGGCCAGGAGCTCATCGTGGGTGCCGTGCTCGACGATCGCGCCGTCCTCCATCACGAGGATGGTGTGGGCGTCGCGGATCGTCGAGAGCCTGTGGGCGATGACGAAGGAGGTCCGATCCGTGCGCAGTGCGGCCATGGCCTGCTGCACCAGCACCTCGGTGCGGGTGTCGACCGAGGAGGTGGCCTCATCGAGGATGAGCAGCGAGGGATCGGCGAGGAACGCGCGAGCGATCGTGATCAGCTGACGTTCACCGGCAGAGACGCTGCCGCCGTCGGAGTCGATGACCGTGTCATAGCCCTCGGGCAGCTGCCTGACGAAGCGGTCGACCATCGTCGCCTTGGCCGCCTCGATCACCTCATCGTCGGTGGCGGTCAGTCGGCCGTAACGGATGTTCTCGGCGATGGTGCCCTCGAACAGCCACGCATCCTGGAGGACCATGCCCACATGTGAGCGCAGGTCCGCCCGGGTCAGCTCCCGAGTGTCGATTCCGTCGAGGTAGATGGTCCCGCCGGTGATCTCGTAGAAGCGCATGACGAGGTTGACCAGCGTCGTCTTGCCTGCTCCGGTGGGTCCGACGATCGCCACCGTCTGTCCCGGATCCGCGGTGAAGGAGACCTTCTCGATGAGGGGCGTCTCCGGGGCGTAGCGGAAGCTGACCTCGGAGAATTCGACCTTGCCCGGAGTCCTCTGTGCTAGGGCCTCGTGAGCATCATCGGCTTCCTCATCCTCGGCGTCGAGGAGCTCGAAGGTCCGTTCCGCCGAGGCGACGCCGGACTGGAGCATATTGGCCACACCGGCCATCTCGGAAATCGGCTGGGAGAACTCGCGCGAGTACTGGATGAACGCGGTCGCATCGCCCAGCGTCATCTGCCCGGAAGCGACCTTGAGACCGCCGGCGACCGCGATGAGGACATAGCTGAGGTAGGACACGAACTGCATCGAGGGCATGATCATCCCGGAGACGAACTGAGCACCCGCCGAGGCGGTGTACAGCGATTCGTTGCGACGGTCGAACTCGTCCCGCATGACTTCGCCGCGGCCGAAGGCACGCACGATGTCGAGGCCCGAGAACGACTCCTCGACATGGCCGTTGACGGCTCCCGTGTGCTTCCACTGCGCCTTGAACAGCTTCTGTGACCGAGTTCCGATGACCCCGGCGATGATCGCCGAGAGCGGCAGTGCGATGAGTGCGAGCAGCGCCAGCTGCCAGGACACGACGAACATCATCACGCCGATGCCGATGATCGTCAGCGCCGACTGCACCAGCTGCGAGAAGGCCTGCTGGAGCGCCTGCTGGATGTTGTCGACATCGTTGGTCACCCGCGACATCACATCGCCGCGCTGCCTGGTGTCGAAGTAGCGCAGGGGCAGGTGGTTGATCTTGCGTTCGATGTCCTCGCGGAGTCGGTAGACGACCCGCATCACCAGGGCGTTGAGAATGTAGCCCTGCGCCCACATGAGCATCGAGGCCACAAGGTACATGAGCAGGACGATGATGATGATCTGTCCCAGAGCTGTGAAGTCGATGCCCTGCCCGGGGACCACATCCGCGGTGGCGAGCATGTCCGCGAAGTCGTCGCGGCCCTCCGCCCTGGCTCCGGCGATGATGTCCGCGATGTCCGCCCCGGCCGGCAGCTGGGATCCGATGACGCCGGAGTAGACGACGTCCATCGCTTTGCCCAGAACCTTCGGAGCGATGACGGTGAGCACCACGGAACCGACGACGAGGAGGACGACGTTGATGAGTCCGACCTTCTCGCTGGCCATGAGTCCGAAGAGCCGTTTGACCGAGGGCCAGAAATGCTTGGCCTTCCGCGGCGGCACTCCCCCGCTCATCTCGAGCTCTTCACCGCTGGGGATGTAGTCGTCTTCCCTGTCGACGACGGTGGTGGATTCGGTGGCGTCCTCGGCCATGTCAGTTCACCTCTTCCGTGGTCAGCTGGGATTCGACGATCTCCTGATAGGTCTCGTTCTCCGCGACCAGCTCCTCATGGGTGCCGCGGCCGACGATCTTGCCGTCTTCGAGGACGATGATCTGGTCGGCGCTGCGAATCGTCGATACGCGTTGGGCGACGACCACGACCGTGGCATCGCCGGTGGACGCGGCCAAGGCCTCGCGCAGGCGGCCGTCCGTGGCCACGTCGAGGGCGGAGAAGGAATCGTCGAAGACGTAGATCCGCGGTTTGGCCGTCAGGGCCCGGGCGATGCAGAGGCGTTGGCGCTGCCCGCCCGAGTAGTTCGTGCCGCCCTGGGCGACACCCTCCTCCAAGTGGTGCTCCTTGGCGGCGACGAAGTCATCGGACTGGGCGATGCGCAGTGCCTCCCACAGCTCCTCATCGCTTGCCTCCTCGTTGCCGAAGCGCAGATTGCTCGCGATCGTGCCGGAGAACAGATACGGCTTCTGCGGGACCAGCCCCACGAGCTGTGCGAGCTGCTGGCGGTTGAATGAGGACACCGGCACACCGTCGATGAGGATCTCTCCGACCTGGGGGTCGATGAGGCGGGGAATGAGATTGACGATCGTCGACTTGCCCGCACCGGTGGATCCGATGATCGCCGTCGTGGTGCCCGGCTTCGCGGTGAAGTCGAGACCTTCGAGGACCGGCACCTCGGCCCCGGGGTAGCCGAAGGTGACATTGCGGAACTCGAGTTCACCTCGGCGCGGGAGTTCGTTCACGCCTTTCGGGATGACCATGGAGGAAGTGGTGTCGAGGATCTCGGAGATGCGCTCGGCGCAGACGACCGCGCGCGGGATCATCATCATCATGAACACGCCCATCATCACGGCCACGAGGATCTGCAGCAGGTACTGCAGGAACGCCGTCAGCGAGCCGACCTCCATCTGCCCGGCGTCGACCCGGTGGCCGCCGAACCACAGCACCGCGGCGGTGGCGAGGTGGAGGATCATCATGATCGCGGGGAACATGAGGACGAAGAGGTTTCCGACCTTGACCGAGGTTTCGGTCAGGGCGCGGTTGGCATCGGCGTAGCGGTCGGTCTCGAAGGGCTCGCGGACGAAGGCACGGATGACTCGGATGCCGGTGATCTGTTCGCGCAGGACGCCGTTGATGTCGTCGACCTGGTCCTGCATGCGCCGGAACAGCGGCATGAGGAGATAGACGAGGATCGCGACGACGATGAAGAGGACCGGCACGGAGACCCACACCAGCCAGGACAGTCCGGCGTCCTCGCGCAGTGCCATGATGATGCCGCCGATGCACATAATCGGGGTGGAGACCATGAAGTTCAGCGTCATGAGCACGAGCATCTGCACCTGCTGGACGTCGTTGGTGTTGCGGGTGATCAGTGTCGCGGATCCGAACTTCCCGACCTCGAGCATCGAGAGTTCGTCGACCTTGCCGTAGATGGCGCGCCGCAGGTCGCGGCCGACGCCCATGCCGGTGCGGGCACCGAAGTAGATCGCGCTGATCGCGGTGACCACCTGGACGAGGCAGACGAGGAGCATCGTCATTCCGGTCGACCAGATGAAGTCGGTATCACCTTTGGCGACGCCTTCGTCGATGATCCGAGCGTTGAGGCTCGGCAGGTAGAGAGCCGCGATGGTCGCCGCCAGCTGGAGGGCAACGACGAAGACGATGAAGACCCAGTAGGGCTTCGCGTATTTCAGGGACAGGCGGAGTAAGGCCACGTTGAACGTCCTGAGTGAAGAGTGGCGGATGAGACGTCGTGAGATGAATGAGCGCGACATGCTATCCTACCGACGATCACCTCCCAGCGGTAGATGCCTGCCGAATCTTTCCCACGAGAACAGTCCACCATGCGGCACTGACACGAGCGCGACAGGACCGTCAGCGCGACCCCGGGCGAGCTTCTCGATCGTCCCCTCGGAACGGTGACCTCGGGGCCGGTTCCGCGTGCCTCCTCGCTTCTGGGCGGGACATCTCTAGTCTTGAAAACATGAGCACAACTCTGCAGGACCTGGTCAACCGCGCCGTCTTCTACTCCACAGAGATGCAGTCGCATTTCGGGGGCCTCATCGCCGATGCCTCCTGGGAAGTCGACTTCACCGCCGACCCGCACCTGAGCTTCACCGCGGAGGACGGGACGACGCTGCGCACCCGGCCGCATCTGCTCGGCTCCGAATCGAGCGGCCAGAACACGTGGCTGTGGGGGTGGGAGAACATCAATGAGTTCCCCGAGGCTGTTGTCGGCCTCTCCCACGATGTCCGCAAATTCGGTGCCGCCGAGGACGTAGAGGAGCTCATCACCCCGGAGCTCGATCTCGATGACGAACTTGCCCTGCGCCTGACCTTGGCGGCGAAGGAAGCCACCGGGAAGTGGGCGCACTATCCTGCTGCGGCCGGCGCCGGAACCACCGTGTGGCTCCTCGTCGACGCTCCCGAGCTTGCGCTCCCGGCACCCCAGGTCAAGGTGGCGGTGCGGGCGCTCATGCAGGGGCTAACCCAGACGACGGTGACCGATCACCGTGCGGCTCTCGACGCCTATGTCGCCAAGCGCGGCATTCCCACCGCCGAGCTGCCCGAAGGCGGGGTGCGGATCCTCTTCGCCGACGGCTCGGCCGATCTGTCCTTCGATGAGCAGCGGCGGATCTCGAACTGCGATTTCCACGCCTCACTCGAGGGCGAGGCCGCCGAGCAGTTCGCCAAAGCGAACACGACTCCCCCCGCCGAGGTGGGGGCCGCCTCGAGTGCGCAGGGATCCGAGGCCGCGGCTACCGCACCGACGGGATCGCCTGTCGGAGGAACGAGCGCACCGAAGCCTGCCGAGACCGGATCCGATGCGGCGGCCGTCGCGAAGGACCGAGACGCCGAAGCCTCCGAGACGACGCCGGTCGGCGCACGCTTCGAGGCCCCGTCCGGCACCGCCGACGAAGAGACCACCGCAGCCGATGAGAAGGCCGCAGCCGCCTCGGCGAACGACGAGTCCCCCACCAGCGGCTCACAGTCGGCCGCGGAGACCCCGTCCGCCAGCGAACGTTCGGCGGGGAGACAGGAACACGATGCGGACGAAGCCTCGTCGAGCACCGCCGACGAGGAGCCGACCCGGTCGTCCGATGCGGAGAAGCAGGCCGAGGACAAGCCGAAGAAGAAGGGGCTCTTCTCCAAGCTCTTCGGTCGCTGAGGTTTCACAGCCCCAGACTTCGCGAGGGTGACTGCGAGCTCGCTCTGACATTCGAGGACCCGGACTTCACGGAGGTCCGGGTCCTCGAGCGTTAACTGGATGAGAGTCAGCGGTTGATGGGCACGTCCGACTCCCAGTGGAATCCGCGATCGAAGAAGAACCGGCGTTCGGCATCGCTGCGGATCATCATCTCGGCACCATCGGTATTCAGGCGGAACCCGTCGTCGCCGATCCGTGTGTATTCGAACCCGATCTCAGCTTCGTAGTCTCGGATAAGCCCCTGTGCGCCCTGCCGGATGGGGAACAGTCTGAGGGACACGGAGTCGCCGTCGATCGAGTAGGTGCCGTCCTGGTAGTCCCCGTTCGAGTAGCGCAGGCTGGCACGACTGTAGCCGTTGACGGAGTGCTGACTGAAGGCGATCTGGGTGATGTCATCGGTGGTGTGGTCTGCGCCCTCGATGTCGGTCGCTGTGCCCTCGGCGGTTGCGGAGTAGACACCAGAGAGTGCAGTGGGTTCGCCAGACTGGCCCCAACCGACCGAGCTGCCGACCGCCAGGCCGCCGCCGGCGATGATGACGAGAGCGAGGAGCGGCGAGGTCCATCGGGTGATGGCGATGAACCTCCGGTTCTTCCAGATGCGACCGTTCACGGCCGCTCGTGTGGGCCGCCCTAGCAGGAAGGAGACGAGCCGGCCGAGGTTGGGTATGAGCAGGATCAATGCGACGAGAGTCATGGCTCCAGAGAGCTGTTTGACGGGGACGTCGAAGGTGAGGTTGAGGAGGAACACAACACCCATGTCGAGAGCCGCGATGAGCGCTCCGAGCCAGGCTGTGCGCCGGAACAGAAGGAGGATCACGGCGAGGAGTTCGGCGAGGCCGGCAAGCAGCTGGACAGTGGGCGAGAAGGCCATGAACCGCCAGAGAAGGCCCATCGGGCTCATCTCTCCGTACTGGACGAGTGCGTCAGCGTAGTCGGAGTAGCCCATCTGAGTGTGGGAAGACCTTTGTCAACGCATAGGGCGTCAGGGAGAGCACCAAGAGCATTCGCAGCACCCAGTGTGCCGCCCAGAGGACACCGAACCATCGACTTCTGGTCCGGGGGTTCTTCTTTGCCGAGGTGGCGCTCGGCCGATCGGAAAGTTCAGGTTCGGATGTAGGAGAAGTGCCTGCAGACATGTCTTCAGACTATCGATATCAGAGCGGCAAGAAAGGTTGGGAGAACCATATCGCGAGGCAGGAAAACCGGAAGACCGTCGCGATGGTTCTCTGGGCTAGGACACTACCGCTGAGACCGTGCTTCCCGGTCGTTTGTGTTTGGGTGTGAATACACGAAGAGGGCCACCCCCAACAGGGGGTGACCCTCTCCAAAAAATATTGCGGCAGTCACCTACTCTCCCACAACCACCAAGTTGCAGTACCATCAGCATGAAATGGGCTTAGCTACCGGGATCGGAACGGTTAACCGGGCGTTTCCCCACCACTATCACCA
>NZ_PGFV01000013.1 GCF_021023135.1 Brevibacterium sp. CCUG 69071
TGGGTCAACCTTCTCACCCCGTGAGGGGTTGGCTGTCTTGCTGGGATTCTTACGCAACATAAAGTTTTTTATGGAGAGTTTGATCCTGGCTCAGGACGAACGCTGGCTGCGTGCTTAACACATGCAAGTCGAACGCTGAAGCCTACAGCTTGCTGTGGGTGGATGAGTGGCGAACGGGTGAGTAACACGTGAGTAACCTGCCCCCGATTTCGGGATAAGCCCGGGAAACTGGGTCTAATACCGGATATGACCAGAGGACGCATGTTCTCTGGTGGAAAGTTTTTCGATCGGGGATGGGCTCGCGGCCTATCAGCTTGTTGGTGGGGTAATGGCCTACCAAGGCGACGACGGGTAGCCGGCCTGAGAGGGCGACCGGCCACACTGGGACTGAGACACGGCCCAGACTCCTACGGGAGGCAGCAGTGGGGAATATTGCACAATGGGGGAAACCCTGATGCAGCGACGCAGCGTGCGGGATGACGGCCTTCGGGTTGTAAACCGCTTTCAGCAGGGAAGAAGCGAAAGTGACGGTACCTGCAGAAGAAGTACCGGCTAACTACGTGCCAGCAGCCGCGGTAATACGTAGGGTACGAGCGTTGTCCGGAATTATTGGGCGTAAAGAGCTCGTAGGTGGTTGGTCACGTCTGCTGTGGAAACGCAACGCTTAACGTTGCGCGGGCAGTGGGTACGGGCTGACTAGAGTGCAGTAGGGGAGTCTGGAATTCCTGGTGTAGCGGTGAAATGCGCAGATATCAGGAG
The DNA here is from genome assembly GCF_021023135.1 of Brevibacterium sp. CCUG 69071. Taxonomy (GTDB): domain Bacteria; phylum Actinomycetota; class Actinomycetes; order Actinomycetales; family Brevibacteriaceae; genus Brevibacterium. Next base: position 760 of record NZ_PGFV01000013.1, read on the forward strand.
GAACACCGGTGGCGAAGGCGGGACTCTGGGCTGTAACTGACACTGAGGAGCGAAAGCATGGGGAGCGAACAGGATTAGATACCCTGGTAGTCCATGCCGTAAACGTTGGGCACTAGGTGTGGGGGACATTCCACGTTCTCCGCGCCGTAGCTAACGCATTAAGTGCCCCGCCTGGGGAGTACGGTCGCAAGGCTAAAACTCAAAGGAATTGACGGGGGCCCGCACAAGCGGCGGAGCATGCGGATTAATTCGATGCAACGCGAAGAACCTTACCAAGGCTTGACATACACCGGACCGGGCTGGAAACAGTCTTTCCCTTTTTGGGCTGGTGTACAGGTGGTGCATGGTTGTCGTCAGCTCGTGTCGTGAGATGTTGGGTTAAGTCCCGCAACGAGCGCAACCCTCGTTCTATGTTGCCAGCACGTGATGGTGGGAACTCATAGGAGACTGCCGGGGTCAACTCGGAGGAAGGTGGGGATGACGTCAAATCATCATGCCCTTTATGTCTTGGGCTTCACGCATGCTACAATGGCTGGTACAGAGAGAGGCGAACCCGTGAGGGTAAGCGAATCCCTTAAAGCCAGTCTCAGTTCGGATCGTAGTCTGCAATTCGACTACGTGAAGTCGGAGTCGCTAGTAATCGCAGATCAGCAACGCTGCGGTGAATACGTTCCCGGGCCTTGTACACACCGCCCGTCAAGTCACGAAAGTCGGTAACACCCGAAGCCGGTGGCCCAACCCTTGTGGAGGGGGCCGTCTAAGGTGGGACTGGTGATTGGGACTAAGTCGTAACAAGGTAGCCGTACCGGAAGGTGCGGCTGGATCACCTCCTTTCTAAGGAGCACACATTAAGATCCTCATGCCACGACCCGTACGTGGTCGTCATGAGAGCTCAAGGGTGGAACATCATCTAATTGGCTCGTCCACACAGCGTCGCCTGGGGTTTGTGCCTCGGGTGGCGGTGAGCGTGGGCGAATATGAACTGACACGTTATTGGGTCCTGGAATCACAAGCTCCCGCACACTGTGTGTGGGTGTGGTTTCAACCAACAGGACCAACCCGAACCAGCAGGTGCCACGTGTTGTGGCAGGTGTTGGGGTGGTGTTTGGTAGTGGTTTGAGAATCGTATAGTGGACGCGAGCATCAACAGGCCCGCAGCAATCCCCTCTTTGTGGGGGAGTGTGTGTGGGGTTGTTTATGTAATGTGATTTTCTTGTGATCATCTTAGAGTGATTGAAAAATATTTTCGCGCATACACGAAACCAGCCCGTGTGGGGTGGGATGAGTGTATAAGAGCGCATGGTGGATGCCTTGGCATCAGGAGCCGATGAAGGACGTGGAAATCTGCGATAAGCCTCGGGGAGCCGATAAACGGGCGTTGATCCGAGGGTGTCCGAATGGGGAAACCCCGCCACCTGTGAGGGTGGTGACCCGCATCTGAATATATAGGGTGTGTGGAGGGAACGCGGGGAAGTGAAACATCTCAGTACCCGTAGGAAGAGAAAATAACAATGATTCCGGGAGTAGTGGCGAGCGAAACTGGATGAGCCTAAACCTGATCAGTGTCAAGCGTGCTGGTGTTGCTGGTTGGGTGTTGTGGGGTGTGCGTGTTCGGTCCAGCATGACCGGGACGTTGATGTGTGATGCGTGTAGTCGAACCTGGTGGGAAACAGGACCGGAGTGGGTGAGAGTCCCGTAGGCGAAACATGTGTCCCCGACGTTGTGTACATACCCGAGTAGCACGGAACTCGTGGAATTTCGTGTGAATCTGCCAGGACCACCTGGTAAGGCTAAATACTTCCTGATGACCGATAGCGGAATAGTACCGTGAGGGAATGGTGAAAAGTACCCCGGGAGGGGAGTGAAAGAGTACCTGAAACCATGTGCTTACAATCCGTCAGAGCCTCCTTTGTTGGGGTGATGGCGTGCCTTTTGAAGAATGAGCCTGCGAGTTAGCGGTGCGTGGCGAGGTTAACCCGTGTGGGGTAGCCGTAGCGAAAGCGAGTCCGAATAGGGCGAATCTAGTCGCGTGTCCTAGACCCGAAGCGGAGTGATCTAGCCATGGGCAGGGTGAAGCAGCAGTAAGATGTTGTGGAGGCCCGCACCCACTTCAGTTGAAAATGGAGGGGATGACCTGTGGTTAGGGGTGAAAGGCCAATCAAACTCTGTGATAGCTGGTTCTCCCCGAAATGCATTTAGGTGCAGCGTTGCGTGGTTCTTGCCGGAGGTAGAGCTACTGGATGGCTGATGGGCCCCACCGGGTTACTGACGTCAACTAAACTCCGAATGCCGGTAAGGTTCAGCGTGGCAGTGAGACAGTGGGGGATAAGCTTCATTGTCGAGAGGGAAACAGCCCAGACCATCAACTAAGGCCCCTAAGCGTGTGCTGAGTGGGAAAGGATGTTCAGTTGCGAAGACAACCAGGAGGTTGGCTTAGAAGCAGCCACCCTTGAAAGAGTGCGTAATAGCTCACTGGTCAAGTGATTGAGCGCCGATAATGTAGCGGGGCTAAGTACACCGCCGAAGTTGTGGCAGCACCCCAAGTGCCGTAATGGTGGGGTGTTGGGTAGGGGAGCGTCGAGTCGCCGGTGAAGCTGCAGTGTGAACTAGTGGTGGAGGCGGCTCGAGTGAGAATGCAGGCATGAGTAGCGAAAGACGGGTGAGAAACCCGTCCACCGGATGACCAAGGGTTCCAGGGCTAGGCTAATCCGCCCTGGGTAAGTCGGGACCTAAGGCGAGGCCGACAGGCGTAGTCGATGGACAACCAGTTGATATTCTGGTACCGACACACAACCGACAGTACCAAAACACATGATACTAACCCCCAGACTCACCCTTTTCGACTTCGGTTGAGTTGGGATGAGCGAGGGGGGACCTGAGTGTGGAGTCGGTAAGCGTGAGGTGTGACGCAGAAAGGTAGCCAGGCCGTGCGATGGTAGTCACGGTCTAAGGTTGTAGCACGTGGGGGTAGGCAAATCCGTCCCCACACATAGTGTGAGAGCTGATGGGCGCCCCACTTGGTGGGGTGATCTGGTGATCCTCTGCTGCCGAGAAAAGCATCGACGTGAGGGTGTGTGTTGCCCGTACCCTATAACCGACACAGGTGGTCGAGTAGAGAATACTAAGGTGATCGAGAGAATCGTGGTTAAGGAACTCGGCAAAATGCCCCCGTAACTTCGGGAGAAGGGGGGCCATCCCGGTGAACCCAACTTGCTTGGGGATGTGCTGGTGGTGGTCGCAGAGGCCAGAGAGAAGCGACTGTTTATTAAAAACACAGGTCCGTGCGAAGATGTAAGTCGATGTATACGGACTGACGCCTGCCCGGTGCTGGAAGGTTAAGAGGACCTGTTAACCCCTTTCGGGGGGTGAAGCGGAGAATTTAAGCCCCAGTAAACGGCGGTGGTAACTATAACCATCCTAAGGTAGCGAAATTCCTTGTCGGGTAAGTTCCGACCTGCACGAATGGCGTAACGACTTCTCTGCTGTCTCAACCACGAACTCGGCGAAATTGCATTACGAGTAAAGATGCTCGTTACGCGCAGCAGGACGGAAAGACCCCGAGACCTTCACTATAGTTTGGTATTGGGCTTCGGTGTGGTTTGTGTAGGATAGGTGGGAGACTATGAAGCTGGATCGCTAGATCTGGTGGAGTCATTCGTGAAATACCACTCTGACCATTCTGGATTCCTTAACTTCGGACCCTGATCGGGTTCAGGGACAGTGCCTGATGGGTAGTTTAACTGGGGCGGTTGCCTCCTAAAGAGTAACGGAGGCGCCCAAAGGTTCCCTCAGCCTGGTTGGCAATCAGGTGTCGAGTGTAAGTGCACAAGGGAGCTTGACTGTGAGACGGACGTGTCGAGCAGGAGCGAAAGCTGGGACTAGTGACCCGGCCATGGCTTGTGGAAGCGTGGTCGCTCAACGGATAAAAGGTACCTCGGGGATAACAGGCTGATCTTGCCCAAGAGTCCATATCGACGGCATGGTTTGGCACCTCGATGTCGGCTCGTCGCATCCTGGGGCTGTAGTCGGTCCCAAGGGTTGGGCTGTTCGCCCATTAAAGCGGTACGCGAGCTGGGTTTAGAACGTCGTGAGACAGTTCGGTCCCTATCCGCTGCGTGCGTAGGAAATTTGTGGAGGTCTGTCCTTAGTACGAGAGGACCGGGACGGACGAACCTCTGGTGTGCCAGTTGTTCTGCCAAGGGCATGGCTGGTTGGCTACGTTCGGGATGGATAACCGCTGAAAGCATCTAAGCGGGAAGCCTGCTCCGAGATGAGATTTCCAACCCACTTTGTGGGGGGAGGTGTCCTATAGATGATGGGGTTGATAGGCCGGGTATGGAAGCACTGTGAGGTGTGGAGTTGACTGGTACTAATACACCGATCACTCATCAACCTTTTGGGTTGGTGTGTGCGTGGAAGAGTAGACACTCTGTTTGATCATATGAGATCACATTTTTTGTGGTGTTCGCGTTCGCTGTGCGGTTCTTGGACCATTACCGCCTGAAGCCCTTTGTGGCGTGTGGTGGTGGTTTGTTGGTTTTGCGGTGGTGATAGTGGTGGGGAAACGCCCGGTTAACCGTTCCGATCCCGGTAGCTAAGCCCATTTCATGCTGATGGTACTGCAACTTGGTGGTTGTGGGAGAGTAGGTGACTGCCGCAATATTTTTTG
>NZ_PGFV01000014.1:0-1613 GCF_021023135.1 Brevibacterium sp. CCUG 69071
GAGATCCAGGTCTTCCCGCCGTGCGTCACAGTCCAGTCCAGCGGGTAAGCGTCCACTGCGGACGTGGGTTGCCGCCAGTCCTGGCCCTGCTCGACACCAGCCGCGGCCAGGTAGGCAGTGTTGAGCTCGGTCGCCTTCGCCTCGGCTGTGGCGAGCGTGTCCCGGCGCTGCAGCTCCTGGTCGATCATGTGCCTCAACTGGCGGAGTTCGGTCGTGTCAGCATCTCGGATATCCATTCCGGCAACACCGTCCCTTCGTTTGGTTTGATATCGGTGATGTTCGTGACTTCGAACCCGCACGGCCCGCACATCACGGTCCCTGCATCGTCCGGGATCAGAACGGGTAGGTAGGCGTTACTGCATCCCTCGGTGGCACATGTGGCGTACATTCCTCACCCTTCATCCATGGCGTACCAGTCCACGCCGGTGGTGGTTGTGTTCGTGCGCGTGAAGTAGAGGTCGAAACTGCCCGTCGTGATCGACTCATTGAGAACCCCGACGCTGACCCGCTCGGGCACAGACGTCGAGCACTGTGCCCAGATGACAGGCGGCTTCGTGAACCTGCCCGCCGGAAGCGTAATGGTGACCTTCTTGGACTGGTTAGCCGCATCCGGGGTGATCGTCACGTAGCCGTGAACAATGAGTCCGGACATGATGCCGTTGCGACCCATCTTCAACGGACCCCAATAGCCTGACCCGTCGCCCTGCAGCCGGAATGTTCCCGACGCGGCTTGGAGTACAGCCGACTCGGCCTCGGGGAAATCGTTCGTATCACCCGGCGCCGCACCCGCCGCCCAATTCGAGGGCAGAGAGTTGTACCAGGCCACGGACTCGCCCTCGCGCACCGACCAGTTCGGTGTACGGAAGTCCGTGCGCACGGGCTGAGTGGTCTTCTTCGCAACCGAGGGGGTGATGTACCCGACGCCCTGTGGGAGTGGTGCGCCAATGAACTTGAGCTTTGACCTGCGCGGCCACGTGAACCGAACCGATGGGCTGATGCGGGACGTGTAGTCGTTGTACCCGTCGTTGTCGGCATCCACCGACCACCTGTAGACAGCCCACCAATCGCCGGACGCGTCGCCCGTGTTCACGTCCGCGTACTCGTGAATCGTGCCGGTCGGATCCAGGGTACGGAACTTCCCGCCAGCCCACACGACCCCAGTGTCATTGGTGCCGTCGGCCACGTAGAAGGACTTCGACGAATCGTAGACTCCCGTCGTGGCGTTGAAAGCGGGCAGAGCCTGGGTCTTCGCCTTGGCAATGACCGCGTACTTGGTGCTGCCGCCCCAATCAGCCGTTCCCACGTAGACACCGGTCACGTCGGACTTCGTGTTATCGCTGGTGTCCTTGGCTGCTGAAATCAGGGCACCAGTCGTTTTGATGTAGGTGCGGATATTCAACGGCCCAGCATCATCACACTGCGCAATAACCACGTTCGTACCGTCATTGCCAATGCCTGGCCGGTAGGTGAGGGGGTTTGATTCCGAATATCCCGGATCGGGATACTCCCACCGTCTCAAATACGTCCCGGACAGGTTCGTGACGTACACCCAGAACCTGTACCCGTACCGTCCGAGGAAGAACATCTCTGACCCGATGCAAGTGACTCCGAAC
>NZ_PGFV01000014.1:1708-3331 GCF_021023135.1 Brevibacterium sp. CCUG 69071
CCAGGCAAGCCCCCGAGGCTCATCGACGGTCGAGGTGAGTGCCAATCCATCCCAGAACGGTTGCACAGTCGGCGGTGCAGTCGGGTCAGTGACACCAGCAGCGATGGTGAGTTTCGCACCCTGTGCGAGCGTGTTGTCCGTGCCCCGCAGTTCGGCGCCACCGTTAACAACGAGAGTGTCAGCCTCAACCTCACCCTTGAACGTGTTTCCTTCCGGGGAGAGTTGGGTGCGAACATCGCCCTTATCGTCCTTGACGGTGAACCTTGAACCGATGATGTCGACGCCCTCGAACAGGCGGTTACGGAACACATCCGCGTCGATCATCTCAGCCCGCACGGTCAGGAACTCCGCGACCTTCGCTGTGAGCTCCTCCGACGCGGTGATCTTCGACGCGGTGACTGCGCCGGTAAGTATCGCGTTCTCACCGATGAACTCCTCGGCCTGAACCATCTGAGCGACGACGACCTCAGCGAAGAGCTTCTTGATGACAGCCTCGGCGAGCGCCGCGGTTCCTGCCTTGAGGTTGCCGACCTCGAGAACGTCAGCGGCGAGATGTGGGGTCTGGACTCCGCCCGGTGTAATGAGCGTTCCACCAACTGGCTTATACAGCTTCACGCCAGCAAGCGAGTAGGTTGCCGTTCGTTCCGTGCCGGAACTGTGGTTCGGGTAGAAGGAACCCATGTAGATGGCCGTGACTCCCGGGCGAACTGTGATTCGGCTGACCAGCTTCGTCCACGCTGTGGGCACGATGTACCCAGACACAGGGTAGTAATAGGACTGTGCAACTCCGGAGCCTTCTACCGGGGCCCACCTAAAGTCGGATGTTGCGAGGTGCGCCCCATCCTGGTCGCGAACTTCCTGGTAGATGCGCGAATCCGCCTTGTCGGCTTTGACCCACATCTCGAGCACAATCACATCTCCCGGGGAAACTGGATACTGCCCATTCCCCCACGCACGCGAAGTCGCCATTCCGGAAATATCGGCGGCCCCAGAGTGAGCGGACGGCGTGTCCGAAGTCTGATAGGTGAAGGCCGAATCCCATCCAAGTGCGCTCCCGGCCGAGAGGTCTCCGTTCGGGATGAGATTCCGGTCTCCGCCGATGAGGAGCTTGTCGGCGAGGATCGCCCCGGCGCGGATGCGGTTGACGACATCGAGGAAACCGGCGTTGATGGTCGAGGCGTCGATGTTGGAGAGTATCGCGCCGTCGACAGGATGAGTCACCCACACGCTGCCGTTCCACCGCCACCGACCGATCTCGCGGCCACCTGAACCGAGGGAAGTGAGCTTGATCCACGTGTCCCCATCCGTACCCGAGTAAGTGGTGGGCGGGTTCGAGGTCGACCAAGTCGTCTCGTTCTTGAGCCCCAGCTTCGTCGTCAGGTCCCCGGAGACGGCCTCGATCTCGGCAAGTGCCGCGGCGATCGCGTCTTCACGCGCACGGGCGATCTCCTCCGAGATCTCCTCCGGATCCAAATCAGCGATACCCGCGAGCTTGTCAGCGAGCGTCTGCTGACCCTCGAGGAGCATCTCACCGGCGTTCTTGATCAACGTCGTGGCGGCGTCGATCTCCTCGAGCACGATATCGCCATAACTCGGCACCTCGACATCGACCGGGGCGGACGG
>NZ_PGFV01000015.1 GCF_021023135.1 Brevibacterium sp. CCUG 69071
ACCTGCCAAACATCTGAGTGTTTGTCCTGGTCACACCCTGTGGAGAACGTTTCGTTTCGATCCGTTATCGCCGGGGCAACGAGATATAACTCTAGACCAGTTCGGGATGTGCGTGCAACTCGAAACCCAACCACGCCACTGTGACACCGCGCACGTAGCCCTGCAGCCCCGTCATCACCGGACCATCGACCTGGATTGACGACGCTTTCCTGCTTTCAGCACACCGAACATCCGAGCTGGAATCGCCGCTGTCCGGTCAGGCGCCTGCGGCGTTCTTCACCCGGTCAACCTGTGTCTCGATGGCACTGCCGATGCGGTCGAGGTCTGTGGACGTGATCGGCAGTGCCGCAGCATGCTGTCGCCACTGCCCGACCGCCTCGGCGACGTCGACCATGATCCTCCGTGCGGCCGGAATGGTCAGGTGACATAAGCCGGCGAACTCGAGGAGCGCCTCTGCTTCGTCGTCGGTTTCGGTGACGCCGTTGATCCCAGTCTGCCGATCAACGACGAGCGAAGGCTGGGGATTGATGTCGAACGCCGGCGACAGCTCCCAACCGGATTCGGTGCGAACGAATCCATGGTTGCGCAGATGATCATCTGTATTGTGAGTGGCCACCGAGAAGACCAAACGACGGAAGAGTGCTTCGCAGTCGCGACGCCAGCGACCGCTGAGATCTTCGATGGCTTCGACGACGTCGAGGTAGTCGGCCGGCTCTCCGTCACGTCGTCCTGCGGCTGTCATGGCGCTGATGTAGCCGTGGCGACGGTTGCCGGTGCGGTCGAATCGCTGCAGAAGCAGGACGGGCCTCTCGTCGATCGTCAGCAGTCTATTGACCGGAACCGAGATGCCGGCGGACTGCGCAAGCCTGAGCGACAGGGCTTCCCAGGCGATGACGTTCCAGTCGTCGGTCTCTCGTGAGAACTTCGCGATCATCAGCGTTCCGTCATCGCCGAGGACGGACGCTTTGGGCCGGGCGCCACCAAGTGAACCGGTACCGGCCTCGAGCAGGCGTTTGATGGCGACGTCGGATCCCTCTGCCGCATCGTCCGCGGCCCGCTGCAGCTCCGGGAGTGAGAGCAGCTTCGGGATATGAGTGCCGGAGCCGAGGTACTCCTCTGCGATGGAATGTCTGAAGCGAAGCGCACCCTGCCGTGTCTCATCGCTGACGCCGAGCAGATAGTCGACATCGGTCAGCCGACGATCCCGAGCGATGCCCTCGCCGACAAGCCTGCGGTGCTGTTTGGCCACAAGATTCCTGCCCCATCGATCGGGGGCGCAGTCGGAGAAGCACCCGGGCAGCCCAGGAACGCTGAAGGGAGCAGCAGACAGCGACAGCAATGGATCGATGGGGTAGGCCCAACGAGAGGAGAGATAGTCGTCGGAGTATCTGAAGGTCGTCGAGATTTGCCCTCTGGCCACATGGAAGTAGGCCGTGCCGACGAGCACCGCGCCATCGTCATGAGCCATCTCGACCCGGATCTCTTCGCTCATCGACGGATCCGCTCAGGCAGTACCTCAGATGCACGCAACTTGCCCACGTCGGTGCTCAGAGGGTCGAACGACTCGGCGACGTGCTCCAGCTGCCCTAATGCCTGCATCACCGACAGCACCGCCCCGAACGAGACACCGGCCTCACCGCGTTCGATCTTCTGCAGGGTAGAGCGGGAGATTCCTGCACGCTCCGCGAGCTCCTCGGCCTTGAGCGACTGCAGCAGTCGCCACCGGCGTACAGACCCTCCGACCTCGCCGAGGCGACGCGTAACTGACCGTGTAACGTCCATCTCGAATCCTAACGACTGAGCTACTACCCACTAACCCGCTATATGACTAGATTACGACTCATCATACGGCTCGACAAGGGGCGACTCGGCATCCGTGCGGCGTCGCTGCGCCACTGCACACCGTCATAACCAGCTACTCCCACTTGGCTCCGAGCTGCCATCATCAGCAGATAACTATGCAGCCGATTGGAAGCCGCAAAAGCCACGAGGGGAGTGTCCTCCTGACCGTAGCCAGGAGGACACTCCCCTCGTTTGTGTTTGGGTGTGAATACACGAAGAGGGCCACCCCCAACAGGGGGTGACCCTCTCCAAAAAATATTGCGGCAGTCACCTACTCTCCCACAACCACCAAGTTGCAGTACCATCAGCATGAAA
>NZ_PGFV01000016.1 GCF_021023135.1 Brevibacterium sp. CCUG 69071
GGCTCATCGTAAACGAGAGTGTAGAACCGGTCTGAAACCACCGGACTCGAGTAAGCACCTCGCGATGTAATGCGTGAGGTTGCGGAACCCGAGGGCTGATCCCCGAAGGTGTTCGAGCCTGCCATTGATCGATTCGGTGGGCCCGTTCGACGTTCCGGGCCGAGTGAAGAACGCCAGCACGTCCGTCGCACGCCGCTTCAACGTTCTCCCCAACCGCTTCAACTCAACCAACCCAGCGGGCAGACCCGCCGACAAGGCGTCGATGACAGTCTGCAAGGACTTCTTGCCTCCGCTACGGTCCTCGGCCCGATAAGCGGCCACGATGTCTTGGTAGACGGCCCAGGTGACTTCGACCTCGGTGAAGTTCGGATCGGCGAAGAGATTGGCAATTCTTTCCTGTTGTCGTCTCGTGAGCAGATCAGCACCGGTGTGCAGGGTCCTTCTCGCCCGATACAGCGGGTCTTTCGCTCGTCCGCGGCGGCCGGTGGTCTCCTGTTGAACACGGCGGCGTACCTCATCGAGGGCGTCGCCGGCGAGCTTGACGACGTGGAAGGGGTCCATGACTTCGACAGCATCGGGCAGTTCCTCGACTGAGGCTGTTTTGAATCCAGAGAATCCGTCCATCGCGACGACGTCGATGTCATCACGCCAGTCCTGCGGACGAGCTTTCAACCATTGCTTGAACACCTGCTTCGACCGTCCCGGCACCATGTCGAGCAGACGTGCCGGGCCAGTTCCTGCACTGATGGGAGTCAGGTCGATGATGACGGTGACGTACTTGTCACCGCGCCTGGTGTGCCTCCAGACGTGTTCATCCACGCCGATGACGCTGACCCCGTCGAATCGGGTCGGGTCGTTGATCAACAGCCTGTGGCCTTCAGCGAGGACCGCGGAGTTCGCGGTGTGCCAGGACACTGCGAGCTTCACAGCAATGACCGACACGGTGTCGTGATCGATGACAAGAGCACGCAGCGCCCAGTCGAGGCCGGTTCGCGAGATCTTCGCTCGTGGTGGTGCCGCAGCAGTGGTGTCTTGCCGCCATACGCGGCCGCACTCGACGCATTTGTAGCGACGAACTCGGACGTGGAGCGTTGTGGGCCGGTGGCCGAAAGGTTCGTGGGCGAGACGACGGACGACGGTATCGCGGACGAGCCCGTGGCCACCACACCGTCGGCACCAGTCATCAGCAGTATTGGGTCGGCATTCCAAAATGGCTTTGTGGCCGGTGATGTGCTGGCCGATACAGGTCAGGTCGAGGGTGTCGAGGCGGGCGAAGATCGTGAGGTCAGGGGTCGAGAAAGTAGGCTTGGCCACGTCGAGGTCTTTCGGATGGGTTGTGTGAGAACTTCCATCATCGGAAGACCTCGACGTCTATCCGGGCAACGCCACGCCGTGATCTGGAATCACCGACCTACACTCTCGTTTACGAAGAGCC
>NZ_PGFV01000017.1 GCF_021023135.1 Brevibacterium sp. CCUG 69071
ATCCCACCAGCACAAACAACAACAATCATACGTAGACAGTAACAATCGAAAATAATCCGAAATTAAAAGGCGCAAAACAGCAATACTGATGTACACTGAATAAAAGAGCCCTTCAACGGAGAACGGAGCTTCAGACCATGACCTTCACCCCCGATCGCAGGAAACGTCAGGCAGGACAGCGCGCACGCCGCGCCACCCTCGCCCCGCGCCTCCGCGCGGCACGGAAGAAGGCCACGAACCCCACCCTCCCCACACCCAAGCCAGGGACCACCCAACCCGCCCGCAGTGAAGAACCCCCGACGAATAACAGTGAAGCGCCCGGCACCAACGAGGACACCACACCGACAAATACACCCGATACCAACAACGGCGCGGCAACCCTGGCCGAGCAACTCAAAGACGCCGGCCTCGACCTCACCAACCACGAACTCGCCGACGTATTCAACAACCTCGACCCCGTCACCACCACTAGCCCGGATAACCTCGAGGACCCCACCGATGTCGCCCCAGACGCTGACACTGAACCCGGTGACACCAGCACTGCCTCCGACTGCAGCCGCACCGAATCCGGCGACAGCCCTGATTCCGGCAGCAGCAGCTCTGAAACCGACGATGGTGCGGAACCCGAGAACACCGATGAGGCCGGAGCTCTGCCCTGGACGACCAATGAACCACTCGACGACGATGACCAGGGCACTGACGAGGCTCCCGCCTGGGCCGAGGACACTCCCACCCACGACGACGGGCCCACCAGCGACGACGGGCCCACCAGCGACGACGGGCAGGCATCCACACAGCGTCCGGTCTCCCCGCACCCCTTGATCGCCAATGACACCTGGAGTGACCTCACCCACTTCGCCCCCGAGGTCACCGACTCCATCACCACCCTCATGGGCCTCAACACCGACCTACGCACTTTCACCCGCCCCATGGGACCGGGCGAGGCATTGAAGATCATCGACGCCGCTGAAGCACTCACCCGCATCAGCCAAGCACTCTCCACCACCGCCCTGTCCGTCTACGAACGCATCGGGACCCCCACCGACAGTGGAGCAAAAGACACCAAATCATTGATCCGCGACCGCCTCAACCTCACCGGACGCGAAGCCGACCGCAGAGCCAAACTCGCCGAGAAACTCGGCGGCCGCGTCAACACCAACGGACAAGCACTGCCACCCCAACACCCCGTCGTAGCCGACAAACTCCACGACGGAACACTCTCCACCGA
>NZ_PGFV01000018.1 GCF_021023135.1 Brevibacterium sp. CCUG 69071
AACCAGCGGCGGATGAGCCCGTAGAGGATACCGACGATGCCGCCGGCCCCGAAGAGGACGCCGAGGATCGTGGCAAGGTGGCCAAGGATTGATTCGACTGTGTCGAGCCACACTGGTCACCTCTCGTTCACGGACTTGGCCGCCGTCGACTGTGCCACCTCGGCCGCCGTGATTCTCACCCGTTCTCGATGAACCTGTATAGCTCGGGCGGTCGAGGCCACGAACACAGCGACCGCCTGGGTCTGCGTGTGCATGACGGTAAGGCCGTTGCCGATTGCCAGAGTGATCTCGTACCAGAGGGACGCGACAGCGAGGAACGCGCACGCCCACTGCTCGAGGAGTAGTGCTGGGCGTGGGTAGCGGGGACCGTTGAGAGCCGCCGCGGTGGCGAGGGTGCCGCCGACGATGAGCGCCAGTGCCCAGAGCATGACGGTGGGAGCGCCGGCGATGGTGGTCATGGACTTCGCTTCAGCGACACCGAAGATGTACTCGAGGCCGAGGGCAGCTTGGAGCCCGTACATGACGACAGCGAACGCATGCGTGCTGCCGGTGATCTTCACTTGCTTATTCATCGTCGACTCCGAGTCCTATGAGGGCGATGAGTCCGGCGAGGGTGAGGCCGAACCACATTGCGGTGGGTGACCCGGGCGGATCCGGGAGTGGTGTGGCGACCACGAGCGCGTTCACTGCAGCGATCAGTGACGGTCCTGTGGCGAGCGCCCAGAGGAACGTGACGAGGCTGGTGAGGAGTAGGGGTGTGCCGGCTTTGAGGCCGCGGATTGCGAGGGCGACGATGATGCCGGCGGAGAGGAGGACGTAGACGGCGCCCCATA
>NZ_PGFV01000019.1 GCF_021023135.1 Brevibacterium sp. CCUG 69071
TGTTCACCGGCGACCGCCACGACGCCCCACCCTGGGCCGTCTTCGACGCCACCACCCCCGACCCCACTGGCGAGACCACCGACGCTCCTGCCAACACAGACGATTGCACAACCAGCAGCGCTGCTACTTCGGGGCGTCCGGGATACGGGGTGCGTACCGATGGCACCGAGGTCAACGTCACCGACGCCCAACCCACGGCACGCACCTGGATCTACGAACGCTTCGCCACCCTCATCGGGCGTATCAGTATGAAAGAAGCCGAGAAAGGCTCTCCCTACGCCCTGGTCATCAGCGCCAAAGCCACCGATATCGCCACCGGTACCGGGGAAGCCCGCACCGGGGCCGGAGACCGGATCCCACTGGGCGAAGTCACCTCCCGGGGACTGGACGGGCGCGTGTTCTTCAACCTCATGGACGACACCGGACGAACCGTGGCCGTTCGAACCGAGAACAGGTTCGCGAACAAACACCAGACCGCGATCATCACCGCCCGCGACCGCGGCTGCATCTTCCCCGGCTGTGACTCCCCACCCGGATGGTGCGACGTCAACCACGTCGTGCCCCACGCGGCCGGTGGAAAGACTGATATCAACAACCTCTGCCTGTTGTGTTCAGCGCATCATCACCTGCTGGACCGGTCGGACTGGGAAATCACAATGCTCAACTGTGGTCGACCCGCCGCGGTCCCACCACCGAGTATCGATCCAGCGAAACGCCCGATCCTGCACTCGAGATTCATCGCCGACGACATCATCGAGACCCTCTTCAACGATTAACACCACACCTAGAG
>NZ_PGFV01000001.1 GCF_021023135.1 Brevibacterium sp. CCUG 69071
CGGTGGTGATAGTGGTGGGGAAACGCCCGGTTAACCGTTCCGATCCCGGTAGCTAAGCCCATTTCATGCTGATGGTACTGCAACTTGGTGGTTGTGGGAGAGTAGGTGACTGCCGCAATATTTTTTGATGGGGAGGGTGTCTCGCATTTGGTTGCGAGGCACCCTCCCTTTCTTGCATTCACAGGTCGTTTCCCGTCGATGGCCTTGCCTGCACCGATTGTTCGCCTAACTCCGAGCAGAATCAGGCCCGACTCTGCTCGAAGATGGCCAAACAATCGCAGTGAGGGCGGTTCTCGCCGCTGCTCACGACTCGGTGAGCCCGATGAAACGACGGAACACCTCGGCGCCTTCGACGGATATCTTATCTTCGTCCTCCGTGAGAGCGGCAGCGTCGAGGACCATGCCATGCTCCGTGCGGGCCCGGCCGTCCTGGGCGACGGCTCTGTGCCCACCGTTGGGGGCGTAGCCGAGCTTCTCGGATACACGACGACTGGCCTCATTCCCGTCGAAATAGGCAGTCTCGAATCGTGCGGCCGAGAATTCCTCAGCGAAGGCTCGGACCACCGCGGCCCTCATCCTCGTCCCGATGCCGTGCCCCTGTTCCTGTCGGGCCAGCCAAGATCCGGTGGTCACTGTGCGCGTCTTGAGGTAATCCTTCGCGCTTACCCCTTGCACCCCGACGACCCGTCCGGAGGCCCTGACAGCGAATTCGACGGTCCAGTCCTCAGGTGTGAATTTGGCACGCGTCGACCATTGGTACTGGGCGATGGACCGGGCAATCGAGACATCGTTCCCGGTATCCCAGTCGACGAGGAATGCTTGCACTCCGTCTCGGCGGACCCCGCCTCGCGCGATCTCAGCCAGCTCCGGATAGTCGGATTCTCTGATCGGGGACAGTTCGATGTCGCCCGAGCGGATGGTCAGGGCGAACGGCGGCCAGATTTCATGGAGATCCATGGCCCGATATTAGACGATGACGCTTCGCAGCGGCACGGATAGCGATTTCTGCAAGTCGCCCTGTATCCGTCAATGACCACCACACGTCCATTATCCGGTCGTTGCATCTCATAGTTTCAACATCGGGTATTTTCGTGTGCATGAGCTTACATCCTTCACTGCAGCCAATCTTCGACACCGTTCTCCATCGCAATCCCGGAGAGTCGGAGTTTCACCAAGCGGTACAGGAAGTTCTTCACTCCTTGGGTCCCGTCGTCGACAAGCACCCCGAGTATCTGGAGCTCTCCGCTTTCGAGCGCCTGTGCGAACCGGAACGGCAGATCATCTTCCGGGTCCCCTGGATCGATGACGCCGGCGTCGTCCAGATTAACCGTGCCTTCCGCGTGCAATTCAACTCCGCACTCGGACCCTATAAGGGCGGTCTGCGCTTCCACCCCTCGGTCAACCTCGGCATCGTGAAGTTCCTCGGCTTCGAGCAGATCTTCAAGAACGCGATCACCGGCCTGCCCATCGGCGGCGGCAAGGGCGGCTCCGACTTCGATCCGAAGGGCCGCAGCGATCAGGAAGTCATGCGCTTCTGCCAGTCATTCATGACCGAACTCTACCGACACATCGGCGAGTACCGCGACGTCCCCGCTGGCGACATCGGTGTCGGCGGACGCGAGATCGGCTACCTGTTCGGCCAGTACAAGAGACTGACGAACTCCTACGAAGCCGGAGTGCTGACCGGAAAGGGTCTATCTTACGGCGGTTCGATGGTCCGCACCGAAGCCACCGGCTACGGTGTGGTCTACTTCCTCAAGGACATGCTGGCCGCGGCGAAGAAGAACCTTGACGGACGCACCGTGTCCATCTCCGGATCCGGAAACGTCGCTGTCTTCGCAGCTGAGAAGGTCGAGGCATTCGGCGGCACGGTCATCACCCTGTCCGATTCCTCCGGATACATCCACGATCCCGACGGCATCGACACCGAGATCGTCAAGCGCATCAAGTTCGAAGAGCGCGGGCGGATCTCCGAGTACGTCGCACAGCGCGGAGGACGCGCCTCGTACCACGAGGGCGGAAACGTCTGGAGCGTCGAGGTCGATGTGGCGCTGCCCTGTGCGACCCAGAACGAACTCGACGGCGACTCCGCGAAGGCTCTCGTGTCCAACGGAGTCATCGCGCTGGCTGAGGGTGCGAACATGCCCTGCACTCCGGAGGCCGTGAAGATCTTCTCCGACGCCGGCGTCCTCTTCGCCCCGGGCAAGGCCGCCAACGCCGGGGGAGTGGCCACCAGTGCTCTCGAGATGCAGCAGAACGCCAGTCGCGACTCCTGGGACTTCGACTTCACCGAAGCCCGCCTCGCCGAGATCATGGGCGATGTCCACGACAGCTGCGCGGCCGCAGCCGATGAGTTCGGCTCGCCCGGCGACTACGTGGCCGGAGCGAACATCGCAGGCTTCATCCGCGTCTCCGAGGCCATGCTGGCCCAGGGCGTCGTGTGAGCCTGCGCACCGCTGATTGAATCAGAATCCAGCAGATTCAGGTTCAGTCAGACTCAGGTTCAAGACGGGTTGATTCAGGTTCGATCAGATTCAGGGTCCATCGCCTGATCCGCAGCATCCTCCGGGATGCGCAGATCAGAGCGGTGGGCCCTGAACTCATTCACTAACTCATTCACTAACTCATTCACTGTCGAGTCAGCGCGCAGTCGAGTCAGCCGCGCAGTCGAGTCCGCGCACTGTCGAGTCCTCGCACTGTGGAATCAGCGCGGACCGATCGTGCCGTATCCCTTGCGCCAGCGCAGCAGCGGTCGGCTCGTCCCCGCCCTCTCACCGGCACCCTGGGAGATGACTTCGCCGACCACGAGGTTGTGGGTGGCCACCTCGAGCACCTCGGTGGTGCGCAGCTCGAACCAGGCGATCGCCTCGGCGAGCACCGGCTGCCCGGCCTGCGGCGCGGGAAAGGTGTCGATGCCCTTGAGCGAGCCGTAGAGGGGCTGGCCCGGCGCGCCCAGGCGCTCAGAGATGTCCCGTTGGGAGGAATTCAGCAGCGAAATCGCGAAATATTCGCTCGTCTCCAGGGTCTCCATCATCCGCGAACCGCTGTAGATGCTCACCGCCATGGTCGGGGGATCATAGGAGACATCGAGGAACGAGTCGACTGTGATCGCATGCAGGGCGCTGCCGCGCTTCGCCGACACCACCGCCACGGCGGCTGCGATGTCGTCGCTGAGCTCGCGATAGCGCTCTGTGAGGGAATCCTCGTGAGTTCGGTCCATGACACTCATTCTAGGCAACTACAATGGAGCCATGACCTATCCAGCTTCAGGCGGTTCAGCAACGATCGAACGCGAGCAGTCCGAGCAGCTTGTCGAACCCGGAGACCATGAACGCTTCAGCCACTATGCGCCGAAGGACAAGATCATGGAGTCCATGGTGACAGGGACTCCACTCATCGCCCTGTGCGGGAAGGTCTGGGTGCCCACCCGCGATCCGGAGCGGTTCCCGATCTGCCCGAAGTGCAAAGAGATCTACGCCTCGATGTCTGAAGGACCCAAGGAGTAGATGTCCGCGGAACGTCTCCCAGGGACCTCCGCTGCTGAACAGCTTCCACCGGCTTTCCCCGAACGTGCGGCGTGGGGAACGGCCGGAAAGCTGCGTGCGTGGCAGGCTGAGGCTCTCGATCTGTACTTTGAGCAGCAGCCGAAGGACTTCCTCGCAGTGGCGACCCCCGGAGCGGGAAAGACCACCTTCGCGCTCCGCCTCGCGGCCGAACTTCTGGCACAGCGGGTCGTCAACAGAATCACCGTGGTCGCCCCCACCGAACACCTCAAGGTGCAGTGGGCCGACTCGGCTGCCCGCGTCGGCATCAGACTCGATCCGCACTTCAAGAACTCACAGGGCAAGCACGCCCCCGGGTTCCACGGCGTCGCCCTGACCTATGCCCAGGTGGCGGCCAAACCCGTCCTCCACCACAATCGCACCGCGGCCGGTCGCACCCTCGTCATCCTCGATGAGGTCCATCACGGCGGCGACGCCCTGTCCTGGGGCGACGCCGTACGGGAGGCCTTCGGCCCGGCCGTTCGCCGACTCTCCCTGACCGGTACGCCGTTCCGCTCGGACACCTCGCCGATCCCGTTCGTCACCTATGCGCCGGACGAGAACGGGATCCGCACCTCGGTGGCGGACTACTCCTATGGATACGGACGAGCCCTGAAGGACTCCGTCGTCCGCCCCGTGCTCTTCCTCGCCTACGCCGGCGCCATGTCCTGGCGGACGAAGGCCGGTGACGAGATGTCCCACGTCCTCGGCGAGGAGACGACGAAGGACATCAACGCCCAGGCATGGCGGACCGCCCTCGACCCGAAGGGCGACTGGATCCCCGCCGTGCTCAAGGCCGCGGACCTCCGGCTGACCGAGGTGCGACGCACCGTTAATGACGCCGGCGGACTCGTCATCGCCACCGATCAGGAGTCCGCCCGCGCCTACGCGAAGCGCCTGCACGAGATCACCGGCGAGAAGCCGACCGTCGTACTCTCCGACGAAGTCGGTGCCTCCGAGCGGATCGAGAAGTTCCAGAACTCGACCGACCGGTGGATGGTCGCCGTCCGGATGGTCTCCGAAGGCGTCGACGTGCCCCGACTGTGCGTTGGGGTCTACGCGACCTCCTCGTCGACCCCGCTGTTCTTCGCCCAGGCCATCGGACGTTTCGTCCGTGCCCGCAAACGCGGAGAGACCGCCTCGGTGTTCCTGCCCTCCGTGCCGATCCTGCTGGCCCTGGCCAACACGATGGAGGTCGAACGCGACCACGCGCTCGACCGCCCGAAGAACGAGGACGAGAACGATGTCGTCGTCTTCGACGAACAGGCCATGGAGCAGGCCAACCGGAGCGAAGGCGCCTCGGCTGACCAGCTCGGCTCCTTCGAAGCCCTCGGCGCCGAAGCCCTGTTCGACCGGGTGCTCTTCGACGGCGGCGAATTCGGCACCGGCGGAGCGATCGGCTCCGAAGACGAACTCGACTTCATCGGCATCCCCGGCCTGCTCGAACCCGACCAGGTCCACGAACTCCTGCGTACCCAGCAGGCCAGGCAGGCCCAGCGGAAGACCGCAGCGGCACCGCCGGCGCCCGAAGTCGAGACGAGCGAACTCGACCACCGGGCGATGAAGGAGGAGCGCAATCAGCTCCAGAGCCTCGTCGGGGCCTGGTCGAGGCGGACGGGTACGCCGCACAAGACCGTCCACGTCGAACTCCGCAAAGCCTGCGGCGGTCCGGCCGTCGCCCAAGCCACCCGGGAACAGATCCAGGCGAGGATCGCCAAGCTGCAGGGCTGGTTCGTCGGCAAGAAGTGAGAGCCGGGCGCCGGAGTTCTCCGTCCCGGGCAGTGTCAGCCGCGGGAAGAGCCCTCAGCCCTGGTAGAACACGGTCGGAATCGCCGGTTCCCCGTCCTGCAGCCGCCGCGCCGATCGCGGCAACTCGGCCAGGGACTCATCGTGCCTGGCACACGCCTTCGTCACGCCGTCGGGTCCGATGAACGAGTCGTCGATCTCCCCGTTGACGACGAGGTCGACGCTCAGGGCGCGACCGTCACCGAGATCGTCGGGCAGGGTGGGAATTCCGACGGCCTCTTCGACGGCGATGGCCCCATCGATGATCCGCAGAGCGTCCTTGTGCCCGCCGCGGGAGGGCTTGCCCGTCGAATTCTTCGCCACCGCGGTCCACGTTCCCGCTTCGTCGGCGCGGGCGACCAGTTTGTACACCAGCCCCGCCGCCGGGGCACCCGAACCCGTGACCACGCGGGTGCCGACCCCATAGGAGTCGACGGGGGAGGCTGCCAGCGCCGCGATCGCGTATTCGTCGAGATCGCTGGTCACGGTGATGGTGGTGTCATGGGCGCCGAGGCGGTCGAGGCCGGCTCGGACCTCACTGGCCTGTTCGACGAGGTCGCCCGAGTCGATGCGCACCCCGCCCAGCCGATTGCCGGCGAGATCGATAGCGGTCGCCAGCGCCTCCTCGACGTCGTAGGTGTCGAGCAGAAGGGTGGTGTCGGTGCCGAGTGACTTCAGCTGCGCGGCGAAGGCCTCCCGCTCCGAGTCATGGAGGAGGGTGAAGGAATGGGCGGAGGTGCCTATCGTGCGCAGCCCGTACTTGAGTCCCGCTGCGAGATTCGAGGTGGAGGCGAAACCGCCGATCACAGCGGCCCGCGCCGCCGCGACGGCGGCGTGCTCGTTCGTCCGTCGCCCGCCCATCTCCGCGCAGGGCCGGTCGCCGGCCGCCTGCGCCATGCGAGAGGCCGCCGAGGCGACCGCGCAGTCGTAGTTCATCGCTGAGAGGATGAGCGTTTCGAGGATGACGCCCTCGGCGAAGTTCGCCTCGATCGTGAGCAGCGGGGAACCCGGGAAGTAGATCTCGCCCTCGGCATATCCGCGGATGGTGCCCGAGAACGAGTAGTTCGCGAGCCAGTCGATGGTCCGCGCATCGACGATCTGCTCCCGGCTGAGGTAGGACAGCTCCGCATCGTCGAAGCGGAAGTCCCTGATCATCTCGAGGATCCGACCGGTGCCGGCGACGACTCCGTAGCGGCGACCGGCGGGCAGGCTGCGACCGAAGACTTCGAACAGGCTCCTGCGGTGAGCGGCGCCCGATTCCAAGGCGGCCTGCACCATTGTCAATTCGTACTGATCGGTGAAGAAGGCAGTCGAATCAGCGCGTGTGAGATCACTCATAGGCGCGATCTTACGTCACGACAGCGTCTGTGTTCTGCCGTAAGCTGGAAAGGTGAGCAATCCAACGACACCAGTTCTGGAGCCGGAGGTCGACGTCCGGCCTGCGGAGGATCTGGCCAAGCCCTGGAAGACCGTAGTCTTCAACGACCCGGTCAATCTCATGAGCTATGTCAGCTACGTATTCCAGAGCTACTTCGGGTACTCCACCGAGAAGTCCCACGCGCTCATGCTCGAAGTCCACGAGAAGGGCCGGTCCGTGGTCGCCACGGGAGGGCGCGAAGCCATGGAGCGCGACACCCAAGCGATGCACGAGTTCGGTCTGTGGGCCGCGTGCCAACCCGAAACAGGATCCGACTGACACATGGCAGCCATTGACGCTCGAGGGGACGATGTCGTCCTCAAGCTCGAGGACAACGAACGTTCCCTCATGCTCACCGTCTTCTCCGACCTCGCGGCACTGCTCTCCGAAGGACAGGAGGGCACCGAGGGCGACGACCGTCCCGACTCGGAGAACTGGGAGGCGCGGCTCGGCCTCGTCGAGCGTCCGCGCCCCGAGGACCCGGCCCTGCTGCGGCTGTTCCCCGATGTCGACCCTGAGGACGCCGAACGCTCCGAGGAGTTCCGACGGCTCACCGAGTTCGACCTCAAACAGGCCAAGGCCCACAATGTGCGCATCGTGATGACAGGTCTGGGCCGAGGCGAGTCGATCACCCTCAGCCGCGATGAAGTGCTCGCCTGGATGAAGGGCCTCAACGATCTGCGTCTCGTCCTCGCCGTCCGCCTCGGCATCGACACCGAAGAGACGCAGGAGGCGATGTACGCCAACCGGGCGGACCTCGGGGAGTCCGAAGAGCTGACCCTGACCCTCTACGACTTCTTGACCTGGATCCAGGATCGACTGACGACGACCCTGCTCGAGGGAATGCAGGACGGGGAGGAACGATGAAGCTCACCGCCATCGGCACCTCCGGATCCTTTCCCGGACCGAACTCCGCCGCCAGCTGCTACCTCATCGAAACCGACGAGGAATCGCCGACCCGCATCGTTCTCGACCTCGGGTCGGGCGCGCTCAGCCCGCTCCAGGCCGTCATCGACACGGATGCGCTGGACGCGGTCGTGCTCAGCCACCTCCATCCCGATCACTGCATGGACATGACCGGTCTCTACGTCAAGCGCTGCTTCGACCCGAGATTCTTCAACGGAGACATCACCGACACCGGGACGATCCGCACCCGCACCCCCGTCTACGCACCGGCCGGCGCGCAGGAGAGACTGACCCGGGCCTACTACACGGACCCGGGCAAGTCCCCGGTCGCCAACGGCGGCGACGACTCGGACCTGTCCCATGCCTTCGAATTCTTCGACATCGACCACGGGGACAGCCACCAGATCGGCAGTCTGCGGGTCGAGAGCTTCCTCGTCGACCACCCCGTCGAGGCCTATGCACTGCGCATCACCGACGTCCAGGGCCACGTCATCACCTATTCCGGTGACAGCGACGAATGCGAGAACCTCGTCGAGGCCGCACGGGGCGCCGACCTGTTCCTCTGCGAAGCCGCCTTCCAGGAGGACCGCGACACCGCCCGCGGCATCCACCTGACCGGCCGACGCGCCGGACGTGTCGCCCAGACCGCCGAGGCGGCAGCGCTCGTGCTCACCCACATTCCGTCCTGGACCGACTGCTCGATCGTCCGCGGCGAGGCCGCCGGCGAATACCGGGGACCGATCGAGCTCGCCAAGCCCGGGGCCAGCTGGACCCTCTGACTCAGGGCCCGGAGTCTCAGAGTCAGACGATCCGGCACGAATCCAATCAACCGAGAATCGAAAGAGGCAGACAGTGCGCGCAGATGGACGCAAGGCCGATGAACTCCGCGAAGTGACGATCACCCGCAACTGGATCAACACCGCCGAAGGCTCCGCGCTCGTGGAGTTCGGCAACACCCGTGTGCTCTGCGCGGCCTCACTGACCGCCGGTGTGCCCCGGTGGCTCAAAGGTCAGGGACGCGGCTGGGTGACCGCCGAATACGCGATGCTCCCGCGCGCCACCGACTCCCGCAACACCCGCGAGTCCGTCAAGGGCAAGCTCGGTGGGCGCACCCACGAGATCTCCCGGCTCATCGGCCGCAGCCTGCGTGCGATCATCGATCTCGACAAGCTCGGAGAGAACACGCTCGTCCTCGACTGCGATGTCCTCCAGGCCGACGGCGGGACTCGGACCGCCTCGATCACCGGGGCCTATGTGGCGCTGGCCGACGCCATCGACAAGGGACGTTCGACCGGCATCATCCCCGCCGCGCACAACCCGATCACCGATTCGATCGCGGCGATCAGCGTCGGCATCGTGGGCGGCGAACCGGTCCTCGACCTGCCCTATGTCGAGGATTCGACGGCCGAGACCGATATGAACGTTGTGATGACCGGCTCCGGGAAGTTCGTCGAGGTCCAGGGCACCGCCGAAGGCGCACCCTTCGACCGGGACGAACTCGGCGCGCTGCTCGACCTCGCGGCCAAGGGCTGCACCGATCTCACCGCCATCCAGTCCGAGGTCCTGGCCCGATGACCGCCTTCGTCCTCGCCACCCACAACGAGGGGAAGAAGCGCGAACTCCTCGCCATCCTGACCCCCGCCCTCGGCGCAGGCACCGAGGTGAGGACCGCCGGCGAGATGGGACTCGGAGACGTTCCGGAGACCGGAGTGACTTTCGCCGAGAACGCCCTGATCAAGGCCCGTGCCGCGGCCGCGGGAACCGGTCTCACGGCCATCGCCGATGATTCGGGTATCGCCGTCGACGTGCTCGGCGGGGCTCCCGGCATCTTCTCTGCCCGCTGGTCGGGTCGGCACGGCGACGATCGAGCCAACCTCGACCTGCTCCTGGCGCAGCTCTCCGACATCGCCGCCGAACACCGTGGGGCCCAGTTCCGCTGCGCCGCGGCCGCCGTGACCGCCGACGGACGCGAGTTCACCGCCGAGGGCGTCATGCCCGGGCGCCTCGCCACCGCCCCGGCCGGAGAGAACGGATTCGGCTATGATCCGATCTTCGTCCCCGAGGGCTCCGAGCTCAGCGCCGCCGAGATGAGCGCGGAGGAGAAGAACTCCCGCTCCCACCGCAGGGTCGCCTTCGACAAGCTCGCCGCGATCCTCGCCGAACAGTCGGGACTCTGAAGCCGGGCCTCAGGGCAGGGGGCGCCGCCTCAGGGCAGGGGATGCCGCCTCCGGCCGCCATGTGAACAGGACCGCCTCGTCTGCTGAGATCTTCGGTTAGACTCTGACCATGCCCGGTGACGAACTCGTTCACCGTGGTCAGAGGGCTCAGGATCCCCGCTGCGGGACCGGCGAAACGAGGAGAGCGATGAAGACTCCGCGCATCATGGCGTGGGTGGCGGCAGCAGCCGCCACAAGCCTGTTCCTGACGGCCTGCTCGGCGGGGGCTTCGGACTCCGGTGAGGATGCTGCGAAGAAGGATTCGATGACGATCGCGTTCACCGCCGAACCCGTCAACCTCGACTTCACCTCCACCTCGGGCGTCGCGATTCCCGAAGCCCTGATGGAGAACGTCTACGAATCGCTCGTCCGCGTCGACGGCGAAGGCGGGATCCAACCGGCGCTGGCCGAGGATTGGGACGTCTCCGACGACCGCAAGACCTACACCTTCCACCTGCAGGAAGGCGTGAAATTCTCCAACGGCGCCGATCTCACCAGCGAGGACGTGAAGTTCTCCTACGAACGGGTGCAGAAGGACTGGAAGAACGCGCTGAAGTCGAAGATGGACATCGTCGGCTCCATCGACACCCCCGATGACGCCACCGTCGAGATCACGCTGAAGAAGCCCTCGAACACCTGGCTGTTCAACCTCACCAGCCTCGTCGGCGCGGTCTTCGACACCGAGGGCACCGGCGACCTGGCCAATGAGGCCATCGGCACCGGACCCTTCGAGATCGAGAAGTTCAGCCGCGGCCAGTCCATCGACTTCACCGCCAGAGACGATTACTGGGGCGAAGCGCCTGCAGTCCAGAACGTCCAGTTCAAATACTTCAAGGATGCCGTCTCCGCCTCGAACGCGCTGAAGTCCGGTGAGATCGACGTGGTCTCGAACCTCCAGGCCCCCGAACTCGCCGGAGAGTTCCAGAGCAGCGACTATCAGATCGTCTCCGGGACTACGAACGGCGAGGTCGTGCTGTCGATGAACAATGCCGAGGGCATCTTCAAGGACAAGGCGGCCCGAGAAGCGGTCATGCACGCCATCGACCGCAAGGCCGTGCTCGACACCGCCTGGGCCGGCTACGGGGAGCTCATCGGGTCGATGGTCCCGCCGACCGATCCCTACTACGAAGACCTCACCTCGGTGTGGGACTACGACCCGGAGAAGGCGAAGGAGCTCGTCAAGGAGGCGGGCATCGACGGGGAGGAATTCGCCTTCACCGTCCCCAACCTGCCCTATGCGAAGGCGATCTCCGAGATCGTGTCCTCCCAGCTCGAGGAGGTCGGACTCACTGCGAAGATCGAGACCCAGGAGTTCCCCGCGGTGTGGTTGGACAAGACCTTCACCGAACACGACTTCGACATGTCGGTGATCAACCACGCGGAACCCCGCGACATCCTCACCGTCTTCTCGAAGGACTACTACATCGGCTACGACGATGCGAAGACCGCGAAGGTCGCGGAGAAGGCCGACACCGGCACCGAGGAGGAGTACATCTCCGGGATGAAGGAGATCGCCAAGACGATCACCGAGGACGCGGCCTCTGACTTCCTGTTCCTGTTCCCGAACCTCGTCATCGCCAAGGCCGATGTCGCGGGCATCCCCGCCAACCGGGTCTCCGACGCCTTCCGGATCTCGGATCTCAGCTGGAACTGAGCGCAGCCTCCCATGCTCACCTATGTGGCCAATCGTGCGCTCCAGTTCGCACTCGCGCTCATCGTCGCCTCGGTGGTGGTCTTCGCACTCATGAGCGTCCTGCCCGGCAACGCCGCGCAGGTCGCCCTGGGCACTAACGCCACCCCTGAGGCGGTGGCCGCGCTCGAGGCCCAATACGGCCTCGACCAGCCTCCGGCCACCCGCTACCTGGGCTGGGTGACTGGGATGCTCGGCGGGGACTTCGGCACCTCCTACGTCACCGGTGCCGCCATCACCCCGGTGATCGTAGGCAGCGTCCAGGTCACGGGCATCCTCGTCGTCGCCGCGATCGCCCTGGCCATCGTCATCGCCGTGCCGCTGGGCACCTTCGCCGCCCTCGAACAGCGCAACTGGATCGGGGTGACGATCTCCGCGCTCAGTCAGATCGGCATCGCCGTCCCGAACTTCCTCGCCGCGGTCATCCTCGTCATCGTCTTCTCCCTGACCTTGGGCTGGTTTCCCTCCCAGGGCTGGATGGCCCCGATCGAAGGCTTCGGCGGATTCCTCGCTCGGCTCGTCCTGCCCGTCGTCTCCCTCGCCCTCGTCCAGGCCGCGATCCTCACCCGCTACGTGCGCTCCGCGGTCCTCGACGTGATGCGCGAAGACTATATCCGCACCGCCCGAGCCAAGGGGCTGACGAGGACCAGGGCACTGTTCGCCCACGGGCTGCGCAATGCCGCGATCCCGGTCATCACCGTCGCGGGAGTGCAGCTGGCGACCCTGCTCGTCGGCGCCGTCATCATCGAACAGATCTTCGTCATCCCCGGCATCGGCTCTGAGCTCGTCCGCGCCGTGGCCAACCGCGACCTGCTCGCGGTGCAGGGCATCGTCATGGTCCTCGTCCTCCTCGTGCTCATCATCAACCTCATCGTCGACATCCTCGTGCCCGTAGTCGACCCCCGGATCCGGAACGCCGCATGAACGAGAACCCGAGCCCCACCTCGGCGGGGGAGACGAACCCCCGCGATGCCGTCCGCGCCGATGGGATGCCCGCAGCCGGCACCACGAGGACTCCTGCCACCGGGCGCCGCGGGGGAGGACTGCGAGCGAATGCGTCGATGATCATCGGAGCGATCCTCGTCCTCCTCATCGTCCTTCTGGCGCTCGTCTCCTTCGTGTGGACCCCCTACGACCCCAGCGCCGTCGACCCCGTCGCCCGACTGCAGTCCTCGAGCCTCGAACACCCGCTGGGTACGGACAAGTTCGGGCGCGACACCCTGACCTGGGTGATGTACGGTGCCCGGATCACGCTCATGGTCGGTCTCGTCGCCGTCGGCATCGCCCTGCTCATCGGCACCCCGATCGGGATCATCGCCGCCGTCGTCGCCCAGTACCCGTGGGGCGTGTGGCTGGGAGCGGTGATCATGCGCGCCAACGACATCCTGCTGGCCTTCCCCGCGCTGCTGCTGGCGATCATCTTCGCCGCCGTCTACCAACCCGGAACCGGGCCGGCGATGGTCGCCGTCGGCATCGCCGCGATCCCCGGCTTCGCTCGCGTCGCCCGTTCGGGCACCATGCAGGTGCTCGGCTCCGAATACGTGCGCGCCGCGAAGGCCTCGAACCGCAGCGCGCCCGCCATCGCCGTCGTCCACGTGCTGCCGAACATCGCCGGCATGGTCATCGTCCAGGCCTCCGTGGCCTTCGCGATCTCCGTCCTCGCCGAGGCGGGGCTGTCCTTCCTCGGACTCGGCACCCAGGCTCCCGTCCCCTCCTGGGGGCGGATGCTGCAG
This sequence comes from Brevibacterium sp. CCUG 69071, assembly GCF_021023135.1. Lineage (GTDB taxonomy): Bacteria > Actinomycetota > Actinomycetes > Actinomycetales > Brevibacteriaceae > Brevibacterium. The sequence continues at coordinate 13,290 of NZ_PGFV01000001.1, forward strand.
GAGTCCCAGCAGTTCCTCTCCACCCACCCCGAGCTGGCGTTGTGGCCGGGACTGTTCATCGCCCTGGCCGTGCTCGGCTTCAACCTGCTCGGCGATGGTCTGCGCGACCGCTTCGACCCGAAGATGGAGGTCCGCCGTGGCTGAGCAGCTGCTCGAGATCCGCGATCTGAGCATTACCCCTGCGGGCAGTCAGACCCCGGTGCTCTCCGAGGTGTCCCTGTCGCTGGCGCCGGGGGAGCGGGTTGGCCTGATCGGCGAATCCGGTTCGGGGAAGTCACTGACCGCCTCCTCCGTCATGGGTCTGCTGCCCGAGGAGCTGCACGCCGGTGGAACCGTCAGCCTCGCCGGCTTCGAGGGCAACGTCCTCGAGGCGAAGGAATCGCGGCTGGCCCGGATGCGTTCGGACCTCGTGTCGATGGTGTTCCAGGAGCCGATGAGCGCACTCAACCCGCTCATGCGCATCGGTGACCAGATCGCCGAGGTGCTGCGCATCCACGGCGGTGCGAGCCGTGCCGAGATTCCCCGGCGGGTCCGTGACCTCCTGACGAGTGTGCACATGCCCGATCCCGACGGTGCCCGCTTCGCCTACCCGCATCAGCTCTCCGGGGGTCAGCGACAGCGCGTGATGCTCGCGATCGCCCTGGCGAACTCGCCCCGGCTGCTCATCTGCGACGAACCGACCACGGCCCTCGACGTCACCGTGCAGAAGCACATGCTCGAACTCATCGCCGAACGTGTGGATGCGGTGGAGGCCGGTCTCCTGTTCATCACTCACGACCTCGCGGTGGTCGCCGGAATCTGCGACCGGGTGATCGTGATGAACGCGGGCCGGATCGTCGAGACCGGCAGCGTGGAGGAGATCTTCACGAACCCGCGGCACGAGTACACGCGCGGACTCCTCGCCTCCTCCGACCTCGAGGCCACCGATGAGAACGGGAAGCTGTTCACGCTGCGCACGGCGCTGCGGTACTCCGGGCCGGGGGATGCGCCGGCGCCCCGGGGCAGGGCGGCGCTCGCAGCGGCCGACGGGGCGGTGTGCTCGGATGGGGCAGGACGCTCGGACTGCGCAGGACGCTCGGACTGCGCAGGACGCTCGGATGGGGCAGTGCGTTCGGACGGCGCAGCAGACGTCGTCGACCGGGTGCACCCCGGCACCACCTCGGCGTCGGGCACCGCCCCGTCGTCGGGCACCGCCCCGTCGTCGGGCACTGCCTCGGCGTCGGAACAGGGTGCGCTCATCGAGGTCACCGGGGTGACCAAGCTGTTCCGCCCACGGGGACTGCTGCTCCGGCGCAGGGCGGCGGTGCAGGCCCTGGGCGGCATCGACGTCAGCGTCGCCGCGGGCAGCCGACTGGGCATCGTCGGCGAATCCGGATCGGGCAAATCGACTCTGCTCAATATCCTCTCCGGACTCGACCGGCCCACCTCCGGACACGTGCGGGTCGGGGACATCCGCGTCGAATCGGCGAGCACCTCGGCGCTGCGGAGGCTGCGAGAGAACCTCCAGATCGTCTTCCAGGATCCCTTCGCCTCCCTCGACCCGCGGATGCGGGTGGAGGACATCGTGGCAGAGCCGCTCGTCGCTGCGGGAGTGCCCGGCGATGAACGCACCGGCCGGGTCGAGGAGATGCTGCGAGCCGTCGACCTCGACCCCTCATCGATGCGACGCTACCCGCACCAGTTCTCCGGAGGACAGCGGCAGCGGATCTCCATCGCCCGCGCCCTGGTCACCCGCCCTCGCATCCTCGTCGCCGATGAACCCGTGTCCGCACTTGACGTCTCCGTCCGTGCGCAGGTACTCAATCTGCTCACCGATCTCGTCGACGACTACGCGCTGACGCTGCTGTTCGTCTCCCACGACCTGGGCGTCGTCCGTCACCTGTGCTCCGAGGTCATCGTGATGAAGGACGGCGGAATCGTCGAAGCCGGCGCGACCGAAGACATCTACGCCGATCCCCGCGAGGACTACACCCGTAAACTCATCGCAGCCACCCCCAGCCTGGCGGGAGCACTCGCAGCGCGAACCTGACCACGCTGCGATCCCGTCGACACGAATGCAGAAGAGAGAGGACGGCACTTGAGCACCTACACCCTTGCCGACCACACCGCGGCGGCACTGACCGCAGGATTCGCGACCGGAGATGTCGACCCCCGCGAGGTCCACGCCGCAGTCGTGGAGAGGATGGACGACTGGGAACCGGTCATCAACGCCCTCCACCACCGCGACGACGAACGCTCCCGCAGCGCCGCCGAAGCCAGTGCCGAACGCTGGCGGGAAGGCCGACCCCTCGGTCCTCTCGACGGCGTCCCGGTGACGATCAAGGAGAACATCGCCCGTCGCGGTGTGCCCATGCCCAGCGGCCACGCCTGGGTCGAGGTCCCGGTCTCGACCCACGATGCGCCGATCACCGAACGACTCGAGGAAGCCGGGGCCGTGATCCTCGGATCCACGACCATGCCGGACTGGGGGATGCTCTCCTCCGGGGTCTCCTCCCTCCACGGGATCACCCGCTCACCGCTGGATCCGAGCCTGACGACCGGGGGATCAAGTGCCGGCGCTGGGGCCGCGGCCGCCGCCGGATACGGGCCCATCCACATCGGCTCCGACATCGGCGGATCGATCAGACTGCCCTGCACCTGGCTGGGGCTGGCCGGACTCAAACCCAGCTTCGGCCGAGTGCCCCTCGACGCTCCGTACATGGGACGCTGCGCCGGACCGCTCGCGCGAACCATGGCCGACGTCAAGGCCGCGATGGACATCATCTCAGCCCCCGATGACCGGGATTTTTCGCGCCTGCCGCGCTTCGCCACCGATGACCAGGGTGCGCTGCCCGGTGGGGGTCCATCCGGGTTCTCTCCACGGGGGATGCGGATCGGACTCCAGCTCGACGCGGGCTGCGGCGTTCCGGCCACCTCGGAGACCGTGCGGATCATCGCCGAGGCGGCCGATCGTTTCGCTCGGGCCGGTGCCGAGGTCGAGACGGTCGAGGCCTTCATCGATGACGACCTGCTCACCGACATGGACCTGTTCTGGCGGGTCCGATCATGGAACGATCTGCGGGCGCTGCCCGTCGAGGAGCAGGCGCTCATCCTGCCCTACATCCAGGCGTGGGCGCAGGGCGGGGCCGATGTCACGGGCCTGCGACTCATGGAGTGCTACAACAGTGTGCAGGAGATCCGCCGGCGCACCGTGGCCGCCACGGCTGGCTTCGATCTCGTGATCTCGCCGACCGCTCCGGATGGGGCCTTCCCCGCTGAGCAGCCGATGCCCTTTCCGCAGGTCCACGAACCGATGGGGCATATCGGCTTCACCATGCCCTACAACATGTCCGAACAGCCGGCGGCGACCGTGCTCGCCGGCTTCACCGCCGACGGACGGACGGTCGGGGCGCAGATCTCCGGACGCCGGTTCGCCGACGAGGTCGTCATGGCCGCCGGTGCATGGTTCGAAGCAGAGGCGGACATCGAGCTGCCGAAGCGGGCGGAGCTGGGCTGAGAGCACAGCCGGAGCGGGGCTGGACGGAATAGAGAAGGCGGGGCGAACCGAATGGTTCGCCCCGCCTCTGCGTGGGATCGATCAGAAGTCGAAGAACTCGACCTCGAGCTTGTCCCCGTTGATCTTCACGCTGCCGGAGACCGACAGGGTGTTGCCGTTGGAGAAGTACGAAGACCCGGCCTTCTTGCCCTGCACGGTGAAGTCGAACTTGCCCGGCTTCTCCGTGAAGAACGACCCGGTGTTCGTGTCACCGGAGCCGAAGTCTGCCTTGACCTTGGGCATGTCCTTCATGTTCCACTTCGCGGTGTCCTTCTTGGCCAGATCATCGAGCTTGTCGTCGCTGCCGCCGACCGGGATCTCGGTCGGATCGAACTTGATGAAGTCGCACTTCGGTTCGATGCTCTTGTTGTCGAAGCACTTCTTGAGTTCGGCCTCGACCTGCTTCTGAACTTCCTTCTGGAAGTCATCCGTGGGGGAGAGGTCGAGGTTGAGAGTGGTCGGGGACACCTGATCGGTGTTCGGCTCGCTGCCGGGGGCGAAGGCCTGTGGGAAGTTGACCGCCGCGGTGTCCTGGGCCTCGCTGACCCACTTGCTGGACGGGATCTGGAAGTCGTAGTTGCCCGGGTAGACCGCGAACGAGGTGGTGCCCGCCTTGGCCTTGTAGTCCTCGCCGTTGACCGAGAGTCCATCGGCGGCGGGAATGTCGAGGGAGATGACGTTGAGAGCGGGTCCGGTCAGTGTCCACTTGTCGAAGAACAGGTCCTGCTTCCCGTCCTTCTTCGCGGTCAGTTCGACGTTGTAGGTGCTGCCGTCGAGATCGTAGGACACGACGACCGTGCCGTTATCTCCGTCGACCTGGGAGGAATCGACCTTCGCGTTCTCGATCTTCGCCGTGGAGGCATCGGTGAAGTTCTTCGACAGCAGATCGAGGTTGGTGCCCTCGGGTCGCGGTGACGGGGCGATCTTCTCCGCCGCAGCGAAATCGCCCTCGCTCAGTGCCGAGACATAGTCCTCGGCGACCTGATCCGGGCCGTAGTTGTTCTTGTTGACATTGTGCACGACGAGGAATCCGACGAGCACGAGGACGATGACGAGCGCAACCGAGCCCAGAGCGATGAACAGGGGAAGTCGGCTCTTCTTGCGCTCCGGGCGGGTCTCGGCGAGAGTGGCGGTGCCGGCCTGAGCGCCGGCGAATCCCGGTGCCGGAGCGGGCTGCGGAATCGCCTGCGAACCGCCGGGGCCGGAACCGGTGCGCTGGGCGTCCGGGCCGGAGCCGGTCGGGTACTGGCCGTTCGGCTGGGAGCCTGCCTGGCCGGGTGCGGACTGCGCCGACTGATAGCCGGCTCCACCGGGGTAGGGGGCACCACCCTGGTACTGACCACCCTGGTACTGGTTGTCCTGGTACTGATTTCCCTGCTGCTGATTCGGCTGCTGGTTCGGCTGGTACTGGCCGGGCTGCTGGTACGCACCGGCCTGCTGGTCGCCCGAGTACTGACCGGGCTGCTGGGCTCCGGGACCGTACTGCGGTGCTTCGTTCGGTTCGGAGGGAGCCGAGCTCTGCGCGGAGTTCAGCGGGGGAGCCTGGCCGTCCGTGTAGGACGGGGCCTGCGGAGCGTCCGTGGAGGACGGTGCCTGGGGTTCCTGGTCAGAGGTCTGCGCTTGGTCAGATGCTTGGTCAGCCGCCTGGTCGGAGGGCTGATCTTCGCCGGATGTCTGTGCGTCCTCACCGAAGGAGGGAGCGGGCATCGCCTGCGTGGCATCGGTGGTGTCGGCCGTGGTCGAATCCTCAATGTGGTCATCCGCCGGGGTCTCCGCACCAGTACCCGTGTTGCCGTTGCTCGGGGGGTTGCTGGGAGGTGGCGGGAAATTGGGCTGATCGTTCCCGTTGCTCATCGCTGGATTCATCCTTCGTGTTTGCAAGCCTGTCCTGGCGCAATTGTACTTCCCGCGAGTGGGAATCGCGTGGTCAATACCGAGAAGCGAGCATGACGTCAGCGAAAATGGTACTGATGCACACTTCTCCACATCCTCACACCACTCGCCACCCGGTCCTGCTGGGACTGCTGGAGGCTCTCAGGATCGACCTCATCGTCGTGCCCTCAGCCTTCGTCGTCGCCACGATCTTCTGGATCATCGGACTCGGCTCGCAGCTGCCGTACTCGATCATTCCCGAATGGGCCTTCGCCCTCTGGTCGGTCGTGCACGGGTTGAGCGTATCGACCATCGGATTCGACTTCTCTCTGGCCCCGAGCCTCGTCTCCTTCGGTGTGTGGCTCTTGGTCGCTTTCGGTGCCAAGCGTCTGGTCACCTCGGTCTCCGGGGACGACCAGGTGGAGATCGATGACGATGCGGCGCAGTGGTGGAAGACCATCGCACTGTCCTTCGGCGGATTCGTCCTCGCCTATGTGGTGCCTCTTCTCGTTCTGGCGCTGGTGCTCGGGCAGGCCGTCGTGACCCCCTTCGGATTCCTCCGACTCCTCCTCTTCTCGGTCTCTGCGCTCGCCGTGGGATTCATCTGGGCGCGCGGTGTCTGGGACATCCCCGGCCTGCGGGTGATCGACCCCGACACCTGGGACACCGGGGTGCGACTGTGCCGCAGACTCCTCTGGGGCTCGCTGATCCTCTCGGTCGTCATCATCGGCGTGGGTCTCGCTCTGCGCTGGGACGATGCAGCGGAGACGCTGCAGAGCTACAGCTCCCCGGCAGCAGCGGGAATCGGCCTGCTCATCATCCAGGTCCTCTTCGCTCCCGGAGCTCTCTTCTCGGCCCTGTCCTGGGTCGCCGGCACAGGAGTGGCGATCGGCGGGGACGGGCCGAGCTCGGTCTTCCATCCGAGCCCGGGCCCGGTCCCTGATGTGCCCGTTCTGCAGCTGCTCACCGAAGGGTATCCGGCGTGGACCGCCGCGGCCCCCGTGCTGCTCGTCCTGCTGGGCCTGCTCAGCGTGATACTCGGCCGCGAACGAGCCCGCGCCGTGATGGAGTCCTCATGGCCCGGACTGGGAGTCGCGCTGGCCTGCAGCTTCGTCATCTTCGAGATCCTCGCCCTGTTCTCCAGCGGTGCCATGGGTCCGCTCGGACTCTCGGACTTCGGGCCTTCGGCACTGACCGCCGGACTCGGTGTCACGGCGTGGTTCGGTGTGGGGCTGTGCGGGGGACTGGCTCTGACGAAGCTCTCGCACATGCAGTACGGTGCGAACTCGGATGCCGCAGATCAGGACGCCGATGACGATGCGGCCGCGATCGACGACCCTGCCGCCTCTGAGATCGAAGCCGACGAAGTCCTTGCCGAAGAGACCGAGGACGAGACTCGGTAGAATACCCGGAAGTTCAGGGTGCCCGACGATCAGAACACCCGTAAATTCAGGTGACCTCGACGATCAGAACACTTGGAAGTTCGCGCGAGTCCGCGCAGACTCAGTTCGTGCCGGGAATGTTGAGGTCCTGACCGGTGATCTGCTTGAACCAATCGCCGAGACCGGTCTGGTAATCGCTCGTGCACGAGAGCTGCGCCTGCTGGGTGATCGCATCGCGCACACATTCCTCGTACTTGGTCTGAACCGGCCACAGAACGACCGAGGACATCGTCGAGAAGATGAGATAGATGCTCAGCAGACCGCCGAGGATGCCCAGAGACATGTTGCGCTTCTGCTTCGTCTTGACCACAGCGATGATGTAGCGGATCGACCAGACGACGGCGGCGATGGCGAAGGCGATGGCCGCGAGTTTGAACGGCAGCGGGTAGGTGAACGTCAGGACCGATGCGAGGATCAGCAGGATCAGGACGAGACCATGCCGCGCGGGTGCGGCCTGCTTCTCCTCGTCCGGAGTCGGCGCGTTCTTCTCTTCGGTGCTGTTTGGTGGCGTCACACCGCTAGTTTCTCACAGTCGACTGACAAATGCCTTGGCGGGTGGGCCTGGGCAGCGACGGGGGCGACAGCCGTTAGAATGGCCGGGTGCGCATCGTTCTTCTGGCCTCCGGCTCCGGTACCCTCACGCAGGCAGTCCTCGATGCGTTTGCCGAGTCAGGGCCCGGCGACCCCGGTGACCACGGAGTCGAGATCGCAGCCATCGGCTCGGACTCCCCGTCCGCCGGTGTCCTCGAGAGGGCCCGCGCGCACTCTGTGCCCACCTTCGTGCTCAGCCCGAAGGACTGCGCGGACCGTGACGATTGGAACCTCCGCCTCCGCGATATCGTGGCCGAGCACCGCCCCGACTGGGTCGTCTCGGCCGGATTCATGCGTATCCTCGGCGCCTCGTTCATCGCCGCCTTCGACAATCGCATCATCAACACGCATCCGGCCCTGCTGCCAGCCTTCCCAGGAGCCCACGGAGTCAGGGACGCGCTGGCTCACGGTGTCCGGATCACCGGTGGGACCATCCACCTCGTCGACGCCGGCGTCGACACCGGACCGATCATCACCCAATACGCCGTGCCGATCACCGATGAGGACACCGAGGACACCGTGCACGAGCGCATCAAAGCCCGTGAGAGAGCCGAACTCGTTCGACTGCTCGCTCATCTCGCCCACCATGACCTCGTCATCGACGGTCGGCATGTCCGTGGATATGCCACCTCGGCGGCGGCCCCGATCTGACCACCCGCCGATGTCCCATACGGATCGGCAACCGAGCCTTCAAGGAGGACCTGTGACAGGAACCCGCGCGATCAGAAGAGCGCTCATCAGCGTCTACGACAAGACCGGTCTGGAGGACCTGGCCCGCGGACTCGCCGCCGCCGGAGTCCAGATCGTGTCCACCGGATCGACGGCTGCCAAGATCTCCGAGGCGGGTGCCGAGGTCACGAGGGTCGAAGAGCTGACAGGGTTCCCCGAATGCCTCGAAGGACGGGTCAAGACCCTGCACCCGCGGGTGCACGCCGGAATCCTCGCCGATATGCGCAAGGCCGACCACCTCAGCCAGCTCGATGAGCTCGAGATCGAACCCTTCGATCTCGTCATCGTCAACCTCTACCCCTTCGCCGACACCGTGGCCAGCGGGGCCGGCTTCGACGACTGCGTCGAACAGATCGACATCGGTGGTCCCTCCATGGTCCGCGCCGCGGCGAAGAACCACCCGAGCGTCGCCGTCATCACCGACCCGGCCGACTACGCGGCCGTGATCGACGCAGCGGAGAACGACGGCTTCGACATTGCGGCCAGGCGTGCCTTCGCCGCCCGCGCCTTCGCCCACACCGCCGCCTACGACACGGCCGTGGCCTCGTGGTTCGCCGCCGAACTCTCCGGAGAATCCGCCTCGGCGGACGATGCGCAGGCCGAATCCGTTACGCAGCCGGCGTTCGCGGGCGTGACGGGAGAGAAGATCACGGACCTGCGCTACGGGGAGAACCCCCACCAGGCCGCCGCCGTCTACTCCGACGGGACCCGCGGAATCGCCGGGGCGAAGCTCCTCGGCGGCAAGCCCATGTCGTACAACAACTACACCGACACCGATGCCGCGATCCGCGCCGCCTTCGACTTCGATCGCCCGGCCGTGGCGATCATCAAGCATGCCAACCCCTGCGGCATCGCCGTCGCCGACACTGCGGCGGCTGCGCACAAGGCCGCTCACGAGTGCGATTCGCTCTCGGCCTACGGGGGAGTGATCGCAACGAACCGTGAGGTCGATGCGGAGCTCGCCGCTTCCATCAAGCCGATCTTCACCGAGTGCCTGGCCGCTCCGTCCTTCTCTGCCGAGGCACTCGAGATCCTCTCGACGAAGAAGAACCTGCGTCTGCTCGAACTCGGCGATGTCGACTTCTCCGCCTCCGAGATCAAGCCGATCACCGGGGGGTTCCTCGTCCAGGATCGCGACGCCTTCCAAGCCGAGGGCGATGCCCCCGGCAACTGGACGCTGGCCGCCGGTCCTGCCGCCTCGGCGGAGGTGCTCGCCAATCTCGAGTTCGCGTGGAAGGCCTGCCGCGCAGTGAAGTCCAACGCCATCCTCGTAGCCAAGGACGGGGCCTCCGTCGGCGTCGGCATGGGTCAGGTCAACCGCGTCGATTCCGCCAAGCTCGCCGTCGAGCGAGCCGGAGCCGACCGGGTGACCGGATCGGTGGCCGCCTCCGACGCGTTCTTCCCCTTCGCCGATGGCCTCCAGATCCTCATCGATGCGGGAGTCACCGCCGTCGTCCAGCCGGGCGGATCGATCCGCGACGAGGAGGTCATCGCCGCCGCGGAGAAGGCAGGAATCACGATGTATCTGACCGGGAGCCGCCATTTCTTCCACTGAGAAGGTCACGGCCTACCCGCGCCATGCCAGGCGCGGGCGAGGCCCGATCTCCAAGCGCTGGATCTACTGGAAGCGGCGCTACTCGAACCCGGCCAGGCGTGACTGGGTGCTCCTGGCATGTCTGCTGGGCATCGGCATCGCCGGAGCCTGCGCCTTCGTCGACTTCCGCTTCGGGGCGATAGTGCTCGCGCTCTTCCCTGCCGGCCTTGCCGCCGTCCGTGCGCTGCCCACTGTGTGGGGAGAGGCCTGGACGAACAGGTCGAAACTCGTCGACATTGTGACCTGCCTGCTGTTTGCGGTGCTGCTCGTCGGCATCGCCTTCGTCGTCCCGCTTTCACGGTAGAGTTCGGCCTGCTGTCACGGTAGAACTCGTTCCGCTTTCGCGCTGGAACGTGTCCCGCTTTCGCGCTGGAACACTGGCGAATCGAAGTTACTGAGGGTGTAGTCGAAGTCACCTTGTGCATTCGCTGGGAAAGGCAGAAATCCGGTGTTGTGGCACCCGAATCAGTGGCAGGGTGAAACACGTCAGCAGGTTCGCTTCGAACCTTTTCCGATGAAAGGAGACAGCATGGGACTGGACGATCTCACTAACAAAGCCAAGGACGCCTTGAATAGCGATAAGGGTGAAGAGATCAGCGATCAGGGCCTGGACAAGGCCTCTGATGCCGCCAACAATGTCACCGGTGGAAAGTTCGAAGACCAAATCAATCAGGGTCGCGACGGAGCCGACGACAAGCTTGGCAACGAATGATCTTTAATCCATAGCCGCGTCCGGCATGGATGGGCGCCGAGGAGAACGACAGTTCTCCTCGGCGCCTTCTTCTTTTCTGGCGTCGGTCACCGTGAATTCTGCCGTGGGCCACCGTGAAGCTCGGAAAAGTCGTCACCAGTGACGACTTCTCCGAGCTTCACGTTGACCGACGGGATTGAGTGCCGCGCCGGGTCCGACCGCGTGGCCGAACTGTGTCTCAGCCGAGCTTCTCGATCGGAGCGTAGCGCAGCAGGAGCCGCTTCGACCCCAGGGAACCGAAGTCGACGACCGCAACCGTCTTGTCGCCGACACCGTTGACCTCAGTGACCGTGCCGAGACCGAACGATTCGTGGGAGACCTTCTCGCCCACCGCGACCGTGATGACTTCCCGATTCGGTCGAATGCGATTCGGGAAGCCGGCGACAGGACCGGAGGACGATGAGGTCGACCTGGACCGGGAGGACCCACCGAAGCCGCGCGAGGAACCACCACGGGAGGAACCGAAACCGCCCGACCCTGATCCATAGCCGCCGGACCCGGAGCCGTAACCTGATGAGCCGTAGCCGCCGGAGGAGAATCCCGAGCCCAGGGCAGAGGAGAAGCTGCCGGTGCTCTCCCACTCGATGAGGTTCTCGGGAATCTCCGCGAGGAATCTGCTCGGCGGGTTGTACTGCGGCTGACCCCACATGCTGCGAGTCTCCGCGCGTGAGACCAGCAGGCGCTGACGGGCACGGGTGAGGCCGACATAGGCGAGTCGGCGCTCCTCCGAGAGCTCATTGGGATTCTCGAAGGAGCGAGCGTGCGGGAATCCGCCGTCCTCGAGTCCAGTGAGGAAGACGACCGGGAACTCGAGTCCCTTGGCCGTATGCAGGGTCATCAGCGTGACCTGACCGAGTTCCGCGTCCGGAATCTGATCCGTGTCCGAGGCCAGAGCTACCTGCTCGAGGAACTGCTCGATCGAAGCCGCTCCGGCTCCCGGGGCAGGACCATCCGCAGTCTCGGCCTCGGTGGCTGCTTCGTCGGTCTCGGGAACGGACTCCGTGCGATCTTCGCTCGCGGCATCCTCGGTCGGCACGCCTGCGAACGCATCGGCAGCGACCACCTCGGCGACGGCCGATTCCGACGTCGATTCACCCTCGGCCACGTCGCCCTCCGTCGGCTCACCCTCGGCCGCCTCGGCCTCTGCCTCGGTGGCGGCGAGCTCTTGGGTGGCCACGAAATCTTCGGCCACGGCGACGAGCTCGGCGAGGTTATCCACCCGGGACTCGTCCTGCGGGTCGGTGCTCTTCTGCAGGGACTCGAGGTAGCCGCTCTGTTCGAGGATCGCCTCGATGACACGTGAGAGCGGCGCAGCCTCGGCGATGGTCGCCAGATCCTGCATGAGGTCATAGAACTTCGCGACCGAACTCGCCGCCCGCGAACTCAGGTGCGCGATCTCATCGAGGCGCCCCAGCGCGGTGTAGAAGCTGATGCCCTCCCGGTCGGCGAAGTCGGCGATGATGCCCTCGGTGCGGTCGCCGATCGAGCGTTTGGGGACGTTGAGGATCCGGCGCAGGTTCACATCGTCATCGGGATTGGCCACGACGCGCAGGTAGGCGAGGGCGTCCTTGATCTCCTTGCGCTCGTAGAAGCGCGTGCCGCCGACGACCTTGTACGGGATACCCGAGCGCACCAAGGCGTCCTCGATGGCACGGGACTGCGCGTTCGTGCGATAGAAGACGGCGAAGTCCCCGTAGGTGTACTTCTCCTCGTCGATGAGGTCATCGATGCGATCGACGATGAAACGGGCCTCGGCCTGCTCGTTCTCGGCGACCCAGCCGATGATCGGACGGCCCGAGCCCTCGGAGGTCCACAGCTTCTTCTCCCTGCGGTCCTCGTTGTTCGCGATCACCGCGTTCGCGGCGTCGAGGATGTTCTGCGTCGACCGATAGTTCTGCTCGAGCAGGATCGTCTCTGCGTCTGGGAAGTCCTTCTCGAACTCGACGATATTGCGCACCGTGGCCCCACGGAACGCGTAGATCGACTGGTCGGCATCGCCGACGACCGTCAGCTCCGCACCGGAGGGACCGCCTGCACCGTCACCGGCCAGGGCCCTGATCAGCGCATACTGGGCCGGGTTCGTGTCCTGGTACTCGTCGACGAGGATGTGGCGGAAGCGACGACGGTAGGAGTCAGCCACCTCGGGGAAGGCCCCGAAGAGGTGAACGGTCTCGGCGATGAGGTCGTCGAAGTCGAAGGCGTTGGCCAGGCGCAGCCGAGAGGTATAGCGCTTGAACACATCGGCCAGCACTTCGTCAGCGGGATTGTTCGGGCGCGGCGAGAAGTCGTCGGGGGTCTGCAGATCGTTCTTGAGGTTGGAGATCCGGTGCAGCATCGCCCGCGGCGCGTACTTCTTGGTGTCGAGGCCGAGCTCCTTGAGGATCTGCGAGACCAGGCGCTGCGCGTCCTGGGCGTCGTAGATCGTGAAGTTCGACTTCATGCCCAGGACCTTCGCCTCGCGGCGCAGGATCCGCACGCACGAGGAGTGGAAGGTCGAGACCCACATGGCCCGGGAGGCCGGTCCGACGATGGTGCTGACGCGTTCGGCCATCTCCTTGGCCGCCTTGTTCGTGAAGGTGATCGCCAGCACCTCTCCGGGGTGCGCGCGGCCGGTGGCCAGGGCATAGGCGATGCGGCGGGTGAGGACCGTGGTCTTGCCCGATCCGGCACCGGCGACGATGAGCAGGGGAGACCCGGTGTGGATCACGGCCTCCCGCTGCCGGGGATTGAGTCCGGTGAGGAGTTCTGCCGTGCGGGAGTCGGCTCCGGCGGCGGCCTTGGCGGGGTGTTCAGCTGCAGCAGTCATGTCGGGGACAACGATACCGTCCGCTGCTGACACGACACGATCCCGCCGTCCCTCCGCACTCCCAAACACAGGTGACGTCGGCCCAGCACCCTGGCGCGAGGGTGCTGGGCCGCCGTCGGGTAGCACTCAGCGGAGGAAGACGGCGATGAGGACGTTGAGGACGGCGAAGGAGAAGGTCAGGTGCGCCAGTCTCGCCGAGGGGTTGGTCACGGACGCAGGAGCGATGGTCTGAGTCGCAGGTCCCGCTGGTCGGGCTGGCCCCGCAGGTCCTGCGGTCGTCCCCGGGAGGCCGGGTGTGAGCTGCTCGGTGGCCTCCTTCTCCTGCCGCCGACCGAGGAAGGCGAAGACGGTGACGAGGATCGCGATGACGAGCTTCAGCCCGATCTTGACATGGTCGACCTGCCCATCGCCCATCTCGGCGAGGGTGAGCAGGGCCAGTCCGGTGAGCAGCTGGAGGTAGGAGGCGTGGAGCATTCCCGCCAGCACTTTGGGGGACCGGATGACCGTGAAATACCCGCCGACGATGATCGCCATGCCGAGCAGATGCAGGGTCAGCAGTATCTCCCGTAGAATTTCCATAGCGTTCATCGTAGTGGCATGATGGTGTCTCGTGAGCGCGGGCCCTGAACTGGTGCACGCTGTTCCGCCCTGGTGTAATGGCAGCACGCCGGCCTTTGGAGCCGTGCAGTATAGGTTCGAATCCTATGGGCGGAGCTGGCCCAATCCGACTTGCGAAGGATTCAACAATGTCGCAGACCCGACCCACCGCCGTCATCGTCCTGGCTGCGGGCCAAGGAACTCGAATGAAGTCGACCCTTCCCAAGGTCATGCACCCCATCGGCGGACGGTCCCTGCTCCATCATGCGGTCGCCGCGGCCGCCGGCACCTCCCCGGAACACCTCGTCGTCGTCGTCCGGCACGAACGCGAACAGCTCGTCGCTCACCTCGACTCGCTGCCGGTCGCCTCGACGCGGACCGTGCTCATCGCCGACCAGGATGAGGTCCCCGGCACCGGGCGCGCAGCCGAATGCGCGCTCACCCAGCTGCCCGAGGACCTCTCCGGCACCGTGGTTGTGACTTACGGCGATGTGCCGCTGCTGACCGCGGAGACGATCAGCAGCCTCGTCGAGGTCCACGAATCCGCGCGCAATGCCGTCACCGTCCTGTCCGCCGAGGTGGACGAACCCACCGGATACGGCCGCATCGTCCGCGACGCCTCCGGTGCGCTGCTGCGCATCGTCGAGCAGAAGGACGCGAGCGAGGACGAACGCGCCATCCGCGAGATCAACTCCGGCATCTACGCCTTCGACGTCGCCGACCTCCGCGCCGGCCTGGCCTCTCTGACCACCGACAACGCGCAGGGCGAGAAGTACCTCACCGACGTCATCGGCCACTCCCGCGAAGCCGGACGCCCCGTCGCCGCAACCGCCACCGATGACCTGTGGCAGGTCGAAGGCGCCAATGATCGAGTCCAGCTGGCCAAGCTCGGCAAAGAACTCAACCGCCGCCAGTGCGAGAAGTTCATGCGCGCCGGAGTCTCCATCATCGACCCCGACACCACCTGGATCGACACCGACGTCGCCATCGGCCAGGACGTCACCATCCTGCCCGGCGTCCAACTCCTCGGGGCCACCGACATCGCCGCCGGTGCCGTCATCGGACCCGATTCGACGCTCAAGGACACCGAGGTGGGAGCCGGCGCACACGTTGTGCGCACCCATTCCGAACTCGCCGCCATCGGCCCCTCGGCCAACGTCGGACCCTTCGCCTACCTGCGACCGGGGACCAGCCTCGGCGAGGGCGGGAAGATCGGCACCTTCGTCGAGACGAAGAACTCCGAGATCGGCAAGGGCGCGAAGGTTCCGCACCTGTCCTACGTCGGCGATGCGGAGATCGGGGAGGGCTCGAACATCGGAGCCGCCTCGGTGTTCGTCAACTACGACGGCGTCAACAAGCACCGCACCGTCGTCGGCAAGCATGCACGCATGGGGTCGGACAATATGTACGTCGCCCCAGTGACAGTGGGCGACGGCGCCTACTCGGGTGCGAGCACCACGGTGCGCAAAGATGTCCCTGCAGGAGCGCTCGCCATCACCGTGGCGCCACAGCGCAACCTGGAGGGCTGGGTCAAGGCCAACCGTCCCGGCACGCCTGCAGCGCAGGCCGCCGAGGCCGCAACCGAAGGGGAACCGGCAAGTGAATGAGATTACGACGGCGGGCGAGAAGAAGCTCGTCCTGGTCAGCGGGCGCGCGAACGCCGAACTCGCTGAACAAGTCGCAGAGAACCTGGGGACCGAGCTCCTCCCCACCGACATCTACAACTTCGCCAACGGCGAGATCTATGTCCGGTTCTCCGAATCGGTCCGCGGCTGCGACGTCTTCGTCCTGCAGTCGCACAGCGCACCCATCAACGAATGGCTGATGGAGCAGCTGATCATGGTCGACGCACTCAAGCGCGCCTCGGCCAAGCGGATCACAGTCATCGCCCCGTTCTTCCCCTACGCCCGGCAGGACAAGAAGCACCGCGGACGCGAGCCCATCTCCGCCCGTCTCGTCGCCGACCTCTACAAGACCGCCGGTGCCGACCGCATCATCACCGTCGACTTGCACACCGCGCAGATCCAGGGCTACTTCGACGGCCCGGTCGACCACCTCATCGCGATGCCGATCCTCGCCGGCTACGTTAAGGACAAGTATCCGACCGACCTCGCCGTCGTCTCACCCGACGCCGGCCGCATCAAGGTCGCGGAGAACTGGTCGAATGCCCTCGGCGGGGTCCCGCTGGCCTTCATCCACAAGACTCGCGACATCACCCGGCCCAACGAAACCAAGGCCAATCGCGTCGTCGGTGAGGTCGAGGGGCGGATGTGCGTGCTCGTCGATGACATGATCGACACCGGCGGCACCATCGTCCAGGCCGCCGACGCCTGCATGGCCGCCGGGGCCACCGGCGTCATCGTCGTCTCGACCCACGCGGTGTTCTCCGGGCCCGCCGTCGAACGCCTGTCGAACTCCGTGGCGCAGGAGGTCATCGTCACCAACACGCTGCCGCTGACCGAGGACAAGATGTTCGACAAGCTCACCGTGCTCTCGATCGCGCCGCTCATCGCCCGCGCCGTGCATGAGGTCTTCGAGGACGGATCGGTCACCAGCCTCTTCGAGGTCTGAGCCGATACGGTCCGGGCGGGCTCGGTCTGAACTGACCGTGTCTGAACCGACCAGATCCGAACCGACCAGATCCGAACTGACCCGATCTGAACAGCGGAGGCCCGACCGGCCCTCCGACGAACCCCGAACCGCACCTGCGGTTCGGGGTTCGTTCTACACTGGAGACAACCGAGCGAAGGGAACCGCGACGATGTCGTCTCACGATTACAACCGGTACCGCGTTGACGTGACCGGCGGGCAGCTGTCCGTCGGGGTCTGGGAGCCGATGGCCGCCGAGCCCGGCCGCGTGCCCACCGTGTGCGTCATCCACGGCATCACCTCGAACCATCTGTACTTCGCCGGACTGGTCTCCGCCCTGCCCGGGGTGCGCATCATCGGCCCCGACCTGCGCGGACGTGCGGACTCTCGGCTGCTGCCCGGCCCCTACGGCATGGCCGTCCACGCCGCGGATGTCCGCGCCGCCATCGACGCCTTCGCCCCCGAAGGGCCGGTGACCCTCGTCGGGCACTCCATGGGCGGATTCGTCGCGATGACCGTGGCCGGCACCGCGACGGATGAGGAGTCCTCCGCCGAGGCGGCCCGTCGTTTTCGCGGACCCGTGCTCATCGACGGCGGACTTCCCCTGCCCGTTGCCGATGCGCACGGTGATCCGCTCGATGATCTCAATGATGAGGAGCTCGACACCGACGACCTCATCGCGGCCGTGCTCGGCCCAGCCGCGGAGCGTCTGGCGATGAGCTTTGCGAGCGTCGAGGAGTATCTCGCCTTCTTCGCCGCCCACCCGGCCTTCGTCGACGGGCTCGACACCGTCGCCACGGAGAGCTTCGTCTACGACCTCGCAGCCAAGGACGACCACAGCTTCCAACCCTCGACCTCGATCGAAGCGATGCAGTCCGACTCGGCCGATATGTACACAGGACAGGACTACGCGCAGGCGCTCGAGACTGTGATGGGCGATGAGCGCAGGCAGGCCGAGGTCACCTTCCTGTTCGCCGAGCGGGATCTCGTCGCCGCCGAACCAGGGCTCTACCCTCCCGAACTGGTCGCAGACTACACGGCGAGGTGGCCGAAGATGAACGTCATCGACGTTCCGGGCACGAACCACTACGACATTCTGCTCACCGAGACCGGCCTCGAAGCCTGCGCCGAGGCGGTGACCGGCTGACTTGGAAGCGACGAGGACTCTGCCGTAGACTGAGCTGGTTGCCTCGGCGAGGGAGACTCCTGTCTCCGTGATCGACGCGGTCCTGACCCACGCAGCTGCGTGGCCCGAACTCGGGCCGATGAACGCAGCCTTCCGTGCGGATGGTGGCTGTTTCGCCGTGGTGCTGATGAATACCTCACCACGAAGGAGAGAAAATGGCTGACTTCAAACTCATCGCCGAACCCCGTGACGAATTCGGCAAGGGCGCTGCCCGCCGCATCCGCCGTTCCGGACGCATCCCCGCGGTCGTCTACGGCCACGGCGGAGAGCCCGTCCACATCTCGCTCGAAGGCCACGCCACCATGATGGCCCTCAAGCACGCCAACGCCCTGCTGGAGATCGAGAGCACCGACGGCTCGAAGAACGTGCTGGCCATCGCCCGCGACGTGCAGATCGAGCCCGTCCGCCGCGAGATCGAACACCTCGACCTCATCATCGTCAAGCGCGGTGAGAAGATCGAGGTCGACGTGCCCGTCCACGTCATCGGCGAAGCCGCTCCGGGAACCATGGTCTCCCAGGAGGAGTCGACCGTCGCCATCCTGGCCGATGCGACCAAGCTGCCCGAGCTCATCGAGGTCAACGTCGAAGGCCGTCCCGCAGGCGAGCACCTGCTCGCCGGTCAGATCGAACTGCCCGCCGGTGTCGAACTCGTCGCCGATCCCGAGCTGCTCGTCGTCAACGTCTCCGAAGAGGCCGAGATGGACACCGAGTCCGATGCGGATGAGACCGACGAAGAGACCGCAGAGGGCGAAGAGACCGCAGGCGAGTCGTCGGAAGGCGACTCCGAAGGAGATGAGTCCTCCGACGAGGAGTGATCTCACTCATCTGCTCCCGCGCATCGGCTGCGCCGATGTGGGGGACGCAGCCTGAGTCGAGAGTTCGGTGGGTCGTTGAGTCAACGGCCCACCGAACTTGTTCCACAAGCATACGAGGAGTGAAGGACGGCGATGACGAACGAAGCCTGGCTGGTGTTCGGTCTGGGCAATCCGGGCCCGAAGTACGAATCGACCCGCCACAACATCGGGCAGATGGTCGTTGCCGAACTCGCTCACCGCATCGGAGTCACCCTCACCCGCACGAAGCTGCGCTCGAACGTCGGCACCAGCCGGCTGCCGACCGGCACAGTGCCCGGTCTGCCCGGACCGCGGGTGGTGCTCGGCACGTCGACGGGGTATATGAACGAGTCGGGCGGACCGGTCAGACAGCTCGCCGACTTCTACTCGATCGCACCCGAGCGCATCATCGCCGTCCATGACGACGTCGACATCCCCTTCGACACGATCAAGGCGAAGCGCGGCGGGGGAGAGGGCGGCCACAACGGACTGCGCTCGATGACCTCGGTGCTGGGGACGAAGGACTATCTGCGCATCCGCGCCGGGGTGGGGCGACCGGTCGGTCGGCAGGACACCGCCGACTACGTGCTCAAACCCTTCTCCAAGGACGAACGGACCACGCTGCCGATCTTCGTCTCGGATCTCGCCGACGCCGTCGAGATGCTCATCAACGAGGGCCTCGAGGCGGTCCAACAGCGATTTCACTCGCGCTGAGACAGGCGCGGGGAACGGCTGACCGAGCCCGCGATCGTCACTTCTTCGTCGCGGCGAGCTCCGGGCGCTTGCGGTGGAGCAGCCACGCGGCGAAGACGCCGCCGGCGAAGCCGAAGAGGTGGCCCTGCCAGGAGATGCCGTCGCCCTGCGGGAGCATCCCGAAGACCATCGAGGCGCCGTAGGTGACGAAGACGATGAGGCCGATCGCGAAGTAGATGATCTTGCGGATGACGTCATCGGTGAACCAGGTGCGCACGGCGAGGTAGCCGAAGAACCCGAACACGATGCCCGAGGCGCCGATGATGTGATGTCCGGGCCAGGTCGTCAGCCACGCGCCGAGGCCGGAGGCCAGAGCGGTGATGCCGGTGACCAGCCAGAATCGGCGGGCCCCTTCGAAGGCGATGAACAGTCCGAGGACGAGGAACG
Organism: Brevibacterium sp. CCUG 69071; assembly: GCF_021023135.1. Taxonomy (GTDB): domain Bacteria; phylum Actinomycetota; class Actinomycetes; order Actinomycetales; family Brevibacteriaceae; genus Brevibacterium. Next base: position 32,955 of record NZ_PGFV01000001.1, read on the forward strand.
GGAACGTGTTGGCCATGAGGTGGCCGAAGCCCGAATGCAGCAGCGGCGAGGTGACGAGGCCGTAGAGCGAGAGCGGGTTCCACGACTGCAGGCTGAGGACATCGAGGTCGGCGGGCAGGATCGCATCGACGATCTCGACGACCCACATGATCGCCAACAGCACGATGACCGGGACGAAGCGTGAGAGGTGATGGTTGCGGTCGACGGTGGTGCGCAGCTGTGCGACCTGCGGTGATTCCGAGGAGGGGGATTCGGCGCCGAAGAGGAACTGGGATTCCGCTGCGGAGAAGCGAGGGGACTGTTTGGAACTCATGGTCCAATTGTGGGTCATGAAGATTGGAGAACCCCGAAAAACCGGGGGTGCCGGACAATCGTGACCGATCCGTTAACCCTGTTACAGACTCGAGATGTTCGGGCCTGCGCACCCGCGAACCGCCGTTCGTGAGCGCAGAGAATCACCCGCACGCGGTCAGATCGAATCGGGCGTTCTCGGGTCGGATCGATTCGGTCGTTCCCGGGTCGGATCGATTCTGTCGATCCCGCTCGGATCGGATCAGCCGTTTCCGGGCCGCACCCGAGTGGAGCCGAGCGTCTCGCCGTCGTCATCGAGGGCCTCGACGATGATCCGCGATCCTTCCGGTTCGACATCGGCCGCGGTCTCGAAGCCCTGACGGTCGACGACGGCCGTCTCATTCAGATTCTCTTCGTCATCGCCGCTGAGGATCCGCCAGGCCGCCACGTCCGTGGCACCGTTCCAGCTCATGTGGATCCGCGTCACTCCCGCCTCGGGCTCGGACTTCGTCGCCGTCGGCGGTGCCGTGGGCCTGCCGTGCCAGTCGAAGCGGTAGGCCCGGTAGTTCGACCCGCCGGTGAAGGTGAGATCTGAGAGCAGCTGCCCGTCCTTCGTGAACTCCGAGACGTAGGGCTGCGAACCCCACCCGACGACGACATTGCCGTTGTCGAGTTCCTGCAGATTTCCCTGACTGCCCGAGGACCGATCGTCGGGGGCCGGATACTCGGTGACCACCTCGGCGCGTCTGCTCTTCTCATCCACGTCGAGTCGCAGACCCCTGGTGTCCCCGAGACGCGGAGCCGCATGATTGTCGAACAGGGTCAGGGTCCCGTCGTCCTGACGTTGGGCATCGTGCTGCCAGGCGAAGGCCGCACCCTCGCCCATCTCGAAGTCCGTGGCCTTGCCGCCGAGGACCCAGTTGAGATCGGCCGACTCCCGGTCGAGCTGGTACACGGCATGGGTGTTGCGGGCGGAGACGAGGAGGGACTTCCCACCGTCGTCGTCGGACACGGAATTGAGGTGGATGTAGTCGAAGGGTTCCTCCTCAGTGCCTTCCCCGTCCTTGAGTGGGGCCTCCGACTGATCGACGGGAACGTCGCCGAGCGAGCGCCATTCGAAGAGGGGCTTTCCGGTCTCGATGTCGACCTCCTGGACCACACCTTCCCAGACCCAGCCGTCGGTGGCCCCGCCGACAGAGCTGAGATCGGTCTGCGTCTTGATATAGGAGAGCAGGAGCATCGTGTCGTCGTCGGTGATCGTCGTCTCGTGCAGATCGGAGGTGTCCGTGGGCAGCTGACCGCCCATGCCGACGCGGGCGATCTCCTGATAGCTGTCGTCGAGCACGACGACCTCCCCGGCCGTGTGAGGGGTCTCCGCCAGACCCTCCCACCAGGTGAGCACCGGCTCATCCTGGTACTCCTGGACCCGCAGGTCCCACATCTGTCCGGAGTTCCCGCGGATCCAGAGGGGGTCGCCCGCGGAATCGAGGATGAGCCCGCCGACCCAGGAGGTGTCATCGGCGTCGGTCTGACCCTTCGGGGCGATGAAGGTCTCGAGCTCCTCGTCGTCGGACGGCATGGTCGTCGAGTCGATATCGACCTTCGGCGGGTCGAGCTCAGGGCGGGTGTGGAAGTCCCAGCGTTCGGCGACAGCGACCTCGTCATCGCCCTCGGCGGTGCACCCGGACAGCAGCAGCGCCGTCGCGGCCAAGCCCGCAAGGACGGTTCTCGTTGTGACCATGGTCTCATCCTCACACGTTTCGCTCCCGGCTTAGAGTCCAGTACCCGCCCTCCCGCGCCGAGGTGGTCCGCCTTTGCCGCGCCTGCGCGGTGTCCGTGCCGTGGACTAGAATCGTGTGGTGCTCAACGGACTCGATCTCACACGCCGCAATCCGACCATCACCCGCCTCGTCGAAGCATTCAACGATGCGAGCACGACCGGCGGAACGATCGACGCGATCAAGGGCCTGTGGCCTTCGATCCTGCGCCGCACCGTCCTGGCCGGTGCCGAAGGGCAGGCCTCCTCGGCGCCTCAGCTCATCGTCACCGCGACCACGCGAGAGGCCGAGGACCTTGCCGCGTCCCTGGCCGACTGGGTTCCGGAGTCGACGATCGCGGTCTTCCCCAGCTGGGAGACCCTGCCGCACGAGAAGCTGTCCCCGCGGTCGGACACGGTGGGCCAGCGCCTTGAGATCCTCCGCCGCCTGGCCCATCCCGTTCCGGGCCGGGAGCTGACATTCATCATCGCGCCGGTGCGCGCCTTCCTCCAGCCGCTGGCCAAAGGCCTCGGGGACATCGAACCGGTGGAGCTGGCCGTCGGTGACGACTGCGAGATCGAGGGCCTCGCGCAACGGCTGACCGAACTCGCCTACTCCCGCGTCGACATGGTCTCGCGCCGAGGGGAGTTCGCGGTGCGCGGCGGCATCGTCGACATCTTCCCGACCACGGCCGATCACGCCCTGCGCATCGAGTTCTTCGGCGACGAGGTCGATGAGATCCGCGAATTCTCCGTCAGCGATCAGCGTTCGATCCCCGCCGAGGAGGATGATCGACCCCTGCAGCTTTCGGCCCCGCCCTGCCGGGAGCTGCTGCTGACCGAGTCCGTGCGGCAGCGCGCGGCCGATCTGGCCCCGAGCCTGCCGGCGGCGGCCGACATGCTCGAGAAGATCGCCGGCGGCATCGCCGTCGAAGGCATGGAGTCCCTGTCCGCCGTGCTCGCCGACGGTATGGAGCCGATGATCGCCTTGCTGCCGGCGGCGACGAAGATCATCGTCACCGAGCCCGAACGCGTCGAAGCCCGCGCGGCCGATCTCGTCGAGACCACGAACGAGTTCCTCGAGGCCGCCTGGTCGGGCGCCGCGGGCGGGGGAGAGACTCCGATCGACCTCTCGGCGGCGACTTTCCGCACCTTGGCCGAGATGGAGGAGGGGGCCGGCCTGATCGGTCTGGCCTGGTGGCGCCTCGGCGGCTTCGCCACCGATGAGGAGCTCGTCTCGCCGACCGAGAATGTCTTCGCGATCCCCGCACGAGCCCCGAAGGGCTACGCAGGAGACGTCGAGGCGATCCTCGCCGATGTCAAAGGCCTCGTCCACGAGAAGTGGCGCATCCTCGTCCTCACCGAGGGTCAGGGTCCGGGACGCCGCATGGTCGAGGTGTTCTCCGAAGCCGGAGTGCCCGCGACCTTCGTCGACGATCCCACCGACCTCCCCGAGGCGCTGGTCACCGTGACCACGGCCGCGTCCTTCGGCGGCTTCGTCTTCGACGACCTCCGACTCGCGGTGCTCACCGAAGCCGATGTGCTCGGCCGCGCGGCGGCCACTTCGACGCGGGACATGCGCCGACTGCCCACCCGGCGCAGGCGCAACCAGGTCGACCCGCTCAACCTCGCTCCCGGCGACTACGTCGTCCACGACCAGCACGGGGTCGGCAGATTCGTCGAGATGACCCAGCGGACCTCGGGTCGGGGTGCGGACAAGCACACCCGCGAATACCTCATCATCGAATACGCCCCGGCCAAGCGCGGCCAGCCCGGGGACCGCCTGTACGTGCCCAGCGACGCTCTCGACCAGGTCAGCCGCTATGTCGGCGGGGAGAGCCCGAGTCTGAACAAGATGGGCGGCGCCGACTGGCAGACGACGAAGGCCAAGGCGCGCAAGGCCGTCAAGGAGATCGCCGGCGAACTCGTCCGCCTCTACTCGGCACGTCAGGCCACGGTCGGCCACACCTACGGCCCCGACACTCCCTGGCAGCGGGAGCTCGAGGACGCCTTCCACTATGTGGAGACCGCCGACCAGCTCACGACCATCGACGAGGTCAAATCCGATATGGAGAAGCCGGTCCCGATGGACCGACTGATCTGCGGCGACGTCGGCTACGGCAAGACCGAGATCGCGGTTCGGGCGGCCTTCAAGGCGATCCAGGAGGGCAAGCAGGTGGCGGTGCTCGTGCCCACCACCCTGCTCGTCCAGCAGCACTATGAGACCTTCGCCGAACGCTATTCGGGGTTCCCGGTCACGGTGGGGGCGCTCTCACGCTTCCAGACCAAACAGGCCTCGGAGAAGGCCAAGGAGGATCTCGCGGCGGGCACCCTCGACCTTGTCATCGGCACCCACCGGCTGCTCAGCGGCGAGGTGCGGTTCAAGGATCTCGGGCTCGTCATCATCGATGAGGAGCAGCGCTTCGGCGTCGAGCACAAGGAGACGCTCAAGGCGCTGCGCACGAACGTCGACGTGCTCGCGATGTCGGCGACCCCGATCCCGCGCACCTTGGAGATGGCGGTGACCGGGATCCGTGAGATGTCGACCCTGGCGACTCCGCCCGAGGAGCGCCACCCGGTGCTGACCTATGTCGGTAAACGCGAGGACAAGCAGGTCAAGGCTGCGATCCGACGCGAACTCATGCGCGAGGGCCAGGTCTTCTACATCCACAACCGGGTCAGCGACATCGAGTCTGTGGCCGGCCACCTCGCCGAACTCGTTCCCGAGGCGCGGATCGCCATCGCCCACGGCAAGATGAACGAACACCGCCTCGAGCAGGTCATCGTCGACTTCTGGGAGAAGAAGTACGACGTGCTCGTGTGCACGACCATCGTCGAGACCGGCATCGACATCGCGAATGCGAACACGCTGATCATCGACCATGCCGACCGTTTCGGCCTCTCGCAGCTCCACCAGCTGCGCGGTCGGGTGGGACGCGGCCGGGAACGGGCCTATGCCTACTTCCTCTACCCGCCGGAGACGCAGCTGACCGAGACCGCCCACGATCGGCTGACGACCCTGGCCGCCCACACCGAGCTGGGTGCGGGCATGCAGGTGGCGATGAAGGACCTCGAGATCCGTGGGGCCGGCAACCTGCTGGGCGGTCAGCAGTCCGGACACATCGAAGGGGTCGGCTTCGACCTCTATGTCCGGCTCGTCGGTGAGGCGGTTGCGAAGTTCCGCGGCGAGGACACCGAGCCCGAAGCCGATATGCGCATCGAACTGCCCGTCGACGCTCACCTGCCCGCCGAGTACGTCGATCACGAGAGGCTGCGACTCGAGGCCTATCGGAAGCTTGCGGCGGCGGCGAACGAGCAGGAGCTGCAGGAGGTCCTTGACGAACTCGTCGACCGCTACGGTCCCTACCCGGAGCCGGTGGGCGTCCTCGCCGACGTCGCCCGGCTGCGGATCCGAGCGAAGGCCTCGGGCGTCAACGACATCGTCAGCCAAGGCAACTTCATTCGCTTCGGACCTCTCGAACTCGCCGATTCCCAGGTCGTGCGGCTCAAACGCCTGTACCCGAAGTCCCTGCTCAAACCCGCGATCCGGTCGGTTCTGGTGCCCAAGCCGAAGGCCGGCAGCGGTTTCGATGCGAAGGAGATGACGGACTCGGACATCCTGCGCTGGGCCCATCAGTTCCTCGACGCGATCGTGCCCGTCGTCGCCTCCGAGGCGGTCGAGGCCGGTTCGGAGTGACCGAGCGATCTCGACTCTCCTGAGGGTGGGCGGGCTCGACCGGCCGCTGCTGTGACCGCCGCTGCGGTCGGCGGTCGAGGCGGTCTCTGAGAAGTCGATGGCTGTTCGCACGCGATTTCCCCCGGGCGTGCGTTCATGGCGTAGAGTGCGAAGCACGGGAAAATCCGCTCCATTCGACCAAGGAGATCTGCCATGGGCGTTGACGACAAGTTCGAGAACAAGGCCGAAGAGTTCGGCGGCAAGGCCAAGGAGACCGTCGGTGACGTCACCGGCGATGACGAGCTCAAGGCCGAAGGCGCGACCGATCAGCTCAAGGCCAAGGCCAAGGATGTCGGTGAGAAGGTCAAGGACTTCGGCGAAGACGTCAAGGACAAGTTCACCAAGTAATGAAGAAGTCGGCCCCCATCGCAGCTGCGATGGGGGCCCTTCTTGTCAGCGGACCGATGACCGGAGAGATTCGGGCGAAGTCGGTGATTCCGATGATTCCGGCGGTGTCGGAGGGAAGGGAACGGACGTGAGCCAAGCGCGGACCGACGGCGTGATCGAGGCGATGGCGACCCTGCGCAGGCGCTGCCCGTGGTCGAGCATCCAGGATCACACGAGTCTCGAGAAGTACGCCCGGGAGGAGACAGAGGAACTCGTCGAAGCCCTCGACCGCTTCACCGCCGAGGCGAGTGCAGGCAATCGGGCGGCCGTGGTCGAAGAGCTCGGCGACGTCTTCTACCAGGTCCTCTTCCACTCCGCCCTGCTCGACGAGAGCGACTCTCAAGACTACGGACACACATTGGGTCTCATCCTCGACGGCCTCGAGCAGAAGCTCATCCGCCGGCATCCGCTGGCCTTCGGCGATGACGGCAAGGACGGTGAGATGCCCGCGCTCGAGTACGTTGAGCGCGAATACCGACGGATCAAGGCCGAGGAGAAGACAGCGGGGGAGACGCAGCGGTGAGTCTGGAGCGAATCGATATCGAGGGCACCTTCAACTTCCGTGACATCGGTGGTTCCCCCACCTCGGCGGGGGATTCGACCGTCAGCCGAGGAAAGATCTTCCGCGCCGACGGGCTCGCCCAGCTGACCGATCGGGCACGGGCGGATCTCGGGTCCTTGGGTGTCGGCACCGTCGTCGACCTCCGGGACATCGGGGAGAGGTCGAAGCTGCCGGATGCGCTGACCGGACTCGACGTCGAATACATCGAACTGCCGATCTTCGGTGACCACTTCTTCCCCACCACACCGCTGAGTCGGGAGGAGATGAAGGCCGCGGCGAAGGCCACCGGGATGGACCTCAGCGACCGCTCGCTTCGTCGAATCTACGATCTGATGATCGCTCACTTCGGCGACAGGCTCGCGCTCGCCGTCGACACCGTCGCCGCACATGCAGAGACGGGAGTGGTGTTCCACTGCTCGGCCGGCAAGGACCGGACCGGCATGGTGGCCGCGTTCCTGCTCGACCTCCTCGGCGTGGGCAGGCAGGACATCATCGAGGAATACGCGATCACCTCCACGCATCTCTCCGGTGGCTTTCTCGAGTCGATCACCAGGAACTTCTCCGATGCCGGAATTTCGGGCAACCTCGCCGAGACCGCGACGGCGGCACCGCCGGAACTCCTCGATCGGATCCTCGACCAGCTCGCGGACGAGTACGGTCCCCGCGGTGTCGAGGATTACCTGCTGGCACACGGAATGGACCCCGCGACCCCGGACCGGCTGCGGTCGGCTCTGCTCGGGCCGGCGGCGTCCTCGGAACCGGCGTGAGCCCGGCGGCGCGGTGCATTAAGCTGTTCATCAGGCACATGTTCCCCATGTGAAACCAATTGCAAAGGAGTAATCAGTGGCTGAGATCGTTGCCGCAAACGCCCGTGAAATCCTGGATTCCCGGGGAAATCCCACCGTCGAGGTGGAAGTGCTGTTGGCCGATGAGTCCGTCGGCCGTGCCGGAGTTCCCTCCGGCGCATCCACAGGTGAGTTCGAAGCTGTCGAACTGCGCGACGGTGACCCGGAGCGCTACCTGGGCAAGGGCGTCGCCAACGCCATAGAAGCCGTCGTCGACGAGATCGACGAGGTCATCGTCGGCCTCGAAAGCGATGACCAGCGCCTTGTCGACCAGGCCCTGATCGAGCTCGACGGGACCGACAACAAGTCCCGACTCGGTGCCAACGCGATGCTCGGCACCTCGCTGGCCGTGGCCCGAGCGGCCGCCGTGTCCGCGGACCTTCCGCTCTACCGCTACCTCGGTGGACCGAACGCCCATGTCATGCCCGTGCCGATGATGAACATCCTCAACGGCGGATCCCACGCGGACTCCAATGTCGACATCCAGGAATTCATGATCGCTCCGATCGGTGCGGCGAGCTTCCACGAGGCCCTGCAGTGGAGCGTCGAGGTCTACCACGCGCTCAAAGGCGTTCTCAAAGACCGCGGACTCTCCACCGGTCTCGGCGACGAGGGCGGCTTCGCGCCTAACCTCGAGTCCAACGCCGCCGCTCTCGACCTCATCCTCGAAGCCATCGAACTGGCCGGCCACCGTCCCGGCCGTGACATCGCCGTCGCTCTCGATGTGGCCTCCTCGGAGTTCTGCAACGACGGCGTCTACGACTTCGAAGGCGGGAAGAAGACCGCCGAGGAGATGGCCGCCTACTACGAGGAGCTGCTCGCCAAGTACCCCCTCGTCTCGATCGAGGACCCCCTCGACGAGAACGACTGGGACGGCTGGGCGACGCTGACCGCATCGATCGGTTCAAAGGTCCAGCTCGTCGGCGACGACCTGTTCGTGACCAATCCCGAGCGCCTGCAGCGCGGCATCGACAACTCGACCGCGAACTCGCTGCTGGTCAAGGTCAACCAGATCGGCACCCTGACCGAGACCCTCGATGCCGTGGCCCTGGCCCAGACCAACGGGTACACGACGATGATCTCGCACCGTTCGGGCGAGACCGAGGACACGACGATCGCCGATCTGGCCGTGGCGACCAATGCAGGTCAGATCAAGGCCGGTGCTCCTGCCCGGTCAGAGCGTGTGGCGAAGTACAACCAGCTGCTGCGTATCGAAGAGCAGCTCGGCGACGCCGCCCGCTACGCCGGTCGCGGCGCCTTCCCGCGCTTCGATGGCTGAGGCGCTGCCACGGGTCGTTCGGGGCCGCGAGCCGCGGTCCTCACGCCGCGCCGTGTGAGCTTCTAGCCGCATAACCTACCGCGAGTGACATGTCCTACGGGTGCAACTGTAGGACGTGTCACTCGCGGTTTTTGTCGTTCACGCGGGAGCCTTTCGCGACGAGGCGATGGCCCGTGAGATTTCGAAGAATCTGGCGTCTCTGAACAGCTCCTTCCAGCTGACCCTGATGATCCGCCACCCTCGATCGCGGAGCCACTGCTCACGGCGTCGCTCTTTCTCGAGCTCATCGCGAGGGACGCCCGAGCCGAGGTAGAGCTTGCCGATCCCGTCGATCTCCACGATGAGGCGAGCTGCCTGATGGCAGAAGTCCACGCGAATGGTTCGGCCCAGGGATTCGGCCCAGAACTTGACCTGGGGTTCCATGCCGCGGATGCCGTGCTGATAGAAGCGCACCGCGGCGATCGATTCCGCAGGCGATTCGCGCCGTGCGTCGGCGAGTTCGAGAGCCAGCACAGCCTTCTTCGTATTGCGCTTCTCACGGCACTGAGCCAAGACCACACGGATCCTCTCCTTCGTCGTCATCTTTCGGTGCAGCGCATCGTCGAGCATGGTCACCGAGATGTCGAGGCCATAGCTGCGTGCGACATCGACGAGGGTGCGCTCGAGCGTGGTCACTTCGCCGCCGTCGATCATTTGGTGGTGTGATCGGGGAATCATGCCGCCCCGGACATGAATGCTCTTGAACCGGCGATTGATGCCCAGCCGCATCACCTCGGCTTGCCGGGTGACCGGGTAGGCGACAGGCAGACCGTGGATGAGAGCGGCGGAGATATGTGAGAAGATCTCCGGCTCGCGAGAGGAGTCCGGATCGTCGCTGTTGCGTCGCTGTCGGACGGCGAAACGCGCCATCACCGAGGCGTTGAGTGCCGCGGTCTCGTCGCGGATGTCTCCGTATTCCTTAAATGGTTCGTGGAGATTGGCCTCGATGCTCGCCCACAGCGGTCGATGAGCCTTCTCCTCGCAGACGTGTTTGACGAGGTACACGCCGTAGGAGAGTCGACGGAGGCAACACCATTGTGCGCGGCGGATGTCTCGATGAGTGAAGCCGAGCCGGGTGATCTGGTGAGTGCGCAGCAGTTTGTACATTCATCTAAGATGCATCAAACGATAGTAAACAGCAATGAACACATATGAAAGTGTGGATAAGCCTGTGGATAACTCAACGGGGTGGGGCGGCGGCGCGATTGTGAGGTGGTGTGGTGGTGCGAGCGTCTTCGCGGCCGAGTGGCGTCGCGCCTCGGGCATTTGGAGTGCCTGTGAACGGCATCCCTACGTGAAAATGACATAACATACCGGAAGCCCGCGAGGTTATGTCACATGTGTGTGTTTATGCGGCGCGCGACGACGGCGGCGCGCGCGACGACCGCGGCGCGGGCGGCGACGCGCACGATGACCGCGACGCGCGCGAGGCCGTGAGGGAATCGAACACGCCACGCGGCGCAAATCCTCGCACCTTCACCCGGGGCACGGCAGACTTGGATGTGTTGCGTCCGCCTTCCCCATCCCCGGCCGCAGAGGAAAGAGTCATGGTTCCGAGCAAGCCCAGAAGAAGCGCCCCCAAATCGGCTCCGGGCAGAGCCACTCCCCGTCGACGCCCGACACCGGTCGTCGAGGCCGACACCACCGCCGAGGTGCACCGCCGTCGGCTCTCCTGGCGCACCGGAATATTCCTCGCCGTCATCGCCATCGTGCTCCTGGCATTCCTCTCACCCATCAACTCCGCACTCAAGCAGGCCCAGCAGATCGCGGCCCTGAACAACGAGATCGAAACCACGAAGTCCGAGGTCCAGAGCCTCGAGGAGAAGAACGAGAACCTCAAGGACCCCGACTACATCAAACGCAAGGCCCGCGAGGACCAGTACTACGTGGAGGAGGGGAAGAACGCAGTCATCGTGACGAACCAGGAAGCCATCGAGGATGACGATTCGGATACGGATCGCCCGGTTCGCAAGCAAGCCTGGTACCTTGAGTTGCTGGAGTCGATTCAAGAGGTCGGCAATACAGTGGAGAAGGGCTGATGATCACAGACTGCACCGAGGCGGATTTCGCGAAGCTCGAGGACCAGCTCGGACGCGTTCCCCGCGGAGTGGTCGGCATCGCCGCACGCAGCACCTCCGGTGACCCGCTCGTGGTGGCGACCGCGCCCCGCCTCGAAGACGGCACCCCGTTCCCCACGACCTTCTACCTCACCCACCCGGCCTACGTCGCCGAATGCTCACGCCTCGAAGCCTCCGGAATCATGGCCGAATGGACGACCGAGCTGAGCGAGGACGAAGAGCTCTCCACCGCCTATGCGCGGGCCCATTCCGCCTACCTCGCCACGCGCTCCGAGATCGGTGAGAAGGCGGGAATCGCCGAGGTGGTCGAGATCAAGGACTACTCCGCCGGCGGCATGCCCACCCGGGTCAAATGCCTCCACGCCCTCGTCGGGCATTCCCTGGCCGCCGGGCCGGGAACCAATCCGATCGGCGACCGTGCGATCTCCTTCATGACCGATGTGCCACCTGTCTCCGAGACGAAAGAGTAGGACACTCATGCGTGTAGCCGCCTTCGACTGCGGAACCAACTCACTCCGCCTGCTCATCGCCGATGTCGCCGAGGACGGCACCCTGACCGACCTGCGTCGGGAGACCCGGATCGTGCGTCTCGGCCAGGGGGTCGACGCGACGGGGGAGTTCGCTCCGGAAGCGCTCGAACGCACCTTCGCCGTGGCTCGGGAATACGCCGAGGTGGCCGCGGAGTATGCGCCGGAGAAGCTGAGGTTCGTCGCCACCTCGGCGAGTCGAGACGCACGCAACCGTGACGAATTCTTCGCCGGCATCTTCTCCATCCTCGGCGTCGTCCCCGATGTCGTCACCGGCGACGAAGAGGCACGCCTGTCGTTCCTCGGCGTCACCGCAGACCTGCCGACCGAAGCCGGCCCGTTCCTCGTCATGGACCTCGGCGGAGGCTCGACCGAACTCGTCCTCGGCACCAGGGACGTCGAGGCCGCCGTGAGCATGGACATCGGCTCGGTGCGACTAACCGAACGTCACATGCCCGTGGAGACGCCGAACGACGAGCAGATCCGAACAGCATTGACCGACATCGACGCACAGCTCGACCAGGCGGCGCAGGTCGTCGATTTCGCAGCCCCGCGCACGTTCATCGGCGTCGCCGGGACCGTCACCACCATCACGGCCGGAGTCCTCGGTCTCGACAGCTACCAGCGGGAGAAGATCCACGGGGCCCGTCTCAGCGTCTCGGACGTCGACGCCGAGGCCCGGCAGCTGCTGAGCCTGGACCGTGAAGCCCGGGCAGCGCTGCCGTATATGCATCCCGGACGCGTCGACGTCATCGCCGCCGGCGGACTCCTGTTCTCCCGGGTCATCGCCCGGATCGCCGAGGCGGTCGAGGCCGGCGGGGGAGACCTCGACATCATGATCTCCGAAACGGACATCCTCGACGGCACCGCGCTCGATCTTGCGCGCTCGCAGTCGTGAAGCCGACCCGGCCCTCGATTCTGCGTCCGCGCGCCTCACGCGTGAGTCGCGGGAACGTCGCTGAACGGAGCACCAGGCTCACCGTGATCGGGACCCTCGTCCTCGGACTCGTCATCGGCACGACGCAGCCCGCCCTGGCCGCTCCCGAGGCAGGCCCGGGGCAGTGGTTCATCAAGGACTACGGCATCGACAAGATGTGGAAGAAGTCGACCGGCAAGGGTGTCAAGGTCGCTGTCATCGACTCCGGAGTGAATTCCGACCACGAGAACCTCGAAGGAGTCGTGAGCAAGGCCAAGGACTTCAGCGGACTCGACAAGGACGGGACCACCCCGATCGGCGGGAAGTCCACGATCCACCATGGCACCGCGGTCGCCGGTGTCATCGCCGGCCAGGGCACAGGCGCTGGGCCGATGGGCGTAGCTCCCGATGCCGACATCCTCTCGGCCTCGATGTGGTTGGGCCCGGACCGGCCGAAGGAGTCGGGGTCCACCCGAGAACAGGCCGACAAGGCGATCCGCTGGGCCGTCGATTCGGGCGCCCAGGTCATCAACATGTCTCTGGGCTGGGACGACCCGGCCTGGCCCGAGAGCTGGGACGAGGCCTTCGCCTACGCGTATGAGAAGGACGTCGTCATCGTCGCCTGCGTCGGCAATGCCTCTCAGGGAGCGACGCAGGCCTGGTCGCCCTCGACCGTTCCAGGCGTCATCGGCGTGGGCGGCCTCGGTGAGAACGGCAAGGTGCTCGCCGACTCGACGGCCCCCGGAACCGCAGTCGACCTCATGGGACCGGCCGCCGACATTCCGATCCCGTACTACTCCGGAGGATACGCGGAGGGTCAGGGCTGCTCCTTCGCCTCTCCCGTGGTCTCCGGGGTCACCGCGCTCATCCGCGCCGATGACCCGGACCTGTCCGCCGACGAGGTCCGTGCCAAACTGCTCTCGAGCGCCGAGCCTGTCTCCGGGCACAAAGGCACGAGCAAGAAGGACAAACCCGATCCGATCGTCGGCTGGGGGCGACTCGACCCCGAGGCGGCGCTGAAGTCCGATGTCCCGAAGTCCGTGCCCTCGGCCGAAGAGGAACTCGCCGACTGGGTGAAGATGCACCGTCGCGGCGATGCCGACTCCACCGAGACCGAAACGGCTTCCCCGGCCGAGGATGAGAGTCCGAAGGCGGTGGCGCCCACAGACGTCGCGGCCTCGGAATCGACTCCGAAGCTCGGCTTCTCCGTGTTGGCCGCTGGTGGGTTGGTCGCGGTGGTGCTGCTCGTGATCTCGACCGTGGTCTTCCTCCGCCGCCGCAGGTGATTCGAGGCCCGCTGCCTCTCCTGCGCGAGCGGTCCGCGGCCCGAGCTGACGCTTCCGGTGCCTCTGATCTGGGGGATCGGCATCCGTCGCAGAAACAATTAGTGAAAGTTTTCACAAGGGCCTAGGATGGGGATATGGCACTCATCAGAAACTCAAAACTGCGTCCTCGAATCCTCGTCGTCGGTGGCGGCTACCTCGGTCTCGTCACCGCACAGAATCTGTTGAAGAACCTCGGACGGGGCGAAGCCACCGTCACCGTGGTCGATCCCAACCCGTACATGACCTACCTGCCGTTCCTCCCCGAGGTGGCAGCCGGTTCGATCGAACCTCGCCACGCCGTCGTGCCGCTGCGCCGCAACCTCAACGGCGCCGAGGTCATCACCGCCAAGGTCACCTCGATCAACCACGCCGACAAGTTCGTCACCGTTGAGCCTGAGAACGACGAGGCCTTCGAGCTCGACTACGACCACATCATCATGGCCGCCGGCTCCGTCGCCCGCGCCCTGCCGATCCCGGGTCTCAAGGAGCACGCGATCGCGCTCAAGCGCATCGAAGAAGCCGTCGCCCTGCGTGACCACCTCCTCTCGCGTCTGGCCGATGCCTCGCTGATGGAAGATGACGAAGAGCGTCGCAAGGCACTCACCTTCGTCTTCGTCGGCGGCGGCTTCGCCGGCATCGAGCTGCTCACCGAGCTCGAGGACGTCGTCCGTTCCGCCGTGGCTCAGTACGAGACGCTGACCGAGGCCGATGTGCGCTTCGTGCTCGTCGAGGCCCTCGATCGTGTGATGCCCGAGGTCGGCGAGGCTCAGGCCCGCTGGGTCGTCGAGCACATGCGCGAACGCGGCATCGACGTCTACCTCGAGACCTTCCTCCAGGACTGCACCGACAAGCACATCAAGCTCTCCAACGGTGAGGAATTCGACGCCGACACGATCGTCTGGTCGGCCGGTGTCAAGGCCAACCCCATCCTCGTCGATTCCGATCTGCCCCTGGACGAACGCGGTCGCGTGACCGTGCGTGCCGACCTCCGCGTCGAGGGAGACGACGGCGTCGTCGAGGGCGCCTGGGCGGCCGGCGACAATGCCGCCGTGCCCGATCTCTCCGGTGGCGGCGTTGGCGGCTACTGCGTGCCCAACGCACAGCACGCCGTGCGTCAGGCCCCGGTGCTGGCAGCCAATGTTCTCGCCGCTCTGCGCGGAGAGACCGAGTTCAAGCAGTACTTCCATAAGACCATTGGCACCGTCGCTGGCCTCGGACTGTACAAGGGCGTGTCCCAGATGGGCGACTTCGAGGCTCGCGGAGTCCTCGCCTGGCTCATGCACCGCGCCTACCATGGTTACGCGATCCCGACGGTCGACCGCAAGGTCAAGGTCTTCGGCAACTGGATCATCAATGCCGTCGTCGGTCGCGACAGCATGCCGCTGGCCGATCTCGATGTGCCGCGGAAGAACTTCGTCGAGGCGGCGAATTCGAAGCCGGCACCGAAGAAGGAAACCGCAAAGGCCTGATTGCGTGAAATCTCAGCCGGGCCCGCTCGGCTGAGAACTCTGATGAACCGCGAAACGCCGGGGATGCTCAAGCAGCATCCCCGGCGTTGCCCGTCTCCGCGATCAGTTCGCGACGGTGAACCTCGCGTCGATGTGCGCAGGTGTGACGATCTCATCGACCATCGCCACGGCGAAGTCTTCCGCTGAGATCGAGTCTCCCGCGGGGACCTCGAGTTCGGTCTTGTAGCTGCCGGTGCGCTCACCCGGGCCGATCTCCGGTGCGGGGAGATGAGCGTCCACGGTGACCAGTCGCCCTCGCGCAGCAGTTCGAGTGCGCGGGTGCCGGTCTCCGATTCCGTCTTGTATTCGGCCGGGAATCCCTCGGTGTCCTTGAGCATGGTGTCCCCGACGAAGAGGGAGCCTGCTCCGCCGACGACGAAGATGCGGGTGTCGCCGCTGGCCTCAGCCAGCGTCTTGAGGGCGTCGAGCCATTCCTGGTGGTCTCCGCCGGCACGGCTGGGGCCGGTGGTCGAGACGATGACATCGTGGTCGGCGGTGATCTGGGCATCGAACTGTGCATCGCCCATATCGCCCTGGAGCGAACGCAGGGCTCCGGGGACCTCGGCGCCCGAGCGGGTGATGGCAGTGACTTCGAGTCCGCGCTCGGCGGCTTCCTTGGTGACGCGGGATCCGATCATTCCGGATGCTCCGAAGAGTGCGATCTTCATGTTCGTTCCTTTCCTGCGGCTGCGCTGTCGCGGTGCCGCCGAGGTGGGTGCTTGTGTCTGACATCATGACACTATCGTTTGGATACCGAGTACCTCAAAGATACTATTGGACTATGACCATGAATGTTTCCTGGGAAGGCGATGCCTTCGATCCGGACTGCCCGACCCGAGTCGTTCTCGATCGGGTGGGAGACAAGTGGACGGTGCTCATCATCTTGATCCTCGATGAAGGTCCCAAGCGGTTCAACGAGATTCGCCTGGCGATCGGCGGCATCACTCCGAAGGTGCTCACTTCTACCCTGCGCTCGCTCGTCGCCGACGGGCTGGTGACCAGGGAGGTCTTCGCCGAGGTGCCTCCACGCGTCGAATACGGCCTGACGGATCTGGGCCGTTCCCTGCTCGAGCCGGTCGCGGCCCTGAGCAAGTGGGCCGAGCGCAATGTCGCCTCGATCGAAGCGAACCGCGAAATCAGCGCGTCATGATCTCGCCGAGGACGGTGACGAACTCACGGAGCTGACCGGCCACCCGGTAGACGCGGGGAGACCCCGAGTAGACCCAATTGTTCGTGATGATCGAGGCACTGCCGCCGTTCGTCGCCGTCTTGAACTCGGAGACATCGAGCGTGGCCAGCGGATCATCGATGAGACGCTGTCGCAGCTGAGGCGTCATCTGAACCCAGTGGTCGGCGGCCTCGTAGCCGATCTCGACCCAGTAGCCACCGGATTCGCGATAGGCGTGCGGGCGGCCGGCGAGCGCATCCGTGACCGAGCAGGCACTCCCGGAGGCGCCTGGTTCGCCGGATCCTGCGGACGACGCGGCATCCGGGGACTCGGAATCGAGGACGACGGCCGGCCCGGCCGTGCTGGGGATCGCCCGGTCGTCAGCGCCGTCAAGCGAGCGGACTGTGAAGTCGGGGGCGAGGAGATACAGTGCCATGCGTCGATCATGCCGCAGGTGAGGGCGGTTTGCGAAGCCGACCGGGGTTCAGCCCGACATCGTCTCCGGCAAGGATCGCGACCCGCTGGGGGAGTCTTCCGCGACGATCGTGGTCCCCCCACTGGGACTCGAACCCAGACTGAATCGATTTTAAGTCGACTGCCTCTGCCGATTGGGCTATAGGGGGAGGTGCCAGCACTCACTGTATAACCAAATCCCGCCTGCCGCGATCTGAGACGCGCGGACCCTGTGCGCGGCGGCGGACTACCCTCGAGCCTATGACAGAGACTCCGCCCAGCAGACAGGCCTGGGTGATCCTCGTCATCGGAGTGCTGACGCAGATGGCGGCCACCGTCGCCATCACAGGCCCGGCCTTCCTCATCCCGTACATGCACCGTGACCTCGGCTATACGCTCACCCAAGCCGGGACAGTTGCGGCCGCACCGAGCTTCGGACTCATCCTCACGCTCATCGCCTGGGGCGCCTTCGCCGACAGGTACGGCGAACGCCTCGCAATGACCTTGGGCATCGGACTGACCGCTGTCGCCACGGCGTTGGCCCTGCCTATCACAGGCTCGCCGATCTGGCTGATCATCGTCATCGCCGCCTCGGGAGCCGCGGCGGCCTCCGTGAACTCGGCCAGCGGACGCGTCGTCATGGGATGGTTTCCCCGGCACCGCCGCGGCCTGGCGATGGGCATCCGGCAGATGTCCCAACCCCTGGGGACGAGCGTGGCCGCTCTCGCCGTCCCGCCGATCGCGGCCGCCGGCGGGTTCTCCGGCTATCTGTGGTTGATCATCGGCGTCACCGCTGCGATGACGCTCATCTGCTGGGTGCTCGTGCGGAATCCGCCGCGCACCGAGGCGACCCGCACCGAGTTCACCGATGCCGAGCCCGAATCGGAACCCGAATCGGAACCCGAATCGGAACCAGATCCCGCGCTGGGACGCGAGGATTCCGCTCAGGCGGGGGCCGCCTCGGCGGGGGGACCTGCGTCGGCGGACCTGGGCAGGACCAACCCCTACCGAGCCGATTCCTTCCTATGGCGGATCCACGGAGTCTCCGCGCTGCTGGTCATCCCACAGTTCGCCTTCTCCACCTACGGCCTGATCTGGCTCATCGCGAACCAGCACATCAGTGCGGGAATCGCCGGCGGCATCGTCGCCGCCTCCCAGATCGTCGGTGCGTTGGGTCGCCTGGTCATCGGGGGACTCTCGGACCGCTTCTCCTCACGGGTCGGACTGCTGCGCATCGTGGCCGTCGCGGCCGCCGTGCTCGTCGCGGCAATCGCTCTGATCTCGCTGACCCCGATGCCGGTCGTCGCGGCCATCGTCTTCATCCTCGCCTCGACGGTGTCGGTGGCCGACAACGGTCTCGCGTTCGCCTCGGTGGCGGAGGCGGCCGGCCCGCGCTGGTCGGGCAAGGCGATGGGGGCGCAGAACACGGGGCAGTTCGTCATGTCCGCGATCCTCGGGCCCGGATTCGGCGCCCTGGTCACGGTCTTCGGTTATCCGCTGTCGTTCGGAATCGTCGCTCTCGCCCCGCTGATCGGGCTGGGAATCATTCCTAAACGTGACGTCGATCGCATAACCTGATGTTCACCTCGGCGCGTTACGTTGCCGAGGTGCGAGAGCACGACGACGGCGCGAGTGCGTTCGGCGTCGGGGATGAGAAGGAGAGATCTTGTGAACAACCTGCTCCAGGAGAATCTGCGGGAGTACATCGACAAGCTCCGGCTCGAGGGCTACACAGTCCAGGACAGCCACACCACGGATCCGCACCTCATCGATCCGTTGGGGCGGGCGGTCGAAACCTGGCGTGAGGGCTACCCGTACTCCGAGCAGATGAACCGTGAGGACTACGAGCTCGAGAAGTATCAGCTGCAGGTCGAACTCCTGAAGTTCCAGTACTGGGGGCAGGACACGGGCTCCAAGCACGTCATCCTCTTCGAAGGCCGCGATGCCGCCGGCAAGGGCGGAACGATCAAGCGGTTCACCGAACATCTCAACCCGCGAACGGCGCGCGTCGTGGCCCTGAATAAGCCGTCCGACACCGAATCCGGACAGTGGTACTTTCAGCGCTACGTCAGTCACCTGCCGACCGCCGGTGAGATCGTCATGTTCGACCGTTCCTGGTACAACCGGGGCAATGTCGAACGCGTGATGGGCTTCTGCAGCGACGACGAGTACGAGACGTTCATGGAGCAGGCTCCGGTGTTCGAGAAGATGCTCATCGATTCGGGCATCCATGTCACGAAATTCTGGTTCTCCGTGACTCAGCGGGAACAGCGCACACGGTTCGCGATCCGCCAGATCGATCCCGTGCGGCAGTGGAAGCTCTCTCCGATGGACCTCGAGTCGCTCGACCGCTGGGACGAATACACGAAGGCGAAGGAAGAGACGTTCCGCCGCACGGACACCGACCACGCCCCGTGGGTCACGATCAAGAGCAATGATAAGAAGCGGGCCAGGCTCAATGCGATCCGCTACTACCTCAACCAGTTCGACTACGAGGGCAAGGACTCCTCGGTCGTCTATGATGCCGATCCGCTCATCGTCCGTCGTGGACGGGACGCCGTCGACGACTGAGCGCAGGTTCGGCCGGTGCAGCTTCAGTCCGGGGGCTCGGGGTCCTCGTCATCGGACTTGGAATCCCCGCCGCGGACGTCCGGGCGTTCCTCGGACGCACGCGTGTCTTCGTCCTTGGCCGCGTCGACGTCGCCGTCGATATTGACACCGTGTTCGGATGCGATGCGGTCGAGCTTCTGCTCCGGAGTCTCATCCGGTGAGCCCGAATCCATGGCCGTCGTGGACTCGTCCTCGATCTCATTCGACTCGCCCGTGGGTTTCGGCGTGTTCGTCTCGGCATTCATGACTCTGCCTCCTGTTCGCATGGACTCATCGTTCGGCATGGACGGTGGGTTTCAGATTGGTCGCGGATCGGGTGCAGACATCGTGCACTGTGGCCTCTCCGCTGTCTTCCGACGCTAGTCTCCTTCGCCCTGCGCATCAAGATATCGACGGACGGCACAACGAATTGTCATCCTGTGTGCATCGAGCGGACAGGACCACCAGCGCGGATGTACGCTGCGGCTTCGGCCGGGCGAACGGAACTCGTCCGGGCGAAAGGAACTCGAGCGAGACTCGGCCGGGGGAAAGAAATTCGGCCGGGTGGAAGGGGAAAGACCACCCGGCCGGGATTATGGGGCGGGCCGAAGCCCGCTGATTGCTCAGACTCGAAGCAACTCAGGCCTCGGCGTCTCGCAGCGCCTTCCGACGTGCGCGGCGCTTCTTGTGCCCGGCGAAGCTGAGGCAGAAGAGGACGATGGCGAGGAGGACGAAGAGTCCGCCGCCGCCGATGCCGGCATCGACCCAGAACTGCGGCGGGAACAGGCGGATGAGCGAATCATCGGAGTAGAACTCCCAGGTTCCGTCCTTGAAGAAGATCGAGTGGAAGCCGCGGAAGAAGCTGTCCCAGCCGAGCACTGCGACGACCGCGATCGCGGCCATGAAGATGATGCTGAAAATCGAGCCGAGGCGGACCCCGGTGTGGATGCCCATTCCGTTCCTCCGGCACATGTAGAGGCCGAAGAGGATCGCTCCGATGAGCCCGATCAGGGCAACGAGGTAGAGGAGCGAGATGAGGCCTTTGACATCGGCCATGTGGTTGAGCTCTTCGGAGATGAAGATCGGCTCGCCGTTGGGCATGATGACGTCGGCGAGGTAGCGGCGAGAATCCAGATTGTGCAGATAGTCGATGACATAGGTGCCGTAGTGCTCGCGGTCGGCCTCACCGAAGCCGAACTGATCGGCCGGGAAGCCGGGACGGAAGTACTCGAACTTGAGGAACAGTCCCGAGGCGACGAAGCGCACCGCCAGGGCCAGCAGGATGAACGGGGTGGCGAGCATGATCCAGATCGTGCCGATGACGTCGAGCGCGCTGCGGCGACGTTCGGGAACCTCGGGTTCGTGGGTGTCCCTCTCCGTCGCAGCCTTGGTCACGGCCGCCCATTCCGCTTCGCTCATCACCGCGGTGCGACCGTCGCTCGGAACCTCACGGGTCCGGGCGACCTCGGCATCGGGGGCCGAGGTGCTGTCGGCTCCGTGCCCGGCGTAAGCGGGTGTCGCCGAGGCGGCAGGATGAGGGTTCGACGAATGGGCAGGGGTGACGCGAACCGGGCCGGTCGAGGGCTTCGCATCTGCGGAATGCTTCGGGCCCTCCTCGGCGATGGGATCGGTGATCGGGTCGAACGCCTCGGTGTCGGTCGAGGGATCGTTGGCGGCCTCCAGAGAGGACCGCGACTGCTTTTCGGCAGCACTGCCCGACCCTGAGCTCATTCGTCTGCTCAGAAGGTCTTCGGTCTCGTTCTTCTCGTCTCCAGCCACATCCCCATTGTCAGTGACCCCACCGTCCAACCGGGGGAGGACACGCCACAAGGGCCGATATCGCCGAGGTTGGGCCCGGGACCGCGCGGAACCGGGCTAACCGAGGAGCGCGGCGACGATGACGAGGGCCGGGACGGCGAGGACCGTGGTGATGAACACGGCATCGCGCATCAGCGCCTCGGACTGCCGGTACTGCATCGAATAGATATAGACGTTCTGCGCGGTCGGCAGGGCGGAGGTGACGACGATGGCGAACAGGTCGATGCCGTCGTAGCCGAGCAGCGGACCGCCGATGACCCAGGCGATGACCGGCTGGAGGACGAGCTTCGCGAACGTGATGTAGCCCAGCTGGGACCGGGTGCCCTTGACCGGCAGGGCCCAGCCGTCCTTGAGGGAGATCCCGAAGGCCAGGAGCGCTCCGGGCACGGCCGTGGCTCCGATCATGTCGATGGGTTCGAAGACGAAGCGGGGCAGTTCGAAGCCCGTCGCCGAGGCGGCCACTCCTGCCGCTGCGCCGAGCACGATGGGATTCTTGATGACCTGCAGCGGCGCCGAATACCAATGCGAGTCGTGCTGCTTCTTGCCTGCACCGTCGAGCACGGCCATGCCGATCGGGGCGAGGATGAGCAGCTGGAACAGCAGCACGGGAGCGACGTAGCCGATGTCGTGGAGGACGTAGGCGGCGATGGGGATCCCGAGGTTGCCGATGTTGACATAGCTGGTCGCCCAGGCCGAGAACATGGCCTCGCCGGTGCTGCGTTTGCGGATCCAGCGGGTGAGGACGAAGAGGAGGAGACCGACGACGATCGCCGAACCTCCGGTGGCGAAGAGGGCGGTGTTGAAGATCAGCCCGAGGTCGGTCTCGGAGACGGTGACGTAGAGCAGGGTCGGGGTGCCGGCGTAGAAGACGAGCTTCGCGATGACCTGCTGACCGTGCGGTCCGAGCACGCCGGTGCGGCCGAGGATGAACCCGACGAGGATGACTCCCGCGATGACGGCGAAACCTTCGAAGACAGCCAGCATGGCCTACCCGTGGCCCTCGCTTTCTTAGAGCAGTGGAAGTTGCCTAACTGCGCAGCTGTGGTCTGAGCTGCGATGAATGGAGCGGCGGCTCAGTTCGCGTCGGCGGCATCCGAGGCCAGGTAGGCGGCCGCGGCGCTGACCGCGCTGACGGTGAGCACCGAGGGCCAGGCGCCGATCTTCTTCGCCAGGGGATGAGAGGCGCCGAAGCCGCCGAGGTAGGCCAGTCCGAGGCCTGTGGCCACGGGCCAGCCCTTCTTCACGTACCACGAGCGAGCGGCATAGGCGCCGGCCGCCGCGAGCACGACACCGCCGAGCGGGCGGATGCCCGTTTCCCGGGCGGTGAGGAAACCGCCGACGAGTCCGACGGCGACGAGTGGAGCGGTGGAGACTTCGCGTGCATCCTTCATGGCCACCAGTCTAGGCAACGCCGCCCGGCGACCGAACGGCGGTCTCACAACGAGGAACGCAGGATCGCTCCGCACCGCTCGCGTGAACGGTGCGCATGAGCGGTTCGCGCGGGCCGCTCGGGTGAGGGCGATCCGGTTCGGGCGGGCACGATCCGGCTCAGGTGAGGGCGATCCTGATCACCGAGGCGATCCCGAGGGCGGCGACGAGGCACACCGAGGTGGCGAGGAAGAGCACGGCCATCGGCGTGGGCCGGCCCCGCTCGGCCCGAATCGAGACCGAACCGAGCCGGTAGCGTCTGACCTGCATCGCGATTGCGGTGATCGCCAGGCCGAGGCAGATGACGAAGATCGCCACCGACAGGCCGCCGAAGACGTGGATGAAGCGGATGAAGAGGAGGCTGACGACGGTCATCGTCAGACTCGTGCGCAGCCACGACTGGGTGGTGCGCTCGGGTTGGAGACCCGGATCCGCGTGGGGCTGCGGGTGCCGGGGCGGGGGAGTGCTCACAGCAGTCCGGCGAACACCAGCACGAGGAGTCCTGCCCCCAGCGCCGAGGCGAGGCTGACGATGGGAATGATCAACGGCAGCGGCAGCGAGGTCTTGTGCCGCATCGCCGATTCGATCCGGTACCAGCGGAAGGCAGCGCCCGCGGCGAGGATGAATCCGATGACCATGAGGACGATCGACAGGGTCGCCCGCAGGCCGGGAGTGAAGATCGCCGAGGTGAATGCTTCGACCGCGATGCCTCCGCCGATGAAGGCCAGAGCGGTGCGGATCCAGGACAGGAAGGTCCGCTCGTTGGCGAGCGTGAAGCGCGGATCCGGGTCCTCCCCGTCGGGGAAGATCCTCCGGGCGATCCGGCTGCGTGAATCGTCTTGGGTCACACCTCGAGGATAACGGCAATTCGGTCCGCGTGTTCGCCGGACCCGTTCGACGGAGCTGTTCCCCGGGGCCGATGATTCCGGCAGACTTAAGCCATGGTCGACGATGACGCGATGAAGACGGTGCTCGCAGCCTCCCTGGCGACGGCACGGAGCAGCCTGCTGTTCAAGCTCGATGGGCTGAGCGAACGCGAACTGCGACTGCCCAGGACCCCGACCGGGTTCAACCTCCTCGGCGTCGTCAAGCACATGTCCCAGGTCGAGATCGGCTACTTCGGCGACACCTTCGACCGGCCCTGGCCGAACCGCGCCGAGGTGGTCACCCTCGTACAGATCGACGCCGATCCGCAGGCCGACTGGTACGCCACCGAGGCAGAGACCGCCGAGTCCGTGTTCGACCTCTACCGACGCGTGATCGAATTCGTCGAGACGAGCGTCGACTCCCTGCCCCTCGACGCGGTGGGCACTGTCCCGCATTGGTCGGCACCGGAGAACAGCGTCACCCTGGGCCAGATCATGGTCCACGTCCTCGTCGATCTCACCCGCCACCTCGGGCAGGTCGACATCATCCGCGAATCCATCGACGGCCAGGTCGGTCTCAGCGCCGCCAGTCCCAACATGCCCGAGGGCCATGACTGGGACGCGTACTCGCAGAAGCTGCGCAGGATCGCCGAACGCTTCTGATCCTCCAGCCGCTAAACTTGAAGGGCAATGGCAGAAGAGAACCCCACCCCGTCGCCTCGGACCTCGGAATCGAGCACTCACCAGCCGCCTCGGCGCAGGAAATCCGGCCGTGGCAAGCCGCGCCGGAAGACCGGTGCCGCGCACCATCATGAGCGCCGTGCCCGCCTCAAGGCTGCCCGGGAAGCTGGACAGGTCGCGATCACCTACCCGGCCGAACTGCCGGTCAGCGGGGCGAAGGACGAGATCGCCGCGGCGATCCGGGACAACCAGGTCGTCATCATCGCCGGTGAGACCGGCTCCGGCAAGACCACCCAGCTGCCCAAGATCTGCCTCGAACTCGGCCTCGGCGTCAACGGGCTGATCGGGCACACCCAGCCTCGGCGGATCGCTGCGCGCACCGTGGCCGAGCGTATCGCCGATGAACTCGGCGAGGAGCTGGGATCCACGATCGGCTACCAGGTGCGCTTCACCGCGCAGGTCGCCGACTCCACCCGGGTCAAGGTGATGACCGACGGAATCCTGCTCTCCGAACTCTCCCGCGACAAGCTGCTGCGCGACTACGAGGTCATCATTATCGACGAGGCGCACGAACGCAGCCTCAACATCGACTTCCTCCTCGGCTATCTCAAGGAGGTGCTCGGCAAACGTCCGGACCTCAAGGTCATCATCACCTCGGCGACGATCGACCCCGAGTCCTTCTCCGCCCACTTCGACGATGCTCCGATCATCTCCGTCGAGGGCCGAACGTACCCTGTGGAGGTCCGCTACCGTCCGCTCATCGACGAGACCGATGACGACGACGTCGACGGATCCGGGGAGTCGGGCAGCTACGAGACCGGCGTGGAGGAGCAGACCGAAGGCATCATCTCAGCCGTCGACGAGCTGACCGCCGAAGCACCAGGGGACATCCTCGTCTTCCTCTCCGGAGAGCGGGAGATCCGCGACACCGCCGATGCGCTCGAGGCCCACCTGCGGAAGAAGCCGAAGCTGGGCAGCTGGGAGGTCGTGCCGCTCTTCGCCCGACTCTCCGCCGGCGAGCAGCAGAAGGTGTTTCGACCCCACTCGCGCCCGCGCATCGTGCTGGCCACAAACGTCGCCGAAACTTCCCTGACGGTGCCCGGCATCAAGTACGTCATCGACGTCGGCACCGCCCGGATCTCCCGGTACTCCAACCGCACCCGAGTCCAGCGTCTGCCGATCGAACGCATCTCCCGGGCCAGCGCGAACCAACGCAAGGGCCGCTCGGGTCGTACGAGCGAGGGCATCTGCATCCGCCTGTACTCGGAGTCCGACTTCGAGGCCCGGCCCGAGTTCACCGACCCGGAGATCTTGCGCACCAACCTCGCCAGCGTCATCCTGCAGATGGCGGGCCTCGGCTTCGCCTCCAGCGACCAGGAGATCCTCGAGTTCTCGTTCCTCACCCCGCCAGAGGCCAAGGCCGTCCGCGACGGGCGGACGATGCTCGCCGAACTCGGGGCGCTGACCAGCGACAAGACCGGCACGATCGCGGTCACGGAGATCGGGCGGAAGCTGTCCGTGCTCCCGATCGATCCGCGCCTGGCTCGGATGGTCATCGCCGGCGCCGAGGCGGGATGCGGGGGAGAGGTCACCGTGATCGTCGCGGCCCTGTCCATCCAGGACCCCCGCGAACGCCCGACCGAGGTGCGGGCGGCCGCCGACGAGAAGCACGCCCGGTTCACCCACCGCGGCAGCGACTTCCTGTCACTGCTCAACCTGTGGAACTACCTCGAGGAGCAGCAGGCGGCGCTGACGAGTTCGAAGTTCCGTCGCCTCTGCAAGGCCGAGTTCCTCAACTTCGTGCGGATCCGCGAATGGCAGGACCTCGTCGGTCAGCTGCGGTCGCTGCTCGGCTCCGCCGGCATCCGCGTCGACCGCTCCACTTGGCGCCCCGAGCGCAGCCAGGAGGCTGCCGGTGATCCCGGGGCCGACGAGGCCACCGGATCGGGCAAGTCCGGGCATGCTGCCTCAGCCGGCGCCGCGGTGGCGGCTCGGTCCGCAGGCGGTGCGCGGTCGCGCGGTGCTGGGTCTACCGGTGGCGCGTCGACCGGTGCTGGGTCGTCCGGTTCCACGTCGACTGGCGCCAGGCAAACGGCCACGGGTGCGAGCGGCAAGATCGGATTCGCCGAGCTCAGCGCCGCCAAACGCAGCGCCAAGAAGAACGGCGGCGCCGATGACGGCAAGGGTGCTGCGCAGGCGGTCGCGAACGTCAAACTCGACCCCCATGCGGCCGCGATCCACCGCGCGCTGCTGGCCGGACTGCTGTCGATGATCGGCTCCCGCTCCGAGCGGCAGAAGGACTACCAAGGTGCCCGCGGCACCCGCTTCGCCATCTTCCCGGGCTCGGGCCTATTCAAGGTCAAGCCCGACTTCGTCATGGCCGCCGAGCTCGTCGAAACCTCCCGGCTGTGGGCCCGCACCGTCGCCGCGATCGACCCGGACTGGGTCGTCGAGGCCGCCGGTGACCTCGTGACCCGGCAGCATTCCGACCCGCACTGGTCGAAGAAGGCCGGATCGTCGATGGTCTACGAGAAGATCTCGCTCTACGGGGTGACCCTCATCAGCGACCGTCGAGTCGGCTACGGAGCCATCGACGCCGAAGCGGCCCGCGACATGTTCATCCGCAAGGGGCTCATCGAGGGCGACTGGAACGAACGCTTCGGCTTCCTCGAGCACAATGCCGAGGTCATCGCGGAAGCGGAGGATCTCGCTTCCCGCACCCGCAACCGCCGAGTGCTCGACCAGGACGATGCCCTCTTCGAATTCTTCGACGAGCGGATTCCGGCCACAGTCACCTCGGCGGCGGACTTCCGGTCGTGGTGGAAAGGACAGAAACGTCGGGACTCGCACCTGCTCGACCTGACCACAGCGGTGCTGCTCAGCGACGACAGCGAGGAACTGACCGCCTCGGCGGCCTCCGACTTCCCACTGGAATGGGAACTGGCAGACGGCACCCGGGCCAAACTCCGGTACTCCTTCGACCCCGGCAGCACCGAAGACGGAGTGACCGTGGAGATCCCCGCCGAGGCGGTGCCGCTGGTCGACCAGGACGAATTCTCCTGGCAGGTGCCCGGCTTGCGGGAGGAACTCGTCGGTGCCTATATCCGCTCGCTGCCGAAGGGCAAGCGCCGCTACTTCGTGCCCGCTCCCGATGTCGCCCGCGACATCCTGCCCAGCCTCACGCCGTACCGGGGGAGCCTGCCCGAGGTGCTCGCGGCACATCTGAGCGAGCGTGCCGGTGGGGGAGGCCTCCACGACCTCGTGCCGATCACGGTCGCCGCCGATGATTTCGACCGGGACCGGATTCCGCCGCATCTGCGGATCCGCTTCCGGGTCATCGACGGGGGCCGAACCGTGGGCGTCGGCGAGGACCTCGCCAAGGTGACGACGAAGGCGAAGCCGCAGGTGAAGAAGGCGCGGGCGAAGCAACTCGACTTCTCTCCGCGCACCGGGCTGAGCACGTGGAGCTTCGGCACCCTGCAGAACCCTGACGAGGCCGAACCGGGCGCGATCCCCGGACTGGCTGATCGCGGCACCCACGTCGATCTCGTGACCTTCGACACGGCGGCCCAGGCCAGGGCCGCGAGCCGGGAGGGACTCATCACCCTGCTCGGGCTGCAGGCGAACGAGGCGCTGAAATACCTGCGGGACGGGCTGACGACCGAGGAGAAGCTCGTCCTCGCCGGGCACCAGAAGTTCGCGGACGAACTGCTGCAGGCGTTGCTGAGGGTCGGCATCCGTGGTCTTGTGGCCGAGCACGTGGGGCTCGTCGAAACCACGTGGGTCGGTGATGCCGAGGCTTTCGCGCAGCTGAGCAGATCCGTTCAGGCGGGGCTGCCCGAGCTGTGCGTCGCGCTGCTGCCGTCCCTGCTCAAGGCGCTGCGGGCGGCGACCGAACTCGACCGACTGGTGTCGAAGGCCTCGTCGTTGGCGATCCTGTCCAACCTCGCCGATGTGCAGGCTTGGCGTGCCTCTCGGGTGTCCGGACCGGCGGTGGCGGCGCTGACGCCGCAGCTGCTTCGCGACCTGCCGCGCTGGGTGCAGGCCGAGGTCGTGCGCATCGGCGGAATGCAGGATTCTCCGATCCGGGACAAGCAGCTCATGGACCGTGTCACCGGCAGTCAGGACGCCGTGGACAAGAAGGTGGCGAATCGGTTCCCGGAGCTTGCGAAGGCCGACTGGTCGCAGATCCTCGTCGCGCTTCCGAACGATTGGAGTGAGGTGCTCACCATGGTCGAAGAGTTGCGGGTGAGTTTCTACGCGAATTCTGTGGGTACCGCACACCCCGTGTCGGAGAAGCGCATCGCGAAGGCCCTCGCGCAGCTCTGAGCGTCGTGGTGGCGTCGCAAGCTCCCGCGCAGCGTCGCTATAACCTACAGCGAGTGACACATCCGAGCGGTGCTCCCGTAGGGTGTGTCACTCTCGGGGCGTTACGGCTCAGTAGCGGGGCGTTACGGTTCAGTAGTAGCCGAAGACGAGCCACCACAGCGGCATGATTCCCGCGGCGAGAAGTGCCGCGCCGGCCCACCAGAGGCGCCACTTCCACGTGCGGCGACGGCTGCCGATGAAGAGGAACGCGAGCCAGAAGATCACGCAGAAGGCACCTGAGAGGCTGAGCAGCACCATTGCGGCAGCCTCCAACCCCGAGGTGCCGATGTCGAAGATGTAGCTGGTCACCTGCGCGATCGAGAGCGAGAACATGATCGCCAGGGCAAGGCACGGGATCCCGAGCAGTGCGGCGACGATGAGCGGCAGGGCCTTGAGCCACCGTTCCTTCGGTTCGGTACGGCCCGCGTAATCAACAAATTCCTCAGTCATCGCCCACCAGCATAAAGGCGGAATCCGACAGGATGCTGGATGCGTCCGCGGCGTCGTTGCGCCGCCGCGGAGTCGTCGCAGGCACACGCCGTGTGGCCGTGCACGGTCTCTGTGACTGACCGGACACGCGACCGGAGGCGCGGCCGGGTGGAGAAGGGCGATAGGATATTGCGGTGACTTCCGGCCAGTATTCCGATAAAGACATTCGAACCCAGGCGGCCCGCCGCCGCACGTTCGCCGTCATCTCCCACCCCGACGCGGGTAAGTCGACGACGACCGAGGCGCTCGCCCTGCACGCCCGGGCGATCGGCCAGGCGGGAGCCACCCACGGCAAGGCCGGCCGACGCGCCACCGTCTCCGACTGGATGAAGATGGAGCAGGACCGCGGGATCTCGATCTCCTCGGCCGCCCTGCAGTTCGAATACCGGGACGCGGTGTTCAACCTCGTCGACACCCCCGGCCACGCCGACTTCTCCGAGGACACCTACCGCGTCCTCTCCGCCGTGGACTGCGCCGTCATGCTCATCGACGCCGCCAAAGGCCTCGAGGCGCAGACGATGAAGCTCTTCGAAGTCTGTGCCCACCGCAACATCCCGATCATCACCGTCGTCAACAAGTGGGATCGACCGGGCCTCGACGCCCTCGAACTCATGGACGAGGTGCAGGAGCGCACCGGCCTTCTGCCCACCCCGATCACCTGGCCTGTCGGACAGTCCGGAGACTTCCGCGGTGTGCTCGACCGGATCACCGGCGACTACACGAAGTACACCCGCACCGACGGCGGGGCGACCATTGCCGGGGAGGAGACCTTCCCCGCAGAGAAGGCCGCCGATCTCGAAGGCGATGCCTGGTCGACGGCCGTCGACGAATCCGAGCTGCTCGACATGGAAGAGCAGAACCACGACCAGCAGACGTTCCTCGCCGGTAAATCGACCCCGGTGATGTTCGCTTCCGCGGTGCTCAACTTCGGTATCCACAAACTCCTCGACATGCTCGTCGACCTCGCCCCGGCCGCAGAAGCCCGCGAGGACAAGAACGGCGAACCGCGCCCCGTCGACGCCCCGTTCTCCGGCTTCGTGTTCAAGGTCCAGGCCGGCATGGACTCGAATCACCGCGACCGACTCGCCTACATCCGCGTGTGCTCCGGAGTGTTCGAACGCGGCAGCGTGCTCACCCACGCCGCCACCGGCAAGCCCTTCGCCACGAAGTACGCCCAGCAGGTCTTCGGCCGCGACCGCGACGTCGTCGACGAGGCCTTCCCAGGTGACGTAGTCGGTCTCGTCAACGCCTCCGCCCTGCGGGTGGGTGACTCCCTCTATCTTGAAAAGAAAGTCGAATTTCCCGGCATCCCGACCTTCTCTCCCGAACACTTCATGGTCATCCGCGCCAAGGACTCCTCGAAGTACAAGCAGTTCCGCCGCGGCATCGAACAGCTCGACCACGAAGGTGTCATCCAGGTGCTGCGCTCCGACCTGCGCGGCGATCAGGCGCCGGTGCTCGGAGCGGTCGGACCGATGCAGTTCGAAGTCGCCGAGGACAGGATGGTCAACGAGTTCAACGCCCCGTGCGCGCTCGAACGTCTCAACTTCTCTCTGGCCAGGCGCACCACCCCCGAGTGCGTGTCCACCCTGTCCCGGGAACGCTCCGTCGAGGTCCTCCACCGCTCCGACGGAGAGCTGCTGGCCCTGTTCTCGGACCGCTGGCGCCTGCACGGAGTGCAGAAGAATCACCCTGATCTCGTGCTCGAGCCGCTCGTCGTCAGCTGATCGGCCGCACCGTGATCCCCTGGGCCGCGGGGTCCGGGCGATCACATGCCTCGCCACTTTGACGAGGAGTTTAAGATGAATAGTCGGGTCTGGTCGAAAACCTGACCCCGTCAGGAATATCCGAGGTTCGAAACCCCTTGAATCCTCGGGACACTTGGCACTCGGGGAGACCCGAAACAATAAAGGAGAAGTCACAGACGTGGGAACGAAATCGATTCGAGTCGCGATTGCCGGATTGGGCAACTGCGCCTCATCCCTGATCCAAGGTGTTGAGTACTACCGGAATGCGGCTCCGGGGACGAAGGTGCCGGGTCTCATGCATGTGGAGTTCGGGGATTATCACGTCGGTGACATCGATTTCGTCGCCGCCTTCGACGTCGACGGCAAGAAGGTCGGATCCGACATCGCCGAGGCGATCACCGCCAGTGAGAACAACACCATCAAGCTCGCCGACGTCGAACCCACCGGCATCGAGGTGCTGCGGGGACCGACCCTCGACGGACTCGGCGAGTACTACCGCGAGACGATCGTCGAATCCGACCGCGAAGCCGTCGACGTGGTCAAAGCTCTCAAGGACGCCGAGGCTGACGTCCTCGTCTGCTACCTGCCCGTCGGATCGCAGGAGGCCGTGGAGTTCTACGCTCAGGCCGCCATCGACGCGAAGGTCGCCTTCGTCAACGCCCTGCCCGTGTTCATCGCCGGGACGAAGGAATGGGACGAGAAGTTCCGCGCCGCCGGCGTCCCGATCGTCGGCGACGACATCAAGTCCCAGATCGGAGCGACCATCACCCACAGGGTCATGGCCAAGCTCTTCGAAGACCGCGGAGTCGTCCTCGACCGCACCTACCAGCTCAACGTCGGCGGCAACATGGACTTCAAGAACATGTTGGAGCGCCAGCGACTCGAATCGAAGAAGATCTCGAAGACCCAGGCCGTGACCTCGAACACCAACGCCCAGCTGGCCGACCGCGACGTCCACATCGGACCCAGTGACTACGTCGAATGGCTCGACGACCGCAAATGGGCCTTCGTCCGCCTCGAGGGCCGCAACTTCGGTGACGCCCCGGTGTCCCTGGAATACAAGCTCGAGGTCTGGGACTCCCCGAACTCGGCCGGAGTCATCATCGACGCCGTCCGCGCCGCGAAGATCGGCCTCGACCGCGGCATCGGCGGAGCGCTCATCTCCGCGTCGTCCTACTTCATGAAGTCACCGCCGGAGCAGACCGACGACGACTCCGCCCACGAGGCCGTCGAGGCCTTCATCCGCGGAGACATCGAACGCTGATCCCACACTGACGGCAGCGCACCGACTCAGCGCGCAACGTTCACGGAAGCCCCGCCTCGGCGGGGTTTTCCGTCCCCGCCCCCGCAGCCGATCGAGCCCCCAGGTGAGCAGGCCGACTACGGCTCCGACGATGGTGCCCGTGAGCAGGCTCGAACCGATGGCGAAGACGCGGACGATGAGGCTCGAGAGGCCGGGATCGAGTCCGGCGAACCTTCCGCCGAGGCGGGGCAGGGCACCGTCGAACTGTGCAGTCCAGAAGAGCTGATGTCCCACGGCGAGGACGAGACCATAGATGATCCCGACGGTCAGGAGGGTGAGGAAGGCGTTCGGCACTCTCGCCCACAGGGTCACAAGCACCCAGACGAGCAGCGGGACGGCAACGAAGAGCGCGTTGATTCCCGTGCCCTCGCTGATGATGCCGAGGTCGTGGAGGACCATGCGGGGCGCGGCGAGCAGAGCCAGGGCGATGATCGCCCAGACCGGCAGGCCGAGTCGCCGAGGTGGTCGTGAGGTCTCATCGGGGGTCCGGTGGCCGTCGGAGGAGTGGCCGTCCTGAGGGCCGTCGAAGGCGGGATGTGCGCTCATGTTCCGAGCCTAGGGAGGCATACCCCCGGACACAGTCGCCAAGGAGCGACAGTGCTGTGCGCCGCTCGGCGACATCCAGAATATGAGATTCCTTTGTTGCAATCGATCCTGTCCATAGACTGGTGACTTCCCGCGTGATCGCGCTCACAGAGCGAATCGCGGCCTGGGGCGCCCACCGGTGCCGACACGACCGAGGAGAACCCATGTCGAGCAACTCCGCCGCCGTCGACGAGAAGTCGAACGCACCCTCCGACCTCAGCTGGCTGATGCGCCTGTTGGTCATCATCGAGAGGGCCGGCAACAAGCTGCCTCACCCGTTCTGGCTCTTCCTGTCGCTGGCCGTGATCGTCATGATCCTCTCGTCGATCTTCTCCGCCACCGGGCTCAGCGCGGTCAATCCCGCCACCGATGAGAAGGTGACGGTGACCAACCTCTTCTCCACGGAGTCCCTGCGCGAGATCGTCGCCGGAGCGACGAACAACTTCGTCACCTTCCCACCGCTCGGGCTCGTGCTCATCGTGCTCATCGGCGTCGCCGTCGCCGAACAGTCGGGGCTCATCCCGGCGATGCTGCGCGGGACCATCGCCGGCGCCTCGCCGAAGTGGATCACCTTCATCGTCGCCCTCGCCGGAACCGCCTCGTCGATCGCCTCCGACGCCTCGTACATGATCATGATTCCGCTCGGCGGACTCGCTTTCAAAGCGGTCGGCCGTAACCCGCTGCTCGGCTGCCTCGTCGCCTATGCGGCCACCTCGGGCGGCTATTCTGCGGCTCCGATGGTCAACTCGCTCGACACGATCCTCGGCGGACTCTCCACCTCGGCGGCGCAGATCATCGACGCCGACTATACGGTCAGCCCGGTCGCGAACTTCTACTTCAACTTCGTCTCGATGTTCGTCGTCGCCGCTGCCGTCACCCTCGTCACCGAACTCCTCCTGTCCAAGCGGGCAGACCAGATCGAACTCGACGCACCCGATGAGAACGATCCCGAGAACTTCGACGTGAAGATGGAGCTCGACGCCAACGAGAAGCGGGGCATGGTCTTCGCGGTCATCAGCATCGTCGCCTGCGCGGCCATTCTGTTCTTCCTCGCCCTGCCCGCTGGCTCCTTCCTCCGCGACGAAGCCGGCGGCTTCGGACCCGAGTCGGGGCTGATGGCGGGAATCGCGGCCATCATCGGCTTCGGTTTCTTCATCGTCGGCATCGTCTACGGCTACGCCACCGGATCGATCAGGAAGACCTCGGACATTCCGGACATGATGGGCAAGGGCCTGCTGCCTTTCGTCCCCGTCATCGTCCTCTTCTTCGCCGCCAGCCAGTTCCTCGCCCTGTTCAAGATGTCGAGCCTCGGCGAGATCCTCGCCATCCGCGGTGCGGAGTTCTTCGGTTCGCTCAACACCGGGCCCTTCATCATCCTCCTCGGCGGGTGGCTGCTCGTGGCCTTGGGCGCGATGTTCCTGACCTCCGGGTCGGGGCTGTGGACGCTCATGGCTCCGGTGCTCATTCCGATGTTCATGCTCCTGTCCATCGCCCCGGAGACCACCCAGGCGCTCTACCGGATCGGTGATTCGACGACGAACATCATCTCCCCGATGAGCCCCTACTTCGTCGTCGTCCTCGGCTTCATCCAGCGTTATAAGCGCGATGCCGGCATCGGCACAGTCCTCTCGTTCACGATTCCGCTTTCGTTCGCGATGTTCATCTTCTGGGGGCTGCTGTTCTTCGTCTGGTGGGCCACCGGAATCCCCTGGGGACCGGGTGCGGCCACCCACTACCAGATGGGCTGAGTCGGAGTACCGGAATGGCTGGCTGTTCGGCAGCGATTGGCAGGCTTGAACAGTCGCGACGGCCCCAGGGAATGCCGGGCATTACGATCGTGCAACGCTCGCCGTTCGGGGCCTGGGAATTTCAGTGTCCGCCCAGGTGTTATCGCTAGACTTGAACCGTGAATCACCACTCGCGTGACACCGCGTCACCGCGAAGTCTACTCAGATCGAAAGGATCTCGACCGTGAGTAACCCCATGATGAACCGGGCGATCAACCAGGGCGCCCAGGCGGGCCGCAATCAGCCCGTCATGTCCGATCAGGAACTCAACAACCTGTTCAATCAGCCGGCAGCGGAGAACCGCAACGCCGGACCGCAGGTCGCCGACCGTGCGATGACCTACGACGATGTGATGATGAAGACCGGCATTCTCTTCACCATCCTCCTCGCCGGTGCCGTGCTCGGCTGGTTCGTGCCGGTCCTCGCCTTCCCCGCGATGCTCATCGGCCTGGTCCTCGGCCTCGTCAATGCCTTCAAGAAGGAACCGAGCAAGGCGCTGATCATCGGCTACGCCGCGTTCGAAGGCGTGTTCCTCGGCGGGATCTCCGGAATCTTCGAGAGGATGTACGACGGCATCGTCATTCAGGCGGTCCTCGCCACCCTCTGCGTCTTCGGCGTCATGCTCGCCCTCTTCAAGTTCAAAGGCGTGCGCTACGGCTCGAAGATGAAGAAGTTCATGTTCATCGCCGTCGGCGGTTATGCGATCTTCTCGCTCATCAACTTCGGCATCGCCATGTTCACCGGAACCGGAGGAGCCCGCAGCATCGAGGTCTTCGGCATTCCGCTGGGAATCATCATCGGCATCGTCGCCACCGTGCTCGCCGCGATGACCCTGATCATGGACTTCCAGATGATCGAAGAGGGCGTCAAGCACAAGATCCCGGAGAAGTACTCCTGGATGTGCGCCTTCTCCCTCATGGTCACCCTCATCTGGCTCTACATCGAGATCCTGCGCCTCATCTCCTACTTCAGGAACTAGGCCGGTCGCCGGTCGAAGCAGCAAACGCTTCGTCCGCAGCACCACGTCCTCAGGGCGGATTCCCCTTCGGGAGTCCGCCCTGCGGCGTTTCCGGGGAGACAGCGTGTGCAGAACTCCGAGGAGACAGCGTGTGCAGAACTCCGGAGGGATCGTGTGCAGAACTCCAGATCGCTGTGGAGAATCGGCTATTGCCTGTGATCACAGGCTTGCCTAGGGTCGGAGCAACGAGGTTGCCCGCCGTCACCGAGGCTCGGCTGCCTCGAAACTGAGAGCGAAAGGACCATTCGATGACGAATCCGATGCGTGGCGTCTTCGCCGTACCGACCACCCCTTTCGACGAGGACGGAGAACAGCACCTCGACCGACTCGCCGCCCGGGTCGACGAAGTCCTGGGCACCGGCGTCGAAGGCATCCTCTGCCTCGGCGCCACCGGTGAGGCCCTGGCACTCAGCGACGCCGAACGGGAGGCCCAGATCCGGGCGATCGTCGACGCAGCCGGAGGCCGCGCCAACATCGTCGTCGGCTGCATGGCCTACACGCCCGCGCAGATGAGCGAACACATCGCGAACGCGCAGGCGTGGGGCGCCGATGCCGCCATGATCACTCCGCCCTTCTACGGCGGCCTCGAACCCGACTCCGCGACCGCCGCCCTGCACCAGGTGATGACGAACTCGCCGCTGCCGGTGATGGTCTACAACAACCAGCATTCGACCGGCACCGATCTGCTCCCGGAGCACCTGGCCACCCTCGCCGACACCGGGGCCCTCTGGAGCGTCAAGGAGACCTCCGGGGCGGCCACCCGAATCCGCGAGCTGCGCCGCGAACTCGGCACCGAGGTGGAGGTCTTCGTCGGGGCCGACGGAATCGCCCTCGAAGGCTTCAGCCAGGGAGCCAGCGGCTGGGTGGCCGCCTCGGCGTGGCTGCTGCCCCAGCAGTGCCAGACACTGTGGGCACACGCCCGGGACGGACGCTGGGCGGAGGCGATCGAGCTGTGGAACGGTCTGTCCGACGCGCTCGCGCAGATCGAGGACAACCCTGCGTTCATCTCTCTGATCAAACAGTCGCTCAGCCGCCGCGGCATCGACCAGGGGCCGGTGCGCCCACCTCTGCCCACCGCCGATGCCGAATCGCTCGAGGGCCTGCTGGCAACGATCACCGCGCTCGAGAAGGGACTCTGACATGGCTGACTCAGACACCGGCCGACAGGCACTTTCCACCATCATCGACAACAACCTCGGCGTCTTCACCGACGGTCGAGCGACCACCGGGCAGGGCCCGGCACTCGACCTAATCGCCCCGGCGAACGGCGAGCTCATCGGCACGATCAACGAAGCCTCCGAAGACCAGCTCGACGCCGCGGTCGCCTCCGCCCGCCGGACCTTCCGGGAAGCATCCTGGGCCGAGGACGGAGATCAGCGGGTGCAGGTGCTCCGCCGCCTCGCCGACCTCGTCATCGACAATGCCGAACAGATCGCCTACCTCGACGGAATCGAGGCCGGCAAGGTGTTCGCCGGCAGCGTGGCCGAAGACGTCGAGGACGTCGCCGCCAACCTGCGCTACTGTGCCGATCTCATCTCCCGCGATGACGGCCGGCACCTGCAGGGTCCGGACGGCTGGGGCTGGGTGCGTTCGGTGCCCATCGGCATCGTCGGTGCCATCCTGCCCTGGAACTACCCGATCGCGATGCTCGGCTGGAAGGTCGCACCGGCGCTGGCGGCCGGAAACGCGATGATCATCAAACCCTCCGAGGATTCCACGCTCAGTGCCCTCCACTTCGCCGGACTGGCCAAGGAGGCCGGAGTCCCGGACGGACTCTTCCACGTGCTCATCGGCACCGGGGCGAACATCGGGGCCCTCATGGGACTGCACCCGGACATCGACGTGCTCACCTTCACCGGATCCGGGCCCGTGGGACGCTCCTTCCTCGAGTCCTCCGCAAGGTCGAACCTCAAGAAGGTCTCCCTCGAACTCGGCGGACGTGCGGCCTATATCGTCGATGCTGAGTTCGCCTCCGACTTCGACGCCATCGCCGCCGACATCGCTGGAGCCGCCTTCGGCACGAGCGGACAGAACTGTACCGCCGCCTCCCGGGTGATTGTCGTGGGTGACGATGACGCCCGGTTCGACGAGTTCCGGACCGCTCTGATCTCCGCCGCCGAGGCGGTCACCGTCGGCGACCCCTTCGCCGACGGCACCGACATCGGCCCGGTCATCAACGTCAAGGCCCGCGACAGGATCACCGCCTGGGTCGACGAAGCCGTGGGCAAGGGCGCGCGGATCCTCAACACCCGCGCCGAGGTGCCCACCGCGGGCACCTGGTATCCGCCGACGGTCATCGAGGGCGTGCCCGATGACAGCGAACTCGGTCGCGGCGAGATCTTCGGACCGCTCACCCAGCTGCTGCGCCGGTCGACTCGCGCCGAGGCGGTGGCCGCGATCAACGACGAACCCTTCGGACTGGCCTCGAGCGTGTGGTGCGAGGATCTGGGGACCGCGAAATGGTGGGCCGATCGCATCCGCGTCGGCACCCTCGCGATCAACGGCTACAGCGAAGGCACCGCGGCGACCCCGTTCGGCGGACATCGCCAATCCGGATTCTGGGGACGGGACAACGGCCCCGAGGCGCTCGACACCTACCAGGAGACGATGACGGTGTGGATCGCCCCGAACTGAGCCGGATCCCGCCCGGACCGACCCCGCCGGCGACTGACTGAACCGGAACCCGTCCGAACCGGGACCGCCCGGAGCGGGCCCGCCGTCGATCGACTGAACCGGTCACCGCGGGACCTGGCAGCCGCCTCGGCGGGGTAGAGTCGAAGACCGAACCCGAGACGAGGAGGAGCCGACATGGGAGTCGACGCGGAAGACGTGCGGTACTTCCACGTCCTCGCCCAGGCCGGCACCCTCGTCCGGGCCGGGGAGGAACTCGGGGTCGATCACACAACGGTGAGCCGGCGCGTCCAACGACTCGAACACGCCCTGGACCAGCGACTATTCACCCGCACCCGCAGCGGGTGGGCGATCAATTCCAATGGGGAGAGGCTGCTGCCTGCGGCTCGGATGGTGGCGCTGGGCAGCGACGCTTTCTCCACCGGGGATCCGACCCGGCTGGGACCCGAGGAATGGACGATCCTCAGCCCCGACGGGTTCGCCGCCAGCGTGCTCACTCCGGCGAGCGCCCAGCTGTTGGCCACCCAGGCCGTCGCCCTCCACATCCTCTCGGCACCTTCCCTGGCCTCCCGCGAGGGCAATGCCTTCGACGTCGCCATCGTGCGCTCGCAGCCGTCCTCGTCGACGGTGCGGGCACGCCGGCTCGCCGACT
Organism: Brevibacterium sp. CCUG 69071; assembly: GCF_021023135.1. Classification (GTDB taxonomy): domain Bacteria; phylum Actinomycetota; class Actinomycetes; order Actinomycetales; family Brevibacteriaceae; genus Brevibacterium. The sequence continues at coordinate 71,788 of NZ_PGFV01000001.1, forward strand.
ACGAGATCGGGGTCTTCGCGCACAGAGACTATCTGCACAGACATCGGCCGATCACCGAGCCGGCAGACCTCGACGGACATGTGCTCGCCTGGTACGCCGATGATCCCATCGCCGGAGTCCCCGAATTCGAGGCGCTGCGCCCGCAGCTGCCCACTGAGATCCGACTGCAGTCGAACAACCTCAACGTCCATGAGCAGGCGGCCCTGTCCGGAGTGGGCCTGGCGATCATGCCGACCTACACAGCGGCCCGCCACGAATCGCTCGTGCGCGTGCTGCCCGAGGCCATCGGCTTCCGCGGCCACTACTGGGCGGTCGTGCCCACTACCCAGCTGCGCGAGCGGACCACGCAGCGCGTGCTCGACTTCCTCACCGCCGCAGTCGCAGCCGCCGGTCTCGAACGAACGGAACTATGATGGCCCCATGACTGAGACCGCGGACATCGAGACCGAGATCCGGCGTCTGCGTGTGCGCATCATCGGACTGACCACCGTCCAGCTCGCCGAGGCGGGGGAGAATTCCCCCGTCGCTGACTCAGGTGAGCGGCTGAGCAGAAGAGCGACCATCGCCGAGGCGCTCGCCGAGTTCTCCGCGATCGGCTCCGAGGGCCGGCCGGTTCCCGAGCTGAACGACGAGAGTCTGCCGGACCAGGTCGTCGTCCTCCTTAGCCACGGTATGCGCACTGCTTCCGAGCTGACCGAGCCCGATCGTGAGGAGATGCTCGCCGCACTCCTCGACGCCGCCGTGCGTCTGCGCCGGGCACTGGCCTGAGGCCCGCGATGAGCGCACACCGACTGCCGATCTTCATCCTCGCAGGCGCCGTCGCCACCCTCATCTACTTCGGCGCGGCCGAGTTCATCGCCGCTGCCGTGGCGGTCACTTCGGCGCCGCTGCTCATCCTCGGTCGGGCCGTCATCCCGCTGACCCCGACAGCTCTGATCAAGGTCGCGATCGCGCTGTTCGGCACCCACGACAAGTTGGCCCTCGTCATCACCATTGCCGTGGTGGGCACGATCCTCGGCGGCCTCATCGGGTGGATCGGTCTGCGCCGGCGCGGGCTCTCACTCGTCCTACTCATCGGCTTAGGGATCCTGCCGCTGGTGCTCACCCTGGGCACGGGCGGAGGGGTCATCGACATGCTCCCGACGCTCGGGGGAGTGGTGCTGGGAACTGCGGGCTTCCTCGGGCTCATCCGCCTCGGCGACCGGGGGACGGCGGTCTCGGAAGGGACGTCGGTTTCGGAGGGGGAGCAGGTGGAGGAGCCTTCGGCCCCGGACGGGGCGCCGGACCGGCGGACCTTCTTCGGTGTGGCCGGCGGGCTCGGTGCCCTCGGCATCGCCGCGATCGCCGCCGGACAGTCGACGGCGGTCCTGGCCAGGAGTGCGGCAGGCACGGTGACGAAGCTGCTGCTGCCACGGCCGGCCACCTCGGCACCGGAGATTCCTGCCGGTGCCGATCTCGACATCGACGGACTCGCCCCCATCGTCACCGCCAGGGATGACTTCTACCGCATCGACACCGCACTCATCCCGCCGGCCGTGTCCGCGCAGACATGGTCGCTGCGCATCCACGGGATGGTCGAGGAAGAGGTCACGATCACCATGGATGAGCTGCTGGCCCTGCCTCTCGAAGAGCACTACCTGACCCTCACCTGCGTCTCGAACGAGGTCGGCGGAGACCTGGTCGGCAACGCGAAGTGGCTGGGCTATCCGGTGCGCGAGCTGCTGGCCCGGGCCCGACCGCAGGCCGGAGCCGATATGGTCCTCTCGACCTCCGATGACGGGTTCACCGCTTCGACCCCGCTCGAGGCGCTCACCGATGACCGGGATGCGCTGCTTGCGGTGGGGATGAACGGTGATCCGCTGCCGCGCGAGCACGGATTCCCCGCCCGCCTCGTCGTCCCCGGACTCTACGGATTCGTCTCGGCGACCAAATGGGTGACCGAGCTCGAGGTCACCCGGTTCGCCGACAAGCAGGCCTACTGGACGACAAGAGGCTGGTCTACGCACGGGCCGATCCTCGTCGCCTCCCGTGTGGATGTGCCGCGCGCCGGTGCCCGCGTCGAATCGCGCGACGGCGGCGGCATCGTCACCGCGGGCATGGCCTGGGCACAGCACACCGGGATCGCCGAGGTGCAGGTGCGCTTCGATTCCGGTGACTGGCACACCGCCGAACTGAGCGAGGAGCTCACCGTCGACACCTGGCGGCAGTGGCGATTCGTCGCCGACGATCTCGACAAGGGCACCCACACGGTGACCGTGCGCGCTACGGATGCCGACGGCAATGTGCAGATCTCGCAGCACCGTCCGCCGATCCCCGGCAGCGCCACAGGCCTGCACGACCGTCAGTTCACGGTGGTGTGAGCGCGAGAAGTCTGTGAACCGCCAGGTGGGTGCTGTCCTCAGCCCCAGTTCTTCGCATCTGAGATGCAGAAGGGGTGCCCGGCGGGATCGAGGAGCACGACCCAGGTCTCACCCGGCTGTGGTTCGGCCCGAGCGGCACCGAGTTCCACACAGCGAGCGGCCGCGGCTTCGACGTCATCGGCGGCGAGGTCGAGGTGGAACTGCTTGTGCCCGTCGTCGGGCCAGTTCGGCTTCTTGAAATCGGGAATCGTGCCGATGCCCAGCGCGTGGCTGGGTCCGGCGAGCATCGCATAGTTCTCGTCGGAATGGACCAGCGGCCACCCCAGAACCTCGGCATAGAAGCGTCCGAGCTCTGCCGCATCGGGAGCATCGAGGGTGACCATGGCCAGTTTCGCGACCGGCGCCGACTCGGAAGCGGGAGCGACGGGGGCGTCTTTCATCTCTGTGTCAGTCATGTCTGCCATTCTGGTCCCATGGACGATGTCGTCGATAGGAAAAACCCGCCACTCGTGACCCGCGCCCCCGATCACTTCTACGGTCGCGTGCTCAGACCGGGGGAACTGCTCGACCACGCCCGCTATTCGACGGTGCGGGTGGTCCCTGAGACGCTGCGGCCCTTCGTCAAACGCTTCTGGGCGGTCGACTGGGACCTGGAGCCCGGCGAGAAGTATCAGACGGCCACGGTCTCCGAACCGACGATCAACCTCACCTTCGAATACGGCGACATCCGCCGAGCGTCGACGACCGGCCCCGGAGCCTGGATCACCGGACCCATCACCCTGCACCGCTTCGACGTGGGAATCTATGGTCGCGGCGGGGTGTTCGGCGTGAACTTCCACCTCGGCGCGACCCTCGCGTTCTCGGACCAAGCTCCGTCCGATCTCCGAGAGAAGACCGCGTCCGGCAGCACATGGTTCCCGCAGATCGAGGATGACCTCGACCTCGCCGAGGTGCTCGTCGGTCCCAGCCCACCCGACGTGTCCCATCTCGCCGAGGCGGTCGAAGCGTGGCTGCTCTCGCGCCGTCCGCAGGTCACCGACAGTTACGCCCGCTTCCGCCGAGTCCTCGAGGTGCTCGAGGACCCCGCGGTGATCAGTCTCGGCGAGCTCTCGAGTCGGGTCGAGATGAGCGAGCGCTCACTGCAGCGGATGTTCGACCGTTACTGCGGAGTGGGGGTGAAGAAGCTGCTCACCCGGGCCCGCGTGATCGACGCCGTCTCCGCCCTCGACCGCGGGTGGGACGGCACGTTCGCGGAGCTGGGAGCCGGCCTCGGCTGGTTCGATCAGTCGCACTTCAACTCCGATTTCCTCCGCATCACCGGGTACCGGCCGGGGGAGTATGTGCAGCAGATCAGGCGGTAGCCGGACGCCAGGTGTGCGGCGGCCCGGTACGTGGCGGCTCGGCCCGGTGCGCGACGGCCAGGTGTGTGGCGGCCCGGTCGCGGCCCGCTCAGTCGAACGTGCCCGTGACCAGTAGCTGTCCGTCCCTGATGGTCTGTCGGCCCAGGGCAAAGGCATGCCGGATCGAATGGTCGGCATCGAGGAGCAGCAGATCGGCGTCATGACCGGGCGCGATCCGACCCTTGTGGGAGAGTCTGAGGGCATCGGCGGTATTGGCGGTGACGAGGGCGAGCGCCTGGGACACGTCCAGCTCGAGGGAGTCGGTGCAGGCCCAGACCTGTTCGAACAGAGTCGACTGGTTCGCCACCGCCAATTCGACGAGCCGCCCCCGGTCATCGAACTTCGGCAGGCTGCCGTTGGCGTCGGAGGACAGCGTCAGCTGGTTCAGGTCGCCGCCGAGTTCGCGGTACCTTTTCACCGATTCCACGGTCGAGGCTCCGGCCGTCATGTCGACGAACGCCCCTTTTGCCGCCAGGTCCACGGCGTCGGCGAGGAGCTCATCGTCTCGGGTGATGTGGGTGGCATAGACGGCCGGAGGCGCGATCGGATACTCATCGAGCAGTCGGTGCAGCGGGGCGAGCCGACTCGCATGCGATCCGACGTGGAAGTGGGTGACTCCGGCCTTGCCGCTGAGCAGCCCGCCGACATGACATTGGCTGACGATGTCGGCCAGCGCCTCGATCGTCGGTTGGAAGGAGCGGCGTTCGGAGACCGCGATCTCCCCGGCGCCGATGACCTTGTCGATGAGCACGATGTCATCGACGACCGAACCGGTGATCGTCCGTGCCGGAAGCTGGTAGCTGCCGGTGTAGACGAAGGTGGTGATCCCCTCCTCTTCGAGGCCGCGGGCCTTGGCGATGAGGTTCCCGTGGGAGCGGGTGACGGAGTCGGTGCCGAGGCAGCCGACCACGGTGGTCACTCCGGCACCGATGATGTCGGTGATGGTGATCTCGGGAGTCCGCGACGCATATCCGCCTTCACCACCGCCGCCGGTGATGTGGACATGCGGATCGATGAGACCGGGGGCGGCGGTGAGTCCCGAGGCGTCGATGATCTGAGTTCCCGGCACCTTCTCGAGCGCCTCCACGGCTTCTGCGGTGAGCTCGCCGAGGTGGGAGATCCGATGGCCCTCGACGAGGATGTCCTGCCGTCCCATCCGTTCGGGAGCATAGGTCTCCGCCCCGCGGATCACCGTGACCATCGGACCTCCTCGTTGCGTTCGCGGCTGAGCCTCAGCCGGGGATGATTCCCTTGCCGTCGACGCGGGGGATTGCCGCGAGCAGTTTTTGTGTGTACTTGTGTTGCGGATCGTTCCAGATCTGCTCGGTCGACCCTACCTCGACGATGCGTCCGGCCTCCATCACGGCCACCCTGTCGGCGATGTCGCGGACGACTGAGAGGTCGTGGCTGATGAAGATCATCGAGGCCCCGGAGTCGATGGCCAGATCCCGCATCATCCGAGCGATCCTCGCCTGCAGGAACGCATCGAGGGAGGCAATCGGCTCATCCCCGACGAGCGCCTTCGGCCCGGCGGCCAGCGCCCTTGCGATCGCGATCCGCTGGCGTTGGCCGCCGGAGAAGGAATGGGAGTATCGCTGGGCGGAGTCGAGCGGCAGATCGACCGCCTCGAGCAGGGATTCGACGGTCCACGTTCCACCCGGGTCGAGTGCGAGGGCATCGCTGAGCTGGTCGCGGATGCGCCGGCGCGGGTTGAGTGAGGCGTACGGGTTCTGGAACACCATCTGGATGCCGAGGAGGTGCTTCGGGCGTCTGCCCAAGCCCAACGGCTTCACCGGGTGCGCATCGAAGGTGATGGCACCGCCCGCGGGCTTCTCAAGTCCGCAGATGAGTTTGGCCAGCGTGGACTTCCCGCAGCCCGATTCCCCGACGAGACCGAGCACTTCGGAACGACCGAGGTGGAGGGAGACGCCGTCGACGGCGCGAAAGCGTCCGCCGCCGCCGAGCTTGTATTCGCAGGAGACATCGTCCAACTCGAGCAGGTGGTGTGTCTGCGCCGGAGGGCTGTCATGGTTCGGGTTCCGGTCCAGGGTTCCCGGCTCCGATGTGCTCGTCATTGTGAGACCTCCGCTCCGGGCAGGGATTCGATGAGGGAGCGGGTGTACTCGTGCTGCGGGGCGGTGATGACCGCCTCCCGGTCTCCGGCTTCGACGACGACTCCCTCCTTCATCACGACGATCGTGTCCGCGACCGAGGACAGGACGCCGAAGTCGTGGGTGACGAGCAGGACCGCGAGTTCGAGGTCGTCGCAGAGTTCACGCAGCAGCCGCAGAATCCCCGCCTGCACGGTGACATCCAAGGCGGTGGTGGGCTCGTCGGCGATGAGCACCTTCGGATCGCAGATGATCGCCGAGGCGAACGCGATCCTCTGCAGCTGCCCGCCCGAAAACTGGTGCGGGTACTTGCCCACAGCCTCGGTGGGGTGGGGCACCTTCGTGCGTTCGAGGATGTGCACGGCCCGTTCGCGGGCTTCCCTCTTCGAGACCTTCTGATGGTGTCTGAGGTGGTCGGTGATCTGGTCGCCGACGGTGAGCATGGGATGGAATGCCGAGGCGGGATCCTGGAAGACCATTGACAGCTGCACTCCGCGCAGTCGGTTGTGCGCCTTGGCCGGCATGTTGACGAGTTCGACGCCGTCGAAGTCGATGCTTCCGCTCAGCTGGGCACCGGCAGGGGAGAGGCCCATGACGGCCAGTCCGGTCTGGGTCTTGCCTGATCCGGAGGCTCCGGCGACACCGGTGATACGGCCGGCCTCGAGGTCGAAGGAGACGTCCTTGAGGATGTGCTTGGTGGTCTTGCCCGTGGTCACGGACAGGTTGAGGTCTCTGATGCTGATGACGCTCATGAGGTGGTCTCACCCACTTCCTGTGCGGTGTGCGGGTCGAGGGTGTCGCGGAGGCTGTCGCCGATGAAGTTGAAGGCCATGACGATCGTGAGGATGCACAGGCCGGGGAAGAAGGCGATCCACCAGGCGGCGAACTGGGAGACTCCCTCACTGATCATCGCTCCCCAGTCCGGAGTCGGTGGGACGACGCCCAGAGACAGGAAGGACAGACCCGCCATGGTCAGGATCGCCGATCCGACATCGAGGGTGGCGAGCACGACGACGGGGGAAACGACGTTCGGGGCGATCTCGCGGGTGAGTGACTTTCCGGCGCTGAATCCGAGGAGCCTGCCGGCGATGACGTATTCGCTGTTGCGGGCCGTCATCACCAACGACCGGGTGACACGTGCATACGAGGGCCAGGAGACGAGCAGGATCGCGATGATCGCGTTCTTCAGACCCGGTCCGAGGGCGGCGGCGATGACCATGGCGAGGATGATCGTCGGGAACGCGAAGACGAGGTCGGCGATGCGCATGATGATCTCGTCCACGGCTTTGCCGAAGTAGCCGGCGATCGCACCGAGGACCGAACCGAGAACGGCCGAGCAGATGACGACGAATACGGCCGCCGGCAGCGTGGTGCGAGCGGAGACGATGATGCGGGAGAACACGTCTCGGCCGAGGGTGTCGGTGCCGAGGATGTTCTCACCCCCGGGCGGTGCCAGCCGGGAAAAGCTCTGGGCGAGCGGATCGAAGGGGGCGATGAGCGGGGCGAAGATCGCCAGGAGCAGCCAGACGGCGAGGATGACCGCACCGACGAATCCCAAAGGGGTGCGCAGGGACTTCGGGAACCGGATCGTCCACCGTCTGACCCCGGGGTCGACGGGATTGCCCGGATTTCCGGGGCTTCCGGGATTGCCGGGAACCGCCTCGGCGCCGGGGTTCGTGTTCGTCGGCGGCTGTTTGGGTGTGCCGATGCTCATCGCACCCTCACTCTCGGATCCACGAAGCCGTAGATCAGGTCGACGATGAAATTGACGAGGATGTAGACGATGCCGATGACGAGGCCGACGCCCATGATGACGGGCAGGTCGAGTGTCGTGGCGCCGCGGAACGCGTATTGGCCGATGCCGTTCCAGGCGAACACGGTCTCCGTGAGCACCGCCCCGGAGAGCAGGGACCCGAAGGCGAGGCCGACGACGGTGATGATGGGGACCAGGGCGCCGCGGAAGATGTACTTGAAGACGACGGTGCCGGTGGGCAGCCCCTTGGCTTTGGCCGCGGTGACGTAGTCGAGCCTGATGACGTCGAGGACGCTGGATCGGCTGAACCGGGTGAGCAGGCCGATGGTGAACAGGGCGAGCACACAGGAGGGCAGGACGAGGTGGCCGAGCGCGTTGGTGAACGTGGCCATCTGCCCGGAGAGCAGGGCGTCGACGGTGTAGAGCCCGGTGACCTTCGGCGGGGGAGTGATCCACGGGTCGAGGCGTCCGGCGCCGGGGACGACGCGGAGTTTGAAGAAGAAGACGAAGTAGCCGACGGTGGCGATCCAGAACGTCGGCGCGGAGATGCCGATGAGGCTGAGGGTGCGGATCGCGTGGTCGAGGATCGTGTTCTGCTTGAGTGCGCTGAGGAGTCCGAGGAGGAGGCCGAGGATGACGGAGATGAGGATCGCTCCGATGCCGAGTTCGATCGAGGCGGGGAAGACCTGCCCGATCGAGTCGAGCACGGGTGTGCGCGTCTGATTCGAGACACCCAGATCACCCTGGAGCAGATTGCCCAGGTAGGTGAAGTACTGGACGATGAGCGGCTGGTCGAGGCCGAGCCGCTCCCGGGTCTGGGCGACGATCTCCGGGTCCGCGGCGGCCCTGTCGCCGAGGATCGCGGCGACCGGGTCGGTGGGGACGAGGTTCGTGAGCAGGAACGTCACGATGGTCACGCCCCAGATCAGGAGAATCGAGATTCCGATCCGCACGAGGACGTATCGCAGCAGCGGGTGGATCTTCGGGGGTCTGATCCGCTGCGCGGCGTCACCGGCGGAGGCACCCGGACCGGGCACCGCCTCGGCGAGGGTCGACCCTTCGTTCGCGGCTTCCGCCATCCTCACTCGGCCTGAGCGAAGTCGAACGAGGTGTCGGCGTTGGAGACGTACTTCTTCACGCTGTTGCCGACGACGATGGTGTCGACGGGCTGTACCAGCGGAATCCACACACCGGTGTCGGAGAGTGACTTGTACATTTTCGCGTAGGCATCGCCGCGCTTGTCCTCATCGGCCTTCTCGGCAGCCTCGGCGAGCTTCGTGATCTCCGGTGAGGCGTCCTTGTCCCAGTTGACGCGGTCGGCGACGCTGCCGCCGGGGACGAAGACGTTGTAGTTCGACGGATCCGGGAAGTCCGCGCCCCAGGTGCCGATGCCCATGGGCTGCTCGCCGGCACGGAAGCCGTCGAGCTGAGTGGCGCTCGGTGCGGGTTTGAGGGCGAGGTTGATGCCAGCCTCCTTGAGCTGAGCCTGCAGCGTCTCGGCCAGCTGGGCGAGGTCGACGCCGTTGACGGACTGGTCGCTCGAGTAGTGGAAGGGGATCTCCTCGCCGTCGTAGCCGGACTTCTCAAGGAGTTCCTTGGTCTTGTCGAGATCGCGTTCGGGTGCCTGATCCTTCGGCACGGCGCCGTTGAACTCATTCGGTACGAGACCGGCCATGCGCTGGGCTCCGTCTCCGGAGAGTTCGAGGATCTTCTCGTAGTCGATGGCCGAGGTCACGGCCATGCGGAAGTCCTCATTGGTCGTGATGTCGCTGACCTTGTCGTCCATATTGTTGAAGATGTAGAGGCTGCGGGTCGAGGGCAGCGAGGTCTTCTGCGCCATGCTGTCATCGATCGAGTTCGCCTGGTCGGAGTTGAGGTCGTAGGCGACCTGGGCCTGCCCGGACTGGATGTCGGTCAGCTGCGTTTCGGCCGAGACGTTGCGCAGGACGATGCGCTTGTACTTCGGCGCCGGACCGTTGTAGTTCTCGTTGGCGGTGAGCACGACCTGACTGTCCGGGTCGTAGGTGTCGATCTGGTACGGTCCCGAGCCCTGTGAGTTCTCGTTGAGGAACTGCTCCGCTTCGTCCTTCTCATCGGTCGTGCCCTTGTTCTCTTTGACGACCTTGGAGTTGACGATGCCGATCGAGGAGTTGGGGAGGATATAGGGCAGTGCCGGGTTGGGCTTCTCGCTCTTGAGTTCGATCGTCTCGTCGTCGACCTTCTTCACGTCGACCCCGTCGAGGAAGAAGGAGGGATTGCCCTTGAGTCCCTGGAGGCGCTCGAAGGAGAAGACGATGTCATCGACGGTGACGGGATCGCCGTTGGAGAACTTCGCGTCCTTCTGCTTGAGCTTGAGCGTCATCGTCTTGTCGCCATCGGACATCTCGAAGGAGCAGAGACCATCAGTGGGCTTCGTGAGGTCGCCGTCTTCGAATTCGAGGGCGGTCTGATAGACGGCGTTGTCGATCGTCGACCCGGTGAACTCGAACTGCCTATGGGGGTCGATGGTCGTGAGGCTGAACGCGGTCTCGGCGACGAGTGTGTCCCCGGCTCCACCGGCCTGATCGTCGTCGCCTCCGCTGCAGGCGGCCAACCCCAGCGTCAGGGCCAAGGTGGAACAGATCGCGACAGTCGCTCGAGCCAGACGCCTCATGATGTGATCTCCATAACAGTAGGTGTTGTCAGTCACATTAGAGATGTTTGGCAATCTGTGCAATTCAAGTTGCCACAACGCTGAGGACGCTCGGCTGTGCGATTCCTCCAATGGAGTCACAGGTCAGAGGCGGTGAACTGGGGTGAGGCGAACAATCCGCTCACAGTCTGGGGCGGGCTCCCGTCGACGAAGTGTCCGCGCTCGCCGGCTGGAGCCCGAGGGCCGGATCGGTGGCCGCGAATGAGCCCGCGACCGCCTCGGCGTCCCAGGTGCTGCGCTCCATATCGGGGATCGCGCGTTCCATGGTCGCCTGCCAGCCGCGGTGCCACTGCGCGGGGAACGAGCGTCGGAGCAGATCGAGCATGATCGGCACGGCCGTCGAAGCACCTGGGGAGGCCCCGAGTAGGCCCGTCATCGACCCGTCGGCGGAGACGATGAGTTCGGTGCCCTGTTGGATCACGCCGATCCGCTTCGGATCGGGGGTGACCAGCTGTGCCCGCTGACCGGCTGGGACGAGCTGCCATTCGTTGAAGCGGGCGCGGGGGAAGTACTGGCGCAGGCTCGCGAACTTCTTCCGCGGGCTCGCGGCGAGCTCGCCGATGAGGAAGCGCACGAGATCGAGGTTCTGCAGGCCCGCGGCGGCGATGACGTGGAGGTTGTCCCGGCGCAGGGTGGTGAAGAAGTCGGTGAGCCTGCCATGTTTGAGCAGCTTCGTGGAGAACGTGGCGAAGGGGCCGAAGAGCAGGTGCTCCTGCCCGTCGATGACGCGTCGGTCGAGATGGGGCACCGACATCGGGGGAGCCCCGACGGCGGCCTGACCGTAGACCTTGGCCTCGTGGCGGCCGACGACGGCGGGGGTCGATGAGCGGTAGAAGGCTGCGCCGACGGGGAGGACCGCATAGCCCTTGACCTCGGGAATGCCGGCCTTCTGCAGGAGTCTCAGCGCAAAGCCGCCGGCCCCGACGAACACGGTCTTCGCCCGAATCGAGAATCGTCCGCGCGGGGCCGAGCCGGTGATCGTCCAGCCGGCGTCGTTCGAGCGCAGGCCGGTGACCCGGTGTTCGAGGTGCAGTGCGTTCCCCGCCGAGGTGTCGGCTGCGGTGCTGGTTGGGCCGCCGGTCGGGGTGCCGGCTGAACTGTCGGCAGGAATGCCGGCGGAGTCGCCTGTGATGATTCTAGTCAGCGCCCGGGTCAGGGCACCGAAGTCGACGTCGGTCCCGCGGGGATGGCGGGCGGCGGTGATCGGCTCTCCGTCGTCGGCCCGACCCTCCATCGTCAGCGGTGCCCAGCCGGAGATGAGCTCGCGGTCCTCCGTGTACTCCATGCCGGAAAACAGCGGATCACGGCGCAGGGTCTCCACCCGATGCCGCAGATAGGCGACGTCGTCGGCGCCGAAGACGAGGTTCATGTGCGAGGTGGAGTGGATGAAGTCCGCGGGGTCGAGCAGACCGCGCTCGGCCAGGTGCGCCCACCATTGGCGGCTGAGGTGGAACTGGCCGGCGATCGCTGCGGGCTTCGTGCCATCGGCGGGGTCGGCCATGTAGTTGAGTTCGCAGAATCCCGAGTGTCCGGTGCCCGCGTTGTTCCAGGGATCGCTACTCTCTCCGCCGATCTGTTCGGCGGCTTCGAGCATGACGATGCGCAGATCGGGGTCAAGGAGGGTGAGCATCGATCCGAGTGTGGCCGACATGATCCCGCCGCCGATGAGGACGACGTCGGCCTCGGGGATCGGGGTCATCTGTGCTGCGGTGTGAGTGTCCATGGCTTCACGATGCCTCCGGCTGATTCATCCGTCTAATGAAGAAAGTGGACGATATGATCGATATATGGATGATCTGCTTCGCGGTCAGTTCCCGCAGCTCTCCGTCCTCGTCGAACTCGTCGACCAGGACGGACACATGACCGAGGCGGCCGCCTCGCTCGGCATTCCCCAGTCGACGGCCAGTCGTCGCCTCCATTCGCTCGAGGATCACCTCGGCGTGGCTCTCGTGGTGCCCAGCGGGCGGGCACTGTCCCTCACACCCGCCGCCCGTGAGCTCGCCGCCGCCGTCCGAGCACCGCTGCACGAGATCGGCACGGCGCTGGCCGACCTCGCCGAGGCGGCCGATCCCGACCATGGGGTGATCAGGTTCGGATTCCCGCTGACGATGGGCACCGGGGTGATTCCGGATCTGCTCGCGGAGTTCGCGGCGGTGCACCCCGGCATTCGCCTTGACCTCAAGCAGGCTCACGGTGCCGAGCTGGTGACGGATCTGCGGCGGGGCGATCTCGACCTGGCGATGATCATTCCGCCGCCGGCCGAGATGCCGCACGAGGTGCTGGCCCGGCAGACCATCGTCGCCGCGCTGCCGGTCACGCATCCGCTGGCGAAGCGCAGAAGCATCGACCTCGTGCAGCTCGCCGACGACCGGTTCATCGCCAATCCGGACACGTACAACCTGCGCCGGCTCACCGATCGGTGGTGTCGGCAAGCCGGCTTCGCCGTGCAGGTCAAGACCGAGGTCACCGAGTTCCAGACCATCCGCGAATTCGTCAGTCGCAGTATGGGCGTGGCACTGCTGCCGCGTTCGGGTCGACCACTCGACGGCCTCGCCGAGGTGGAGCTGCGCGGCTCGGGCTACGTCCGTGAGGTTTCCCTGTGCTCAGCCGTGCGCAGGCCCGGCCGGGTGGTCGAACGGCTGCGGGACTTCATCCGGGACCGCGCAGGGGAGTGAGAGCAGCGGCATCGAAGCCAACCGCGCGTCAGAAGTGCAGGTGTAACGAACTAGTCCTATACGCAGGGACTTCTGGCAAGCGGTTGAGCCGGAGCGGCACCTGCAAAGCGCCCAAGCAGCCGCGCCCGTGACCCTACGCCCGGGAGCGGGCCAGCAGGTAGACGAAGTAGGGTGCGCCGATGAGGGCGACGATGAGACCGGCCGGGATCTGCGCGGGAGCGATGATCGTGCGCCCGATTGCATCGGCGATGACGAGGCCGAAGGCTCCCAGCAGCATCGCCACCGGGACCACACGTCCATGCTGTGCCCCGACCAGGGCGCGGGCAGCATGCGGGGCGACCAGCCCGATGAATCCGACCACGCCGACGGCCGAGACGCTCACGGCGGCAAGCACCGCGGCGGTGATGAGCACGCCGAGACGCACGGGTTCACGGGCCACGCCGACCAACCTCGGCGTGTCATCGTCGAGAGCGAGCAGGTCGAGCTCACGGGTCCACACGAACGCCAACGGCACGGCGACGACGAGGACGAGGGCCACGGGTGCGACATCGGACCACACCCGGCCATAGGTCGATCCCGACAGCCACGTGAACAGGGTCGGGGTGTCCCACGGGTTGGCGCGGATGAGGAAGAGCGTGGTCAGGGAGGTGAAGCCGTACCACATGCCGATGCCGATGAGCACGAGCCGATCCGTGTTCATCCCGCCGCGCCAGGCCAGGGCGTAGACGAGGGCGAAGGCCAGGAGTGCGCCGATGATTCCGACGGTGGAGATGAGGACGATGTTCGCGCTCGGCACGAGGGTGATGACGATGACCGCGCCGAGGCCCGCACCGCCGGTGATGCCGAGCAGCCCCGGCTCGGCGAGCGGATTGCGGGCGCTGGCCTGAACGAGGGTGCCCGAGAGACCGAGGGCGGCTCCGGCGGTCAGGGCCGCCGCCACCCGCGGGGCACGCGAGTCGAATGAGAAGTCGATGACCGGAGCCGCCTGATCACGCAGCCATAGCATGACGTCGCCGAGGAGGTAGAAGCGTTCGCCGGTCAGCAGAGCGAGAACTACCACGATCACCACCAGCACACAGCCGCAGACGATGACGACCGCGGCCCGCCGTGTCCCGTGCACGCGTGAGCGTGCCGCCGAGGTGGCCTGAGCCGGACCGGAGGAACGCATCGAGCGGGCGAGGACGACGAGGACGATGGCGCCGAAGATCGTCGTCGTCACCCCCGAGGGCAGGGTGATCGCCGCGGTGGCCCCGACGAGAGCGCGCAGCACGGCATCGGCGAGGATGACGATGATCGCACCGATCATCGCGGTGGCGGGAATGAGCACGGCGTGCTTGGACAGCACGGGAACGGCGCGCGCCAGCAGACGGGCGATGACGGGAGCGCAGAGACCGACGAAGCCGATCGGTCCGGCCAAGGTCACGGCTGTGGCGGTGAGGATGACGGCGAGCAGGATCCCGATCGCCCGGGTCGAGCGGATCGGAACCCCGAGCACCGAGGCGGCGTCATCGCCGTGGCTGAGCAGATCGAGGCGACGGGAGAGGACGACGGCCAGGACGATGATGATCCCGATGACCGGAATCGAGCGCAGTGCCGCGGTGCCGTCGAGCTGATTGAGCGTGCCCGACCCCCAGGAGAACAGGCTCTTCGTCTCCTCCTGGAAGAGGATGAGCAGGGTCGAGGTGCCCGCCTGCAGAGCCATGGCGGTCGCGGTGCCGGCGAGCACGAGGCGCGTGGTCGAGGACGCCGCACCCCCGGCCAGGCCGAGCACGAGGGCGGCCGCGAGCAGCCCGCCGATGAAGGCGACACCGCCCGAGGCCCAGACCGGTATCGCGATCCCGAAGGCCGTGACCACGGTGACCGCGAAATAGGATCCACCGGTGACCGCGAGAGTATCCGGTGAGGCCAGCGGATTGCGCGCCAACGACTGGAACAGTGCACCGGCGACGCCGAGGGCGATCCCGACGAGGATGCCCGCACCCACGCGCGGCAGCCGGGACCCGATAAGGATGTCACGGGCACTGGGGCCCGCCTCGGCGGGGGAGGAGGTCAGACCGACGAGCGCCCGGAACAGGTCGCCGAAGCCGATCCCCGAGGTCCCCTGGGTGATGTGCCAGGCGGAGAGGAGAACGAGGACGACGAACAGCCCGAGCAGGGCCCCGGTGGCCGAGAGGGCCCCGGCGACGCCGACCTTCTTCGTCGACGTCGCCAGCTCCTGGCGCTGATCTGTGGGTGCGAGCATGGACTACTTGGTCAGAGCGTCGACATAGGCATCGAGGGCCTGCTCCGAGGACTTGGGTCCACCGAAGGTCCAGATGCCGGCCGGGAAGGCATAGGTGCGGTCATCCTTGACGGCGGGGATGTTCGCCCAGATGTCGTTCTTCTTCAGCAGCTCGACGTAGTCCTCGGATTCCGGATCCTCGGTGCCGGTGTAGAAGAAGTTCGCGTCGCCGACCTTCGAGATTCCCTCGATGTCGGTCTGGCCGAGTCCGTAGGCGGGGTCGACCTCGCCGTCCCAGACGTTGTTGAGTCCGAGTTCCTCGCCGAGTTCGCCGAACAGCGAGCCCTGGCCGAAGGGACGGATGGCGACGTTCGAGCCGTTGACCCAGCCGTCGAAGTAGACGAAGTCCTTCGTCGGCAGATCGGCATCGGCGAGAGCCTTCTTCGACTCCTCGACCTTGGTGTCGAAGTCGGCGAGCACGGACTCGGCGCGCTCGGTCCGGCCGGTCGCCTCGGCGACGGTGGAGAACGTGTCCTTCATGTACTTAACGGGGTCCTTCCCGTCCGCGCCGGTCATGGCCATGACCGGAATGTCCTGCTCCTCGAGCTGCTTGAAGATCTTGTCATCGCGCGAGGTCGCCTCGATGATGACGAGGTCCGGGTCGGCCGAGAGGATGGTCTCGACGTTCGGTTCCTGGCGGGTGCCGACATCGGTGGTGTCCTCGGGCAGCTTCTCCGCGGTGTCCCACGTGGTGAAGCCCTTGGCGTCGGCCACGGCTGCCGGGTTGACGCACAGGGACAGCAGATCCTCGGTGTACTGCCATTCGAGCGAGACGACCTTCGCCGCCGGCTTGTCGAGGCTGATCTCCTCGCCCGTGTCATCGGTGAGCGTGACCGGGTCCTCGGAGGTCGCGGTCGAATCGTCGGCGCAGGACGTCGAGGCGGTCGACGTCTCGGCGTCCTGCGCTTCGGTGTCGGTGGTTCCGCAGCCGGCCAATGCCAAGGAGCAGATCGCCGTCGCCGAGGCGAGGGCGACGAGGGACTTTCGCGGCAGGGTTGTCATGGGCTGGGTTTCCTTCTGCTGAGCCGATCGGCGGATTCGCCGATCGGGATGGTGGTGTGGTTGGTGCCGTAGTCAGCGGGTCGCGGCTGCGCGGCGACGTCGCTTCGGAAGAGCCTCAACGCGGACGAGTCCGGTGTCCTCGTCGATTCGGGTGGTGATCGGCAGGCCGTAGACCTCGGTGAGGTCCTCGGCCGTGAAGACCTCCTCGCAGGTGCCCGCCGAGCGGATGCGCCCCTGTTCGAGGAGGACGACGTGATCGGCCACGGTGGCTGCATGGCCGAGGTCGTGAAGGACGACGCCGATCGCGGTGTCGTGGTCCTCGGCGAGTTCGCGCATGAGGTCGAGGATCTCGGCCTGGTAGCGCAGATCGAGGTGATTCGTCGGCTCGTCGAGCAGCAGGACGCCGGTGTCCTGGGCCAGGCAGGTCGCCAACCATACGCGCTGGAGCTCACCGCCGGAGAGCTGGTCGACCGGACGGTCGGCCATGCGGGCGGTGCCGGTGAGCTCGAGTGCCTGGTCGATGGAGGCGCGGTCGGCATCGGTGAGTGCGGCGAATCGCTTGCGATGCGGGTGCCGACCGTAGGCGACGACCTCGCGGACGCTGACCCCCGACGGATGCGGCCGGGACTGTGAGAGCAGGGTGACGACGCGGGCGAACTCCTTGGCCGTCAGCGCAGAGGAGGGGGTGTCCGTGCCGTCGGCATGGATCGTCACCTCGCCGGTGGAGATGGGATGGAGGCGGGCGAGTGAGCGGAGCACGGTGGATTTGCCGCTGCCGTTGGGCCCGATGAGAGCCGTGACCCTGCCAGGAGTGATCGACAGGGAGACGTCGTGGACGACCCGGGTGCGGTCGTAGCCGAGGTTGAGGTCGGTGGCGGTCAGAGCTGTCGCATTCACAGTTGATCAGCCTAACCTAAGTCTGCGGTTCGAGTCTCGCACTTGAGATGTCGTATTCCTGCGGGGCGGGGGCTGAGTGAGTCTCGGACGGTCCGATCCGGCCATCTGCCCAGGTGGTGGCCAGCCCTGCGTGGTCACGGGCGACGTGGTCGGCCGTCGAGAACGCATCGCTGATGATGAACATCACATCTCGTGTCAGTGACGATCCGTAGGGTGGGCAGTCAATCATAGGATGGTGTCGAGGACGAGCCGAGGTCGAGGAGAAGCAGATGAGGTTCATCGCCACGGGTGACTGGCAGCTGGGCATGACGGCGCACTATCTCAGTGCCGAAGCCCGTCCCCGGTTTCATCGCGCTCGCCTCGATGCGGTCAAGCGGATCGGACAGATCGCGGCAGAGCAATCGTGTGACTTCGTCCTCGTCTGCGGTGACGTCTTCGAAACCAATCAGCTCGATCGGGCGATCATCGCCCGCACCTTCGAAGTCTTGGCCGCATTCACCGTGCCGGTCGTCCTGCTGCCGGGCAATCACGATCCCCTCGACGCCGCCTCCATCTACGACTCCCCGGCCTTCACCTCCCGGCAGCCTGAGCACGTCCACGTGCTCCGTGACAGCGAACCCTTCGAGGTGAGCGAAGGCATCGAGGTCGTCGGTGCGCCCTGGTTCTCCAAGCGTCCGCAGACGGATCTCGTCGCCCAGGCGACGGAGAACCTCGCCGAGGTGGCCCCCGGGTCCGTGCGCATCATCGCCGGCCACGGGGCGGTGAGTTCCCTCGACCCGGATCGAGAGTCGCTGGCCACGATCGATGAGACCGGGCTGAGGGCCTTGCTCCGGGAAGATCGGGCGCAGTTCGTCGCGCTCGGCGACCGGCACGCGAGCTACGAGGTCGACGACCGAATCTGGTACCCGGGAGCCCCGGAGGTGACCTCGCGACGGGAAGACGATCCCGGCAACATCCTCCTCGTCGACATCGATGCCCAGACTCATGAGGCATCCGTCGAGAAGATCCACATCGGGCAGTGGTCCTATGTCGTCATCGAAGAGGACCTCAACTCGGAAGAGGATGTCGCCCAGTTGGAACAGCGCCTCTCGGACATTCCCGATAAGGACAGAACGGCCGTGTGGCTGGTCCTGCAGGGAACCCTGTCGACGGCCGCGAAGGCGCACCTCGATGACATCCTCGACCATGCCTCCGACCTGTTCGCGATGGTGTCCGAGTGGGGACGGCATACCGACATCGCCGTCATCGCCGCCGATGAGGATTTCGCGGGTCTGGGCCTGAGCGGATATCTCCAGTCCAGCCTCGATGAGCTGGCCGAAGAGGCTACCGGGGAGGACCCCTCGGCGTCGGTCGCCCAAGATGCGCTGGGCTTGCTCTACCGGTTTGCGAGGAGCGGATCATGAAATTCCATTCCATCCACCTGCGCAGCTATCGGGGCATCGAGGACGCGCGAGTCGAATTCGCCGAAGGCGTGACCATCGTCGAAGGACCCAACGAGGTCGGCAAGTCCTCGATCCATGAGGCCATCACCCACCTGCGTGAGCACAAATCCAGCTCCCGCAAGGCCAGCATCAAAGAGACCCAACCGGTCGGAGTCGACGCCGGTCCCGAGGTCGAGCTGCACCTGAGCACGGGCGACTACGAACTCAAGTACCGGAAGCGATGGATCAGGCAGCCCTTCACCGAGCTCAACGTCATCCGACCCCGTCCGGAGCAGCTGAGCAGCGATGACGCCCACGACCGTTTCCTGGCGATCCTTGCAGACACGGTCGACGTGGACCTGCTCGTCGCCCTCGACGTGGCACAGGGGGAGAGTCTCGCACAGGCGCCATTGGCCCAAATCAAAGCCCTGCACAATGCCCTGAGCGAATCGGGCGCCGAGGTCGCCGATCACGACGACTTCCTCGAACGCATCGAAGCCGAATACTCAAAGCACTTCACGAAGTCCGGGAAGCAGACGGGGGAGTACAAGGACGCGAATGCCCAAGTCCCGATCGCCGAGGCCGCCTTCGACGAACTGCGCAAACGCAGCGAGGCGATGGACGAACTCGTGGAGAACCATGCTCGAGCGAGTGCGCGGCTGGAATCGGTCCGCACGCAACTGAGTGAGGCGGTGGAGGAACGAGAAGCAGCGGAGGAATCAGCGCAGGCAGTCGCGGAGCTCAAGGCGGTGCTCGAAAGGGCCGAAGACAATGCGAAGACCGCCCACCGCGACGCCCAGATCGCCCGCGAGGCGCTGGACCGTCGCACCACGCTCATCGGTGATGTCGCTGCCGCCGGTGAGACTGTGGCAGCGGTGGACAAGACGGTCACCGAACTGGAAGCCTCGCAGAGCGACAAGGACGCCGAGGTCGATGGAGCCCAGAAGGCTCTCGACGCGGCCCAGACCGTGCTCGATGCCGCTCGAGCACGTGCGAAGAGAGCATCCAAGGCGGTGGCTCGGGCCCGCGCCCGAGCCGAACTCTCCGACCTCACCCGCCGTCTCGAGGCGATCCGCGAGCACGAGGAGAAGAGGAGCCGGGCGCAGGCGACGATCGGGTCGAACACGGTCACAGGCAAGGACGTCGAGAAGCTGAGTTCGCTCGAGACGGAAGTGCGGATCGCGGAGAATGCGAAGACCGCCGCCGCGGCGCAGATCGACGTCAGGCAGCTCGGAGACCAGCCGGTCAGCGTCGACGGATCCGATCTCGGCGAGGGGAGGACCGAGGAATTCGCGGCCGTCAAAGACGTCAGCATCCGAGTCGAGGGCATCACCGAGATCGCGGTGCGCCCCGGCGCCTCACCGGTCGAATTGGACCGAGCTCTGTCCTCGGCGAAACAGGAATTCGAAGCAGAGCTTGACCGCCTCGGCGTCGAGACGGTGGCACAGGCGCGGGAACGATCCCACACACGCGCCGACGCCGAGGCTGTGGTGGCCGAGGCGAATTCCACGCTGGCTGTGCTGCTCGATTCCGAGAAGCGTGAAGACCTCGAAGCCAAATTGGCTCGCGCCCAGCAGCTCGCCGGCGTAGAAAGCTCCGATGGGGACGAAGGCGAGGTCGCTGACCACGCTGACCGCGGCGACAGCCCGGATGAGAGCGGCCTACGATTGGCGGATCTGGAGACAGCTGTTGCCGCTGCGGAGAAGGACACCGACGAGGCTCAGTCCGAAGTGGATGCCTCCCGTCTCCGCCTCGACCGCAGTCGCGCCTCCCGGGACGAGGCGCGAGTCGAAACGGTTCGAGCTCAGACCAGTCTGCAGGAGGCCCGGACTCAGCGCGATCGGCTGACGGCGAGCCTCGAGACTGCGCGTTCGGCAGAGTCCGATGAGGTGTTGCAAGCCGCGGTTGAAGCGGCCGACGCGAACGCGGCGAATGAGAGAGACGAAGTCGAGATGGCTCGGGCGTCCTATCAGGCAGCGGATCCGCAGACGCTGGAGATGCAGCTGCAGAATGTGCGCCAGCTCGTCGGCAGCAAGGAGACCCAGCGCGAAGAGGTCCGGCAGGAGGTCGATCGGCTTTCTGCTCTCATCGACGATCGGGCGAGCGAAGGCATCTACGACAGACTCAAGGCAGCCGAAGAGGAACTGGAGTCGGCCCAGAAGAAGCAGACGCGATTGGAACGGCAGGCCACGGCGATCGACCTGCTGCGCTCCACGGTGCTCAAGCACAAGGACGAAGCGCAGCGGAAGTACGTTGCTCCCTTCAAGGAGCAGATCGAGAAGCTCGGCCGACTCGTCTTCGGGCCGGGGCTCTCAGTGGAGGTCTCCGAGGATCTCGAGATCGTCTCCCGCACCCTGGGTGAGCAGACTGTTCCCTTCGAGTCGCTCTCCGGCGGGACGAGGGAGCAGCTGGCGCTGATCGGCCGACTCGCGGTCGCGACCCTTGTCGACGGGGACGCGGGGGCACCGGTGGTCCTCGATGACGCCTTCGGCTTCGCCGATGCCGAGCGCCTCAACGCGCTCAACGTCATCCTCAGCACCGTCGGTCAGAGCGCCCAGGTCATCCTGCTCACCTGCCAGCCCGACCGCTTCGCCCGCCTCGGCGGAGCGAAGACGGTGAGCCTGAGCTGACTGTCGACTGTCTGCTTTTCGACACAGTTCAGTCGAGGTACTGCAGGCCAGCCTTCTCCAGTGGCCCACGCATATCGTAGATGTCGAGACCCAGCTTTCCATCCATGAATTGCTGGCGTTTGGATTCTTCATTGTCTTCTCGTTTCTGCGCAGCGTCTGCGACCTCCGCAACTCGAGCACGGGGCACCACGACAACCCCGTCGCGATCGGCGGCGACGACATCGCCGGGATGCACCAAGGCGTTTGCACAGATAACGGGGACATTGACTGAGCCGAGCGTTGCCTTGACTGTTCCCTTGGCGTTGATGGCACGAGAAAAGACCGGGAAGCCGAGTTCCTCGAGTTCGGCCGTGTCACGGCATCCCCCGTCTATCACCAAGCCGCGGCCGCCGCGGGCAATAAGCGAGGTAGCGAGGAGCTCGCCGAAGAAGCCGTCCTCGCTCTCGGTGGTGCATGCGGCGACGACGACATCCCCCTCTTGCACTTGTTCGGCTGCGACGTGCATCATCCAATTGTCGCCAGGTTGCAAGAGCACTGTCACCGCTGGGCCACACAACTCGGCGGTGGGGTAGATCGGTCGGATATAGGGTCTCATCAGACCCACGCGCCCCAGTGCCTCATGGACGGTGGCGACTCCGAACGCACTCAAACGCCTGACGTCTTCAGGATCGGGGCGAGCGATCTTCGTATGGACTTTGCCGAGGTCGAACATGGTGACTTCCCTTGCTGCCGATGACCCTGAGGTGCTGACGGCGATATTGTGAGTGTTTTGGTCTAGACGTGCTGCGTCGATGTTCGACGCGAGTATGAGGCAATTCGCGCCTCGAGCCGCGGGTAGACCCGCCGAGCATTGTGCTCGAAGATGTCCGCGCGCTCCTCTTTGTCCAAGTCGGCATTGTCGATATATCGGACAGTGTCGTCGAAATTGAAGCCCGTAGTCGGATCTACAGTCCTCACGGCTCCGATCATCTCCGAAGCGAAGAGAATGTTCTTGATGGGGATGACTGAAAGGAGCTCGTCGATCCCCGGCTGGTGATAGACACAGGTATCGAAGTACACGTTCCCGAGAATGTGCTGCTCAAGATCGGGCCTCCCGAGCGCCTGTGCCAGCCCGCGGAAACGTCCCCAATGATATGGGGCAGCACCACCGCCATGAGGTATGACGAGCCGGAGTTCGGGATATCTGCCGAAGAGGTCTCCCTCGATCAGCTGCATGACCGCAGTTGTGTCGGCATTGAGATAGTGGGCACCCGTCGTGTGAAACGCAGGATTGACGGATGTCGATACGTGGACCATCCCCGGCAGTCCGTGCTCGATCATCTTTTCGTAGATCGGAAACCACGATTCGTCTGTCAGCGGGGGCGAGGTCCAATGGCCGCCGGAAGGGTCAGGATTGATGTTGAGTGCCACTACGTCATGCTCATTTACGCACCGGTCGATCTCCTCAATGCAGCTGGCAGGATCGGCGCCGGGGGACTGGGGGAGCATAATCGCCGGGGCAAACCGGTCAGGGTACAGACGAGACACTCGCGAACATAGGTCGTTGCATATACGTGCCCAGGCGCTGGATGCCGAGAAGTCACCGAGGTGGTGAGCCATGAATGACGCGCGGGGAGAGAAGACTGTCAGGTCTATTCCGCGCTCGTCCATCAGCTTCAGCTGATTGCCCTCAAGAGATTCTCTAATCTCGTCATCGCTGATCTCAGGTCCGCTCGCGTGTGGCATCGGCCCATTGTCAAGCGAGGCTATCTGGTCATCCCTCCAATCACCGAGCGGAGATGGCGCAGTTGTGTAGTGTCCGTGGCAGTCGATGATCAACTATGTGTTCTTTCTATGCGGCTATCTGACGTGCTGTGCTCCGGAGCCCAGACTTGTTTGGGGACCAGGACCTGACCCGCCATGATCATGCGAGCTGTTCTGGTCAGCCCGGCCCGAATGATGTGGCCCTCGTGGATGTGGAGGTCGACCGGAAATACTCCGCTGGGATGCTCGATCTCAAGAGTGCGTTGATCCCCGTCTCCTGAGTCGGCAAGCGGATGAGCAATGGTTCCGTCCATGCAAGCAGCAGTTGCCACTGTCAGTGCCGCTAGGACCCCGATCGATTGGTGAACTGTGCGTGGAATGAAGCTCCTCGTCGCGATGGCGCCGCCCTGCGTAGGCGGCGAGAGAAGGGTCATCTTCGGGTAGTTTTTGTCCTTCACATCGCCGAGGCCCATCATTCGACCTGCTTCGAGCCGAAGGTGCTCGATCTTTTCCCCAAGGTCGTTGGACGTCATGAGTTCGTCAGGAGTCTCTGTGCCGTCGACCCCGAGGTCGCGAGCCCGCAGCAAGACCAGTGGTTGGCCGTTGTCAATCATTGTGCCTTCGATACTGTCGCCGCTCGGAAGGTTGAGAGAGTCGATCGGCCTACCAGTCGGCAACAGGCCCGGCGCTATTGAACCCGCAGTATTGACGAACATGATCGATATTGGACTCGACCCCCCACTGACACCATCGATTTCAGTAGATCCGTCATAGCTGACTGTTCGTCGATCATCACCGGGAATTTGAGGCGTTCGGATCGAGATGGTGGCAATGAGGCCCGTGTTGGTGGTTCTTACGGTGACTTCTGTTGTGTCCGAGCTCGGAACGATAAGCCCTGTCTCGACAGCAAATGGGGCGACCGCGGCGAGCATGTTCCCGCAGTTGGCGGTGGTCTGTACCGACGAGGCGTCGGGTTGCAGCTGCGCGAATTCGAAATCGAGATCTACTTCTGGAAGCGGCGATTGGGAGACGATGCCTACTTTGCTTGTCAGTGAGTTCCCGCCCCCGATCCCGTCGACCTGGAGCGGATGGGGACTGCCCATCACAGACAGAAGAATCTGATCGCGTTTCTCGACATCGGCAGGTAGATCGGGCCCGAGGAAGAAGGCCCCCCTGGAAGTGCCTCCGCGCATCAGGCACATCCGGAGCGCAGTCTGGTCGCTTCGAGATGTGAAGAGTTGACGCGCGTTGTCAGTTGGATTCATTGCTTGTCCCCAATCGGTGAGTTAGCAGGTGCCTCGAGGAGGATTTCGCCATTCTGGACGGGTGCCACTTTGGTGTTCTTGCCAAACAGGGCAAGCACGATTGCTCCGAGCACCCAGGTGGCCGCAATGAATACGAACACCGATGCGTACCCCGAAGATGTGTACAGCGAAGCGATGACCAATGGGCCGACCGCGTTGGACAGACGGCCGATACCGTAGGCGATGCCGGTTCCCAGCGACCTGGTGCGGGTGTCGAACAGCTCGGGAGAGTAGGCGTAGGCCAAGGATGTGTAGCCTCGTTCGAACATATTCACCAAGAAGCCGAATACGACGATCATGATTGGGTTAAATGTGAGGCCGTAGAGCAGTCCCGAAAGACCGATAGTCGTTCCGAAGATGACGAGCAGCCATTTGCGTTCGAACTTGTCGGTGACGAAGGCCGCCAGGAGCGAACCAAGCGGTGCTCCGATCGTGGCCAGCGCGACGTAGAGAATCGAGTCCTCTACACTGATGCCCTGTTTCGACAGGAGCGTCGGCGCCCAGCTTGAGTAACCGAAGAATCCGACTGTCTGCGTCACCCACAGGACTACAAGCACGAGCAGGGGAACGAAATAGCGCCGCTGCAAGAGGGTGCGAAAGCCGGACTTCTTCTGTTCGCGAACCTCGGCGACTGGGGCCAGCGGTCGGGGGAGAGGTTCACCTGAGAAATCCGAGACCTTGGTTTCCATTTCTCTCAGGACGTCCTCGGCGCAGGCGAATCGTCGTTTGCTCTCAAGCCACAGCGGTGACTCTGGCAGGTACCGAAACATGAAGATGATTACGACGCCGAGCGTGCCCCACAGGAAGACAAGACGCCAAGACCAGTCGCTGATCGGCACGACCGCACTTGCTATGAGGTTGGTCGCGGGAGTGCCGCAGAGGCCGATCACCATGGCGTATGCCAAGTATTTTCCGCGGACCTTTGCGGGAAAGATCTCGTTGACATAGATGACGGCGACGACAGTCATTGCAGATAAGCCGGCACAGGTGAGGAATCGCAGGATTCCCATCGCATAGATATTCCAGGCGAACACTGTGCCGGCGGAGAAGATCGAAAACCACAGGGTTGTGTAAAGGAATGCTCCCTTCCGCCCGACTCGATCTGCCAGCCATCCGCCGCCGAGCGATCCGATGAACATACCAATAAACGAGATTGATGTGATGTAGGCAATGTGATTGACGTCCAGCCCCCAGACCTGTGCGATCTTGGGAGCCGTCGTCGAGAAGGTATTGATGTCGGCAAATTCAAAGAAGTAGGCCACCGCCACCACCACGATGATGACTTTGTGGAATCGGGTGATGGGCAGCCGGTTGATTCTATTGGCCGAGTTCGTCGTCTCCATGGTTCAGTACTCTCAATTCAGAAGAGGTCAGGCCCAATAGAGGGCGTTTGGGTTGTCGACCAGGAGTCGGCGCAGCTGTGCATCCGATTCCGTGATCTCATTGAGGTAGTTCAGCAGGACAGCGTCGTCGGGCATGTGGGTCTCGAGATTCGGGTGTGGCCAGTCGGTGCCCCACAGCACGTGGTCGGGAAATTCGGAGATGACCCTACGCGCGAATGGGACTACGTCTTCGTAGATACGTGTGTTGCCTGCTACAGCAAATGGCCCTGATTGGGAGAGTCGCTCCGGACAACTGACTTTGACCCACGCCGATGTGCGGTCGACAAATGAGATGAAGCGAGAGAACTCGGCGTCAGCTGCCGATACGGAGACATCTGGCCGGCCCATGTGGTCGATGACGAGAGGCACTGGCAGGCCGGCGAGAAAGCCTTCGAGCTCCGGCAGGTCGGCGGCTTCGAAGTAGATGACGATATGCCAACCGAACGCTTTGATCTTCTCTGCGATGAGCGAGAGCTCGTCGTACGGAGAATGGTCCACGAGTCTCTTGACGAAGTTGAAACGTACACCGCGAACACCCTGTTCGTGCATCCCTGAGAGTTCCTCTTCCGTGATGTCCGAAGAGACTGATACTACGCCACGGGTTGAGGCGGGATCGCTGGCGAGAACGTCGATCAGGGCTGCATTGTCGGTGCCGTGGCAAGTGGCTTGGACAACCACTCGCCGGGCGATTCCGAGATCCTGGTGGAGCCGGAACAGGTCTGCCTTTGAGGCATCGCAGGGTGTGTATTTTCGTGTCGGGGCGAAAGGAAATACCTCACCCGGTCCGAAGACATGGCAGTGCGCGTCGATGCTTCCCTTGGGAAGCACGGTCTTCGGCTGAGTTCGGTTGCGTTCCCAGTCCAACCAACCTGGAGTTGGTGCAAAGGACATCATTGTCGTCTTTCTGACGTAGCTATCGTCGCTGATGTAAGAGACTCTACATGTTAACAATATTGTTGACAATCACGACCTGAATCATCTTTCGCCTTCACCACCAGATAGTCTGTGGAAGTTGAGTGCACGTAGATTGTGGGAAGGGTAAGAATGGGCGTCTCACCCGAGGCATCGTCGGCAGAACCGAACGCACAGTCGAAAGCCGCGCCCCGAACGACGGCTGCTGAACTGGGTCGTCGACTTCGTGATGCCGTTGTGAGCGGACAGCTTGTGCCCAATCAGCGGCTGGTCGAAGCGGATCTGGCTGCGGAGTACGGTGCTTCGCGGGGCAACGTGAGAATCGCCCTGACCGAGCTGAGTTCGGAGGGGCTGATTGAGCGAGTGCAGAATCGAGGTGCGCGTGTGCGTGCCATCTCACCGGATGAAGCAGTTGAGATCACTGAGGTCAGAGGGGCACTCGAATCATTGTGTGCGCGAAAAGCCGCCGAACGGGTATCCCGATCGGAAATCGAATTGTTGCGTGATATCGGCAGGCGGATGACGCAGGCCGTAGAGCGCGGCGACCGGGACGCCTATTCTGCTGGAAACACGGAACTGCACGCGCTCATCATCAAGGTCAGTGGCCAGCAGGTTGCTGCCGAGACGATCAACCGGCTGAGAAGCCAGGCCGTCCGCTACCAGTACAGGCTCGCGCAGAGACCGGATCGGCCTGCCCAGTCGTTGCCCCAGCACCTGGCAATAATCGATGGAATCTGCAGTCAAGACGCGGAGGCGGCTGCCAGCGCGATGCAGGACCATCTCAGAAGCGTTGCGGCAGAGATAAGTGCAACGGAAGCTTCCGTCTAGGACTTCCCGCATCAGTGTGTCGCTGATGGCACGCATGCGTAATTGCCGGCGGATTGACGTCGCCGAGCATCGAGGCGGCTACCCGTGCCTGTTTCCGCAACTCTCTTCTTGAGGAACTCAGGTCACTCCGAGGCGCTAGCCTGCTCTCTCGCCGCCTCGGCCGCGGCGACGGCATCCGCGCGGATCGTGCGGCGCAGGATCTTGCCGGAGCTCGTCTTCGGCAGCTCCTCGATGAAGGTCACCTGGTGGGGTGCTTTGAAGGCGGCGAGACGTTCGCGGCAGTAGGCGATGATCGACTCGGCGCTCGCCTCGGCGCCGGGACGGACGGTGACGAATGCGGCGACGTCTTCGCCCCTGTAGTCGTCGGGGAGGCCGATGACGGCGGCTTCCTGGATGGCCGGGTGGGTGTAGAGGACATCCTCGACTTCACGAGGCCAGACCTTGAATCCAGAGGCATTGATCATGTCCTTCATCCGATCGACGATGTAGAGCCACCCGTCCTCGTCCATGAAGCCGACATCGCCGGTGAGCAGCTCTCCATTCGGGATCTCGGAGGCCGTCGCTTCGGGGTCATTGAGATAGGCAGGGACGACGGCCGGCCCTGAGATCGCGACCTCGCCGACCTGATCGGGGCCGAGGGGATGTCGGGAGTCGTCGAGGATTCGGATCATCGTGTCCGCCTGCGGCAGTCCGCAGGCGAGATTTCCGCTGGCCGGATCGACCGGAGCTCGCAGACCGGCCGGGACACTCGCGGCCTGGGCACAGGTCTCGGTCAGACCGTAGCCCTGCCCGAGGTAGAGACCTGTCTTCTCCTCGAACCTGATGGCGAGGCCTTCGGGCAGGGGAGCGCCACCGGACTTGACCCGCTTGAACGACGCGAAATGCTCTTTCGTGAAGTCCGGATGTGCCAACATCGCGGTGAAGACGGTGGCGGGACCGACCATGAAGGTCGGCTGCTCGCGAAGGCACAGTTCAAGCATCGCACCGGCATCGAAGCGGTAGTTGAGGATGAGCCGAGCACCTCCGGCGACCGCTGAGAGGAACTGGCTGACGAATCCGGTGATGTGGAAGAGCGGAGCCAGCGTCGCATAGCGTTCCTCGCCCGGAGCGAAATGCGAAGTGCGCACTGCCTGCCGAGAATTGCTCGAGAGGTTCGCATGAGTCGGCGTGGCTCCCTTCGGCTTACCCGAGGTGCCGGAGGTGAACATGACAAGAGCGGTGTCCTCGGGGGAAGGGGAGTGCGGGGTGAACTCGGCACCGAGGCGCTCCTCGACGACGGTGCGGAAGTCGAAGCGCTCGGGAACCTCGGGCAGTCCGGCGAACTTTCCGAAGATGCGTTCGGGCCCATCCATCTGGAAATCGAGATCATTGCTGAGGACGACCAGGGGCAGAGCATCGGCATAGGGCTTGACGCGGTCGAGATAGGCGGCTTTCGAGACGACGAGGCCCCGGACCTCCGCGGCCTCGAAGATGTGCTCGAGTTCCCCGCGATACATCGGATTGAGAGGCAGGACGCTCCCGCCGGCTTTCCAGATTCCGTAGGTGGCGATCATGAAGGCGGGAGTGTTCTGCTCGTAGATGCCGATTCGGTCGCCGACCCCGAGGCCCTGCTCGGTGAGGAACAGAGCGAAGGCCGAGGTGTAACGGTCGAACTCGTCCCAGGTCAGTGAGAAGCCGTAGTAGCTCAGGGCGATCTCGTCTCGATGGCGTTCGACCGTGTCGGCCAGATCGGCCAAGGTGGTCGAAGGTTCCAATTTGTACGGGCGGACGGCTTCGTCCCCCATCGTCGCCAGCCACGGCCGAGACTCGAACCAATCGCTCATGTCCGAAACACCTTCTTCGCTCTGCATCGTGGATCTCATGGTCGGAGGTGCTGTCGACCCCACGAGTAAGAACGCTACTTCTTCGCTCCTTCAGAAGCAATCGAACGATCGCTCAGACTGGGCGCCCGCCTCACTCCGAGGAGCTCGCCGCGGCCCTCGCTTCCTGTGCGGCGGCGACGGCGTCCGCCCGGATCGTGCGCCGCAGGATCTTGCCCGAACTCGTCTTCGGCAGCTCCTCGATGAAGGTCACCTGGCGCGGTGCCTTGTAGGAGGCCAGCTTCTCGCGGCAGAACTCGACGATGTCGGCTTCGCTGACCGAATCGGCCTCGGGCCCCGACTGCAGCGTCACGAACGCAGCCACACTCTCGCCTCGGTACTCGTCGGGGATGCCGACGACGGCAGCTTCCTGGATCGCCGGATGAGTGTAGAGGACGTCTTCGATCTCGCGCGGCCAGACCTTGAAGCCGGAGGCGTTGATCATGTCCTTCTTCCGGTCGACGATGAAGAGCCACCCGTCCTCGTTCATATAGCCGACATCGCCGGTGCGCAGCTCTCCACCGGGAAGCTGCTCGGCTGTGGCCTTCTCATTGTTGATGTATGCGGAGACGACCTCGGGTCCGGAGATCGCGACCTCGCCGATCTCATTGGGCCCCAGCGCCTCACCGAAGTCATCGAGGATGCGGATCATCGTGTCCGGCTGCGGCAGTCCGCACGAGAGGTTCCCGCTGTCGGGGTCGACCGGTGCCCGCAGCCCGGGCGGAACGGTCGCGACCTGTGCGCAGGTCTCGGTGAGACCGTATCCCTGTCCGATATAGACCCCGGTCCTGTCCATGAACTTCTTCACCAGTCCTTCGGGCAGGGGCGCACCTCCGGACATGATGCGCTTGAACGAGGAGAAGTGCTCCGCGGAGGCGGCCGGATGGGACAGCAGAGCCGTATACACAGTGGCAGGTCCGGCCATATAGGTCGGCCTCTCCCGGAGGAAGAGCTCGAGCAGCGAACCGGGGTCGAAGCGGTAGTTGGGGATGAGGCGGGCGCCGCCGGCGACACCGGCGACGAACTGGCAGATGAATCCGGTGATGTGGAAGATCGGCGCCAGGGTGAGGAAGCCGTCGCCGGGTTCGAACGTCGCCGTGCGCACGCAATAGCGCGAATTGCTCGACACCGAGGCATGAGCTCCCGACGCGCCCTTCGACTTGCCCGAGGTCCCCGAGGTGTAGACGACGATCGCTTCGTCCTCCGGTGCCGGAGCGACCGGAGTGAAGTCGGTGTCGAGAAGCTCCGCGACGACCGCCTCGAAATCGGGGAGGTTCGGAACCTCATCGGCCCCGGGATTCACCCCTGGAACGCCGGGCAGCTCGGCGAACATCGAGAAGATCTCGTCGGGGCCGTCGATCTGGCAGCTCCTGTCATCACTGAGCACGACGACCGGCACGGGTGCGGCATAGGGAGCCACCCGGCTCAGGAACGCCGCCTTGGAGACCATCAGCCCCTTCACCTCGGCGTCGGAGAAGATGTGTTCGAGCTCCCCGCGGTACATCGGATTGAGGGGCACGACCACTCCTCCGACCTTCCAGATCCCGTAGGTGGCGATCATGAAGGCGGGAGTGTTCTGGTCGTAGATGCCGACCCGATCTCCCGCGCCGATGCCGCGTTCGTCGAGGTAGGCGGCGAACGCCGTCGAACGGCGGTCGAATTCCGACCATGTCAGCGAGAACCCGTAATAGCTGATGGCCTCCTCACCGCCGTATGCGGCGACTGTGGCCGCCAGGTCCTCCAGCGGCGTGGAGGTCTCCAGGACGTGCGGTTCCTGTGCGAGCTCGCCCCAGGTCTTCAGCCAGGGGCGGGTGTCGGCCCATGTGCTCATCGGGTCACTTCCTTCATCATCGAACGGGTGCCGAACCGAGTGGTCGGCTGCTACCGGTGCTTCTTGATCTCATTGCGGGCGATGCTGCGTTTGTGCACCTCATCGGGTCCGTCCGCCAGACGCAGGGTGCGCATGTGCGCCCACATGCTCGCCAGCGGGAAGTCCTGGGTGACTCCGGCGCCGCCGTGGACCTGGATCGCCCGGTCGATGATCTTCAGCGCCATGGCGGGAGCCACGACCTTGATCTCGGCGATCTCGTTCTTCGCGACCTTGTTGCCGTGCTTGTCCATCATGTCCGCCGCATGCAGGGTCAGGAGTCTGGCCTGGTCGATCTCGATGCGGGCCTCGGCGATCCAGTCCTGGATGTTCGACCGGGAGGAGAGCTTCTCGCCGAAGGTGACTCGTGATTCGGCACGTCTGACCATGAGCTCGAGTGCTCGTTCGGCCGCGCCGATCGCGCGCATGCAGTGATGGATCCGGCCCGGTCCCAGGCGGGCCTGGCTGATCGCGAAGCCTTCGCCTTCGCCTTTGAGGATGTCCTTGGCCGGGACATGCACGTTCTCGAACGTGATCTCAGCGTGCCCCTCCCGGTCGTGGTAGCCGAACACCGGCAGGTTGCGCACAACGGTGAGACCGGGGGCGTCGATCGGGACGACGAGCATCGACTGCTGGCGGTGCACCTCGGCGTCGGGGGAGGTCTTGCCCATGACGATGAGGACCCGACAGTTCGGATGCATGCCGTTGGAGGCGAACCATTTGCGGCCGTTGAGGACGAATCCGTCGTCGGTGGCCTCCATGCTCATCTCGACGTTCGTCGCATCAGAGCTCGCCACCGCCGGTTCGGTCATGGCGAACGCCGAGGCGATCGTGCCTTCGAGCAGCGGGCGCAGGTACTTCTCCTTGTGCTCGGCGGTGCCGAAGCGGGTGAAGACCTCCATGTTCCCGGTGTCCGGGGCGTTGCAGTTGATCGCCTCCGGGGCGATCTCGATGCTGCGGCCGGTGATCTCGGCCAAGGGCGCGTATTCGAGGTTGCTCAGCCCCGGACCCCATTCGGGGTCGGGATGGAAGAGGTTCCACAGTCCCTGGCTTTTCGCCTCGGCCTTGAGGTCCTCAAGGATCTGCGGCTGCGTGTGCGGGCTGTCCGCTGCGGCCATCTGCTCGGCGTAGACCGGCTCGGCCGGGTGGACGAACTCGTCCATGAACGTGCTCAGACGCTCCTGGTACTCACGTCCGCGTTCAGTCGTCTCCAACATGCGTGCTCTCCTCGTTCGCTCGGTTCTGGTCGTTGAGTCTGTCCTGATAGCGGCTCATGCCCGCAAGCCAACGGTCGTAGTCGCTGCCCTTCATCCGGTACATGTCGAGCACCTCGGCGTGGGGCAGGATGAGGAATTGGCCGGCCGCGACTGCGTCGAGGGCGATCGTCGCGACTTCGGCGGGGGTGAGCACCTGACCGGCTTCGGTGACGGCGCGTTGGGCCGGTCCCGAAGCTCCCGCGGCGCGCAGCAGATCCGTGTCCACTCCCATCGGGCAGATGACGGAGGCCCGAATGCCGTCGCCTCGGTAGGTCAGGGCGAGCCATTCGGCGAAGCCGACCGAGGCGTGCTTGGTCACGCTGTAGGCGGCCGAGCCGATCTGGGTGAGCAGACCCGCCGCCGAGGCGGTGGCGACGAAATATCCGCGCCCGGCCTTCTGCCAGCGGGGCACGAGAGCCTGGGCGGCACGGACATGCGCGCGCAGGTTGACATCGATGATCGTGTCCCAGTCGGCGTCCGAGGCACCCAGGTCGGCGGGTCCGATGATGCCTGCGTTGGCGAAGTACATATCCACCCCGCCGAGGCGGTCATCGGCGAGGGCGATGAGATCGGCGATCCCCTCCACCGAGGCAGCGTCCCCGACCCAGGCATGCGCTCGCGGGCCCAGCTCCTGTGCCCTCGCCTCCACCGTCGGGGCCAGGTCGGCGAGGACGACCGAAGCGCCGCGGGCGATGAGTTCGCCCGCGAGTGCCGCACCGATTCCTCCGGCGGCACCGGTGACGACGGCGCGGCTGCCGCCGAACGGCGTCGCACTCATGACGTCTCCAGCAGGGTCAGCGCCTGGCCGGCGAGGTCTTCGACTCCCGCTCCGGCCGTTACCGGATCGAGGTCGAGGTCGCCCATCTTGCCCGTGGCCAACCGCGTGTAGACGCCCTCGCGGATGCATGCGAGCTTCCACATCGCGAAGGCCGAGTAGTAGCCGACGTCGTGGACTTCGTGACCGCTGACCGACTGATAGCGGTCGATGAGTTCCGCGCTCGTCGGGAAGCCGTCCTGCGGGGTCGGCACCCAGATGCTCGTGTACTCCTCGGGCACGGTGAGCATGGCGATGAAGTAACCGAGATCGGTGAGCACCTCGCCGACCGCAGTCAGCTCCCAATCGACGACGGCTGTCACGGTGCCCTGCGGGGCGAAGATCATATTGTTGGGTTTGAAGTCCCCGTGCGCCAGCCCCACGGGACTGTTCGCCGGGTCGGGCATGGCCTCGAGCAGGACGTCGTGGACTTTGTGGATCATCGGCGTCTCGCGCATGGAGATCGCTTCGACCTGGCCCAGCCACCGACGCAGCTGCCGTTCGATGAGACCACCGGGGCGACGCAGATCGCCGAGCCCCACCTCGTCGATGTCGACCTGGTGGATGGAGGCGAGGGTGTCGATCA
The DNA here is from genome assembly GCF_021023135.1 of Brevibacterium sp. CCUG 69071. Classification (GTDB taxonomy): domain Bacteria; phylum Actinomycetota; class Actinomycetes; order Actinomycetales; family Brevibacteriaceae; genus Brevibacterium. The sequence goes on from NZ_PGFV01000001.1 coordinate 105,561, forward strand.
TTCCGAATGCGCATGAGCGCCGGTCGTCAGGTCCCGGCCCCTGTGGGATGCGTGCCCAGTCGGCGGGTTCGTTGATCGCGAAGCCCGGGCAGTGGTCCATGAAGACGAAGGGCACATCGAGCACCTCGGGATCATCGACGATGTCGATCACGTGCGGGACCGGGACATCGCTGTCGTGCAGGCCCGCCATGATCCTGCCCTCGCGGGCGACGTTGTGGGCGCTGCCACCGGAGTGGCCGAGCGGGGGGCGCCGGAGAACCCACCGCGGATGACCATCGACGGTGATCGTGAAGGTCAGATTCGACCGACCGATCGACATGATCTCGACGTCGAAGTCGGTGACATCGAATCTGTCTTTGAGCCACGCCCCGATGCGGTCTGCGTCGAATCCTGCTGGTACTGCGGTCACCATCGACCTCCCGAGTGAACAATCGTTCAATTTGGTTCAGATTATTCAACGTTCGCGGTTGAGTCAAACCGAAATCGTGATGCCGCTCACCTCGGGGTGTGATAGTGATGAGGGAACGATCGATCGGCTGTGCGGGAATCGACCCGACCGCCGAACCGATCGCAACCGAGACTCAGATGCCGTCAGTGAGGAAAGCATGAAAGCAATTCGAGTTGCCGCCCTGACCGGGCCGGACGATGTCGAGCTGGCCGAGGTGGACCGCCCGCAGCCGGGGCAGAGGGAGGTCCTCATCGAGATCGCCTATGCGGGCGTGACCTTCCCTGAGCTGCTGCAGACCCGGGGGCAGTATCAGACCAAGCACGAGCTGCCCTTCGTGCTCGGGTCCGAGGCGTCCGGCATCGTCGCCGAGGTGGGGCCCGGGTCGCGATTCGCAGTCGGCGATCGTGTGGCGACGATCATCGGAGCGGGGACCTACGCCGAATTCGCCGTCGCCGGCGATGATCAGGTGATGGCCCTGCCCGACACCGTGAGTCTGGCCCACGGTGCGGGGATGCCGATGAACGTGCTCACGGCCGACTTCGCGCTGCGCCTGCGAGCCGGAGCCCGGTCGGGGCAGAGTCTGCTCGTCCACGGCGCCGCCGGCGGTTTGGGATCTGCGGCAGTGCAGGTGGGCCTGGCCATGGGACTCGAGGTCATCGCCGTGGTCTCGACGCAGGAGAAGGCGAAGATCGTCCGGGAGCTGGGAGCTCAGCAGGTCGTTTCGGCCGAGGGCTTCAAAGACGCCGTCAAGGAGATCCGGCCCGGTGGCGTGGACTTCGTCTTCGACCCGGTCGGCGGGGATCGCTTCACGGATTCCACCCGTGTGCTCGCGCCCTTCGGTCGCCTGCTGGTGCTCGGGTTCACCGCCGGAGAGATTCCGAGCATCAGAGTCAACCGGCTGCTTCTGAAGAACATCTCCGTCGACGGTGTCGCCTGGGGAGCCGCGACGGTCGGCGATCCCTCGCTCATCGCCCGGCAGTGGGAGGTGCTGGACGAGCACCTGATGGCGGGACGGCTGAATCCGCGCATCCACGCCACCTACCCGCTGGCGAAGGCAGCCGCGGCGATCAGGGAGCTCGACGAGCGAACGGTGATGGGCAAGATCCTGCTCGAGGTCGCAGGAGGCTAAGCGCCCGGTGCGTCGTCGTGGTCGAGGGCGCTCAGGTCTCCGACCACGACCAGCTTCGTCGTCGCCCGCGACATGCCGACGTAGAGCATGTCGATCGCCCGTGACCGGTCTCTGAAGCCGTTGCTGCACAGCACGACCACTGGGCGTTCGAGTCCCTTGAAGCCGAGGACGTGGCCGTAGAAGACGTCTTCGGCGGCGAAGAATTGGTCCCAGTAGGCCGAAGTGCCCTCGGCTTCGACGATCTCGCGTTGGACGGGATGTCTGCTGCCCGTGGTCAGCAGCGCAATGTCACCGGGGTCCCATCCGGCATCCATGAGGGCCTCGACCTGCCCGTCCGCCTCGGCGAGGGCCGACTCTGCGTCGGTCTCCACCCATTCGATGTCCTCGCCGGGAGCGTTGCGGGGGATTGGGGGTTCGAGAGCGAATCCGGCGAATCCGGCGACGATCTGTTCGGAGTTGCGCAGGTTCTCGTCGAGTTGGATGGGGTTCATCGTGATCGGAGATTCGCCCTGCCGACCGAAAATCCGCTGCCGTTCGTCGGTGAAGACATAGAGCGTTCCGTCGACCTGGTTGCGCAGGCAGGACTGCACGGCCTCCCACCACAGCAGACTGAAGTCCTGGCCTTCGTCGATGACGACCGCATCGAACAGGCTCTTGCGCGGCCGCTCATCGGCGAGGTCCTTCAGGCGCAGAGGCAGCTCGTGCTCCCAATAGTCCGAATCGTCATCGCTGCCCGGTTCCGCGCCCCAGGAGACCGGCAGGTCATGGAACAGGCCGACGAAGGCCGGCCGATCGCTGTCCGGCCACTGGGCGGTGAAGAGTTGGAGGAAGCGTCCGAGGCCGCGGGAATAGCACATCAGCGCCACTCGCAGTCCGGCTTGAGTCAGCGCCCTGGCCTTGAGCAGGGCCAAGTAGGTCTTGCCCGAGCCGGCACCGCCGCTGATCTCCGCCCGATTCTGGTGTCGGAGGATCCGGATGAGCTTCGCCTGCTCTCGGCTGAGGGCATCGGCACGATCGGAGATCTCCGCGGCCCGCAGTCGCACGTTCTCGACGGCCCGATTGGTCCGACGCAGATTCTTGAGCACGTACTCATGCGGTGCGGAGAGGTCGTGACGCTCCGGATCGAAGTCGTAGCGCAGCTGAGCCGAGATCGCACCCGCGAGCGAGTCGAGCTGAGTGGAGTCGGCGAGCTGCCGGCGAGGCGCATCCGGTTGGTCCCAGTCTCCGGGCAGCTGCGTATAGGGCAGAACCGCGAAATGGCTGATGTGTCCTGGCATCGTCGAGACCCGGGAACGGAGGTACTTGACGAGGTTGTGCTTGGCGACCATCGCCTGGTGAAGTGGAGACTCCTTGAGCCGGTTTCGATGTCCCTGCGCGTCTGTGGTGATCCATCGCCCGTCCTCGATCTCAACCCGGCCGCCCTTGACCTCGATCACGGCGATGCCGAGTCCGGGCCAGAGGACGAGGATGTCGATTTCGATGTCCTTGTCGTCTCCGGTCAGGCGCTGGCCATGAACCATCGTCGCCTCGACGGGCAGCTGCTCGCTCAGAGCATTCCACACGGCTTCCTCGGCGGCGGAACCATGGAAATCAGGCTGCGGGGGTATCAACGTGACCATGGGTTGAGACTAACCCACTACAGGCGGGATCGGCGGAGCGACGTGCACGATGAGGAACTGGGTGGGTGCCTGTGAGGACAGAGTTCGGGCCCGCCGGAATGACTCCGACGGGCCCGAACTCTGCACTTGTGTCACTCTGCAGTTGTGTCAGTTCACTTCTTGTCGTCGACGAGTTCGTTGTCGTCGAAGACGACGTCCGCTCCCTCTTCCGGAAGACCCGCACCGCGCATCGAGGCACCCTTGGTCTCCTTCATGAAGATCGTGGCGATGAATCCGATCACGCAGGCACCCATCACATAGTACGCGGGGATGATCGGGTTGCCTGTCGATCCGATGAGGGCATCGTTGACCGACGGTGCCGTTCCGCCGAAGAGCGCGGTCGAGACGTTGTAGGAGATTGCGAAGCCGGCGAAGCGCACCGGGCCGGGGAACATCGCCGGGAACGTCGCCGAGATCGTCGACAGCTGCGGGATGTAGAGGACGCCGAGAACCGCCAGACCGACGAGGGCCCAGACGAAGCCGTTGGCCATGAGCATGAACATCGGGATGGAGGCGACGAAGAGTCCGATGAGGGAGAAGTACCAGACCGGTTTGCGACCGACCCTGTCCGAGATCATGCCGCCGAACGGGATGAGGATCATCATGAAGGCCTGGGCGAGGAACATCACCGTCAGCGAGGCGTTGCCGTCCATACCGACCGGATCTTTCAGATAGGTGGGCATGTAGGACAGAAGTGTGTAGTTGACGACGTTGACCGCGACGACCATGCCGCCGAGGATGAGGAGCTGCTTCCAGTAGTCGGTGAAGAGGACCCGGAAGACCTCCTTGACCGACTTGCCCTGGTCGCTGTCCTCGAGCTCCGTGTACACGGGGGATTCGTCGAGCTTGGTTCGCAGGTAGAGTCCGACGACGCCGAGGACGCCGGCGAGGATGAACGGGAGCCTCCAGCCCCAGTCCATCATGGTCTCTTCGCCGAGTCCGAGCTGGAGCAGCAGGACGATGAGCGAACCGGCGGCCATGCCGGCCAGAGTGCCGAACTCGAGGAAGCTGCCGAAGAATCCGCGACGATGATCGGGTGCGTACTCGGCCATGAAGGTCGCGGCACCGCCGTATTCGCCTCCGGAGGAGAATCCCTGGATGACGCGCAGCAGCATGAGGATGATCGGTGCCGCCACGCCGATGGTGGCATAGCTCGGCAGCAGCGCGATGCAGAAGGTGGAGCCTGCCATGAGCAGGATCGTCAGCGCGAGGACCGCCTTGCGACCGAGCCGGTCGCCCATCGGACCCCAGACGATTCCGCCGAGAGGACGGAAGACGAAGGAGACGGCGAAGGTGAGCAGGGCGAGCAGCTGTCCATGTTCGCCGGGGAAGAAGTGTTGGGTGATGTACGCGACGGAGACCGCGTAGAGGCCGTAGTCGAACCATTCGGTGGCATTGCCGATCGCCGAGGCGGCAACGGCCTTGCGCACAGTCTTCAGGTCGGGCGTGGGTGGGGACGCGAGTGTCGCGGAATTCGGGTGGGAGTTGGGGTTGCTCACGAGATCCTCCGATCGTCTGGGGCCGCCGATCGAGCGGTCCGCTGGGAAGAAGCGACTATGAACGCTACGAGGATCTGCTCAGCCTTTCAACGTGGACTCGCTGTCAAGCCGGCGGCGTGTCGCTGGCGAAAGGTTTACCCTGTGGGCTTCTGACCTGGCGTGATGCCATGAAGTGAGGGAACTTCATCTGTTGGTGAGGTTCACAGGAAACACCAAAGATATCGTCACGCCAAGCTGGTTGACTTCGAAATCGATCAATGGTCTCACCCCGTCGACGGGTTTCGGTGGTGGTAGTCTGCCGATCATGTGACCTGGGACAAACGGGTGCTGGGCCTGACCACGAGGAGAAATTCTCATGGGAGTGCTGAGGAAGAAGGATGTCAACGACGTCATCCATCAGAACGATGACGCCGGTGAAGGCGGGCATCTGCGGAAGAATCTCGGTGCCAAGGACCTCATCGGATTCGGGATCGGCATCGTCATCGGCACCGGCATCTTCACCCTCACCGGCCTCGAGGCCAAGGAGCATGCGGGTCCCGCCGTAATGATCTCCTTCGTCATCGCTGGTGTCGTCGCTCTGCTGGCCGCCCTGTGCTATGCGGAACTCGCCGCCGCCGTGCCGACAGCAGGCAGCTCGTACACCTATGCCTATTCCACGATCGGTGAGATCTTCGCGTGGATCATCGCCTGGGATCTCATCCTCGAGTTCGCCCTCGGGGCCTCGGTCGTCGCCCGCGGCTGGTCGGGATACATCGCCGGAGTGTTCGACCTGCCCTCGGCGTGGTTCGCCGAAGAAGGGTCGATCGTCAACCTCGGCGCGATCTTCATCTCCCTCGTCCTCGGCTGGGTGGCCATGCGCGGGATCCGCGAATCCAAATGGGTGACCAACGGCCTCGTCATCATCAAGGTCCTCGTCTGCATCTTCGTCATCGTCGTCGGAGTCTTCTACATCAAGTCAGCCAACCTCGTGCCCTTCATTCCGCCCGCACAGCCGGTCGAGGAGGGTGCGACTTCGGGACTGCAGGCACCGTTGTGGCAGTGGGTCACCGGGATCGAACCTTCGAGCTTCGGCGTCGTCGGAGTCTTCGTGGCCGCCGCGGTCGTCTTCTTCGCGTATTCGGGATTCGAAGCGATCGCCAACCTCGGCGAGGAGACGAAGAAGCCTTCCCGCGACATGCCGATGGGGCTGTTGGGTACGCTGGCGATCTGCACCGTCCTCTACGTCGGGGTCTGCCTCGTCGTCACCGGCATGGTCCACTATTCGAAGCTCTCCGAGGGTGATGCGGTCGCCGATGTGTTCACGCAGAACGGCCTCGGCTGGGCGGGCATCCTCATCGGCATCGCCGCTGTCGCCGGACTCAGCTCGGTCATCCTCGTCGATATCGTCGCCATGGGCCGCATCGGCTTCGCCCTCTCCCGCGACGGACTGCTGCCCGGCATCTTCGCCCGCATCCATCCCCGCTGGGGAACCCCGGTGCTGATAACGGCCTTGACCGTCGGCTCAGTGGTGCTGCTCTCCGGGCTGGTGCCGATCTCCGTGCTCGCCGAGATGGTGAGCATCGGAACCCTGTTCGCCTTCCTCGTCGTCTCCCTCGCCGTGATCGTCCTGCGCAAGACCTCACCGAACATGAAACGCCCCTTCCGGACGCCGTGGGTGCCGTTTTTGCCGGTGGTCTCCGTCCTCTCCTGCCTCGGCCTGATGGCCAGCCTCGCGGTCGAGACCTGGTTGCGCTTCCTCGTCTGGCTGCTGCTCGGCTTCGTCGTCTACTTCGCCTACGGCAACCGGAAGTCGCGTCTCGCCCGCCGGGAACGTGAGGGAGTCGACCCCGGACCGACCGATACCGGTGCCGGGACGGTCACCACGGAGGCTGATCCGAAATGAGCGTCCTTGTCGGTTTCGGCGTCGACACGAAGAGCCGTGCGAGCGTCCGCTTCGGCGCCGACCTCGCCCGGACTTCGGGGGAGCCGCTGATCCTCTGCTGCGTTGTACAGGATCGATTCTCCTCGGCGCAGATGTCGGACTTCTCCGGGGTCTCCGATGACTGGAAGAAGGAGATACGGGGCATGACTTCGCAGGCGATCGCCGATGCGAAGTCCGCCCTGCCCGATGACGCCACCGCCGAGGTGGTCGTGCGGACCGGGCGATCCGTGACCAGGGTCCTCCACAACGAGGCCGTCGACCGCAATGCGCAGGTCCTCGTCACCGGATCCTCCGTCCGCGGGCCCTTGGGTCGCATCGTGCTCGGGAGCACGACCGATCGCCTCGTCCACTCCTCACCGCTGCCGATCGCCTTGGTGCCCCGCGGGTACAACTCCGACCGCACCGAGGTCAGCAGGCTCGTCTTCGCCGTCGACCCCTCACGCCGGACCGAACGCTACTACGACTCGGTGGCGCGCCTGGCCAGATGGCTGGGCGTCGGCATCGAGGTCGTCACCTTCGCCGTGCGCTCTTCGAAGCCCTCCGGTCTGGGGGCATTTGCCGACCAGGGCGTGTATTCGACCTGGAAGGAGCAGGTCCTCCGCGGTCACCGGTCGATCGTGACGGCCGTGGAAAGCGGAGAGGGAAGTGCTGGCGTCACCGGCACCTCCATCATCACCGGTGACCGGTGGTCGAGTGCGGTCAATTCGTTCGACTGGCAGGACGGTGACGTCCTCGTCGTCGGCTCGAGCGAGTCGGCCCTGCACGGCGTCTTCCTCGGATCGACCGCGACGCACATCATGCGGCACTCGCCGGTGCCGATGATCATGCTGCCCCAACCTCGGCGCTGAGCGGGGAAGCCGAAGGTCCGGTGGCCGTCTGCTGCGGACACCGGACCTTCGTCAATTCGCTCGTGTGGTTCTCACCGATGTGAGGCCGCCGCAGCGATTTTCACCTGTCTGATCCCACCCGGATCTCACTCGGCTGTTTCGGATCTCACTCGGCCATTCGGCTCGCCTTGGCTGCGGCGGCTTTCGTGCGCTGATCCATGGCCGGCGAGGTGTCGATGCCGCGCGCGGTGAGCTTTCTCTTCACGAGCGGCCAGAGGACGACGAGGACCGCGGTGGCCACGAGGCTGGTGCCCACCTGCACCCGACCAAATTCGCTGAGGAGCATGATGACGACGATGCCGAGGACGACGAGGATGAGGAAGAAGTTCAGTCCCGGAGTCAGCCACGACTTCAGGGTCAGCTTTTCCCGTTCCTCGTCAGAGAGCTTCGCGCGCATCCGCCACTGGGCCAGGGAGATGAAGACGTAGACGAACAGCGCGACGAGTCCGCCGGAGTTCATGATGAAGTCGAAGATGCCCGAGGCCGGCATGGTGAAGTTGGCGACCACCGCTGCCAGAGCGCCGAGGCTGGAGGCGATGAGTGCGGCAACGGGCACGCCGGTCTTCGAACGCTTGCGGATGATTCCCGGCGCATAGCCCTTGTCGGCCAGCGAGGCGAACATCCGCGATGCGGAGTAGAGGCCGGAGTTGAGCACGGAGATGACGGCAGTGAATAGCACGATCGTCATGATCGCCGAGGCTCCGGGCAGACCGAAGAGACCGTAGACGTAGGCGAACGGAGCGAGGGTGTCCGGATCCGGCAGCTCGTCCCAGGGCACGGCCATGACGATGATGAAGACGCCCCCGACGAAGAAGAGCATGATCCGCCAGATCACGGTGCGGGTGGCTTGGTTGATGCCGCGTGCCGGGTCGACGGATTCGGCAGAGGCCATGACTGCGATCTCGGTGCCGAAGTAGCTGAAGATGACGGTGGCGACGCCGATCATCACGGCGCTGAATCCCATCGGCATGAAGCCGCCGTGGTTCCAGAGATTGGGCACGGACAGGCTGGCATTGGGCCACACGCCGAGGACGAAGAGAGCCCCGACGACGAGGAAGACGACGATCGTGATGACCTTGACGCTGGCGAGCCAGAATTCGACCTCGCCGAAGACACGGACGGAGAGGATGTTCGTGCCGATGAAGACGATGACGAGGATGAGCGAGAACAGCCACGCCGGAACAGCCGGGAACCAGCCGGTGAGGATTCCTCCGCCGACGACGGCCTCGTAGGCGATGACGCCGACCCAGAAGTACCAGTACAGCCAGCCGACGAGGTAGGCCGCCCATCCGCCCATGGATTCGTTCGCGTATTCCATGAACGATCCGACGGAGGGCTTGCGCGCCGACATCTCACCGAGCATCCGCATCGCCAGGAAGACGAGGAGTCCGCCGATGAGGTAGGAGATGATGGCGGCGGGGCCTGCTGACCGGATGACATTGCCCGAGCCGACGAAGAGGCTGGCGCCGATGATCCCGCCGAGGGTGATCATTGTGATGTGGCGGTTGCGCAGTTTTCCGCTGTCGCTGGGGGACGCCTCAGTGCCGTCGGTGACGGCCTCTGTCGGTTCGCTCATCGTGCATTCTCCTTGAGAACCAGGGCCGCGACGTGGGGCTGCGGGGTCTCCGACATCCGCTGCCTCGTCACTGGCCGACAGGCGGTCACAGTTGAAACCGCCTCCGGGATTCTACACAAAATGTGTTCAACAGAAAGTCGATTCGTCACCCTGCGGTCACGCGTGGTTCACCGCGCACGCGGTCCATTCTCATCGATCCACACCCAGTCCTCAGGCATGGGCGCCCACGCGGCCACATCCCGTCCGGCCTTCGAACTGTCGGCGAGCACGACGACGGATCGGGCGCGTTCGGAGATGAGCTCCTTCGTGTGCGCCTCGTCGAGGGTCGGTTCGCCCAGGCCGTTCTTCTCATCCACCGCATCGGCGCCGAGGAACGCGACGTCGACGTGGATCCGGCCGAGGGCATGGTCGCTCAGCGCCCCGGTGGTGCCGTGGGACTTCGTCGACACCTCGCCGCCGACCATGATGACCTTCGGCCCCATCGGGTGGGCCAGGGCGAGGGCGATCTCAAGACCGCGGGTGATCACGGTGAGTTCGGCGCGGTGCCGAATGCGTTCGGCCACACGCACGGTCGTCGATCCGGCATCGAGGAAGATCGTGCGCACGCTCGAGTCCCTGATATGGGTCAGCGCCCAGGTCGCGATCGTATCCTTGGCCTCGGCATTGAGCTCCATCCGCTGGCCCAGCGGCGGTTCGACATATCCGGCAGCCGTGGCCCCGCCGATGGTGCGGATGACATCACCAGACTCGGCCATCTCCCGCAGATCCCGACGGATCGTCGACTCGGAGGTGTCGAGTTCGGACGCCAGGCGAGGGATCGACCACGAACCGGTCTTGAGCAGCGAGAGGATGTCATCGCGGCGCTTCTGTGTTCCCGTGCGGATTGCCATGTCTCGCTCCTTCTTTCCCTCGTCGGTCTACCGCACAGAAGCCTACTGCGGCAGGTACTCCTGGCGGATGCCATCGACGAAGGGAGCGTAGCCGATCGCCGCCCGGTATGCCGAGCGCATGGTCCCGGGATCTGCGATGCCCTGGCCCGCGATGTCGAAGGCCGTGCCGTGATCGACCGAGGTGCGCAGAATCGGCAGGCCGACGGTGACCGAGATCGTGCCGTCGAAGTCGAAGGTCTTCGAGGCGATGTGGCCCTGGTCGTGGTACTGGGAGAGGATTCCGTCGAACCGACCGGACAGTCCCTGGTGGAACACCGAATCGGCCGGGATCGGGCCGGCGACCTCGAGCTCGCCGGCGTTGACACGCTCGACGGCGGGACGCAGGATTTCGATCTCCTCATCACCGAAGGCCCCATTCTCGCCCCCATGCGGGTTGAGCGCAGCGACGGCCAACCTCGGCGAGTCCACTCCGTAGAGCTGGAGGGCTCGGTGGGCGCGTTCGATCGAATCGACCTGCGTGTCGACGGTGAGAGCGTCGATGGCCTTGCGCAGCGACATGTGACGAGTGGCGAAGAAGATCTGGAGCTTGTGGTCGGGGACCTTCGTGTTCTCGACGACGAACATCGTGTCCTGCTTCGTCACCCCGGTCAGCTCTCCGAGCATCTCCGTGTGGCCGAGGTGCTTCGACCCGGACTTCCACACGGCCTCTTTGTTGATCGGGCCGGTGACGATGCCGGCGATCTCGCGGTCCATCGCGGCGTTCGTGGCGATCTCGATCGCGGTCACGGAAGCCTGGCCGGCGCGGGCATCGACGACACCCCAGTCGGGCAGATCCGAGCCGAGCACGCCGACGTCGAAGACGTCGATGACGCCGGCACCAGCCGACGAGGTCGACCAGTCGGTGATCTTACGAAGTTCCACATCGAGGCCGAGGACCTCGACGGCGCGTCGCATCACGGCCAGATCCGCGACAGCCACGCCGTGCTGATCATCTTGTCCGGCGAACTCGGAGAGGACCTGGGCGGTGATCTCCGGACCGATGCCCACCGGGTCGCCGACGGTCACAGCGAGTACGGGTGCGGTCATGTCATTCTCCTCATGTTGGTGCATCTGTTTCGGTGGTGTGCTGGCCGGTCATCACTGCCGGACGGGGGGAGGCCGCGGCCAAGAGGTAGTCGATGCACTTGACTGCGGTGCTCGAATCCCCGATGAGGCCGCCCTTGGTCACGATCGGCAGACCGTCCGCGCCGCCTCCGACGAGGTGGCCGCCCACAGCCAGGGGGACGATCTCCTTCTCGACCTCCATCCCGACCGCGCCGACGGCTCTCATCACTTCTGCCGTGACATCGCCGCCGGTCGTATAGAGCCCGGTGATGACAGGCGAGGTCATGACCGCTGCCGCGATCGTCGCCAGCCGTTTCGTCGTCATCTCCGACTGCTCATCGCTGAGATCGAGAAGATCGGCGGACTCGAGCACGGTGGCGATGATGATCGCCTGCGCCGAGGTGACTTCGTCGACCAGTGCGAGTGTGGCCTCGACATCGGGGAGGTTCTCCTCATCGAGGATGGTGCGGATGAGGGTGATCCTCGGGTCCTCGGCGAGCGCGGACAGTTGGGTGCGGGTCACCTCGGTGGCCGAGCCTGAGATGCCGAGGATCGCCCCGCCGGGCCGAGTCGGCAGCAGGGACTGGGCGAGGGCGAGGCTGCCCGGTCCGGGATCGACGGTCACCCAGTCGAGCAGCTCGCCGTGACGCAGCCGGGCCTGAGCTCGGGCGCCGCGGTCAGGGTCCGTGGTGTCATCTTCTGCGATCTCCCTGGTCACCGCGGCAACCACGGAGCCGACAAGACCGACGTGCTCATCGGTCAGGGCGTCGGCGATGATGATGTCGGTGCCATCGGCGATGGCGTCGAGGACTTCGGTTCGGATCGCTGCGTGGCCTTCCAGCACCGTCGAGATCTCGATGAGCCGGCACTTCAGCTCGGTGCCGGTCCGCAGGATCGATGCGACGTCGGAGGTGTGCATGGGGGAGCGGACGTCGCGACTGAGCTCGGTGTGCTCGAGGAGTCGACCATGGAGGAGCTGCCGTCCTTGGACCGTCGTCCGGCCGGCGGTGGGAAAGGCGGGAATGCAGAGGCCCATGATCCGCTTCTTCTGCCCACCGTGCTCGGCGGCCAAGCCGGCTGCCCGTCTGCGGGCGTTGAGGGCCGCCTGAGCGGAGGGGCCGACATTGCCGCGCAGCGTCGTGTCAATGCGACAGGCAACGAGATCGACGTTGCCGGCGCCGGTGACGAGAGCATCGGTGAGCTCAGCGGCCTCCTCCGCTCCCAGGTGACGGGAGTCGGCGTTGAGGACGACGGCATCGTAGTCATCGAGCAGACCGTCGAGGTCGACGTTCTCATCTCCGTTCGTTCCGCTCACGGTGATCGTGCGCAGGCCCGCCTCGGCGAAGAGGGCCCCGCAGGCGTTGCCGCCGGTGAGGTCGTCGGCGACGATGAGGATGCGGGGGCTGTTCTCGCTCATACGATCAAGTCGAGCACGAACAGGAGCGGAATGGAACCCGCCCACACGGCAGTGGTGATGCCCGACCAGCCCTTGATGGCGTTGATGCCGTCAAGTCCGGCGAAGCGGGTGACGACCCAGAAGTACGAGTCGTTGAAGTAGGAGAAGACCATCGACCCGGCGGTGCAGGCCATGACCGCGACCAGCGGACTCAGACCCAAGGGTGCGATCAGGGGTGCGGTGACCGAGGCGGCGGTGATCATGGCGACCGTACCCGAGCCTTGGGCGATGCGCACGAGGGTGGCGATGATGAACGGCACGAGGAAGGCCGGCAGGCTGATCGAGGCGATCGCCTCTGCCAGGGCATCGCCGACACCGGATTCGGTGAGCACCATGCCGAAGCTGCCGCCGGCACCGGTGATGAGCAGGATGAGGCCGGCCGAGGCGGCACCGTCGGCCAGCCAGTTCTGGACCTTGCTGCGCGGGGTCACCCGGGGCAGGAGCGTGTAGACGGCGAGGACGAGTCCGATGATGAGCGCGACGACGGGGTTGCCGAGGAAGGCCAGCGGTGCGACCCAGGCGGAGGGTTCGTAGGCATCGCCGGCGAGCTCGCCTTGAGCGTTCTTGTCGATGGCCGTGGACACGGTGTTGGCGACGATGAGCAGCAGCGGGACGATGAGGGGGAGGAATCCGAGGAACGCTCCGGGCTTCTTCGTCGCTCCGGAGTCGGTGTCTGCTGCGTCGGTGGCTGAGTCCCCGGCTTCGGTCGAGTGGTCGGCGTCCTCACCGGTCAGTGTGGCCACGCCGCGGTGCTCGGTGTCCTCGCTGCCGCCTTCGACGGCACGTGCTCCCGCCGAGGTGGCCGTGGCCGATCCGTACACGTCGTGCTTGACCTTCTGGTTGAGCACGGGCTCGAGCTTCGGTCCGATCCAGCGGGCGTAGATGACGACGACGGGCAGCAGGAAGACGGTGAAGATGACACCGGTGAGGATGACCGCACCGATGTCAGCGCCGAGGATGCCGGTAGCCGCCAATGGTCCCGGGGTCGGCGGAACCATGTGGTGGGTCAGGGTCATGCCGCAGCCGAGCGCGAGCGCCAGAGTGACGTAGCCGCCGCGCTTGACGCGGGCGATGGAACGCGCCAGCGGGTTCATGATGACGTAGCCCGAATCGCAGAAGACCGGTATGGACACGAGCGAACCGACGGTGCCCATGGCCCAGGGTTCGCGACCCTGGCCGAAGGCGCGGAGGAACGCGCGTGCCAGAGAGTCGGCGGCCCCGGAAACCTCGAGGATCTTCCCGATTCCGACGCCCAGGCCGATGACGATGCCGATGCTGGCCAGCGTGTTTCCGAAGCCCGTGGTGATCGCGTCGACGAGCGCGAGCAGGTCCTGACCGGCGACGATGCCGGTGACGACGGATGCGACAAGCAGGGCGATGAAGGCGTCGAGGCGGGTCGCCAGGACGATGACGACGATCGTCGCGATCCCGGCGATGAGCGCCAGGATGAGTTGCAGATCCATGAGTTCCTCCGCGGTGAGGCCGGATCGCTGGGCGAACCGGGGTGTGGGTGGTGCCGTGGTCGTTGCTGTTCTCGTCCGCAGCGATCACGAGTCGATCGCGGCGGACGAGAGAAAGATGAACAGTATGAGCAAGTATTATCCATAACTGCGCATTAATGCAATGTCTGCCTGGGGTGCGGCATCCGGGATCGCGGCGAGTGTGCAGAGGGAAACTGTCCGGATAGGCTTCAGACCAAGGGCGCGGAGAGTGCGCCGGGCAGTCCGAGCAGGCAGGTGCTCGGATTCCGCGAAGTCAGGAGGGGGTTGCTGCCGATGGCATGGAGTACCCGCGAAATCGCCGATCTGGCCGGGACGACGGTCAAGGCGGTGCGTCACTATCATGGCCGTGGTCTGCTTGCCGAGCCGGAACGGGCCTCGAATGGCTACAAGCAGTACCGTGCCGAGCATCTGGTGAGACTGCTGCAGATCAGGCGACTGAGCGAACTCGGCTTCTCGCTCGGCCAGATCAGAGATTTCGACTCAGGCTTCGTCGACGATGATTCCGGGGAGTCTGAGCGATCCGATGGCCAGGCCGAGGGGATGGAGGCCATGCGTTCGACCCTGGAGGCTCTCGATGAAGAACTGGCGGCCGACATCGCCCGGCGACAGCAGATGCGCGATGACATCGCTGCCATCCTCGAGAACGGTACCGCCATGGACCTTCCGAGTGGATTCGGCACCGTCAGAGGTGCTCTCACCGAAGCGGATCGTGGACTGCTGCTCGTCTACTCGCAGGTTCTCGATGCGAAGTCGATGGCTTCGATGCGGGCGATGCTCGCCGAGGTGAACTCGACCGAGGCGTCTCGGGAGTTCCAAGCCCTCCCGGCAGACGCGGCCGAAGAGACCCGAAGGGAACTGGCGCGGCGCTACGCACCGCAGATCAGAGAGATCGGTGAGAAGTACGGATGGGCCGACCGCCTCGGCGAGGTGCCGCATCGCAAGCGTCGGCAGATGGAGGAGACGATCGGTACGGCAATGGTGCAGCTCTACAATCCGGCCCAGGTCGACGTGCTGGTGAGGGTCGAAGTCATCAATGCGGAGTCGGATCAGGGCCGCGGCTGAGAATTGTTCGCGGTTGAGGCTTGACCTTGCCCCTAGGGCAGGGTTTTCGGTGAAGATGTCAAGGAAATCGGATCTCTTCGGAAGGACCGAATCATGCAGTTCCCGATCGACACCACCATCCATCCGCCCCGCCGAGTGAGCCGACCCGGCTGGGCAGAGATGATCGTCGGCCTCATCGCCTACATACTCGCATTCGGGGCGGTCTTCCTCATCCTCAAGGCGGTCCCCGACGATCTCGCCGTTCTCAATGGCATCATCCAACTCGGGCTCTCGGGAATCATGGGTCTCGTGGCCTTCGCCGCCGCAGTTGCCGTCAAGCGCCGCGGCCTCGCGGCCTTCGGACTGCGGAGTGCCTCCTGGAAGTCGCTCCTGCTCGGGGCCGTTCTCGGTGTGGTCTGCTGGATCCTCGGCACCATCGCATCGCTGATCGCCTACTCGGTCAACGGCGGGCTGGACAATGTCCAGGGCGACTACCAGGCCGCCGCGGTCGGCGGAGTCCTCGCGGTCATCGGCACGGTGATCACAGGCGCGATCCTCACACCACTGGGCGAGGAACTGTTCTTCCGCGGTGTCCTCACCTCGGGACTGCTGCGTTTCGGCCCCTGGATCGGTGTCATCGTCAGCGCTGCGGTCTTCGCCCTGGCCCACGGAATCAACCCGGTCCTGCCCGTCGCGTTCATCGTCGGGATCATCAACGGCGTGCTGTTCCACCGGACCGGTTCGGTGTGGCCGGGAGTCGTCGTCCACGCCTTCAACAACGCCTCGGCAGCGTTCGTTCCCGTGGCTCTGGCGGCGCTCCTGGGCTGAAGAGTCGCCGAGGTGGACCTGGAAATGGGCCCTGGCCGGATATGAGATTCCGGTCAGGGCCCATTGTGCGAGCCTCCGACTTCAGCGGGCGAGTGCCTCGTCGACCGAGCTGACTCCCGTTCCGACGGTGACCTGGGTGCCCCACGGATCGGTCAGGCGCACGGAGCGTCCGTCGTCGGCGAACTGCATCTTCCGAGCGTTCAGTCGGGCGACGAGGGCATCGAGATCCTCGCGACCGGGGACGGTGATCGCAACGTCACCGAGTCCGAGCGCTGCCGCGCGGGGGCCTGCGCCCTTGCTGTTCCAGGTGTTCATCGCGACGTGGTGGTGGTAGCCGCCGGCCGAGGCGAAGAGCACGCCCGGCATGGAGGCGAAGGTCGGCTCGAAGCCGAGGGCGTCGACGTAGAAGGCGCGAGCCGTCGGCACATCGCCGACCTGCAGGTGCACGTGTCCGACCCTGCCAGGCTGTGCTGAGGTGTTCGCGACGATGCTGTCATCGAGGTGCTCGGCGAGGAAGGCGTTGGGATCGAGGTAGATGGTGTCCATGCGGACCTCGCCATCGTCGGTGTGGATCCACTGCGAGCGGTCGCGGTCGACGTAGAGCTCGATGCCGTTGCCTTCGGGGTCGGTGAAGTAGAAGGCCTCGCTGACGAGGTGATCGCTCGAACCGACGAATCGACTGTTGGTGTTCTGCGCCGCGTGGGCCACGGTCGCCGCCAACGAAGCCTGATCCTCATAGAGGAAAGCCGTGTGGAAGAGACCGGCCTGACGGGGATCGACGGCGGGCAGACCAGGAGTCGAGACGAGCTTGACCATCGGAGTGGTGCCGCGGCCGAGCACACGGTGGACCTCGGAGCCGCGGGAGACCTCTTCGAGCGGCACCATGGCAAGGGCGTTCGCGTAGTACGAGGACATGTTCTCAAGATCCCCGACACGCAGGGTGACCGCGTCCATGCCGGTGGAGGCGCTGAGCGTGGAGTCGTTGACAGCAGCGTCGGCGGTTGAGGCGGCGTCGGTGACGATCATGGTGTGCTCCTTGCGGGCCGTGGCTAGTGATTGAACTTTCAACTATCACAATACTCGGGTGGGGGTTTCGTGGCAAGAGGGGGTGATGTGCTCCTGCTCACCCGAGCCGGATCAGCCGCCGGAGACCTCGGGCAGTCCATGTCCGATGCTGATGGCGGCCTGGCGCACCTGTCGACCGAGCGACTGGGTCTGCTCTTCGGGGAAGTCATCGATGGTTCCGGTGACCTGGACGGCGGCGAGGACGCCGTATTCCGCCGGCAATGCGGCGGCCACGCTGGCGACTCCGATCTCGCGCTCCTCTCGGGAGATGGAGAATCCGCGCTCGCGGATCTCGGCGAGGTCGGTCCCGAGGGCTGCGCGCTCGGCGGCTGAGAGCGGTTCGTGGGTGGCGCTTTCGGCGGAGTCGAGGCAGTTCTCGACGGTCTCATCGTCGAGGCGGGCGAGGAGCGCTTTGCCGGCGCCGATGTACAGGGGCAGTCGCGATCCGATGACGAGCTCGTAGCCGAAGTTCCGGGCGTTGCCGGCTCGGGACAGCACCACTCGCTGTCCGCGATGTTCCCGGAACAGTGTGGCGGTCAGGCCGGTCACCGAGGCGAGCTCCATGAGCACCGGCCTGGCGGCTCGGATCAGCGGGTTCGTTGTCGAGAAGGCGTGGGCCCCGAAAGCCAGGGCAATGCCGGGGCGATACCCGTTGGCATCGCGCTCGACCCGATCTCGAGACTCCAGGACCGCAAGGATTCGCTGCGCTGTGGCCACCGGAAGGTCGGCTCGGCGGGCGATCTCGTTCAGTCGGAGTGAACCGCGTGCGCTGTCGAGAACTTCGAGTACGTCGATGGCTCGCTCGAGAGATCGCATGGGGGAGTTGGCTGCCGGCATGGCGTCCTTTCGTGGTGACTCTCACACGCTGAGACTTTACAGGACGGGAATGGGAGTTGTTCTGCATTCCGTGGGCTATGCCACTTGACAGCGAGCGAACTTCCCTGAAATATATCGTGCAGTGGTATCGACTCTCATAGAATGGATGCAAGGATGCATATAGCGGTAATTGGCCTTGGCGAAGCGGGAACACTCTATGCTCAGGGCCTCACTCGACTGGGTTGGACAGTCACGGGCTATGACCCAGCGGACATCCCGACGCCGGAATCGGTGATTCGAGCGAACTCTCCGGACGATCTGATGGCAGAGGCGGATGCCGTTCTGTGTCTGGTCGGCGGTCGTGCCGCCGTCCCCGCCGCGAGTTCGGTGGCTCATCTCCTCGATGAGACCACTCTGTTCATCGACATGAATTCCGCGGCTCCCGAGGTCAAGCAGAACGTCGCCGAGGTTGTCGGTGCGGACAATTACGCCGACGTCGGTGTCGTCGGCTCAGTGCCGGAGCACGGAGCAGCGACACCGGTCGTCATCAGCGGAGCAGCCTCCACCAGGGCGGCCGAGATATTCACCGCACTCGGAGCTCCGGTCGAGGACGTCCACGGCCTGCCGGGAGACGCCGCCAAGCGGAAGCTCCTGCGCAGCTCCTTTATGAAGGGGCTCGGAGCACTCATCGTAGAGGCCCTCGATGCCGGTGACGCGATGGGAGCCCGCGACTGGGCGCTGGGCCAGTTGTCTGCCGAGCACGCCGGAGGGATCGAATCAGTCGAGCGGCTGTACTCGGGCACCGTCAAGCATGCCGATCGCCGCGGTCACGAGGCCGAAGAATCGGCTGCCATGCTCGAAGGTCTGGGCGTGCCGGCAACCATGTCGCACGCCGCGGCCCGGTCGCATCAGCTGCTGGCCGCGGAGCTGATCAAGCCGAAGGCGGAGCTGCGGGAAGCATACGCAGATGTTCCGGTGGCGAACATCGGCGACGCGCGGCAGCGCATGGGCATGGTCGACGGCGGCATTCGCTCGCTCTGGACCGGTGCGAAGGCCGTCGGCTGGGCAAAGACCGTGTGTGTGCCTGCCGGTGACAACAAATTCCTGCACGCTACATTGGACACCATCGAACCCGGCGACTTCATCGTCGTCAACGGTCAGGGGCACACCGATCGGGCACTGCTGGGTGAACTCATGGCAGAGAGGGCACGGAAGCGCGGGGCTGTCGGGATCGTCGCCGACGGTGCGCTGCGAGACATCAGGGATCTCGAAGAGATGGGGTTCCCCGCCTGGGCTCGCGCCGTCAATCCCTCCGGACCCTATAAGAACGGTCCCGGACAGGTTGACGTCCCGGTGGCCGTCGGCCGGGTCGTCGCCGAACCCGGAGACCTCGTCGTCGCCGACGATGACGGAGTCATCATTGTTCCAGCGGCCGAGGCAGCCGCGACGCTCGAACTGGCCATATCCGTTCGGGAAGACGAAGCGAACCGCCGCAAGGCGATCATCGGGGGTGACGGCGCATGATGGCCATTCTCGCTCTCGTCGTTTTCATAGCAGTCATCATCGTCTGGAATGCCGTCGTCGGTCGCAATATCGGCGAAGCGATGACTCTCGGCTTCCTCTCGATCTGCGTGTTGGCCTTCATCTCCGGGACCGGTGAAGGGAACTCGGTGCTCAGTTCCATCTGGGCCTCGGTCTCGGATGCGCTCACCGAAGAGATCATGTTCGCCGCTCTCGCATTCGTCTTCGTCTCCTATGTGCTCGAACGCACGCCGGTGCTCACTCAGCTCGTCGATCTGCTCAATTCGCTCCTCGGTCGCTTCCGCGGCGGTCACCTCTACACGACCACCGTGGCAGGTGCGATCTTCGGTGCGATCGCCCATATCGGTGCGGCGATCACGGCGGCAGTCGGATCGATCACGATCCCGTGGATGAAGAAGGCCGGTGTGAAGCCGGAGATCGCGGCGACCGTGGCCTCCGGACTGGCAGGCTTCGGAGTCAGCTTTCCGTTCTCGGGAACGATGTTCATCCTCGTCGGTGGGCTTGTGGCTCAGGGAGCGATGGAATCACACGAAATCGTCATGCCGCTGTTCTTCGCAGGTCTGTGGGCTCTCGCGTATCGCCTCGTTGTCGCGTTCTGGATCGTGAGGAAGTACAAGATCCCCGCGGTTCCGCCCGAGGATCGGCTGCCGATCCGCACCAGCCTGGCGCAGGGGTGGACGACGATCATGCTGATCGTCCCGATCTTCGTGCCGCTGATCATGTCCTTCGGTCCTTTCGCATCGCTTCTCGGCGACTACACCGGGGTCAGTGCCGAGTCGCAGCCGGGCAAGGAACTCGCCGACGGCACGGTGCTCGACCCGACTCCGCTGGGGATGTCCGATGTGGTCAGCCTGCTGACCTGGATCCCGGTTCTGATGATCGTCTTCGTGCTGATTCTGGGCCGCAGATCGTTGCCGAACACCGCTTCGGGGTGGTGGAAGCTTGTGCAAGGCTCGGCGCCGTCGTTCGGAGTCATCGGCATCACGATCTTCGCGGCGTTCTCTGCGTCCAACCTCCTCGGCGAGATGGGGCTTGCCACCGAACTGGAGTCGCTGCTCTCGCTCCTCGACGTTCCCAAGTGGCTGATGGCTCTGGCGATCGGGGCGATCATCATCCTCATCGCTGTGCCCCTCACGGCAAGTGCCACGATGGCCGCGATTGGTCCGGTGGCCGTGATGACGATGGCCAGCACGGGCATTCCCGTCCCTGTGGCTGCCGCCGCGGCGCTGATCTTCGCCTCCACGGAGGGAGCGTCCCCGCCGTCGGGAGCGCCGATCTACGTGGCAGCCGGCATCGCCGAGGTGAATCCGGGCAAGACCTTCGTTCCTCTCCTCAAGTACTACTGCGTCCCGCTGCTGGGGGTGGGTACTCTCATCGCCCTCCAGATCCTGCCCATCTGATTCGACCGATCTTCCGAAAGGAGCTTGAAAAATGACTGATGACACTATTGACCCCACTCCTACGGGACGAAGCGGCTTCGCCGCAGTCTGTTCTCATCTCTTCGCAGTCTCGACAGTGCTGTTCCTCCTTGCCGGAGCGGTGATCGTCGTCTGTCAGATCGTCCTCATCGTTGCCGCACAGGGAATGGTCGCGATCGATGTCGCCGAGGCGGTTGGGCCGTATGCCTTCGGCACCTCCTCCGTGGCCGGCCTGCTGGCCTTCGTGCTCACCTACTTCAACAAGGGAGAATCGAAGGATGGCGAATAGATTTCCCAGCTATGACGAACTCAGTGACAACAGCCCCTCCGGCTCGTCCTGGGGAGTGTTCGCCGATGATCCGGGAAGAGGCA
This sequence comes from Brevibacterium sp. CCUG 69071, assembly GCF_021023135.1. Lineage (GTDB taxonomy): Bacteria > Actinomycetota > Actinomycetes > Actinomycetales > Brevibacteriaceae > Brevibacterium. Next base: position 126,713 of record NZ_PGFV01000001.1, read on the forward strand.
CCGCCAATTTCGCCGGTCCTGCGGAAGTCGTTTCCGCGGCCGCCGGGGTCAGCAGAGGGGCGGTGTTCAACCTGGACTATGCTCTCAATGCCTTCGACCCGCCGATGGCCAGGGCGCGGCGGGCCCCTGACCACGAGATCTTGTCCGCCCATTCCGAATCCCGCGATGATGTCCTGCATGAGTTCTATCTGCAGGCCAGCTCGCAGGTCGACGGTCTGAGACACCGTCGCGCATCCGGGCACGGCTTCTACAACGGGGTCGCCGATGAGAAGATCGCTGCCGGAACACCTGCTCTCGGCGTACAGGAATGGGCGGAGAAGCCGATCGTCGGCCGTGGACTCCTCCTCGATATCGCCGGTCTCCTCGCCGAGGCGGGTACGCCCCTCGACCACAGCTCAGGTCCGACGATCGAGATCGAACATCTCGAGGCCGCCTGTGTGCGCCAGGGAGTCTCGGTCGAGCCCGGAGACATTCTGATGGTTAACACCGGGTGGGCCGAATGGTTCATCGCTGCATCGAACGAACTCCGTGAGGAGGTGCGCAGCGGGAGGAGGGCGACCGGCTTCCGCCAATCGCGCGAGTTGGCGAGGTGGATCTGGGATTATCAGATCGCCGTCTTCGCCACGGACACCTTCGCGGTCGAAGTCCTGCCGGTGCGCCCGGACAGCGACTTCCTCGATTCCGCGCCCGAGGACAAGGGAATGATGCATCAGGAGCTCATCGCCAAGCTCGGTGTGCCCCTCGGTGAGCTGTGGAATCTGCAGCCGCTGCTTGACGATTCAGTGGCGACCGACCGCTGGGATGCTCTGTGCGTGGTCAAACCGCTCAACCTCGTCGGGGGAGTGGGATCGCCTCCGAATGCGACCGCCATTCGGTGAAGTCTGAGCGAATCAGCGGTCTTCGAGTTCGCCTTCGGATCGATCGCCGGCGTTGCGACGTCGTCGGCGGTCGATCCAGATCGCCAGTCCGGTGCCCACGATGCCGAAGGCCGGCATCATCGTGCCCAGAAGCTTGCCGAGGATCGAAGCCGAGCCCGTATCGTCGATGAGCAGCGGGGCCAGAAGGTCTTGCAGGATGACTGCCAGGAGCAGCCCGCCGATGAGGCCGAGTATCCCGATTCCGATGGCTCGCATGCATGGTCCTTTCTGCTGAAGGCGTCGCGAGCGCCTGGTGGCAATTGACCGCTCGCTCGGCTCGTCACTGACTTTCGGAGGAGACCGCTGTTCCTCTGAGGCGCTGCAGCCCGAGGGCGATGACTCCGGTGGCGAGGCCCCAGATGAGATTGGTCAACACCATGGGAACGATCGCGATCGGATTCGCCAGAGGCCCGTCGAGTCGACCGTCGAGGATCGGTGAGAGCACTGCGCTGAGGGCGGTCGCTGCCACGGCATAGACCAGCCCTGCCAGAACGAGGGTAAGCACCGGTCGAGGCGTTCGGCTGAGTCCGACGATGGCGATCCATGCCGCCGATATGCCGAGGGTGAGCAGTATCGGTACTGCCGGTGAGGTGTCGACGCCTGTCTGGTTCATGATGATTCTGCTCAAGGGGCGGACGAGAGCCAGAGCGCCGAGTCCGAGAATGAGGGACCAGTGGAGATTTCGCATCTTTTCCATGTCCACAACGTTATTGAGCGCGAGACGGTCTGCCATCGGCCTGGGCGAGTTATGATCCCCTCTTGGTGCGCACAGCGTTCTACGTCGAGAGGCGATGGTCTTTCGGAGTCGAATGCGAACCGGTGCGGGCGCCCCTCGTTACTCCACCGGAGCGTGCGTCGATAGGGTGGAGCCATGAAGACCCGCGCTCGTATCGTTTCGACCGTTGCCGCGCTTGCGGTGCTCGCGCTTGGCGGCTGCGCCTCCGATGACGGCAGTGACCAAGATGATGTGAGCGGACAGACCGCCGAGATCCCTTCCGGTGATTTTGCGAGCACTCAGGACATGGAAGACTTCCTCACCAACAGCATCGACGATGTCGACGTGCACCGCGAATCCGAGACCAACCCGGACTTCGACGCCGCCAAGGACGCTGACCGTCTGCACGTCGAGTTCCCCTCGGCGGGGAAGAAGGGGACGGACCAGAAGGCCTCGGCTGATGCGGTCCAAGCCTCGGGAGTTGCCACCTTCGACTACGACGTCCTCATGATCACCGGAACCACAGACACCGGAACCTGGTCGTATATGTACAGTTCCGACAACGTCGCCGAACTGACTGCCGATGACGCCGTGGTCGAAGCTGATTCAGTCTGGGAGCACGCCGATCAGGATTTCGACTCTGTGCACAGATGAGCACCGTTCAGCAATCGGGGCCGACTGCCGGCATGGCGAAATGCTGAACGTCAGTAGCGCTCGTCCTTGACCACGGCAAAGTCCCTGACTTCATCGGAGAGACCGAGGTCGGAAGCGCCCGTCGACTCGACCGGGATCATCGGGCCGAGCCGACGGGACGCATGTGGAACGTGTCAGCTCACGGTCTGGTCAGGCCCGGGGGTCGACGATGATCTTCACATGCCGTTCGTTGTTGCTGATGAGTTCGTCGAAGCCGCCGCTGACCAGTTCGTCGAGTGCGATCCGGCCGGTGATGAACGGGGCAAGGTCGAGTCTGCCGCTGCCCACCAGTTCGATCGTGGCGGGATGGTCCCCGGAATAGCCGATGGTTCCCCGCAGGTCGATCTCCTTGAGCACGAGCTTGGGCATGTCGACCTCGGGCTTGTGCCCCCAGATGGAGACGTTGACGATGACTGCGCCCGGGCGGACTGCGTCGAGGAGCATATCGAGAACGACAGGTACTGACGAGCATTCGAAGCCGACATCGGCACCCTCGCCGCCGGTGAGTTCGCGGACTCTCTCGGCCACGTCGCCCTCTCGCGGATCGAGCACCTCGTCGGCCACTCCCGTCGAACGTGCCATCGTCTTCCGTGCCTCGGAGAGTTCCGAGATGTAGACGGTGAGCCCTTCGGCCTTGAGCACCGCAGCGGTGAGCAGACCGATGGGCCCTGCTCCGCCGACAATCGCGACCTGCCCGGACTTCGCGCCGGAACGCACGACGGCATGATGGGCAACCGACAGCGGTTCGATGAGGGCGGCCTGGTCGAGCGGAATATCGCCGATCGGATGGACCCAGCGACGTTCGACGACGATCTTCTCCGCCAGCCCGCCTCCGCGGCCTCCGAGGCCGATGAAGTTCATGTCCTTGGAGAGCTGATAGCTCTGCCCGATGCTGGTGTCGACATCGTCGCCGATGATGTAGGGCTCGACGACGACGTTCTGTCCCACCTCGAGATCGGTCACTCCTTCGCCGAGTCCGGTGATGGTGCCGGAGAACTCGTGTCCCATGGTCACGGGGGCCGATTCACCCGAGATCGGATGCGGATGGCCGGCCGGAGGGACGAAGATCGGGCCTTCGAGATACTCGTGGAGATCGGTGCCGCAGATGCCGCACCAAGCGACATCGATGGCCACGCTTCCCGCTTGCAGCTCGGGTTCGGGAATGTCCTCGATGCGGATGTCATTGCGGTCGTAGAAACGTGCTGCCTTCATGGGGTCTGCCCTTTCGTCGGTGACTGCGAATCCTGTCGTGTCTTCTGACACGACTCTATTTCCCTCAGCCGCCCCGTGCATCGGAGGTTTCTCGTCAGATGAGAACCTGTGCCCCGCGCCGACGGAAGCGGTCAGATGTGGAAGAGGTCCCGTCTACTTCTCCACCACGACACCGTCTGCGTCGACGAAGACCATGGCGCCGGGACGGATCGTGGCTCCACCGATCTCGACGGTGATGTCGACCTCGCCCTCGCCGTTCTTCGCGCTCTTGCGGGGATTGCTCGCCAGTGCCCTGATGCCCAGGTCGAGTTCGGACAGAGCCTCACGGTCACGCACCGCACCGTTGATGACGACTCCGACCCAACCGTTGTTCACCGCCGCCTCGGCGATCATGTCGCCCATCAGGGCGGTCGCGATCGAACCGCCGCCGTCGACGATGAGCACGGCACCATCCCCGGGTTCTGCCAGGGTCGACTTCACCAGGGCGTTGTCCTCGTAGCAGCGGATGGTCCGTGCCGGGCCCGAGAACGACCGGATCGACCCGAAATCGGTGAAATCGAGAGCGATCGAATAGAGATCCGGACCGCGGTCGTCCCAGAGATCGGCGGTTGACACTGTCATCTGTGCTCCTCATTCGCAATCTGTGTCATCGTATAAGTGCTCGGACGCCCCGCGCCTTCGCACCTTCTCTGCCATTATCGATCAGGCCAAAGCCTGCGCGCGAGCGTAGAGGCCGGGGACTCCACCGGAATGGATGAAGACGATGTCGTCGTCGGGACCGAACCGTCCCGAACGGACCAGATCGACCAGCCCCGCGGCGGCCTTGCCGGTGTAGACAGGGTCGAGCACGATGCCTTCGGTGCGCGCGAAGAGTCTGAGGGCTTCGACCATCTCGGGTGTGGGCAACGCATAGCCCGGCCCCACGTAGTCCCCGAGACCGACCACCGCCTCGGGCGGAACGTCGGGCAGTTCGAGGAACGACGCTGTCTCGGCCACGAGCCCGGCGATCTTGGGTTCCTGCTCCGCGCGCGTGCGGCTGACGTTGATCCCGATCACGGGGAAGCGATTGTCGGAACCGTGGAACCCGACGATGAGACCGGCCTGCATTCCGGCCGACCCGCTCGGGCACACGATGCTCGGGGACTCGAGCCCCGCCTCGGCGAATTGGGGGAGCAGTTCCTGAGCGCAATCGACATAGCCAAGCGCGCCGGTGACGTTCGATCCGCCGACAGGAATGACATAGGGGCGACTCCCGCGGCCCTCCAGCTCACCGGCCAATTCCTGGGTCCGGGCGGGCAGATCCGTGCCATGGGGATGGACGTCGACTGAATCGGCGCCGAGGAGGTCGAAGAGCAGGAAATTTCCTGTGTACTCGGGAGGGTTGCCACCCGATTCGGTAGGAATCGGATCGCCTTCGGGTCCAAGATCCTCCTCGAGCACGAGATGGCAAGCGAGTCCCTCGCGCCTGGCTGCAGCGAGCGTGAGCCGGCAGTGGTTGGACTGCACCCCGCCCATGGTGACGAGGGTGTCGGCACCATGGGCGAGGGCATCGGCGATGAGGAATTCGAGCTTGCGGGTCTTGTTTCCGCCTTGGGCCAGGCCCAACAGGTCATCGCGTTTGATCCAGATTCGCGGCCCATTCAGCTCGGTGCTGAGCCGGTCAAGCTGCTCGATCGGGGTAGGGCCGGCTGTGTAGTGGCGACGGGGGACTGCGCTGAGATCGGTCATGTCTCAGAAGCCTACTGCCGTGCCTCGGCGGTCGACCAGGGCTCAGTCGTCGAACCTGATCTGGCGAACCGCGTGGTTCGAACCATTTGCCGACTTCTCATTGCTGACTCCGAGCGTCATCATCTCACCAGTATCGAGGTTGGTGTAGGCCACGTAGGTTGAGCCGGCCGCCGAATCCGCGGCGATGCGGTGCCACCGACTCGCATGCGCGTCACCGTGCTCGGAGAGCGTCTTCACCACCGCGTCCGTGGCGAGCTTCTCGACCTCCACCTCCGACCCGACGCCGAAGGCCCTGACGAGGTCGTCGGCGTACTTCAATGAGGTCGTCGGATGGCCGGAGCTCTGTGTGTCCTTGGCTGTGGTCGCAACTGACGTCGAGTCTGTGGATGCGAGTGCGGGTCCTGCGGTGGCTCCGATTCCGGCCAGACCTGCGACGGTGGCGATTCCCAGTGCGGCTGTCCGTTTGCGAATGCTGATTCTCATGGCGTCGATCCCTCCTGCTCGTCATGTGTCATCGACGTCGACCAGTATTGCCAGCATTCGTGTGAACCGGACAGCACAGTCTGTGCGGTGTCTCAGAACGTATTTCGGTTCGACAAACCATTCGTTTCAACCATGTGGCAGTGACTGTTACATGGCAGGATTACTTGCTGAGATGTATCGGGTTTTTGAGCGCAAGGCCATGTGTCGGCTGCACGACCGCTGGCCGCGCTCAGCGACCGAATATGACACTTTCTCCAAAACGATGATACGCAATCGTAATCACGAGTCGTTGCCTGCGACGGACTGGTTCTGAGTGCTGTCTTCATCGTTGCGCTCGGCCTCGTCTGGTCCGTCCATCCAGTCCTTCCCGTCGAGAATCCGGGCGACGAGCATGCTGCTGGCCTGATCGCCGACCGAGTTGACGGTAGTGGCAGGCGGGTCGATGACGGTACCGATGATCTGGATGATCGGCAGTGCCGCGCCGGGGAATCCGTAGAGAGTGATGATCATCAGTTCGCCGATGAACCCGCCCGAGGGAATCCCGGCCATGACCATCCCCGCCAGCAGAGCCACAGCGATGCCGATGAGGATGTTGCCGGGAGTGAAGAAGTCGCGCTCGAACACCGCGAAGAGGAACGCGATCTTGAGGATCGCGGACAGGCTCGAACCCTCCATATGGATTGTCGCGCCGATCGGGATGATCGTCTCTCTGATGTCACGAGGGACGCCGATGCGCTCACCCGCGCGAAGATTCGCCGGGATCGCGGCCACCGACGAGGAGGTTCCCAGGGAGATCGCGGTCGGCTCGATGATATTCGACCAGAACTTCGTGATCCCGTGTCTGCCGCCCGCGAGAAAGGAATAGAGCGTGAACGCGAGAACGAAGTAGACGATTGCCACCGGGTAGTAGACGAGAAAGGCGCGCACATAGTCGCCGACCAGCTGCGCCCCGAGCTCACCGATCAGGGCGGCGAAGTAGGCACCCAGGCCGATCGGGGCGTAGTACATGATGATCGAGGTGAACTTCAGGAACACCTCGGCCCCGGAGCTGAGGAAACCTGCAAACGGCTTTCCTCTGTCGCCGATGCTGCTCGTGGAGATGCCGACGATGACGGCGAAGACGATGAGGGCGAGCATGTGCTCGGCGGAGAGGATCTTCGAGAAGTCGTCGACAGTGACCGTCTGAACAAGCTGATCGCCGATCGACCCGACGTCCTCGACGTCCTCCGGCTGGCTCATCTCGACTTGGACCCCGTCGGTCGCCTTGGTGACCCACAGGGCCGAGATCATGACCACGGAAGCGATGATCCCGGTGACCGCGAAGACGCCGAGCGTGCCGCCCAAGATTCTGCCCAGGCGCTTGGCAGAGGACATCCCCGCCACCGCCGAGGAGATGGAGAAGAAGACGAGCGGCACAACGAGGGTGAACATCAAGTTGATGAACACCGTACCGAAGGGCTTGACGACTGTGGCACGTTCCCCGAATACGAGTCCGACGATTGCGCCGATGGCGACGCCGGTGAGGATGAAGAGCGGGAAGCGGTAGTTGCGGAGAATACGACCGAATCGTGATCCGGATCGGTCAGCAGCGGGGGAGCGGGTCCCGGAGTCGGCGGGCGACGGCATCGATCCTGCCTTTCACTCGGAGTGTGCACGGTGCAGCCGTGTGAGGGTTCACGGCTCGGACGATGCTATTGCACACGGGGCAGAAAAGGTCACTGGTCTCATTGGGGTGGTCTTGTCGGTGTTCGCGCCGAGGTCTAAGAGCGGAGGAGATCGTCCTCGCGCTCATTGTGATCGAAATGGTGCCCGGAATCCGTGCTCGGGCCGTATCGCCACCGCCGTCGGAGAGCGCATGATGGAGGAAACGGATTCGCGCACAGCGTTCCGATCGGAGGTTCAGTGATGTCTGAGAATGTGCAACCGCAGCCGGGCGAGGACGAACTCGGGAACGACTCGGAGGAGTCGAGCAGCGTCGGCGCGGAGAGGACCGAAGCGGACAGGCTCCGTCACGTCCACGAAGATGAGATGGTCGACGAGTGGGAAGACGAATCCTTCCCCGCCAGTGATCCGCCAGGACACTATTGAAGCTGTCGGGGAGATTTCGGCCCAGGTCGGAATGACGAGGGCGTCGCCACCTAACTTTTGGACTCACGATCCGTGAATGACGACGCTCTTCGTTGTGTGTTCCCGGCCTGGGTTTTCAGCGCAGGGCAGGCCGAGTTTCAGTCCTCGTTATCGGGATTGTCCGTGGAATCGGTACGGACGTTCGCATCGTCGGAATCGTCCGTCGATACGGACGCGTTCTCAGGGTTTTCGTCGTCTCTGCTCGCGTCGGCCTCGTCGTTTCTAGTGCCGAAATCATTTTCATCGACGAGCTCGGAAGTCGGTGCCGCCTCGGCGGCTTCGTCGAGATTCTTGGTGGCTTTGCGCATGCCGTCTTCAATGGGCACGATGTTCACCTTCCGCAATCGGCTGTGAGGTGGTCGTCAGTCTACGCGCGTCCGCGGGCCAGGGATACTGCTGAGTCAAAGGCACGGCGAGCGAAGCCGACCGAGGCCGACGGTCGAGCGTCGGATGGAGAACGGCGATCAGGCCACCAGCATCCAGATGAGCGCGGCGGCGTTGGCAGCGGCAGTGAACGCGGGGCCGATGGTCTTCAACCGGTCGGAGATCACGGCTCCGATCACGGCGTCGATTCCCTGAACGAGGATCATCGCGACGGCGACTGCGGCCACAAATGCCTCCGACGAGCAGAACAGGCCGATGACGGCGACGACGACAAGAGCGGCGCTGCGCGCAAACGCATACATCGATGGTGGTCGTGAATCGTTCGCGGACGAACACAGTCCGGCAATCGCATACCCGCAGCTGACGATCGAACTGATCAGAGTCACGATCGCGCAGGTCCAGAAGGCGAGGGTCATGGATTCAGTTTATAGATGCGTACTCGGTCTCGGTCGCGACTCGCAGCGGTCCTTTCGCCGGAGAGGAGGGTGGGACCGGCCGACGCTTCTCGGCGTCTGTCCGGCGAGTCAGTGTCCCGCAGCCGAGGTCCCGAGGCTGTCCACTCCGGCGCGTTCGACAAGGACGGCGATGTGTACGCGATTGCTCGTGTCCAGTTTGATGTTGATGCGGTTGAGGTGGGTCTTCACCGTAGCCGTGCTCATGAACGTGGCCTCAGCGATCTCCTGGTTGGACAGGCCCTGGGCGACGAGGACCGCGATCTGAAGCTCACGTTCGGTGAGGTCGGCGAGCAGTTCTGTGGCCTCACGCTGCAGGCGCTGATTCTGGCCCGTCGTCACCTTTGAGATCAGCTGCTGCATCGACCGCGGCGAGAGGATCGGCTCTCCTGCGTGCACCTTGCGGATCGCATCGGCCAAAGCAGTCGGTGCGACGTCCTTGAGCAGATAGCCGGCCGCTCCGGCCTCGAGTGCGCGGAAGAGATAGTCGTCGGTGTCGAAGCTCGTGAGCGAGACGACCTTGGGCGGACGGGCGCTGTTGATGAGCCTTTCGATGGCCTCGATCCCGCCGATGCCCGGCATCCGGATGTCCATGAGGACGACATCCGGGAAATGCAGAGCCACTCGTTCGAGTGCCTCCTCGCCGCTCGACGCCGAACCCACGATCTCGATGCCCTCGGCGGCCTGGAGAATTCCTCTGATCCCGGTGACGACCATCGGATCGTCATCGACGACGATCACACGAATCGGGGCAGCGTTCTGGGTCATGATCGATACATTACCCGAGGGCAATGACACCGATAGTCTGACCGCGAGGGCTCCCTCAGCCTCGGCGTGCGAACGGCGGAAGAACCACCTCGACGACGAACGAGCCGTCGCGGACACCGGCCAAGGCGTCTCCCTCCAGCATCGCCGCTCTCTCCCGAATGCCTTCGAGCCCGGCACCCGATCCGGTCCCCGCTAAGGGAGAATCGGCATCGGGCCGGGAAGAACCCACGCGGGGAGCAGACGTCGGATAAGGCGGAATCCCGGGGACCGCCTCGGCGAGGGGCGACTGCCGCGGCGGGAGACGGTTCGTCGACGCAGGAGCCGGATTGGCCACCGCGATCCGTGCGCCTTGGTCAGCCGACACCGTGACTTCAAGAGTCACCGGCGAACCCGGGGCATGCTTCATCGCATTCGTCAGCGACTCCTGCACGATGCGATACACCGCCCGGTCGAGAACGGTCGGCGCACTCTCGACGTCCTGAATGACGATCGAGGGCCGGATGATCGTTCCCGTGGACTGCACCGAGGCGACGAGCTGCGGGATCGATCGCATTGAGGCCAGGCTCGGGGGAGTCGACGCCTCCTTCTGCGGTCCGCCGCCGGCCAGCGTCCCCTCGCGGACCCCGCCGACCAGATGCCGCAGGTCCTCCAGGGAGGCATGCGCCTCCTGCCGCAGCGCCGAGGCGGTCGAGGCGACATCGTCATCATCCTTGCTGCCGAGCTCGAGGGCACCGCTGTGCAGGGAGATGATCGAGAGTCGGTGGGAGAGCGTGTCATGGAGCTCCCGTGCCAGGAGTTCGCGTTCGGACCGGCGGGCGAGTTCAGCCGACAGGGATTCATTGCGCTGGGTTTCGCGGGCCGCGATCGTCTCGACGACTCTCATCCGCCGGGTTCGTCGCAGCAGGGCGCCGACGCCGAGGCTGATGCCGAGTCCGATGACCGCCGCCGCGATGGTCACGAGAGTGATCGCGAGCAGCGCGTCTGCCGGGGGAGCGGGTGCGTCGAGATTCGTCATCTGCTCCGGGTCGGGCAGGAAGAGGATGGCGAACGGGTTGAGCTGGGCCGGGGCCAGGCACATGCGCACCGTGGCGGCGGCGACCAGCACCGTTCCCACCGCCGAGGCGATGATGGCCTGCCGCTTGGATCCCCGGATGACGAGGTGGAAGAGGCCGATGAGCAGGAGAAGGGCATCGCCCCATCCCGCAGTCAGCAGGGCGCCGGCAATGAAGGGAGCCCACAGCCACTTCTGACGGAGGAACACAGTTGCCCATACGGGGACGAGGAGGAGGATCGCGACCATTCCGGTGTTGCTGATGACGCCGCCTGAGAATGCCCAGGTGTTCGAAGTCAAGGCCATCGCCGAGGTGAACAGTCCGATGACGAAGAGAAGAGCGCCGACGAGGACGCTCACGAGAATTCTCAGGGCGCGAGGCATCCGCCGGCGCCGCGCGCTCGGGAGGCTCTCGTGGCTCGAACGAGGAATTGGTTGACCTGACACACATGAATAGTAACCGCGGGCTCTGACACGCGTAGTCGACCGATCGGGTGGAACGGGTCCACCGATCGGCCAACCGGTTCGATCCGACGGATGGACGTGGAGCAGGGCGATTTCTCCGATGCTTGACGAGTCAGCACTTCGCAGCTTTTCACTCAGCGTTCAAGGAGCATCATGTCCAACCCACACGACCCTCAGTACCTGGGACATCCCCAGCAGCCCGGCCAGACCACTCCTGCCGGGCAGCCGACGCCGACCACATTCCAACCTGCCGCTACGGCTCCGGGGCATTCGGGTGCACACGCCGGATACCCCGGAGCACAAGGCGGGTATCCAGGAGGGCAACCCGGTTATCCCGGAGCGCAGTTCCCACAGCAGGCCTATCCGGGGGCGGGTTACGGGCAGAAGCCGCCGAAGCGGAAGAAGCCGCTGCTCAAGCGCTGGTGGTTCTGGCTCATCGTCATCATCGTGGTCATTGCAATGTTCAGCGCCATCGGGGGCGGGGGAGACGACGCCACCGATGAGACGGGTGCATCGTCCGCGCAGGACGAAGCGGGCACGGGGTCGGAGGACAAGGGTGAAGGTGCTCCTGCCGAAGAAGGCGGCGCACCGGCTGCGGAGAAGGCGGCCTACGGCATCGGCGACGCCGTCGCAGCCGATGGGTGGGAGATCACCGTCGACAAGGTCGAGGACGGTGTGTCATCGGTCGGCGACGAGTTCCTCGGCACCGAGGCACAGGGTCAGTTCGTCACCGTCGCACTGTCGGTGAAGAATACGGAGTCCGAACCGGACTACTTCTTCGAGGACAACATCAAACTCGGCGATGACAAGGGCAACAGCTACTCCGCCGATTCCGAAGCGGGAATCTACGTGGACGAGAACTCGATCCTCTTCCTCGAGGAGATCAACCCGGGCAACACCGCCAAGGGTGTCCTGGTCTTCGACGTGCCGAAGGATGTCAGTCCCGATCGCCTGACCTTCGAAGGCGGCGTCTTCTCCGACCCGGTGGAGATCGCACTGAGTTGAAGGGGAGATCCCACTGGGCTGAAGGGGTGACCGCGCAGGCTCTGGACGAATGAGTGCGGCGGCACTAAGGGGAGCGGCTCGGTCCGATAGTCGGACCGAGCCGCTCTCGACTCTGCTCAGTCGTTCAAAGCGGTGGCGCGGTCGATGATCGCACTCGCTGTGCGGAGCGTCTGCCCCGCGAATCCGGTCCCGAACAGCTTGACGTGAGCAAGCAGGGCGAAGAAATTGTGAACCGGCACGTCTCCTCGCCACCCCTCGGGCAGCGGATGTTCGGTCTCATAACCGGCGAAGATCTCCTCAAGGAACGGTGTGCCGAACAGGACAAGCAGCGCCAGATCCTCAAGTCTGTGGCCGCCGTGGGCGGCTGGGTCGATGAGGGCACAGCCGTCAGGGGTCCACATGAGATTGCCGGACCATAGGTCACCGTGGACTCGGGCCGGAGCTTCGGTGCCCTGTCCGGAGATTCCCTCGAAGACCCCGGAGGCAATGCTCTCGATCGCCGAGGTGATCGTGTCGTTTTCATCGGTCGAAAGCTGATCTCCGATCGCCGAGGCCAGTGGTCTCAGCCGCATGTTCACCCAGAAGTCGGTGAATGAGTCACACGAGGCGACGTCGACTTCAAACGGGGAGTCGAGGGGACCGAACCAGGCCGGTTCGGCCGGTGCCCAGCCGAATGCAGGGGCACCGGAATCGTGCAGACGTGCAAGCTGCCTGCCGAAATCGGTTGCCGACCGCGCATTCGGCGAGGCCTCTTCGATGCGCTCAAGACGCAGACTCTGCTGATCATGATCGATGACTTCGACGACAGGAACCACGTCCGGTTCGGCCAACCACGCGAGTCCGGCCGCTTCGGCGGCGAAGAATCCGCGCGGGGCATCGGCGCGCTGTTTGATGAAATCAGGCATGACTCCAGCCTAATTCGCGTCCACATACGTGCAATCCCGGCATGCTTCGAGGTCAGGACAGCTCGGACATCAGCATCGCCGCCGTGGCGACGAGGTCACCGTTGCCTTCGGCCTCTCGTCCGTCGGGCAGGACGGGAGTGTCCTCGAGCCCCGTCCTGATTCCGTGTCCGCGGCGGATGGCGCGGGCGTTGACGACCCAGGAGGCGATCCCATCCCCGTGATGGACCTGGGGCAGGCGGATCCCGGCGTCAGTCACGACCTTCTCGATCGCCGCGGCGTGCGCGATGGCATCATCGGGGTCGGCATTGAGAGGCTCGACAAGGACGCGTCGGCAGGAGCCGGCGATGCCGGCGTCGACGAAGCGGTGGGCGTCGTCGAGGTGGAGCAGGCCGGCCTCGATCTCCACTCCTCGGCCGAGCAGTAGCTCGCAGACCTGGAGAATTCCGGGCTCTCCCTGGTTGGCGGTGACAAGATCCGGAAGCTTGGTCCATTCGGAGATGAGTTCGAGCCGCCGGGCCGGGTCTCCCTCGATCTCGGCCGATGTGCTCAGCGAGATCGGGACCCCCGGGCAGGCTGCACGGACGGCGCGGACCGTCGCAGCGCTCGCCTCGGCGTCGAAGGTCTGCCTGCCCTCGCTGTCGAAAGGGTGAAGATGGACAACCTGTGCTCCCGCATTGACGGCCGCCCTCGCCTGCGCCGCAATATCATCGGGCGTGCGCGGAGTCGCCGGATGGTCACGATCCCCATTGAGCGCGGCATGGAGCATCGGCTCGGGGCTGCCGGGCTGGCCGGTCGGTTCGATGGTCGACATCATGGATGTTCAGCTCTCCTTCGGTTGCAGCTGTTCTCGAGCAGCGTGCAGGTGCCTCTCGTCCCCGGTCTGCAGCGCATAGAGGCCGAGGTCGACCGGCGAAGTCGAGAACATATGGGCGCAATGCTCGGCGAAATGCGACCATACCGTCCCACCCCGCTCGACGTACCGGCGAAGCGTCGCATCGAACGCCGCCGAGGAGACGCTGGCCTGATGGAACACGAAATCGCGTGCGGGGTCGCCGATCGCCGCAGTCGTCCAGTCGAGGACGCCGACCATGCGCTCGCCGTCCATGAGCTGATGGGCCGGGTAGACCTCTCCGTGTGTGACCGTCGTCGACGTCGGCCAGAACCGGTCATCGTCGAGCCAGGACGACCACCGAGACATGAGTTCCGTCGAGACCTCGAACTCACTGCTGACCCGCCGGATGTCCTCGCGTCTGCGCTGCCTGGACTCGGCGGAGGAGAGGTCATCGATGCCGGAAGAGCGCACCAGTGAGGGATCGAGAGTGTGCAGCTCGGCGAGGAAATCGGCCAGGGACTCCGCGTAGACGGTGGATTCGACATCGAAATGCCACCGAGGCTCACCCGCATCGTCGATCGTCAGCCCCGGACTCCCGGGCAGCAGCGGGTAGGCGATGAGATCGTCCGTGTGGATCCGCCAGTCGGGAACATCGACGTCGAGCAACGGACCGACCGCTTCGAGGAAACGCCCCTCGACGACTGCCCGCGCAGTGACGTCGGGGCGGCGGGGAATCCTCAGCACCCACGCGGAACCGTCGACCACCTCGGCGATGGCGACCCTGAAATCGAGGCCGATCTCGTTGACGGTGATGGTCTCCGGACGGATGTCGAGGTGGTGAGCGGCCGCACGCTCACAGATTCCGGCGGCATCATCGGGAGGCGTCTGCATGTCTCCACCTTTGCGCACCGGCGTACCTGAGGACAAGCGTTCCGACGAGCATTTCCCAAGCGAGAATCGCATAGAAGGTCATCCGCTCCCAAACCCCGTCCTCCAGCAGCGTCGCCGGCAGAAGCCGCACATCGACCTGGAGCATGAGCATCCCGAACAGGCCGATCGCACCGAGGGCGATGCTCCACCCGCCGAGGCGGCGGTGCGAACCGGCGCGCAGCAGGGAGATTCCCGCGACGATCGCCGCCGCATTGCCGCCGAGGAAGGCCGCGGCCGCGCCCAGCACGTGAACGGTGTCGAGTCCGCGCTCGATGTTCGCCTGACCGCCGTGGACGACGGCGACTGCGACCATGCCGAGGGCGTGAGCAAAGGCGAGGACGACGAATGTGCCCCGCAGAGGGAGTCTGAAACGACGGCACAGCAGCGCAGCTCCCACGGCGAAGAGCAGCCCCTGAGCAGCAAAGGCAACGGTGATCAGCAGGTGCAGGGGCGAATCGACGGCACGCCCGCCCAGGATCTCGACATCGGGAACGCCGAGGTCGCTGATGTAGTTCACCGCGTAGGAATACCCGGGGAACACGGAGGCGGCGAGTGCCTCGGCGAGGAGATAGAACAGCCCCGCCGACAGGAAGCAGATCGCACCAGCTATGGCCGACCGCGACGGGGCACATGCGTCACTCCGATGTTCAGACATGGTGCCCATGCTAAACGCGTTCATTGAAACGGGCGGTCGGCCGAAATATGCGGACAGATATTCGCAATACGCTCGACACGCGGTTTACGCTGTATACGAAATGGTTGTCTTCGCGTGTCAGGCGTGCAACGATGGGCAGGTCCTGCCAACGGGGCCACTGATTGATGAGAACCGAATATCTAGCAAGGGAGAGATTTCATGAATGCCTCCACGATCATCTGGATCGTCGTCGCAATTGTCGTCGTCCTGATCGTCATCGGTATCATCGCTGCCGTCACTCGCAAATCTGCGGCGAAGAAGCGCGAACTCGAAGAGAAGCGTCGTCGGGAAGAGGCGGCACGGCTCCGCGAGGAGGCCTCCGCGGCACAGCCGCAGGTCCACGCTCGCGAGGCCGAGGCCGACGAGCGGAAGGCCGAAGCGAAGCGAGCCGAGGCGGAAGCCGAAGCTCAGGCTGCGGAAGCCAAGAAGCGTGCGGCCGAGGCCGAGCAGCGCTCGGTGGAGGCCAACCGGCTGAGCAGCGACGCCGACCAGCGCGAACAGGCCGTCGTGGCAGAGCGCCGCGAGCAGGAAGAGCGCCTGCGTCGGGCCAACGAGCTCGATCCCGACGTCGGCACCGGAACCCACGTCGACCCGCGTGCTCCTCACGGGCAGGGTGGTCCCGTGGTCCCGGCCGATGACCGGTCCGCAGTGCGGCTGGATCAGGCGCACGACGGCCGCGCCGTGCGTGAGCCGGACCCGCGCCAGGCAGACCAGCACCATGTCGACCCGCGCCAGGCAGACCCGCGTCATGCCGATCAGCACCACGTGGAGCAGCAGCGCCCCGCGGAGCAGCGTCCGGCCGCCCAGCCGGAGAATCCGGTGCGGCAACCCGACCAGGCGGGAACCGATCCGCGAATCGACCCACGGGCCGATTCGCTCGATGACTCACGGATCGATCCCCGCAACGATCCCCGCACCGATGCACGGACCGATCCGCGCACGGATGCACACGTCGATCCTCGGGGCGACCCACAGCGCTCCGCTCAGTCGGACCCGCTGGCTGACGGTCGACCAGGGGCCGGTGCCCCGCACGATCCGGACTTCCCGAACGACAACGGGGCCGGACCGAGCAAGCACTGAACCACAGACCCCGGCGCATGAACGACATCGCCGGAAACAATCGGTGCCGCCGATCGCGGCACCGCAGAACCTAGGAGTCACTTTGGCTTTCATTCTCTGGATCATCGCAGCGATCCTCGTCATCTCAGGCATCTTCGCCATCTTCCGGAAGCAGCTGCTGTGGGGCATCGTCCTCATCGTCGTCGGCTGCCTCGTCGGTCCCGGTGGAGTGAGCATCTTCACCTGAGTGACGCTGTCTCGATAGGACCGCGGCTCCATCCGAAACGGATGGGGCCGCGGTTCTGTTTCCCGGGTTCGAATCAGCAGCGATGGAGGGAAGACGGAGCGAATGTCGGGGCAGCGCCCAATCGCGACGGACAGCGGAGCCGATACACTCGATCGTTATGGGATCGACTGCGCTTAATCTTCGTCAAGGATTCGACCGTGTCCGCAGTATCGCTCCATGGGCTGCCGCCGGCGCGGCATGTGCGGTGCCCCTGACCGTCGGCGTCTCGATGGCGATCGACATGATGCGCAAACGCGATCGAGAACAACGGGAAGCACCGCGGCCCGGCACCTTCCACGCCAGCGTCGAAGGCTCCTCGCTGAGCATCTTCACCGATGGGCAGACCCTCTACGACGACATGCTCGCCGAGATCGCGGCGGCGACGGAATCGATCCAGATGGAGACCTTCATCTGGAAGAACGACGAGGTGGGTCAGAAGTTCATCGATGCGTTCAATGCGGCTGCGGAGCGCGGTGTGACGATCCACATCATCTACGACGGATTCGCCAACTTCACCATTCCACAATCCTTCTACCGGCAGCTGGACCATCGCATCAAGGTCCTGCGCCTGCCGACCGTGGCCCGCAAATTCTGGAGAGGGCCACTGCGCTATTCCGGATTCAACCACTCGAAGATCCTCGTCATCGACAACGATGTGGCTTTCGTCGGCGGATACAACATCGGCTCCCTCTACGCCACTCACTGGCGGGACACGCATCTCAAGGCCGAGGGCCCCGGCACCTGGGGCCTGCACCAGTCCATCGCTCAGGTCTGGAACGAATACCACAGCGAAGACGATCGGATCCCCTGGGTCGCTCCTACCGCCTGGGAATCCAAGCTGCGGGTTGCAGCGAATCAGCCGGTCCAGCTTGTCTATCCGATCCGGTCGATGTACATCAACGCCATCGAACGCGCTCAGGAGCGGATCTGGCTGACGACGCCGTACTTCATCCCCGACCAGCAGCTCCTCCGATCGCTGATGGAAGCGGCCGAGCGCGGCGTCGACGTGAGGATCATGGTGCCGCAGCAGTCGAACCACGTCCTCGGCGACTCCGTATCGCGCGGCTTCTTCGAGCAGATGGTGCGATCCAAGGTCACGGTCCTCCTCTACGAAGCGTCCATGATCCACGCCAAGATCGCCACGGTCGACGGCAAGTGGTCGACCGTCGGCACCGCGAACATCGACAGACTCTCCCTGTCCTTCAACTACGAGACCAACGTCGAGGTCATCGACAATGACTTCGCGGCGGAGATGGAGAAGGTCTTCCTCAGCGACGCCGAACACTGCAATGTTCTCGGCCCCGACTGGCTCGATCGCCATGCTCTCACCCAGTTCGCCGAGTGGGCGCTGAAGCCCATGCGACCCTTCCTCTGACCGGGGTTCAGGCGCCGTCGAGATCCTCGCCGAGGCGGGTCATCAGCTTCGCGGTTTCGCGAGTGAGGGTGTCCAGCGTGAAGCGCAGAGTGCAACGGTTCTCTGTACCTGCCCGGGTGACTGCGGCGATGTGCCGGGTGGGAGTGTGCTCGCCGCTGAGTGGAATCCGGCGGACCGGGTGCAGTTCCTGGGACCGGGACAGGCGGGAGGCCACACAGACGCCGAAGCCGTTGTGGACGAGCGCGGTGCCGGTGTTCCAGTCGTTGGCGTAGTGCCCGATCTTCGGCGTGAAGCCGGCGCTCGCGCAGTTGGCGACGACGAGCTGGTGATAGGTGGTGCCGGGGCGCCCGAGGATCCAGGTCTCCTCGGCCGTGTCGGCGATCGAGACGGTGCTGCGTTCGGCCAGCGGATGGCCCGTGGGCACCATGAGGTCGAGCGGGTCGTCGATGAGGAAGTGCTGGGCGAAGCGCTCATCGGCGCCGGCTGGCGTGTCCGAGGTGACGGCGACGATGCCGATGTCGGCATCGCCGGAGAGTAGCAAGTCATAGCACTCGCCCGGTTCGGCTTCGATCGTCTGTGTGATCAGGTTCGGAAACTCCTCGTTGAGCACGTGCATCGTGCGGGGCAGCAGCACGCTGGCCGCGGTGGAGAAGCCGCAGAGGGTGAGCGAACCGGACACCGTCGAGGCATAGGCATCGAGGTCGGAGAGGGCCTGTTCCCATTCGGTGCTCATAACCTCGACATGGCGCAGCAGCGACCGAGCCGCCGGGGTCAGCCGGATGTTGCGTCCGTGCTGTTCGAGCAGTGTGACCTTGAGTTCAGCGGCGAGCTGTCTGACCTGGTGGGAGACCGTCGACGGTGAGTAGTGGAGGGCCTGTGCGGCCGCTGTCACGGTGCCGTGCCGGTCAATCATGCTCAACATCGTGAGTCTGTTGTCAATCATGCGACCCCATCGAACGATAGTCTTTGTTTTCCTACGATAGACAAGAATACTCTCTGCCGCTCATGATGAGTCCGTGGGCCACCATCGATTCGTCTGAGAAGGAGAGTTCCGCTTGCCCGAGTACGCACGCATCATCGGTTCGAAACGTCAGCTGTGGATCGGAGCTGCCGTGCTCTTCACGCTCTCCGCCGCGGCCAATCTGGCCAGCCCGCTCTACCCGCTGTTCCAAGAGTCCCTGTCGATGACCGACCAGACGATGACCGCGCTCTACGCGGCCTACGTGCTCAGCTGCCTGCCCTCGCTGCTGATGTTCGGCTCGGCCGCCGACGCCTTCGGCCGCAAACCCGTGCTGCTGGCCGCGATCGGCTGCGTGAGCGTCGGAACCGGTCTGTTCGCCTTCGGCACGGTCGGAGTCGCCGGTCTGTTCGCTGGACGCATCCTCCTCGGCATCGGTCTGGGACTGGGCACCGGAGCCGGGATCGCGCTGATGGTCGAGGCCTCACCGGCCCGTCGGCCGTGGATGGGGTCGACGCTGGCCACGATGTCGTTCGTCCTCGGCGCCGGCGCCGGTCCGATCCTCGCCGGAGCCATCACCGAGGCGAGTGCAGCTCGAGGGGCCGGGCACGGATCGCTCACCGCTCCCTTCGTCGTCATGCTCGGGATGCTCATCGTCACCGCGGTGCTCGTGTTCATCCTGCGGCTGCACCGGCCGCTGACCCGGCAGCGGTGGCGCCCCACCTGGCCCGCCGTGCCGGGGCCGATGCGCGCGAGCTTCAACATCGCCGCGATCACCGGTCTGCTCGGCTGGGCGAGCCTCGGCCTGTTCCTGGCCCTGCTGCCGTCGATGTCGGAGTCGGTCATCGCCGAGCCGAGCCCTCTCCTCTCCGGGCTCATCGTCGGTTCGGTCCTCGTCGTCTCCGCCGGAGTCCAGCTCATCGCCCCGAAGTTCGAGCCGCGGGCCGCGCAGACCATCGGGCTGATGCTCATGGGCGTCGGGGCCGCTCTGCTGCTGAGCTCGAATCTGCCGAGCCTCGGGGCATCGACCGCCCTGATCCTCATGGCCGTGGCCGCGTTCGCCACGGGCACCGGCCACGGTCTGAGCTACTGGGGTGCCAATCGGGAGATCGACGTGCTCACTCCGACCCGGCAGCGCGCCGGGATCACGGCGGCCCTCTATCTCGCGTTCTACGCCGGTGCGGGTCTGCCCGCGATCGTCGTCGGCGTCATCGCCGTGTACACCGGACTCGTCGAAGCGATCATGATCTTCACCCTCGGCCTGCTGCTCGCCGTCATCGTGTTCATCCCGATGCCGAGCCTCGCACTGACGACGGTGCGCCGGTCCCGTGCGGAGGCGAATGCCGCACACGGGTCCGATCGACGGGGCGGGGGCTCGTTCCCGCAGCTGGCCTCTTCGGGCGACCGATACGGGGACTACCATTCGAAGTGAGTGAGATTGCACCCGACCCGAGGACCCGATGACTTCGACGAACCCCGCACCCGACCGGACCGATCAGATGCCGACACTGCCCACAGGGCTGGCCGAGCGGCTCGTCGCCTGGCGGCGGGACTTCCACAAACACGCCGAAACGGGCTGGACCGAGTTCAGAACCACCTCGGCGATCATCGGGGTCCTGCGAGACCTGGGCTGGGACACGAAGTTCGGTCCTGACCTCCATGACGCCGACTCCCGGCTCGGGGTGCCCAGCGCAGAGGTGCTCGCCGGGGAACGTGAACGCGCGGTTGCACAGGGGGCCGATCCCTTACTCGTCGAGGCGATGGGGGAGGGCTTCACCGGAGTCCTCGGTGTGCTCGAGACCGGACGGCCCGGTCCCGTGGTCTGCTTCCGCTTCGACATCGACTCGAACGACCTCGTCGAACTCGCCGATGACAGCCATCGCCCCTTCGCCGAGGGCTTCGCCTCCGTCAACGACGGAGCCATGCACGGCTGCGGACACGACGGGCACGCGGCGATCGGACTCGGCCTGGCCACGGCGCTGAGCGAGCATCGGGACGAACTGACCGGGACCGTGAAGATCATCTTCCAACCCGCCGAGGAGGGTGTCCGTGGCGCTCATTCAATTGTGGCCGCGGGCTGGTTCGACGACGTCGACCTCTTCGTCGCCACCCACCTGAAATCCGATGATGCGAAGGGCAACATCGTCACCGGATCGGATGGGTACCTGGCGAGCACGAAGTTCGACGTCACGTTCACCGGTATCGGCTCACACGCCGGCGGCGACCCGGAGAAGGGGAAGAACGCCCTGCTGGCGGCCGCCTCGGCGACCTTGGGACTGCATGCGATCCCACGGCACTCAGGTGGGGCCAGCCGCATCAACGTCGGCACCTTCCACGCCGGTGAGGGCCGGAACGTGGTGCCCAGGAAGGCCGTGATCCGAGTCGAGACGCGCGGGCAGGACAGCGAGATCAACGACTTCATGTTCGGCCGCGCCCAGGACGTCATCGCCGGCGCCGCCCGCATGTACGACGTGCAGAGCGAACTGAGTGTCGTCGGCCGAGCCGACCGGGAGGACCCCAGTCCGGAGCTCCTGCCCTATGTCCGGGAGAGCTTCACAGGAGTCCCCGGGGTCGCCGAGATCCGCGACTCGAGCGGAGTCGGCGGCTCCGAGGACGCCACGGCGATGATGAAGCGGGTGAAGGAGCGCGGCGGCCTGGCCACCTACGTCCAGATCGGCATGGACACCACCGCCGGTCACCACACTGAGCGCTTCGATGTCGATGAGGACATGCTCGCTCTCGGCGTGCTCGCCGAGCTGAGAGTGGCGCTGGGGGCTGCGGAGTTCTTG
The DNA here is from genome assembly GCF_021023135.1 of Brevibacterium sp. CCUG 69071. GTDB lineage: Bacteria > Actinomycetota > Actinomycetes > Actinomycetales > Brevibacteriaceae > Brevibacterium. The sequence continues at coordinate 148,541 of NZ_PGFV01000001.1, forward strand.
GGCGGGCTCGAGCAGTAGCAGCTGCCTGGCCGGGTGTTTTCCGGGACCGATCCAAGCGGCTTACGGTCTCTCAGGGATGGCGCGCGGCAGGCGGCTCGAACGCGTCCGATAGACTCATTGGAATGTCGAGAATCTCGTGCCCGAATCTTCGTTCCAAGATCGTCACCGCTGATCAGGCGGCTGCTCACATCGCCGATGGCGACCGAGTCGCGACCAGCGGCTTCACCGGCTCGGGCTACCCGAAGGCCGTTCCGGAATCCCTGGCCGCACGTGCTCGGGCCGAGCACGAGGCCGGCCGCGACTTCGGCATCGAACTCTGGACAGGAGCCTCGACCGCGCCCGAACTCGACGGAGTTCTCGCCGAGGCGTCAGCGGTGACCAAACGCCTGCCCTTCCAATCCGATCCGGCGATGCGGAAATCGATCAACGACGGCACCACCGAATACGTCGATACGCATCTCAGCCATTCGGCCCAGCAGGCGTGGTTCGGCTTCTACGGAAACCTCGATGTCGCTGTCGTCGAGGTCGCGGCGATCCTGCCGAACGGACTGCTCGTACCCGGCAGCTCGGTGGGCAACTCGAAGACCTGGCTCGACCTCGCCGACAAGGTCATCATCGAGGTCAACGACTGGCACCCGCGGGCCTACGAGGGATTCCACGACGTCTACTACGGCACCCGCAGGCCTCCCGAGCGGCTGCCGATCCAACTCCTCGAGCCGATGCAGCGCATCGGTGATCCCTACCTGCGGGTCGATCCCGCGAAGGTCGTCGCCGTCGTCGAAACCGACGCCCCGGACCGGAACCTTCCCTTCAAACCCGCCGACGAGGACTCGCAGGCGATCGCCGCCCACCTCGTCGACTTTCTGCGGCACGAGATCCGAGCCGATCGGCTGCCTCCGCACCTGCTGCCGCTGCAGTCGGGGGTCGGCAATGTCGCCAATGCGGTGATGGGGAACCTGGCCGACAGCGAATTCGAGGGTCTGACCGCCTACACCGAAGTCATCCAGGACGGCATGCTCGACCTCATCGACAGCGGCAAGCTCACCTCTGTCTCGGCGACCGCCTTCTCCCTGTCCGCCGAACGGGCCGCGGACTTCAACGAGAACATCGAGTCGTACAAGGGGCGGATCCTGCTGCGTACGCAGGAGATGTCGAACCACCCGGAGGCCATCCGCCGCCTCGGGGTGATCGCCATCAACGGCATGGTCGAAGCCGATATCTACGGCAATGTGAACTCGACCCACGTCATGGGTTCGTCGATCATCAACGGCATCGGCGGATCGGGAGACTTCGCCCGCAACGCCTATCTCAACTTCTTCGTCTCGAACTCTCTGGCCAAGGGCGGGGCGATCTCCTCGGTCGTGCCCTTCGCCAGCCACATCGACCACACCGAACACGACACCCAGATCCTCGTCACCGAACAGGGACTGGCCGATCTGCGCGGACTCTCCCCGGTGGCCAGGGCACGGAAGATCATCGCGAACTGCGCGCACCCGAGCTATCGGGACCGCCTCGGCGACTATCTGGATCGGGCGATCGCCGAGAATCCCCATGGCCGGCACACTCCGCACCTGCTCGGCGAGGCGCTGTCCTGGCACGGACGGTTCCAGGCCGAAGGGCACATGTAGGCAGGGGCGTCAGCCGGCGATCCAGGTCGGCACGGCCGCGACGAACCAGGCCAGGCCCGGTCCGATGAGGCACATCAGTCCGGCATAGCCGATCATCTGCTTGTAGTAGCGGTCGCGGATGGTCGAATGCACATTCGCCAGCAGCATCGCACCGTTGGTGGAGAACGGGCTGATGTCGACGATGGTCGCGGCGATCGCCAGCGCCGCGACGAAGCCTCCGACGTGGACATCGCCCGACTCGAGGAAGGGCACTGCCAAGGCGATGACCACGCCGATGATCGCCAGCGAGGACGCCAGGGCCGAGATCAGACCGGACATGTAGAAGAGTAGCAGAGCGGCCAGCAGCGGAATTCCGATGGCGGAGATGCCCGCCGAGACCCACTCCACGGTGCCCGCCTCCTGCAGGACCGCGATGTAGGTGAGCACACCGGTGATGAGGATGACGACCGACCAGGAGACCCGGGACATCGCGGCCTTGCCCGCCGCAGGATTGATGACGGCGAGGATGATCGAGATCGTGATCGTCACGAAGCCGACGTCCCAGCCGAAGATGAGCACCGACAGCGCCATCGCGATGAGCCCGATGAGGGTCGGCACCTGACCTCGGGTCGGCCTGACCCGCCGTGCCTCGTTTGTCGGTGCGCTTCTGGTGAGCAGCCCGGTCTGCGATGCGGCCGTGGAATCCGGTGACGCGTCGGCGGAACCCGGCGACGGCGAGGCCGGATCATCGTCGGCCTCGGCTCGCAGGCCGGGCCGGTGCCGCAGCACCAACCACACGACGAGGGCGAAGACGAAGTTGAAGACCAACGGCGCGAGGAACAGCGACACCGGGCTGGGGGTCAGCCCGTTCTTCGCGAGGTAGTCATCGATGAAGATGCCGTAGACGCTGATGGGGGAGAAGGCGCCGGCGAGGGCACCGTGGACGACGAGGAGACCAACCATGAACTGATTGAGACGGTGTCTGCGGGCGAAGGTCAGGGCCAGCGGAGCGATGATCGCCACGGCGAAGAGTGCACCGAGTGAGATGAGGACGGCGGTGAGGGCGAAGAAGATCCATGGCATGAGTGAGATCCGCCCGCCGACGATTCTGACGCACCAGTTGACGATGAGCTCGATGACGCCGTTGTTCTGGGCGAAGCCGAAGAGATAGGTGAGTCCGACGAGAGTGAGGAAGAGGTCGACTGGAAAGCCGGCGAGGAACTCCTCGGGCGCCTGGTGAAGGACGAGTCCGCCGACTCCGGCCGCCGCGATGAACCCGAGCAGTCCCATGTTGATGTCCCGCCAGGTGCCGATGATGAACATCAGTCCGAGGACGATCACACAGATCAGTTCCGCACTCATAGCCGCAGTGGCTCCTTCATGGTCGCCGGGGTTTTCGGATGTGCCGGTGGCGAGGAGGGAACGCCGAACGGATCGTCGCTCTCGCCTCGTTCAACCTAGGTGAAATCTCATCCTCCGACCATTCTGTCTCGTGATGTGACTAACCGTGTTGGCCGAACTGGAGTGATCGGTTCGAAATCCATCCACCGCGGATAGTGCGTCAGGTCACCAGATCGGTGAGAGTGTCATTCAGCCACCATCACGGTGGTTGTCCTGCACTGCTCGAGGCGAGAGAGGTTGATGACTGCCATGACCGAAGACGTGAATGAGCCCACCCGCGCCGAGGTGCTTCGCGCCGCCGACGCCATCGTCGCCGCCTTCTCCGCGACAGACACGGAGGCCTACTTCGCGGCGTTCGCCACGGATGCGTCGTTCGTCTTCCATCCCGAACGGCACCGCTTCGACTCCCGCGCCGAATACGAGGACACCTGGAAATCGTGGCTGGCCGAGGGATGGTCGGTAGCCGACTGCAACTCGAGTGACCGGCTCGTCCAGACCTTTCTCGGCGGTGCCGTCTTCTCGCACACCGTCGATACGACGGTGAACACCGGTGACGGCCGGGAATCGTATCGGGAGCGTGAGAGCATCGTCTTCCGCCGCCTCGGCAATGGTGGACTCGTGGCGATCCACGAGCACCTTTCGACGGTCCCGGAGGCTGCGCAAGCTACCGACGCCGCTGATGCTGCCGACCTCACCGGCTCGACCGACGCCACCGACGCCGAGGCGGGAGAGCAGTGAACTGGTACCGCAGGCTCGAGGCGCGGCTCGAGTCCGGCAGCGACGATTCCGGCGTCATCCGCGGACAGTTGGGCACCGGTCGGATGTTCATGATCTGGTTGGCCGCCAACCTCGTGGTCACCACGATGCTCACCGGCACGCTCTTCGTCCCGGGCATCGACTACACGACGGCGATCTTCGTCATCGTCCTCGGCACGGTCCTCGGCACCATCGTGCTCACCCTCATCGGCAATATCGGCACCCGGACCGGATTGGCGACGATGGCGATCACGCGGGGAGCCTTCGGTGCGAAGGGCAGCTATCTGCCCGTGGCGGCCAATGTCGTCATCCTCATGGGCTGGAGCTGGGTGCAGGCGATGCTCGCCGGCATCAGCGTCAATTACGTCGTCGCGCAGACGACCGGATTCTCCAACCCGATCCTCTTCTCCGTCCTCTGCCAGGCACTCGTCGTCGGCCTGGCGATCCTCGGCCATAAGGGAATCGAGAAGGCCGAGCCGTGGTTCGCCCTCCTCATCCTCCTGGTCATGGCCTATATCTTCGTCATCGCCTTCACCGGGCACGCACCGGCCGAGTACACGCAGATCCCGATCGACCCGAGCCTCGACGTCACCCCGGCGCTGGCCCTGGACATCGTGATCTCGACCGCGATCTCCTGGACCGTGCTCTCCGGCGACCTCAATCGACTCGCCGGCAGTCAGCGAGCGGGAATCGTCGGCTCCGGCCTCGGCTACATCACCTCGACCGTCTTGGCCATGGTGCTGGGACTGACCGCATTCAGCTTCATCCTCCTCGACGGCTCGGACGCGGCTGCCTTCGACCCGACCGTGCTGGCCGAGGAATTCGGCTGGGCGCTGGCGATCGTCATCTTCCTCTCCGTCATGGCCACGAACACCATGGTCGTCTACGGCATGGTCAACTCCGTCGTCGGTGCGCAGAGCCGAACCAGACTGAAGTTCCTGCCGGTGGCACTGATCCTCGGGGCGATCTCGATCATCGGTTCGACCTGGCTGGCGCTGCTCGACCAGTACACGGACTTCCTGACCATGATCGGCGCCTTCTTCGTCCCGGTCTTCGCGATCCTCATCGTCGACTACTACCTCATTAAACGCGGAGCCTACCCCCGCGACATCCTCCGCGATTCCGGCGGCCTCTACTCCTATGTCCGCGGAGTGAATTGGGCGGCGGTGGCCGTGTGGGTGAGTGGGGCGCTCGTGTCCTATCTGCTCACCTATGCGTATCCGAGTCCGGTGGGCGCGACGATCCCGTCCTTCATCGTCTCGTTCCTGCTCTACCTGGGACTCTCATGGCGCTCGCGCGGACGATTCTCCGGAGTCGACTCCCAGCACCTGTCCGTCCAGGGCTGAAGCCGGAGACCCTCCGCTGACGACCGACGCGGAAGGAACCTTCGCTGAGCGCCGACCTCTGATCACCGACTTCTGATCACTGACCGCGCATCATCGACGCGGAAGGGCCCTTCGATCACCGCCGACGTCGCGGGCTGCTCCCTGTCCGTTCGACGCGGCCTACTCCCTGTCCGCTCGACGCTGGCGGGCTGCCCGCTGACCGCCTGGATGCATCGACCATGGAGGTTGGTGACGGTTTTCCTGTCGAGTCGCTTTCCGAGGTGGGTCTGATTTCTCATGTCAGTGCCGAATGAGACGATTGAGGAACAAGATGAAACGAATGTACATGAAAAGTCAGAGATTTTATGAGAATATTCTGTTCCGGCTATAGACATTGAATGTTCGAATAGAATAGTATTAAAGTACTAAGAAATTCGAGTCAGTTCCACCGTTGCTTCCCCGACAATGACGTACGAGGCAGGTGAAAGACAATGAAAGGCATTACCCCGGCTCCCACAGATCCGCCCCACGGCGATGCCGCAGCGGGCCCTTCGCCGCGATACACGATTCGTTTCGAATCGAATGTCACCAGGCTTGCCGAGGCTGCAGCCGAATCCGATCGCGCACAGTTCGCCGTATTGGAGCAGACCGCGGGAATCATCCTCGAACAGGTGATGCAGTTCAACGGGTGTGAAACGCCCCAGGGCGATGATCCATACCGGTGCGAGACGATCGCTGCGGCAGTTGCACGGTGTGCGGAGCCGGTCGAGGACAAAGTCCGCGAAGTCGCTGCCAGCCCGTGGGATCCCTGGCGAGCTTATGACGCCGAGGGAAGGCCTTTGGGATCCGACATTGCCGAGGCCACCGACGTTGCCGAAACCACCGACGTTGCCGAGGACGCCGAAGCCTCCGGTGGCCCTTTGCCGGATGCCACCGCCGCTGAGACTCTCGAAGGCGATGCACCTGCGACCGACATTGCCGGCGCGGAACACCCTGGTGCGCACGCAGATGCGACCGAAGCCGAACTCCCGGCGTTCCCTGATTTCGATCTCAGGACCTGTTTCTACGAGTGGGTGCACGAGAACGTGCTCAAGGAGAACCTCGTTGAAGTGTCCTCGATCCTCGGTACTGCCACCCCGCGTACCTACCGACATCTCACTCATGCAATGACGATCATCATCGGACTGCCGAGATTCGCCGACCGGGTACACAATGGAGAATTCGCCCATGCCCACGTCGAGTCGGCGGCGAACCTGTGCGACACCGTCGCCTTCGGCCTCCTGCCTCAGCTGGACGAGTTCCTCGCCACCCGAAAAGCCGAAGTGACCAGTGAGAGCCTTCGCAAGTCATTGAGGAAGAAGATCAACCTCCTTGAGCCTTCGCAGGACCGGTCCGAGCTGGCGGCGAAGCGACGCAATGTCTGCGTCGAGGGCCGTGCGGACGGAAGCGCCTGCATGATGATCAATGGGCCTGCTGCGGAGATCTTCGCGAGCTATCACCGAATCGAAGCGATGGCCCGCGCGGTTCACGGCAAGAACGGCAGCCCCTTCAACCTCCGCTCGGGCCTTGAGATCATCGACGAGCGGTCTATCTCGGCACTGATGTACGACATTGCGATTCGTCCGGTGCCGGACCTGAAGATCAAAGTCAGAGAGATCGATCCGGGCACCGGTCTGCTCATCGAGCGCGAAGCACCCCTGCTCGATGACGAGGGCACTCTGCTCTTCAACGGCGATGATCACGACAATGGCGTCGAGGACTATGCGAAGTCGTTGCTGCCGGACACCACTGACTCTGCCTTCATCGCGAATGGTTCAGAATCGGCACGCGAACGGGAGTTCTCCGTCAAGATCACCATGCCGACTCAGCAGTGGTGGTTGGCGAATCAGGCGGCCACCGTGGTCACGGTCCCGTTCCTGACTCTGACGGGAGACTCCGGGCTTCCCGGCAGCTACGCCGACGGAACACCTGTGCCCGCCGAGGTGGCCAGGCAGATCGCGGGGCGCTCGAAGACTCTGCTGAGGATTCTCACCGACCCCGCCACCGGCACACCGATCGACGCGAAGGCGACGAGCTACGCGATTCCGCAGGACCTGCGGAAGGCGATCGTCGAGCAATGGGCGATCTGCACAGCACCCGGATGCACAAGGAGAGCAGAGAAGGCAGAGATCGACCACGTCGATCCGTTCTTCCACCTCGAACCGCTCAAGGGAGGACTGACGAGGTTCGGAAATCTCCAACCTCTGTGCAAGAAGGACCACGCGCTGAAGACAGCGCGAAGGTACTCGATCAGAATGCCTCGATCAGGGTTGGTCGAATACGAGTTCAAGCATGGCATCACGGCGTCTGTCACTCCACCTGATCAGCCGGTGAACGCCTCCCAGGCGCTTGAGTTCTATGCCCTGGCACACTTGCGTCCGCAGCGATGGCGTCTGCCGGAGAGCTCTGTCCCGGCACCGCCGATGGTCCTGGAACTCATGCCCGGCGAGTCGACGATCCGGGCCCGCGAGGCAGAGAGCCGACGTGCTCAGGAGCTGACAGCCAAGCGCCGTCGGATATCGCAGGACTACCGACAGGCTCGTGCGGCTCGACGGAGGCTGCTGATCGAGCGGATGCTCGATTGGGAGAATGCAGTGTTTCAGCCCTGTCTTCCACCCGGATCGGACCCCCTGATGCGGAAGCAGCTTCCGTGCGGATCAGGTCGCTCCCGGAGAGACCCCAATTCCGAAGCATTCTGGGCGACCGATCCGGATGATCCGCCACCGTTCTGACCTACGGGCCCTTCGGAGCCGTTCCGACCCGCAGGCCCTCCGGAACCGTTCTGACCCTCAGGTCCTAAGGATTCGTCGGCGGCGATATCGCGGCAGGCGGCGGTCCGCTGCCGAAGGGCCGATGTCCCGCCGGTCGCAAGATAAGCCAGAGACCGCCGCGCTTGTCCAGCATGTGTGGATCAGCGGTGGTCGACCGGATACATCTGCCGTTCGAGTTCCGGCGCGAGGGTCCGCACGTACTGATCCGTGAGGTGGTTCCAGTCGCGGTAGACCAGCACATTGCCGATCACCGGTCGTACGGCGTCTTCCTTGATCAGGGCTTCGGTGAGGTCGAGGTGGATGATACGGGGATCGGTCAGGACCGCCTCGGCGGGGTTGGACCGAGCGAACTCGGCCTCGGCCGGCACGGCGCAGTCGTCCGCAGCGGGATCCTGCGCGGCGCAGGCACGCGGATCGAGCTGTTCGCCCCTGTCGTTCTTCAACCAGGGATTGTCGCGGACGGCAAAGATCGGGATATCCGCCTCGGCGATGCGGGAGAAGACGTCCTGGTACTCCGGAGGCACATAGTCCGAATGGCCTGCGTCTCCGCCTTGAGGCCGTGTCGAGACCATGAAGACGCCCTCGCTGGGTGGCGAGTCATAGATGCGTTTCTCAACGCTGCGCGACCAGGCATCACAGTTGGCATCGTCCTCCCCGCCGTAGTAGAGCGGGCAGCCCGAACGGAGGAACGGAACGATTCTGATTCCGCGTTCCCTGCCGATCGTGTCCAGCGCGCCCAACCACTGCTCGCTGTGCGAACCGCCGACGACGTAGAGTTCCCTCTCCGCGGTGACATCGCCGTACTCGCAGGCGGAACCGTCGGCCTTATGCGTGATGATCGCGGTGCTGGCCAGGTCGGTCATGCACTCATCAGAGGTTGCCGCGGGCATCATCTGCGTGCGGTCGACGAGGCTGGGATAGATCGGCACATCGTCTCGAGGAGCGACATCGTCGAGGACTTCGGCGGCACCGGGGTAGGAATCATCCCGGCCCTCGGCGACGGCCTCGGCGATTCGGGTCTCGTCCGACGTCTGCTGCACAGAGGCGGCTGCGGACACGGCGAGAGGGGAGGCGATGACGAGGACGAAACCGGCGGCCAAGCCGAGGGATCGCAGCCTGCGCACTCTCGTCGCGGTGCTCGCCGGCACCCGTGCCGGTTTCGGCGCAGGGCGCAGGACGGCGCGGCTGCTGCGCAGCGGGATCTCCACATAGAGGTAGGTCACCCACGCCAGGCCGAGCGAGACGACGATGATCGGAACGCCGAGCAGGGGATTCTTCGCCTCGAGCCCGGTGACCTTGACCCCGAAGATGAGGAGCGGCCAATGCCAGAGATACAGGCTGTAGGCGAGCCGACCGAGCTCGACGGCAGGCGCCGATTCGAGACATCGGACGATGACGGGAGGCCGGCGGGCGGACTCCGCCCGCACACCGCTCGGACTCGCTGATGCCGGCTCACCCGGTGTTGCAGTCCCACCCGGTGCTGCCGACTCACCCGGTGACGCCGACCGATCGTCGAGACCGGACACGACGAGGCAGAGTGCGCCGAGGAGCGGGATGAGCGTCAGCGGACCGGGAAACTGCTGCGCACCGTCGAAGAAGATCCCCACCGAGAGGATGAGCACCAACCCGACCCAGGACAGCACTGTCCTCGTCAGGGCGGATGGACGGAAGGTGAGGATGACGAGACCGAGCAGGCCGCCGGCGCCGATCTCCCAGAATCTCGACAGCGTCGAATAGTAGTTCATCGCCTGCTGACCCGAGAGGCTGAGCACCGTGGCATAGACGAAGGAGCCGACGGTGAGGACGGAGATCGCCAAGATCACCCGAGCCTTCGGCAACCGGCGAGCAAGATGGATGAGCACGATGATGAGCAGGTAGACCTGCAGCTGAACCGACATCGACCACAGATGCTGGAACGGCGTGGTCGCGCTTCCCGCCGCATCGTATTCGGCGTCGACGCCGATGAGTCTCCAGTTGAGCCAGTGCAGAACCGCGGCGGAAGCGTCGCCGAACAGCGAACCCAGCTCGACCCGCGAATAGAGGATGAGGACGCCGATGACGCTGGCCCCGACGACGGTGACGAGGGCTGGCAAAAGGCGACGGACGATTCTGAGCAGAGAACAGCCGAGCGTGCGGCCGTTCGGATCGGCGACATTCCTCAGCTGGGAGGAGATGAGCAGCAGGCCGCCGATGAAGAGGAAGACATCGACACCGGAGGAGACCTTGCCGACGAAGATATGGAAGACCACGACGAGAGCGATCGCCAGACCGCGGATTCCGTCGAGGTGGTCGTAGTGGGGCTTCGCCTGTGCAGGAGAGGTCATATCGGTCGTTCGTCGTCGGTGAGGCGGCGGCGCGCGCCGAAGGTGTGCGCAACAATGATACGACGAACGCCGCCGATGAGACCGATCACGGTCCGCGGAGACCGGTTTGCTACTGTCATCTGGACGAGGCGAACCGGGCCCGCCGACCGCTCTGCTCGGCCTGGTTCGCAGAAGGGGAATCGGTAGCCGTGGTGATCAACCAGCTGTTCGACAGATTCCTGCCCCCGAATCGCCGCCTCAACCCCGTGGCACTCGCCTGGGTGGCGGTGATCCTCACCGCGATCGGAATGCTCGCCATCGAGTCCTCGATCGCGGTGGGACTCTACGAGGCGCCGGTCGCCCTCGCGCTCCTCGTCACTCTCATCCATGTCGGGTGTCTGCCCCTGTCGATGCTGCGTCCGCTGTTCGGAGCCATCGCCTCCTCGCTCGCCTGCGGGGTCCTACCCCTGCTCGGTCCGTCCGCCGACGGGGCACCCTGGCCGTGGATGGTGCCGATGATGATCACGCAGACCTTCGTCATCCTGATCCTCGGTCTGCGGGCGCATTGGGGCATCGCCCTGGCTGCGCTGCTCGGCAGCATCGGATCCTCCGCGGCGGCGGCGATGGTCGGCCGGATGTTGTTCCACGCCGGTCATTCGGATGCGGCGATCGTCAACATCGTCATCTTCTCCTGCATCGCCGGAGGGGTCTACGTCGCAGCCGTCATCGTCCAGCAGTGGCAGCTGATCCGGTCGCAGCTGATTCAGGAGCAGGAGAACACCGCCGAGGAGCACTCGAAGCGAGTGGCGATCGAGGAGAAGACGCGCATCGCCCGGGAGCTTCACGACATCGTCGCCCACAGCATGTCGATCATCAACATCCAAGCCTCGAGCGCACCGTTCCGGCATGCCGGCATCGACGCCGAGGTGGCCCGGGAATTCGATGACATCTCCGTCTCCGCACGGCATGCGCTCACCGAGATGCGCGGTCTGCTCAGCGTGCTGCGCAACGACGAGGGCGGCCACGAGCTCGCCCCGCAGCCGAAGTTCTCCGACATCGACGAACTCGTGAGGAAAGCCCAGCAGGCCGGAGTCTCCGTCACCCTCGAACGCAGCGGGGAGAGAGTCGACCATGTGCTGCGCGAGAGCACCGGGCTGGCGGGCTACCGGATAGTGCAGGAAGGGCTGAGCAACGCCATCCGACATGCCCGGGACTCGGAGATCTCCATCCGCATTCGCGGCAGCGGAAGTGCGGTTCGGATCAGCATCGTCAATACCTCCGGCCGCGGCCCGGGCGATACCGGGAGGCAGGGAGACCATCGGTCGCAGGGTCTGATCGGCATGCGAGAGCGGGCCGCTTCAGTCGGTGGGGAGATCCGCAGCGGCTGGACCGAACACGGTACCTTCGAGGTCGAAGCGGTGCTGCCACTGACCTTCACCGATCCCGGCCATGCACAGACCGACCCCGCACAGAAGACTGACCCCGGACAGACCGACCGAGCACAGACCGACCGAGCACAGACCGACCGAGCACAGACCGAACCGCCACCAGCCGGGCCAGGCGCCCACCTCGAGAGAAGAGACCACGAGTGATCCGAGTCCTCATCGCCGATGACCAGGCCATGGTCAGAGCCGGCTTCGCCGCGCTCCTCGATGCTCACCCCGACATCGATGTCGTCGGCCAGGCCGAGGACGGCCGCGAATGCGTGGAGATGGCGGCCGAAGTGAGTCCGGACGTCATCCTCATGGATGTGCGCATGCCGCACCTCGACGGAATCGAAGCCACCCGCGAGATCGTGACCGCCGCTCGCACACAGGTCCGCGATGAGGAGTCCGCGGTCACCGGCCCGAAGATCATCATGCTCACGACCTTCGACATCGACGACTATGTCTTCGATGCCATCCGCGCCGGCGCCAGCGGGTTCCTGCTCAAAGACGCCCCACCCGACGAACTCGCCGAGGCGGTCCGTGTGGTGGCCTCGGGAGAGGGGCTGCTGGCACCGAGCGTGACTCGGCGGGTCATCGAACACTTCGCCGCGGGCACACGGACCTCGAACCTCTCCGTCCTGCCCGACCTCACCGATCGGGAACGCGAGATCCTCGTCCAGGTCGCCCGGGGCGCAACCAACAAGGAGATCGCGGCCTCGCTGTACATCGCCGTGCAGACGGTGAAGACCCACGTCTCACGGATCCTGTTCAAACTCGATGCTCGGGACCGGGCGCAGGCGGTCATCGCCGCCTACGAATCGGGTCTCGTCGTCCCCGGCGGGCAGCCCTGAACCCCGAGCGCTGACCTCACTCCACGGCACCGACTCTCAGTGTCGGCGCCAGGGCAGAGCCGCCTCGGCGCGGACACCCCTACCAGGGTAGGGGGTCGAAAACGGCTCCCTGGGGTGACGCGCGATCGACCCTGGTCTCGTACCGTAAGGAGTATGAACCCGAGTCAGACCATCAGCACACCCTTGCCGACGCCCGCTCCCGATCGGGAGTCCCGCGCGGAGGTCCTCGAGCGCAGGCGCGCGAAGCGGGGCACCGCCGAGCAGGAGTTCACCAGCGATTTCAGCGCACTGATGGCCCAGGTCAAGGAGGCGGGGCTGCTGGCACGAAGGCCCGGCTGGAACCTGCTGCGGTTCGTGCTGCTGGGTTTGAGCTACGTCGTCGCGTTCTCCATGCTCTTCCTCATCGGAGACAGCTGGTGGCAGATCGCCACGGCCGTGGTCTTCGGAGTGCTGTTCACACAGACCGCCTACGTCGCCCACGACGCCGCACACCGGCAGATCTTCACCAGCGGCAAGGTGGGGGAGTGGGTGTCGACGATCATCGGCAACCTGTTCATCGGACTCAGCTACGGGTGGTGGCTGAAGAAGCACAACGCACTCCACCACGCAAACCCGAACAAGGCCGGAGTCGACGGCGACATCGCCCCGGGTACGCTCGTCTTCGTCGCCGAGGACGCGCAGAAGCGCACCGGTTTCGCCAAATGGTTCGCCGCTCGACAGGGCTGGGCGTTCTTCCCCCTGCTGACCCTCGCGGGACTGCAGCTGCATGTGCAGTCGGTGCAGGCGATCATCAGGGGACAGTCGTCGATCAAACGCCGCTGGACCGAGGGAGTGCTCATCGCCATTCGCCTCATCGGACTGCCGGCCATCGCGATCTGGGCGGCCGGACCGCTGATCGGCTCGGTCTTCGTCGTCGTCCAGCTGGCCGTGTTCGGAGTGCACATGGGAGGCTCCTTCGCCCCCAACCACAAGGGCCAGCCGATCGTGCCGAAGGACGTCAAGATCGACTTCCTGCGCCGCCAGACCCTGATGTCGCGCAATATCTCGGGCGGTCGTCCGATGGGCTTCCTCATGGGCGGCCTCAACTATCAGATCGAACACCACCTGTTCCCCAGCATGCCCAGTGTCAACCTGCACAAGGTGCAGCCGATGGTCCGCGAGTACTGCCGCGAGCGCGGCATCACCTATACGGAGACGACGCTGCTGCAGTCCTACGGGATCATCATCCGCTACCTCAACCGTGTCGGCTTGGGACAGGCCGATCCGTTCGACTGCCCCGTCACCGCGCAGTTCCGTTCGCGGTAGGCAGGCCGCCTGCCGGAACCGCCGGCGAGAGCCGGCGCGCATCGGCTGTCGTGACGCAGGTGAGATCGGCGTGACTCAGCTCAGACCGTTGACACCCGTGTCAGATCGGCATGACTTACGTGAGGTCGTCGTGTTCCCCGGATACCCATTCGGCGTAGCGTTCGGCCGACGATTGGACCGCGTCGAAGGCTCCTGAAGAGATCTGTTGACCGAAATTGCCGTACATCCGGTCGAAGTCGAGATCAGCCACCGAGGCGGCGATGCGCCTGACGACATTGGCCGACAGCGGCAGATAGTTCGGGAAGCTGCGCATGAAGGTCACCCACCCCGAGCGTGCGACCGGCCCGATCGAATCACCGCTGAGCATCACCCCGGTGCCGTCTCGCCCCGTCCACAGCGCCACGACGCTGCCGGGGAAGTGACCGCCGGTGCGATGGACCGAGACGCCTGGCAGCGGCCGCGCCTCATGGTAGAAGTGCCAGATGGCGTTGCCCTCACGCTGCACCCAGTCGGCGTCCGCACGGCAGATGAGGACGGGTGCGCCGGCGAACGCGGCGCTCCACTCGAGCTGGACGCCGAACATATGCGGATGGCTCGGCACGATCGCATCGACCCCGCCGAGTTCGGCCATCGCCGCGACCGCCTCGTCGTCGATGAAGGCCGGCACGTCGAAGAGCAGATTGCCGGCATCCGTCTGCGCGAGATAGCAGGTCTGGCCGATGCCGAGTTTGGGCTCCACACGTAGGGCGAACAGGCCCGGTTCGCGTTCCTCGATCGATATGCTGTGCCCCTCGGCGGCGAGCTCCTCGCGAGTCGTCCACTCCTGGCCGTCGTCTGGCACCAACTGGCGCTCGTCGGCGCAGATCGGGCACAGCTGCGGGGACGGGGCAGCCGACTCGACCCCACAGGTTCGGCAGATCGTCACGTTCGTCAGTGCACTCATCGTGTGTGACCTCCTGCCCCCGATGATAGTCCCCGCCTGCACGTGTCATCATGACCATGATCGTTGCGGGGTGGTCGGCCGGGGTGATCGTCGCGACGTGGTCGGCCGGGTCGAACCGGGCCAGGACACCTCGACGAAGGGAGGCACCGAGAGTCGAAACTCTCGGTGCCTCCGATCAGTTCTCACACACGGCTGCGGATCAGTGCAGCGCCTTGCGCCTCTTCGCATGGGCGACGAAGTGCCCGACCAGGATGAGCGCGATCCCGAGGGCGAACCAGCCGATGAGCACCCACCACTGCGTCGCCATCGGGGCATCCGGGAAGTACGAGAGATCTCGCAGCAGCGTTCCCGAGGCACCGGGGACGAAGAATTGTCCGATGTCGCCCCACGCGCCGGCGAGGAATTCCTTCGGCGCCTGCAGGGAGGAGATCGGGTTGCCGATGAACATCGTGAGCACGGCGCCGATGGCGATGCCGCCCGGGCCCAAGAGTGAGACGAACCCGTTGATCAGCCCTGCAGTCGCCGCCACGGCCAGTCCCGAAGCCAGGACATTGAGCCCGAAGTTGCCCTGTAGAATGCCGAACCACGACTGCAGGATGAGCGTGAGAGCCAGTCCGCCGATCGCGCCGTAGGCGAGGACGGCGACGGCGCGCATCCGACGGGAATGGACCAGCATCGTGGTGATCACACCGCCGACGATGCCGCCGATGGTCAGCGGAAGTCCGGCGATCGCCAGTCCCGCACCGGTCGAGTCGTCCTCATCGAGAGGCACGACGTCGGTGATCTTCACCTGAGGAATCTCCATCGCCGAGGCGTCCGGAGCCGTGGCATCGGGCGCTTGCGCCTGGTCGCCGGAAGCCGCACCCGGACCGCCGGGTCCCTGCGCCGCCGCGGCGAGGGCGTCCTGCATCTTCTTCATGCCGTCCTGCATGCCCGAGATCGCCTGCTGAAAGATCTTCTGCTGCATCGACGTGCCGATGCCGTTGAGCTGCTGTGCGACCGCGGGGGAGGCGGCGGAGGAGGTGAGGATCTCGGGTTCATCGCCGAGGATGAACGCTCCGTAGACCTCACGTTCGTGGATCAGCTGCACCGCCTCGTCCCTTGAGACGACCTGCTTGAGGTCGAGCATTCCATCAGGCGCGTTCTCGGCGATCTGGTCGATCTGCGCCTGGTCGCCGACGGCGGCGATCGGCAGATCCCTCGGATCGGAGGTGACGGTCGGCCAGCTGAATGCCAGCAGCACCACGCTGACGATGGCTGCGGCGAAGACGGCTGCGAGCAGAGCCTGCTTGAGGCTCGGCTTCTTCTCGGCTGCGCCTTCGACCGCGGGGTCGGTTGCGGTGGGCGAGTCGTCGCGGTCTCGAGCTCCGTTCGAGCCGCTGAGTAACTTCGTGGGCATGACAGCCCAATCGTTGAAAACGAATACTCGTTCTTTTTACTCCTTCGAGTACGATATATCAAGAATGATCATTCTGTTTTGGAGGATTGGTGCCGAAAGTCACGGACGAGCACAGGCAGGAGATGCGCCTGCGGATTCAAAACGCCGCGCTCGCCTGCTTCATCCGCAAGGGGTTCACGGGCGCTTCGATGTCCGACATCATCAAGGAGGCCGGGCTATCGGCCGGGGCGGTCTATATCTACTACTCCTCGAAGGCCGAGCTGACGATCGACGTCGGGCGACGGATCATGGAGCAGCGTGTCGGCGTCCTGGGAGACTTCGCCGCGACGGAGGAGGTGCCGCCTCCGCACGTCGTCTTCCCTCAGCTGCTCGGTTCAATCGTCGATGACAACCCTTTCGCTCCTCTGGTGCTGCAGGTCTGGGGAGAGGCATCGCATGACTCCGATTTCACCGAGTTGGCCCGACAGATCTTCGGTGATCTCAGCGGCCACTTCGAGGCGTATCTGAGGACGTACTTCGAGCGCTCTCTGGGCATGGAGGAGGCAGCGGCTTCGGCCAGAGCGAATGTACACGTTCCTGCCGTCCTCGCTCTGATGCAGGGCTCGATGATCCAGATCGCGATCCTCGGCGAGGACGCACGGCAGCGGGTCGCAACCGGGCTCGCAACACTTCTCGCCGACCTCGTGGCCTGAGGCATCGACCGTGTGTTCTCATCGGCGGACCGCGCGTGATCCCAGCTCACCATTTCGAAACGCTACGTACTGTTGCGTTCATCTGAGTCGCCGTGCCACTATGTTTCCATGACGCAACTCACCCCGCGGGGTCGACCGCTCGACGATGAGCTCACCGCTCGAGTCCTCGACGAGGTGCGCAGTCGCCTCGATGCCGTCGGCATGGTCAATCTCCGCATCGAGAACGTCGCCGCCGCGGTCGGTTGCAGCAAGACCGCGATCTACCGTCGGTGGCCGAACAAGGCCGAACTGGTCGCAGCCGCGATCCTTGAGGGCATCAGCATCGGTCGGACTCCGGACACGGGCGATGTCGTCGAGGACCTCGTCGAACATGCGTGGCAGCATCTGGTCAACTTCCGGCAGGAGGGCGCTTCGGAACACCGTCAGAATGGTGTGCTCCTGGCGCTGTTCGACCTCGAGGTGATTCCCCTCATCTCCGAGGGCTATATGCAGGCGCGCCATGTGATCGGTCGGGACATCCTGGAACGGGCACAGTTCCGAGAGCAGATCGGCGCGGACCTCGATCACGACCTCATTCTCGACGCCATCGCCGGTTTCACATTGTTTCGACTCTCCGTCAAACCCGATTCGAAGGCTCACACCGATGCCGAGATGAAGGACTCCTATCGCAGATTGATCCGCTCCCTGCTCAGTTCGTCGAGCTGAGCCGCACGCAGGGCGACGACCTCTGTGTGATCTGCACACCCGAAAGGAAACACCGACCGCAATGCCAGCAGCATATGTTCCCGGCGCACTGTCCGGGTCCGAGCATCTCCTCCTCCGTGGAGCGACTCTCATCGACGGCAACGGCGGTGGCCCGATCACCTCCTCCGAGATCGAAGTCAAGGACGACCGCATCGTCTACGTCGGTGTCCGCCGGAACGAAGGGACCACCTCGGCGGGGGAGAAGGCTCGGATCATCGATCTCGAGGGAACCACGGTCATGCCGGGATTCATCGACTCCCATGTCCACCTCAGCCTCTCCATCGAGAACCAAGAGGCCAACCTCGCTCGATTCGCCTCGGAGCGAGTGGTCCGCAGCGCCGTGAACGCCAGGAACACTCTGATGGCCGGTGTGACCACGGCACGCGACCTCGGGGGCACCGACCGAGGGCTCCGTGACAGCATCGAACAGGGGCTGATTCTCGGACCTCGGATCCACTTGGCGATCGCCCCGCTCTCGCCGACGGGCGGACACACCGACTTCACCATGCCCAACGGGCTGCGGACGATGCCGGAGATGCCCGTCGATCCGATCATCGACACCGACGACGACGTCCGTCGGACCATCCGTCTCCTCATCCGCTCCGGGGCCGACGTCATCAAGGTCTGCACCACCGGCGGCGTCTCCAGCCCGACCGACACGCCCGATGACATCGGGGTGCCCGAAGAGCACGTGCGACTCATCGTCGAGGAGACTGCGAAGAGGTCCGGTCAGCCGGTGGCCGCCCACGCCCAGGGGGCCGCAGGCATCAAAGCCGCCATCCGCGGCGGCGTCCGGTCGATCGAGCACGGCTACGGCATCGACGACGAAGGCATCGATCTCATGCTCGAGCACGGGACGTTCCTCGTGCCTACGCTCAGCAGCGCTCTGCGCGTGCCCGACCCGAAGGACGTGCCGAGCTACCTCTACGAGAAGAAGGTGAGATGGTCGGCGATCGCCCGGGAGCGAGTTGCGCAGGCCATGCAGGCCGGCGTCAGGGTCGCTCTCGGCACCGATGCCGGCGTGTGCCCACACGGGGTCAACCTGCGGGAGGAGATGCACGCCGTCGAGCTCGGCCTCTCCCCGATGGACGCGATCGTCGCGGGCACCAGGAATGCGGCCCAACTGCTGCGCCTCGGCGACCACATCGGCACGGTGGAGGGAGGGAAGCTGGCCGACCTCGTCATCGTCGACTTCGATCCGCTGACAGACATCGCACGAATGGCCGAGCCGGACAACGTCAAGGTCGTCCTCCTGGGCGGAGCCCCCGTCAAAGACACCGACGGATGGTTCGGCCGTCCGGTGCAGCGCGCTGCCCTCGGATGAGCACCCCGGTGCGCCGAGCGGACCTCCGATCCGACCCCATCACAGACCCAGACCCCGACCACAGTTCAGACCCGACCACAGCAACAACCCCGACCACAGCAGAGGATGCACCATGACGATCGATTTCCCGACCGAAGCACAGAACCTGTCCGATGAACTGCGCGACCTGCGCCGAGACCTGCACGCCCACCCGGAGATCGGCCTCGAACTGCCGTTGACTCAGAAGAAGATCCTCGACGCACTCGCCGGTCTGCCCCTCGAGATCACCACGGGCACGAGCCTCAATTCCGTGATCGCGGTGCTGCGCGGCGGCAAGCCCGGCCCGACCGTGCTGCTGCGCGGCGATATGGACGCGCTGCCGGTCACCGAGGCGACCGGACTCGACTACGCCTCGACGAACGGAAACATGCACGCCTGCGGACACGACCTCCACGTGACCGGTCTCGTCGGTGCCGCGAAGCTGCTCTCGGCCCACCAGGACGAGCTTGCCGGCACCGTCGCCTTCATGTTCCAACCCGGTGAGGAAGGACAGGGCGGGGCGAAGATCATGCTCGACGAAGGGATGTTCGACGCCATCGGCGGCACCCCCGACGCCGCCTATGCGATTCACGTCGCCCCGGGCGTCCCCGGGACCTTCGTCACCCGACCGGGCACGATCATGGCCGGAGCGAACACGCTGCATGTGACGATGCACGGCAAGGGCGGACACAGCTCCCGCCCGGAGGACTCGACCGACCCCATCCGTCCGCTCCTGGAATTCGGCCAGGCCCTGTACTCCATGGTCACGAGCACCTTCAGCGTCTTCGATCCCATCGTCGCCGAGGTGACCCAACTCGAAGCCGGCGACGCCGTGAACATCATCCCCTCCACGGCCAGCCTCGGCGCCTCCGTGCGGACGCTCTCCGCCGAGACGACGAAGTCGTTCCCGACCGCGGCGACGCGGTTGGCCGAATCCATCGCCGCGGCCCACGAATGCACCGCCGAGGTGAAATGGGTCGAGCAGTACCCGGTGACCGTCAACGACGAGGGCGAGGCACGATTCGTGTCCGAGACGCTCGGCGGTGCATTCGGACAGGCACGCGTCGTCGAATCACCCAATCCGGTGATGGGTTCCGAGGACTTCTCCTATGTCCTCGAGCAGGTGCCCGGCGCATTCCTCTTCCTCTTCGTCTCCCCAGACGGAGTCGACCCGGAGACCGCCGCGACGAACCATTCGCCCGAGGTGCTCTTCGATGACTCTCATCTGCCCGATCAGGCGGCGGCGCTCGCCACCCTCGCCTGGGTGCGGACGCAGCGGCGCTGATCGCTCGGGCTGAAGGGATCCTTGGGACCAAGGGCATCCTTGGGACCTGGGGCATCCTTCGGGTCGAAGGCATCCCTTGGGCCGAAGGCGAACAGTCGGCGCCAGATGTCGGCTCGTCTGATCAGACGGTGTCGCCGTCCTCATCGACGGAGTGGACCCGGTCCTCGCGCATGCTCACCTTGTCGACCCCCGGCAGCTCCATCAGCGGGGGAATGAGCATGTGCAGGGGCGGTTTGCCCTCGAACTTCACATCGATCTGGACCATCTTCACCCCTTCGGCGGAGTCGAAGCGTTTGGAGTCGACGATGGTGTTCGAGAACCCCATGGTGCTTGCAACCGCGAGGATGTCGCGCAGGATTCCCGAGCCGTCCCGGTAGGCGATGCGCAGCAGCTTGCGGTGATCGCTGTCCGGGATCCGACGGATCAGGGGAGCAATGACGAAGAGAGTCAGCAGGTGCAGCGCCGTGAGCATCGCCGCCAGTGTGACCATCCCGGCGCCGCAGGCCATGCCCACGGCGGCCGTGACCCAGATGGTGGCGGCCGTGGTCAGGCCCCGGACCATATTCCGACCCTTGAAGATCACTCCGGCACCGAGGAAGCCGATGCCCGAGACGATCTGCGCCGCGATCCGCGAGGGATCGAGGCGGACATCGTTGTCGAGGACTCCGGCGAAGCCGTAGGCCGAGACCAAGGTGAACGCGCATGTGCCGATGCCCACGAGCACATGGGTGCGATAGCCGGCGCTCTTCTGGCGGAACTGACGTTCGAACCCGATGAGGGAACAGAAGACGAAGCTGGCCAGGAGCAGCTCGGCCTCGATGAGGCCGGTGGAACTGAAGAGATCGATCTGAGAACCCATAGTGCACCTCACATTAGACCTGTGGGACCCCGGCCGACAGCTCGGGGTCCCACAGTCGTCTGCACTGAGAGGAGAAAGCGCCTACACGGTCGAGGGAATCCACTCGTGTTCGTCGCCAGGCGCCGACTCGCCTGCCGCAGGATCGGCGAATGCCTCGGTGCGGCGGTGGCTCAGGCCATCACCGGCGGTGGGCGCGACGCGGCGGTCGGCTGCCTCGGCGGGGGAAGCTGCCTGAGAGGGAGAACTCGTCTCGCCGGGGGAGTCCTCGACGACCGTCGAACGCACGGTCTGCGAGCTCGCCGGGCTCCGATGTGCCGAAACGGTGCGCAGGGGCGCAGAGGCCTCGAGTGCCTTTGCCTGCTTGGCCCGTTGCTTGGCCTTCTCGCGCTCCTGTTCGAGATGGAGATTGCCGAAATCGTGCTCGGTTCGCGGCGGCTTGACGCTGTCGATGAGGAAGACGAACGCCAGCGACACGAGTCCCCACAGTCCGAGGACCTGCAGATGCTCGGTGACGACATCACCATCGAAGTAGATGATCGACCGAATCGTCTCCACGGCCGCCGGCATCGGCAGGACGTCGTGGAGTGTGGAGAAGAACGTCGGCGTCATGTACTCCGAGATCGCGCCGTTGGAGGCCGGCATGCCGGCGAACATGAGCGTGCCGATGACCGGAATGATCGCGAGCATGCCGATGAGCCGCTCGAAGACCATGGCGAACATGGCGATGCAGAAGATCGCTATGATTCCGGCTCCCCACAGCTGCGCGAAATGTCCGTCGACGGCACCGGTGATCGGCCCGGCGATGAGCGCGACGACCAGAGACATGGACGGCGAATAGACCGCGGTCAGAGGCAGCATCCGCTTGAGCGGACGACTCCACGGGTTTGCATTGGCACCGACGATGACGACCATGAACCCGGCGAGGACCCAACCCATCGCGACGTACATGACGACCACGCCGTTCTTGTCCCGATCGGGAAGCGGAGCGACGTCGTCGACCTGGAGGTCCATGTCCTGAGCGGAGGCGACCTGGTCGAAGACCTGATTGACGACACGGTAGGCGCTGTTGTTGCCCGACTCATTGGCGATGAGGGTGAAGTCCGGGTTCTGCTCCGTCGGCAGGACGAGGGCGGCGACCTCGTCCCGGTCCTCGACGAGGGCGCGAGCCTCGTCCTCATCGGTTGTGGCCGTGAAGTCGAACATGTCCTTGCCCATGCTCTTCTCGAGGTCGGCGATCGTGTCCTTGGCCTGCTCGCTCGAGGAGCCGACCACGGTCACCGGCATGTCCTTGGGTGTGGGTGAGCCCATCGCGCCGAGCATGAAGGTGATCATCATCGTCACCATGGCCAGCGGGAAGATCGCGAGGGAGATGTAGCGCAGCACCTTCGAATCGGGCCGTCGGCCGCCGTGCAGGGACGGGATGTTGACGGTGAGCGGCTGCGGATCGGGGTTGCGCCGGTGCGAGACGAAGTCGTAGCCCTTCGTCAGCAGCAGCCCGACGACGGCACCGATGGCGAGCACGAGGAGATGGCCGGTGACGCCGGTGCCGTTGAAATAGAGCACCGAGCGCAGGGATTCGCCGATGGCGGGCATCGGCAGGAATTCGTGGGTGAAGCGGTAGAACGGCGGCATGGTGTAGACCGGCATGGACATGTTCGACGACGGCATGCCGAGGACCATGAGGAAGAGGATGCCGAAGATCACCCCCATCGAACCGAAGAGTCGGGTGATGAAGAGTTGGACGCAGGCGATCGCGAACACACCCAACCAGGCGACGCCGAGGACGGCGACGGTGTCCTTGACGTCGACGATGTCGAGGATGGGGCAGGTGACCGTCCAGACCAGACCGGCGATGACCGCCGCCCACGCGCCGAGGATCGGCACGATGCGCTTGAACTTGAGCAGCTCGGGCGAGTTCGAACGGAGCACGCTGAAGGGCAGATACCCGGCCATGACGATCGCGGTCATGAGGAACATGGCACCCAGACCCGTCGGGTCGTTGTCGGGCAGCGGGGCCACGTCTTCGGTCTCGATCTCGAGGCCTTCGTCTTGGAGGGTGGGCATGACGAGTCCGGTGACCGTCGTCGCCTGCTGGGCTCCGGCGCCGCTTGCCGTGTACAGGGTGGCCGTCTTGCCCTTGACGACGACGGCTGCCGAGACCTCCCGATCGACGACCATCTGGCGGGCGGTGTGCGCATCGTCGACGGTGTCGACCTCGAGTGCGTCGGGTTCGTTTCCGTCGAGGGTGAACTTCGTGTCTGCCGCCTTCGTATCCGAGCCGGCCACGACGACGGGCATGTCATTGGCTGTGGGGGAGTGCATGGTGCCGAGATAACCCGTGATCATCATGCCCACGAAGATGAGGGGCATGACGAAGATCGCGACCGTGCGTCCGATCAGCTCGGCCTTCGCACGCTTCGCCGCTGCAGCGGCGTCGACCGCGTCGGTGCGGGCATGTGCGTCGGTGGTGTCGGCCGAATCCGGGGCATCCGAGCCCAGCTCAGCCGAATCCGAGGCGTCGTGCGGATCGAGCCCTCGTGCCTCTCGGCGAGTGCGTGGCGGTGGTGTGGTCACTGTCGTCCTCCAGGTATCGCGGAAGTCGAGTGATCGCCGTCGACCACCTTGAACTCGACCACTTTAAGACATGTGACTTAGAATTGTGAAATCGTCACGGATTTGCCATCGTGATGTCAGTACTCGCCGAGGCGGTCCATCCGAGGGCTCTTCGGGTGGTGAGGCCGGAGCGCCGAGGCCGTTCGACCGCCGTGTTCGCGGTGGTCCGGCGATGACGGAAGATGAGGATATGGGACTGCAGAGCGACCGGGCCCGGGAAACGCTGCTCAACGCCGCGGAGGAGCTGTTCGCCGTCCACGGCATCGACGCCGTCTCGAACCGCCGCATCGTCGAGCACGCCGGTGCGGCCAATCATTCGGCCGTGACCTACCATTTCGGCGGTCGTGACGGTCTTCTGCGTGCGCTTGTCGAGCGGCATGTCGCCGAGGTGGCCGTGCACAGGCAGGAGGTCATCGCCGGGCTGGGGAGCGCCCCGAGCATCCACGACTTCGTCCGTGCCCGGCTCGGTCCGCTGTTCGCCGTCTTCGCCGGGCTGCCGTCGCCGAGTTGGCGTGCTCAGTTCCTTTCGCAGGTGGGAACCGTGCCTTCGGCCGTTGAGATCATGAGGTCCGTGGTGGCGGAGTCCGGTCTGCCCGAGGATCTCCGATTCTTCGGCGGCGATGTCGAGGGTATCCCGACCAGTGTGCTTCGCGGCCGGGCCTATCTGCTCGCGCACATGGTCATCGGTGTCAGCGCCGACCAGGAGGCGAAGATGAACGACGGCGAACACAAAGGCACATGGGAGCAGGTCGGACGGTTCCTCATCGACGCCGCCGCGGGAATGCTCGCAGGCCCCGTGACCGCGCCCGATGGGGCGATCCGCTACCCGGCAGTGCCCTACCTCTGAGTCGCCCCGTACCCAGGCGCATCATGGTCAGTGTTCCCAGCTGCGCCGGACGGGCGAAGTCTCGGGGTCAGTTGCAGCCTTCGGGACCGCAGACCGCTCCATCGGGATACGTCTCGCCTGACGGGGAGTCCTTCTCCGAGCCGTTGCCGGTCAGCACGGTGAGCTTCTGACTCTCACCCCAGGCGGTCTCGAGCGCATGGGCGAAGGCATCCGGCGACTGAGCGCCGGAGATTCCGTATCTGCGGTCGATGACGAAGAAGGGGACTCCGTTCGCGCCGAGAGCCTGAGCCTCGGCGATATCGGCCTTCACCTCGGCGCTGTAATCGTCCCCGGACAAGGTGCGACGGGTCTCCTCGGCGTCGATGCCGAGGGATTGCCCCACCTCGGCGAGGTAGTCGACGTCCCCGATGTTCCGGCCCTGTTCGAAGTGACCCGACAGCAGCGTCTCTTTGGCCTCGGCCATCAGCCCGTGGGTCTTGGCGAGGTGGAGGAATCGGTGGGCGGTGAAGCTGTTTGCCACGACGATCGAGCCGAAATCGTAGTCGAGGCCTTCGCCGGCGGCCTCCTTCGCCACATGGGCGAACATCTGCTCGACCTGCTCGGCCGGCATGCCCTTGGACCGGCTGAGGTAGTCGGTCTCGGTGCCCTCATAGTGGGCGGGCAGCGTCGGGTCGAGCTGAAAGCTGCGCCACTCGACTTCGACGCCGTCCCTGTGCTCGAACCCGTTCAGAGCGGTCTCGAAACGACGTTTGCCGATGTAGCACCACGGACATGCGATGTCCGACCAGATCTCGATCTTCATGACACAGACAACCCCATCTGAGGCGAGGCTATTCCCGGCCCGCGCCCTGGGCCGCGAGAGGGCGCGGGGCCTACTTCAGCGTGCGGCTGATCTGCGGCACCATCTCGTCGAGTGCGTAGTCGAGGCTGAGAATCGTTCCCCAGCTGAACGCGCCGGAGACGACCTCGTCTTCGACCCAGAGGACGTCATCACCGCGCACCACCGGCAGATCCCGATAGAGTCCGAGATCCTCGACGGTCTTCTTCGCCTCGGGACTGAAGCCCGCGTTCCAGACCAGCAGGTCCTTCGAGAGCTCATCGATGCGCTCGTCGGGGACATAGACCTCCCCGGCATCGTTCGGCTTGAACTCCGCAATCGCCTCGGGCACGGTGAATCCGAGCTGAGAGAAGAACTGGGCGCGCACGTCATTGCCGGTCCGCACGACGGACTCGCCGGCTTCGAATCTCTCGGCCACGATCGCCTCCTTGCCGGCGAATTCGGGATGCTCCTTCGCGATATCGGCGAATGATCCCTCGAGTTCGTCGACGAGCTCGAGAGCCTCCTCCTCTCGCCCCAGGGCCTCTCCGGTTGCTCGGGTCGCCTCCTGCCAGGTGATCGAGAAGTTCGTGTACTCCTCGTCCGGGGCGACCACCGGAGCGATCTCGGAGAGCTGTTCGTACTGTTCCTTCGTAGTGCCGTTGTACAGGGAGATGATGAGGTCGGGTTCGAGTTCGGCGATCTCCTCGATCGGCGGATTGGAATCATCGCGGACGCCGCCGTTGAGAACCGTCGGCTGTGCATCGCCGAGTTCGTCCTGCGCCCATGGCCAGGTCGCGTACTCGTAGTCGCCCCACCAGGGCGCGACGGCCGTCGGTGCGACACCGAGTGCCAGCAGAGGATCCTGGTCGGAGAGGCCGAGTGTGACGATCGACTTCGGTTCGGCCTCGATCGTGGTCGAGCCATAGGCGTGGTCGACGGTCACAGGGAAGGATCCGCCCGCAGAGTCGGAAGCGCTCGGATCCGACTGGGGGTCCGATGGGGACGAGGAGCACGCCGTCACCAGCAGTGCGGTCGCGATGGCGACGAGCGGCGCGGCGGGTCTGATCCTGTGACGCAGGGACATGGAGGCTCTCTTCCGGGAATGCTGGTCGCTGGGAGTATCGGCCGGCCAGCGCGGTCCGATCTGCAGGTAAGGCTATCCTCAACCGCCACGGGACTCCACTCGGTCGATCGGACAGTGATGAAGGTGAGATGACACGGTACTGTCATCTGTGACGAAGAGAGGGGCTGAAATGTCAGCAGGAAACGGAGAAGACGGGAGCATGGCAGCCCAGGATGCCGCTGAAGTGACAGATGCGACTTTTTCCGGCGCCGAACATTCCGCCGAGTCATTCGCGCCGCACAGCCACGACCAGGATCAGCTCTATTGGTTTCCCGACGGCGGGATGGAAGTCGTCGTCGGGGGCCATCGGTGGCTCGTGCACAGCGACACCATGGTGTGGATTCCGGCCGGAACCCTCCATTCGAGCCGGCTGTTGGGCCCCGGAGCGACCGTGAGCATCTACCTCAACCCGAGGCTCCGCCCCACCGGAGAGAAATGGGCGCGGACCCGGGCGCTCCGCCGTGATCCGCTCATCGCAGAGATCATGCGGCATATTCCCGGCCGAGCGCTGAGTCCGACTCGGCGGGAGGCGTGCGCCCGTCTGCTCCTCGATCTGCTCGGCGATGCCGATGACAGGGAGACGACGCTGCCGCTGCCCGTTCACCCCGCGGCCCGCGCCGTCGCCGAGGCGATCGTTGCGGATCCGGGAGGGCAGAGATCGCTGAGCGATTGGGCCGCCCTCCAGGGAGTGAGCTCACGGACGCTGGCGCGAGCGTTCGAGTCCCAGACCGGACACGGATTCGCGCGCTGGCGGACACGGACGCGGCTGCTGTCCTCCCTGTCCTCGCTGATGGCCGGAACTCCCGTACATCTGGTCGGCTCCACGGTCGGATTCGCGACGGCCGGCGGCTACATCGAGGCGTTCGCCAAGGAATTCGGTGTCACTCCGGGCGAATACGTCCGCCTCCATCGCCACTGAGTCATCGTGCCGGTCTGTCCTGGACGCCGCGGCGAGCCGTCTGCGGTCGCGGGGCTCTGCTCGCCGATCAGAACAGTGCGTGCTGCAGGGGAGGCTGGAGTTCGACGGCGGGTGCCTGAACGTGGCCGGCCGAGTTCGGGCGCCGAGCGGTTCGTGCCGTCTTCGGATAGTCGTCATCGCCCGATCCGCGCAGGCCGTAGCGATCGATGAGCGGATTGATCCTCGCCGCCAGCCAGGACCGGTACTCCTTCGAAGCATAGGGAGATCGCGCATACATGCGGCGGTAGCGGGGGAGGAGCTCGGGATGTTCGCGCTCGAGCCACGAGAAGAACCACTCACGTGCTCCGGGCCGCAGATGCAGCGCGCCGTAGACGACGCGGGAAGCCCCGGCTTCCCTGATGGCCGACAATGCGGCATCGAGGTGTTCGAAGGAGTCGGTGAGCTTGGGCAGCACGGGCATGAGGAAGACCGTGACCTCGAAACCGAGGTCCGCCGCGGCGCGGACGGTCGCCAGCCTCGCCGAGGTGGTCGGGGTGCCCGGTTCGAGTGCCTGCTGCAGCTCGTCGTCATGGACGGCGATGGACATGCTGATCTCGACCGGCACGTCCTCGGCGGCCCGGGCGAGCTGCGGCAGATCGCGGCGAAGAAGGGTCCCCTTGGTCAGGATCGACATCGGAGTGCCGTGCTCGGCCAGCGCGGCGATGATGCCCGGCATCAGCCGATAACGACCTTCCGCTCGCTGATAGGGATCGGTGTTCGTCCCCAGGGCGACGAGCTCGCGCGTCCACTTCGGCTTGGTCACCTCGGCGGCGAGCACCTCCGGGGTGTTGATCTTGACGATGACCTGCCGATCGAAGTCCTCGCCGGAATCGAGGTCGAGGTATCGGTGGGTGCTGCGGGCGAAGCAGTACACGCAGGCATGCGAGCAGCCGCGGTAGGGATTCACCGTCCAGGTGAAGGGCATCGAGCTCGCCGGCGGAACCCGATTGAGGGCCGATTTCGCGAGCACCTCATGAAAGGCCATGCCCGCGAACTCCGGGGCGCGCACCGTGCGCAGCAGCCCGTTGACTCCGAAGAGTCCGGCCACCTGCTCGGTCTGATTCTGACGGTTCCACCGCATGCTCTCATTCGAACACGTGTTCGAGTGAGAGTCAATGGCAGGGGGCGATGCCGTCAGGGCACGCCGTCAGAGCGGGCGCTGTTGTCAGGACACGCGCAGTCCCTTGAACTCGCTGCGGTGGAACACGAGCGCCTCGGTGCCGGCGGCGTCATCGGCCTCGAGGACTTCGAGCAGCGCCACGGTGTGGTCGCCGGCTTCGAGCTCGCTGTGCAGGCGCGTCCACAGGCGGGCCGGGCTGCCGGGAATCGTCAGCGCCCCATCGGAGGCGATATCGGGGTCGATGCCGTCGAAGCGGTGGTCGCGGTCCTTCGATGCCAGCTGACGAGCCAAGGCAGACTGATGCATGCCGAGCAGCGAGATGCCCAAGGATGGGGCCGTGCGCAACGTGGGCCAGGTCGCCGAGCTGTTCTGGACGGCGACACTGACCAGGGGAGGGTCGAGGGAGACGCCCACGGTCAGCGTCGAGGCGACGAGCCCCAGCGGTGCACCGTCGATCTCCGCAGACAGCAGTGCCACACCCTGCGGAAAGTGCGAGAAGGTCTCACGCAGGTTCGTCGGCGTCACCGTGTGGGTAGTCATTCCTCTGCCTCCGCATTTCCGTTCACCATGAATTTCGCTCAGCGCATCTGTGTTCGTCTTTCTGATCATGGCAAAGTTTCGGGACAAAAGCACCGGCATTCCGTCATGGGAAATGACATGTGTCCCCGTATGACACTCAAAGTCTCGTGATGACGAAAATCGACCGCGCCTCGACTCGCAGTCCCTAGATTGCTCAACGACCTGTCGTGAACCCCGACCGCGAGGAGAACCCGTCGTGACATCATCGTCAGCCGCGACCATCACCGAAGACCCGCCTCGGCGGGTGTTCGACGGGAAGAAGCGGGTGCTGGCTTCGGCCTTCGCCGGAACCACGATCGAATGGTACGACTTCTACCTCTACGGCACCGCCGCCGCCCTGATCTTCAACGTCCAGTTCTTCCCCAGCGACAGCGAACTCGGCAGCCGCCTCGCCGCCTTCGCCAGCCTGGCCGTCGGATTCTTCGCCCGCCCTCTCGGGGGAATCATCGCCGGACATCTGGGAGACCGGGTGGGGCGCAAGGCCCTTCTCGTCGTCTCCCTGCTGTCCATGGGAATCGCCTCGACGTTCATCGGCCTGGTGCCGAACTTCGAGTCCATCGGTTGGTGGGCCGCCGTCGCCCTCGTCGTCCTGCGCATCGTGCAAGGCCTCTCCGCGGGCGCCGAATGGGGCGGATCGGCACTGCTCTCGGTCGAACACGCACCCGTGCGCAAACGCGGGTTCTTCGGCTCCTTCACCCAGATCGGCTCGGCTGCGGGCATGCTCCTGGCCACCAGCGCCTTCTTCCTCGTGCAGAATCTGCTCACCCCGGAGCAGTTCGCCTCCTTCGGCTGGCGCATCCCGTTCCTCGCCTCCGCCCTGCTCGTCGGGCTCGGACTCTGGATCCGTCTCGGCGTCGCCGATGCACCGGAGTTCCAGGAACTCAAGGACTCGGGCAAGGTCGCCAAGGCGCCCCTGCGCGATGTCATCACCCAGCACCCCCGCGTTCTGCTGGTGACGATCGGACTCCGCCTGGCCCAGAACAGCGTCTTCTACCTCATCACCGTCTACATGCTCAGCTATCTGGCAGAGAACCGAGACGATTCCACCTCGGGAGTGACCGCGGTGATGATCGCCTCCGCCATCGGACTCTTCACCGGGCCTCTGTGGGGTTGGGTCTCCGACCGGGTCGGACGCCGACAGGTGACGATCGGCGGCATCATCGGCGTGGCCGTGTTCGGGTGGATCTTCTTCGCCTTCCTCGACGCGGGTCCGCTGGCCTTCCTGCCCATCGTCGTCATCCTCGGCATGAACCTCGCCCACGACGCCATCTACGGCCCCCAGGCGGCCTGGTTCGCCGAGCAGTTCCCCATCGAGGTCCGCTATTCCGGAGTGAACATGGGCTACCAGCTCGGCACTGTCATCGGCGGCGGAATCATGCCGATGGTCGCAGCCCTGCTCTACGTCGCCGGCGGGAAGTCACCCTGGCTGATCTGCGGCTACCTCACCCTGCTGTGTCTGCTCTCACTCATCGCCGCCCTCGGCGCCAAAGACCCGGCACGCGACCAGGCCCGGAACCGGGCCCCCGCCGAGGCGTGACACCCCGGACCGTCCTGACTCACCACGAAAGAGGAATACGATGACGAAACCGATCACTCTCAACGCCTTCGACATGATGACCCCCGTCCACCAGTCGCCGGGACTGTGGCGGCACCCGGAGTCCCGCGTCGAAGACTTCACCCAGCTGTCCTTCTGGACCGACCTGGCCGCAACCCTCGAAGAGGGCGGCTTCTCCTCGCTCTTCCTCGCCGACATCCTCGGCGTCTACGACGTCTACGGCGGCAACGCAGATGTCACCAACCGCGGGGGAGTGCAGTTCCCGCTGCTCGACCCGCTCGTCGCCGTGCCCGCCATGGCAGCGGCGACCAAGACGCTGGGCTTCGGGGTCACCGCCTCGGTGACCTATGAGCAGCCCTACCTGCTGGCGCGGACCCTGACGACCCTCGACCACTTCACCGGCGGTCGCGTGGCCTGGAACATCGTCACCAGCTACGTCGACTCCGCGGCCCGCAACCTCGGGCTCGAGGGGCAGATCCCGCATGACGAGCGCTATGACCGGGCCGATGAGTACATGGACATCATGTACAAGCTCTTCGAGGGTTCGATCGCCCCCGACGCCCTCCGCGCCGACGCCGAGGCGAACGTCTTCGTCGACCCCGAGAACGTCCACGACATCAACCACGACGGCACGTTCTTCTCCGTCCCCGGTCAGGCGCTCGCCCTCCCCGGACCGCAGGTCACGCCGCTGCTGTTCCAGGCTGGAGCGTCGAAGCGCGGTCAGGAGTTCGCCCTCGACCACGCCGAGGCGATCTTCTTCTCCGGACCGACACCGCAGATCCTGCGCACTTGGGTCGACAAGGTCCGCGACGGCCTCGAGGAGCGCGGCCGTGACCGTGACAGCGTGAAGATCTTCGCGCTCGCCACCGTCATCGTCGACGACACCGATGAGGCCGCCGAGGCGCGACTGGCCGACTACACGCGCTACGTCGACACCGAATCCGCGCTCTCCCTCTTCGGCGGCTGGACCGGTGTGGACCTGTCCGGAGCCGCACCCGAGGATCCGCTCGAATACGTCACCACCGATGCGAACCAGTCGGCGCTCGCCTCCTTTACCACGATGGCCGGAGACAAGACCTGGACGATTCGCGACCTCGCCGAATTCGTCGCCATCGGCGGCCGCGGACCCGTCATCACCGGATCCCCGGCGACGATCGTCGACGAATTCGAACGGTGGATGACCGAGGCCGACATCGACGGGTTCAACATCGCGGCGGCAGTCCGGCCCGCCGACGCCGAGCGGTTCACGAAGTACGTCTCACCCGAACTGCGCCGTCGCGGACTGCTGCCCGAACCGGTCGCCGGAGCCACGGTGCGCGAGCAGCTCACCGGGCAGGGACCACGGCTGCCCGAGGACCACAAGGGCGCCGGATTCCGACTGGGACAGGGCGCCGCGGTCTAGGCACCACACTGTCGCGACCGGCCGGTGACAGCGCGAGTTCACCGGCCGGTCGTGTCTGGTGGATAATGGTCTGCGGCCATTTTCCGATCCGCCGAACCTCACAAGGATCCCGCATGCGCGCAGCGACGTCCCAGCCCAACTCGTGACCACCTCGGCGCCGAGGTACCAGCGCAAGGCCCTCTTCGCAGCGGCCATCGGCTACGGACTCGACGGCTTCGACCTCCTCATCCTCAGCTTCGCCCTCTCGGGAATCATCGCCTCCTTCGGACTCAGCGACGTCCGGGCAGGCTCCCTGTCGACGATCACCCTCCTCGGAGCGGTCCTCGGCGGCATCGTCTTCGGCGCCCTCGCCGACCGCCTCGGACGCGTCAAGGTCCTCACTTGGACCGTCATCATCTTCGCCGTGTTCACGGGACTCTCCTCCCTTGCCCAGGGGTACTGGGACCTCGCCGTCTACCGGTTCATCGCCGGAATCGGCATCGGAGGCGAGTTCGGCATCGGCATGGCACTGGCCGCCGAGGCGGTCAAGGCCGACCAGCGTGCGCGGGCCACCTCATGGGTGGGCGTGGGCTTCCAACTCGGAGTCTTCGCCGCCGCCGTGGTCTCGGGCCCGGTCATCGCCGCCTGGGGGTGGCGGGCGCTCTTCGTCATCGGGCTCTTCCGCGCACTCTTCGCCTTCGTCATCCGCCGCGGAGTCGAAGAGCCCGAGACGTTCGTGCGCTCACAGCAGGACGAGGGCGGCGGAGCTGAGGCGAAAGATCATGAGTCCTTCGCCGCCAAACTTCGCGCACTCGTCAAGGACCGTGCGACGGTCAAGATCACGGTGGCGCTGACGATCCTCACCACGGTGCAGAACTTCGGATACTTCGGCATCATCACCTGGCTGCCGAACTACCTCTCGGAGCAGATGGACCTCGGCGTGACCAAGGGGTCGCTGTGGACCGCGGTCACCGTGATCGGCATGCTCGCCGGCATCCTCATCTTCGGCCAGGTCGCCGACCGACTCGGCAGACGACCCGCCTTCAGGATCTTCCAGGGCGGGGCCATCGTCTCGATCCTCGTCTACAGCCAGCTGCGCGACCCGAGCGCACTTCTCGCCGGCGGCTTCTTCATGGGAGCCTTCGCCAACGGCATGCTCGGCGGCCACGGCGCACTGCTGGCGGAGATGTACCCGACCGCGATCCGCGCCACCGCGCAGAACGTCATCTTCAACATCGGACGCGCCCTCGGCGGACTCGCCCCGATGGTCATCGCGCTGCTGGCCGGATCCCTGGGCTTCGGCTTCGCTCTCGCGCTGCTGCCGCTGATCTACGTCATCCAGTTCCTCGCGATGTTCCTGCTCCCGGAGAAGCGCGGAGCCGAACTGGAGTGAGCGGCGCGTGTGAATCGCACCTGTGAGGCTGCGCACATGAGTGACGCCGTGTGACGCATGACTGCGGCGGCGTCGACTCGAAGCGTCATAATCGTCGCTTGTGAGCAATCCAGACATCGCCGCCGGTGCGGTGAACACCCGCACCGTCCGCAGCGCCTCCGACATCCATGCGATCCTCGCCGAGTTCGGCTCCCAAGGCACGAAGACGAAGGCCGTGATCATCCTCGCCCTCGGCGGGATCTTCATGGACGCCTACGACTTCTCCTCGCTGGCCTTCGGCATCACCGCGATCCAAGAGCAGTTCGGCCTCTCCGGGTTCATGACCGGGCTGGTCAACGCCTCGATCATGATCGGGGCCGTCATCGGCGCCCTCTTCGGCGGGTACCTCGTGGACCGCTTCGGACGCTACAAGCTGTTCATGGCCGATATGGTCTTCTTCGTCGTCGCCGCCATCGGCTGCGCACTCGCACCGAACGAATGGGTGCTCATCGCCTTCCGATTCGTCATGGGCATCGGGGTCGGCCTCGACCTGCCGGTGGCCATGGCCTTCCTCGCCGAGTTCTCCAAACTCAAGGGCAAGGGCAACCGCTCACAGCGCGTCAACGCCTGGTCACCGGCCTGGTACACAGCCACCGGCATCGGCTACCTCGTCGTGCTCATCATCTTCATCAGCCTGCCCTACGAACAGCACGCCATCCTCTGGCGCATCGTCGTCGGATTCGGAGCCGTCCCCGCGCTCATCGTGCTCCTGGTGCGCCGCCGCTACCTCGCGGAATCACCGGAATGGCTGGCGAACCAGGGTGATCTGCGTGCGGCCGTCGACGTCATGCGCACCCATCACAACCTCGAAGTCGAACTCGCCCCCGACGCCCTCGGCGGCTCATCCGCGACCGGAGGAGCTCAGACCAAGCCTGCGGGAGGACAGTGGAGCGGCTTCGCCGAACTCTTCGCTCCCCGCTACCGGGTGCGCACGATCGTCGCACTCTGCGTCTCCGTGTTCTCGACCTTCGGCTACAACGCCGTCGCCTACGGCACCCCGCTCATCATCACCACCCTGTTCCACCAGACCCCGCTGATCACGATCGTGTCCTCGCTCATCATCAACCTCGGCTTCGGCGCGATCGGCGGACTGCTGGGCATGACCATCGTCAACCGCTTCGGCACCCGCCGAATCACGCTGGTCGGCTTCGTGATCCAGGCGATCGCCCTGGCCCTGCTCGCCGTCGTCGGCATCCCCAGCGGGGCGCTCGTCCTCGTCTCGGTGGCGATGCTCGCCGCCTTCGTCTTCGCCCAGGCGGGCGGACCCGGCGCGAACCTGATGAACTACGCCACGCTGTCCTACCCGACACGGCTGCGCGGCATCGGCATCGGATTCAACCAGTCCGTGCTGCGGGCCTTCTCGATCGTCTCGCTCATCATGTTCCCGATCCTCGCGGCCTCACTGGGCACCGGAGTGTTCTGGATCGTCGCCTGCGCGCCGCTGGCCGGAGCCATCGCCGTGGGAATCGTGAAATGGGATCCGACCGCCAAGGACGTCGAAGACGAAGCATAGACTGGAACGATTCAAATAATGGTATGCCAAATGAGGGATGCCGTCATGAGGCGGTGATACGGGCCCTATTCGATCTGCGTGATCTGCTCGAGCCGTCCTGAGGCGGTGCGGCCCGTGGGATGCGGAGAAACTCGCTCTTGCGAACCCGATGTGAGCCAGGTTACGCTGACTCGGACAGCAATCAGCGTCGCAGAGCCGCGAGCGATAATTTGGTATCCCAGCGGTCTGCCCTTCGGATGTGAGCAGTGAGCCGTATGAGGAAAGCCGAAATCACGAACGAGTCCGTGCCGCAGCGCCTGGGACCGAGCCAAGAGCAGCTGGCTGCTCATCGCATCAGCCCCCGGTTCTACAATTCCGACCTCGCCCCGAGTCAGAAGGAAGGACGCAGCTGGACCGCCTACAGCGTCTTCACCCTGTGGGCCAACGACGTCCATTCGCTGGGCAACTACGGGTTCGCACTCGGACTCTTCGCACTCGGGCTCGGTGCGTGGCAGATTCTCGTCGCACTCCTCGTCGGTGCGGCACTCCTCTTCTTCCTGCTCACCCTCTCCGGGTTCATGGGGCACAAGACCGGCGTGCCCTATCCGGTGATGAGCCGGATCGCCTTCGGCATCCACGGTGCCCAGCTGGCCGCCTCGGTGAGGGGAATCGTCGCCATCGCCTGGTTCGGCATCCAGACATACCTCGCCTCGAGCGTGCTCAACGTTCTGCTCATCTCACTGGTGCCCGGCCTGCAGACCTGGGCCGACACCGAATTCCTCGGACTCTCCGGCCTCGGCTGGTTCTCCTTCACCCTGCTCTGGATCGTCCAGGTCATCATCGTCAGCTACGGCATGGAGATGATCCGCAAGTACGAGGCCATCGCCGGGCCCATCATTCTCGTCACCTTCCTCGCCCTGGCGATCTGGATGCTCGCCCGCGTGGACTTCTCCATCGCCTGGTCGAGAGACGATGCACTGAGCGGATGGCCGATGTGGATGCACATCCTCGGCGGCGGCTCCCTGTGGGTGGCGATCTACGGCACCTTCGTGCTCAACTTCTCCGACTTCACCCGCGCTGCGAAGAAGAAGGGCTCGATCGTCGTCGGAAACTTCTGGGGAATCCCCATCAACATGCTCGTCTTCGGCCTCGTCGTCATCTCCCTGGCCGGGGCCCAGTACGAGATCGACGGCACCGTCATCTCCTCGCCGGCCGACATCGTCCAGGCCATCGGCAATCCGATCCTGCTGGCACTGGCGTCCCTGGCCCTGCTCGTGCTCACCGTCGCGGTCAACCTCATGGCGAACTTCGTCGCTCCCACCTATGCCCTGACGAACCTGTTCCCGCGGCACCTCAACTTCCGTTCGGCGGCGATCATCTCGGCCGTCATCGGCTTCGTCATCCTGCCGTGGAACCTCTATGACTCACCCGTCGTCATCGTCTACTTCCTCGGCGGACTCGGCGCCCTGCTCGGCCCCCTGTTCGGCATCATCATGGTCGACTACTGGGTGATCCGGAAGACGAAGGTCAACGTCCCGCAGCTCTACACCGAGGCGAACGACGGCGAGTACTTCTATCACCACGGTGTCAACTGGCGGGCGATCGGGGCCTTCGTTCCCGCCTCGGCGATCTCGCTGGTCTTCGCCCTGGTGCCGGCCTTCGCAGGCCTGTCCGAGTTCTCCTGGTTCAGCGGGGCTGCCCTGGCGGCGCTCATCTACTTCTTCATCGCCCGCCGCGACTTCACCTTCCGTGAGGTCGACGGCGAAGAGATCGCGGTGCCGACGACCCACTGAGCCGTGCGCACCGCCCGCCCACAATGCGGCGCAGCGCTGCGCCGCGCGACGTGCCACACCGGCCACCCACAATGCAGCTCTGCGCCACGCGCCGTGCCGCGCCGGCCACACAACGCCCTGCATCTCAATCGATCCGCACCCCAGGAGACCTCAGTGAAGATCCTCGTCGTCAACGTCAACACCACCGAATCGATGACCGAAGGCATCGCCGCAGCGGCCCGGTCGGCCGCCTCGGCGGGCACAGAGATCATCGGGGTGACCCCGACGTTCGGAGCCGAGTCCTGTGAGGGCAACGTCGAGAGCCATCTCGCCGCGCTCGGGGTGATGGATGCCGTGCTCAAGCACCAAGGCGACTTCGATGCCGTGATCCAAGCCGGCTACGGCGAGCACGGCAGGGAAGGCCTGCAGGAACTCCTCGACGTTCCGGTCATCGACATCACCGAGGCGGGAGCGGGCCTGGCGATGTTCCTCGGCCGTCGCTTCTCGGTCGTGACCACCCTCGATCGCACCGTGCCGCTGATCGAGGATCGGCTGCTCCTGGCCGGACTGCACACGCACTGCGCCTCGGTGCGGGCCTCCGGGATGGCCGTGCTCGAGTTGGAGAACGAGCCCGAACGTGCCGTCGCCGCGATCACGGAGCAGGCCGCCGAGGCGGTCGAGCGTGATCGTGCAGAGGTCATCGTTCTCGGCTGCGGGGGAATGGCAGAGCTCGCGAACTCGATCGTCGACCGGTGCCAGGTCCCGGTCGTCGACGGAGTCACGGCCGCAGTCAGACTCGCCGAATCACTTGTCGGCCTCGGCCTGTCGACCTCGAAGGTGCGCACCTATGCGCCGGCCAGGCCGAAGCAGATGCGCGGCTGGCCTCTGGGTGAGAACGCAGCCGTCTCCGCGCATGAAGCGGACTGAAGTACCCGCAGCGCAAGAGCTCTGAGTTTGCCGCGGCCCCGGAACTCAGTTCGAGCCGGGTGATTCCTCAGCCTCGTCGCCGCCAGGCGAATTCGCCAGACGCTCCTTGTGCTTGTCGTGCTGCTCCTGGCTGGTGCCCAGGTGCCGAATCGCCAACTCGCGGGCCCTGCTCTGGTCCCGGCGGGCGATGGCTTCGTAGAGTTCGGCGTGCTCGGTGGCGACGAAATCGAGGTCGTCATGCTGACTCAGCTGCCAGCGCATGCGGGAATCGAGCAGCTCGCCGATTTCGACGAGGAGCTGATTGCCCGAGAGCTCGGTGACGATCGCATGGAACTCGGCGGCACAGCGGTGAGCGCCGACGGCGTCCCCGGCCCGAGACAGCTCCTGCCCCTTCTGCATCGTCGACTCCAGGCGGGCGAGTCCGTCGCGGGTGTGGCGCTGCGCGGCGAGTTCGAAGGACAGTGTGTCGAAGACCGTGCGCACCTCGTTGAGATCGGCGATGTCGCTGGGGGAGAAGTCGCGGACCGTCGACCAGGTGTTGGGTCTGTTCGTCACCAGCCCCTCGGCGGCCAGCTGTTTGAGCGCTTCGCGCACCGGGACGCGGGAGACTCCGAGATCGGCCGCGAGGTTCCTCTCGACGAGTCGGTCTCCGGGATTCCTGACTCCGTCGATGATCTCATTGCGCAGGGCATCGGTGACCCGCACTGTCTCTGAGCGAGGAGTGTCATTGTTCTTCACCTGGTCATTCTCTCATTGTCGGCCCTGCTTGGACGGGAACCGAAGGCGGCTGATTCGGACAGGATCCGACCGCGAGATTGCGGTGCGCGGTGGTGCAGGCTCGTGCTAGGGTCGCAGGCAGTGACACGGGGTGCCCCCAAGCGAGGGCTGAGAGAACACCCGTCGAACCTGATCCGGTTAGTACCGGCGAAGGGATTGTCCGCAGGATCGACTGCGCACCGTCACCGAGGTGACCCCTCGGCGGCTGTCCGAGGCTCGACCCGTTCGGTGTTCCTTCGCCATGGGCAGAAGGAGACGCACATGAGCGAGACCACCGACCAGACCACGAGCAACCCGCCGATTGCTGAGCAGATCGTCCTCATCACCGGGGGCGCCCGCGGGCTCGGACTCAGCCTTACAAGGGCTTTCCTCCGCGAGGGCGCCAAGGTCGTCATCAACTATCTCACCAGCGAAGATTCCGCCAGACAGCTCGCCGCCGCACATCCCGACCGGGCCGTCGCAATCCGTGCCGATGTCCGTGACCGGTCGCAGGTCGAGGCCCTCTTCGCCGAGGCGGCCCAGCATTTCGGGGCCCCGATCACCACCGTGGTCAACAACGCCCTCATCGACTTCTCCTTCAATGGTGATGCCAGACCCCATGCCGAGGAAATCACCGTCGAAGCGCTGACGGCACAGTTTCAGGGAGCCGTCGGTGCGGCGACGAATACCTCCCAGATCGCATTGGCCGGGTTCGCGCAAGCCGGGTCGGGGCGGATCATCAACATCGGCACCAATCTGTTCCAGAACCCGGTCGTGCCCTACCACGACTACACTGCGGCGAAGGCGGCGCTGCTGTCGCTGACGAGAACCTTCGCCGCCGATCTCGGACCCCGCCAGGTGCGGGTGAACATGCTCAGCGGCGGACTGCTGCGAACCACGGACGCCAGCGCCGCGACACCCGCAGAGGTCTTCGACGGCATCGCCGCCGGCACCCCGCTGCAGCGGGTGACCACCCCGGAGGAATTCGCCGACTCCGCACTCATCTTCGCCTCACCCTGGTCGCGGGGGATCACCGGTCAGAATCTCGTCGTCGACGGAGGACTGGTGAAGAACTGATGTCTCACGACCAGACGCCCCACGACCCGACGCCGCATCGTCCGGTCCATCTCAATCTTTTCGCCCACGGCTGCGGACACCATTCGGCGGCCTGGCGGGCCGAGGATTCGACGGTCGAGCGCCTCGGCGACATCACCTACTGGGAGGAACTGGCTCGGATCGCCGAACGCGGACGGTTCGACGCCTTCTTCCTCGCCGACGGACAGTCGGCCGGAGTCCCGGGCCTGGCGAACGGCCCGCGGTGGCTTCTCGAACCGCTGACCACCCTGACCGCACTGTCCCGAGCGACGGCGCATATCGGACTGGTGAGCACGATCTCGGCGAGCTTCTGGGATTCGTTCCACGCGGCGCGGATCCTCGCCGGCCTCGACCACATCTCCGGTGGCCGGGCCGGGGTCAACATCGTGACCTCGACGACCGACGCCGAGGCACGCAACCACGGCATGGACGGACTGCCCGCGCATGCGCAGCGCTACGCTCGGGCCGAGGAATTCACCTCGGTGATGCTCAGGCTCTGGGACTCGTGGCCGGCCGAGGCGATCCTCGCCGATCGCGACGGTGACTATGTCGACGAATCTCGACTGCAGTCGATCGACCACTCAGGCGATCACTTCTGCGTGGCAGGTCCCGCTCAACATCCCCTCGACCCCGCAGGGCCGACCGGTGATCTTCCAAGCCGGCGCCTCCGCGCCGGGCCGGGACCTGGCGGCCCGGTTCGCCGACGGCATCTACGCGGTCGCCTGGGACTTCGAACAGGCACTCGAATACAGGCAGGACGTCCTCGCCCGTGCCGCGACCGCCGGACGCGACCCCGACTCGGTCACGGTCATGCCCGGGCTCGTCACCTATGTGGCACCGAGCGAGGCAGGGGCCAGGGAGCTCCAGGCCGAACTCAACGACCTGCTGCCCGTCGCGGACTCGTTGCGCCAGCTGGCCTACTTCACCGGGCAGGACACCTCCGACTGGGACCTCGACGGTCCCGTCCCGGAACTGCCCCCACTCGAGGAGTTCACCGGTCCGCAGGGACGCTACGCCACGGTGCTGCGGATCATCGAGACCACCCGGCCGACGGTGCGCGAACTTCTCGGCTACCTCGCCACCGGTGGGGGACACGCCACCTTCATCGGCACTCCGGAGCACATCGCCGATGAGATTCTGCGGTGGATCGACCGGGGAGCGGCCGACGGCTTCAACCTCATGCCGCCGGCACTGCCGGGCAGCCTCGAGGACTTGGTCGATCTCGTCGTCCCGATCCTCCAGGACCGTGGCCGCTTCCGGCGCGACTACACCGGGTCGACGCTACGCGACCACCTCGGCGAGTGACCCGGCACCGACTGTGCCGGGCCCCGGGGTCACCTCGGTAATTGCCGGGCTCGGCGGTGACTGCCAGGCTCCTCGGGCTCAGCGCCTGATCGCCCGACCGAGCGTGTCGAGGCCGACCGAGCCGAGGTTAAGGGCCTTCGTGTGGAAGGCCTTGAGATCGAAGTCGGCACCGGCTTCGGCCTTCGCCTCATCGCGGAACTGCTCCCACAGGCGCTGACCGATCTTGTAGCTCGGGGCCTGGCCCGGCCACCCGAGGTAGCGGTCGAGTTCGAAGGCGAGGAAGGAACGGTCCATGGCGACGTTGTCGGTGAGGAACTGCCAGGCCTTCTCCCGGTTCCAGATCCCACCGCCGAGGCTGGCCGGAGCCTCGAGGCCGAGGTGGAAGCCGATGTCGAGGACGACCCTGGCCGCCCGCAGCCGCTGCGAGTCGAGCATGCCGAGGTAGTCGCCGGGTTCGTCCATGAATCCGAGATCGGCCATGAGCTTCTCCGCATACAGCGCCCAGCCCTCGCCGTGCCCGGACACCCAGCACATCAGCCGCCGCCAACGATTGAGGGTGTCGGAGACATAGGTGGCCTGACCGACCTGCAGGTGATGGCCGGGCACCCCCTCGTGGTAGACCGTCGTCTTCTCCTGCCAGGTGGCGAACTCGGTGACGCCCTCGGGCACCGACCACCACATCCGGCCCGGACGGGAGAAGTCATCGGTCGGGCCCGTGTAGTAGATGCCGCCGGTCGCCGACGGGGCGATCATGCATTCGATCGTGCGCACCGGTTCGGGGATGTCGAAGTGGGACTTGCCGAGCTCGGTGATCGCCTCGTCGGCGACCGTCTGCATCCAGTCCCGCAGCGCTTCCGAACCGTGCAGGGTCCGTTCCGGGTCCTTATTGAGAAGGGCCATGACCTCGAACAGGTCCTTGCCCGGAGCGATCTTCTCGGCCACCTGGCGCTGCTGCGCATCGATGCGGGCGAGCTCCTCGAGTCCCCAGGCATAGGTCTCGTCGAAATCCACCTCGGCGCCGAGGAAGTCCCGCGAATACAGGGCATAGGCCTCACGACCGCAGGCTTCGTTCTCCGGAGCGGCCGGGAGCAGCTCGCTTGCGAGGAAGTCGGCGAGTTCGGCGAAGGAGGCGCGGGCCGCTTCGGCGTGGCCGCCCAGCTGGTCGCGCAGAGACGCGGGCACCTCGGCGGCACCGGCGATCAGGGTGTCGAAGTTGCTGCCCGCTTCGGCCAGCGCACGGGCCTGTTCGATGACCTTCTCGACCTGGATCCGGGCGGAGACCCGGCCGCGTTCCTTGGCCAGGCTCAGCGACTCCCGGTACCCGGAGACCGAGTTCGGAACCGCGGCGAGCGTCGTGTCGATGGACTCCCAATGCTCCGTGGTCTCTGTGGGCATGAGGTCGAAGGCATCGCGGATGTCCTGCAGCGGTGAGGCGATGACGTTGAGGCTGGCATGTTTGATTCCGGCCTCGAAGTAGTCGCGGTCGACGCCGAGGCGGTCGCGCATCGCGTCGACGGTGACGCGATCGATGTCGTCGAGCTCGGCAGTCTTCTCCGCCTCGGCGAGCTTTTCGAGGGTGTCGACGGTCAGCTCGTTGATCGCGGCGAGTCCGGCGGGGGAGTAGTCGTCGAAGCCCTTCGCACCGTCGAGGCCGAGGTAGAGGGCCAGGGACGGGGAGAGGGCGAGTGAGCGGTCGACGTAGTCTTCGGCGACGGCGTCGATGGCTGAGGGAGTTCTCTTCTGAGTCATGGAACCCATCTTATCGCGAGCTGAGTCACATCGATCGTGGACAGGAGATCGTCGTCTCCGCGGAGCCGATAGCATGAGTGGGTTCCTCGGAGTCAACGGAGAGAGAGTCTGATCGTCGGTGTCACGCGCACAGCTGTGGACGAAGGATTTCATCGTCGGAATCTGCCTGAATCTGGCCATGTCGATGGTGTTTTACCTGCTCATGACGTCCATGGCCGGTTACGCCGTGGCACGCTTCTCCGCCGGCGAGGCGGCAGCCGGCTTCGCCTCCTCGGCGTTCGTCGTCGGTGCGGTCGCCGCCCGTGTGCTCACCGGGAAGTACCTCGACTTCATCGGCCGTCGGAAGCTGCTCGTCATCACCATGGCGGTCTCGATTCTCGCTTCGCTGGCCTACCTCGCCGCCGACAGCCTCGTCCTGCTCCTCGTCGTCCGCATCGTCCACGGCATCGCCTTCGGTGCGGGCAACACGGCGATCATGACCGCGATCCAGAGCGTCATCCCGGCCTCCCGGCGAGGTGAGGGCACCGGCTACTTCGGCACCGCCACGACCCTGTCCACGGCATTGGGCCCCTACCTCGGCGTGGTCATTCCCCGTCATTACGACTATCCGATGCTCTTCGTCGCCTCGGCGATCATGTCGCTCATCGCCTTCGTCCTCTGCATCATCATCAGCCTGCCCAAGCAGGAGCTCAGCGACTACCAGCGGCGCACGAAATGGCACCTCAAACCCTCGACGCTCGTCGACCGCGACGGACTGCGCATCGGCTTCATCATGCTCATCGCCGGCATCGCCTATGCCGCCGCGCTCGTGTTCCTCGCCGGTTATGCCGCCGACAACGGGGTCGCTGCGGCCGCCTCCCTGTTCTTCGTCGCCTTCGCCGTGGCCTCCCTCTTCGCCAGGCTCTTCGTCGGCCGACTGCAGGACACCCTCGGGGACAATTTCGTCGTCTACCCGGTCTTCGTCTTCAACGTCATCGGCAATCTCCTCCTCGCGCTGTGGCCGACGACCCCGGGGATCGTCCTCGCCGGCGTCTTCGTCGGACTCGGCTTCGGTTCGCTCATGCCGTGCATGCAGGCGATCACCGTGAAGTCGGTGACCATGGCCCGGGTGCCCGTGGCCACCTCGTCGTTCTTCCTCCTCCTCGACGCGGGATCCGGGGTCGGGCCGATCGTCCTCGGC
This sequence comes from Brevibacterium sp. CCUG 69071, assembly GCF_021023135.1. GTDB lineage: Bacteria > Actinomycetota > Actinomycetes > Actinomycetales > Brevibacteriaceae > Brevibacterium. The sequence goes on from NZ_PGFV01000001.1 coordinate 192,294, forward strand.
GCGCTCATGCCCCTGACCGGAGGCAGCGGAATGTTCCTGCTCTGCGCCGGACTGGTCGTCCTGGCCATGGTCGTCTACTTCATCACCCACGGCCGGCGCCGAGGTGGTCGCCCCGGAACCGAGTACCTCGGCTGAGCAGGGTTCCGCCTGGATCACCGGGACGATAGCCTGAAGCCATGAAGTTCGCACTCGCGCAGATCAATTCGACGACCACCGTTTCGGACAACCTCGCCAAGCTGCGGTCCTATACCCGCAGGGCCGCCGAGGCGGGTGCTCGCTTCGTCGTCTTCCCCGAGGCCACGATGTCGGCCTTCGGCTCCGGGCTGCGCGGCATCGCCGCCGAGCACACCGAAGACTGGCAGGCGGCGGTATCCAAAACGGCCGCGGCCGCGGACATCACCGTCATCGTCGGGGAGTTCGCGGTCGTCGGGGACAAGGTGGTCAACCTTCTCGCCGTCTACTCGCCCGAGGGCACTCGGACCGAGTACGCGAAGATCCACCTCTACGACGCCTTCGGGTTCAAGGAATCCGACACCGTCGAACCGGGCGACGAACCCGCGGTCATCGACGTCGACGGGGAACCGATCGGCCTGGCGATCTGCTACGACATCCGATTCCCCAAGCTCTTCGCCGAGCTGAGTCGCCGCGGCGCCCGACTTGCTGTGGTCTCGGCGTCCTGGGGAGCCGGAGCCGGGAAGGTCGAACAGTGGCAGATCCTGGCCCGGGCACGGGCTCTGGACTCGAATATGTTTCTTGCCGCCCTCGGTCAGGCCGATCCGGAGGTCTCCGGGGTGGAGGTGCCGAAGAACGGACCGACAGGAGTCGGCCACAGCCTCGTCTCCGACCCCTTCGGGCGCGTGCTCGCGCAGCTCGAAGGCGACGAGACGCTCGAGGTCGTCGACCTCGACCTCGCCGGAGCCGACAAGGCCGCCGAGGCGATTCCGGTCCTCGCGAACGCGAAACTCGGGTACTGAGCTCGGGTACTGGCCCGGGGGCTGAGTCCGGGCGCTGAGCAAGGCCGACTTCCGGGTTGAGTGTGCCTGAGAACACAATTATTGCACTTGAGGCAAAAATGCACCGAGTGCAATAATGATGGCATGTCGTCCACACCAGAAGAGCAGCCCGCCGAAGGCCTGCGGGAGCGGAAGAAGCGCGAGCGCAAGCAGGCGCTGCGCACCGCCGCGATCGAACTCGCACTCGAAAAGGGCTTCGACAACGTCACGATCGAAGACATCTGCGATCGCTGCGGGGTCTCTCGCCGTACCTTCTTCAACTACTACTCGACGAAGGAGGAGGCGCTCCTCGGCCGAGCCGACACCGTCTTCGACGACGAGGATCAGCCCGCCATCGCCGAGTTCGAAGCCGGCGGACCCGAGGGTCGACTCATCGCCGACCTCGCTCACCTGCTCACCTCCGTGGTGCGCACGCGGCTGAACAAGCGCGAGGAGATGCATCAGTATCACCGGATCCTCCAACAGGACCCCTCACTCATGCAGGTGCAGATGTCGCGGATGGGCAACAACGAGCGTCTGTTCCGCGAAATGATCCAACGTCGCCTCGACGGGCGCCCGGCAGGCACGGATACGCTCGGTGCTCCGGCCGAGGACACGCTCGGTGCTCCGGCCGACGGCACGGTCGGTGCTCCGGCCGAGCGCGACCCGGGAGCCGCCTCGGCGCTGAAATCCGCGTCCGAGTGCCACGCCGACGAGGGAGAGCCTGTGTCCACGCGGGCCGAGACGCTTGCGGCGCTGGCGATGATGGCGATCAGAGCCACCTTCATCCGCCTCCGCCGCGTCGAGGGCGACCCGGGCGTCGTCATCGACGAACTCTTCACCGAACTCAGATCCATCTTCAAGGAGGAATCCGCATGAGCGCAGCACCTGCGGTCGCCGAAAAGGCACCCCTGGTCCTGACCAAGAGGACCATCATTCTCATCTTCTCCGCGCTCATGGCCGCCATGTTCCTGGCGACCCTGGACCAGACGATCGTGTCGACGGCCATGCCGACGATCGTCGGCGAGCTCGACGGGGTCGAACATCAGGCATGGCTGGTCACGATCTATCTGCTGGCGATGACGATCGTCATGCCTCTCTACGGCAAATTCGGCGACATGTGGGGTCGGAAGGGAATCTTCCTCGTCGCGATCGCCATCTTCGTCGTCGGTTCCTTCGGCTCCGGCATGGCGCAGAACTTCTGGGAGCTCATCGCCTGGCGCGGCTTCCAGGGACTCGGCGGCGGCGGTCTGATGATCCTCTCCCAGGCCATCATCGCCGATATCATCCCTGCCAGTGAGCGCGGAAAGTACATGGGACCGCTCGGCGGACTGTTCGCGATCTCGAGCGTGCTCGGGCCCGTGCTCGGCGGATTCTTCACCCAGCACATGGACTGGCGCTGGTGCTTCTGGATCAACGTGCCGATCGGCATCGTCGCCTTCCTTATCGCACTCTTCGCCCTCAAACTCCCGAGCAAGAGGTCGGATCAGAAGATCGACATCCTCGGCATCGTCCTCATGGTGGCCGCCACCTCGCAGCTGATCCTCGTCACCAGCTGGGGAGGCCACGACTACGACTGGAACTCGCCGACGATCATCGGTCTCATCATCGGCACCGTCGTCGCGGCCCTTCTCTTCGTCTTCGTCGAGTCGAGGGTCAGCAACCCCATCATCCCGGTCCACCTGTTCAAGAACCCGACCTTCGTGCTCTCGACGTCGATCGGCCTGCTGCTGGGACTGGGCATGTTCTCCGCAATGGCGTTCCTGCCGACCTTCATGCAGATGGCCGCCGGCACCGATGTGACCGGTTCCGGGCTGCTCATGCTGCCGATGATGGCCGGAGTCATGCTGACCTCGATCGTCTCGGGCATCATCGTGTCGAAGACCGGCAAGTACAAGATCTACCCCCTTATCGGCACCTTGGTCGCGGGGATCGCTTTGGCCTGGATGACGACGCTGACGGCCGATACCTCGATGGTCCTCATCGGAGCCATGATCTTCACGATGGGCTTCGGTCTGGGACTGGTCATGCAGATCATCGTCCTCGTCATCCAGAACTCGGTGCCGCCCGAACTGGTCGGCACGGCCACCTCGACGAACAACTACTTCCGCGAGATCGGCGCATCCGTGGGCACCGCCCTGTTCGGATCGATCTTCACCTCGCGACTCGCGGACAAGGTCGCCGAGGCGATGCAGTCCATGCCTGCCGACGCTGCCGGAGCCGCAGCCGGGGGAGGCGGCGTGTCGACCGATTCGCTCACCCCCGAGTCCGTGTCGAGCCTGCCCGGACCGATCCACGACCTCGTGGTCAACGCCTACGCCGATGCTCTGGCGCCCTCGTTCTGGTACATGGTGCCGGTCTTCGCGATCGCCTTCGTCCTCGCCTGGTTCCTCCCGCAGCTCAAGCTCTCGGATGTGGCCGGAATGGTCGCCCGCGGAGAGGCCGTCTACGGCGATGACATGGGTCGCGGGACCGGTGGAGCCGACGGCGATGCCGGTGTCGACGGCGGTGCGCATTCCTACGGTGAGGTCGACCGCGCCGGCGCCGAGGACGGTGAGGGCGGTGTGCACGGTGCGGCCGCCTCGGCGGGTCGGCAGCGCATGAGCACGCTCACGGTGGACGACGGCGAACGGCCGCTGTCCGATGTCGACACGGCGACGATCCACTCGAATCCCGACCCGGGTTCGGGACCGGACAAGGATCAGTACCGACTGAAGTAGGCCGTCGGAATGCGAGGCGGGTGCTGGTTCGAACACAGGACCGGCGCCCGCTTCTGAGCGTCGGCGTCGCCTCGATCATCGCGACGGCCGGTCCGCCTCATCTCGATCATCGCGGCGGCCGAAAATCGACGGTCCGATGGGCCACCTGCCTGTCAGTCCACGCGAAGCTCGAAAAAGTCGTCGCACGAGACGACTTTTTCGAGCTTCGCGTGGACTGAGGCGTCCTGGCCTGTGCAGAGTGGGGCAGGTGCCCGTGGCTCGAGGCATCCGGACGCGCACAGGAGTGCGGCGAATCGGACACCTACCTGCCCAGGGGCTGATCCCAGGTCTGCGGAAGTTTCCTGCGGACGTTGCGCCGAGGGGCGTTGAAGCCGGCGCGACCGTGCTTATTCGTCTCCATCTGGTCGAGCGCGGCTGCCTGATTGGCGGCGTAGGCGCGGGCCACCTGGCGGATCGCGACCACGGCGGCCACAGCAGCAGCACTTGCCATGTCGTCGCTGACGGGTTCGCCGTCGTGAGCGAGGACCTGCGAACGGCTGCTCACCGTCTCGCCGACCGAGGCGGCGCCGGCTTCGTCCCCGTCCACCGAGGTGGTGCCGAGGTCGGCATCGTCCCTACCCGCCGAGGCGGCACCGAGGTCGACATCGCCGGCCTCGGATGTGCCGCCGTCGGGCTCGGGCTCGTGGACGTTCTGCTGTGCCTGACTCATAGTGGGATGTTACCGTGCTTGCGCGCGGGAGCGTCCACATGCTTGTTCTTCAGTGCCCGCAGCGCCCGCACGATCCGGTTCCGCGATTCGCTGGGCTTGATCACCGCGTCGATGTAGCCCTCCTCAGCGGCGAGATACGGGTTGAGCAGAGCATCCTCGTAATCCTGGATGAGCTCGTCGCGGAGAGCATCGACGTCCTCACCGGCTTCATCGGCGGCCTTGAGCTTGCGCCGGTAGACGATGTTCGCCGCACCCTGGGCGCCCATGACGGCGATCTGCGCGCTCGGCCAGGCGAGGTTGATGTCGGCGCCGAGCTGCTTCGAACCCATCACGCAGTAGGCACCACCGTAGGCCTTGCGGGTGATCAGCGTGATGAGCGGGACGGTGGCCTCGCCGTAGGCGTAGATGAGCTTCGCGCCGCGGCGGATGATGCCTCCGTACTCCTGGTCGGTGCCGGGCAGGAAGCCGGGCACGTCGACGAAGGTGAGGATGGGGATGTTGAAGGCATCGCAGAGGCGGACGAACCGGGCGGCCTTCTCCGAGGCATCGATGTCGAGGGTGCCTGCCAGCTGCATCGGCTGATTCGCGATGACTCCGACGGTGACTCCCTCGACCCGTCCGAAGCCGGTGACGACGTTCGGGGCGAAGAGTTCGGAGACCTGCAGGAACTCGGCATCGTCGAGGATCGTGGTGACCACGTCGAGGATGTCATAGGGCTGTGAGGGCGAATCCGGCATGAGCGCATCGAGCGCCTCGTCCTCGGGAGACACGCTGAGATCCGACTCGAACTCATCGGCATCGGCCGGGTCGAGATTGTTCTGCGGCAGGAAGGAGAGCAGGTCGCGCGTGTAGTTGAGAGCGTCCTCCTCGTCGCTGGCCAGGTAATGGGCGTTGCCGGAGACGGTGTTGTTCGTCCGTCCGCCGCCGAGGTCCTCATGACCGACGTTCTCCCCGGTCACGGTCTTGATGACGTCGGGTCCCGTGATGTACATGTGGCTGATCTGATCGACCATGATCGTCACATCGGTCAGGGCAGGGGAGTAGACGGCGCCACCGGCCGAGGGCCCCATGATCAGCGAGATCTGCGGGATCACTCCGGAGGACGCGACGTTGAGTCGGAAGATCTCTGCGAACAGCGCGATCGATCCGACGCCTTCCTGGATGCGGGCGCCGCCCGAGTCGTTGATCCCGATGATCGGGCACCCGAGCTTGAGCGCGAGCTTCTGGACCTTGACAATCTTGCGTCCGTTCGCCTCGGCGAGGGATCCGCCGAGCACCGTGAAATCGTGAGCGAACACGGCCACGGTGCGACCCTCGATCGTGCCGAGACCGCACACCACGCCGTCGCCGTCGGGGCGGTTGTTCTCCATGCCGAACTGGTGGTTGTGGTGACGGGCGAACTCGTCGATCTCCTGGAAGGAATCGTCGTCGAGGAGCTGATCGATGCGTTCGCGGGCGGTCTGCTTGCCGCGCTTGTGCTGGTTCTCCACCAGGCGCTCGTTGCCGGTGTGGGCCGCGTCCCGGCGCTGGATGAGAGCGTCGATGCGCTCGGCTGTTGTCCGTGGGGTTTCCGTCATACCTCCACAATAACGACGCGACGGTCCATCATTGTGCACTCTCGCCAAAAGAATCTAGAGTGGACTGGTGAACAGCCAACACAATTCTCTGCTCGTCGACGCCGCCTCCGTTCGCGTGGCCGCGGCCGAACGCGGAATCGATCTCCCACCCCTGATCTGGGACGATGCCTGCACGTCGACGAATGACGAATTGGCCGGGCTGGTCCGAGAGTCATCTGACGGCGACGAGCCCATCGCCGAGTTCACCATCCGCGGCACCGACTTCCAGAACGCCGGACACGGTCGTCTGGGCCGGACCTGGACCGTTCCGCCCCGCCGATCGCTGACCTTCTCGATCCTGCTGAAACCGAGTGCGGTCTTCGACGCCTGGGGATGGATCCCGCTGTTGGCGGGGGAGGCCGTGCGCTCCGCCCTCGCCGAGGTGGGGGTGCCCGCCGTGATCAAGTGGCCCAACGATGTGCTCACAGCAGACGGCAAGAAGCTGTGCGGAATCCTCGCCCGCGTCGAGGCGCTGCCGAGCGGCCCGCACATCGTGCTGGGGATGGGCATCAACACTCGCCTGCAGTCTGCCGATCTGCCCCGTGAAGACGCGAGTTCGATCGCGCTGGAAACTGGGATGGACGTTTCAGAAATTGATCATGAACGCTTGTTAATCTCGATCCTGAGCACACTGATTCCTGCTTATGGGGAGCTTGTCGAGAATGACGCTGACGACTTCAGCACCAGTGCCGCGGCCGAGAAGGTGCGTGCGAACATGGTGACACTCGGAACCCGAGTGAGGGTCGAGCTGCCCGACGGTTCCGACCTCCTCGGCCTCGCCACCGGACTCAACCCCGGAGGCGACCTGATCATCGATGACAAGACCGCCGTCAGCGCCGGCGACGTCCACCACCTGCGCCCGGCGGCCCCGGCCGACCGTAGTGTCGCCGGCGACCGCAGCGGGGGGCGTCGATGACGAGGGTCTCCGACTTCACCTCCGGGTTCGACACCGTGCCCGACGAAGCACTCGGCACCGCCGAGGTGGGCTCGTATGGAGAGCACGCGCGCAGCGGCCACAGCGCCGAACCTCCGGAGACTGCGACCCGAGCGATGCCCGTCATCACCCACCAGCTCGCGGCCGACCATGCGTCCGGTGCCCCCGAACCGAGTCCGGATGAGCCGAGTCCCGGCGAGCCGACGTCGACCCCGAGCTCACCGGAACCGACCCCGACGGCGGTGAGCACAACTGCCCCGGAGCCGAGCCCGACTTCTTCGGCGGATGTCTCGCCCCCGACCAACGCGGGGCCGCCCCCGACCAACGCGGGGCCGCCCCCGACACCTACTGATCCGCCCCCGACCAACGCGGGGCCGCCCCCGACACCTACTGATCCGTCCCCGACCAACCCGGAGCCGTCCTCGGCCACCACTGAGCCGAACCAGACTCGCTCTGAACCGGCCCCGACGAACTCTGCCTCGACCCCACCGACTTCTGCTCCCGCACCGACGGCCACCTCGTCGAGTTCCTCGATCGCCGGGATCGAACACGGCGATGACGATCTGGCTCGAGTGCTCGAAGACTCGGATGGGAACACCGATGCCGAGTCGCCCGCCGAGCCCGACCTGGAGGAGCCCCAGGACCTGGCCTTCTCCGCAGGGCTGCGAGAAGACCCGCGGACCGCGGCACTCCAGATGGTCGACGATGCCGACGAGGACACCGACGACGAGGACGAGACGATCTACGAGACTCGCACCGCGGCCGAACGACTCGAGGAGATCCTGCTCGACGGCAAGCGCGTCCTCGACCGTCGTGAGGCGGCGAAACTCGGCGGAATCTCCACCGTCTCGGCGCGGAAGATGTGGCGGGCGCTGGGCATGTCCCAGACCGACGGCAAGGAGAAGGCCTACACCGTCAGCGATGCCCACGCGTTGCGGATGTGGGCCAAACCGGTCGCCGACGGTCTCATCGATCAGGACACTGCGCTCTCACTGGCCCGGGCGATCGGGCAGACGACCGACCGCCTCGTCGTGTGGCAGATGGAGACCCTCGTCGAATTCCTCACCGAGGAGAAGGGCCTGACCGATCCGGAGGCCCGGCGGGACGCCCTGCAGGTCGTCGAGGACATGGTCGACCCGCTGCAGAAGATGCTCACCTATTCGTGGCGCCGCAACCTCGCCGAGGTGATGGGCCGCCTCAACGTCAACGTCTCCGACGGTCTGGCCATGGACAACCGGCAAGGCTGGTACGACTCCTCGATGCCCCTGGCCCGAGCGGTCGGATTCATCGACCTGGTCTCCTACACCCGCCTGTCGCAGAAGATGGAGCCGCGACAGCTGGCGAACATGGTCCAAGAATTCCAAGGCATGGCCTACAACATCGTCGCCACCGGCGGCGGCCGCGTTATCAAGACGGTCGGCGATGAGGTGTTCTTCGCCGCGTCGACCCCGATGGCCGGCGCCGAAATCGCCATGACGCTGATGGAGCGGGTCAGCGCGGCTGAGGATCTGCCGCAGGCCCGCGTCGGATTCGTCTGGGGCCGAGTCCTCTCCCGCCTCGGAGACATCTTCGGATCGAGCGTCAACCTCGCCGCACGTCTGACCGCGGTCGCCGATCCGGGCACGATCTTCACCGACGAGGACACGGCGCGAGTGCTCTCGGCCTCCGACGCCTATGTCTTCGAGCGGCGCGAATCGCTGTCGCTGCAGGGCCTCGGTGAGACCGGGATCGGAGAGATGAAGCGCGGAACCGCCGCGAAGATGCAGCTCGATCTCGACGACGACGACAGCGACGGCTGAGACAGGCACTCAGCACAGCGAAGCGCTCCTGCAAGCACCCGCCCGGTCCTGGGCGGGTACCCGCCCGCCCTCAAGCGCCCGCCCGATCAGAACAGCGCGGAGTCGTCGTCCTCATCATCGTCATCGCGGGAGACGATGACCGCATCATCGGTATCGAACTTCGCGCGTGCGATCTCGTCCTTGGCCTCCTGGAGATCTTGAGAATCATCGAGACCGAGCTCGAGTTCATCGAAGCTCGTCGCCAGACCCTGAGTCGAGCCACCGGACTGCCGCGGCTTCGACGCTGACGCGCGAGCGCCCTTGCGAGCCGATCCGTTCCCCGGTGATCCCTCGGCCGAGCCATCGGCCTCGGCGCTCTCACCGTCGGACTCAGCCGCCTCGGCGAACTGCTCGGACTTCGCACCGCCGAGGCGGGGGAGAGTCCCGATGACGTCGATCTTCGACTCCAGGGGCGAACCGGAGCCGTCGCGCCGGGACATCTCGGTCGGCAGGGACCTCGCCCCACCGGCGGCCGCGGCGGCCTGCGGAGAATCGCCGACCCAGGCCAGGGACAGCTCGGTCTCGCCCTTGAGGAATTTGTGGGCGCGCACCCCCGAGGTGGCTCGACCTTTGGTCGGGAACTCGGAGAAGTCGCTGACCTTGATCGAGGACGACGGGGCACCGTAGAAGTTCTCACCGCTGGCGATTGTGACCACTGCGAAGTTGCCGAGCTCGGCATCGGCATCGCCGTCCTCATCGGTCTTCGCAGCCTTCGGCGTCATTCCGAAGAAGATCGCCGTCGCCTCTGCGGAGAGCTTGATGCCGGCGACGCCCGAGGCGTTCCATCCCTGCGCCCGCAGCCCGGAGGCGTCGAAGGCCAGGAGCTGGGCGGTGGAGGTGACGAACACGGCGAGGGAATCGTCGATGTCCTCCGGCTGAGCGAGACCGACCACGGAGTCCTTGCCCTTGAGGGTGATCGCCTCCCACTCGTTCTTGTTCGGTCGTGCCGACACCGACACGCGTTTGACGACGCCGCCGGCGGTGCCGAGGACGAACTCGCGGTCGAGATCGATGAGACCGAGGATCTTCTCGTTCTTCTCCAGTGCCGCGTACTCGGCGATCTTGACCCCGCCGGCGACGTTCGGACGCACCGCGGCTGGCGGCAGCGCCGGCAGGTCGACGACATCGACCATGTGGACCCGGCCGGTCGAGGTCACGGCTCCGACCTTGCCCTGGGTGGTGGTGACGATCTCCGATCGCAGGGCATCGTGGCTGGCCCGCTTCCCGCCGCGCTGCTGCACGGAGGCATCCGAGGTCCGAGCGACCCGACCGGAGGTCGAGAGCAGCACCCGGCACGGAGAATCGGCGATCTTGAGATCGGTCTGGGCCTTCTTGCCCTTCGCGCTCAGCTCCTTCATCGAGCCCTCGATGAGCACGGTCCGACGCGGGGTGCCGATGATCTCGGCGGTGGCCTCGAGCTCGGCGGCGACGAGTTCGCGCAGCTTCGCCTCGTCAGCGAGGAGCGACTCGAGGTACTCGATGCGCTTGCGGAGCTCATCGCGTTCGGCCTCGAGCTCGAGGCGGGAGAACTTCGTGAGCCGGCGCAGCTGCAGATCGAGGATGTAGGTCGCCTGCACCTCGGAGAGCTCGAAGACATCCATCAGCCGGGTCCGCGCGGTGGCGGCATCATCGGAGGAGCGGATGAGCTGGATGACCTCGTCGATGTCGAGGATCGCGATGAGCAGTCCCTCGACGAGGTGGAGCCTGTCCTTGGCCTTGCGCAGCTGGAAGACTGTGCGGCGACGGACCACATCGATGCGGTGGGAGAGGTAGACGGTGAGCAGCTCGCGCAGACCGAGGGTCCGCGGCTGGCCCTTGACGAGGCAGACGTTGTTGATGCCGAAGGACTCCTCGAGAGGAGTCTGCCGATAGAGCTCGGCGAGCACCGCTTCCGGGTTGAACCCGTTCTTGACGCCGATGACCAGGCGCATGCCGTTCTTGCGGTCGGAGTAGTCGTCGATCGAGGCGATGCCCGTCAGCTTCTTCGCGCCGACGGCATCCTTGACCTTGGAGACGACCTTCTCCGGTCCCACGAGGTAGGGCAGCTCGGTGACGACGATGCCCTTGCGGCGGGCGTTGATATTCTCGATCGAGACCGTCGCCCTGGTGCGGAAGGTGCCGCGGCCGGTCTCATAGGCCTCGCGGACCCCGTCGAGGCCGATGATGCGCCCGCCGGTGGGCAGGTCGGGGCCGGGGATGAAGCGCATGAGCTCGGCCAGGCCGGCCTCGGGATTGCGGATGAGGTGCGCGCAGGCGGCGATGACCTCACCCGGATTGTGCGGGGCCATATTCGTGGCCATGCCCACGGCGATGCCGGAGGCGCCGTTGATGAGCAGATTCGGGAAGGCGCTGGGCAGCACCTCCGGCTGGGTCAGGGTGTTGTCGTAATTGCCGATGAAGTCGACGACATCCTCGTCGAGGCCCGCGATCATCTGCATCGATGCCGTGGTCAGCCTGGCCTCGGTGTAACGCGGAGCCGCCGGGCCGTCGTCGAGGGAACCGAAGTTGCCGTGGCCGTCGACGAGGGGGACCCGCATGATGAAGTCCTGGCTCAGGCGCACCAGTGCGTCGTAGATCGCCGAATCGCCGTGCGGGTGCAGCTTGCCCATGACATCGCCGACGATGCGCGAGGACTTGACATGCCCGCGGTCGGGCCGCAGACCCATATCGCCCATCTGATAGACGATCCGGCGCTGCACGGGCTTGAGGCCGTCGCGGGCATCGGGCAGGGCGCGGGAGTAGATGACCGAATACGCATACTCGAGGTACGAACTCTCCATCTCTGAGGAGACGTCGACATCGATGACTCTGCCTTCGGGCATGGAACTCCTTTGACGCACGAATTGTTCGATTCGGTTGTCGTCCGGCGCCGAGGCGGTCTGCCGCGGCGACGGATGACACCTGACGATTCTAGCGTTCGATTTGAGTTCTACGGTTTAACCGAGCCCGAGCCGGTATTCGTGTCGTGCCGAGAATGCCCGGCACGAAAGGGATCAGGGGGTGTAGGGAGTTCCGTTCTTCCAGGTCAGGAACTCTGCCATGTACGTGGCGACGTGGTCGCGATCGGCGGTGCCGGCGATCAGCTCGGTGACCATCATGCCCAGCATCGAGCTGTTGATGCGACGGGCGAGATCGGCGTCGACCTCCGCGAAGCGCATGACGAAGTCCTGGATCCCGTGGATGTTCTTCTCTTTGGCCTCGACGGCCTCGGAGGGGAGGGCAGGATCGAGGCTGAGCATGACCATGGTGTAGAACCGGTTGCGGTCCGTGGTCAGCCAATTCATGCAGAAGTCAACAGCGATCTCCTGCGAGGTCTTGCCCGAGGTACGGAGGAGATCGGGCATGCGCTCGAGCTGCTGACTGTTGAGCTCACCGATGCGCTCCATGATTCCGGTGATCAGGGCGTCGCGGGTGCGATAGACGTTGGAGGTCGAACCCACTGGGAGTTCGGCCAGGGCGTCGACGGCCCTGTGGGTGAGACCACGGACGCCCTGCTCGGCGACCACGGCGATCGCGGAATCCGTGACGACATCTCTTCGCGAAATCATGACTTTGAGGCCTCGCTCTCATGGGACACCTGCGGTCGAGGTGCCTTCGGACTGTGGATGGCCAGAAGCTGGCCACAGACGATGGCCGCTGCGCGACCATACACTGGAGCACGAATTCATAACGTTTCGTGCTGAACGGATACAGACACTACCTGGATTGGGGAGGAATTGGTATAAGACTCGCCAAACTGCCAGTCGGTTCCCACTGAATGGGTTGCACCTTCGTCCCCCGAACACTCTTCTCCTTCACCTTCTCATGGTCAGACGACGATTGCCGTCGGACACGCTCCGGATTCCACGCTTCGGCGAAACCTCCGCAACCCGCGCTTCAGCTGAGCAGTCGACGCGTCGAATCGATCCGGGTGGTGTGGGCGAGCAGGTCGATCCGCGCGCTGAGCACATGCCCTTCGTCCTCCGTGGCGACCATCGGGTGGATGACGAGTTCGAGGATCTGCGGGTGCCGCTCGACGAGGATCGACAGTCGCTCGAGCACCCTGGCCAGAGGGGCGATGTTCATCTGCGGCAGACCGCGATAGCCGAAGAGCCGGGGGGAGGCCTTGATGGATCTGATCATCTCCCCGGCGTCCCGGTCGGTCAGCGGGGCCACCCGATGGGCCACATCCCCGAGCAGCTCGGTCGTGTCGCCGGCCAATGAGAAGGACAGGAGCGGTCCCAACAGGGTGTCCTCGCCGGCGCGAATCACGCAGGGCACCCCGTGGGGCGCCATCGCCTGCACGTCGACGAGCGCCTCGGATTCGCCGATCACCTGTGTGATGATCCGCTGGACCGCGGTGAAGTCCTCGATCAGCTCCTCGGGAGTGTCGATGTTCAGGCGCACTCCGCCGAGCTCCATGCGGTGGCGAAGCACATTCGTCACAGCCTTGAGCGCCACGGGATAGCCGATCTCCTCCGCCGCGTCCAGTCCCTCGTCGACCGTGGAGGCCGTGATGTAGGGCAGGACCTCGATCCCATAGCACGAGAGCAGCGCACGCGTATCGGAGCGATCGAGGCGCAGCGGCACACCCGGACGAGCCTCGGCGAGGGCCGAGTCGATGATCGCCCGCACGCCTTTGTCATCGAGGTCGTCGAGTTCGAGGTAGTTGCCGTGATCGGCGGCCCGCCAGCGGGCATAGTCGGTGGTCCTGGCCAGCGCCCACACCGCGTCCTCCGGGCCCACATAGCTGGGCACGGTGTGGGAGACCCGGGAGCCGCCGTCGTCGGTGAGGTGGGTCGTCAGTTCGTCCTTGACACCCTGGATGCCGAGGAAGCAGGCGACCGTGGTCTTCTTCGACTGCGCCGCCGTCTCGGCGAGGTGGGCGGCGATCTCCGACTCCTCGGCGCCGGCGGAAGGAGTGAAGGTGACGACGACGGAGTCGATGTCGTATCTGGCATACATCGCGGTCAGCTCCGTCCGGAAGGTCTCCGCATCGACCTCCGGGTGCAGGGACACCGGTTCGGATTCGACGTGCAGGCCTTCCGAGCGCGAACGCTGGATGACCAGAGTCGCCAGCGCCGCCGAGTTCCCGATCACCCCGACTCGGCGGCCCGCGGGAAGCGGCTGGGTGGAGAAGACCTGAGCGAGGTCGAAGAGCTGATGGATGGTGTCGGCGCGGATGACTCCCGCCTGCTCGAGGACCTGATCGAGCGTATTCGGGGCCAAGGAGGAGGTGCGCACGATGTGTCCAGGCGGCAGCTCCCGACCGGTGAGATCGGACTTGATGACGATGACCGGTTTGACCCGGGAGACGCGGCGGGCGATGCGGGAGAACTTGCGGGGATTGCCGATCGATTCGAGGTAGAGCCCGATCGTCTCCGTGTCCGGATCCTCCTCCCAGTACTGGAGGACGTCATTGCCCGAGAGATCGGCACGGTTGCCCGCCGAGACGAAGGTCGAGATCCCCAGCCCCCGGCTCTTCGCCGCCGCCAGCAGCGCGGTTCCCAGGGCCCCGGACTGGCTGAACAGACCGAGGGTCCCCGAGGCCGGCAGGAAGGGGGCGAGGGAGGCGTTGAGAGAGACGTCGGCCGAGTCGTTGACGAGGCCGAAGGAGTTCGGGCCGACCACCCGCATGCCGTAGGCGCGGGCCGTGGACACCATCTGCCGTTGCAGCTCGGCACCCTCGGCGCCGGTCTCGGCGAATCCCGAGGAGATGACGAGGACGGCCTTGACCCCGTGCGCGGCGCACTCCTGGACCACCTCGGTGGCCGATTCTGCGGGCACCGCGATGACGGCGAGATCGGCCTTCCCTGGCAGATCACCGAGCGTCCGATAGGCCCTGACTCCGGCGATCTGGTCCGCCTCGGGGTGGACCACCCACAGATCCCCGGTGAATTTCGCGCCGGTGATGTTGCGGATGAGGAGGTTGCCCGTGGAGTTGCGTTTGCGGCTGGCGCCGATGACCACCACCGAGGTGGGGTGGAGGACCGTGCGCACACTCAGGGCCTCGGCCCTGTGCTCCCGTGAGGCCTGGACCGCGATCGAGCGCGCGGTGGGATCGATGTCGAAGTTCACGGCCACCACGCCGTCGTCGAAGCCGCGGTCCACCTCGTAGCCGGCGGCCTGGAAGACCTGGAGCATCGAACGATTCTGGGGGAGCACCTCGGCGGTGAATCTGCGGATGCCCGCCTCACGGGCCGCCGCGGCGAGATGCTCGAGGAGGATGGAGCCGATGCCGCGCCCCTGGTGGGCATCGGCGATGTTGAAGGCCACCTCGGCGGACGTGGCCGAGATCTTGTCGAAGCGACCGACGCCGATGATGTCGTCGCCGATGAGCATGATCAGGGCGACCCGATCATGGTGATCGACGTTGACGAAGCGGTCGAGGTCGCGCTTGGGCAGCCGAGGCAGGGGAGCGAAGAAGCGCAGGTAGACGGACTCCGGGGACTGCGCCTCATGCATCCGGGCCAGGGCCTCGGCGTCGGCGGGAACGATCGGGCGAAGATGGGCGGTGCCGCCGTCGCGAAGGACGACATCGGCTTCCCACTCGGCAGGATAGTCTTCCATGTCACCAGCATAGGCGGACGAGCCCGGATGTGTCCGGCCGGAGCCCCTGAGTCACGGGCCGCAGTGGGAAGACGCGGAGGAGTACGGCACAATGGTGGGCATGGCATTACCCGAAGTACTCGTTCACGATCTGCAGTCCGCCGGCTACTACCCGCAGCTCACGCAGGGGATTCTGGCCGACTCCCTCTTCGACGAACCGGTGCTCGCCCATTTCGTCCACATCGACACGCACGTCGACATCGAATCGATCCACCGACACGTCACGGCCTTCGTCCTTACGGAGACCAGGCTGCTGCTGGCCCACGTCGACGACGACCCGAACGCAGCTCCCGGCTCGAAGCCGCGGGCGGTCACGAGCAGCGAGGACATCGAGCTCGAGCGCCTCGGCACCGTGATGGTCGGGCGCACCTTCGCCGACCCTGCCGCCTACCGGCCCGGCGACAAGCCCGTCGAGGTCTCCCTCACCCTCTCCTGGGGAGCTTCGCGGAGGGTCGAGGCCTTCCCGGAGACCTGCGGGGATCCCGACTGCATGGGCGATCACGGCTACGGCGGCTCGATCTTCGCCGAAGACGTCATGCTCCGCGTCTCGGCTGAGGCCGAGGGCCAGCCGGCGGTCGACAGGATGGCCGAATTCGCCGGCCGGCTCCGCTCCGCGGTGTTCCAGGCCCGGCTGCGGTCGCGACGCTGATGGGGGATTCGGGCCCCTCGTCCGCTCCGCGTCCGTCGACATCGAGTCTGCTCGGTCCGCCGGACTATGCGGGACCGATCCTCTCCGATGTGGTGCCGGCGGCGGCAGTCGGCCTCGGAGCCGGAGCCATCTTCGACGACACTGCCCGGGCCAGAGCCGAGAGCCTCGGTCTTGACCGGGAGACGCGGACGGCGATCGTCGTCCTCATCGACGGACTCGGCGAGCAGCAGCTGCGTCAGTACAGCGGCTACACGCCCTTCTTCCGGTCGCTGGCCGCGACCCGTCGGACCCTGTCGACAGGGTTTCCCTCGACGACGGCGAACTCTCTGTCCTCCCTGGCCACCGGTCGCCTGCCCGGCGCCCACGGCGTCGTCGGCTATCGGGTCCTCGACCCGTCCAAGGACGCCGTGTTCAACCAGCTGACCTGGGATCTCGATGTGGATCCGGTGGCGTGGGTGCCCGATGCGACCCTGTTCGAACGTCTGTCCGAGACCGGCGTGGACGTCGTCAGTCTGGGGGAGTCGAAGTTCGCCGGGAGGGGACTGAACCGGGCCTCGCTGCGCGGCGGTCGCTTCCGGGCCTCGAAGACGCTCGAGGAGCGCTGTGCCCAGGCCGTCGCCGAGGCGAAGTCTCCGGGCCGCAGACTCGTCTACCTCTACTGGGGCAATCTCGACAAGACCGGTCACGTGCACGGCTCGAACTCGGCGGCCTGGACCGAGGAGCTCGAACACGTCGACCTCGCACTCTCACGTCTGGCCGGTGACCTGCCGTCCGATGCGACGATGATCGTCACCGCCGACCACGGAATGGTCGACATCGATCACGAGCTGCGCCTCGACGTCGCCGAGGAGCCGAGACTTCGCGCGGGCGTGCGGCACATCGGCGGGGAGCCCCGCGCACTCCATGTCTATGCCGAATCCGGGGCCGCCGCCGATGTCGGCGCCGCCTGGTCCGAGATCATCGGCCGAAGGGCACTCGTGCTCTCCCGCGCCGAGGCGATCGGCCGCGGCTACTTCGGCCCGGTGGCCGAGCACGTGCGCGAGCGCATCGGTGACTTCCTCGTCATCTGCCAGGACGAATTCGCGATCGTCGACTCGCAGAACGAATCGGCCTCGGCGCTCGCGCTCATCGGCCACCACGGCTCGACGACGGCCCGCGAACTGGAGATCCCTCTCCTCGCGGTCTGACACTCTGCGGACGCTGTCAGGCCGTGTCCGCAGTGGCGGATAGTATGGTGGGCGTGACTTTTCCACGTATCGGTGTCATTGGCGGAGGTCAATTGGCACGCATGCTCGCCCCCGCCGCAGAGGCCCTGGGCGTTCGGTTCTCTGTCCTCGCCGAAACCGCGGACGCTCCGGCCACTCAGGTCATCAGCGAGGTGACGGTCGGTGACTACACCGACTATCCGACGCTCAAGGCGTTCGCCGAGACCGTCGACGTCATCACCTTCGACCATGAGCACGTCCCGCCGGAGCACCTCGAGGCGCTCGCCGCGGCGGGTCACGCCGTGCGTCCTGGACCGCAGGCGCTGATCTTCGCTCAGGACAAGATCCGCATGCGCGCCAAGATGGACGAGCTGGGACTGCCGAACCCGGCCTGGGCCGAGATCACGTCGGCCGCCGATGCCGAGGCCTTCGGCCGTCGCGTCGGCTACCCCTACATCCTCAAGACCCCGCGCGGCGGCTACGACGGCAAGGGCGTGCGCGTGATCGAGAGCCTCGAGCAGGCGACCACCTGGCTCGACGAGGTCGGCCAGCTCCTCGCCGAGGAGAAGGTCGACTTCACCCGTGAGCTCGCCGTCATGGTCGGGCGGTCCCCGATGGGCCAGACCGCCGTCTGGCCGGTCGTCGAGACCTGGCAGCAGAACGGCGTCTGCAAGGAGGCTGTCGCCCCGGCCCCCGGACTCGCCGACGAGAAGGCACAGGAGATCACCGAGGCGATCCTCAAGGTCGCCGGCGCCCTCGAGGTGACCGGGGTGATGGCGATGGAGATGTTCGAGACCGCCGAGGGCTTCCTCATCAACGAATTCGCCATGCGTCCTCACAACACCGGGCACTGGACCCAGGACGGGTCGGTGACCAGTCAGTTCGAACAGCACCTGCGTGCCGTCCTCGACCTGCCGCTCGGCAGCCCCGCGGCCCGGGACAAGGTGTCCGTGATGGTCAACATCCTCGGCGCCGACCATAAGGACCTCTACCAGCCCTACCTGCACGTGATGGCCCACGATCCGGCGATCAAGGTCCACCTCTACGGCAAGGGCGTGCGCCCCGGCCGGAAGGTCGGTCACGTCAACGCCTACGGCCGGGATCGGGACCTCGTCCTTGCCCGGGCCCGTCACGCCGCTGACTTCATTGCCGGGGTCGATCCGGATCCGCACCCGCAGATGCCGCGTCCGGGCGACCTCGATGCCGAGGGCGGCGAGCGACACGATCCCGACACCGACGTTTCCGAGGAAAGGGCCTGAGATGACCGCTGCAGAAGAGACTGCCACCACCGCCTCGGCGCCGGTCGGCATCGTCATGGGATCGGACTCGGACTGGCCGACCATGCAGGCCGCCGCCGAGGCGCTCACGGACCTAGGCATCGACTCCACCGCGGAGGTCGTCTCCGCTCACCGGATGCCAGAGGACATGGTCGAGTGGGCGAAGACCGCGGCCGACCGCGGACTGCGCGTGATCATCGCCGGAGCCGGGGGAGCGGCGCACCTGCCGGGAATGATCGCCTCGATGACCTCGCTGCCCGTCATCGGTGTGCCGGTTGCGCTCAAGCACCTCGAGGGAATGGACTCGCTGCTCTCGATCGTGCAGATGCCCGGCGGCGTTCCCGTCGCCACGGTCTCGATCGGCGGGGCGAAGAACGCCGGTCTGCTCGCGGCTCGGATCCTCGGGGCCGGGACGGACGCCGAGGCGGCCGGAATCCGAGGACGTCTCGACGAGTATCGGAGCGAGCTTCGGCAAGTCGCTCTCGACAAAGGGCGCGCCTTGCGGCGATAATAGAGCAACTTATCGATCGATCAGTTATAGGAGAATGATGTTCGACCTCTACCAGCCCAGCGAAGAGCACGAAGAGATCCGCGCCGCCGTGCGCAACGTCGTCGAGAAGAAGATCACCCCCTTCGCCGCTGAGGTCGACGCCGACGCCCGCTATCCGCAGGAGGCCCACGACGCTCTGATCGAGACGGACTTCTTCGCCGCGCACATCCCCGAGGAGCACGGCGGCATGGGAGCCGACGCCCTGGCGGTGGCCATCATCATCGAAGAGGTCGCACGCGGATGCGCCTCGTCCTCGCTCATCCCCGCTGTCAACAAGCTCGGCAGTCTGCCGGTCCAGCTCGGCGGCAGCGAAGAGATCAAGGCCAAATACTTCCCGCAGGTGGCCCGCGGTGAGGCTGCGTTCTCCTACGGCCTCTCCGAGCGCGAGGCCGGATCCGATACCGCGTCGATGAAGACCCGAGCGGTCCGCGACGGAGACGATTGGATCCTCAACGGGGTCAAGACCTGGATCACGAACGCCGGCGTCTCCGAGTACTACACGGTCATGGCCGTCACCGACCCCGAGGGCGCACGCGGGCGCAACATCTCGGCCTTCGTCGTCGAGAAGTCCGATGAGGGCTTCACCTTCGGAGAGAAGGAGCGCAAGCTCGGAATCAAGGGCTCGCCCACCCGCGAACTCCTCTTCGACAATGTCCGGCTGCCCGGGGACCGGATCGTGGGAGACCCCGGAGAGGGGCTCAAGATCGCCCTGCGGACGCTTGACCACACGCGTGTGACCATCGCCGCCCAGGCCGTCGGCATCGCCCAGGGCGCACTCGACTACGCGCTCGGCTATGTCAAGGAACGTCAGCAGTTCGGCAAGTCCATCGCCGAGAACCAGGCGATCCAGTTCATGCTCGCCGACATGGGAATGAAGCTCGAGGCCGCCCGCCAGCTGACCTACACCGCTGCGGCCAAGAGCGAACGCGGAGACGACGACCTGACCTACTTCGGCGCCGCGGCGAAGGCCTTCGCCTCCGATGCAGCCATGGAGATCACCACCGACGCGGTGCAGCTGCTCGGCGGTGCCGGCTACGTCTCCGACCACCCGGTCGAGCGGATGATGCGCGATGCCAAGATCACCCAGATCTACGAGGGCACGAACCAGATCCAGCGCATGGTGATGGGCCGCAAGCTCATCGCCTGAATCGCACAGGCGCAGACTACGGCGGCCCGGACGCTTCTCTCGAAGCGGCCGGGCCGCCGCTCTGCGCTGCGTCTGCGGCCGGTGCCGGTCGACTCCGGCGCCGACTCACTCCGCTTCGGCGCGGTCGCGGCGGCGGACTCAGGCTCGGCGCGACTGCAGATTCTGTCTCGGTCGGGTGTGGGAAGGAACACAGGCACTCATGCGACATGCGCGGTGCGGATGTGCCGCAATCGGGGACTCGCACGCGACACAATGGATGAACACAGTGGACTCTGACGAAGATTTGGCACAGTGGTCTCTGTGACCGTGGTTCCGGGAGTCCCGCGTGACCGGATCAGCAGTGAGAGAGACAGAGGAGAGTCGGTGGCCGAAACGAGATATGTCGACCCCATTCGGCATCCGTCGTACGCGTCACAGCCGACTCGCGATGTGCGAGCCTGGCTGCTCCTCGTCGTCACCGTCCTCATCCCCGGCGGAGTGCAGCTGCTGTTCCGCCGGCGGCGCTGGGCGCAGATCTCACTGTCGATCACCGCGATCAGCTGGGCCCTTGCGATCATCGCCATCGTCGCGGTTCTCATCAACCGCAGCTTCGCCTTCACGATCGGCACGAATCCCTTCATCCTCACATTCCTCACGATCTGGATCCCGGTCGTCGCGATCAACTGGGTCGTGTGCCTCTTCGATTCGCTGCGCCGAATCAGGCTCGTCACCATCTCGCAGAAGGTCCGCAGACGCTTCGTCGCCGCCTTCTGCGCCCTGCTGCTCATCGTCGTCGGCCCCCTCGCATGGGGAACGACGATGCTCAATTCCCAGCGCGGTCTGATGAGCGACCTCTTCGCCTCCGGAAAGGCGGCGAAACCCGTCGACGGTCGCTACAACATCCTGCTGCTCGGCTCCGACGCCGGCAAGGGACGCACGGGCATCCGGCCGGACTCGATGTCCCTGGTCTCGATCGATGCGAAGACCGGCAAGTCGGTGATCGTCGGCCTCCCACGCAATATGCAGAACGTGCCCTTCCCCGAGGACTCGCCGCTGCACAAGCACTACCCACAGGGCTACAACTGCGGCAACGAGTGCCTGCTCAACGCCGTGTTCCAGCAGGGCGAACAGCACAAGGACGAATTCGAGGACCCGAAGACCGCGGGGGAGCAGGCGACGATGGATGCCGCCTCGGCGATCACCGGCCTCGAGGTCCAGTACTACGCGATGGTCAACCTCAAAGGCTTCGAGAAGCTCATCGACGCCCTCGGCGGGATCAACCTGGTCTCGGGCAAGCGAGTGCCGATCTCATCGAAGGTCGACCCCACCACCGGCCAGCACGGCCCGGTCAAGGGCTGGATCGAACCGGGTGAGCAGAAGCTCGACGGGTTCCATGCCCTGTGGTTCGCCCGCTCGCGCGAGTTCTCCAGCGACTACGAGCGGATGGTCCGGCAGCGCTGTGTGCAGACGGCGATGGTCAAACAGCTCGACCCCGCCACCGTGCTGACGAAGTACCAGGCGATCGCCAAGGCGACCCCGGGTGCCGTGTCGACGGACATTCCCTCGTCCGAGGTCGACTCGTTCGTCGATCTGGCACTCAAGACCAAATCACAGAAGATCGAGTCACTCGATCTGACTCCGCCGGAGGTGACCCCGTCGAACCCCGACTTCGATGTGGCACATCAGCTGGTTGCGGATAAGATCGAAGAAGCATCCCAGGACTCTGAGAAGGACAAGGATGCTCTGTCGGCTCCCGGCGGAACGCTTTCGGTTTCTGCCGGAGTCGATGCGGGGATCGGTTCGGCCTCCGAATCCGAGCCGCAGCTGTTGGCGCAGGGCGCCGGCGACGGCGGTGCTGACAAGGGCGAAGACTCCGATGACAAGTCGATCTGCTACGTCCCCTGAGGCGTGAGCCACACGCCCTGACGGGCGCGATTATGTCCCTCGATGGGCGGATGAGCGGAACCGAAGAAAAACTTTCGTTCGGTGTGTCCCCTGCCATTGCTGGGAACCACACCGGTGTAATTAGATTCTTTTGTTATTTGGCTAGTCTGACACGCCGAAAATGTGTAACAATTTTGAGATGTTGGGGTTGCCCACCGTTCTGCCAACGGTGAAGCCGACCTCGAGGCCTGAACTTCCCTGTCTTCCTCGAAAAGGCTGTAACGATGAAACACATATTGCCCACTGTCGCGGGCTGCGCAGCTGTCGCACTCGTCGGCACCTTAGCGGTCACGACGCCGACTGCCTTCGCGGCATCCTCGACGCCTGATGTGTCCAAAGAGGCGCTGAGCGTCAGCAAGGAGGGACTCAACGTCCCCGGCGCACGCGATTCCAGTGATTCCACTGCCACCGCCGCCAACCAGAGCGCGACGAGCAACCTGCCGAACATCTTCAAGTCGCAGACCGCTCTCGCCTCGACCCAAGTGCCCTCCACCGTCAATGTCAGCGCGGACGCTTCGGCCGCAGCCGGCACGGTCAATCCCGTGTCTGCGAGCCTGTCCGGCACCGACGACGAGGACGAAGCGGTTCCCTCCGAAGGCTCCGCGCCTGCCGAATCTCCGGCCGGCGAGAGCGAGAAGAAGGACACCGAATCCAAGGATTCCGAGGACTCGAAGTCGGATGACTCCGAATCCGGTGATGACGAGTCGAAGGATGAGAAGTCCGACGACTCCGATGACATCTCCGGCTCCGTGCGTCAGAAGACCGAAGACGGCGTAAATATCGCGCTGATCTCCGATGTGCTCGACGTCCCTTCGAAGAACCCGAGCCTGATCGGCTTCACCTTCTCCGAGTCGAAGTCCAACATCCGCATCCAGGTCCGTATCAAGCAGGACTCCGGATGGGGAAGCTGGGACACCCTCGACGAGGAGCAGCAGGAGGAAGCCACCAACGAGGGCTCCGAGCCGATGACGGTCAACAACGCCACCAGCGTCCAGATGCGCATCCTCGGTGACAAGGCGCCCAGCGACGCCGAGCTCGTGCTCGTCGATCCGAAGCGCGATGCCGGCGATGCTCAAGCCGTGGCCGAGAACGCCCCCGTCGACCTCAGTCAGCAGACCGCAGGCGACGGCGCTGAGACCGGTGAGACCGAAGAGCAGTCGACCGGCACCGAGGCGGCAACCGCGGAGAACGTGGATGCCACCGGTGCGGCGACCGTGAGCAGCCAGAACTACGTCCCCGGCTCGGCAGATGTGTCGACCGTGGCGAAGAGCAAGAAGGTGCCGAAGCCGAAGATCGGTTCGCGCAAGTCCTGGGGTGCGAAGTCCTACAAGGGCAGCCCCGACTACGCGAGCGGAATCAAGCAGGCCGTCGTCCACCACACCTCGGGCTCCAACAGCTACTCCGCCGAAGACGTGCCCTCGATCATCCGCGGCATCCAGTCCTACCACCAGTCCGGTCGCGGCTGGTCGGACATCGGATACAACGTCGTCGCCGACAAGTACGGCCGCCTCTGGCAGGCCCGTGCCGGCGACCTCGAGAAGGCCGTGATCGGTGCACACGTGCAGGGACACAACACCGGCACCTTCGGCATCTCGGTGCTGGGAACCTACAACAGCTCCGCACCGCCGAAGAAGACCCGCGACGCTGTGGCAGCAGCCATAGCCTGGAAGTTCTCGCTCAACGGCATCAGCTCGGCCACGAAGTCGACCCTGGTCGGCCACCGCGACCTGGGCAACACAGACTGCCCCGGCGACGCATTCTATGCGAAGCTCGGCGAGGTCCGTTCGACCGTCAACTCGATCCTGAAGTCGGGCAACCTGCCCGATGACAAGTCGGATGACGGCAAGGGTGCTGAGAAGCCCAAGCCGAAGACCGCCATCGAGAAGTACGCCGAGAAGAACAAGCTCGGCAAGGCGACCGGCAAGGAATTCGATGTCAAAGGCATCTCGGGCGCCAAAGGTCAGAAGTTCGAAAAGGGTGTCGTGTACTGGTCCAAGAAGACCGGTGCCTACCACCTGGCCGGAGCCATCGGCTCCTCGTACAAGGGTGACGTCGTCACCCAGTTGGGGCTGCCCACCTCTCAGGAGAAGGGCGGCCTCAAGGGAGGTGGCGCGTACCAGAAGTTCGCCAAGGGAGAGATCCACTGGTCGAAGGCGACGGGCGCGCACCTCACCACGGGGACGCTGAAGAAGTACTGGTCCGACAAGGGCAAGGAGAAGGGCCACCTCGGCTATCCCAAGTCCAACCCCGTCTACAAGGACGGTCGAGGCGAGCAGCTCTTCCAGGGCGCTCGACTCGTCTGGGCCGAAGGCTACGGAACCACCGAGTTCTCGCCCACGGGCAAGATCACCGGCGGAGTCGTCGACAACAACCCGGGTGGCTCGGACGATTCCGTGACTCCGCCAGGAGACAGCGCCTCGGATGGCGGATCGGCTGCAGACTCCGGGGAAGGTGCTGCAGACGACAAGAACTCCGATGGTGATGACAAGTCGAAAGACGAAGACAAGTCCAAGGACGACGATAAGTCTAAGGACGACGACAAGTCGAAGGACGAGGACAAGTCCAAGGACGAGGACAAGTCCAAGGACGAGGACAAGAAGGACGACAAGTCCAAAGACGATAAGTCCAAGGACGATAAGTCCAAAGACGACAAGAAGGACAAGCCGAGCAAGGAAGAGAAGATCCAGGCTCAGCGCAACGCCATCGTCAAGGAGGCGAAGTCCCACCTCGGCGTGAAGTACGTCTGGGGCGGCACCTCTCCGACGAAGGGCTGGGACTGCTCGGGCTACACGCAGTACGTCTACGGCAATAACGGCATCAAGCTGCCCCGCACGACCAGCCAGCAGCGTTATGCGGGCAAGGAGATCTCGATCAAGGATGCCAAGCCCGGCGACATGATCTGGATCCCCGGTCACATCGGAATCATCTCCGAGACCAAGGGCCAGATGTACGATGCGGGTTCGACCCGGACGAACACGTCGAAGCGCAGCTACAGCTGGATGCTCAGCCGCGGCGCCAAGGTCATCCGCGTCGTCGGCTGACACGACAGTCGGCTGAGACCAGCCGAACGAGATCAGCAGCACCGGTCTCACTGAGGAAGTCACGCAGTGCCCCGAGGGCGGTCCCGCAGCAGGGACTCACCTCGGGGCATTGTCGTGTTTCCCCTCGACCTTTCCTCCGGACAACCTCAAGGTCTGCATATCTGTCCAGGTGACAAGCGGTGAACACTCTGTGACTTGGTCTGAACAGTTGGTGAAGACGGCACCAGCGGCGCTGCAGACGCGCTACCGTTGAACAGCACACGAAATCGTGTGCCGATCCGTCAAGTCCAACCGAGGGGGTCTGCCCAGTGCGCCGATTGCAGAACACGGTCAAGAACTTCGACTGGGGCAGCCCGGACGCCATTCCTGCGATTCTGGGAACTGTGCCCGACGGCACTCCCTGCGCGGAACTGTGGTTGGGCGCGCACCCTCTCAGCCCCTCACGTCTTGATCTCGGTGAGGCACAGGCTCAGTCGGAGAACCGAGCGTACGGCCACGCCGAGGGATCCTCCGGTGCCGTGAAGACGAAATCCGAGACCGGCAGCCGCCGCGGCCCCAACCTCATCGAATTCCTCGCCGGCGACCCTGAGGGTCTCCTCGGCCACGACTCCGTGCGCGCCTTCGGTGCGCGCCTGCCGTTCCTGCTCAAGGTGCTTTCGGCGCAGAAGGCCCTGTCGATCCAGGTGCACCCGAATTCCGAACAGGCCGCCGCCGGATTCGCCCGTGAAGAGTCTGCGGGCCCCGACCTCGATGCGCCGAACCGCAACTACAAGGACCCCTCGGCCAAACCGGAGCTCATCTACGCGCTCACCGACTTCCACGCACTCACCGGCTTCCGCCCCCGCAAGGCGGTGCGAGCGACCTTCGAGCGGATGCTGTCCCAGCCGCTGACGCCCGGTTCGCTCGATTTCCTCGGAGAGTTGATCGCGGCGCTGAAGTCGCTGAGCGAGACCAAGGCGCTCTCCCGTGTGGTCGAACTCGTCCTCGGCGATCCCCGTGCGATCGGACTCCTCGACGAGGTCGCCGAACACGGCATCGATGAGCTGCCCGAAGGCCACATCAGCCGTCTCGGCTCGACGGTCGACCCGGCCCAGACCTTCTGCGAACTCCACGAGGACTATCCGGGGGATCCCGGCGTGCTGGTCGGCCTCATGCTCAATCGCGTCCATCTGCAGCCGGGGGAGGCCCTGGCGATGGAGGCGGGCGTGATGCACGCCTACCTCTTCGGCACCGGCATCGAGGTCATGGCCTCGAGCGACAACGTCCTCCGCGGCGGGCTGACCGGCAAGCACGTCGACATCCCCGAACTCCGCCGGATCGCGAAGTTCACCTCGAGCTCACCGCGGATGGTCGAACCCGACCGTGACGGCGTTTTGGTCGGTTCCACCGAGGACTTCGCCCTGCAGGCACTGCGGTGCCCGCGTCTGAAGACACTCGAGCGCCGAGGGGCGAGCATCGTGCTGTGCACCTCGGGGACCATCACCCTGACCTCGCTCGGCTCCTCGGTCACGCTCGAGCGCGGTGAGAGCGTGTTCATCGCCGCCAACGAGCCGACGGTGACCGCCGACGGTCACGGCGACCTGTTCCTGGCCACGACCGGACTGGACCAGGCCCTGGCCTTCGCCTGAAGAGAGTCGTCACCGAGGTCGTCGTCACCTCTCCGGCCGGTCCGCCCACCGCGGAGCGATCAGCTCATTTCGTCCGCCCATGTCTCGTGCGCGGGCCACACCCAGGTACCGTATTGAAGCCGCGGGCCGCACACGGGTTCGCGCGTCCCGTGATGGCCTCGACGGCATGAGAAGACCCGCGGGGCGCCGCGCAGTGATGCGCAGCGCCCCGCGGGCGTGTGAACTCAGGCGGCGACGTCGATGGTCGGCACTTCGGAGGGGACGACCACCTCGGCGCCGGTCTTCTCCTTGACCTCGTCGACGGTGACGCCGGGGGCGAGCTCCACGAGGGTGAAGGAGTCTCCGGTGACGTCGAGGACCGCGATGTCGGTGATGATGCGGCTGACCACGCGCTCTCCGGTCAGGGGCAGGTCGCAGCTGTTCAGCAGCTTGTGCGAGCCGTCCTTGGCGACGTGGTCCATGATGACGATGACGCGCTTGGCGCCGTGGACGAGATCCATCGCCCCGCCCATGCCCTTGACCATCTTGCCGGGGATCATCCAGTTCGCGATGTCGCCGTTCGTGGCGACCTGCATCGCGCCGAGGATCGCTGCATCGACCTTGCCGCCGCGGATCATGCCGAAGCTCGCGGCCGAATCGAAGTAGGAGGCACCGGGGAGCATCGTGACGATCTCCTTGCCAGCGTTGATGAGATCGGGGTCGATCTCGTCCTCGGTCGGGTAGGGTCCGACTCCGAGCAGGCCGTTCTCGGACTGGAGCACGAGGTCGACACCTTCGGGCAGGAAGTTCGGCACCAGGGTGGGCATGCCGATGCCGAGGTTGACGTAGCTGCCGTCTTCGAGCTCCTGGGCAGCGCGAGCGGCCATCTGATTTCTTGTCAATGACATAACTGGCTCTCCTCAGGCGTTCGTGGATTCGCGGACGGTGCGCTTCTCGATGGGCTTGTCGGCCACCTGCTCCGCCGTCAGCGGGACGACACGGTGGACGAAGATGCCCGGGACGTGGACGTCGTCGGGATCGATCTCACCGGGTTCGACGAGCTTCTCGACCTCAGCGATGGTGATCCGCGCCGACTGCGCCGCGGGAGGGTTGAAGTTCCTGGCCGAGGAATGGAACACGAGGTTGCCGTGGCGGTCGCCGACGGCGGCGCGGACCAGCGCATAGTCGGGAGCCAGGGACTTCTCGAGGACGTATTCCCTCTCTTCACCGAAGGTGTCGAAGACCTTCGTCTCCTTCGCCGGGGATTCCTTGACGACATTGCCGTTTGAGTCGTACTTCCACGGCATGCCGCCCTCGGCGACCTGGGTGCCCGCACCGGTGATCGTGTAGAAGGCCGGGATTCCGGCGCCGCCGGCCCGCAGCTTCTCCGCCAGCGTTCCCTGCGGGGTCAGCTCGACCTCGAGCTCACCGGAGAGGTACTGGCGGGCGAATTCCTTGTTCTCACCGACATAGGAGGCGATGATGCGGCGCAGCCGATGATCGGCGAGCAGGATCCCGAGGCCGCGTCCGTCGACGCCGGCATTGTTCGAGATGACCTCGAGCTCCTTGGCTCCCTGGTCCTGGATCGCTCTGATCAGGAACTCGGGAACTCCGACCACACCGAATCCGCCCACGGCGATCGATGAACCATCTGCAATATCGGCGACCGCCTCGGCGGGGGTTTCAACTACTTTGTCCATGCGCCCAGTCTGCCATGGACGTCTCCGAGCTGATCGGAGAGGTCCGCTATTCGGCCCTCGTCGATGCCTGTGGCCAGGAGGATCTCACCCCCGCCGAGGAGGTGGCGCAGGAATCGCGGCCACTCGTCCGCACGTGGGGTCGAGTTCGACACCAGCAGGCCCTCCGGCCTGCCCGAGCCGGTGCCGGGATCGGTGGGGTCCCCGGCCCAGTCGATCGTCCTGCCGTCGACGATGAGGCTGCCGGTGGCCGCCAGGCGACGCGGAGTCTGATCGGGATAGGCGCGGATGGCCGAGTTGACGTCGATGTAGTCGTCGTCGACGGGCGTGCTCAGGGACAGTGCCGGAGGGTTGTAGACGAAGATCTCCTCGGCATCGGACAGAGACTCATCAGACTCGGTGCCGAAGGGAACGAGGGCGTGATGGTCCTCCTCGGGCCGATCGCCGAGAACGACGCGGCCCTCGGCGAGGAGAACGCTGAGTATGCCGACGACCTCGCGCCAATGCAGCCCGTTCGGCGTCGGTACCCAGAGGGTGAAGTCGGGGCCGAGGTCGTAGTCGCCGAAGAGGCCCACGCCCTTGTTCACCCAGTTCGCGACCACCGGGCCGGTGAGGTCGAGGCTGTCATAGTCGGGTCCGCGCCACAGCAGGACGGGTCCGCCGGTGCGGGAGATGGTGCTCAGGTCCAAGGTGGGTCTTCTTCCGTGGTGGTCGGGTCACCGGTCAGCGAAGTTCTCCGGTGCCGGTCAGCGAGAGGTGGTCAGGATGACGGTCGGAGTGCCGGTCAGGGAACGATGAGGGTGATATCGAGGGTGACTCCTCGGGGGAAGGCTCCGAGCTCGCCGTCGACCCACTGGTAGTTCGTCGTGGCGCTGAGGTCTTCGGCGAAGAGTGCTGTGTGGAGGCGTTCGACGAGCGAACCGAGTCCGACCATCGCCTCCAGCAGCGGGGGACCGCCGGACTGCGCAGTGGCGGGGGAGTCCGACGGGCTCATCGTGATCCGTGAACCCGAGCCTTCGATGCGCATCCGCCAGGCGGCATGGCCGGGAGTGCGGGACTGGCCGGCCCGGACGACGCGGATCGCCCGCGACACCTTCTCGAGGATGTCGTCGCCGTTGTCACCGGCGGCGGCCCGACCGGGCAGCTCGGGAACCCCGAGCCCGCGATGGATGGCCTCGACATGGCCGTAGCGGAACCAATCCTCGCCGAGCTCACGGGAGAGCGCCTTCGCCCCGTCCCCGCCGTTGTCGAGATATCCGCCGGCACCGCGGACCAGGGCCATCGGCAGACCGCGGGAGGAGCCCTTGACGATGTCGGCGGCCGAGGCGATCTCATCGGCGATCGCGCGAACGGTCACCGACTGCACCCGGCCGTCGTCATCGGGTCTGCCACGCTGATCGTCGAGCCCGGAGAATCCGGACAGGCCGAGAGCGATGTCGGAGACCCCGATCCGCCAGGGGCGGGAGCTGGTGTCGGAGATGATGAGGCCGATGCGCACCGAGAACGAGGCCTCGACGCGCTGGCGCAGCACGGCGGCCGAATGATCGCAGTCATGGGGGTGGAGGACGACGGCGCCGCCCGAATTCGACTGATCGAGGCCGGCCGCGGCCTGGACCGTGCCGGCCTGGGTCCGCACGATCTGGACCGTGGTGCCCGAGCCGTAGGTCCGCTCTGCGACGAGATGCGTCGACGAGTTCGCCACGAGCTCCTCGAACTCGGCACGATCGTCGACGGTGCGCAGCCGACCGTCGGCCTTGGACACGACCTTCGAGGCGATGACGAGGATGTCGCCGTCCTTGAGGTCGATGCGATTGCGTCGCAGTGAGTTGATGAGGATCGCCGCGAGGTCGCTGCCGGGTTCGATGTCTTCGTCGACCGGGGGAGCGTAGACGGTGAGCAGGCGGTCATTCATGGGCGGCCCGCGGTGATTCGACTCTCATGTCTCCATAATCCCATCGACGGGGAATCTTTTCGAAATTCTTCGGATCTGGTCAGGGAAACACCATAGGTTGTGGCGGCACTCCAGGGCGGTCGCTATATATGGGGTTACCGGCGCGTGTGTATGTGAAAGTGTGTTCTATTAGCCTGTCCGGCGGTCCTCCAATACTCCATCAGGGCTTGACGGAGCGGTAATGACACACGTGTAATTTATACCTAAAGGGGAACGCGCCGGGCACGAATCCTCGGATTCGACCGTACACCACGCCGATCTCGTCGGCAGGGCGTCGGAGCCGCTCAAGCGTGAGAAAGGGGAACACCGTGCAAAGCGCACAGAGAAAATGGCAGGAGCGAGACGATCTCTCCTCCGCGCCGGGAGTGACAGCCCGTAGCGCCGAAGACTGGTTCATCGAACCAGGTGCTCGCACACCGGACACACTGCCCGATCCATTGGCGGTCGATCCGAACGATCTGACCCCGCTGCCCACGGACAACTCCGCGGTCTCGCCGCTCTCGCTTCTGCTGGGAGCCTCCGAGGACGGAGAGCTGTCGTGGCAGGACCAGGCGCTCTGCGCACAGACCGACCCGGAGGCGTTCTTCCCCGAGAAGGGCGGATCGACCCGCGAGGCCAAGCGTGTCTGCGCCTCCTGCGATGTGCGCTCGGAATGCCTCGAATACGCACTCGCCAATGACGAGCGCTTCGGCATCTGGGGTGGGATGTCCGAACGCGAACGTCGACGACTCAAGAAAAGGGTCGTGTGAGACCTGCCGTCACCGCCGTCGTCATCTCAGGTGACGACAGCAGCACGACAGAGCTGGAAGCGGCTCTGAGCGCAACATACCCCGAGATCCCCGTCGTGGATCTCGGGGGTCTTGCCGTCAGGGACGCGCTCGAGCTCTCGGCCGTCTCCGAATCCGAGTTCCTCTGGTTCCTCACTCCCGATTCGGATCCGGCAGCGGACTGCCTCGACGAACTCCTCGACGCCATCGGCTCCACCGCCTCAGTTGCCGCGGTCGGCCCGAAGATCATGCACGCCTCACGCATCGTCTCGGCCGGGGTCACCACCACCTCGGCGGGAGCCAGGGTCAACCCCGTCGGACGCGGAGAGATCGACCAGGGCCAGCGTGACGGACAGACGGAGACGCTCGGCCTCGACATGCCCGGCATGCTCATCGCCACCGCCGAACTCGAGCGGATCGGGGCCCCGTCCCGAGTCCTCGGCCCCGCCTACCGTGGGATCGAATTCTCGCGGCGCCTGCGCGACCTCGGCAAACGAGTCGTCCTGGCCCCGCGAGCCGAACTCAGCGTCTCCGAGTCCACAGCCGCCCAGCTGGGATCGTCTCCGCTGCCCCCGATCTCGAAATTCCAGATCCGCACCGAACAGCGCTACCGGCTCAGCCTCGCCCGGCCCGGATTCCTCGGACTGTTCTGCCTCCTCGCCCTCACCCAGCTGAAGAACACGCTGGCCGGCCTGCTGGGCAACAACGTCCGCTCCGCCGGTTGGTACCTCTCGGCCTTCTTCGGCCTGGCCGCAGATGCTTCCACGACCGCGCCGCTGCGCCGCGCGAACTCCCGGCGCAATCGCCTGGCCAAACGCAGCAGCACCTCCCATGTGGCCGCCCTCTACGCGGACCCTGACGAACTCGCCGTGCAGCGGCGAAGCATGAACGCCGACGAATCGGCCGCAGCCGCCGAGGTGCCCACCGGCGGACCGAACGACGAAGCCGAACTCAACCCCGTCGGCGACACCGAGGAGGCGATCGACTCCTTCTCCCGGCTCGAGGTCACCGGCGGTGCGAGCCTCGTCCGCCACCCCCTGACCTACCTCGTGATCCTGGCCGCGGCACTGAGCGGATTCGTCTCCTTCCGCCTCTTCGGCCCCGGCCACCTCACCGGCGGCGGGCTCGGCTCCACCGATGTCGGTCTCGGCGAACTCTTCGCCCGACTGCTCGGCCAGCACCTCGACATCTCCACGGGCGCGGCGGTACCGGCCGACCCCTACCAGCTCGTCCTCGGGATCCTCGCCCTGCCGTTCTTCGGCCATGTCGACATCATGGCCAGATGCCTCATCCTCCTCGCCCCGCTCCTCGCGGTCATCGCCGCCTATCTCGCGGCCGGCGCAATCGCCCGGCGCCGATGGGTGCGCGGCTTCGCCGCCCTGCTGTGGATCGCGGCACCCACCTTCATCACCGCGCTCAGTGGCGGCCGCCTCGGCGTGGTCTTCGTCTGGATCGGCGCACCACTGCTGGTCATCGCCCTGCGCAGGAGCCTGCGCACCGGCTCGATCGCCGCCTCCGCCGCCGCAGGGCTGCTGCTGTTCCTGCTCATCGCCGGTGTGCCGATGATGCTCGTCATCGCGGTCCTCGGCACCGCGGCCCTGCTCATCACGGCTCGGGGGCTTCGCCACCTGTGGCTGCTCGCACCCACGCTGTTCCTGTCCTGGCCATGGCTGTGGGCGCTGCTCTTCCACCCGGGTGCCCTGTTCACGATGCCCGGGCAGACTCTCGCACCGGCCCAGGCCCCGAGTTATCTGCTCGCCGTCGGATTCCCCGAACCGCTCGATCTGACGTGGTTGGCGAAGCTGCTGGCGGCGCTCGGCGTCGACGGAGTCGCCCCCGGCGTCCTCGGCCTCTGGGCCCCGCTCATCGTCCTGCCGATGCTCATCCTCGCGTTCTTCACCCTCATCGAGGCGCGCCTGGATCTCACCCGGCTGATGTGGGCCGTGGGACTCTACCTCGGCGGTCTGATCCTCGCCGTCGTCCAGGTCCACGTCCCCGCCCAGACCGGACCCTTCCAGCTCATCGGCTCCTATCCTGCGGCGGGCCTGACCCTGGTCAGCCTCGGCTCGATCATGCTGCTGACCCTCGGCGCCGAGCGCACCGCCGCGAGCACCTCGACCGCCGGCAGGCTGCCGATGCGCGGCCTCGCCGGACTCGTCGCCCTCGCCGCGATCGGACTCATCGTCCTCGGCGCGGGACGGAGCACCACCTCGGCGGACATCGTCGAACCGCAGGAGCACGGCATCGTCCCCGCCCTCGCCGCCGACCGGGCCGCCGGAGACACGCAGGCACGCACCCTGCGCCTGGACAACGTCGACGGCGAGGTGCTGGCCACGCTCATCTCCTCCGCCGACGGCACGGTCATCGGCAATTCGACGATCGACTCCGCCGAGGCGGTCGGAGGCTGGCCGTGGGAGCGGCGTCCGCTGCCGATCGGACCGGACCAGACCCTCGTCGCACAGGCCGCCTCGGCGCTGTCGGCCGACGATGCCGGGGACGTGCGCGAGCTCCTCGGCCGCCTCGGGGTCGACTTCGTCCTCGTTGATTCTTCCGCCGGTGATCTGCAGAATTCCGTCTCCGCCGCCGAAGGCCTCGTCCAGGTGGGACCCACCGAGTCCGGCGGCCTGTGGCAGGTCGACACCGACTACAGCGGACGGTTCCTCGTCCGCGAACCCGACGGCACGCTGAGCACCGCACCGAAGCACGGCAGCACCGTCGAGGTGGCGCCCGGCGAAGACGGTCGCACCCTCATCGTCGCCGACGCCTCGGACGCGATCACCGCACGCATCGGCGGAGCCGAACTGCCGTCACCCTCGGAGCCCAGCGAAGAGTGGACCTCCGAGTTCACCCTGCCGAGTTCCGGTGGCGAGGTCGAACTGACCTCCGGTTCGCCCCTGTACGCACCCGGGGTGATCCTCGGCTGGATGCTCGGACTGCTCACCGTGATCGTGGCCATCCCGTTCGGCTCCCAACGCCGAAGCGTCAGGAAGCCGACGGCGAAACTCTCCGCGGAGGCGAAAGCATGAGACATCTGCGCAGCATCGTGACCTTCGCGGCGATCGCCGTCCCCGGCGTGCTCGTGGCCACCACCTCGTTCCTCACCCCGCTCACGCCCGGCACACTCGACCGCAGCCCGGAACAGGTGCGGATGCCCACGGCCGACACCCGGGTGATCTGCCCCGGCCCCCTGCTCACCGACGAGGAGGCCGAAGGCACCGACGCGGAGTTCGTCGACGACTCGAACGTGTCGACCCGAGTGGTCTCGGCCTCGGCCCCGATCAGCGCCGCCGACGGTTCCTTCTCCGCCGCGCGACTGCAGGTCGCCGACCTCGGCGGAGACGCGAACTTCGACAACCCCAGTTCTCCGGGCTTCGTCTCCGGCGACGACACGATCGATGCGACGAAGCTGATCACCGGCTTCGCCCGGCCCGGCGCCCCGGCGCTGACCACGGGACTCGAGACCGTCGAGGGCACCTCCGGAGACCTCACGGGACTGGCGACGCTGACCTGCGCCGAGGCGGCGAGCAGCTTCCGGATCCTGGCCGGATCCGGGGCGACGGGTTCGAACTCCCAGCTGCTGCTGAGCAACCCGGGCGACGCGCCCGTGCAGGCCGAGGTGGCCGTGATGACCCCGCGGGGTCAGGAATCCGAGCCGACCGAGCTGAGCATCAAACCCGGTGCGCAGCGCGCTGTGCGTTTGGCCGGTCTGGCCGCCGGTGCCGAAGCCCTGGCCGTCGACGTCACCGTCGATGGGGGAGTCGTTGCAGGGTCGGTGCAGGAGAGCGTCCTCGACGGACTGACTCCGCAGGGCATCGACCTCGCCGCCGCCGGAGCCGATGCGAATCGTCAGCAGGTCGTCACCGGACTCGACGGCAAGGACGCGAAGCTGCGCGTGGCCAATCCCGGCGACGACCTCGCCGAGGTGTCGCTCAAGGCCTATGGTCCCGACGGTGAGATCGACATCCCCCGCTCCTCCATGACCGTCGTTGCCCGCGGTGTCGCCGAGGCCGACCTCGGCGATCTCGACGCGACCAGCGTCGTCCTCGACTCCCCGAGCCCGATCCAGGCCAGTGCCACGGTCGGCAAGGACGGACAGAAGGGTGCGGGCGACTTCGGCCGCATCTCCGCCACCGACACACTCGCCGAGTCCCAGATCATGGCGCTGCCGAGAACCGGCACGGGAACGCTCTACCTCTCACCGGGTCAGGGGCAGGTGCAGATCCAGGGAATGCTCGACGACGGTTCGCTGACGGACCCGCAGTCATTCGATCTCAACCCGACCGGCACCACCGAACTCAGCCCCGCAGAGATCTCTCCCGAGGCAGTGCGGGCACTGGTCATCAAGGGCCAGAACGCCTCGGGCTCGCAGGCCGACGGCGTCCACGCGAGCCTGCTCGTGACCACCGAGGACGGCATCTCCGCCGTCGAACCCGCTCCGGCACCGGCCGGTGTGGCCTACCGGGACGTCCGACTGGGCTGAGCGTCCTCGGGTCGGGTCAGGTCCGACGGAGGATGTCGACCTGGTCGGAGACCACCTCGGCGATGAGCGAATCCCGCTGATCGGGGGTGCTGTGAGACTCGATCACGCGCCGATAGAGGACGATATGGGTCTGCCGCCCGGCGGTCGCCGGGAACACCCGACCGAAGGCCGGTTCCACGGAACTCGGCGGTGGGACGGCATCGATGGCCAGCACCACCTCGGCGAGGAGGGAGGGTTCTCGAGAGCGGAGAGCGGCGAATTCCTCCGCCGCGACCTTGGCGAAGCTGTCGGATCGCCGCATCCGTGCGGGCACATCGGCCATGAACAGCGGGGAGCGCAGACCACGGCCGTGCCGGTCCCGATGGCGCCTGGTTCTCATGGGACATCATTCTAGACTCAGACCGGCCGGGGCTGGCCGGATCGAGCGGGTTCGGCGTGTAGAGTATTGGACTGTGTCAGCCGTGAGAATGTGTTCGAAAGTAAGCTGCTCGCGCAGTGCCGCCGCCACCATGACGTACGTGCACGCTGATGCGACCGTCGTCATCGGGCCACTGGCCAGGCGAGCCGAGCCCGGGGCCCATGATCTATGTGCCGAGCATGCGACGAAGCTCACCCCTCCCGTCGACTGGCAGCTGATCCGCATCGACTCGGGCCAGGCTCCGCCGGAGCGCACCCGCGATGATCTGCTGGCCATCGCCGACGCCGTCAGGGAAGCCGCAGGTCGCGGCACAGGGGGCGCCGACGACAATGCCCCCTCCCGGTCCTCAGGCACCTCAGGCGAACGCGGCCCCACCAGCGGTGACGGATCCGTGCCCGGACGCAAGCACGGCCACCTGCGCATCATCGGCGACTCATGAGCGCATCCGAGGCGGCGACGCCGAGCCGGGACCTGCGAGCCCGGCGGACGGAGGCACTGGAGGCCGCCGTGGGCGCCTACGACATCCGCGGGCGGATCCCCGACCAGCTCGATGAGGACATTCTGTTCTGCCTCGGCTGGGCGAGTGCGCAGGCGATGTCGGAGATCCATTCGAACACCGAGGTGGTCATCGGCCACGATATGCGCCCGAGCTCGGCCGCCTTCGCCGATTCCTTCGCCCGCGGGGTCGAAGCAGCCGGATCCCAGGCGATCGCCCTCGGACTGTGCTCGACCGACCAGCTCTACTTCGCCTCCGGCATCTTCGAGATCCCCGGCGCGATGATCACCGCTAGCCACAACCCCGCCGACTACAACGGCATCAAGATCTGCGGGCCGCGCGCCGGGGGAGTCAGCCTCGCTTCGGGGCTCGGGCGGATCCGGGACCTGGCGCCCGAGGCTCCCGAATCCTCGGGCGACCCGGTCGCGAACGACGACGAAGCCGCCGCTCAGATGCGTCGGCGCTATGTCGAACGGATCCGCGAGCTCACCCATGTCGACACCGTGCGCGAGCTGAAGATCGTCGTCGACTGCGGCAACGGGATGGCCGGCAGACTCCTCGGCGAGGTCTTCGGCACCGATGCCGGCTTCGCCGCGGTGCCCTTCGAAGTCATCGGCCTGTTCACCGAACTCGACGGCACCTTCCCCAATCATGAGGCGAACCCGCTCAAGCCCGAGAACCTCCTCGACGTCTCCCGCGCCGTCGTCGACCACGGCGCCGACCTGGGGTTGGCCTTCGACGGAGATGCCGATCGCTGCTTCTTCATCGACG
This sequence comes from Brevibacterium sp. CCUG 69071, assembly GCF_021023135.1. GTDB lineage: Bacteria > Actinomycetota > Actinomycetes > Actinomycetales > Brevibacteriaceae > Brevibacterium. The sequence goes on from NZ_PGFV01000001.1 coordinate 229,670, forward strand.
AGACCGGGGCGACCATGTCCGCCTCGGCGGTCGGAGCACTCGTGGCAGAGCGCGAGATCGCCCGGGCGAAGCGGGCCGGTGACGAATCGCCCGCGGTCATCCACAACCTCATCACCTCACGCAGTGTGGCCGCCACGATCGCTGCGGCGGGCGGCCGTGCCCTGCGCTCGAAGGTCGGGCACTCGGGAATCAAGACGATGATGGTCGAAACGGGTGCGGTCTTCGCCTGTGAGCACTCCGCGCACTTCTACTTCGACGAGTTCTACTGTGCGGATTCGGGAATGCTCGCCGCCTGCCACCTCATCGCTGCACTCTCGGGAACCGGATCTCCGGCCTCGCGCCTCGTCGCCGACTACGACCTCTACGTCCAATCCGGAGAGATCAACTTCACCGTGGCCGACCCCGACCGCGTGCTGGCCGAATTCGCCGCTCATGCCGGTGACTTTCCGGAGAACACCGTCGAGGATCTCGACGGCATCGGACTCCAAGGCGCGGACTGGTGGATCAACCTGCGCAAGTCGAACACCGAACCCCTGGTGCGGCTGAATATCGAGGCCGCCGATGCCGAACAGGTGAAGTCGATGACGGCGCAGGTCAGCGAGTTCGTCCAGTCCCGGGCGAACAAATAGACTCGAATCAGTTCCGACGATTTCCGTTCTCATGGAGGTACCGTGCCAGTTTTCACCGATTTCAAGGTCGCCGATCTGAGCCTGGCCGAAGCCGGACGACATCAGATCCGATTGGCCGAGCGGGAGATGCCCGGCCTCATGGCCCTGCGTGAGGAATATGCGGGCCTGCGTCCTCTGGCCGGTGCCAGGATCGCCGGCAGCCTGCACATGACGGTGCAGACGGCGGTGCTCATCGAAACGCTCACTGCGCTTGGCGCCGAGGTCCGCTGGGCCAGCTGCAACATCTTCTCGACCCAGGATGAAGCCGCGGCCGCCGTCGTCGTCGGTTCCGGCACTCCCGATGCTCCCGCCGGAGTTCCCGTCTTCGCTTGGAAGGGCGAGACGCTCGAGGAGTACTGGTGGGCCGCGGACAAGATCTTCGACTTCGCCGAGGGCGCCAACCTCATCCTCGATGACGGCGGCGACGCCACGATGTACGTGCTCGAAGGAGCGCGGGCCGAGGCCGCCGGGGGAGCACCGGTAGCGGGGGAGGACGATCCCGAGGAGTACAAGGTCTTCCTCACCCAGGTGCAGAAGGCGATCGATTCCTCACCCGGTCGCTTCGCCCGGCTGGCCGAGAGCATCAGGGGAGTCAGCGAGGAGACGACGACCGGAGTCAACCGGCTCTACCGTCTCGCCGCCGAGGGCAATTTGCCCTTCCCCGCCATCAACGTCAACGATTCGGTGACGAAGTCGAAGTTCGACAACCGCTACGGCATCCGCCATTCCCTGCCCGACGGACTCAACCGCGCCACCGATGTGCTCATCGGCGGCAAGATCGCCGTGGTGATCGGCTACGGCGACGTGGGCAAGGGTGCGGCCGAGGCGCTGCGCGGACAGGGCGCACGCGTCATCGTCACCGAGATCGACCCGATCTGCGCGCTGCAGGCGACGATGGACGGCTACCAGGTCGAGCTCCTCGAGACCGTCGCCCCGCAGGCCGACATCATCATCACCACGACCGGGAACACCCGAGTCGTCGGCGTCGACGTGCTCACCAGCCTCAAACCCGGAGCGATCATCGGCAACGTCGGACACTTCGACGATGAGATCGACCTCGCCGGTCTGGCGAAGCTGCCCGGTGTGGATAAGATCGAGATCAAGCCGCAGGTCCACGAATGGTCAGTGCCCGTTCCCGCCGAGCGCGGACTCGGCCGGGAGACCACGGACTTCCTCGTCCTCTCCGAGGGGCGCCTGCTCAACCTCGGCAATGCGACGGGCCATCCCTCGTTCGTGATGAGTGCGTCGTTCAGCAACCAGGTGCTTGCGCAGATCGAACTCTGGACCCACCACGACGACTACGACAACGGTGTGCACCGCCTGGCCAAGGAACTCGACGAGAAGGTCGCCCGGCTCCATCTGCCCGCCCTCGGCGCGAAGCTCTCGGAGCTGTCGAAGGACCAGGCCGAGTACATCGGCGTCGACGTGGCCGGACCGTACAAGCCCGAGCACTACCGGTACTGATCGCCGGATGGCGCTCAGCACTGACCTCAGCGGCTGAGGCTGAGTCCGTGGGGGAGGGCGTCGACTCCCTCACGGAAGGCCCGTGACTGGGCGCTGCGACGCTGCTGCTTGTCGAATTCCGCGGCACGCAGACGGTGGATGATCGCAGACAGGAACTGCTCGGGCAGGGTGCCCTCCGGGGGTGCAGGCGCCACATAGGGGTTGAGTTCGGTCGCCAGCTCTTTGGCTCGGTCCCAGCGTGACTCGGGCCCGAGGTTCTCCGACATGGCGAGGAACTGGACGATGCGACGGTGCAGGCCCGCGGGGAGACCGGCCACGTCGGTCTGGGCCAGCCAGTTCTGCAGCTGCGGCGCCACATGCGTGCGCACCGGCAGCGGTGGGGCGCTGCGTTCGCTCACGGCCATGGTTCCGGCCAGATAGTCGCCGAGGCGCTTCGACTGTGCCGAGACGAGCCCGGAGAGAGCGGCGATGCCGCCGCCGGTGCTCAGTATCTCGAAGGGCCACAGGATCGCCCGGATGAACGAATGACGGATCCGCACGGCGCCTCCGTCGTCGCGGACCACGCGCAGTCCGAGGATGAGCTTGCCGAGCGAACGCCCGTGGGTGAGGACCTCGATGATCATCGGCAGAAATACGAACACCGAGAGGCTCATGATCGTCATCACCGAGCCCAGGAGCAGCTCATTGAGTTCGAGGACCCGCAGCAGGAGCCAGAACATGGCGATGAGCAGACCGACATTGACGATCGTATACACGATGTAGTCGATCAGACAGCTCAGCGCCCGGGCTGCCAGGGCTGCGGGCTGGATGCTCAGTTCGACGGCTTCGCCTGTCACCAATGTGCTCACCCATCCATCCTGTCACACCACCCGATTCTCGTCTCGAGCCCGCACGTCTCCGATAGGGTTCCGGTCTCCGATAGGGTTGGGGGCATGGACCCGAACCTTCTGGCCGAACTGCATGGTGACGACTGGCGAGAGCTGTCCATGCTGGCGAAGAAGAACACGCTCAGTCCCTCCCAGACCCAGCGCTTCCTCGACCTCTACCGCAGCGCCTCGAAGGATCTCTCCCGGATCATGACGACGGCCCCCGACTCTCTTGAGGCCGCCCGCCTGTCCGCGATCGTCCACCGCTCCCGCAACCATCTCTCCGCGGTTCCCTCCGGCGGCCTGTCGGGCCTGTCGCGGTTCTTCGTCGTCAGCCTGCCGCTGTCGATCTACCGGCTGCGCTGGGACTTCGCCATCGTCGCCGCGAGCTTTCTCGCTCTCGCCGTACTGTCGGGACTCTGGGCGGGAATGCACCCAGAGGTGCTCGAGACCTTCGGCGACCGGGCCTACCGTCAGCAGTTCGCCGAACACGATTTCGTCAACTACTACAAGGAGAACCCGAACGGATTCTTCGCCGTGGGGGTGTGGACGAACAACGCCTGGATCGCCGTGCAGTTCGTGCTGCTCGGCATCACCGGAGTCTTCGTCGTGCAGGGCATCTTCGTCAATGCGGTCAATGTCGGCTTCTCGGCGGCCATGATGTTCGAGTTCGACAAGGGCGCCGACTTCTTCCTCTACATCCTGCCCCACGGCATCCCGGAGATCAGCTGCATCATCCTGGCGGCCGCGGCGGGCCTGCGCCTGTTCTTCGCCTGGGTCATCCCCGGCCCGCAGCTGCGCCGGAACAAGCTGGCCTCCGAGGCCAGGTCCCTGCTCACCGTGGCCGGCGGTCTGGTCCTTCTGCTCTTCGGCTCGGGACTGATCGAGGGCTTCGTCACCCCGAACCCGATCCCGCCCGTGCTCAAGATCGTCATCGGCGTGCTCTACACGGCGGCCGTCATCGTCTACGCCCGGCACTTCGGCCGGCGTGCGGCGCGGGCCGGACTCACCGCCGATCTCGATGAGCACCAGGCCGGGTACTCCATCCTGGCCACCGACCGCTGACCCACTGACCGCTGACCCGCTGACCGCTGACCCTTCGTCCGCTCAGAGCCTGCCGGTGGCCTTGAGGTTGATGTAGAGATCCGCGAGAGCCCCCGGCAGATCCTCGGGGGAGTCGGTGACCGACTGGACGCCGATGCCGCGCAGTCGGGTCTGCAGCGACCTGCTCCTCAGCAGCTCGGCCTCTGCGGCGGCCGCGGTGAAGATCTCCTCGGCGTCCTCGCGGTGTCCGGCGAGCTCGTGCAGATCCGGATCGTCGACGGCGGCGAGGACCAGCCGATGCCGCGCGAGCAGTGTCGGCAGCACCGGCAGGATCTCCTCGGAGACGCTGCCTTCGTCGAGGGCGGTGACGAGGACGACGAGGGCGTGCTGGCGTGAGGTCGACACCACCGCCGAGGCGATCTGCTCCCAGTCGGCATCGTAGAGTTCGGGATGGACCGGGGTCAGCGCCACGGAGAGATCGTGGACCGGGTCCTTTGACCGATGGCTCGAGGCGATCGCCCGGACCCGTGCATCGGCGACGATCACGTCGACCCTGTCGCCGGCACCTGCGGCCAGTGCGGTCAGGAGCAGCGAGGCCTCCAAGGCGGCATCGAAGACCGTCCCGTCCCCGCAGCGGCGAGCCGAGAGCCGCGAGGAGTCGACGACGATGACGACGCGGCGGTCACGCTCGGGCCGCCAGGTCTTGACCACCAGATCCTGGGAGCGTGCACTGGCCCGCCAGTCGATGGAGCGCACATCATCGCCGTCGACATAGTCGCGTAGGGAGTCGAATTCCGTGCCCATGCCGCGGATCATCACCGCCGACCTGCCGTCGAGTTCGCGCAGCTTCTGCGTCTTCGAGGGCAGTTCGCGGCGGGACACGAACGGCGGCAGCACGCGCACGATCGCCGGCACATCGAAGCTCTTCTGCCTCTCGACGAGACCGAGCAGGCTGCGGGAGCGGATCGTCACCTTGTCCGCGTGCAGGGCACCGCGTCGGGTGGGACGCAGGACGGTGCGCACCTGCACCTGCTCGCCGGGGGCAAGATCATGGCGTGAGCGCGTGTCCACCGCGCCGGCGCTCGGCGCCCAGGCATCGCGGACGCGCACGCGCAGGCGTCGCGGCGAATCGTTGACCAGCGAGAGAATGCAGTGGGTGGAGTCGCCGAGCCTGACCATCGGTCCCGGGGTGCGCTGGAGTCCGGGCAGCCTCGGCGGGGGAACCAAGAAGAAGTCGACCACGGCGGCGATGACGATGACCGCGGCCACGACGACCGCGGAAACCCACCCCGGCATGAGCATGACGGGGATCAGCCCGATGAGGGCGAGCAGGAGCAGGCGGGTCGTCATTCAGCGGGGGACTTCGGTCGTCGCGACGATCGAATCGAGCACCTGGCCGACGCTGAGACCGTCCATCTGCGCCTCGGGCCGCAGAATCACGCGATGCCCCAATGTCATGTGGATCAGGGCCTTGACGTCATCGGGGGTGACGTAGCTGCGGCCGGCCAACCAAGCGTAGGCGCGGGCGGCGCTGAGCATGCGGGTGGCGCCGCGCGGTGAGACTCCCAGCGCCAGGGACGGGGCCTGTCGGGTGGCTCGCGCGAGATCGACGATGTAGGTGATCACCTGCGGTGCGATGTAGATCCCGGCGATGCGCTCCCGGGCCTGGTGGACCATCGCCGCATCCGCGACCGGGGACAGGCCCGCCTCGGCGAGGTGGGAGGCGTCGAAGCCGCGGGCGTGTCGGTCGAGGATCTCGAGCTCACGTTCGCGTTCGGGCAGACCGAGGACGAGTTTGAACAGGAAGCGGTCGAGCTGAGCCTCGGGCAGGGGATAGGTGCCTTCGTACTCGAGCGGGTTCTGCGTGGCCGCGACCATGAAGGGCTCCGGCAGGCTGCGGGGGCTGCCGCCGACGGAAACCTGGTGTTCCTCCATCGCCTCGAGCAGAGCGGACTGGGTCTTCGGCGGGGTGCGGTTGATCTCATCGGCGATGAGGATGTTCGTGAACACGGGACCCGAGCGGAACTTGAAGTCCGAGGCCGAGGCATCGTAGACCAGGGAGCCGGTGACATCGCTGGGCATGAGGTCGGGGGTGAACTGGATGCGGGAGCTGTCGAGGCTGACCGAGGTGGCGAAGCTGCGCACGAGCAGGGTCTTCGCCACACCGGGCACGCCCTCGAGGAGGACGTGGCCCTGGCACAGCAGCGCGATGAGCATGCCGGTCACGGCCTCGTCCTGACCGACCACGGCCTTCGCAATCTGGGTGCGCACCCCGGCGAACGCCTCCCGCAGCGGGTCCGCCTCCTGCACCTGCTGCGTCTCCTGCACCTGCTGCGGCTGCTGCACCTGCTGAGAGGGCTGGGGTTCTGCGGTCGGAGACCGGACAGCGTCGGCTCGGACGTCCTGTGGCTGCGCGGGGGTGGGGTTCTCGTTGGGCGTCTGGGTCATGGGATCTCACTTTCGATGCGGGTGAGCAGGTGGACGAGGTCGGTCAGTTCGGCGTCCGTTCTCGGCGCCGCCGAGACGAAGACCGATTCGATCTGGGCCGGGTCCCGGCCGGTCTTGTACGCGATCTGCGACAGGATGTCCGGCGCCCGGGTCTCGGGGCCCAGGGCCAGCCGCTTGGCGATCCGGAGCAGGGCCGCCGTGCGCAGAGTGTGGAGAGCGCCGAGGCGGTCATGGCTGCGTGCCGACAGGGCGGCCCGACCGTGCACGGTCTCGACCGCGGGAACGACGGCGGGCAGACGTTCGAGCGCCAGCGGTCCGAATCTGCGCCCGAGGACGAGCAGCACGATGAGCACGCAGGGCAGAAGCCAGACGGCACCGGCGATGAACCAGCTGGGCACATAGTCCAGCGTCGACGGCGGCGTGTCCTCGGCCCCGCTCTGCTGCGGATAGTAGACGACGAGGTGGGAGCTGCCGGACAGCTCGGAGAGCACCAGCGAGGCGTTGCCCTCCTCGTCGATGGTCTGGTTCATCGCCCATTCCGGGTTGCCGATGACGGTCAGGGGAACGTCCCCGCCCTCATCGACGATGAGCTGTCCGCGAGCTGAGCCGGGTGCCACCTCGGTGCCGTCGACCTCTTCGACTCCAGGACCGGTCAGCGGATAGCAGGCGCTCAGCCCCGAGGTGCCCTTCTCTGCCTCGGCATATTCGACCTCTCCGGTGCTCACCGCTCCGGCGGCCTGGGCGCTGGGCACCGGGCAGTTCGGCTGAGAGACGGCATCGGGGCTGCCCAGGGGGCGGAGGTTGTCGTTGACGGTGATCCGGTCGGTGAAGCTCTCGACCGTCGAACCGGGGTCGATGAGCACGAGGCCGTTGCCGTTCTCGGCCAGCGTCGATTCGAGGCCGGCGATGTCGCCGGGAGAGAGGACCTCGGAGTTCGCGGGAATCAGCAGCGTGGTGTCGGAGCGGCCGGCGGACTGCTTCGCCTCCTCGCCGTCCTCGGTGGTGGTCACCTCGACGCCGTGTTCGCGCAGGGTCTCGACCATGGCCTTGCCGCCGCCGCGGGACGTCGAATCGTAGTGCAGCGGATCGTCCTCCCCCCGGTCGGAGGTCATGAGCATCGTCACGATGACGGTGATGAGGATGACGACCGCGGCGGCGATCCAGACCCCGGCTGAACGCAGCCGAGCGCTCAGCGGCACCGCTGCCGTGGTCCGTGCGCCGCGGAGCGCGACGTCGAGTCCGGCGCTCATGAGACGCTCGCCTCGCGGTGGCGGGAGCTCGGATCGTCGGCGTGACGGTGCGCCGCGGGCAGAGCGCTCAGTGACCGGTCGAGGTCGAGGAGCCGCGAATAGCTTGTGTTGCTCGCCGGGTCAGGGCGGTGCTGCGTCGTGGTCGCGTCTCCGGAGCCGGCGTCGTCGGAGGCCTCGCCGAAGAGGAGCTCATTGAACACCTCGGCGACCCACCGCAGTTCGGACGCGTGCTCGGGCAGGTCCGCCCCCGCCGTGCGGGAGAGTTCGCTGGCGGTCGAGGAGGAGTCGAGAGACACGATCTGTTTGAGGGACAGGAGAGCGAAGATCGCCCGCGCCTGATCGACAACCGCGGTGCGGAAGTCTCCGGCCGCTGCCGCGGCTGCGGCGCTGCGCCTCCACGGCTCGGGTTCGGGCACCGCCACCACCGGGTCGAAGGCGGCGAGGGGAAAGCGGGTGCGGCGCAGGCCGACGCGGCGGACCCGCCACACGATGAGAGCGATGATCCCGGCCACGACGATGACGACGAGGAGCAGCAGCCAGGGGGAGTTCCCGCGCAGGGCCGCGCCGAGCAGCGACTCCCATACCCCTTCGAGCCAGCGTCCGATCTGCTCGAGCGGGGTGAGGTCGTTCTCGGAATACTCGCTTTTCGAGAGTTCCCGTTCGACCCATTCGCGCCCCGTGTCACGGTCGATCACGGCTCCCTGGTCAGGCAGTGCGGACAGGGCGGCGCCGAGGTGGCTGAGCGTGGGCAGGCTCATGCGCGGGATCCCTCCTCGGCACGGATGAGTTCGAGGTCGTAGCCTTCCGTGCGCATCCTCTGATCGAAGGTGCAGACGCAGACGAGGCAGGCGAAGTAGGCGAAGAGGACGGCCGAGGAGATCAGCGTCAGTCCCAGGACCACGGCACTGATGCCGATCCCGACCGCCAGGATCGTGGTGGAATCGCTGAGCAGCGCCGTGGCCCCTCCCAGCACCGCCATGAGGATGAAGACGAAGGGTCCGATGATCAGCTGCACGAGCTGATTGGACAGGAAGTAGCCGAGTGCGAGCTGGCCGAAGGTCCGCCAGAAGCCGCGTCCCGTCAGACGCCAGGAGCGGGAGAGCGCGGCACGGATGCCGAGGCGTTCGACCGCGATCGTCGTCCCGAGGAACGCGGAGCGCAGATTGAGCCAGATGAGCGCGCACAGCCACAGCAGCACCGCGATGACCGCGCAGACGACGGCGAGGATCGGATTGTCGAAGATCGCCAGCAGCATCGCGGGCAGGCTCAGCAGAATGAGCAGGCCGAGGTTGATGCCGCTCATCAGCAGCGTCGCAAGGATCAGCGACCAGCGTCTTCCGCGCAGCCCTGCCCAGGCCTGTGTCAGCGTCGTCTTACGGGCGCCGAAGGAATTCTGCGCCCCGGCCGCACTCAGCCCGGCAAGCAGATGGACGATGCCGAGGCTGAGCAGGCTGATCGCGAAGGATCCCAACTGCGCGAGCATGAGGAATCCTGACATGGCCTCGTCATTGCCCATGACATCCGTAAGGAAGGGCAGGAACCTGAGCGCGGCGAATGTGCCGACGGCCGTGAGCAGGAGAGTCCAGAGCGTGAACACGATGAGGGCGGCGCCGATGGTCAGCCCGGGAATGAAGCGCAGCAGCCGGAACCCGGAATCGAGGACTTCGAAGAACGTCAGCGGTCGCTTGGCGAGGACTCCGCGCGGGGCGGGCGGTCGCCACTCGTGATGCCCTGCCTCCTGCTGACGCTCCTGCCACCGGCCGGTCTGCCAGTTCACCTCGGAGGTCCATGCGTTCGCTCGTCCCATCACCTGTCAATCCTGCCATGATTTCGAGGTTCGTGCCGAGCGCGGATGACGCCGTCGCGTCCTCGACGACGTCTGCCATATAGGGTAGGAGTGTCGAGAACGGAAGAACAGACGAGTGTAAGGGACAATGGGAGCATGAACGCTCGTATCCTGGTAGTTGATGATGACACGGCTTTGGCCGAAATGATCGGAATTGTGCTCAAAAGCGAGGGCTTCGAACCTTTCTTCTGCGCCACCGGCGATCAGGCCTTCGACGAATTCCAGAAGGTCGGCCCGGACCTCGTGCTCCTCGATCTCATGCTGCCCGGCAAGGACGGTCTCGAGGTGTGCCGCGAGATCCGCGAGGTGTCCTCGGTCCCGATCATCATGCTCACCGCGAAGTCGGACACCGTCGATGTCGTCCTCGGCCTCGAGTCCGGGGCCGACGACTATGTGCCCAAGCCGTTCAAACCCAAGGAGCTCATCGCCCGGGTGCGGGCCCGTCTGCGTATCTCCGAACCGCAGGCCCCTGAGCTGCTCACCGTCGGCGACGTCGTCGTCGATGTGGCCGGTCACACCGTGACCAAGGGCGGATCGCCGATCTCCCTGACCCCGCTCGAATTCGACCTGCTCGTGGCCCTGGCCCGCAAACCCTGGCAGGTGTTCTCCCGGGAGACCCTCCTCGAAGAGGTCTGGGGCTACCGGCACGCGGCCGACACCCGACTCGTCAACGTCCACGTGCAGCGGCTGCGCTCGAAGATCGAACGCGACCCCGAGAAGCCCGACATCATCGTCACGGTCCGTGGAGTCGGATATAAGGCAGGCAGAGCCGCGTGAGCCGCGGGTCGGCTGCCGGCGGCGCCGTCCGCACCGCAGCCTCGGCGATCCGGACGTTCTGGAACTTCCTTCTCAGATCGTTCAGCCATTCTCTGCAGATCCGGATCGTCGTCCTCACCATCGTCCTCACCTCGGTGGCCATCTTCGGGGTGGGGACGTACATGTCCCAGCAGATCTCCCGCGGACTCTTCGACACGCGACTGAAGTCGCTGTCGTCCCAAGCCGATTCGATCGTGTCCGAGCTGCGGTCGCTGGCGCCCGTCGACGGCCAGGCGGTGACCCAGGAGACCCTGAGCTCGCAGCTGTCCTCGATCTACAACCGCTCGACCGGCTCCGTCTACTCGCTCACGCTCGAACCCAGCGATCCGAATTCCTCGTTCTCGACCATCAGCGCCGGACGCTCGAACTCGGAGGGGGCGAATGCGGACGTCCCGGTCAGCGACGAGCTCGAGGATGCGATCCGTCAAGCCCCCACTGACGACATGCTCTACCAGTCGGTGAATCTGCCCGACGGCACCGGCCCGGGACTGCTCATCTCCCAGGAGGTGCAGATTCCCAATGCCGGACAGTTCCAGCTCTACTATCTCGGCGATCTGACCGAACAGCAGAACACATTGGACTTCGTCCAGAAGTCGATGCTCGTGGCCGCCCTCGTCCTCGTCGTCCTCGTCGGCGCCGTGGCGTGGATCGTCACCCGTCTCGTCGTGACCCCGGTGAGAACCGGCGCCGAGGTGGCCCGGCTGATCGCCGACGGCGATCTCGATGAGAGGATGCCCGTCCACGGCAACGACGAAATCGCGGTGCTCGGCGAGAGCTTCAACGACATGGCCGATACGCTCCAGCACCAGATCCAGCAGATGGAGCGGCTCTCCGTGCTGCAGCGGCAGTTCGTCTCCGACGTCTCCCACGAGCTGCGCACGCCGCTGACGACGATCCGTGCCGCCGCCGACCTCATCTACGACTCGAGGGACGAGCTCGACCCGGTCACCGCCCGCAGCGCCGAGCTGCTCAACTCCCAGGCCGAGCGCTTCGACTCCCTGCTCTCCGACCTGCTGGAGATCTCCCGCTACGACGCCGGCGCCGCCGCCCTCGTCGCCAAGCCCGTCGACGTCGGGGCGATCGTCACCGCCGTCATCGAAACCGTGTCCATGGTCGCCGACCAGATGTCGACGAACATCGTCGTCCATGCCCCCTCCTCACCGGTGATGGCCGAGGTCGATCGGGTGCGGATCACGCGGATCGTGCGCAACCTCGTGGTCAATGCGATCGAGCACGGAGAGGGCAACCCGATCGACATCTACGTCGCCTCCAACGCCGAGGCGGTAGCGGTCAGCGTCCGCGACCACGGTGTGGGGATGAACGAAGAGCAGGTCGAGCACGTCTTCGACCGGTTCTGGCGCGCGGATCCGGCCCGCAAGCGCACCCTGGGCGGTTCCGGCCTGGGATTGGCGATCTCGCTCGAGGACGCCCACCTGCACAACGGCTGGCTCCAGGTCTGGGGCAAGATCGGGGAGGGTTCGTGCTTCCGGCTGACGATCCCGCGACGACCCGACCAGGAGATCACCTCCTCCCCGCTGCCGCTGCCTCCACGTGATGCGCAGATCCAGGGGGCCGCGCTCGTGGCCGGACCTCTGTCCTCCGACGGATCCGTGCGCATCCAGACCGGGTCGATCCCGATCGTCGTCGAAGCCGATCAGGTGACTCCCACCGAGGGCGGGTACATTGACGAACCCGACACTCCCGCGGCCGCTAGGTCCCTGCCGATGGTTCCCGAAGCCTCGGAGGCGAGCCCCTCGGAATCCACGTCGAACGACAACAACGGGGACGAGCACGGTGAGAAGACCGACGAAGGAGGAACACGATGAGTGCGAATCGCAGGCGCAGACGCCTGAGCCTGCTCGTCCTCGCCCTCTGCTCCTCCGTTCTGCTCGCCGCCTGCTCCTCGATTCCCACGTCGTCGCCGGTCGGCCACATCGAAGCCGACTCCGGCGATGACGGAGCCAGCAACGCCAGGATCCCCGATGGTCCCGCGCCCGGTGACAGCATCGGCGAGATCGTCCGCGGGTTCCTCGCGGCAGGATCCGGGACCGGCAACAACTTCTCGGTCGCGAAGTCCTTCCTCACCGACGCCGAGGCGCAGGAATGGAACCCGCAGGAGTCGGTGTCCCTGCTGTCGAACGACACAGACCTCGACTCCCTCAACATCGGGGTCACCTCGGATCAGAAGACGCTGACGATCTCACCGCCGGTCGTCGGACTCGTCGACTCCTCGGGGGTGTACACCTCCACCAAGCCTGGAACTCAGTCGACCCTCGAGTTCTCCCTGCGGCAGGAGAACGGGGAGTGGAGAATCTCCTCGGCGCCCGACGGCCTGCTCATCTCCCAGGCGGAGTTCCAGACGATCTTCCTCAACTACTCTCTGGAGTTCTTCACCTCCGACTATTCCTATCTCGTGCCCGATTCCCGGTGGTTCCTGCGCTCGTCATCGACTCCGACGGCCATCATCAACGAACTGCTCAGCGGCCCGGCCTCCTATCTCTCCGGGGCGGTCATCACCGCGATTCCGGATGGGGCCAAACTCAGCGACTCCAATGTCGTGAGGATCGAGAACGGCATCGCCCACATCTCCCTGGAGGCCCAGGACCCGGCTCCGACCGATCGGGAGAAGGGGCTCATCCGACAGCAGATCGCCTCGACGCTCAAGGTCATTCCCTCGATCTCCGACGTCGAACTCACGATCGGCGGTCAGGTCGTCTCGGCGAGTCTGCAGCCGAAGACCGATTCCTCCGTGCAGGTCGACGGACCCCCGGTGGTGCTCGCGAACAACAGTCTTTCGCGCGTCTCCGGCACGACGGTGGCGAAGGTCGAGAACAGCCCGGATCTCAAGGGTGCCGGAGCCAGCGACCCGGCCGTATCCTTCGACGACTCCCTCTACGTCTATCTCCAGGACGACGGCAAGAAGCTCATGCGCTTCAAGACGGACACCGGGGCCGCCACCGCGATCTACGAAGGCAAGAGGCTCGTGCGGCCCAGTCTCGACAGGTTCAACACGGCCTGGACGGGTGAGAAGGAGAACAAGGGCGCACTGACGGCCATCGGCAGAGACGGACAGGACTACACCGTGGCCGCTGACTTCCTCTCCGGTCGCGAGCTCGTCGATCTCGATGTCTCCCGAGACGGCACACGTATCGCCGTGCTGAGCAGCCAGAAGAGCGAACCCGACCGCATCGATGTCGTCGGTGTGCCACGGGACAAGGCGGGAAATCCCTCCAGCGGAGTCTCGGATGCCCCGATCGAAGTCGGCTCGAACTTCGACGAGATCAAGGACATCTCCTGGGCGGGGTCGACTTCCCTCGTGGCTCTGGCGGCGATGGAGGGCGATGGGACCCAGCCGTTCCGCATCGGCGTCACCGGACCGTCCGAGCAGCTCGGCGAGGTCCCCGACGGAGATCGCATCGCCGCGGGCGAGGACGGTCGGTCGATTCTCGTCACGAACTCCTCGGGCGGGCTCTACTCCTACAATTCGAATGCGTGGCAGAAGCTCGTCGACGTCGCGGCCAAGGATCCCTCCTACCCTGGCTGAGGCTGATCGGAGACCGCGCGGGACGGAGTAGATTTCTCCCATGGGACTGTTCGGCGAATTCAGTGAGCTCTTCCTGCCGCGGCGCTGCGCCGGCTGCGGCCGGGAGGGCGTCTCACTGTGCACGGCCTGCCTGCAGCTGCTCGGCGGCATCCCGCGGGCGATGGAGCCGCGCTACGGCCAGCTGCCGGTCGTCGGCATCGCAGAATACAATGCTCGGCTGTCCCATATGGTCGTCGATTTCAAGGACAACGGCCGCCGCGACATCCTCGACCCTTTGGCCTTGGCGCTGGTGCGCTCGGTCACTGCCGCCCTCGACCTTGCAGGCTACCTCGGCGGGCCGATTCGCCTGTTCCCCGCACCCAGCGCTCCGCGGGCTCGACGGCGCCGCGGAGGTTCGCACACCGCGGCACTGGCCAGGCGTGCCGCCGAACTGGCGCCCGAACTGTCCCTGCAGGTCGTCGATGTCCTGCTGACGAGTCGTCACCGCGACCAGGTCGGACTCGGCGCCCACGCTCGGCAGGCCAACGTCACCGGAACCCAGCACCTCGATCCTGCGCAGCTGTCGGCGATCGCACCGAGCAGGTCCGGGGCGGCGGGTGGGAAAGTCGGTGCCGATCTGCTCATCGACGATTTCGCAACTACCGGAGCGACCCTGGCAGAAAGCGCACGTTTATTGACATCGGTGCAGATCAGACCCGCTGCAGGAGCCGTTCTCGGTCTCGGCCGCGGGGGCACTCGATTTGTCTCTCCCTTTACTGTATAACGGTGTTTACCCATCCAAGGGAATGGGATCGGATCAATCCGAAGAACGAGTCGCTAAGGAAGCATCATGGACATCGTTGTCAACGGACGTCAACTGACCATCTCAGACAGCTTTCGAGCTCATATCGAGGACAAGATCGCCAAGGTCGAGCAGCTTGCTCCCCGCGCCCAGCGGGTTGAGGTGCACGTCGCTCATGAGAAGAACTCCCGCCAACCGGAGACGAGCGAACGCGTCGAGCTGACAGTGGTGGCGAAGGGTCCCGCGATTCGCGCGGAAGCCATGGCCAGTGACAAGTATGCGGCCCTCGACCTCGCATGGGCGAAACTCGTCGAACGATTACGCCGCGCCCGGGATCGCCACAAGGTTCCGCGTTCCGGCCACCACCGCAAGGAATCCACCGCCGAGGTGCTCGCGAAGATGCCGGTCGACGATCCGATCATCCCCGCTGAGGACTCGGCAGGCACCGATCACGACGCCGCGGCCGATCAGACCAACGGCCGGATCAAGGCCGAAGGAGACTCGCCGGTGGTGCTGCGCGAGAAGAGCTTCGCCGCCGCCCCGATCGGCATCGAAGAGGCGCTCAATCGGATGGAGCTCGTCGGTCACGACTTCTATCTGTTCATCGACGAGGAGTCGAGCAAACCCTCCGTCGTCTACCGCCGGAAGGGCTGGAGCTACGGCGTCATCGCCCTCGACCACGAACTTCAGGAAGCTGCCGACTGAGCGGCGACTCCGAGGCGGAGCACGAACCGAGCGTGCCCGCAGCCGACTGAGCCGAACGACTGAGTAAAACAACTGAGCAGATCGCCGAGGTGGGACTCCCACCTCGGCGATCTGCGTATGTCGGCCCGGCGCCGACGACGCGCGGCCCCGGTTCCGCCGTCCCGACGAGCCGGGTGCGGAGTGTCAGCTGCGCTGACCCGTGCGGCCCCAGGTGACCAGGCGCCAGAGCCGTTCCAGCGGCCCCTGCCCGAAGAAGCGCAGCCAGAGTGCAGAGATGATGACCTGGATGACGATGATGCCGGCGCAGATGACTAGGCCCGCGAGATAGCCGCCGTGGTCGTCGAACTGACCCAGATCGGGTTCGATGGCCTTGGCCGCGACGATGAGCAGCGTGGCTCCGAGGTAGTTGCTCAGCGCCATCCGTCCCAGGGGAGCGAAGACGGCCTGCAGGAGGACTCTGACCGGGGTGAGCATGAGCAGCATGACGATGGTGACCAAGCACAGGGCCATGGTGATGCCGAGGCCCGCGCTGAGCTCCATGTGCAGCTGCCGAGCATTGAAGTCGGTGAGGGCGAAGCCGAGCACCGAGATGCCGGCGCTGACGACGGCGGTGAGTGCCAACCAGACGGGATGACGGAGTGCACGGGGGACGAAGTCGGTGTGGCCGATCGCGAACCCGAGGAGGAAGAGGCCCGGGATGACGGCGATTCCTCCTCCCTGCCAGACGCCGGCCGCCAACAGCAGGGCACCGAGACCAGATGTCGTCGCCGCCAGGGCCCGAGCGGGGATCCACGTCGAGGGCAGGAGGACGACGATAGCCACGATGGCGTAGGGCAGCAATGCCTCCCCGGGCTGGAGGAAGCTGTGCAGGACGCCGAGCACACCGAGGAAGGCAAAGCGACGCAGCAGCGCCAGACGGGGTCGGGCGCTGTGTGCCGCCGCGGAATTCCACATGATGCCGAAGCCGATGCCGAAGAGGAGGGAGAAGATGGGGAAGAAGCGGTTCTGGACGAAGTCCTGCTCGAAGGCATAGAAGGGCTCGACGGCCCCGCTCGCGTCGAGCGAGGAGAGCGAGAAGAGCGGTGGCAGGTTGACGATCATGATGCCACACAGGGCGATGCCGCGGATGACGTCGAGGGTGGCGATGCGCTTGCGGGTTCGGCGGGGAGGCCGCCTCGATGTTTCGGTCGATGCGGACGTGTCTGCTGGGTCGTCGGTCTCTGTTCTCATGGCATCCAGTCTGGTCGAGACCCTACGGTGGCACATCGGCACAATGGCCGGAGCTCACAAGCAGGGGGTCAGCCGTTCGGCCGATTCATCACTCCCGACTCCCACATCCGGGCCGCGATCTCGACCCGGTTGCGGGCCCCGAGTCGGGTCTGGATATTGCCCAGATGGGTCTTCACGGTGCCGAGCGAGATGTAGAGCTCGGAGCAGATCTCCTGGTTGGTCCGTCCCCGCGCCACGAGGCGTGCGACGTCGTTCTCCCGTTCGCTCAGGCCGGAAACGCGATCGCTGCCCGGCGGGGTGGTCCGGGAGCGGCGACTGAGCAGATCGAGTGTGAGCGAGGGGGAGATGAGAGCGTCGCCGTCGTCCGCGGCCCGCACCGCCGCAATGAGCAGCTCGGGTCCCGCATCTTTGAGGAGGAACCCGCTCGCGCCGCCGTCGAGGGCCGCGTCGACGTAGTCGTGATCGTCGAAGGTGGTGACCATGATGACCTGGGAGATCGCGGTCAGTCGGGGCAGGGCCGCGAGTCCGTCGAGCTTGGGCATGCGAATGTCGAGGAGGATGACATCGGGTGCTTCGCGCTTGGCCAGTTCGATGGCTTCGACTCCGTCGGCGGCCTGTCCGACCACCTCGATGGACTCCTCCGCATCGAGGATGAGGGAGAAGCCCATCCGCACCATCTCCTGGTCGTCGACCAGTGCCACTCGAATCACGTTCGTCCTCCATCGACCATCGTCGGGCTTGCTCATCGTGCCTGGGTTCAGTCTGCTGCCGGGTCCCACGGTATCCGAGACTCAAGCACCCAGCCGCCCTCCGGAGGGGGGCCGGCCTGCAGAGTCCCGCCGAGGGGGCCGAGCCGTTCGCGCAGACCGCTCAGACCCGTGCCCCCTCCGCTGCCGATCCCGCCAGGGCCCGGCGCGTTGGCCACCGTGAGGACGAGTTGCTGCGAATCGGCCGAACCCATCGGGGCGGTCGAAGACAGCCGGACCGCGACAGGGACCAGCGCTCCCGCATGTCTGCGGACGTTCGTCAGCGCCTCCGCCAGCACGCGGTCGAGGACGGGCCAGACCGGAGCGGGCACCGCCTCGGCGAGGGCCGGATCGAGGTCGAGGTCGAGGGAGGCGTGTCCGCCGAACTCGGAGACGCGGTCGCTCAGCGACTGCGGACCGGAGGCCAAAGGGGCCCTGGCACCGGGACCCTTCGCCGTGCTCGAGACCAGGGAGCGGATCTCGTCGAGGGCCCGGGTCCCGGACTCCTCGATCTTGCCGAGTGCGGAGCGGAGGATCTGCGCATCGTCGCTGCGAGCGGCCGCCTGGGAGAGGACGACGATTCCGGTCACCTCGTGGGCGACCAGGTCGTGGAGTTCGGTGGCCATCCGTCGACGCTCCGCCTCGGCGGCGGTGGCCTGACGCTCGCTCAGCGACCGGTCGATCATGCGCAGCAGCAGTCCCAGGGACAGACCAGCCACGATGACGGTGGAGACGGCGAAGGCGAAGGTGAGTCCGTCCCCGGGCATCAGCAGGGGGACGGCGATGTTGCTCACGCACAGCAGAATGAGCAGCAGCAGGTGCCAGGGTGCGTCGAACGATCGGGCGAGCATCACCACGGCCACCAGGCTCAGCCACAGCACTGTCAGGCTCAGGGTCGTCGACAGCGCGACCGGGATGAGCGCGAGAAGCAATGCGAGAGCGGCCAGCGACAGCAGACCGAGCGGTCGGACCTGGCCGCGGGCGATCGTGGTCTGGGTGCGCAGGAGGATCGGGAGTGCGGTGCCCAGGGCGAACAGGTCGGCGACGACGAGCAGCCACCCCGACCCGGCCAGCACCTCGAAGGCGAAGGTCAGAGGCAGGGGGAGGAGCCACAGCCACGTGATCACGGTCTTCATCGCCTCTCAGTGTAGACGGGGAGGTGCGTCGCTCCGCTGTCGACGGGCTCAGGACTTCTCGGTCCGGCTTTCGGTCCGGCTTTCATCGCCGAAATCGGGGGAGTCATAGCCGAGCTCGACGACCACGCTGGTGTCCGTCACGGCCGCCCCCTCGGCCGTCACTCCCGGACCGACATCGATCGTGCCCGCCTCGGCGCCGTCGGCGAAGAGTTCGAGGCGGTCGTCGGTGACCTTCGCCGTAAAGGTGACCTTCGAACCGTCGACCATCGCGGAGTCGGTGAACGAGCCGTCGGCTCGCTCGATCGGGTCGACCTCACCCGAGGGGTGGTCGAAGGTGACGAACCGAGTGAGCCGTTCGGGTCTGCCGTTGCTGAGTCGGTGGAGGAGGAGCTGGTCCTTGTTCGTCCCGTCCTGGAGCGCGAGATCGACATAGGTGAGGTCGACGGAGTCCTGGAGCGCGAAGATGATGTAGGGGCGACCGTGGACATCGATTCCGGTGGCGTCGATTCCGACGTCGTCGAGGTAGTCCTCCACCTCGGCTTCGAGTGAGATCTTCGACCGGTGCTCCCAGATGGCCAGGCCGCCGACCACGGCGCCGATGATGCAGACGATCGAGGTGAGAGCGATGAGTACCTTCTTCATGGTGTGTCCTTGGATTCCTTTGCCGGTTCGGTCATTGCCACTGACGATCCTTCCGCTTCTCCGCCCCTGTCACTTCGGCCGAACGGCTGATCCGGGTCGGCCGAAAGGGCAGAGTCAGTGGGGTGATCTAGTGTGGGAGCATGCAGAAGATGACACTGTCGGCGGCGCGCAGGACGGCGATCGCTGCGACGGGGCTGGACAGACCGCGACCGGCACAGGTGACGGCACGGCATCTGAAATCCACGTTCGCCCGCATGGGGCTGACCCAGATCGACTCGGTCTCCCGGGTGGTGCGTTCGCACTACCTGCCCTTCTACTCGCGACTGGGCCCCTACCCGCGGGAGACCCTCGACCGGCTCTTCTACCGCCACCCGAGGATGGGCGTAGAATACTGGGCCCATGCGGCTGCGTTCGTCCCACCGGAGACCTGGGGTCACTTCGGGCGGATGCAGGCCGAATGGTGGCGCAATGACTACGGACAGCGCCACGCCGAGACCGGCGCGGAGTTCCGTGCCCTGCAGAACGAAGTGCTGGAGGCGCTCGCGGCAGGCCCGATGACGGCGCGGGCGGTGTCCGAACTCGTCGACCATGAGATCCCCGAACGCCACCGAGGCCATTGGGGCTGGAATCCGAGCCAGGTCAAGATGGCTCTCGAGGCCCTGTTCGCCGGCGGCGTCGTCAGCGCGTCCGGACGCAATGAGCACTTCGAACGGATCTACGCCCTGCCGCAGGATGTCAGCGCGACCCTGCCCCAGCGGACTCTGGCCTACGGTCCGGGCGATCGCCCCGAGCTCGGCCTCGATCCGGAGGCCGAGCGACCACGGGGAGTGTCGGGGCAGACCGACAACGTCCTCGAACTCACCCGCATTGCGGCCCGGGCACTGGGCATCGGTCGACCCGACTGTCTGGCCGACTACTTCCGCCAGCAGCGGGCACCCACCGACGCGGCGATCGCGACGCTGCTTGAGACCGGCGAGCTCAGCGAGGTCGACGTCGAGGGGCAGGCGGCGCTGAAGTGGCATGCTGCCCGCACACCGCGTCGCGTCGAGGCCAGGGCCCTGCTTGCGCCCTTCGACCCGCTGGTCTTCTACCGGCCGCGGATCGAGTGGCTCTTCGACTTCCACTATCGGATCGAGATCTACACCCCGGCCGCGAAACGGGTGCACGGCTACTATGTCACCCCCTTCCTCCTCGGCGATCGCCTGGTCGGGCGGGTCGATCTCCACCGGGACACCAAGGAGAACATCCTGCGGGCACACAAGGTGACATGGGAACCGGGGGAGGAGCACCCTCAGGAGCTGCTGGCCGAACTGCGGGAGATGGCCGGGTGGCTCGGTTTGGGCGCCGTGGACTTCGGCGGTACTCACCTGCCATTAAACTAGGGACTATAGAGTCGTTCGAGTTGTTGTCTGGCATTCATGCCGAATAGGAGAAAAGTGGCTAATTTCCTCGAGAAGATTCTGCGCACGGGTGAAGGCAGAACTCTGAAGAAGCTGCGTCGTTACACGGAGGCCATCAACGCGCTGTCCGACGAGTTCGGCGAGATGTCCGATGCCGAGCTGCGTGAGGAAACCGACCGCTTCAAGAAGCGCTATCAGGACGGGGAGACGCTCGATTCCCTGCTTCCCGAGGCGTTCGCCGCGGTCCGTGAGGCCTCGAGCCGCACCCTGGGCATGCGTCACTTCGACGTCCAGCTGATGGGCGGAGCAGCTCTTCACCTAGGCAATATCGCTGAGATGAAGACCGGTGAGGGCAAGACCCTCGTCGCCACGGCACCGGCTTATCTCAACGCCCTGACCGGTGACCCCGTGCACATCATCACGGTCAACGACTACCTCGCCACGTATCAGTCGGAGCTCATGGGACGCGTGTTCCGGTTCCTCGGCATGGAGACCGGCTGCATCCAGGCGAACATGTCCTCGGACAATCGCCGCAAGCAGTACGCCGCCGATGTCACCTACGGAACGAACAACGAATTCGGCTTCGACTATCTGCGCGACAACATGGCCTGGTCGGCCGAAGAGCTCGTGCAGCGCGGCCACGCATTCGCCATCGTAGACGAGGTCGACTCGATCCTCATCGACGAGGCCCGCACCCCGCTCATCATCTCCGGCCCGGCCGAAGGCGATGCCAACCGCTGGTACGACGAGTTCGCAAAGGTCGTCAAGCGGTTGAAGACCGACCGCGACTACGAGGTCGATGAGAAGAAGCGCACCGTCGGCGTGCTCGAGCCCGGCATCGAACGCGTCGAGGACTACCTCGGCATCGGCAACCTCTACGATGCGGAGAACACCCCGCTGATCAGCTTCCTCAACAACGCCATTCGGGCCAAGGAGCTGTTCAAGAAGGACAAGGACTACGTCGTCCTCGACGGCGAGGTCCTCATCGTCGACGAACACACCGGTCGTGTGCTCAAGGGACGTCGCTACAACGAGGGACTCCACCAGGCCATCGAGGCCAAGGAAGGCGTCAAGGTCCAGGCCGAGAACCAGACCCTGGCGACGATCACCCTGCAGAACTTCTTCCGCCTCTACGACAAGCTCTCGGGCATGACCGGCACCGCCGAGACCGAAGCTGCGGAGTTCATGTCGACCTATAAGCTCGGTGTCGTCCCGATCCCGACGAACAAGCCGATGCAGCGTGTCGACCAGTCGGACTTCGTGTACAAGAACGAAGTCGCGAAGTTCGATGCCGTCGTCGATGACATCGCCGAGCGCCACGAAACCGGACAGCCGGTCCTCGTCGGCACCACCAGCGTGGAGAAGAGCGAGTACCTGTCGAAGCATCTGAGCAAGCGCGGCGTCCGCCACGAGGTCCTCAATGCCAAGAACCACGCGCGTGAGGCCTCGATCATCGCCCTCGCCGGCCGCAAGTCCGCGGTCACCGTGGCCACGAATATGGCCGGACGCGGTACGGACATCATGCTCGGCGGCAACGCCGAATTCATCGCCGTGACCGAAATGGAGAATCGCGGACTCGATCCCGTCGAGGACGAGGAGCAGTACGAAGCCGAATGGCAGGACGTCCTCAAGGCCGCGGAGAAGAAGGTCAAGGAGGAGGCCAAGGAGGTCGTCGAACTCGGCGGTCTCTACGTCCTGGGCACCGAGCGTCACGAATCGCGACGCATCGACAACCAGCTGCGCGGACGTTCCGGACGTCAGGGTGACCCCGGCGAGTCCCGGTTCTACCTCTCACTGACCGATGATCTGATGCGCCTGTTCGGGTCCGGTGCCGCGGAGCGGATCATGGCCACGGCCAATGTTCCCGATGACGTTCCGCTCGAATCGAAGATGGTCACCCGCGCCATCCTCTCGGCCCAGTCGCAGATCGAACAGCGCAATGCCGAACAGCGCAAGAACGTCCTCAAATACGATGACGTCCTCAACCGTCAGCGCACCGTCATCTACGACGAGCGTCGTCGTGTCCTCGACGGTGCGGACCTCGAGGAGCAGGTGTCGAAGTTCCGTGAGGAGGTCATCGACGCCTATGTCGCCGAGGCGACCACGGGGCCCGTCGAGGACTGGAAGGTCGACGAGCTCTTCGAAGCCCTCGGCAAGATCTATGAACCCTCGATCACCTCGGAGGACCTCGCCGAGGAGGTCGGCGGGTTGGGCAACCTGACGAAGAACCGCCTCAATCAGGAGATCCAGTCCGATATCGCCGTCTTCTACGCGCAGCGTGAGGAGGAGCTCGGCACCGAAGCCACCCGTGAGCTCGAGCGCCGGGTCGTCCTCTCCGTCATCGACAAGCGCTGGCGCGAGCATCTCTACGAGATGGACTATCTGAAGAACGGAATCGGCCTGCGCGCGATGGCTCAGCGCGATCCGCTGGTGGAGTACCAGCGCGAAGGCTTCGAGATGTTCACTACCATGCAGGACGGAATCAAGGAGGACGTGGTCCGCCTCACCGATACCCTGCAGGTGACCGTGAGTCGGTCCGCCGACGACGCTGCGGACGATGACTCCGAGGTCGAGGTCGACGCGGCGGAGCTGCGACACACGACGCCGAAGATGCAGCTCTCGGCCCCATCGGAGGACGGGTCATCTTCGATCGCCGAGTCCGAGGACGAGGACGAGTCGGAGGAGCAGCCTGCCAACCGTGCACAGCGCCGGGCGAAGAAGAAGGCCAAGCGCTGAGCATCGACCGACCGGGAGTCTGAGTCCGCAGACTCGACTCATATCGTCTGCAGACTCACATCGTCTGCAGCGCCGTCATCGTCCACCGGGTGGTGAGCAGTTCCAAGCGAACTGCCACCGCCCGGAAGCGGTTCTGCGTCCGCACGATCACCGTCACCTCGGCGACGACATCGTTGACGCGGCAGACTCGGGCATTTCCCGCCTGCAGGGTGCGCATGGTGCCGAGGTCTCGCACAGGTCGGCTTGGTGCCAGCTCCGCCCGCAGCTGCGCTCGATGGTCGATCTTCTCCAGCAGCTCCCGGTCCACCCACCGCGCGATCGAATCGCTGCGTCTGATTCCGGAAAAGATCTCGAGGCAGGCCACGGCCAGAGAGGTCGCTGTGGCTGCGATCCTCTCTCGATCGGCGGAGTCCTCCGGCGGCATGCCGCTGACGCGAGAGCGGATCTGTTCGCGTGCCGGATGGCCGTGGGGCCGGTGTTCCTTCTCGACGTCGGTGGCGGCGGCCTGAGGCCGGGTCAAAGTCAACGGGGCGATCACGGTGCAATCTCCAATCTCTGTCCGGGCATGATGAGATTCGGGTTCGGCCCGATCCTGTCCCGGTTGTCGGCATAGATCTCTGCGACGAGCTCGTCGGTGTCCTCATTCGGTGCGGCGCGATCTTGGGCGATCGACCACAGGCTCTCGCCGTCGCTTACGACGTGGACCTCCGGGGCCCGGGTGTCGGAGTCAGAGGACTCGTCTGCATCATCGTCGCCGTCCGGGGGAGTTCTCGGAGAGTCTTCGGAGGGCGGGGTCGCCACCGGGGAGTCACCCGCTGCCGGGGCGTCGGTGGGCCACCCTGGATCGCGCGGTGGCGAGTCATCGCTGGGCCTCGTCGGCCATCCCGGATCGGGGACCGGCGCGCCAGTGTCCGCGCCCGCGTCGCTGAGCGCATCGCCAGTGTCCGCGCCCGTGTCGCCGACCACGTCCGTGTCAGTGGCCGAGTCGTCAGCTGCTGTGTCCGGGTCGGCGGCGGGGGCGCCGACTGCTGTGTCCGTGTCGGTGGCCGAGTCGTCGACCGCAACCGGTGCGGTGACGCTGAGGTCGGTGTGCGGTGGGGATTCGTGCACCGGGGCGCCGTGGGCGGACTGGATGGCCAAGGTCGCCGAGGCGGCGGCAAGTGCGGTCGAGCGCAGCATGATGGGCATGATCCGGAGCATGGCGGTGATCACGACCGAGCGCAGGCGGCCGGCGGGCAGCAGCCGCACCGCCAGAGCAAGCACTGCCCCGAGGCCGAGGCGGCTGAAGACCAGCGCGGCGGCGCCGATGACGACGATGACGACCGTGTCGGTGGCCGAGCGTGGTGCGGGCAGACCGATCAAGGCGGCGGCGAATGCGCCGAGCAGGGCCAGCCAGGAACCAGCACAGGCGATCAAGAGATGCATAGTAGACGTCCTTTGTCTAAAACGTATCTACATAGTGCTGTTAGATGTCATTTGATGTCAATAGAGTGAATCTAACTACAGTGCTGTAATTCGAGTTCGAGGTGGTGCTGCTCTTGATTGTCGACTACATCTGGGGCAGGCTTCTCCCTATGGATGATCGCATCGATGCGCTGCTCTCGGATATCGAGGCCTCGGAGGCTGCACGGCAGGCGCATCTGCGACGGGGTGAGTTCGGCGATGAGTTCGTTGCCCATGCGGCCGAGAGGACGATGCTCGAGCGCCTCCGGGGCTCTCTCGGCATTTCGGTCCGGGTCCGTGCGGACTCTCGAGAGGTCACCGGCACTGCGGCATTCCTCGGCGCCGGCATCCTCGTGATCACCGCCGCGGAGACATCGATCGTCGCCATCGAGCACCTCAGCGAGGTACGGACGCATGCCCGGCATCATCGATTCGAGCCGGACCCGCTCGAGCGGCTGGGTCTCGGTTCGGCCCTGCGCAGACTGGCCGCGGCATACGAGGAGATCACAGTGGCCATCGGGGGCCGGTCAAGTGTGATTCGCGGGCGCAGCACGATGGTCGCTGCGGACTATGTCGAGATCGCCGGCAGGGTCATTCCGTTCTCAGCGATCGTGATGGTGCAGGCTCGTGTCAATCCGTTCGCCTGATCCACCGCCGACCCGGGCCGTGGGCAGCCGAGCCGGGGGAGACGGAGTCAGTCGTCGATCGACCCGGTCTTTATCTCGTGTTCGGTGCGTTCGTACATCCGCTGGATGTACGCCTCGATCTCGGTCTTCTCGACCCGCCATTGGCCGCGGCCGCCGACCTTGATCGCGCGGAGGTCGCCGGTGCGGACCAGGGCGCGAGCCTGAGCGATCGAGACGTTGAGCAGATCGGCCACGTCGGTGAGCGGCAGGAAGCGGTTTTCTACGACCATGAGGGCCCTTTCTCGTGCGGACGACTGGCTGATTGTTGGCTGATTTTGCCAGAACCGTTGCTTTGACCTCGTTTGATGTTCAATACTACACCTAAGAAACTGTTCCTGACAGAGGCAATTTTCCCGGTTGGAGACGCAATGGAGCTCTCGAAACGAATTCGCCGCCCGAAGTGGACTGACGTCCGACTGCTGGTCGGAGCGGTGCTCGTGGTGGTCGCCGTGTTGGCGACCTACCTGCTGATCAACGCCGCGAATTCCACCACCCGCGTGTGGGCGAGTGCTCAGGCGCTCGTCCCCGGACAGGTGCTCAGCGCCGCCGACCTGACGGTGGCAGAGGTGAATCTCGCCGATATCGGCGACAAATACCTCGCGGCGGATTCCGAACTGCCGGCCGGCTCGAGCGTGCGCACCGTGGTCGCCGAGGGCGAGCTGCTGCCGGCTTCGGCCGTGACTCCGCTGTCGGACCTCGAAGGGCGCGTAGTCGCCATCGACGTCTCCGGCTCCGTGCCGACGATCGTCGATGCGGGCAGCCTCGTCGACGTCTGGGCGCAGCCGGAGTCGAACGGACTCGACGACTCGGAGGTCGACCCCGAACAGATCGTGACTTCTGCGCCGGTGTCGAACATCACCCGAGAAGTCGGCAGCTTCGGTGTCGGCGACGGCGCCAGGATCGAAGTCTTCGTCGCCGCCGATGAGCTCTCGGATGTGCTCGGCGCCCTCGACGGGCGCAGCGTCCTCTCGGTCGTCGGGGCACCGTCGACGAGCGCTGCCGAGGATGACGGACGATGACCCAGGTACTCTTGGCCGTCGACTTCGAATTCGACCTCATCCTCTTCGAGCTGCTCAGCGAGATCGACGACGTCTCGATCGTCGCCCGTCCGGCCGATGATGTCGAACTCCTTGCGCTGTGCCGCACAGGGGATGCCGACGTCGCGATCGTCGGCGAGTACTTCCCGGGCCTTGACGCCGAGGTGATCGCCGCGGTGAGTGCCGCGGGCGTCAAGGTGCTCGGCTTCGGCGGCGACGCCGCGAACCTGACCGCACTCGGGATGTCTGCGAGCGTGAGTTCGACGGCCGATGCCGCCACGATTGCGCAGGCGATCGACGATGTCCGTGACTCCACTGTCGTCCCACCGCGGCCGAGTGTCCCTCCCGGGGCGCGGGAAGGAGTGGGCACGATCGTCACGGTGTGGGGGACCGGCTCGGCCCCGGGCAGGACGCTGACGGCGGTCAACCTCGGCGATCATGGGGCTCGGCAGGGACATCGCAGCGTCGTCGTCGATGCGGATACGGTCTCGGCCATGGTCGCGACGACGCTCGGGCTCACCGAGGAATCCGCTCATCTCGCCAGCCTGTGCCGACTCGAGGCGGAGAAGTCCCCGGTCTTGGATCTGAGTTCCCTTCCGCACGCCGCGATCCGTGAGGACTTCCATGCGATCACGGGTCTGACCAGGCCCGAGCGGTGGCCCGAGATCAGGGGATCGGTGCTCGCCGCGGTGCTGGCTCGGCTGGTGAAGATGTTCGACCTCGTCGTCGTCGACGTCTCCGATCGGGTGGATCCCGATGACGATCTCGCCGATCCCTTCTACGATCGGCACTGCGCGACCCGCGCCGCTCTCGACGCGGCCGATGTCGTCGTAGTCCTGGCGGCGGGCAATCCCATCGGTCTGCAGCGCCTGGTCAAGCTGCTCGGCACCGAACGCGCCGAGGCGATGCGGGAGAAGACGAGGATCGGCATCACGAAGGTCCGGTCCGGGGCCGTCGGGCACCCCGCCGAGGCGCGGATCCGGGAGGTCCTGCACCGGTTCGTCAAGGTGGAACCGGACTTCCTGTTCAGTGATGACCGCGCCACCGCGGATGCTGCGATGCTCGCCGGGCACACACTCCATGAGGAGAATCCGAAATCGGTGCTCAGCCAGGAGATCGCCGAGGCGGTCGGGCAGCTGCTGCCGGGCAGGAAACGGGCGCGGTCGGGTCCGGGGCGTCGCCGGTCGAGGCTGGGCTGACGCACGGTCAGGACCGGGCTGACTCGCGTTCGAGGCTGGGCTGACGCACGGTCGGGCCTGTCCTAGGATGGAATCATGAGCATCCGCTGCTATATCCCGACCACTCTGTCCGCACTCGGCTCCGGGCTGGGAACGGTGACCGCCGTGACTCCGGACGCACAGGGGAGAGCGCTGAGCGGCGACGAACTCGAAGCCCTGGAATTCGACGCCATGTGCATCGCGGCGGCCCTTGCCGCGAGCATGTCCTTCGAGTCAGGAGACGCGGACCGGGCCGATTCGGGCGCCGAATTCTCTCCCCGGGCGGTCGTCGCCTACGACGCACCCGAGGCCGGGGCCGGCCGGGAGCTGAGCGCCGGTTTCGAGCTGCTCACCCTCTCCGCCGTCGAGATGACCCGGATCGCCAGCATTCACCTCGACGAGGCTGAAGTCTGGAATGAGGCGGCGCGACTCGCCCGGGAAACAGGGAGCGCGGAGGCGGAGGACCTCCTCGGCGAATCCGACCTGCTCTGGTACGACGCGACGGAGCTGCCCGAGCTGCTGCGCGAACGCGGCTGAGTCCGCAGTCTCAGACGGACGGTCAGAGAGTTGCCCGCGTGTCGAGAGCCTCGGCGACTGCAGGCACCGAGACGCCCGGCCGCTTGAGACGCTCAGGCATCGCTCCGCTCAGGACGATTCGAGCTTGACGAGGCGGTCTTTGAGTCGCTTCTCGAGAATCGGAACCACGGCCTGTTCGATCATCGAACCGAACATCGGAATCGACGAGCTGACCTCCGCATGAACCGACAGGCTCGTCGTGGAGTCCTGCTCTCGGAGCGTGATCAGGGCATCGATCTCGACCGGCACTCCTGCGGCGTGGGCGCTCATGCGCACCTCGGCGCTGTCGCCGAGGACGTCTCCGGGGATCATGTAGACCTCGACGAGCTCGGCCTGATCGGGCAGCCGCGAGGCCAGAGCCGAGGGCAGTTCCGTCGCCGGCATCGGCGTGCGGACCGTCATCTCGGTGTCGGGGTCGATGCGTTCGGCGCTGGCCTGGGAACCGAGACGCTGCCAGGTCGTGACATCGGCGAGTCGGGACAGAAATGACGACAGCTCGGTCGCATATTTATGATTGAGTGTCAGAGTGCGCATGGGTCCAGTCTGCCAGCAGATGTACTGCTCATGACGGCAGGGTGATCGGCGTGCCTTTCTCGATATTTGGGCATAGTGTTGGGGGTGGCGTCTCGAAGCGGAGACGCAAGTGGATAACTCGATGATCATAGAGGTGACATGGTGTCTCAGGTCTCAAATTCGGAGATTGCAGAAGAGTGGAGGAAGCTGAGGGGACAGGGTGCCCCGGAGAATTTCATCGACGCGTACTATCCGAGGTTTGAGCCCGGAAGCGCAGATGCCGGTGCCGAGGCACTGGCCGCGGCGGCAGCCTCACATTACGCCCTAGGCACCGAATACGACGGCAGTTCTCCGGTGCTGACCATCTACAACCCCTCCATCGACTCTCCGGAGTTCCTCGACAATCACACCGTGATCGCGATGGTGCTCGCCGATATGCCGCACCTCGTGTCCTCGATCGTCAGCGACCTCGCCTCCGCCGGCCGGGCGATCCGCCTCGTCCACCACCCCATCATCGCCGTCGAGGGCGCGGGATCGAATCTCTCCGTGCTCTCACCCTCCGAAGCCCCCGCGCTCTCGGCCGACACCGCGAGCATCCCCCTCGTCGACGAACCCGCCGAGGCGCCCGCCGCCGGACTGCCGCAGCAGCAGTCCTGGATCCGCCTGGAGATCGACCGGATCCCCGAAGAGGACTTCGCAGCGCTCGAGGAGCGCCTGCGCGGCGTCCTCGACTATGTCGCCGCCGCCGCCGACGACTCCGCGGCCATGGCCCTGCGGGCCAAGGAGATCGCGCAGGAGCTCGGCAGTCGCCCTCCCCGGCCCGAACTCGCCTCCGAGGCCGAGGCCGCGGCCGAGCTGCTCGACTGGCTCGACGGACACTTCACCTTCCTCGGGTACCGCGAATACGATTACACCCACGATGCCGAGAACAGCAGTCTCGAACCCATCGAGCACACGTCGCTCGGCATCTCCGCCCTGCGCCCGCTGGCGAAGTCTCCGCTGAGTCGGGCCGTGGCGGAGAAGGCACTGGAACCGCATGTGCTCGTGCTGACGAAGGCGAACTCACGGTCGCGGGTGATCCGCCGGTCCTTCATGGACTACATCGGCGTGAAGACCTTCGACGCCTCCGGTGAGATCGTCGGTGAACGCCGCTTCGTCGGTGTGTTCAAGCCCGAGTTCTACAACGACAGCGTCCTCAACATCCCGGTGATCAACCGCAAGGTGCGTAAGATCCTCTCGGCCAGCGGATTCCCCACCGGATCCCATTCGGCCAATGAGCTCCTCGGCATCCTCGAGACCTACCCGCGCGATGACCTGCTCCACGACGAGACCTCGGAGATCTTCGATGTCGTCATGCAGATCGTGGACATGCAGGAGAGGCGCGAGTCCCGCGTCTTCGTCCGCACCGACCCCTACCAGCGCTTCGCCTCGGTGATCCTCTACCTGCCCCGCGATCTGTACAACACCGATGCGCGTGTCCGGGTCCAGGACGTGCTGCGGGAGTTCTACAACGCCGAAAGTGTTGACTTCGACGTTCTGCTGACCGAATCCGCGCTGGCCCGCGTCCACTTCGTGGCCCGGATCGCCCGCGACTGCGAGCTGCCGCAGATCGACCCCGAAGCGGTGCAGAAGCGCATCGTGTCCGCAGTCCGGTCCTGGTCCGAAGACGTCCACGCCTTCCTGGCCCCGACGGAACGCGGCGACAGCGGTCACTCGCTGGCCCGCGCCGACCTGTGGTCGAAGGCCTTCCCTCCCAGCTACGGCGAACACCATCGGCCCAGCGACGCGGTCGCCGATGTGGCCAGATTCGAAGCGCTCGATCCCGAGGTCGGAGCTGCGGTTCGTCTCTACTGCCCGGATGACCCGGAGGACGCCCCGGTGCGTCTGTCGCTCTACCGGCAGGAACGGGTCGGCCTCTCCGCAGTGCTGCCCTTCCTCACCGCCTTCGGAGCCACCGTCCTCGACGAGCGGCCACATGAGCTCGACCTCGCCGACGGCAGCCACCGGTTCCTCTACGACTTCGGACTCAGCTTCGATACGGAGCTCGACGATGCCGCCCAGCAGCGCATCTCCGACGCGTTCATGGCCGGCTGGCAGGGCAAGAAGGAAGCCGGAGTCTTCGACCGGCTCGTAGTCAGCGGTCTGGACTGGCAGCATGTGACGATCATCCGAGCGCTCGGGAAGTATCTCCGGCAGGCCGGATTCACCTACTCCGACGCCTATGTCGGGGAGGTCTACAGCGACAATCCGGAGATCTCCCGACTGCTCGTCGACTACTTCATCGCGAAATTCGACCCGGAGGTCGAAGAATCCCGACGCGAGACCGCGATGTCGGAGATCAACGAGTCCATCGAGACCGCGCTCGGCGATGTCGCGAGCCTCGACGCCGATCGTGTGCTCCGCTCGTCTCTCGAACTGCTGCGGGCCACCCTGCGGACGAACTACTTCATCGATCCCTCGGGCGAGCTGCCCACGGCCCTCGTGCTCAAGATCCGTCCCACCGAACTCAGCTTCGTTCCGAAGCCGAAGCCGGCTCTCGAGATGTGGGTGTACTCCCCGCAGGTCGAAGGCGTGCACCTGCGCTTCGGCACGGTCGCCCGCGGCGGCCTGCGATGGTCGGATCGTCGCGATGACTTCCGCACCGAGGTCCTCGGACTCGTCAAGGCCCAGATGGTCAAGAACGCCCTCATCGTTCCGACCGGTGCGAAGGGCGGGTTCTTCCCCAAGCAGCTGCCCCCGATGAGCGACCGCGACGCGTGGATGGCCGCCGGCCAGGCCGCCTACGAGGTGTTCATCGAGAGTCTGCTCGAAGTCTCCGACAACCTCGTCTACGGCACTGACGGCGCGCAGGAGGTTATCCATCCCGAACGCGTCGTCCGCCACGACGGCGATGACTACTACCTCGTCGTGGCCGCCGACAAGGGAACCGCCAGGTTCTCCGACATCGCCAACGCGATCGCCGAACGTCGCGGCTTCTGGCTGGGCGATGCCTTCGCCTCGGGCGGGTCCGTCGGCTACGACCACAAGAAGATGGCGATCACTTCGCGCGGAGCGTGGAAGTCGGTCGAACGACACTTCCGCGAGCTCGGCGTCAACACCGCCGCCGATGACTTCACGGTCGTGGGCATCGGCGATATGAGCGGTGACGTCTTCGGCAACGGAATGCTGCGCAGCGAGCACATCCGCCTCGTCGCGGCCTTCGACCACCGCGACATCTTCATCGATCCGAGCCCGGACGCCGCCCGCAGCTTCATCGAACGCAAACGGCTCTTCGACCTGCCGCGCTCGAGCTGGCAGGACTACGACCGGGAACTCATCTCCGCGGGCGGCGGAGTCTTCCCGCGTTCATCGAAGTCGATCGAGCTGAGCCCCGAGGCCGCCGCGGCCCTGGGCGTCGAGCCGGGTCGCCGCAGCCCTGCTGATCTCATGACCGAGATCCTCAATGCACCGGTCGACCTCCTCTACAACGGCGGAATCGGCACCTACATCAAGTCCTCGGCTGAGAGCCACGCGGATGTCGGAGACAAGGCCAACGACGCCATCCGCGTCGACGGCAACGATGTCCGCTGCCGAGTCATCGGTGAGGGCGGCAACCTCGGCGTGACACAGCTCGGCCGAGTCGAGGCCGCGCTCGGCGGCGTCGCGATCAACACCGATGCCGTCGACAACTCGGCCGGCGTGGACAGCTCTGACCACGAGGTCAACATCAAGCTGCTGCTGCGCACCCTGCTCAACCAGGGGGCCTTCGCCGCCGAGGATCGGGAGAGTGTGCTGCTCTCGTTCACCGATGACGTCGCGGACAGAGTGCTGAGCAACAACTACGCCCAGAACGTCGTCCTCGGCGAAGCTCGCGAGCAGACCGAGTCGATGTCGGGAACCTACTCGCGGATGCTCACCTACCTTGAGAGGAACGCCGACCTCGACCGGAAGGTCGAGTTCCTGCCCGACGCGTTCGAACTGACCAAGCGCGAGTTCAGCGCCTATGTGTCTCCGGAGCTGGCGGTCCTCCTGGCCTATGCCAAGATGCATGCTGCTGACGAGATCCTTGCCAGCGTCGTGCCCGATGAGGAGTGGATGAAGCGGGAGCTGGTGTCCTACTTCCCCGACGCCCTGCAGGAGAAGTACGGCCAGCTC
Source organism: Brevibacterium sp. CCUG 69071 (assembly GCF_021023135.1). Taxonomy (GTDB): domain Bacteria; phylum Actinomycetota; class Actinomycetes; order Actinomycetales; family Brevibacteriaceae; genus Brevibacterium. Next base: position 262,598 of record NZ_PGFV01000001.1, read on the forward strand.
ATCCCCGAACACCCTCTGCACAGGGAGATCGCCACGGCGAAGCTCGTCAACCGGATTATCGATCGGGGCGGACTCACCTACGTCTACCGGATGCTCGAGGAGACGCCGGCCTCGGTGGCGCAGATCGCCCGCGTCTTCGTCGTGGTCTCCGAGATCTTCGGTCTCGACGACTACTTCGATGCGGTGTGCGCCCTCGACAACGTGGTGCCCACCCAGGTGCAGGTCAGGCTTCAGCACGACTATGTGCGCCTGCTCGATCGTTCGTCCCGGTGGTTGGTGCAGCAGGCTCCGGACACCCTCGACGTCGACTCCGGAATCGAGATGTACGGGAAGGTCGTCGAGGCGCTCCGGTCGCGGGTGCCCGATCTCGTCGACGGCTTCGATGCTCAGAGCATGCGGGAGAAGGCAGAGGGTTACATCGCCGAGGGTGTGCCCAGCGAACTCGCCTGGCGGGCCGCGGCCCTGCTCGATGAGTTCGTGCTCCTCGACATCGCTCAGCTGGCGGCCCGTGCCAACGAGTCCGCCGAGGACGTCGCCGAGGTCTACTACGCGGTCAACGAGCAGTTCTCCGGTTCGCAGGTGCTCGAGCTCATCGGCGCCCTCGACCGCAGCGACCGGTGGTCGGCATTGGCCCGCGGTTCCCTGCGTGACGACTTCTACTCGTCGATCCTCTCGGTCGCAGGCTCTGTCCTCTCGGCCACCGATTCGCCGATCTCCGGGACTCCGGACGAGCGGGCCGGCCAGCGCATGCGCGAATGGCTCGAACGCAATGAGACGGCGGCCGGGCGGGTTCTCGAGACCACGGAGACGATCCTCGGTCTCGAGACGGTGACCCAGGCTCCGCTGTCGGTGCTGCTGCGCATGATGCGCGGAGTTGTGAGGTCTTCGGCCTGGGAGAGCGAGCACGGCGTGTGATGTCCGACCCGCCGTGATCGGTGATAGCGTCTGATCATCACCACATCAGCAGACCTGAGCTTGCCTCGGGTCTGCTGATTTCACCTCTGAGGAAGTGTGCACAGTGCTCAACGAACTTCTGGCCGCCGAAGGCATCACCGACGAGACCGACGTCGAATACCTCCACCTGCTCGTCGGTGACTGGCAGCTCATCGCGGACCTGTCCTTCGCCGATGTGGTGCTGTGGGTTCCCTCCTCCTCGGGAGGCTACACGGTCGTCGCGCATGCTAGACCGACCACCGGTGCGACGCTGTTCAACCGGGATCTGCTCGGAGCTCGGGCAACCGGCTTCGAACGGGACCTGGTCGACCGCGCGGTGAGAGTCAAGGATCTCGTCGGTCAGGTGGCCGAAGCGAAGTCCCTGGGGGTGAATGCGGGCACCGATGACACGGAGATCTCCGCCGAGGCGGTCCCGGTGGTTCGCCACGGCGATGCGATCGCGATCATGGTCCGGTACTCCGAGGAGGTGCGTCGCCGCGGATCCTCACGGTTGGAGCGGAATTACCGGCACTCGGCTATGGCGCTGCTGCGGATGGTCGTGCAGGGAACCTTCCCGGACCGCGACGCCCCCAGCGGGGCCCGCCACGGCGAGCCCCGCGTCGGCGACGGGATCTTCATCCTCGATCACGATTCCCGGGTCGACTATGCCTCGCCGAACGCCGTGTCACTGATGCATCGCTTGGGGCATGCGGGAGAGATCGAGAGCTCCTACCTCGCCGAGGTGGTCTCGAGTCTGAGCACCGAGCTCAGACAGGTCGACGAAACCCTTCCGCTCGTGCTCACCGGGCGTGCCCCGTGGCGGACCGAGCTCGAGGTCGGACGCACGAGCGTGTCCCTGCGCGCGATTCCGCTCACCGATGCGGGTTCGCGTGTCGGCGCCATCGTCCTGGCCAGGGACGTCTCCGAGATCCGACGCCGCAAACGTGAGCTGCTCTCCCGGGATGCGATGATCAAGGAGATGCACCACCGGGTGAAGAACAACCTGCAGACCGTCTCGGCTCTGCTGCGCCTGCAGACGCGGCGCATCGACAGCCCCGAGGCCAAGAGCGCGCTGACGGAGGCGATGCGACGGGTCTCGATCATCGCCGTCGTCCACGATGTGCTCAGCCAGGGAGTGGAATCGGAGGTCGACTTCGATGAGGTTGTCGACAAAGGCCTGCGCCTGACTCCCGAGCTGACGAGCCCTCTCGTGCAGGTGAGCCTGCAGCGCAACGGCAGCTTCGGGGCGATCTCCTCGGCCGATGCGACCTCTCTGGCGCTGGCGATCACAGAGCTGATCACCAACGCCATCGAGCACGGCTTCCCGGTCGAACAGCAGGAGGGCCTGGCCCCGGGGGAGACGCTCAACGGACACGTGTGGGTGACTCCCGAACGCGACGGCGACCACCTGCGGGTGACGATCGCCGATGACGGCGTCGGCTTGGGCGATACGCAGAGTCCCGGCAACGGTCTGGGCACGCAGATCGTGAGGACCCTGGTCTCTGCCGATCTGGCAGGCTCGATCGAGTGGCAGGCACGTGAGGGCGGAGGCACCGTGGCGATCCTCGACGTGCCGCTGCGTCCCGATTCCTACGACTGAGCCGGAGAAGCTGAAGAGGACCGGACAGACTTGAGTCCCGTGGTCGGGAGACGAATGCTCATCTCCCGACCACGGGACTCAACTGGTGGTGCTTCGCTGTCGGCTCTGTGCCGTGACGGTGTTGTCAGCCGGCGCGACGGGCGCGAGCGGCACGGCGCTTGAGTGCGCGGCGCTCATCTTCGCTCAGACCGCCCCAGACTCCGGCATCCTGACCGGACTCGAGTGCCCACTGGAGGCAGGTCTCGGCTACTTCACAGCGGCGACATACGGTCTTCGCTTCCTCAATCTGGAGCAGAGCCGGTCCGGTGTTTCCGATCGGGAAGAACAGTTCCGGATCCTCATTGAGGCATGCTGCACGGTGTCGCCAATCCATGGTGACCTTTCGACGAATTCAGTGAACGCGGTTGACCGCGCCGGAATTCCAGGCGCGCAACTCTCTCAGTCAAGGTTCACATAACCCATTTGGGCACACAAGGGTCCGGCAGTGTGAAATTTCTGACAAATATTTTCCCTATTGTCCTGGTATGGGGCGCGTGACGCAAATTCGTCCACCATGCGACTCTGAGTCCTGCCGAAGACTGCCGGGCTCTAGACTGACAGCCGAGAGGAAAGATCTCGTGAACCAATGGAGGACTCATGACGAACGACAGCCTGAATCACGCCCGCATCATCTCCGTGAATGGGCACACCCCGCAGATCGACCCGGGTGCCTTCATCGCCGCCGGAGCCACACTCGTCGGCGATGTCCATGTGAAGAAGGGCGCCAGCGTCTTTTACGGCTGCGTGCTGCGCGCCGAGGCCGCACCGATCACCATCGGTGAGGACTCCAACGTGCAGGACAACACCGTCATGCACACCGATGCCGGCAAACCCGTGGTCATCGGAGCTCGCGTCTCAATCGGTCACCAGGCACTCGTCCATGGTGCGAGCGTCGATGACGATGTCCTCATCGGGATGCACTCCACCGTGCTCAACGATGCTCACATCGGAACTGAATCCCTCGTCGCCGCGGGCGCAATCGTCCTCGAAGGCACCGAGGTCCCACCGCGGTCGCTGGTCGCAGGAGTTCCGGCGAAGGTCCGCCGGGAGATGACGGAGGAAGGGGTCGAGAAGGTGCGTCAGAACGCGCAGTCGTACCTGCAGCTCTCGGCGCTGCATCGGGACACCGCCGAGATCGTGGAGAACTCGGTGGAGAACTCCTGAGCGCAGCGTTCGGCTCATTCGCTCTGCCCCGCTGGATTTGAGAGAATCACTTTGTGAACACTGAATTTGAATCCACTGCAGATCGAGTCGTCATCATCGGAGGCGGCCCCGGCGGCTACGAAGCCGCCTTGGTCGCGGCACAGCTGGGCGCCGACGTCATGCTCATCGAGCGCTACCGCTGCGGCGGATCCGCGGTCGTGACGGATGTGGTGCCGTCGAAGTCGCTCATCGCCACAGCCGAGATGATGGATGAGATCAACCGGTCGGGCGGTCTGGGCATCCGCATCACCGACCACGAAGACGATGTCGCCGACAATATCACGGCCGACCTCAAGGCCGTGAACGAGCGCATCCTCTCACTGGCCGATGCCCAGGCCAACGACATCTACGAAGGCCTCGTCCGCTCCGGGGTCAAGGTGATCCAGGGAACGGGAACTCTGGTCGACCGTGATCACGTCAAGGTCGTCGAGACCGGTGGGACCGAATACACGCTGGAGGCCTCGACGATCCTCCTGTCCGTCGGCGCACACCCGCGCGAGCTGCCTTCGGCGAAGCCGGACGGGGAGAGGATCCTCTCCTGGACTCAGCTCTACCACCTCGACCAGCTTCCCGAACACCTCATCGTCGTCGGCTCCGGTGTCACCGGCGCCGAGTTCGCCTCCGCCTACCGGGCCCTCGGCACCGAGGTCACCCTCGTGTCCTCGCGAGAGAAGGTCCTGCCGGGACAGGATGAGGACGCCGCGGACGTGCTCGAGTTCGTCTTCCGCAACAAGGGGATGAATGTCCTCTCCCGCTCCCGCGCCGACTCGGTCACCCGCACCGAGAACGGAGTGGAGGTGACCCTGGCCGATGGCCGTCGGGTCGAAGGGTCGCACTGCCTCATGGCGGTCGGTTCGATTCCGAATACGGAGGACCTCGGTCTCAAATCGGCCGGCGTCAAGGTCAACGAGGCCGGGCACATCGTCGTCGACGGCGTCTCCCGCACCTCCCGCTCCGGTGTCTATGCCGCCGGTGACTGCACCGGGGTGCTGCCCTTGGCCTCGGTCGCCGCGATGCAGGGACGGATCGCGATGTTCCACGCCCTCGGCGACGCCGTGCAGCCGCTCAAGCTGCGCCATGTGGCCTCGAACGTCTTCACTGCCCCGGAGATCGCCACGGTCGGCTTCACTCAGCAGAACTACCGGGAGAATCCGACCGACATCGACACGGTGATGCTGCCCCTGGACACGAACCCGCGGGCCAAGATGCTAGGCATCAAGGACGGGTTCGTCAAGCTCTTCGCCCGCCGAGGCTCGGGTTCGATCCTCGGGGGAGTCGTCGTCGGTCCCCGTGCCAGTGAGCTGATCCTGCCGATCACCATGGCCGTGGAGAACCGTCTCACCGTCGACCAGCTCTCCGCGTCCTTCGTCGTCTATCCCTCCGTGAGCGGATCCCTGACCGAGGCCTCGCGGAAGCTTCACCGACACCTGTAGAGCGCGGTTTCCACCGGGACTTTCGTCCCGCGCCGAAGATTTTTCTCCCGCAGCTGTCGATATCGGCATGCTCTCTGCGTCATCCTTGTGTCAAGCCACCCGGCCTGACGACACTGAAGGTGAGGAGAGAGAAATGAAGTACGCACTGCTGCTCATGGGAAACGCCGCCGATGCCGACTGCGGCGATGACGGGGGACCGGATCCGAGCGATTTCATGGCCTTCGACCAAGAGATCAATGAGGCCGGAGTCGTCGTCGGCGGATTCGCTCTCGAAGGCCCCGAGCACGGGGTCCGAGTCAGCGAGACCGGTGGAGAGTCGATCGTCACCTCGGGACCTTTCGCCGAGTCCGGCGAGTTCGTGGGCGGAAGCTACGTCATCGAGGTGCCGAGCATCGACGAGGCGATCGCCTGGGCGAAGAAGAGCCCCGGCTCCCGGCTCGGCCATATCGAGATCCGGCCCGTCGCCGACTACTGATAGATTCGGAATCCGCGGCGACCGCCCGTGCTCTCACCGTCTTCGGTGAAGAGGACCACGGGCGGCTGCTCGCGGCCCTGGCGGCGAGGTTCCACGACCTCGATCTCGCAGAAGAGGCCCTGCAGGAAGCTCTGCTGCGGGCGGTCGAGACCTGGCCGGACTCGGGAATCCCGCGGCAGCCCGCCGCCTGGCTGATGAGCGCGGCGAAGAATCGAGCGATCGACCTCATCCGCCTCGATGCCACGCGAACGCGGAATCTGGCCCGACTGCGGATCGAGGACGAACTCCGACCGGGGGACCACCAGGATCATGCGACGCAGCTCGATGAGGACATCGGCATCGCGGAGATCCCGGATGAGCGTCTCGGTCTCTTCTTCACCTGCTCGCATCCGACACTGAAGGAGGAGGAGCAGACCGCTCTCATCCTGCGTTTCCTCGCCGGGCTGAGCACGGTCGAGGTCGCGGCGGCCTTTCTCACAGAGACCACGACCATGCAGCAGCGGATCGTGCGAGCGAAGAAGCGGATCGCCGTCACGGGTATCCCCTTCGGCAGGCCCGGCAATGAGCAGGTGCGCGAGAGGATGCCGGGAGTCCTCCGGGCCGTCTACCTGATCTTCGCCCAGGGCTTCACACCGGCGACCGGAGCATCCCGCCACCGCGTGGATCTTCAGGACGAAGCCGTACGACTCGCGCGTCTGCTCGTGACCTTGGCACCGCGGGACACCGAGGCGCGCGGCTTGCTGGCGCTGCTTCTGCTGACGCGATCGCGCGCGGAGGCTCGCACCAGCGCCGCGGGGAAGCCGATCCCTCTCGCCGAGCAGGACAGACGCGTCTGGGACTCGAGGGACATCGCCGAGGGATTGGCGCTGACGCGGGCCGCGGCAGGAGAAGACGGTGCCGGCATCTACACGGTGCAGGCGGCGATCGCCGCCCTGCACGCGGAGGCCTCGGCCTTCGCCGACACCGATTGGGTGCAGATCCTCGTCCTCTACCGGATGCTCTACGATCTCGACCCCACCCCTGTCGTGGCTCTCAACCAGGCGGTGGTCATCGGGAAGGTGAGCGACCCGGAGGCCGGACTCGCCGCTCTCGAGGCCTTGGCCGAGGACAGGTGGCTGCTGCGCCACCGGCCGTTCCACATCGCCCGTGCCATCACCCTGGAGGAGTGCGGACGGCCCGGTGAGGCAGAGGAGGCGTATCGTGCGGCGCTGGCGTGTCCCGGCAATGACGCCGAATCGGAGTACCTCGAATCCCAGCTGAACGATCTGGGCTCGTAAGCTCGGCCGGTGCCGGTGCCGGTGCCGGTGCCGGTGCCGGCACCGATGCCGATGCCGATGTCTATGCCGATGCCGACGCACGGCGAAGCCCCTGCCATCCACAGGATGACAGGGGCTTGACCGAGCGCGAGGCGCCGGTGGTCGATCAGGCGGCGAAGCGGATGATCGCCTCGCCCGACTTGACCGCACTGCCGGTGTCGACGAGCACCTCGGAGACGGTGCCGGAATGGCCGGCCTTGAGCGGCTGCTCCATCTTCATCGCCTCGATCACGGCCAGGGTGTCTCCGGCCTCGACCGTGTCTCCGGCGGAGACAGCCACGGAGACGATCGTGCCCTGCATCGGGGCGTTGAGCGCATTCGAGTCATCGGCCAGCTGTGCACCCTTGCGGCTGAGGCTGCGTTTGCGCCGGGGCACGCTCGGGCTGGGGACATGTCCGAGGTCGGAGATGACGTCCTTGGGCACCGAAACGGTCATCCGGCGACCGTCGACCTCGACCACAACGCTGAAGCTGTCGGTTGCTGTGCTCATGTGATCTCCTGTTTGCGGATTGGCGAGCGGGTTGACGAAGGCAGTTTCGAGCCAATTGGTCCAGACCCCGAAATCGGCGGCGAAGGCAGGCTCGTCCACCAGCACGCGGTGGAGCGGCAGCAGTGTCGAGACGCCGTCGATCCGGTATTCGGCGAGGGCGCGACGGGCACGCGCCAGAGCCTGCTCTCGGGTGGCCCCGGTGATGACGAGTTTGGCGAGCATCGGGTCGAAGTCCGTCCCGACGACGCTGCCCTCACCGATTCCCGAATCGAGGCGGACACCCGGCCCGGAGGGTGCGCGATAGTTCTTGACCGCCCCGGTGGCCGGGAAGTAGGTGGTCGGGTCTTCGGCATTGATGCGGAACTGGACGGAGTGCCCGCGAACGGCAGGGAACTCGGCGGGCAGCTCCTCGCCCGAGGCGATGCGCAGCTGCCATCCGACGAGATCGACACCGGTGACCTCCTCGGTCACGGTGTGCTCGACCTGGATGCGGGCATTGGCCTCCATGAAGATGATGGTGCCGTCGGTGCCGAGCAGGAATTCGCACGTCGCAGCGCCGACATAGCCGACATGGGCGAGCACCCGGGCCGAGGCCTCGGAGACGATGCGCTCCTGTTCCTCGGACAGGAACGGCGCCGGAGCCTCTTCCACGATCTTCTGGTTCCGTCGCTGCAGGGTGCAGTCGCGGGTGGAGATCACGCGGACGTTGCCATGAGCATCGGCCAGACACTGCGTCTCGATGTGGCGCGGGCGCACGATCTGCTTCTCGATGAGGCATTCCCCGCGACCGAAGGCGCTGAGGGCCTCACGCGTCGCAGCCGTGTAGGCGCCTTCGAGGTCATCGACGGCGGCACAGGCACGGAATCCGCGCCCGCCGCCGCCGTGGACGGCCTTGATGACGACGGGATAGCCGATGCGTTCGGCCACCTCGGCGGCTTCGGCAAGATCGGCTACCGCACCATCCGATCCGGGAGCGACCGGGGCGGACACGTCCTCGGCGACCTCCCGGGCTCCGGATTTGTCGCCGAGCAGCTCGATGGCTGCCGGGGGAGGGCCGATCCAGGTCAGACCGGCATCGATGACGGCCTGGGCGAAGAGTGCATTCTCCGCGAGGTAGCCGTATCCGGGGTGGATGGCGTCGGCGCCCGAACGCTTGGCCAGGGCCAGGATCTTGTCGATGTCGAGGTAGGTCTCCCCGGGACCGGAGCCGTCGAGCAGCCAGGCATCATCGGCGAGCTGGACGAAGTCTGCGTCCGAATCCGCACGGGTGTAGACGGCGACGGCCTTGACACCCAGGTCATGGGCGGCGCGGATGACGCGCAGGGCGATCTCACCGCGATTGGCGATGAGCACTCGATGCACGGCCGCGGTCGGCACATGAGTGTGCAACGGTGCGGTCGAGGCTTCGGGGAGGACTGTGGTCATTGCGCTCCTTTGTATGATCTCAGATCAATTTAGAGGGCAAAACCAAACGTTTGTAGATCAGCGATAAAAACTGAGAGTGAAAACTTCAAAGCTCTCGGGCGTGTCAGCGCGACAGAGTCGATTCTAGCTCGGGCCCGACCAGAAATCCGGCCAGAACAGGCCCATGTCGCCGGCAAGGCCCCTGACCACGGGCAAGCTGAGCCCGAGCACCGTGAGATGGTCGCCGTCGAGCCGTTCGACGAAGGCTCCGCCGTAGCCGTCGATGGTCAGGGCTCCCGCCACGTGGAAGGGCTCCTCGGTGGCGATATAGGCGTCGAGCTCCTCCGGGGTCGGGGTGCCGATGAGCACCGAGGTGGCCGATCGCTGCGAGCGGATGTCGACGAGTTCGAGGGGAGATTCTTCTGCGTCCGGCCCAGCGGTGTCGCGGCGGGAGAGGACACCGAGGGTGTGGCCGGTGTGGAGCACGGTCCACGTCCCGGCGATGTCCGCCCAGATCTCGCGTGTGCGTTCCGCGGTGCTCGGTTTGCCGATGGCGCGACCTGCGGCCTCGAGAATGGAGTCACCGGCGATGACGACGACCGTGTCGGCGTCAGAGATCTGCGGGGCGTCCGCGGTGGTGATCCGCTCGATGACGGCGCGGGCCTTCGCCTCGGAGAGCGCTGTGGTGAGATCTCCGACGGATCCGGTGAAGGAGGCTTCGAGGGCTCGTTCGTCGACCTCGGAGACGATGATGATCGGGTCGATGCCGGAGGAGGTGAGGATCTGGCGACGGGCGGGTGACTGTGAGGCCAGCACGACGCGGATCACCGGGCCGACTCCGGCACGTCGGTATCAGGCATGCGTTCGTCCTCGTACGAGGAGGTCTCGGACGACGAGTTCTCGGACGATGAGTCATCGATGGGGTCCGCGGTGTCGTCGGACGGGATGTCCGGATTGTCGAGGAGGCCCTCGGCGCTCTCGGGCGAAGCCTCGGTGGCCTCGGACGGAGCCTGCGTGACCTCGGAAGGATCGACGGTGTCCTCGGACGGATCGGCGGTGTCCTCGGGAACGTCCTGACTGCGATCGACGAGGATGGGGGCGTCGATGCGTTCGGCGATCGCGGCCAGCACCGTCGAGGACAGCTGGGCATAGCCGAGCTCGCTGGGAAATCTCCCCGATTCGTTGAGCAGAGATTTCCGAGTTGTGCCGCTCAGAGAGCCTGTGGCCCGCAAGGGGACCGCGCGAGCGGAGAGTGCGGCAAGCCACTGGGAGCCGGCGAGGACCCGCGAGGTCCTGCGCAGTGACATCTTGAGCGGATCCCGCAGCCCCGGCAGGCCGCCTAGGTTGGGGCAGACGAGAACGAAGACTGTGTACCGTCCCTCGCGCTGCAGTCGATTGATCGCCTGGTTGAGCACGGGTATGCCGATGGTGCCGTGAATGGGATGGATGATGTCGCCGCTGCCGATGGAGATGATCGCGAAGCGTCGGTTCGCGGTCCATGATTCCGAGAGCTGGCGAGAGAGCCAAGCCGAGCACAGAATCTCGTCGACCTGGCGCGGCAGATCCTCGGACAGGGCGGAGGGGCGTGCGGTGGTCTGCACGCGCACGCTGGTGCCCAGAATTCTGGCGAGACCGCGTCCGATGAGGCTCGGCGGTGCCTGTGCGTCATCGACGTCGATTCCGCACAGCCAGGAATCGCCGATGATCGCCAGGGCCGCAGAATCGTCATTATCGTGATTGTGCGGGGGAGGCACCGCCTCGGCGAAGACAGAGTACTGACGCGAGGCGTCTTCGTCGAATGCCCGGCGCAGCGCTCCGGCCTGATGGCGGAGGAGACCAACGGCCGATGCACCGACGCCCACGGCCGTGCCGGTCATGGTGGCCAGGGCATAGAACATGCGACTTCCCATTAAATTCCCTCCTCCCGCGACATCATTGCACTGAAGAGAGCTCTACAACAACTATTCTTGAGTCATGTCTGAAAACGAGAACAAGCAGTCTGCGAACCGTTTTCGCGGTGCCTGGGAGGCATTCCGCCAAGGTCGCGATGATGCCCGCTCCCAGCAGACCGAGAGCGCTGTCTCTCCGGACGATGTGAGTCCTGAGGAGATCGCGCACAGTCGCATCGAGGCCGAGGCGGTGCCCTATGTGTCCCCGGGGCTCAAGCTGGCCGCCGCCTGGTCGTGGCGTTCGATCGTGGTGCTGGTGGCGATCGGTGTGGCCTTCTGGCTGCTCGCGCAGATCTCGAGCGTGGTGCTGCCGGTGCTCATCGCGCTCCTGCTCACCGCGCTCCTGGCCCCGTTCACCAACTGGATGGTGAAGAAGGGGCTGCCGCGGGTCGCTGCGGCGATCATTGCCTTCCTCGGCTTCATCATCGTCGTCTCGGGGCTCTTCACACTGGTCGGACAGCAGATCTATTCCGGCATGCCGGACCTCGTCGATCAGGTGATAAAGGGAATCTCCGGAATCAGCGACTGGCTGGCGACCAGGCCCTTCGGGTTGGATTCCACGACGATCTCCGGATACATCGATGACTCCATCGATGCGGCAACGAACTTCTTCCAGAGCAACAGCTCCCAACTCCTCGGCGGCGCCTGGCAGGCGACCTCCTCGGTGGGCACATTCCTCACCGGAGCCGCCGTCTGCCTGTTCACGACCTTCTTCTTCCTCTACGACGGGGAGAAGATCTTCCGCTGGGTGATGCGCCTGCTGCCCCTGCCCGCTCAGCCCATCGCCATCGGCGCCTCGCTGCGCGGCTGGACCTCCCTGGTCCAGTACGTGCGAGTGCAGGTGCTCGTGGCCGCTGTCGATGCGATCGGCATCGGCATCGGCGCGGCCATCCTCGGCATCCCGCTGGTGATTCCGATGACCGTGCTGGTGTTCCTGGCCTCCTTCGTTCCGGTCGTGGGTGCGATCGCCTCGGGCGTCATCGCCGTGCTCGTCGCCCTCGTCTCGAACGGCTTGGTCAGCGCCATCATCATGCTCGCAGTGGTCCTCGCAGTGCAGCAGATCGAGAGTCAGGTGCTGCAGCCCTTCCTCATGGGCAAGGCCGTGTCCGTCCACCCGCTGGCAGTGATCCTCGCGGTGACCGCGGGCGGCTTCCTGTTCGGCATCGTCGGTGCGCTGTTCGCGGTGCCGGCGGTCGCCGTGGCCAACACGGTCATCAGCTACATCGCGCGAGCGAAGAATCCACCTGATCCGGACGATCCTGCCGACGGAGTCGATGACGAGGCATCGGCCGTGCTCGAGACCGCGAAGGACAAGCTCGACTCCGCCATCCACGACTCCGCGGTCGAACGCTCCGACGGCGAGACCTCGGAGACGAGCCGGAGCGCGGAGGCTGCTGATGACTCTGTCGAAGGCGACGCCTCGACTGCGACCGGCCGTTCTCGTAAGGGCCGGGCCTCGGGCTCTCGCAAGAGTCGGTCCGCGGACTCGGAGGAGACTCCGGGCAAGGACGATCAGCTGGACTGACCGTCGTCGTCCTGGTCGGGGCGTGCTCGGGCGCAGTCGCGGGCGAACGTGCCGACCAGGACGGTGAGCCGCCGGGAAGGTGATGAATGACCCGTGGGCGGGTGATCGATGATCACCCGCCCACAGGTCTTCGGTCTCATCCCCGTCGGGGAAGCGGCATCAGCCGGAGAAGGGCTCGATGCCCGTGACCTCGACCTTGATCTCTTTGCCGTTGGGAGCTTCGTAGGTGGTCTTTCCGCCGACGGAGACTCCGAGCACTGCGGCGCCCAAGGGGGACTTCTCCGAGAAGACGTCGATATCGGAGTCGCCGGCGATCTCACGGCTGCCCAGAAGGAATCGCATATCGGTTCCGGCGACCTTCGCGGTCACGACGGAACCGGGAGACACCGTCTTCCCGTCACTGTCGGTGGAACCGACCTTCGCGGAACGCAGCAGCAGTTCGAGCTGGCGGATGCGAGCCTCCTGCTTGCCCTGCTCCTCACGCGCTGCGTGGTAGCCGCCGTTCTCCTTCAAGTCACCCTCGTCGCGGGCGGCTTCGATCTTCTCAGCAATCTCTGCCCGTCCCGGTCCGGAGAGGTGTTCAAGCTCCTGCGACAGGCGGTCGTAGGCTTCCTGGGTCAACCAGGTCTCTTCCTGAGTGACTTCCTCGGTCATGACATCTCCTTCTTCGGTTCGGTGCACTGACGGGCGCGTCAGGCAACGAAAAACCGGGCGTATGGTCACGCCCGGAAGTTGAATGAACTTATAGTGTAACGCATCAGAGAAGGAAAACGATGGCGTGTGTCACGCCGGGCACGTCTTCTGTTGTGGAAAGGTCAGGCTGTGGTCTATTCGAGCCGGCTGTGGTCTATTCGAACCAGCAGGAATCCACGTGGCCCGAGGCCGCGAGCTGCGTGGTCGCGAGATCGACGTCGAGCTGCCTCGGCGAGTTGGGATCCGCCTGCGCGTCGGCCGAAACCCGCACTTCGGTGAAGCCGACGATCGCCTCGTAATCGTTCGTGGCCTGGACGATGCAGTGCACATCGCGGTCCCGATCAGGAAATATTGCCACGGTGACCTGTGTTGAAGAAGAGTCGACAACCGAATAGTCGAGGGTTCGCGGTGTCGTCGGAGTCGTCTGCGGGCGGAAAGCCACGAAGGCGATTGCGAGGATGACGAGAGCGACGACGATGACGGCGATGATTCGGGCACTGTGTCCGAGTCGGCGTTTCGGCTCACGGACGCGTCCGTAGCGGTCATCGTGCAGTGGTTCGGCCACTGTTACCTCAGTCATTGAATTCCTCTTTAAGAACATCGCGCACTACCCTAGAGTAGTCGATCCGTCTCCTGCGATCATGTCAGTCGCCATGCAGGACGCGGACCGCCTCCAGGCTGAATCGAAAGGGACACTACCGACATGACTTCGCTTCCGTACCATGGGCTGCGTCTGCTCGCCGTCCACGCCCACCCCGACGACGAATCCTCCAAGGGCGCCGGCACGAGTGCGAAGTATGCGTCATTGGGCGCGCGGGTCCTCATTGCGACGATGACCGGGGGAGAAGCCGGCGACATCCTCAATCCTGCGCTCCTGCAGAGTCCGAAGGCCAGCCGTGACATCGCTGGTCTGCGCCGCGAGGAGATGGCCGCTGCGGCCTCCGCGCTCGGTGCCGAGCACGTGTGGGTCGGCCACGTCGATTCGGGGCTGCCCGACGGGGATTTCGAGAACCAGACTCCGCCCGGCTGCTTCTACCGCGTCCCCGACGAGGTCGCCATGCTGCCTCTCGTGCACATCATCCGCACGTTCCGTCCCCAGGTGGTCACGACCTATGACGAGCTCGGCGGGTACCCCCATCCCGATCACATCAAGAACCACGCCGTGACGATGGCCGCTGTCGCAGCGGCCGCGGATGGTCAGAGCTATCCCGAATTGGGCGAACCCTGGCAGGTCCAGAAGGTCTACTACAACCAGGACCTGTCGGCGAAGAAGTGGATGACCATCCACGAGAAGATGACCGCGGCGGGTCTCGAGTCCCCGTTCGCCGATCACATCGAGGACTTCAAGAAGCGCGATGCCGAACGCACCAACTGGCTGAGCACGCGGATCGCCTGCCACGAGTTCTTCCCCTCCCGCGACCGGGCACTGCTCTCCCACGCCACGCAGATCGATCCCGAGGGCGGATTCTTCTCCGCCTCCCGCAAGGCCGCCCGCACCTACTGGCCGACCGAGGAGTTCGAGTTGGCCGTCGACAACACCGGACGGGCGCCGCTGACTCCCGGAGTCGACTTCCAGGAGAGCGACCTCTTCGCGTCCGTGACCTTGGATGACGGCAGGAAGGTCCCCGCCGAGGGGATGCTGCCGGACTCTCCGCCGATCGAGGACGAGGACGCCGCGGCCGTCGAGGCCGCGAGCGAAGGACAGATGGCCGCCGAGGCGGTCCGGGAGCAGGGTGAGAGCGCATGATCGTGGTCGCGCAGAGCCCCAACCCCAGTCAGGCGCCCGACCCCGACCTTGTGACGCCGGGGACCATCGGCTTCCTCGCCACCCTGGCGATCGTCATCGTCGTCATCTTCCTCATCCGGGATGCGCTGCGCCGGGTGCGTCGCGTGCGAGCCCGTGCAGAGGCCAGCGACGCCTACCCGATCCCGCTGCGCAAGCACGCCGTGCCGAATCAGTCGAAGCTCTCGGGGCCCGAGCCGCGAGAACAGGATGCTGATTCCACCGACATTGACGCCGAACGCGACGGCGACCCGGAATCTGATCTTCCGCGGTCAGACATCGATCCGACCGAGACGAAGTAGCTGAGCAAACAGCCGCGGTCTGTCTCGTTGCGCCTAGTTGTAGGCGGCGACGGCGGCGACGAGCAGTGCCGCGAGATGGCAGCCGTAGCCGCAGATCGTGAGGATGTGGAAGATCTCGTGGAATCCGACCCACTTCGGTGAGGGATTCGGCCGCTTGATCCCATAGATCACGGCGCCGATGATGTAGCACAGACCACCGGCGACGACGAGGATGCCGACCGTCGGGATCGACATCCACATCTGCGGAATATAACCGACTCCGGCGACTCCGAAGCCCACATAGATGGGAACGAAGAGCCACCTCGGCGCGGTGGTGAAGATCGTGCGGAAGGCGACGCCGAGCGCGGCCGCTCCCCACAGCACGGACAGCAGCAGGATGGCCTGATCGGTTCTGAGCATGAGCACGGCCAGCGGCGTATAGGTGCCGGCGGTGATGAGGAATATGTTCGCATGGTCCAGGCGTCGCAGGATCAGGCGTGCACGTGTGCGCCAGCGTCCGCGGTGATAGATCGCCGAGGTGCCGAACAGGAGCATTCCGGTGATCGCGAACACCGAGGCGGCCAGGCGCGATTCGATCGTGGGGGAGATGATGACGAGGGCGAAGCCGCCGATCATCGCCAGCGGAAACGCCCCGGCATGGAACCATCCGCGTAGTTTCGGCTTCACCTGTCCGGCGAGCTTGGCGAGCTCACGGCGCAGGGCCGAACGACGGCGGGCGATGCGCAGGGGATATGAGGTCCTGGAGCCGGTCTCGGCGGACGTGCCATCGGCTGCTTTGCCCTCAGGGTCTGTTGGTGGGGGCTGTGTCACCGGTGCGTTCATGGGACAAGTTTATCGGCTCGACCTGTGGCTTCATTCAGCGTCCTGGGATAGTACTCTGGATGGTGTTCGAACCCGGCGGCGATGTGATTGGGAAAGAGGTCAGTGTGGCGCGACCAGTGAGCCTGCTCTACCGGCTCTATGAGCGGAGGCTCCTGCGCGAGCTCGACAAGTCCGTTCCCGTCCCGCGCCACGTCGGTGTCATCACCGACGGCAACCGCCGCTGGGCGAAGGAGTTCGGAGCGACCACGGCCGATGGACACCGGGCCGGGGCTGACAAGATCGTGGAGTTCCTCGGGTGGTGCTTCGAAGTCGATGTCGAGATCGTCACCCTCTACGTCCTGTCCAAGGAGAATCTGGCCAGGTCCGCCGAGGAGGTCGCCGTCCTCATCGAGATCATCTCCGACATGGTCGAGAAGATCGCTGCGCTCGACGATGTGCGCGTCCAGCTCGTCGGTGACCTCGACATCCTGCCCGACGATCTGCGGGCCCGCCTCGAAGCCGTCACCTCGGTGGGCGAATGCAGGATGCGGGTCAACGTGGCCGTCGGATACGGCGGACGGCAGGAGATCGTCAATGCGGTGAAGTCGCTGCTGCGGTCTCGCACCGACGAAGGCACCGACCTCGAGTCGATCATCTCCGAACTCTCCCCGCAGCAGATCGGCGAACACCTCTACACCAAGGGACAGCCGGACCCGGATCTCATCATCCGCTCCTCCGGGGAGCAGCGGCTGTCCGGATTCCTCATGTGGCAGAGCGCCTATTCGGAGTTCTATTTCTGCGAAGCCTATTGGCCGGATTTCCGCCGTACTGACTTCCTCCGTGCCGTCCGCGACTACGGTCTGCGGCAGAGGCGATTCGGCAAGTAGGGATTGCGCTTCGGAGCTGCGAGGCTGCGAGGGATCGCGCTTTGACGCTTCGAGGGTTCGTCCGCCTCGGGTCTGCGGGTGCTGAAGTCGGCCTTCAGTCAGCGCCTGCGGGCGATGAAGACCCATTCTCGTCCGGGTCTGTCGGGGACATCTCTGACCTCGTCGACCTCGAATCCGGCGGTCTCCAGCGCCGAGGTGATCTCCCCGTATGAGTGGAACCGCAGACGAGATCGTGATCCGATCGAATCCCCTGTTTCGTGGAACCGGTAGAGATGGGTGAATGACACGAACGGCAGGTCGACCTGACCGAGCATGAAGGTCTGGGTGACCTTGCCGATGCCGTCGATGTCGAGTGTGCGTGCCGGTGTCTGCGCCCAGGCCTGCCAGGCCCGTGCTGCGGGGTCGCGGGTCTCGAAGATCAGTCGGCCTCCGGTGCGCAGCCCGCGGGCACAGTCGGCGAACACCGACTCGAGTTCGGCGACGCCGAGGAACACTTGGGCGACGTTGCCGGTCATGGTGACCAGATCGGCATCGCTTGCCGGGATCTGCGCCGAGGTGCCGTGGCGCCATTCGACTGTGGGGGAATCGCTGGGAGTGGCCGTGAGTGATTCGCTCGTTTCAGCCGCCTCGGCGATATCGAGTGAGGCGCGAGCTGGGTCGATGCCGATGACCGTGCAACCGGCGGCGGCGAGAGCACGAGCGAGGACGCCGGTTCCGCATCCGAGGTCGATGACCTGTTCCGCTCCGTACTCCCGCGCCAGGGCCAGATAGTGCTCGAGATCCTCCCGAGGAGCCTCGAAGGCATCGTAGATCGCGGCGAGTCGAGGGTTGTCGAAGATCGCATCCGCCATAGCGCGAAACTAGCACACACACCCCATTCATTCGAAGTTCATTGCGACGACTTTCCCGAACGCGCGTGCCGGTACCGGCCCGGGAGTCAAACGGGTTTAGGTTGGCAGTAGTTGGTCGACACCAACCCGAGATCGGGGGATGTCAGAACCGGGTCTCGGCGGTACTCACGCCACAGGGGTCCCCATGGCTGAAAATGTCCATACTTACGTTCTCGACACCTCGGTCCTGCTCTCCGATCCGGGAGCACTGCTGCGCTTTGCAGAGCATCACGTCGTCATTCCGCTCGTCGTGGTCTCCGAGCTCGAGGGCAAACGCAACCATCCCGAACTCGGCTTCACCGCCCGCAAGGCACTGCATATCCTCGATGACTTCCGCTCCGACTACGACCGTCTCGATGAGCCGATTCCCGTCGGGGAGGCCGGGGGAACCCTGCATGTCGAACTCAACCACATCGACTCCTCGACGATGCCCGTCGGGTTCGACCGCACCGAGAACGACACCCGCATCCTCGCCGTCGCCCGCAATCTCGCGGCAGAAGGCCACGATGTCGTTGTCGTGACGAAGGATGTGCCGATGCGAGTCAAGGCATCGGCGCTGGGCCTGCATGCCGAAGAGTATCTGGCCGAACTCGCCGTGGACTCCGGCTTCACCGGGATGAGTGAACTGTCATTCGACGACGAGCAGATGTCCCAGTTCTACGACGAGGGATCGGTGACGTCCGAGGATGCTGCGGGGGAGGTCGTCAACACCGGGGTGGTCATCACCTCACCGCGCGGTTCGGCGCTCGGCCGGGTCCATCATGGCGGCAAGGTGTCCCTGGTCCGCGGGGATCGGGATGTGTTCGGAGTCCACGGACGCTCGGCGGAACAGCGAGTCGCCATCGACATGCTCCTCGACGATGCCCTCGGAATCGTGTCGTTGGGAGGGCGAGCCGGAACGGGGAAGTCCGCACTCGCCCTGATGGCAGGCCTGCAGAAGGTGCTCGAGGAGAACAAGCACTCGAAGATCATGGTCTTCCGGCCCATCTATGCCGTCGGCGGTCAGAATCTCGGTTACCTGCCGGGCAGCGAGGGGGAGAAGATGAACCCCTGGGCCGAGGCGGTGTTCGACACTCTCAGTGCGCTGGTCAGCAAGAACGTCATCGACGAGGTGGTCAATCGGGGCCTGCTCGAGGTCCTGCCGCTCACGCACATCCGCGGTCGGTCCCTCCACGATGCCTTCGTCATCGTCGACGAGGCGCAGTCGCTGGAGCGCAACGTCCTGCTGACGGTGCTCTCGCGCATAGGGATGAACTCGAAGGTGGTGCTCACCCACGATGTCGCTCAGCGCGACAATCTGCGCGTCGGTCGCCATGACGGCATCGCGGCGGTGATCGAGAGGCTCAAAGGCCACGACCTGTTCGCCCATGTGACGCTCACCCGGTCCGAACGCTCGGAGATCGCCGCGCTGGTCACCGACGTGCTCGAGGAGTTCGACCCCTTCCGGTCGTGAGCAGCGTGCGCCGCAGCGTCGAGCGCAGACCGCAGCGTCGAGCGCAGACTGTGTGCGGTCTGCGCTCGACGCTCAGGTCTGCGCTCGACGTGCGAGCGGGGGATAGAAGAGGGGCGGCCCACCGGAGTCCGGTGGGCCGCCCCTCGCGTGTCTGGCAATCAGCTCAACGCAGCCGGGCTCACGGCGGCCCGGCCACTGCCTGTGAAGCTGGGCCTACTTGTAGCTGCCGATCATCGTGGTGACGTCGAGGGCCTTGTCCAGGTCCGCCTCGGTGATGGAGCCGTCGGAGACGAAGCCGAGGTCGATCGTGGCTTCCTTGACGGTCATCTTGTTGGCCACGGCGTGCTTGGCGATCTTCGCCGCCGCCTCGTAGCCGATGACCTTGTTCAGCGGGGTCACGATGGAGGGGCTCGCCTCGGCGAGGAAGCGGGCGCGTTCCTCATTGGCGGTGAGCCCGTCGATCATCTTCTCCGCCATGACGGTCGAAGCGTTGGCGAGCAGACGGATGGATTCGAGCAGATTCGAGGCCATGACGGGGATGCCGACATTGAGCTCGAAGGCGCCGTTCGTCGAAGACAGGGACACGGAGGTGTCATTGCCGATGACCTGGGCGGCCACCTGGATGGTGGCCTCGCAGATGACGGGATTGACCTTGCCCGGCATGATCGACGATCCCGGCTGCAGGTCGGGGATGGCGATCTCGCCGAGGCCGGTGTTCGGGCCTGATCCCATCCACCGCAGGTCGTTGCAGATCTTCATGTAGCCGTAGGCGATGGTCCGCAGCTGACCGGAGGCCTCGACGAGTCCGTCGCGGTTGGCCTGGGCCTCGAAGTGGTTGCGGGCCTCGGTGATCGGCAAGCCCGTCTCCTCGGCGAGGATCGCGACGACCCGGGGGGAGAATCCGTCCGGGGTGTTGATGCCGGTGCCCACGGCGGTGCCGCCCTGGGGGACCTCAGCGACGCGGGGCAGGGAGGCCTCGATGCGCTCGATGCCGTAACGGACCTGGGCGGCGTATCCGCCGAATTCCTGACCGAGGGTCACCGGGGTGGCGTCCATGAGGTGGGTGCGGCCGGACTTGACGATGGAGGAGAACTCCTCGGCCTTCTTCTCCAGCGAGGTCGCCAAAGTCTCCATGGCCGGGATGAGCGTGCCGACGAGGGCCTTCGTCACGGCCAGGTGCACGGAGGTGGGGAAGACGTCGTTGGAGGACTGCGAGGCGTTGACGTGGTCATTCGGGTGCACGCTGATGCCCTCGGACTCGAGCGCCTTCGTGGCCAAGGAGGCGAGGACCTCGTTGGTGTTCATGTTCGATGAGGTGCCCGAGCCGGTCTGGAACACATCGATGGGGAAATGTGCGTCGTATTCGCCGGAGATCACAGCGTCGGCGGCGTTCTGGATGGCTGTGGAGCGGGCCTCGTCGAGGACACCGAGCTCGAGATTGGCCTTGGCCGCGGCCTTCTTCACCTGCGCGAGCGCCGCGATGTGTGCGGACTCGAGGGTCTTGCCGGAGATCGGGAAGTTCTCGACGGCGCGCTGGGTCTGAGCGCTGTAGAGGGCATCCTTGGGAACCTTCACTTCACCCATGGTGTCGTGTTCGATGCGAAATTCTTCGCTCATAGCTGTCCTTTCCGAGTTGCTGGATGGGTTGCGGATGACCACCGAGGCGGTCTGGTTCGGGGAGGTCACCCGGTGCGGACTGCGGCAGTCCGTCTCGGGCGGTGACCGGCCGGTTCAGGAGGAATGGGTGGAGATGGCCGATTCGTCGCCGCCGTGCTGAGCGACGACCGTCGTCCGGCCGTCGTGGAGCTGATAGGTGAGGCCGACGATGATGAGGCGCCCCTCCTCGACCGCGCGGGCGATGATGGCGGAGAGCTGCATGATCTTCTCCACGGTGTCCATCGTGTTCTGGACGACGGTCTCATTGACGCTCGTCCGGTTGTTCTTCCTCGCCCGGGCCACGGTGGGCAGAATGCGGGCGACGACCTCGGAGATGAATCCCGGAGGAGTCTCACCGGAGTCGTAGGCATTGTAGGCGGCCGTGACGGCACCGCAGCTGTCATGGCCGAGGACGACGAGGAGAGGCGTGCCGAGGACCTCGACGCCGTATTCGAGTGAGCCGAGAGTCACCGGATCGACGACCTGGCCGGCATTGCGGACGACGAACATGTCGCCGAGGCCGACATCGAAGATCATCTCCGCGGCCACCCGGGAGTCGGAGCACCCGAAGAGCGTGACGAAGGGCGTCTGATCGTTCGACAGCGCCTCGCGTCGGGCCGTGTCCTGATTGGGGTGCTGCGGGACGTCGTCGACGAAACGCCGGTTACCCTCCAGCAGACGATTCCATGCTTGATTGGGCATCTCTTACGAACCTACTTCCGGGTGCGAGTCGAACTCCGTGCTCGAATCGGGTGACTCGGACCCACTCGCGGGCCCGACGGTTGATGGGGCTGTTCCCTCGTTCTCAGACGAGTCCGCGTCGGGCGGCCTCTTCGGCGGCCTCCACATAGGAATGGGTCTTCGCGGCCTGATGCTCGGCGAAGACCTGACGCACGGTGCCCGACTTCGACCGCATGACCAGCGAATGGGTGGTCACACGACCGCCCTGGAACTTCACACCGTCGAGGAGGTCGCCGTTGGTGATGCCGGTGGCCACGAAGTAGCTGTTGTCGCCGGTGACGAGGTCATCGGTGTTGAGCACCTGGTTGACGTCGAGGCCGGCAGCGGACGCTGCTTCGCGTTCGGAGTCGTCCTGCGGCCACAGGCGTCCCTGGATGACTCCGCCCAGGGCCTTGATGGCGCAGGCAGTGATGATGCCCTCGGGGGTGCCGCCGATGCCCATGAGCATGTCGACTCCGGTACCCGGGCGGCAGGCGGCGATGGCGCCGGCGACGTCACCGTCGGAGATGAGCTGGATGCGAGCACCGGCGGCCCGGATCTCGTCGATCATCTGCTGGTGGCGGGGACGGTCGAGGATCATCACGGTCACGGAGGCGGGATCGTTGGTGCCTTTGCTCTTGGCGACCCGGCGGATGTTCTCGGACACGGGCAGTCGCATATCGACGGCGTCGGCGGCATCGGGTCCGGTGACGAGCTTCTCCATGTAGAAGACGGCGGAAGGATCGTACATTGCCCCGTCCTCGGTGACGGCCATGACCGAGATCGCATTGGGCATTCCCAGGGCGGTCAGGCGAGTTCCGTCGATCGGATCCACTGCGACGTCGCAGTGGGCCCCTCCGCCGTCACCGACCTGCTCGCCGTTGAAGAGCATCGGCGCTTCGTCCTTCTCGCCTTCGCCGATGACGACGGTGCCGGCCATGCGGACGGTGGAGATGACGTTGCGCATCGCAGCCACTGCGGCGCCGTCGGCCTTGTTCTTGTCGCCGCGGCCCACCCAGGGGGCAGCAGCGATGGCGGCCGCCTCGGTGACCCTGACGAGTTCGAGTGCGAGGTTGCGGTCAGGCGCATCGGCTCCGACCTGTGCTTGCTGGGACCACGCATCGGTCACCGCCACCGGCGGCGCTTCGGCATCGACTCGGCCCCGGTCATGATGAGATTTCACGTCAGCAGATTCTAAGGAGTCACTCATGCCTCCAATTGTGCCACCCTCTCAGTTTGGGCGCGGACACCGGGACGAGTCTGTGTCCTTGACCACCTTCTCTGCCCCGAGATTGGCCCTTGATGCCGGACCCGAGGACAATGGCGTTGTGAATGTCCGAACCGATACCGACGAGGCGGGATCGCAGGCGACCGTGACCAGCACGGGCGCCGGTCCCAAGGGAGTCCCCATGGCTGACGAATCCGGAGTGATGCTCCCGGGTTCCCGCGAAGAGATGCGCTTCCTGCGGAAGAACTCGAACTGGGTCAATATGATCATCGCGATCCTCGCCTGCATGGCGGTGGTCGTCGTGCTCCTGCTCATCGCTCCGCAGCCCGAGGTCGACTCCGAACGCGTCGTCGACTATCAGGAGATCGCCGAGCAGTCCCAGGAGAATGCGGACTTCGATCTCATCGTCCCGCAGATTCCCGGCGGCTGGAACTCGAACGAGGCGAGTCTCGAGCGACTCAACGACTCCGAATACACCTCGTGGTACATGTCTTTCGTCGGTACCGAACGCCAGTGGGTGAGCATCGAACAGGCTGAAGCCACGGAGCAGTGGGCGGAGAGGCACACCGGTGAGGCTGTCGCCGCCGAAACCGTCGACGTCGATGGTGCCGAGTTTCAGATCTACCGGACGAACGAAGCCAAGGAATACTGGGTCACCGGCAAGGGCGACATGTACGTCGTCATCACTGCCATTGCGACCCCCGAGACCATCGACTCCTTTGCCCAGCAGGTCGCCGAGCAGCTGAAGTAGCCGAGCGGCTGCAAAAGCGGCGGCCCGGTCAGAACAGCTCGGGGTGCCGCTATTCGCTGTCGTCCGCGGTGTCTTCGCGTGCCTTGTCGAGGCGTTCGCGGGCACCGTCGAGCCAGGCTTGGCAGCGGTCGGCGAGGGATTCGCCTCGCTCCCACAGTCGCAGGGACTCCTCGAGCGGCAGGTTTCCTGCCTCGAGGCGTTTGACGATGGTCACGAGTTCTTCTCGTGCCTGTTCGTAGCTGAGTGTTTGGACGTCGGTCTCGGTCTGCTGTGCTGTCGGTTCCGTCATGGTTTCGTCCTTCGTGTGGGTTCTCTGTCTGGGGCCGTGGTGTCCGGTGATTCAGGAAGATTCGTCGCCGACTTCGGTGACTTCGGCGTCGAAGCGTCCTCTGGCCACGCGCACGTGAACGGAATCTCCGGCAGCCACCTGCTCGGCGTCCCTGATGGCTTGACCGGTCTCAGCCTGGACCACCGCGTAACCGCGTTCGAGCGTTCGCAGTGGTGACAAAGATCGTGCCTGGGAGCGCAGGTGATTGATCTCGTTCTGCCCCTGCAGAACCAAGCCGTTCGTGGCCTGCAGGCTGCGTCGCCGGATCATCTTCAGTTCGTCGGCGTGGGCGTTGATGAGTGTCTGGGGTTCGGCGAGAACGGGACGTGATCGCACTGCGGTGAGCATCTCCTGCTCACGATCGATGATCCGATTGACCGCCGCGTCGAGTTCCGCCCTGGCCCGCAGCAGGTTCATGTTCTCCTCGGCCACATCGGGAACGATTCGCTTCGCGGCATCTGTCGGCGTCGATGCTCGCATGTCGGCGACCTCATCGAGGATCGGCCGGTCGGCCTCGTGCCCGATGGCGGAGACGACGGGGGTGTGCGCATTCGACACCGCTCGGACGAGAGCCTCGTTCGAGAAGGGGAGCAGGTCTTCCATACTGCCGCCGCCGCGGGCGATGACGATGAGATCGATGCCGTCGTCAGCGTCGAGTTCGGCGAGGTTCTTCATCACACCCGGTACGGCGTCTGGTCCCTGCACGGCACAGTTGCGGATCTCGAACTCGGCGGCGGGCCAGCGCAGGTGCACGTTGCGCACGACGTCTTTCTGCGCATCGGAGTCACGGCCGGTGATCAGCCCGATCCGGTTGGGCAGGAAAGGCAGACGTATCTTTCTCGCAGGGTCGAAGAGTCCCTCCGCCGCGAGCTGTCGTTTCAGACGCTCCAGGCGGGCGAGGAGTTCGCCGAGTCCGACCGCGCGGATGTCATTGGCGCGCATGGTCAGGCGGCCGGTCTTGGTCCAGAAGTCGGCTTTGAGGTTGGCCACGACGTGGCTGCCCTCAGCCAGCGGTGCACCCGTGCGATCGAGCACGTTCTTCCAGATCTGGACGGGCAGAGACATCTCGACGTCGGTATCGCGGAGGGTGAGGTAGCTGGCCTTTCCACGATGGTTGAGTTCGACGACCTGCCCTTCGATCCACACGCTCGACATGCGGTCGATGTAGGACTTCATCTTGTTCGAGAGCAGACTCAGCGGCCACGGGTTCTCCGCGGTGGTCTCGCCTGCAGTGGCCGCGAGTTCCTTGGGCTCGACCGATTCGCCGAGTGTGCCGGGTGTTCCGGAGATGCGTTGCGCCATGGTGTGCCCCTTTCGACCTCCACCCTAGCGAACGGCACTGACGCGGAGCACGCCGCGACGCACGCCGGTGAGGCCATCAGAGCTGAGGCGGTGATCTTGCGGCATTGAGTTCCCCGGGTTCCAGGGAACTCACTCGGTTCCGGTGCCGCGCGTCCTCAGATCGGTCGGGCTCTGCTTCCCGAACTCACCGAAGCGCGGCCGGGTGAGCTCCTCGGCGCTGATGCCCCGGGAGCGTGAGTCCAGTTCGGCAACGGCGTCGAGTTCGTCGGCGACAATGCCAGTTGAGGGGAACTTCCGCGCGGTGACGAGGAACCTCGACTCCAATGAGGAGACGAATCGGTTGTAGTCCTCAACGGACCGATCGAGGCTCGAGCCCATCCGGGAGACGTGGGTGACCAGAGTTCCGATGCGTTCGTACAGTTCGGTGCCGAGTTTGAGCACCTCGGCGGCGGAGGTCGACATATCGGCTTGGCGCCAGTTGAGGGCCACCGTCTTGAGCAGCACCAGCAGCGTGGCAGGGGAGGTGAGGACGACGTTCTTGCCCAGGGCGTGGTCGATCATCTTCGGGTAGGTGGATGCCGCCGATGACAGCAGGCCGTCTGTGGGTACGAAGCAGACGACGAAGTCGGGGGAGGTCTCGAACGATTTCCAGTATTCCTTCGAGGCCAGGGAATCGACGTGCCGCAGCAGGGCTCTGGCATGATCCTCATTCATCGCCTCGCCGTTTTCGCCCCCGTTCATGCGCGCCGACATGGGCGTCTTGGCGTCGATGATGATCGTGCCGCCGCCGGGAAGATTGACGACCATATCGGGACGGTGGCGCTGCCCGTCTCTCGATGTGCTGACCTGGGTGTCGAAGTCGACGTGGGGGAGGAGCCCTGCGTATTCGACGATGCGTTTGAGCTGGACCTCGCCCCAATCGCCTCGTTGGGTCGTTGAGTTGAGGGCATTGGCCAGGGAGCCGGTGGACTCCTGGAGGCGCAGATTCTGTTGGCTGAGATGTCCGATCTGCGAATTCAGCCGGGTGATCTGTTCGATCTGTGAGCGGTCCTGGGCGTGCAGGTTCTCCTGCAGATTCTTCACACTCGCGGCCAGGGGGCCGATCGCCGCGGTGATCTCTCCGGCCATTTGGGCATCGGCCTCGAGGTCCTCCGTCCGGTTCGTGAGGATCCGTGACGTGGTCTCGGCACGGGTGAGTCGTTCGATGTAGCGCGAGCGGGTGAGCGCACGACCGAGCAGGAAGCCGAGAAGGGCACTGAGGACGATCGCCAGGACGAAGGCGACGATGACACCTGAAGCGGGGAAAGCATTCATGGTCTCAGCGTGACAGAGGGCACTGACACGAGAATTCTTCGCCCACCTCGGCGCCGGGATAGACTTGACTACCGTGGCTCTGACTATTGGAATCGTGGGACTGCCCAATGTCGGCAAGTCGACCATGTTTAACGCACTGACAAAGAATCAAGTTCTCGCGGCGAACTACCCGTTCGCGACGATCGAACCCAATGTGGGCGTCGTGCCCCTGCCCGATGCGAGGCTGGGCCGATTGGCCGAGATCTTCGGCTCCGAGCGGATCCTCAACGCGACCGTCGACTTCGTCGACATCGCCGGAATCGTCCGAGGCGCCTCGGAGGGGGAGGGGCTGGGCAACCAGTTCCTCGCGAACATCCGCGAAGCCGATGCGATCTGCCAGGTCATCCGCGGATTCGTCGATGACGATGTCGTCCACGTCGACGGCAAGATCAGCCCCGCCGATGACATCGACACGATCAACACCGAGCTCATCCTCGCGGACCTGCAGACCCTCGAGAAGGCTCGCCCACGCATCGAAAAGGACGTCAAAGGCAAGCGGGCTCCGGCCGAACAGCTGACCGCCATCGATGCCGCCACCGAGGTGCTCGAGGGTGGCAAGACCCTCTACCAGGCCATGCAGGCCGACAATTTCGACGTCACCGAACTGCGCGAACTCCAGCTGATGACGGTCAAGCCCTTCCTCTACGTCTTCAACGTCGACGACGATGTGCTCGCCGATGAGGAGAAGAAGGCGGAGATGCGGGCATTGGTCGCACCCGTCGAGGCAATCTTCCTCGATGCGAAGTTCGAGTCCGAGCTGGCCGAACTCGATGAGGAAGAAGCACTGGAGATGCTCGAATCGACGGGGCAGGACGAGGCCGGACTCGATCAGCTCGCTCGCGTCGGCTTCGACACCCTCGGCCTGCAGACCTATCTGACTGCGGGTCCGAAGGAATCACGGGCCTGGACGATCCCGAAGGGGGCCACCGCACCCGAGGCGGCTGGCGTGATCCACACCGACTTCCAGAAGGGCTTCATCAAGGCCGAGGTCGTCTCCTTCTCCGATCTCGACGCCAACGGATCGATGGCTGCCGCCAAGTCCGCCGGCAAGGTCCGCATGGAAGGCAAGGACTACGTCATGGTCGACGGGGACGTCGTGGAATTCCGCTTTAACGTATAGCGTTATTGACGCGGTGCGTTAAGGATGTCATGCTGGTCTCGTGATCAGATCCTTCGCTGACAAGGCGACCGACCGTCTCTGGCGGCGTGAGAAGGTGCCATCGATCGATCCGCGTGTCCAGAAGGTCGCCATCCGGAAGCTGACGCAGATTCATGCGGCCCGATTTCTCGAGTCTCTGCGTGTCCCTCCGGGCAATCGACTGGAGCTGCTGAAGGGGGACCGCGGGGGTCAACACAGTGTTCGTGTGAACGATCGGTGGCGGATATGCTTCACCTGGACAGAAGGAGGTGCCGACAATGTCGAACTCGTCGACTACCACTGAGAAGTGGGATCCCATCCACCCGGGTGAAGTCCTGATGGAGGACTTCATTGAGGGATTTGGGATCACCCAGAACAAGCTCGCTGTGTCGATTGGTGTTCCGCCACGGCGCATCAACGAGATCGTGCACGGCAAGCGAGCGATCACCGCTGACACTGCACTGCGCTTGGGTCGCTATTTCGGGATCGACCCGCAGTTCTGGCTGAACCTGCAGACTCACTACGAGCTGGAGCTCGCCGAAGACCGAGCTGGGGAGCAGATCTCTGCGATTGCGCCACTGCAGACTGCGTGAGCGACGGATGGTCGAACACACCAAGGACGAGTTAGGGATCGCTCACAGTTGGGGAAGTGGGCCCGAGGTGATCTTCCTTAGCAACCCTCTCGCTGACCCAGCGGTATGGGCTACCGGGGTTTGCGGTGAACTCGTATCACTGGGGTATCAAGTGACTACGTTCGAGCATCGCCCGAGCGCTTTCGACTGGAGAAGCGTAGTCGCCTGCGTATCGGAATTCGTTGGTCGGCGGAGCGAGTCGGTGTCGCTAGTGGGGCGGTCTCAAGGGGCTGCGATCACCCAAGAAGTCGCGCTCGAAACCGGTGACCAGATACAGGCCGCAGCCCTGCTCGCTACGTACGGCCGACAGAACGAGATGGACAAGCTGCTGCAGCAGTCGTGGGACCACCTCGCCCAAGACGGCTCCGACAGCCTCCGGGCAGTGCTGCGATTCCTGACTTCGTTTCCCGCCGAGCAGTTGTCGGACGATGAGTTCATCCGAAGCCTAATGTCACCTCAAATCGGGTGGTCCAGCAGACCCGACCTCGATCTGCGGCTACGGGCAGCGACGTTCATCGAGACTTATCAGGATCGTCTTTCTGCTTTGTCTGGCGTTCTGGTTCCTTGTCTAGTGATGGGGTTCGAGTTAGACACCGACACCTTCGCCGCGCGAGCACGAGAAGTAGCCGAAGCTCTGCCGCGTGGGTGCTATCTGGAACTGGCAGCAATGGGCCACGCTGCGCCGATAAGCGATCCAGAGGCCGTCTGGCCTCCAGTCATCGATTTTTTTAGAGCGGCATTACCTGCCATATTAATCGGTTCTAGGTGTACTTCACCGGCTTGTCGTGATCGCACGCGCAGACTGCCTTGTAAGTGAGCACGCGGTTGGACTTAGTTTCAAAGTTCAAAAAGGGGTCGCCGACTACGGCTTTTAGGTTTCGGTCGACTCGTGCATGTCGTTCCTCGCGTTCCGATCTAGCATCTGTTGCGAAGCTCGCAGGGTGCTGACCTGGGCCAGAAGACGGTTCAAACTATAGTTCAAGACGGTCCAATCCGATTTCAGCCTCGCCCATTCACAGGCGTTCCGATTGTCGGTCCGGTCGGGAAGACTGTCGTCAGCACGAAGGGGTCTGCAGTTGATATCGGAGAGGCGCGCAGATGCGCGACTTAGATGCACTTGTGTGGGTGAGGCTGATTATTCAGGTGCGACTGCGGAGATGGTGCACGCATGACCGGCAAGAAGAGCACAGCGAAGCTACATCACTATGTGCCACAGGGGTACCTTCGTGGTTTCGCTACGAGCCAGGAACGCATCAGAGTCATCCCCCTTGACCGTTCCCGTCAGCCTTTTACGTCGAACGTGAAGAACGTAGCCGCGCAGAACCACTTTTATACCGTCGGTGAGTTCGAGGAGCCGGATGTGTTCGAGAAGGCGCTGAGCGAGGTTGAGGGCAAGGTACTCGCCATCATCAACGGCTTCGCCAACGGCAAGTTCCCTCCCTCCGAGGAGGATAGGTGGGCCTTCTCCCACTACGCGGCGTTGCAGAGCGTGCGTGGGCCGGCTACTCGGAGGACATCTGAGCATGTCCGTGCAACCATGGTCCGGCTGGAGGTGGGGGTCGGTGGCCGCGAAAACGTCGGTGCCTGGATCCGTGACAATCTCGGATTCGACCCGACGTCGGAGCAAGAGGATCGGATTTGGGGCGAGGCCACTCAGTCTGGTGGGCCGCCGATCGGATTCTCCAACCTGGTTCACATCCAGAACGCAGTCGAGACCGCGATCGAGCTGACTCCATACCTCGCCACCCGCCCATGGACGCTCGTTCGCTTCGAACAACGCTCCCTTATTACATCGGATGCTCCGGTCAGTCTGGTGCCCCGACCGGACGGCGAACCGCGGGAGGGAGTCGGCTTCGCGACAGCATGGGGCGTCACCTTCCCACTCACACGCAAGGTGGGGCTCCTAATGAGTGATCCAATGGCGGTGTTGGAGGGCACCGAAGCGGACGATCTGCGTGTCCGGCAGGTTCGAGAGATGGTGCTTTCCGGACGGATCGACCGAATCCAATCCGGGATCACGGCAATTGAGAAAATGTTCAACCTGCAGACTGCGTGGTCGGCTAGAGAGTACGTATTCCACCACCCTGAGGACGAGCAGCACGTTCCTGACAATCTGCCCGACGTTGAGCTGGTCAACATCAAACCGATGGGAGGACTCGTCGACATGGATTTCGACGGTGAGCCACTGTTCGCGCCCCATGGGCGCGATGGTCAGACGTGACATTCGGAACCGACGCGGGCTGATATCTACGGCAGGCGTACCGCCCACGAGCAGACTGCCAGACATGTGGGCATGTGGTGGAGTTCCGGTTCAACGTCTGACCGGCGCTGGGCGGTGCCGTGGTCGTCGCGGGCGCTGGTCTCGGCAGCGAGCCTGATTCGGTACCCGTTAAGCGCGCGATCGACATGGAAGGACACCCCTGTTCGTGGGATACGAAACGCTTCCTCGAAGCCAAGGACTTAGTAGAAGCCCGTGGCGACGGGCGACGGGAGTTGCGTTCAGTCGTCTAAGTTGATGGCGCGGAAGCGTCATTAGTTGTACTGCCCTACGTGTGGGTATGTGGTGGCGTTCTGCTGCACAGTTTGAACCACCCTCTTGGCCATTCCTATATCCGGAAGATATATTCCTGTTTCGTGAAGAGTCTTCCTCCACAGCTGACGCCGTTTGTGCGTTCCGACGCTGTCGGCGCGATCCTTGCTAAGACGCTTGGGCACCCTGACCGCGAGATTTCGCTCGCCGAGTTGGGCCGACAGACCGACGCGAGCAGTCCAGTTGTGCACAGAGGGGTCGGTCGCCTCGTTGACAGCGAAGTCCTCCGTGACCGTCATGATGGGCGTAACCGCCTGGTGAGCGCCAACTCCGAGCACCCTCTGTTCGGACTAATGCGAGATCTGGTTGCGGCTACGTATGGACCGATCCCGGTGCTTCGCGATCTCTTCGAAGACGTTGGTGGAGTTGAGCGATTACTCATCTATGGATCCTGGGCATCGCGACGAACGGGAGAAAGCGGGGCATTCCCGAATGACATAGACGTCCTCGTAGTAGGCGACACCTCGCGGAAGATGCTGACTAGGATCGCCAAAGATGCGAGTAGTCGGCTCGATGTGCCGGTCAACATCACAAGACTTGCGGTCGAGGATTGGGTCGCCGAAGAGGAGTCGCCTTTCGTTGAAACTCTCCGGTCACGCCCCACTGTTGACGTAATGTCTGGTGAAGTTGATGTCTGACGTAATCGAGCAGATGAAAGTCGCCCTACATGTAAGCATGCGGTGGAGTTCCGCTTCAACGTGTGACCGCAATCTGTGAACGACGGGTCTTCTGCCCGGCTTCCTCTCGCACTGGCGGATGAGCGTGTAGTACCCTGGCCGTGGGAGCGAATGCTCCCGACTGCACTTCCAGGCACCGATCGCCTGAATCATTGCGGAGAGACCCGACTCGCTCGGGACATGTCCGGATGGGGTGCGGCGCATATCTGCGCCGACTTCAACCACCGATGCGGAGCATCGGATGACGAGAGGACATGTAATGACATCGAAGGATGAGAAGAACCTCGCTCAGGTGATCGACAAGATTGCGAAGATGGACGAACCGGAGCAGTCACTGATGCGGAGAGTGCATGAGGTCATCGTGGACGCTGCGCCTGCGCTCAAACCGCGAATCTGGTACGGCATGCCCGCCTATGCGCAGTCCGCGAGCACACCCGCACTGGTGACGCTGCGCAACGACGAACGGGTCAATCTTGCGCTCACCGAGAAGGTTACGCTGCGCCCCGCAGGCGGTTCCGATGGGACACTGATGCCCGCTGCATGGTACTTCGAGAGCATCGACGATGCCACGGAAGAACGCATCGGGGAGATCGTCCGGTCGGCGATGTCCTGAGCTGGGCGAGTCTGCTCGACCGGCCTTGAGGCGCGCAGCAGCTGGATAACCTCACCGGAGCGTTGCGGCGCCACATCTTCGTCGACGGAGCTTCGCTCCTGCCGCCGGCGTGTTCGGCCTTGCCATTGTGAGCATGCCGCAAGGCAGGAGGTGCGCCTTGATGGCCGGTGCCGGAACGTGGTGGAGATCCGCTTCAACGTGAAGCAGGTGGCCAGTGCGTCACTGGATGTAGGAATCCTTCAGCTGATCGGTGATGCTGCGGGGTCTGCGCCCCAGGAGGCGCGTGAGCGTGGGATTCGAGGCCGAGAAATACCCGCTCCGCGTCGCCTGGAACATCGACACGGTGAAGCGCGCGACCGCCTCGGGCACACCGCTGGATGTCGCTTCGGCCACCCAGGCCTCGTCGTCGATGACGACGCGATCGATGCGGCGACCGGCGATATCTGAGGCGGAAGCAGCGAAGTCTGCGAGGGTGACCGGCTCAGGCAGCGTCAGATCGATCGGGCCGTCGAAGGGATCATCGGCCGTGAGGATCACCGCGGCGGCCTCTGCGGCATCGCGGCGATCGACCCAGGAGAAGGGGCCGTCGGCGGGCATGGCAATCACGCCGGTCTCCTGCCAAGCGCCGAGCAGCTGAGCGGGATCTCCGTAGAAGCCGTTGCGCAGCGAGGTCCAGTCGACTCCGGATTCTGATAGGTGCTGTTCGGTGGCGGCGTGGATCGCGAGCGGCGGGTAGGGAGAGTCGAACGCCGCCCCGTGGGTGCTCGTGTACAAGATCCGCTGAGCCCCTGCGTCGACGGCGGCATCAATCGCCCTGTGGTGCTGTGCGACGACGTCGGCAGTGAGGTCGCTGGAGGAGACAAGGAGCACCTGTTCGGCGTCAGCGTACGAATGACGCAGAGCCGCGGGATCGTCGTAGCTGCCCTGCCGTACGCGGACTCCTCGATCCGCCAGGTGCGTCGCACTCGTGGGGTCGCGGACGCTGACGCCGATGTGGTGCGGAGGTATTCGTTTCAGGAGGTGGTCGACCGTTGCCCCGTTGAGGGTGCCTGTTGCTCCGGTGACGATGATCATCCGCGTGCCTTTCGTGTGGGCGGTGACTCGACGGGTGCTCTGAGCTCACGTCGGTCAGGTGGCGAATCTGAAGTTGACTCACCGAGTCAATTTCATGATGGCCCCATCTTGCACTAACTTGACTGCTAGGATCAAGTTAATTGTCCATGCGGAAGGAAGCTTCATCGTGTCCGACTCCAGTGGTGCGCCGACCCTCCGTTCGGATGCCCGACGAAACGTCGATCGAATCCGCTCTGCTGCGGTTCAGGTGTTTCGTGAGCAGGGGTTCTCTGCGCCGCTCGAGGATGTCGCCGCGGCCGCCGAGGTGAGCAAGGCGACGATCTTCAATCGGCTCGGCGGGAGGCTCGGGCTGATCGATGCCGTCATCGACGAGGTCGTCGCGGTGGAGCTGCGCAATGTCATCGAGGATGCGCGATCCGTTGTTGATATCCGAGAGCGGATCTGTAGGTACATCGTGGCACTCCGTGACCTGCAGTATCGACTTCCAGCGGTCAACGATGTCCTGTTGCAGGAGTATCGCGACTCCGAGCCGCTGCTCGCCCTGTGTCATGCCGGAACGGCGTTCCATGACAGCCTGGTCGCTGAAGGCCTGGCTGCAGGTGTCCTGACTGCCGACATCACGCCGGCAGACTTTCAGGCACTCGCCCGAGACAACGCCCTGGCTCTCAAGCACGGCGGCCGGCCGCCTCGCGCCGACTACGATCGACGGACCGCATTCGTGCTCAAGGGGATCTGCGCATCGTCATGTGCCTCCGCCTCGTGACATGAGGCGACAATGCTGCTGTGTCGATGCGGTGCCTGTCGGCCCTCAGCCCTTCACCGCAGCCAGCTCCTCCCGAAGCAGCTTCGTCCCCGCACTCAGAGCGCTCATCTTCGACAGCGCGACATCACGTGCGAACGGGGCCATGCCGCAGTTCGTGCTCGGAATGAGCTTATCCGCGTCGACGAATTTCAGCGCCTTCCGCAGAGTGGCCGCGACCTCCTCCGGTGTCTCGATGGTCTCGTTCGCCACGTCGATGGCGCCGAGCATGACCTTCTTGCCGCGGATCAGCTCGATGAGGTCCATCGGGACATGGGAGTTCTGGCATTCGAGTGAGACGATGTCGATGCTCGAACGCTGCAGAAGAGGGAATGACTCCTCGTACTGGCGCCACTCGGACCCGAGGGACGCCTTCCAGTCGTTGTTGGCCTTGATCCCGTATCCGTAGCAGATGTGCACGGCGGTCTCGGCACGCAGACCTTCTGCTGCCCGCTCGAGCGCGGCGACACCCCAGTCCTTCATATCCTCGAAGAAGACATTGAACGCGGGCTCGTCGAACTGGATGATGTCCACCCCAGCCGCTTCCAGATCCTTCGCCTCCTGATTGAGGAGTGTGGCGAATTCCCAGGCGAGTTTCTCGCGGCTCTTGTAGTGGTCGTCATAGAGGGTGTCGATCATCGTCATCGGTCCGGGCAGAGCCCACTTGATCGGCTGATCGGTCTGCTGACGGAGGAACTTCGCATCGTCGACGAACACCGGCTTCTCGCGGCTCACGGCGCTGACCACCGTGGGCACGCTGGCGTCATAGCGGTCGCGGATGCGCACCGTCTCGCGCTTCTCGAAATCAACTCCGCTGAGATGCTCGATGAAGGTCGTGACGAAATGCTGACGGGTCTGCTCTCCGTCGCTGACGATGTCGATGCCGCGGTTGGTCTGCTCATGAGTCGAGATGCGCAGGGCATCGCGCCTGCCCTCGACCAAGGCCTCACCCTGGAGATTCCAGGGCGACCACAGGGCCTCCGGCTGCGCGAGCCAGGACGGCTTCGGCAGACTGCCGACGATCGAGGTGGGCAACAGCGGCTGCGTCATCGATTCTTCTCCTGCGCTCATGCGACTGGAACGGGTTGGTCGGATGCCCACTGCTCGAGCATTTCACGGTGCGGGTTGACGAAGTGCTCCTCGGTGAACTTCCCCTGTTGGATTCCGAACTGGCTGCGTTCGACGCGGTCGTAGGTGACTGGTGTCTCCGAGAAGTCCTGCCGGTCCAAGGTGGGTCGGTAGATCTCTCCGGCGGCCGCGTTCGCGTTGTAGATCTCGGGGCGATAGATCTTCTGGAAGGTCTCCATCGTGCTGATCGTGCCGATGAGCTGCAGGTCGGAGTAATCGCTGAGGAGGTCGCCGCGGTGATAGAAGGCGAGTGGTGCGACGCTGCCGGGCGGCATGAAGTATCGCACCTGCATCCCCATCTTCGCGAAGTAGTCATCGGTCAGAGAGTAGTCGTCCTGCCGGTACTCGACTCCGAGGATCGGGTGGCGAGCGTCGGTCTGCTGGTACGTCTTGCTTGTCGACACGCTGATGCAGATCACGGGTGCCACCTGGAAGCGTTCCCGGTAGGCGGGGGAGTCGAGGAAGTGCTGGAAGAGTTTGCCATGCAGATCACCGAAGTCATCGGGGACAGTGAACTCGGCCGCGGCCTCATTGGCCGCCGGCAGTCGCACGCTGAAGTCGAAATCGCGGACATAGGACGAGAAATTGTTCCCGACGATCCCAGGATGGCGCTGACCGGTCAGTCGGTCGTTGATCTGAATATCAAGGACCTCGAGAAGCGGGAACTCCTGCTTGCGACTATCCGAGGTGAAATGCAGCCCTCCGGAGACGATGTCGAGATCGAGAGCATAGCGATCCCGATCGGGGTTGTCCCACGATGCGAGCTCATTGAAGCGGCGATTGATGGTGCTCAGGGCGATGCGGAGGTTCTGCTGACGGTTCTCGCCCCTGGCGAGGTTGGCGAAGTTCGTAGTCGCCCGCGAGCTCTCCGCCGGCGAGTAGTCCTCGTCGAATCGAGTCGTGGTGATGCTGAACGTGAATTCAGGTGTCATGAACGTCCGTTTCGCTGGTTGATCGGCCGTTTGTAGCCGCTTGCAAAGCTGTGATCCATCCTGCACGTCCCGAGCGGTCATCGGGTAACTCGGGTGAGCTATGGATTCCTATAGTCTTGGTCTATGTCCCGAGGTCTGAAGAACATCACGCTGCTGCAACTCCAGTACTTCATCGAGGTCGCCTCGGAAGGGTCGATCACCGCCGCTGCCGATCTCCTCTATGTCTCCCAGCCGACCATGTCTGCCGCGATGAAGGACCTTGAGACCCGCGTGGATCGCGCTCTGCTCGTCCGCTCCGCCCGCGGGGTGACGCTGACCGACGACGGTGTGGAGTTCCTCGGCTATGCCCGACAGGTCGTCGAGCAGGTGGAACTCCTCGAGCAGCACTACCTCGGTCGCCCGCCGTCACGGCGTCTGCTCGGGGTGTCGGCGCAGCACTACTCCTTCGTCGTCGATGCCTTCGTCCGGATGGTCAAGGCCAGCGATGCGGCCGAATACGAATTCTCACTCCGAGAGACGCGCACATGGGACATCATCGAAGACGTCCGCACACTCCGCAGCGAGCTCGGCATCCTCTACCGAAACGACTTCAACAGGAAGGTCATCGACAAGCTGCTGCGGGATTCCGGGCTGGTGTTCCACCCGCTCTTCCGTGCCGCTCCGCATATCTTCATCTCTCGGACGAACCCGCTTGCCGCGCGGGATCGCGTGACTCTCGACGACCTCGCCGAACTGCCGCGACTCACCTTCGATCAGGGCGCGAACAACTCGTTCTCCTTCGCCGAGGAGATCCTCTCCACGCTGTCGAGCAGACAGGAGATTAGGGTCTCTGACCGTGCGACCATCTTCAACCTGATGATCGGACTCGACGGTTACACCATCTCGACGGGCATCATCAGCGACGACCTCGATCCGGCGATCGTCGCGATTCCGCTCGAGGTCGACGAACGCATCGAGATCGGCTGGATCGATCATTCGGGGATCCCCCTGACCGACCAGGCGCGGCGCTACCTCGACGAAGTCCGGGCCGTCGTCGCCGGATTCGGCATCGCGCTGCTCGACCAGCCATAACCGCTGACAGCGCCGAGGCGGTTCCCAGTTCCGTCGAGGTCGTCAGTTCGTCACTGCTCCCGCCGCATAGGCCGCCTGACCGACGTGCTGGATCGCGTCGTCGATGATCGAGATGAGACGAACTCCGCGAGTGACTGCGGGAGTCCAGTTCTCGTCGATGACCTCATCGAGGTCGGATTCGCTGAGCCCGCCGACATACCGGCCCAGAGCGGAGAGCGTGGCGTGGAGGTAGTCGCCCAGCAGTCCCTGATCGTCGACGACGACCTGTGTCGCCTGTTCTCGGGTGTGCCCGTAGCCGACGGAATCGCCGATCTCGCCGAGATCGAACCGGTCCCGGAAGTCCTCCCACACCTCGGTGCCGCCGGTGAGGTCGGCCAGCTGCACATCGGCTTCGCGCCCGCTGTGCCACAGCAGCCAGGCAACGGAATTGGGATGCCCGTCGGAATGGGCGTTGAGCTGCTCCGAGGTGAGCTCGGGCAGAGCTCTGGCCGCATCCACTGGGCGCTGGGCAAGGTCGGTGAGAATCTCGATGCTGTTCATAGGGCCATTGTGCTCCGCACAGGCCCACCTGTCATCCGAACGGTCTCAATCGGGCAGAAGATCTCAGTCGGTGCCGGGGCGGCGTCGATTGCGTTTGATCTCCGATCGCCGCTGCTCGCTGCGCGCCCGTCTGCGTCGTGAATTCCGGGACGGTTTGGTGGCACGCCTAAGGACGGGCGGAGCCAGTGCCTCACGAATCAGTTCGGCCAGTCGCTGCCGCGCCGCCTGACGGTTCTGCAGCTGGGACCGTTGATCTTCGACGGTGACGGTGAGCACCGTCCCGGCCAATCGCGAGGCCAGAGCGGACAGCAGCCGTGCCCGCTGGACCTCATCGAAGGCCCCGCAGGACCCGAGGTCGAGGCTGAGCTGGACCCGCGTGTCAGAGGTGTTCACGTGTTGACCGCCCGGGCCCGAAGAGCGAGAGAACTGCTCGACGAGTTCGGCGGCCGGGATCACCAACCCCTGGGGAGCACCCGGGCCGGAGGTGATGCGCAGATCTTCGGCCACGACTCAGTCCGCCTCGGTCCCTTCGGCGTCGCTGCCGTCACCCGTGCGGCTCTGGCCGTCACGCTTGTCCGGATCCTCCTCGCGCAGCCTCGGGACAACCTGCTGATCGGGCCTGATGCCTACCTTGTCGGCATAGAAGGCGCGAATCCGGTCCATGTCCCCGCCGATGTCTCCGCTCATCTCAATGGTCGGCCCCAAGCCGGTCGTACCCGTCGCCGAATCGACGAACCCGAGGGTGACCGGCATGCCGGTGGCCATCGCGATCCGGTGGAAACCGGACTTCCAGTGAGTGTGCCCGCCGCGCGTGCCGTCGGGGGTGACGACGAGGCCGAAGACCTCACCGGCATGGACACGGTCGACCACCTCGGCGACGATCTTGCTGGGATCAGTTCGATCCACAGGAATCCCACCGAGGCCGCGCATGATCGGACCCCGCCACCCGGTGAACAGACTCTTCTTGCCCAGCCAATGGACCTCGACGCCCAGGGTCCAGGCGATGGAGAGCATGATGGGAAAGTCCCAGTTCGAGGTGTGCGGTGCGCCGATGAGGATCGTGGGCCGCTTGGGGGCGGGCTCGGTGACGAGCTTCCATCGGCTGAAGGTCCAGAAGGCGCGGGCGGCGAGGCGACGAAGCATGCTCACTACGGTAGAGCACGGAGGTCGGCGAACCTATCGGAAATCGTGGAGGCGTCCCGAATAGCGGGCATGAGCCGCCACGAGGAGAGAGAAGAGACGGCGGTGGTTGAGGGCGAATCTGTATCTGAGGTAGAGCTCGCGCCTGTTCGGGTCCTTCAGCCCGCAGTGGAGAGCCCCCTCGGGCGTGAGGACGTATCTTAGGGTTCGGGGCAGTGCCCAGGACCCCGGAGAGTCGGGCTTCGAGCAGACGAAACCTTCGATCTCCCGCCACGGCAGAAACGTCTGCGGCAGGGCGATCCCACGTCGGGTTTCGACGATTCCGTCCCGGGTGAGCACCAGGGCAGGTGAGCGAACCCTCCCGATGGCCACGGCGATGGGGGCGAGCACCAGGCAGCCGAGGATGCCCACCACAAAGGCCCAGACTCGGAGATTGAACACGTAGAGGGCCCAACTTGTGCCCTCTTCGATCCCACCCCTGACCATGAGGAAGAAGATCCCGAGTAGGAACAGCCCTGTGACGAGGGCGAGGACGAGGGTGCCGTATTTCTTCGATGCCGGAATGGTGATGCTGCCACCGTGGTCGAGCCGGTGGATGACGGCAGCGGGGGTGAGATCTCTCGACATGAACTCGAGTTTAGTCAGCGGCGGGAGTCTTCTGTGCAGACGCCGAATTCCCCCATCTCGAGGCCACGGCTCGGTAAGGTCGGTCGCATGGGACTCAACGCCGACATCCTCATTGCGGACTCTCGACTTCGCGACGACCACCTGATGGCACTCGGCTTGAAGCCGCTGGACCGGCAGATCCGGGCCGAGGAGGTGCTGCTGACGCCCGCGGACGAGCGGACGTGCGTTGTTCGTGCGGAATCGAGCACGATCATCATCGATGGGGGAGAGGCCCTCGCCGAGGCGGTCGATGCGGAATCGCTCGCAGTGCCCGGGAAGGTCCATTTCGCCGCCTCGGTCTCGAGTGTGGGCTTCGTCGACTTCTGCGTCTTCGCCGATGGGCAGACCGTTCGTCATCTCCGGGAGGAAGACGGGGAGACGACTATCGACGAAGGTCGCCCGGTACCGGGCGAGGAGCTGATCCGAGTCCCCGCCGACGACGGTGATGCCGAGCAGGCTGCCGACGGACGCGCGAACCCCGAGGCGGTGGCGGAGGGCGAGACGGTGGCGGAGGGCGAGACGGAACTCGACGGGGACCTCCTCATCGAGAAGCTGACCGTGATCGCCGGTCTGCCAGAGTCGCTCGATCTGTTCGCACTCACAGGTGAGGGCTTCGACGCTGCCGCAGTCGCCCCCGAGCCGGAGTTCGAGACCGGCGTCGATGGGGACGCGGCGCGAACCAGCGGGGGAAGGAAGCCCGGTTTCCTCTCCCGCCTGCTCGGTCGCTGAGGCTCCGGGGAATAAAGTCGAGCTCGTCTCGGCTGTGGTGAGAAGCAAGAGCTGTCGTCAACGAAGGAGAATCACATGTCTGATGCCGATCGCGTAGTCATTCTCGGAGGGCACGGCAAGATCGCCCTGCTGGCCGCTCCCAAGCTCAAGAACGCCGGATATGCCGTGGACGCGGTCAT
Organism: Brevibacterium sp. CCUG 69071; assembly: GCF_021023135.1. GTDB lineage: Bacteria > Actinomycetota > Actinomycetes > Actinomycetales > Brevibacteriaceae > Brevibacterium. The sequence continues at coordinate 303,020 of NZ_PGFV01000001.1, forward strand.
CCGAAAGCCCGAGCAGTCGAACGATGTTGAAGCCGCCGGTGCCAACCCCGTCGTCCTCGACATCGAATCCGCCGACACCCAGGCGCTCGCCGACCTCTTCACAGGAGCCAAGGCCGTGGTCTTCTCCGCCGGTGCAGGAGGCGGAAACCCAGAGCGGACCAAGGCAGTCGATTTCGAGGCCGCCACCCGCTCCATCGATGCCGCAGCCCAGGCCGACGTCAACAGGTACGTCATCGTCTCCTATGCGACGGCGGGCATCGACCTCGACCGCGTCGATCCGGAGAACTCGTTCTACCCCTACGTCGAAGCCAAGCACGGTGCCGACGAATACCTGCGGGCCAGCTCGCTGGACTACACGATTCTCGGACCCGGTGGACTCACGCTCGAGCCTTCTCCGGGCACCCTCACCCTCGCCGATGCCCGCGGAGACGTCGACGGCCAGGCACCGGCCGAGGGCACCAACACCACCTCCCGCGAACTCGTCGCCGATGTCATCACTCACGTCGTCGACACCGGTGCGGGCGTGCGGGAGACCGTGAACTTCTACGACGGGAACACCCCCATCGCCGAGGCGGTCAAGTAAGCAGACGTCGATACCGGCAGCGATACCGACTCCGGCCTCAGCGCCGAAGGATCGGGCGGACACCGAGTGGTGTCCGCCCGATCCGCGCATTCAGCCGATCCGGTGCACGACCGCGGTCAGCCCTTCCGGTTCCACAGCTGGTGCGTGAGACCGCTTGCCGTGCTGAGCGATTCGATGGTGAAGTCCTCCTCGAGCCCGGCGATACCCTCCCACAGCGATACTCCCTGTCCCAGGGTGATCGGGACGATCATGAGGTGCATGAAATCGATGAGGCCGGCCTGCAGGAACTGCTTGACCGTCGAAGGTCCGCCGCCGATGCGCACTCCCAGCCCGTTCGCGGCAGCCTGAGCCTGTGCCAGCGCGTCCTCAGGAGAGGCGTCGATGAAGTGGAAGCTCGTGCCGTTGTCGAATTCCACCGGCTCATGAGGATGATGAGTGAGCACGAAGCAGGGGGTCTTGAATGGCGGTTCCTTGCCCCACCAGCCGCGCCAGCCGTCATCCGGCCAGGGGCCCGACTGCGGGCCGAATTTGCGTCGGCCCATGATCTCGGCCCCGATGCCCTGGCCCCAAAGGGCGAACAGCGCCCGATCGACTGTCACCGGAGCATCCACCTTATCGACGCCGTCGATGCCCCGCCCGTCGAACCAGGCGAAGAGCGACTGTGCATCCCCGATCGGCTTGCTGAAGGTGACATGATCTCCGGCGGCGAAGCCGTCGAGCGAGACGAATAGACTGCTGACACACGTTCTGGCCATGATCACTCCGATGTGATGGTGGATGAGAATTGTCCCTAGCGTAAGATGAAGTACTTGTAAATTGCAATCACTTGGAGGAATCGGTGCGAAGCGAACCGCGATCGGGATGCGCCATCAACGCGGCCGTCGAGGTCCTCGGCGACTCCTGGTCGCTCATCGTCCTCCGCGACATCGTCTTCGGCGGCCGGCGCTACTTCCGTGAGCTGCTCAGCCTCAATGACGAGGGGATCGCCTCGAACATGCTCGCGTCCAGGCTCCGGCGACTCGTCGATGATGGTCTGCTCACCCGGGAAGACGCGGCGAGGGGACAGCGTGCACGCTACTCGCTCACCGAGGCGGGAATCCAGACCGTGCCGGTCATGGTCGCACTCGGCACCTGGGGAATGAACCACCGCCGGACCTCACCGGAACTGACAGTGCGGGCGCGCATCCTCGCGGAGCATCCCGAACTCGTTACCGCTCTGATGGACGAACTGCGGGAGAGCCACCTCGGCGCGGCTCGGCCCGACCCGGCCGCACCCCGCGCCTCCGAGCGGCTGCAGGCGGCCTTCGAGGCCGAGCTGGGCGGGTCCTGACCTTCGCTGTCGACGTCAAAGAACCGAGATTCGTGTGACTCGAGCCCTTGCTAAGGCTCGGTAGTCTGTGCTTCGATTGAATAGTGATTGCAACTCGCAATCACTTTGCCGAAGGCGCCAGGATTGATGAAGGCGCCAGGATTGATGAAGGCACCAGGAGAGGAACGATGATGTTCACTGGACTTATGGCCAATATCAGCGTCAGCGACGAAGCCGGCGCGATCGAGTGGTACTCGACCCTGTTCGACCGCGGGCCCGACACCAGTCCGATGCCGGGTCTGAGCGAATGGCGATTCGCCGCCGAATTCGGCATTCAGGTCTGGGTCGATGCCGATCGTGCAGGGAGTTCGACGGTGGTTCTCGCCGCATCCGATCTCGACTCACTTGCCGAACGGCTGAGCGCCTCGGGGATCGACCATGATGGGCCGCAGCCCGGCGGAGGACAGCGGATCCTGCCGGTCGACGACTCCGACGGCAACCGGATCGTGTTCTCCGGTGAGTGAGAGCCCACCGCTGTCAGAGACCGTGCGGATCGGGGCCGAAATCGCCCACCCCGTCGCCGAGGTGTGGGCCGCGTTCGCCGATACCGCAGCCCGAGCGACATGGGGAGTCCCCGACGGTGAGGCAATGGTCTACGACCACGATGACTTCCGCGCCGGCGGATCGACGGCCTTCCGCTGCGGCACCCCGGGAGTCCTGGAGTTCCACGCCAGCGGAGACTACCCGCGCATCGAACCCGAGGCCTATGCCGTCAGCACCGAAACGCTCCGATCAGGCGACCAGATACTCTCGACCGCGATCGTGACATGGACCTTCACCGCGACACCCGCGGGAACGCACGTCGAGATCACGGACCAACTCGTGTCCTTCGTCGGGGAGGGCATGGTCGACGGGCACCGCAACGGTCATACGATTGCGCTGCGCCAGCTCGGCGATTTCCTCGACGCCGGCGGGCAACACTGAGACGCGGCACCCCCTGATGCCGACTGCACTCGGCACTCGATGCTCGGTTCCGGCCGTCCGTACGACCGGAGAACGTGGCCGCTCAGTCGCGCCGACCAAAGATCACAACTCGCTGCTCCACGGCAGATCCGCGCCCGTGCGGGCGACCGTGACGGCCGCCAGATGCGCCGCGTTCCCTCCGATTTCGGTCAGCTGGTCTGCGTGGAGGTCGGCGATCGGTGTCGGCAGTCGATGCAGATCGTGGACGAGGGAGACCATGAAGGAATCTCCGGCCCCGATCGTATCCGTGACCTCCGCGGTCTCAGCGGCGATGCGGCTGCGCGCTGAAGCCGTGGACAGCAGCGCACTGTCGCCCCCTCGGGTCATGGCGACGAGTCCGGCTCCGAGGCCGAGGATCCGATCGAGCTGAGTCTCGGCCGACTCGCCCGGATAGAGCCAATCGGCGTCGACATCGCTGAGTTTGACCACATCGACGCGGGCCGCGAGTGCTTCGAACCGCGCCCGTGACTCCGCGTGCGATCCGATGATGCTCGGCCGGATGTTCGGATCGAATGTCGTCAACGGGGTGGTTCCCGAGGAGGAATTCGGCGCCGAGGCGGTGTCCAGCAGCGTGTCCACGACCGCTGATCCCGGGGCCAGGAAGGCAGCGATCGACCCGATGTGCAGCGCCGAGAACGACCGATCGGCTACGAGACTGCCATCCGGACTCCAGCGCAGCCGGAAGTCATAGTCGGCGGATCCGTCATCGGCCAGGGTGGCCCGGGCTGTCGAGGTCGCACCTTTCGGCGTCGCATGCACCTGAACGTTCGAGGCCCGGAGGTGGGCGAGCAGGAAACCGCCGTGGAAGTCATCGCCGACGTCGGTGAGCAGCTCCACCTCCTCGCCGAGGCGGCCGAGCCCGAGAGCCACATTCGCCGGGGCACCGCCAGGGGCGTATCGATCGGGTGCGCCGGGAGTGGTCACGATGTCGATGAGGGCCTCACCGATGACAAGAATGCTCATTCTCCCGATTCTATGTGCTCCCTGCCTCACCCGGTGTGATCTGCATCAATAGTACTAGTGTCGGTCACAGAGGCGGTTTGCCGTGTTTTCATGTCAGTGGCGACTGGCAGGGTGTGGTCATGGATAAGAAGATCATGCAACCAGAATTCGAAACGATCATCGATGAAGCCTCTGCGCGCATCCTCACCCCCAGGGCAGGTGAATGCCTGGCCTGCTATGTGTTCCGCCAACTCGGTGAATTCGGATGCAATGGCACCCACCGGTTCGCCGTAACCTTCCGGGACCGGACCGCTCCTCGGGCCACAGCCCTGCTGGAGAGACTCGGCAGCATGGGAGCGTGCTGCTGCGACTGCGAGCTGTTCAACAACGCCTATTGGCTCGCCCCGAAACCGTGGTTCACCGGGTACTGGTTCGGTGAGATGCTCGGGACACGGTTCGAATCCGCAGAGCCGATCGATCTCCGAAAGGCCTTCGGAATCAACGAACCGTCGGCGAAGACCATCTACCTCTGCTGTCGATCCGTGCGGAGAGGATCGACGCAGCCATGCAGCAACTGGGCCCGCCTGCCGCGCCGATGACGGAGACGGCCTGCAGGCTGTGGCCGCTTGCGGGCCGAAGCGGCTTGCGAGCTGGAACGCCCACGGGCTGAAGCGGTGTGACGTCGGGCAGAATAGAGTCCATGCCGAACACAATCCCTCTGTTCCTCGACTGCGACCCGGGCATCGACGATGCCGTCGCCCTCGGATATCTGCTGTGTCAGGACGACATCGACACCGTCGGCATCGCCGCATCGGGCGGCAATGTTCCCACCGCACAGGTGGCCCGCAACACCCGCGGGTGGCTCGAACTCGCCGGACAAGGAGACATTCCCGTCCACGCAGGCCACCCTCTGCCCCTGGCCTGGCAGTCCCGCCGAGCCGCCTCAGAAGCAGGACCAGAAGCAGAAGCAGCGACAGGCCCTCATCGCGGGGAACCCGCGGGACGTGACTCTGGGGAACCGGCCGGACCGGAGTATGCGGATCTCACCCACGGGACCAGCGGAACCGGTCATGCGCAGGTTCCCGAACCGGCAGGAACCCCCAATTCGACCTCGGCGGCGCAGGCCTGGGTCGACGCCGCCCGAGCCCATCCGGGCGAGCTCATCGGCGTCGTCATCGGGCCTGCAACGAATCTCGCGCTCGCAATCGACCTCGACCCCGAACTGCCCGGCCTCCTCAAACGCCTGTTCATCATGGGCGGGGCCTTCAACTACCGCGGCAACACCCACCCGACCACCGAATGGAACGTCACCTTCGACCCCGAATCCACGTCCTCCGTTCTCGCCGCCTTCGGTCGCGCTCATACCTCCGGGACTGTTCGCCATCTGCCCGTCATCGCTCCGATCGAAGCCACCGAGGCGGTCGAGATGACTCCCGGCCGTCTGCAGGCGATCCTCTCCGGTGCCGCAGCCGGTCCCTGGTCGCAATGGCTGACTCAGTTGGCCGAAGCCCTGCGGTTCTACTTCGAATTCCACGAATCCGACGGACTCGGCTACATCGCGCACATCCACGATCCCTTCGTCCTCGCCTGCGCTCTCGCCTGGGCGCGCGGCGAGACCGCTGCGAACACCTCGGTTGCAGAAGCCACGGGGTCGCCCAACGACGACAGCCCCTCGATCCCCAACGGAACTCCCGGGGCGCTGCCCTGGGCGACGAGCATCAGTGCGCCGGTCGACGTGGAACTGACGGGTACACTCACACGTGGCGAAACCGTCGCCGATTGGCTGGGACGGTGGGGAAAGCCGGTCAACGCCGAGATCATCCGCTCGATCGACGCGCAGACCTTCCTCGACCACCTCGGCGCCACCCTGATGAAAGGACCATCCCGATGACCGCAGATTCACGACAGCCTGGGCAGGGGCCGACCGCACCGGTCGGTCCCGGACAAACCCGCACCCCGAAGCTTCCCCTCACCCTCACCCTGCTCGGCACCCTCGTCATCCTCGGCACCTATGTCGCCGTGCTGCTGACCCAACCGGCCAACCTCGGCATCGACCTCGGCCACACCACCCTGTGGGTCATCCTCGGCTACCTCATCGGCGGCATCCTCCTCGCGGCAGGCACCCTCCCGCTCATCCCACGCAGCATCATCGCCCTCATCCCCGTGGCCATCGCCCTCAACATCGTCATCGGGCAGATCATCGGCAATGTCACGCCGGTTCCCCTCTACCTCGACTCCATCGGCACCGTGATGATCGGCGTCCTCGCCGGTCCCGCCGCGGGAGCCTTCACCGGCATCGTCTCGAACCTCATCTGGGGCGTGACCCTGAGCCCCAGCGTCATCGCCTTCAGTTCCGGCGCGGCCTTCATCGGTGCCGCCGCCGGCTGGGCGGCCCGCCTCGGCGCCTTCCGCACACCCTGGTTCGCCGTCATCGCGGGAGCTATTGCCGGAGTTCCGGCCGGAGCGCTCGGAGCTCCCGTGGCCGCCTACGTCTTCGGCGGAGGCCTGGGCTCGGGCACCGGGGGAGTCGTCGCCATCCTCCAGGCCGCCGGCCTCGAGATGTTCAACGCCACCTTCGCCCAGAGCATGTTCTCCGACATCATCGACAAGGCGCTGATCTTCGCCCTCGCCTATGTCGTGCTCCGCACCCTGCCGCGACGCATCCTCGACCGGTACCCATTCACCGATCACAGTCTGCCGCGAAGAGCCGCGGAACCGGTTCCGGTCGGCTGAATGAGCGATGCCGTTCTCGAGCGGGAACGGACACGGAGGCGTTGGCACCCGGCCACCGAGATCATCATTCTCGTGTGCGCCCTCCTGCTCGTCTTCGGCGTCCCCTCTCCGCTCGTGCCCCTCGTGATCATCGCCCTCGCCCTCGGGGCCGCAGTCGTCTCACCGGCCGTGAGGTTCTCGAGCTGGATGATCGGCGTGGGAGTGCTGTGCCTGCCGACGCTCATCGTCGTCGGTGTCGTGCAGGGACTGTTCTACCCCGGCGCCGAGGCGCATGTGCTGTGGGAGCTCGGTCCCGCCCGGCTCACGGTCGAAGGTCTGAGCATTGCCGTGCAGATCTGGCTGCGGGTCAGCGCGCTCGTCTCCCTCTGCGCGCTCTTCGGCCTCGGCGCCGATTCCGCACGCATGTTCGACGGGCTCAGGGCACTGCGAATGCCTGTCAGCGTGGCCTATGTGTGTGCCTCGGCGATCGGCCTCATCCCCTTGCTGCGCACCCGCACCAGGCAGGCTATCGAGTCCCGGGCGGCCCGCGGCTGGCCCGTCGATCGCTGGTCGGTGCGGATCCGACTGCTGCCTGCTATCGTCGCTGGCCTCTTCACCTCGGTGCTCATCGAGGTCGAACAACGTCACGAGGTTCTCCAGCAGCGCGGTCTCGAAGATTCGGGTCCGCGGGTCTCGCTTCAGGACCACAATGATGACGGAGTGCAGAAGATCATTCGCCGAGGCGCTCCCGTGCTCACCCTTCTGCTCATCGCGGCCTCCGTGGCAGGGGTTCTCCCGCTGCCCGATGCCGCCGTGCTGATCGGAGGTGAGTGAGATCGCCGTCCTCTCACTGCGTGGAGTCGGATTCACCTATCGACAGAAGACTGCCGCCGCCCTGACCGACATCGACCTCGAAATCGAGCCGGGCAGCCTTCATGCGGTGCTCGGCCCCCTCGAATCGGGAACCTCGACCTTGGCCCGCCTCGTCGTCGGACTCCTCAGCGACCGAGGGGAGATGACCGGCCACCTCGAGGTTCACGGCACCGCAGTCATGCTCGGCGATGATCCGGAGGCCCAACTGAGCGGGATGACCGGTCGCGTGGCCGATGAGGTGCAGCTGCCCAGGCGACTCCACGGCGCCGATTCCGCCACCGCTCGGAGTTGCGCCGAGGCGGCGCTGCGGAGTCTCGGCATCGAGGACCTATGGCCGCGTCGACTGGACACCCTTTCGGGAGGGCAGCGCCAACTGGTCGCCCTGGCGAGCCTGCTGACTCTCGGCCCGGAACTCCTCGTCCTTGACCAGCCGTCCCTGTCCCTGGACCCCGCAGCGCGCACGCGCTTGGCGGATGCATTGAGTGACTACCGTGAGCGCGGGGGAGCGGTGCTCATCACCGGCCACCAGTCCGATGAGCTCACCGCAGTCTGCGACGAGCTCAGCCTCCTCGACCGCGGCAGACTCTTGCGGGTGTCCGAGCAGGAGCAATCATGGACACCGGCCGCGACACAGAGAGCGGCATCGACTGCGGCACTGACAGCCGGAGGGGTCTGGGCGACGGCATACACCGAAACCACTGAGCTCGCCTCGGACTCGGACACCACGCCAGAGGCCGAGAACTTGAGAACAGACGTCCCACCGCTGCTCGTTGTCGATCGTCTGCGCGTCGTCCGCGGAGAGTCTGCGGTGCTCGACTCCATCGACCTCGAGCTGCGGCGCGGCGAATCGGTGACCATCATGGGCCCTAATGGAGCCGGAAAATCGACGCTGCTGCGGGGTCTGCTCGGTCTGCTCGAACCCACGGCGGAGTGCACCGGCACGATCACGGTCGGCCACCTCGGCGCGGATCTGCGCATCGACGGCCTGCCGAGTCATGAACGGGCGGCCCACTTGGGGTGGGCGGGCCAGGATCCCGGGATCCAGCTCTCGGCACGGACCGTGGCCGCCGAGCTGACGACCGCCGTTCCGCTGCCTGCTCATCGTCGTCGGGACCGCGAATCCGTGTGGGCGAAGCGTCAGGCACAGGTCGGAGAGGCGATCGCGGCGGTGGAACTGACCGGGCTTGCCGAGGTCCATCCCTTCGACCTCGACATCGCCCGGCGCAAGGATCTCGTGGCGGCGACGGCGCTGCTGTCGGCAGCGACGATCCTGCTCCTCGACGAACCGACACTGGGCCGGGATCAGCGCGCCATCGACCGACTGAACTTGTTCATCGCCGATTTTCTCCACCGTGGCGGGGCCGTCCTCTCGACCACCCACGACCGCCGATGGGCGTACGAGAACGCACACCGGGTGCTCCATCTGCGGAAGGGGCGGCTCGAGACGATGGACACGTCCGCGGAATGAGCCCACCTGCTGTCTTCGCTCGCGCTGCGCCGCTACACGGCAGGGGTGGCCACCGCGGTGCCGATCATGTGGCCCGGAGCAGCCTATACGCGGAAGGAACTGGAACGGTCAGCCATCGGACTGCGCCGCCGGGAGTGGTGCTGTGGTGCGGCCACGATGGCGGTCGCGGCCCTGGCCGCTCAGACGGCTGTGCGCGTCGTCTCTGCTCAGAAGTCGTAGGAGGCATCTCCGAGGGAGGGACTCTGCCCGCGGAAACGCTGCAGGTGCAGATGCCGGAACAGACGGATGACCGGACGGATGAGCATTTCGATGCTGCCGATGACGAAGAGGCAGGTTCCTGCGAACATCAGGGAATCGGAGAAGAACATGAAGCTTCCGATGAGGAACCAGACACCGATGAGCACATCGTTGACGATGCTCACGACCTGATAGCGCTGGCGGATCACCAGCTCCTCGCGGCCGATGTGAAGCGTGATGTCGTGGCTCTTGCCCATTGCGGTCTCCTTCTGAGCTCGGGACTGGTCAGCCTCGATGATGGCGAGGATACTAACTCGATGGTAGACGTCATTAGGCTGGTCAGCGTTCACTTTGCACCGGGGTCCTCCGTGCTTGTGGGCACCCGTGTCAGTGCCTCGCCGTACCGTGAGGTCATGGATAGAAACGTGAACTCGTTCGACGCCCTCTACACCGAAGCCGGCGACCATCGGCCGCTCATGCCCTGGGACGAATTGCTCGCCTTCGTCCGCCGCTTCCCCCAGCTGGCCGCCTTCAACGCAGCACTGATCGCCCAGCAGCGCGGTTCCGCACGATTCGTCGAAACAGAAGAGGCCTGGCTGCACCGCTTCGATCGTCGGCTCAGGGACGACGCCGAGGCGCTCGTCATCCTCCATCCGTTCGCTCCGGTGAAATTCGTCTACGACATCGCCGATACCTTCGGGCCTGAAGTCCCCGCCGAGGCGATCGGTCCCTTCGGCGGCGCCGCGGCTCCGACCTGGGACGGCCTGCGTACGGTGCTCAGCCGGCTGCGCCACAAGCACCTGGGCATGGTCGATCTGCCGAAGACCCAGAGTCCGACCGTCATGCTCGGTCACTTGCTGCGCGAACTCGCCGAGGTGTTCGCCGGCCATCGCGGCGCCCGACCAGAACTCGGAATTGCTGCCGCGGGCAGCGACATCGACGGCAGTCAGGTTCGTTTCGAGATCGAGTGCGTCACCTGGCTGCTCGCCGGACGTCTGGGGCTGAAGATCGCCGCGCGAGGATCTCTCAGGGGATACCTCAAGGACGGCGACCTCATGCCCCCGGTCTCCCGCGACAGGGTGCTGCACACGGTCAATGCGATCGAGAAGCTCTTCGGCGGGGCGCTGACCTTCGGAGAAACGATCCGCGAAGACGTTCCGAGTCTCTTCTCCTCGCCGGCTCAGCTGGCGATCTGAGCTCGCCGATCGCTTGGGTAGGCACGGTCGACGAGCGCTCGGGCAGGTCCGGTCGCCGAATGCTCGGACAGGTCCGGTCGACGGTGGCATAGGGCTGCCGGCTCGGCATAGGCTGATCCGATGACGAGTTCACCGCCCCGCCGAATCTGCGTCCTCGGCAGCTCCGGGGCGGGCAAGTCCACGCTCGCCCTGCGCATCGCCGAGACCCTCAGACTGCCTCACATCGAACTCGACGAACTGCATTGGGGTGCGGACTGGACTCCCACAGATCCCGAGACCTTCGTGGCCCGGGTCGATGAGGCGATCGCCGGAGACTCCTGGGTGGTCGACGGAAACTATCAGAGCAAACTGGGCACTCGGATCCTCGAACGCGCCGACGCCATCGTCTGGGTCGATCCCGGACGCGCGACGATCATGCGGCAGGTCATCGCGCGCACGATCCGCCGGGCCGGGACGCGGCAGGCGCTGTGGAACGGCAATCGCGAGACCTGGGACGGGTTCAAGATCTGGAAGCGAGAAGAATCGATCATCTGGTGGGCGTGGCACTCTTCCGGGCAGGCCCGCACCAAGTTCGGTGCGATCATGGTCGACCCGGTATTTTCGCATGCTCAGCGTCGTCGGCTGCGGACGAGATCGGAGATCGCTGACTTCCTCGAAGACCTGTCGGCGAAGAACAGATCGACCTGAGCTCTGGTGATCGGGACCGAGCTGGCGGAGAATATGCTTCATGTCCGACATCCCGAATCGCTGGACGAAAGCCACCGTCTACCCTGACATGTGGGTCGACCCTGCCGAGGACCCGCGCAATACCGACGGGACGAGTCCCGACGGAGAAGCGGAAACCCAACTCGACTACATCCACGACTACCGCATCACTCTGCGGATGAAATGCGAAGGCCTCGAGCCCGATCAGCTGGCCGAGCGTTCGGTCCCACCATCGACCATGTCGTTGTTGGGCCTACTCCGACATATGGCCGAGGTCGAACTCGATTGGTGCAACTGGATCACCGACGACGCACCCCGACCGTCACTCTACGGCGGCTTGGACGCGGCCTTCGATATGGAGACCGCCGATGCCCAGACGGTGGCGGCCGTGATCGCCGATCTCGAACGGGAGCAGGCCCGCACCGATGCGGAGGTCGCCAGATACGAAGATCTGGGGACCCGCCTCGGCGACTCCCAGATCGCGGTGAGAGAACTCCAGATCCACCGCATCGAGGAATACGCCAGGCATTGCGGCCACGCCGACCTGCTGCGCGAATGCCTCGACGGCAGAACCGGGCAATGAGGGAGAGACGATGAGCCGCGCAGTCCAGATCACCTTCGATTGTCACGATCCGATCGGCCAGGCCAGGTTCTGGGCCGAAGCGCTCGGCTATGTCATCCCCGGACCGCCCGGCGTCCCGCTCGAGGACGGAGCCGACCCGTTCGAAACCTGGAACCGCTTCATCTCCGGACTCGGCATCGAACTGAAGCCTGAGGACATGCGGGCTGCGATCGAGGACCCTGAGGGTCACGGTCCGCGCCTGTTCTTTCAGATCGTGCCGGAGGGCAAGACCGTGAAGAACCGAGTCCATCTCGATGTGCGAACCGCCCCCGGGCTGGAGGGCCAGGAACGGATGGAGGCGCTCGAGGTCGTATGCCGCCGACTCCAGACTCACGGTGCGGCACGACTCAACCGCGTCGATCCAGCACCGCCGATGGAAGCCGGCTTTATCGTCATGGCCGACCCGGAGGGAAACGAATTCTGCCTCGACTGAATGAGGTCCTCATCTGCATGAGAATCCTCTTAGGCAGGTAGGTCGTCAGCCCGCGCGTTGCTACCGTTGACACCATGAAGACGAAGAGTACGGCAACGACTGCAGCCGCCGGCGCACTGGCCGTGGCATTCGCCCTGGCCGGCTGCTCCGGCACAGACGATGAGCAGAACCAAGGCGGCGGCGAGCAGTCGCAGGCAGCCGAGACCACAGCACCGGCAGGAGAATCCTCCGACGATGACACAGGCGACGACACTGGCGACGACGTCCACGACGATGCCGGCGAGCAATCGAGCGCACCTGCGGAGGGCTCCGGAGGACTGGCCCCGGATGCGGATCTCAGCAGCGAATCTCCGTCGGTGTCTCCCGAGGATGCGATCTCCGCGGCGCAGAAGGAAGCCGGGAACGGCACTGTCCACGCCATCGAACTCGACTACGACCGACGCGATGCCGCCTGGCAGTACGAGGTGAAGATCCTCAAGGACTCGACCGACCACGACATCTCCATCGACGCGGAAACGGGCGAGGTCGTCGACACCGAGAAGGACTCCACCGATGACAAGGAAGGGCCCATCGACCTCACGGATCCACTGAGCTTCGACGACGCCCTCAACCTCGCTGCAGACAAAAGCGGCGGCCGACTCACCAGTTGGAAGCTCGAACACGATGACGGTCGGGCGGAATACCAGTTCGACTTCGACGACAACGGTGAGGACACCGAAGTCACCGTCGACGTCGACAGCAAGAAGGTCACCGTCGACGACGACTGATCTCACGATCCCCGGCGTAGGCTGAGCCCATGGCCACGAACCCAGCCGCCCCACCCCGGCCCGCGGGCCGGCTCGAAGTCATCGCCGGACCGATGTTCTCCGGCAAGTCCGAGGAGCTCATGCGGCGGGTGCGCCGGGCGACGATCGCCGGCATCAATGTTCTCGTCGTCTCCCATGCCCTCGACACACGCGCCGAACTCACCGCGGTCACTTCGCACAACGGAGTCAACATCCCGGCGATTCCCATCGGCGACGTCGGCAGTCTCGCTCGAACGGCCCGGTCGGAGGCCTACGACCTCATTGCCATCGACGAGGCGCAGTTCTTCGGCGAGGGACTGGTTCCCCTGGTCGAAGAACTCATCGCCGAGGCCGTCCTCAAGCTCACAGCGATCTGCACCGTCTGCGGCCGCGATGCCGTCTTCCACCAACGACTCGACCGCACCGATGCCGAGACGGAGACGACATCTGCCGAACCCGCTTCGGCCGAGCCGACACCTGCCGAACCCGCGGCCACTGACATCGACGCCAGCCATATCGGCGGACTCGAATCCTATGCCGCCCGCTGTCGCGAACACTTCATGCCCGGGTCCCACACCCTCTGAGACGGCCGTTGGACCTGACAGGGGCCTCAGTCGCCGATGCCCTCCCAGACCTCACGCCAGATTCGGGCGAGGTCGGGTATCTGATAGTGGGCGTTGAGTCCGCTGGGCTGCGGGACGACGTGGAGTCCGATGTCCTCGGGCCATCCCTCGATGAGGCTGGTGTCCTGCTCGCCGAGCTGCGCCTTCCGCTGGGAGAACCCGATCCGGAACGAGGTGATCCCGGCGATAGCCACGCTGTGGGGTCGAATCTCGCCGAGGCGGTCGACCAGACGGGCCGCCCCGTCGCGGAGCTCCTGATCGTCGAGTTCGTCGGCGCGGGCAGTGGCGCGACCGACGAGGTTCGTGATCCCGATCCCGCGGCCGAGCAGCTGCTGTTCGTCCGCGGCTGAGAGTCCGCGGGATGCGTCGACGAGAGTGTCGGTCAGGCCGGCCTGGTGCAGGGACGGCCAGAATCTGTTTCCGGGGCGAGCGAAGGGCGCGTTGACTGCGGCCGTCCACAGTCCCGGGTTGATGCCGACGATGAGCATCCGCAGCGAACCGGGTTCGGCCGGGAGCACATCGTCGATGGCGTCGGGATCGTCGGTGGCGAAGTCCGCGAGATCGTCCTTCGTCGGCTTCCGGCCCTGCAGAGGAGAAGGCCGGCGGCGCGAGCTGGGTGTTTCGTCATTCACGGCTTCCACACTACCGTCGAGGCATGGACCACCGACATGTGAGCACGGCACCGGGGGAGTCAGCCCCGTTCCACTTCGACAATCTGTGGCGGGTCAATGCTTCGCCGGCCGCAGTGTGGCAGGTGCTGACCCGCGTCGAAGCCTGGCCACAGTGGTGGCCGGGCCTGCCGGTGGCCGAACCCGCCGATGACACCGTGGCTCCGGGCAGTCGCGCACACCTGCTGGTCACCAGTCCGATCGGACTCAGCCTCGATTTCGATATCGAGCTGCGCGATATCAGGGCCGAACGATTCGCCGCCTTCACGGCAACCGGAGACCTCCGAGGTGTCGGCGAATGGTCGCTGAGCAGGAACGGACCGATCACGACCATCGAATCCACGTGGTGCGTGACGACGACGCGCAGATCGATCAGGCTGCTCCGTCCCCTCGCCGCCCGCCTCCACGATTCGGTGATGCGGGCGGGCGAACGCGGACTGGCCGCCCACCTGGCCCAAGAACCTCAGCGTCCCTGAGGCGCACCGGTACCGTTGCTCGCTGACCAGGCGTCGATGCCGCCCGACAGCGATCGGATCCGCACCCGGGCGGGAGCACCCGCTGTGAGGATGTCGACCGCCTCGGCGGAGCGGACCCCGGACTTGCAGTGCACGATGATCTCGCGGACCGTGTCCGTGCCGACGACCTCTCTCTCGGCCCCGGTATCGACAAGCGGTGCCACCGCATCCCAGCCGCGGGACCGCACAGCGCCGAGCGGAACATGCACCGAGCCGGGAATCGAGGACAGCTCACGTTCCCAGTCCTCCCGCACATCGATGAGCAGCCGCTCACCCTCGCCGGCGAGGAACTCAACCACACCGATCTCCGTGCTCGATACCGACCGACCCAGATCTGCCCCGTCGTCGGCGGTGCGGTCCCTGGCAGCGCAGGCCACGGTCACCTCGGCGAGGTCGGTGACAGGGGGACGATCCGGATCGGGGGAGAAACGCAGCGTCGACGACTCACCGCTGAGTGCGTCGTAGCGCAGCAGCCGACCGATGTACGGTGCGCCGATGCCGCAGATGAGCTTGATCGCCTCGGTCGCCATCGCCGAACCGACGGTCCCGCACAGCACCCCGAAGACTCCGCCTTCGGCGCAGTTCGGCACCGAATCGGCCTCGGGAATGTCGGGGAACAGGTCGCGCAGCATCGGCCCATGGTCGGGGACGAAGGTGCTCACCTGACCGGAGTAGCGGAAGATCGTTCCCCACACCAAAGGCGTGCCCGTGAGCTCGGCGGCATCATTGGACAGATACCGAGTTGCGAAGTTGTCGGCCCCGTCGATGACGAGATCATGGGAGGCGAAGAGCTCGAGCGCATTGTCCGGGCTCAACCGGTCCGTGATCGCCCGCACCCGTGCGTTCGGGTCGAGCCGGAGGAGCGCATCCCGCGCCGAATCGACCTTCGCCCGGGAGACGTCGGCATCGCGATGGAGGATCTGTCGCTGCAGGTTCGAGGTTTCGACGACATCGTCATCGATGACCGTGAGCGCACCGACTCCCGCCGCTGCCAGGTACTGGAGCACGGGTGCGCCGAGTCCGCCCGCCCCGATGACGAGCACCGAGGCGGCCCGCAGCCGCCGCTGTCCCTCGAGACCGATGCCCGGCAGGCTCAGGTGGCGGGCATAGCGAGCGAGTTCGTCCCGGGAGAGCTCTTCCCCGGGTTCCACCAACGGCCCGGGATTGATCGCCGTGTTCACAGCGACTCCACCATTCCGGCGAAGCTCGAGGACGCGAGCGCCAAGGGCCGTTTCGGTATCCGACCGGCACCGGCGGCGATATGTCCGGCTTCGACGGCCAGAGCCATCGCCCGGGCCATGGAGTTCGCATCGTGGGCGCGGGTGACCGCTGAGGCCAGGAGTACCGCGGTGCACCCGAGCTCCATCGCCAGAGCGGCATCGGAGGCGGTGCCGACACCGGCATCGAGGATGATCGGCACCTGCGCCCTGGCGACGATGGTTTCGATGTTGTGCGGGTTGAGGATGCCCAGACCGCTGCCGATCGGGGCCCCGGCGGGCATGACCGCGGCCACACCGGCGTCTTCGAGCCGTTTGGCCAGGGCCGGATCGTCGTTCGTGTAGGCGAAGACGGTGAACCCGTCGAGGACGAGTTCCTCGGCGGCGCGGAAGAGTTCGATCGGGTCGGGCAGCAGTGTGTCCTCATCGGCGATGACCTCGAGCTTCACCCAGTTCGTCTCGAGTGCCTCCCGAGCCAGCTGGGCGGTCAGTATCGCGTCCCTGGCCGTATAGCAGCCGGCGGTGTTCGGCAGGACGCGGATGCCCAGGTCCTGCAGGAGTGCGAACACCGAATCGCGGGATTCGGCATCGAAGCGCCGCATCGCCACGGTCGTCAGCTCGGTGCCCGAGGCCTGCAGCGCCTCGGCGAGGATGCTCAGGGAACCGGCTCCGCCCGTGCCCATCACGAGCCGGGAGTTCATGGCCGCTCCATCGATGGTCCAGCTCATCTCAGCCTCCCTGCACAGCGGTGACGACGTCAACGGTGTGGCCTTCGTCCAGAGCGAACTCGGCCCATCGGCCGCGCCGGAGGACCTCTCCGTCGACGGCCACGGCGATGCCCAGACGTGTGCCGTCGCTCGGGGTGCCGTCGGAGGAGAGTTGCTTGCCGACGATGCCGGCGACGAGCTCGAGCGCCGAGGTGGGGCCGGCGAGTTCGTGTTCCTCGCCGTTGAGTGTGATGGTCGTTGTCATGAGCGGCTCCTTGCCGTGGTCGCGTATGGGGCAGTGAAGTTGAGGTCGGTGTCCGGGGGACGGATATGCGCCGGGGTGGTGAACCGCTCCGGCGACACCGCATCGAGCGCCCCGTCCGGCAGCCAGCCAGAGTCCTCGTTGCAGGTGACTCCGCTGTCGGAGGCGAGTTCGTAAACGAGTTCGGCGGTGAGTCTGCCGCCGAAGGGGGCGAGCAGGATGCCGTGGCGGAAATAGCCGGTCGAGATCACGCATCCCGGGTCGATGCGGCCGATGATCGGCACATCGTCGGGTGAGCCGGGTCGGGCTCGGGTGGTGATGTCGGTGATCTCGGCGTCGAGGATGCCGGGGACGAGTCGTTCGCCGTCCTGGAGCAGTCGGTGGACTCCGCCGGCGCTGAGCCCGCCGCGTCCGTCCTCCCGGGAGGTGGCTCCGAGCACAAGCTCCCCGTCGGGTCGCGGCACGACATAGATGGGACGAGCATTGACCAGACCGCGGACGGTGCGGGTGAGCAGGGGCGGCGAACTCTCCGGTAAGCGCAGACGGATGACCTCGCCCCACACCTCACGCAGCGGCAGACTCAGCGCCCCGGTGATCTCATTGCAGCCAGCCCCGGCGGCGATGACGACCTGGTCGGCCTCGAGCCTGCGTCCGTCATCGAGGTCGACTCCACAGGTGCGCTGCCCCGACCGGACCAGACCGGTCACTCGTTGGGTGACGAGGTGAGCGGAGACGGTCGAGAGCAGTGCCGCAGAGAGCCGGCGGGGATCGATGGCATGGTCGCCTGGGATCCTCACCGCCCCGCACACGCCCGGCCCCAGCGAGGGTTCGAGTTCGCGGGCCGTCGAGCCGCTGAGCAGCGTGGTCTCGAAGCCGTTCGCCTGCTGTAGGTCGGTGAGTTCGCGCAGCGAAGCGAGATCCGCCCGGTCTCCGGCGCAGACGAGGGTCTCGGCGTACGAATGCCCCAGATCGTGACCGGTCGCGTTCGCCACCGCTGCGGCGAACTCCGGGTAGAGCTCGGCGGAGGCGCGCATGAGCGGATACAGGGGAGACTGACCCCAGGCCACCTCGGCGGCGGGGGCGAGCATCCCCGCGGCGGCATGCGTGGCACCCGAGGCGGGGGCAGGATCGACGATGGTGACGGCGGCGCCGGAACGGCGCAGGAACCAGGCCGTCGACAGGCCGATGATCCCGGCCCCGACCACAATGACGTGCATGGGCTTCTCCCTCCGGCGGCATGATCCGCATCAGGTCTGACGGTCGGCACGAAGCCCTCTCAGCCTCTTTATGAGGCTCCCGCGAACTCCTCTACTCTAGGATCATGGCCCCCGATAAGACAATGCGCACCGCAGTCCGAGACGCTCCGAGTCCGTCCGAGACCAGGACCAGAGGCTTCCGCGAAGACCGGCTCGAGGAGGCGAGGCTCTACGTCTGCACCGATGCCCGCAGCCGACGAGGCGACTTGGCCGAATTCCTCGACGCCGCCTATGCCGGAGGAGCCGATATCATCCAGCTTCGGGACAAGGGCCTCGAAGCCCGTGCGGAGATCGACGCGCTGAAGGTGCTCAGAGAAGCAGCGCACCGGCACGGAAAGCTGTTCTCCGTCAACGACCGTGCAGACGTGGCACTCCTCGTCGGCGCCGACGTCTTCCACGTCGGACAGGGAGATCTCACAAGTACGCAGGCACGGGACGTGCTGGGACCCGATGTGATCCTGGGGCGATCGACTCATTCCCTCGAGCAGGCGAAGGCCGCCGAGGCGGACCCCGACATGGACTACCTGTGTCTGGGGCCCGTGTGGGAGACCCCCACCAAACCCGGCCGCGCAGCCATCGGGCTCGAGCCGCTGCGTGGCCTCGGTTCGGAGCTGAGCAAACCCTGGTTCGCGATTGGCGGGATCTCCGGTGGCGAGCGTCTCGCCGAGGTGACCGCGGCAGGAGCCGGTCGCATCGTTGTCGTCCGTGCGGTCACGGAGGCAGCTGATCCCCGCTCGGCAGCACGCGCGCTGAGGACCGCAGTGACGACGAATTCTGATGACAGCAGCGAGGTTCGCTGAGATGGGAGCACAGGACATGAAGATCCTCATCGCCGGTGCCGGGGCCACCGGCGGCGCGTTCGGAACCCGGCTGCTCGAAGCCGGACGTGACGTCACCTTCCTCGTGCGTCCGGCACGGGCGGAGAAGCTGCGGGCGCACGGCCTGCGCTTCATCGCCCCGGGGGAGGATCAGACGAACGACGTTGCCGTGCTCACTGCCGCCGAACTCGCCGAGGCGGCCGGGCCCGAACGTGGCGACACCGCATTCGACCTGGTGATCGTCGCCGTCAAGGCCAACGGTCTCGAATCGATCATCGACGACATCCGCCCGGCGGTAGGCCCCGGGACCCAGATCATTCCCTTCCTCAACGGCATGGCACAGATCGACCGGCTGACGCAGGAGTTCCCCGGGCAGGTCCTCGGCGGACTCGTCAAGATCGTCGGCACCATCAAAGACGATGCGATCGTCCAGATGACGGATCTGGCGGTGATGACCATCGGCGATCTCGACGGAGCCGAGGTTCCGGCCGACATCAGTAAGACACTCGACGTCCCCGGCTTCAAGCTGCAGATCATCGGCACCATCGTCGACGGACTGTGGGAGAAATGGGTCTTCATCGCCGCCGCCGGTGTCGTCACCTGCCTGTTCCGAGCCCCGGTGGGAGCGATCATGGAAGCAGGCGGCCGGGACCATGTGGTCGCCATCGTCGACGAACTCGAGGCCATCGCCGCGGCCGCCGGTCATCCGGTGTCGAAGAGCTCGCGGGAGATGACACTGTCGATGCTCACCGCTGCAGGATCGGACTTCACCTCATCGCTCTACCGGGATGTCACAGCGGGTCTGCCGAGCGAGACGGAGCACATCCTCGGGGATCTGGCCCGAGCGGCGAGTGAACTCGGTGTGGCCACGCCCCTGCTCGACCTCACACTTGTGCAGCTGCGAGCGGGTGAGACCCTCCGAGTGCGGTGATCTCGTCCTGACCGCGGCGCAGCATCGCCAGATAGGCCTCCGTCGGGACAGTGTGTTCGACGTCCGCGGCGCCGTGCGGGGCTGTGAACGTGATCAGCGGCACCTCGTCCCGGCGGCCGAGGACGAGCAGCGTCTCATAGCGTCCCGGTCCGACGGCATGAGAGGCACCGGAGGGCAGTTCGAAGGCGAGCCGCTCCACGGAGTTCTCCGCAGACGGGGCGCGGTGCATCTCCTGTTCGGCGACATCCGCGAACTGTTCGGCGGTGATGAGATAGGCCTTGGCCGGCGTCGGACCGGGCACGGCGTGGTCATAGAATGCCATGCCGCCGCCCCAGACACTTGAGTTCCCGGCGAAGTAGATCGAGCCGGGCAGTTCGATGCCGGTCTCCGCCCGCGGCGGACTGTGGTCCCGCGCCCCGGGATAGGTGACGAACGCTCCCTCCGGGCGACCGCCCTCGAGATAGCAGGCGAGCCTGTTCCGGGCCATGTTCGATCCGTAGCTGACGTACCAGACGAGTGATTCAGACATCTCCGTCTATCGTGCCATGTCGGCCTGAACTGTCGTCGAGCGGGTCGGTTCTCGGTGTGTCCGACCGGTGCCGCGCAGGGAGGATCGGTGCTCGGCGATCCGCCGGACCACCTCGGCGATGGCGGTCACCACGAGGGCGATCCCGACTCCCAGCGCCACACCGAGCAGGGGGCGATCCTCGAAGACCAGCCCGCCCAGCAGGCCGATGGATGTGGAATAGCTTGCCCAGGCGAGCGCACCGAGGGAATCGAAGATCAGGAACCGTCCCATCGGAAACGCGAGCACCCCGGAGGCGATCGTCGCCGCCGTGCGCCCGCCGGGCACGAATCGGCCCGCGATGAGCGCGGCACCGCCTCGGCGGGAGAAGATCCCCTCGGAACGGGAGAGGACCCGGCCCAGGCGCGGATGGCGGCGCCACCGTTGGACCACCCCGCCGCCGCTGCGACCGACGAGGTGGGCGGTGAAGTCCCCGGCTACCGCACCGACGACGGCCGCGGTGAACAGACCGAGAGGATGCGGCTGCCCGGTGGAGGCATAGGCGGCCGCCGTGATGAGCACTGTCTCGGACGGGACCACGGGCAGCAGCGAATCGAGTCCGGCACAGACGAGGATGAGCAGGTACACCCACGGGGAGGACACGGTATCGGTGAGCAACTGCAGGGCGAGGTCCATGCTCATCTACGCTAATGACCTGCGGAGACGGCGGATACGAGGCACAGCGCAGGGTCGCCTGCGGCGGACCCGTGGATGGCCTGAGGCCTACCCGGGGGTGCGAGCGCAGGCATGCCGAGGTCGGTATGCGGGAAACCGGAAGTTCGGACTGCGGTCGAACCCATGGGCGCTGGCAGACCCGCGTTGTTACGATCGACCCATGCCCTGGCCGACGTCGCTGACCGCTCGGATTCCCCGCGAGTCCCGCATGTTCGCGACCCGTTGGGCGGCAGCAGTGTGGGGCGTGCTCTGGGGCGGACTGCTGTTCCTGCCCCTCATCCTCGTCTCCTGCCTGCCGCCGAACTCCCGGTGGGCGAACAGAGTCAGCGGCTGGGAGCGCGCGCGTCAGTTCCGCGGCTTCGGGATCAGCCTGGGCCCAGATCTGCAACGACGCGTGTTCTTCTTCCTCAACGGCCTCATCGCCATCCTCATCCTCATCCCGGTCCTCAACCTGGCCAGCGGCTTCCTCTTCGTCACCCTCGGCTCGCTGATCCAGGGGCTCTTCATCGGCGGCAGCATCACCATCGGATTCGACGCCTGGACGATCACCCAGCCGACGCTGTTCGTCGGCGTCCACTACGGGGCGGCGAACCTGCTGGGTGTGATCGCGCTCGCCGAGGCGGCGAGCTGGCTGCACGGGAAGGTCGACGGAATGGTCACCGAGGTGACCCGGCCGCATGCTCGTCACACCCGCATCACCGAACTGCTCAAGACCCGACAGGGCGTGGTCGTGGCCATCGACGAGGAGCGGCGCCGGATCGAACGCGACCTCCACGACGGGGTGCAGCAGAACGTCGTGTCCCTGTCGGTGCTCATCGCCCGGGCACAGCGTGCGCAGGATCCTGCCAAGGTCGCCCACCTCCTCGACGATGCGCTGGTCCAGTCCCAGGACCTCATCGATGAGATGCGGGAGGTCGCCTGGAGGGTCTACCCGACGGCACTGGACGAACACGGTCTGGGCACCGTGCTCAACCGGGTGGCCGATCACTGCCCGATCCCGGTGACGATCCTTGCGGTCCCCGACCGACGGGTGCCCCAGGCCATCGAGTCCGCCGCCTACTTCGTCGTCCGGGAGGCCGTGACGAACGTCGTCAAGCACGCCGAGGCCGCATCCATCACGATCAGCGTCACCGCCGGGGAGCAGGCCCTCATCGCCGAGGTGGTCGATGACGGCCGTGGGGGAGCGGACCCGCACGGAAGCGGGCTGCAGGGACTCTCCCGCCGGGTGGGAGCCCTCGACGGCAGACTGAGAATCGACAGCGACGAGAAGACCGGAACCACTGTGAGAGCGGAGATCCCCTATGCCTGAGACCATTGCAACCCCGCACGCCTCGGAGACCGCCGAGGCGATGCGGGTCGTCCTCGCCGACGATGCTGTGCTGCTGCGTGAAGGAGTGCGCAGCCTCCTCGAAGACGAGGGCATCTCCGTCGTCGCCTCGGTCGATGACGGAGAGCAGCTGCTCGAAGCCGTGGCCGCACTGCGCCCGAACCTCGCCATCGTCGATGTCAGGATGCCGCCGACCCACACCACGGAGGGGCTCGAAGCGGCACTGACGATCAAACGCACCTACCCGGACATCGGGGTGCTCGTGCTCAGCCAGTACGTGCTGCGCGAATACGCCACCGAGCTGCTGGGCACCGAAACCGTGGGAGTCGGGTACCTGCTGAAGAACCGGGTGACCGATATCGACCGGTTCCTCGAATCGGTTCAGCGGATCGCGGCGGGCGGCACCGTCATCGATCCCGATGTCGTCCGCCAGCTGCTCAACACCTCGGAGAAGCAGAATTCCCTGTCCGCGCTCACACCCCGGGAGAACGAAGTCCTCGAGGCCATGGCCGAAGGCCTGTCGAACCGCGGCATCGCCGAGCGGCTCTACGTCTCGATCAGCTCCGTCGAGAAGGCGATCAGTGCGATCTTCGACAAGCTCGGACTCCATGCGGGAGAGACGACGAGCCGTCGAGTGGCAGCGGTGCTGGCCTTCCTCGACCAGTCCTGAGGCCGCGCACCCCAGCCAAGGACACCTGAATGTGGTAAGAATGGCCGGGTCCCGGTTGGGACACCAGTTCTCCGACAGGCAAGGGACACGATGAACGCAACAGCCACCTCGGCGGGGGAGACCCGCCAACTCAGGCGGGGGCTGAAGTCCCGGCACCTGCAGATGATCGCCATCGGCGGAGCGATCGGCACCGGACTCTTCCTCGGCTCCGGCGGGACGATCTCCCAGGCCGGCCCCGGAGGTGCGCTGCTGGCCTACGCGGCGATCGGGATCATGGTCCTCTTCGTCATGCAGTCCCTCGGGGAGATGTCGACCCACCTGCCCGTGGCCGGTTCGTTCCACACCTACGGAACCAAATACGTCAGCCCCTCCTTCGGCTTCGCCATGGGCTGGAACTAC
The DNA here is from genome assembly GCF_021023135.1 of Brevibacterium sp. CCUG 69071. Lineage (GTDB taxonomy): Bacteria > Actinomycetota > Actinomycetes > Actinomycetales > Brevibacteriaceae > Brevibacterium. Next base: position 326,541 of record NZ_PGFV01000001.1, read on the forward strand.
TGGTTCAACTGGGCCATCACCCTGGCCGCCGAGCTCGTCGCCGCCGGCGTCATCATGTCCTTCTGGCTGCCCGATGTGCCCGCCTGGGTGTGGGCCGCGATCTTCCTCGCGCTGCTCGGTGGACTGAACTTCCTCTCGGCCAAGGCTTTCGGGGAAGGCGAGTTCTGGTTCGCCGCGATCAAGGTCGCCGCGGTGCTGGTCTTCCTCGTTCTCGGTGTGCTCATGATCGTCGGCATCATCGGCGGAGACTCACCCGGGGTGAGCAACTGGACCCGAGGTGAAGCCCCGTTCGTCGGTGGTTGGGTCTCGATCATCAGCGTGTTCATGATCGCCGGCTTCTCCTTCCAAGGTACGGAACTCGTCGGCGTCACCGCCGGTGAGTCGGAGAATCCGCGTCGGGACATGCCCCGCGCCATCCGCACCGTGTTCTGGCGCATCATGCTCTTCTACATCGGCGCGATCGCCATCATCGGCTTCCTCCTGCCCTACACCGATCCGTCGCTGCTGACGGCGGCGAACAATGAGGACATCACGGCCTCGCCGTTCACTCTCGTGTTCGAACGCGCCGGGATCGCCGTGGCCGCCTCGGTGATGAATGCCGTCATCCTCACCGCCATCCTCTCGGCCGGCAACTCCGGCCTCTACGCTTCGACCCGCATGCTCTACGCCATGGCCAAGGAGGGAACCGCGCCGAGGCTGTTCGCCCGCCTCAACGAACGTGGAGTTCCCGTCATGGCGCTGTTGGCCACCGCAGCGATCGGTCTGTTCGGCTTCCTCACCGAGGTGATGGGAGACGGGGGTGCCTACACCTGGCTGATCAATGTCTCGGGCCTGTCCGGATTCATCGTCTGGGTCGGAGTCGCCTTGAGCCACTTCCGCTTCCGCCGTGCCTACGTCCGGCAGGGGAAGAACCTCGCCGATCTGCCCTACCGGGCCCCGCTGTTCCCGATCGGGCCGATCATCGCCCTCGTCATGCTCGTCGTCGTCATCATCGGACAGAACGTCCAGGCGGTCGTCGACGGTCACGTCCTCGAGGTGGCGTCGGCCTACATCGGTCTGCCGGCGTTCCTGCTGCTGTGGGGCATACACCGTCTGGTCACCGGCCGAGCGTCGCGCACGGTCAGACTCGAGGAGATGGACGTCGCGGGAATCGAGATCAAACCGGCCTGAGAGCCGATCCAGAGATTCGCGGAGGAGTGGCCGCAGGCCGTGGAGCGGGTTCGCGGCGAGTTCTCACAATGCGTTAAGCTAGGCTGGCCTAACACTTGAAGAAGGATCTCATGCGCAGAATTCTCGCTCCCATTTTCGCCTCCGTACTCCTGCTCTCCGCCTGCGGCGGCGGAGGGGGAGACAGCACCGAGGACACCGCCTCCGGCACCAGCGTCGACACCAAGTTCGGCAGCGTCGAGGTTCCTGCCGACCCGCAGAAGGTCGTCGCCCTCGGCTGGGGTGACGCTGAGACCGCTCTGGCCCTCGGCGTCCAGCCGGTCGGTGCCTCCGACTGGGTGGAGTTCGGCGGCAAGGGCGTCGGTCCCTGGGCCGAGGACCTCTACGACGAAGACCCCGAGATCATCGCCACCTTGGAACCCGACTATGAGGCGATTGCGGCCCTGGAGCCCGACCTCATCCTCGATACGAACAGCTCGGGCGAGCAGGAGCGCTACGACCGTCTCTCGGAGATCGCCCCGACCGTGGGTGTGCCCGAAGGCGGCGACAACTATCTGACGACCATGGATCAGCAGGTCGACCTCGTCTCGCAGGCGCTGGGCAAGCCCGACGATGGGCAGAAGCTCCTCGACGATCTCGACGGAAAGTACGAGGCGGCACGCAAGGCGCACCCCGAATTCGACGGCAAGTCGGTCACGGTCGCGGCGAAGACCGCCGACGGGTGGGGCGCCTACGTCGAAGAATCCGGACGCGTGCAGGTGATGAAGCAGCTCGGCTTCAAACAGTCCGAGACGATCGCCGCGCAGAAGGCCGAGGGCTTTTCGGTGCCGATCTCTGAGGAGAAGCTGAGCGATCTCGACGCCGATCTGCTACTCGTGTTCCCGATCTACATCGAGGATTCCGAGGTCACCGATGACGCGGCGTACAAGCGGATCCCGGCCGTCGAGGACGGACATGATCTGGTGCTGACCGACGACCAGGACGACATCCGCAAGGCCTTCTCGCTCAACTCGATCCTCTCGGCCGGCTACACCGCGGAGAAGCTTCCGGACCTCATCGCCGACAAGGTGAAGTAAGAGCGCCCCGGCAGGTGGCCTGCCGACGGGCCGGCCACCTCCCGATGGGCAGGCGCCTGCCGGTGACTCAGACTCACACAGCGGCACGCCATGCATCAAGACCGATGTCGATGATGCGGGCGTGCCGTTCGTCTGCCAGCGAGTCGATCGACACCCATTCGGCGCGATCGGTCGTCCCGTCGACTTCGAGGGTGCCGAGCGTGCCACCTGTGATCCGAGCCTGATAGACGACCCGCACCCCTTTGAACGGACGCGGAGTCGACCTGCCGAAGGTGGGGCTGCGACGATTCTCGGTGAAGCTGTGGGTCGTCAGCGGTCGAACGAGCTCGGCATCGAAGCCGGTCTCCTCCTTGATCTCCCTGATCGTGCCGACCTCGATGCTCTCCTCGTATTCGATCCCGCCGCCGGGCAGCGTCCACAGCGCATGAGCGCGATCGTTGCCGCCGTTGAACCAGCTGAGCAGGATCTCATTGTCCTCGTTGACGATCACCGCATATCCGGCAAGTCGCGTGTCATAGTCGGAGAAGTGCATGAACTCACCCTACCTGCGCCGGCCTCTTCCCATCCCGGTGCGGGGTGAATAGGCTGTGACCATGGCCGAAGCAGCGAAATACCCCAATGAGCACATCGTCCGCACTCGCGTGATCGCCGCCCCCGCCTCGGCGATCTTCGCCCTTCTCGCCGATCCCAACCGACACCCGGACACCGAACCGGGCGACTGGGTGAGAGGCGCCATCGACACCGGATCGATCACAGCGACCGGACAGATCTTCTCGATGGACATGTTCCACGAAGCGGCCGGCGGTGCCTACCGGATCGACAACACCGTGACCACCTTCGAACCCGACCGGGCGATTGCCTGGGATCCCGGCCAGGCCGACGAATCGGGCACCGTCGTTCCTGGGGGATGGCGGTGGCGCTATGACCTCGATGAAGGCGAGTCCGGCACCGAGGTGACGCTGACCTACGACTGGTCGCGCACCACCGAGGAGACCCGGGAGGCCTTCGGCGGATTCCCCGTCGTCCCGCCCGAATACCTCGATGCCTCGCTGGAGACCGTGGAACGGGCCGTGACGGGAGCGGAATGAGCGTCCGGGTAGGCTGGTGATCGTGACTGAGATCGCCAGCAGACTGGTCGGTGACACCGGCCCACGCATCGTCTTCCTCCACGGGCTCTTCGGCCGCGGTAAGAACTTCACCTCGATCGTCAAGGCACTCGAACCCGAGTATTCGAGCCTGCTCATCGATCTGCCCGACCACGGGGACTCCGAATGGACCGAGGAGTTCAGCTACATCGGCATCGCCGATTCCGTGGCGGAGAAGATCGCCGAGGTGACCGCCCCCGACGATCTGCCCGTGCACCTGGTCGGGCACTCCCTCGGCGGCAAGGTCGCCATGGTCCTGGCACTGCGGCATCCCGAGCTCATCGACCGCCTCGTCGTCGTCGACATCGCCCCGCAGGCCGGCGGCTCGCTCGGAGTGTTCGAGCATCTCCTCTCCAGCCTCAAAGCTCTCGATCTCGACGAGATCACGAACCGGTCCGAGGCGGACCGCGCCCTGCAGGGCCCGATTCCCGAGGACACGATCAGGGGATTCCTGCTCCAGAACCTCAGACCCACCTCGGCGGGATATGCCTGGCAGCCCAACCTCGATCTCCTCTACCGGAGCCTGCCCGCCATCGGCGACTTCCCCGACATGGACGGCCGCAGCTTCGACCATCCGGTGCTGTGGGTGGCGGGGGAGCGGTCGGATTACGTGTCCCGCGATGACCTGCCTGCCATGCGGGACCTGTTCCCGCGCACGACTCTGCTCACGGTCAAAGGCTCGGGTCACTGGGTGCATTCGGAGAAGCCGCAGGCCTTCGTCTCCGCACTGCGGACCTTCCTCGCCCGAGGCTGAGCGCGCAGTCCTGCGTGGGCCCACTTCGAGTCGCCCCGCCTGCGCGACGACCCCGCGACACGGCGCTGCAGACCCACATGACGCCGGGAATGTCTTCTCGTTCCGTTGCGGAATATGCTGGTCGGAGACGCTGTTGAGTCACACAGCAGGACGATTGTCACGACGCCTCAGGAGGATTGAGTGAGCACAACCATTCCGGCCGATCCCACACCGAAGTTCGCCGACTACGCCGACGGCTCCCGATTGGCCAGCACCGAATGGGTCGCCGAACACGCCGGCCAGCCCGGGCTCGTCATCGTCGAAAGCGACGAGGACGTCCTCCTCTACGAAACCGGGCACATTCCCGGAGCCGTCAAGGTCGACTGGCACACCGAACTCAACGATCCCGTCACCCGCGACTACCTCGACGGCGAAGGCTTCGCGAAGCTGCTCTCGGCCAAAGGCATCTCCCGGGAGGACACGATCGTCTTCTACGGTGACAAATCCAACTGGTGGGCCGCCTACGCCCTGTGGGTCTTCTCACTGTTCGGGCACGAGGACGTCCGCCTGATGGACGGCGGACGCGCCAAGTGGCAGGAAGAGGGCCGCGAACTCACCACCGAGAAGCCAACCCTCGAACCCAGCGAATACCCGGTGATCGACCGCGATGACTCGCGCATCCGTGCCTTCCTCCCCGAAGTCCGCGACACCCTCGGCGACCTGCCGCTCATCGATGTCCGCAGCCCCGAGGAGTACTCCGGCGAACGCACCCATATGCCCGCCTATCCCGAAGAGGGAGCGCTGCGCGGCGGACACATCCCCGGTGCCCAGTCCGTGCCCTGGGCGAAGGCCGCGAACGAGGACGGTACGTTCAGAACCGCGGATGAACTGCGTGAGATCTACACCGATCAGGCAGGTCTGGGCACCTCCGACGAGGTCATTGCCTACTGCCGGATCGGGGAGCGCTCGAGCCACACGTGGTTCGTCCTCCAGCACCTCCTCGGCTACGACAATGTGCGCAACTACGACGGGTCCTGGACCGAATGGGGCAATGCTGTGCGCGTGCCCATCGCCACCGGCTCCGAGGCCGGAGAGGTTCCTGGCCGCTGATGACTGCCGAGACCGACCCGATCGCACCCGAAACGACCGATCTTCCCGCGTCGCTGGCCGAGATCGTCACCGACTTCGCTGAGACCGATGCGGGGGACCGTCTGCAGCTGCTGCTTGAGTTCTCCTCCGAGCTGCCCGATGTGCCCGAGCGCTATGCCGACCACCCGGAGCTGCTCGAAGCCGTCCCCGAATGTCAGTCGCCGATCTTCCTCGTCACCGAGGTCGACAACGCCGAGGTGGGGGAAGAGGCCACCGTGCACCTGCACTTCTCGGCTCCGCCTGAGGCACCGACGACCCGCGGGTTCGCCGGTATCCTCCACGAGGGACTGGATGGCCAGACAGCTGGGACCGTGCTGGCGATTCCCGCCGACCTTCCTCTGCGGCTGTCGATGACGGAAATCGTCAGCCCCCTGCGTCTGCGGGGCATGAGCGGAATGCTCGCCCGTATCCAGAGGCAGGTGGCCGAGAGGATCGGAAAGATCACAGCGAACTGAGGCCGAAATCGTTTGGCTGAGCGAATGGATTGAGCTACATTGTGGTTAGCCTGCCCTTAACTCGCCAACGCTGAAGGACCACATCTATGACCGGTCTCGCCACCACACCTCAGGCGAGCGCATCAGCCCAGATCGGTCAGAAGACCTCGAAGGGCCTGCGCGCGAAGCGGGCTATCGGCCTCGTCGCCGCGATCATCGTGCTCGTCCTCGTGGTCTTGGCCTCGCTGGCCATCGGTACGAGAGACATGCCGCTCTCAGAGGTTCTCGACGCGTTCTTCAACCCCAGCGGCTCCGATGATCAGCTCGTCGTCCTGGAGTTGCGACTGCCCAGAACGCTGCTCGGGATCCTTGTGGGCATGGGGCTCGGTCTCGCCGGCGGACTGATCCAGGCGCTGACACGCAACCCGCTGGCCGATCCGGGACTCCTCGGAGTCAATGCCGGAGCCTCGTTCGCCGTCACGATCGGCATCGGCTTCTTCGGTGTCACCTCGATCAACGGATACATCTGGTTCGCCTTCGTGGGAGCGCTGCTGGCCACCACCGGCGTGTACATCATCGGGTCCTCCGGCCGGAACCGTTCCGTCGATCCGATCCGTCTGACCTTGGCAGGTGTTGCCGTCGCGGCCGTGCTGGCCGGTCTGACGAAGGGCATCCTGCTCACCAACGAACGGGCCTTCGACGCCTTCCGCTCCTGGGATGTGGGAGCGATCGCCGGACGCGGGTTCGACACGATCACCGCGGTTGCGCCGTTCATCATCATCGGCATCGTGCTCGCGCTGTTCCTCTCCCACTCACTCAACGCTGTGGCCCTCGGTGACGATCTGGCTGCCAGCCTCGGCACCTCGGTCAACCGCACCAGGGTGTTCTCGATCCTCGCCGTCACCCTGTTGGCCGGCGGAGCCACCGCTGCGGCCGGCCCGATCGGGTTCATCGGACTGATGATCCCGCACATCGCCCGGTGGATCGTCGGGCCCGACCAACGGTGGATCCTGAGCTATTCGGTCATCCTCTCGCCGATCCTCCTCCTCGTCTCCGACGTCCTCGGTCGCATCGTGATGAAACCGGGTGAGCTGCAGGTCGGAGTCGTCACCGCGTTCGTGGGAGCGCCCGTGCTCATCGCCCTCGTCCGTCGAAAGAAGGCAAGCGGCCTGTGAAATCAACGAATACCTCCGCGCCGTCCGCGGAGCTGGTTCCCGGGAAGGGCTCTGTGGCCGGGGAGAAGATCGATTTCGGTCGCCCCATGGTGCGCGTCTTCGGTCATCGCATCGATGTCCGGGTCGTCGCCACCGCGGGCATCGTCATGCTCCTCGCGTTGGCCTGCGGCTTCGCCGGTCTGCTGCTCGGCAAGTTCTCGCTGACTCCGATCGAGGTCTTCCATGGACTGTTCGGACAGGCTGAGAAGCGCATCGTCAATACCGTCGTCGGGGAGTGGCGGGCACCGCGAGTCCTTGCCGGCATCGTGCTCGGGGCGGGGCTCGGTGTCTCCGGTGCCGTGTTCCAGTCGCTGACCCGCAACCCTCTGGGCAGCCCCGATATCATCGGCTTCTCCACCGGCGCGTACACCGGCGGCATCGTCACCATCATCTTTTTCGGGACGAGCTTCGTCTCCACCGCCTTCGGTGCGATCGTCGGGGGCATCCTCACCGCGGCCCTGGTCTATGTGCTGACCTGGAAGGGCGGAGTCCAGGGCTTCCGACTCATCATCGTCGGCATCGCCCTGACCGCCATGCTCAATGCCTTCAACACGTGGCTGATCATGCGTGCGGACCTCGACCTTGCGATGGCCGCCGCCACTTGGGGTGCCGGCTCACTCAACGGAATGGGTTGGTCGACGATCCTGCCAGCGGCGATCGGCACCATCCTCCTCGGCCTCGGCTGCGGTCTCTTCGCCCGGGATCTCGGAACACTCGAACTCGGCGACGACACCGCGAAGGCACTCGGTGCGCGCAACGAACCGGTCCGTGCCGTGCTCATCCTCGTCGCCGTCGCCCTCGTCGCTGTGGTCACCGCGGCGGCAGGACCGATCGCATTCGTGGCGCTGGCAGCGCCGCAGATCGGACGTCGGATTGCCAAGGCACAGGGCACGAGCATGCTCAGCGCGGCCGCCGTCGGCGCGCTTCTGCTGGTGGCCGCCGACCTCATCGCCCAGCATGCTTTGGGCGACATCCAACTTCCCGTCGGTGTCGTCACCGTCTGCATCGGCGGAATCTACTTGATCTGGCTCCTCATCCAAGAAGCTCGGAAGGCACAATGAGCATCATCACCGAACCCTCACAGGCACCGTTGGTCGCGCAGGATCTGGATCTCGCCTACGACAATCGGCAGATCGTCAGCGACCTCAATGTCGCTATCCCGGAGAGGAAGTTCACCGTCATCGTCGGGCCCAACGCCTGCGGCAAGTCGACTCTGCTGCGTGCACTGGCGCGTCTGCTTCCCCCGGCCAAGGGCGCGGTGCTGCTCGATGGCAGCAACATCGCGAAATTGAAGACGAAGCAGATCGCTCGTCGCTTGGGTCTGCTGCCGCAGAGCTCGATCGCTCCCGAGGGCATCACCGTCGGCGAACTCGTCTCTCGCGGCAGGCATCCGCACCAGTCGTTCCTCAAGCAGTGGACCGATGCCGATGAGACCGCGGTGCTGGCAGCGCTGCGGGCGACGAACACGGAGATCCTGTCCTCCCGCCTCGTCGATGAGCTCTCCGGCGGACAGCGTCAGCGCGTCTGGGTGGCCATGGTGCTGGCGCAGGAGACTCCGCTGCTGCTCCTCGACGAACCGACGACCTTCCTCGACGTGGCCTTCCAGATCGAGCTGCTCGACTTGTTCTCCCAGCTCAACAACGAACACGGTCACACACTCGTCGCGGTCCTCCACGATCTCAACCAGGCGTGCCGCTACGCCGACGAGATCATCGCGATGAAGAACGGTGCCGTCGTCGCTCAGGGTGCGCCTTCCCAGATCGTCACCTCGGAGCTCGTGCATGAGGTCTTCGGAATCGAATGCACCGTCATCGATGATCCGGTCACCGGGGCGCCGATGATCGTGGCGGGCAAGCCGAAGAAGACCTTCGCCGAACGAGATGCGTCCACCAGGCTCTGAGCCTGTCGAGGAACCCTCACACGGCCGGGCTCCCATCACCACCCGACTGACAAAGGAATAGCAGATGAAGCGCATCTCGATCACCGTGTCCGCCATTGCCGCCTCCGCCCTCCTGCTCGCCGGATGCTCTGGCGCGGAATCGGCCGCCGATGAGTCCTCGGAAGCCCCCATCACCGTTAAAACCGGTCAGGGCGAGGTCGAGGTTCCGGCGAACCCTGAACGGATCGTTGCTCTGCAATCTGCGGCAGCCGACGTGGCGGCGGCGCTTGGGAAGGCACCGAGCGCTGTGGCCGGTTCGACCATGGCCGGTGAGGACGGACGCTATCCCTGGCAGCAGAATATCGACGCCGAGACGGTCGATATCACGCTCGTCGGGGAAGAGGACTTCACCGTCGACGTGGAGAAGATCGCTGCACTCGAGCCCGACCTCATCTTCGCAGCACCCTGGAACGTCACCGATAAGAAGGTGTACGAACAGCTCTCGGAGATCGCACCGGTGGTGACACCGGACTCGGAGGCAGCCAATCCCGACTGGGACTCCACAGTGAAGACAGTGGGTTCGGCGCTTGGTCTTGATGACGAAGCCGAGGATCTCATCAGTTCGACAGAGTCAGAACTCGGCGAGGAAGGCAAAGAACTCGGCGTCCAGGGCAAGACGTATCAGCTGATCTCTCCGCAGCGGGGTTCGATCTTCTTCGGCAAGGCGAAACCGCTCGAACTCTACGGACTCGAACCGGGCAAGCATCAGAGCGAAGACGAGGTCAACAGCTACGAACTTTCGTTCGAGAAGATGAGCGAACTCGATGCCGACTACCTGCTGATCTGGCCCTTGGACGATCAGGGCAAGAAACAAGTCGAAGAGAATCCGGCATATGACTCCCTGCCATCGGTGAAGAACGGAAACGCGGAATTCGTCGACACGGAGTTCGACTCGGCGCTCAACGGTGCGAGTCCGGCCAGTCTGACCTGGCTGAATGAGCAGGGCGGGATGAAGGAGATCTTGGGAAAGTAGGATCGCGGTCGCCCAGAGTCGCCGGTCTTGTGGTCAGGCCTCTGCGGTCCTGTGCTTGCCGCCCTTGAACAGCTTCGTGAAGGCGATGGCAATGCCGGCGACGATCGCTCCCCAGATGGCCCCGAGGATGAGTGAGAAGAAGGTGTTGACCAGCCAGGCGAGGAATCCTCCCACGCCTGCAATCGCGGCCAGTGGCTCCTCGAGGTGGTGGACGAAGCCGTAGAGCGCGTGCCAGCCGAGCTCGTCAGTGCCGACGAGGATGATGTGGCCGCCGACCCAGAGCATCGCGAAGGTGCCGACGACGGACAGGCCGGCCAGCAGCTTCGGCATAGCTTGGACGAGGAAACGGCCGAACTTCTGGGGTCCCGGTGCGACCCTCTGTGCCATGTGCAGGCCGATGTCATCCATCTTCACGATGAGTGCGACGACTCCATAGACGCCGATGGTGATGGCCAGAGCGACGATGACGAGGATGATGGCCCGGGGCAGGAGCGCTTCACTGGTCACCTCGTTGAGGGCGATGACCATGATCTCGCAGCTGAGCACGAAGTCGGTGGTGATGGCGGAGCGGACGATCTTCTTCTCGGCGTCTCCGTCGTCGGACTTCCCGTGCTTCGATTCCTTCTTCGGTTCCTGGTGGTGTTCGATCCAGCCGAACTTCTCGAAGATCTTCTCCGCGCCTTCGAAGCACAGGTAGGTGCCGCCGACCATCAGCAGGGGCGTCAGCAGCCAGGGCACGAACTGGCTGAGCAGAAGGATGATCGGCAGGATGATGACGATCTTGTTGACCAGCGAGCCCAGGGCGATGCGTTTGATGATCGGGAGTTCGCGGGCGGGGTTGACGCCCTCGACGAATTTCGGGGTCACTGCGGCATCGTCGACGACGACGCCGACGGTCTTCGCTCCTGCGCGTGAGGCACCCGCGGCGACGTCATCGAGGCTGGCTGCGGAGAGCTTGACCAGAGCCGCGACGTCGTCGAGGAGTGCGAAGAGGCCTCCGGCCATCTATCGTCGCCCGCCGCTGGTGTCGGGGCTTTCGGCAGCTTCGTCTCTGATGAGCACCCCGAGGTTGTTGTCTTCTGAGTCGTAGAGCTTGAGTTCTCTGCCGTCGGGTTCGACTCGACGCGCCTTCGTCACCCAGGTCACCATGTTGGGCGCTGCCATGAGCGTGGAGACCGAGGGCTTCACAGTGGGGCCGTTCTCTTCATCAGTCCAAGTGGTGACGATCCGGTTGGCCCCGTCGCTGCCGGAGAGCGAGCCGTCTTCTTTGAACTCGAGGAATGCGCGTGCGTTCTGCTCGGCAACCCATTTTCCGATGACCGAATGTGTCATTTGTCTTCCTTCTCCAGTCCGCCGATGACTTTGCCTTGACCGTCCATGACCTTCATGACATTGCCTTCGATCGATGCGCTGGCTGCTTTGCTCAGCCAGGTGTCCACTCCGGCGCAGGCCTTCTGTGTGGACATGAACGATTCGATGGTCACTGTGTCGTCTTCGACCTTCCACGTCGTCGAGATCGCGTTGCACCCGTCCGAGCCTTTGAGCGAGCCGTCTTCGGCGAACGCGAGGAATGGGTCGCCAGCTTCGGGGGAGGTCCATTTTCCGGTGGGATCGAGGGCGCCGGCGTCATAGGTCGGGCTCTCGCTGGCAGCGGATTCGCTCGGGGACGAAGTGCTCGGTTGTCGGGGGTCGACCCCGGTGTCGCAGGCGGCGAGTGGAAGAGCACAGGCGAGGATCACCACGCCCAGGGCGAGTCGGGCGCCGCCCCGGGACACGGCTGAGGTTCTGAACAGAGTGTGGTTCGGCATGTCCCGATCATAACTGGGGCTCTTGGCCGTCGTCTGGACACAACGCTGAGAAGCCGATGAATCCGACTTCTGTAAGTTGTGTTCACGAGCAACATGCATTGTTCTTGCACCTCGTCGTGATCAAACCGTAATCTTTCAGAGGTTGAAAGACTGCGCCCGGTCGCCGGGTCAGACGATCGCAACAGAGAATCCGATCAAGGGAATCAAAGAGTATGCAGAAGAAGCTCGTTCAGAGTTCGCTGGCATTGAGCGCCGCAGCGGCGCTCGGCCTCGGCGGTGCGCTCACTGCGTCGCCAGCCATGGCCGACAACGGTCCGCAGAAGTTGGATGTCCAGAGCGAAACTCAGGTCCAGAAGGCCCTTGCCGACGTCGACGGCATCAACGCATATGGTGCCAAGGGCGGCAAGCTCAACCTCGGCGTCGAGAAGAAGACTTCCGAGATCAAAGATCTCGAGAAGAAGTACAAGAACATCAATGTCACCGAGGGCGTCAAAGAACTCAAGCGCTACGCCGAGAACGATGTCGTGGGCGGCGCCGGTTACCTCGCCGAAGTCGACGGGGGATCGGGAGCATGCTCGACCGGATTCTCCGGTTGGGACGGTGACGGCAACCCGGTCATCCTGACCGCTGGTCACTGCTCGAAGATCATCGAAGAGTCCGGTGAGATCACTGGTGATTCCACCGTCAGTGAGACCGAAGAGCCTAAGTCCGCGCCCGCCAACGGCGGAGAAGGCTTTAAGAAGTCCGGCAATGGAGTGCTCGGTGACTGGGGCTACCACAGTTACGGCAGCGGAGATCTGCTCGATGGAAGTGAGGACCCGTCGACTGCCAAGGCCAGCGACATCGACTTCGCCGTAATCAACGTCGACAAGTCGAAGTACAACGTCAAGAATGGCGTGACCGATTGGTCGAGCGCAGATTCGAACGACCTGTCGTCGAAGTTGGCCACTGACATCACCAAGGTCGGTGCACACAAAGACGGAAAGATCCAGAAGTCGGGCCGGACTACAGGACTGACTGAAGGGGATGTCTTCACCGAGTACAACGATCAATTTGACTACGCGAACGTCGGCGGATACTGGGTCCACGGCTTCGGCGTGACTTCTCCCGAAAGCAAGCCCTTCTCACAGCCGGGCGACTCCGGTGGCGCAGTCTTCCAGGGAGACACCGCAGTCGGCGTCATCTCCGGTGGCGGACCTCTGGACGACGGCAGCGATCGCCAGTTCGGCTGGGTTGCCGATCTCGATCACTCGCTCGAGGAGTCCGGTGTCGATTTCAGCCTCAAGGACCCTGCCGATGAGACCCCAGAGGCCCCGGACGCTCCCGAAGCCAAGGATCAGACGATCGAACCCAAGGGTGATGTGAAGGGCAAGGCCGCAGCCGGTGCCGAGGTCAAGGTCGAGTGGCACGCCGCCAAGGGGGCCCAGGCCGCCAAGGATGGTTCTGAAACGGTGAAGGCCGACAAGGACGGCAACTTCACTCTCGAGGGCCCCGAAGCCGAAGGCGACTACGACTACTCGGCGACCGCTGTCGTCGATGGGCAGGAATCCGATTCGACCGACTTCACCGTCACGGTGAAGGAAGACGAGACCGAGACTCCTGCTCCTGTAGAGCGCGAGATCAACGTTGACCCCAAGGAGATCGCTGCCTCTGACTTCGTGAAGGAAGACAAGGGCGTGACGGTCTCGGTCAAGGGCTTCGAAGAGGGCGAGAAGGTCACCCTCAAGGTTGCTTCCGGTCCTGAGAACGTCAAGGGCATCACCCTCGACGAGACCGCCAATGAGGAAGGCGTTGCTGCATTCTCCATCTACGGAACCAGCGACTCCGACCCCTCGGTCTACCTCGGCAAGTACGACGTCCAGGTCACCGGCGCCAACGACACGGACGATGAGAAGGCTCTGGCCGGATCGTTCAACGTCGTCGAGGACGAAGACGGAAACGGCGGCGGCAACGGCGGCGATGACGATGGCAACGGTGATGGCGGATCGGATCTGCCTCGCACCGGTGCTGAGCTGACCGGCCTCGCGGCTGGTGCAGGTCTCCTCGTTGTCGGTGGAACCGCGGTGTTCCTGACCCTGCGTCGAAACAAGAAGAACTGAATACGGCTCACAAGGTCGCGTCAGTGACCTGCTGAGTGCACAGCTGAGCGCCCCTGGTCTTCGGACCAGGGGCGTTCTGTATTGTCGGCGGCTCCCGGGGGCGGACTGCGGGTCGAGGGCATTCAGCAACGCCCTTTGTTTCGTTCATTTAGTTCACAGTTTTCGAGCCCATTTCTTGGTACTCGCTGACCGCAGGCCGTAACCTTATCGTGACTTAGGTCATCAAGTTGTGATATTTCAAGCTCCCGATAAGAGAGACGAACACATATGCAGAAGAAACTCGTGCAGAGTTCGCTGGCACTGACCGCCGCAGCGGCGCTCGGTCTCGGCAGTGCGTTTGTTGCTGCCCCTGCCATGGCCGACGCCGGGCCGCAGAAGCTCAACGTGCAGAGCGACGCTCAAATTCAGAATGTACTTTCCGGCGTCGAAGGCGTGAACGCCTACGGCGAGAAAAATGGAAAGCTGAATCTCGGTGTGGTCGAGAAGACGGCCGACATGGAAAAGCTTGAGAAGAAGTACGAGAACGTTAACTTCGTCGAAGGGATCAAGCAACTTGATCCTTACGCGGAGAACGATCTCGTAGGTGGTGCAGGGTACCTCGCAAACTCTCCCGCGGGGAGTGGCGCTTGTTCGACAGGTTTCTCTGGATGGAACTCGGCGGGTGATCCCGTGGTTCTGACCGCTGGACACTGCTCAAAGAATTACAATCCAGACACCGGCGTGATCTCCGGCGACACTACCGTCAACGAAACCGAGTTGCCTTCGACCGCTCCTGCCAATGATGGAGAAGGATTCGATCCATCGGGCAACGGCGTCATCGGCGAGTGGGGCTTCCACAGCTACGGAAGCGGGGATCTCCTCACCGGCAACGATCCGGATGCTTGGCCACAGCCGAAGGATTCGGACATCGACTTCGCTGTGATTAACGTTGACGATTCGAACTACGCTGTCAAGAATGGCGTGACCAACTGGGATTCCGCCAGCACAAACGACTTGGGTGCAGATCTTGCAACCGAAATCACCAAGGTCGGTGCGCATTCCGACGGCACTGTGAGTAAGTCCGGGCGCACCACGGGGCTGACCGAGGGTGAAGTCTTCACCAAGTACAACGACGCATTCGATTTCTCCAACATCGGTGGTTACTGGGTGCACGGCTTTGGTGTGCTCTCACCACAGTCGAAGCCGTTTTCGCAGCCGGGCGACTCAGGTGGTGCGGTATTCCAGGGTGAGACGGCGGTCGGAGTCATTTCCGGTGGTGGACCTTACGATGCGACTCAGCAGTTCGGCTGGGTAGCCGACCTTGACTACTCGCTGGAGCAGTCTGATGTCGACTTCTCGCTTGAGAAGCCGGACGAGGAGCCTCCGGGTGACGACGATCAGAACGCCGACGCCGCTGCTGAAGGTGACGACGCGAACGCTGATGACTCTGCCGATGGCAACGAAGCAGAAGCCGATGCAGATGCTGCCGCTGAAGGCGACAACGCTGATGCCGACGCCGCTGCTGAAGGTGACGACGCGAACGCAGATGCCGCCGATGACGCCAAGGGAGCAGAAGCTGACGCCGCTGCCGAGGGTGACGACGCGAACGCTGACGACTCTGCCGATGGCAAGGATGCGAACGCTGCTGCAGCTGCTGACGGCAAGGACGACGACGCTGACGGATCTGACGACGGCGAGGAGCCGACCGTTCCCGACGCTCCCAAGGTCGGAGACCAGACCGTCGACGAGGGTGGAAACATCACCGGCAAGGCTGCTCCCAATGCAGACGTGAAGCTGACCTGGAAGGCCGCCGGCGATGCGCAGGCAGGCTCTGCAAAGGCACAGGCTGACGTCCCGGCAGCGGGCAATGTCACTGTCAAGGCTGACGGTGAAGGCAACTTCAAGGCTGAGGCTCCTGCCGAAGCCGGCGAGTACGCCTACACCGCCACTGCAACCGTCGACGGAGAAACCTCCGAGGCCACCAGCTTCGTGGTGACTGTCGAAGCCTCCGACGACGCTCCTGCTGAGCGCAAGCTGACCGTTGACCCGAAGGAGGTCACCGCCAGCGACTTCGTGAAGAAGGACAAGGGCGTGCAGATCAAGGCCGAAGGCTTCGAAGAGGGCGAGAAGGTCACCCTCAAGGTCACCTCGGGTCCTGACAACGTCGAAGGCATCACCCTCGACGAGACTGCCAACGAAGACGGCGTCGCCGGCTTCTCGATCTACGGCACCAGCGCCGCCGACCCGTCCGCTTACCTCGGTAAGTACGACGTCCAGGTCACCGGCGCCAACGACACCGCTGACGAAGAGGCCCTCAACGGCTCCTTCGAGGTCGTTTCCGATGAAGACGGAAACGGTGGCGGCGGTAACGATGGTGACGACGACGGCAATGGTGACGGCGGATCTGATCTGCCTCGCACCGGTGCTGAACTGACCGGCCTCGCGGCTGGTGCGGGACTCCTCCTCGTCGGTGGTGCCGCAGTGGTTCTGACCCTGCGTCGCAACAAGCAGAACTGAAGACAGCGTTGACGGTCACACAGTGACTGCCAACTGAGAGTTCACAGGAATGCCCCCGGTCTTCGGACCGGGGGCATTCTCTATGCGCGAGAACGGGCAGCGAACCGAGCTGCCGGCTGAATCCTGAGGAAGCCGACGGCAGTGCCGTGCTCCCACTCCTCACACAGAATCGCGTAAGCCACCGTGTCACGTGCATGACCGTCCGCAGTCGGCCAAGCACGACGATAATGCGCTTCCTTCGTCCACCCAGCACGTTCGAACATCGCCGTGTCATCCTGCAGATCTTCGAAGCGCAGATATCCGACCCTGCCCATGACCTCGTCATCGAGCGAATAGGCGGCAGTATCGTCGCTGCAGAAGTCTCCCGCGTCGATGTGGTCTTCGATCTGGATACGCGTCCACGGCTCGGATCGCACATGGAACGGAAAGTCGTTGCTCGTGAAGAACTCGATGAGCGCTTCCCGGTCGGAGCCCTGCGGGTCGATGCGGTTCAGCGTTATGCTCATGCTTACAGACTAGAGGCACCTGCGGCGGCGACCGCGGACGAAGCGGCAGAGGGGAGACATCAGGTGAGCATCGAAGACGATCCGTTCGACTATCAAGTGACGAAGTCCGGTGTGCTCATAATCCGGCGAGGCGGGCGCGCAGTGATGGAATTGGGAGGAAAGAAGGTTGCCGCCCTGATTCCGAAGCTCGGACGAAGTGACGAGGCTGATCAGCAGCTGCTCGCGCGAGTCACCGGGAACTACCGCCGAGGCAATGAAAGGCAGACCCAGAAGCCGCGCTGACTGTACGATCGTTCAGTGCTTGGTAATGTGTCTCACATGAACTCATCGTCACAGAGCGAATTCGCTCGAGCCACCGCCGTCTCCCGCCGATCCGGGAACACCTACTCAGCAGAAATCGGCACCGGCTGGAGCGTTGCTGGAGCCGTCAACGGGGGATATCTCCTGGCTCTGGCAGGACGCACCCTGCGGGAGGCCAGCCCGAACACCCCTGATCCGCTTGTGGTCTCGATGTACTATCTCGGGCCCGGCGGAGAAGGTCCAGCGGACATCACCACACGCCCCATCCGCGAAGGCAGGTCCAGCGCCACCTTCGCGCTCGACCTCGCCCAAGCCGGCGCCCCGAAGATCACCGCACTGGCGACGATGGGCAACCTCGGCGGGCTTCCCGATGATGTGGCGACCACGGCCACGCCGCCTGACATGCCGTCTCCTGACTCATGCATCGATGTCGCCGAGGCGAGCGAGGAGTTCCTGGCGGTCGCGCCCCTGCTCGGACGATACGAGATGCGCCTGGACCCGGCCACCACCGGCTTCGCCGTGGGCAAGCCCAGCGGGCGCGGCCTGCTGCAGGGCTGGGTCCGCTTCGCCGATGGGACCGAACCCGACTCGCTGGCGCTTCTGGCGTTCCTCGACGCGTTCCCGCCGGTGATGTTCGACCTCGGGCGGTTCAACTGGGCGCCGACCATGGAACTGACTGCGCATGTTCGGGCGGTTCCGGCCCCCGGGTGGATCGGGGTGAAGGTCTCTACGCGCAATATCGCCGGCGGGATGTTCGAAGAGGACTGCGAGCTGTGGGACTCCGCAGGCCGGCTCGTCGCCCAGTCTCGACAGTTGGCCAGGCAGCCCCGTGACTGAGCTCGGACTCGTGCCCAACTTCGAAAACAGAGCATCGGCGGTCAGGTGAGACGTGCAATGACCCTCGGTGACGGGCGAAGACGGCCGATGGACACCGATGACGGCACCGGTGCCCGTGTCATCGGACCGGGCTAGAGTGGGAGGCACGAACCGGTCACCTGGAAAGGACCTGTGCCATGGCATCGCTGTCGTCATTGAGCATCACCTTCGACTGCAAAGACGTCGCCATCCAATCGCTGTTCTGGGCCGAACTGCTCGGCGCCGAGATCGATGAGGGAGCCAATGACCAGGTCGCAAGCATCGGCGGCGTCCACAACGGCGAATCGCCGACTCCGGGCATGCTCTTCCTCCGGGTCGATGACCGGGCGGAGAGCAAGAACCCGTTGCACATCGACCTCGACGATCCGAACTACCCCGCCGACGTCGACAAGGCGCTCTCACTGGGTGCCGAACGTTTGGCCTCCTTCGACGAATACGGCATCGAATGGACCACGCTGAAGGACCCAGAGGGCAATGTCTTCGACATTGGCCGCAAGAAGCAGATCGGAGAGAGCGAGCCTGCCGCATGAGTGATCCGCTGATCGAGCCCGCGGATGCTCCGAGCGAACGTCAGGGCCTCGAAGAATTCCTCGACTACTACCGGCAGGTGATGCGACGAAAGGTCTCCGGACTCGATTCGACTGCGCTCTCACACACGATCGCCTCCTCGACTCTCACCCTCGGCGGAATCATCAAACACCTCAGCCTCGTCGAAGAGTCATGGTTCGCCGAAGACATCCTCGGCCAGGAACTGGGCGAACCCTGGGCTGACATCGACTGGAAAGCCGATCCGGAGTGGGAATTCCGCACCGCTGCCGATGACTCTCCTGAATATCTGCTCGGCCTCTATGATCGCGCCTGTGAGCGTTCACGGGAGATACTGGCGGGTATCGACGACCTCGACACACTGGTCGCCCGCGAGAGCAGCTCGGGACACCGATTCAACGTCCGCTGGGTGCTCATCCATATGATCGAGGAATATGCCCGTCACGCCGGCCATGCCGACCTCATTCGTGAGGACATCGACGGTGTGACTGGGGACTGAACGGGTGTGAGCAATGACGCTGCACATCATCGAGGTCAAACCCCATAGGGTAGAGGCATGACGGCGAACTCCCCTTCAGAATCAGCTGCTGAGAATACTCATACCACGAGCCCGCCACGGTCGAAGGCGTGGATTCCCCTCGACCTGATCCGCGGCTTCCTCATCGGCAGTGCAGAACTCGTCCCGGGAGTCTCCGGCGGCACCATCGCCCTGGTGACCGGAGTCTACGATCAGCTCATCGACTCCGCCGCCCACGTCGTCAAGGCAGCCAGAATCCTGGTCACCGGCCCGAACCGTGTGCGGGGAGCCCTCTCCGAACTGCGCCGCACCGATTGGTTCCTCATCGTCCCGGTGCTGCTGGGTATGGTGACGGCGGTGTTCGGGATCGCCGGACTGATGGAATCCTTCGTCACCGCCAACCCCGAACTCGCCCGCGGTCTCTTCTTCGGCCTCGTCGCCGCCAGCATCGCTGTGCCCCTGCGGATGCTGCCGACCCGAACGTCCCGTCAACCGCTGCTGTTGGGTCTGCTCGCGTTCATCGCCGCAGCCGGGCTGGCCTTCTGGCTGACAGGATTGGCAGGAGGCTCCGATGTGGAGGATCCCTCCTATATCGCCGTCTTCTTCGTCGCCTCGATCGCAATCTGCGCGCTCGTCGTGCCCGGCGTTTCGGGATCGTTCTTCCTCCTCGCCGTCGGCCTGTACTCGACGACACTGAGAGCCGTGGATGAACGCGACCTCGGATACCTCGGCGTCTTCATGCTCGGGGCGATTCTCGGACTCGCGCTCTTCGTCAACATCCTGCGCTACCTCCTCCACAACCACCGGTGGTGGACCCTCGTCGTCATGGCCGGACTCATGCTCGGGTCCCTGAGGGCACTCTGGCCCTGGCAGTCCGCTGCCGAGACTGGTGCGGACGGAGAGCCCCATGGTGCCGGCGGACTGCTTGCTCCCTACGACCCGACCGGCGGTCCGATTCTCCTTGCCGTGATCGGTGCGGCACTCGTTGTCGCGCTCATCATCATCGAAGCGAAGTTCTCGACCGCCAAAACGGAGGCCCATCTCGACAAGGAGAGCTGACAACAGTGTTTGTTAAGTTTTCTCCCACGATTCGCTCAGACTTCAGGGTATTCAGGCTAGAGTAAGAGACCTGAATCACAGTCATCTCGTCTGAACTCCTGGAGACTCATGCGTCTGCGCACCCTTGCCTCGTCCACTCTGGCACTGACCCTCATCGTCACTGGTCCCGCCGCTGCCTCGGCAGCCGTACTCGGGGACGGAGCATCCACCGGCGATGCGCAAGCCGCCGCCTCCGGTGAGCTCACACTGCTGGCAACCACCGATGTCCACGGCCACGTGCTGAACTGGGACTACTTCGCCAACAAACCGTTCCCTGACGGCGAGGAACTGGGCATGTCACGGGCCTCCACCCTGATCAAGGGAGTCCGCGAGGAGAAGGGGTCCGACTCGGTGCTCCTGGTCGACAACGGAGACACGATTCAGGGCAACCCGCTCGCTTACTACTATGCGAAACAGGAACGCATCACCGACACCGGTGAGACCCACCCTCTGGCGAAGACGTTCAACCATCTCGACTACGACGCGCAAGTCGTCGGGAACCATGAGTTCAACTACGGGCTCGACCTCCTCGCGAAGTACAAGGAGCAGGTCGACTTCCCTGTCCTCGGCGGCAACGTCATCGACGACGATGACAACGATCCGCACCTCGACCCCTACACCATGGTCAAGAAGCAGGTCGACGGCCAGGAGATCACCGTCGGCGTCCTCGGCGTGACGACACCCGGCAGCCGGATCTGGGACAAGAACAACCTCTCGGGCAAAGTCCACTTCGACGACCCCGTCGAGACCGCACAGAAGTACGTCCCCGAGATGAAGAAGGCCGGAGCCGATGTCGTCGTCGTTCTCTCGCACTCCGGTAAGGACCCGAAGGGCCAGACCTGGGATCCGGAGAAGCTCCAAGAGAACGTGAGCACCTCGGTGGCCAAGGTTCCCGGAGTCGACGTCCTCGTCGCCGGGCACACCCACCAGAACGAACCGAGCGAGGTCGTCACCCGCGAGGACGGATCCAAGGTGCTCATCACCCAGCCCAACTACTGGGCTCGCTCGGTCTCCGAGGTCGACCTGCCGATCAATCTGGACACCGGCCAGGTCGACTGGGGCACCGCAGAACCCGGAGCCACTCCGTTGGCGACCCAGGGCGATGTTGCCGAAGATCCTGAGATCAAGGACCTCGTCGCCGCCCAGCACGAGAAGACCATCGACTATGTGAACACGAAGATCGGCTCGGTCACGGAGACCCTGTCGGCGAAGACGTCCTACTACGAGGACACCGCGATCCTCGACTTCATCTCCAATGTGCAGACCGAAACGGTGGAGTCCGCTCTCGCCGGGACCGAATACGAGGACCTGCCGGTGATCTCACAGGCCTCACCATTCAGCCGCACCGCCGAATTCCCGGCCGGAGACATCACCATCCGCGACGTCGCCGGACTCTACGTCTTCGACAACACCCTCGGGGGAGTCGAGATCAACGGAGCGCAGCTGCGCGACTACCTCGAGTACTCGGCCCGGTACTTCAACCAGACCGAGGAGGGCGCAGAGTTCGACCCCGAGACCGGGACGAACGCGGTCGACGAGGCCAGCGGTGCCCCGATTCCCGACTACAACTATGACGCCCTGGCCGGCGTCGACTACGACATCAACGTGTCGAAGCCGGTGGGTGAGCGGATCGAGAATCTCACCGACGCCGAGGGCAAGGACATCGGCGACGATGACAGATTCGTCCTCGCGATCAACAACTACCGTCAGTCCGGCGGTGGCGACTATCCCGTCGGTGACCTCAAAGAGGTCTACAACGAACAGGTCGAGGTGCGGCAGGCCCTCATCGATTGGGTGGAGGATCGGGAAGTCGTCGATCCGAAGGACTTCTCCGACGAGAACTGGCGGGTCGTGACCAGCAGCCAGGATCCCGGTGATGATGATGCCGGAGACGACGCGGATGCTGGAGACGATGCCGACGGCGGCGACTCCGCGGCCGGCAGTGATACCGCCGACGGCAGCGACAGCGCAGACGATGGAAACGGCGCCGAGGCGGACGCGGACGGTGCGCAGGCCGGCGCAGACGCCGACGGCACGGACGACGCGGAGGGCGGGACCGCCTCGGCGTCGGGATCCGAGGATGCAGGAGCCGGATCGGACTCCGGCACTGACGGCTCCAGCACCGGCGATGACGGTTCCGGCGATTCCGACGGTGGGGGAGACCTGCCGCGCACCGGTGCCGAGATCGCGACCGCGATCGGACTGGCCGTCGGCGCCATCGCCATCGGTGCGGCACTGCTCATCTTCGCCCGTCGTCGCCGCATCTGAACAGCAGATTCCGCTCACCGCCCACTCACGTAGAGTGGGCGGTGACAGCAGTCAGAACTGATGAAGGAGAAAGCGAAGAATGGCGAACACAGCATTTCAGGGAACTCCGGTCAAGACCGTCGGCGAGCTTCCGGGCACGGGTGAGCAGGCTCCTGCCTTCAGCCTCGTCGGCACCGACCTCGGAGAGGTCAACTCCCAGGACACAGCGGGCAAGCGCGTCGTGCTCAACATCTTCCCCAGCGTCGACACCGGTGTGTGCGCCGCCTCGGTGCGCAAGTTCAACGAACTCGCCGCAAGCCTGGACAACACCACCGTCCTCTGCGTCTCCAACGATCTGCCGTTCGCCCAGGGACGGTTCTGCGGTGCCGAAGGCATCGAGAACGTCACCGCAGCCTCCGGATTCCGCAGCGCCTTCGGCAAGGAATTCGGCGTGACCATGGTCGACGGACCCCTGGCCGGTCTGCTGGCCCGCTCGGTCGTCGTCCTCGATGAGAAGGGCACCGTGGTCTACACGCAGCTCGTCGATGAGATCGGCACCGAACCCGACTACGACTCCGCGGTCGCGGCGCTCGGCGCCTGATCCTGGCGTAAAACTGCTGATGGCGGCCGGTATCCGGCCGCCATCAGCGTCTCACATCTCGAAGACCTGCACGGGCAGCGCGCACTCCACGCCTGCCCGTGTTCCGGCTTCCGAGGCGATCCCCGGGATCATCTCGTTCGGAGCAGGGTGGTCGCTCAGCGCTTCGAGATAGACCCGGTGTGCTTCGAGTGAGTGCACCGCCCGATCGACATGCTCCCGCTCGAGTTCGACGGCGTGCGTGGCCTCGGCACCGTTGACCAGGAGCTTCTCGGCCTTCCAGGGGTCGAGGCCCTCGTCGCTGAGTTCGGGGAAGTGCCACGGATTGTCCGCGTCGCGGATCGCATCGACCGTGGCGATCCCTGCCGCCCTGTGGTCGACATGGTTGAGTCCCCACGGGGTCTTGAGGTCCCAATTGGTGACCATCACCGCGTCGGGGCGGAACTGGCGGATCTTCTTCGCTATCGCCCGCCGCAGCTGCAGGTCGGGTTCGAGGAGTCCATCGGGGAAGTCGAGGATCTCGAGGTCGTCGACCCCGACGATGGTGCAGGCTTCGCGCTGTTCGCCTTCGCGCAGGGCGGCCACCTCGTCGGGATGCATATCGCGGATGCCGGCCTCGCCGCGGGTCAGCAGCAGGTAGGCGACCTCTTTGCCCTGAGCGGTCCACTTCGCCACCGCCGCTGAGGCGCCGTATTCCATGTCATCGGGATGGGCGACGATGCACAGGAGGCGGGTGACGTCGTTGTCATCGAAGAGCGGGAGTTCAGTCATAGTCCCCAGGCTATTCGCCGGGACGCGAATCGGCCAGAGTTCTCCGCGTTCGGGCTTTGCTGGGTACGATGAAGCAGTCAGATCGGCACACTGAAGGTGGGATGAATGCGACGGAGACCTCTGCTCATCGGTGCCCTTGCCTGCAGTCTGC
Organism: Brevibacterium sp. CCUG 69071; assembly: GCF_021023135.1. Lineage (GTDB taxonomy): Bacteria > Actinomycetota > Actinomycetes > Actinomycetales > Brevibacteriaceae > Brevibacterium. The sequence continues at coordinate 350,384 of NZ_PGFV01000001.1, forward strand.
TCGTCTCCGGGTGTTCGGCGCTGAAGATCAGCACAGCAGACGGCGATTCCGGACCGGGGAGGATCGGGATCAGCAGCGGTGAGCAGGATCCTCAGCCCGAGGAGTCGTCGTCCGCAGCGCTGCCCGAGGGGATGGAGGCGGTCACCGCCGACCTCGGCTCCGAATGCCCGATCGAGATGTCGCTGGCAATGGACTCCAGTTGGAGCGACGGAGCCGGATTCGACGGCTATCAGCTCTTCTCCAAGGACTCTGGTGCTATCATCACCCTCAACTGCAACGAGGACAGCGATGAGTCTCCGCAGGCGGTCATCGATTCGGCGAAGCGACAGATGTTCAGCGAGTCAGGATCGACGAACCTCGGCGAGAAGTTCGGTTCGCTGCCCGGAGGCCAGTACTGGACCTTCCACGGCGATCTCGCGGCTGCGGACCTGCGGGCCGTCGATGGTGAGGAGTCCGTGATGTACGGGGTGGTGGCTGGGGTCTCGAAGGACGGCCGGCTCTACAAGGTCACCGTCGACATGCTCGCCCAAGCCAGCGACACCGAAACCGACCAGGCGTTCGCGCAGATGCTGCCCACGGTGAGAATCGATGCCCAGGAACTCGAAGCTCCCGATCTGCGCTGATCGACGCTGATCGGCTCAGTTGGTATCTGCTGGTTCCGACGCTGAGGTGGTCCGACTCCGGCGGCGGGAGCGCCCCAATCCGCCGGGGATGCGTTTGAGCAGTTCCCGGGCCGCGATGCGACCGGCCCGCGTAGCTCCCACGGTCGAACTGGCCGAGCCGTAGCCGACGAGGAAGAGGCGGGAATCGTCCTTGACCGCGACCTCGGAATCCATGGAGATCCCGCCATCGGGAGTGCGCAGGTGCAGAGGCGCCAGATGGTTGAGAGCAGCCCGGAAGCCCGTATTCCAGAAGATGACGTCGACCTCTTCGACGCGTTCCTCCGTAAACGGTGCCCACGATTCCGGGACCGCGAGACTGTCGCTGGCTGAAGGACCGAGACCCTCCGAGCTGACCGCTTGCGTGCCCGACCAGCCGGGGAAGCGGACTCCGTGGGGGAGGATCCGATCGAACATGCCACGGGAGACGAGGACTCCGGAATCGATGCCCCGGCGGAACTCTTCCCTGATGGGCAGGCCGGTGGTGCGGACGACGCTGGCCGGGGCCAGGCCCGCCAGCGTCCGGGAGCGGACCGCACGCTCGACTTCGAGGCCCCAGTTGCCGTCGAATTCCCTCGACGTGAAGTTCGGGGGTCTGCGCGTGGCCCACAGCGTCTCGGTCACCTCGGCGAGTTCGAGCAGGAACTGGGTCGCGGAGATTCCGCCGCCGACGACGAGCGTACGCAGACCGCGGAAGTCCTCGACATCGCGGAAGTTCGCGGTATGGAGCTGATGTCCTTCGAACTCGGCGATGCCGGGGACGAATGGAACGTACGGGTGTGTCCAGGTGCCGGTGGCATTGATGAGGTAGTCGCTGGAGAGATGGACACGTTCACCGTCGATATCGACGGTAATGCGGAGCCGACCGGAAGCGCGCTCCTCGGAAGTCACGGTGACCACCTCGGCGGGGCGGACGACGCAGAGTTCGAGTTCCCGTTCGAACCGCTGGTAATAGTCGGAGACCACCGTCGAGGCGGGGACGGAGGGGTCGGGTCTGCCCAGGGGGAATCCCGGCAGATCGGCGACATGGTTCGTCGATCCCAGGGTCAGCGAGTCCCAGCGTTCCCGCCAGGCCCCACCGGGTCCGTCTCCAGCGTCGAGGACGATGAAGTCCTTGCCGGGTTTGAGACCATCGCGCCAGAGATAATGCGCCGCCGAAAGTCCGGCCTGACCCGCACCGATGATGACGATCGGCCAGTGAGAGTCGATGAGGAGCTCGTTGATTCGGCAGACCATGCTGTCATTGTTCCAGGTTCTGTCCGCCGCCGTCGCCGAGTGATCGGTCACATGGCGGGAAACGCGGTTGACCGGGGTGGTGATCGGGACAATGATGAGTCGGTGACTTCTCAACCGGCTGCTCCGGCAAATCCCTGGCGGGCCCTGTGGGCCCTGTGCATCGGCTTCTTCATGATCCTCGTCGATTCGACGATCGTCTCCGTGGCGATCCGCGACATCATGAGCGATCTCAACGCCGATATCAACGCCGTCATCTGGGTGACCTCAGCGTATCTGCTCGCCTACGTCGTGCCCCTGCTCATCACCGGCAGGCTGGGAGATAAGTACGGGCCCAAACGCGTCTACATGGTCGGTCTCGTCGTGTTCACCGTCAGTTCCCTGTGGTGCGGTCTGACCGACAGCGTGGAGATGCTCATCGTCGCACGCGTGGTTCAGGGACTCGGCGCCGCGGCGATGACACCGCAGACCATGGCCGTGATCACCCGCATCTTCCCGCCGGATCGTCGCGGTGCGGCGATGGGCATGTGGGGTGCCGTCGCCGGCATCGCCACCTTGGTCGGTCCGATCCTCGGCGGCCTCCTCGTCGATGGTTTCGGCTGGGAGTGGATCTTCTTCATCAACGTTCCCGTCGGGCTCATCGCCCTGGTCATGGCCTGGCGGCTCGTGCCCCGACTGGAAACGCATCCGCACAGCTTCGATTGGCTCGGCGTCGTGCTCTCGGCGTGCGGTCTGTTCCTCCTCGTCTACGGCATTCAGCAGGCGCATGGGGTCGAATGGGGTGCCCTGATCGGGCCGATCACCGTGCCCTTCGTCATCGGCGGCGGCATCGTCTTCCTCATCGCCTTCGTGCTGTGGCAGAGATTCACCCGCGCCGAGGTGCTGGTGCCCCTGTCCCTGTTCAAAGACCGCAATTTCTCGTTGGCGGCCATCGCCATGACGACGGTCGGGTTCGGGGTGACGTCGATGGCCTTTCCGATCATGCTCTGGGCTCAGACCGTGCTCGGATACACGCCGACCCAATCGGCGCTGCTGTTGGCGCCGATGGCGATCCTCTCCGGAGCCCTCGCTCCGTTCGTGGGCAGGCTCGTCGACCACGGCAGTCCCCGAGTGCTCGCCGGCATCGGTCTGGGTTCGTTCTCGGCGGCATTGTTCTGGCTGGGCGCGATCCTCGACTCGGGCACTTCCCTATGGGCGGTGATTCCGCCGGTGCTGCTGCTCGGCGTGGCGAACGGCTTCATGTGGGCACCGATCAGTTCGACGGCGACGCGGAATCTGCCCCTGCATTACGCGGGAGCCGGGTCCGGTGTGTACAACACCGTGCGTCAGGTCGGGGCCGTGCTCGGCAGTGCTGCCATCGCGGTGGCGATGGAATCCCGGTTGGAGGCGAACATCGGTTCGTCGAGCGGGATGGCCGGTGGCGCCGGCGCCGGCGCCGAGGCGGGTGCTGAGTCTGGTGCGGGTGCCGCGGGCGGCATGTCCGGTGGTCTGCCGGACTCGATCGCATCAGGGTTCGCTCACGCCATGGGGCAGTCGCTGTGGGTGCCGGCGGCACTCGTTCTCATCGGCTTCGTCGCTGTGCTGTTCTTCGAGCGGCCGAAGGCACGCGTGCGCGACTGACATCTGCCGGGGGAGCCGTGTTTCGCTCTTGTCTTCAGACTGTTGTGGTCTATGTGCAGTCGGGGCCGCTTGGATTCGCATAGCAGTCCTCATCGACGAGGTAGCGATGGAATCGGTAGACGTCGATGTCGATCTCGTTGCTGGCGACGTGCGCAAAGCCGTCGATGGGCAGCCAGGGGCCACCGTCGACGGAGAACTCTCCGGTGAACGTGGCCGTCATGACGACGGTCTTTGTGCCGGTCTTCTGATATTCGTGTCCGATCTGAGGGTCTTCGCCGGGGAGTGGTTTCGATCCCTTGTCCGAGGTGGACCCGCCCGTGTCGTCGCCGAAGTCCCAGTTGAACTTCTCGGGAGTGACCTTGACCTGCACCGCGTAGGTCAGGAGGGTCATGTCGATATAGGCGACGTCGGAGTCGGTCCAGAAGGCGGCCGGTTTGCCGATGACGGCCCAGTCCTTGGGCCAGGCGTGGATAGTTGGTGCGGGGATGTCGAAGGTCTGGAACTGCGACTCCGGGATGCGGGTCGGCGGCTCCGGTCGAGCGGGAGCACCGCCACCACCGCCGCCCCCGCCTCCGCCGGGACCGGGGAGGCTCGAACAGATGTAGCCCGTCTCTTCAAGCGGGCAGTCGGGTAACTCGCCACTGCCGCCGCCGCCACCGCCGGAACCACCGCCGCCGGAGCCGCCACCACCTGAACCTCCTCCGCCGCCGGAGCCGCCTCCTCCGGAGCCTCCTCCGCCTGGGCCGGGGCCTGGAGGTTTGGGCGGCTTTACAACGTCGCATTTGCTGGTGTCGCCTATGCTGCACCCAGGGCCTGCGTAAGCTGGCGAGATCGACAGGGCAAGCAAAAGAGCGGCAACGGCAGACCCAGCCGACAGAATCTTTAGCGGTGAGAAGCCAGCTAGCACTTCCGCTCCCAAAGGTCTTGCTGGTCTACCTTCCAGGTTTCGTCTTCGAGGAGTATCTGGTGCTCCATAGTTACTTTGCCGTCGGGATTGCTGGTCGGGGAATTTCCCGCGGGAGTCATCGACCAATTAGACGTGTCGACGCAAAAATGAAGAATGACACTGGAAGATTCTTTAGAGTTTCCGGGAGCCGAGACGTCGAAAACATCAACAGAAATCGGCTCGATGTGACCTTCAAAATCAGTCGCTCCGGACCTAACGGATTCCGCTTCTTCTTGGATGGAAACGAGCGCATCGCCCCTGGCGAATTCAGGGAACTTTGCGATTTGGTCGAAGTCGCCAGAATAGGCGCTATCAATAGAACTGACGAACCCCTCGAACGCCACCAGCGCCCCTTCGACCGCCTCCTTCTCCTCATCGTTGAGGTCGAGTTCGGTGTCGTATTCCGGGATGGACGGCTTGTCAGTTTCGCTGGACGAATCGTCAGCAGGATCCTGGGCCGGCAATGTGGAAGTCGGAGCCGCGACGGGGGAGTGATCCTCGCATGCAGTCAGTGCCAGCGGCAGCGTGACCGCAAGTGCCATGGCAACGCAGGCTGATGCACGGTGTCGAACTCGTCGCTTGGCTCCAGTCTTCATTCCACGCCTCTGTGGTCAACAACTGCGGCGCCGACACAGCCCTGACGCCCGGAGTCCCTACATTATTCGAGAACGCGCACTTTGAGAACAGATGAAGTCAAATCTGTGGATAACTGACGTGCAAGTGGAAAAACCTACTGCTGTGCGGCCTTCGCCGCCTTCGCTGCGGCCTTCTGCTCCTTCTTAAACGCCCGGACTTCCAGCAATGTGCCCTCGTCGACGACATCGGCGATCGAGCGGCGACTGCCATCGGCGCCGTAATCACCGGCCGCCTCCCGCCACCCCTCGGCACTGAGGCCGAACTGCTTGCCCAACAGGGCCAGGAAGATCTTCGCCTTCTGCTCGCCGAACCCAGGCAGCTTCTTCAGTCGTTTGAGCACCTCGGGGCCGGTCGGGTCACCCGTCGTCCAGATCGCCGCAGTATCGCCGTCATAGTCGTCGACGATCGCCTCGGCGAGCTTCTGCACCCGTGCGGCCATCGACTTGGGAAAGCGATGCACGGCGGGCTTGATCGAGAACTGCTCGAGGAAATCGTCGGGATTCATCTCAGCGATCTCCTCGACATCGAGCTTGCCCAACCTCTCTGCCAACTTCGCCGGGCCGGCGAACGCGACCTCCATCGGCACCTGCTGATCGAGGAGCATGCCCATCAGCAGTGCGAACGGATCATCGGCGAGGATGGCATCGGACTGAGGATCACCGGAGAGGAATACTGAGCTCATACCCCCATAATCGCATGCAATCGGACAGCGAGCACCCCCGGAGATATCATCGGCCCATGATCTGTCCCTGCTCCGGCCGCCCGCCGGGAACCACCTACGACCTCTGCTGCCGCCCGGCCCTCGACGGCGAAATCTGGCCGACCACCGCCGAGGCGCTCATGCGATCCCGCTACACCGCGTTCGCTCTCGGCAACGACGACCACCTGTTCCGCACCTGGCACGCCCGGACTCGCCCCTCGGATGTCGGCGTCGATGACGACACCACGTGGCAGGGTCTGACGATCCTCGACACCACGGACGGAGGCGAGAACGACACCACGGGGACGGTGCACTTCCGCGCCGTCTACAGGGACCACCTCGGCGACCATGTGCTCGAGGAGAACTCCATGTTCGTTCGACGCGCCGGTCGGTGGATGTACCTCGAGCCCTTGGAGTCCTGAGCACTAACTGCCTACAATTGCCCCAGCGGCGCATCCAACGCCCAGCCCAGATCGTGGCCCCAGCACACGATCGCATGGCGAAGGGGAGGAGATCCTCGGACGAAACCGGCACGGTGCTTTCCTGACCCCTGACCAGGTTTCGTGCTGGGGAGGAGCTTGGTCGTCGAAGGAAGACCACCATGACCAAGAACAAGGACTTCAAAACCCTCGTGCGTGCGCGGATGTCCGCGACCGGGGAGAACTACACCTCAGCCCGATCGGCGCTGATCACCCAGGATCTGCTCGAAGCCACGGCACATCAGTGTGCCGCGCACCCCGAAGATCCCGAACTCGACACCGCGCTCGAGGCCTTCAGACGCAAGACCCGATCTTCCTTCATGCCGGGGACGACCCTGCTCGCGATTCCGACGAAGCGACGGGCCCTCGTCGTCATCCTTCTCGACCTCCTGACGACCTTCGACCCGGATCGGGTCTACACGGAACCTGAGGTCAACGACCACCTGCGACGATTCCACCCCGACTGCGCACGACTGCGCCGCGAACTCGTCGACTACGGCTACCTCGCACGCGATCCCCACACCGGTCGCTACTGGATGAACACGGCTCTTCCCGATCGGCGCGGCAACCAGGCACAAGAGGCGAAGGACCTCGAATCGTTTCTGCGGTGAGTCGGCGAACACGTATCCTGGACTCTCGGCCACCACCGGCAATCAACTAGGAGTCTTCATGGGCCAGGCATATCACGCCGATTCGAGCGATCTCAACGACAAAGAGATCCTCACCTGGGACACATTCGGCACCTCGGCCAGAGACTTGGCGCAGACGATCGCGGACTCCGACTACGATCCGGAGATCGTCATCGCCGTGGCCCGTGGGGGACTGCTTCCCGCCGGTGCCCTGGCCTATGCGCTGGGCCTCAAGCTCTCCGACGCGATCAACGTCGAGTTCTACACCGACGTGCATGAGACCCTGCCCGACCCGATCCTGCTGGCCCCGATGCTCGACATCGACGCGATCAAGGGCAAGAAGCTGCTCGTCGTCGATGACGTCGCCGACTCCGGACGGACCCTGGCCCTCGTGCTCGAGCTGCTGCGCAAGCACGGCGCCGAGGCCCAGTCGGCCGTCATCTACGCGAAGTCGGCGTCGATCATCGACCCCGACTTCGTGTGGAAGCGCACCGATCAGTGGATCGTCTTCCCCTGGTCGGCCGAACCCCCGGTCCAGCCCAGCAAGTAGGCACACCGACAGACCGGACAACCAGCAAGTAAGCTGACGACGTGAACACGACACGGGAGATCCATGCTCAGTGCGGGCGCGTCCGCGCCTACGAAGCCGGCGAGGTGGTCCGGGCACGGGGCATCCGCTATGCCCGCGCGAAGCGCTTCGCCCCACCGGTCGACGAACCAGCTGTCGACAGCATCGACGGTGCGGGACCGGGACCAGCCAGCCCGCAGCTGCGCCGTGATCCGAACGCGGGCATGACCTTCGATCAGCTCGGCGGACTGCCGATAAGTGAAGACTGTCTGCGCGTGAGTGTGACGATGCCTCGGGACGTGCACACGCCGAGGGACGCTGCCGGTGCGGGCGCGGAGCCATCACGGCTGCCGGTTCTCGTCTGGATCCACGGCGGCGCCTACGTCGCAGGCGCCGGAGACGCGGAGATCTACAACCCGCACGCCCTCGTCGCCGAACAGAACATCATCGTCGTCTCGGTCACCTACCGCTTAGGGATCCTCGGCTATCTGGGTCTGGGGAAGCCCGAGCACTCGAACCTCGGCCTGCTCGATCAGATCTCGGCCCTGCGCTGGGTCCAGCGCAATATCGCTGCGTTCGGGGGTGACCCGGACAACGTCACGATCGCCGGGCAGAGTGCCGGCGCCGACGCCTGCGCACATCTGATGATCGCCGAGGCGACCGAGCACTTATTCCACCGCGTGATCATGGCCTCCGCCCCCTTGGGCCTGGCCGGAGGCACCGAACCAATGAATTGGGCGATGGCCAGAGTCGCGCAGAAGATGAACCCGGAGGCGAACCTCGCCGAGGTTCTCGCCACCCAGGAAGAGGTGCACAAGGCCGCGCTCGTCGGTGGTCTGCATGCGGGAATGTGCTTCGGCGTCCACTACGGTGACCACCCCCTGCCTCCACGCTCCAAGGCCGGGGCGGCCTGGGCCGAGTCGGCTCGGAAATACGACGTGCTGATGACCCGCACCGAACGTGAGATGGCCTTCTTCGCCGGTTTCGTCCCCGCCATCCGCCGCCTCCACGACCGACAGCTGACCTCCCCGATGCTCGAATCGCTGATCTCGGGGATGACCTCGGCGGTGTACACCCGAGCGGCGAAGGAATTCTACGATCGGCACCGCATGTCCGGCGGGCAAGGTGCCCGTCTGCTCATCGTCTCCCGCGGCGACGGCAGCTTCTTCGATGCCGCTCACGCCGGTGACCTGCCGCTGCTGTTCCCCGGTCAGGTGTGGCACAAGAGTTTCCTCGACTACGGGGAGACCGCAGCGATCGCTGGCCCCGAGCTGCGGACCATCTGGGGTCGCTTCACTGCCACCGGAGCATTGCCGCGGGTTCCCGTGCCCGGTCTCATCGACATCCTCGGGTGATCCCCGGACCTCTCGACTATCGTTGAGCCATGGACACAAGTCAGGTCTCCGCCGCGCGTTTGATCTCCCAGGGGCTCATCGGCCCGGCACCGACGTCCCCGACCGGCAGCGCACTCCGCCCGGCAGCTGCTGTCGTCGAACACCTCGGGTGCGTGCAGGCGCAAGCCTTCGGCGGAGCTCTCGTCTCGGTTGCCCTGCGCGCCGATTCCCAAACGGGTGAGGGCGCCCCGGACGATTCGGGAACGGGTGTGGACGCGGTAAGAGCCGCCTTGGACTCCGGAGAGATCGTGCGCACCTGGACCCAGCGGGGAACCATCCACCTCACCACCGCGAAGGACGTCGGCTGGATCCTCGGCCTGACCGGACAGCGAATGATCAAGTCCACGGCCAAACGTCGCGAATTCTTCGGCATCACCGATGCCATGCTCGATACCGCCGCAGGCCTGGCCGCCGAGGCGATCCGTGACCGTGGTCCTCTGACCAGGCAGGAGCTCCTCGATGCCTTCGCGCCGCTCGACGCCGGTGACGAATACGGGCACGACCGCTACCTCATCACCACACTCGCGCTGCAGGGCATCATCGTCCAAGCCCCGACGATCACGGGCAAAGACGATCTGAAGTACGTGCTCACCGACGAATGGGTGCCCGCCCCGACCCGCCTCGATGCCGAGGCCGCCCTGCACGAATGGACCAGGCGCTTTGTCCTCAGCCACGGCCCGGTCACCGTCGACGACACCGCCCGCTGGATGGGACTGCCGAAGACCGGAATCAAGAAGGCACTGGCAGCTGGAGTCGAATCCGGGGAGATCGTGGAGGCCCGCGTCGGTGAGATCGATGTCTTCCACGCCCCCGACCTCGAAGAACGACTGGCCGAATGGGAAAGAGACGCTCAGGCCACCCTGTTGCTGCCCGGTTTCGACGAGATCATTCTCGGCTACAAGGACCGCAGCGTCACACTCGCCCCCGCACATGAGAAGGCCGTGGTCCCTGGCGGCAACGGCATGTTCAAGAACACGGTCATCCAAGCCACCACAGCCCGAGGCACGTGGAAGCGCTCACCGCGAAAGACCGGTCCGCGCGTGGTCATCGAACCCTTCGACGGTGAGAACCCGGACATTGCGGCCGCCGAGGCGGTCGCCGCGACCCATCCTGCCTTCTGCTGATCGCGCGCCCACAGCGGTGGGGTGGAGAAAGGAGGACGGGAAAATGGTCACGGATGACCTCGTGAACGTCGGAATCATCGTCAATCCCAAACATGCGCGCACCACGCGAGCCTACGCAGACCTGGTACGGCGGCTCAGGGCACAGCGGATCCGGTATCGCAGCTCCTCGACGACACCCCAGCGATCTGGCGCCTGGCAGGCGGGAGAGCTCATCGGCTGGGGTGCGGATATCGTGATCATCCTCGGTGGGGACGGAACGATCCGCGCCGCCGCACCGGTGCTGGCGGCCGCCGAAACACCGGTGATGCTGGTTCCGACCGGGACGGCGAATGTGCTCAGCCGACATGTGGGAATCCGATCCCACCGGCACGCCATCGCGGCGTGCGCCCGCCATGCCAGCGACGCGTGCGTCAGCCACGCCATCACGGCGTGCGCCAGCCGTGCCATCGCGGCGTGTGCCCAGCCCGGGTCGACGCGGGAGATCGGGGTTCCGATCAATGACGTCGAATTCCTCGACGTCGACGGACACTGGCAGCGCAGCCACTTCATCTGCCTGGCAGGCCTCGGCGGAGACGCTCGGGCCGTGGCAGAGCACGGACGCGCCCCCGGTCTGCTCGGCTACGCCCTCGGAGGAGTGCGGGCAGTCTTCGCCCCGAGCATGGACGCCCGAATCGATGCGCCCACCGCCGGGGTTCCCGATACCAACGGAGCACCATCGCCGAGGTGGTCGATCATGGCCTCGAAGGTTGCCCGCCCGGCCGGTCCCATCCCGGTGTTTCCGCAGGCCCGGATCGACGCGGACGACTTCTCGTTCCTCAGCGTCGGGCCACTGGCCGAGGAACCGGGGGACCGCCTTGGCGACTGGGCCCGCATCGCCGCCGCCTGCCTGCAGGGTCGACCGGGTGCGCCGGCGACCATGAACTATCGGACGGGCCGTGAACTCACGATCGGACTCGACTCCCCGGAGCCGGCGCATCTCGACGGGGACCCCATCGGAGACTGTCTGGGCATGCGCATCAGCGCCGGGACCACACGGCTGCGAGTCCTCGTCCCGGAGGCAGAGGACTGAGCATTCCGGACCTGATGCGGCATTCCGATCTTCAGGATCGGACCGAGCTGCCGCACCGGGCGGAGAACCCTAGCGGCGACGGCGTGAAGTGCCGAAGATGCCGCGGGCGATCTCCCTGGCGGCGGTGCGGGTGAACTGTTTGAACGCGGAGGACTTCACCACCTGGGAGAACATGTTCTCCTCCGCGGGCTCCTTCTTCGACCGGGACTTCGAACCCGGTGTCGACCCGGTTTCCTCCGGGAACGGCACCTTGTCCGCAGAGTCCGAGGAACCCTGAGGATCCGGCGTCCCCGGCGAGGACTGACCCGCGGCCTGCTCCTCGGCATGAGCCTCGGAACCGGATTCGAGGCGTTTGGCGAGGATCTCCCGGGCCGACTGGTTGTCGATCGCGGTCCCGTACTTCTCGTACTGATCCGATGCCTTGACCGCCGCGGTGACCTCGCCCTCACCCATCGGACCCATCTTCGATTCCGGTGCCCGCATCCGCGTCGGCGCCACGGGAGTGGGCACACCGTCGGGGTCCATCACGGTCACCACGGCCTCACCGGTACCCAGGGTCGTCAGCAGTTCGGCAAGGTCGTAATCGGACTTCGGGAAGGTCTGCACGGTCGCCTTGAGCGCCTTCGCATCATTGGGGGTGTGCGCCCGCAGCTGATGCTGGATCCGCGAACCCAACTGGGCGAGCACGTCCTCAGGCACATCCTTCGGCGTCTGGGTGACGAAGAAGACGCCCACGCCCTTGGACCTGATGAGGCGCACGGTCTGCGTCACCGACTGCAGGAACGCCTTCGAGGCATCGGCGAAGAGCAGGTGCGCCTCATCGAAGAAGAAGACGAGGGAGGGCTTGTCCGGATCGCCGACCTCGGGCAGATCCTGGAACAGGTCCGCGAGCAGCCACATGAGGAAGGTGGAGAAGAGGGCAGGGGACTGGTTGAGCTTCTGCAGCTCGAGCACGGAGACGATGCCGGCACCGTTGTCATCGGTGCGCAGCAGATCGGCTGTGTCGAACTCGGGTTCGCCGAAGAACACGTCTCCGCCCTGCGCGCTCAGCTCGGAGATGTTGCGCAGGATGACGCCCACGGTGGCCTTCGATGCCCCGCCGATGCTCTCGAGGTCGGCCTTGCCCTCAGCAGAGGTGAGGAAGTAGAGCACGGCCTGCAGATCGCTGAGATCGAGCAGGGCCAGTCCGGCCTTGTCCGCGTAGTGGAAGACGAGCGAGAGCACGGATTCCTGGGTGTCGTTGAGCTCGAGGACCTTGGCCAGCAGAATCGGACCGAAGGAAGTCACCGTCGCGCGCAGCGGAGTGCCGAGTCCGGAGTCGCCGAGCGTGTAGAACTCGGTCGGGTTGGCCTTCGGCTCCCACTCCTGACCGGCCGCGTCGAGGCGTTTGCGCAGCTTCTCGGATTCGGTTCCGGCCGCACCGATGCCCGAGAGGTCGCCCTTGATATCGGAGGCGAAGACCGGGACACCGGCGCGGGAGAGCTGTTCGGCGAGCACCTGCAGGGTCACGGTCTTGCCCGTTCCCGTGGCACCGGCGACCAGGCCGTGCCGGTTGAACATGCCCAGCGGGATCGAGATCGGGGTGTCCGGTGAGAGCTCCTCGCCGTCGAGGGCCACTCCCAGCTGAACTGTCGGAGTGTCGAAGGTGTAGCCGTCCTTGAGCGTCTGCAGTGGCTGAGTAGTCATAGGGCAATCTTTACACAGCCGCACCGAGGTGGTGGAGGAATTCTGCGTGGATTCGCAGGTCCTCACCCAGCTCGGGATGGAAGCTGGCACCCCACACATTCGCCGCTCGCACGAGGACCGGATGCCCGTCATGACGCGCGAGGATCTCGACTCCTGGGCCGCTGTCGAGGATCCGCGGCGCCCGGATGAAAGTGGCGGTGAAGTCTCCCGACAGGCCGGTGATCGCCACAGGCGCCGAGAACGACTCCCGCTGCCTGCCGTAGGCATTGCGCGCCACCGTGACATCGAGCCCGCCGAGGCGGTCGTACCCGTCCAGCGAATCGTCGCCGAGGCGATCGGCGAGCAGGATGAGACCGGCACAGGTGCCGAATGTCGGCAGTCCCGCCCGGATCGTGCGTCCGAGGACCGGGAAGAATCCGGTGCCGGCGGCGAGGCGGACCATGGCGCTGGATTCTCCGCCGGGCAGGACGATCGCATCGAGTCCGGGCAGATGCTCGGGGCGGGTGACCCGACGGGTCTCGGCCCCCAGGGAGGTGAGCATCGTGAGATGTTCGCGGAAGGCTCCCTGGAGGGCGAGGACGCCGACTCTCACCATCCGCGTTCGGCCAGACGGTGGGGTGCCGCAACGTCGGCGACATTGATCCCGACCATGGCGTCACCGAGTCCGCGGGAGGCATTCGCCACGGCTGCCGCATCATCGAAGTGGGTGGTCGCCTCGACGATGGCCTTCGCCCGGGCCTCGGGGTTGCCGGACTTGAAGATCCCCGAGCCGACGAAGACGCCGTCGGCTCCGAGCTGCATCATCATCGCCGCATCGGCCGGGGTGGCGATGCCGCCGGCGACGAAGGTGACCACGGGCAGTCGTCCGAGGCTCGCGACCTGCTTGACCAGTGGGTACGGGGCGGCGATCTCCTTGGCGGCGACGTAGAGCTCATCCTCGCTCTTGGCACTCAGGGCGCGGATCTCGGAGTTGATGGTCCGCAGGTGGCGCATCGCCTCGGAGACGTCGCCGGTCCCGGCCTCTCCCTTCGAGCGGATCATCGACGCACCTTCGGTGATGCGGCGCAGGGCCTCGCCGAGGTTGGTCGCCCCGCAGACGAAGGGCACTTCGAAGACGGACTTGTCGATGTGATTGACGAAGTCGGCGGGGGAGAGGACCTCAGATTCGTCGATGTAGTCGACACCGAGGGTCTGCAGGATCTGGGCCTCGACGAAGTGTCCGATGCGGGCCTTGGCCATGACCGGAATTGAGACCGTCTCGATGATCGACTCGATGAGCTCTGGATCGCTCATCCGGGCGACGCCGCCCTGGGCGCGGATGTCGGCGGGCACGCGTTCGAGGGCCATGACGGCCGAGGCGCCGGCGGCTTCGGCGATGCGGGCCTGCTCGGCGTTGACGACATCCATGATGACGCCGCCCTTGAGCATCTGGGCCAGGCCGGTGTTGAGCAGAGTCTGTGTCTGGGTCATTGCGGTGATTTCCGTTCACTTCGGGTATGCGCATCTGCCGCCGACGGTCGACGAAGAGAGTCGGTGGCAGACCTGAACTGATGGGTGAACGGCCGTTCTCGTTCAGCCTAAACCGACCTTTGGCTCAGTGAGAGTGCCAGAGATCGCGCAGAATTTTGGGCCAGTATGATCGGAGCATGGACACATCACTGCGGAACGGACGGCCGCCTCGGCGAGGTGAGTCGACCTCACCCGGATCTGCGGTCGCACCGATGCCGCGCGCCGACGGTGTCGCACTGCCGGTCGAGGTGAGCCGGGAGAGTTCCACGCCCCTGCCCGATCAGCTCGCCCAGGAGATCCGCCGACTCATCGCCTCCGGAACGCTGCGCCCCGGCGAACCGGTGCCCTCGAGCCGGAGGCTGTCGGCGCATCTCGGGATCTCTCGCGGGTCGGTCGAGACCGCCTATACCCAGCTCGGGGTCGAAGGGTTCCTCGTCAGCGCCGAGCGCTCGGCCACGCGGGTCAACCCTGAGCTCTCCGGCACCGGGCACCTCAGCGTTCACCGGCCGGCCACGTCGGAGTCTCCGCGCCGGCGGCTGCGCAACTACGTCGACCTGCGGCCGGGCTTCGGCGGTGACGACCCCCTCCGCGAGCCCGCCTTCCGACGTGCCTGGCGTGAATCGCTCGACACCGATCCCGGGCCGATCGATCCGCTCGGGCAGCCGAGCGCCCGGTGGGCGATCGCGGACTATCTGCGTCTGAGCCGTGGGATGGCCGTCGACCCTGATGATGTGATTCTCACGAGCGGCTCACGCGACGGTCTGCGGCTGCTGCTGACGGTGGGAATCACCGGGGCGATCGCGGTCGAGAACCCCGGCTTCCCGGGCCTGCGACAGGCGATGGCTGATCGCGATCTCGTACCCCTCGACTCCGCGGTCGATCCCACCGCCTCCTCGGATCCTCGTGTGGGTGCCGTGGTCGTCACTCCCAACCACCAGTTCCCCCATGGGACCCCGATGCCGGTCGACGAACGGGTCAGGCTGCTCGAATGGGCGGCACGCAACGACGTCATCGTCATCGAGGACGACTATGACAGCGAAGCCCGCCTGACCCGCACGCTCGTGCCCACGCTCTACGACCTCGCCGAATCCGGCAGCTCGTCGGCGCAGGTCGTGCACATCGGGACGTTCTCGACCCTTCTCACCTCGGCGGTGTCGACCGGGTACCTCGTCGCCCGCGGCAGCATCGGCATCCGACTGATGGAGCTGCGTACGGCGCTCGGTCCTGCGTTCTCCCCGGTGATGCAGACGGCGATCGGCTCGTACCTCAGCTCCGGCGGACTGCGACGACGCATCTCCCGGGGCCGCCGCAGGCTGCGCGCGGCCGAGTCGGTGGTCTCCGGCATCGGTGAGATCCCCGGACTCGTCCACGACGGACGCACACTCGTCATCGAAACCGGCGAGGCGGAGGCGCAGACGCTGCGGACCCAGCTGAGGGAACGCGGCATCCTCGTGGCCTCCCTGGCCGAAGGATGGGCCGGCGCGAACGATGTCCGACACGGCATCGTCATCGCGCATTCGAACGTCGAGGCCGAGGTACTCCGGCAGGCGCTTGAGACGCTGCAGACCCTGTTGAGTAGGCTGGTTCCATGTTGAAGTTCGGGTTCGTCGCCGATGGCGTCTTCAAGCTGCTCGTCGCCGGCGCGATCTGCGTCTTCCTGCCTGCAGTGGAGAGCTTCCTCCTCGCGCCGAGGTGGTTGTCCATCACGGCCGTGGTGCTCCTCTTCCTCAGCGCGGCCACGGAGATCTCCTACGGAGTGCGCAAGGGTGAGAGGAGCCACGCCAGATACCTGGCGCTCTTCGACTCCCTGTGGCTGTTGTCGACGATCGTCGCGGTGGTCCTTGCACTGGAGGACAATCCGGCGGCGGCCTTCGTGTGGTTCGGCTATCTGGGACTCGGCTCCCTGGGCGTCGCCGTGGTCTTCACCACCGGCGCCAACGGCCCCGACTTCGCCGGAGACGAGGCAGACGATCGCGCTCAGTGACCTTCTGAGGGTCATTCCCCTTGCACGGGCTTCTCAGTCCACAGTTCCGTCGTCAACACCGTCTCCCGAGACGGTGTTGACGACGGAACTGTGGATCGAGGGCGAAAGCCTCTCGCTGACGCCTCGTGTCTGCGACCGATCCGACGGGCTGCACAGACTTCGAGTCAGCGGTTGAAGGCGATTGCGGCGCGGTAGCTCTCGGGAATGCCCGCCACGAAGTCGTCGATCTCGACGTCCGGATGCGGTGACTGCGGTGCAGTGCCCGTGCCGATGTAGTCCATCCCGGGGTCGCGGGCCAGTCCGGTGCTCAGCGCTTTGAGGAAGGCTTCTTTGCGCGCCCAGACGCGCACGAACTCTTCGGCCAGGGATTCCTCGGGAAGCTGTTCGAGCTCGGCGCGCTCCTGTGGGTGCAGCAGCTGCATCGCCTCGGCGGCCACGGCGTGCTCGGGAACGGCTTCCAGATCGACTCCCACCGGATCCTCACCTACCGCCACGAGGACCAGGCGCCGGGCGCGGGTGACGGAGAATTCGCATTCGTCGACCCGGGGCTTGCCGGCCGAGTCGAGGCGGATCTCGATCGATGCGGGGTCCTTCTCGAGGTGGGAGCCGAGGACGTGCCGCAACACGACTCGTCCGGCCGACCAGGTCGTCGCGACCTCGGGGTCGAACTCGGCGGCATAGTTGATCTCCTGCTCGGTGAGCACGGAGTCATCGGTGCGGGCCCATTCGGCAACCGCGGCGGTGTCGGCGAGGACGAGGGCGGCAGGGAGCTCAGTGGGCAGAACGGTGAAACTGGGGTGGAACGCCATCGATCAGCGGCCCAGCGCCTTGTCGATCTTCTTGAGCTTGCGGCTGAGAACGAAGATGCGCACAGAGCCGATGATGCCGGCAATGAAGATGCCGCCGATGGCCGCGAAGAGCATGGCGACTCCGAGCGGCAGCTGGAACTGCCAGCCGAAGTACTGGAAGTCGGCGGGAACATTGTTCTGCAGAATGAAGATCAGGAGCAGTACGACGATGACGGCGCCGAGGATGAGGGAGATCCACATCCCCGCCGACATTCCGGACCCGCCCTTGGCTGTGGGCAGCTCGGATTTCCGGCCGGCAGGGGTCGGCTGCTGACCGCCCTGCGTCACCTCGCCACCTCGTGTGGCGCCTCCGCCCTGCGGTTCGACTTCGCGAGTGTCACCGGTCGTCGGAGCGTCCTCACCCAATACGGATTGGGTCTCGGCCAACAGCTCTTCGGGCGTCTGGGATTCGCCACGCGGGTCTTGAGTACTCATGCGCCCCATCATAGTCGCTGATGAGGCGCATGAGTCGGTGGTCCCGGAACGGATCGAACCGAGTCGATCAGACCTTTTCGCTGAGGGTGGCGATGATCTCGTTGAGCGTGGCCGAGGGGCGCATGGCCGCTTCGGTCTTCGCATCGTTGGGGTAGTAGTAGCCGCCCAGGTCGACGGGGCTGCCCTGGATCTCGAGCAGTTCGGCCGTGATCGTGTCGGCCTTCTCCGTGAGTGCCTTCGCCACCGGTGCGATCGCCTCGGCCAGTGCCTCGTCGGAGGTCTGTGCCGCCAGCTCCTGCGCCCAGTAGAGGGTGAGGAAGAAGTGGCTGCCGCGGTTGTCGATCTCGCCAACTTTGCGTGAAGGCGACTTGTTCTCTTCGAGGAACTTGCCAGTGGCCGCATCGAGGGTGTCGGCGAGCACGCCGGCACGCTCGTTGCCGTGGACGTTGAACTCGTGGCGGAAGGATTCGGCCAGGGCGAGGAACTCGCCGAGGGAATCCCAACGCAGGTGGTTCTCTTCGACCAGCTGCTGCACGTGCTTCGGGGCCGAACCGCCGGCACCGGTCTCGAATAGTCCGCCACCGGCGATGAGCGGAACCACGGAGAGCATCTTCGCCGAGGTGCCGAGCTCGAGGATCGGGAACAGGTCGGTGTTGTAGTCACGCAGCACGTTGCCGGTCACCGAGATGGTGTCCTTGCCTTCGCGGATCCGGTCGATCGAGAACTGGGTGGCCTCCACCGGGTTCATGATCCGGATGTCGAGGCCTTCGGTGTCATGATCGCCCAGGTACTGTTCGACCTTCGCCCGGATGTTGCGATCGTGGGCGCGGGTCTCATCGAGCCAGAACACGGCCGGGGTCTCCGACAGGCGGGCCCGTGTGACGGCGAGCTTGACCCAGTCGCGGACCGGGATGTCCTTGGTCTGGCAGGCACGCCAGATGTCACCGGCGGCGACCTCGTGGCTGAGCAGCACCTCGCCGGCGGAGTTGACGACCTCGACGACACCCGCCTCGGCGATCTCGAAGGTCTTGTCGTGGCTGCCGTACTCTTCGGCCTTCTGCGCCATCAGACCGACGTTGGGAACGGTGCCCATCGTCGTCGGGTCGAAGGCGCCCTTGGCGCGGCAGTCCTCGATCACGGTCTGGTAGACCCCGGCATAGGAGGAATCGGGGATGACAGCCAGCGTGTCCTGGGTCTGGTCGTCCTTGTTCCACATCTTGCCGCCGACGCGGATCATCGCCGGCATCGAGGC
The DNA here is from genome assembly GCF_021023135.1 of Brevibacterium sp. CCUG 69071. Classification (GTDB taxonomy): domain Bacteria; phylum Actinomycetota; class Actinomycetes; order Actinomycetales; family Brevibacteriaceae; genus Brevibacterium. The sequence goes on from NZ_PGFV01000001.1 coordinate 369,155, forward strand.
ATCGACGATGACGTCGGAGGGCACGTGGAGGTTGGTGATGCCCTTGTCGGAGTTGACCATGGCCAGGGACGGGCCGTCGGTCAGGCCCTTCTCGATTCCGGCCTTGACTCCGGCGGCGACGTCGGCAGCGAGCTCGTCGAGCCCGCCGAGGATGGCGGCCAGGCCGTTGTCGGAGGTCAGTCCCGCCTCGGCGAGGGCCTCACCGTATTCGGCGAAGACCTCGGGGAAGAAGGCCTCGATGACCTTGCCGAAGAGGATGGGGTCGGAGACCTTCATCATCGTGGCCTTGAGGTGGACGGAGAAGAGAACCCCTTCGGCCTTGGCGCGTTCGATCTGAGCCGTGACGAACTCGCCGAGGGCGGCGGCGTCCATCTTCGTGGCATCGACGATCTCTCCGGCGAGCACAGGCAGGGACTCCTTGAGTACCGTGGTCTCTCCGGCGGCAGTGCGCAGGCGGATCTGCAGGGTGTCATCGGCCTCGAGGATCACTGACTTCTCGTTGTCACGGAAGTCGCCTGCCGCCATCGTCGCGACATTGGTCTTCGAATCAGCGGACCAATCGCCCATGGAGTGCGGGTGGGCCTTGGCGAAGTTCTTCACGGCCTCGGGTGCGCGACGATCGGAGTTGCCTTCACGCAGGACCGGGTTGACGGCCGAGCCCTTGACCTTGTCGTAGCGGGAGCGAACGTCCTTCTCCTCGGCGGTGGCAGGCTCCTCCGGGTAGTCGGGGAGATCGTAGCCCTGCGACTGCAGCTCGGCGATCGTGGCCTTGAGCTGGGGCACCGAGGCAGAGATGTTGGGCAGCTTGATGATGTTCGCGTCCGGAGTCTGAGCGAGCTCGCCCAGTTCGGCCAGCGAGTCGGCGACCTGCTGGTTCTCGGGGAGGCGATCGTTGAACTGCGCCAGCACGCGCGCGGCGAGGGAGATGTCTCGGGTCTCGACCTCGACACCCGCCGAGGTGGCGAAGGCTTCGATGATCGGCTTGAGCGAGTACGTCGCCAGAAGCGGCGCTTCATCCGTGCGCGTGTAAATGATTTTAGCCATAGTGATGGACTACTCCGCATCGTCTTGGGGTTTGTCAGCTTCATCTTACCTTTCCTGTGATTTCGGTAGACGGCGGCCTGTGATGAGAGTGCTCACACGCGGGGGCGGAACCGGCAGACGGAACCGGTAGTCTTCTGTGTCGGCACGGACAGTCGCCACGGGCAGTCGGCACGGACAACAGAAAGAGGAGCACGGTGGCCAAACTCTACTTCCGCTACGGGGCGATGAACTCCGGCAAGTCGACCGCGCTGCTCCAGGCCGCCTTCAACTACGAGGAGCGCGGACAGCGGGTGCTGCTGGCCAAACCGGACATCGACACGAAGGGCGCCTCGGAGATCGTCTCCCGCCTCGGCGTCACCCGGGAGGTCGACTTCCTCATCCCACCCGAGGCCGATGTCGAGACCATCTATGCCGAGCACGCCGACTACGTCGACCACGACGCTCTCCTCGAATCCATCGACACTCCGAAGGCTCCCGTGGCCTGCCTGCTCATCGACGAGGCGCAGTTCCTCAGCCCCACACAGGTCGATTCGCTTATGCGCATCGCCACCAACGCCTCGGTGCCGGTGATGTGCTACGGAATTCGCACGGACTTCCGGACCAAGGCCTTCCCCGGATCGGGCCGACTGCTCGAGATCGCCCACACCCTCGAAGAACTCAAGACCATCTGCCGCTGCGGTCGCAAGGCGATGTTCAACGGCCGCCTCGTCGATGGGACCTTCATCTTCGACGGTGATCAGGTCGCCATCGACGGCAATGCGGTGACCTACGAATCGCTGTGCCCGCGCTGTTATCTCGAGTACTCCGGCGGTAGGCTGACCAGTGTTGACTCCTGACCTCGAACGGCACCGTCCACTCGATCACTTCTCCGTTAACGTCACCTGCTAGGAGCCTGCCATGCGTATCTCAGTCCATGCCTTCAACGACAATCCCGGTTCACCCGTCCTCGTGTTCGGCAATGCTCTGGGCACCCGCCTGCCGCTGTGGTCGGCCGTGGCCGCTCGACTCGCCGACGACTATCAGATCTACCTCTCCGACCTGCCCGGGCACACCTTCCCAGCCCCCGCAGCGGGCACCTCGACGACTCCGGCCGCAGCGGCCGCCGGCTCCGAGGCGGGTGCCGGTTTCACGATCTCCGACCTCGCCGCCGGCCTCGTCGACTCCCTGGCCGAGATCGGCGTCGAGAAGTTCGCCTACTGCGGAGTCTCGATCTCCGGAGGCATCGGCCTCACTCTGGCTCTCGAACACCCCGAATCCCTGACCGGACTCATCGCCTGTGCGACCGCGACGAAGTTCGGCACACCCGAATCCTGGGCCGAGCGCATCAAGGACGTCCGCGAGGACGGCACCCGCGGCCTCGTCGACGACACCGCCGACCGCTGGTTCGCCGCGGGCTTCCTCACCGAGGACATCGCCACCGGCCCCCTCATCCTCGCCGATCTCGCCGCGATCGACGACGAGGCCTACATCGCCTGCGCCCAGGCCCTGCAGAGCTACGACCTCGGCGGCGGACTCCACGGCATCAGCGTGCCCACGCTGTTCATGGCCGGATCGCAGGACCCCGGCTGCACTCCCGAGGCCATGTCCGAGATGGCCGGGCAGGTCGAGGGTGCCGAACTCGTCACGGTCCCCGACGCCGCGCACTTGGCGATGGCCGAACACCCGGACATCGTCTTCGACCACATCCACGATTTCCTGGGAGCCCTATGACTCAGCTGTTCGCCCCGATCACCTTCCGCGGCCTCGAGGTCGCCAATCGCATCTGGCTGGCACCGATGTGTCAGTACTCCTGCGAAGCCGAGGACGGCATGCCGGGCACGTGGCACCTCGTCCACCTCGGCGCCCGCGCTCAGGGCGGCTTCGGGCTCATCCTCACCGAGGCCTCGGCCGTCGTCCCGGAGGGGCGCATCTCGCCCCAGGACGCGGGTATCTGGAATGACGATCAGGCCGCAGCCTGGTCCGAGGTCGTCGACTTCGTCCATTCCCAGCGCAGCGCGATCGGCGTGCAGCTGGCCCATGCGGGCCGCAAGGCCAGCACCTACCGTCCCTTCGACGGCAATCCACGGGGCAGCGTCCCCGAGGCCGAGGGCGGTTGGCCGACCCTGGGAGCCAGCGCGATCGCCTATCCGGGATATGCGGAACCGAGCGAGATGACGAGCGAGGACATCGCCGAGGTGGTCGAGGCCTTCGCGGCCGCTGCCGTCCGGGCCGTGGATGCCGGATTCGACCTCGTCGAACTGCACGCCGCCCACGGCTATCTGCTCCATTCGTTCCTGTCCCCGCTGTCCAATGAACGCAGCGACGAATACGGCGGCGATCTGGCCGGTCGCTCACGGCTGCTCGTCGAGACCTATCAGGCAGTGCGCGCTGCGGTGGGGGAGCAGGTTCCGGTGTTCGTCCGGCTTTCTGCCAGCGAATGGCAGGAGGGCGGATTCGACATCGCCGAGGCGGTCGAGGTCTCCCGTGACCTCCACGCCCGCGGTGTCGACCTCGTCGATGTGTCCTCAGGCGGGAACGTTCCCGTCAAGGTGCCCGTGGGACCTGGCTATCAGGTGCCGCTGTCGGCGGCGATCCACGCCGAAGGGGTGCCCACGGGAACGGTCGGACTCATCACGGATCCGGAGCAGGCCGAGACCATCCTCGGCACGGATCAGGCCGACGCGATCTTCCTCGCCAGGGTGGCCCTGCGTGAGCCGTCCTGGCCGCAGCGAGCCGCCCACGATCTCGGTGTGGAGCCGGGACCGTATCCGACGCAGTACACGAGAGGTGCATGGTGAACACGATCGAAACCGAACACGTCGTCATCCGGCAGATCGCCGTCTCCGAGATGGCGAACAACGTCTACCTGATCACCGCCCGCGAATCGGGCTCCCAGGTCCTCATCGACGCCGCTGACGACGCCGAGGCGATCACGGAGCTGGTGGCAGCCGGCGCCGCGGACACCGCGGCCGAGCCGGTCCTGCGTGCGATCATCACGACCCATCAGCATTGGGATCATATTCGGGCGCTGCGGGCCACCTCGGCGAGCTATCCCGATGCGCTGACCATCGCCGGCGCACCGGATGCCGCGGCGATCACGGAGGCCGAAGGCGTGGACATCGCCCATCCGGTCGAGCACCTCGACGTCGGAGACTTCGGCGGCTTCGTGCTCCAGGCGATCGGACTGCGCGGTCACACCCCGGGCTCCATCGCCCTGCTGCTGCGCGATGGGGGAGAGACCATCCTCTTCTCCGGAGATTCGCTGTTCCCCGGCGGACCCGGCAAGACGTGGTTACCCGAGGACTTCACCTCGCTCATGGACGATCTTGAGGAACGCGTCTTCGCGCAGCTGCCCGATGAGACCCAGGTGCTCCCGGGGCACGGAGACGCCACGACTCTCGGCACCGAACGTCCGAAGCTGGGGGAGTGGCGCGAGCGCGGCTGGTGATCAGCTGGGCAGGGCGGTGAATCCGAACACTGCCCAGACGATCGCGACGATCAGCGCGATGATAATGGCGAGATTCCACCGCTCCGTGATCGTCCGCTCGCCGCGGGGATTGGCCAGCTCCGCATCGCTCAGAGCGGCATAGCGGTCGAGGACGGTGTCCACAGCGGGGCTGGGATTGTCCATGAGACTGCGGATGCCGCGCTCGTCCTTCTCCATCTTCTTGCCCTTGCCCGCCAACGGCCAGGACGAGTAAGTCTTCTCATGCGTGCGCACCGACAACCCGAAGTGGGTGTCCAAGCCGTCGACGAGGTTCCAGGGGACTGCGATCGTCTTGAGCGGATTGACCAGGCCGATCTGCTGTTGTCCGAGTTCGACCCGCGGGAATCGGTAGAGCACGAAGACGAGCGTCAGCACGGCGACCGGAATCCCTGCCACGGCCAGGCCGCGCATGGTGAAGTCCCCGAGCACGATCGACCCGAGGCCGAGCACGCAGATGGCGGCGATGACGATGAAGAGCACCGTCGAACTCGTCGTCCGCACAATCGTCGGCTGAATTTCGTCTGAGTTGCGACCCATCTCACTGTTTACCACCTGAACATCCTATCCATTGAGACTTCAGGTTTCTTGTATGTTTCCTTGGTTTCGAAACGGTAACGATTCCTAAGGATGCTCAATATGTGGACTCTGTCACAGTGGCGAGTGGATTAGCTTTGATGCATTCCATGTGAAAAACATGAACGCGGTCACATGCCCGATCAGGGCACGAATGACCGGAGAGCATCCCGGACTTGGGATGCAAGCACGAGGGTGACTCGCCCTACGACAACAAGGAGAGAACGTGAAAAAGCGCTTCCTCGCAGCCGGAGCCTCAGTTGCCGCAGCAGCAATGGTGCTCACTGCCTGCACACCCCCCGGCGGCGGCGATGACGAGCAGTCATCCGATAACTCGGCTGTGAACATCGGTTGGAACGAATCCTTCCGCTCGATGAACACCCTGACCGCGAACGGCAATGCCGTCTCCAACGCCATTCTCACCTACATGATGAATGACAACTTCGGCTACTACGACGGCGACCTCGAAGTTCAGGACGGCGCACTCGGCAAGGTCGAGCAGGTCTCCGAGGATCCCCTCAAGGTCAAGTACACCTTCAACGACGATGCCAAATGGTCTGACGGCACCCCCGTCGACGCGGCCGACCTCGCCTTGACCTGGGCAGGCACCTCGTCGAACTTCAACACCGTCGAGTCGAACAACGATGACGAAGGTGCTGTCAAGGAGAACGACGAGAAGACCGTCTACTTCGACTCGTCGACCGCTGGCTCCGCGCTCATCAAGGACTTCCCGGAGATCTCCGATGACGGCAAAGAGATCACCCTTGAATACTCCAAGCCCTATGCCGACTGGCAGACCGAGTTCGGCACCGGTGCCGACGGCGTCGGCGTGCCCGCGCACATTGTGGCGAAGAAGGCCCTCGGGGTCGACGACGCTGCCGAAGGCAAGCAGGCCATCCTCGACGCGATCAAGGATAAGGACACCGAGAAGCTCTCGAAGATCTCGAACACCTGGAACACCGGGTTCGACTTCACCTCGATGCCCGAGGATGAGGATCTGCTCGTCCATAGCGGACCGTACAAGATGACGAAGTTCGAAGAGGGACAGTACGTCACCCTCGAACTCGACGACAATTACTCAGGTCCCGTCAAGCCCAAGGTCCAGACCGTGACCGTGCGCTACAACGGCGACCCGATGGCGATGATCCAGGCAGTCGAGAACGGTGAGGTCGACATGACCCAGCCGCAGGCGACCGCTGACGTGCTCTCCGCCGCCGAAGACCTCGACGGTGTCACCGTCGACTCGGCCGACGGCGCTACCTACGAGCATGTGGACTTCACGTTCGACAACAAGGGTCCCTTCGACCCCGAGGCGAACGGCGGCGATGAGGAGAAGGCGAAGAAGGTCCGCCAGGCCTTCCTCAAGACTCTGCCGCGTGAGGACATCGTCGAGAAGATCATCAAGCCGCTCAACGATCAGGCCGTCACCCGCGATTCCTACTCGCAGGTTCCCGGATCGCCGATGTACGACGCGATCACCGGAGCCAACGGGGTCGTCGATGCGACCACTGTCGACGTCGACGCCGCGAAGAAGCTGCTCGAAGAGGCCGGGGCCGACGCTCCGACCGTGCGTGTGATGTACGACAACACGAACGCCCGCCGCCAGCAGGAGTTCCAGCTGATCAAGGAATCGGCAGAGAAGGCCGGCTTCAAGATCGAAGACGTCGGAGACGTCAACTGGGGCACCCGCCTCGGTGACGGCACCTACGATGTCTCGCTCTTCGGCTGGCAGTCCGAGGGCACCGGCGTGACCGAGAACGATGCGAACTTCCGCACCGGAGCTCAGAACAACTACGGCGGTTACTCCAACCCGGATATGGACAAGCTGCTCGACGAGCTGCTCGTGTCCAAGGAGGACGAGCACGAAGAGCTGCTCACGGACATGGAGAAGATGCTCAGCGAGGATGCCTTCGGTGCTCCGATCTTCCAGTTCCCCGAGCTGACGATCTACCGTGACAAAGTCAAGAATGTGAAGTCGACAGCTGTGTCGCCGACGATGTTCTGGAACTACTGGGAGTGGGAGACGAACTGATACCTCCTCGATGAGGTCGGTTCTTCTCCACGCTCAAGCCGCTGTGGGGATCACTGTGTGGTCCCCACAGCGGCGTCTTCGGAAGTTTGAAACGGACACACCACTATGATCAGATTCATCCTCAGACGACTCCTCTCGACAGCACTCGTGCTCCTCGTCGTCACCTTCGTTCTATATCTCCTCCTCAACGTCGCCCTCGACTTCTTCTGGGATCTCCGCGCGAGCACTTCCCCGAACATCGCGGCCCTCTATGAATCCCGGACCAGACTCCTCGACCTCGACACGCCCGCGGTCGTCCGCTACTTCAAGTGGCTCGCCGGCGTCGGCGGATGCGTGGTCGGCCAGTGTGATCTCGGCATCGCGTGGAAATCAGGGCAGGAAGTCACCGACCAGCTGCAGGGCGCGATCGTCAACACGATCAAGCTCATCACCGCCTCGACGATCGTCGCCATCATCCTGGGCATCGCCGTGGGTATGATCTCCGCGATCCGCCAGTACTCGGGCTTCGACTACTTCATCACCTTCGTCTCGTTCCTGCTCTACTCGCTGCCCGTGTTCTGGGTCGCGGTGCTGCTCAAGCAGTACGGGGCGATCGAGATCAACAACTTCATCAACGATCCGACCCTGAGCAGTTGGGTGCCGATCATCCTCGTCTGTCTCGCTATGGGACTGTTCTGGATGGGTGCCTTGGGCGGTGGGGCGAAACGCCGCCTCATCACCTTCTCGGCCGCATCGATCATCACCTTCGCGACGATCTATTACATTCTCGCCAGCGGCTGGCTGCAGCAGCCGAGCATCGGCATCGTCGGAATCATCGTCATCGGCGCCGGCGCGGCCGTCGTCATGACCTTCCTGTCCACGGGGCTGAAAAACAAGCGGGTCCTATACGCGACTCTGTCGATCGCCGTCATCGGTGCCCTGCTGTACATGCCGCTGCAGTACCTCTTCTACTACGTGGAGATGAATTGGCTGTGGATGTTCGGACTGCTCATCGTCGCCATCGGCGTCGCCGTTGCGGTCGGTCTCGCCTTCCGCGGTCCCGATCCCTGGGACACTGTGCGCACGACGAGCTTCACGGCCATCATCATCGCGTTCCTCATCTTCGCGGACCGCGTGCTCCAGGGATGGACCGAGTATTCGAACGACCCGGCGATCAACAATCGTCCGATCGCGACGATCGGTGCCTCGGCCCCGAACATGGATGGAGACTTCTGGCTGACGAACCTCGATTCGTTCACCCACCTGCTGCTGCCCTCGATCGCACTGATCCTCATCTCCTTCGCCTCGTACACCCGCTACACTCGCGGATCGATGCTCGAGGTGATGGGACAGGACTACATTCGCACGGCGCGGGCCAAAGGCCTGAACGAACGCACCGTGATCATGCGCCATGCCCTGCGCAATGCGCTGCTGCCTCTGGCGTCGATCATCCCGGTCGACATCATCACGATGATCGGCGGTGCCGTGATCACAGAGACGATCTTCGGCTGGAACGGCATGGGCAAGCTCTTCATCGATTCGATGCGGCAGTCCGAACTCGATCCGATCATGGCCTACATCCTCATCACAGGCCTGCTCGCCATCATCGCCAACCTGGTCGCGGACTTCCTCTACGCCGTCCTCGACCCGAGAATCCGAGTGAACGCATGAGTACCAACTACGACAATCAGAATTCCGCCGATCTCGACGAGGTCGGAGACAATGCGATCGAAGCCAAGGAGACCGAAGGCCTGTCCCAGGGCAGGATCGTCTTCCAGAAGTTCCTCCGCCACAAAGGCGCGATGATCAGCATCGGCGTCCTCGCCATCGTGGCGCTCTTCGCCTTCACCGCGCTGGGTGTCGGCGCAATCCCCGGCTGGTGGCAGTTCACCCACACGGCCTCGGGGCCCGTCGTCAATCCCGGCGGAGCACCGACGTGGTCGCTGTCGAACATCTTCTCTCCCGGTCAGCACCCGTTCGGACAGGACGAGATCGGCCGCGATAACTTCGCCCGGGTGATGAAGGGGACGCAGATCTCGCTCGTCGTCATGGTGATCATCGGGGCGGTCTGCCTCGTCATCGGAACGGTCGTCGGTGCGCTGGCCGGCTATTACCGCGGCTGGATCGACTCGGTGCTCATGCGCATCACCGATGCCTTCGTCATCCTCCCGGTCATCGTCGTCGGTTCGATCCTCGGCGTTCTCGTCGGCGGCGCAAGCGGACCGATGCTCGGCCTCGCCCTCGGTGCGATTCTGTGGGTCGGTCTGGCACGTCTGGTACGTGGTGACTTCCTGTCGCTGCGCGAACGCGAGTTCGTCGACTCGGCACGGGTCGCCGGGGCCAGCGACTTCCGCATCATGTTCAAGCACATGTTGCCCAACGCGATGGGCGTGATCATCGTCAACACCACGCTGATCATGAGCCAGGCGATCGTGCTCGAGGCCTCCCTGAGCTACCTCGGTTTCGGTATCCAGCCTCCGGGAATCTCCTTGGGCCAGCTGATCAGCGAGTACCAGACCTCCTTCGCCACCCGCCCGTGGCTGTTCTGGTGGCCCGGTCTGTTCATCATCGTCATCGCTCTGTGTGTGAACTTCATCGGCGACGGTCTGCGCGATGCCTTCGACCCGCGTATGAAGACGATCCCGAGCTGGAGGAAGATGAAGAAAGCCGAACGCATGGCGCAGAAAGGAGCGAAGCGATGACCGCACAGTCAGAGTCTCAGACACCGGTTGAAAAGGGCACACCGATCCTTGACGTCAACGACCTCGGCGTCAGTTTCTGGGTCAGCGACGAATGGTGGACGGCCGCAGAAGGCCTCAATTACACGGTCAACGCGGGCGAGGTGCTTGCCATCGTCGGCGAGTCCGGATCCGGAAAGTCACAGTCGAGCATGTCCCTGCTCGGACTGCTGCCGAGCAACGGTCGGGCCACAGGCTCGGCGAAGCTCAACGGAACCGAACTCATCGGCATGCCGCAGGAGCGGATGCAGCGCATCCGCGGCAATGAGATCTCCGTGATCTTCCAGGAGCCGATGACCGCTCTCAATCCGGTCTACACCGCCGGGTACCAGATCGTGGAGACGCTGCGCGTCCACCTAGACATCGGCCCCACGGAGGCAAAAGAGCGGGCTCTCGAGCTCATGCGCCTCGTGGAGATGCCCGATCCGGAGGACCGCTTCCACTCGTTCCCGCACCAGCTCTCTGGCGGTCAGCGTCAGCGCATCATGATCGCGCAGGCCTTGGCCTGCCAGCCGAAGCTGCTCATCGCCGATGAGCCGACCACGGCGCTCGACGTCACGGTGCAGGCCGAGATCCTCAAGCTCATGCGTGAACTCAAGTCGAAGCTCGACGCCGGCATCATCCTCATCACACATGACATGGGCGTAGTCGCCGATATGGCCGACCGCATCATTGTGATGAGGGCTGGTCGCGTGGTGGAGGCGGGTTCAGCCGACGAGATCTTCTATGCACCGCAGCATCCGTACACGAAGCAGCTCCTCGAAGCTGTGCCGCACCTTGGAGCCGGGGCAGACGGTGCAGTGTTCGGCTCGAATCTCGACGCTGTCGAATCTATCTCCTCCGCACACCGTGAGGAAGAAGAGATCGATCCGCATATCGACGGATCTCGTGATTCTCTGGACTCGACGCACGCCGGCTCCGCGACCGTGGTAGAGGGAGGCGGGAGCCGGACTGACGATCTGGACACCGAATCGCGTGAGATCGCCGAGCGTGGGAAGGTTGATCATCAGATCGAGATGGACTCCACGGAGACCTACTACCACCCCGGATCCCAGGCCGACTTCTCACAGCCTTCGGCCCTGCAGCTGCGGGACGCGGCCATCGAGTATCCGGCGATCGGCCGGAAGAAGGCCTTCCGCGCCGCCCACCACATCAACCTCATGGTCAGCCCCGGCGAGGTCGTGGGGCTGGTCGGTGAGTCCGGTTCGGGTAAGACCACGATCGGGCGCGCCGCACTCGGCCTGCTGCCGACCGTCGAGGGCGATATGGTCGTCAACGGCAAGAGCATCAAGGGCCTGAGCAACAAGCAGATGAGGCCTCTGCGCAAGGAGGTCGGGATCGTGTTCCAGGATCCCGGCTCCTCGCTCAACCCGAGGCTGCCCGTCGGTGAGTCGATCGGCGAACCGCTCTATCTCCACGAGGGGATGAAGGGGCCGGCCCTGAGCAAACGGGTCGAGGACCTGCTGTCCGCGGTGGAGCTGCCGACCTCGATGCGCAACCGCTACCCGCACGAACTCTCGGGCGGGCAACGGCAGAGGATCGGCATCGCCCGAGCACTGACGCTGCGTCCGAAGCTGCTCATCGCCGATGAGCCGACATCGGCGCTCGACGTCTCCGTGCAGGCGAAGGTCCTCGACCTCTTCGAAGGGCTGCAGAAGGAGTACGGATTCGCGTGCCTCTTCATCAGTCACGACCTCGCCGTGATCGAGCGCATCGCCTCGCGCATCGCGGTGATGCGGCACGGCTACCTCGTCGAGATCGGCAAGAGCTCGCAGGTCGTGGCCAACCCGGTTCACCCGTACACGCAGCGCCTGCTCTCCGCGGTTCCGGTACCGGACCCGAAGGAGCAGCGCAAGCGACGTGAAGCCAGGGACGCTGTCCTCGAGGCCACTGCGAACGCCTGAGAACCCACTTGTACGGCCACCTGCACGTGAACACGCGCGGGTGGCCGTATAATTGTCTGTTGGGTCCCCACCGGGCCACTCTCTCTATTTCATAAGGTATTTGATGACTGAAGCCATCACGCGTCGTGAGAATCGCCGCAACGTCGCAATCGTCGCCCACGTCGACCACGGCAAGACCACCCTGGTCGATGCCATGCTCCGCCAGACCGGTGTGTTCAGCGAACACGGTGATTTTGCTGAACGCGTCATGGACTCCGGAGACCTCGAACGCGAGAAGGGCATCACCATTCTCGCGAAGAACACCTCCGTTCTCTACAACGGCCCCTCGGCCGGTGACGAACCGATCGTCATCAACGTCATCGACACCCCCGGACACGCCGATTTCGGCGGCGAGGTCGAGCGCGGCCTGTCCATGGTCGACGGAGTCGTCCTGCTCGTCGACGCCTCGGAAGGCCCGCTGCCGCAGACGCGCTTCGTGCTCCGCAAGGCTCTGGCCGCGAAGCTGCCCGTCATTCTGCTCATCAATAAGACCGACCGCGCCGATGCGCGCATCGACGGAGTCATCGAGGAATCTCAGGACCTGCTGCTGGGTCTGGCTGCAGACCTCGCCGACGAAGTTCCGGACCTCGATGTCGACTCCGTGCTCGATGTCCCCACCGTCTTCGCCGCCGCCAAGGTCGGCGCCGCCTCCCTCGAGCAGCCGGCCGACGGAGAAGCGCCGTCGAACCCGGACCTCGAGCCGCTGTTCAAGACGATCCTCGAGACCATTCCGGCTCCGGAGATCAACGAGGACGACGTCCTCCAGGCGCATGTCACCAACCTCGACGCCTCGCCGTTCCTCGGTCGTCTCGCGCTGCTGCGCATCTTCGGCGGCACGCTGAAGAAGGGCCAGCAGGTCGCATGGGCACGTGGGGACGACATCAGCTCGGTCAAGATCACCGAACTCCTCGAGACCCAGGGCCTCGACCGAGTCCCGGCCACCGAGGCCTCGGCCGGTGACATCGTCGCCGTGGCCGGCATTCCCGACATCATGATCGGTGACACTCTCACCGACATCAACAACCCGAAGCCGATGCCGGCGATCATCATCGACGATCCTGCGATCTCGATGACCATCGGCATCAACACCTCGCCGCTGGCCGGTCGCGAGAAGGGCACCAAGGTCACCGCACGGATGGTCAAGGACCGTCTCGATCAGGAGCTCGTCGGCAACGTCTCGCTCAAGGTTCTGCCCACCGAGCGTCCCGACGCCTGGGAGGTCCAGGGCCGCGGTGAGCTCGCACTGGCCATCCTCGTCGAGCAGATGCGTCGTGAAGGCTTCGAGCTCACGGTCGGCAAGCCTCAGGTCGTGACCAAGCAGGTCGATGGCAAGGTCCACGAGCCCTTCGAAGAGCTCACGATCGACGTTCCGGAGGACTACCTCGGCGCCGTCACCCAGCTCATGGCCAGCCGCAAGGGCGTCATGTCGACCATGACGAACCACGGCACCGGTTGGGTCCGGATGGAGTTCCGCGTCCCGGCTCGCGGTCTCATCGGGTTCCGCACCCGGTTCCTCACCGAGACCCGCGGCACCGGCATTGCGAACTCGTTCTCTGCCGGCTACGGCCCTTGGGCCGGGAACATCGAGTTCCGGACCAACGGTTCCCTCGTGGCCGACCGGGCAGGAGCTGTGACTCCCTACGCGATGATCAATCTGCAGGAACGCGGCACCTTCTTCGTGCAGCCGACCTCCGAGGTCTACACCGGCCAGATCGTCGGCGAGAACTCTCGCGCCGATGACATGGACGTCAATATCACGAAGGAGAAGAAGCTGACGAACATGCGTTCGGCCTCGGCTGACTCCTTCGAGAACCTCGTCCCGCCGCGCAAGCTCACCCTCGAGGAGAGCCTCGAATTCGCCCGCGAGGACGAATGCGTCGAGGTGACCCCGGGCACGGTGCGCATCCGCAAGCTCGAGCTCGACCCGAAGGAACGGGCGAAGACCTACGCGAAGCTGCGTCGCCAGAACGCCTGATCGACGCCCCGACCGCATGACCTCGAGCACTTAAGGACCCTATGACCGTCGTTCCCCGCATCCTCTTCGTGCACGCTCATCCCGACGATGAGACGATCACGACCGGAGGAACGATCGCGTCCCTGGTCTCCGAAGGTGCCGAGGTCACCGTCCTCACCGCCACGCGGGGTGAGGGCGGGGAGGTCATCCCCGCCGAGCTCAAAGGGCTCGAGGGGGACCGCGCCCGTCTGGCACAGGTCCGGGAGACCGAGATCGCTGAGGCGATGGCGGCCCTGGGCGTGCGCAGGCACCTGTTCCTCGGCGGCGAGTCCCGCCGTTTCGAGGACTCGGGCATGGAATGGGGATCCGATGGTCATGCGCGGCCTGCCGCGTCGATGCCCGCCGAGGCGCTGTGCGCGGCCGATGTCGCCACGGTGGCCCGGTACATCGCAGCGGTCATCGACGAGACCCGACCGCATGCCGTGGTCACCTATGCCGCCAACGGCGGATACGGCCACCCCGATCATGTGCGGGTCCACGATGCCACCGTCGCGGCCCTCGACTTCGCGAGCTGGCACACCGGTCGCCTGCTCTTCGTCGACACCCCCGCCGAGGCGGCCCGCGCCGCCTTCGACCCCGCGCAGTCCGGGTTCGCCGAGACCGGATTCGCCGCGGCGGAGACGATTCCGACGAAGCCGCCGGTCGGGGACATCGTCGTGGCCCAGGACATCGCCGGGGTGCTCGACTCCAAACGAGCGGCGCTGGCCGCCCACCGGACACAGGTGAGCGTCTCGGGCGAGTTCTTCGCCCTCTCGAACGGCGTCGGACAGCGGATCGCCGACCGCGAGCACTTCTCGATCGGCGCCGGCGCACCGATCGCGGCGGTGGCCCTGCACGCGGGACCCGCCTCTCACATTCTGGCCGACCTCGACCTCGACCTCGCCGCTGTCGAGGCGCAGTCGATGCCTGCAGAATACGGTGCTGTCGGGGCTGCAGATGACAAGCCTCTGCGCCGCCGTCGTGAACCGAAGAAGCCCGGAATCTTCGCCTACGTCCACGCCGCCCTGCTCGCCCTGCTAATCGCCTTCCTCGGCGCGATGCAGCACCTCAACGTCACGGTCATCGACCTGGCGGGCACACCGGTGATCCTTCCCTGGGGCCTGGCACTGTCACTGCTCCTGGCCGCATGCGGACTCTGGCACCTCAAGACCATGTACCGCAGCTCGGCGCCGATGCTCGTCGCCGCAATCGTCATTGCGCTGCTGTCCTATGTGCTCGGCCAGCCCGATTGGCTGCCCGGTGCAGACATGATCGTCACCGGCACGCTGCGGTCCGTCGCCTGGCTCCTCGGACCGATGGTCCTCGCCGCGATCTTCGCGTTCATCAACGTGCGACGGGCAGACCCGACTCGGTAGAATCGGGACGATCATGTCCACGCACACGTGTCGGACCGGACAGGGACCGGGCCCGACAGAACCGGGAGAACGATGCCGACGCAGACTCTGATGGGTGCCTCGCCGAATCCAGGCGGAGACCCGGCTCCCACGAGCGAGCCGCGGAAGAAGACCTGGGTGATCCTGGGCGTCATCGTGCTCGGGCTGGCAGTGATCTATCTGCTCATCGGCTTCTTCAGCGGACGTGTCCTCGCCCCCGGAACGAGCGCGGCCGGCATCGACATCGGCGGCAAGAGCCGCACCGATGCCGAATCGACGTTGCGCAATGAGCTCTCCGATCGTACTGCGGAGACCATCGAACTCAAGGCCGGGGAGCCGAGCGCGAAGCTCGATCCGGAGAAGGCCGGGATCTCCTTCGACGCCGATGCCACCATCTCCCGCATCACGGGTTTCACACTCAACCCGATGATCATCTGGGATCGACTCTTCGGCGATGATGAGGTCGCCCCAGTCATCAGAGTCGATGACGACAAGTTCGAGACGGCCACGGGCAAGGTCACCAAGTCGCTCGAGGTCGAACCCGTCGATGCCGAGCTCGGCTACGAGAAGACGAAGCCGAAGGTCAAGGACGGCACGGTCGGACAGACCGTCGACGCGGACCAGGTGCGCGCCGCCATCGATGAGCATTGGCTGCGCAGTGAGGACACAGTGCCCGTCGAGGCCAAGCAGGTCGATCCGGAGATCACCACCGCCGAAGCCGAAGAGATGGCCGAGGGCTTCGCAGCCGACGCCGTGAGCTCGGAGAGGACTGTCCGGGCGAAGCCGGGCAAGGACGCCGACGACGATGTCGACGGTGGGGACCTGAGCATCAGTCCGACCATCATCGCCAACTCGCTGTCCTTCGACGCGAAGGATTCGTCTCTGCGTCCTGTGTTCGACAAAGACGATCTGCAGAAGCGGGTGCTGGCGGCCAATAAGGACATCGGTCGCCCTGCGAAGGATGCGAGCTTCACGATCAAGGACGGCAAGCCCAGCGTCGTCGAATCCGAAGACGGCATCGGCATCAAGGGCGACGAGCTCGCCACGGCTCTCACCGAGGCGATCAAGGGAGACACGGAGAAGCCCGAAGTGACCTTGGCGTCCGTGAAGCCCGACTTCACGACCAAGGATGCGAAGAAGGCCGATGTCTCGAAGGCGATGAGCGAATTCTCCACCGGCTACAACTCCGAACCCAACAGGGACAACAACCTGCGCGTGGCGACGAAGAAGGTGTCCGGGACCGTCATCAAGCCGGGGGAGCAGTTCTCCCTCAACGAAGCTCTCGGACAGAGGACGGCGGCCAACGGGTACAAGCCCGCCGGTGTGATCTCTGAAGGTCAGATGAAGGAGGACTTCGGCGGTGGAGTCTCCCAGGTGTCGACGACGCTGTTCAATGCGGCGTTCTTCGCCGGCTTCGATCTCGACGAGCACCGTGCGCACTCCCGCTACATCTCCCGTTACCCCGAGGGCCGGGAGACGACCCTGGACTGGTCGTCGATCGATCTGAAGTTCACGAACACCTCGAAGTCCCCGGTCGTCCTCGACATGTATCTCAAGGACGGTGAAGTCCACGCCAAGGTCTTCGGCGTCAAGAAGCTCTATGTGGACGCCGATGCTTCGGATCGCTTCAACTTCACCTCACCGGGATCCATCACCGAATCCGGGGCCTTGTGCACGCCGCAGGCGCCGAAGGAGGGATGGTCGATCAAGATCACCCGCACGATGAAGGACATCGAATCCGGACGCACGACGAAGGACTCTTTCGTCACCGACTACCGGCCGGTGAACAAAGTGGAGTGCAAGGACTGAACCCGGCTCAGCCTCGGGAGGCGTGACAAGCAACCGCTGGGGGCGCGAGGCTCAGCCTCGGGTGGCGTACCAGGAACGGTGCCGAACCGTGGCACCCAGGGAGTCGAAGAGTCCCAGAGAGGCGGTGTTCGACGCCTCCACATCGACGAGGTAGGAGCGCGCGCCTCGCTGGGACAGCAGGGCCGCCGCCGCCCTGGCCACTGACCTGCCGGCACCGCGGCGACGCAGATCCGGACGCGTGATGAGATTGGTCAGCACACCCCACTTGCTGCGTTCGACCACCCGGCACGCGGCCACCAATGACCTGCTGCCATCGGGATGGTCGGCATAGGCGGTGACGAACTCACAGGGCTGGGCGGCTTCGACGAGGGCACGGAACGCCTCGTCGGAGCCGGGATCCCGCTCGCTCGTCCAGGCCGCATAGTGCACGGGCGTCGGGACCTCGCTGACTTCGATGGTCAGTCCGTCCGCGGCCGCGTCGGTGGGGCTGGCGGCGCCGTCGGCCGCCTCGGCGGTGGCACCGGTGAGCAGGAACGTTGCTTCGCCGGGTGCATATCCGCGTGCCGAGAGCAGGGGCGCCAGGCCCTCACACTCGGGTGCCAGCGTCGCCGAGTCCGCGGCGGAGTAGATCTGGATCTGCGGTGACTTGTCCCGCGCGGCGTACCAGGCTTCGACGGCGTCGAGGGACTGTTCCCAGCCCAGGCCTGTCTCGGTCACGGGCAGGCAGCTGTTCGACCGCCGCGTCACCGATTCGGAGCTGCGCAGCAGCCAGCCCTTCTGCAGCAGGCCGACATCCGCGTCGGCGTCGGGGCTCTCATTGCGCAGATTCTCCACATGCAGCCACGAGACGTCCGCGGGCAGCCACGCGGCCGCGGAGATACGGCGCAGGTCGACGGCGGAGACGATCTCATGGGTGCGTCCCGATCGCGTCGGCGCGGGAGGGACTTCGTGGACGAGTTGGATCTGGGCCCGGGCGATGCGGAGCGGACCGTTCTTCGTCGTGATCTCCACGCTCGACTCATCGGCGGCGGAGATGACACCGAGGGCATCCGAGGTCGAGTGCGTGTCCCCGGGGTTGAGCGAATACCGTACGACAACTCTCTTGCCGGGCTGCAGATCGTCCACTTCTCGCCTTCCGCCTGATTTCGGTCACCCCCAGCCTAGAACACTCGGGTCCCGGCGCAGTCGAGGCGTGACGCGGGACACGAATATGCAATGAGGATCACGTGCCCCCGGTGGAGCCCCGTGCATGCGGAGGGCGTATTGTTGAGGGTGCCACGCGCTTGATCAGTGAGTCTTTAGTAGGAGTCGGTTCCGTGACGTACATCATTGCCCAGCCTTGCGTCGATGTGAAGGACAAGGCCTGCATCGACGAATGTCCGGTCGACTGCATCTACGAGGGCGAACGCAGCCTCTACATCCACCCCGACGAATGCGTCGACTGCGGTGCCTGCGAACCTGTCTGCCCGGTCGAGGCGATCTTCTACGAAGACGATGTTCCCGACGAGTGGGAGTCCTACTACAAGGCCAATGTCGAGTTCTTCGACGAACTCGGATCTCCCGGCGGTGCCGCGAAGCTCGGCAACACCGGCAAGGATCACCCGATGATCTCCGCGCTGCCTCCGCAGAACGGCTGAGGCATGACGGCCGGCTTCGGGCTCAACCTGCCCGACTACCCCTGGGACCGCCTCACCGAGTACCGCCAGCGTGCCGCCGAGCACCCGGACGGGGTCTGCGACCTGTCGATCGGGACCCCGGTCGATCCCACCCCTGAGGTGATCCGAAACGCCCTCGGCGCCGCCGCCGATGCGCACGGCTACCCGACCACCGGAGGGGCCGTCGAACTGCGTGAGGCGATCGCCGGGTGGTATGAGACCTGGCACGGCGTGAGCCTCGACCCCGCCGCCGAGGTGCTGCCCACCGTGGGGTCGAAGGAGTTCGTGGCGTGGCTGCCCACCCTGCTGGGGCTGCGGGAGCGCGGACTGACCGTCGCCTGCCCCTCGGTGGCATACCCGACCTACGAGATGGGGGCGATGATCGCGGGCGTCGACTGCCGACGCCTCGACGCCGCCGATATCGTCGCCGGCGCGTCCCTCGAGGGCATCGGACTGCTGTGGATCAACACGCCGAGCAATCCGACCGGTGAGGTCCTCTCGGCCGATATCCTCGCCGAGGTTGTCCGCCGTACCCGTGAAGCCGGAGTCATCCTCGCCTCCGACGAATGCTACGGACTGCTGAATTGGGAATCCGATGAACCCGCGCCGAGCGTGCTGGCGGCGGCGGGGGAGACCTACTCGGGCGTGCTCAGCGTCTACTCGATGTCAAAGCAGTCCAACCTCGCCGGCTATCGTGCGGCCTTCGTCGCCGGAGACGCCGAGCTGATCGCCGATCTGACGCGCTCACGCAAGCACGCGGGAATGATCGTACCCTTCCCGATCCAGGCGGCGATGACTGCAGGGCTGGGCGACACGGCTCATGTGCGCGAACAGAAGGAGCGGTACCGGGCCCGACGCGAGCTGCTGCGGGCCGGACTCGAAGCCTACGGATTCCGCATCGATCACTCGACGGCGGGGCTGTACCTGTGGTCGAGTGCGGGAGTCGGCTGCTGGGAGTCACTGAGCGGACTGGCTGATCTCGGGATCATCGCCGGCCCGGGGGAGTTCTACGGCGACGCGGGCACCGAGCATGTGCGAATCGCTCTGACGGCGACCGACGAACGGATCGCCGCGGCAGCGAAACGACTCCAGAACGCCGCTCACTGAGCGTTCGCCAAAGTGCCGTCCAGCTGCCGCAAATGTGGTGGATGACCAGGTCAAACGTATTACCGGTCGGTAAGGACCGGTGTGAGTGATTTTCTGATTCCTGGAGTTGTCGGTAGTCTTTGATGGAACTGTGCAAGACACCTCAGGAAGTTCTTGGGGTGGGTCGACGGTGAGGAGATCATATGACTTCGGAGGCGAACCTCAGGATCGCTGACACGGAGCTGACACTGCCCGAAGTGTCATCGTCAGCTGGAAACAACGGATACCGCATCGGCTCGCTGCTCAAAGAGACCGGTTCGGTGACCTACGACCCGGGGTTCGGCAACACGGCTTCGACGTCCTCGGCCATCACCTTCATCGACGGTGACGCCGGAGTGCTGCAGTATCGCGGCTACCCGATCGAGCAGTTGGCCGAACAGTCGAACTTCGTCGAAGTCTGCTACCTCCTCATCCACGGTGAACTGCCGACTCAAGAACAGTACGACGCCTTCGACGCCCGACTGCGCGGACACACCATCGTTCACGAGGATCTGCGGCGCTTCTTCCGCGCCTTCCCCTACGATGCGCATCCGATGCCAATGGTGGCAGCAGCGGTCGCTGCTTTGTCGACTTTCTACCAAGATGACCTCGATGTTTTTGACGAGGGACAGATCGACACCTCCTCCTTCCGCCTGCTCGCGAAGATGCCGACCATCGCGGCACTCGCGCACCGGAAGAATATGGGACTGCCCGTCATTCATCCGGACAACTCCCTGAGCCTGGTGGAGAACTTCCTCCGTGTGAACTTCGGAGTGCCCTCGGAGCCCTACGAGCCCGACCCGCTGGCGGTCAAGGCCATCGACCAGCTCTTCATCCTCCACGCCGATCACGAGCAGAACTGCTCGACCTCGACCGTGCGCCTCGTCGGCTCTTCGCAGGCGAACCTGTTCCAGTCGATCTCGGCCGGTGTGAACGCTTTGGCCGGTCCGCTGCACGGCGGCGCGAACTCCGCAGTGCTGGAGATGCTGCAGAACATCGCGGCCTCCGATGACGGTCCGAAGAAGTTCATGGAGCGCGTGAAGAACAAGGAAGACGGTGTCCGTCTGATGGGCTTCGGCCACCGCGTGTACAAGAACTACGATCCGCGTGCCCGCATCATCAAGAAGACCGCTGACGAGATCCTGGCCCGCTCCGGCGGCGATCCGCTGCTCGAACTCGCTCAGCAGCTCGAAGAGATCGCCCTGGCCGATGACTACTTCGTCGAGCGCAAGCTCTACCCGAACGTGGACTTCTACACAGGTCTGATCTACAAGGCACTCGGCTTCCCGACGAACATGTTCACGGTGCTCTTCGCCGTCGGTCGTCTGCCCGGCTGGATCGCCCAGTGGCGCGAGATGATCAAGGATCCCGAGACCCGCATCGGTCGCCCGCGCCAGATCTACACCGGCGCACATTCCCGCGACTACAAGGACATCGACAACCGCTGATCCCAGCCATCGACAACCGCTGATATAGGTCGTCGACAACTGCTGATATCCGCATGGCCCAAGCGCCGTGAGCATGGCACCTCGTGCCGGCTCACGGCGTTTGCGCATTCAAGCGCGGTGCCCGCTGCGCATCATGCCCTACAGCCAGTGACACACCGCATCGGAGGCCCGGTAGGATGTGTCACTCTCGCGGCGTTATGTCCGTCTGAAGGGCGGTACGCGGGAGCGGGCGCGTGCCGCCGAGGCCCGCACGCGGATGCGCGTCGGTTCGCTCGCGGATGCACTGAGGGCGCGCTCCCAGCGTGGGAGCGCGCCCTCAGTGCAGACCGGACCGACTCAGCGCAGATCAGACAGTCTCAGTGGAGGTCGGGGTTGAGCTCGATGCCTTTGGAGTCACGCGAGATGGCCTCGACGGTGCCGGAGACGGAGTTGCGGCGGAACAGGATGTTGTTCTGCCCGCTGAGCTCAGCGGCTTTGACGACGGCTCCGCCCTCGCCGGGGACCGTCACCCGGGTGCCGGCGGTGATGTAGAGGCCGGCCTCGACGATGCAGTCATCGCCGATGGAGATGCCGACACCGGCGTTCGCGCCCAGCAGGCTGCCGCTGCCGATGGAGATGCGGTGCGTGCCGCCGCCGGAGAGGGTGCCCATGATCGAGGCACCGCCGCCGATGTCCGAGCCGTCGCCGACGACGACGCCCTGGGAGATGCGGCCTTCGACCATGGCCGACCCGAGCGTGCCGGCGTTGAAGTTGACGAAGCCTTCGTGCATCACGGTCGTGCCCGCTGCCAGATGCGCGCCGAGGCGGACACGGTCGGCGTCGGCGATCCGCACACCGGAGGGGATGACGAAGTCGGTCATCCGCGGGAACTTGTCGAGACCGTACACGGCGACCGGGCCGCGAGCCAGCAGCTTCGCCCGAGTGGCCTCGAAGTCCTCGGGGGAGCAGGCGCCGAACGAGGTCCAGACGACGTTCGAGATGTGACCGAAGATGCCGTCGAGGTTGACGTCATTGGGAGCCACGACCCGGTGGGAGAGTGCATGCAGTCGCAGGTAGGCATCGGCCGCCGAGGCGGGAGCCTCGTCGAGGTCGACCGTGGTGGTCACGACCTCGGACTGGGTGCCGCGGGCGTCGTCGGCACCGACGAGGGCGTCGAGTCCGTCATCGGTCGAGTGGGAGGTGGCGGCCGCCTCGGCGAGGTCATGGGTCTCACCCGTGCTCAGGGCGGGGTACCAGACGGAGAGGACGATGTCGTTGTGAGTCGTGGCGAGACCACGAGCGGAAACTATGCGTTCTGTCATGGTTCAAGACTAGTCGGTGGCGGCGGTACTAGGCTAAGCGATATGACTCTCGATCCACCTGCTGAGACTGCTGCCGTGTTCGTGCCCACCGGTGAGCTCGGCGACTATCTGTTCGCCGCCATCGACGATCCCGCGACCCTGACGGGGCGACTGTGCGCCATCGAATCCGTATCCGGCAACGAGACGGCCATCACCGATGCCGTCGTCGCCGTGCTCGAACGCATCAGCGCAGGACAGGGACCCGATCTCGAGATCCTGCGCGACGGGGACACCGTCGTGGCGCGCACCAGGCTGGGCCTGCCGGAGCGCATCGTCGTCGCCGGCCACCTCGACACGGTGCCCGTCGAGGACAACCTGCCGCCCAGGCAGACCGTGCTCGACGGCGCCGACTACCCAGCCGATCCGGTGATCTGGGGCCGGGGAGCCTGCGATATGAAGGCCGGGGTGGCCATGCAGCTGTCCACCGCGGCGGCCCTGCGCGCCCCGCACCGGGACGTCAGCTGGGTCTTCTACGATCACGAAGAGGTCGACGCCTCCCTCAACGGCCTCGGCCGGGTCGCACGGAATCATCCGGAGTGGCTGACCGGTGACTTCGCCATCCTCGGCGAGCCGTCGAACGCCTCCGTCGAAGGCGGCTGCAACGGCACCATCCGCGTGGACGTCACCACCACGGGGGTCCGGGCGCATTCGGCCAGGGCGTTCATGGGCGTCAACGCCATCCACGCGGCTGCCGAGGTGCTCACCCGTCTCGCCGAATTCGAGACCGAGACTGTGAACGTCGACGGTCTCGACTACCGCGAGTCCCTGTCCGCGGTGTCGATCAGCGGCGGCGTCGCAGGTAATGTCGTGCCTGATGAGTGCCGTGTGGCCGTGAACTACCGTTTCGCTCCCAGCAAGTCCGCCGCCGAGGCGGAAGCCTTCCTGCGCGAGTTCTTCACCGGGTTCGATGTGGTGGTCACCGATGCTGCCGAAGGTGCGCGGCCCGGCCTGGATCGTCCGATCGCGCAGGACTTCATCGCCACTCTCGGTCTCTCACCCGCACCGAAGCTGGGGTGGACCGATGTGTCCCGGTTCAGCGCCCTGGGCGTGCCCGCGGTGAATTTCGGTCCGGGCAATCCGCTGTACGCCCACAAGTCGGATGAGCATGTCAGGATCGCCGAGGTGGAGCTGGCCACCCGGACCCTGCGCAGCTACCTCGAGGGCAGCTGAGCGACATGGCCGACGAATTGGACGACGGGAAGGACCCGAGTGTGACCTCGCACGCGAGCGATGACAGTGCGTACTACAGCAAGGGACCGCTGCGGCTGCGCGGCAGCCAGGTGCCGACGACGACCACCGATCAGCGACTCCTCGAATCGCGGTCCTCGGCGGACTGGGTGCATGAGGATCCGTGGAGGGTGATGCGGATCCAGGCCGAATTCGTCGAAGGCTTCGGCTGCCTCGCTGAACTCGGACCCGCGGTCTCGATCTTCGGGTCGGCCCGGTTGAAGGCCGACACCCAGGCGTACCGGGATGCCAGGGTCATCGCCCGCCGCATCGCCGAGAACGGCAATGCCATCATCACCGGCGCGGGACCGGGGATCATGGAGGCGGGCAACCTCGGTGCCGCTGAAGCCGGCGGCGTCTCCGTCGGACTCGGCATCGAGTTGCCCTTCGAATCGGGTCTCAACGAGCACGTCGAACTCGGGGTCAATTTCCGGTACTTCTTCGTCCGCAAGACCATGTTCCTCAAATACTCTCGCGGGTTCGTCGTCATGCCCGGCGGGTTCGGCACCCTCGACGAGCTCTTTGAGGCCTTCACCATGGTCCAGACCGGCAAGGTCACCTCCTTCCCGATCGTGCTCTTCGGCACGTCCTATTGGCAGGGTCTCGTCGACTGGATGAAGTCGACGCTGCTGGCCGAGGGCACGATCAGTCCGAGGGATCTGGAGATGTTCACCCTCACCGACGACATCGACGAAGTGGTGGCGACCATCGGCTCGGCGGCCACCGCAGACGAGGGGCCGGAACCGGTCGATCCCGAACAGCTCGGGCCCCAACAGTGAGTCGGGGCCCAGCAGTGAGGCGGGTACAGAAGTGAAGGGCAGTGCGGAGGCGAACCCGGCAAGCGGACGCTTCGACCTCACCAAGGCACGCGCCGGGAGGCCGGCGATCATGGCGGTGATCAACAGGACGACTGACTCCTTCTACGAATCGGCGTCGACCGCCGAGGAGGCGATCGCCGCGGTGGGCGAAGCCGTGGCCGCAGGCGCCGACATCGTCGACATCGGCGGAGTGCGGGCGGGCCGGGGCCGCGAGATCTCCGTGGCCGAGGAGATCGACCGGGTCTGCCCCGTCATCGAAGCCGTGGCGCAGAGCCACCCGGGAGTGCTCATCAGCGTCGACACCTGGCGCCATGAGGTGGCCGAAGCCGCCTGCGCAGCCGGGTCAGGGCTGCTCAACGACACCTGGGCCGGAGTCGACCCACGGCTCGCCGAGGTGGCCGCTGCCCACGATGTCGGCATCGTCTGCTCCCATACCGGGGGACTGGACCCGCGCACGGACGCCCACCGCAACCGCTACGGACTGCACAGCGGTGAAGTCGTCGACCGGACCATGGCCGGAGTCATGGCCCTGGCCGCGGCGGCGCGGACCGCCGGAGTGGCCGCCGAGAAGATCATCATCGATCCGACCCCTGACTTCGGGAAGAACACCTTTCAGTCGCTGCGGCTGCTGCGTGAACTCGAACGCTTCGTCGGCACAGGTTTTCCGGTGCTGCTGGCGATCTCCCGGAAGGACTTCATCGGCGAGGCGATCGGCGAGGCCGGCCCGGGCGAACGGCTCAACGGAACCGTCGCCGCCACCGCTCTGGCTGTGGCCAAGGGAGCGGCGATGATCCGCACCCACGATGTCGCGGCGACCGCCGAGGCGATTGCGGTGACGCTGGCGATCTCCGGGGAGGCGAGCCCCCGGCACGCAGTGCGCGGCCTGCGCTGAGCACGCCGGTTGCACACGCGCTGGGCGCGCCGTGCCTGCGCTGAGCACGCCGGCTGCGACAAGCGCCTGCGGTGCCTGAGAATCCCGCACAGGCCCCTGTGAGAAGATGACGGCATGCCACTGTGGATAGTCATCGGGGTCGCCGCCGCGATCTTCGTCCTTGTGATCGTCGTCGCGGCCTCCTTCAACATCTTCAACGCGGAGGCCGCCGAGGAATCCGAGGGCGGCTGGGACGGACTGCGCGAGGACTTCACCGCCGCGGACCTCGACCGTCTCTCCTTCCGCCCGGCACTGCGCGGCTACCGGATGGACGACGTCGACCAGGCGATCGGAGTACTGCGCGAGCGCATCCGTGAGCTGGAAGCGACCCCCGGCCAGCAATGAGCAGACCCGCCGACCTGCCCGGAATCACCCTCGCCCCCGAAGTCTTCGACTCCTCACGTCTCTCCCGCCTCGGCGCGCTCTTCCTCACCCTGCCGATGTGGATCCAAGCGATCGCGGTGTACCTGTGCTCCCGCGTCGTGAGCCTCGCGATCTTCGCCGCAGTGCTCAAACGGCAGGACCCGGCGAACTGGTCCTCGAGCCCGGTGACGACGACCCTCAACGACTT
The DNA here is from genome assembly GCF_021023135.1 of Brevibacterium sp. CCUG 69071. Lineage (GTDB taxonomy): Bacteria > Actinomycetota > Actinomycetes > Actinomycetales > Brevibacteriaceae > Brevibacterium. Next base: position 395,241 of record NZ_PGFV01000001.1, read on the forward strand.
CCTCAACTTCTGGGACGGCGGGTGGTACGGTCGCGTCGCCAAGGAGTGGTACCCGAGCGTCCTGCCCGTCGACGAGACCGGAGCGGTGACGGAGAACCAGTGGGCGTTCTATCCGCTGCATCCCTCTGTCGTGGCCACTCTCTCCGACTTCACTGGACTGAGCTACGAGGTGATCTCGCCGCTCGTGTCCACAGTTGCTGCGGGCTTCGCTTCGATCGTCATCCTCGCGCTGTTCCGCAAGTACACGGATCCCGGTCAGGCGCTGATGGGGCTGGCTCTGGTGATGTTCTTCCCACCGGCGGCGATCTTCTCCACCGGATACGCGGAGTCCCTGACCCTGCTGCTCCAGGCGATGGCACTGTTCCTCATCGTCGAGCGCCGGTACCTGATGGCGATTCCCGTGGTCGTCCTCATGGACCTCTCACGACCGATCGGCGTGGCCTTCTCCTTCTTCATGCTCTTCCACCTCATCGACCGGTTCCTCAGGCGACGTGAGGACCCGTATCCGGTCGCCGAGGTGGTCCGTTCGTGGACATTGGGCGTGCTCTCCTGTGTTGCCGCCCTCCTCCACCCGATCCATGCGTGGTGGGTGACGGGCTCGATCACCGCCTACACCGACACCGAGGCGGCCTGGCATACCGGGGATTCGACGTATTTCGTGCAGTGGCTGGGACAGGCCAACAGTCTGATCGGGCCGCTCGGGCCCGTGCTGCTGTTCGTGGTCATCGCCGGGATGCTGGCGATGATCTTCTCTCCGGCCGGGGCCAGCATGGGGCGGACGATGCAGCTGTTCTGCCTCGGCTACGGCATCTACCTGCTCATCTTCTTCATGCCGCAGACTTCGACACTGCGCCTGCTGCTGCCCCTGTTCCCGATGGCTCTGACGCTCGGACTGGTCCGCTCGCGAGGCTATCGGGCGGCGCTGCTCGTGTCCTTCATCCTGCTCCAGATCATCTGGGTCGCCTACCTGTGGCACTTCACTCCGCCGGCCGATCTGCCGCCGTAAGACACAAATATCGTCTGGGTTACCCCGGATTGACCGTATCGTGGAATAATCGAATCACAACATTCGGTCCACCGAGCGTGGACCGTCTTTGCATGGACAACGGAAGGAAGAGCCCACATGGCAGCCCAGAAACCCCGCACCGGCGACGGACCTCTGGAAGTGACCAAGGAAGGCCGAGGCATGGTGATGCGGCTTCCCGTCGAGGGCGGAGGTCGCCTGGTGATCGAACTCAGCCGGGATGAAGCCACCGGCCTCTATGACACTCTGGCAGAGACTCTGGGCCTCTGAGAGAGACGCACCGGCAGAACAGCCCGCACGAACAGCAGAGACTTCGCAGAGTCTCTGCTGTTTTCGCATTCACCGGCCGCTCAGGCAACCGTCGCTCAGCGGTTGGCCTTCTGCAGCACTAGGAGGCCCTGGCCGATGGGCAGCAGCACGTGCTCGAGCCGTTCCTGCCGGGCCATCCGGTTGAGCAGACCGCGGGCGGCCTGGGTCTTCGGACTGCGGTCGACGGGATCGGCCACCCCGCCCTTGAGCAGCGTCTGATGGATGACGAGGAGGCCGTGTGAGTCCAGCAGCCGCAGCGCGGGTTCGATCATGCGCTCGAGGTTCGTGGGATCCGAGTCGATGAAGACCATGTCGTAGGCGGTCGGTGCGAGCTTCTTGAGAACCTCTTCGGCGCGGCCGTTCATCAGTCGCAGTCGTCCGGGTCGGATCCCGGCCATGTCGACGAGGTCACGGGCGGCGGCCTGAGCCGTGGAGTTCGTGTCGATCGAGGTGAGGATGCCCGCGGTCGGCATGCCACGCAGCAGGGCCAGGGTCGAGGTTCCGACCCCGGTGCCGACCTCGACCGCGGCGACCGGCGTGAGCAGTCGAGCGAGCAGGCTCAGCGTCTTCGCAGTGGTCTGCGAGACGGGAACGAGACCGCTTTCGTGAGAGTGCGTGCGCGCCGCGTCGAGGAGCGGATCGGGACCGTTGTACTGCTCCGAAAAGGTGAGGTCACCTGCGTTTTCGCGTGACAATCGTTCCCTCGCTTTCGGCTGACATCTGCCCTTCAGTCTAACCGCACTCGGGGTCGATGCCGTGGGTGCGCCACAGCTCGTCGAGCTCATCGACAGCGAGAAATGCCGAACGGCTGACCTTGTCGTGGGAATGCTCGGTGCCTTCGTCGGCCCAGAGCTCACGCGCACGGGGGAGCAGCGCCTCGGGGAGGACCCCGGCGGCGTTGACGACTCGCCACCAGGTGACGTTCGAACCGAACTCCTTCATCACCCGACCGACATAGCGCGGGGAACACTCCGCGACCGCACCGACGGTCCCGTAGGCGACGACACGCGAGGCGGGCACGAGTTCGACGATGCGCAGAACTCGCTCGACCACGACCTCATCCATCCGTCTGCTTCCTTTCCCCTGGTCTTCGTCTCTCCCGGCTCCTCGCAGGCCCCTGTTGCCGGACTCTTCCGGCCCAGCAGATCTCGGGGTCCGCGCTGTGTTCAAGCTGTGCCGTTCGTGAGTCGAGCATACTGCCGTCCACGGTAGACTTGAGGGCATGTTGGGTATCAACGGCACCGAGATGTTGATCCTGGTGGTCGTGGCTCTGGTCGTCATCGGGCCCAAACGCCTCCCCGAATATGCTCAGAAGCTGCGCGACCTGGTTCGGCAGATGCGTCGGATGGCCGAGGGCGCCAAGGACAGCGTTCGGCGTGACTTCGGTGACGAGTTCAAAGACGTCGATTGGCAGAAGCTCGATCCGCGTCAGTACGACCCGCGGCGCATCGTGCGTGAGGCGCTCGTGGAAGAGGACGCCGCGATCCGCGAGTCCAAACGCAATGACCGTTCGCTCGGGTCAGGCTCCGATGCGGCACCTGCCGTGACCGACGGCGCCGCCGGATCCGGCGAGAGCGCCGAAGACTCCGCGTCCTCATCGGTGACCCCGACACGTGACATGTCGCCGATCGAACGCTTCCAAGCGCAGACGGCCCAGCGCGATCAATCTTCCGCGGCCCCCTTCGATCCTGAGGCCACCTGAGCGCTTCGCAACCAGGGCCGGCAGAGCGCCCGGCAATGCCGTAGTCGCCTGCGCACTGCGAACCCGCAGCCTCCCGAGCACTGCCCTGAGAATCGGATCCCCAAGTCGCCAGCGTGTGATCAGTTCTTGTGCACAGAAGGATGTTCGGGATTCGAGCACAGCTTATCGGAGTAGCCGCGACAGAAGTATGAGCCGCCGTTCTCCCATTTGATGCCGTCGAAGAGTTCGCTCACCGTCACTGCGTAGAGTCCCTTGTCGGCGACCGCGGCGAACACGCCGGGCGCCGCGTCGACGGTGGTCGGGTGGATCGAGTGCATGAGCACGATCGATCCCGGTTTGGTGTCGCGCTTGACCGTTGAGATGGTCTTCTTCGGCTTCTTGTGCCTCCAGTCACCGGAGTCGACGTCCCAGATGATGGCGGGGTGGCCCAGCGACTTCGCTGCCCGTTTGTTCAGTGCCCCATAGGGCGGTCGGACGAGGAACGGCTCCTTCAGACCCTGCGCCTCAAGGGACCGGTCCGTTCGGTTCACCTGCTTCTTGACGAGTCCGGGCGGGGTCTGGTCGAGCTGCGGGTGGTTGTAGGTGTGATTGGCGATCTCATGCCCGGCACCGGCGATCCTCTTGACCTCGCCGGGACTCTCATCGACATGCCCGCCGAGGAAGAAGTAGGTGAGCCGGACCTGCGCCTTCTTCGCCGCGTCGAGCAGGCGTCCCTCCGTCTTCGCATCGCCGGGGCCGTCGTCATAGGTCAGCGCCACGCAGGGGAGGAGGGAGCAGGAATAGTCGGGTATGCGCCGATCCGCCGCCTCGGGCAGCTGGACCGGTGTGTGCAGGGACGAGATGACCTGCTTGCCGAGTTCGGTCAGTGCGTCTCCGCTCGCGGTCTTCTTACCGAGGGTGAGCGCCCCGGTGTCATCGGCAGCGAGATCGGCGACGTCGACCTGTGAGGTGAACATGTCTTGGGCGTCGACCGTCTTGTCCTCGTGGAGATCGGTGAGGAGGATCCTGACCTTCTGCGCCGGGCTGGTCTGTTCGACCGCTGAGACGAGGTATCTGCCGCCGGCGGCGATGACGCGGGTGCTGTAGTCGATGACTCCGTCGTCCCCGGATCCTTCGTCGCCTGATCCTTCGTCCCCGGCATCCGGGGATGCCGCGGCTTGGTCGGTGGGGGTAGCAGCCTTCATGTGCTCGGCCGCCGAGGCGGTCGTCGCATCGGTGAAGGCGGTGGTTTCCCAGCGGTGCGAGGGTGGAGTGAGAACCGGGTCGTACGCCTCGTGCCGGCCGAAGCCTCCGGCGTCCTTGATGCGTGCGAGCAGGGATCGTTCTGTTGCGCTGCTGAGCGAGCCGAGGCCGGGGATCCCGAAGAAGTGGGCGTTGATGCGGGGGTGGCCCTTGTCGGTGACGATGGCATAGCTGCGTGCCTTCTCGGCGACGGTGCGGAGATTGGCCTCTGCTGTCCGCTGATTCCGGGCGGAGTCGGCGACGGTTTGGGAGGGGCCCGTCTGAGAGGGATCGCTTCGGGTGGGTCCGGCGACCACGCAGCCGGCGATGATGATGACAAGGGAGGTGGCGGTGAAGAAGGTGATGACGGAGCGGACGGGGGGCAGGGACCTGGGGAGGACGAACGCCAAAAGCAGTTCCTTCGCAGCGGACGGAGAGTGTTCGGGGGAGTCGGCCGAAGCCGCACAGACAGTCTAGTCAGCTCGATCGGGACAGAGGCAGCCGAGCATGGGGTCCGCCGCGAAGAGATGCCCGATCGTGATGGCCGCGTGTGCAGACAACAGAATCGTTACACGCATCCAAGCCGGTACTCAGACGGGACTGAGCCCCAGGGACTTGCCTGCCAGTCCGCGGGTGCGCTGACGCAGGGAATCGGCGAGCGAATCGAATGCCTGCGCGGCGGGGGACTCCGGGTGTGCGAGGACGACCGGGGTGCCCGCATCCGAGCCCTCCCGGACTTCGGTGTCGAGCGGAATCTGCGTGAGGAGCGGAACCTGGGATCCGATCGTCTCGGACAGGTTCGCTGCCACACTCGCCCCACCGCCGGAGCCGAAGACCTCCATGCGGGTGCCATCGGGCATGACCATCCAGGACATGTTCTCGATGACTCCGGCCAACCTCTGCTTCGTCTGCGTGGCGATCGACCCGGCACGTTCGGCCACCTGGGCGGCCGCGGCCTGCGGGGTGGTGACGACGAGGAGTTCCGAACCGGGCAGCAGCTGTGCCACGGAGATCGCGATGTCACCGGTGCCCGGGGGCAGGTCGAGGAGCAGGACGTCGAGGTCTCCCCAGAAGACGTCGGTGAGGAACTGCTGGAGGGCACGGTGGAGCATGGGTCCGCGCCACACCACGGCCTGGCTGGGCGGGACGAACATGCCGATGCTCATCACCTTCACCTCATGGGCGATCTGCGGCAGGATCATGTCATCGACCCGAGTGGGTTTGCCGCCCAGTCCCAGCATGCCGGGGATCGAGAACCCGTAGATGTCGGCGTCGACGATGCCGACCCGCAGTCCCTTCGCCGCCAGCGACACGGCAAGGTTGGCGGTGACCGAGGACTTTCCGACGCCGCCCTTGCCGGAGGCGACGGCATAGACCTTGGTCAGGGAGTCGGGACGATTGAACGGAATATCGCGGGTCCCCGCGCCCTGCAGCTTCTCCTTCATCGCGGTGCGCTGTTCCGCGGTCATGGTGCCGAGGACGACGGACACCTCGGTGACGCCGTCGAGCTTCGAGACCGCGGCGGTCGTGTCCTTGGTGATGGTGTCTTTGAGCGGGCACCCGGAGATGGTGAGGAGGACGGTGACGGTGATCTTGCCACCGGAGATGGCGATGTCCTCGACCATGTCGAGTTCGACGATGGAGCGGCGGATCTCCGGATCGATGACGCCGGTCAGCGCCTGGCGAACCGCTTCCACGGTTGGTCCGGTCATGCCCACGTCCTTTCTGTCCCGGCTCATTCCTTCCGGGGCTTCAACCCTACCTGTTCGCCTTCGTCACCGTCACCCCGTCCGTCACCTTTCGCCGCCGGTGCTTCGGCCTTCGCATCCTCCTCGAGTTCCTTGAGCAGGTCCTTGAGCTCGGAGCGGATGAAGTCTCGGGTGGCGACCTCACGCATCGAGATGCGCAGGGCAGCGACCTCCCTGGCGAGGAACTCGGTGTCGGCGAGATTGCGCTCGGCACGCTGGCGGTCGTGTTCGAACTCGACCCGGTCACGGTCGGTGCTGCGGTTCTCCGCGAGCAGGATCAGCGGTGCCGCATAAGAGGCCTGCAGGGAGAGGATGAGGGTGAGCAGGGTGAAGTTGAGCGAGCGCGGGTCGAACTGCCAGGACTCCGGCAGCAGCGTGTTCCACAGCAGCCAGATGGCACAGAAGACCGTCATCCCCACGAGGAACGCCGGAGTGCCCATGAACCGGGCGAAGGCTTCGGCTCCTCGCCCGAAGGTCTCCGGTGACATCGCGAAGTTGGGGAGTTTGCGCTTGCTTGAGCGGGGGACCTCGAAATCGTCGGCAGCCATGTCTCTATCCCCTCCTGTGATCGTCGCGACCGGTGGTGCGCCAATCCTCGGGCAGCAGCTCGTCGAGGACGTCATCGACCGTGACCACGCCGATGAGGCGGTCGTTGTCATCGGTGATCGGCACCGAGACCAGATTGTACGCGGCCAGGAGCTTGGTCACCTCGCCCAGCGGCGAATCGGGGGGCAGCGGTTCGACCTCGGTGTCGAGCATGATGCCGACCGCCTCGTGCGGCGGGTGGCGCAGCATCTCCTGGATGTGGACGAGACCGAGGTACTTTCCCGTCGGCGTCTCGACGGGTTGACGGCAGACGAAGACGGCGGCCGCCAGGGCTGCGGGCAGGTCCTCCCGGCGGACGTGGGCGAGCGCCTCGGCGACTGTGGTCTCCGGGGTCAGGATCACTGGCTCCGTGGTCATCAGACCGCCGGCGGTGTCGTCGTCGTAGGACAGCAGGGTGCGTACGTCCTCTGCCTCATCGGGCTCCATCAGGGCGAGGAAGCGCTCGGCCTGTTCGTCGCTGAGCTCGCCGAGGAGGTCGGCGGCGTCATCGGGCTCCATCTCCTCGAGCACGGTTACGGCGCGTTCGGTGTCGAGAGCGGACAGCAGCTCGACCTGGGTGTCATCGGGAAGCTCCTCGATGACGTCGGCAAGGCGTTCGTCGTCGAGGGCGCGGGCGACCTGGAGGCGCCGCTCCGGATTCATCTCGAACATGACATCGGCGAGGTCGGCCGGTTTCGTGTCCTGATAGGCGGCGATGAGCTGGGTTGCTTCCTGATCATCGGCGGAGTCCGCGGGATGGTCGGCGTCCGTCCAGTCGATCTGCTTCGTCTCTCCCCGCCGGCGGAAGGCGGAGAACGCGCTGCGTTCGGCCACCTTGCGAACGAACAGGCGGGTGACCTCCCAGTCCTTATTCACCTGCTGTTCGATGCCGACGTCCTCGATCTGGATGGGGGAGTTGTCCTCGCGAAGTCGCAGCCTGCGGTCGAGCAGGTCATTGACGACGAGCGTCTCGGACTGGCGCTGCTCGAAGCGGCGCATGTTGACCAGGCCGGTGGTGATGACCTGCCCGGAGTCGATGGAGGTGACTCGCCCCATGGGCACGAAGACGCGGCGGCGGCCCGGGACTTCGACGACGAGACCGATGACCCGAGGGAACTGGCGCATGGTCGCCCGGTAGACAATGACGGCGTCGCGGACACGCCCGACCTGATCGCCCAGGGGGTCGAAGACGGGGACGGCGATGAGGCGGGCGACGAAGACTCTTTTCGGTGGACCACTCATACCCTCAGACTACGTGGTGGAGGGGCGGATGCGCCGGATCTCATCGGCATGCGGAGGCGGAATCCCTGTCCGAGCGACGTGAGACTCCACACGATATGGGCCCGGTGTTCCATACCCGATCCTCTTCCTATTCATCAAGAGGCCCTGTGTGCTTCATCCCGTTGTCGCTCGGTCTCCTTAGGGTCGATTCTCGGCAGATACCGCCACAGTCGAACACAGGAGACATCCATGCCCGCACGACGAATCCGCCCACATGCCGCCGCAGGTCTCAGCGCCTGCGCGGCACTGACCCTGCTCACCCCGCTGCTCGCCTCTTCGGCAGCCGCGGCGGCCGATGCCCCCGCCGAGAGCTACGAAGGCCACGTCCAGGTCGACCGCGGCAAGGCCGCCGATCCGGAGAAGTTCACCGGACAGGTCTTCGACGACGTCAACGAGAACTCGAAGCTCGACGGAGACGAGAAGGGTGTGCCCGGGGTCGCCGTGTCCAACGGCGTCGACGTGGTGCAGACCGACGGGCAGGGACGCTACAGCCTGCCGGTACGTGAGAACATGACGGTCTCGATCACCCAGCCTTCCGGGTGGCAGGTTCCGGTCGACTCGGACAACTTCGCCCAGTTCAGCTACAACCATCTGCCGGAAGGCTCGCCCGAGCTCAAGTACGGGGGCATCAAGCCCACCGGGGACACTCCCAAGGCCGTGAATTTCCCGATGATCGAGTCCTCCTCGACCGCCTCGGCGGAGCAGGACTGCGCCATCGCCTCGGACACCCAGACCTATGACAAGAAGGAAGTCGGCTACGCTCGCGACGGTGCCGTCGGCGACCTCGCCGATCGCGACGACTACCAGGGCTGCGGTGTCCTCCTCCTCGGAGACAACGTCGGTGACGACCTCAGCCTCAACCCCGATCTGCGCGATCTCTACTCGAACATGAACGGACCGGTGCGCGCCGCGGCCGGCAACCACGATCAGGACTACGACTCACCGGACGACGAGCACGCACTCGACACGTTCCGCGACCAGTTCGGTCCCGATCACTTCTCCTACGACGTGGGCAAGACCCACTTCGTCGTGCTCGACTCGATCGACTACTCGGGCAACGCGGAGACGAAGAAGTACACGGAGAGAATCAGCGAAGACCAGCTCGAATGGCTGCGCAACGACCTCGCCAATGTGCCGAAGAACGCTCAGGTCGTCGTCGCCACGCACGCACCGATCGTGACCCACCGGGATGTCGTCGTCGAGAACGCCAAGGACTTCTACGACGTCATCGCCGACTACCCGAACGCGGTGACCATCGGCGGACACACGCACACGCAGGAGAACCTCGTCGCTGGCGAGAAGCGCGAGGAATGGGCCGCCGCCGGCATCCCCGAACTGCCGAACACGCAGATCGTCGCGGGTGCGGTCTCCGGTGACTGGTACTCCGGCGGGCTCAACGCCGACGGACTGCCGTACTCCTTCACCTCGGACGGCTCCGAGCCCGGAATCCTCACTCTCCAGTTCGACGGTGCCAGCCGCAGCGAGCGCTACACCGTCCGCAACGAATCCGATGACCACCAGCTGCTGCTCGGCGTGAACTCTCCCGAGTGGCGCGACTGGGCGCAGAAGGCTCAGGACTGGCAGGATGCCGACAAGAAGGGCGAGGCTCCCGAGGCGATCTCCGAGAAGGTCGTCACCCGTGATGACCTCAAGCAGGGCGACACCTGGCTGACCTCGAGCTTCCTCGCCGGAACCTCCGATGCCCGCGTCGAGGTCAGCTTCGACGGCAAGTCACCGGCCCAGGCCGAGCACACCCAGCCCGGCAAGGGCGAGGCCCTGAACAAGGGATGGGAATACACCGATCCGTACACCGCCTCGCAGAACCTGCGCACCTCGGGCAGCGTCGGACAGACGAGCTCGCACCTGTGGCGGACCCCGATCCCGGCCGGCCTCGACCTGGGCACGCACAGCGCCGAGGTGACCGGCACCGACCGCTACGGCCGCGAGTTCACCGAGACGGTGCGCTTCACGGTCGTCGAGGACGAGAAGGCCGCCGCCACGCAGTCCGAGAAGCTGCTGCGCAACGACGGCTTCGACCTCCAGCAGGAGAAGAAGACCACCGGCGAAGACCGTCCGGGACTCGACTCCGAGGAAGCGGGAGCGGCGAAGGCCGACTGATCTCCTGACCCTGCGCGTCTGCGGGCCGGCTGTTCGGCCCGCAGACGCACAGCGCACACGCCGGACTCGCCCCGGGCGTCCCTCACCTTCGGGTGGCGGAGGCCCGGGGCGAGTGCCGTAACCAGGTCAGGGCAGAGCGGTGAATGCCTCGACGAACTCCGGCGCAATGTCGGACAGGGTCGGAGGCTGACCCCAGGTGCCCTCCGTGGGAGCCGCAGAGACATGGGCATCGAGGATCGCCAGGCTGAGAGCGTCGGCGGCCGCGGCGGTGATGGTCACGAGCTCTCGGGTCGCCTCGGAGAAGCCGGTCGGCAGGGCCCGGGTTCCGGTGGCCAGACCGAAGACGGTGTCGCCGTCGTAGAGGGTGTGCGAAGGGTGCACGGCCCGGGCGATCCCGGCATGGGCTCCCGACGCCATCCGAGTGACCTGCGCCGTGTCGAGGGCCGCGTTCGTCGCGACGACCGCGATCGTCGTGTTCTTCGCCGAGGTGGCCGTGGGCGTGGCATCGGCGGCCGCGGTCTCCGGCGGTGCGGGCAGGTGATCGAGTTCGGGCAGATCGAGTCCGTACGAGTGCAGCAGTGTTCGGGCCCACAGGGAGCCCGCGGAGGTTCCGAGGGTGCCGAGCGAGTTCGCAATGACGAGCGCGGCGACGGTGAGACCGCCGGGCAGTCGGATCGCGAAGGAACCCATCGAGGAGCGCAGGCTCTGGAATCCCGAGCGTGCTCCGGTGCCGGCCCCGATGCTGCCGCGCACCGCCGGGAGCGGGCCTTGGGAGGTCGAGTGCGTCGGTGCGGATCCGGCCGGGGACCCGAGTTCTTCAGCTGATGACTGGACTGCCAAGGCGTCTCGGGCGGCTTCCGCACCTTCTTCGACCGTGGGTGGCAGCACCCCGGCGTCCCCGCGCCCGAGATCGAAGATCCCTGCCGCGGGGACGATCGGAATCACCGTGTCGGGAAGGCCGGCGGCGGGGAAGCCCCGCCCCGCCTCGGCGAGGGCCGTGACGGCTCCACTGACCGACCGCAGACCCAGAGCGGACCCGCCGGTGAGGACGATGGCGTCGGCACCATAGGAATGCGTTCCCGGGGCGATGACGTCCGTTTCATGCGTCGCCGGACCCCCGCCCCGGACGTCCACGCCGACCGTCGCTCCGGCCGGTGGCACGATGACCGTGGTTCCGGTGAGCCGTTCGCGGGAGAGCTGCCCGGCGTGGCCGAGGCCGATGCCGGGGATCTCGAGAAGTCCGCGACCGCGCATCGGTCCGAGGGTCATCGTCCCTGCACCCAGGCCTCGATCTCGGCGCGGGTGCGGGGGAAGTCCGCGGAGAGGTTCTCCACTCCCGTGTCGGTGACGAGCACATCGTCCTCGATCCGGACTCCGCTGCCGCGGAACTCCTCCGGCAGCAGGAGGTCATCGGTCTTGAAGTACAGGCCCGGTTCGATCGTGAACACCATTCCCGGCTCGAGCACGGCGTCGAGGTACATCTCCGCTCTGGCCTGGGCGCAGTCGTGGACGTCGAGGCCGAGGTGGTGGCTGGTGCCGTGGACCATCCACCGGCGGTGCTGCTGGCCTTCGGGGGAGAGGGATTCGGCGGCGCTGACGGGTAGGATCCCGAACTCTTCGAGGCGGGCGGCGATGACGGCCATCGCCGCCTCATGGACCTCACGGAACCTCACCGGACGTGAGACGTGCTCGGCGGCGACGGCGAAGGCGGCATCGGCGGCGTCGAGCACCGCATCGTAGATCTTGGCCTGAACCTCGCTGAAGGTTCCCGATACGGGCAGAGTGCGCGTGATGTCGGCGGTGTAGAGGGAATCGGCCTCGGCTCCGGCATCGACGAGGATGAGGTCGCCGGCGTGCACCTGACCGTCATTGCGGATCCAGTGCAGGGTGCACGCGTGATTGCCGGAGGCCGCGATCGTGTCGTAGCCGACTCCGTTGCCGTCGGAACGGGCGGCGGTCTCGAAGGCGGTCTCGACGATCCGCTCGCCCCGGCGATGGGACACGGCCTGCGGCAGGGCGGCCACGACATTGTCGAACCCGGCGCGGGTGATCGCCACGGCTTCGCGCAGCGCCTCGACCTCGTGCTCGTCCTTGATCAGGCGCAGCTCGGAGAGAGTCTGCGCCAATTCGGCGTCTCCGGCCTCCGAGGTCTCGAGATCGGCCTGGACCTGGGTGCGGGCGAGATCGATGACCGAGTCGATGCGCACATCGGCCTGTCGCACGAGACGGACCGAGATCGCTCCCAGGTCCTTGGTGATGGCATCGTCGACGGTTGCGGAGCTCTCGGTGGCGATGCCCGTTATCGTCGACATGGCTTCGAGGTCGGCCCGCGGTCCGACCCAGTATTCGCCGTAGCGGGAGTCGGAGAAGAATTCCTCGGTGTCCGAACCGGCACGCGGACGGAAGTACAGGGTGACGGTGTGGCCATCGTCTGTGGGTTCGAAGACGAGGACGGCATCCGGTTCGGAATCACCTTCCAGGCCGGTGAGGTGGATGAAGGCCGAATGGGCCCGGAACCGGTAGTCGGTGTCGTTCGAGCGGACCTTGAGCCCGCCTGCCGGGATGACCAGCCGTTCTCCCGGGAAGGCCGCAGAGACCTTGGCTCGGCGCTCCGGAGTGAAACCGGCGGCCGCGAGTGCCTCGGCATTGAGCGGGGTGCGATCCCAGCCTTCGGCGACGAAATCGCGGAAGGCTCGGGAGTTGGGGCGGTGGGAGCGGTTGTTGACGCGGTCGTTGAGTGCCTGGGTCGTCTCTGAGCTGTCTTCGGTCTGCGCTGTCATGGTTCCATTCTAGGCATCATCACCGGTGCCGGCGGACGGCGACGAGGAGGTGGTTCGCTAGCGGATACACTGGGCACATGGTCATTGATCTCCATGTGCACACCGCATTCTCGGACGGGACCCAAACCCCGTCCGAACTCATATCCGAAGCCTCGATGGAGGGCATCGATGTCATCGGCATCACGGATCATGACACGACCGCCGGTTGGGCTCCCGCGGAAGAGGCCGCACGCGTCTACGGGCTCGGTCTGGTGCGGGGAATGGAGATCTCCTGTCGCCATGAAGGCATCAGTGTGCACCTGCTGTCCTACCTCCATGACCCCTATGACACCGGTCTGGCCGAGGTCGTCGAGGAGACCCGGCGGGCCCGACTCGATCGCACGCACCTGATCATCGAACTCCTCGCCGAGGACTATCCGATCGACATGGACGCCGTGCTCGCGGTCTCGGGTGAGGATGCGACGATCGGTCGACCGCACATCGCCGATGCCCTCGTGGCTGCGGGGATCGTCGAGACCCGGACGGAGGCCTTCGCCTCGATCCTCTCGAGTCAGGGTAAGTACCATGTCAGCCTGCCCACGATCGATCCGATCACCGCGATCAGGCTGATCCGCGAGGCCGGGGGAGTCTCGGTCTTCGCTCATCCTCGGGCGGCGATGCGCGGGCTGGTGGTCCCGGATTCCGCGATGGCCGATTTCATCGCGGCGGGCCTCGACGGCCTCGAAGTTGATCACCGCGACAATCCGCCCAATGAGCGTGAGGTCATGCGCCGACTCGCCGGTCAGCACGATCTGATCATCACCGGCTCGAGCGACTATCACGGCACCGGCAAACCCAACCGCCTCGGCGAGCATGTCACCAGCGAGCACATGTTGGCCAAGCTGCTCGAACGTGCCCGGACCCGACCCGGCGGAGTCGACTTCATCCAGGGCTGAGGCCCTCGCGGGTCACCGGGAATGACTGGCCGTTTGCGATTCCGAACCCGGTCATCCTCGGACTCGCCCATGGGCTGCATCCTGGTGCTGTCGTTTCCCAAGTGATGTAATTGGGGCACCGCGACTGCCACCTCACGGCGGCCTAGGCGGCAACCCAGAGATGAGCTCGGGCCCCGACCGTAATGGTCGGGGCCCGAGAGACAGACGGATCAGAGGCTCACTCGGCGGATGGCTCCGAGCTGGAGTGGCCGCCCTGAGCGCGATTGACGGGTTTGCCGTTGCGGGTGCGACGGCGCTGACGATTGCGACGGGGCTTGCCGGATTCATCACCGGAGGACGAAGAATCGTCCCGGCGCTCCGAGGAGCCGCCTCGGCGCTGGCCGGAGCCGCCGCGCGAACGATCGGAGCCGCGGCGTCCCTCCGAGCTGCGGCCTCGGCTCTCCGAACGCTGTCCGGTCGAACGCTCCTCGTCACCTTCACCGTGAGCACGCGGCAGGCGGCCCTTGGTGCCCTTGGGAATGCCGAGATCGGCGAAGAAGTGCGGCGAGGTCGAATAGGTCTCCGCCGGTTCGTCGTGCTCGAGGCCGAGGGCCTTGTTGATCAGCCGCCAGCGAGGCATGTCATCCCAGTCGACGAGGGTCACCGCGACGCCGGAGTTGCCGGCGCGACCGGTGCGGCCGATGCGGTGGACATAGGTCTTCTCGTCGTCGGGGCACTGATAGTTCACGACGTGGGTGACATCGTCGATGTCGATGCCGCGGGCTGCGACATCGGTGGCCACGAGCACATCGACCCGGCCGTCGCGGAAGCCCTTGAGGGCCTTCTCCCGCTGGGCCTGACCGAGATCGCCGTGCAGGGCGCTGACGAGGAATCCGCGATCACCGAGCTCGGCGGCCAGCTTGTCCGCCGTGCGCTTGGTGCGGGTGAAGATGATCGTGCGTCCCCGGCCCTCGGCCTGGAGCAGGCGGGCGACGAGTTCGCTCTTGTCCATCGAGTGGGCGCGATAGACGTACTGAGTCGTGTTCTTCCCGGTCAGCGACAGGTCTTCGTTGTCGTGGGCACGGATGTGGGTGGGGCGGCTCATGTACCGGCGGGCAAGCGTGATGACCGCACCGGGCATGGTGGCCGAGAACAGCATCGTCTGTCGGTGCGCGGGCACGGCATTGATGATCTTCTCGACGTCGGGCAGGAACCCGAGGTCGAGCATCTCATCGGCCTCGTCGAGGACCACGGTGCGTACTTTGTGGAGTTTGAGGATCTTGCGACCGTAGAGGTCGAGCAGCCGGCCCGGGGTGCCGACGACGACGTCGACGCCTGCCTTGAGGCGGGAGATCTGCGGATCGAAGTCCATGCCTCCGTAGATGGTCATGATGTCGATGTCTCGTTGGGTCGAGGCGGTGACGAGATCGGCGGCGACCTGCTTGGCCAGCTCACGGGTGGGCACGACGACGAGCGCCTGCGGCAGACGCACCTCGGCGCCGTCATCGACGATGTCCGGAGTCAGTTCGGGATCGAGCGGCGCGGAGGGGTCCTCGGTCTTGCCGACGACGCGCTGGAGGAGCGGGATTCCGAAGCCGAGGGTCTTTCCGGTTCCCGTCTTCGCCTGGCCGATGATGTCGGCCCCGGACAGAGCCACGGGCAGCGTCATCGCCTGGATGGGGAAGGGGTGGGTGATTCCCGAGGCCGCCAATGAGGCCACGATCGGTCCTGCGACTCCCAGCTCCGCGAAATCCGGTTCTGTCTCCGCCATATTGAAAACTCCTTTTAGCGCATCAGCGCTCGTCATGGTCGTGAACCGGTAGGCTATGAGCCATGCCCGATTCTGTCCCATTGGCCGGTAATGATGCTGCGACGCTCGCTCTTCTTGCATATGGCGAGCTGACCGCATTCGAACGAATGGCCACCAACGCGACCACTGCGGTGCACATGGATGACAAGGTCATCCTCGCACGCTTGGCTTCGCAGTCCTTTGCGAACTTCGAAGAGCTCTCGCAGCACATCAGTCATCTGGGCCAGGATGTGATCGAGCTCAGTCGGCATTTCGAGCCGACCTTCACCGTGCTGGCTGAAAGGACTCGTCCGCGCGACTGGTACGAAAGCCTCATGAAGGGATTCGTCTTCGACGGGATCATGAATGATTTCTACCGCACGGCCGTGGACGAACTCCGAGAGCCCGGATACAGCCTGGCTGTTGCAATTCTCGATGATACACGGGCCACTGACTATGTACGCAATCGTCTGACCTCCGATGTGGCCGTGGACACCCAGTTGGCCTCTCGTCTGGCGCTCTGGGGACGCAAGCTCGTGGCCGAGACTCTCGGCCGGGCCCGCAATCTGCTCACCGACCCGGTGCTGGGCATCAACGAGGATCTCGTCGTGGAGGCGATCCCGGCCGTCACCGCGAACCATTCGAGGCGAATGTCGGCATTGGGGCTGGTGGCTTAGACCCGTCCGGCCCGGAGCATCGGCGGATTTGGGGGCGGCCTTCGCGGCGAAGGCATCACTCCTCCTCGGCGGCTGCGAGGTGTGAATGGGTGTGGACCCGGTCAGTTGACCGGGTCCACACGCATTCACATGGAATTCACTCATCGCGGCAGAATGCGAACACTCCGCGCGATGGCACGAGTCGGATCAGGCGCTGAAGCCGACGCGACGCGAGGCTTCGGAGCCGATCTCGAGGTAGCCGAGGGAGCCTGCCGGAACGAACACCTGACGGCCCTTCGTGTCCGTGAAGGTCAGGAGCTCGTCGGACTTGAGCTTCTCCTCGATGCGCGCAGCGAGTTCCTTCGGGTCCTCACTCGATTCCAGGGTGATCTCACGCTGGGTCTGCTTGACGCCGATCTTGATTTCCATTGTGCTCCTTGTGCGGATCGTGGTTTGAGTCGTGTTCAGCATAACGTCAGCGGACCGGTGTTTTCTTCCGGCCGACGTTCACTTCGTGGCGAAGGACTGCAGACCGCCCCAGCTCATCTGCGTCAGCAGAGTCACCGTGGCCTCGACGTCGAGGTCCCCGGCGGATTCGAGCTGTTTGACGACGACCTCAGCGGTGCCGATGAGCGTCCGGCACAGGAGCGCGGCCTCGGCGTCGGCGAGTTCGGCATGGTCCTTGAGTGCGGCGACGATGCGGGATGCCGAGCGCTCCCGCAGATTGCGTATCCGCTGCTGTGCTTCGGGCTCGTAGACATCGGAGTTGAAGAGGATGACGAATTCCTCGCGATGCGAGACGACGAAGTCGAAATAGGACCGGTAGGTGGCGCGGACCTTCTCATGCGGATCGGTGGTCGATTCCAGCGCCGAGGCGAGTGCCGAGTCGAGCTGGGCCGCGGAGTCGTCGATGAGGGCGAGGTAGAGATCCTGCTTCGAGGCGAAGTGCTGGTAGAGGACCGGCTTCGAGACACCCGCAGAGTCAGCGATCATGTCCATCGACGTCGTGCGGTAACCGCGGGTGGCGAAGACCGACCGTGCGACTCCCACCAATTGGTCACGACGCTGTTCACGGGGCAATCTCTGCTGGGGACTCGACATTCTTCAATGTTACGCGAAAAATGCGCAGGAATTTCGAATCGGCATCCGTACAGCGATGCATCCAAATCGCATCCTCGATAATCTGCGGCCAACAGCGGCTGCGGGGACTCGACTGCGACGCGCGGGACCGGGGACCGGCGGCGGTGTCAGTGGCCCATGATGGAATACGACTATGGACGAAACGACTGAGCTCATCGAGGCGAAGCTGCTCGCCGGCGAGTCGACGACGATCATCGGTCGCCCCGGGACGGGCAAGACGAGTCTGCTCGAAACCGTCTACTCGCAGCTAGTCACCGAGCTGTCCCCAGCTTCCGTGCTCGTTCTCACCCCGAACCGGGACCATGCTGATCTGCTGCGCAACCGGTTGGCTGTGCCTCCCGATGCGGTGCTCTCGGCCGCACCGGCCCGGAGCCTCTCGTCTTTCGCCTACGGCATCGCCCGGGCGGCTCACTCCGCTCGCACCGGTGAGGACCTGGAGTTCGTCTCCGGAGCCGATCAGGACGTGTTCCTCGCCGATCTTCTCGCCGGGCACGAACGTGGCCACGGGCTCGGTCCCGTGTGGCCGACGGAGATCTCCGCCGAGGTGCGGTCCACCTCGGCGTTTCGCACCGAGGTGCGCGATGTGCTCAACCGTGTGATGGAATTCGACTTCGGCGTCCGGCTTCCGTCTCCCCTCGAATGCGCGGACGCCGAGCCGGAATACGTCTTCGACTACGGGCGCGGCGCTCTGGCCCGCGCCCTCGAGGACTGTGACGACCCGAGGTGGGCGGCAGTGGCGCAGATCCTCGAGGAGTATCTGGGGATCATGAGCATGCCCGGTTACGGCGGCATCGACTCGGCCACGGTACTCGCCCGTGCCGCCTTCGACATTCTGCGCGAACCTGCCGAGGTGACCGTCGGACGGCGGTGGAGCTTCGCCCCGGACGTGGTGCCCACCGTGGTCCTCGCCGACGCCGTCCAGGACTTTCCGGCGGCCAGTTGGGGAATGCTCGAACAGCTGCGCGAGCGGGGCTGCGCACTGGCACTGTTCGGAAGCCCGGAGACGGTGACCGGTCGTTTCCACGGCGCCGATTCCTCGATCATCGATCGCAGCGCCACGGACCCGAACTTCTCGACCGTCGTCCTCGACGAGGTGAAAGGCATCGATCCCGGAGTGGCCGCGATCGTCGATGATTTCGGTCGGCGGATCACCAACCGGTGGCGACTGCACCACATGCCGCGGCACATGCCGCGGCGGCCGGCAGCCGTCGAGCCGACCGATGACCGGGCCGAGGAATCGGATGCCGCCGGGGGGACAGCTGCGAAGGAACCGGACGCCGCTGGTGAGGCGGGCACCGCGGAATCGGATGCTCGCGGTGAGACCGGCGCCGAGGCGGTGGAGACCCATGTGTTCGACAGTGCCTCCTCCGGGTACCGATACCTGGCCAGACGCGTGACGAACTTCGTCGAAGACGGTCACTCCTGGTCCGATGTGGCGGTGATCTGCAGAAACACCTCGACAGCACGCGTCATCGCCAATGAGCTGCGCGTCTCGGGTGTCGCCACGGCCACGATCATGCAGCCGCTCAACGTCGATCCGGCGACGGCTCCGCTGCTTGAGCTCCTGTCGGCTGCCCCCGATTTCGACGATGACGAATCGATCGCCGCTCTCGCGCTGTCCCTGGCCGGCAGCATCTACGTCCGACTCGATCCCGTGCAGATCCGCCGTTTCAGGCGAATCGTACGCAGACAGTTCCCCGCGGACAGCAGCACCGCCTCCCTGGCGATGGCGCTGCGCAGCCCGATCGGAGATGACTCCGCGCCCGGGCTCGCCGTCATCTCCCGCATGCTCAACGCGGCCGCCGAGGCAGGTCCGGCCGATCCGCACCAAGCTCTGTGGACGATCTGGGAGGCCGCAGGAGTCGCCCAGAAATGGCAGGCCGAAGCTCTGCGGGATCCCGAATCAGAAGCCAACGCCCATCTGGATTCCGTGCTGCGACTGTTCACCTTGGCTGAGAAGATCGCCGATCGCGGAGGATTCACCGCCCGCTCCTTCGCCGGGATCGTCGCGGAGCAGGACATCGCTCAGGACTCACTGGCCGCCACCTCGGGCTACGCCGACCTCGTGCGGGTCGGCACCGCCTCGTCGCTGGCCCACGTGCGCACACCCCTGGTCGTCATCGCCGAGGTCAACGAGGGCGTGTGGCCCAACCCGAAGCTCCGCGGGGGAATCCTCGGACTCGACGATCTCAGCTCCGTGCTGCACACCGGGGAGCCGGTGACCTCGGATCCCGGCTATCACGGGCATGCGAAGAGGACGAACCTGCGTGAGGAGGGTGAGCTGTTCTACACGGCGCTGACGCGCGCCACCGAGCAGATCATCGTCACCGCGATCTCCGATGCGGAGAGCGAACCGTCGCCGTTCTTCGACGTCCTCGCCGCAGGCACCGCCAGGGGCACCGAAGACGTCGGCGGATACGTGATCACCCATGAGGACGAGCTTCCACCGCTGTCGCTGCCGGAGATGGCGGCACATGCGCGTGCCCAGCTCCTCGGGGCTGCCGCCAGAGCCGAGCCGGCAGCCGCAGGAGCGACGGACGATCCTCCCGATGAGGACACGCGGACCTGGGCCGCGCTGATGCGCTCCCTGGCGCGGACCAGCCAGGCAGTGGAGCCGCCGGAGCGGTGGCGGGAGAGCGAGGACCTCACCTCCTCCGAACCGCTCTTCGGTCCCGAGGACACCGTCAGGGTCTCACCGTCCCAGGTGGAGACCTTCACCGACTGCTCCCTGCGGTGGTTCCTCACCCGCAACGGGGGAGACCGACCAGGCACGACCGCCCAGAACCTGGGCACGATCATCCACGCCGCCGCCGAGACGTTCCCACAGGGCCCGCCCTCGGCGATCCGTAACTACGTCGACCAGGAGTTCGCCGCTCTCGAATTCGACGCCGACTGGGAGCGGGAACGCGAACGGGAGGTGGCCCTGAAGATGGCAGACCGCCTCGGCGAGTATGTGACGAACACCGAGGGAGAACTCGTCGGCGTGGAAGTGGCCGTCTATGCCACCGGTGTCGATGAGGCCGGCCGGGAATGGAAGGTCACCGGCCGACTCGACCGGGTCGAGCAGGGAGCCGAAGGTGTGCGCATCGTCGATTTCAAGACCGGGAAGAACGTCGTTCCGGGCAAGGACATGGATCGGCATGCACAGCTGGGCGTCTACCAGGAGGCGATCAACTCCGGAACCATCACCACCGCCGACGGTCGCACGATCGACGCGCAGGCCTACGGTGCCGAACTCGTCTTTCTGCGCAACTCGTCGAGGACCAGACGGGAGCAGCCGGCACTCGAGGTCGCTGAGGATCCCAAGTGGGCCAGGCATCTCATCAACGACGTGTCGACGAGGATGCGTGCGGCGTCGTTCCCCGCCCGAGTCGAGCCCCAGAAGTGCCAGAGCTGCCCGGTGCGCTCGTCCTGCCCGGCCATCGGCCCGAAGATGTTGGAGGATTCCTGATGCGGTTCACTGCCGATGACCTTGCGCGACTCACGGCCGCCGATCCGGCCAAGGCATTCCCGCCCAGCCCGGAGCAGCGGATCATCATCGAGGCCGACCCGCAGCAGTCGATGAAGGTCACGGCAGGGGCTGGTTCCGGGAAGACCACGGTCATCTCCCAGCGCGTCGTCTGGCTGGTGGCCAACGACTATGTCGCTCCGGAGCAGATCCTGGGACTGACCTTCACCCGCAAGGCCGTCGGCGAGCTCGGCGGTCGGATCCGCGTTCTGCTCGCCCGCCTGCGCCATAACCTCGGGATGGCCACGGACCTGAGACTGCCGGGCCTGGACAATCCGACGGTATCGACCTACAACTCCTATGCCGCCTCGATCGTCAGCGAGCACGGGGCGAGCATCGGCATCGAACCCGAGACCGTGCTCCTCGACGATGCCGCCGCACATACGATCGCCGGGCAGATCATCGATGCGACTGCCCCGGGGGACATCCCCGGAAACTTCTCACGCGAGACGATGATCGCCGACATCATCGCTCTGGCCGGTGCGATGAACGATCACGGACGCGACCTCGACGAGGTCACCGACTACCTCGAGCAGTGCCTTCAGGCACTGGTCTCGAGCAAGGGCAAACCCGTCGACCCCAGCGGTCGGCGGGCCAAACTCGAAGCCAAGATCAGGACGGCCCGACTGGCCGATTCCTATATGGCAGCGAAACGTCGCAATCTGGCCATGGACTTCTCCGATCAGGTTCGGTTCGCGCAGCGCATCATCGACGAGGTTCCGGCCGCGGCAGAGGCCGAACGCGCTCGGTGGTCGATCGTGCTGCTCGACGAGTTCCAGGACACTTCGGTCGCGCAGCTGGGACTGCTGCGCGACCTGTTCGCGACCACCGCAGTGACCGCGGTCGGTGACCCCCGACAGGCCATCTACGGGTGGCGCGGGGCCAGTGCGGACAATATGGACCGCTTCTCCACTGACTTCCGAGAGGTCGAATCGCTGACCCTGAGCACCAGCTGGCGCAACGACCGGGCCATCCTCGTCGCCGCGAATCGGATCGCAGCGGGTCTGACCGACAGCAGCGAGACACCGCTGTCCGCCCGGGACGGTGCCGGCGAGGGCGAAGTCAGCATCGACGTCAGCTCCGGGGCGCATGACCCTGACTATCTCAGCGTGGGACTCCGGTCGCTGACCGAATGGGTCGCCGAACTGCCCGCGGGCACCACGAAGGCTGTACTGTGTCGCAAGCGAGCCCACTTCGCCCCGGTGTCAGCGGCACTGGAGGCCGCCGGTTTCGCCGTCCACGTCCACGGCTCGTCCGGACTCCTCAACGATCCCTTCGTGGCTGATCTGCGCGCGGTCCTGACCTCGGCGGTCGACCCGATGGCGGGGGACAGTCTGATGCGTCTGATCAGCGGACGGATGGGCGGCCTCGGTGCCAGCGACATCGCCGCCCTCAATTCCTTCACCCGTCGGCAGAGCGACCGTCGGCTCGCCGAGCTCGGTGCAGGACAGGGCGAGGTCGTCGCTGAGGCGATCGACCAGCCGACCATCGTCGAAGGCCTCGACGAACTCATCGACGCAGCCTGGGCGATCGAGCAGGGAGCGAAGACGTCACGGGAGAGGAACCTCACCGTCGACCTTCGCGAATCGGGTCTCAGCGACATCGCACGTGAACGGCTGACCGCATTGGCCAGGGCCCTGCGCGCGGTGCGTTCGGGCAGCGGCACCATCTCCTCGATCATCCGCCGGGCGATGACCGAGACCGGAATCGACTCCGACATCTGGGGCCTCAACGATGCCCTGCGCAGACTCCACAGGTCCTCGATCGACGCATTCCTGTCCGCCGCCAGCCAGTATTCGGCCACGGTCGATCGACCGTCGGTGCCCGGATTCCTCGAGTGGCTGAGCATCATGGAGGCACAGGATGCGCTGAGCGTCGCCGAGCCGAACGCCTCCGAGGATGCGATCAACATCATGACGGTGCATGCTTCCAAAGGTCTGGAGTTCGACGCTGTGGCCGTGCCGTCGCTCGTGGTCAAGGACTTTCCGACCGAACCACGGGACAAGGAAGGGTGGATGGAGCGCACCGCGCTGCCCTATCCGCTGCGAGGCGACCGTGACCATCTCGTCGACTTCGATCTGCGGGAGGCCGCATTCGATACCAAGAAGGCCCTCGACGAGTGGATCAACGAATTCATCCGTCCCAAGATCGCCGATGCCCACGAGGCCGAAGAGCGTCGCCTCGCCTATGTGGCGTTCACCCGTGCCAAACGGCATCTCTGGCTCGGCGCGGAGCTGATGGGATCGCGATCGACTCCCGACGAGCTCTCCCCATTCCTCACCGAGGCGGTTGAGGCGCTCGGCATGGACATCGAGATCCCCGAACCGGCGGAGGAATCCGAAGAGGACCGCATCGAGACGAGTCAGTGGCCGGTCCCGCGCACCCACCAGGTCAGTGCGGCGCGACGGGCAGGGGAGTGGGTGCGGACGGCACCGGAGATCGAGCTTGCGGAATTGGCCGAGGTGCCCGGGACCGTGGGTCGCTACGCCGCCCAGGCGATGCGGATCGGAAGTCGCCCGGGAATCGCCTCGGACGGCAGCGTCCCCGACCGATTGTCGGCGACGGCCCTCGTGTCGTGGCGGCGCGATCCGGAGGGCTTCCTCACTCAGACCCTGCGTCCGATTCCGAGTCCGCCGAGCCGGGCCGCGGAGATCGGCACGACCTTCCACTCCTGGGTCGAGCATCACTTCGGGCAGGCGAGCATCGACGTCGAGGAGGACGAGCGCGTGCGTCCCATCGATCAGGTGACGATCGAGAGGCTGGAGGAGACGTTCCTGTCCTCAGAGTTCGCCGCCAGATCGGCCGATCACGTGGAGATGTCCTTCGAGCTCGTGCTCGGCCGCTTCCGGGTACCCGGGAAGATCGATGCGGTCTTCATCACCGACGAGCACGCCGAGGTGGTCGACTGGAAGACCTCGAAGAAGCCCGCTGACGATGTGCTCGAGGTGATGAAGTGGCAGCTGGCGCTCTACCGCTTCGCAATCCAGCGCGCTCACCCCGAGATCAGCGAGGTCACCGGCACGTTCTACTTCGTCGGCAGCGACGAGATCGTCCGGTTCTCCGACCTGCCCGAGGAGGCGGAGATCATCGCCTGGTTGGAGGCCAACGAGGCCGACTGAGCCGCCGTCAGACCGCACCGAGTCCCGTCAGGGACGCTCGATCCGTGCGGTGTCGTCGCCGTCCTCGTCGTCGACCGTGTCGTCATCGATCGATGCGGTGTCAGCACCGTCGGCTTCCGCCCTCGGGCGATCGGCATCGGTTTCACCGGCGGCGTCAGCAGTATCACCGGAGCGGCCTTCACTGGTATCAACGGACAGGCCTGTGCCGGTTACAACGGAGCGGTCATCACCGGTATCAACGAAGCGGTCATCGCCGTCCTCGTCGGGGTTCACTGTGGCGGCGGCCCGGCCCGACTGGCCGTCTTCGGTGCGCGATACACGGGCCTGCGGACGGAATGAGTCCGGCTTCTCGGCTTCGGTGAGCGCAGCCTCGACGTTCGGTCCTGCCGATGTGCTCTGCGGCGGATCCTGGTTCGGCGACGCCTCAGGGGTCGGCGCCGACTCCTCGTGCGCTCCCGGCTGCGAGGAGTCGGCGAAGAGGATCTCGTTGAAGTTCGCCAGCAGGTCCGCAGCGTCCTGAATGGCCGCCTCATCGCCGGAATCGACGGCTTCGAGCAGCCAATCGAGGACGGCGAACTCGGCCAAGAGTTCGGCACGGTCGATGATGTGCTCGTCGGCTCGCGGCCGAGAGTTGCGGTATTCGTCGTAGAAGGTCTGCAACGCTGCCGGATCGATCAGCGCCGAGGCGGCAGCGAGATCGATAGCCGGATCGGAGACGCGCAGGCGTCCGAGCTCGGCCAAGGCGAGAACCCGCTCCTGGTCCGTGTAGACGCTCGACTCGTCGACGGAGCCGTGAATCGGGGTGGCCAGGAAATGCCAGAGGGCGACCTTCTCGAACTCTTCCTCCCAATGCTGAAGCAGAGAGGACGGCACACGCCCCGTCCCGGCCGCCTGGTCGAGGCGTTCGAGAATGAGGAACTGCGATCGAGACGGATCTTCGACGGGGAAACCTGCCTCGGAGACAGGTTCGGGCGCCGCGGAATGCAGAGTCGCCAGCGCCTGTGCCAGAGAGCTGGCGCGCGCGATATCGGCGATCGGCTGGTCTCCGAGGGGTGCGCCGGGAAGCGGATCGGACAGTGTGATCGTCGTCGGCCCAGGGGTGTCGAAGTACTCGGGCTCGACCTCTGTGAGGGCGCGCAGACGCGGCCAGGCGAAGTCCGCATGGGGGTACATCACGTCATAGATGCGGGCTGCCTCGGCTGCCGAACCGGTATCGGCGGCGCGGTCGAGTCGCGTCTGCGCCGTCGCCACCAGCTGCTGCTTCTCATCGTCGAGGAGCACCCTGATTCCGGCCCCCAGAGGAGGCAGTGACGTCCATTTCGTCGGGGCGAAGCCGTCGAGCATCGTCGACCCGATCGCTGCCAACTTGAGTGCCTTGGTATCCACCCTGCCCAATCTACCTTCTGCCATGGGCAGACACACGGGATTGAGCCTCCGAGCGTGTCAGCGAATGCCGTGCCGAGGGCTCCGGCACCGGCGGACTTCGCGTCAGAACCCTGCGTTATCGTGGAGGGCATGAAGCCGCTGCCACCTGTGACACCGATCAGTCTCGCCCGCCACGGAATCGACCGAGATCATCTCACCCGGGGGCAGGACGGAGATCTCGCCGAGGTGTGGGAGGCAGGGGCACACCCGGTCTTCGAACACCGCGGGGCGCTGCTCGTCGCCGCCGGCGGCCTGTTCTCCCCGGACCGCGAACTGGTCCCGACCGGACAGACCGAGATCTACCTCGGCTGCGACTCGGACGGCGACCGCTACATCGGCGTCTCGCTCGATGACGCAGGACGCAGCGAACTCGACTCGCATCTGGTCGCCTCCCGGGCCCGTGACGCCACCGACCTGCTCACCGCACCCGGCGGCGGCCTCGACAGTGCAGAGCCGACCTGGTTGCCCCTGCGACAGCTGGCCGAAGCACTCGACGACGTCGAGGTCTCCCTGGCCTGCGAACTCGTCGGGTTGGGCAATTGGCACCGCGCCCACCAGTTCTCCCCGCGGACGGGAACCCCGACCAGACCCATTCTCGGCGGCTGGGTCCGCGAGGACCCGGACACCGGCAGCCAGCATTTCCCCCGTACGGACCCGGCCGTCATCGTCGTCATCGTCAACACCGATGACGAGGGCACGGAACGAGTGCTGCTCGGCAACAACGTCGCGTGGGAATCCGACCGGTATTCGCTGCTGGCCGGCTTCGTCGAGCCCGGCGAGACTCTCGAGCACGCCGTCACGCGGGAAGTCTACGAAGAAGCTCATCTCGAGGTGATCAACCCCCGCTATCTCGGATCGCAGCCGTGGCCGTTCCCCTGTTCCCTGATGCTCGGATTCTCGGCCGAAGCCCCCAGCCGTGAGTTCGCTGCGGACGAAGACGAGATCGCGTCCCTCAAATGGTTCACCCGGGACGAGCTCAACGCCGCCATAGAGAACGAGAGCGTTCGCGCTCCCGGGACGGTGTCGATCGCCGGGCAGCTGCTGGCCAATTGGCTGGACAACGTGTGAGCGCTGCGGCCCATGCCCTGCTCGATGCCCTCGATGAGGAGCAGCGAGACGTCGCCACCCATTTCGAGACCCCCGTCATCGTCCTGGCCGGGGCCGGAACCGGGAAGACCCGGGCGATGACACATCGGATCGCCTACGGCATCGCCACCGAGGTGTTTCCGCCCAATCATGTCCTCGCCCTCACCTTCACGGCGAAGGCCGCCGGCGAGATGCGGTCGCGACTGCGCACCCTGGGAGTCCCCGCTGTGCAGGCTCGCACCTTCCACTCGGCGGCGCTGCGTCAGCTGCGGTTCTTCTGGAACCGGTTCGCCGAAGGTGACTTCCCTCGCATCATCGAGAACAAGACCGGCATCATCGGCTCCGTGCTGCAGAGTCTCGGCCTCGAGACCAGTCGTGAGCTCAATCGCGATGTCGCCTCCGAGATCGAATTCGCCGCGGCCGGGCTGCTCGGAGTCGACGATTATGCGAGCAAGGCTGCCTCCCGTGACCTGCCCGGTGATCTGGGGGTCGAGGATATGGTTCGCATCTTCGAGGCCTACGGGGAGGCGAAGACGCGCGGCAGGCTGATGGACTTCGACGATGTTCTCCTCGTCCTCGACGGAGTCCTGGCCGAGCATCCCGAGATCGCCGCGGAGATCCGGGAGCAGTACCGCCATTTCGTCGTCGACGAGTTCCAGGACGTGTCTCCGCTCCAATACGATGTCCTCACTCGCTGGCTGGGTCCGCGTGACAATCTCTGCGTCGTCGGAGACCCGGCTCAGACGATCTATTCGTTCGCCGGTGCCGATGCGAGCCTGTTGGGTTCTCTGAGCAATGCGCTGCCGGGGGCCAGGACGATCCGCCTGGTCCGCAACTACCGCTCGTCACAGGCCATTGTGTCGACGGCGAACAACCTGCTCCGGCACACCTCGAGGAGCGCTCTGACGCTGCGCTCGGACAACCCGCCCGGTCGACAGCCGTCGATGCGCGAATACCCCACCGACGAGGCCGAAGCCGAGGGCGTGGTCAAAGCCATCGCAGCCGAGATCCACGCAGGCAGGCGACCACGGAAGATCGCGGTGCTCTTCAGGACCAATGGCCAGAGCCCCGCCTACGAGCAGGCCCTGGCGGCCGCCGGGATTCCGTATGTGCTGCGCGGAGGTGAGCGCTTCTTCGCTCGCAAAGAAGTCAAGGAGGCCGTGCTGCTGCTCAAGGCCGCGCGCGCCACCTCCGGGGGACGACCGCTGCCCGAGGTGGTGGCCGAGGTCCTCGGCTCGCTGGGCTTCACCCGACAGGCGCCGAGCGCAGGAGCCGGCCGACAGAAATGGGAGTCGCTCAAGGCGCTCGTCGACCTGGCGGAGGCACGACAGGCCGAGCAGGAGCTGCCGGTGCCGTTGGAGGCCTTCCTCGATGATCTGGCCGATCGTGCCGAGCATCAGTTTGCTCCCGACATCGAAGGCGTGACTCTGGCCTCCTTCCACGCGGCGAAGGGCCTCGAATGGGACAGCGTCCACCTGGTGGGTCTGAGCGAAGGTCTGCTTCCCATCAGCTATGCCCAGACTCCGCGCGCCATCGCCGAAGAACGCCGCCTCTTCTACGTCGCGGTGACCCGTGCCGGAACAGATCTGAGCCTGAGCTGGTCGCTCTCGCGTCACGAATCCAAGCAGCGTCCACGGAAGGCGTCACGGTTCCTCACCGAACTCGGTCGGATCGATCACGGACAGGGATCAGACCGTCCCACCATCACCTCGGCGCAGCTGAACCGATGCCGTCACTGTGGGCGAGCTCTGGTCTCACAGATCGACCGAGCGCTCTTCCGCTGCTCGAACTGTCCGGCCGAGGTCGACCTCGAACTCCTCGACCGTCTGCGTCGCTGGCGAGCCCGAGTCGGTCTCGAACGCGGCCTTCCGCCCTACCTGGTGCTCACGGATGCTTCGATCTCCGTCATCGCCGAGATGAGACCTCGTGACATGCAGGCCCTGGCACGGGTGCCCGGGATCGGTGCGACGAAGCTCGAACTCTACGGAGCGGGGCTACTGAGCCTGCTGGTCGACTGAGTCGAAATGGGGAACGGGCACTCGGCAATGACAGGACGGATGGAAGTCCAGGCCTTCATCGACCTCCGCACCGGTGGCCAATGAGATCAGTCTTCTCAATGGTTCGGTCTCGGCTCCGAGCAGGGCCTGGCGCAGCCTGAGCACGACATTGAGGCCTCCCACCACACGGGACAGCGGATCGGCGAGGCTCTCCCGGTCCGGCAGCGCCCGGAGGCGGGGAAACTGATCGAGCCATTCCTCGTCGACGTCGCGCCTGTGCAGGCACGTGCAGATCGTACAGGGCGTGCTTCCTGGTCGGATGAGTCCCGTGACTTCGACGGACTGCTCGCCGATGACGACCTGGCAGTGAGCGATCTCGCGATCGGTCAGCCACATGGCGGTGTGGAGATCCGGAACCAGGTAGGAACTGGTGATGACGATGGGGTTGGTGAGCAGATCGAGTTCCTCGACCCGTACGGCCGGTGACGTGGCGAAACCCGAGGCCGAGAGGTACTGCTCGGTGATCGACCGCAGAGGACCGATGGCCATCACCGGTCGTGAGGCGAGGAGTGCGGACACTCTGTCCGGGGACAGACCGAAGGTGCGTGCGGTCGACAGCAGCGGTGACCCTTTGGCCACGGTGGCCGCCTCGGCGTCCTCGGGAATGAGCACACCGGCCTCACCGAGGAGAGTGATGAGCGAACTGGCCCGGGAGAGATCGACGCCCAGATCTTGGGCCCGCGAATAGTACTGGGCCGATCCGACGCCGAGGCGAAGGTCTTCGACGAGGCTGACGTCGGCAGGTAGCAGGCCATCGATGAGCACCGGGTCTTCGACGCCGAACTGCACACACGACGATGATCTCCAGGTGATGGGAACACTGGGAAAGATCCTGAACATGCTGGCCCCTTGGTTCGAACGGTCCGGACTTCCACGGTAGTGAAAGGAGCACGGATCCGCCACGGGACGTTCGAAGCTGTGGAAAAGCTTGTGGAAAACGGTTGAGGACAGGCCGGAAAATGTGTTCCGACATGCCCTCAACCGCATTGTGCCCCAGGCGCTCGCGGGGACCCGTGCGGCTTCCCCTTCCGCACGCATCTCCGGGTTTTCCGGGGTCAGACATAGAACCTATTCTGCATTTGCGGCCCCGTCAATGCCGGGTCATGCACAGGCACGTCAACAGCGTGTGGATAAGTTGTGGAAATCGCCGAGGGGCTTGTGGAGGAAAGGTGCCTTGGGTGGTCGGCAATCGGACGAGGTGGTGCGCGAAATCGTAGGTCACTTCTGTTCCGGCGCTGTCTGATCATACGAATCGGCTGTGGACAGCGGAGAGGAGAGGCTCGATCGGCGATACTCAGGAAACTCACAACAATGCCGAGCGGATTTCCTGAGTCAGTGCCTGTTCCTATGATGGGGAGGTGGCAGACAGACAGCGGTGGAATGAGGAAGAGGTCCTGCGGGCGATCGCCCGCGGCGATATCACGGTGCGGCGATCGCCGCGCCGGAAGAAGACGGTGTCGATCTCCAAGGAGATCGACACCTATGTGCTGAGAACGCCCCTGCGCTACAGCGTCGAGGCGAATGTCCGATCGCTGACGAGCCTGCTCAATCGTCTCGCCGCTCGTGATCATTCATCGGCCGAAGACCTCGAGCGTCTCGCCACGGAGCTCAGCGGACGCTACTTCGGCGGCCGGCTGCGCCCGCAGTCGATCCGCTGGGTCACGAATCAGAATGTCTCCCGCTGGGCGTCGACGACCACCTCCACCGGAGACATCCGGGTCTCACACCGGCTGCAGAGCGTCCCCAGATGGGTTCTGGAGACGGTCATCGTCCATGAGCTCGTCCACCTGCAGATCGGCGAGCATTCGAAGGAGTTCCACGCCCTGGCCGATCGGCACCCGCGTCAGGCCGAGGCCAAGCTCTACCTCGAGGGATTCAGCGCCGGCGAACACTTCAGCCGCGGGAACTGAGTGACTCGGCCCGGACGGCCGCACGGTAGAGGTCCGGCAGCCGTGCCGGGAGATCCGGCAACAGGTCGACGGGCAGCTCGCTTAAGGGAAACCAGCGCACGTCGATGGATTCGCCGGACACGACGGGTGAGTCCGTGATTCTGGCTCGGGCGGCATAGACGACGTCATAGTGTCGCTGACAGCGACCGAACGCAGCAGAGAGGTCGTGGACATGCAGATCGACCGGCGTGGGGGAGACCCACTGCAAGGATCCGAGCCCACTCTCCTCGAGAGCCTCTCGCACGGCCGCGGATTCCAGACTGTCGTCCTCGGGCTCGAGGTGACCGCCGAACTGACCCCACAGCTTTGCTTTGCCATGATGGTTGAGCAGCACGGATTCGGACTCCGAATCGAAGACGAGGCAGCTCGCGGTGACGTGAGACTCGCCGCCCTCCCGGCGAAGGGCGGCGGCGCCGGCTTCGTCGAACAGCCGTGCGAAATCACCGGCAAAGACGTTGTCGGCCGAGACGGCATCGACCTCGGAGCGTGCAGTGTCGAGATCGATCATTCAGCGCTCGTCGGTGTCGTCTCCGGACGCATCGTCCTCGGAGTCCGATTCGGGGGTGGACTTCTCACGGTCGGCCGGCCCGTCGGCCGACGTCTCGCGGTCCTCGGTCTCGTCGGCGCGCCTGTCGGACACGGTCTCGCCGGCATCCGTGTCGGACACGGTCTCAGCGGCGTCCTTGTCGGACTCGGTCTCCGTGTCGGACTCGGCTTCGGCACTGCCTTCGGTGCCGTCGAGTCCTTCGGCGAGGATCCGGCTGAGCGCCTCATCGAGCGTCGACTCGCTCGTCCATTCGGCCTGCCTCCGCTCGGAGTAGCCGAGGGGATCGTCGAGATCCTCAGTGGTCGGCAACAGGTCCGGGTGGGAGAACACCTTGTCCCGGGCCTCCGGTCCGCCCTGCGTCTCGAGGTAGGCGAAGAGCGCGGCGGCATCGCGGAGACGGCGCGGGTTGAACTGCAGACCCACGAGAGTGGAGAAGGTCTTCTCGGCCGGACCGGCAGTCGCCCGGCGACGACGCAGGGCCTCGCGGATCTGATCGCGGCCCGGCAGGTGCGCACACGCCGCGTAGACGACGACATCGACCCAGCCGGCGATGACGGCGAGGAGATTCTCGAGAGAAGTCAGGGCCTTCTTCTGGTCCTCGGTCGTCGGCGGGTTGAACAGACCCTGGCGAATGTTGTCGCTGAGATCCGAGATGTTCGAGGGATCGATCGAGGAGGTCATGTCCTCGATCTGCGAAGTGTCCACCTTGAGGCCCTGGGCGTAGCGGGTCAGAACCGTCTCGACCTGGGCGGTGAGCCAGGGTGCACGTTCGAACAGCGCCAGATGGGCGAGTTCCTGTGCGGCCAGGTAGATGCGGACTTCGGAGACGTCGACGTCGATCTCGGTGGCGAACGCGGCGACGTTCGTCTCGACGAGCGCGGCGGAGTCATTGGGCAGGAGGGGAAGCCCCACCTCGGTGCCGGTGAGCACGCTTTCGGACAGGGCCCCGACGGCCTGACCGATCTGCATCGCGAACATCGAATCGCTCATCGACCCGAACATCGATGAAGCACCGGCGAGGATTCCCTTCATCTCCGCCGGAACCTGAGTCTCCAACGTCTCGGTCAGAGCGGTCGACATGTTCTCCTTGATCGGGAGCACGAACTTCTGCCACCCGGGCATGGTCTCCTTGACCCAATCGGATCGAGTCAGTGCACGTGCCGAGCGATTCCCACCTGAGAATTCGGTCGCCTCGGCGAGCCACAGCTCAGCCAGACGGAACGCGTCCGTGGTTGCGTGCGCCGATTCGTCGCTGATCGAAGGGTCGGGCTTGGGGACGGCCTTCTCGGCGATCGATGCGGCCTGATTGCTCGAGTTGCCGCCCTGGCCGAACATCCCCTGCATCTGGTTCATGATCGTCGCCATCATCGCGGGGTCGATCTGGAACCCTTGGGGCGACCCGGACTCGTTGCTGTTCTCGCCCTGACCGGCGCCGGGGCCGCCCTGCCCGAACAGCATCCCGAAGATCTGCTCGAACGGATTCTGCTCGTTGTTGTTCTCGTCGTCGCTCATTTTCTCAAAGCCCCCATGAATCGGTTTGACTTACACGTTAACCGCTGAGGATGTGCGAAGCTTCCCAATTCGGGGAGGTTTCGCACGATGTTCGCACCGGGCGAAAGGACTCTGTGAATCTCACGGTCAGGTTTCAACTAGACTGGTGGGGCGGTGCAGCGAAAGGAATACATGACAGAGAATGCCCCTCGGGCCGTGCCCGTGCCAGAAGCATCGTCACGTGGTGCGACTCGACGACGTTCTCCACGTCTGACCGCGACCTCAGGTGTCCTCACCTACGTCCTCATCGCGCTTGCCGTGCTCTTGCCGGTTCCGTACATGCTCCAGCTGCCGGGTCCGGTTTTCAATACTCTCGGCGACTATCAGGGCAAGCCCATGATCAGCGTCTCCGGAGCCAAGACCTATCCCACGGATGGCCGGATCGACATGCTCACCGTCGCCGTCAGCGGCGGGCCGGGGCGTGACACCTACGCCTCCCAGGCGCTCGGCGCCCTGCTCCGGGGGAAGGAGACGGTCATTCCCACCGAGGCCTATTACCCCCTGGACACCACACGGGAAGACGTCACCGAATCCAATGCGGTCGAGATGTCCTCAAGTCAGGATGTCGCCGTCGCCGCCGCGATGGAGCAGCTCGACAAGCCCTATGAGGTGCACCTGCTCGTCGACGAGGTGCTCCCGGATTCGCCGGCCGAGGGTCAGCTGCGCAAGGGGGATCGGATCATCTCCGTCAACGGCACGAAGCTCGATTCCGATCCGGCTGCGGCGCAGATGATGAGTCAGACCGTCCAGAAATCGAAGTCCGTCGACCTCGTCGTCGACCGCGACGGCGAAGACACCGACGTCTCCCTGACACCTGCGAACATCGAGGGCAGGCAGGCGATCGGGATCAACATGAAACAGGGCTTCGACTTTCCCGTCGACGTGAAGTTCAACGTCGAGGGCATCGGCGGTCCCTCCGCCGGCACCATGTTCGCCCTCGCGATCGTCGACGAACTCACGCCGGGCGCCATGACCGGCGGCAAACACGTGGCCGGAACGGGAGAGATCGATCCTTCCGGCAAAGTCAGCCCCATCGGCGGGGCACGACAGAAGGTGGCGGCCTCGACCGAGCAGGGAGCGACGCTGTTCATGTCGCCCGCAGAGAACTGCGAAGAGGTCATGGCCGCCGCAGACCAGTCCAAAATCACGGTGACGCGCATCGACACCCTCGATGACGCGCAGAACGCCGTGGAGCAGTACGCCGCCGGTCACACTTCGGAGCTTCCGAAGTGCCCGACCGGTGGTGCCGACACCAATGAGAAAGGGCAGTAGTGAGCACTTCGTCCTCACCCACCTCCGCACGCATGCCGGCGAATCGGCCCAGACGTTCGCCGCTGCTGCTCACGCTGGTATCCGTCGCGATCCTGCTGGTCGCATTCATCGCGTTCACCCAGGTCTATACCGAGATCCTGTGGTTCGAGCAGATCGGTGCCTCCCAGGTGTTCCGCACCATGTGGGTCACTCGCGGTCTGACCTTCCTGGCCGGCTTCATTATCATGGCCGTCCCGGTCTGGCTGAGCCTGCACCTGGCGTTCCGCAACCGACCGGTCTACGCGCCGACGACACCGCGGCAGGAGAACCTCGACCGCTACCGTGAGGCGATCGAGCCGCTGCGCAGGGTTGCGACCCTGGCCATCCCGGCCGTGGTCGGCGTGCTCGCCGGCATCACCGCCTCGGCGCACTGGAACACGGTCCTCGAATGGATCAACTCCTCGTCCTTCGGGTCGAAGGATCCGGAATTCGGGATGGATAAGTCGTTCTTCGTCTTCATCCTTCCCGGACTGCGCCTGATCGGCGACCAGCTGGGCATGGCGCTCCTGCTCTCGCTCATCGCCGCGGTCGTCGGTCACTACCTCTTCGGGGGCATCCGTCCCGGAGAGCAGAAGGGCGTGACGCTGACGAAGACCGCCCAGTGGCAGCTGGGCATCACCGTGGCCGTGCTCATCCTCGTCCAGGCCGGCCGTCTCTGGCTCTCCCGCTACGAGCGCCTGACCGCGACCGGCGGCATCGTCCCCGGCGTCACCTACACCGACGACCATGCGGCACTGCCGGCCATGGCGATCGTCGCGATCGCCTCGGTGCTGGTCGCCCTGCTCTTCGTCTACACGGCGTGGAAGGGCAACTGGCGGATCTCGATCATCGCGACCCTCACCCTCATCGTGATGGGCGGAATCTCGATCATCGCCTATCCCGCGCTGATCCAGCAGTTCCAAGTCGGTCCCTCGCAGCAGAGTCTCGAGTCCGAGTACATTCAGCACAACATCGATGCCACGCGTGAGGCTTTCGGCTTCGACGATATCGAGGTC
The DNA here is from genome assembly GCF_021023135.1 of Brevibacterium sp. CCUG 69071. Taxonomy (GTDB): domain Bacteria; phylum Actinomycetota; class Actinomycetes; order Actinomycetales; family Brevibacteriaceae; genus Brevibacterium. Next base: position 430,056 of record NZ_PGFV01000001.1, read on the forward strand.
ACTCCCTATGAGCCGAGCACGAGCGGTGAGAAGGGAGCCCTGCGTGAGGACGCGGAGACCGCGGCCTCGATCCGACTGCTCGATCCGAACCTCGTCTCGGACACGTTCCGACAGCTGCAGCAGGTGCGGCCCTACTACTCCTTCCCGCAGCAGCTCGACGTCGATCGCTACGACATCGACGGGCAGATGCGCGATACCGTCATCGCCGTGCGTGAGCTTGCTCCGAGTTCGGTGAACAGCCAGAGCTGGTACAACCGGGCGATCGTCTACACCCACGGATTCGGTGTGGTCGCCGCCAACGGCAACCAGCGCAACCCTGACGGCGAGCCGACGTTCATGGAATCGGACATTCCGCCCAAGGGAGACTTCCCGGACTACGAACCGCGGGTGTACTTCGGTGAGAGTTCACCGGACTATTCGATCGTCGGTGCCGAGGACGGTGCGACCCCGCGCGAGCTCGACTACCCCTCTGACGAGGACAGCGGCTCCGGCCAGGTCAACAACACCTTCACCGGCGACGGCGGTCCGTCCATCGGCGGCCTGTTCAACCGACTTGCCTTCGCCCTGAAATACCAGGACGAGCAGATCCTGCTCTCGGACGCGGTCAACGACAATTCGCAGATCCTCTTCGATCGCCACCCGCGTGAGCGCATCGAGAAGCTGGCTCCGTTCCTCAAGATCGACGGCGACCCCTACCCGGCGGTCGTCGACGGCAAGATCAAATGGATCCTCGACGGCTACACCACGGCCGAGGACTACCCGTACTCGACTCCGCAGCCGCTGCAGGAGGCGACGGAGGACTCGACGACCGCCACGGCGCCGAACTCGGTCGCCACACTGCCGGATGACGAGGTCAACTACATCCGGAACTCGGTCAAGATCACCGTCGACGCCTACGACGGCAGTGTCGACATGTACCAGTGGGACAAGGACGATCCGGTTCTCAAGACCTGGATGAAGATCTTCCCCGACCTGATCAAGCCGGCTTCCGAGATGTCCAGTGAACTGATGAGCCACGTGCGCTATCCCGAGGATCTGTTCAAGGTTCAGCGCGATCTGCTCACCCAGTATCACGTGAGCTCCGCCAGTGAGTTCTACACCGGTCAGGACTTCTGGACCCTGCCGACGGATCCGACGAAGAGCGCGAACAGCGGACTGACTCAGCCGCCGTTCTACATGACTCTGCAGATGCCGGGACAGCAGTCGCCGTCGTTCTCACTGACGAGCTCCTATATTCCGGCTCGCTCCTCCGAGGGACAGTCGCGGAACAACCTCACCGGCTTCCTCTCGGCCGATGCGGATGCGGGCGGCACGAAGGGTGAGGTCGCCGAGAACTACGGCAAGCTCAGGCTGCTGCAGCTGCCGCGCAACACGACTGTGCCCGGTCCCGGGCAGGCGCAGAACAACTTCAACACCGCTCCTGACGTCCAGCGCAGCCTCAACCTGTTGCGACAGGGTGAGTCCGAGGTGCAGAACGGCAACCTGCTGACTCTTCCCGTCGGTGGGGGACTGCTCTACGTGCAGCCGGTGTATGTGCGCTCTGCCGGTGAGACCTCCTACCCGCTGCTCCAGCACGTCCTGGTCGCCTTCGGTGAGGACATCGGATTCGCTCCGACCCTCGATGAGGCTCTCGACCAGGTCTTCGGCGGTGACTCCGGTGCCCAGGCCGGTGACGCCGGCACCGAGGACAGCGGAAACGGCGAATCGGGCTCCTCGAGCAGCGGAGACGAGTCCGGTGACTCGGGCGGCGCCTCTGACAACAAGGGCCTCAACGACGCCCTGCAGGAGGCGAAGAAGGCCATGGAGGACTCCGACGCCGCGCTGAAGGACGGTGACTTCGAGGAGTACGGAAAGGCTCAGGAGCGCCTGAAGAACGCGATCGACGATGCGGTGGAAGCCGATCCCTCGATCGCCGAGGATGGGGCTTCGGCTCCGGCCTCCGCGCCTGCCGATGAGGCAGGAGACGGCGGAGGCAACTGAGGCCACGCGACGGCGCGGTCGGCTGAGTCGTTGAGACTACGCCGCCCGTGCCGGTGAGCCATCACCGCAAAACGGCTGACGCTCCCGGGAGATTGTTCCCGGGAGCGTCAGCCGTTTCTCGTGCAGTGTGGGGGAGGGAAGGCGATCACGTGGGCTATCACGTTTGGCGGAGGCTGCTCACCTGCAGGGGCGGCTGCTGACGTGCAGGCGAGGCTTCCGGCGTGCGGTGAGGTTTCTGACGGGCATGGGGCGTAGGAAGCGATGTCCTGGCGATTGTTCGGCTGCTTCCGAGCAGAATCAGAGCGGATTCTGCTCGGAAGCAGCCGAACAATCCCGGGCCAAGGGGTCTTCGCGGGCGGGTCTACGCGGGTGGGACCGGAATGTAGGCGATGTGAATGAGATGAACCCCCAGCCAGATGAACTGACTGGGGGTTCTGCCACTTTGGTGGCGGGGGGAGGATTTGAACCTCCGACCTCCGGGTTATGAGCCCGGCGAGCTACCGAACTGCTCCACCCCGCGGCGTGTTCTTAACTTTACACGAGCGTAATCAGACATTCCAAACCGGTGACCAGTGACCTTTGCCACACGGTCACCTCGGGTTCACCTGCCGGTTGCAGAGAGGGGAGCAGGATAGGTGCTGAAGGCCAGGGTTTCCGCTCAATCAAGAAAGATCGTCCCGACACTTGCGTGTGATTGAAAACTAAACTATAGTCGCTTCTGTACTTCAAATTTCAACCAAAAGGAGAAATCATGTCTGCTCTGCCCAAGGGACTCACCGCCGGAACCTGGAACATCGACCCGGTGCACTCCGAGTTCACCTTCACCGCTCGTCACGCCGGCGTCTCGAAGGTCCGCGGCCAGTTCGAAGAGATCGGCGGAGTGGTCACCGTCGCTGAGAACCTCGAGGACAGCTCGGTCTCCGCCGAGGCTGTGGTCGACTCGATCACGACCCGCAACGAACAGCGCGACGGCCACCTCAAGAGCGGTGACTTCTTCCAGGCAGATCAGCACCCCAAGCTGACCTTCTCCTCGACCACCGTCAAGGCCGAGTCGGCCGATGAGTTCGAGATCGTCGGCGAGCTCACCATGCGCGGTGTGACCAAGGAAGTCGCCTTCGCCACCGAATTCGGCGGAGTCGCCACCGATCCCAACGGAAACCAGGTCGCCGGCATGTCCGCATCGACCACCGTCAACCGCAAGGACTTCGGCATGGAGTTCGAGGCCGTGCTCGGCGGCGGCGAACTGCTCGTCTCGGACAAGGTCAAGATCGACCTCGAACTCGAGCTCGTCAAGGCCTGAATGTCCCAGCCTCATCGAGGCCTCACCTGATCGTTCCGCCGAACTTAGCTCCGGAGCCCTGATCGCTGCGGCGAACTGAACACTCGCCGCGATGCTGGTCGATCCGCACAGGCGCGAACGGCACAGGTGCGATCGGCACAGGCTCGATCGTCAGAAGGGGTGAAACGCTGATCCAGCGTTTCACCCCTTCTGTCTATTCATCGCCAGCTGCTGTCGTGCCCCCAGCTGCCGTCCTCCGCCGCTGCGCCGCCAGCAACTCCTGTCAGCTCCTGCCGGCCCCCGACAGCCGCCGGAAGCCCCCGACAACCGCCGATGGCTGCTGTCACCCACTCAAGTCACCGAGCGGCCCCGCGCAAGGCGTCGGGCCGCTCGCGCAGCCGTGCTGCCAGTGCCAGGAACAGCTGCGCCCCCTGATCCACGTCGGCCACGGATTTGCAGAAGGAATAGCGGATCGAGGTGCGATAGACCTCGTAGGCCGGACTGCCCTCGCGGCACAGGGCCGGCACGGGGATGCCCACGAGGGAGAACTCGCGGGCCAAGAGATCATTGAGGGCGAAGGCGTCGAGATCGGTCAGAGCCGAGAAGTCGACGACGGTGAAGTAGCCCGCTCCCGGCGTCGAGACATGAGCACCCGGGACCGCCCGGCAGGCCGGCACCAGCACCTCGGCGCGGGCCCGCAGGGAGGCGCGATTCTCCTCGACGAAGCCCGGTCCTTCGGAGAGCATCCGTGCCATACCGATCTGCATCGGTCCACCGGCGGTGAAGGTGAGGAACTGCTTGACTGCCTGGATCGCCTCGCGGACCTCCGGTTCGGCGATCACCCAGCCGATCTTCCATCCCGTGGTGTTCCAGGACTTTCCCGCCGAGGAGACGGTGACCACCCGCGAGGGGTCGGCCACAGCCACTGCCGGCGGCACATGTGAGCGGTCGTCGAGGATGAGCTGCTCGTAGACCTCATCGGTGAGCACCCAGGCATCGACACTTCCAGCCGCTTCGCCGATATGAGCCAGATCGGAGGCGCTGAAGACGAATCCGGTGGGATTGTGCGGGGTGTTGACGAGGATGACGGCAGGTGTGTGCTCAGCGACAGTTCTGTCGAAGAGATCCCAGTCAGGTGCGAAGCCTCCGCCGGCAGTGGGCAGGATCGGCACGGTCACCAGTGAGCCGCCGGCCGCAGTGATCGCGGCCGGATACGAGTCGTAGAAGGGTTCGAAGGCCAGCACCGTCCCGCCCCTGGGCAGCAGCGCGAGGATCGCCGCAGTCAGGCCTTCGGTGGCCCCGGCGGTATAGAGAACCTGCTCGGCCGACACCGACTGTCCGAAGTCACGACGGCGCTGGTCGGCGATGGCGTCGAGCAGCTGCGGAAAGCCCTGACCGGGGGCGTACTGGTTGTATCCCTCCCGCATGGCCGCGGTGGTGGCATCGATGAGCGCGGCCGGTGGTTCTGTGCCTGGGGCACCCTGCCCGAGGTTGACGGCACCGATTTCGCTGGCGAACTTGGTCATCTGCCCGTAGATCGTCTCACCGATCGACCCGTCCGGGTTGGTCAGTCCAGCTGCTTCCGCCATGTCGTGCCACAGCGTGGCCTTCCGGACATCAGGCATGTCATCCCTTTCTGCGGTGGGTGGCAGGCGGTCGTGCGGACTCGACTGCGCACGAACCCGCCGAATCAGTCGGCAGGCCCTGCCGGTTCGATGTGTCCTAAGATGTCGAGGGCTGCCTCGTGAAGTCTGGAGTTGCTGGCCACGGCGTTGCCCCCGAACGGTCCGGGCGCTCCGGCCGTGTTCGTGAAGGTTCCGCCGGCCTCGAGCACGATGGGCACCAAGGCGCCCATATCGTAGAGAGCCAGCTCGGGCTCGCAGGCCAGATCGACGGCGCCTTCGGCCAGCAGCATGTAGGAGTAGAAGTCACCATAGCCGCGGGTCCGCCACATCGAGGCGCACAGCGTGAGGAACTCCTCGATGATCCCCAGTTCCTTCCACCCGTCCAATGAGGCATAGGACAGGGAGGCATCGCCGAGATCGTCGACCTCGGAGACGTGAATCCGCCTGGCCGGCTGTCCGAGAGCCTGAGCGAACGCTCCTTGGCCGGTCTGCGCCCACCACCGACGCCCGAGGGCCGGGGCCGAGACGAGGCCGAGGACCGGCGTCTCACCGTCGTAGAGGGAGATGAGGGTCGCCCAGATCGGGACGCCGCGGACGAAGTTCTTCGTCCCGTCGATGGGGTCGACGATCCACCGCCTCGGCGAGGTTCCGTGAGAGCCGAATTCCTCACCGAGGACGCTGTCGTCGGGACGGGCCTCGCCGAGGCGGTCCATGATGGCCTGCTCCACGGCTCGGTCGCATTCGGTGACGGGGGTGAGATCGGGTTTGGTCTCGACGGTGAAGTCCTGGGCGATGAAGTGCCGGTGGCTGATGGAATCGGCGAGGTCGGCGAGTTCGGCTGCCAGCTCGAGGTCGTTCATGACATCACCTTATCCAGATGCCGGCAGCAGCCTGCGCAGCGAATCCAATCGTGAGACACCGCCGGGGCCGCCGTGCCCGTCGGCAACCCAATCGTCGAGTCGGCAGCCGGGAGAATCCGCCAGATGCGAACATCCACGTGGACAGTCGGCGGTGGCTTCGACGAGTTCGGGGAACGCCGAGAGCAGGGTCTCCCGGTCGACGTGGGCGAGTCCGAAGTTGCGCACACCGGGAGTGTCGACGAGCCAGCCGCCCCCGTTGAGAGGTAGACAGACCGCCGAGGATGAGGTGTGGCGGCCGCGCCCGGTGACATCGTTGACGTCTCCGGTGGCGCGTTCTGCGGCTGGGACGAGGGCGTTCATCAGGGTTGACTTGCCGACCCCGGAGTGGCCGACGAGGACGCTGAGGTGGCCATTGAGCCGCTCGAAGACGGTGGGGTCGGCGATTTCTCCGTCCTCCGTCAGCCCGGAGGCGACAATGTCGACCCCGGTGGCGGCGAAGCGCTCCGTGATCTCAGCGGCCGATTTCAGGTCGGTCTTCGTGACGATGAGCAGGGGAGTGATGTCGGCGTCGTAGGCGGCCACGAGGGCACGGTCGATGAGTCCGTAGGAGGGCTCGGGGTCGGCGGTCGCGGTGACGATGCCCATGCGGTCGACATTGGCGACGATGACGCGTTCGCTGGGGTCGATGTCATCGGCGCTGCGCCGCAGCAGGGTGCGCCTCTCAGTGATCTCGACGAGGCGGGCCAGCGTGCCGTCGGCACCCGAGGTGTCGCCGACGAGGCGGACGATGTCCCCGGGGACGATGGCCTGCTTGCGCAGATTCGAGGCCCGTACCGCGGTCACCTGGTTCACGTGAGCCGGGTCGGAGCTCTCTGCCGCCCCGGCCGTCGGGAAGCCATCGGCCGAATCGGTGAGGACGACTCGATAGCGACCCCGATCGACGGCGGTGACCAGACCGGTCACCGCCGAGCTGTGCTCAGGGCGGTTCTTCGTCCGCGGTCGTGAACCGCGACGATTCGGGCGCGGGCGATAGTCCTCTTCGCGATAGATCCGGGTCATCTCAGGCGCCGAGGTCGAGCATGGCTTCCCACAGCTGCGTGAACTCGGGCAGCGTCTTGGCCACGGTGGCGGCATTCTCGATCGTCAGTCCGCGATCGCGCAGGCCGAGGACCGCGCCGGCCATGACCATGCGATGGTCATGATAGGTGTGCCAGATGCCGGGACGCAGATCGTTCGAACCGGTGATCGTCAGCGCGTCAGGATGCTCCTCGACGGCGACTCCGATGGCTCCGAGCTCACGTCGCAGCGCTGCGAGGCGGTCGGTCTCGTGACCGCGCAGGTGTCCGATTCCGCGCAGGTGGGAGGTGCCCCTGGCCAGTGCGGCAAGTGCGGCGACCACGGGAGTGAGCTCCCCGACGGCCGAGAGATCGAGATCGACGGCACGCAGGGTCTGCGGCCCACGCACGCGCAGGCCTTCGCGATCGAGCACCGCGGATCCACCGAAGGCCTCGGCGATGGCGCGGAACCCGTCTCCGGCCTGAGTGGTGTGGGCCGGCCAATCACGGATGGTGACTTCGCCGCCGGTGGCCAGTGCCGCGGCTGCGAAGGCGGCGGCATTCGACAGGTCAGGTTCCACGCGCACATCGAGTCCCCGCGGCAGGCCCGGCTCGACGGTCCAATGCTCGGGCGCGGGTTCGGAGACATCGACGCCGGCATCGGCGAGGACCTCGAGGGTCATGTCGACGTGGGTGCGGCTGGGCACGGCGGAGCCGATATTGGCCAGTTCGATGCCCAGCGGCATGACGGGAGCGGCCAGCAGCAGTCCGGAGACGAACTGGCTGGAGGCGCTGGCGTCGATTTCGAGGTGACCGCCGCGCAGCTGCGAGCCGGGGTGGATCCGCAGCGGCAGCCGGTCATCGTCCGAGCTGATCGAAGCGCCGAGGCTGCGAAGGGCCTGGATCGTCACCGACATGGGACGCACGCGAGCCTGCTCGTCGCCGTCGAGGATGACCTCACGGCCTGTGGCTGCGGCCAAGGGCGGAACGAAGCGCATCACAGTTCCGGCCAGACCGCAGTCGATGGTGATCGGGGTGCCGTCGTGATCCGCGCCGGGGGCGGTGTGGGCACCGAAATCGATGGGGTCGATGCGCAGCGTATCGCCGTCCTCCACAATGACAGCACCGAGGGACCGCAGCGCCTCGATCATCAGCAGAGTGTCGCGGCTGCGCAGCCAGCCGCGCAGATCAGAGGCGGATTCGGCCAAGGCAGCCAGAACGAGATAGCGGTTGGTCAGAGATTTGGAACCGGGGACCGTAACTGCTGCAGTGACACCGGAACCGGCGACCGGTGCCAACCAGTCACCGGTTGCCGGTGGTGTGTGCGGGGGAGTGTCAGTCGACGCCAAGAGCGCTCATTGCCTGTTTGGACGTATCCTCGACCGTCGACCACAGATCTTCTGCGGCATGCTGGGTGCGCCACCACAGTCCGGGGCGACCGGCGGTGTCGACGCTGGCCAGGAGTGCGCCGCCGAGCATGGAGGTGCGCAGCAACGTCCGCTCGTTGCGGGCCTTCTTGTCGTCCTTCGACGTCGCCTTCTCGGCAGAGAGGCGCTCACCGACGGTGTCGAGCAAGTAGGTGCCGACGAGGATGGTGGCACTGATGCGGGGGAACCGGCCGATGGCCAGAAGGGAACCCGCGGCGACCTGAGCGGCCCCGGTGGCACGGGCGATGGTCGGCGCATCGAGGGGGATGTCGACCTGCTTGCGAGCCTGAGTCAGCAGGGGACCGATCGAGGCGGCAGCCGCTTCGGGGCGGCGCAGTCGTTCGACGCCGTTGATGATGTAACCGGCGGCCAGCATGGGCCGAGCGATGAATCTGATGGGAGACACTAGGGTCCTTCCTCCGTGGCGGGCATCTCATTGGCAAGCATAACGGTTGTCACGGGAATAGTGGGACCGCGAGGTGGTGTTGACCGGATGAACATATGCAGCGGGCGATCCCCGCCGCCACGTCGTCAGGCAGAAGGAGATGTCTATGAGCGTCACTGCCGTCTTGGAGAGAACGGGCGTACCATTGAGGACGATGACCGAATCAGTCAAAGAAGTCCCCGAAACCGAGGCCGAGCGTTCGGCCCGGTTCGAGCGCGACGCTCTGGAATACCTCAACCAGCTCTACGCCGCGGCCCTCAGGATGACCCGCAATCCTGCCGATGCCGAGGATCTCGTGCAGGAGGCGTATGCGAAGGCCTATGCTGCCTTCCATCAGTACACTCCGGGCACCAATCTCAAGGCGTGGCTCTATCGGATCCTGACGAACACCTTCATCAACAACTATCGGAAGAAGCAGCGCCAGCCGCAGGAGCACGGCAGCGAGGACATCGAGGACTGGCAGATCGCCCAGGCCGCGAGCCACACCTCGTCCGGAGGACGCTCGGCTGAGCTCGAGGCACTCGACCACCTGCCCGACACCGATGTCAAGGAAGCACTGTCGTCGCTGCCGGAGGATTTCCGGATGGTCGTCTACTATGCGGATGTCGAAGGTCTGCCGTACAAGCAGATCGCCGAGATCATGGACACGCCGATCGGCACAGTGATGTCGCGCCTGCACCGTGGACGTCGTCAGTTGCGCGAGATGCTGGCCGACTATGCCGCCGATCGCGGCTTCGGGAAGCATGAAGGAGGTGCGAAATGAGCGGAGACGAATGCTGCGAGAGCGTCCGAGCCGAATCGCTGACTCGCATCTACCATTATCTCGACGGTGAGCTGACGACGACCGAGATCCGCGAGATCTCGATTCACCTCGATCATTGCCCCTCGTGCCATGACGAGTACGAGATCGAAGCACTCCTCAAGGAACTCGTGCGCAGGTCCTGTTCTCGTGAGCAGGCTCCGATGGGACTCCGGGAGAAGATCCGACAGCGGATCGCCGCGGAGCAGTCCCAGTCCATCTGGCCCGGCAACTGAGCCAGACGGGCAACTGAGCCGGCCGAGCAACTGACCCGACAACTGAACTGGCCGGCAACTCAGCCGGAAGCCGTTGCGAGCCTGCAGCAGAGCAGGCGCGGCAGCATCCGCAGGGCAACGTCGCAGATTTACGCAGACGGCAGATGAACGAAGACGAGGGCGGGAAGAGTGTGATCACTCTTCCCGCCCTCGTCATGCGCGTGATGATTCAGCGCATCAGCTGTTCGGACGGTTGCCGTGGTTCGCTTTGGAACGGCGGCGGTCGCGACGCTTACGGCCACGCTTGCTCATAGCAGCACTCCTTCAATAGACGGTTAATTCTCTCATGATCGCCCGGTGAGGGCAAAGCCTGTCACGGAGGGTCGCTCCAGGTCAGTCGCCGAGGACGTCCTGGACACCGAGCCACTGGAACCAGCCGCGGTGAAGTACCAGCCACGCCAGGAGTCCATAGCCTTCCTGAGCCGGCAGATGATCACGTGACGAAGCGAGCTCCCGCTGCCAGACCGGGTGGCCCAGCAGGGGAGTGAAGGTGTCGACATAGGCGATGCCGCGCCGTTTGGCGACATCGGAGAAGCTCGCATTGAGTTCGGCGATTCCCCGATTGCGGTCCGAATCGTGTTCGGGGGGCGGTCCGATGACGAAGGCGGAGACCTTTCGAGCCAAAGCCTCGTCGAGGACATTGGCCACATCGAGACGGGCCCGAGCCACGGACCGACCCGTGTCGAGGTCTCCCGATCCCAGGGCCAGCACGAGACGATTGTCGCTGTCGGAGCTGAACCGCAGGGTCGCCTCGGCGATCGTGCGGGCATGCAGCCCCGAGGAATCCTCATGGGGGACAGCCAGGGGATAGACCTTGAGCTCGGGCAGGCTGGGCAGGGTTCGCGCGGTGACGCGACCGACCCAGCCGAGCCCGCGGCCGTCGCCGTGACCGGCGACCAAGGGGCCGCCGATCACCGCAACGGTCGTCGAGGTTTCGCTGCTCACCGGCGGAAGGCCCGGTCGACGACCTCTTGCTGCTGCAGCTCATGGAGGTGCTTGAGTCCGGTGGCGGTGGCGGCCGAAGCGGTACGGGCGACCACGGTCAGCTCACGGTCGCCGAGGATCTCGGGCAGGTTGAGCGCCATGAACGGCCATGCTCCCTGGTTCTCCGGCTCCTCCTGAGCCCAGATGAGCTCGGCCGAGGCCGGGTAGCGATCGAGGATGGCGGTGATGGCCTCCGCATCGAGCGGGTAGAGCTGCTCGACCCGGACGAGTGCGGTCTTCGTGTCCTCGGACTTCTCGCGCTGGGCCTTGAGGTCCCAGTAGAGCTTGCCGGAGACGAGGACCACGCGATCGACCTGCTCGGCATCGACGGTGGAATCGTCGATGACCGGCTCGAAGGTGCCCGAGGTGAACTCCTCGGGGGAGTTCGCCGCTGCCTTGAGTCGCAGCATCGACTTCGGCGTGAAGACGATGAGCGGGCGCTTGTTCGTCGTCATCGCATGGCGACGGAGCAGATGGAAGTAGGAGGCTCCGTTCGAGGGCAGTGCGACCGTCATGTTCGACTCCGCGCACAGTTGCAGGTAACGCTCGATGCGGGCCGAGGAGTGATCGGGACCCTGCCCTTCATAGCCATGGGGCAGGAGCATGACCACACCGGAGTTCTGCTGCCACTTCTGTTCGGAAGAGGTGATGAACTCGTCGATGACGGACTGGGCACCCTGGGCGAAGTCGCCGAACTGGGCTTCCCAAGCCACCAGGGCATCCTTGCGCTCGACCGAATAGCCGTACTCGAAGCCGACCGCGGCGTACTCGCTCAGCAGCGAGTCGTAGACCCAGAAGCGGGCCTGATCGTCGCTGAGGTTCTGCAGCGGTGTCCACTCGTTGCCGTTGACGGAGTCGATGAGCACCGAATGGCGCTGAACGAAGGTTCCGCGACGCGAATCCTGACCGGCCAGTCGCACCGGGACCCCGTCGATGAGGAGCGACCCGAAGGCGATGAGCTCGGCGAAGCCCCAGTCGATGCCGCCGGAGAGCGACATCTCCTTGCGCTTCTCGAGCAGCGCCCGCAGCTTCTTGTGGATGGTGAAGCCCTCGGGAATCTCAGCGAAGGCCTCACCGATGCGGGTGAGCGTCTCGGGGCTGATCGCCGTCTCGGCGTCGTTGAACGCTTCGATGTCGCTGGGCACATGCGGGTTGTTGAACGCATTGCCGTCGTAGGGACCGGTCTCGGCCTCCTTGGTCTCGGCGAAGGCCGATTCCAGCTTCGACTGGTAGTCCTTGAGCGCCTCGGCGGCCTCGTCGTCGGTGATGCACTTCCTGCCGACCAGCGACTCGGTGTAGACCTTGCGCACCGAGCCCTTCTTCTCGATCAGCGAGTACATCAGCGGCTGGGTCATCGAGGGATCGTCTCCCTCGTTGTGTCCGCGGCGGCGGTAGCACACGAGGTCGATGACGACATCGCGGTTGAATTCCTGCCGGTATTCGAAGGCCAGGCGGGAGGCGTGGACGACAGCCTCGGGATCATCGCCGTTGACGTGGAAGATCGGGGCGTTGATCGACTTGGCCACGTCCGTGCAGTAGAACGAGGACCGCGCCGAGGCGGGCGGCGTTGTGAACCCGACCTGGTTGTTGATGATGACGTGGATGGTGCCGCCGGTGCGGTAGCCGCGCAGCTCCGAGAGGTTGAGCGTCTCGGTCACCACACCCTGTCCGGCGAAGGCGGCATCGCCGTGGACGAGGACCGGCAGGACAGTGAATCCTGCCTCACCCTGGTCGACGACGTCCTGCTTGGCGCGGACGATTCCCTCGAGAATCGGGTCTACCGTCTCGAGGTGGCTGGGGTTCGCCGCGACGTAGACATCGGTCGAGTTGCCGGCGGGGGAGGTGAAGGAGCCCTGAGTGCCGAGGTGGTACTTGACATCTCCGGAGCCCTGCACGCTGTCGGGGGACATGGTGCCGTCGAACTCGCGGAAGATCTGCGCATAGCTCTTTCCGGCGATGTTCGTGAGCACATTGAGCCGACCGCGGTGGGCCATGCCGATGGCGACCTCGTCGAGACCGGAATCGGCCGACTGGTTGAGGATCTCATCGAGGAGGACGATCGCGGACTCGCCACCTTCGAGGCTGAAGCGCTTCTGCCCGATGTACTTCGTCTGCAGGAATGTCTCGAAGGCCTCGGCGGCATTGAGGCGACCGAGGATGTGTCCCTGCTCCGAGCGGGTGAGCTCCTGATGGGGAACCTCGATCTTGGCCTGGAACCAGCGCCGCTGCAGAGGATCGGCGATGTGCATGTACTCGAAGCCGATGGTCCGGCAGTAGCTGTCGCGCAGCAGTCCGAGGATGCTGCGGAAGGGCATCATCGCCTTGGCGCCGAAACCGCCAGTGGGGAACTCGCGTTCGAGGTCCCACAGCGTCAGTCCGTGCTGGTTGATGTCGAGATCCGGGTGGGACCGCTGACGGTAGACCAGGGGGTCGATGTTGGCCATCAGGTGACCGCGGGTGCGGTAGGCGTCGATGAGCTCGATGACGCGCGCGGTCTTGTTGACGTCGTCCTGGTCCTCCGCCGAGACGTCGGGCACCCAGCGCACCGGCTCATAGGGCAGTCGCAGGGACTCGAAGACGTCGTCGTAGAAGCCGTCTTCGCCGAGCAGGTAGCCGTGGACGAGCTTGAGGAACTCACCCGAACCGGCGCCCTGGATCACGCGGTGATCGTAGGTCGAGGTCAGTGTCAGCACCTTCGAGACAGCGAGCTTGTTGATCGTCTGCTGGCTCGCACCCTGGAATTCGGCCGGGTAGTCGAGTGCGCCGACGCCGATGATGCAGCCCTGGCCCTTGGTCAGGCGCGGCACCGAATGCACGGTGCCGATGCCGCCGGGGTTCGTCAGCGACACGGTGGTCCCGGCGAAGTCATCGGCGGTGAGCTTGCCCTGGCGGGCCTTGTCGACGAGGCCGTCGTAGGCATCGACGAACTGGCGGAAGGTCAGGGTCTCGGCCTTCTTCACATTGGGCACCAGAAGGCTGCGCGTGCCGTCCTTCTTCGGGACGTCGATCGCGAGACCGAAGTTGATGTGCGCCGGTGAGACCATCACGGGCTTGCCGTCGCGGACGTCGTAGGAGACGTTCTGCGAGGGGAAGTTCTTCAGCGCGCGGATGACGGCGAAGCCGATCAGGTGGGTGAAGGAGACCTTCCCGCCGCGCGTGCGCTTGAGGTGGGAGTTGATGACGATGCGGTTGTCGATGAGCGCCTTGGCAGGCAGCGCCCGCACCGAGGTGGCCGTGGGCACCTCGATCGAGTCATCCATGTTCTTGGCGATGAGCTTGGCAGGTCCGCGCAGCGGGGTGACGGTCTCCTCGGGTGCCGGCTTGGGCTCGGCTTCCTTGACGACGACCTTCGGCACGGACTTCGTCTCGGCCTTCAGCGTCTCGGTCTCGGCAGTCGAGGGAGACACGCCTCGCGACGTCTCCTTCGCTGCGGGCTCAGCGGCCGAGGACTCGGTCGGGCCCTTCGCCGCGGACTTCGCCGCAGGCTTCGTGGGGGCAGCGGACTTCGCCTGTGCACCCGATCCGCCGGTGGGCTTGGTGCCAGCAGAGGCTTTGTCGCCTCCGCTGTTCTTCTCGTACTTGTCGAAGAACGGCCACCAGGACTTGTCGACCGAGTTCTTATCTGACTTGTACTGCTCATACAATTCCTCGACCAACCATTCATTCGACCCGAAGTCGTCGACGGTGCGGTTCGGAGTATTGACGGACACGGCGTTGATCGCCTACTTCCTGATTCAAGAATTGCTGCTTAACGACATGACCAGCCTAACGCGATGTGCCCTCTTATGTGCACATAAGGGACAATAGTGTTATGCGTTTCATCTCAAATGACCCGAACACCGATCTGACCTACTCCGATGTGTTCCTCGTCCCCAACTCGTCCATGTTGACCTCGCGTTTCGACGTCGACCTCACCACGGTCGATCCGACGGCGTCGACGACCCCGATCGTGGCCGCGAACATGACAGCCGTGTCGGGCCGGAGAATGGCCGAGACGATGGCGCGCCGAGGCGGTCTCGCCGTGCTTCCCCAGGACATTCCCCTGACCGCCGCCGTGGACACGATCAAGTGGGTCAAGAGCCGCGATCGGATCTTCGAATCGGCGCTGCGATTCTCCCCGGACGACACCGTGCTCAGCGCCCTGCACGTCCTGGCCAAACGCCCCCACGGCTTCGGCGTCGTCGTCGATGATGCCGGCCGTCTCGAAGGCGTCATCGATGCCGCGGGCCTGGGAGACGTCGATCGCTTCACCTCGGTGTCGGATCTCCTCGAATCCTCGCCCCACGTGCTGCGCGCCTCCGAGATCGACTGGAACGACGAGGCGCAGCTCGAATCCCTCTACGAATCGATGAATGAGGCGCGGGCGGCCTTCGCCGCGGTCGTCGACGAGGAGAACATGGTGCTCGGCTGCCTGACTCCGAAGTCGCTGCTGCGCTCATCGATCTACGGACCCAACGTCGATGACCGCGGCAGACTCAAGATCGCGGTGGCCATCGGGGTCAACGGCAGGGCCGTGGAACGCGCACAGGCCCTAGTCGAGGCAGGGGCAGACGTGCTCGTCGTCGACACCGCCCACGGCCACCAGGTGAAGATGCTCGATGCGCTCAGTGCGATCGCCGGTGCCGATCTCGGTGTGCCGATCGTCGCAGGCAACGTCGTCACCGGTGACGGCGTCCGGGACCTCGTCTCTGCGGGCGCGCAGATCATCAAGGTCGGAGTCGGACCGGGCGCCATGTGCACGACCCGGATGATGACGGCCGTGGGACGACCGCAGTTCTCTGCGGTGCGCGAATGCGCCGAGGCGGCCCGCGAGCTGGGCGCGCACGTCTGGGCCGACGGGGGAGTCCGCTACCCCCGGGACGTGGCCTTGGCACTGGCGGCCGGAGCCTCTCAGGTGATGATCGGCTCATGGTTCGCCGGCACCCACGAATCCCCGGGCGACCTCCTGCTCGACGGAGAGGGACGGAAGTACAAGGAGAGCTTCGGAATGGCCTCGGCGCGTGCGGTGGCGAATCGGACCCGGACGGAATCGGCATTCTCGCGGGCCCGCAAAGGCCTGTTCGAAGAGGGCATTTCTGCGTCCACGATGTACATCGACCCACAATCTCCTGGGGTTGAGGACCTCCTCGACGGCATCACCTCGGGAGTGCGCAGCTCCTTCACCTATGCCGGGGCCCGCAATCTCGAGGAATTCGTCGATCGTGCCACCGTGGGCGTGCAGAGCGCGGCCGGTTATGAGGAGGGCCGACCACTCGCCCGGAGTTGGTAGGATTCTTCCATGCACAGTGACAGTCCCGGCCGGCGGGAAGCCGGCGCCCCAGACGATGACCCCTATCCCCTCAAGCGGGTCGATCGATACACACACAGAGATCTCCTGACCGCGAACGGCAGGGATCGTCACTGATGGAATGGCTGTTCCTCGCCCTCGCTCTGATCCTCATTCTCGGCACGGGCGTCTTCGTGGCCGCAGAATTCTCCCTCCTCACCCTCGATCGTCACACCGCCGACAAGGCGGTCGAAGACGGTGTCGTCGGCGCGAAGACCCTGCGCCAGTCGATGACCCACCTGTCCACCCAGCTCTCTGCGGCACAGGTGGGCATCACGATCACGACGCTGCTCACCGGTTATCTCATGGAGCCCTCGCTCGGGAAGCTGCTGGCACCCGTGTTCGAGTCCTGGGGTGTCGGCCCCGGCCTGGCGGCACCGCTGGCGCTGACGATCGCGCTCATCGCCTCGACCATCCTGTCGATGATCTTCGGCGAACTCGTGCCCAAGAACCTCGCGATCGCCGTGCCTCTGGCCACCGGTCGGATCGCGGCACCGATGCAGTACGTCTTCTCGATCGTGTTCAAGCCGATCATCGCCATGCTCAACGGGACCGCGAATAAGATCCTGCTGTCGATGGGCATCGAGCCGCAGGAGGAGGGCTCCGTGGGGCGCTCTCCCGAAGAGCTGACCTCGCTGGTGCGCCACTCTGCGGAGGAGGGCATGCTCGATGAGCAGACCGCGGATCTGCTCGAGCGGACGCTGAGCTTCTCCGAGCGCAGCGCCGAGGACGTGATGACCCCGCGGACGAGAATGTCCTCGGTGGTCAAAGACACCACCGCCCGACAGATCATCGAACAGGCCCGCGAGACCGGTTACTCGCGATTCCCCGTGGCGGGGGAGGACAAAGACCACATCGTCGGCGTCGTCCACGTCAAACAGGCCTTCGCCGTGCCCCTGTCCAATCGCGACGATGCCTACGCCGGAGGGTTGATGACCGAGGTCACCGAGATCCCGGAGACCCTCCGACTCGACCCGCTGCTCATGGAGCTGCGCGCCCAGGGACTGCAGATGGCGGTCGTCGTCGACGAATTCGGCGGCACCGCCGGAGTCGTCACGCTCGAGGACGTCGTCGAGGAGCTCGTGGGCGAGGTCGCCGACGAGCACGATCGGATGCGAGTGGCCGCACGCCCGGCTCGTGACGGCACCTGGATCGTGCCCGGGCAGCTGCGACCCGACGAGATCTCGTCGACGATCGGGATCGACATCCCCGAGGACTCGGACTACGAGACCCTCGCCGGATTCGTCCTCAAGGAACTCGGCCACATTCCCGAACCCGGGGACAGTGTGCGCACCGATGACGCACTGATCCGCGTCGAGCGGATGCACGGACGCCGGATCGAACGACTGCGGGTGGTGCTGCGCGCCACGGATGCCACGGCCTACGAACAGCGAGGTGAGAGCCGATGAGCGCCGATTGGTTCGGACTCGTCTGGTTGGTCGTCCTGCTGCTGGGCAACTCCTTCTTCGTCGCCGCGGAGTTCGCCGTGGTCGCTGCCAAGCGCTCACAGATCGAACCGCGTGCGGCGGAGGGCTCAGGGGCCGCCAAGACTGCCCTCTATGCCATGGAGCATGTCTCGCTGATGCTGGCGATCTGCCAGCTGGGCATCACCGTCTGCTCTCTGCTGTTGGGAAATGTGGCAGAACCGGCGATCCACCATCTGCTCGCCGGGCCGCTCGAAGGCCTCGGCATTCCCGCGGGCCTGTCCTCGACGATCTCCTTCGTCCTCGCCCTCGGCGTGGTCACCTATCTGCACGTGGTCATCGGTGAGATGGTGCCCAAGAACATCGCCCTGGCGACATCGGCGCAGGCCGTGATGATCCTGGCGACCCCGCTCGTCTTCCTGGCCCGCGTGTTCGGGTTCGTCATCAGGCCGCTCAACGGTCTGGCGAACTGGGTCCTCCACCTGATGAAGGTCGAGGCTCGCGACGAGGTCAATGAGGCCTACACGATCGAACAGGTCGAATCGATCGTGGCCGAATCCAAGCGCGAAGGTCTGCTCTCCGATGACACCGGACTGCTCAAGGGCGCCCTTGAGTTCAGCGACAAGACCGCCGCGGACATCATGGTGCCGATGTCCGAGCTCATCACGATCTCGGACAAGGTGACTCCCGACGAGCTCGTCACCCTGGTCGGCAAGACAGGATTCTCCCGCTACTTCGTAGTCTCCGCGGACGGCTACCCGCAGGACTATCTGCACATCAAAGACGTCCTCTACGCCGACAGCGACGTCGAATACGACGCACCGGTGCCGGCCAAGCGCTTCCGGCCGCTGTTCACCGTCACCGCCGGTGATGAGGTCGAGGAGGCGCTGGCGCAGATGCAGAAGGCCGGCATACACGTCGCCCGTGTCATCGATGCCGAGGCGACGGTGCTGGGACTGCTGTTCCTCGAAGATGTGCTCGAAGAGCTCGTCGGCGAGGTGCAGGACGCGATGCAGCGCGGCCGCTTCGACGGCTGACCGGATACGGCGGCAGGGCTCCGAGGCCATGGACTCGGCGGCCGTGCTCGGTCCGGCGGGGCCGTGATCTCGCACACGATGCGGGCCTCATCTGTGATGGGGCCCGCATCGTCGCCCCGGATGTGTAACGATATGTAACGAAAACAGCACTCCGGAGCACCGTCTTTCCCGCATCTGCGTGGTCTGCGACACACCGAAACCGGAATATTCGCTGGTCACGCGCCTAGTATGAACGAAAGGTGACATTTGGTAACGGGGTCGTTATAGTGTTGTGACATAAGCTTTTCGGGCGCCGACGTTCTTGGGCCCGAGGTACATCCGACAGTCAACAGTATGGAGCACTATGTCGAGTCAGTCCTCGACCGTCGAGGCGCCGCCGGTTCGCCGACGCGATCTGCGCAAGCAGGAAGCCTCCTCCAAGGGTTCAGCGCTCTTCACCCGGAAGTCCGCGACGCAGGAGTCGCGGCCTTCGCACACAGACACCTCCGCACTCTCACCTCGCCGTGCCGCCATGGCCGCCGAGGCGCGGGCCCTCCAGGGATCTCCTCGCCGCGCAGCGATGGCCAAGGAGACCGAGCGCTCGCACAGCACGTTCGCCGCAGCAGGCCACGGCAGTCCCGCCTCCGTCGCCACCCGTTTGGGCAGCCGCGGTTCGGACGGTTCGCTGCTGCGCTCGGTTCGTCTTCGTCGCATCACCACGGCCTCAGCCCTGGCGACGGTGTCGGTGACCGGAACGGCTATCGCGGCGGTGATGATCGCAGGCAACATGAGCGGACAGCAGGAAGTCAAGGTCGACGAGACAGCTGCCCAGTCACAGCCGCAGGCCATCAACGCAGAGTCGGTCTCGGCCGATGTCCAGCTCGATAAGGACGACAAGACCTCGATGGCGATCGGCGCTCCGAGCGCCAAGCAGACGAAGGCCGAGGCGGCCTCGCGCGCCATCACCAAGACCGTGCTTCCCGGTTGCGATGGCAAAGCTCCCTCCGGGGACGTCTCCAACGGCGAACTGCCCGACGAATGGCTGTGCAAGATCGGCATCGGCGATCACAAACTGCGCACCGACGCGGCAGTCTCCTTCGCCAAGATGAATGCGGCCTTCAAGAAGGACACCGGCAAGGATCTCGCCGTGACCGATTCCTATCGCTCCCTGGAATCCCAGATCTCCGTGGCCGCCCGCAAACCGGGATTCGCTGCTCGTCCCGGAACCTCGAATCACGGATTGGGCCTCGCCGTCGACCTCGGTGCCGGCACCTCGAGTGGAACCGGCGAACAGTACGACTGGCTCGTCGCCAATGCGAAGAAGTACGGCTGGGAGAATCCCGACTGGGCCCAGCGCAATTCCTACGAACTCTGGCACTGGGAATACGTTCCCGGCCGCAAGGACATGAAGGGCGCCTGAACCCCCTTCTTGTAAGTTGAGAGCCGCGTGCAGTCGAATTCGACTGCACGCGGTTTCGTTTTGGGAGCGTCCCCGGATCGGTGATAGCATTGCATCCGTTGCCCGCGTAGCTCAGTGGATAGAGCGTCTGCCTCCGGAGCAGAAGGTCGTAGGTTCGAATCCTGTCGCGGGCACCATCCGAACCGCCCACCTCACATATCGAGGTGGGCGGTTCTGCTTGTCCTGTCGACCTTGTCCCGGCGGCCTCACCCACTGCCTCGCAGCCTCGGGTGCCGAGTCGGCAGATGAGCGGCCGGGCCGGGCACCGACTAAGGTAGACGGTGACGATGCCGGTCCGCGTGCGAAAGTGAAGATGTCGAATCCTGCAGGAGTGTCCGAAGCCGAAGCGGCCAGCCCCCGGGGCGCCGTGCGCACTCACGATTCAGGCGCGGATGGACCCGCCGCAGGCGATATCGTGCTGCGAGCCGAGCACCTGCGCAAGGGCTTCGGCCGGGGCGATACCGCGGTCAACGCTCTCGATGACATCAGCGTCGACTTCGAATCGGGTCGGTTCACCGCGATCATGGGTCCCTCGGGTTCCGGGAAATCGACTTTCATGCACGTCCTTGCGGGACTCGACCGCGTCGACGCGGGATCGATCACCATGCGCGGCCAGGAGATCACCTCCCTCGATGACAAGGAGCTCACCCAACTCCGCCGCGACCGGGTCGGGTTCATCTTCCAAGCCTTCAACCTCGTGCCCACACTCAGCGCAGAACAGAACATCGAACTGCCCGTCGCACTGGCCCGAAAGAGAATCGACCGGGACTGGAAGGCCGAAGTCATCGACCGCCTCGAACTCGGCGACCGCCTCGGCCATCGTCCGCATGAACTCTCCGGAGGACAGCAGCAGCGGGTCGCCGTCGCCCGTGCGCTGCTGACCAGGCCGGACGTCATCTTCGCCGATGAGCCGACCGGCAATCTCGATTCCCACGCGGGCGCGGAGGTGCTCGATCTCCTCGGCAGCGCCACCACTGTCTACGGGCAGACGATCATCATGGTCACCCACGACCCGGTCGCCGCCTCACACGCCGATCGGGTCGTCTTACTCAAGGACGGACGCGCCGGTGGAGAGGTCAGACGGCCGACCCGCGAAACGGTGGTGACGGCGCTGAGCGAACTGAGCGATCTGTGATCGCTGTCGCTCTGGCCCAGATCCGCATCCACTGGGCCAGATTCCTCGCAATCGGACTCGGGATCGCACTTGCGGCCGGCTTCGTGGCCACCACGATCATCATCAGCTCCTCGCTGCAGGCGAGCCTGCGCGAGTCGGTCGGCAACGCCTTCTCGAACGCGGATCTCGTCGTCATCCCCGGACAGGACGTCTTCGTCGACGGACGCGAGATCGCCCCTCTGGTCGAGCCGCTGTCGACAACGGACGGGGTGGACTCTGTGGCGGTGTCGTCGCGGACCACGACCAGCGGACGCGGCAGCACATTCTCCGAGAGCACCTTCGCCCTCTCGCCGTCCCCAGCTGATCCTGGTCTCGACACCTTCAGCATCGTCGAAGGCAGCCGACCGCTGGCAATCACCGATCTCGTCCTCGATGAGAAGACCGCGCAGGATCTCGGTGTCGGAATCGGCGACGAGGTCCGGTTCTCCGTCGACGTGGTTCCCGTCGAGAACGGCGAGGACGATGTTCCGATCTACCGCGGACCGAGTCAGAGCACGACCACGTTCACGGTGGTCGGCATCGCCGACATGGGCGTCGACCCCAGCGCCCCGGGGATGAACCGGGCACTGACCACCTCGGCGAGCTATCAGGAGCATTTCGCCTCCCAGGGCGATGTCATCGCCGTCCAGGTCGCCCTGGACGACTCCGCGGACCCGGCCGAGGTGCGTCGCGGTCTGCAGGCGGCGATCGACTCCTCTCAGCTGGACAAGAGCCTCGAGGTGATGGACGTCGCGGAAGCCACCGAGGCCAAGGCCGAACGGCTCTCGGGCGGCAATGACGTCATCGCCGCCATGCTGCTCGTCTTCGCAGGGATCTCCGTGATCGTCGCGATCCTCGTGGTCTCCAACACCTTCTCCGTCATCGTCGCCGGTCGCCGTCGTGAATTCGCGCTCCTGCGCTGTCTCGGCGCCTCCAGGACACAGATCTACGCCTCCGTGGTCGCAGAGGGCGGCGCGGTCGGCCTGATCGGTTCGGTCCTCGGGGTGCTCGGGGGCACGGGGTTCAGCTACGCCCTCTCCGCCTTCGCGAAGCGCCTGTGGCCGGAGAACTTCGCCCACAGCATCGTGGAGGTGCCCGTGACCGCGCCGGCCGCGGGCATCGCCGTCGGCGTGCTGCTGACGATCCTCGCCACGATCCGACCGGCCCGCAGCGCCATCGCCGTCACCCCGCTCGAGGCGCTGCAGCCCTTCGACGCCTCGTTCGCCCCGGCCTCGCGGAGCCGGCCCCGGCAGATCTCCGGGTGGTCGGCCATCATCCTCGGAATCGGTCTGCTCACCGTCTCGCTCGCTCTGGCCGCCTCCTCCCAGGGCTGGGTCCTCGGGGGAGCTCTGGGCGGTGCCCTCATCGTCACCGGCCTCGTGATCAGCTCCGCCCAGATCATTCCTCCGATCGTCGCCGGGATCGGGGAGCTCGTACTCAGCCCCTGGGGAGTCCCGGGCCGTCTGGCGACATTGAACACGCTGCGCAATCGCCGGCGCACCGCCACCACCGCCAGCGCACTGATCATCGGCGTGACTCTCGTCTCGACCATCCTCGTCGGAGGACTGTCGACGAAGGCCACACTCGGGCACGGACTCGACGAGCGCTTTCCCGTCGACGTCGCCGTCCCTCTCGACACGGCGGTCGACGAGGACGCCCTCGACAAGCTGCGCTCTCTCGAGCCGGTGTCCGCCGTCGCCGTCGCGCATCGTGCGCAGGCCCTCGACGACATCGACGGCGCCGTCCCCGAACTCTATGTGATCGATCCGGAAGCGGCCGCAAGCGTCCTCGGCGAGGGTGCTCCGGAACTCAGCCCCGGTCGCGTCATCGTTCCCGAGGACTACCCCGCTTCGACGGTTCGGGCCAAAGGCCTCAACGAGATGAACGTGCCCGTGGAGAAGCAGGGAAACTCGAATCTTGCCCTCTTCACCACCACCGACGTCGGCAACGATCTCGGAGTCTCCGCGACGACCACCTCGGTGCTGGTCAAGCTCAGCCCCGATGTCGATGTGGCGGGCATCTTCGCAGTCCAGAGTCAGATCGCCGAGATCCTCGACGTCTCCAGCGACGAGGTGACCGGCTCGGCCATCGCTCGCGGGGTCTACTCCGAGTTCATCGACGTCCTGCTCGTGTGCGCAGTGGTCCTCCTCCTCGTCGCCGTCCTCATCGCCCTCCTCGGGGTCTCGAACACCGTGAGCCTCTCGGTGATCGAACGCCGCCGGGAGAACGCTCTGATGCGCGCCCTGGGCCTGAGCATCGCGCAGCTGCGGGCCCTCCTCGCCCTCGAAGCCGTGCTGGTCTCATCGGTGGCCGCACTGATCGGCATCGTCCTCGGCGGGGGACTGGGCATCGTCGGCACGCGCCTGCTCACGATCGACTTCGCAACTGCGCTCATCGTCGACTGGTCGCTGCCGGCATCACTGGGCATCCTCGCGGTGGCGGTGATCGCGGGCCTCCTGTCGGCACTCGCACCGGCCCGGCGGGCGGCCAGACTCTCGCCCGTGGAGGGACTCAAACACGGGCACTGAGCCCACCCCGCCATGCCCGGCCGGGGAGGGGCGATGGTACAAAGAAGACCATGAGATCTGCGTGGACAGGAATTCTGGTCATCCTCGGAATCATCGTCGCCGCATTCAACCTTCGGCCCGGTGTGACAGGTCTGTCCCCTCTGCTCGATCTGATGGGACAGGACATCCGCCTCGGCGCGACCTTCCTCGCCGTCATCGGCATGCTACCCCCGCTGCTCTACGGACTCAGCGGCTTCATCACCCCACGCCTGTACAACAGGTTCTCGGGACTGACGATCACCCTGGCCGCGATGGTGATGATCGCGGTCGGACTCGGTGTGCGCGCGCTCATCGACTCCCCGGTGATCTTCCTCGGCCTCAGCGTGCTCGCGCTGCTGGGCATGGGCATCGGCAACGTCGTGATCCCGCCGATCGTCAAGTCGTACTTCCCCGACCGGGTCGCCCTCATGTCGACCGTCCATGTCGGCCTGCTGCAGCTGGGCACCTTCATACCGCCGCTCGTCGCCGTGCCCTTGGCCACAGGCCTCGCGTGGCGCGGATCGCTGCTCGTCTGGGCGGGCTTCGCCGGACTCGCCGTCCTCGTCTGGGTCCTCATCGTCGTGCTGCGCCCGGCTCCCCGCGCCGAGGTGGCCGCGACCGTCGTCGGCGGCAGCGAGCTCTCCCGCCTGGTCAGGAGCCCTCGCGCCTGGGCACTGATGACGATGACGGGCCTGACCTCATTCAACAACTTCATCCTCTTCACCTGGCTGCCCTCGCTGCTCACCCGGGCCGGATTCGATGCGACCTTCGCCGGGGCCATGCTCGCTCTCGTCACCGCGATTCCCCTCGTCCTCGGGTTCGTGCTGCCCGCACTGGCCCAGAAGATGCGGTCGGCCTATGTCATCGTCGCGGCCTTCTGCCTGAGTCTGGCCCTGGGATACATCGGACTGTGGCTGATTCCGAGCGCGGCCCCCGTGCTGTGGACGGTTCTGCTGGGCGTCGGGATCTCCACGTTCCCCCTGGCACTGACGCTGATCACCCTGCGCTCGGGCAGCGCGGAGTCCTCGGCGGCACTGTCCGGCTTCGTCCAAGGAGGCGGCTATCTCATGGCGGCCGTCGGCCCGCTCGCCTTCGCCTTCCTGCTCCAGAGCTTCGACGCCTCCTGGCCCGCCTATCTGCTCGTCCTCGCCTCGGTCGGGGTCAAGTTCGCGGTCAGCCACGCGGCGTGTAGACCCGGGACGATCTGAGACCTGGAACGATCTGAGACCCGGGACGATCTGAGACCCTTCCGCTGCGCCGCCGCGACCGCAGCCCCACCGCAGGCCGATGACGGCGGTCTCGCAATGAGAGCGAAGACGACGTCGGATTCGTCCTCGCCAGATGCCGAATAGTACTCTGTCCGAGTGACCCCGGAACTTCTGCATGCCGCACTGGAGCGCGCCTCGGCGACCGCTCGTGCGGCGCAGGGATCCGCTCCGGCTCCACATCCCGACTTCTTCGTCCGCCGACCCGATTCGCACGAACACGGGGACTGGACGACGAACCTCGCCCTGTGCGACGCCACCGGCGACCCCCGACGATACGCCGCGGAGATCGCGGCCCGCATCCGCACCGAGCCGCGCGTGGCCGCCGCCGAGGTCGCCGGGCCGGGCTTCATCAACATCACCCTGACCACGGCCGGCCGGTCCCGGGCAGCCCTCGAGATCGTGGACCTGGGGGAGGGCTTCCTGCCCGGCCAGGCGGTGTCGGATGCAGCCGAGGGAGTGCGGCGCATCCAGCTGGCCCATGCGGCCGCCCACCGCGCGCACCGTCGTGCGACAGCGGCCGGGATCGATCCGACCGACTTCGACGCGGATACGCTCGTCCATGTCACCGAGGTGGTCCTGCTGAATGCGCTCGCGCAGGCTCGCAACGGTCTGCCTCGGGCTCTCGACTCCGGCGATGGGAGTTCTTTCCTCGCCACACTGTCGGCCGTGGTCGAGGCATTCGAGGACTGGATCGCCGTCTGCGTCGTGACTCCGACGATCGACGTGGAGATCGCGAGGGTCCACGCCTCCCGGCTGCTGCTGGTCCGCGCCGCCATCACCGTCCTCGCCGCAGGACTTCGACAACTGGGAGCTTCGGCCCCGGAGAGGATGTAATGCCCGCACATATCGCAGGACCTCTGCACGCGACCCCGGCTCCCGTCTGGCTGCCCTACCCCGAGGATGTCAACGCTCTGCTGCCGAGTCTGTGGTCGGACAATGTCACGAAGACCGCCGAGGGAGTGCTCAGCATCGCCGGACACGAAGTCACGGAGCTCGCGGAGCGGTTCGGAACGCCGACTCTGGTGATGGACGTCGCCGACTTCAAGGCCCGGGCCCAGACCTACCTGTCGACCTACTCCGCCGCCTTCTCCGAGGAGAAGGGGCTGGCCGGCGTCGATGTCTTCTATGCGGGCAAGGCCTTCCTGTGCACCGCAGTCGCCCGCTGGGTGCACGAGGCCGGACTCGGACTCGACACCTGCACTCTCGGCGAGATGATGATCGCTCGGGCCGCCGGCGTGCCCGGTGAGCGGGTCGGCCTGCACGGCAACAACAAGTCCGCGGCCGAACTCGAATACGCCCTCGACTACGGCGTCGGCAGAATCTTCGTCGACAGCCTCGACGAGGTCGCCCTGCTCGAATCGATCGCCGCCGCCAAGGGCGTGCTCGCGCCGGTGATGCTGCGGGTGACCGTCGGCGTCGAAGCTCACACCCACGATTTCATCGCCACCGCGCACGAGGATCAGAAGTTCGGCCTGTCCGTCTCCGATGGGACCGCCGCAGCCGCCGCGGAGGTCGTCGCGAACTCGCAGCATCTGCGCTTCGACGGCCTGCACTCCCACATCGGCTCCCAGATCTTCGACATCTCCGGGTTCCGCGTCGCGGCCGCCCGAGTGCTCGAACTCCGTGCGCAGATCATGGCCGAACACGGCGTCGACCTGCCCGATATCGATCTCGGCGGCGGATTCGGCATCCGCTACACCTCCCAGGACACTCCGATTCCCGTGGCGGAGATGGCGGGAGAACTCGCCGAGGTGGTCGCGAAGGAATGCCGCGGCCTGGGCACGAACGTGCCCCGGATCTCGATCGAACCCGGCCGGGCGATCGTCTCGCCCACGATGTTCACGCTCTATCGGGTCGGCACCGTGAAGCGAGTGGCCACGGACAGCGGCGAACGCACCTACGTCGCGGTCGACGGAGGAATGAGCGACAACATCCGGACCGCGCTCTACGACGCGGACTACTCGTGTACCTTGGCCAACCGGGCCTCTCAGGCAGAGCCCGCCATCGTCCGGGTCGTCGGCAGACACTGCGAATCCGGAGACATCATCGTCCGCGATGAGTACATCGGCGCCGACGTCACCGCCGGCGACCTCGTCGCGGTTCCCAGCACCGGCGCATACTGCCGTTCTCTGGCCAACAACTACAATCATCAGCCCCGCCCCGGAGTCCTGGCGGTGAGTGCGGATACAGTTGAGTGGATCGTGACTCCCGAGGACCACACCCAGATGTTCTCCACGGACCCGGGAATGGCCCAGGTGAGGAACGGATGATTTGCACGAACAGCTTCGATCACAGCGGAAAGGTGAGGATATGCAGGCGCTGAAAGTGGCCATGCTCGGATGCGGCGTCGTCGGCACGGAGGTCGCCTCCCGCATTCAGAACCGGGGTGACGGTCTGGCGGAGCGCATCGGCGCGCCTCTGGAGCTGAGCGCGGTCGTCGTCCGCGATATCGAGAAGGACCGTCCCGGCATCGACCGCTCGCTGCTGACGACAGATGCCGAAGCGGCGATCGCCGGGGCAGACATCGTCATCGAACTCATGGGCGGCATCGAGCCGGCGAAGTCCCTCATCACCGCCGCCCTCGCCCAGGGCTCATCGGTCGTCACCGCGAACAAGGCGCTCCTGGCCGGCCACTACGGCGAACTCATGTCCGCGGCCGATCGCGCCGGGGTCCGCCTCGAGCACGAGGCCGCAGTGGCCGGTGCGATCCCGATCATCCGTCCGGTCGGCGATTCGCTGGCCGGCGACCGGATCGAACGGATCATGGGCATCGTCAACGGCACCACCAACTACATCCTCGACCAGATGGACACCGAGGACTGGGACTTCGCCCATGCGCTGGCCACCGCACAGGAGCTGGGCTTCGCCGAGGCGGACCCCACGGCCGATGTCGGCGGACACGATGCCGCGGCCAAGGCCGCGATTCTGTCCTCGCTGGCCTTCCACGCCCCCGTCTCGATCGACGACGTCCACGTGGAGGGCATCGAGTCGATCACCGCGGAGATGGTCGAGACCGCCCGGGACCAGGGGTTCGTCATCAAACTCCTCGCCGTCTGCGAACGAGTCGCGGACTCACCGGCCGGTGCCGGTCTCTCGGCGCGCGTCTATCCCGCGCTGCTCGGCCGCAGCCACCCCCTGGCGACCGTGCGCGGAGCCTTCAACGCCGTCTTCATCGAGGCGGAGGCGGCCGGTTCGCTGATGTTCTACGGCCAGGGTGCCGGCGGTGCCCCGACCGCCTCGGCAGTGCTCGGCGACGTGGTCTCCGTGGCCCGCCGGAAGGTGCTCGGCGGGCGCGGACAGTATGAGCGCCCGTTCCACTCCGACTCGCGGATCCTGCCGATCTCGGCCATCACCACCAGGTACCACATCACGCTCGACGTGGTCGATCGTCCCGGTGTCCTGGCCGCCGTGTCGGAGGTCTTCGCCTATGAGGGCGCCTCCATCGAACTCATGCGCCAGACCGTGGGAGAGATCGACGACCAGGGCATCCAGCATGCCAAACTGGTGCTCGCCACCCACACGAACACCGACGCGACCCTGAGGGGAACGGTCGATCGCCTCGGCGGCCTCCCCGTGGTCCGCGCCGTCAAATCCGTGATCCGTGTAGAAGGACAGTGAGAATGACATTTCCCAGACATCAGTGGCAGGGCGTCGTCGAGGAGTACCGGAGCCTGCTCGGCATCTCCGATTCCACCCCCGCGGTCACCCTCGGAGAAGGCGGAACACCACTGATCCGGGCGGAGAAGCTCAGTGAGATCACCGGCGCCGAGGTGTGGGTGAAGTACGAAGGCCTCAACCCGACCGCATCGTTCAAGGACCGCGGCATGACGATGGCGATCACGAAGGCCGTGGCCCACGGTGCCAAGGCCGTGATCTGCGCGTCGACGGGCAACACCTCCGCCTCGGCCGCGGCCTATGCGACCAAGGCCGGACTGACCTGCGCCGTGCTCGTGCCGACGGGCAAGATCGCGCCGGGCAAGATGAGCCAGGCCATCGCCCACGGGGCCACCCTGCTCGAGGTCGACGGCAACTTCGACGACTGCCTGACGCTGTGCCGCAAACTCTCCGAGTCCTATCCGGTCCACCTCGTCAATTCGGTCAATCCCGACCGCATCGAGGGCCAGAAGACCGCTTCCTTCGAGGTCGTCGACGTGCTCGGCGATGCCCCGGACATCCATGTCCTGCCCGTCGGCAACGCCGGCAACATCACCGCGTATTGGAAGGGCTACCGCCAGTACCAGGAGATCGGCGTCTCGACTCGCCTGCCGCAGATGTGGGGATTCCAGGCGGCCGGTGCCGCCCCGATCGTCCTCGGCCACCCCGTGGACGAACCCGACACCATCGCCACGGCGATCCGTATCGGCAATCCCGCCAGCTGGGCGCAGGCCATCGAAGCCCGGGATTCCTCGGGCGGAGTCATCGATTCGGTCAGTGATGAGGAGATCCTGGCCGCTCACAAGATCCTCTCCCGCGACGAGGGCATCTTCGTCGAACCGGGTTCGGCGGCCTCGGTGGCCGGCCTGCTCAAGATGTCCGCGGCCGGAAAGGTTCCGAGCGGGGCGAAGATCGCGGTGACCGTGACGGGACACGGCCTCAAGGATCCCAGTTGGGCGCTGCACACCGCCGACGGCTCGGAGATCGAACCCCTGCGGGTCTCGGTCGACGCGGTCAGCGCCGCACGGGCCCTGGGACTCGAAGACCGGTGAGTGTCCGGATCCGACTCGAGGTCCCGGCCACCTCGGCGAATCTGGGGCCCGGCTACGACGCCTTCGGCCTCGCCCTGGACCTGGTCGACACGCTGACGCTGACCGTCCATGACGAACCGGTCGCCGACGAGTCCTGCGTGAGCGTGACGGGGGAGGGGGCCGAGTCGCTGCCGCGAGATCGCACCCATCTGATCATGCGCATCATCACCGAGGTGCTCGCCGGCGAATTCCCCGAGGCGATCGAGGGACTCGCCGAACGGCTGAGCCTCGACTGCGTCAATCGGATACCGCACTCGCGGGGACTCGGCTCCTCGGCCGCAGCGGTCGTGGCCGGGATCGCACTGGCCGGAGAGGTCGCCGCCGTCTTCGGCGGCGGCGAGCTCGACCGGGCACGCGTGCTCGAACTCGCCACGGAATACGAGGGCCATCCGGACAATGCGGCGCCCGCCGTCTACGGCGGTCTGACGATCTCGCTGTCCCACCCTGCACGGGCCTGGCAGGTCGCGGTCACCACCCTGTCCACGGTCACCGTCCTTGTTCCCGAGCATCGCCTCGACACCGATATCGCCCGCGGCCTCATCCCCGTCTCGATCGAACATGAACGTGCCGGCGAGAATTCGGCGCGGACGGGTCTCCTCGTCCACGGCTTCGCCTCCGACGCCTCGGTGCTCTTCGAAGCGACGCAGGATCAGCTGCATCAGGAATTCCGCCGCGAGGCCTACCCGGAGTCGATGGATCTCGTCGACGCCCTGCGGTCGCGGGGGCTGCCCGCGGTGATCTCAGGGGCCGGTCCGACGGTTCTGGTTCTCGCCGACTCGGTGCCCGCCGATTGTGTGCCGGAGTCGGTGGCGCTGCTGCGCACGCCCATTGACCTCGGGGGATATCGGGTGTTCCGAGAAACTTGAGCAATCGATTCGCAAGATCGTCGATAAGCAAGTAAACTGAGGGTGTTCCTCCAGTGATCGGGTTGTGCGATATACATCGCGAACCCACATTCAATGTCACAGATTCTGGAACGTCTCCTGCTCATCTTCAGCAGGTTTTCTTTCACAATGCACCGTCAACGGTGTTTCCGTCGCCGTGAGTAAACGGCTCTTGCCGCACGGCCGAAAGAGGGAGAAGGACCTTCGTGTCTGAAACCACTACTCAAGATTCCACGCCTCGTACGGGCAGTCTGACCGCCCTGCGTCTGCCCCAGCTCCAGGAAATGGCAGCGGGCCTGGGAATCAAAGGGTACCGTCGACTCCGCAAAAGCGAGCTGATCGACGCCATCAACAACCAGAACGGCTCGGGAGCGGCGAAATCCGCACCGAAGTCCGGCTCCGCCGCACCTGCAGCCTCCGAGAAGTCTGCCGACGACTCCAAGGCCGCCGACTCAGCGAAGAACGACGAAGCGAGGAGCGATGCGCCGAAGGGCCGTAGCTCGCGTCGCTCCGCGGCCTCGGTCACCTCGGATGAGGCACCCGCTCTGATCATCGAGCCGCAGTCCGATTCCGACTCTGCGAACGCACAGGAGTCCGCGCCGGCGCAGTCTTCCGGAGACGAGGATCGTTCACGGTCGCGCCGGGGACGTTCGCGTTCCCGCAGCGGTGACGGGCAGAAGGACGACCGCGCTCAGGACTCCGAGGAGTCGAACGATCGCGGATCACGCGGCGATCGCGGCGGCAACGGACGCAACGATCGGGGCGGCAACGGCGGCAACAACGACCGCAACAACGACCGCAACGGCAGCGACCGCAGCAACGATCGCGATGACCGCAACGACCGCGGCAACGACCGTGACGATCGCGGCAATGATCGTGATGACCGCAGCGACCGGGGCAACGACCGGGGCGGAAATGACCGTCGCAATCGTCAGGGCGGGGACAACGACGACCGTGGAAACCGCAACGACCGCGGCAACAACGATCGTCGGAACAACCGCAACAACAACGACGACGATGACCGCGGCGGACGTCGCGGTCGCGGCCGGGATCGCAAACGTCGCGGACGCGGCAACGACGAGCCCGAGATCCGCAACGACGACGTGCTCATCCCCGTCGGCGGCATCCTCGATGTCCATGACAACTACGCCTTCCTGCGGACATCGGGCTACCTGCCCGGTCCCAATGACGTCTACGTCTCCGCATCGATGGTCCGCAAGAACGGTCTGCGCAAGGGCGATGCCGTCGCCGGTGCCATCCGTCAGCCGCGCGAGAACGAGCAGCGCAACAGCAAGCGCGAGAAGTTCGACGCTCTCGTGCGCCTCGATTCCGTCAACGGTCTGACCGTCGACGATGCGCGCAGCCGGGTCGAATTCTCGAAGCTGACACCGCTCTACCCGCAGGAGCGCATGCGGCTCGAGACCACCTCGAAGCTGCACGCGACGCGCATGATCGATCTCATCACCCCGATCGGCAAGGGCCAGCGCGGCCTCATCGTCGCGCCCCCGAAGGCCGGTAAGACGACGATCATGCAGCAGATCGCCAACGCGATCACCGAGAACAACCCTGAGGTCCACCTCATGGTCGTCCTCGTCGACGAGCGTCCCGAGGAAGTCACGGACATGCAGCGTGCGGTGCAGGGAGAGGTCATCGCCTCGACCTTCGACCGTCCCGCCGACGATCACACGACCATCGCCGAACTCGCCATCGAACGGGCCAAGCGCCTCGTCGAGATGGGATCGGACGTCGTCGTCCTCCTCGACAACATCACCCGACTCGGCCGTGCCTACAACATCGCACAGCCCGCCTCGGGCCGGATCCTCTCCGGCGGTGTCGATGCGAACGCACTGTACCCGCCGAAGAAGTTCTTCGGTGCCGCCCGCAACATCGAGAACGGCGGCTCGCTGACCATTCTCGCCACGGCGCTCGTCGAGACCGGATCCAAGATGGACGAGGTCATCTTCGAGGAGTTCAAGGGCACCGGCAACATGGAGCTGCGCCTGAGCCGTCAGCTCGCCGACAAGCGCATCTTCCCGGCCATCGACGTCAACGCCTCGAGCACACGTCGCGAGGAGATCCTGATGACCGGCGAGGAGACCAAGGTGATGTGGCAGCTGCGCCGTCTGCTCTCGGGTCTCGAGCAGCAGCAGGCCGTCGAACTGCTCATGTCCAAGCTCAAGGAGACCGGCTCGAACGTCGAGTTCCTCATGCAGGTGCAGAAGACCACTCCACTGCCGAAGTCCTCGACCGACAACAGCTGAGATGGCCGATGACACCCTCGCCGCCAACGTCAGCGCACTGCTCGATGAGCATTCGAGACTGCAGGAGGAGCTCTCCGATCCTGCTGTCCACACTGACGCCGGCCGGGCCAAGAAGCTGACGAGGCGCTACGCCGAACTCGAGAAGGTGGCCGTGGCCGCCCGTCGGTTCGCTCGGCTCGAAGAGGATCATGCGGCCGCGGAGGAACTCGCGGACGACGACTCCGAATTCGCCGCCGAGGCGGGGCGCCTGGCCGAGGAGATGAGCGAGGTCGAGACCGCGCTCAAGGATCTCCTCGTGCCCAGCGATCCCGATGACGCCCGAGATGCGATCATCGAGATCAAGGCCGGCGAGGGCGGCGACGAGTCAGCTCTCTTCGCGGGCGACCTGCTGCGGATGTACCAGCGGTGGGTCGACTCGCGGGGCTGGTCAGCACAGATCCTCGACGCCACGCATTCGGACCTCGGCGGCTACAAGGACGTCTCGATGGCCATCAAGGCCAAGGACGAAGGCGCCTACGGGTGGCTCAAGTTCGAAGGCGGTGTCCACCGGGTGCAGAGAGTCCCGGTGACCGAATCGCAGGGGCGCATCCACACCTCGGCCGCAGGCGTGCTCGTCTTCCCCGAGGTCGATGAGCCCGAGGAGATCCACCTCGACGACAACGATCTGCGCATCGATGTCTACCGTTCATCGGGTCCCGGCGGACAGTCGGTGAACACCACGGATTCGGCCGTGCGGATCACGCACCTGCCGACCGGCATCACCGCCAGCTGCCAGAACGAGAAGTCACAGCTGCAGAACAAGGAGGCGGCGATGCGGATGCTGCGTGCCCGCATCCTCGCCAAACAGGCCGATGAGGCCGCGGCCGAGGCCGCCGACATCCGCCGGTCCCAGGTCCGCACCGTCGACCGTTCGGAGCGAATCCGGACCTACAACTTTCCGGAAAATCGGATCACCGATCACCGAACGGGATACAAGGCCTACAACCTCGACCAGGTGCTTGCCGGCGATCTCGATCCGGTGGTCGGCTCCTGCCGTGATGCCGACAAGGCCGCTCGCCTCGACGCCCTGGGAGACTGATCTGGACGCGCACCCCCGGCAGCGCGTGTCGACCCTGCTGCGTGCGGCCGAGGGGCTGCTCGCCGAGGCCAGCATTGCCAATCCCGCGCCGGACGCTTCGTCCCTGCTCGCTCATGCGTGGGGAATCGAGACCCAGACGCTGTCGCGGCGACGCCTCTTCGACGAGGAGGTGCCTGCCGAAGTGGCAGGTGACTTCGCGCGCTTATGCGAACGACGCAGACAGCGTGTCCCACTCCAGCATCTGACCGGCACCGCCCACTTCCGCCATCTCGAACTCAGCGTCGGACCCGGTGTCTTCGTTCCCCGCCCCGAAACCGAACTGCTGGTGACAGAGGTCCTCGAGGAGCTCAAGTCCCGTGCCGAGGGCGCTGCTCCTCTCGTCATCGATCTGTGCTCCGGATCCGGGGCGATCAGCCTGTCCCTGGCCAGTGAACATCCCGGGGTCCGGGTCATCGGCGTCGAACGCGAACGCACCGCCCTCGAATGGTCGCGGATCAACCTCGAGCGGACCCACCTCGGCGAGTCCTCGGTCGACTTCGTCGAGGGCGACGCGACGACCTTCGCCGACGACACGCCTGCACTCCACGGCAGCGCCGATGTCGTGGTGACCAACCCTCCCTATGTCCCCGATGCGGCTGTCCCACGTGATGCCGAAGTGCGCGAGCACGATCCCGCTGCCGCACTCTACGGCGGATCGACCGGTCTCGAGATCCCCGCGCAGATCATCCTGCAGGCCGAATCGCTGCTGCGCCCCGGTGGATTCTTCATCATGGAACACAGTGAGGAACAGGGGGCGGGGGCGCGCGAACTCATCGCCTCCACGGCCAGTCTGAGACAGGCCGCGACCTTCCCGGACTACACTGGACGCGACCGCTACACGGTGGCTCGGCGCATGACAGAGACGAGCCGGTGACCACGGGGATCCCTCCGTCGCCACTGCCACCCGAGATTCGAAACGGAGAACGCGTGTCGAGACGATTCGACGTCAGCCAAGCCGACATTCGCGAGCTGGTCCTCGACGAGTGCGCCCGAGTCAGCGAAGCGGGCAATCTGCTCGTCATCCCCACCGACACGGTCTACGGGGTCGCCGCCGACGCATTCAGCGCCTCGGCCGTCGCCTCGCTGCTCGCCGCGAAGGGGCGCG
Organism: Brevibacterium sp. CCUG 69071; assembly: GCF_021023135.1. Lineage (GTDB taxonomy): Bacteria > Actinomycetota > Actinomycetes > Actinomycetales > Brevibacteriaceae > Brevibacterium. Next base: position 465,089 of record NZ_PGFV01000001.1, read on the forward strand.
GACGCAATATGCCGCCGCCGGTGCTCGTGCCCCGTGCGGAGACGATCTTCGGACTCGTCGACGGCGTCGATGACCGCGTGCTGGCACTGACCTCACGGTTCTGGCCGGGTCCGCTGACGATCATCGCCAACGCCCAACCCTCCCTCGACTGGGACCTCGGCGACACCCACGGAACGGTCGCCGTGCGGATGCCCGACGATGAGTACGCCCTCGCCCTCCTCGGCCGCACCGGTCCGCTCGCGGTCTCGAGTGCGAACACCAGCGGCTCTCCCGCAGCCACCTCGGTGGACGAGGCGCAGGAGATGCTCGGCGAAGACATCGACATCTACGTCGACGGCGGTGCGCGCGAATCCGGCCTGGCCTCGACGATCATCGACCTCAGCGGGCAGACCCCGCGCATCGTCCGCGAGGGACCCATCACCGCGGCCGAGCTGCGGGAGGTCATCCCCGAGCTGATCGACCTGGACGGCTGAGTGCGCGCCTACCTCTTCATCCTCATCGTCTCCGCCCTCGTGGCGTACCTGCTGACCCCCATGGTCAAGAGGGTCGCCGAACGCGGGCTGATCTTCTCGCCCCTGCGCGAGCGGGACGTGCATTCCGTCCCCACGCCGAGGCTGGGGGGAGTGGCGATGTTCGGTGCGGTGATCGTCGGGCTGGTCTTCGCCTCACAGACGCCGTTCCTGCAGCGGATCTTCGTCGACACCGGTCCGATCATCGGCATCGCCGGGGCCGCGGCCGTCCTCTGCGTTCTCGGCATCATCGATGACATCTGGGATCTGCACTGGATCACGAAACTCGCCGGCCAGGCGCTGGCGGCCGGGTTCATGGCGATCAACGGCGTCGCACTGCTCTCGATTCCCTTCGGGGGAGTGATCATCGGCTCGCCGCGGATGTCGATCATCATCACCATCCTCGTCGTCCTCGTCACCATCAATGCCGTGAACTTCGTCGACGGCCTCGACGGACTCGCCGCCGGAGTTGTGGCCATCGGCGGCAGCGCCTTCTTCATCTACTCCTACTGGCTGGCCCGGGATGCCTCACCCGATTCCTATGCGAACCTGGCCTCGCTCATCATCGCCATCCTCGTCGGCGCCTGCGTCGGCTTCCTGCCCCACAACTTCAATCCCGCGCGCATCTTCATGGGCGATTCCGGTTCGATGCTCATCGGGCTGCTGCTCGCCGCCTCGACGATCCGGGTCACCGGCCAGGTCGATCCCGCTCTCATCGGGCAGGAACGCGTGTTCGCGACATTCATGCCGATCATCCTGCCGATCGCCGTGATGTTTCTGCCGCTGCTCGACCTGGGCCTCGCCGTGGTGCGCCGGCTGATGGCCGGACAGTCCCCCTTCTCCGCCGATGCGAAGCATCTCCATCACCGAATGCTCCGCCTGGGTCACTCCCATGCCCGCGCAGTCCTCATCCTCTACACGTGGACCGCGCTCATCGCCTTCGGCTCCGTGCTCCTGCTCTTCCGCAGCTGGGTGTTCGTCGCCTGCCTCGTCGGCGGACTCTTCGCCGTCACTCTGATCTTCACCTTCTACCCCCTGCGTATGCGACAGAAAGCCAGAGAGGAACTCTCGTGACTGCTCAGTCCGACCCGTCCCGTCCCCAGGAGACCGCCGTGCAGGCTGCCTGGACCCGCGTGTGGAAGACGATGCTCGTGCGCGGGATCGTCCTCGTCCTCGCCGTCGCGATCCTCGGCATGGGCATCGGCTGGCTGATCTCCGGCACCGAAGGTCTGCTCGGCGGCGCGGTCGGCGGGGGACTGGCCGCCGTGTTCATCATCATCACGCTGGTCATCATGTACCTCGGTCGGAACATGGGGCTGACGACCATCGCTGGGTTCCTGGGCATGGGCTTTCTGTTCAAGGCCTTCATCTTCATGATCGTGATTTGGCGTCTCAAGGACGCCGCATGGCTCGACGGGACGGTCGCCTTCTTCACCATCGTCGTCGCCGTCATCGGCTCGTCACTGGTGGAGGCGCTGACCGTGGTCAAGGGGCGAGTTCCCTATGTCGATCCGGAAGCGAAATGACTCGAAGGTAACCGTGAGCGGGCGCCGGGAGAACCGAGCTGACAGAAATTGCACAGCAAAGGCTGATGGATTTGTCGGCAGCTCTCTACAATTGGTAGAGTAGACCTGGTGCTGGAGCCATCTGTAGCTCCATGTCGCTCCTGAACCAAAAGCCACGCAGCGTTCGCGTGGCCAAGGCCAGGCCATCAAGGCCCTTGACCATGGGAGAGTAAAACAAACGTGGGAACACTCAACGCCGCGAACACGACGCTCAATGCTGCAGAAGGTGGCTTCCACGCCCCTTCGATGGCCGAATTCTTTCCAGCGGCTTTCCTCTTCGAGGGCACTCCGTTTGAGATGAACCGCGTGATGCTCATCCGCATCCTCGCGACCGCCGCCGTCGTGATTCTGCTGGCCGTGTGGGCTAACAGAATGAAGCTCATCCCCAGCCGCTTCCAGTCGGCCATGGAACTCGCCATGGAGTTCGTCACCGTCGGCATCGCCGAAGACACCATGGGCAAGGAGAAGGCGAAGAAGTTCATGCCGCTGATCGTGGCGATCTTCTTCGGCATCCTGTTCTGGAACGTCACGAAGCTGATTCCGTTCCTGAATATGCCCGGCACCGGCGTCATCGGTCTCCCGATCGTCCTCACGCTCGTCGTCTACGTGACGTACCACTGGGCAGGCATCGCCGAGAAGGGCATCGGGCGCTACCTCAAGGATTCGCTCATCCTGCCCGGCGTGCCGTGGCCGATGCACATCCTACTCATCCCGATCGAGTTCATCACGAAGTTCATCACCCAGCCGTTCACGCTGGCGATCCGACTCTTCGCGAACATGATGGTCGGCCACCTGCTGCTCGTGCTCTGCTTCTCCGCAACGAGCTTCTTCCTCTTCGACGCCTCCAACGGCTTCCAGTTCTTCTCGATCCTCACTTTCGCCGGCGGATTCTTCGTCTTCCTGCTCGAGATGCTGGTCGTCTGCCTCCAGGCCTACATCTTCGCCCTTCTGTCCTGCGTCTACATCAATGCCGCGATCTCGGACGACCACTGAGTTACGACCCCACAATCTGTAACCCCCTGGTGTTACAAGGCCGGGCCAACCACCCGGCTGCCATATGAAAGGAAAAGCAATCAATGGATATGCTCGCTGAAGTTTCAGGAAGCGTCTCGACGATTGGCTACGGCCTCGCCGCCATCGGCCCCGGTATCGGTGTCGGTATCGTCATCGGCAAGACCATCGAGGGAACCGCTCGTCAGCCCGAGATGGCCGGCGCTCTGCGCGGAAACATGTTCCTCGGTATCGCTCTGATCGAGGCCCTGGCCCTCATCGGTATCGCCACCCCGTTCTTCCTGCCCTGATCGCGAAGAGGACTAAACGATGACTCCGGTACACATTCTCGCGGCAGCGGAAGAGGGCGGAAACCCGCTTCTCCCCGCGCTGTATGACATCGTCTGGAGTGCCGTCTGTCTGCTGATCGTCTTCCTGGTTGTCTGGAAGTACGTCCTCCCGGCCTTCAACAAGACACTCGATGAGCGCGCCGAGCGCATCCAGGGTGGCATTGAGAAGGCTGAGAAGGTGCAGGCCGAAGCCGATCAGGCTCTGGCCGAGTATCAGAAGCAGCTCGCCGACGGTCGTGCAGAGGCTGCACGACTGCGCGCCGAGGCTCAGGAAGAGGGCGCCCAGATCATCGCCGACATGAAGGCACAGGCTCACTCCGAGTCCGAGCGCATCGTCGCTCAGGCTCAGACGCAGATCGAAGCCGAGCGTCAGGCCGCCATGGTGCAGCTGCGCTCGGAGGTCGGCACCCTGGCCACGGATCTCGCTTCACGGATCGTCGGGGAGTCCCTCACCGATGACCAGCGCTCGGCCAATGTGGTCGACCGCTTCATCTCCGATCTCGAGTCCAAGTCGTCCGCACAGCCGGTCAAGGGGGCGTGATGCTCCAGTCGAGCAGATTGTCCCTGCAGGCCGTTCTTGAAGCCGCCAACACCGAGATCTCCGCGGGCGATGCCCGTGAGATCGGTGAGGGCATGCTGGCCGTCGTGTCGGTTCTGGCCGAGAACGTGCAGCTGCGCAAGGCCTTGGCGGACTCGTCTGAGTCGGCCGAGAAGAAGCAGCAGCTGCTGCGGACTCTGTTCTCGACTCGGACCACCGAAGCCGTTCTGCGGATCAGCGACCAGGCCGTCGGCCTGCGTTGGGCGCGGACCCAGGACCTGGTGACAGGTCTTGAGGTTGCGGGTGTGACTGCGATCGCCGCAGCCGCACAGGTGCAGAGCCGACTCGGGCAGGTAGAAGAAGAGGTCTTCCGCTTCGCACGCCTGTCCGAGAGCGATCACGAACTCGGCCGAGCTCTCGATTCCGAGGCATCCGCTGAGGTCAAGAGTCAGCTGATCACCGATCTGCTGGCCGACAAGGCTCAGCCTGACACCATCACACTGATCACCCAGGCGGCACTGCACCCGCGCGGTCTTCGCGTCGCGACCGCCCTCGATCAGTACAGCGATATACTCGCGGCCAGGCAGCAGCGTTCGGTCGCAGACGTCACCGTCGCCAAACCGCTGAGCGAGACTCAGACCCAGAAGCTGGGAGCCGCGCTCTCGGCCAGCTACGGTCGCGAGCTCGTTCTCAACATCCAGGTCGATCCCGATGTCATCGGGGGAGTCCGGGTGCAGGTCGGCGACGAGATGATGAGCTCGACCGTGGCCGACCGATTGGCCGAAGTGCAGCGCAAGCTCGCAGGTTGACACGAGTGGCCGGCTCCTCCGGCAGCACTGGCGGCCCCACCGGTCGCCGGAGACCAAGATTTGAGTAAAGGAAGCAGGGAAACCAGATGGCGGAACTGACAATTCGCCCGGAAGAGATTCGGGACGCTCTGGGGAAGTTCGTTGAATCGTACAACCCCGAGAGCTCGGTAAAGAGCGAGGTCGGCAAGGTCGTCACCGCCGGTGACGGAATCGCCCACGTATCCGGTCTGCCCGGAACCATGGCCAACGAACTCCTCCGGTTCGAAGACGGCACCTTGGGACTGGCACAGAACCTCGACGAGCGCGAGATCGGCGTTGTCGTCCTCGGCGAGTTCTCCGGCATCGCCGAAGAGCAGAACGTCTACCGCACCGGTGAGGTCCTCTCGATCCCCGTCGGCGACGGCTACCTCGGTCGCGTCGTCGACCCGCTGGGTCGTGCCGTCGACGGACTCGGCGAAATCGAGACCGTCGGCCGCCGTGAGCTCGAGCTCCAGGCTGCAGGCGTGATGGATCGCCAGGAAGTCCGCGAGCCGATGCAGACGGGCTACAAGAGCATCGACGCAATGATCCCGGTCGGACGCGGACAGCGTCAGCTGATCATCGGCGACCGCAAGACCGGCAAGACCGCTCTGGCGATCGACACGATCATCAATCAGAAGGCCAACTGGGAGACCGGCGACCCGAAGAAGCAGGTCCGCTGCATCTACGTCGCCGTCGGCCAGAAGGGCTCCACGATCGCCGGTGTCCGCCGCTCCCTCGAAGAGGCCGGCGCGCTCGAATACACGACGATCGTGTCGTCGCCTGCCTCCGACCCCGCCGGCTACAAGTACCTGGCGCCCTATGCCGGTTCGGCCATCGGTCAGCACTGGATGTACGACGGCAAACACGTCCTCATCGTCTTCGACGACCTGTCGAAGCAGGCCGAGGCCTACCGTGCAGTGTCGCTGCTCCTGCGCCGTCCGCCGGGCCGCGAGGCCTACCCGGGTGACGTCTTCTACCTGCACTCGCGTCTGCTCGAGCGCTGCGCCAAGCTCTCCGATGAACTCGGCGGCGGTTCGATGACCGGTCTGCCGATCATCGAGACCAAGGCCAACGACGTCGGCGCGTTCATTCCGACCAACGTCATCTCGATCACCGATGGTCAGATCTTCCTTCAGTCGGACCTCTTCAACGCCGGTCAGCGCCCTGCTGTCGACGTCGGTGTGTCCGTCTCCCGTGTCGGCGGCGCCGCACAGACGAAGGCGCTCAAGGGCGTCTCGGGTACGCTGAAGATCTCGCTGGCTCAGTACCGTTCGCTCGAGGCCTTCGCGATGTTCGCCTCCGACCTCGACGATGCCACCAAGCGCGATCTGGCTCGCGGTGCCCGCCTGACCGAGCTGCTCAAGCAGTCTCAGTACTCGCCGATGCCGTTCGAGAAGCAGACCGTGTCCATCTTCGCTGGCACCAACGGCTACCTGGATGAGATTCCGGTCTCGGACGTGCTCAAGTACGAGACCGAGCTGCACGATCACATCGAGCGGAAGACGGGAATCTTCACGACCATCCGTGAGACCCTCAAGCTCGACGATGACACCAGCGAAGAGCTGAAGAACGTCCTCGGCGAGTTCACGCAGAACTTCGTGAGCTCCGATGGCAGCGGTTCGAAGGCCGGCAGCGAAGACACTTCGGTCGCCTCGTCCGATGACGTCGAGCAGGAGCAGATCGTTCGGCAGAAGCGTTGAACCTGTTCCGTAACGGCGAAAGGAAGAACTGATGGGAGCCCAGCAGAGGGTCTTCAAACAGAAGATCCGCTCGACTCAGTCCTTGAGGAAGATCTTCAAGGCCATGGAGCTCATCGCTGCTTCACGGATCCAGAAGGCCATTGCCCGTTCGCAGGCAGCCAGCCCCTACGCCAACGCCCTGACCCGTGCGGTCTCGGCGGTGGCAAGCGAATCGAACGTCGACCACGTGTTGACCTCGGAACCGGAATCGGTCACCCGCGCAGCCGTGCTGGTGGTCGGTCCCGACCGCGGATTCGCCGGAGCCTACTCCGCGAACCTCCTGCGTGAGGCCGAAGAGCTCATTCGGCTGCTCCGAGAAGAGGGCAAAGACGTTCAGCTGTTCACGGTGGGCGGCAAGGCCAAGAACTACTACACCTTCCGCGATCGTGCGATCGAACGGGCCTGGACCGGCATCTCGGAGAACCCGACTGCCGAGAACGCCCGCGAGATCGGCGAGGCACTGTTGGACAGCTTCGATCCGGAATCGGCCGAACACGGCGTGGACGAGATCTACATCGTGTTCACGAAGTTCGTCTCCAGCGTCAACCACGACCCGGAGTACCGGCGGCTGCTTCCCTTGGAGGTCGTCGATGCCGATGAGGCATCGTCGGGCAACCGGACGGAGACCGCGGCCAACGCCACGGCCCTCCCGCTCTATGAGTTCGAACCCAGTGCAGAGGCCGTGTTGGACGCGCTGCTGCCCCGCTACATCGATTCGCGGATTCTCTCAGCGCTGCTGAGTGCGTCTGCGTCCGAGCAGGCGTCGAGGCAGGCGGCGATGAAGACAGCCACTGACAATGCGGATGATCTCATCAAGACCTACACCCGGTTGGCCAATACGGCCCGCCAGGCGGAAATCACCCAGGAACTCACCGAGATCGTCGGTGGGGCCGATGCCCTTGCGGCGTCGGCAGCCGGCGACTGACCGGCGAGAGCAGAGAAGAAAGAGACCATGACTGCCACAGTTACGGAAACGTCCCCGGCACAGGGCACCGCCCTCGGTCGGATTTCCCGAGTCATCGGCCCGGTTGTCGACATCGAATTCCCGCTCGACTCCGTGCCCGAGATCTACAACGCGCTGACCACCTCGGTCGAGCTCTCCGAAGGCACTCGCAACCTGACCTTCGAGGTCGGCCTGCACCTCGGCAACGGCATCGTCCGCGCCGTGTCCCTGCAGCCCACCGACGGACTCGTCCGCGGTCAGGAAGTCGTCGACAGCGGTTCTCCGATCACGGTGCCCGTCGGTGACGTGACGAAGAACCACGTCTGGAACACCACCGGCGACTGCCTCAACCTCCAAGAGGGCGAGAAGCTCGAGATCGCTGATCGCTGGCCGATCCACCGTTCGGCACCGGCCTTCGACGAACTCGAGTCGAAGACCGAGATGCTCGAGGTCGGCATCAAGAGCATCGACCTCCTCACCCCGTATGTGCAGGGTGGAAAGATCGGCCTCTTCGGCGGTGCCGGTGTGGGCAAGACGGTGCTCATCCAGGAGATGATCTTCCGTATCGCTCACAACCACAGCGGCACCTCGGTGTTCGCCGGTGTCGGTGAGCGCACCCGTGAAGGCAACGACCTCATCATGGAGATGGACGAGGCCGGCGTGTTCAAGGACACCGCCCTGGTCTTCGGCCAGATGGACGAGCCGCCAGGCACGCGTCTGCGCGTGGCGCTGTCGGCGCTGACCATGGCGGAGTACTTCCGCGATGTGCAGAACCAGGACGTGCTGCTCTTCATCGACAACATCTTCCGCTTCACCCAGGCCGGTTCCGAGGTCTCGACCCTGCTGGGTCGCATGCCCTCGGCCGTGGGCTACCAACCCAACCTGGCTGACGAGATGGGTCTGCTGCAGGAGCGCATCACCTCGACACGTGGTCACTCGATCACCTCGATGCAGGCGATCTACGTCCCGGCCGACGACTACACCGACCCGGCTCCGGCGACAACCTTCGCCCACCTGGACGCGACCACGGAGCTCAGCCGTGACATCGCATCGCGCGGTCTCTACCCCGCGATCGACCCGCTGGCCTCGTCCTCGCGCATCCTCGATCCGCTGATCGTGGGCGAGGAGCACTACCGGGTGGCCAATGAGGTCAAGGCGATCCTGCAGAAGAACAAGGAACTGCAGGACATCATCGCCATCCTCGGCGTCGACGAACTCGGCGAAGAGGACAAGCTGGTCGTCCACCGTGCGCGCCGCATCGAGCAGTTCCTCTCGCAGAACACCTACACTGCAGAGAAGTTCACGCAGGTGCCCGGTTCGACCGTGCCGATCGCCGATACGATCGAAGGCTTTGCCAAGATCTGCTCCGGCGACGTCGACCACATCCCAGAGCAGGCCTTCTTCAACGTGGGTGGGCTTGACGATGTCATGCGCAACTACGAAGAGATGCAGAAGTAAGTCATGGCGACACTCGATGTGAATGTCGTCGCGGCCGATCGCGAGGTCTGGGTCGGTGAGGCCAAGCGCGTCATCGCCCGGACCTTGGACGGCGAGATCGGCATCCTGCCAGGCCATGAGCCTGTGCTGGGTGTCGTCGCCGATGGCGAGGCACGGATTCTCACGAACGGCGAGGAAACCATCAGGGTCAAGGCCGATGGCGGCTTCCTCTCCGTTGAGAACAATCGTGTGATCATCGCCGCTGATCAGGCCGAACTTCTCTGATCCGCGCGTTACACTGGCAACCGTGAACCCTTCTGTCCTGCTGATCGTTCTGCTCTCGTTGGTAGGACTCGCGCTTGTGCTCATCGTCGTTGTGACGATTCGACGCAGGTCCATCTCGAAGCTCTCCGGTGCTTTTGACTGCTCCATCAACGTGGGCGAGGAATCTTCTTCTCGCCCACGTTGGCGTTTGGGCGTAGCGGTGTTCTCTGTGGCGTCATTGGACTGGTACCCGGTCTTCGCCCTGACGCGCAGGGCCGCTGTGCGCCTTCCGCGCGCCGATCTCGATATCCTCGTCCGCCGCAAACCGACCTCCGGCGAGCAGTACTCGGTGCTGCCTGACGCGGTGGTCGTCGACTGCTCCTACGGGAAGGCAGACGGACGCCCCCGGTCCGTGTCCCTGGCGATGGACGCCGAGTCCTTGTCCACGATGGCTTCGTGGCTCGAATCCTCTCCTCCCGGCTTCAACCCGACGATGGGAAGGTTCACCTGATGGATGTCTTCCGCCTGACCGGCCCCTCTCAGCTGCGCGGCGTCGTCGACATCAGGGGCGCGAAGAACAGCGTCCTCAAACTCATGGCGGCGAGTCTTCTCGCCGTCGGTCGCACCACCATCAGCAATGTTCCCGCGATCCTCGACGTCAGGATCATGGTCGAGCTGCTGGTGCGCCTCGGCTGCTCCGTCGACTATGACGCCGAGGCGGGTGTCGTCAGCATCGACGTGCCCGAACAGGTCGGCATCCAAGCCGACTACGAACTCGTGCGGGCGATGCGCGCCTCGATCTCTGTGCTCGGGCCGCTGACGGCTCGGATGCGCTCCGCACACGTCGCTCTGCCCGGCGGAGATGCGATCGGCTCACGTGGGCTCGACATGCATCAGGCCGGCCTCGAAGCCCTCGGCGCGACCGTCCATCTCGACCACGGCTACTTCGTCGCCGAGGCACCTGAGGGTCTGCAGGGCACGGAGATCTCTCTCCAGTTCCCCTCCGTGGGCGCCACGGAGAACCTGGTCATGGCGGCCACTCTCGCCCACGGCGTGACAACGATCTCGAATGCCGCGAAGGAACCGGAGATCGTCGACATCTGCTCGATGCTCGTCGAGATGGGTGCCCGGATCGACGGCATCGGCACACCTGATATCACCGTCACCGGAGTCTCCGAGCTCCGCCCGGTCGATCATCGCACTGTCGGCGATCGCATCGTCGCGGGCACCTATGCTTTCGGTGCCGCGCTGAGCGGGGGAGACGTCACTGTCAGGGGAGTGGGGCTCGACCTCATGCCCAATATCGCGATCAAGCTGCGGGACGCCGGAGCCACCGTCGATCCCTTGGACGGGATCGAACTCGGGGACGGCACTCTGGGCGCGGGATTCCGGGTCCGTGGAGCCGACCGACCGAAGGCGATCCGGGTGGCCACGATGCCGTTCCCCGGCTTCCCGACCGACCTGCAGCCCTTCGTCATCGCACTCAACTCCGTCGCCGAGGGAACGGGGCTGCTCTCGGAGAACCTGTTCGAGGCCCGGTGGCGCTTCGTCCAGGAGATCGCCCGCCTCGGAGCGAAGGTGCGCATCGACGGCAACCATGCCCTCATCTCCGGTGTCGAGGGTCTCTCCGGCGCCGAGGTGGAGGCCTCCGACATCCGGGCCGGCGCAGGTCTCGTGATGGCTGGTCTGCGAGCAGTGGGCATCACAGAGGTCTCGGGCATCGATCACATCGAACGCGGCTACGAGAACTTCGTGACGAACCTGCGCAGCCTCGGCGCCGATATCGAGCGCGTCGAGAAGCGCGACATCCTCACCTTCGAGTAGAACCTCAGGAAGTTCTCAGAAGAGGCGGGTGTCGGGATCGTCCATGCCGCGCAGCGCATCGTAGTCGAGCACCACACAGCGAATGCCGCGGTCTTCGGCGAGGGTCCTGGCCTGCGGCTTGATCTCCTGGGCGGCGAAGACGCCGTCGACGGGACTGAGCAGGGGATCCCGATTCATCAGCTCGAGGTAGCGGGTGAGCTGCTCCACGCCGTCGATGTCACCGCGACGTTTGATCTCGACGGCCACCGACCTCTGTCCCTGGTCACGGGCGAGGATGTCGACCGGACCGATCGCGGTCATGTACTCACGGCGGACGAGGCTGTAGCCGGTCCCCAGCGTTTCGATGTGCTCGGCCAGCAGCTCCTGCAGATGGGCTTCGACGCCGTCTTTGACCAGACCGGGATCGATACCGAGGTCATGCTGGTCATCGGCGATCACCTCGGCGATGGAGATGACGAGACGATCTCCGGTCTTGGTCTGGGAGACCTCCCACAGCTGGGTCAGTCCCGCCTCTGCCTGCTCCTCGCTCGGCTCGGTGATCTTCACCGTGGCCGGGGGAGTCATCCAGTTCAGCGGTTTGTAGGAACCGCCGTCGGAATGGATGAGGATCGAACCATCGGCCTTGAGCATGATCAGGCGGGCGGCCATGGGCAGATGGGCGGTCAGACGACCGGCATAATCAACGGAGCACTTAGCAATGACGAGACGCACGGGGTTCACCCTACGTGAGACAATGAGCCAATGCCACGATCTTCATCCTCGCGTCGCAAGAACAAATGGCAGCAGGCACCGCCGGACCTCTCCGATTCGGTCGCGGGCATGCGCACGAGCCGCAATCTGCCCGATGGCACCTGGTCGGTGCAGACGGTGAAGGGCAATGACTCGGGCAAGGTCTACACCTGCCCCGGCTGCGGCCGCGAAGTGGGAGCATCGAGCGCACACATCGTCGCCTGGCGGCAGGAAGCCCGACACGGCATCGAGATCGGCGTGGAGTCACGGCGGCATTGGCATCAAAGGTGCTTCGAACGATTCCGCTGATCGGCAGTCAGCCTCGGAGATATGACGAAAGGGACCCGCGAACTGGTCCCTTTCGTCGTTCCTGAGCCAGCATCGGCATCTGCCACCGGCATAGGCGCTTCAGCTCATGTCACGAAGCTTTCGAAGCTCAGCGCAGGGAATTGCGCGAGCGCGAGGCTTTCTGGTTGGAGTTGTTCGGTCCGGCCTGGCTGCCGTCCTTCGCACCCGACACCTGAGCATCGATCGCGATCGTGTCCTCGTCGGTGGCGCCGTTGGGCAGGTCCTTGCCGTCGGTCTTCGACTCGGCCGATTCACCCTCTGCGTCGGTTGACTTCGCTCCGGCCTGAGCCGCCTTCGCATCTGCCGGAGCCCATTTCGCATCCGTGCCGGTTGTCGCGGACTTCCCGTCCGAATCAGCCGTCTGAGCGTTCGATGTTGCGGCCTTGTGCCCCTGAGAGTTCGAATTCGGTGAATTCGACCCCTGCGGCTTCGCGCCATTCGACGGCTGCGACTGCGTCGACGTGCCCTTGCTGCCGGTCTTCGACGAGCCTGCTGACTGATCCTCGGTCGATGTCGAAGCCGCATCGGAATCGGCACCGTCGGCTTCGCCCTCGGCGAGAAGATCTGCGAGTTCCTGCTCGTCGGCGATCTGCTCCGTCGCGTGGGACGCTGATTCTGCCTTGGCCGGATCGACGGCGTCTTCGCCCATCACACCGGGCATGGCGAAGAGAGAGCGGAGCTGATCGAGCTGCGCAGTGATCGTCTTCCGCTGCTTGGTGAGCAGGTCGACCTGCGACTGTGCGGAGGCGACATTGCGCTTGGCTTCGGCCGCAGACTCTTCGATCGTCGCCTCGGCGGTCGCCCGCGCTTCGGAGATGAGGGTCTGGGCCCGGGTCTTGCCGTCGGCGATGATCTCGTCGGCCTTCTTCACGGCATCGGCGCGAGTCGTCTCCGCGCGCTCTGCCGCTTCCTTGGCCTCCGTGTCGGCCTTCGCCGCACGAGCCTGGGCCTCCTCGATCAGCTTCTTGTTCTCGACCTGGGCGTCGTCATAGCGCTTCTTCCGATCGGCCTCGGCCTCCTGGCGCTTGGTCGCCAGTTCGACGTCGAGTTCGTTGCCGGCCTTCTTCGACGCTTCGTCACGGGCCTTGGCGGCGGCCAGGAGCTCATCGGCCTGGGCCTGGGCGGCGGCGATGGTCTCCTCTGCCTGCGTCTTCGCCTCGGCGCGGAGATCGGCCGCTTCCTTCTCGGCGGTGGCGCGGAGTTCGGAGATCTCGTGCTCGAGAGCTTCGCGGGACTCCTTGGCCGAAGCCGCATTGGCTTCCTTGGCCTGATTGGTCTCCCGATCGGTGGTGGCCTTGAGCTCGGCGGCCCGGTTCTCGGCGGCCTTGACCGTCTCTTCGGCCCGCATCTCGGCGGAGCTGATGATCGCATCGGCCTCGGACCGGGCGTTCGACAGGGTGTCATTGCTTTCGGTGTGCATCCGTGCACGAGCCGAAGCAGCCTCGGCGCGGGCCTTGTTCCGGATGGTCTCCGCATCGGAATTGGCCTGTGCCAGGGTCTCGCGTGCCTGCGATTCTGCGATCTTGAGCAGGTGGTCGATGCGGCTGCCGGGAGGGCCTGCCGCCTCGGCGCTGTCATTGGCGGCCTTCTTCAGCTGAGCCTTCGCCTCGGACAGTTCGCCGGCGATCTGGAGCTTCGCACGGTCGGCGTTGATGACCTGACTACGCGCATCGGAGAGCGCCTTGCGCACCGACTCGACCTCGGTCCGAAGCTGCTGCAGGCGAGAATCGACTTCACTCTTTTCGTACCCGCGCATCGCTGTGCGGAATTCTTCGGTGGGCGTCACTGAAGTGAACTCCTGTCGTGTCAGGGAATGGTGGTTTCTGATGTCCTCGTCCTACTCTAACGGAGACAGTATGAATGTTGGATCCGAATGGCAGCACGTGGACACCTGTTCGCACGGCGGTGATCGGACCCCGTGATTCGCGCCACAGCCGACTGGACTACGCTGGGATGCAAAGACGCGAATCCGGTGCTGTCGCCTCGGCGGATCCGGAGAATCTGAGGAGGAAACATGGCTGATGCAGTGATCGTCGCGGGAGCCCGCACACCGTTCGGACGGCTGCAAGGCGCGTTGTCGAAGCTGAGCGCGGTGGACTTGGGTGGCCGGGCCATCGCCGGCGCACTCGAGCGTGCCGGGATCACAGGCGAGGACGTCGACTGCGTCATCATGGGGCAGGTGCTCCAGGCCGGTTTGGGACAGGGCCCGGCCCGCCAGGCGGCCGTCGCAGCCGGCATCCCGATGAACGTTCCCGGCGTGACCGTGAACAAGCTGTGCCTCTCCGGCATCAACGCGATCACTCAGGCGGCGCAGCTCGTGCGCTCCGGAGAATACGACGTCGTCGTCGCCGGCGGCCAGGAGTCGATGAGCCTTGCCCCGCACCTGCTGGAGAAGTCGCGGTCGGGCTACAAGTACGGCGATGTCGTGCTCAAGGACCATACGGACTACGACGGTCTGTGGGACGCCTTCACCGATCAGGCCATGGGCGGCCTGACCGAAGACGCGAATGCCGGTGACGGCGAATTCTCCCGTGCGGACCAGGACGAATTCTCCGCTCGCTCCCACCAGCGGGCGGCGCAGGCCTGGGAGGCCGGAGCGTTCGAGTCCGAGGTGGTGCCCGTGACGATCAGCGGACGCAAGGGCGATGTCACGGTCTCGACCGATGAAGGTGTGAGGGCCGAGACCACGATCGACTCCCTGTCGAAGCTGCGCCCCTCGTTCCGGAAGGACGGGACCATCACCGCCGGCAACGCCTCCCAGATCTCGGACGGTGCCTGCGCCGTCGTCGTCATGTCCCGTGCGAAGGCCGAGGCCCTCGGTGCCCCGATCCTCGCCGAGATCCGCTCCCACGCCTGGACCGCGGGCCCGGACTCGACCCTGCAGCACCAGCCGTCCCAGGCGATCAAGGCCGCGGCGGAACGCGAGGGCGTCGCCGCAGACTCCTTCGACCTGTACGAGATCAACGAAGCCTTCGCCGCTGTCGGCCTGGCCAGCTCCCGAGACCTCGGCGTCGATCCGGAGAAGGTCAACGTCAACGGGGGAGCGGTGGCCCTGGGCCACCCGATCGGTGCCTCGGGCGCCCGCATCGTCCTCACCCTCGCCCTCGAGCTCCAGCGCCGAGGAGGCGGCACCGGTGTCGCGGCACTGTGCGGCGGCGGCGGCCAGGGGGACTCACTGATCATCTCCGTGCCCGCGCAGAGCTGAGTACGGCACGCCGGCTCGGAGCAGTCTCACCGAGCCGGGGCCGGCTCGCCGACCCGTAGAAGTCTCACCGACCCGCAACAAGCGCCTTAACAAGCAGAGGAGATCACAATGCTCGTCGCATTCTCAGTTGCCCCCAGTGGTGGGGAAGGTTCCGATGCCTCCGTCCACGACGCGGTCGCCGCCGCGGTGGAGGTCGTGCGCGACTCGGGGCTCGACCATCGCACCGATTCGATGTTCACCACGATCGAAGGTGAATGGGACGAAGTGTTCGCCGTGATCAAGCAGGCCACCGAGGCGGTCGGCAGGTTCGGATCCCGCGTGTCCCTGGTGCTCAAGGCCGATATCCGCCCCGGCTACAGCGGGGAGATCTCGGGCAAGCTCGACCGCCTCGAAAAGGCCATCGACGCTCGACGCGAGGACTAGGGCGAGCGGTCGAGGAATTTTCGGCCGATTGTCAGTGATTCACGTCTCATTCGGAGTTACCCTGTGTTTACGACAGAAGGAGATGCACAATGAACGGTTCCCCGTACTTCAGCACTGCCACCGCCCTGACCATGGTTGCTCTGCTCGGCTTCATGCTCGCCGGATTCTTCCCGATCGTGGTCGACTTCGCATTCGCGATCGAAGCGGTCGCGGTCATCCTCGCGCTGACCGGGTTCGTCATCGTCGCCTTCGTGACGGTGCGCAAGTCCTTAGAGCGGGTCACCCGCATCTACTGAACCTCCGCACGGGACGCAGCGGCTCTTGGCGGGCCTCGGACTCAACGACCGAAACCCGCCGGGAGCCGCTTTCTGTTCTGTGCCGAGCATCGGATAAGATATTCGAGCCTCCGTAGCTCAGTTGGATAGAGCAACCGCCTTCTAAGCGGTAGGTCGCGGGTTCGAGCCCCGCCGGGGGTGCAGGTGAGGCTCATCAGGGCCAATTCCGTTCTGCTACGGCGTGGCAATTGGTGCACAGCTGGGAAAACGTAGAGAGTGGATGCGTGATGACAGACAGCAAGAGTGCCATGACACCACCGGTGGGAGGAGCGCTGAGCGATATCGCCCAGCGAGTCTCCGAAACCCGATTCCCGCTGCAGACCGAGGACTCCGAGCACGGCCGCGCCCTGCATTCGGCGCTGTCCTCCGAATTGGGTGACTATTTGCTGCCGCGCATCAACCGCACGCGCACCCCGTTCCTCATCGCCGTGGGCGGATCCACCGGCGCGGGCAAATCGACCTTGGTCAACTCCCTCGTCGGTCGGACAGTGAGCCCGGCGGGCGTCCGCCGGCCCACGACGGCCAATCCGGTCGTCGTCCACAACCCCGCAGATGCGAAGTACTTCGAGTCCGAACACTTCCTGCCCGACCTTCCGCGCGGTGCCTCCGCCGAGGGCTCCGGGGCTCCGGCGGTGGTGCTCGTCGCCGATGACAGCATCGAACCCGGCACCGCAGTCCTCGACTGCCCCGACATCGACTCGCTCGTCGAATCCAACCGGCATCTGGCCAGGCGGATCCTGATGAGCGCTGACCTATGGATCTTCGTCACCACCGCCAACCGCTACGCCGATGCGGCTCCCTGGTCGGTGCTCAAGGACGCGGCCGCCCGGGAGACCTCGGTGGCCATCGTCCTCGATCGCGTTCCCCCCGAGGCCAACCGCGAGGTCCGGCACCATCTCTCGAGCCTGCTGTCGGAGTCCGGACTGGCGAAGTCGCCGATCTTCTCGGTCGCCGAACTCGACCTCGCCGACGGACTGCTCCCGCACTCGGCGATCTATCCGATCCGGTCCTGGATCAGCCAGGTCGGTTCCGAGGGAAGCTCCCTGAGCCGAATCCGGCAGCGCACCCTGACCGGGTCGATCGCAGCCCTGCCCGCTCAGGTGAAGACCTTGGCCGACTACGCGGAATCCCAGGAGACGGCACACGCGGGACTGGAAACCGCACTCGATGAGCGGCTCCGTGCCGCCCACTCGGGACTGGCCGACGTGTTCTCCGACGGTCGCGTCCTCCACGGCGAGGTCAACGCCAGGTGGCAGGACTTCGTCGGCACCGGACAGCTCTTCCGCGGACTCGAGCCGACCATGGCGCGCATGCGGGACCGCATATCCGCAGCAGTGACCGGCAAGCACGATGCCGCGTCACCGCTGCATGTGGCGATCCTGCGCAGCGCAGCCATCTCCCTGCGCGAACAGGCGATCGGCGTCGTCGATGACGTCAACGCGGCCTGGCAGCGTGATGTCAGCGGAACGGCGCTCATCGACGCCCACCCCGAACTCCGGCGACCGGCCGAGGACCTCGAAGACTCCGTCAAGTCGGCGGTGAGCACGTGGTCCGATGAGGTGAATGCGCTCGTGCGTGACATCGGTCAAGGCAGGAAGTCCAAGGCGAGGATCCTCTCGTTCGGGGTCGGCGGCGTCTGCGCCGTCATCGAATACGCGGCCTTCTGGGATCCCAAGCATGCCCGCGGTGCCGACGCCGGTGTCCGCAACGACGCCAACGTGGCCCTCAGCCTCGCCGGCACGATCTTCGGAGAGCAGGAAGCTGTCAGCCTCATCGCTTCGGTGCGGGATCGGTTCCTGACTTCGGCCTCGGGGATCGTCGGCTCCTGCCGGGTTCCCTTCGACAACGCTCTGAGACTATCCGCGGTGCCGGCGCGGCAGGCGGGCGCGCTGCGCTCCTCCGGTGAACGACTCGAGGTGGCATTGTGAACAGTTCTGCACAGACCGAAATCAGACGATTCGCCGAGGCGATCCGGCATTCGCTGTCCCTGGGCCCCGACAAGCTCAGCTCCGAGGTCCGCGAGGATGCCCTGCATCTGCTCGAACGCGCCGAGGATCGGCTGGGCCTGGGCGAGGATTTCACCGTCGTCGCCTTCGCCGGCTCGACCGGCTCGGGCAAATCTTCGCTGTTCAACGCCGTGGCCGGACTCGAGATCGCCCGCGTCGGCGTCCGTCGTCCCACGACCTCCCGACCGACCGCATGCGTCTGGGGCTCGGGCGGAACCGACCTGCTTAACTGGCTGCACGTTCCCGAGCGCAGTCGCACCTGGCGCGAGTCCGCGCTCGACGGTGACGATCAGCGCAGACTCCACGGTCTGATCCTGCTGGATCTGCCCGACCACGATTCGACGGCCGTGGCACACCGGGTCGAATCGGATCGCCTCGTCGGGCTCGTCGATGTGGTCTTCTGGGTCGTCGACCCGCAGAAGTATGCGGACTTCTCTCTCCACTCGGAGTACCTGGCCAAACTGGCGGAGAACAGTTCGAATATGGTCGTCGTGCTCAACCAGATCGACAAGCTCAGTGCTGAGGAGCAGAAGGCCGCGGCCGATCATCTGCGCCAGCTGCTGGTCGAGGACGGACTCACCGACACCAAGGTGCACGTGTCCTCGGCGGTGACGCGAGACGGCATTCCCGAGATCCGCAGCATCCTTGCCGACACGGTCGATTCGAAGCAGGCGGCGGCCGAGAGGCTGCTCTCCGATATGGAGTCGATGGCCAGGCGGATCCAGGGCGAGCTCGGTTCTCCCGTCGCCTCCCCGGACGAGCTGCCCGAAGCCTCCCTGCTCGTCGAGACCATGTCCGACGCGGCAGGCGTCGAGGCTGTGACCCAGACGGTGCGAGACGACTACCTGCGCCGGGCCTACCGCAAGACCGGCTATCCCGTCTTGGCCTGGCTGCAGCGCAATGCCCCCGATCCGCTGGGAGCCAAGCACGGGCAGGGCCGAGACGAACTCGTGCGCGCCTCGGTGCCGGCGACGAGCAAGGCGCAGAGTTCACAGGTCCGCCTGATGGCCCACGACCTGGTCACAGAATCCGTGTCGACGCTGCCCCGACCCTGGCAGGCGGCCGCGGCCGAAGCCGAGAAGACGAGCACGGCCGAACTGGCCGAGACGCTCGACTCTGCGGTCACGGCTGTGGATATCCAACGACGCAGTCCCGGTTGGTGGTCGCTGGCGAATCTCGCGCAGATCGTGTTCTTCCTCGCCACCATCCTCGGAGCCCTCGGCATCATCGTCTCCGCGATCGTCGCGATCGTCGGCTCGGGGACACTGCCCGGTTGGTGCTGGGTGCTGAGCATCGGCCTCTTCGTCCTCGGCGTCATCGGATCCGTCGTGACCTCGGTGATGGCGAAGTCCGCGCGGTTGAAGGGGGCGAATGAGGCCGCCGGCGAGGTGGACCGCAGTCTGCGAGACGCCGTGGGGCAGGTGGCGCAGAGTTCCTATCTGCAGCCGGTCAAGACCGTCATCGGAGAGCACCGAAAGGCCTACGAGCTGCTCGCCTAGCACTTGCCTGCACAGGAGCGACGACTCGTGGGCTGATGCCCTGTGGATGGATGACCTCCGTCCACAGGGCATTTCTCATGTCTGGACAGCGAATCCGCGGCGGGGCCCAATGGAGGTCAGCGTGCCGGACAATCCGGTCGCGATGTCGACGCACTCAAGGGAGCCGCCATGACCACCATTCCCATCACCCTCACCGGGACCATCGCGATGGATCCGGAGAGCAGGACTCTGCCGACCGGACGCGCCTGCGCCTCATTCCGCATGGCCGTCAATCATTGGCGGGTCGACAAAGACACGGGGGAGTTCGTCAGCGACGACACCTCGTGGTTCGGAGTCGACTGCTACGGGCCTCTGGCGAGCAATGTCGCGATGTCGCTCAAACGCGGCATGGCCGTCGTCGTGCAAGGCGCACTGAAGAACCGCGAGTGGGAGACCGCCGAGAAGAAGGGGGTCTCGCCGACCGTCGTCGCCGACCACATCGGCCCCGACCTGCGCTACGGCACGGCCAACTATCAGCGGGCGAAGGGCTCCGCCCGTGACGCGGGCGCCGAGGACTCCGGCGGGCGTTCGAGCGAGACGACCGGCACCGACGGCTGGGGCAACATCGAGGGCACCGCACTCCAGGCCCCGACGATGTCCGATGGCGGCTTCGGCGAGGAGCAGCCGGGGGATTCCGATGGTGAGCCCGTGGAGGCCCTCGGTGACCAGGCAGCCGACGGTGACGGGGGAGTCCGGGCGGACTCGATGCGCAGCGGAGATGACTCCTCAGAGGGCGATGTCATCGCGCGTGAGACCGCGGCGGCCGCCGCGCCGTTCTGAGCGCAGGGGAGGATGATCGGTTACAGTGAGACTGTCAATCATCCCCTCCCGCCGAGGTAGTCGATGCGTCTCGTTCCTGCGCTGGGTGTCTGCGCCCTGACCCTGGCTCTGTCCGGCTGTTCGCTTCTGGGCTTCGGCGGCGATGACACCGAGCCTGCACCGGCCAAGACCCAGGCCAAGCCTGTGGCCGAGGTCGACAAGGTGATCAAGGCCCTGGATCCGCTGACAGGGGACAAGGATTCGGTCCCCTCGACGAAGAAGTTCTTCACCACCATGCTCGACGCCGGGTACGAGGCCGATCAGCTCGAAGCCACGATCGACGAATCGCCGCTGGGCAATGATGTGCCCTCGAAGATGTTCGGCGTGAAGACCGAGAAGGGCTGTGTCGTCGGAGAGATCCGCAGCGGCAAGGCCACCGCCGAGCTGATGCCCCCGACGGAGTCGACCGGCTCGTGCCTGTTCGGCGAGGTGGAGCGTCCCGAAGGCGCGAAGGCGCCCAAGGGGGAGAAGCGCGACGAGGACGGCGATTCGAACGGCGCCGGCCACCTGCCCGGTGAGGACATCAACGGCAAGGACGGCGGCACCGAGAGTCCCGCCGCGTCCGAGGGCTCCGCCTCCGGTGAGGAGTCCTCCTCGACGGGAGGAAGCTCGGAAGGCGAAGGATCGTCATCTTCGAGTTCGTCCGCCGAAGGATCATCGGAGGGCTCCTCGGAAGGCGGATCGTCCGAGTCGGATTCCTCCGGAGAGGCACCGTCCCTCGGGGGCGGGTGACCGTCAAGCCCCGTCCGCGGCGGGTTCCGGATCCGGCCGTGCCGGACCGTGCCGGCAGCCGGGTTCCCGGCCGCGCCGGACCGATGTAAGGACCGGTCGAGGACCGGGTCAGAGGCGGTACATTCGGAGAGTGTCAATTCGCGCTGGAGTGCGCGGTAGCGATAGCCTGAAGACACTATGGCCGAATTCATTTATACGATGCACAAGGCGCGCAAGGCGCACGGTGACAAAGTCATTCTCGACGACGTGTCGATGTCCTTCTACCCCGGGGCCAAGATCGGCATGGTCGGCCCCAACGGCGCCGGCAAGTCAACCATTCTCAAGATCATGGCCGGCCTCGAGCAGCCCTCGAACGGCGAGGCCCGACTCAGCCCCGGATACTCCGTGGGCATCCTCCTGCAGGAACCCCCGCTCAATGAGGACAAGACCGTGCTCGGCAACGTCGAGGAAGGCGTCGGAGAGATCAAGGCGAAGCTCGACCGCTTCAACGCGATCTCCGAAGAGATGTCCGACCCCGACGCCGATTTCGACGCACTCATGGAGGAGATGGGCAAGCTCCAGGAAGCGATCGATGCCGCGGACGCCTGGGACCTCGACTCCCAGCTCGAACAGGCGATGGACGCCCTGCGCTGCCCGCCGCCGGATGCCGAAGTCTCGGTCCTCTCCGGTGGTGAGCGCCGCCGCGTGGCACTGTGCAAGCTGCTCCTCGAGAAGCCTGACCTGCTGCTCCTCGACGAGCCGACCAACCACCTCGACGCGGAGTCCGTGCTCTGGCTCGAGCAGCACCTGAAGTCCTACCCCGGCGCCGTCATCGCCATCACCCACGACCGGTACTTCCTCGACCATGTCGCCGAATGGATCGCCGAGATCGACCGCGGGCACCTCTACCCCTATGAGGGCAACTACTCGACCTACCTCGAGAAGAAGCGCGAACGACTCCAGGTCCAGGGCAAGAAGGACGCCAAGCTCGCCAAACGTCTCAAAGACGAACTCGAATGGGTGCGGTCGAACCCGAAGGCCAAGCAGACGAAGTCGAAGGCCCGCCTGGCCCGCTACGAGGAGATGGCCGCCGAGGCCGAGAAGACGAGGAAGCTCGACTTCGAGGAGATTCAGATTCCGGCCGGACCGCGCCTGGGCGACATCGTCATCGAAGCCGACAACCTCGAGAAGGGCTTCGACGGGCGACTGCTCATCGACGGCCTGAGCTTCTCGCTTCCGCGCAACGGCATCGTCGGCGTCATCGGACCCAACGGCGTCGGCAAGTCCACCCTGTTCAAGACCATCGTCGGACTCGAAGAGCTCGACGGCGGTGACCTCAAGATCGGCGACACGGTCAAGATCTCCTACGTCGACCAGTCCCGCGGGGGAATCGACCCCGACAAGTCTCTGTGGGAGGTCGTCTCCGACGGCCTCGACTTCATCCAGGTCGGTGCCGTCGAGATGCCCTCGCGCGCCTACGTCTCGGCCTTCGGATTCAAGGGACCCGATCAGCAGAAGAAGGCGGGAGTGCTCTCCGGCGGTGAGCGCAACCGGCTCAACCTCGCCCTGACGCTCAAGCAGGGCGGAAACCTGCTGCTGCTCGATGAGCCGACCAACGACCTCGACGTCGAAACCCTCGGTTCGCTCGAGAACGCGCTGCTCGAGTTCCCGGGCTGCGCTGTCGTCGTCTCGCACGATCGCTGGTTCCTCGACCGCGTGGCCACGCACATCCTGGCCTGGGAGGGCACAGCGGAGAACGAAGCCGACTGGTACTGGTTCGAAGGCAACTTCGAAGCCTATGAGAAGAACAAGGTCGAACGTCTCGGTGAGGACGCCGCCCGTCCGCACCGCGTGACCCACCGTCGCCTCACCCGCGACTGAGTCCCGAGCGTCGCTGCGACCCAGTCGCAGTGCTCGTCTCTGAGGCCACACACTGGTGCCCCGGTCATTCGTGACCGGGGCACCAGTGCATTGCGCGGGCGAATTTAGGAGAAGAGCTGCCCCAGCAGCAGAATGCCCTTGAACAGCAGCCGGACGAGGTAGGTGCCGGCGACACCGACGACGATCGCGATCAGCGCGATGGGTCCGATCTCCATCTCCGTGTTCTCCCGCATCCACACGAGCGCGAGGATGGTGATGACGACGAAGAGCGCGACATTGACCAGACGACTGAGGATCGTCCCGAGGACCTCCATCATGGAAGTGTTCTCACTCATCGGGTCTCCTTGACTCGCACCATGCCCTCTTGGGCGACGGTGGCGAGCAGTGAGCCGTCCTGAGAGAAGATGCGTCCGTAGCCCAGCCCGCGACCGCCCTGCGCGGCAGGCGACTCCTGGACGTAGAGCATCCATTCGTCGACCCTGACGCGGCGATGCCACCACATGGCGTGATCGAGGCTGGCCACGCGCAGCCCGGGAGTCTTCCACGTCAGACCCTGACGTCGCAGCACGGGTTCGAGGAGATTGAAGTCACTGGCGTAGGCGAGTGCTGCGGCATTGAGCACGGGATCGTCGCCGAAGGCCGAACCGGTGCGGAACCAGGCGTGCTGTTCGCTGCGTTCGGTGTCCTTGACGCCGGCACGATGCAGCGAAGCTTCGACGGGGCGGACCTCGAAGGGGCGTTTGGCCAGCCACTCGGTCGCCTGCGGCGAATCGTCGCCGGCGAGGATGTCCTGCAGCTCCGGGCAGTCGAGGGGATCCGGCAGCCCGGTGGGCATCGCCTCGGAGTGCTCGAGGCCCTCCTGCTCATCCTGGAAGGAGGCGATCAGGGAGAGGATCGGGGCGTTCTTCTGATAGGCGTGGACCCGTCGGGCCGAGAAGGACCTGCCGTCACGCAGACGTTCGACACCGAATTCGATCGGCTCGGAAACGTCACCGGCGCGCAGGAAATAGCCGTGCAGAGAATGGATCAGCCGCCCCTCCGGCATCGTCGCCGCGGCCGCGACGACACACTGCGCGAGGACCTGACCACCGTAGACTCGTCCGTCGGGCTTGTACTGACTGCCGCCGACGAAGAAGTCGCTCTCCCGCGAGGCAGAGGTGAAATTGAGAGGTTCGAGGTCGAGGAGCTTGCGCAGCTCGGCCACATTCGCCTCGGCTGCGGTGGATTCGGCATCGGTCATTCGGTTCTCCCAAGCTCCTGCACGGACATTGCGCCGGCACGGTCGTTCTCGCGTCGTCCACGATCCTATCGCGAGCGACACCAACGGGCCGAAGATGGCATGATGGGGACCATGCACCTAGGCACCACCGATCCCCATCTGGGCGAATATACGCGGGTACTGTTGGAACTGAGATGGGGTGACATGGATGCCTATGGGCACGTCAACAACGTCACCCAGCTGCGCCTCCTCGAAGAGGCCCGTGTCAGGGCGCTCGGATCTCCGACCCACAGCTCCGATGCTCCGACGACCCCCGGTGAGTTCGGCGTCGCCGAGTCCGTGACCGGCATCGAGATTCCGCAGGTCTTCGCCGCCGCGTCTGCGACCACCGAACTGCTGGTGGCCTCGCACCAGATCGAGTACCGGAAGCCGATTCCCTATCGTTCCGGTCCCATCGCCGTCGACCTCGTCATCAGCGAGGTCAAGCCCGCCTCGATCACGGTCGGCTACGTCATCTGCGAGCCCGACGGCTCGGTCGCCTACTCCCTGGCAGAGACGGTGGTCGTCTTCATCGACGTCAGCAGCTCCAGGCCGCGCCGCCTGAGCGAGGGGGAGACGCTCGCCCTCGAATCGGTCCTGCGTCCGGGTGTCCCGCTGCGGAGCAAGCGGCGATGACGGCGCTGGAGGTCGCCGACCCGCTGGCGATGAAGGACCTGGCCGCATTCACCTCGATGGCCCACCGGCTCGACGCCGACGGAGCGATGCGCCTGCACGTGTCCTCGACCGTTCTCGTCGTCACCGTGGCACCGCTGTACCCGCACGGCATCGGAGATTCGACCCCGCTGGTGCTGGCGATGCGGATGCTGCGTCTGCGCGGACCGGAGATGGACGGATTCGACGAGGTGGTGCCGCTGTCGAACCTCATGGATCGGTTCGCCCGGGAGGAGAACGGCACCACCCTGCCGGTTCCACCGAATCCGGTGCTCGTGTCGTGGAGCGGGATCGCTCCGCCGAAGAGCCGCTGGCTGTCCGTGGACTCGATTCCGGTGCATCAGCTCCGCTCCGCCGCCGAGGCTGGGGTCGAGGAGATCAGCGCGGGCAGTCCCGAAGGGGCGGGGTCGCAGGCGGTCAGGTCCCTGCGCGCACGAGTGTGGTCGCGGCCGATGGAGGCCGCCGGCGGCACGAAGCTTCCGGCCGGCATGGCCTTCGCCGCCGAGGGGCTGAGATTTCTGCCGGGGGACTCCACCGACCTCGAGGTGATGGAGTCGACCGGATGGCTGCGGCTGGTCAGCCCGGGCGGCCACCTGCTCACCCGCACCCGCGTCTGACACGGCGTCATTCGTCTCACGTGCGGACGCGTGCGGGTGGGGGTAGGGCGCCGACGTCCCAGTCGGCCCGCCTCAGCGGACGTTGGGGTTCGTGTTGACCATTGCCGTGGCGGCTCTCTGGAAATAGTCCCAGAAGACCTCGTCGTAGAGCGGAGGCAGCCCGACATCGTCGAGAGCGGCGCGCATGCAGCGCAGCCACCGGTCGCGTGCGTCGAAGTCGACAGGGAACGGGAAGTGCCGCATCCGCAGGCGGGGGTGGCCGCGCTCGGCCTGATATGTGCCGGGGCCGCCGAAGTACTGTTCGAGGAACATCTGCAGCCGGTGCTTCGCACCCTCGAGGCTGTGTCCCTCGGGGTACATGGCGATGAGCACCTCGTCCCGGTCCACGTGCTCATAGAAGACATCGACGAGCCGCGTGAAGGTCGGATGTCCGCCGACGGCTTCGAAGATGGTCTCATTCGACGTCTGCTTCACTTCTCAGTCGTCCTTGTCCGCGGAGTCGAGTCCGGATTCGTCTGCACTGGTCCGGATCTCGTCATCGCTGGGCAGTGGTGAGGGGGAGTCCTCGGCACGGTGCTTCTGCGCGGGAATCCGCGTGGCTGCGGTGGTGCGTGCCGCGGCCGTGGGCGCAGCGTCGGTGCTCCGCGGCTCATCGGCGGATCGGCGCTGACCTGTCGTGGTCTGCCCGGGCGCGGACTCGGCCTGCGGCATGGTCTTGAGCACGGTCTCCTGGAGCACCGGGAAGTGGATGCCGCGCCGATCGAATTCGTCCATCAGCTCGGCACGGAAGGCACGTTCGACCTTCCACTGCAGATTCGGGCGGGTCTTGATCATGGTCCGAATCACCCGGTATTCGGCAGACAGGGACTGGATGCCGGCGATCTCCGGAGGCTCGAGCATCGCAGGGGCGACGTCCGGATCCCGGGTGAGCGCGGCCGTGACCTTCGCGGTGATGTCCCGATAGTCATCCATCGAGGTGGTGTAGTCGACGGGAATCTCGAGCACTGCGCGGGCCCAGCCCTGGGACAGGTTTCCGACCCGGAGGATCTCGCCGTTGCGCACATGCCACAGTGTGCCGGTGAGGTCACGCACCTGAGTCTTGCGCAGACCGACGTCCTCGACCTCACCGACGGCTTCGCCCAGATCGACGGTGTCACCGATGCCGTACTGATCCTCGATGACCATGAAGAAGCCCGACAGATAGTCGCGCACGAGTTCCTGGGCACCGAAGGCGACGGCCACACCGACGATGCCGGCCGAAGCGAGAATCGGTGCGATGTTGAAGTTGAGGTTGTCGAGGATCATCAGCGCGGCGATGGCGCTGATGACGATCGTCGTCACCGAGGACAGCATCCGACCCACGGTCTTCGCGCGTTGGGCACGACGCTCGCGGATGACCTCGGGCTCCGTGCCCGCCCGCTGGGCCTGGACGGCAGTGCCGGAGAACTTGTTCGCCGCCTGGCTCGTGCTGCCGACGGTGCCCTTGGCCACGGCCGCCGAGAAGCGGCGGATGAAGAGCCGGACGATCATATTCAGCGCCACGGCGGCGACGATGATGACCAGGATCTTCAGGGGAGCATCAAGGAGGAAGTCCCAGTCGATCTCGGGTGCTGATATGAGGTCAGAGTTCAGTGCTTCCAAAGTCATGATGTCTGAAGACTAACGTCCCAATTTCAATGATCGCTTGGAAGTGCTGGACACTCGCTGAACTTCGAGCGCTCGCTGCGCATCGGCGAGATTCTCCCGCATCAGGCGCAGCAGGCCCTTCGGCGCCGCCGGATGCTCGGCCAACCAATCCTGCGCCGAGGCGACCGTGGCCGAACTCACCGGCGGGAACAGCCGCAGAGTCATCGTCTGCGCCATCTCCAGGGTCCGGGTCTCCCACCAGCCGGAGACGCGCTGGAAGTACTCCTGGGCGAAGGGGCGCAGCGGTGCCTGAGCCTCGATGGGTCCACCGGTCTCGGTCTCCAAGCCCGTGGCGAAGCCCGTGGCCAGGGCCGCGAGTTCGGAGTTGGGAAGTTCGGCATCGTCCATCATTCGGGTGAAGGCGAGCGATTTGGCCGCCGAGGTGGGGCGTGCGGACCGTGCGGTTGCCGCCTGGCGGAGGCCGGTGGCGCTGGGGTCGCGCTCGGCCATTGCGGCAATGGCAGAGTCGTCGACGGCGTCGTGTCCGGCCAGGGCGATGAGGATCTCCCATCGGAGGTCGGTGTCGACGGTGATGCCGTGGACCGTCGTCGTGGACTCCTCCGACCAGGATCGCAGCGTGGCCAACTGCTCGGCATCGGTGGCGTGCTTGATGAACCCGCGGACGAGCTGGAAGGCCTGGTCCGTGCCCTCAGGCACGGTCGTGAGCAGTTCGGCGAACCGTGCGGCCACGTCGGTGTGGGTGCGGGTGCGGGCCTCGGGCGGCAGATAGGAGCCGACGGCCGTCTCGAGCTGGCGCAGCTGGGTGAGCAGCCCGGAGGAGTGGGTGATCCCGCCGATATGGGCGAGCACCGTGTCGATGTAGTCCTGCACCGGACGTTCACCGTCGCGGACGGCATCCCAGAGGGTGCTGAGGACGAGCAGCTGGGTGAGCGAATCGTCGAAGTCGCTCAGCCGTCTGGCTGCCGTGTCCATGCTCTCAGGATCGAAGCGGACCTTCGCGTAGCTGAGGTCGGCATCGTTGACGATGACGACATCGGGTTTCGGCAGTCCGCGGGCGTCGGCGACGACCGTGGCATCGGAATCGATGTCGAGCGGGAAGGTGTGCTTGCGCACGAGCCGACCGGACCCGTCATCGGAATAGAACCCGATGGCCAGTCGGTGCGGACGCAGGGAGGGCGCGGGCTGACCGTCGAGGACCCAGGGCTTCTGCGTGACGCGCAGCTCGGCGACCACCTTGGCGGTTGTGCCGGTGCTCTCGTTCGGCTCCTCAGTTGTGAGTTCGGCCTCGATGAGGTTCACCCCGGACTCCTCGAGCCACAGCTTCGACCAGCTGGCCAGGTCCCGACCGCTCGTGGCTTCGAGTTCGTCGAGCAGATCGCTCAGTTCGGTGTTCGACCACGCGTGTTTGTCGAAGTACTGCTTGAGTCCGGCGAAGAACTCCACGCGGCCGACCCAGGCGACGAGCTGTTTGAGAACAGAGGCGCCCTTGGCGTAGGTGATTCCGTCGAAATTGACCTCGACATCGGCGAGGTCCTCGATGGAGGCGACGATCGGATGGGTGCTCGGCAGCTGATCCTGCCGGTAGGCCCAGGACTTCTCGACCGTGGCGAACGTCGTCCATGCCTCGGTGTACTTCGTCGCCTCGGCGGTGGCGAGGGTGGACATGAACTCGGCGAAGGACTCGTTGAGCCACAGGTCGTTCCACCACCGCATGGTCACGAGGTCGCCGAACCACATGTGAGCGAGCTCGTGGAGGACCGTGACGGTCCGGCGTTCGACCAGAGCCTCGGTGGGGCGGGAGCGGAAGACGTAGTTCTCGAGGATCGTCACCGCCCCGGCGTTCTCCATCGCCCCGGCGTTGAACTCGGGGACGAAGAGCTGATCGTACTTCTCGAACGGGTAGGCCACACCGAACTCGCGTTCGTAGAACTCGAAGCCGGCGCGGGTGATGGCGAACAGGTTCTCGGCGTCGAGGTGCTCGAACAGGGAGGCCCGGCAGTAGAGGCCCAGCGGCACCGGCGAACCGTCGGACGAGGTCAGCTCCGAGTGCACGCCCTGATAAGGACCGGCGATGATCGCGGTGATGTAGGACGAGATCGGCGTGGTCGGGGCGAACTGCCAGACGGCCGTGCCCGGGATCGGAGGCTCGCCGAGGTCGACGAAGACCTCCTCGGGGTCGCTCGGATTCGGAGTCGGGGAGTTCGACACCACGGTCCACGAGGCCGGAGCGACGACGGTGAAGGAGAACGGGGCCTTGAGATCGGGCTGTTCGAAGACCGGGAAGACCCTGCGGGCGTCGGGGACCTCGAACTGGGAGTAGAGGTAGATCTCATCATCGATGGGGTCGACGAAGCGGTGCAGTCCCTCACCGGTATTCATGTACGAGAAGTGCGCATCGATGATGAGCTCATTCTCTGCGGCAAGGCCGGGCAGGGTGATGCGGGAGGGGGCGACCACCTCGGCGGGTTCGATGTCGAGTCCGTTGAGTCGGATGCGCTCGACGCTCGCGGTGATGGCATCGATGAACGTCGTCGACTCGGGCACAGCGGTGAAGCGGATTCGCGAGCGGACCCGGAAACTCTCACCCTCTCCCGTGAGGATCAGCGTGTTCTCGTAGCTCTGCACATCGACCAGGGACGACCGTCGGCGTGCTTCGTCGCGGGTGAGGTTGTATTGGGGCACTGTGGGGTGACCTCCGCTTCGGAACCGGGTGTACTCGGCCATTGTTTCATGAACGTGCAGGGAACTTGTCGGGTCCTTCGTCTCATCGTCGAACGGGCACGTTTCCCGCACGGACATGCCTTGGTAGATTGGCCTCGGACAGCGCGGGCGGTTCGCCATCACCCGCACCCCGTCAACAGAGGAGTCAGATTGAGCAAGGAAACACTTGACCTGTGGTTCGACACGGCCTGCCCCTGGGCCTGGATGACCTCCCGTTGGGGGCTCGAGGTCGCCAAGGTGCGCGACATCGAGGTGAAGTTCCACCCCATGAGCCTCAATTTCCTCAACCGTGACCGGGACATCCCCGAGGACTACCGTGCGCTGATGAACCGGGCGTTGGCCCCGATGCGTGTGGTCACGGCCGCCATCGCCGAGCACGGCGAGGAAGTCGCCGAACCGCTGTACACGGCGATCGGCACCCGCATCCACCCGGGTGGGGAGCAGGACTTCGAGAAGGCCGTCTCCGAGGCCCTCGCCGAGGTGGGGCTGCCCGCCGAGCTGCAGAAGTACGGCGAGACCGAGGACTACGATGCGGCTCTGCAGGCCTCCCACGACGAAGGTCTGGCACTCGTCGGCGACGATGTCGGAACCCCGATCTGCCGGGTTGCCGGGACCGCCTTCTTCGGTCCGGTCGTCACCCCGGCTCCGAAGGGCGAGGACGCAGGACGCCTGTTCGATGGTGTCCTCGCGGTCGCCTCGACGCCGGGCTTCTTCGAGCTCAAGCGCACGCGCGACCAGGGACCGGTCTTCGACTGACCGCTCCGGCCCACCGGCCGCATCGCGGCCGACCCACCGCTCCACGACAGATCCGTCTCACGGATCGCTGAAAGGCACCCACACATGAAGGTTCATCTCGGAACCGACCACGCCGGCTTCGCATTCAAAGAGGTCCTCAAGGCTCACCTCGGGGAAGCCGGGCACGAGGTCGTCGACCACGGCGCCCTCGAATACGACGCCCTCGACGACTACCCGGCGTTCTGCATCGCGGCCGCTCAGGGCGTTATCGATGACCAGGCGGCAGGCGTCGAGGCGCTCGGCGTCGTCATCGGCGGATCCGGCAACGGCGAGCAGATGGCGGCGAACAAGGTCAGGGGCATCAGGACGGCCCTGGCCTGGAACCCGGAGATCGCCAAGCTCGCACGCGAGCACAACAACGCCCAGGTGGTGGCCGTCGGTGCTCGGCAGCACTCCGAGTCCGAGGCCGTCGACATCGTCGATGCCTTCCTGGCCGAGCCCTTCTCCGGAGACGATCGCCATCAGCGGCGCATCGCCATCATGGCCGACTACGAGGTCAAGGGCCAGGACGCGCTGTGACCTCGCGTGACCACCGCGGCAGGGAGACTGCGCACGGGGGAGTGCGCTCGTGAGGATACGGGGCGCCGTGCTGCGGGAGATGGAACGGCCGCGTCCCTTCGCGGACTCGCAGCCGATGACCGTCGAGGAGCTCGAACTCGATGCGCCGGGTCCCGGCGAGGTGCTCATCCGGATGAGTGCCGCCGGGGTCTGCCATTCCGATCTCTCCGTCGTCGACGGCAACCGCCCCCGCCCGCTGCCGATGCTGCTCGGGCACGAAGGAGCGGGCACCGTCGAGCAGCTCGGCGAGGGCGTCGACGATCTCGAGATCGGTCAGCAGGTGGTCACGGTGTTCCTGCCTCGGTGCGGGGAGTGCGCGAACTGCCGCACCGACGGCAAGCTGCCGTGCACTCCGGGCAGTGCCACAAATGGTGCCGGGACTCTGCCCTTCGACGGTCACCGGGTGCGGCTCCACGATGACACCGGCGCCGAGGTGCTCCACCACCTCGGCGCGTCCGTGTTCGCCACCCATGCCGTGGTCAACCGGGCGTCTGTGGTGCCGGTGGCCGATGACGTTCCGGCACCGATCGCCGCCGTGCTCGGCTGCGCCGTGCTCACCGGCGGGGGAGCGGTGCTCAACGCCGGTGCTCCGGGACCAGAGGACGAGGTGATGATCGTCGGTCTCGGTGGTGTCGGCACCGCCGCACTGATCACTGCGCTCTCGATCGAGACCGCCGGTGTGATCGGTGTCGACGCGAATCCCGAGAAGCTCGTTCGGGCCAAGGAACTCGGCGCCGTCGAGGTCTACACCCCCGAGCAGCTCGGTGACCGGAAGGCGCCGATCGTGATCGAATGCGTCGGTCACGCGCGCGCCTTCGAGACTGCGTTCTCGGCGACTGCGGTCGGCGGGACGACTGTGACGGTCGGACTTCCGGCTCCGGACGCGGTCTCGCAGATCACCCCGGTGACGCTGACGGCTGAGGCGCGGACCGTGGTCGGCTCCTACCTGGGCTCGGCAGTGCCGAGCCGGGACATTCCCGTCTACGCGGATCTGTGGCGTCAGGGAAAGCTGCCCGTCAAAGAGCTGATCTCTGACACCATCGGACTCGAGGACCTCAATTCCGCCTTCGACGCGCTCTCCGAAGGGCGCGTGGTGCGTCAGATCATCGACTTCTCCCGCTGAGTCCCGCCCGGCGGCGGACCGGTCGACCGGAGTGCTGTTCCGGGAGGTTGTTCCTGAGACCTGTTTCGGAAGGTCGGCTGAGTGAGCCGCGGGGGATTTCGCCGGACTTCGCTGACTTCGCCGGTGTCGGTGCACTTCGCCGGTGTCGGTCCACAGTTCCGTTGAAAACAACGTCTCGCGCGACGATGTTTTCAACGGAACTGTGGACCGAGCGGAACGGAACTGTGGACCGAGCGGATGTGGCGGCCCGGAGGTGGTCGTTGTCACCCGTGCGGGCAGAAACGAAGAATGTCCCACGCCGTCGAGTGAACGATGACGTGAGACATTCCCGCGAGCGGGTGGTACCCCCTCGTTGGTCGGGATGACAGGATTTGAACCTGCGACCCTCTGTTCCCAAAACAGATGCGCTACCAAGCTGCGCCACATCCCGCGACCAGGACTATCTAACCATAGGCCGCGGCCCGGGCGCACCTTGTGGACGCATCCCGGCGCCGATGGGATGCAGCTCACACATATGTCGGTTCGACTGCGGCTCGGGCCGCATCTGCGGGTTGTGGCACAGCTCACGAAGTGCCGATTTGGCCGACGGCGAGATCGTCGACTATAGTCGATCAAGCAACACGGGGATGTAGCTCAATGGTAGAGCCTCAGTCTTCCAAACTGATGGTGCGGGTTCGATTCCCGTCATCCCCTCCACGATGTCGCCGCTGGTCACAGCGGCGACATTTTTCATTCCCGCGATGGTCCGCCGGACGTGAGGCCGGACCTGGAGGTGGGACCGAGCCTCTGGGGTAGGATTCCGCTCAACCCCGATCCGCCTGACGCAAAGATCCCGATGCCTCCCGAACCTCGACCACGGCCGCCCCGCCGAGCGCTCTCCCGCCGCAGGGTGATCGCCGGTGCGCTGTCGGGCGCGGGTCTGCTCGGCGCAGGATTCGCCGCCTCCCGAGGCACCGAACTGCTCCGATCCGTCGGTCGCGATGACCCGAGCAGATCGGTCACCGTGGCGTACACCTCCGCGACGGGGCGCACGGGCATCGACGCCGAAGCGGCCGCACGCCTCCCGGCCGGGTCCCGAGTCATGCCCGAACTCTCAGGCACCGGTCCGGACCGGAGGCAGCAGGAATTCCTCGATCGCAGTCGGCCGTGGCTGGAGTCGCTGCCGACGCATCGACGTGAGTTGGCCACCTCGGCGCTGCTCGATCTCTGGGTCCTCTCGGATTCCCTCCCCGGCACCGTGGCCAGCTGGACGGGGCCGTGGCGGTGCATCTGGCCTCGCGACACCGCATTCTCCGCGATCGCGCTGGCCCGGGTCGGCGCGATCGACCTGGCTTGGAGTCATCTTCTCCACCTGCAGTCGCTGCAGGACGCCGAAGGGTCGTTCGCCGCGCGCTACCTGCCGGAGACCGGAGGGGTCCCAGATGATCGAGCCGCGCAGTCCGACGCGATAGGACTCCTGCTCTGGGCCGTCGCCGAGGTGGCGGACTCGGCCGCACGAAACGGCCGTCCCGTGAACCACGGGGACATGGCGCCTATGCTCCGCCGGTCGAGCTCCCGTCTGATCTCGCACACCTCCCACGGCACCCGACTTCCCCCGGTGTCCCCGGACTACTGGGAGGTCGCCGAATCGAGGGTGACCCTCGGGATCGCCGGGCCCACCCTGATCGGCCTCCAATCGCTGCTCGAGCTGGCGGAGTCCTCTCCGCAGATCTTCGCGGGCAGCGCCGGGGGAGTCGCCGGTCTCGAGGAGGCGGCCGCCGGCTTCCGTGCGACCTTTGCGCGGACCTTCACCGCGAACGGATTGCAGCGCTATCCCAGTTCGGGCGGACTCGATTCCGCTCTCTCCTATCTCCCGGCGGCCGGCCTCGTAGCGGGTCGCCGGGCGCACGGCCAAGGTGCCAGCGCCGATCTCGCTCTGGGCATCGCCGATCTTGATCGGGCCAGGCGGCTCCTCGGGCAGCCTGCGGGCGGCATCCGACCCGGCCACGGCTGGATCCTCGATCGTTCGAGCTGGACGCCGTCGACCTCACTCATGGCACTGGGCTACGCCCGCCTCGGCGCCACCGAGACCGCCGAGGAGATGCTCGACTGGCTGAGCGCGCATCGCACGGGCCCGGGGTCCCTGCCGGAGAAGGTGAGTGAGGACGGCGTCCCGGTCTCCGTCGCTCCGCTGTCCTGGACGGCCTCGAACGTCGTCATCTGCCTCGACGAGCTCTACGGCGGCACCTGAGCGGTTTCGTGTTTTGCCCGGTGTTTCGCGTAATATGGGTGACTGCGTCTTGCGGACGTACGCGAACATGTCGCGGACTTTCGCTCCCCTTCGGTCACGAGCTGACCGTCCAGGTCGCCGAATGACCGAATTTGCATGACTGTCGAACTTGAAAGGTCCCACTGTGAATAGCTCCGTCGAGCAACTCGACCCCACGCGGGTCAAGATCAGCGTGGAAGTCCCATACGCCGAACTCAAACCGAGCGTCGACGAGGCATATAAGACGATCGGTGCTCAGGTCACCGTTCCCGGCTTCCGCAAGGGGAAGGTGCCCACGCGCATCATCGACCAGCGCATCGGCCGTCCTGCAGTGATCCAGGAAGCCATCAACAACGGCCTCGACGGCTTCTACCGCGATGCCGTCGAAGCCAACGATCTCAAGCCCATGGGGCAGCCCGAGGTCGAGATCTCCGAGGTTCCCGGACTCGACGGAACCGAAGACGGCGACCTCACCTTCACCGTCGAGGTCGACGTGCGCCCCGAGATCGAACTGCCCGCCTTCGATTCGATCTCCGTCGAGGTCGATCCCATCGAAGTCACCGATGCCGACGTCGATGCCGAACTCGAGCAGCTGCGCACCCGCTTCGGAACCCTGACCTCGGTCGATCGCCCCGCGGCGACCGACGACTTCGTCACCCTCGACCTGGTTGCGACCATCGACGGCGAAGAGATCGACACCGCCTCCGACATCTCCTACCAGGTCGGCGCCGGAACCATGCTCGAAGGCATGGACGAGGCTCTCGACGGACTCTCCGCAGGAGAGACCACGACCTTCGAGACCACCTTCGCCGGCGGCGAGCACGCAGGTGAGACCGGCAACGTCTCGATCACGCTCTCGGCGGTCAAAGAACGCGAACTGCCCGAGGCCGACGATGACTTCGCTCAGCTGGCCAGCGAGTTCGACACCATCGCCGAACTCCGCGATGACCTGCGCGAGCAGGCCGCGAAGCAGAAGGAGACCGACCAGGGCGTCCAGGCCCGCGACAAGGTCCTCGAGCACCTCATCGAGACCCTCGAGGTTCCCGTGCCGGCCAAGGTCGTCAGCGAAGAGGTCGAACGTCACCTCGAGTCGGAGAACCGCCTCGACGACGATGAGCACCGCACCGAGGTCACCGAGGAGACCGAGCGCAACCTGCGCACGCAGTTCATCCTCGATGCCATCGCCGAGGCCGAGCAGGTCGAAGTCAGCCAGCCCGAA
Organism: Brevibacterium sp. CCUG 69071; assembly: GCF_021023135.1. GTDB lineage: Bacteria > Actinomycetota > Actinomycetes > Actinomycetales > Brevibacteriaceae > Brevibacterium. Next base: position 500,931 of record NZ_PGFV01000001.1, read on the forward strand.
CTCATCGAGTACCTGATCTCCGCCTCGCAGCAGTACGGAATGAACCCGAACGAGTTCGCCCAGATGCTCGACAGCTCCGGTCAGGTCAACGCCCTGGTCGGTGAGGTCTCGCGCCGCAAGGCTCTGGCAGCGGCGCTTGCCGGCGCCACGGTCAAGGACACCGCGGGCAACGTCGTCGACATGGAGGCCTTCACCTCGCCCGCCGAGGACGAGGCCGATGACGCCGAGGCAGTCGCCGCCGAGTCCGCTGAGACGGACTCCGCTGCGGACGCCGCCGAGGCGACCGCGCCGGACGGCGACGAAGAGAACTGAGGGACGACCGCCTCGGCGGACCCCGAATCTGACGGTGGGCACGGAGATCTCCGTGCCCACCGTCATTTTCTGTCTGCGGGAACCTGCCCGGTAACGACCTACCCGGTGCGAACCTGGCCACCGTGTCCGCGCGTGCCCGGGTCGCACATGTCCTGGCGGCCCGTGGAATTCCCGTGTGAGGTCCTGCCAGCTGGACGGATTCGCCCTCCGATCACGCTGATGGCGAACATGGGGGCCGCGCCGGACTAAAACCGTGGGGCGAGCAGTTAGAGTCCATATCAAGCCATCAACAGACAACAGGAGTGAAACGTGAGCGCACACGACATGACCTCTCCCGTCGGCCTTGACGCCGGTGGGGGAATGGGTCTGGACGACCATATCTTCAATCGTCTGCTCAAAGAACGCATCATCTGGCTCGGCTCAGAAGTGCGCGACGACAACGCCAACGCCATCTGCGCCCAGATGATGCTGCTGGCCGCCGAGGATCCCGATTCGGACATCTCGCTCTACATCAACTCTCCGGGCGGCTCGGTCACCGCCGGCATGGCGATCTACGACACCATGCAGTACATCAAGCCCGACGTGTCCACCGTGGCCATGGGCATGGCGGCATCGATGGGGCAGTTCCTGCTCTCCTCCGGTGCCCCCGGCAAGCGCTATGCGACCCCGCACGCCCGCATCCTCATGCACCAGCCTCTCGGCGGAATCGGCGGCACCGCCACCGACATCAAGATCCAGGCCGAGCTGATCCTCAACATGAAGAAGCAGATGGCCGAGCTGACCGCTCAGCAGACCGGAAAGTCGCTCGAGCAGATCCTCAAGGACAACGACCGCGACCACTGGTTCACCGCTGAGCAGGCCCTCGAGTACGGCTTCATCGACAAGATGATCACCCGTGCCTCGGACGTCGAGAACAACTGAGCGGGAGTGAAGGAAGAATGAATTCAATGAACTTTATGCCAGGCTCCACCGCCGGAAACATGCCGCAGTCCCGCTACGTCATGCCGCAGTTCGAAGAGCGGACCCCGTACGGCTTCAAGCGCCAGGATCCCTACACGAAGCTCTTCGACGATCGTGTGATCTTCCTCGGAGCGCAGGTCGACGACACCTCCGCTGACGATGTCATGGCCCAGCTGCTCGTCCTGGAATCGCAGGACCCGGACCGCGACATCACGCTCTACATCAACTCGCCCGGTGGTTCGTTCACCGCGATGACCGCGATCTACGACACGATGCAGTACATCAAGCCGGAGATCCAGACCGTCTGCCTCGGACAGGCCGCCTCGGCCGCGGCCGTGCTGCTGTCTGCCGGCAGCCCCGGCAAGCGTCTGGCTCTGCCGAATGCCCGCGTGCTCATCCACCAGCCCGCCATGGAGGGCCAGGGACAGGGTCAGGCCTCGGACATCGAGATCCAGGCCGCCGAGGTGCTGCGCATGCGCGAGTGGCTCGAGGGCACCTTGTCGAAGCACTCGAACAAGACCCCCGAACAGGTCTCGAACGACATCGAGCGCGATCTCTTCCTCACCGCCGAGCAGGCCAAGGACTACGGTCTCGTCGACCAGGTCCTGTCCTCACGCAAGGAAGCCAACTGATCATCCCTCGATGATCTCCGCACCAGCGTTTCGGGCCCGGACGGTGCCAAGCCGTCCGGACCCGAAACGCTGTCGGGGATACGACACACCGAATGACGTCGCTGGAGGCTCGTGTCAGCGACGTATGGGAAGCTATTGAGGTACAGGAAACACGAGCGGTAGAGTTGGGGCCAAGCGCCCTGGCGAAAGGTTGTGACAGTGGCTCGCAGTGCGGACGGAGCAGACCTGCTCAAATGCAACTTCTGTGGCAAATCACAGAAGCAGGTTCGGAAACTCATCGCCGGACCCGGGGTGTACATCTGCGATGAATGCATCGGTCTGTGCAACGAGATCATCGAAGAGGAGCTCAGCGAGACGAGCCCGGATCACGCCGAACTCGAACTGCCGAAGCCGCGTGAGATCTTCGACTTCCTCCAGGAATACGTCGTCGGGCAGGAGCCCGCGAAGAAGGCGCTCTCGGTCGCCGTGTACAACCACTACAAGCGCATCCGCTCACTGCAGAGCAGCGAGGACACGAAGACGCTGGGCGTCGAAGACTCCGAGGTCGAGATCGCGAAGTCGAACATCCTTCTCGTCGGACCGACAGGGTCCGGCAAGACCTATTTGGCCCAGTCGCTGGCGAAGCGGCTCAACGTTCCCTTCGCTGTCGCCGACGCCACCGCGCTGACGGAAGCCGGCTATGTCGGCGAAGATGTCGAGAACATCCTCCTCAAACTCATCCAGGCCGCCGACTTCGATATCCAGCGCGCCGAACACGGCATCATCTACATCGACGAGATCGACAAGATCGCCCGCAAGTCCGAGAACCCCTCGATCACTCGCGACGTCTCCGGTGAGGGCGTTCAGCAGGCGCTGCTGAAGATCCTCGAGGGCACGCAGGCCTCGGTTCCCCCGCAGGGCGGTCGCAAGCATCCCCACCAGGACTTCCTGCAGATCGACACCACGAATGTGCTGTTCATCGTCGCCGGCGCCTTCGCCGGGATGGAGGAGATCGTCGCCGGACGCAAGGGCAAGCACGGCATCGGCTTCGGTGCCCTGCTGCAGTCGAAGAACGACGAAGAGGATCTCTACGCGGACATCCTGCCTGAGGATCTGCTCAAGTTCGGTCTGATCCCCGAGTTCATCGGGCGTCTGCCCGTACTCGCCACGGTCTCGACCCTCGACCGGGCCGCCCTCATGTCGATCCTCACCGAACCGAAGAATGCGCTGGTCAAGCAGTACCAGCGGATGTTCGAGTTCGACAACGTCTCACTGACCTTCGAGACCGAGGCGCTCGAGGCCATCTCCGATCTCGCGCTACTGCGCGGCACCGGAGCTCGCGGTCTGCGCTCGATCATGGAAGAAGTGCTCCAGCCGGTGATGTTCGATGTGCCGTCGCGTGAGGACATCGCCGAGGTGGTCGTGACCAAGGACGTCGTCGACAGCAATGTCGCCCCGACCCTCGTTCCCCGCACCCAGTCCCGGACGAACAAGAAATCAGCTTGAGCCCTCACCGTAGATGAGGCTCTTCGCCGACACCCGTCCGCTCCGCTACGCCGACTTCCGGCGGCTGTGGCTGGCCAACATCGTCACCGTCATCGGCGCGCAGATGACGGTTGTGGCGATCCCGGCGCAGATCTTCCACATCACCGGGTCCTCCGGCTACGTCGGCCTGGCCGGGGCGTTCGGTCTCGTGCCGCTCATCGTCTTCGGACTCTGGGGCGGGTCGCTGGCCGATGTCATCAACCGACGCACTCTCCTCATCATCTCCACTCTCGGACTCATCGTGACGAGTGCGCTCCTCGCGCTCATCGCTGTCCTCGGCGTCGAGAACGTGTGGCTGCTGCTGAGCGTCTTCGCCATGCAGCAGGCCTTCTTCGGTCTCAACCAGCCGGCCAGGGGCGCTCTTCTGCCCACCATCGTTCCCTTGGCCCTGCTGCCGGCGGCGAACTCGCTGAACATGACCGTGGCCACCCTCGGCGCTGTCATCGGCCCTGTCATCGGCGGAGCCCTCATTCCGGTGTTCGGATACCAGCTGCTCTATGTCATCGACGCCGTGTTCCTGGCGGCCACGCTCTACGCGGTGCTCCGGCTGCCCCCGCTGATTCCGCAGAAACAGTCACACACCCGTTCCGGGATCAAGGGAGTCATCGACGGCTTCCGCTACTTGGGAACGAACACCGTGGTCATGGTCTCGCTGCTCGTCGACGTCATCGCTATGGTCTTCGGAATGCCCCGGGCTCTGTTTCCGCAGATCGCCGTCGAGACCTTCGACGGTCCGCCCGCAGGCGGCATCGTCTTCTCCCTGCTCTTCGCGGCACTGGCCGGGGGCAGTGCCCTGGCGGGCATCTTCTCCGGGTGGGTCTCGAAGGTCCAGCGTCAGGGGCTGGCTGTCATCGTCGCCATCATCGTGTGGGGAGCGGCGATGACGCTGTTCGGCATCTCCCTCGAATTCGCGAGGGGATTCTGGCTCGCCGCCCTCATCATAGCGCTGTTCGGTTTGGCGCTGGGCGGGGGAGCGGACATCATCTCCTCCGCATTCCGATCGACGATGCTGCAGGAGGCGGCCACCGACGATATGCGGGGTCGGATGCAGGGGGTCTTCATCGTCGTCGTCGCCGGAGGCCCGCGGCTGGCTGACATCCTCCACGGCTCCGTCGCCGAACTCACCGGCACCACTGCAGCCTCGGCGGGAGGCGGCATCGCCGTGATCGTCCTCGTGCTCGTCTGCGCCGTGGTGTTCCCCGCATTCCGGAAGTACCGCGTCGAACGCGGCGAGGGACCCGAGCAGACAGTGGCCCTCGAGAACTGACGGGAGCGCCCGGTCACCTCAGCGTGTGCAGGTGACTGGGCGCTCCGGCGTCGTTTCGGAGAGCTTGTGGCTCGCTCAGCCCTGGGCGGCCGAGTAGACGGCGTTCTCAGCGGGCTGGACCACGACGAAGCCCGGGCCGTGGAATGCCAGCTGCACCGACTCGCCGGATCCGCGACCGAAGAAGGTGCCGACGCTGACATCGGTCTTGATCTGCGGCGCCAGTGCCGATGACCAGCAGACCGCTGCCTGCGGGTCGACGAAGGTCGGCTGCTGTGAGCAGTCGAGGACCATCGGCGCTCCCTTGCAGCAGATCGCGGCGGTTCCCTGGCCGGCGAGTTCGAGGTTGAACAGGCCCGAACCGCTGACCATCGCCCCGACACCGCCCTTGATGCGCCTGATCTCCCAGTTCAGGGCATCGTCGAAGGCGAGCAGGTTCGCGGTGTTGACAGTCAGCGCGTCCTGCGGGCCCTCAAGGGCCATCATGAAGATGTTCGAGGCCTCCCGGGCGAAGAACACCTCACCGTGGCCTTCGACGCGCATGACGTTGCCGCCCTCACCGGTGGCCGCCTTCTTCATGAACTGGCCCATCGACTTCGAACCCTGGTGGGCGAATTTCACGTCACCCTGGTAGGCGACCATTGCGCCCTTCGTGGCGATCATCGGAGCGTTGGGGGTGATGACCGTGCGCAGCATCTTGTCCGACTGCAGTGTCCAGCGTTCCTGATTCTGGACTTCGGCGTTGCGCTTCGAAAAGAGTTCGCTTCTCATGGTTCAAAAGCCTTTCATGCGAGAAGAAGTCCTGTACTTCTTCGGCTGTCGAGACAATCGTAAGCGCTCGATGGGCGGGACGGCCCTGATTTGGTGTGTTCATCTTGGAACAGCAACGCCGGGTGTGCGAGCTCGTATGCTCGCACACCCGGCGGGTGCTGTGTGCTGTGGTCGGGCGGTCACCGCCCGGGGGCCTCAGTCCTGAGGCACGAAGTCGACCGCGGTGATCGCGATCTCGTCTCCGGACTCCTCGGCGACGAGATTCTCGATTCGTCCGGCGGCGACCAGGTCACCGTGAGCGGCCCCGATTGCGGCCACGACCGCGGCCGGGGCCGCAATCGTGAGACTGCGCACCTGAGTCTTCTGGGAGACCTTCGCCTCCGTCTTGGTGCGACGGATCTCGGTCAGCACCGCGGCCACGGAGGCCAGCAGTGTCGGATCGACCGCGGATGCCGGGTCTGCCAGCTGCTCATCTCCCGGCCAGGGCGACCGATGCACGGAGCCGGTCCGCCACCAGGACCAGACCTCTTCGGTGACGAAGGGCATGATGGGAGCGAACAGGCGCAGCAGGACGTCCAGGGCCGTGGCCAGAGTGACGTGAGCCGAGAGCTGCTCCGACTCGCCGGCGGCTCCATAGGACCGGTCCTTGACCAGCTCCACGTAGTCGTCGGTGAATTCCCAGAAGAAGCTCTCGCTGACCCGCAGCGTATGGGCGTAGTCGTAGTCGGCCATATGCGCGGACGCGGACTCGACCACCTCGGCGAGCTTGGCCAGCAGCGCCCGATCGAGCTCATGGGTGACGGCGCCGAGCTGACCGATGAGTCCCGCGTGCACACCCTGCGCCAGGGCGAACTTGGAGGCGTTGAGCAGCTTCATCGCGAGGCGACGGCCGATCTGCATCTGGGTCACATCGTAGGCCGTGTCGGCACCGAGCCTGGCGCTGGCCGCCCAATAGCGGACGGCATCGGGACCGTACCCGGGCTTCGGCTCGGCGAGGATGTCCGAGGGCACGACGACGTTGCCCTTCGACTTCGACATCTTCTTCCGGTCGGGATCGAGGATCCACCCGGAGAGTCCGGCGTGCTTCCACGGTGCGACGTCGTTGAGCGAATTCGCACGCACGACGGAGGAGAACAGCCAGGTCCGGATGATGTCGTGGCCCTGCGGGCGCAGATCGAAGGGAAAGACCTTGGAGAAGAGATCGTCGTCCCGGCTCCAGCCGCTGAGCAGCTGCGGGGTCAGCGATGAGGTCGCCCAGGTGTCGAGCACATCGGGGTCGGCGCTGAAGCCGCCGGGGACGTCGCGCTGCTCGGCGGTGAACCCGGCAGGCACCTCGGCGACGGGGTCGACCGGCAGGGACTCGGGCACGATCGGATTCTCGTAGTCCGGCTGTCCCTCGGCGTCGAGGCGGTACCACAGCGGAATCGGCACACCGAAGTAGCGCTGTCGGGACACCAGCCAGTCACCATTGAGATTCTCGACCCAGTTCTCGTAACGGGAACGCATGAAGCTCGGGTGCCATTCGATCTCGCGGCCGCGGGCGATGAGCTCATCTCGCAGCTGCGCGGAGCGTCCTCCGTTGCGGATGTACCACTGGCGGCTGGTGACGACCTCGAGCGGCTTGTCGCCCTTCTCATAGAAGGGCACCGGGTGGGTGATCGCTTCGATCTCACCGATCAGGTCACCGGATTCGACGAGCATCTCGGCGATGTCCTTGCGGGCAGAGAACGTCGTCTTCCCGGCCAGCTTCTCGTAGTTGGCGACCGCGTCCGGCTTCGGGGACGCCGCGATCCACTCCGGAACGTCAAGATTCAGGCGTCCGCCCCGGTTGATCACCGCGCGGGTCGGCAGATCAAGCTCTCGCCACCAGGTGACGTCGGTGAGGTCGCCGAAGGTGCAGACCATGGCGATGCCGGTGCCCTTGTCGGACTTCGCGAGCTCATGGGCACGGACTTCGACGCTGACCCCGAAGAGCGGGGAGACGACGTTCGTGCCGAAGAACGGAATGTAGCGCTCGTCCTCCGGGTGGGCGACGAGAGCGACGACGGCCGGGATCAGCTCGGGCCGGGAGGTGAGGATGACGATCGGGTCCGCCGAGGTGTCGGCCAGTCCGTCAGCTCCCTCCGGGAAGAACTTCACCTTGTGGTAGGCGCCGTCCTTCTCGCGGTCCTCCAGCTCCGCCTGCGCCACAGCCGTTCCGAAGGTCACGTCCCACATCGTCGGTGCGTCCTGCGAGTAGGCGTGGCCGTTGGACAGGTCCGTGAGGAAGGCGCGCTGGCTGACCGATCGGGAAGTGTCGTCGATCGTGCGGTAGGTGTACTTCCAGTCCACGGACAGGCCGGTGGAGCGGAAGAGATCCTCGAAGATCTGCTCGTCCTCGGCCGAGAGCTTCTCACAGAGTTCGATGAAGTTCTGGCGGGAGATCTTCACGAAGTCCCGCGAATTCTTCGCCGGCTTGGCCGGCGGTTCGAAGCTCGGGTCGTAGGGCTGGCTGGGGTCGCAGCTGACGCCGTAGTAGTTCTGCACACGTCGCTCGGTGGGCAGACCGTTGTCGTCCCAGCCGAGGGGGTAGAACACGTTTTTGCCCTGCATGCGCTGGTAGCGGGCGAGGATGTCCGTCTGCGTGTAGGAGAACACGTGACCGACGTGCAGGGATCCCGAGGCCGTCGGCGGGGGAGTGTCGATGGAGTAGACCTGCCCACGGTCGGTGTCGACGTCGAAGTCGTAGACCCCGGACTCGCTCCATGCGGCGTCCCACTTGTCCCGCAGACCCTCGAGGGCCGGTTTGTCCGGTAGGTTCACTGACTCGTGTGTCGAGTCCGAAAAGGCAGGTGTGTTCATAACTGCTGATTTTCTCACCCGGACCGTCTCTGGCCAAACCGGTCGTCTCCGGGACGGACACCGTTCGATGAAGCTGCCTCGGCGAGGTCGGGAAGCCGGTCGGGTGGTGGCCCGTCTCACAACCTGAAGACGTCTTGAGACGAGTTGAGTGGCAGTAATGAGATTATTGGCTCATGGCGACCTTGGACAGAATTCCGACAGAGAATCCGCCGCCGACCTCGACGGCATGGATGAACCCGGCACGGGCGATCGCGATCGTGGCCGTGGTCGCCATCCACTCCTTGGGCACAATCGTCGAACAGAACTTCGCCGCCATGGGCGCTGACTGGTGGGTCGCCAACGCCGTGGACTCCGCCTGCCGCTGGTCGGTGCCGGTGTTCATCATGATCTCCGGGGCGCTGGCCCTCGACCCGGCGCGGGGCAGCAAACCCCGGAAGTTCCTCAGCAAACGGGTGTGGCGAATCGGGATCCCGCTGGTGTTCTGGACCGCGGTCTATCTGCTCTTCCGCCGGTATTATCTCCAGCCCGGAGATGACAACTGGAACCCCGGCATCGCCATCCTCACCGGATCCCCGTTCGTCCAGCTCTACTTCCTCTACGTGCTTGCGGGTCTGACGCTGCTGACTCCGTTCTTCCGACTGCTCAGCGTCCACGGCTCCCGCCGCCTGCAGTGGGGCACCGGCCTGATCTTCCTCGGGATCGGCATGCTCGACCAGTGGGTGTCGATGATCTTCGACGTCGGGGAAGCCAACATCGCCACCCGCTTCCTTCCCATGGCCGGCTTCTACATCCTCGGTTGGGTGCTCCGCGACATCGTGCTGAACAGGCGCGCGGTGATCCTCTCGTGGGCGACCTTCCTCGCTTCGGTCGGCGTGACCACACTGTGGGCCGGGTTCGGTCCGGGGGAGAAGCCCTGGATGTTCCCCTATGAGTACCTGTCTCCGGGCGTGGTCGTCGCCTCTCTGTCGGCCTACCTGCTGCTGCATCACCACATGCGCACCGGTTTCGGCTTCCTCCACTGGTTCTACCCCTACTCCTTCGGCGTGTTTCTGCTCCACCCACTCGTGCTCTATCCGGTCCGCAACGAGATGGGACTGCCGACGACGGTTCCCGGAGTGCTCCTCCACGCCTTCGTCATGCCGATCGCCTACACCGTCGTCTGCGCCGTGGTGACCTGGGTGGCCGTGAAGATTCGCGGAGTGCGAGCGGTCTTCGGCGAGGGCGGCCCACGCAACCCGCACTCCCGACCTTCCGGGAAGTCGGCTCGAGCAACGCCGAGTCCCTCAGGGTCGGCGGCTGGTCCGACACAAGGTCCCTCCGGAAAGTCTGTTGGTGCGACCGAGAGCCCCTCGGGAACGACACCCGACCCGGATCCACAGGACGCCTGAGGATCCGTAGACTGGTCATCAGAATTCAAGAGCACCCAGACCGATCGAAGACAGGGGTACGAAGATGGAGACGTTGAGAGCAGTGGTGACGGGCGCGAGCTCGGGCATCGGGGCCGCCACCGTACGACAGCTGCGCGAGCAGGGCTGGGACGTCGTGGCCGTGGCCCGCCGGGAGGACAAACTCAAGGCCCTCGCCGAGGAGACCGGAGCCAGCTACTTCGTAGCGGACATGACCGATGACGAGGCCGTCGCCTCCTTCGCCGAAGAGGTCATCGCCGCCGGCCCCGTCCACTCCCTCGTCGCCAATGCCGGAGCCGCCTACGGCACCGATACCGTCGCCGAGGCGTCGGTGGCCGGGTGGCGGGACATGTTCGACGTCAACGTCCTCGGCGTGCTCCGTGTCGTCAAGGCCTTCCTGCCGGCGCTCATCGAATCCGGTCGCGGCGACATCGCCGTGATGTCCTCGACCGCTGGACACCAGGCCTATGAGGGTGGAGGCGGCTATGTCGCCGCCAAGCACGGCACTCATTCGATCGCCGCGACTCTGCGTCTCGAACTGGCAGGCGAACCCGTGCGCGTCATCGAGATCGCTCCCGGCATGGTCGCCACCGACGAGTTCACCCTCAAACGAGTCGGCGGCAGTCAGGAGCGCGCGGACAAGGTCTACGAAGGGGTGGAGAATCCCCTCACGGCCGAAGACGTCGCCGATGCGGTGGTCTACACCCTGACCAGACCCCACCACTTCAACGTCGATCTCATGGTCATCCGCCCCATCGCCCAGGCGGCCCAACACAAGGTGGCGCGCAACCAGGGGCTGTGAACAGCTTCCCGAGTGGTCGGGGAGCTCGGCCCGGGTATACGATTGTGACTGCGATGATCCGGCCATCACCGGGGAGCTTCCGGAAGAACAGATTCCTCATCCGTCGAGGACCACCTCGGCGGGATGACGATCCCAGTAGAACCGGACGGTTGGACCCGTCATCGATCCGGCTATGAGCGATCCGTGCTCGTGCGTCTTCACCGACGGCGGCTGCGGATAAGCGAGGTGGTACCGCGGCAGAGATGTCGTCCTCGTGACAGTGACCGCAGTATACCAAAAGGACGCTCATGACCCAGCCTCTGTATCCCAAGGTGTCGACCTCGGCGTTCGGCCTGTCCGCCTCGCCGAACTTTCCCGCGATCGAGGACGCCGTCCTCCGCTACTGGCAGGACGACGACACGTTCCAGGCCTCGATTGACCAGCGCGATCCGGGCGAGGACGGGGAGAACGAGTTCGTCTTCTACGACGGCCCTCCCTTCGCCAACGGCCTGCCGCACTACGGCCACCTGCTCACCGGCTACGTCAAGGACGTCGTGCCGCGCTTCCAGACCATGCGGGGCAAGAAGGTCGACCGACGCTTCGGCTGGGACACCCATGGCCTGCCCGCCGAGCTCGAGGCCGAACGGCAGCTGGGCATCACCGACAAGTCCGAGATCGGCCGGATGGGTCTGGCCGCCTTCAACGACGCCTGCCGCTCCTCTGTCCTGCGCTACACCCAGGAATGGCAGGAGTACGTGACCCGCCAGGGCCGCTGGGTCGACTTCGACAATGACTACAAGACGCTCAACGTCGAATACATGGAAAGCGTCATCTGGGCGTTCAAGCAGCTGTGGGACAAAGGCCTCGTCTACGAGGGCTACCGCGTTCTGCCCTACTGCTGGAAGGACGAGACCCCGCTGTCGAACCATGAGCTGCGCATGGACGACGACGTGTACAAGATGCGTCAGGATCCGGCCGTGACGATCGGCTACAAGCTCAAGGACGCCGAGGAATGGGTCCTGATCTGGACCACCACGCCCTGGACCGTGCCTTCGAACCAGGCCGTGGCCGTGAATCCGGACATCCCGCTCGTCGCGGTCGTCCCCGGTGACGACGGCGCCGCGGAACTCCAGGGCAAGACCCTCATCCTCGCCGAGGCGCGCCTGTCCGCCTATGCCCGGGAGCTGGGGGAGAACCCAGAGATCCTGCGCAGCTTCAACGGCAGCGAACTCGTCGGTCGCGAATACGAGCCGCCGTTCCCCTACTTCGAGAGCCGCCAGGACGAGTTCGGGCAGCGGATGCACACGATCCTCTCCGCCGACTTCGTCACCGTCGAAGACGGTACCGGCATCGTCCACCAGTCGCCGGCCTTCGGTGAGGAGGACAAGGAGCTCACCGACTCCTACGGCATCACTGCCGCCCGCCCCGTCGACGACGCGGGTCGCTTCGACTCGACGGTTCCCGACTATTCCGGCCAGCAGGTCTTCGAGGCGAACAAGGCCATCATCAAGGACCTGCGCAACCACACCGGTCCACTGGACGGCCGGTCCGCGCTGCTGGTCCGCCACGAATCCTACGAACACTCGTACCCGCACTGCTGGCGCTGCCGGAACCCGCTGATCTACCGTGCGGTGTCCTCCTGGTTCGTCCGCGTCACCGAGTTCAAGGACCGGATGGTCGAACTCAACGAGCAGATCAACTGGGTGCCCGACAACGTCAAACACGGACAGTTCGGCAAATGGCTGGAGAACGCCCGCGACTGGTCCATCTCACGCAACCGCTTCTGGGGATCCCCGATCCCGGTGTGGATCTCCGACGACCCGACGTATCCCCGCACCGACGTCTACGGTTCGCTGGCGGAGATCGAAGCCGACTTCGGCCGACTGCCGCGCAACGACTCCGGCGAGGTCGACCTCCACCGGCCGTGGGTCGACGACCTCACCCGCCCGAACCCCGATGATCCCACCGGACAGTCGGTGATGCGCCGGATCCCGGAGATCTTCGACGTGTGGTTCGACTCGGGTTCGATGAGCTACGCCCAGGTCCACTACCCGTTCGAGAACTCCGAATGGTTCGATAACCACTTCCCGGCCGACTTCATCGTCGAATACGTGGGACAGACCCGCGGCTGGTTCTACCTGCTGCACGTGCTCGCGACCGCGATCTTCGACCGACCGGCCTTCACCAACTGCATCTCCCACGGGATCGTGCTCGGCTCGGACGGGCAGAAGATGTCGAAGTCGCTGCGCAACTACCCGGACGTCAACGAGGTCTTCAACCGCGACGGATCCGATGCGATGCGCTGGTTCCTCATGGCCTCGTCGATCCTGCGCGGCGGCAACCTCGTCGTCACCGAACAGGGCATCCGCGACGGGGTGCGCCAGGTGGTTCTGCCGCTGTGGAACACCTGGCAGTTCTTCGCCACCTACTCGAACACCGCCGACGGCAGCGCCGGTGAGAAGTCCGGGTACCAGGCACAGACCCGCTACGACTCCACCCAGGTGCTCGACCGCTACCTGTTGGCGAAGACGCACGACCTCATCACCGAATTCGCCGAGGCGATGGAGGGCCTGGACATCTGGGCCGCCTGCGACCTCGTCCGCAGCTACCTCGACATGCTCACCAACTGGTACGTGCGGCGCTCTCGCCGCCGGTTCTGGGACGGCGGTGCCGACACGCACGAATCCTTCGACGTGTTCTACACCTGCCTCGAGGCCTTCTGCCGAGTGGCGGCGCCTCTGCTGCCGTTCACGGTCGAGGAGATCTACCGCGGACTGACCGGGCAGCGTTCCGTCCACTTGGCCGACTACCCCGACGCCGCGGCGTTCCCCGCCGACGCCGAGCTCGTGGAAGCCATGGACCTGACCCGGGACATCTGCTCGACGGCATCCTCGGTGCGCAAGGCCAACCGACTGCGCGTGCGACTCCCGCTCGCGCAGCTCACCGTGGCCACCGACGCGCAGCTCGGTGCCGCATTCACCGACATCATCGCCGATGAGCTCAACGTCCGCTCCGTCGACGTACTCGACGTCGCCGAGGCGGAGGCGGCCGGCTTCTCGCTCTCACAGAACCTCGTGGTCAATGCCCGCGCAGCCGGACCCCGGCTTGGCAAGCAGGTGCAGCAGGTCATCAAGGCCTCGAAGACGGGGGACTGGTCGGTCGTCGACGGCACCGTGACCAGCGGCGGCATCGAACTCGTCGAAGGGGAGTACACCCTCGACTCGGTCGCCGAGTCCGGCACGGACGGCATGGAACTGGCCGCCCTCGATTCCGGATTCCTCGCCCTCGACACCCGGGTCACTCCCGAGCTCGAAGCCGAGGGTGTGGCCCGCGATGCGGTCCGCGCCATCCAGGGCATCCGCAAACAGCTCGATCTGCATGTCTCCGACAGGATCACGGTGAGAGTCGACGCAGACTCCGAGGTCGCCTCGGCGCTGCGTCCGCACACAGATCTCATCGCCGGTGAGACCCTGGCGACCGCCCTCGAATTCGACGCGATCGATGACTCGGCTGTGCAGGTGTTCACTCCCGAGGAGCTGCCTGCGGGCACTCGGCTGACCGTGAGCCCGGCATGAGCGGCGAGGACACCTCCGGTCGCAGCGGAGACGAGCCCGAGATCATCGAGTCCGCCGGTGCGGACGAGGCGGCGCGAGGAGAACTCGCCCGCGTCTACGCCGCGCTGTTGGCCCGGGCAGGCGAAACCCAGGTCGAGCTGCGACTCGATGCGACCCGGCGAGCCTGCGAGCTCCTCGGCGACATCCACACCGCGGCCCCGGTGATCACGGTCACCGGGACGAACGGCAAGACCTCGACGGCACGGATGATCGACTCGATCGTCACCGCCCACGATCTGCGGGTGGGCCGGTTCACCAGCCCTCACCTGCATTCGGTGACCGAGCGCATCTCGGTCGACGGGGCGCCCGTGGCGGTCGAGACCTTCGTGCGGATCTTCGATGAGATCTCCGCCTACCTCGAGATCGTCGATGCCGAGCTCGCCGCCGAGGGCCGGGCCCCTCTGACCTACTTCGAAGCCCTGACAGTGCTGGCATTCGCGGTCTTCGCCGATGCCCCCGTCGATGTCGTCGTCACCGAGGTCGGCATGGGAGGGCAATGGGATTCGACCAACGTCGCCGACGCCGAAGTGTGCGTATTCACCCGGATCGGTCTCGACCACCAGCAGTTCCTCGGTGACACCTTGGCCGAGATCGCGGGCACCAAGGCCGGGATCCTCGACCGCAACGTGGATCCGAGTCCGGCACCGAGTCCGGTCGCGGTCATCGCCGAACAGGCTGAGGAGGCCCAGACCGTCCTCGACGCCGAGGTGGAGCGCCGGGGTGTCTCAGCCCTGACCGAGGAGCGGAACTTCCGGCTCCTCGATCGCCAACGCGCCGTCGACGGCCAGCTGGTCACGGTGCAGGGACTGCGCGATGTCTACACCGACGTCTTCGTTCCCCTGCACGGAATCCATCAGGCCCACAACGCGGCGGTGGCGATCATCGCGGCCGAGGCGTTCCTCGGCGACGAAGGAAAGCCTCTCGACCTCGAGACCCTGGCCGAGGGACTCTCACGCACCACCTCGCCGGGTCGCGCCGAACTCGTGCGCACCGGCCCGAGCGTCGTCGTCGACGGGGCACACAACCCCGATGCCGCTCATGTGCTCGCCGACACCCTCGCCGAGGCCTTCGACTTCGACTACACCGTGATGGTGCTGGCGATGCTTGAGGACAAGGACATCCACGGGGTGCTCGAAGAGCTCCACCGCAGCGCCGACGCCTTCGTCATCAGCGAGACGATGAGTCCGCGGGCGCTGAGCGCGGAGACACTCGCCGAGGCAGCCCGGGAGTGGGTGGACGAGGACTCGGTGATCCTCGCCGCCGATCTCAACGCCGCCCTGATGAAGGCCATCGACCTGGCGAACGCGGCCGAGGCGAACAGCCCCGGCATCGTCGTCACCGGTTCCCTCTACACGGTGGCCGAGGCCCGGCTGCTGCTGGGCAGGGGAGAGAGCGAATGAAGTCGAAGTACCCCGTGCTGTGCGGGTCGATCCTCATCTGCGAACTCTTCGTCGTCTACTTCGCGGTACTCACCGCCTATGGGCTTGCGGTCAAGACCGCCGGCTCGCTGACCCTCGGGCAGCTGCTCATCGGCGCGTCGGTCATCGCAGTGCTCGCGATCGCGGCGGTGGGCATGCTGCCGCGCAGGATCGGCCAGAAGCGCCCCGGAGTCATCCTCGGCTGGATCGTGCAGGCCCTCCTGCTGGCCTCCGGCTTCGTCCTCAACTCGATGTTCTTCGTCGCGGTGCTCTTCATCGCCCTGTGGGCGGTGGCCGTGTACTGGTCGGCGCGCATCGACAGGGAAGTCGCCGAGCGGTCCTGAGGCCGCCTCGGCGAATTGATCACCGGGCACCCGTGCCCGGTAAGCTGTGAACAGTCGTCGACACATGCAACGGAAGGACCGGAATGGAACGCACTCTCATCCTCATCAAGCCCGACGGGGTGGCCCGCGGACTGGTGGGTCAGATCCTCGCACGGATCGAGGCCAAGGGCTACACGATCGATGCCCTGAGCCTGCGGTCGGCGACGGCCGAGGAGCTCGCCGCCCACTACGCCGAACACGAGGGCAAGCCCTTCTACCAGCCGCTGGTCGACTTCATGTCCGAAGGACCCATCGTCTCGATCATCGCCTCCGGACAGGGTGTGATTCCGGGCTTCCGGTCACTGGCCGGAGCCACCGATCCGACGTCTGCGGCACCGGGCACCATCCGCGGTGACCTCGGCCGCGACTGGGGCGAGAAGGTCCAGAAGAACCTCGTCCACGGCTCCGACTCCGTGGAGTCGGCCGAACGGGAGATCGGGATCTGGTTCCCGGCCTGAGGCCTGAGAACGCCTGATCCGAGGAAGCGGATCGTCAGCTCCGGCCAGGCGATCCCCGAAACTGGTGATCAGACGTGAAGCGGGTGCCCTGCCGACAGGCGGGGCACCCGCTTTTTCGCTGCTCGGGCCGAAGGAGCCCCGCCGGGACCGGATCAGCGCCGAGGCGAGCTCAGAGCGCCACGGAGCCGAGTTCGCAGCGTCGAGCTCGCAGCGTCGAGCCGGAATCAGAACAGCGAGGCGAAGAAGCTCCAGAACTGGGTGAGGATGCACGCGGCGATGATGAGCAGCCACAGCACGGAGACGGCGATGTTCTCCTTCGCCAGCACCTTGACCATCGGATTCTGCGCCGCGGCGGCACCGAAGTGCCCGGACAGCAGATTGCGGGCGGTGACTCCCACGAACATCGGAATCGTCACGGTCCACACGACGATGCACCACGGGCAGCCGACACCGATGGCGTAGATCGAGGTGTAGAACAGGAACATCACGAGCACGACACCGAGGCCGAGGCCGATATTCAAGCCGATCTGGACCCAGCCGGGCAGCCTGGTGCCGGCGAGGATGAGGACGCCGATCAGCAGCGGAAAGACGAAGGCGGCGATGCCGAGCAGCTGGTTCGGGAAGCCGAACAGCTGACTCTCCGGATGCTCCATCACCGAACCGCACGAGAAGAACGGGTTGAAGTCGCAGGAGAGGACCGCATTCGGATTCTCCAGCTTCTCGTACTTCTCCGCGGCCAAGGCGAACGAGGCGATGAAGCCGATGATCGAGGCGATGATGAGGAAGAGGCCGAACGGGAGCCCCCTGAGTACCCAGGATCGGGTCGATTCCGGAACGTCGAGCTCGTCATCGGTGAGTGTCTGTGTGCTGTTCACCCTCCAAGGATGCCTGCCGCGGGCACGTGCGGCAAACCTCATCACTGTGAATTCCCCGGATAGGGTAGTGATGCGGACCACACCGAAGCGCCGGGATCCGGTCCGGGCGCGAAGTTGTGTGACATAATGGCGATACGGATACCTGCTCTCACACCGAGCAGGAGAAGTGCCTCCACCGAGTCGAGGGTAGGACCTCGCAGGTCGACACCAAGATGAGGCAGCCCGGAAGGCCTACGCGCGGAGCGCGAGCCGGAAGTGCCATCCACAGGTTTCGGTCCGATACGGACCATGCAAGGATCCGGAGATCCGCGAGGTGTGGGCGGAGTCTCCGGACTGGGAGAACTGATGAACGACACGTCGAACGACGGCAACGAAGCAAATGATGCAACACAGGGCATTCTCGCCGACCTCGCTGATCTCCAGCACAAGGTGAATGCCGACGGCGACGCCCATGAGGACGTCGATGACACCGTCAGGCAGAGACTCGACCACATCGCCGAGGCGGCGGAATCGCTGCGTACGGGCGGAAGCGCCGAGGAGGCCGACGAGGCTCCGGAACCCGAGCCCCAGCCGAAGCGGGGAGGCCCGAAGAAGGCCCGCGAGGCGGTGGCCAACAGAGGCCTCGTATTCGAGCAGTTCGTCCGTGACAGCTCCGATGATGACTCGGACGACGATTCGGACAGCGACGACGAGGACCAGCAGGCCCAGTCCGCGAATGACCGTGAGGACCGCACCCGGTCCACACCGTCCGTGACTTTCGATCCGCGCAATCCCTTCGCCGCACCCGCCGCGCAGCCCGAGCCGGCGGCGGCTCCGGAACCTCGTGCCACCCCGCCCGCGCCCCACGACGGCGGATTGATCTTCCAGGTGCCCCAGGCCGAGCTGGCCCAGGTCGTGCATGTCGAGGACGATGACGACGATGACTGGGATGGCTCTGATGACGCCGAGGATACCACCTCGGATTCCCATGATTCGGACGATGACGATCGTGATGACTCCGAGGATGATTCGAACGGCCGTCGGCGTCGCCGAGGCGGACGGGGCCGTCGGTCCCGCAACCGCGACGACTCCACCGATTCGGCCGAGTCGTCCGAGGCCAAGGACTCGTCGCAGTCGACGGATGAGACAGACGATGACGACGAAGGGTCCCGTAGCTCACGTCGCGGCGGACGCTCGAACCGTCGCTCCGAGAACAAGTCCAAGCAGGGCGACTCGGAGCAGAACCAGACGAAGACCGGGAATGACCACTCCGGCGGCGAGTCCCAGACGGAGGACTCCGACGACGGCGACGATGACGACGATGACGGCGACAGCGGATCGCGTCGCCGCCGCCGCTCGCGTTCCCGGACCCGGTCTCGCAGCACCGACCGGGATGAAGTCACCTCGCTGAAGGGATCGACCCGTCTCGAGGCGAAGCGGCAGCGTCGCAAGGAAGGTCGTGAGGCCGGACGTCGACGCCCCGTCATCACCGAAGCCGAGTTCCTGGCGCGGCGCGAGTCCGTCGACCGGACGATGATCGTGCGCGAGAGCGGCGACCAGACCCAGCTCGTCGTCGTCGAAGACGGAATCGCCGTCGAGCACTACCTCAAGGAGAACCGGCAGCAGTCCTCGCTGATCGGCAATGTCTACCTGGGCAAGGTCCAGAATGTGCTGCCGAGCATGGAGGCCGCGTTCATCGACATCGGCAAGGGCCGCAACGCGGTGCTCTACGCCGGTGAGGTCAACTGGGACGCACTCGGAATGGACGGCAAGGCCCGTCGCATCGAGACCGCTCTGAGCTCGGGGGACTCCGTGCTCGTGCAGGTGACCAAGGATCCCGTCGGTCACAAGGGTGCTCGGCTGACCAGCCAGATCTCCCTGCCCGGCCGCTTTCTCGTCTACGTGCCCGGCAATTCGATGACTGGAATCTCCCGGAAGCTGCCGGACAACGAACGCAGCCGGTTGAAGAAGCTCCTCAAGGAACTCGTCGGCGACTCCAACGGCGTCATCGTGCGCACCGCTGCAGAAGGCGCGACCGATAAGGACCTGAGCCGCGATGTCGAGCGCCTGGCCAAGCGGTGGGAGACGATCGAGAAGAAGTCGAAGTCGACGAAGGTGCTCGCACCGCAGCTTCTCTACAGCGAGCCCGACATGATCGTGCGCATCATCCGCGATGTGTTCAACGAAGACTTCAACTCGCTCGTCATCGACGGCGACGGGGCCTGGGACACCATCCACGAATATGTCGAGGCGGTCGCCCCCGACCTGCTCGAACGCGTCCACCGCTACAGCGAAGAAGAGAACATCTTCGACCACTACCGGATCGAAGAGCAGATTCAGAAGGCGCTGCAGCGTACCGTCAGTCTGCCCTCGGGCGGTTCCCTCGTCATCGACCGCACAGAGGCGATGACCGTCGTCGACGTCAACACCGGAAAGTTCACCGGTTCCGGCGGCAACCTCGAAGAGACCGTGACCCGAAACAACCTCGAGGCCGCCGAAGAGGTCATCCGCCAGGTGCGCCTGCGCGACATCGGCGGCATCATCGTCGTCGACTTCATCGACATGGTGCTCGAATCGAACCGCGATCTCGTCGTGCGTCGCCTCGTCGAGTGCTTGGGCCGGGACCGGACGAAGCATCAGGTCGCCGAGGTGACGTCGCTCGGACTCGTGCAGATGACCCGCAAGCGCATCGGCACGGGTCTGGCCGAATCCATGGTCAGCGCCGGCGCCGATCTCTCGGGTCGAGGCCTGTTGCTTCCGGGATCCGAGGAAGACGGTTCCAAATCCCATCGCGGAGGCAAATCCTCGAACGGCTCGAACAACGAGAGCCGTCGCGATCGCAAGCGTCGTGGTGAGTCCAACGGCAAGTCCAAGAACAGCGAAGCCGACTCCTCTGCGGATTCGGTGACCTCGGATGCCTCCCGCTCGGCGGTCGCGGCAATCGCCAAGGCGACCCTGAAGAAGGACGAGGACTCCGACGATGCCGCCGAGCAGCACGCCGAAAAGGCCGGGCAGAACGCCGACAAGGGTCCGCAGGATCCTGCGGGCGATGCGCATGACTCGGACAAGGACGGTCGCAGCGGCTCGGGTCGCTCCGGTTCGGGCCGCAACCGGTCCCGTAACGGGCGCCGCCGGTCGAACGCAGACTCCGAGCAGTCCGCCGAATCCGCAGACAACTCGTCGACTGGTTCCCAGCAGGACGGGACCGCGACGAGTGCGAAGTCTGCACGTTCGGACGAGCAGGCAGAATCCTCAGCAGCAGGCGCCGCAGAGAAGACTCGGCCCGCGACGGCACCCGAGAAGTCGGAACCGGCAGCCGAGCTGCCGTTGATGATCGGCGCCGACACCGCGACCAAGGTCGCCAAGGCGGAGCCGGTCAAGCGTGCGCCTCGCCGTTCGGCCGCGGCCCAGACCAAGCCGAAGGATGACGCGGCGAAGGAGCAGCTGCCGACCTCGTTCGTCATCATCGGCGAGAGCTGATACCGCAGTGCGAGGCTGAGCCCACGCGCACAGCGAGGCGCCCTGCCGGTGATCTCCATGATCATCGGCAGGGCGCCTCGCCATTCACCGGTCTGGGACCGCTCCGCAGCTGGGTGCCCGGCTGAGCGCCCAGGATCGGGGAACTCAGCCGGTCGAACTCTGGTTGCGCGTGGTGCTGATGGTCGGCTGCGCCGCGGTGTCGCCGCACAGCACGATCATCAGGTTGGAGACCAAGTCGCTGCGTTCGGCTTCGCCGAGGTTGACGATATTGCGTCCCTCGATCTCTGCGATGGCCGTTTCGACCATGCCCACGGCTCCCTCGACGATGAGCTGCCGGGCGGCGACGACCGCAGTCGCCTGCTGACGTTGCAGCATCGCGCGGGCGATCTCGGCGGCATAGGCCAGCTGCGTGATCCGCGACTCGATGATCGTCACCCCCGCCGCAGAGACACGGGCGGCCACCTCGTTGGAGAGCTTCGAGGTGATCTCATCGGCGTTGTCGCGCAGAGACATCCGATTCGGATCCGAGGAATCGTAGGCATAGGAGTTCGCTATGTGGCGAACCGCTGTCTCCGCCTGGATGGCGACGAACTCCTCGAAGTCGTCGACTTCGAACATGGCCTGTGCGGTGTCCTTGACCTGCCAGACGACAACGGCTCCGATCTCGATGGGGTTGCCGTCGAGATCATTGACCTTCAGCGTGGAAGTCTCGTGGTTGCGGATGCGCGTGGAGACCTGATCCTTCGAATACAGCGGATTGACGAATCGCAGTCCCGACTGACGGACGGTGCCGACGTACTTGCCGTAGAGCTGCAGGACGACCGCATGTCCGGGAGCCACCGAAGTGCAGCCTTTGAAGAGGAACATCGAGGCCACGAAGCTGATGATGCCGATGACCATGAGGATGACCCCGAGGGTCGCCTGAGCGAAGGTCAGGAAGAAGCCGAGCGCGCCGAGCAGCACGGCGATGAGCAGGAGAATGACTGCGGCGACGATTGCGAAGTATCCCGAGAAGCCGCCGGCCGGGCGCTCTCTGACTCGTTCGCCTTCGGGGGAGACGATGCGCGGGGCACCTCCCGGAGCATTGCCCCCACCTCTGTGCAGGCCGGGGGCGTTGGCCTGCTGCCCCGTCCCGGCCGGGGTCTGTCGAGGGGGACCGCCCTGGGACCGGGCGCCCGGAGGGGTCCCCTGACCGGCGGTGGAATCATAAGGCTGCGGCTGCCCTGAGGGCGGACCGTACCCGGGTCCGCTCTGGCCGGGTTGGGGCTGCCGGATCGGAGGACCTGGCTGATTGCTGTTCGGGGGACCGGGGTTCTGTGACATGCCACCAGTCTAGGACACCAGGTGAGACGGATGTCTCACCGTGAGGACGAATGTGTGATCCAGGTAACAGTTCTGTAACCGAATCGTTCCCGGTGCTCCGAGTGCTTGTCAGTTCGCCCCAGCTACGGAAGCTTTGAACAACATGAACACCTTACTGTTAGCTGCAGATGCTCCCAGCTCGCCCGTCGACGATGCCATCAACACCTGGTTCGACCCGATCGCCACCTGGTTCGGGAACATCATCTTCTTCCCGGTCACCCTCGGGGATCTCTCATTCCCCTTCGTCGTCTTCTGGCTGATCTTCGCCGCCCTCGTCTTCACCGTCTACTTCGGCTTCATCCAAGCCCGCGGGTTCAAGCTCTCGCTCGAGATCATCCGCGGAAAGTTCTCCTCCAAGAACGACCCCGGTGAGGTCACCCACTTCCAGGCCCTGGCCTCGGCGCTCTCGGGCACCGTCGGACTCGGCAATATCGCCGGTGTCGGCGTCGCCATCGCACTCGGCGGTCCGGGCGCGACCTTCTGGATGATCGTCGCCGGCCTCCTCGGCATGTGCACGAAGTTCGTCGAGTGCACCCTCGGAGTCAAATACCGTGAGATCGACGAGAACGGCGTCGTCCACGGCGGTCCGTTCAAATACCTGCCGATCGCCTTCCGTCGCTTCTCCAAACCGGTGGCGACAGTGCTCACCGGACTCTTCGCGGTCGCAATCCTCATCTTCGGCGTCGTCGGCGGCGGCATGTTCCAAGCCAATCAGACCTTCGCTCAGGTGCGCACCGCCACCGGCGGCGATGACGGCTTCCTCGCCGGGCCGTTCGCCTCCCTCATCTTCGGCATCATCTTCGCGGCACTCGTCGCCCTGGTCATCCTCGGCGGGATCAAGTCCATCGCGAAGGTCACCGACAAGCTCGTTCCCGGCATGGCGATCTTCTACGTCGTCTCCTGCCTTCTCGTGCTCGGCATGAACTTCACCAACATCCCGAACGCGATCGGCGAGATCTTCGCAGGAGCCTTCAACCCCCAGGGCATCGCAGGCGGCATCGTCGGTGTCATGATCATCGGCTTCCAGCGCTCGGCCTTCTCGAATGAGGCCGGCATCGGCTCGGCGGCCATCGCCCACTCGGCGGTCAAGACCCGCCGGCCCATCTCCGAGGGCTTCGTCGCTCTCCTCGAGCCCTTCATCGACACCGTGATCGTCTGCACCATGACCGCACTGACGATCATCGTCGCCAACCAGGCCTCCTACCGCGAGGACCTCGGCGAAGGTGAGATCGGCGGCGTCGCCTTGGCTTCGGATGCCTTCTCCACCGTCGCCTCCTGGTACCCGATCCTCTTGGCCATCGCCGTCGCACTCTTCGCCTTCTCCACGCTCATCACCTGGGCCTACTACGGTGAACGTGCATGGAGCTACCTGTTCGGTCGGTCGAAGCCCACGATCACGGCCTTCCGGACCCTCGTCTGCGTCTTCGTCGTCATCGGCTGCATCGCCAGCTTCTCCAAGGTCGTCGAATTCGCCGATGCCGCCCTGTTCATGTGCGCCTTCATCAACATCCTCGGCCTCTACATGCTCATGCCTGTGGTCAAGAAGGAGATGAAGAAGTACCTTGCCGATCGTCGGGCTGGTACGCTCAACGATCTCGAGACCAAGGACGCCGTCCCCGTCCCGGACAACGCCTGAGCTTCAGGAGGGGCCATCCGACTCGGGCTCGGATGACGGCCTGAGAGTCGAATGATCGTGTGCCGTGACCAGCGTGGGTCGCGGCACACGATCATGTCCGGGCATCGTTAGACTGGGGTGTGTGAATGAGAACAAGGACGACAAGACACGCGCTCAGGAGCGGCTGTTGGAGCTGCGCAGCAGCATCGACAACATCGACGCGGCCCTGATCCACCTGCTCGCAGAGCGATTCAAGCTCACGGAGACCGTCGGCGAGCTCAAGGCCGATCACGGTCTGGCGCCGGCCGATGAGGCGAGGGAATCCAGGCAGGTCGCGCGTCTGCGCAGCCTGGCCGAGGAGTCTCATCTCGATCCGGAGTTCGCAGAGAAGTTCCTTGCCTTCATCGTCGCCGAGGTGATCCATCACCACGAGCGGATCGCCGAATCCCGCGAAGCCTGAGCCGTACCATCGGCGCCGTCGATGGGAGATGGCTCACATCCTCGACGCGGGGTCGATGCGACGGCGACGTCGGTTTGCCCAGCGGGTTGCCGTGGACTAGAATTGAGCGTCGGTGCGCATGACGCACCACGGCTGGTGATTCCTCTCAATGGGATGCCTGCGACGATCCATTCGCGGCAGCCAAGGGACCAACCGCCGTTCGTTTGTGTATAAGCAGAAAGGGTTCGACCATGGTCTATGCCATCGTCCGCGCCGGAGGTCACCAGGAAAAGGTGAGCGTCGGCGATATCATCACAGTCAACCGAATGAAGGCGAAGGCTGGCGAGAGCGTCGAACTCGATGCCGTACTTCTCGTCGACGGTGAGACCGTGACGACCGACGTCGACGCACTGTCGAAGGTTTCGGTCAGCGCCGAGGTCGTCAACGAGCTTCGCGGTCCGAAGATCGTGATCCAGAAATACAAGAACAAGACCGGTTACAAGAAGCGTCAGGGCCACCGCCAGGACCTCACCCGTCTGAAGATCACGAACATCAAGTAAGAGGAGACTTCTCACATGTCAAGCAAAAAGGGAGTCAGCTCGACCCGCAACGGTCGCGACTCGAACCCACAGTACCTCGGCGTGAAGCGCTTCGGCGGTCAGGTCGTCAAGGCCGGCGAGATCATCGTCCGCCAGCGCGGAACCAAGTTCCACCCCGGCTCCAACGTCGGCCGTGGAGGGGATGACACCCTCTTCGCGCTCACCGCGGGTTCCGTCGAATTCGGCAAGCGCAACGGTCGCAAGATCGTCAACATCGTCGGCGCCTGATCTTCGGGATCCGGTTCGACAGCAATTGATCTCTCCCCGCACAGGGGATCATGAAGGGTGAGTCACCATGACTCACCCTTCATCTGATATAAGGACATTATGGCCACCGAGTTCGTAGACCGCGTCACCGTCCATCTCTCCGCAGGCGACGGCGGAAACGGGTGCGCCTCGATCAGGCGCGAGAAGTTCAAACCGCTCGGCGGGCCCGACGGCGCCAACGGCGGAGACGGCGGAAACATCATCTTCGTCGTCGACAGTCAGACCACGACCCTGCTGCCACTGCACCACCGCCCCCACCTGCGGGCCGACGGCGGCGGCATCGGCAAGGGAGACATGCGCGACGGAGCCGACGGCGGTGACCTCGTCGTCGCCGTCCCCGAAGGCACAGTCGTCAAGACCACCAGCGGTGACATCATCGCCGACCTCGTGGGCGCGGGCACCGAATACATCGCCGCAGCCGGAGGGCGCGGCGGTCTCGGCAATGCAGCCCTGGCCTCGACCAAACGCAAGGCGCCCGGCTTCGCGCTCCTGGGTGAGCCGGGGGAGACCCTCAGCCTCGTCCTCGAGCTCAAGACCATCGCGGACATCGCCCTCGTCGGCTATCCCTCTGCCGGCAAGTCGAGTCTGATTGCCGCACTTTCGGCGGCGAAGCCCAAGATCGCCGACTACCCGTTCACGACTCTCGCGCCCAACCTCGGTGTGGTCCAGGCCGGGGACACCCGCTTCACGGTCGCCGATGTACCCGGTCTGATTCCTGGCGCCTCGGAGGGCAAAGGCCTCGGACTCGAATTTCTGCGCCACGTCGAACGCTGTGCCGGTCTCGTCCACGTCATCGACATGGCGACATGGGAGCCCGGACGCGATCCGGTCTCCGATCTCTCCGTCATCGAATCCGAACTCGCCGCCTACGCGGTCGACCTCGACGACGGGAGCGGACTGCTGCCCCTGTCCGAACGGCCCAAGCTCGTCGCCCTGAACAAGGTCGACATCCCCGATGGTCGCGATCTCGCGGACATCGTCCGTCCCGATCTCGAGGCCGCCGGCTACCGGGTATTCGAGATCTCGGCCGTCAGCCATGCCGGACTGCGGGAGCTGTCCTTCGCCATGGCCGAACTCGTCGTCGCCGAACGAGAACGCCGCACCGCCCTCGAGGCGATTCCGCAGCGCGTGGTGATCCGTCCCAAGGCGGTCGACGACCGCGGATTCGAAGTCCGCACCGAACACGATGCCGACGGTCCGGTCTTCCGCGTGCTCGGCGACAAGCCGCAGCGCTGGGTGCGCCAGACCGACTTCGGCAACGACGAGGCCGTCGGATTCCTGGCAGACCGCCTCGAACGCATCGGTGTGGAGGAATCCCTGTTCAAAGCCGGTGCGAAACCCGGCGACACGGTGATCATCGGCGGCGCCGACGGAGTGGTCTTCGACTGGGATCCCACTACCGTGGGCGGAGCCGAGCTGCTCGGCTCGCGCGGAAGCGACCTGCGACTCGAGGAGGAAGCCCGCGCCACCCGCAAGGAGCGCAAGGCTGCCTATCACGAGCGGATGGATGCGAAGGCCGCCGTCCGTGCCGAGTTCGAAGAGGAACGACTCGCCGAGCGAGCGCAGCGCGCGCGACCGGCATCGACCGACCGGTCCGAGTCCGAGCCCGATCAGCGGTGAGTCGGGCCGTCGGTGATGAGACCTCGACGCGCTCGGACATCGCCGGTGCCCGGCGCATCGTCGTCAAGGTCGGCTCCTCGTCCCTGACCACGCTCGACGGCGGGCTCGATGAAGCGAAGCTCATCGCACTGACCGATGTCATCGGCGCGCATCGGGCCGCCGGACACGAGGTCATCCTCGTCTCCTCCGGTGCGATCGCGGCCGGCCTCGAACCGATGGGACTGCGCAAGCGTCCGCGCGACCTTGCCACACAGCAGGCGGCCGCGGGCGTCGGTCAGGGACTCCTGATGGCCGCGTACACGCGAGCCTTGGGTCGCTATGACCTCGTCCCCGGCCAGGTGCTGCTCTCGGCGGATGATCTGATTCGACGCACCCGATACAAGAACGCCCAGCGCGCCATCGACAAGCTGTTGGCCTTGGGGACGCTGCCGATCGTCAACGAGAACGACGCCGTAGCCACCGAGGAGATCCGCTTCGGCGACAACGATCGCCTGGCCGCTCTGGTCGCCCACCTCGCTCACGCCGACGCACTCGTCCTCCTCTCCGACGTCGACGCCCTCTACTCGGGACCTCCGCAGCTCTCCGACTCGATCCGGATCGATCGGGTCGGCGGGGCCGCAGACCTTGAGGCGATTGCCATCGGCGGAGTCGGTGCTGCCGGCACCGGCACAGGGGGCATGGCGACGAAGGTCGAAGCGGCCACGATGGTCGCCGATTCCGGCATCCCCGCCGTGCTGACCTCGGCAGGGAACGCCGCCGGCGCTCTCTCAGGTGAGCATGTCGGCACCTACTTCGCCGTCACCCACCGTCGTCGGGGCACCCGTCTGCTGTGGCTGCGTCACCTGGCCAGGACATTCGGATCGGTGACCATCGACAAAGGCGCGGAGTCGGCTGTGCTCTCCCGTGGAACCTCCCTGCTGGCAGCCGGTGTGACAGCCGTCGAAGGCGGCTTCGAAGCGGGAGATCCGGTCGAAGTGAGGAACCTCGAGGGGGAGGCCATCGCACGCGGAATGGTCAACTTCTCCGCAGAGGAGCTGCCGTCGATGTTCGGCTGCACTACCGAGGAACTTGGCACCCGACTGGGAAATGACTACCGTAAAGAAGTCATCCACCGAAACGATCTCGTTCTCACACACGTGAGCGGGGGGAGATAGCACATGACCGCTGTATCCGAGATACACCCGAAGACAGTTCGGGGCGTCACCAGGGTGGCCCGCAATGCCAAGGCCGCCGCAGGCCGACTGGCGACCTCGTCGACGGCAGAGAAGAATGCGGCGCTCACGGCCATCGCCGAGGCACTCAGGGCCAATTCCGAGCGCATCGTCAAGGCCAACGATGCCGATATCGCCGCCGGCACCGAAGCAAGAATGAGCACCGCGCTGCTCGATCGGCTGCGACTCGACGGCGACCGCATCGAGGCGATCGCCGCCTCCGTCGAGACCGTCATCGATCTGGCTGATCCCGTCGGCAACATCGTCGTCGGACGTACCCTGCCCAACGGCATCCGCCTGACCCAGACTCGGGTGCCGATGGGAGTCATCGGAGCCATCTACGAAGCCCGGCCGAATGTCACCGTCGACATCGCGATCCTGGCGCTGAAGTCCGGCAACGCCTCAGTGCTGCGCGGAGGTTCCGCCGCCGCACAGTCGAACGCCGAGATCATCTCGATCCTCCGCAAGGCCGTGGAATCGGCCGGACTGCCCGCGGACACCGTCAACGGCATCGACCAGTACGGGCGCGAGGGAGCCAGCGTGCTGATGAACGCCCGCGACTACGTCGATCTTCTGATTCCCCGCGGGGGAGCCGAACTCATCAGCATGGTGGTTCAGGAATCCATCGTCCCGGTCATCGAGACCGGCATCGGCAATGTGCACATGTTCGTCGACTCCTCTGCGACAGTGAAGACCGCGGTCGACCTGGTGCTCAACTCCAAGACACACCGGCCCAGTGTCTGCAACTCGCTCGAGACCCTCCTCGTGCATGAGCGAGCCGCCCGACGAGTGCTGCCGAAGATCCTCGAACGCCTCAACTCGGCCGGAGTCGTCGTCCACGCCGACACCGATGTTGCGGCTCTCGCCCCCTCGACCATGAAGATCAAGAGGGTCTCCCGCCGAGACTGGGCCAAGGAATACCTCGGCCTCGAACTCGCGGTCAAACTGGTCTCCGGCATCGACGAGGCGATCGAGCACATCCGCGCCTATTCCTCAGGACACACCGAGGTGATCGTGACCAAGGACCTCGACAATGCCGAGACCTTCGTCACCGCCATCGATGCCGCCGCAGTGGGAGTGAACGTCTCGACCCGCTTCACCGATGGAGGCGAACTCGGTTTCGGCGCGGAGGTCGGCATCTCGACGCAGAAGCTCCACGCACGCGGACCGATGGGCCTCGAACAGCTCACCACCACGAAATGGGTGATGATGGGCAACGGGCAGATCAGAGAGTGAACCCCGGGCCGCGGTTCCGCGTGCAATCGGGCTGCGGTGACCGACCATGGCCATGTCGATGCCGTCTTCTGGCATCGTTCATGAGAAACTGAGAACAGAACACGACGAGGCGCCGACGAAGCCTCACCTGCCTGATGTAAGGAGAACACCCGTGAACGCAGCCATCCTGGCGTCCGCTGCCGAGGGCGCGGAGCATGCCGTCCACCACGAACTTCCGATGGATCCGATCTTCTTCGGTCTCATCACCTTTGCCATCTTCATGACGCTGGCGGCCGTATCCCGGTCGTGGAAGGGTATCTCCTACCGCCACTGATATGGCTGAACGCACACGCAGAGTCGGTGTCATGGGCGGCACCTTCGACCCCATTCATCACGGCCACCTGGTTGCAGCGAGCGAAGTCCAGTCGACTTTCGACCTCGATGAGGTGGTGTTCGTCCCGACCGGTCGGCCCTACCAGAAGGACGCCGGCGAAGTCACCAGTGCCGAACACCGGTACCTGATGACGGTGATCGCCACGGCTTCGAACCCGCGCTTCACTGTGTCCCGGGCCGACGTCGATCGACCGGGAGCCACCTACACGATCGACACTCTGCGCGACCTGTCCCGGAGCTACGGACCGGATACGGAGTTGTTCTTCATCACCGGCGCGGACGCTTTGGCTCAGATTCTGACGTGGAAGAATGTGGATGAGCTGTTTTCTTTGGCGCACTTCGTCGGAGTGAGTCGGCCGGGCCATGAACTTCGCGGTGAGGGCCTGCCGGTGGATCGTCTGAGTCTGGTCCAGATTCCGGCCCTGGCGATATCGTCAACGGATTGCAGACAACGAGTGATGGACGGGGCACCGGTCTGGTATCTGGTACCAGACGGAGTCGTCCAGTACATCGCGAAATACGAGTTGTACAGGAGTGAGAATGGCTGAGGAGCAGTTCACGTCACGTCGAGCGCGGCGCGAAGCCGAGCGGTTGAAGGCGGAACAGGCGTTCGATGCACGCGACACCCCTGAACAGTCGAGCGATGAAACGGCGGCCCTGCGTGCCCAACTCCTGACACCGGCTCCCGGGGCCCCGTCGGAACCCGCAGCCCCGTCGGCGCAGCCGAAGGAGAAGGCCGGCGAAGTGGACGACGACACCGACCGAGCGCCCATCGATGCGGAACCCGCACCCCAGGTATCCCACGAACGGGGACCGCTGGCCACCGACCATCCGCTCGAGGAGCGGCCGCCGGTCAACGCCGAGGACAGACTCGACCCGCAGCGGACTCCGCTGCCGCACTTCGAGTCCCGCGCGGCGCGCAAGAGGTACCTGCGCGAGCATGGACTGTCCCTCGACGGAGACCTCTCCACGGGCGCCATGCCGGTCATCGCCGAACCGGAGGACGCCGGATCCGAGGACGCTGGACCCGAGGATGGCGGCGCGAAGATCCCAACCGACGATTCGGCGAAGACACCGCCGGCCGCAGGGACGGAACCAGGAGCCTCGGCCGCGAAGCCGGAGGCCGTGACCGCGAAGTCGGAATCGGTGACGGAGAAGCGTTCGGCACCGACATGCCCACAGGCTGCAGATGATTCGGCGCCGTCCGGGGAACCGGAGTATGTCCCTGCGCGGAATGCCGAACCCGAGTCCTACGACACCGCAGGATTCGGCGGTGCCGCCGAGGAGGTCGCCGCCCGAGACTTCGAATCGCCGGTCACTGCCGATTCGGGCCCCCGACCTGTATCGCCCGAGAACGAACCCTACGACGCGCTGTCCAAGCCGCTGTCCGCCCTCGAGTCCGATGACGGCGACGTCCCGTCTCTGACGACAGCGGAGATCACCGGCACCGGCGTGGCCGAGGGCACAGATTCGCGAGCGGTCGAAGAGACCGCAGCGACGACGCCGGCGAGCCCGAACGCAGCTCCGAAGCCAAGCACCGAGAAGCCCAGTGCCGAGAAACCCAGCACCGACAAACCCAGTGCTGAGAAACCGGGTGCTGAGAAGTCGAAGGCACGCAGCAAGGGCTCGAAGGCGCGCTGGAAGGCGCCGAAAACGGAAGCCACGGCCCCGGGGAGCTCGACTGCCGAGACCGGCACGAAGAAGGCGGCGTCCGGCGAAACCGAGGGCCGCTCACGACGGATGCCGATCGTGCAGCCGCCTTCGACCTCCGGGGTCCGCGTGGTCACCGCCTCCTCGGCGCAGATCCCCGAAGCAGCCGAGGACCGAAGCTCGACAGAGTCGGCGTCGGCAGCAGGAACCGGCACAACCGGCACCGGCGTGAACCAGGATCAGGAGGCAGGCACGCCTGCGAACCAGGCATCCGGCCCGGCCGACAGCACGGCGGCTGAGGCTTCCCCGGATGACGCGGCACGCGCCTTGGCTGCCAACCCGGAGACCCGTCCGATGGACACCGTACCGGAAGCGTGGTCGCTGCCGAACGCGAACTATGAGGACGAAGAGACCGAGAATCCGCCCGCGGAACGCATTCGTGCAAGTGCTGTCACCGGACACGACGGTCGGATCCTTGTCGGTGAGGAACCCTCGAAGGTTCCGTTCATCGCTCTCGGCGTGGCGGCCACCGTCGCCGTGGCACTCATCGTCATCGCCCTGGTCATGCTTCTGTGACGGGCTCAGAAAGCAGCACCCACCCGAAAGGATCGCGTGAGCGAGATCGTTGAATCCACCGAAATGCTGAGAACTGCGGCGAAGGCCGCGGACGAGAAGCTCGGCTCCGACCAGGTCGGCCTCGATGTGAGCTCCACGCTCTACATCACCGATGCCTTCCTCATCATCTCCGCCGACAACGAACGGCAGATCGCCTCGATCGTCGACGCCGTGGAAGAAGCGGTGCAGACGACCCACGGGCGCACTCCGCTCCGACGCGAAGGACGCGGCAGCGGCGACTGGGTGCTGCTGGACTTCGGCGACATCGTCGTGCACGTGTTCTCCGCCGAACAGCGTGAGTACTACGCACTCGAACGCCTGTGGAAGGACGTTCCGGTCATCGACCTGCAGCTGCCGGCCGCAGACGACGCTTCATGACCAAGACGGTCATCTTCTGGCGTCATGGCCAGACCGACTTCAATGTCGCGGGACGCTTCCAAGGTCAGTCGGATGTGCCGCTGAACGACCTCGGTCGCGCGCAGGCCGCCGAAACGGCGCAGAATCTTCAGCACCTGCATCCCGAGCTGATCGTCTCCTCCGATCTCTCTCGCGCCGCCGAAACCGCCGATCACCTTGCCGAACTGCTCGACCTCGAACCGGTCCGAGACGCTCGATTGCGTGAGACCGCCTTCGGCGACTGGGAAGGCTCGACCCGAGCAGAGGTCGCCGAGAACTGGGCCGAGGAGCTGGCGGCCTGGGCGGCAGGAGCGGATATCAGCCCACCCGGAGGCGAATCACGCAGCCAGTCGGGACAACGGGTCGCCGAGGCGATCGTCGACCTCGTCTACACCACCGATGCCGAGACGATCGCCATCGTCGCTCACGGCGCTGTTCTGCGGGGCGCGGCGGAGATCCTGCTCGGGCTCACCGGCAGCGGCCGCCTGGCCGTTCTCGGCAACTGCGGACACGGTGAGTTCGGCTTCACCGGTGAGAACTGGGTGCTGCGCAGTTGGGGGACCCGCCCCGCCCGGTAGCCGCCCGTTCCGCGGGCCCCTCTGCGGTTCGCGGCCCTCCCGCCGCCGGACGCCGCTCACAACTCAGCCGCGCTCGGCATTCACCGAGCGGATGAGTCCGATGAGGGCCCGCGCCGATTCCTCCCAGTCGAACTTCTCGGATTGCACGCGGCCCGCCGCCGACGCCTCGGCCCACACAGTCTCATCGCTGAGGTCTGCGATGCGCGCCGCCACCGAGCGGGGATCCTCGGGATCGAAGTACACGGCCGCATCACCGGCGATCTCATGGAAGATCGGGATGTCCGAGACGGCGACCGGCACTCCCTGCGCCATCGCTTCGATCACGGGCAGACCGAACCCCTCCGCCCGCGACGCAGTGACCAGGGCGGTGGCCGAGTCGAGGAGTTCGGCATACTCGTCGTCGCTGACACCGCGGTGGAAGACGACCTTCGCCCGATCCGGAATGAGCGCACGCAGCTGAGCCTCACGGCGCCCCTCGATCCGGCTCGCAATGTGCAGCGTCCACCCCGGCAGGAACTCCAGCGCGAGAATCAGGGTCTCGACGTTCTTGTACGGCAGGAAGGCACCCATGTAGACGAGCGACTTCGCGTCATGCCTGTTCACGGTGCGAGCATTCTCCGCGGTCACCTCGGCGGCATTGGAGACTACGGTCACCGGTTTCGAACTCAGCGAATGGGCGGCGATGAGCTCCTTCGTCGTCTCCGATACTGCCGCGATCGCATCGGCACGGTTGAGCAGCAGCCGCTGCGGGGCGTAGCTGAGGTGGTAGGCCCGCCACAGCCATCGCACCGGCAGCGGCAGGTCGCGCGGAGGCTGCGGGTGCGAATAGTAGATGAGATCGTGGATCGTCAGGATCAGCCCGTATCGGCGACCCGTGGACCCCATCACCTGCATGGTGGAGAAGACCACGTCGGCTCCCAGCGCATTGAGCTCGGAGGCGATGAAGACCTCAGCCGGAGACGTGGGGGAGTTGAGCTTGACCCACCGGCACTGCGGCAGCAGATCCAGCTGAGCTTCGTCATTGATGATCGCGGTGACTTCGATCTCGGTGTCTGCTGCGGCGTCGAGCAACGCTGCGAGCAGGCACGATCCATAGCGAGAGATGCCGTCGTGATGGGTGGTTCTGGTGAAGCGGGCGTCGAAGAACACCGACACCGTTCGACCGGTCTGAAGGTTGCGTGTGCTTTTGCTCATGGAACTCCGAGTCGATAGTCTGAAGTCTTGTAAGTCTGAGTCTGTCAGAGTGTACGTTCATCGTGGCGAAGGATCAGTGTGTGAAGGAACCGTCACCGATGTCACCGGACCCGAAAGCTCGGACATGATCCTCACGATTCTCGCACTTGCCTCACTCGTCATCCTCACCCCGTTCATCACGCGGCTCTTAGGCCGCGCCAGCGGGTGGCCGCTTGCTGCCGCCTACCTAGCGACAGCCGCCTTGTTCACCCCCACCGCCGCCGAGGTGATGGCGGGTAAGACTCCCGAATTCTCCGTCCCGTGGATCCCCTCCTTCGGAGTTGAGCTGGCGCTGCGCGCCGACGGCATCGGCGTTCTCTTCACCTATATCGCCCTCATCATCGGTGCCGTGGTCTTCGTCTATTCGACGGCCTATCTGTCGCCGGGACGGAACACCAGCTTCTACTGGCTGATGGTGATCTTCACCTTCTCGATGGTCTCCCTGGTGCTCAGCAACGACCTGCTGGTCCTCTTCGTGTGCTGGGAGCTGACCTCACTGGCCTCCTTCTTCCTCATCGCCCGCTCTGGCTCTCCCGGTCAGGCACCGGCCCTACGTACGATGTTCTTCACCTTCATCGGCGGACTCAGCCTCCTGGTGGCCACGGGAGTGATCATCGCGGTGACCGGGACGACGAACGTCAACGAGGCGCTCAATTCCTCCGTCTGGACGGGCCAGCCCGCGGTGACGACATTGGTGGCGGTGCTCATCGCCGTGGCCGGGATGACGAAATCCGCGCAGTTCCCGTTCCATTCGTGGCTGCCCGATGCGATGGCCGCCGCGACACCGGTTTCGGCCTATCTGCATGCCGCGGCCGTGGTCAAGGCCGGCATCTTCCTGATGATGCGCTTCTCGCCGACGTTCCATGAGACGGCTGCCTGGAATGCGCTGCTCATCATCGCCGGTCTCCTCACCGCCTGCATCGGCGGATGGTTCGCCCTCAACCAACACGACGTGAAGAAGCTCATGGCCTTCTCCACGGTCTCGCAGCTGGGCCTCATCACCGCCGTCATCGGAGTCGGCACCGAGGCGGCGATCGCCGCCGCGGCCCTGCATGTGATCGCCCACGCCCTGTTCAAATCCGGTCTGTTCATGATGGTCGGCGTCGTCGACCACATTGCCGGCACCCGCGATCTCGCTCGGATCCCGGGCCTCATGCGTCAGGCACCGGGCGCATTCATCGTCATGATCATCGGCTGCGCTTCCATGGCGGGCATCCCACCGCTGCTCGGATTCGTGTCGAAGGAGTCACTGTTCACCGCTCTGACCGAGGCCCCGGGCGGCAGCGGGATCGGCTGGGCCGCGCTCATCGTCGCCGTCGGCGCCTCGGTGCTCACTTTCGCCTACTGCGCCAAGACCGTGTGGGGCTGCTTCATCGACGGGCGCGACGTGGACCGATCGCAGCTCCACCGCGGTTCCCCGGTGATGCTCACCGCAGCGGGGCTGCCGATCGTGGCCTCCCTGCCGCTGGGGTTCGCTCTCTTCGTCTTTGACCACCCTCTCGATCGGGTTGTGCGCGCGGCGGTTCCCACCGCCTCGGATTCGGTCCACCTGTCCCTGTGGCACGGGTTCAACGTCGAACTGGCCGCCTCGGCGCTGATCATCGTCATCGGCGTGATCCTCATCATCAACCGCTCCCGCGTGTTCGCGTTCTTCCACCGTGCCGCGCCGGGCACCGACGGCGCTGCCGTCATCGCCGGCATCACCTTCGTTCTTCGCCGCCTCGGCCGCGGCCTCGGCGCATTTGTGCGCCCGATGAATTCCGGACCGTACCTGGCAACGTCGCTCGGGGGCCTGGCCCTGCTCGCCCTGGGGGCGATCCCCGCCGTCTATGGGGACCTGCCGCCCTTGCAGGAGGGGCTGTGGCGTCCCGTCGACGTGGTCGTGCTCGTCCTGACCACCGTTGCGGTGATCGTCGTCTGCACCTCCCATTCGCGGCTGACGACCGTCGTGGCCCTGTCCGCGGTGGGCATCCTCGCCACCGTGCAGATCCTGGCGCTCGGTGCCCCCGATGTCACCCTCACCCAGCTTCTGGTCGAGGCGATGACGATCATCGTCATCATGCTCGTGCTGCAGAAGCTCCCACGTGCGTTCTGGCGGTTCCCGAAGCGGCTTCAGGTTCCCCGGCTGCTCTTCGCCGTCCTCGTCGGTGCCATGGTGACCGGACTCACCCTGGTGCTCAACGGCCGCCGGGAACGCTCGGATCTGGGCCTGTACTACATCCAGAACGCCCCCGAGATCAGCGGCGGGAGCAACATCGTCAACACCATCCTGGTGGAGTTCCGTGCCCTCGACACCCTCGGTGAGCTCACGGTCCTCGGTATGGCCGGAATCGCCATCGTCGCGGTGATGTCGACGGTCAAGGACAAGTTCATCGACCCACCGGCTGAGAACATCCCCGAACCACCCCGACAGGCATGGGTGTCGATCCGTCCAAAGGGCTCGACGGCCTACCGGGCCGTGCACGAAGCCTGGCCGAACGTGATCCCTCTGCAGCTGACGATCAAGGTGCTCGGGCCGCTGCTGGCAGCGTCCTCGCTGGTCATCTTCTGGCGCGGGCACAACTCGCCCGGCGGCGGCTTCATCGCCGCGCTGGTCGGCTCTGCGATCATCGGCCTGGCCTATCTGTCGACGGCGAAGGACCGGGCCATCGGTCCGCCGCGTGCCCCGCTCTACCTCATCGGCAGCGGTGTCGCCACCGCCGTGGTCACGGGAATCATCGGGCTTCTCTTCGCCGGGTCCTTCCTCAAACCCCTGCATACGGAGTTCGCGGGACAGCACTGGACGACGTCGATGCTCTTCGACGTCGGCGTCTATCTGGCCGTCCTCGGGCTCATCCTCCTGTCCTTCAACCTCCTCGGCGTCTCTGATTCCGCAGCCACGCCTGCCGGAGACGATGTGCTCACCAACGGCATCATCCGCCGCGACGTCGAACGCACCCGTGAACGCGCCGACGAGCTGCTCTACGGCGAACTGCGCGGACCGATGGACGCGATCCGGGGAGAGCGTCCGGAGCGGGAGCGTCGCGTGCGGAACTCCGACGCGGACGAGAAGGTGCGGGCGTCCTCGACGCACATCCTCGACGGCGATGCCCCGCCGGATGCCCAGGGCTCCGACGACCTGTCCACCGAATCCGCCGAGCAGGAGGGAAGCCGATGATCCTCGCTCTCACGATCGGCGTCCTCACCACTGGCGGCGTCTACCTCATGATGCAGCGGTCGATGGTCAGGGGAGTGTTCGGACTGACGTTGATCTCCCACGCCGCGAACTTCATTCTGCTCTCCGCCGGAGTCGGCGCGTGGCGGGTCGAACCGCTCAGCGATCGCGGTGACCAGTCGCTGGCAGCCGATCCGCTGCCGCAGGCCTTCGTGCTCACGGCGATCGTCATCACCCTGGCGGTGACGATCTTCATGCTCGCCCTCGCCGTGCTCGGACATGACGACGATCAGAAACGGGCACCCGAGACCGGGGAGGAGCGCGACTCATGAACCCTGCACTCCTGCTCCTGCTCATCGGTGTGCCGCTGCTCGCCTCGGCGCTGAGCGTGCTCATCACCTCCCGCACCTTCGACCGTATTCTGCTGCTGGCCGCCCCTAGCTTCGTCGGTCTCTCCGGCGTCGGACTTCTGCTGATGCACCGGACGCAGCCCGTCATCGCCCACTCGGTCGGCGGCTATGTTCCCGGCCTGGCGATCCCCTTCGTCTCCGACACGTTCACTGCGCTGATGCTGGTGCTGACCTCACTCATCGCGGTGATCAGCGCGGTCTTCCTCATCACGACCGGTGAGGACCAGTATCGGTTCGTGCCGGCGCTGATCCTCATGATGCTCACCGGCGTGTACGGAGCACTGCTGACCGGTGACCTCTTCAACTTCTTCGTCTTCGTCGAGGTCATGGTCCTGCCGGCCTATGCGCTCATCGCGGTCACCGGAACCTGGCGCCGCCTCGGCGTGGGCCGGATGTACGTCATGGTCAACCTGCTGACCTCGACGATCCTGCTCATCGGAGTCGGATTCGTCTACGGTGCCACCGGCACGGTCAACCTCGCCGTGCTCGCCGACATGGGCACTCCCACCGGTCAGGGAGCCCTGGCCCTGGGCGTGGTGCTGCTGGCACTGATCATCAAGGCCGGTGGCGCACCCTTCCACGGCTGGCTGGTGCGCAGCTATCCGAACACCTCGGCGGGGATGATGTCTCTGTTCTCCGGTCTGCATTCGAAGGTCGCGCTCTATGCGATCTACCGGATCTACACCACCGTCTACGGGGAACCGGCGCCGTGGGTGAACGTCATCGTGATCATCGCGGTCGTGAGCATCCTGCTCGGCTCCCTGTCCGGCTTCGGCCAGATCCGCGTCCGCAACGTCCTCGCCTTCCAGATGACTGCGGGGGTCGGGCACATCCTGCTCGGTGTGACGCTCCTGTCCACGGCTGCGCTCGGGGCCGGTGCCTTCTACATGGTCCACCACATGGTCACGATGGCGGGACTGCTGCTCATCATGGGAGCCGTGGAGCAGACCTACGGGACCGGATCCTTCAAGAAGCTCTCCGGACTCGCGGGACGGGAACGCTGGGCCAGCGTGCTGATGATCCTCGGCCTGTTCTCCCTCATCGGTCTGCCGCCGACCTCGGGACTGTGGGGGAAGGTCGGTCTGATCACCGCCGCCACGGCGAGCGGGAACGGCCTCGCCTGGGCATTGGTCTCGGCCATCGTCATCGGTGCACTCGTGTCGCTGTTGGCCCTGCAGCGGACCTGGCGGAACACCTTCTGGGGGCCGCCCATGCAGACCTATCGCCCCGATTCGGCGGAGACGGGACGAGCACCGGCCGAACCGATCATGCGCAGCGTGCGGATTCCGGCACGGCTGCTGGTCCCGGGCACCGTGATGATCGCACTGTCCGTGGCGATCTTCGTCTATCCGGAGCCGCTGCTCGAGATCACCCGCCGCGCCGCCGAAGGGCTCATCGACCACAGTGACTACATCGAGGCGGTGACCCGACCATGATGCGTCTCATCCACGGCATCTCCTACGTCGCCTACATCCTGTGGGCGATCGTCACCGGCTCATTCACCATCGCCTCCCGACTCTTCGTCTTGCGTGAGGCCTATGCCCGACCGATGATCGTCGAGCTGCCGCTGCGCTGTGCCACCGACCTCGAGGTGACGCTGTTCGCCTCGTCGATCACCATCACTCCCGGGACCCTGGTGACCGCGATTGCGTCGGGCACCGCGACACAGCCGCCGGCGCTGTTCGTCCATGCCCTGTTCGAAGACTCCGAGGAATCGGCGCTGGAGGGCCTCATCGCTATGGAATCGCGGCTGCTGGCGATGACGCGCGGACGCGCCCCGCGAGCGGCGAGCCGGGACCTCGAGACTGACGCATCCGAAGGAGGCACCCGATGAACATCGTCGTCAGCATCTGCATCGTCATCCTCGCCGCCGCGATCATCCTCGGCCTCATCCGCGTCCTGACCGTGAAGGATCTGGGATCGCGGGCGATCGTCAGTGACCTCGTCTACTTCTCGGCGATCGGGATCCTCACGATGATCGGCATCGCGGTCTCGTCCTCGATCGTTCTCGACGTGATCTTCCTGTCCTCGATGGTCGGCATCCTCGCCACCGTGGCACTCTCGCGGATCCTCACAAGGGGGCATCGCTGATGAACGATGTTGTGGCTGCCGTGCTCGTCGGGATCTTCGGAATCACCGGCTCCCTGATCATGCTCGCCTCGGCGATCGCGATGTTCCGCGTCAGAGACGCACTCTCGCGCATCAACGCCTTCTCCCCGGCGACAGGACTCGGGATGCCGTTCATCGTCATCGCGGCCTATGTCTACGACCTGCATTCCAGCGGATTCTCGTGGGGGTCGCTGCTCATGGCTGTGGTGGCGCTGCTGTGTCTGATCATCGTGTCGTCCGTGGCCAGCAATACGCTCTCGCGCTCGGCCGTGCTCTCCGGCCAGCCGATCCATCGCAAGACTTCGCCGAATCGGCTGGCCCAGCCGCCGGCGGGCGTGATCGACGAAGCCGAGCGCTCCGAAGACTGAAGACGGATGCCGGACTCAGTCCCGGCCGGTGGTGCGCATGGTGATGTTGATCCTGCCCCCGCCGAGGTGGCTGAGCCGACCGTGGTCCGGTGCGGTTCCCGGGAGGATCTTGGTGACTCCGTGGTAGGCGAAGCGCGCGGGTCCGCCGAAGACGAAGGCATCGCCGCTGGCCAGCCGGATGTCCTCGTAGGGTCTGTTGCGTGACTCCGAATTGCCGAACCGGAAGATGCAGGTGTCGCCGAGGGAGAGTGATACGACCGGTGCCGGATCGTATTCGTCCTTGTCCTGGTGCATGCCCATCTTCGCGGTCTCGTCGTAGTAGTTCACGAGCGCGACGTCCGGTTCGTAATCGGAGGCAGTGAGGCCCCACACCGAGGCGGCCGAGCCAGGTTGGTCGTCGTCCCGGGCGACCGCCTCGGCGGCGGAATCGATGACCTGTCGACCCAGCCTGGTCATCCAGTCCGGGAAAGGGAGAACGGTCTCGTTATTGACGTCGCGGGCCCTGCGGTCATAGGCCCCGGGGCGCCAGTGCCAGCCGAGTCCGATTGTCTTCACGCTCATCGGGTGGCCGCCGATGCGGGTCGAATGAGCGGGTACGGGCCCGGCCTGCCACTGTGACCAACGCGCGATGATCCATTCCTGCGCACGCTCGTCGAGGTACCCGGGCAGCCACACGGCACCGGGGAAGACGAGGCGGGGACGCCTCTCGAAGGCCTCGTCGGCGAAGAGGGAGTCCACTGCTCAGAGTTCTGAGATCTCGATGCTCTCGTCCTGCAGACGTGCCGCCGAGACTTCTTTGCCGATGAGTGCGCGCAGCTCGTCGCTGTAGTCCCAGATGTTGACATTCATGGCTGCGGTGACGCGACCGGCTCGGGTCCAGAAGGCGATGAACTCACCGCTGGACCTGTCGCCGCGGATGACGACATCGTCGTCTGCGCTGCCGTGGCCGACGTACTCCATGCCGAGGTCGTACTGGTCGGTGTAGAAGTACGGCTGCCAATCGTAGGACTTGGTCCCCCCGGTGATGGTGGAGGCGGCGACCTCGGCCTGCCGGACGGCATTGTCCCAGTGTTCGACGCGCAGACGCTCGTCGAGAAGGCTGTTGTGGGCCTTCGCGATGTCGCCGATCGCGAGGATCGTCGGTTCACTGGTGCGCATCTGCTCGTCGACGATGATGCCGCCATCGACGTAGAGTCCCGCCGCGGCGGCGAGTTCGACGGTGGGATCGGCGCCGATGCCGACCACGACGAGGTCGGCCGGGACGCTGCCGGCGCTGGTTTCGACGGCTTCGACGGCAGAGTCGCCGGTGAAGGCGGTGGTTTCGGCGTCGGCCAGGAATTCGACCCCGTTGGCCCGATGGAGATCCTCGAAGTGCTGACCGAGCTCATCACCGAGGACGGATTTGAGCGGCGGAGCCGAATGCAGGATCACGGTGACATCGCAGTCCTTGGACCTGGCCGCCGCGGCGACCTCGAGTCCGATCCACCCGCCGCCGATGATCGCGACCTTCTTTCCCCGGCCGAACTGAGACCGGATCGCGATTGCGTCGCCGGCGTCCCTGAGGGTGTGGATGTTGCCGAGGTTCTCACCCGGCACATCGAGCGTGCGGGGAGTCGAACCGGTGGCGAGGATCGCCTGCCCGTAGCTCAACGTCTCACCGTTATTGAGAGTCACGGTCCGGTTCTTCGGATCCAGGCCGGTGGCGGTGGTCCCGAAGAAGGTCGTGACATCGTGGTCGGGGTACCAGTTCTCGCCCCGCAGAGCCGAATCGGCCGGATCGCTGTCCTCGAGCATGACCTTCTTCGACAGGTCGGGTCG
Organism: Brevibacterium sp. CCUG 69071; assembly: GCF_021023135.1. Classification (GTDB taxonomy): domain Bacteria; phylum Actinomycetota; class Actinomycetes; order Actinomycetales; family Brevibacteriaceae; genus Brevibacterium. Next base: position 542,681 of record NZ_PGFV01000001.1, read on the forward strand.
ATAGTACGGTGCTGTAGGGTCGGCGCCGACGAGGGCGATCGAGGAGGCGTACCCGCCTTCCCGCAGTGATTCGACGACGGTTCCACCGCCGATTCCTGCTCCGATGATGACAGTTCCGAATTCCTGAGTCATTGCCAGTCCTTCCTCGAGGGGGATTTCTCCCAGCCTGTACCGACCTGAGCCGTTCGTCAAACGCCGCGGCGAACTTCGCTTCCTCTCGTTTTGTGTCGAACAGTGCTCCCGGCGTAAAGTGAGAGACGGAAGGGGCTTTAGCTCAGTTGGTAGAGCGTTTCGTTCGCAATGAAAAGGTCAGGGGTTCGATTCCCCTAAGCTCCACAATCGGTCGCCTGCGACCACCGACGAATCGGGCAGAGGTGCATTCGAAGTGAGAACGCGGACAGCTGTCATGGCGGGTCTGCTGGGTCTCTCGAGCGCCGTTCACTTCTCTCGTCCCCGCGTCTTCGACGCGATCGTACCGCCCGGACTGGGCAGCCCACGGAACTGGACCTATGTCAGCGGTGCCGCCGAACTCGGCTGCGCGCTGCTGCTGGCAGTCCCGCGCACGCGCAGGCTCGGAGGTGCCGCATCCGCAGCGCTGATGGTCGGAGTCTTCCCGGCGAACATCTACACCGTGGTCAAGCACTGGGAGGAGCCCAGGGCGCGTGCAATCTCCCTGGCTCGGCTGCCTCTGCAGATTCCTCTCGTGTGGCTGCCGGCGAGCATCGCCGCCGGCCGCGGATGACCCCGCGACTGACCTCTTCTCACTGAGTCAGCACCACCAACTGCGCGGTCGCCCGTGTCATCGCCACATAGCGGTCGACTCCTCCCTGCACTCCCTCCCCGAAACTCTCGGGTTCGTCGACGACCACCAGGTCGAATTCGAGGCCTTTGACGCCCTCCGGCCGCAGAACCGAGACCCGCGACGACGCCGAATCCGCGTGACGTTCGGGATCGACGGTCACCACGCAGGCCACCCCCTCGGCCTGATCGGTGCACCACGACTCGATGATGGTTCCAAGGTGCCGGCGCTGTTCGTATCGCACCGGATTCCCCGTGAATCTCACCGATTGCGGCACGTTCGCCTGGGGGAGGACCGCACGGATGGCCGGTTCGGCCACCTCCATCACCCCGGCGGGGGTCCGGTAGTTCACGCTCAGTCCCACCTCGGCGACCTCCAGGCTGACCCGGCTCAGCCGGTCGGACCAGGACTCGGCGAAGCCGAGCCGTGACTGGGCCCGATCACCGACGATGGTCAGACTCCGTGAGGGACACCTGTCGAGGAGCATCCGCCACTGGGCCGGGGTGAGCACCTGCGCCTCGTCGACGACGATATGGCCGAAGGGACCGGCCAGACGATCGCCACGGGCGGACCCGCGCCCGGTCGGATCATCCAATGCCGAACGCAGATCATCACCCCGGAGCATCGTCATCTCCGCCAACTCGCTGTCATCGGCGGCGATGAGATCGTCGATGACAGCGCTCATCCGGTCGTGCTCGGCGCGGGCCTGCACCGAGGCGAGTCCCGCACGAGCGTTTTCGGCAGGATCACCGATTCGTCTGAGCGCGGCATCGATGAGAGGCATGTCCGCTTGGGTCCACTCCCGTGGATTCTCCCGCTGCAGGCAGGCGATCTCATCGTCGTCGAGCTCCGGCGCGGCCAGTCGTAGGTAGTCGGGCACCGTCCACAAGTCACCGGCGAGGTCGAGCGGATCGAGAATCGGCCAGGTGGTCGCAAACGTCTCTCGCAGCTTCGGATCCCGGGAAACCTCTTCGCGCACCCGGTCGGGATCGGCGTCTTCGTCGATCTCTGCAGCAGCCTCGACGAGGATGTCTACGAGGGAGTTCCACACCTGTTTACGCGCCGCATTGTGATCCGTCTCCTCCCGAGCGGCGAAGGCTTCGTTCCAGTGTTCGCGTCGGACGATCACCTCACCCCATGAGGTGTCGACGGCGAGGACCTGCCGAGGTGGCTGCTCGTAGAGGTGCGTCGCCGCGTCGAGGACGCTGACCGGGTCGAGTCTTCCCTTGATCTCCGCATCGGCGACTGCGTCGACTGTCACAGGTTCGACCGGAGTGAAATCCTCGAGAGTGCAGAGCCGGACGCGGTTCTCGCCGAGGCTGGGCAGAACGTCATCGACATAGTTGAGGTAGGCATGGGTGGGGCCGACGAACAGCAGCCCGCCACCGGTGCTGATCCGCGGCTGCGAGTAGAGCAGGTACGCGGCACGGTGGAGTGCGACGACTGTCTTACCGGTCCCCGGACCTCCGTCGATGACCAGTGCGGGTCGATCGGCGGCACGGATGATCGCATCCTGATCAGCCTGGATCGTCGCGACCACGTCACGCATCTTCGCCGATCGGCTGGCGTCGAGTGAAGCGATGAAGTCGGTGCGGTCGGCGGCTGCGCCCGGCCTGAGGGACTCGTCCCAGTAGTCGGTGATGCGTCCTTCGGACCACCGATAGCGGCGTCGGGAGGACAGACCGTGCCGGGAGACGGGGGTCGCAGCGAAGAAGGGTTCGGCACGGGGAGTCCGGCAGTCGACGAGCAGCTGGTCGCCGTCATCAGTTCGCAGGCCGAGCCGTCCGATGTAGACGATCTCGCCGGTCGCGGCGAGGACCATCCGGCCCAGACAGACATCGAGGTCGAACCGGCTGAGCAGCTTCAGGCGGTCAGAGAGTTCGCGGATGAGCGCATCGCGTTCGAGTCCGGTCTGCCCATCTCCTGCAGGAGACCGTCGAAGTCCGTCGATCCGGGATTCGAGATCGCGGCGGTCCCGGGCGAGCCGGTCGGCGATGCGGGTGAAGTGTCGGACATCGTCGTCGATGAGTTCGGGACGGGTCTTCGCGTTCAGCCGGGCTGGCAGATCGAAGAGTGTGGCAGGCATGCGGACTCCTGGGAACATAAGCGGGCGGCGGGGATGAAGACACTCATTGTTCACCCTGGTGGGGGCCTTGCGGCAAGCCCCCATCCGTGGCATATTCTGAGAATGGAGGAGACGTCGGTGGACGCGGTCGAAGCACTGCGCCGTCTGAGCTTCGCAGTCGCTACGTCGGCCTTCCAGATCGAGGGTGCGAGAACCGAAGACGGTCGAGGTCGATCGATCTGGGATGACTTCGTCGACACACCGGGCACGGTCATTGACGGCAGCACGGCTGAGCCCGGACCTGACAGCTACCACCGCAGCCGAGAGGACGTCGCGCTGCTCCGTGAGCTCGGCGTGGACCGGTACCGCTTCTCGATCTCCTGGACGCGCATCATTCCCGACGGTGGGGCAGGGACGCCGACCAACACCAAAGGCCTGGACTACTACGATCGGCTTGTCGACCAGATTCTCGAGGCCGGGGGTCGTCCCCGAACCGACGCTCTATCATTGGGACCTGCCGGCACCGCTCGAAGCCGCAGGCGGCTGGCTGAATCGCGACACCGCATTCCGCCTCGGCGACTATGCGGCGGTTGTGGCTTCCCGCCTCGGCGATCGGGTCTCCCACTGGTACACGATCAACGAGCCTGCCTCGACCGCACTGCAGGGCTATGCGCTCGACGAACTCGCTCCGGCTCGGGGCCTGCTCTTCGATGCACTGCCCAGCGTGCACCATCAGCTGTTGGCGCACGGCCTCGCCGCGGAGATCCTGCGCGAATACGGCGCCGTCCAGGCGGCTCCGGCACTCAACCACAGCCTCATCCTGCCGGCCTCTGACACCGAAGCCGACCTCGCAGCGGGGGCGGCTCTCGATACGATCATGAACAGACTCTTCGCCGATCCGTTGCTCCTGGGCACCTACCCGGACCTCGAAGGATTCGGTGCCGCCATGCCGATTAAGACCGGAGATATGGAGCTGATCTCGCGGACGACCGAGATCTACGGCCTCAACTACTACAATCCGATCACGGCAACCGCCTCGGATGGGCCTCTGCCCTTTGCGATGGTTCCCACCGAGGGCGCGGCGACCACCGGGTTCGGGCCGATGTGGCCGATCAGACCCGACACCCTCCGTGACTTCCTCATCGATATGTCGGACCGCTACGGATCGGCCCTGCCGCCGATCGTCATCGCGGAGAACGGCGCCGCGTTTCCGGAGCCCGCGCGCTGCTCCGAGGAGATCGCGGACGGGGATCGCATCTCCTACCTGCGCTCTCACCTCACCGCGGTCTGCGAAGCGATGGAGGCGGGCGTGCGTGTCGACGGATACACCGTGTGGTCGCTTCTGGACAACTTCGAATGGGCCGATGGCTTCACCCAGCGCTTCGGTCTCGTCCATGTGGATATGGACACCGGTGAACGCACCCCGAAGGCCTCCTTCCGGTGGCTGCGGGACCTCATCGCCGCGGTGAGATCGTGAGGCCCGTGACCGTCTCCGGGCAGCGGGACGGGGCGCGGGTCGGACCGCTGTGGATGGTCTGGTTCACCACCGCGTGGCTGGCGATCTGGACCGTCCAGCTCACCCCCGTCCAGCTTCTCCTGCCGTTGCAGCTCGAGACCCAGGGCGGAGAATGGATCGAGAGCGTCGTCTGGTCGGGCGTCGTCCTCTCGGCCGGGGGACTGGCCGGAATCGTCGTCGCCCCGCTCGCCGGTCGGCTCTCCGATCGCACCCGTTGGCGACTCGGTCGCCGGCGTCCCTGGGCGATCGCCGGATCCCTGTGTGCGGCACTCGGGCTGCTGCTCACCGGCATCGCCGAAGGCCCACTGCTCGTCGGAGCATCCTGGGTCATCGTGTCCGTGGGCGTCTCGACGGCTTCCGCGGCCCTGACAGCTCTCATCGCCGACCAGCTGGGAGCCCAGCGTGGTGCGGCCTCGGCGGCGGCAAGCTCGGCACAGGCCGTCGGCGTCGTCGTCGGGATTGGGGCCGTTGTGCTGTTGGGACTGAGCCCCGGTGCCTCCTACGTGCTGCTCGCCGGACTCATCGCAGTCATCGGGACAGGCACCGCACTGCTGCTGCCCGATCCGGCTCCTCCCCACCCCGCCTTAAGCGATCTCCACCGTCATCAGGTGCTGGCCGCGCCGCGGATCTCATCCCTCTTCGACAACAACTTCAGATGGCTCGTGACCACGCGCTTCATCGTCAACCTCGGCAATGCCTTCGGCACCTCGCTGCTGCTGTTCTTCCTCCTCCACGGCCTCGGTTTCCCCGCCGACAGCGCTGACGACGGTCTGCTCGTCCTGGTCATCATCTATACGGTTTTCGTCGTCATCGCCTCGGTGCTGGTCGGCATCATCACCGACCGCAGCGGCAATCGACGGCTGTGGACGATCACATCCGCACTGGTGCAGGCCTGTTCCGGCGTGCTCATCCTGATCAATCCCAATTTTGCGACTACGGCCTGTGCGGCAGGGATCATGGGCGCGGGATACGGGGCGTACATGGCGGTCAGCCTCGCCTTCGCCACCGACCTGCTGCTCGATCCCGACGACCATGCCCGCGATCTGAGCATCGTCAACAATTCGGCCAACCTCGGTCAGCTGCTGGGACCATTGCTCGGCGCCGGGCTGGTCGCACTCGTCGGCGGATTCTGGCTGCTCTTCGCAGCCGCTGCGTTCTGCTCGGTCCTCGGGGCGGCGATGACTCTGCGAATCACCACCCGGCCTTCACTGCGAAGATCCGGGCACCTGGAGTGACCGGGCCCCGCGAATCGCCTAGGAGAGGCCCAGCAGCTTGCCGCTCTTCGACAGCTCCGGGTCGGTGCACGCGGACAGATCGAAACAGCAGGGGCGGCGCTTGCCGGATTCGAGCTTCGAGATCGCGACGTCGACCCGACGGGCTCGGGTGTCGGCGTTCTTCGTCGCCTTGATCCATCGCACCCATTCCCAGCGGGCCATGGGGGTCAGGCCCGCCCACACCTCGTCGAGGTCGCCGGCGTCGTCGAGAGCGCTGCGCAGGTCGTCGGGCACATCGACCTCGGGCCAGTCCTTCGTGGGCGTCACCTCGACCTGGACCGTGTCTCCGGGACTGACCTGCATCTTCGACCACAGGTCGTCATCGACGCTGATCCAGTGACCGCGCATCCCATCGGGTTCGACCACCGTCGTGAACTCCTGGCCCGCGGCAGCTCCCGTGACGGCGACCTGTCCGCGCGAGGGCAGCTGGGTGCTCGCCTCTGCGGTCAGACGCAGGATCGCTCGCTCATTGAGGACCTCCGCAGTGCTGGAGAAGGTGATCGCCGAGGCGGGGGAGACCATCTTCGCAGGCATGGGCATGCTCCTTGGGGTGTGGCTCGTCGGTAAGCGGCGGGCGCGGTGTGTGGCCGCCGGAGTTCAAGCATAGCCCCGGCGGCCCGCGGTGACTTCTCGATCCCTGCCGAGACGATCACCGCACCGCGGTCACCGCCCCTCGTTGATCCGAGCCGCCGATTGTCAGCCGAGGCGTCGACCGCTCCATTCGGGGGTGTGTGTTCGGAATCCTGCGATTCGCGTGCGCACGCCGGCTGGGAAGTCGGTGGCCCGCTGCTCGTGCTGGTCGACGTGGAGGCAGACGATCTCCTCGGTGGCCACCAGGCGGTCATCGACGTGCATCTCGTAGGCGAGATGGAGCTTCTTGTCTCCGGCTGCGACGAGCATCGGGGTGACGTGCAGCCGCGATCCCAGCGCAACCTCGTCGAGGTAGCGGATATGGGATTCGACCGTGTACAGGGAGGCGCCGACGCTGCTTCGGTACTGCTCATCGAGGCCCAGCTGATCCATCACCTGATCGGTGGCGAAGCCGAAAACGAGGACGTAGTAGGCCTCTGACATGTGCCCGTTGTAGTCAATCCACTCCGGACTGACCTCGGTCGTATAGGTCTGGAGAACTGTTGACTCCGCTGTCGGTTCTGCGGATGTCTGCTCCCCTGTGGGAACCGACGCCGAGGGAACCGGTGCCGACTCTTGGTCGGAGGTGAGCGACGCGGTGAGCTTGCGGAGGGCGATGATCCCGGCGTCCCGCTGGGCGACGAGCTCGGCGATTTTCCGTGTGCCGCTGGCGATGTCGCAGCCGGCGACCACGCTGTCGCGGAGGTTCTGGGTGAGTTCCGGAGCCTCGAGACGCGTCCACGGGGACTTCAGCGACGGTCCGAAGTGGTCGAGCATATGCGCCATCCCGCCCTCACCGCCGGCGAGGTGGAAGGTGAGCATAGGTCCGTGGAACGGCCATCTCAGCCCGGGGCCGTCGGTGATCGACCGGTCGATCTGCTCGACGGTTGCCTCACCTTGATCGATCATGTGCAGGGCCTCGCGCCACTGCGCCTCCTGCAGGCGGTTGGCGATGAACCCGGGAACCTCCTGATCCATGCGGATCACGGATTTGCCGATATGAGAGTAGAACTCGGCAGCCCAGTCGACTGCTTCATCCGCAGTGGCCTGACCGCCGACGACCTCGACGAGAGGGATGAGATAGGGCGGATTGAACGGGTGCCCGACGACGAAACGTTCGGGATGAGAGGTCTCGGTGGCCATCTCAGTCATGCTGTAGCCGGAGGTGGACGAACCGATGATGACATGTTCTGGGCAGACGGCATCGATCCCGGCGAGCAGTGCCTGTTTGAGTTCGAGGTTCTCCGGTGCCGACTCCTGGACGAACCCGGTGTCCGCGACCGCCTCGGCGAGGTCGGTGTGCAGGGACCAGTTCGACTTGTCTGCGCCGGGAACCATGTCGAGCTCGGCCAGGGCGGGCCAGGCGGCCTCGATGAGCCGGGTGAGCTTCTCATCGGCGTCGGGTGCGGGATCCCAGACCTTGACCCTGAAGCCGCGAGCGAGGAAGTAGGCGGCCCAGCCCCCGCCGATGGTGCCGGCGCCGATGCAGGTGACCGTCGTGATCTCCTCGACCGCCGCTCGGTCGGGGTGTCCGAAAAGTTCGACGCTCACAGATCAGCCCCCGAGACGATCGGTGTCTGGACCCGGAGGTCGAGGATCTCACGGGCTTCGTCGGGGGTGGCAACCGCGGCGCCGAGGTTCTCGATGATGGAGACGGCACGGGAGGTGAGTTCCGCGTTAGTGGCCTTGACTCCCTTGGACAGGTAGAGGTTGTCCTCGAGACCGACCCGGGCATGGCCTCCGGCGAGCACGGACTGAGCCACCCACGGCAACTGGTTCGCTCCGATCGCGAACGAGGTGAATTGGGCGCCCTTGGGCAGCATGCTCACCATCGCGGCAAGCAGGCCGGCGTCGACGGGCGCCCCATAGGGCACGCCCATGCACAGCTGGTACAGCGGCGGGGGATCGATGAGTCCCTCCTCGACGAGGACGTTGGCGAACCACAGGTTGCCGGTATCAAAGATCTCGAGTTCAGGTCGCACCCCGAGGGTCTGGATCCGCTTCGAGCCCTCGCGGAGCATGTCCGGGGTCGAGACGTAGATGTTCGATCCCTCACCGAAGTTGAGCGAGCCGCAGTCGAGGGTGCAGATCTCCGGCAGCAGCTCCTCGACGTGGGGGAGCCGTTCGAGGGCGTTGACGAGATCGGTGCCCGGCATGTGCGTGGTCGGATCCTGCGGATCGACGACGAGGTCTCCGCCCATTCCTGCGGTGAGGTTGAGGACCGGATCGACATCCGAGGAGCGGACCCGGCGGACGACCTCGCGGTAGTAGGCGACCTCCCGAGATCCCTGTTTGGTCTCGAGGTCGCGGACGTGGATGTGCACGACCGAGGCGCCGGCTCGGGCGGCGGCGATCGCATCATCGGCGATCTCGGCCGGTGTGACGGGAACGTGTTCGCTCTTTCCGGTCGTGTCGCCGGCACCGGTCACGGCGCAGGTGAGTATGACTTTGCGATTCATGATGACTCCTCATCAGTTGAGTTCTTCTTGGTCTCGTGCTCTTCGGTGATCGTTCGGTCAAGGTAGTTCGCGAGCCGCATGCGGAACGTCGAGGCGTCTAAGACTCCGGTGAGCACCTTGACCCCGAGGCCGTCGAGCAGCGATGTCAGCTCGTCGGTCATGGCGGCAGCATCTCCTGCCCGGAAGAGACCCTGGTCCTGCCCGTCGGCGATCGTCCGGCGCACCGTCGTCGACCAGCGTTCATAGCTTTCGAGGTAGTGCGCGGCGTCGGCTCCCTCGAGGGAGAGTCGAGCCCAGGTCTGGACCCAGATCGACCACTCGCTGCGGGAGGTCCTGCCGATGGGCGACTGGAGTTCGAGCAGCCTTTCAAGTCGCCTCCGGGGATTGCGGATTCCGCTCAGCCAGGCGATCTGTCGGTCGAAGGCGAGCTTGACGGAATGATCGAGCGTGGCATCGAAGAGGTCCGATTTGCTGGAGAAGTAGTAGTGGACACTCGCACTCGACACGCCTGCCGCCTCGGCGATGTCCGCAATTCGCACGGCCTCGTAGCCGAGTCGGGCGAACAGGTCCCAGGCGATTTCGACAATGTGCCTCCGGGGCGTCGCCTCGGCGGCCTCGGACTCCTCGGGCACGGACGGTGTGCGACTCGGTGCGGCGGAGACCTCGGATTCGTCTCCGAGCAGCCATCGGACCGTCACCCCCGTCGAGGTGGCCAGGCCGAACAGCTCCTCGGCGGTGAAGCGTCGATTGCCCGCCAGGGATTTCGACAGCTTCGTCTCATCGATGCCGATGGCCGCGGCGATGCGCCGTTGACTGAGACCGCTGCGTAGGATCGCGTCCTTCGCCCGTCCCGATGTGGCCTGGGAATCGATTTGCACGTGCATGGTGTGAACCTACCCGTCGATTGCGGGAAACGCAAGCAATTATGACTGATAATCAGGACTTGCGAGTTACGTGCGTGAATCTGCCGCCCGGGGGAGTCCACGTGAAGGCCTCGCCAGACCGCACGAGCAGATAGTCTCGTTCTGAAGAAGCGATCCGCAATTGCCGCCGCCGTCCAGGAGGGACCGATGAACGACAGTCTCCATTCCCGCATGCACGTGGTCTCCGACGAGACCCGCAATCTCGTCAATCTCGTCCTGGAGTACTCCCGGCGACGCACCCTGGCCGTGGACACGCCCTTGGATCACCCGACCACAAATACCGAACTCAAGCGTCTGGCGGGTCCGACGATCACCGAAGAGGGCGTGGGATCCTCTCGTGCACTGGCGATCTTCGAGCACATCTTCGCTCCCGCCTGCATTACCACCGATCATCCGAAGTATCTGTCCTTCATTCCCAGTGCCCCGACGAAGGCCGCCGTCGCCTTCGACCTCGTCGTCTCGGCGAGCGCCCTCTACGGGGGATCGTGGCTCGAGGGTGCCGGAGTCGTCCATGCCGAGAACGAGGTGCTGTCCTGGCTGGCCGGCGAATTCGGACTGCCCGACACCGCCGGCGGCGTCTTCGTTCAGGGCGGCACGATCGGCAACCTCTCGGCCCTCGTCGCGGCCCGCGATGCACAGAAGCGCAAGCTCGGTGAGGCCCGCCCCGGTCGCTGGGTGATCGTGTGCAGTGCCGAGGCCCACTCCTCCGTCGCCTCGGCGGCCGAGGTGATGGACGTCGATGTCGCCCCGGTGGCCACCGGGGACGATGGAATCCTTGGTCCAGACGGCGTGCGCGCCGCCTTGGAGGAGCACGGCGACGCGGTGATCGCGGTCGTGGCCACCTCGGGCACGACGAACTTCGGCACCATTGATGACATCGCCGGCATCGCCGCGCTCAAGGACGACTTCGACTTCTGGCTGCACATCGACGGCGCCTACGGGCTGGCCGCGATGCTCTCACCCCTGGCCAGGCACAAGTTCGCCGGTGTCGAATCCGCCGATTCCCTCATCGTCGATCCGCACAAGTGGCTCTTCGCGCCCTTCGACGCCTGCGCCCTGCTCTACCGCGACCCGCGAGCCGGGCGGCGAGCGCACACCCAGCACGCCGAATACCTCGACACTCTCACCGAGGCTGAGGAGTGGAGTCCCTCGGACTATGCGATCCAGCTGACCAGGCGTCCCCGCGGCCTTCCGCTGTGGTATTCGCTGGCCAGCTATGGGGCTGAGACCTACCGGGAGGCGATCGGGCATTCGATCGAGCTGGCGATGCAGATCGGCTCGGAGATCAAGAAGCGGCCGAACCTGCGGCTCGTGCGTGAACCCGAACTCTCCGTGGTCGTCTTCGAACGTGACGGCTGGTCTCGGAGTGACTACCAGACGTGGTCGGATCGGCTCTTGGAGGATCAGCGTGCGTTCGTCGTGCCGAGCTCGCACAACGGGCGGCCGAACGCGCGCTTCGCGATCGTCAATCCGCTCACCACGCTCGAGGACCTCATCGACATCCTCGACACCATGGAGTGAGGGCCCTCAGTCCTCTGGCGGCTTCTCCGTCGCGCGGCGGGATCGCAGCTCGACGGTGAATGTCGGCAGCAGCGCCTGGGTGATCGGTCCGATGCCGAAGGCATAGAGGACCGTGCCGATGCCGAAGACGCCGCCGAGCAGCCAGCCGGCCGCGACGACCGTGATCTCGATGAGGGTGCGCACAAGCCGGATCGAGCGTCCCGTGACGCGGGCGAGTCCGGTCATCAGGCCGTCGCGGGGGCCGGGTCCGAACTGGGAGCCGATGTACATCGCCGAGGCGGTCCCGTTGAGGACGATGCCTCCGACCAGCAGCGCGATGTTCCATCCCAGCTCCTCCGGCTGCGGGAGGAACAGGCGGGTGAGGTCCAGCGAGGGGCCGATGAGCAGGGCATTGAGCACGGTGCCGATGCCCGGCTGCTGTCTCAGCGGGATCCAGATGAGCAGAACGAGGAAGGACGCGATCGTCACGATCGTCCCGAAGCTCAGCGGGATGTGGCGCAGGATGCCGGAGTGGAGCACGTCCCAGGGCATCATGCCCAGGCCCGAGGTCACCATCATCGCCATCGACGCCCCGTAGAGGTAGAGGCCGATGAGCAGCTGCGGGAGTCGTCGGGGGAGCCGTCCGGCTCTGAGCTGCTGGATCGGTCCGATATTGGCGAGTTCGCGCTTGGGTGTGGGAGTCGATGGCATGCGAGGCTTTCAGAAGTCGTGCTGTGTCAGTCTCATCCTCTCGTGGACTGGCCTTGCAGAAAATAGCCAATTGCCGGAAAGTGGTCACCAGGAGGCTCCCATGAATCCCAGCGCAATGAGCGGAGGCCGTCTCGCCGGCATCATCGGCACCGGTCCCTGGCCGTCACCCGCCTACGACTCTCTGCATGCGGCGATCTCGCGGGTGATCGCCGACGGACGCCTGCCGGTCGGCACACGACTGCCGAGCGAACGAGAGCTGGCGGCCGCCATCGGTCTGTCCCGGACGACGACGACCCGGACGTACGGACTGCTGCGCGAACAGGGATTCCTTCTCACCCGTCGCGGCTCCGGCAGCGTCGTCCGGCTGCCGAATGTCCCGGGCGGGCGGATCGACCACCTGCTCACGCCCGCCGGCGCGGACGAATCCGAGATCGACCTGACCTGCACGGCGCAGGTCGCCTCTCCTTGGCTCTTGGGCGCTTACGACCGTGCGCTCTCACAGCTTCCGGCTTATCTGCCCGGCACAGGCTACTACCCGTCCGGGCTGCCGGTGCTGCGGGAGGTCATCGCCGAGCGCTTCACGCGGCGCGGTGCTCCGACAGATCCCGATCAGATCCTCATCACTTCGGGGGCCTTCGGCGCTGTTGCCATCGCCGTGCGAGCGCTGCTGCAGGGGTCCGGAGCGCTTCCCCCGGATCGGAGTTCCTCCCGACGGATCCTCATCGAGAGCCCGACCTATCCCAATGCGATCGCCACCTTGGAAGGTGCCGGGGCCTCGCTCGTGTCCTATCCGCTCGAGATCGGTGAGGACGGATACTACTGGGACCTTGCAGCCATGGAACAGGTGCTGCACCGGTCCCGAATCCGCGCGGCCTACCTCATTCCGGATTTCCACAATCCCACTGGAGCGCTCCTGCCGGAGTCGGCACGCGGTGAGCTCGCAGAGCTGCTGCAACGGCACTCGGTGACCCCGATCATCGACGAATCGATCGTCGAGCTCGGACTCGACGACGCACCGACGCCGACGCCTCTGGCGAAGTTCGCTCCGAACTCGATCACGGCCGGCAGCACGAGCAAGATCTTCTGGGGCGGCCTGCGAGTGGGGTGGATGCGCCTGCCTCGTCACCTCATCGACTCGATGGCCGCGACGAGGCTCAGTCTCGATCTCGGTGCCCCGGTCCTCGAACAGCTCGTCGCTGCCGAGCTCATGCGCGACCATGATGCGATCCTTCCCGACTACCTGGACAAGCTGCGCACAGGTCGGGACATCCTCGTCGCACAGGTGCGCACCCACCTTCCCTCCTGGGACCTGAGCGTTCCCGCCGGGGGAATGGCGCTGTGGGTGCGACTGCCCGAGGAGCGCTCCGGGGCCTTGGCGATCGCCGCGAGGGAACAGGGACTGGCCCTCGTGGCCGGACCGAACTTCGCTCCCAGCGGCGGACTCGACGGATGGATCCGCCTACCGTACACGGCGGCACACGAGCAGCTCTCACAGCTGGGTCCGCGGCTGGCCGCGGCCTGGGAGGATGCCCTATCGCTGGAGGGACGGATCCCGGCCGGACGGGCCCGCATCGTCGCCTGAGCCGATGAGTACCATGGGGATATGGCCCAGGGCGATCGACTCAGTCACGATGCACAGTTCTCGACGGCGACGAGCGTGGAGGACTTCCGCGCCAATATCGCCGAGGTGGAGCGCCGGATCGCAGCGGCCGCCGAACGCGCGGGTCGAGAGGCCTCTGAGATCGAGCTGCTCCCGGTGAGCAAGACCGTTGAGCAGGACCGGATCCGTCTCGCAGTCGCCGCGGGCTGCACCAAACTCGGAGAGAACAAGGTCCAGGAGGCCTACCGCAAATCCGAGGAGATGTCCGACCTTGAGGTCGACTGGGCCGTCATCGGACACCTGCAGTCGAACAAGGCCCGGGATGTGGCGAAGTTCGCCGCCGAGTTCCAGGCCCTCGATCGGTTCAAGGTCGCCAAGGGACTCGATCGACGACTTCGCGACGAAGGCAGAACCCTCGACGTCTACGTCCAGGTCAACACCTCTGCAGAGGAATCGAAATTCGGTCTGCCCCCGGATGAGCTCATCGGCTTCCTCCATGAGCTGCCGCAATTCGACATGCTCAGAGTCAGGGGCCTGATGACCCTGGCGGTGTTCTCCTCCGATATCGACCGTGTCCGCACCTGCTTCCGACTGCTGCGTCGGCTCCGGGACGAGGTGAGGGCGACCGACCCCGAACTCATCGGGGACGGGAAGCTGTCGATGGGCATGTCCGGGGACTTCGAAGTCGCGATCGAAGAAGGCGCCGACTGCGTCCGCGTCGGTCAGGCGATCTTCGGACGGCGATCCCTGCCCGACAGTCACTATTGGCCGGAGGGCACCTGAGTCTCTCGGCGACGCTGCTCGTTCTCGAACGACACCAGGTCGCCTGCTATCTCATCGCCATCGGCGTCGGGGGCATTCTCGGATCGGCCGTGCCGACGGGCTCTCAGCTGGCCGCCTCGGCGATCACACCGTGCCTCATCGTGCTCCTGTTCGTGACCTTTCTCGAGATGCCGTTCGACCGGCTCGCCGCGGCATTACGCGATCTCAGGTTCCTCGGCGCCGTGATCGGCCTGAACTTCCTCATCGTCCCCCTCGTGGTCGCGACACTGCATACGCTCATCCCACTGAATGAGTCCGTGGCCGTACCCGCGCTCATCGTCCTGCTCACTCCCTGCATCGACTACGTCCTCGTCTTCACGAAGCTCGCCGGCGGCTCAGCGGATCGCCTGCTCGTCCTCACCCCTCTGCTCATGATCGCTCAGGTCGCGCTGCTGCCCGTCTACCTGTGGGCGATTCTGGGGATCTCGGCCGCCGCGACCATTCCACCGGGGCCCTTCGTCGAGGCGCTGGCACTCTTCGTGCTCCTCCCGCTGCTGGCCGCGGTCATCTTCCGCTTGCTGGCACACAGAGTGCACCGGGTCGAATCCGGCCTCGAGTACGCCTCACGGTCGATGGTCGTCATCATGTCGCTGACTCTTGCCGTCATCGCGGCGGGCCAGATCCCAGTGCTCGGTCCCTACGCCTGCGAACTGGGGCTGGCGGTCGCGCTGTTTGCAACCTTCGCGGTCATCATGGTCGTCCTGGGCCGGCTCCTGTCGTGGATCCTGCGGTTGCCTGCGGGCAGTGCCAACGCTCTGATCTTCAGCGGAGTGACCAGGAACTCTCTGGTCATGCTGCCCATCGTGCGGGCCGTGGACGGTGCCGGACCGGGGGCGGACGTGGTCGTCTCGCAGACGATCGTCGAACTCTTCGTGATGCTTGCGCTCGTGCGCTCGATGCGGTGGATCGCGCCTCCAGGTGCCGTGTCCGAAAACCGCTAGTATTGGATCTCCCTGCGGGGCAGAATGGACGTATGTTCACAGCAGACCAATGCCATCGAGCGGTCGCGGCACGGGACCGCCGCTTCGACGGCATGTTCTTCACCGCAGTCCGGTCCACGGGCATCTTCTGCCGACCGTCCTGTCCGGCGCGGACTCCGCTCCGGAAGAACGTCGACTTCTACATCACCGCTGCGGCTGCGGCCGAGGCCGGATTCCGTGCCTGCCGCCGCTGCCGACCCGACGCCAGTCCGAGCTCACCCGAATGGGACGTGCGAGCCGACGTCACGGGACGAGCGATGCGCCTGATCCGCGATGGCCACGTCGACCGCGAGGGCGTTGCGGGCCTGGCCTCGACACTCGGGTACAGCACCCGCCAGCTCAGTCGGCTGATGCGTGAGGAACTCGGCGCGGGGCCGTTGGCGATCGCGCGGACGGAGAGGGTGCGGACCGCGCGAACCCTGGTGGAATCGACAGCGATGTCGATGAGCGACATCGCCTTCGCCGCGGGGTTCTCGAGCATCAGACAGTTCAACGACACTTTCCGTCAGGTGTATTCGACCACGCCCCGCGAGCTGCGCGACGGAGCCGGAGCACCGAAGACCAGCGGCGATATCGTGCTCCGACTCGCATATCGCGCTCCTTTGGATCTCGACTACTTGTTCGCCTACCTCGGCGCCCGGGCAGTCACCGGCATCGAGGCCGTCGACGAAACGGGCTACACACGGTCGATGCGACTCGCGCACGGTCCGGCCGTGCTCACGGTGCGCCGCGGCCGTGGAGACTTCGTCAGCTGTCGGCTGCGCTTGGCCGATACCCGAGATCTGGGCAGCGCAGTCGCCCGGGCCCGGCGGATCCTCGACCTCGATGCCGATCCCACGGCAGTGGAATCGACCCTGCGGTCCGTCGGTCTGGGGGAGTTGGCCGACAGGTATCCCGGGGTGCGGTCACCCGGGCACAGCGACCCCGTGGAATTGGCGATCAGGACCGTGTTGGGCCAGCAGATCTCCGTGACAGCGGCCCGCACCCACCTCAACCGCCTGGTCGCCGACATCGGGGAGGAACTCCCTCCGGAGCTCAGGCTCGGAGAGGTGGACCGCGTCTTTCCCACCGCCGAGGCGATCGCCTCGGTGCCTGAGGAGAACTGGGCCCTGCCGCAGCGTCGGATTCGGACGACCCGCACGCTCGCCTCGGCGCTGGCATCCGGCGCGATCGATCTCGGCCCCGGCTGCGATCGGGAGGAGGCGAGCTCGAGACTCCTGGATCTGCCGGGAATCGGCCCATGGAGCGCCGGCTATATCCGGATGAGAGCCCTCGGCGATCCGGACGTCCTGCTCGCCTCCGACCTCGGGGTGAAGAAGGCCCTGGACGATCTGGGCGGGGCCGTTCCTCAATGCAGTCCCTGGCGTTCGTACCTCACTCACCTGCTCTGGGCACACCACTCTGCATAAACCTCACCTGCACAGATCTCACCTGCACTTCGTACCGAAGAGAACCGGAGATGACCATGACATCGACAACGACGACAGCCACCGCGCTGAGGTATGCGATCACCAATTCACTGGTGGGCGCGATCCTGCTGACCTCCGACGGGAAGAATCTGACCGGACTCTATCTCGATGACTTCGACGAGATCATCGAGCGGCTGGCCGCGGTGGCGCGGTCGGAGCCACGCGAAGACCCAGACCTCGAGGTGTTTGCCGAGGCACGTCGGCAGCTGGGGGAGTACTTCGCGGGAGAGCGCACCACCTTCGACCTGCCGCTGGCCCCGGTCGGAACCGACTTCCAACGCACCGTATGGGACGCAATCGGCCGCATTCCCTACGGCACCACATGCGGATACGGCGAGCTGGCGGCAGAAATCAACAGGCCGACAGCCGCCCGAGCGGTCGGAGCGGCGAACGGCAGGAACCCGATCAGCATCATCGTGCCCTGCCACCGGGTGATCGGGGCGAACGGATCACTGACCGGGTACGCCTGGGGCGAAGAGAAGAAGCGCACCCTGCTCGATCTCGAGGCGGGTGTGGTGGCGGCCCGACGCTAGCTCCGAGCGCTGTCGAGCTCGGGTCAGGCGAGCGACCCTGCGGGCCCCGGGTCAGATTCGGCTCGGTGCAACGTCGGGCTCGAAAAGGTCGTCGCAAGTGACGACTTTTTCGAGCTTCGCGTTGACCCACCGCTTCCGGGTGATCCTGGACCCACAATCGGACCGTTAACCCGTGGACGATCACGGTGAATACAGGGCATGACACGCGAGTCTCATACACACATTTTGGCCGATAACACCCATGTAGACGCGGGCATGTGGCGGTGAATGGCGAAGAGCCGAAGTCATCTGATATGACTTCGGCTCTTCTGCGGTGGAGGTAAGGGGATTCGAACCCCTGACCTTCTCCATGCCATGGAGACGCGCTACCAACTGCGCCATACCCCCGCGTGCCTGATCAATATTACCCAGGGCCGGCCGTGACGCCAAATCGGATCACAGTGACGCTTGCCACAGAGCTGAGGCGGCCGCCCCTGAGAGTTGTTCAGGGGCGGCCACCGGCGCACAGCCGTAACCAGGCACCCGGTCCGAACCGAGGACACCAGAGCCCGACCCGGCACTCAAGCAACCAGACACCCGGTCCGGCCGTCAGACGAACGGCCTGACCTGGCTCAGGTAGCGGACGATATCGCGTTCGCGCTGCTCGGCAAGCGACTTCTGCCGTACCCGGCTGCGCAGCTGGGCCTCTCGGCGCTGAACGAGCACGTGGCTGCGTGCTTCGGATGCGGTCGCCGGGCGGCGAGCCCATTGGATCAACCGCAGTCCGGTGCTCAGTGCCAGTCGACGTGGAATTGTGAATGGAAATGCAATGGACAAAACTGCTCCTTTACGTTTTCGGGCAGGAGAAATCCCCGAATGGCGATAAATGAGAATAGTTCAGCTAACCCGCGCAATGTGGCAGGTTGAGTTGAATAGTTACGATAGCTCTCGGCAGTGCACGAGTTCCGCGAGGAGGAGTGTGTCAGGCCATAGGCTCCGACTGCGCGTTGTCGATCCGCGTAGGCGGTCGATCTGCGGAGGTCGGAAGGGCGCCAAGCAGACTCGAGCGGAGTCAGAGCCGAAGGTGTCGCTGTTGACCGTGAACGAACGTGCCTGGTGAACGACGCTGTCCCGTGCAGTCACGTGTCGATACCGCGCTGACAGGCCAGAGCAGGCCTATGCGTGGGTTCGGAGCAGTGTGGTCCTGCGAAAGAAAGCGTACCGGTGTTCAGTCGACCGGTGGAGAAAGACGAAGAGTACGGCTGAGATCAGCCGGCGAGTCCTTGTCCGCCAATCAGGCAGGCAGCGTAACCGCCATGGCAGCGAACGCCGAAGCATGTTCGGAGGTCGGGGTCTGCGATCTGGATGTTCATCATCGAAGCTGCGCTCCTTTCTTGGTCGTGGATCTCGGGTGAGCGGCGTCAACGCTCAGATTTCAAAGAATGCAATTCTGGGTTTTATGCGAATCCGTAATTGCACTTATGAATTTAGCACAGCTTCTGAGTTCAATGGAAGTTCTGTTCACAATTTCTGAACTTTTCTTCCGCAGCGTCAGGTCAGGAGTCGTATGAACCAGCCATCGCCGTTCGTCCAGCCCATCCAAATCACGAGGTCGACTCGATGCATTGCGAGGTCAATTCGATGAATTGCAACGTCGACTCGATCGAGTGCGATGATGACGCGACCGACGTGGACCCCAGGCCACAGGTTCCCAAGTAGAATCGACTCAGACTCGCGCCTAGCTGGGAGAACACAATGTCACAGGATGCAGCAGCCACGACTCGACGACTGGTCGTCGGGTACATCGCGACCGACCGTGGTCGGGACGCCGTCTCGTTGGCCATCTCGATCGCACGATCGGTCGAGATCGAACTCGTCGTCACGATCGTGCGGCCCGAATCATCGAACTTCACCGCAGGCAATGCCATTCCGCAGGACGGCACCGGCATCGTCGAACAGCAGCTCGATGAATGGCTCGACGAAGCATTGGCCCTCATCCCGGATGACGTGACTGCTCGTGGAGTCATCCACACGGCTGCGAACGAGTCGATCGGGCTGATGGAGGTCGCCGAGGCCGAGGGTGCCCTGGGCATCGTCATCGGGGCCCGAGCCACCACCTTGATGCGTCAGTTCCGCATCGGCACCGTTGCGTCGACGCTGCTCCACGCCTCAGAGGTTCCCGTCATCCTCGCGCCCTCGGGGAATTCGGATATCGGCCCGATCTCGCGCATCACCGCGCTGTTCGGGGCGCGACCCGGTGCGGCCTCGCTGATCGGCGCCGCCGTGCAGACCGCCGCAGGTCTCGACGTCGACCTCCGCCTGCTGTCCCTGATCGAAAACGACGGCCTGCTGGAGGACGAGGTCCAGGAGATCACCGAATTCGCCGAGGAGTATGGGGGAGCGGTCCTCGCAGGTCGCGCCAAGGACATGTTCGAGTCCGGCCGGGCGAGAGTGAAGTCTCAGGCCGGTGCCGATATCGAAGAGGCCGCCGAGAACGTCGACTGGCTCCCGGGCGAACTCGCCTTCATCGGCTCGAGCCGACTCGGCCGCGGCGGCAAGGTGTTCGCGGGAGCTCGGGCCAGGCGTCTCCTGCGGGTTCTTCCCGTTCCGGTCGTCGTGGTGCCGAGGCGCTCGGCCAGCCGCCTGTGACGGCACCCGTGAGAGCAGGGGCCCGCCGCATCGATCTAGAGGTCGCTGACCACACCACACCTGCGTGGCTGCATCCCAGAGAGTCGAGCAGGCGTCCGCTGCTGATGATCCACGGCTTCCGCGGGGACCATCATGGAATGGACCTCATCGCTGCGGCCGTCAGGGACCGTGACGTCATCGTTCCCGATCTGCCCGGATTCGGACTCTCGGCGCCCCTGGCCGCAGGGCTGAGCATCGACGCCTATGTCGGCTATCTCTGTGCACTCCGCGCCGAGGTGGCCAGGCGGTGGCAGCGCCCGCCCGTCGTCCTCGGGCATTCCTTCGGATCGATCCTCGTCAGTCACCTCGCGGCCCGCCTGTCACAGGCCGGTCAACACGCGACCCAGACTCAGCCGGAGCGCGGGGAGCTCTCGGAGCTTGTCCTCATCAACCCGATCACCACTCCGGCCCTCGAAGGCTCCGCCCGCTTCCTCACCGGTCTCACCCGCGTCTACTACGGTCTCGGCGCGCGCCTCCAGGAGCGTGCGGGACACCAGCTGTTGGCCAATCCGCTCATCGTGCGAATGATGAGCGAGGTGATGGCGACGACGAAGGATCGGGGCCTGCGGCGTTATATCCACGACCAGCATGCGAAGCACTTCTCCACCTTCTC
Organism: Brevibacterium sp. CCUG 69071; assembly: GCF_021023135.1. Taxonomy (GTDB): domain Bacteria; phylum Actinomycetota; class Actinomycetes; order Actinomycetales; family Brevibacteriaceae; genus Brevibacterium. Next base: position 563,242 of record NZ_PGFV01000001.1, read on the forward strand.
CGACCGGGCGTCTTTGGCGGAGGCCTTCGAGACCTCGGTCTCGCACACCGTCACCGAGGTGGCCGAGGAGCTGACCATGCCTACCCTCGTCATCGCGGGCGACCGTGACGCGATCGCACCTATCGGACCGACACGTGAGTTCGTCGCGAAGCTGCCCGATGCACGGTTCGTCGAACTCGGCGGGGTCGGTCACCTGGTTCACTACGAACGCCCGGAAGCGACCGCCTCGGGGATCATGGAATTCGCACGGGACAGGGACTGAACCCGCATCTCCCAACCGCTGCAACACGCCTGAAACGGACACTCGACGACTCGCAGCGGAGAGCCGATATCCCGAGGACGACGCGCGGAAACCCGCGCTTCCGACGTCGACGTACGCAGGCCCGAGGACGAAATGCAGAAAAGGGCCGCCGCGCAGCAGCGCAGCGGCCCTTTCGAGCAGTGGTTCAGGCGCGCGGACGCGGATCCCTGATCCACATGTAGATCATCGGGAGCAGGAAGGCGAACGACGAGAGGAGCAGGCCCGCCCAGAACACCCAGAACTCGGTGCCGGCGGGCGAGGAGAACGAGGCGCCGAACAGATAGAGTCCGAATACGAAGAGAGCGAAGGCGATGACGAAGACGACGACGTCAGCGAACGATGCTGAGTTCCGAGTTCTCTTCGTTGCGATATTGGACATGGTCTCCTCCGGCGATGATTCTGCGGTCCTGTGGGCACTCTGCAGATCAGTCTACATGGCGTAGAGAAGCTTTCCGCTCACCGCTCCCGGTCGGCGCTTCGCTCCGGAACCAGCCAGCCCAGCAGGGCAGAGACGATCGAGACGATGATCGCGGCGAAGATGGCTGAGAAGAAGAAGCTGTCGATCGTGAACTCGAACGGGGTGAAGCCGCTGAGCCAACTGGTCAGGGCGAGCATGATCGCGTTGATGACGATTGAGAACAGGCCCAGGGTCAGGCAGGTGATCGGCGCGGAGATGAAGCTGAGGATGGGTTTGATGAATCCGTTCGCCAGACCGAAGATAAGCCCGACCACGAGGTAGGAGATGATCATCGCCGGAATGTGTCCGGTCTGCTCCTCGACGAGGGGATTGCCGGAGATGGCGACGCCTGGCAGAAGCCATGCCGCCACCCAGATCGCACACGCATTCACCACAACTCGAGCAAGGAAGTTCATGCTCGTATACTCCCAGATCCGCCTGCATTCTTACTGAGTCGCCGATGGGAATGAGGTCCGTGCCGACGGCCGGACGGCACCGGGTAGTCTGGGGGAAGACGCCCACCGGCGTCGGGATACGACATGTGCATCTACCGAGTGATTTGATCCAGGTCACCACGGCGGCACAGACTCCCGCAACAGTGGGAGAACAACACTGGATTGGTATGTCACATAAGGAACTCTCACGCACCGAAGAGGCAGACGGCTCCCCGACCCTGTTCTCCACCGTCGGCCGCAGCTACTTCCCGATCGCCTTCATGGCTCGGATGCCGTTCGCCATGGTCGTCATCGGCGTCCTCACCCTCGTCGTCGCCGGCAGGGACTCGCTGAGCCTGGGCGGCATCAACTCCGCCATGGTCGGTCTCGGCACGGCGATCTTCGGTTCGTTCATCGGTGCCGCGGCGGACCGGTGGGGACAACGCTATGTGCTGCTGACGGTCGGGCTGCTCAACTGTCTGGCACTGCTCTTCATGGCGTGGGTCGTGTTCAGCCCCCTGCCCGATGCCGTGGTGCTCATCGCCGCCTTCGCGATCGGCGCCACCTCCCCGCAGGTCGCTCCCATGTCTCGGTCCCGCCTCGTCGAGATCGTCACGACCAGACTGCAGGGGCCCCGGCAACCGAAGATACTCAACGGAACCATGGCCTACGAATCGGCCGCAGACGAGGTCATCTTCGTCTTCGGTCCCTTCATCGTCGGACTCCTCGCCACAGCCTTCACCCCCGTGGCCCCGATCTTCGGCGCCATCGTCCTCACCCTGGCCTTCGTCTCGGCCTTCGCACTCCACCCGAGCGGACGGGCCCGACGGACCGGGGATGCGGCTCAGACACCCGTCCAGAGTCCGGCCCGGGAGCTGTTCACCGGCGGGGTCTTCGTCGTCGTCCTCGGCGTGTTCGGCATCGGCCTGGTCTTCGGTTCGACACTGACGGCACTGACCGCGCTGATGAACGACATCGGCCACCCGGAGGAGGCCGGTCTCGTCTACGGAATGATGGGCATCGGGTCGGCGATCCTCGCGATCTCGGTGGCCCTGTTCTCACCGCGCTACGCGCTCTGGGCGCGGTGGCTGTCCTTCGCACCGCTCATGCTCGGCGGGGCGACCATCATGGCCGTGTCCGACCGGCTGAGCGGCATCGTCATCGCGCTGCTGCTGATGGGCTCTGCGGTCGGTCCCACGCTCGTCACGCTGTTCAGTCTTGCCGCGGAACGGTCCCCGCTGGGACGTTCGGCCACGGTGATGTCGATGGCCGGCTCCGCGATCATCGTCGGCCAGTCCGTGGCTTCGGCCGTCAACGGAATCCTCGCCGAGGAGGTCGGCACTGCCGCTGCCATGGCCGTTCCCATCGCGGCCGCAGCCATCGTTTTCGTCGCCGGTCTGCTCAACCTGCTCGTCGGCTCATCGGCGCGAAAAAGAGACCTGGTTCACTCGTAGTTTCCGCGTTGTGGGACGGTGCGTCCCAGTGATCGCCGCGTGTGACCCATCACTCGGCGAAGAGTAAGATCTCCGCTTGGCCCACGTGAATCGCACAAGGAATCGTGTGATTGCACAGCACTACGGAAAGCACACTATGTCATCAAGCACCTCGACGACCGAGGCCGAGCGGAACGACACCCGGTTCTTCGGACATCCCCTTCCCCTCATGCAGCTCTTCAGCCTCGAGCTGTGGGAACGGTTCTCCTACTACGGGATGAACGGCATCCTCGCCCTCTACCTGTACTTCAAGGTCACCGACGGCGGACTGGGGATGCCCCAGCCGACGGCCATCGGCATCGTCGGCGCCTACGGCGGTGCGGTCTTCCTCGCCACCATCCTCGGTGCATGGCTGGCGGACAGGCTCCTGGGCGCCGAGAAGATCCTGTTCTACTCCGCGATCATCATCATGGCCGGCCATATCTGCCTGGCCGTCATTCCTGGCTTCGGCGGAGTCGCCGCAGGCCTCATCCTCGTCGCACTCGGCTCGGGCGGGCTCAAGGCCAATGCCTCGGCACTCGTCGGCGAGCTCTACACCGAGAAGGACCCGCGTCGGGACGCCGGGTTCACGCTCTTCTACATGGGCGTCAACCTCGGCGCCTTCCTCGGACCGCTCATCACCGGACTCCTGCAGAAGGAGATCGGCTTCCACGTCGGCTTCGGTGCGGCCGCGGTCGGCATGGCGCTGGGCCTCATCATCTACGCCACGGGGCGGAAGAACCTGCCGGACGAATCGCGGGGAGCGGTCAACCCGCTGCCGACGTCGAAGCTCTACCTGTTCCTGGGGGCCATCGTCCTCGCCGTCGTGCTCATCGTCGTCCTGTGGTTCTCCGGAGTCGTCAATCCGGAGAATCTCGACTGGTGGATCGCAGGCATCTCCGCGGGCGCCGCGGCCTGCTACTTCATTGTCATGGGTGTGAGCCCGCAGACGAACGCCGAGGAACGCTCACGCGTTCTTGCGTTCATCCCCTTCTTCGTCACCTGCGTGGTCTTCTGGTCGCTGTACCAGCAGATCTTCGGCACACTCACCGCGTACTCCGACACCCAGATGAACCGTGTCATCTTCGGCTGGGAGATGCCGATCAACTGGCTCCAGCTGATTCCGCCGATCTTCGTCATCGCCTTCGCTCCCGTCTTCTCAGCGATCTGGTTCAAGCTAGGCACGCGACAGATCTCGACCCCGGTCAAGGCCGGCCTCTCGCTCATCCTCATCGGAATTGCGTTCCTGCTCTTCCTGCCGTTCGCGAACTCCGGCCCCCACGAGACGCCCCTGCTGTGGGTCGCTCTCATCCTGCTGCTGTTCGTCTTCGCCGAGCTCCTCATCTCGCCGATCGGTCTGTCCTTCTCCTCGAAGGTCGCTCCGAAGGTGTTCCAGTCGCAGATGATCGCGGTCTTCTTCCTCGCCTCCGGCGTGGGTACGGCGCTCTCGGGCGTCCTCGGCGGATACTACTCGGCAGACAACCAGACGCCGTACTGGTCGTCGGTCGGTGCTGCGTCCATCGTGCTCGGACTCATCGCCCTGACCCTGACGAAGCCGATGCTCAAGGCCCTGCGCGGCATCCGCTGATCCTGGAGCGGCTGCGGCCGCAGCCGATGATCTGCACCGCCGGAGACGCCCTCGCTCACAGTTCGTGAGCGAGGGCGTTTTCGTCGCTTCAGACGCCGATGAAGATCGGCAGCGCCTCGGGGTGATGGGCGTGGACGATAGTGAGGAAGACGAGGGCGTCGAAGAGCAGGTGCACGGTCACCGTGTACGGCAGCGACTTCGTGCGGGTGAAGATGAAGGCCTGCACCAGAGCGAAGGGGATCGTCAGCAGCGGCCCGATCGACCGGTAGCCGAGTTCCCACAGGAACGAGACGAAGATGATCGTGGTGAACACGTTGGCCGTCCAGAACGCGAAGTGCTTGCGCAGCAGGGCGAAGACCGTGCAGATGAAGAACAGCTCGTCCCAGATGCCGACGGCGTTGACCCCGAAGAAGAGCCGGATGATCTCCGACCAGTCGGTCAGCGGCGGCCAATTGAGGTAGACGCCGGTGCGCATGAAGTACTGCGGGAGAACCAGCCAGGCGACGACAATGACGAAGCCCAACCAGGCCCATTCCAGTCGCGACCACGGCTGCCCGCGGCGCAGCGGAAAGACGATCGTGGTGTCTTTGAACCAGTACCTCGTGATCAGCCAGGGGCCGATCACCACGGCCGAGAGCACGACGCCCATCCGGGCGATGTTCGACCAGGAGATGTCGGCTTCGACCGAGATCGAGGAGATCAGGCCCAGGCATCCGGCGATGACGCTGAGATCGCGTGCGAACTCCCGATCACTGACCCAGGCGATGACGAGCGAGACCGCCATCGGGATGTAGCCGAGAACCCGCAGCTCCGGGAAGGTGGTGCCAATGCCGAAGAGGAACAGCGCCGAGACCGCCAGCAATGCTGCCGCTCCACCCTGCCAGGAGAAGAGTCGGCGATGCGGTGATTGGGCGGCGAGCGCTGTGTCCGTGTCCACCTTGCACACTCTAGGGCACCGCGCCGTGAAACGAGGTGGACCTAACCCGTAGGATCGTCGGAGGAAGAGGGAAAGGACGTCATTGGACCCCGAGGACTACAGCGACACCATCGCCGATCTGGCACCCCGTCGGGGGACCGAGACGATTCCGGTGACCACAGCGATCGGTCGTGTCACCGCCGGAGATGTGATCGCCCAGACCCCCATGCCCGCCTTCGCCACCTCGGCGATGGATGGTTTCGCCCTCGACTCAGCCGGCCTCGCATCCGCCGCCGCGGGGATACGGGTGGACGTGCGCGGTGACATTCCCGCAGGACATCGACCGGTCCCGCTGCGGCCGGGCTCAGCGGTCCGGGTGATGACCGGTGCCCAGGTCCCCACCGGCGCCGAGGCGGTGGTGCCCGTCGAATGCACCGATGCCTCCCCGACCGGCGAGGTTCCCTCGAGCATCCGGGTCACGGAGCTCTCGGACCGTCTGCGACCAGGGTGGAACATCAAAGCGGTGGGGGAGGACACCGAGGTCGGGGACACGGTCATCGCCGCCGGTGCCCGCCTGAGCGCCGCCGGCATCGGGACCCTCGTGATGCTCGGACATGAGAGCGTCGAGGTCGAGCGGCCGGTGCGGATCGGACTCGTCATCACCGGGGACGAATTGCGATCGAAGCCGTATACACCTGCGTTCGCCGCGGTCGGGGAGCCTGCTTCGGTCGTCGACGGCCGGGAGCCCACCCCGCTGATCCACAACTCCAATCTGCCGATGCTCTCCGCGGCCGTCTCCGCCGCGGGGGCGGTGCCCATCGAACGCAGCTGCGGAGACGATCCTGCACAGCTGTTGGACATCCTCGGCGAGCTGAGTGAGCGGGTCGATCTCATCATCACCACCGGCGGCATCAGTGCCGGGGCGTACGAGGTGGTCCGACAGGGCCTCGAAGGCGGACGGTCGACATTCCATCACTTGGCGCTGCGGCCGGGGGGACCGCAGGGTCACGGACAATTCGACGGCGTCCCGCTGCTGCATTTCCCCGGCACACCCGCCGGTGCGTTCCTGTCCTTCCACCTCTTCGCCGTCTCCCTGCTGGCCGCACGGCCCCTGCGGGAGCGGTGGCGGAAGGCGGTCTTCGCTGGTCCCGAATTGTCAGGCATCACCAAGGGGGTCACTCTGATCCCGGGCGGCTACACCGCGGGGGGAGGGGTCGTGAGGACTCCGCGCTCACGCCTGCGTGACTATTCGGGTGCAGACGTCATCATCCGCATCCCGCGGAGCACAGCCGAAGTGTATCCGGGAGACATCGTCGACGTCCTCGAGTGCTGAGCGGCCGAAGAACTAGGATGGAGGACATGTCAGACCAGGGACACGCCGCCGACGGCCGGGCACGCTATGCCCGGCAGATCCGCCTCGCCGGTTTCGGCGCAGAGGCACAGCGAACCCTGCTCAACTCACACGTGCTCGTCATCGGAGCTGGGGGACTCGGCGCCCCGGTGCTCAGCTACCTCACCGCGGCCGGGGTCGGCCGAATCACCGTCGTCGACCCTGACGTGGTGGAGCTGAGCAATCTGCACCGGCAGGTGATCCATTCCGAGGCCGGTCTGGGCGAACGCAAGGTCGACTCCGCCCGCCGGCATCTGCAGGGACTGAACTCGAGCATCGAGATCCGCACTAACCCGACGTTGCTGACCACGGACAACGCCCTCGACCTCATCGGGGAAGCCGATATCGTCGTCGACGGCAGCGACAACTTCGCGACGCGGTATCTGAGCAACGACGCCTGCGAGATCCTCGGCCGCCCGCTCGTCTGGGGCACCATCCTCGGCTTCGACGGGCAGCTTGCCGTCTTCGACGCCGCCGGTGGCAATGCCACGCTGCGGGACCTCTATCCGGTCGTCCCCGCACCGGGCAGCGTCCCCGACTGCGCGACCGCCGGAGTCCTCGGCCCCCTGTGCGGCAGCATCGGATCGGCCATGGCCATGGAGACGGTGAAGATGCTCACCGGAATCGGCACGCCGCTGATCAACGCGGTCATGGTGCACAGCAGCCTCGACGCGAGTTGGGAGAGAGTGCCCGTGGGCCGCAACCCCGCCCGTGCGGCCGTCACGGACCTGCGCGATCACCGCGGCGACTATGACCACCTCGGCGAGTTCGACGCGCTGACGACCGAGGCCACGACAGCAGCGCCAGAGCCCACGGTGGCAGCCGACCCCGAGGCCCCAACGACGAACACGCCCCCGAACCTGGGGCCGGCAGTGATCAGGTGGGAGCAGCTGGAGCAGGACACGGTGATCATCGACATCCGCGAGGACGATGAGGCCTCGGCCGGACGCGTACCCGGGGCGAAGCACCTGCCCATGGACGCACTTCTCGCCGATCCGGAACCGAACCTCGCCCACGACCACGTGGCGCTCTACTGCCGCTCGGGGGTGCGGTCATCGACGGCGGCGGCCCAGCTGCGCAAGCGCGGATACGATGTCAGCTCGATCAGCGGCGGCTACCTCGCCTACCTCTCACGGGGCTGAAGCAATCACAAACCTGATGCGCTGACGCCGCTCAAACGGCAGGTGCCTCAGCCTCCCGCGAAGGGCGGGAGCACATCGACGGTGTCGCCGTCGGACAGAGCCGCCGCATAATCGGTGGCGGCCACCGAATTGATGAGGAAGCTCGATCGTGAGAGCACTGTCGCCGCCTGCTGATCGGCCCCCTCAGTGAGCAGTGCCACGAGTTCGTCGACGGACCCGGCCTGCAGGCGCGACTCCCGGGTGCCGAAGGCCTCTCGGGCCGCGGCGAAGAAGCGGACGCTGATCTCTGGCACTTATCCTCCGATGGCGCTCATGGGTCGTTGGGGCTGCTGGAAGTCTGCGGTGTCCATCCCGTGTCCGGCGAGCTTCTTCCAGTGCGCGCCCTTCCACAGGTTCGCGATCGCCTCATCGTCGGCCCCGGACCGCATCGCCGTGAGCAGATCGACCTCGATGTGGGAGAACAGGCAGGTGCGCACCCGCCCTTCGGCGGTGAGTCGGGTGCGGGTGCAGTCGGCGCAGAAGGGTCTGGTCACCGAGGCGATGATTCCGACATCTCCGAGGATCGTGTCCGGAGCGGAGCGGGAAGCGACCCTGAACTTCTCGGCCGGGGCTCCGTTTCGCGGCGCCGAATCCGGGGTGAGGATGAACTCGGGTTCGAGGAGGGCGAAGATGTCGGCAGCGGTGATCATCGACGAACGCTGCCAGGAGTGTCCGGCATCGAGCGGCATCTGCTCGATGAAACGCAGACTCAAGCCCCGCTCGAGGCACCACCGCAGCAGCTCGGGAGCCTGCTGGTCATTGATTCCCGGCAGCAGCACGGCATTGATCTTGACCGGATCGAGACCGGCATCCTGCGCCCCCTGGATGCCCTCGAGCACCCGGTTGAGGAACGGGCGGCGGGCGATCTCTTCGAAAGTCGCGGCATCGACCGTGTCGAGGGAGACGTTGATCCGATCGAGACCCGCCTCGCGCAGCTTCGGGGCCCGCTTGTCCAGACCGATCGCATTCGTCGTCAGAGCGATGTTCGGCCGCGGTTCGAGGGCGGCGACCCCGGAGATGATCTCGGTGATGTCCTTGCGGGTCAGCGGCTCCCCACCGGTGAAGCGAATCTGATCGACACCGAACTTCTCAACCCCGATGCGCGCGAACCGCACGATCTCCGCAGCTGACATCGCGGCATCGCGAGACATGAACTCCACGCCTTCTTCGGGCATGCAGTAGGTGCAGCGGAGGTTGCAGAAATCGGTCAATGAGATGCGCATGTCGCGGGCTCGCCGCCCGAAGGTGTCGAGCAGCGAATCCTCATTGTGAGCGGTGAAGGAATCTCCGGGGTCGACCGTCGGAGTTCGCAGCACCGGCATCGGCAGGCTGATCTTCCGCATTGCCTGTTCCTCCTTGAAAACCTGTGTCGCTATCATCGTCCCATGACTACTCCGATCATGCATCGTTCGCGAGTCCTTGAGACGATCGCTCCACTCCTCGAAACCCGGTCGACGCCGATCGGGGACCTCCTCGATGCGCCCAGACTGCTCACCGAGGACGTAGAGTCGGCGATCGACGTTCCCGGCTTCGACAATTCGAGCATGGACGGTTATGCGGTGGCGACCGCGACACTTGAGCAGGCCCCGCAGGAGCACCGCACCCGTCCGGACGGTTCGCGGACGCTCGTGATCGGCCCGATCCCCGTCGCCGGGCGGGTCGCCGCCGGTGCACGGGGCGCCGAGGTGGCGGCGGGCACGGCCGTCGAGATCATGACCGGGGCGCCTCTGCCGGCGGGCACGGACACCGTGATCAGAATCGAGGACACCGAACCGGGAGCCTTCGAGTCTTCCGAGATCACGGTGGCGGTGCCGGCCGCAGGCGGCCTCCCACAGCTCGGAAGCTTCGTCCGGGCCCGCGGCAGCGATGTCCGGTCCGGACAACGAGTGCTCAGCAAAGGAACTCGGCTGACGCCGGCCCACCTCGGCGTGGCCGCGTCCTGCGGAATCCGGGAGCTGCCCGTGCTGGCGCTGCCGCGGGTGCTCGTGGTCAGCACCGGGGATGAGATCCTCGCCGAGGCGGCCGCCGGCATTCACGACGCGAATTCGGTCACGCTCACCGCCGCACTGCGCCGCCTCGGCGTCGAGGTCGAGATCCTCCGGGTGCCCGATGACCCGGGCCTGCTGCTCGAGCGAGTGCGGCAGACCACGGCCGAGCTCGTCATCTCCACCGGCGGCATCTCCAAGGGCGCCTACGAGGTCGTCAAGCTCGCCGCCGCGGCCGATCCCGGGTCGTCGATGGTCTTCGATCCCATCACCATGCAGCCCGGGGGACCGCAGGGCTGCGGTCGTCTGGCAGATCGTCCCTGGGTGGCGCTGCCGGGCAATCCGGTCAGCACGCTCATCAGCTTTGAGATGTTCATCCGTCCGGCCCTGTTGGGCCTGGGCACGGACGACGACCCGCGCGAGGTCGAATTCCACCGACTGCCCAACGGACTCGACGAGCCTCCGCCCGCCGGCAAGCTCCAAGTCAGGCGGGCGCGTCTGAGCGCCGATGGTCTCGTCTTGGTCGGCGGTTCCCGCTCGCATCTGCTGGGCAACTATGCCCTCAGCGACCGTCTCCTGTTCGTCCCGGCGGGATATCCGCATCACGACCCCGCCGACCCCTTCGCTCCGGTGGACGATATGCTGAGGACGTGGAAGATCGAATGACGCTCTCGCACGTCGATGAGTCCGGAACAGCCCAGATGGTCGACGTCGGAGACAAGGATGTGAGCCGACGCCGAGCCGTGGCCACCGCCCTGATCACCACGCGTGCCGAGGTCATCGACATGATCGCCGAGGCGGGCCTGCCCAAGGGCGATGCCCTGCCCGTGGCGAGGATCGCCGCGGTGATGGGGGCCAAACGCACGAGCGATCTCATCCCCCTGTGCCACCCCCTGCCGCTGACGGGCATCGACGTCGACTTCGAACTGCTCGAGACCGGTGTGCGCATCACCGGAGCGGTGAAGACCGTTGCCAAGACCGGGGTCGAGATGGAGGCGCTGACGGCCGTGTCCGTGGCTGCGCTGACGATCTTCGACATGATCAAGGCCGTGGACAATCGGGCCGTCATCGGCGACATCAAGGTCATCGAGAAGTCCGGGGGCCGCAGCGGCGATTGGATCCGAGAAGCATGAGCGTCATCCGCGCCGACGTCGTCGAGACCCCGATCAGCACCGAATCCCTCGAACCCGAGGTCGTCACCGACACCTGCGGAGCCGCTGTCAGCTTCTCCGGAATCATCCGCAACCACGACGGGGGACGGTCCGTCCGCGGGCTCAGCTACGAATCGCATCCGCTGGCCGGAGACCAGATCGCCGAGGTGGCTGCGCGGATCGCCGCCGCCCACCCCGAGGTGCGACTGGCGGTGTCCCACCGGGTGGGCGCCCTGGAGATCGGCGACGTCGCCCTGGCCGCAGTCGTCGCCTCGGCCCATCGGAAGGATTCCTTCGCCGCGTGCGCCGAACTCATCGACGAGGTCAAGGCCGAGGTCGCGATCTGGAAGCACCAGCACTTCACCGACGGCACCGAAGAATGGGTGGGAGCACTCGAATGACCGAACTGCGCATCAGCGAAGCAGCACGATTCCTCGGTGTCAGCGATGACACCGTCCGGCGGTGGATCAATGAGGGCCGACTGAGCCAACGCAAGGACGCTTCGAACCGCGCCGTCGTCGACGGCAAGGAGCTCGTCGGACTGGCCCAGGCGGGTCCGGCCGCGCTCGAGGACCCGACAGGGGTGGTCAGCTCGGCCCGGAACAGGTTCGCCGGACTCGTCACCGAGGTCCTCATCGACGGAGTGATGGCACAGGTGAGCCTCCAGTGCGGCCCCTTCCGGGTGGTGTCGCTGATGTCGGCTGAGGCCTGTCGGCAGCTCGAACTCGAACCCGGCAGCCTCGCCACCGCCTCGGTGAAGGCGACGATGGTCTCGATCGACACGCTCGGAAATCAATGATCTGTCTCAAATGCTGATGGAATTGCCAGTTTAATCCGCAGATGCGGGTTAAATGGGGGTATGAAGAAGCAACTCTCAGCGATCTGCATCGCCGCAGCGCTCACCCTGACAGCATGTTCATCCGGTACGGGAGCCGATTCGGATTCCGATTCAGGGGAGAAGACCGAACTGACCGTCTTCGCCGCCGCCTCCCTGACAGACGTCTTCGAGGACGTCGCCGAGGAGTTCAAGAAGGAGAACAGCGATGTCTCCGACGTGAAGTTCTCCTTCGCCGGCTCCTCCGATCTCGTCTCCCAGATCTCAGAGGGAGCACCCGCCGATGTCATCGCGACCGCGGACGAGAAGAACATGGACACCCTCGCCTCCGACGATCTCCTGGCCGGTGAGCCGCAGATCTTCGCCTCGAACACTCTGGCTCTCGCCGTGCCCAAGGGCAACCCGGGCAAGCTCGAGACACCGAAGGACTTCGCCGGCAAGGACCTCGTCATCTGCGCCCCGCAGGTGCCCTGCGGATCGGCCACAGAGAAGTGGGCCGACCAGAATGATGTCACCCTCGATCCCAAGAGCGAAGAGAACTCCGTCACCGATGTGCTCGGCAAGGTGAGCTCCGGCCAGGCGGATGCCGGCATCGTCTACGTCACCGACATCCCACGCGGCGACGGTGCGGTCGAGATGGTCGACCTCGAAGGCGCCGACAAGGTGGTCAACCAGTACCCGGCGGCGACGGTCAAGGCCAGTGAGAACCAAGAGGCGGCGGACGCCTTCGTCGAGTTCCTGGGCACGGACACAGCGGCCAAGCTGCTTGAGGACGCCGGGTTCGCCACTCCCTGATGAACAGACGCAGCCACAGCCATTCCACGGCGCCCGCATGGCTGTGGATTCCCGCGGCGATCGGAATCGCATTCCTGCTCGTCCCCATCATCGGGATGATCTCCCGCATCGAACCGGGGACTCTGAGCGAGGTCGTCCTCGCGCCGGAATCACGCATCGCCATGGGACTGTCGCTGCTGACTTCGGTCGTCTCCGCCATCGTCTCCGTCGCCATCGGATTCCCACTCGGATATCTGCTGGCGACGAAGACGTTCCCAGGGCAGCGGATCGTGCGCACCCTCATCCTCCTGCCGCTCGTGCTGCCACCGGTGGTCAGCGGTCTCGCGCTGCTCTACACCTGGGGGAGGTCGGCCTACCTCGGCTCGCTGCTCACCGATGCAGGACTCGGGCTGGCCTACACCACGGCCGCCGTGGTCGTCGCGCAGATCTTCGTCTCGCTGCCCTTCATGGTGATGTCCGTCGAGACCGCGGTCGCGGCCCGCGGGACAGGCTATGAGCTCGCCGCCGCCGAACTCGGAGCAACGCCCGGACGGGTCTTCTTCACCGTGACTCTGCCGCTGCTGCGCCCCGGAATCATGACGGGAGCGGTGCTGTGCTTCGCCCGTTCACTGGGCGAATTCGGTGCCACCCTGACCTTCGCCGGCTCCCTCGAAGGGGTGACCCGGACGATGCCGCTGCAGATCTATCTCGTCCGCGAGTCCGATCCGCAGTCGGCGATCGCGCTCTCCCTGCTCCTCGTGCTCGTGGCACTGATCATCATCGTCCTCGCCTACCGCTCCCCGCACGCCCCGAAGCTGCGGCCCAGCCGACCGAGCGGCGATGACGCGGACGGGGCAGTCGCACCTGCCGGCGTGCAGCCTCGTTCCGCGTATCCGACGCTGAGCACCGCGGCGAATGACAGCTCTGCATCGGCCCCGGACGCCGACGAATCCGCCGCCGGCACCGGAGGACCGCCTCGGCGGGAATTCCCGCCCTCTCACCCGGCCATCGAGTTGCAGGCCACGCTCGACGAGCGCGATGTCGAACTGAACTTCAGTGTGCCCAGCGCCGCGACGACGGCGGTCATCGGTCGCAACGGCGCCGGGAAGTCGACGCTCTTCCACGTCACCACCGGGGCCTTGGCCGCAGACAGCGGTTCGCTGCGCATCGGCGACGAGGTCATCTTCGACATCGAGGCCGGCACGTGGCCGGCGATCCACGACCGCGGCATCGTCCACCTCGCGCAGAACCCGCTGCTGTTCCCCCACCTCAGCGTCATCGACAACGTCGCCTACGGGCTGCGCTGTCAGGGCCTGAGCCGGCAGGACGCCCGCCGGCGAGGTCAGGTCATGCTCGACCGCCTCGGCGTCGGACACACCTCCGGACGCCGCCCCTCCGCGGTCTCCGGCGGGCAGGCCGCCCGCATCGCCCTGGCCCGCGCCCTCCTCATCGAACCCAGGCTGCTTCTGCTCGACGAACCGCTCGCCGCTCTCGACGTCGACGTCAAGGTCGAGACCCGCAAGGTGCTGCGCGAGGTGCTCGAAGGGCGCAGCGCGCTGCTCGTGACCCATGATGTCGACGACGTCATCGCCCTGGCGTCCTCATTGGTCCTCATCGACTCCGGGCGCACGGACTACGTCGCCGAGGTGGGCGAGATCGACACCGCGGCGCCGGAGCGCGGACGCGATTTCCTGCGCAGCTTTTGCGAGACCGATCGAGAAGGAATACTGTGCAGTAGATCACAGTAGTCATTTCGCATCAGCGCAAGGGAGCACTTCGCCGTGGCAGAACTTTCCTACACCTCCGGACCGTCGACCACTCCGCTGCTGGGACAGACGATCCCCGCCAACCTCAAGGCGGTCGCGGCCGCCAACTCGACGGCGACCGCGCTGGTCGACCGGCACTCGGGCCGTCGCTGGACTTATGCGCAATTCGACCGCGACACCGATGCGCTGGCCATCGGTCTGTTGGAGCGCGGGGTGAAGAAGGGCGATCGTCTCGGCATCTGGGCCCAGAACCTCGGCGAATGGGCGCTGATCCAGTACGCGACGGCGAAGATGGGGGCGATCCTCGTCAACGTCAATCCCGCCTATCGCAGCCACGAACTCGAATTCGTCGCCAAACAGTCGGGAATGAGACTTCTCATCTCCCAGATCGTGGCACCCCCGCACTCGGACTACCACGCGATCGCCACCGAGGTTGCGGCGAAGGTGCCGGGGCTGGACCTCGTCTTCATCGACACCGTCCCCGACGACCTCCTCGGCGAGGCCTCCATCGGCGAACGTCAGTCCTTTGCCCACCTCATCGAGGCCGGACGGCGGCTGCTCGATGACGATTCGGCCAAGTACGGCGTGCGCCTGCAGCAGGTCATGGACGAACTCTCCTCCGACGACCCGATCAACATCCAATACACCTCGGGCACCACGGGCTTCCCGAAGGGGGTGACGCTGAGCCACCACAACATCCTCAACAACGGATTCTTCATCGGCGAACTCCTCGCCTATACCTCTGCCGATTCGGTGGTCCTGCCCGTTCCCTACTACCACTGCTTCGGGATGGTCATCGGCAACCTCGCGGCACTCAGCCACGGGGCGGCCATCGTCCTGCCCTCACCCGGCTTCGACCCCGTGGCCAGCCTCCGCGCCGTCGCCGAGGAGAAGGCGACCTCTCTCTACGGCGTGCCGACGATGTTCATCGCCGAACTCGAACACCCCGAGTTCTCCGACTTCGACCTGAGCACCCTGCGCACCGGGGTGATGGCCGGATCCCCCTGCCCAGTCAACGTCATGAAGCGGGTGATCGACGATATGAACATGTCCGAGGTCGCGATCTGCTACGGCATGACCGAGACCTCGCCCGTGTCGATGATGACCCGGGTCGACGACTCGCTCGAGGCGAGGACCCAGACCGTGGGCCGGGTGATGCCCCACCTTGAGATCAAGATCGCCGACCCGGTTACAGGCCTGGCCGTTCCGCGCGGACAGAAGGGCGAGCTGTGCACGCGCGGCTACTCGGTCATGCTCGGGTACTGGGAACAGCCGGACAAGACCGCCGAGGCGATCGACTCCGCGCGGTGGATGCGCACCGGTGATCTCGCGATCATGGACGAGGACGGCTATGTCGACATCTCCGGCCGGATCAAGGACATGGTCATCAGGGGAGGGGAGAACGTCTACCCGCGCGAGATCGAGGAGTTCCTCTACCACCATCCGGCGATCCGCGATGTCCAGGTCATCGGCGTCTCCGACGAGAAGTACGGGGAGGAGCTGATGGCCTGGGTGATCCTCAAGGACGGCTTCGACTCACTCGACGCCGAGGAGGTGCGCGAGTTCTGCTCCGGCAAGCTCGCCCACTTCAAGATTCCCCGCTATGTCGAGGTCCGGGAGTCGTTCCCGATGACCGTCTCGGGCAAGATCCGCAAGGTCGAGCTGCGCGAGGAGGGTGAGTCCATCGTGCACGGGGCGACGGCCGGCTGAACCGCTGCGAACCGAGCCCGTGGTGTGGACGACGACGGTCCCGGACAGCGTCGGCCTGATGTCAGGCTGACGTCGACCGGACTTCGGCCGGGCGTCGACCGGGCGTCGACCGGGCGTTGTTCGAGGTCACAAGTCGGTTGCAGTTCTCCTGACAAGACGCCACGTTTTTCATGTGAGGACACTTTTCACTAAGATCAGTGTCCATGAGAGCTGAGTCACAACCGCTGGTGTCGGTTACGAACGTCGAGAAGCACTACGGTGACTTCCATGCCCTGAAGAACGTCAACCTCGACATCCAGGAGCAGGAAGTCGTCGTCGTCATCGGCCCTTCGGGCTCGGGTAAGTCGACGCTGTGCCGGACGATCAATCGCCTCGAAACCATCACCTCGGGTTCGATCACGATCGACGGCAAGGAGCTGCCCGCCGAAGGTGCGGCCCTGGCTCAGCTGCGCTCCGATGTGGGCATGGTCTTCCAGGCCTTCAACCTCTTCGCTCACAAGACGATCCTCGAGAACGTCACCCTGGGTCCGATCAAGGTGCGCAAGCTCTCGAAGTCCGAAGCCGACAAGCAGGCGATGGCCCTGCTCGAACGCGTCGGCGTCGCCCACCAGGCTGATAAGTATCCCGCTCAGCTCTCGGGCGGGCAGCAGCAGCGCGTGGCCATTGCGCGGGCGCTGGCGATGAAGCCGAAGGTGATGCTCTTCGACGAGCCCACCTCGGCGCTCGACCCCGAGATGATCAATGAGGTTCTCGACGTCATGGTCGGCCTCGCCAAGGAGGGGATGACGATGGTCGTCGTCACCCACGAGATGGGCTTCGCCCGGAAGGCCGCCCACCGGGTCGTCTTCATGGCCGACGGCGAGATCGTCGAGGTCGCCGAACCCGAAGAGTTCTTCACTAATCCGCAGACCACCAGGGCCAAGGACTTCCTGTCGAAGCTCCTCACCCACTGAACCTGTTCATCGACGGCTCGGCTCACCGCGGAGGCCGCGTTCGTCACTCGTCACACCCACAGTTCTGAATCACCATCACAAGGAGAGACAATGAAGAAGCTCAGCATGGCCGTTGCCTCGGTCGCCATCGGTATGCTCGCCCTCAGCGGCTGCGGCCAGGGCGGCACCCCGGATGCCCCGGCCGAAGGAGACGGTGCACAGTCCGAAGCTCCCGAGTACACGGTCAACGAGGAAGCCGACTTCGCCGATTCGAAGACCTGGAAGGCTGCGAAGGATGCCGGTGAGCTGAACATCGGCGTCAAGTTCGATCAGCCCGGCCTCGGCAACGTCTCCGCCGGCTCTGAAGACCCCGAAGGATTCGACATCGAGATCGCGAAGATGGTTGCGGCCGAACTCGGATTCAGTGCTGACCAGATCAAGTACACCGAGACCGTCTCCGCCAACCGTGAGCCCTTCCTCCAGCAGGGCAACGTCGACATGGTCATCGCGACCTACACGATCAACGATGAGCGCAAGAAGGTCGTCGACTTCGCCGGGCCCTACTATGTCGCCGGTCAGGACCTGCTCGTGGCCGAAGACTCCGATATCGCCGGCCCCGAGGACCTCGCGGGCAAGAAGGTGTGCTCGGTCGACGGTTCGACGCCGGCTCAGAACATCAAGGACAAGTACAAGGACGCCGAGCTCGTCACCTATGACGCGTACTCGAAGTGCGTGACCGACCTGCAGTCCGGTTCGGTCGACGCGGTGACCACCGACGATGCGATCCTGCGCGGCTACGCTCAGCAGTACGAGGGTGAGTTCAAGGTTGTGGGCAAGCCCTTCACCGAGGAGCCCTACGGCGTCGGCCTGCCCAAGGACGACCAGGATCTCCGCGATGCGGTCAATGATGCTCTGCAGAAGGGCATGGACGACGGCGACTGGGACAAGGCCTTCGAATACACCCTCGGGTCGACCGATGATGTCGACAAGCCCGAGATCGACCGTTACTGACACGTCCACAGATTGACATGATGCGAGGGCACCGAATGGTGCCCTCGCATCGATTAAGGAATCTGGAATGGATTTTCCGCAGCTTCTCCAAATGTTCCTCTCGGGGACGTGGGGAACGATCAAGCTCTTCACCGTCGCCCTCCTCGGCTCGATGGTGCTCGGCACCATCCTCGCCGGCATGCGGGTCTCACCGACCCCGGTGCTGAGGATCGCCGCCTCGACGTACATCAACGTGGTCCGGAACACCCCGCTGACGCTGGTGATGTTCTTCTGCGCCTTCGGGCTGCCGTTCCTCGACATCCGCTTCGGTGCGACGAGCTCCTTCAACTCCTTCGTCTACGCCACGATCGCCCTCACCGCCTACACCGCCTGCTTCGTCGCCGAGACCCTCAAGTCCGGCATTGCGACGATTCCGGTCGGTCAGGCCGAGGCGGCCCGTGCCGTCGGACTGACCTTCGGGCAGACCTTGGGCCAGGTGATCCTGCCGCAGGCGTTCCGGACCGTGATCCCGCCGCTGGGCAGCGTGATCATCGCCATGCTCAAGAACACCTCGATCGCCTCGGCCTTCAACAACCGGGAGCTGATCTCGGCTATGCGCAATGCCATCGAGCTGCGCGGCGACCTCGTCATTCCGCTGCTCTTCGGCACCGCCTTGGCCTACCTGATTCTGGCGCTGATCCTCGGACGCGTCTTCGACTACCTGGAGAAGAAGCTGGTGATCCTGCGATGAGTGCACCGACACAGGTCCTCTTCGACGAGCCCGGACCGAAGGCCCGCCGCAATAACGTCATCTTCTCGATCGTCTCGGCGATCGTGCTGTTGGCCCTCATCGCCTTCATCGTCTGGAAGTTCGCCGATGCCGGTCAGCTCGACGCGGCCAAATGGTATCCATTCACCTTCACTCAGATCCAGATGGTGCTGCTCTCGGGCATGCTCGCCACCCTCAAGGTCGCCGTGGTCGCCTCGGTGCTCGCCATCGTCGTCGGTGTGATCTTCGCCCTCCTGCGCCTCTCGGGTACGCGGATCATCTCGATTCCGGGCACCATCGTGCTCGAGTTCTTCCGCGGCGTGCCAGTGCTGCTGCTGATCTTCGCGATGTTCCTCATATTCGGCAACACGATCGGCCCGTTCTGGTCGGTCGTCATCGGCCTCACCCTCTACAACGGCATGGTGCTTGCCGAGATCATCCGCGCCGGCATCCTCGCGGTCCCGAAGGGCCAGCGGGAGGCGGCCATGGCGATCGGCCTGCGACCCAGCCAGGTGATGAGTCTCGTGCTCATGCCGCAGGCGCTGCGGGCGATGATGCCGACGATCATCGCGCAGATCGTCGTCCTCCTCAAGGACTCCGCCCTCGGCTTCATCGTCACCTACCAGGATCTCCTCTATCAGGTGAACCTCATCGGTCGCGAGTACAACAACCTGCTTCCGACGTTCCTCGTCGGAGCGGTGCTGTTCATCATCATCAACATGATCGTCGCCGCGATCGCCCGCTGGCTCGAGAGCAGACTGCAGCGCAAGACCACCGCCGACACGGAGGACGGGGCGCTCTCGGCCAAGACGGTCACCTGAGTGTAGTGTTCGGGAGAGAAGTCAGAAGCACGAACCGTGCATCGTCGCCGGTGACAAGGAGTCGCAGATGCAACCCGAACTCAATTCCACCCCGGTCGAAGTCGTCGATAACCCCGGCCGGGAGCGGTACGAGATCTTCACGGCCGGGGATCCGGCCGAGTTCATCGGATTCCTCGCCTACCGTGTCATCGATGCCGAGACTCTCGAACTCCAGCACACGATCATCTCCGAGGGGTTCTCTCGTCGCGGCTTCGCCCGGACTCTTGTCACGCACGTCCTCGATCGGGCGCGTGAACGTGAGATCCGGATCGTGCCGACCTGCAGCTATGTCCAGGACTACATTCGGCGCTTCCCGCAGTACGGCGACCTCGTGGCCGAAGGGTGAGGCCAGGGTCTGAGGGAGCGGTTCGTGATGGGCGTGGGGCGGGCCGTTTCGCGCCGAGTCCCAGCGGCGACCTGCACATCGGCAACATCCGTTCCGGACTGCTCGCCTACGTCCGTGCCCGCCAGACCGGAAGGCGGTTCCTCTGGCGCATCGAAGACCTCGACCGGGTCAGAGACGGTGCCGCGGAATCGCAGTTGGCGGTGTTCTCCGAGCTCGGCGTCGTCCCCGATGAGGAGCCCCTGGTGCAGTCCCGCAGGCTCGAATACTACGCCGCTGCCATCGATCACCTCGCCGAGGCGGGTCTGGTCTTCGAATGCTACTGCTCACGCAAGGACATCGCCGAAGCTCCCAGCGCGCCCCACGCGCCGCCCGGGGCCTATCCCGGAACCTGCCGCAGCCTCGGCAAGGAGGAGCGGGCCCGCCGACGTGCGCATCTGGACGAACTCGGTCGGGCACCGGCTCTGAGGCTGCGCACCGACAACGCCGAGCACCTCGTCGACGACGAACTGCTCGGCGAGATCGCTGCGCCCGTCGACGACTTCGTTCTGCGGCGCGGCGACGGCGTGTTCGCCTACAACCTCACCGTCGTCGTCGACGATGCCGCCAGCGGAATCGACGAGGTGGTGCGCGGGGACGATCTCGCGTCTTCGGCTCCCCGACAGGCCTACCTCGCCCGACTCCTCGGTGTGATTGGTCCGGGCTGGCTGCATGTGCCCCTGGTGCTCAATTCCACCGGTCAGCGGCTGGCGAAGAGAGATGGGGCAGTGACCTATCAGCAGCTGCGGGAATTCGGCTGGACGATCCCGGACGTCTTCGGGTGGATGCAGAGCTCACTCGGCTTCGCAGGCTCGGCTCAACCTCGGTGGCGGAATGTCGAGGATATGGTCGAGGGAATCGACTTCGGGCTCATCGACGCCGAACCGACGGTGTTCGTGCCGCCCAACGGCGACCGCTGACCTCGGTCGGGGACAGACGCCGAGGAATCAGCTGCGCAGTGTGGTGCAGAGCCGCCGAAGACTCAGCTGCGCCGTGGAGGAACAGCGCTGGCGAGAGCTCCGTCGCACCGTGGGGTGCGGCATTGCCACAGTCTCAGGCGGCGCGGGAGTCGAGATCGTCGCCGATGACCTCGGCATAGATCGACTCGAAGGTGTCGAGCGTGTATTCGATGTCATGCTTGGCGACGACATCGAGAGAGGCCTGCGACATCGTGTCGAGCGCGGCTTCGGTCATCGTGCAGATGCTCGTGAAGCGATCGGCGAGCACATCGATGTCGCGCGGCGGGAACAGATAGCCGTTGACACCGTCCCGGACGAGATGCGGCAGAGCCACGGCGTCGGCGAGCACCACGGGTTTGCGCGAGGCCAGGGCCTCGAGAGTGGCGATGGACTGCAGCTCCGCGGTCGACGGCATGCAGAAGAACGTGCACCGTTGGTAGGCCTCCATCAGCTGCTTGTCGCTGATCTTGCCGAGGACATGGATCCGGTCGGCGATGCCGAGCTTCTCGGCCAACTCCTTGAGCGGCTCCTCCTGATCCCCACCGCCGACGATGTCGGCTTCGAGACCGATCGCCGGGTCCGTCTTCGCCACGGCCTCGACGATGTCTGCTGCGTGCTTCTCCGCCGAGAGTCTGCCGACGAAGAGCACCCGCGGGGGAGTCGCCTCGGCGGGGGAGTTCTCGACTTCGCTCAGGTGGGCGAAACGGTCGAGGTCGATCCCGCAGGACACCGCGCGGATCGGTGAGGTGAACCCGTTCTGGGTGAGCAGATCGGCGGCCAGCTGGGTGGGCACCGTGATGAAGTCGGCCGATTGGAACTTCCGGCGCAGATCCCACCAGGCCATCGCCGTTCCACCGTCGAGCAGCGACTTCGGCGCCTTGATGTAGGGGCGCACGTTGTCGGGCATGAAATGGTTCGTCGCGACGACGGGGATGCCGCGCCTGATCGACTCTGAGAAGGCGTAGCGGCCGATGACGAAGTGGGCTTGGGTGTGGACGACATCGGGCTGCAGGCTGTCGAGGAGACGGGAGAGCTCCGGCTTGGTCTCCCAGGGCATGCAGATCGTCCAGGTGGGATGCAGCGGCCAGCGATGTGCGGTCAGCCGATGCACGGTCACTCCGTCCTCGGTGCTCACGGATGCCTTGCCCGTGGCGGAGGGGCAGGCCACGTGGACTTCATTGCCACGAGCGGCGAGCCCGGCGGCGAGGCGCTCGGCGAATTTCGCCGCACCGTTGACCTCGGGGGCGTAGGTCTCGGTCGGAATGAGGATTCGGCGGGGTGGTGTGTGACGGTGCGCGGACAGGATTCAGCTCTCCTCGGTGTCGGTCAATGTGTCGCTCCGGCGAGCGACTCGGCGCTCGGCTTCACGATCTTTGACATCGGGATGATAACGCGACAATACAACGACCCCCAGGCAGGCGACCAATCCGGTGGCCGTGATCGCAATGATCAGCCACACCGGAGCGGACTGCGCCTCGCCGAGAACCACGGTGCCCAGAATCACTGCACCGATCGGATCGACGACGGTGAGTCCGGCGATGACCATCTCCGGGGGTCCGGCCGCGTAGGCGTTCTGGACGAACCACGAGCCCAGAGCCGCTGCGGCGGCAAGGCCGACCACGTTGATCCAGGTCACCTGGTCGGGGCCGGCGCGGAGGATCTGGACGCTGACGAGGTGCGCGTTCGTGGCGACGCAGGCGAACAGCAGCCCGGCGGCGGTGATGAGCACAAGCTGTGGAGCGTGGCGGAAGGCGATCATGATGATCAGACCGATGACGACGACGATTCCGGTGATCCACACCAGCGGCATCGCATCCCCGCCGAGGTGGACCTCGGAGCGTGCTGTCGTCGCCGAGAGTGCGACGAAGAGTGTGACCCCGACCGTGCACCAGACGACCGCTTGGACGAGGCGGCGATTGACCTTGAGTCCGCGATGGCGGATGCCCAGCAGCACGGAGACGATGAGTGAGAACGCACCGATGGGCTGAACGACCATGACAGGGGCCAGCGCGAGGGCGACGAGGTTGCCGGCGGTGCCGAGTCCGAGAATGAGGAGTCCGAGCAGCCAGCGACGGTTGGCGAGCAGCTCCTTGAAGTTGGCCCAGCTCAGTCCGTTGTGCGAATCATCCTGACCGACCACGGCCTCATGCTGGAACAGTGCTCCATAGGCCAGAGCCACTGCCGCGAGGACGGCGAAGGCGATTGCCACTATGGTCACGTTGCTTCTTCCGCTGTGGGGATGTGGTCGAGGATCGCTTCGATTTTACAGTCCAGGAGTACCGCAGTGGTGGTCCGAGACTGTGTTTGTCCTGACTGTAAGGCTTGCTTATGGGAGCGAGTGGGGTAAACCGGAACGATGTGAGCTAACGCACTGCCTTCGGTTTTGTTGAGATGGAGATGTCTTTGCTAAGCTGAATCAACGTGCGCAGGTCACTGCGACGTTCCTCCGTAGCTCAGTTGGCAGAGCATTCGACTGTTAATCGAAGGGTCGCTGGTTCGAGCCCAGCCGGGGGAGCCGCCAAGGCCCCGTCCGTTCAGGACGGGGCTTTCGTCGTGCCCGGGGTCTTCCGTCCGCAAGGAATACTTGAAGCATCAACCAGGTTGGCAGGAATATGAAGTCATTCGGATTCTTGAGTTTCGGACATTACGGGGCAGGCAGTGCACCCGGAGGCTACGGCGCGAAGGAGGCGCTCAAACAGGCCGTCGACATCGCGGTCGGTGCCGATGAGATCGGCGTCAACGGTGCATACTTCCGGGTCCATCACTTCGCAGAGCAGGCGGCTTCGCCGATGCCGGTGCTCTCGGCCATCGCCGCGAAGACCTCACGCATCGAGGTCGGTACCGGGGTCATCGATATGCGCTACGAGAACCCTCTCTACCTCGCCGAGGAGGCCGCCGCGCTCGATCTTCTCTCCGATCAGCGCGTGGCGCTGGGAATCAGTCGGGGATCACCGGAACCGGCGCTGCGCGGGTGGGAGTCCTTCGGCTACACCGACCCCACCGAGCCCAAGGCCGCGAACATGGCGCGGGAGAAGTTCTCGACGTTCGTGGCGGCCGTGCGGGGCGAAGAGATGACGCCCGCCGATCCGGCCCAGTTCGGTCCCGGACGCCGATTGCGCATCGAGCCGCACTCGCCCGGTCTCGACCGGCGAATCTGGTGGGGCGCCGGCTCGGGTTCGACCGCTGAGTGGGCGGCCGAGCAGGGGGTGAACCTGATGAGTTCGACCCTGCTGACCGAAGCCACTGGTGCCTCCTTCGCCGAGCTCCAGCGGGAGCAGATCGAACGTTATCGCGCAGCGTGGACAGCGGCCGGTCATGATTGGACACCCCGGGTGTCCGTGAGTCGGTCCATCTTCCCGATCACGACGAATCTCGATGATCTCTACTTCGGCCGGCGGTCCGGTGCCGAGGGCGACCAGATCGGCATCATCGACGACACCCGTTCGACCTTCGGCCGCACCTATGCCGGTGAACCGGATCGTCTCATCGAGGAGCTCAAGGCCGATGTCGCCGTCGAGGAGGCAGACACCGTTCTGCTGACGATTCCGAGTCAGATCGGCGTCGACTACAACCTCCACATCCTCGAGTCCTTCGCCGAGCACGTCGCCCCTGCTCTGGGGTGGAAGCCCAACACCGAAGGACCCGCCACCGGCACCTCGTTCTGAGACGCACGCTGTCGAGCATCTGCTGCCCCACCGACTGGGGGCTGCCGGCCGATATGTCACGGTCATGCAGGTCTGGGCGAACGACACCGTATGATGAAACAGTCCGACTTGCAGAAAAATCAGAGGGTATCGACGAGGCTGCTCGCAGGGGCGTATCGAGCCCGAATCGTGAAGGGGTGGTGACGTGACCGAGCGTTCGCGCATGACAGTGACGCAGAGGCGGATCCTCCTCATCGGCCTCGTCCCACTGTTCATGTCCCTGCTCTCGGTGTCGATCATCAATGTCGTCCTCCCGGCCATCGGTGACAACCTCGGGGCCTCATCCTCGGCGCTCCAGTGGGTTCTCACCGGCTATGCGCTGTCCTTCGGCGTCGTCCTCGTCGCTGCCGGCCGTGCCGGAGACGTCTTCGGCAGGGGACAGCTGTTCATGATGGGCGTCGGCCTGTTCGGTCTCTCATCACTCGTCGCCGGGATCGCGCCCGGCCCACTGACTCTCAATATCGCCCGTGTGCTTATGGGACTCGGCTCCGGTCTGCTCAACCCCCAGGTCGTCGGTCTCCTCCAGCAGTACTTCCAGGGTCCCCAACGCGGCCGCGCCTTCGGGATGATGGGCACCACCGTCGGACTGTCGGTGGCGATCGGCCCGGTCCTCGGGGGGATTCTCATCACGATCTTCGGTGAGGACTTCGGATGGCGAGCCTCGTTCCTCGTCAATGTCCCCTTCGCGGTGCTCGCCCTGATCCTGGCCAGGCAGTGGCTGCCGACAGGTGCCTGGCGTCCGATCGAGGCGCAGGAGGAGAAGAGGAACCGGGACCTCGATCCCGTCGGTGTGATCCTCCTCGGCGTCGCGGTGCTGCTCGTCCTGCTGCCCTTCGTCGAGTCGTCGCTCGGATGGTTCGTGTGGCTGGCACTGCCGGTGGGTCTGCTCACTCTCGTCTTCTGGACCAAGTGGGAGCGGCGCTACGCGGCACGGGGACGTCCGCCCATGGTCGATCTCAATCTGTTCAAGATCAGAAGCTTCAGCAACGGGTCGATCATCATCGCCCTCTACTTCATGGGCGTGACCAGTGTCTGGGTTCTCGTCGCGATGTACATGCAGCAAGGCCTCGGGCATACGGCGTTGGCGGCGGGCATGATCGGTCTGCCTGCGGCCCTGGTTTCTGCGGTCTCCGCCGACGTCTCCGGCCGGTTCGTCTTCCAGGTCGGCCGCCGCCTCGTCGTCTGGGGGATCGTCACCTGTCTGCTCGGACTCGTCTCCACGATCCTCGTGGTCTACCTCGTCTCGCAGGGCATCGGCAGCGAATGGTGGATGCTGCTCAGCCTCGTCTTCATCGGGGCCGCACAGGGCATGGTGATCAGTCCCAACCAGACGCTGACGCTGCAGGACGTGCCGTTGCGCTACGCCGGTTCCGCCGGGGGAGTGCTGCAGACCGGACAGCGAATCGGCACCTCGATGGGCTTGGCCATCATGACGGCTCTGGCCTTCGCGGTCACCGCGGTCAGTGACTGGAACATCGGCATGATCGCCTCGTTCATCGCCATTGCGGTCATCGTGATCCTCGCCGGAATCGTCGGTGTGGTGGAGGTTCGACGCGGTCGGAAGCCGCGTCGCTGAGCCTTCGGCCACCTCGGCGAGGTTCGTGTTTCCCTCAGCTCTGAGCGCAATAATGTTACGGTTTTTAGACAATTGAGTCTGTCCCCATATGGAAGACTGTGAACGCACGTTTGCCCATGGAAGGACATATGGTGGTTCAGGCACCCGATCAGGACTTCGCACTCGAGGACCTTGTGCGCTCCGGCGGCATCGAGACCTATTTCGCTCCCGTCGTCGATGTCTATACCTTCGGCAAGGTCGGGTATCAGATCCTTCAGGCACCGGTCGATGATCCGGTGGTCGGTCGCGCCGAGTCGGAGAATCTCCGGGAGTCGATGCACTCTTCGGCGATGATCGGCGATATCGACGCCTCCCTGCGTGCCACAGCGCTGCGGACCGCCGAGGCGGCGGGACTGCCGAATTCCAACCGACTGTTCCTGCACGCGGAAGCGGAGTCGTTCGCGACTCTCGAGGACCGCACTGCCGAACCGGACCGTTCGGTCATCCTCCAGCTCGACGCCTCCCGGGTGAGCTCGTCTCCCGCCGCGGTTCTCCGCGCCGTCCGCCAGGCTCGCTCCATGGGGTGGGGCGTCGGCATGTCCTCGGTCGGCGCAGATCTGCGCAGCACCGCTTTCGTGCCCTTGGTCAACCCGTCCGTGGTCGGCCTCCATCCGGATGTGCTGCGCATCGACTGCGATTCGCATCTGGCCGAACTCAACCGGCTCCTCCATGCCCACCTCGAACGCACCGGCGCCGTGATCATGGCCGAAGGTGTGGAGTCAGAAGACGATCTCGATCGGGTGCGGGCCTTGGGCGCCAGGTACATGTCGGGCCCCTATTTCGGTGGGGCGACGAAGGAGCCGGAGCCCTTCCGGGATCCCATCGAAGACGGATTGATCGATCATCATTCGCGCAATCTGCCGGCGCTGGGCACTCCGTACTCGATTGCGCAGGGGCTGCGCCGCGAGCCCTTGGTGATGAATCGCGAGCTTCTCGTCGCGCAGATCGCCGCCCTCGAGGAACGCGCACTGGCTTCCGGGACGGCGACGATCACCCTCGGCGTCTTCGGGGAGGACGAGACATTCTCCGAACCGACCCGACTTCGCTACGAGAAGATCCGCGACACCGTGGGGCTGACCGCGATGTTCTCCGGCGGATTCGACGGCCCGCCCATCCCTGGGGTGCGGACCGGAGTCGTGGACGCCTCCGACCCGATGCGCAACGAGCACGGGGTCGTCGTGGTCGGTCCGGACTGGTCAGGACTGGTCGCCGCCTCGAAACGCAATGACCCCGGCAGTGACGGTCAGATCGTCTACGACGTGTACATCACCACCGAGAGGTACACCTGTGTCGACGCCGCACGCAGCGTGCTGACGCGGATCTCGCCGTTGAATTCCGGGAACTGAGTCTCAGGTGCGGTGACCGGCGGTCCGCGCGCCCGTCTGAAATGGGAACCCCGGCGACTATGGTGCTAATCTTGTTTCGGCTCGCCCCCGTAGCTCAGCTGGTCAGAGCAGGGAACTCATAATTCTTTGGTCGCCGGTTCAAGTCCGGCCGGGGGCACCAGGAACCACTTTGACATGGGCCAATCGCTGACGCACCGTTGTCATTCCGTATCGGGCCCAGCCTCGGTCTGCAGGTTCGAATTCGGGTTGAAGACAGTGTTCGACATCGGAGCGTATGCGATCGTCTCTCCGTCTGGACTGCTCCTGACCTTGGCAGCTTCACGGTCCTCGGCATCGATCTCGTCGAACAGCTTCGTGAAAGCTTTCTCTGCCTCGGGGTTCTCGGTTGGATGCTCCGATCGCACTCGCACAGTGTCGGCGGCATCCTCGTAAGATGCGAACTCGACAACGAAGCGCGGCCCCACCTCGGCGGCGACACGATGTGCGAGTCGCGTACCCTCCACCGTGTATGCACGGGCGGCAGCTAAGGACACCCACTCGATGTCATCCGTGAGCGAGTCGTAGTAGGACTGCTCCCACGCGTCGAGATCGTCGACGAGTCCGCTCGTCAGCCCTGTCTCCCGGTAGCGGATCGGCTGGTCGAGCCAGACCACAGTATGCGCATAGTCGGGGAACAACCGGACTATCTCAAGTGGTGCTTTCTCGCGTATGTCATCCTTGCCCATCTCCACAGCCTAACGTCGATCAAGCGATCCTCACAGATACCCGACATCACCAGCGTCTTTGGTGCTTGGCGTGGGTGCGATCGTCAGCTATCATGGCCTGAGTACCTCCTTTCGGATCGTAGGGGAAGACGTATCCGAGGTAGGAGGCACAAATGGATATGACACAGGGCGTACTCTTCGTCCACTCAGCACCTCGCGCGCTGTGCCCACATATTGAATGGGCAGCGGGTGGGGCAATCGGTGCGCAAGCACGCTTCGACTGGACACCCCAGCCGGCAGCGCCTGGCCTTGTGCGCGCCGAAGTCTGCTGGCGCGCGCCCGCAGGTTCGGGTGCCCGCATTGCATCCGCACTGCGCGGATGGGACTCCTTGCGCTATGAAGTCACCGAGGAGCCCTCTGCCGGAGTCGACGGTGGGCGCTGGAGCCACACACCCGACCTCGGCATCTACCACGCGGTGACCGACACGGCCGGCAACATCCTCGTCCCTGAGGATCGCATCCGCTCGGTCATGGAACGCGCCGCAGGTGATCCCGCGAAGTTCTCCGCAGAGATGACCCTGGCGCTCGGCGAGGCCTGGGACGAGGAACTCGATGCCTTCCGCCACGCCGGCGAAGGCGCTCCGGTCCGCTGGCTGACCAAGGTCGGCTGACTCACCACCTGCACTGCCGTCCTTGCGGCACAGCCACCTCGGCGGCTGCATTGCGCTTCACATTGCCATGGGCACACCGCTCTACCTCCGGTGTGCCCATGGCTCATTGTGCGTTCGCAGCCATCCAAGGGTCTGCCGGCCTGTGCTGGGTGGCAATCGCTTGCCAGAAAACCCAGCGCACTGCACTTGTCCGCAGCGTATGGACATCTACCCAGCGGTGACGCGTGGAAACTCCCGGGCCCGGCGCAGGACGCTCGACCGGCCGCGACGCGCTCGACGCACGACTGGCCAAGACGCACACGACGCTGTGAGGTATCGCCTGGCCGCCGCACGCGAGAGGGCCCCAGCTCATCGAGCTGGGGCCCTCTGCGGTCGCGATTCGATAGCGAGCTTCAGCTCGCGATCAGCCGCAAAACGTATCGATCACACGGACTTGAACGCGACGACGGCGTTGTGCCCGCCGAACCCGAACGAGTTCGAGATGGCGGCGATGTCACCGGAGGGCAGCTCGGCCGGAGTGTCGCGGACGATGTTGATGCCCACCACCTTCGGATCCACCTCGTCGATGTTGATCGTCGGGGGAGCGGTGCGGGTCTCGAGAGCCTTGACGGTGAGGATCGACTCGACCGCACCGGTGCCGCCCAGGAGGTGGCCGGTCATCGACTTCGTGGCGCTGACCAGCGCATCGCCGACGTTCGAACCGAGCAGCTCGGTGATCGCCAGAGATTCCGGAATGTCACCGACGGGCGTCGAGGTCGCGTGCGCGTTGACATGCTTGATGTCTCCGGCACCGAGATCGGCCGCGTCGAGTGCCTGCTGCATGGCACGCAGCGCGTGCTTGCCCTCGGGCTCTCCGCCGGTGATGTGGTAGGCATCGTTGGAGATGCCCCAGCTAGCCACCTCGGCGTAGATCTTGGCACCACGCGCCTTCGCATGCTCTTCAGTCTCAAGGATGAGAGCACCGGAGCCCTCACCCATGACGAAGCCGTCACGGTCGACGTCATAGGGACGCGAGGCCGTCTCGGGCGAATCCGTGCGACGGGACAGCGCCTGCATCGAGTTGAAGGCGGCCAGGGTGATCGGATGGATCGCAGCCTCCGAACCGCCGGCGATGACGACGTCTGCTCGCCCGGAGGCGATGACGTCGTAGGCGTGTCCGAGGCTCTCTGTCGACGAGGCGCACGCGGAGACCATGGTCTGGACGCCGGCACGGGCCTTGAAGTCCATGCCGATCGCCGCAGCGGGACCGTTGGGCATGAGCATCGGTACCGTCAGCGGCATGACGCGACGCGGTCCTTCCTCCTGCAGGGTGTCCCATGCATCGAGGAGAGTCCAGACTCCGCCGATTCCCGTCGCCCAGGACACTGCAGTCCGGTCGGGATCGGTCTCCTCGAGACCGGCATCGG
Source organism: Brevibacterium sp. CCUG 69071 (assembly GCF_021023135.1). Lineage (GTDB taxonomy): Bacteria > Actinomycetota > Actinomycetes > Actinomycetales > Brevibacteriaceae > Brevibacterium. The sequence goes on from NZ_PGFV01000001.1 coordinate 593,540, forward strand.
CCATGGCCTCACGAGCGGAGATGAGGGCGAACTGGCTGGAGGGATCGAGGCGCTTGGCCTGAACCCGCTTGAGATTCTCGGTCACCACCTGTGGGTCGACCTGGGCCGCGAAGTCGACGGCGAGGCCGTACTTCTCCGACCAATCGTTGTCCATCGTGTGAACGCCGGACGTGCCGGCCAGAATGGCTTGCCACGTGGCATCGGCCGTTGCGCCCAGTGGGGTTACCGCACCGATCCCGGTGACGACAACTTTAGGTGTCATGGTACAAACCTCGTCGATAGGTGTGGACACGGCCCGTCGGTGGACGGGCCGTGTACGGCAGTTCTGCTCAGGCCTCCTGGGCCTTGTTGATGTAGTCGACAGCGTCCTGAACGGTGACGAGGTCCTTGACGTCGTCATCGGGGATCTTGACGCCGAACTTCTTCTCGGCGTTGACGACGATGGTCATCATCGAGATCGAATCGATGTCGAGGTCGTCGGTGAACGACTTGTTGGCCTCGACAGCTTCGACGGCCAGGCCGGTCTCTTCGTTGACGATCTCTGCGAGTCCGGCGAGGACTTCAGCTTCGGTGAATGCCATTTCTATCCTACTTTCTAGTGTCAGCCGAGGGTTGATCGGCCGGTTGAGGAACTTTTCGACGAGTGTCCCGCCGAATATCTTAGGACATTCACGGCGAGTTTTCCGCGAATGCGCCCGTTCATGGGAGGCGGATCACCTGTGCACCGTAGACGAGTCCGGCTCCGAATCCCATCTGCAGAGCCAATCCTCCGCTGAGTTCGGGCTGCTCACGCAGCAGTCGCTCGGTGGCCAGCGGGATCGAGGCCGCCGAGGTGTTGCCGTTGTCGGCGATGTCGCGGGCGATGACGACGGACTCGGGCAGCTTCAGCTGCTTGGCCAATTCGTCGATGATGCGCATGTTCGCCTGGTGGGGAATGAACGCGGCCAGATCGGACGCCTCAACGCCGGACGCCGCAAGAGCCTCCTTGGCGACTTCGGCGCCGTCCCAGACGGCCCAGCGGAAGACGGTCGGGCCGTCCTGCCGCAGCGTCGGGAAGGGCAGATCGCGATCATCGCGGATGTCCATGAGCGATTCGGTCATCCGGATGGTCGACCAGTTCTCGCCCTTCGAACCCCACACGGTCTTCGAGATGCCGGGCTCATCGGCAGAGGTGACGACCACGGCTCCAGCACCGTCACCGAGGATGAAGGAGATCGAACGGTCCTCGGGATCGATGACGTCGGAGAGCTTCTCCGCACCGATGACGAGCACGTTGTCCATCGTTCCGGCCCGCACCAGCGCGTCGGCCTGGGCGATGCCGTAGCAGTAGCCTGCGCAGGCGGCGCTGATGTCCCATGCCGGCACCGGGCCGGTGCCCAGGCGATCGGTCAACGCCGAGGCGGCTGAAGGGGTGAAGTACGGGAAGGTGACGGTGGAGATGATGATTCCGCCGATGTCCTCGGGCTTGAGCCCGGAGGAGGCGATGGCCTCCAGCGCGGCTTCTTCGCACATGTCGAGGACGCCGACGTCCTTGCTGGCCCGACGGCGCGTGATGATGCCCGTGCGCTGACGGATCCATTCGTCCGAGGAGTTGATCGGTCCGGCGATGTCATCGTTGGTCACGAGGTTCTCGGCCCGGTAGGCGCCGATGCCGGCGATGGTGGAGAAGCGTCCCGTCTCCGCGGTCTTCAGTGTTGGCATGGTGGTCTTCCTTCGATTCTCAGGCGTGGGCCGCAGCGAACTCACGCGCACCGTCGAGGTCGGCGGCTGACTTGATGGCAAATGTCTCCACGCCCTTCATGGCGCGACGGGCGATTCCGGTGAGGGTGCCGCCGGGAACGAGTTCGATCATCCCGGTGGTCCCGGCATTGAGCAGCGTCTCCTGGCACAGGTCCCAGCGCACCGGATTCGTCACCTGCTTCACGAGGCGCTCGAGGTAGTCCCGCCCTTCGGTGACGACGGTGCCGTCGGAGTTCGTCAGGATCGACACCGTGGGGTCGGAGACCTCGAGTCCCGAGGCGGTGGCGGTGAGCTCCGCGGTGGCCGGAGCCATGTAGTCGGTGTGGAAGGCACCGGCCACAGGCAGGGGGATCACACGGGCCCGCTCGGGCGGATTCTCCGCGAGGGTGTTCAGGCCGTCGAGGGATCCGGCGGCGACCGTCTGTCCGCCGCCGTTGATGTTGGCGGGGCTGACACCCGCGGCTTCGAGCGCGGCGAGCACATCATCGGGCTCGCCGCCGACGACGGCCGACATTCCGGTCGGGGTGGCTGCGGCGGCCGCGGCCATGCCTGCACCGCGGACGGCGACGAAGCGCATCGCATCGGCGGGTGAGAGGATTCCGGCGATCTGGGCGGCGGCGATCTCACCGACCGAGTGACCGGCGACGTAGTTCGGGGTGATGCCCAGTTCTGCAACGCAGGCGATCGCCGAGGCGACGAGCAGAGGCTGCGCCAGGGCGGTGTCCTTGATCGTCTCATCGTCGGATTCGGTACCGTGCAGACGAAGATCGATTCCCGAGGCTGTCGAGAGTTCGTCGATCTGCGCGGAGAAGGCGTCGAGTTCCAGGAAGGAACTCAGAAAACCCGATTTCTGGGCGCCCTGACCCGGGCACGTGATAGCTAGCACTCAGTTCTCTTTTCGCTCGGTTTCGCTGTTCAATCTATCGGATGGTTCGCGGTGCTCACTGTGTTTTGTCGCTGTTCGACAATAGCCCTTCCTCCGACAGTCGGCCATAGACCAATGAGATGTGGATGACGAAGGCGTCACGCGAAAGCGTCGGATCGAGGCCGATGACCTCGGTGATCTTGCGTAAGCGGTAGCGGACGGTGTTCGGGTGCACCGACAGCGCCTTGGCCGTGGCCTCGAGTGAGGAGCCGAACTCGACATAGGCGCTCACGGTCTTGAGCAGCTGCCCGGTCCCCGAGGTGAGAGGTTCGTAGTAGCGGCGGATGAGCTCCCGCAGCGCCACCTGGTCACCGGACAGGGCGCGTTCGGGAAGGAGTTCGTCGGCCCTGACCGGACGCGGCGAATCGGGACGGGCCGTAGCCGCCTTGAGTGCCCTGATCGCCGCCCGCGCCGAGGTGGCGGCTTCGGCCAAGGTCGGCACGCTGGGTCCGAGGATCACCTCGGAGGGACCGAAGCAGTCGGAGAGCTCCTCGACCGCCGCGTCCAGGTCGGCCACCGCACCGAGGACGATGAGCAGACGGTTCTCATGGATGCCCACAAGTGCATCATCGGCCCACCTGCGCGCCTTGCGCCGAATCACGTCGAGGCCCTTCTTCGCCGATCGCTGCGGGGCGCGACCGACGATCACGCTCACCGGCCCCTCGGACTGCCAGCCGAAAGCCGCGGTGCGGCTGGCGAGCTCATCCACGGAGTCGCCGCGAACGAGGGCATCGACGACCATGGCCTCGAGGCGGGCGTCCCAGCTTCCCCTCGCCTCGGCGGCCCGGGCGTAGATATCGGCCGCGGAGAAGGCGATCTCCCGGGAGTAGATGAGCACGGCTTCACGCAGGGCCGGCTGCTCGGCCGAGCGGGCGATGTCCGGCACTCGTTCCTCGACGACTTCGACGACGACCTTGAGCAGCTGCAGGGTCTGCTGCAGGCTGATCGAGCGGATGAGATCCCGGGGAGCGGTCTTGAAGATGTCGGAGACGACCCGAAGATTCGTATCGGGCTTGCGGTACCAGTCGATGAACGACGAGATGCCGGATTGGGCGAGCAGGCCGACCCACGACCGATCGGAGGAGGACATGCTGCGATACCAGGGGAGGCGCTGATCGAGTCGTTGCAGGGTGACAGTGGAGAGCACACCTACTCCTGCGCGCAGCCGGCGTGCGGTCTCGGCGCGACGGCGAAGGGTCTCGGCATCAGTCGACATGGTCACCACTTTAGATGATCGAGGACAATGGTCTTGTCAGCGACATACAAAGACTTGGCCGAAACGACAAATATGGCCGGAGTCTTCATGACTCCGGCCATATCAGCGGTGTGCGCTGCCATATCTGCGGTGTGCGCAGAACGTCAGTGCTGCGCGCGGACGGTCAGCGGATCAGGCTCCCGCGCCCTCCGTGGAACCGGAGGCGCCGGCGCGGACATCATCGAGCTGGTACTTCTTCGCCGCCTCGGCGGCCTTGTCGATCGACAGGGCACCGGTGTCGGCGAGCGAGATCAGTGCCTGCGTGACGACGGACGGACCATCGACGAGGTAGTAGCGGCGTGCCGCAGGACGGGTGTCCGAGATCGCATAGCCGTCGGTGCCCAGGGAGGTGAAGTGGCTGGGCACATACTGGCGGATCTGGTCGGGCACCGCGCGCATGTAGTCCGAGGTGGCGATGACGGGACCGTCGGCCTCTGCCATCTTCTCGGTCACATAGGGCACACGCGGTTCGGCATCGGGATTCGTCAGCCGGTCGTTCTCTGCGTTGATGCCGTCGCGGCGCAGCTCGGTCCACGAGGTCACCGACCACACATCGGCCGAGACGCCCCAGTCCTGATCGAGCAGTTCCTGGGCTTCGAGCACCCACGGCACACCCACACCGGATGCCAGCAGCTGAACCTTCGGTCCGCCGTTCTCAGGTCCCTTTTTGAGCAGGTACATGCCCTTGAGCACACCGTCGACATCGAGGCCCTCCGGTTCGGCGGGCTGGACCATCGGCTCGTTGTACATCGTCAGGTAGTAGAGCACATTGGGATCCCGACCGTCTTCGGGACCGTACATCCGGTGGATGCCGTCGCGGACGATGTGGGCGATCTCGTAGCTGTAGGCGGGATCGTAGGAGACCACCGAGGGGTAGGTCGAAGCGAGCAGGTGCGAATGACCGTCACCATGCTGCAGACCCTCGGCCACCAGAGTGGTCCGGCCGGCGGTGGCACCGAGGACGAATCCGCGAGCCATCTGGTCGCCGGCTGCCCAGAAGAAGTCGCCGGTGCGCTGGAAGCCGAACATCGAGTAGAAGATGTAGAACGGGATCATCGGCTCGCCGTGAGTGGCGTACGAGGTGCCCACCGCGGTCAGTGCCGCGGTCGCGCCGGCCTCATTGATGCCGACGTGGAGCAGCTGTCCGTCCGTGGACTCCTTGTAGGCGAGGAACAGGTCCCGGTCGACGGAGATGTAGTTCTGGCCGTGCGGGTTGTAGATCTTCGCCGTCGGGAAGAACGAGTCCATTCCGAAGGTCCGGGCCTCGTCGGGAATGATCGGGACGATGCGCTTGCCGAACTCCTTGTCGCGCATGAGGTCCTTGAGCACGCGGACGAAGCCCATTGTGGTCGCGATCGTCTGCTTGCCCGATCCCCGTTTGCCGGCCTCGAAGGCCTTGTCATCGGGAAGCTTGAGATCGACGTAGGTGCTGCGCCTCTCCGGTGAGTAGCCGCCGAGCGCCGCGCGACGCTCCTGCAGGTACTTTATCTCAGGAGCGTCGACTCCCGGATGGTAGTACGGGGGCAGCTTCGGGTTCTCCTCGAGTTCTTTGTCCGAGATCGGGATCTGGAAGTGATCGCGGGCGAGCTTGAGGTCGTCGACGGTCATCTTCTTCATCTGGTGCGTCGCGTTGCGGGCCTCGAAGTGGGGTCCCAGCGAGTATCCCTTGACGGTCTTGACGAGGATGACGGTCGGCTGACCGGTGTGCTCGAAGGCCGCCTTGTACGCCGCATAGACCTTGCGGTAGTCGTGGCCGCCGCGCTTGAGCTGCCAGATCTGCTCGTCGCTGTAGTTCTCGACCATCGCCTTGGTGCGCGGATCCCGACCGAAGAAGTTGTCCCGGACGAAGCCGCCGGACTCTCCCTTGTAGGTCTGGTAGTCGCCGTCGGGAGTCGCGTTCATCAGGTTGACGAGCGCACCGTCGCGGTCCTTGGCCAGCAGGGCGTCCCATTCGCGTCCCCAAACGACCTTGATGACGTTCCATCCGGCGCCGCGGAAGTAGGCTTCGAGCTCCTGAATGATCTTGCCGTTGCCGCGGACCGGTCCGTCGAGGCGCTGCAGGTTGCAGTTGATGACGAAGTTGAGGTTGTCGAGCTCCTCATAGGCGGCGACGTGGAGCATGCCGCGGCTTTCCGGCTCGTCGAGCTCTCCGTCACCGAGGAAGGCCCAGGTCTGCTGCTGGGAGGTGTCCTTGATGCCGCGGTTGTGCAGGTATTTGTCGAACTGCGCCTGCGCGATCGCGTTCATCGGTCCCAGACCCATCGACACCGTCGGGTGCTCCCAGAAGTGTTCGAGCTGCCTCGGGTGCGGATAGGAGGGCAGGCCGTTGGGCTTGCCGTCGATGAAGTGCGACTGCTGCTGCCTGAAGCCGTCGAGCTCATCGCCGCTCATCCGGCCTTCGAGGTAGGCGCGGGCGTACATGCCGGGAGAGGCATGGCCCTGGTAGAAGATGTGGTCACCGCCGCCGGAGTGGTCCTTGCCGCGGAAGAAGTGGTTGAGGCCGACTTCGTAGAGCGTCGCCGAGGAGGCGTAGGTGGAGATGTGTCCGCCGACCTCGACTCCGGGCCGCTGTGCGCGGTGGACGAGCATGGCGGCGTTCCAGCGGTTCCAGCGCCGGTAGCGGCGTTCGACCTCTTCGTCGCCGGGGAACCAGGGTTCGTTCTCCGGGCCGATGGTGTTGACGTAGTCGGTGGCTGTGAGGCTGGGGACGCCGATCTGCTTCTGCCGGGAGCGTTCGAGCATCCTCAGCATGACGTAGCGTGCCCGTGAGCGGCCGCCCTCGTCGATGAGTCCGTCGAGGGAGGCCAACCATTCCTCGGTCTCCTCCGGATCGACGTCGGGCACCTGGCTGGGCAGCCCATTGAGAATCGGTCCGCCCTGTTTCCGATTGTCCACGGTGTGGTCCTCTCTTCTGCTCCACGATCTTCTTTGGTGTAGAGATCATGCTCATCGGTTGGTCTGCGATCCGCAGGATGCGCGAACCCAGAGTTCAGCCGATACTTCCTTCAGCCTAGTCCTCCCATGCGAACTTCGCTGGGCCGAGAGTTTGTGATCTGCCTGACGGATGTGTGCTCTTCGGTGGCGTTTGGCTTCGCTTGGACCGTCTTGACGCGCCGATATTTGCGCCTTGACCACAGTTGACGGAACAATAAGGGCATGAGCAACTCCGCTTCTGAAAGGACATCTTCCACGTCGACCCTCCCGAGCGAGCTGGGCCACAACCTGGGCTTGGTCAAGGGAGACTATGTGCAAGAAATCGGCTACGACGACGATGTCGACCTGGAACTGTGTCAGGCGATCGAAACCATCATCGGTGACAAGATCGCGGATGGTGATGTCGATGATGTCTTCGACGTCATTCTCATGTGGTGGCGGTCCGACGATGATGACCTCATCGATGGTCTCGTCGACGCCCAGGCGACCCTCAAGGACGGGGGAGTCGTCTGGCTCCTCTCCCCGAAGGCCAGCCGCCCCGGCCACATCAGCCCCGCAGACATCTCAGAAGCGGCCCCCACCGCCGGGATGCATGTGACCTCGACCGTGAGTGCGGCCGAGGACTGGGCGGGCTTCCGACTTGTGGGCAAGAAGAACTATTCATGATCCTGCGGCCCGGTGATAGGGCCCCGGATTTCACGGTCCCGAACCAGCACGGATCGACCTTCCACCTCGCCGAGGCTGTCCACGGCTCCGCGGTGGTGCTCGCTTTCGTCCCCTTCGCGTTCTCACCGATCTGCGGTGACGAGATCGGCCAGCTGACTCGCCTGCAGTCCGAGACGAGAGAGCAGGACCGTGCGGTGTCTCTGCTGGCGGTCTCGGTGGACTCGAAGTACACCCTCGCAGCCTGGTCGGATGCGGCAGGGGTCGACATCGAACTCGGTTCGGACTTCTGGCCGCATGGTCAGGTGGCTCGTGCCTACGGTGCCTTCGACTCCGATCACGGGGTCGCCGAACGGGCAGTGTTCGCCATTGCTCCAGGCGGTACGATCGTGAGTGGACGACAGGTCGCCCGCAGCAGCACCCGCGATTTCAGCGAGGACGTTGCCGCGGCGCTTGGGAGCCTGTGAGGACAATTCGCGCAGCCGTCGGCGTCGAACGCTCCGGCGGCACCCTCAAGGAGGAATGACACATGGCCACTCTGTTCACGAAGATCATCGACGGAGAGATTCCCGGCACCTTCGTCTACCAAGACGATGTCTGCGTCGCCATACTCGATGTGGCACCGATGACCGAAGGTCACGTCATGGTCGTCCCGCGGGAGGAGATCTCCCATTGGATCGACGCCGATGAGGAGCTGCTCGCTCATCTCACCTCTGTGAGCCGACGGATCGGGCGCGCGCAGAAGGAGGCGTTCGGCTGCGAGAGGATCGGAGTGCTCGTCGTCGGCTACGAGGTGCCCCATCTGCACGTGCACGTGCTGCCGACGAACTCCATGGATGACTTCGACATCAGCGACCGGGCGCCGATGCAGACCCCCGAACAGCTGGAAGGGCCCGCCGAGAAGATCCGACGGGCCCTGGACCAGCAGTCCTGAACCGGCAGCTCAGCTGCCTGCACCAGCAGGCAGGCGTTCCGCGCCGGCCATCGGCACTCAGCGCCCCATGGCCTCGAGCCTGTGGGCCAAAGCGTCTCTGACGAGTTCGGCACCTGCGGTTCCGCCGTAGTTCGCGGCAAACCGGGGATCACTGACATACATCTCGGCCAGCCCGCGCACGTAGCCGGCGAGCGCCTCCTCTGACTCATGGGCAGGTGTGCCCGGCACCGAGCGCAGCCACTCGATATGCCGGTCGGCCAGACCCTGGCAACGCTGCGACTCGGGGGAGGCCCCCGCCTCGGCGGCGGCGATCCAATCATCACTGAGCGCACTCACCTGCGCCTTCCACTCCTTCCGTTCAGTCTCGTTGAGCCCGGTCCACCAACGGTCGGACCGCGCATAGGCCTCGGCGCCCCAGCGCCGCGTGACTTCCTGTTCGTATTCTCGATGGTCGAAGCCATCGAACATCTCCTCTGCCATCAGAAGTTCACCTGCTTCCAATCGTGTGATGGTCGCGGTGACGGACGCCATCTGCCGCTCGATGCGCTCACGCTCGCGTCCGAGCACTTGCACATGCTTCGACAGCGCCGCGATCGGGTCATCGGTTCGGTCGAGCACCTCGGCGATCTGTGCCAAGGGCAGGCCGAGGTCCCGCAGCAGCAGGATGCGCTGCAGACGCACCAGGGCTGCTTCGTCGTAGTGACGGTATCCGTTCGCGGCGATGGTCGTGGGCGGCAGCAGGCCGATCGCGTCATAGTGACGCAGGGTTCGGCTCGTCGTGCCCGTCAATCGCGCTGTTTCCTGTATGGACCAGTCCATGACCACCAGCCTAGAAGTTGACGCGACGTCAAGGTCAATAGCAGATCTGCGCCGGGATGAACCTCAGGCGACGGACCGGATGGAGTCGAGTGCGGAGAACAGGTCCTCGGCGAGGTCATCGACGTGTTCGAGCCCGACGGAGAGGCGGACAAGACCGTCGCCGGGTTTGGCTGTCGCCGCCACCGGGCGGTGCGTCAGTGACGCCGGATGTTGGATCAGTGTGTCCGCTCCGCCGAGGGACACGGCGTGGACGATGAGTGAGCAGTTCTCGACAAAGGTCCTGGCCGCGGTGAATCCTCCGGCCAGGTCGAGGGCGATCATCGCGCCTCCGCCGGACATCTGCCGGCCCAGCAGCCCCCGATCATCGCTGCCGGGCAGTCCGGGGTAGTGGACCTGCGCGATCTGCGGGTGTGACTGCAGCCGCTCGGCCAGCATCGCGGCTGTGGCCTGAGCCGCGCGCATCCGTACGGCCAGGGTCCGCAGTCCGCGGTGCAGGAGGTAGGCGCCCATCGGGTGCAGGAGCGCACCCGTGATCGACCTGACCTGCCGCAGTCTTGTTGCCCAGGCGGAATCCGTTGCGATGATTCCGCCCATGGCGTCTCCGTGTCCGCCGAGGTACTTCGTGGCCGAATGGAGGACGAGGGCCGCACCGTGCTTGATGGGCTGCTGCAGAACTGGGGTGCAGAAGGTGTTGTCGACGAGGACGGGAACGTCCCCGGCCGCCGCGACGACGGCGTCGAGATCGACGAGGTCGAGGCTCGGGTTCGCGGGAGTCTCGACGATGACGAGTCCCGTGTCCTCCTGAATCGCCGAGGCGATGTCTTCCTCGCGTGCCCAGGTCAGCGTGGTGCCGAGCAGTCCGGATTCGAGGAGATGGTCGCTGCCGCCGTAGAGGGGCCGGACGGCGACGATGTGCGGTGTGCCGGCTTTGACGGCCGCAAGGAGGGTCGCGGTGAGTGCCGCCATGCCGGTGGCGAAGGCGACCGCTTCCTCAGCGTGCTCGAGTTCGGCGAGCGCGGATTCGAAGCGTGCCACACCCGGCTGCCACAGCCGCTGGTAGACCGCGGAGTCGCCGTCTTTGAGCGCGTTGCCGGAGGCCAGCGATTCGTAGGACTCGCCTCCGGTGCTGATGTCGGTGACGGGGTTCGTGGTGGAGAGATCGATGGCCGGAACATGGACGCCCGCCTCGGTGAGGCCGTCCATTCCGCCGTGGACCATTCGGGTTTCAGGGTGCAGTGAGGTCATGGTGGCATTCAATCCAGTTCTGCGAAGAGGTGCAATCGATCCTCAAGGTCCTGTGCCAGTCGTCGATCGTGTCGAAGATTCTGCATGAGCGTGTGGGAGACTGTGAGGCATGTCGCAGAAAGTCGAACTCGATGACATCGACCGCAGACTGCTGGGCGAACTCAGCCAGGACGCCCGAGCCTCCGGCACCGCCCTCGCCGCCGCCGTCGGCATCTCCGAATCGACCGTGTCCCTCAGGCTCAAGCGGCTCAAGTCGCTTGGGGTGATTCGGGGTTTCAGCGTCGACGTCGACACCTCGGCGCTGGGGATTCCGCTGCAGGCTCTGATCTCGATCCGGTTGGCCAAGCACGACCGCGCCGAGATCGACGCCTTCACCGCTGCCGCACCCAGGTTCCCGGGGGTGGTGCGGATGTATCACATGGCCGGGGCCGACGACTATCTGCTGCATATCGTCGCCACCGACACCGAGGCGGTGCAATCCTTCGTCCTCGACTATCTGACCCGGTATCCGGCAGTGGCGCACACCCGCACCAATCTCATCTACCGGGTAGAGGACGGCTCGGCCTGGATTCCCGATGGGACGTGACCGGAGGAGTCCCTCCATGTGCGGACGGCTTCCGCGGGGTCGGGGAGAGTTCGGCCCGACTCAGCCCTGTCATTCGGCTGGCGGCCTTGATCAGGCCGTCTGCTCCCGCATAGCCGACCGTGCGTGCGGCCGCGGGCACCGAGGTCCCTGCGCGGATGCGCCGCAGCGCAAGATTGAGCCTCTTACGTGTCCTCCACGCGAGGAAGGAGAAGCTGAGTTCGTCTTTGAGCAGACGTTCGAGGTGGCGTGGGCTCATTGCGTGTCTGGTCGCGAGTTCCTTGAGGGGGACGAGCAGCGATACAGGGTCGTCGACGATGGCCGCGACAGTGCGGTGATCGGGTTCGGGGATGTAGAAGTCGTCGACGAGCAGAGCTTGGAGCACGGCGTCGAAGGCCCGCCGGAACGGCAGTCGCTCGGACTCATCGGCGGGGGAGGCAGCAAGGACGAGCAGCGCGGTCTCTCGGATGGCCGGGGAGCGGGGGAGGTGAAGGTAGCCGTTGGGAGGTTCGGTCTCGGGAGAGAGCCTGGGACCGAGCATGATGCTCTCCCGGCGCATGGTCACCGAGTGGGAGAGTCCGGCGGCCATCCAGAGGTTCGATTCGGCGCTCAGCGACACGTGTTCCACGGCACCGCCTCGGCGAATTCCGACCTCGACCGATCCGCTGACGACGTGGATGAGCAGGGGATAGTCGTGGGAATGGAAGTCATGACCATCCAGAACCACGGGACGTTCGGTGGCGTGGCCGGGCTCGGTCGAGCGGAGCAGATCGTGTCGCACTGGTCGGAAGATGATGTCGCCTCTGTCGAAGGTGGGGCTAGTGGTTTGGTTAGGCTCGTCTATGTTGTCCGATTGTAGTCACGATCGGGCCCACGTTCGTGCCCTTTCGCTCTCACAGAGGTGGTCTATGTTCCGTCTTCGCCGTCTCGGCGCCCTCATCGCCGTGTCCGGTCTCCTGCTCGCCGGCTGTTCAGGGCAGAGTCCTGCCCCAGCCGAGACCTCGTCCGCAGAGACTCGCACCGTGTCCATGGAGCAGGGCGAGGTTGAGGTGCCGGCTGATCCGCAGCGCATCGTCGTGCTCAACTACGCCCTGGCCGGGTATCTCTACGATCTCGATGAGCCTGTGGTGGCGACAACACCGGAGGTGACTGATACCGACGGCGAGTTCTCCCAGTTCTGGAAGCACAAGGCGGAAGCACAGGGCACCGAATTCCTGCCGTGGAGCAACGACGGCTTCGACCTCGAAGCGATCATCGCCGCCGAGCCCGACCTCATCATCGCCGGGGGCATCGGCTTCCCCCTCAAACATGCCACCGATGCCTATGAGCGCCTCGCCGAGGTGGCCCCGACGGTCATCGTCTCCGGTGAGAAGCAGACGTGGCAGGACCAGTTCTCCTTCCTCGCCGACGAGGTGCTGGGGAAGAAGGCCGAGTATGAGGCGTTCGAATCCACGTATCAGGAGCGTGTGCAGGAGGTGAAGGCGAACATCGAGGTGCCGGAGGGTGATATCTCCATCCTCAGCCTCGACGATCCGGCATCGCCGTACATCCTCATCGAGGGCAAAAGCCTCTCCGCCGAACTCGAACCGCTCGGCTTCACCACCGCGCCGCTCTTCGCTGAGAACGACATCGAACCCTACACGGCCGGTGGGGACATGTTCGGACCGTCATTGGAGGTGCTGCCGGAAGTGCTCCGCTCGGAGACCGTCTTCGTCGTCGGGTTCAACACCCCCGACATCGGCGTCGACGATCTCAAGGACGAATCTCCCTATAACCGAGTCCCCGCGTTCGAATCCGGTCAGGTCCATGACCTTCCGTACTGGTCGATGCGCGGTGACTACGACGAGGCCCTGGGTCTCCTCGATGTCATCGAGGAGGAGTTCGGGAAATAGGCTCGGGGGCGCGGGGATTCGGGGGCATAATTGACTCATGGCAGCCCCGAAGACCCAGCCCACCGATGCCGATGTGGAGGCATTCCTCGCCGCGGCGACTCCCGCCAGACGACGCGAGGACGGAATGGCTCTTAGCCGAATATTCTCCGAGGTCACCCGGGTCGAACCCGTGATGTGGGGGCCGACGATCGTCGGCTACGGGCAGTTCCGCTACGTGTCTCCGTCCAATCCGCGCACCCGCGGCATCTGGATGAAGACCGGATTCTCTCCACGGAAGGCACAGCTGTCTCTCTACGGTCTCAAGGACGTGGCAGAGGGCGCCGCTCTGCTGCCGGAGCTCGGCACCTTCACGGAGGGCGCGGGCTGCGTCTACGTGAAGAGACTCGAGGATATCGACGAGGCCGTGCTGCGTGAGCTCATCGCTTTCGCCTTCGCCCGCGAGGACGATCCTCTCCCCGCGGGATGACGCATCGCGGGGAGGTCCCTCAAGGCCGTGAGCTGATGCTCAGGCCCTGCTTGCGCTGGTGGACCGCGAAGTAGCGCAGCCCGGCGGTCCTGTCTGCACTGAACCGACGGCGCGAACGGCGGGGCAGCCAGACGATCTGCCCGGGTCGCAGCTGAATCGAGCTCAGTTCGGTCTCGAGGACGCCGCCGCCATCAAGGACGTGGATGAGGACATCGAGGTCGGGTCCGGTGTGCTCACGGATCTCGCCGCCCGGAGCCAAAGAGATGACATTGGCGTCGAGGTCGCGCCGTTGCGGCGACAGCTGCCAGACCGACCCTGAGATCTCGGCTCCCTGATCATCGGTGGTTGGGGCGAGGTCGTCGACGTCGAGGACGATGCGAGGTACGGGAGTTCCGGCGCACCTGCTGATTCGGACTCTGAATTCCTCGCCGTCGCTGTCGAGAGACTCCCACTCCATAGCCTCGGCGAATTCGTTCTCCATCTCTGTTCTCAGGTGTTTCGGCTCGTGGTCGCTGATGAGGATGAGACCGGTGCCGACCTCAAGTTCGTCGAAGGCGGCGATGATGAGCGGATGGCGCTGCAGTTTCGGAATCTCGCGCACGTCGATGATGGGTTCTTCGGCCATGGTCATCCTCCGGCTCTTGTTTCTGTGCTCGTCTGCCTAAGCTAGCATCAGGGGACCATACGTTGCGCCGTCGGTCGCCGCAGAACGAGACACCGGTCCACAGCGAGGCGGAGGAACCCCGCCGGAGAATTCGTGATGATTCCCTCGCAACGGCATTCGGTCACGGCGATCGAGGACTCCGCATTCTTGCTGACCATCCGAACCGACATCGCCGAACGCTGATCTCAAACCGTCCCGGCGCGGAAAAGAGAAATGTCCCACGCCATCGAATGAACGATGACGTGAGACACCACATTGGTCGGGATAGCGGGATTCGAACCCACGACCTCCTCGTCCCGAACGAGGCGCGCTACCAAGCTGCGCTATATCCCGTGACCAGCAACTACTATAGCGAGGGGAACGCGATCTGAAAAATCGGGACGCACATCCATGAGCAAATGAAAGGAATGTCTCAGTGGCACTGACAGCCGAGAGCATCACCAACACGGCCCTCGACATCCTTTCGCGCTACGGACTCGGCGATCTGTCGATGCGCAGACTCGCCCGCGAACTCGAGGTCCAGCCCTCTGCGCTGTACTGGCATGTCAGGGACAAACAGGCGCTCTTCGTGCTTATCTCCCAGAGCCTCACCGCGGAGGTGGACACTCGTGCGCCGGTCACCGCTGACCCGTTGGCGGCTGTGCTCGCCCTGCGCGAGGTGCTGTTGAAGTACCGAGACGGCGCAGAGATCCTGCTGCTGGGATACTCGGTTGACGCGGCCGAAGCGACGCCGGTGGCTCTGGCACCCGAACGGTTAGGCCGAGAGACTTCCCATGCGGTGATGGTGCAGACCCTCGGAGCGGTGGCGATCGCACAGAATCGTGCCCTCTTCGCGGCCTCTGCCGTGGAAGGTGAGTCCGCATCCACAGCGGCGACAGAGGAGGAAGCAGCGGCCGACTTCGCCTCCACGATCGCGTTTCTGCTCTCGCGCAGCACCTGACCCGGCTGCCACTATTCCGACGCAGATCGAGAGTCCGATCCGGTGGCGGTCCGAGCGCTCACCGATTCGTCTGACGGTGGCGCTTGTGGCATACTGATCGAGCGCACAGGCACGCTCTCAGGTGCGCAGTGGGGCCTATAGCTCAGTTGGCTAGAGCATCTCGTTTACACCGAGAGGGTCGGGGGTTCGAGTCCCTCTGGGCCCACCGTACGATCTCCTCAGGCACCGATCGCCATCTGCACCGCTGATTCGCCCTCCCAGTCGAGGATCTTCAGCAGGTTCGCCTGCGACATCGACACGCAGCCGGCCGTCTGGCCGCTTCCGGTGTTGACGTGGAGGAAGATCGCCGATCCCTTGCCGGGTGTTCCCTCCGGGTTGTAGTCGATCACCTGTCCGTAGTCGTAGGCCGGCGTCTGGTACATCGACTCGCCCGCATACCCGTCAGACTTCTTCTGCAAGGTGTTGTACTTCTTCGTGGCGTCCCCGTCGACCCACACATGATCCTTGGTGACCTTGACGTACTTCTCGCCGTGGAACTGCTTCGGCTCGCTCTTGACGCCGAAGCCGTAGTCCATATCGAAGACTCCCGAGGGAGTCTTGCCGTCGCCTTCCTTCTTCTTCCCCGCGGCGGCGATGCCGTTGTAGCCGACGAACCCGTCGACACTGAGCGCGGAGTAGTAGTCGCCTTCCCACTTCTCGCAGGCCTTGACCGTGGCCTTCGACCCTCCGGTGCCCGTGACGACGATGACCTTCGCAGAATCCGCCGCCTCGGGAACGGAGCATTCGGCCCCGAGCCGATCGGGTTTGTCTGCGGCATTGCCGTCGACGACCCCGGCGCCGAGCCCGTCAGCCGCCCGCGCGGCGGGACCAGCGAAGAGCGAGAGCCCGGCGAGTGCCGAGCCGATGGCCATGGCCGCCAGACGTGAGCTGCGGCGAGCTGGAAATGTTGTGTCAACCATGATGTGTCTCCTTCGATTCGATGTGCATGGTGTGCGGGAAGCGGCGGTTCGGACCTGAGGAATTTCGGGACTCAGCAACGGTCGGGCGGGTCACTCACCTCGTGGGCCTGGACCGCCTCGGCGGGTGGGGAATCGGCAGGGGAGGAGTCGCGGAGGAGCGCGTCCGGGTCGGTGCCGCGCCACCGGGCGATTCCCTTCATCACCTGGTAGATGATGATCGCCGAGGCGGTGCCCAGGGCGATGCCTTCGAACTGCAGTCCGCCCGGTGCCCACGTGAAGTTCGCAATCGCGACGATGAGGGAGACGGCTGCGGTGTTGAGGTTGATCGGGTTGGAGAAGTCGACGCGGTTTTCCACCCAGATGCGCACACCGAGCAGTCCGATCATGCCATAGAGCACCGTGGCGGCACCGCCAAGGACTCCCGGTGGGATGGTGGCGATGATCTCACCGAACTTCGGCAGCAGGCTGAGGACGAGGGCGATGATCGCCGCGCACAGATAGGCGGCGGTGGAGAAGATGCGGGTGGCCGCCATGACCCCGATGTTCTCCGCATAGGTGGTGGTACCCGAGCCGCCTCCGGAGCCGGCCACCACGGTGGAGATCCCGTCGGCGAAGAGAGCGCGGCCCGTGAGATGGTCGAGATCGCGTCCGGTCATCGCGGCCACGGACTTCACATGGCCGATGTTCTCGGCGATGAGGACGAGGACGACGGGAACGAAGAGACCGAGATAGCCGAGGTCGAAGGCCGGGGCATGGAAGCTCGGAAGTCCCACCCAGGCGGCCCCGCCGATGGTGGAGAAGTCGACCTGTCCCTGCAGCCATGCCGCGCCATAGCCGATGAGCACACCGAGCAGGATCGACAGCCGCCCGAGCATCCCCTTGAACAGCACTGTGATCAGGAGGATGGCGACGATGGTGATGACCGCCGTCAGCGGGGCCTCTTTGACCCAGTCCCAGGCTGCGGGCGCGAGATTGAGGCCGATGAGGGCGACGATCGCCCCGGTCACGACCGGCGGCATCGTCACTTCGATCCAGCGGACTCCGGCGAAGTGGACGACGAGACCGACGAGGGCCAGGGTCACACCTACGGAGATGATCCCGCCCTGGGCCAGGGCCATGGCATGTGGTTCGAGCTCCTCGCCGGCAGTGGCCGAGAACCCGGTGACCGCACCGATCGGGGCCAGCAGCCCGAAGGAGGACCCCAGATACGAGGGCATCATGCCCTTGGTGATGAGGAGGAACAGGAGCGTGCCGATCGCGGTGAAGAACAGCGTCGTCGAGGGCGGGAATCCGGTCAGCAGCGGCACCAGGAAGGTCGCACCGAACATGGCGATGACGTGCTGGGCGCCGATACCGATCGTTCTCGGCCAGCTCAGCCTCTCCTCGGGGAGGACGGCCTCGCCGGGTCGGATCGTCTTGCCGTCGCCATGCGTGGCCCAACCGCGTGATCGGATGGGTCCGATCGCTGCGGCCTTCGAACTGCGGCCTGTGTCCACTGTGTCCCCTCGGTCGTGCGTCAGGTGAATCGTGCTCGCAACCATGCGATGGTGCTGCGCCACTGTGCAGTCTATGCGTGGTGGACTCCGATGCCTCGTCCATCGGTGGTCTGTCGTCTGCTAGTCTATTGAACACTGTTCAGGAAATCGCGCAGACGATGACCCTGACGAACGTTGACCCCGACGAAGGAGCCGAGATCTATGACCGAACGATTCGACGCGTTGGCACAATCAGTGCTCGACGGCACACCGATCACAGCAGACCAGGCCCTGTCACTGCTGACCAGCAGCGATGAGGAGCTGCTCGCCCTCGTGGCGGCGGGCTCGACGATCCGCCGTCGACACTTCGGCATGACGGTCAAGCTCAACTAACTCGTCGATCTCAAATCCGGACTCTGCCCGGAGAACTGCAACTACTGTTCGCAGGCGCTCGGATCGACCGCGCCGATCCTGAAGTACTCGTGGCTGAGCAAGTCCGAAGCCCTCGACCAGGCCGGGCGGGGCATCGACGGCGGCGCTTCACGCGTCTGCCTCGTCGCCAGCGGCAGGGGTCCGAGCCGGCGCGACATCGACCGGGTCGGAGACATCGTCACGGGCCTCAAGGACGAACACCCCGAGGTCGAGGTCTGTGCCTGCTTGGGCATACTCAAAGACGGCCAGGCCGAGACGCTGCGGAACGCCGGTGCCGACGCGTACAACCACAACGTCAACACGGCCGAATCCTTCCACGACACGATCGTGCAGACGCACACCTATGCCGATCGGACCGCCACGATCGAAAAGGCCAAGTCCTCGGGACTCTCACCGTGCAGCGGACTCATCGTCGGCATGGGCGAGAGCGACGAACAGGTGATCGAGGCACTCTTCGCGCTGCGGGAGTTGGACTCGGACTCGATCCCGATCAACTTCCTCATCCCCTTCGACGGGACGCCGATGGAGGGACAGTGGAACCTCACACCGGCTCAGTGCCTGAGGATCGTGGCCACGGCCAGGTTCGTCTGCCCCGATCGTGAAATCCGACTGGCCGGAGGGCGGGAGATCCACCTTCGCTCGCTCCAGCCCTTGGCGCTGCAGGTGGCCAACTCGATCTTCCTCGGCGACTACCTGACCTCCGAAGGCCAGGCCGCCGAGGAAGACCTCGCGTTGATTCGGGACAACGGGTTCACCATCATCGGACAGGACGAGACCCCGGACCCGGCCCGGGTGCCTGCTCTGCGACGCCGAGGTGCGGGAACCGCGGCTGAAGCCAACGCCTGAACACGAAGAGGGCGCCCACGAGGCGAGGCAGGCTCAGACCTCGCGCAGCTGGCGTTTGAGGATCTTGCCCGCGGAGTTCTTCGGCAGCTCCGACACGAAGGCGATCCGCTTGGGGACTTTGAACCCGGCGAGACGATCCTTGACATGGGCGATCACCTCCGCCTCGGTGATCTCAGCCTGATCCGCCTTGAGGACGACGAAGCCGGTGATCGCCTCGATCCACTTCTCGTCGGCCACCCCGACCACGGCCACCTCGGCGACCTGGGGGAGTTCGAAGATCGCGTCCTCGACCTCCCGGCTGGCCACAAGCACCCCGCCGGTGTTGATGACGTCCTTGACGCGGTCGACGACTTCGACGAAGCCGTGCTCGTCCATCTTCACGAGATCACCGGAGTGGAACCAGCCGTTCTCGAAGGCCTCGGCCGTGGCCTCGGGCCTGTTCCAATACCCTTCGCACAGCTGCGGGGACCGGTAGAGCAATTCGCCCTGTTCACCCGGGGGCAGGTCCGCACCCGTTTCGTCGATCACGCGCGTTTCGACGAACATCACCGCACGCCCGGCCGATCCCGGATGAGCGTCGTGGTCCTCGGGCCGCAGCACCGTGCACAGCGGCCCCATCTCAGATTGCCCGAAGCAGTTGTAGAAACCGAGCCGCGGCAGACGTCCACGCAGCTTCTCAAGGATCGGGCCGGGCATGATCGAGGCACCGTAGTAGGCCTTGCGGAGGCTGTCGAGATTGCGCGTGGCCAGCTCCGGGCTGTTGGCCAGCGCGACCCACACGGTGGGTGCGGCGAAGAAGGAATTGATCTCCCGCTCCTCGAACAGGGCCAGCAGCTGCTCTGGCACCGGTGACGGGACGATGATGTTGTGCGCGCCCATCGCCAGCAGCGGCAGCAGGAACACGTGCATCTGCGCCGAATGGTAGAGCGGCAGCGCATGGACGACCCGGTCGGTCGGTGCGAAGTCGAGGCTGAGCAGGGAGGAAATGTACTCGTGGATCAGCGCCCGATGGGTCATCACCGCCCCCTTCGGCGCCGAGGTGGTGCCCGAGGTGTAGAGAAGCTGGGCCACGTCCGAATCGGCGACCGGGAACTCGTCCGCCGCGACCGGTGGGATCTCATCGGCGGTCGCAGGGTCGAGCAGGACCGTCAGGTCGAGGACTTCGGCCTGCGCCCCGGTCGCAGTGTCGGTGACGGCCGCGAGCAGGTCCGCATCGGCGAAGACGAACCGTGCCCCGGAGTTGTCGAGGATGTAGTCGAGCTCAGCGTTCTTGAGTTGGAAGTTCACGGGCACGTGGATGAGTCCGGCACGAGCGCAGCCGAGATAGAGGAGGGCATAGAGATCCGAGTTCTTGCCGTAGGCTGCGACTCGATCGCCCGGCTGCGCCCCGAGTCGCAGAAGCTCCCGAGCCACGGCGGTGACCCCGGCGTCGAGTTCGGTATAGGTCCAGACACGGTCACCGAATTCGATCGCGACATCGTCATCGAAGCGTCCGGCGCTGCGGCGGATGAGATCGGCGACGGTCGAGGAGAAATGCAGATCCGCGGGCTGTGCATTCGCTGCTGAAGTAGACATGAGCCAAATCTAATGGTGATCGAGCGATTAGTGAACTGGGTCTCTTCGGCCGCGGTCAAGGGTGCAGGAAATTGTCAGCCGTGGACATGTAATAGTGTGGAGCCATGGACTATCCATTGGTCAGAGAATGCGTCGAGGTCTTCGATTCGCTGTGGCCGCGAAGCCTCGCCGAGAGTTGGGACTCCGTGGGTCTGGCTGTCGGCGATCCCGATGCCGAGGTTCGGTCGATCCTGCTCGCCCTGGACCCGATGGATTCGGTCATCGCCGAGGCGGTGGTGCTCGGGGCCGATCTGCTGTTCACGCATCATCCGCTGCTGCTCAAACCCGTCAATTCGGTCAGCGTCGGCACTCTCAAGGGCGGAGCCGTGCACACACTGATCAGCAACGACATTGCCGCCTTCAACGCGCACACGAATGCCGACTCGGCCCGCGGGGGAGTCTCCGACGCGCTGATCTCCCTGCTCGGGATCGAGAATGCGAAGCCCCTGGTGCCCCATGATCGCCACGGTGACGCGGACGACGCGGCGCTGCCGACCGGCATCGGTCGGGTCGGCGACCTCGCCGTCCCGACCGCCGTCCGGGACATCGCCCGCACCCTGGCCGATCGTCTCCCACGCACCACCACCGGGGTCCGCATCGCCGGAGACCCGGCGGCGACCGTTCAGCGAGTCGCCGTCTGCGGGGGAGCCGGTGACTCCCTCTTCGTCGAGGTCCGCGCCAGCGGAGCCGAGGTCTACATCACCGCCGACCTGCGGCACCACCCCGCCACCGAGGCCCGGGACACCGCCAACCGACACGATGGTCGACCGCAGCTCATCGACGTCTCGCACTGGGCGTCGGAGACCGTGTGGCTCGAAGCCGCGGCGCAGGCGCTCGAAGCCGAGTTCGCCGCTCGCGGCCTCACGGTGTCTCTGCAGCACTCGGCCGTCAACACCGACCCCTGGGTCGAACGCTACTGATGAGGATCCCACCATGCTGATCACCCCGGACCAACGCACCGCCCTCGAATCGCTCATCGCCGTCGCCGCCCGCGGTCGGGCTCTGCGCCACGAACACGACAACCCCAAACAGGCCGAGCAGCTGCAGGAACTCGTGAACTCCCACAAGGAGCTGGGAACGCGGAAGGCCGAAGCCGCCGAGGTGGTCGAAGGGCATCGCGGGGCGGTGGCGGAGACGAACGCCCTGATCGAGAAGCAGAAGACCCAGATCGCGAAGAAGACCGAGGAGCTCAATGACGGCACCGGCCTGACCAGCCGTGACCTCGTGAATCTGCAGAACGAGATCGCCGCTCACGAGGAGCGGGTCGGCGAGCTCGAGGAGATCGAGCTCGGCTCGATGGAGGAGCTCGAGGCCGCCGAGGCGGGACTGGCCGATGTCGACCGCAGGCTCGACGAGGTCACCGCCGAGGGTCGCAGCGTGCAGACGGCGGTCAAGGAGCGCAAGGCCGAACTGAGCGGCGAGCTCGAGGACAACAGCGCCGAAGCCGAGAAGCTCCGAGAGCAGCTGCCGACCGCGGTGGCCTCCCAATTCGACACGAACATCGCCCAGGGCGGGCCCGGAGCCGCGATCCTGACCGGCCCGAACTGTCAGGCCTGCGGCCAGGAGATCGGCGCTGCGACATGGAAGACGATGCTCGCCGGTGACGCGAACGAGACCTACGAATGCGAGGAGTGCGAGGCGGTTCTGCTGCGGCGCAGCTGAATCGGCCACGCACCGAGCCCGAGTTGCGTGCTCGGCTCAGACTGCGTGCCCGGGCACGCTCAGTCGCGGAGGACGATCGTCAGCGCACCCGGCTTGGTCTTCGTGTGCTCGGTGAACTCCACCTCATAGGTCTCTGCGGCACGTGCCACGAGGTCCTCGGTCGAAGATGGCAGCGGGCGGTCGTCGCAGAGGAGTCGGCCGACGAACTCTCCGCGGTAGAACTTCGCCCAGTGTGAGACGACGCTGCGTTTCGTCCCGGTGTCCTTGACCGCGCCGACGGTGACGACCTGATTGTTGGGCCCCGGCCACGCCGCACGGTAGTCGCTCGAACGACAGTCGAGCACCACCTCGGCGGGATCGACGGCGAAGGACTTCGCCAGCAGGGGACGCCACCACGTGCTCAGCTTCCCGAGCCCGGCCAGGTCGGTCTTCATCGCCAGGCGATAGGCCGGGATCGGATCGAGCCCGGAGACCTGTCCGAAGAGGGCGGAGAAGACGTGGACGTCGCGGAGTCTCTGACTCAGTGTGTCGTTCCGGCTCGCCTCGGCGACGAGTTCGGGGGCACCCATCGCCTCATAGAGGACCCCGGAGTAGGTGAGCAGGGCGGGTGCGCACGGCAGGGTGTCGAGCACGATGTTGCGTTCGACGTCGGCGGCCAGCGATGCGCCGACCCCGAGGCGTTCGAGTGCGTCCTTGCGCTTCGAGACCTTCTGCAGGGTCGTCAGCACCTTCTTCCGCTGGGGTCCCAGATCCGGTGCCGAGAGTTTCTCGAGATCGAGGGGCGAGCCCGTATCGGCAGGGGTCTTGCCCTCTGAGGGCGGCAGCAGAATCTTCACCCCACCATCGTATTGGGGTCCGAGCCCGAGCATCGAGGCGGGGTCGGGATGACCTCCGTCACGTCACCTGTCCCCGGCCCGATTCGAGTGCCGGCCACGGTGTCCGGTCGGGGTACACTGGGGAATTCGAGGACAGGTCACCAGACGGTCGCGGCCCTCCAGGGGGCTGAGGAACGTCCGGGCTCCACAGAGCAGGGATGGTGGGTAACACCCACCCGGGGCAACCCGCGGGCAAGTGCAACAGAGAGCAGACCGCCCAGTTCCGACTGGGTAAGGGTGAAACGGTGGTGTAAGAGACCACCAGAGTGCCGGGCAACCGGCGCTGCTGGGTAAACCCCATCCGGAGCAAGATCAGACAGACGACGTTCGAGGCTGCTCGCCGAGTCGTCGGGTGGATTGCTTGAGGCCGGTGGTGACATCGGTCCCAGATAGATGACCGTCAGTCGAGAAGGGCAACCGACTCGATGACAGAACCCGGCGTATCGGTGGCCTGTCCTCCTCCACCGCGATACGGCCTCAGCTGACGGTCGGCCTCAGACGACATTGAGCCTCAGCCGTTCGAGGAGCTCTTCTTCACCTTCGCCTTGCCGCCGTTGACGGCGAGGATCGCAGCACCGACGATGCCTGCGTTGTTGAAGAGTTTTGCCGGTTTGAGTTCGGCCCGCGTGTCGATCATGTGCAGAAAGTCCGTGTGGGACTTCGAGATCCCGCCGCCGACGATGATGAGGTCGGGAGAGACGAGCAGCTCGATCTGCGTGTAGTACTGCTGGAGGCGCTTCGCCCACTCGTCATAGTCGAGGTTCTCCCGCACCTTGACCGACTCGGCCGCCTGCGTCTCTGCGTCACGCCCGTTCATCTCGATGTGTCCGAGCTCGGTGTAGGGGACCAGACGCCCCTGAGTGAACAGCGCAGTCCCGATTCCGGTGCCCAGGGTCGTCAGCAGCACGGTCTTCTTCCGATGCTTGCGACCGGCGCCGAAGACCATCTCGCCCAGACCCGCGGCATCCGCGTCGTTCATGAAGTGGAAGGTTCTGCCCGTGTGCTCGGTGAGGATCTCGACGATGTTCGAGCCGATCCAGCTCTGGTCGAGGTTCGCGGCGAAGTGGACACGCTCGTCGCGGACCACACCGGGGAATCCGCACCCGATCGGCAGCGCGTCGAGGCTCGCCCGGTCGTCGACGACCTCGAGCTCGAGGGCCTTGCTGGTGAGCATCTCGATGACTTCGCTGATCGCCTCGGCGACGGCGATCGGGGTGCTCGGTTTGGGGGTGAGCACCCGGACGCGTTTGAACGCGAGCTGGCCTGTGGCGGTATCGACGAGGGCGGCTTTGATCCCGGTGCCTCCGATGTCGATGCCGATGGCGAATCGATCCTGGGATTCGTCTGTCATGCTCGGTCCTGTTCGCTGATCGGTCCGGCGGCGATGGCGGTGTCCGCATCCGGCTGGGTGAGGATCTCGGCTCCGGTGTCGGTGACGACGAGAGTGTGCTCGAACTGGGCGGAGCGCTTCCGGTCCTTCGTCACCACTGTCCAGGAATCGTCCCAGACGTCCCAATCCACGGTCCCGAGGTTGAGCATCGGCTCGATCGTGAAGATCATTCCCGGCTCCATCACCTCGGCGTGGGCGGGTGCGGCGTCATAGTGGGGCACGATGAGGCCCGAGTGGAACTCCCGACCGACCCCGTGTCCGCTGTAGTCGCGGACGACCCCGTAGTCGAAGCGCTTCGCAAACTTCTCGATCACCCGGCCGATGACGTTGATCTCGCGTCCCGGCTTCACGGCCTTGATTCCGCGCATCATGGCCTGATAGGTCCGTTCGACGAGCAGCCGCGACTCCTCGTCGACCTCACCGGCATAGAACGTGTAGTTCGTGTCCCCGTGCATGCCGTCGATGTAGGCGGTGATATCGACGTTGACGATGTCACCGTCCTCGACCACGGTGGAATCGGGGATGCCGTGGCAGATGACCTCATTGAGCGAGGTGCACACCGACTTCGGGAAACCGCGGTATCCCAGAGTGGAGGGATAGGCGCCGTGATCGCACATATATTCGTGGGCGACGCGATCGATCTCGTCCGTGGTCACTCCCGGGGCGATGATCTCGCCGACGACGGCGAGGGCGTTCGCCGCGATCCGACCTGCGGTGCGGACCTGTTCGATCTCCTCGGCGCTGTAGAAGTTGTTACCGTGGCCTTCATCGGCATCGGCGCGTCCGACGTATTCGGGACGGATGATGTTCTTGGGAACACCGCGTTCGGGGGAGATGGTTCCTGGCGTGAGGAGTCTGGGCGATGCAGTCATGATGATTCCGATTCTAGAGCGGTTTCGGGCCGATATTCCACAATCGCGATGCCTGTCGGTGCGCAGTCAGCCGGGCCTGCGCGTTTAGAATCGTGATTGCGGCACCCCGTGAGTCGACCGGGGCCGCGGCTGCGACCGCCACGGTCAGCGCAGTTGGTGATGAGGATGCACGGGAGGTGCGATGAGCGAGACGAACGAGGCTTCGGGGCACGAATTCTCGGGCCTGAGCGATGTCGTGAGCCTGACGAGCGCCCCCCAGCAGATCGCCGACCACATCCTCTCCGGCATCGCCGTGGGCGCCCTGCCCGAGGGCACCCTGCTGCCCGGAGAACGCACCCTGGCTGCTGATCTGCAAGTGTCGCGGTCGAGTGTGCGCGCGGCTCTGCTGCGTCTCGAACGCCTCGGCGTGGTCGAACGTCGCCGCGGACGCGGGGGAGGGACCTTCGTCTCCCATGTCAACCCGGAGGCTCTGGCCCCGATGGCCGGACGCATCGACGAATTCCACGCCGAGCGGCTCAATCTCCTCGACGCGCGTGCGATCTTCCAGAACAGTCTTGCCGCCACCGCCGCCATGCGCCGCACCGAGGTGGAGCTCGCCGAACTGCGGGAGCTCGCGGAGAGATATTCCGAACGCGCCGAGGCTGCCGCCGCCAGAACAGCGGACGCGCGGTTCCATTTCGCCATCGCCCGAGCAGGACACAATCCCGAGCTCGTCCGCATGGCCATCGACATCGACACGAGGATCAATGCCGGATTCCGGCACGACCCGTTCTCCCGGAAGCTCTTCGAACATGCGGTGCAGGATCACGCCGCGATCGTCGACGCGATCGAGGCCGGTGATGCCGAGGCGGCGGGTCGTCTCTGCGAGGAGCACTTCCGCTCCACCACGATGCCTCCGCACTCCTGAACGCGAGGCGGCCGGCCCCCTCAGTCCACAGTTCCGTCGTAAACAACGTCTCTCGAGACGAGGTCTACGACGGAACTGTGGACTGAGCGCTGTCAGGGTGCGGCGGCCACCCCGATGCGGAGACTTACAGGCGGCGGAGCCTCTCAGTTCGCGAGGGCGTGAGCCACGGACACCGCTTCGAGACCGAAGGCCTCGGCGACGTTGTCGTTGGTGACGTGGCCGTTGTGGACATTGAGCCCGCGCGCCAGACCCGCATCGTTCGACAGCGCCTGGTGCCATCCCTGGTTCGCGAGCTTGACGGCGAAGGGCAGGGTCGCGTTCGTCAGCGCCGCGGTGGCCGTGTTCGGGACGGCGCCGGGCATGTTCGCCACGCAGTAGTAGATCGAGTTGTGGACGGTGAAGGTGGGGTCATCGTGTGTCGTCGGCCGCGAGTTCTCAAAGCAGCCGCCCTGGTCGATGGCGATGTCGACGAGCACCGAACCCGGCTTCATCCCGGCCACCATCTCATCGGTGACCAGCTTCGGAGCCTTCTTGCCCGGGATCAGCACCGAGCCGATGACCAGGTCGGCCGTCGCCAGAGACTTCGTGATCTCGTACTTGTTCGAGACCTTCGTTGCGATCGCTCCGGCGAAGGTCTCATCGATCTGACGCAGACGCGGAATGTTGATGTCGATGACCTCGACATCGGCTCCTAGCCCCAAGGCCATGCGGGCGGCATTGGTCCCGGCGACTCCGGCGCCGATGACGACGACGCTGGCGCGTTCGACACCGGGCACTCCCGAGAGCAGGATGCCCCGGCCGCCTTCGGCCTTGAGCAGGCTGTGGGCGCCGACCTGAGTCGAGAGGCGTCCGGCGATCTCGCTCATCGGTGCCAGCAGGGGCAGTCCGCCGCCGTCGGGCTGGACGGTCTCATAGGCGATTGCGGTGGTTCCGGCGTTCATCAGCGCCTGGGTCAGGGCTTCGTCGGCGGCCAGGTGCAGATAGGTGAAGAGCACGAGATCCTTGCGCAGGAAACCGTACTCCTGCTCGATGGGCTCCTTGACCTTGAGGACCAGGTCGCCGGCGGCCCAGGTGCTTGCGGCATCGGCGGCGATGGTCGCTCCCGCCTCGACGTACTCCTCATCGGCGATGAAAGATCCGGCGCCGGCGCCGGCCTGAACGGTGACCTCATGTCCGTGGGCGACGAGCTCGTGGACTCCGGCGGCGGTGATGGCGACTCGGAACTCGTTGTTCTTGACCTCGGTGGGCACTGAAATGCGCATTGCTTTCCCTCTTCTCATTGGTGCGCCCGTGGGGCGGATGCGATCGACGGCGGCGTCGACCGGCTGCTGTCCTCACTCTATTGCCTAGAAGGTTTGCAGAGCAAACCTTTATGCCTGGTTTCGTCGCAAATTTTGCGGAATCAGTTTTCCGCAGCGCGCACAAGAGCGGAAATCGCGATTCGCGGGAGACGCTCGGCCCAGCCTCCTACATGCTTGGTGAGGAGCCGAGACTTCTCCACCGCAAAAGGTAAGCTGATCCATGTCAGTGCACGACTACGCGGATGAAAGAAGGTTCGCCATGGGCATCTACGAAGACATCGACGGTCCCGATTCGAAGTACTACTTCAATCTCGAGACCAACGCCGTCGAGAAGGGACTCGTCAGCGACTGGACCCATCGCATGGGACCGTATGAGACCGAAGAGGTCGCCCGCGCCGCGCTCGAGAAGGCGCGCGCACGCAACCAGAAGTGGGACGAGGACGACGAGAAGTGGAACGGCTGAATTGATGTCGCGCCAGGAAGAGTTCGTTCTCAGGACGGTCGAGGACCGTGAGGTCCGCTTCATCCGGCTATGGTTCACCGATGTGCTCGGACAGCTCAAGTCCGTGGCGATCGTTCCCGCTGAGCTCGAGGGGGCTTTCGCCGAGGGGATCGGCTTCGACGGCTCTGCCGTGGAGGGGCTCTCACGCGTCTATGAGGCCGACATGGTCCTCAAACCGGATCCCTCGACCTTCTCCCTGCTGCCGTGGAGGGGTGAGACCGAACCCACCGGACGCATGTTCTGCGACATCCACGTTCCCGGCGGCGAACCGGCTCCGGCCGATCCGCGCAATGTGCTCAAGCGGACGTTGGCGAAAGCCGCGGAGAAGGGCTTCACCTTCTACGTCCATCCGGAGATCGAGTTCTATCTGTTCAAGACCGAGAATCTCGACACGGGCACCGGCATCATCGACGGCACGAAGCCGATTCCCGTGGACACCGCGGGCTACTTCGACCACGTCAACGGCGGCACCGCCAATGACTTCCGGCGTTCGGCGGTGACGATGCTCGAGGCCATGGGACTGTCGGTGGAATTCTCCCACCATGAGGGCGGACCCGGGCAGAACGAGATCGACCTGCGCTATGCGGACGCGCTGACCATGGCCGACAACATCATGACCTTCCGGTCGGTGATCAAAGAGGTCGCGATCTCGCAGGGCGTGTACGGCTCGTTCATGCCCAAGCCGCTGGCCGCGCATCCCGGCAACGGCATGCACACGCATGTGTCCCTGTTCGAAGGCGAGAACAATGCCTTCTTCGAACCGGGCGCGACGTACCAGCTCTCGAAGACCGGCCGTCAGTTCATCGCCGGCCTGCTCACCCACGCTGCCGAGATCACGGCGGTGACGAACCAGCATGTGAATTCCTACAAGCGCCTGTGGACCGGACACGAAGCCCCGTCCTACATCTCCTGGGGGCACAGGAACCGGTCCGCGCTGGTCAGAGTCCCGCAGTACAACTCGGGCAAATCCTCCTCGGCGCGTGTGGAGTACCGTGCCCTCGACTCCGCGGCCAATCCGTACCTGTCCTATGCGCTGATGCTCGCCGCCGGGCTCAAAGGCGTCGAGGAAGGGTACGAACTGCCGGAAGAGGCGGAGGACAACGTCTGGCTGCTCTCCGACACCGAACGCCGCGCGATGGGCATCAAGGCCCTGCCGACCAGCCTCTCGCACGCACTCGAACTGATGGAGCAGTCTGACCTCGTCGCCGAGACCCTCGGTGAGGAGGTGTTCGACTTCTTCCTGCGCAACAAGCGTCAGGAGTGGACCGAATACCGTGCTCAGGTGACACCGTACGAGCTCGCCAAGCACTTCACCTCGATGTAATCGCCATGGCCCGCCTGACTTCCCGAACGTCTTCGGTCTCCGAATCCGCGGCCCGCTTCCTGACCGAGATCAACGAGATCCTCGGGCAGGAGCTGGCCACGGATTCGCGGTTCATCGATCTGCTCGAGGCGACGCCCGACCCGCATGCGGCTGCACTGGGACTGCTCAGAATCCTCGAGGCCGCCGGGGATGAGGCCGGGCAGTTCCTCAGCGCCGTGCGCACCGGCACCGCGAAGGATCTGAGCGAGGATGACCTCGACCGGGCTCTGTTGGCGCGACTTCTTGGGGTGATGGGCACCTCGGAGGCGATGGTCGACCACCTCGTGCGCAACCCGAAGTCCCTGCCCGTGCTGTTGGAGAGGGACCCGTTCCTCATCATCTCCACCCCGGCGGCTTCCTCATCGTCACTGCGCTCCGCCCTCCTCGACGCCGTCGGGGCGAATGCCGACGATCCCTCTCCGATCGCCGAAACGCTCGGCGACGACGGCGTCCGGGCACTGCGGCGAGCCTACCGAGACGCCCAGCTGCGCCTGGTCGCCGACGATGTGGCCGCCGAGGCTCCTGTGGAGATCGTCGACCATGTCATGGCTGTGCTCTCCGACCTCGCGGCCGCCGCCATGGATGCGGCTCTGGCCATCGCCCGAGCCGAACTCGATCCGAACGGTTCGATCAGACTCGCCGTGATCGCCCTGGGCAAGACCGGGGCACGGGAACTCAACTACGTCTCCGATGTCGATGTCGTCTTCGTCCTCGATTCCGCAACCGATGACGAGCAGCGATCGCTGGCCACGGACATCGCGCAGCGCATGCGCGGCATCCTCTCCGATGCGGGCCCCGAACCCGCCCTGTGGGAGGTCGACACGGCGCTGCGTCCCGAAGGCAAGGCCGGGCCGCTGGTGCGCACCCTCTCCGAATACACCCACTACTATTCCGATATCGCGAAGAACTGGGAGTTCCAGGCCCTGCTCAAGGCGCGTCCGGTCGCCGGCGACGCCGAGGTGGGTCAGGCCTTCTCCGACAGCCTCCTCCCGCTGGTGTGGCAGGCCTCCAGTCGGCAGGGTTTCATCGACGGCATCCGGTCGATGCGCCGGCGAGTCGTCGACCTCATCCCCGCCGCCGAGGCGCCACGGCAGATCAAGCTCGGACGTGGGGGACTGCGCGATGTCGAGTTCTCCGCCCAGCTGCTCCAGCTCGTCCACGGCCGCACCGACGAAGACATCCGGACTCCCAATACGCTCATGGCGTTGGAAGAGCTCGGAGAGCACGGCTATATCGGCAAGGACGACGCCTTCGCCTTCTCCACGGCCTACCGGTTCATGCGGGTCGTCGAACACCGGGTGCAGATGCCGCGGATGCTGCGCAACGCACTCATCCCCGATGACCCGGAGAAGCTGCGGAGTTTGGCCCGATCGGTCTTCCGTTCCGGCTCTCGCACCGGTGAGAGACTCGAGGAGACGCGTCGGGACTATGCCAAGCAGGTGACGCGGCTGCATGAGCAGATCTTCTACCGCCCGATCCTCGAGGCCGCTGTCGGGGTGCACGGGGCCGTCGTCGACGCCCACAACCGCGGGACGAGTCTGCAGGCGGCAGCGGATCGCCTGCGGGCCTTCGGCTACCGCGATCCGCAGGGAGCACTCGGCCATATCAAGTCGCTGACCACCGGCATGTCACGGACGGCCCTGGTGATCAAGCAGGTGCTTCCTGCACTGCTCGACTGGTTCTCCGACGGGGTCGAACCCGATTCCGCGCTGCTGTCCTTCCGGCGTCTGAGTGAATCGCTGTCGTCATCGGGCTGGTTCCTCAAGATGCTCCGGGACTCGGGTCTCGCCGCCAAATCGGTGGCCGAGGTGCTCTCACTGTCGGGCTATTCGACCGAGCTGCTGCTACGGCAGCCGGCAGCGGTGGCCTGGCTGGACGACTTCGAGAATCTGCGTGCCCGAGACCCGCAGACCCTTGAGGCGGAAGTCTCCGGCCTGCTCAAACGCCATGGTGCGGCGGCGGTCACGCAGATCCGGGAGACCTACAGTCGCGAGCTGCTGCGGATCGCTCTGCGCGATGTGCTCGATGCCGGGGATCGGGCCGAGATCCCCGGCGATCTCTCGGATCTCATGGACCTGGCCGTGTCCGGCGCGCTCCGGGCCGTGCGCTTCGACCTCGACGGTCCCGAGACCCCGGACTATGAGTTCGCGCTCGTCGCCATGGGCCGTTGGGGCGGCAGGGAGATCGGCTACTTCTCCGATGCCGACTCCATGTTCGTCTATCGAGCGACCGGGGAAGACCTCGACGCCGAGGCGAAGGCGAAGCTGAGCAAGCACGTGAACAAGATCGCCCTGCAGCTGACAACCCGGCTCAAGGCCAGCGAAGGGGCACAGGGCGTCGACCTCGACGCGGACCTGCGCCCCGAAGGCAAGAACGGACCCCTCGTCCGCAGCTTCTCCTCCTACCAGGCCTACTATGCGAAATGGTCGCAGCCCTGGGAAGCGCAGGCGCTGCTGCGAGCACGCCCCGTCGCCGGTGATCAGGCGCTCATCGATGACTTCGCCGAACTCATCGACCCGCTGCGCTACCCGTCCGAGATGCCGGGCAAGGCGCTCACTCAGGTCCGAACCCTGAAGGCGCGGATGGAGGACGAGCGGCTGCCGCGCAGCGCGGACAAGCGACGGCACCTCAAGCTCGGCCGCGGCAGCCTCTCCGACGTCGAATGGACCGTGCAGCTCCTCCAGCTCCAACACGCTGATCGGCTGCCCGCGCTGCGGACGACCTCGACGCTGCCGGCCCTGCGGGTCGCGGCCGAGGAATCGCTGATACCGGAGGAGGACGCCGAGGAGTTGGCCGTCGCATGGCAGCTGGCCACCGATGTGCGATCGGCGGTGATGCTCTACCGCGGTCGCACGGCACAGTCACTGCCGGCCGATCACACCGAACTCGAAGCCACCGCCCGACTGCTGGGCTACCCCGTCGGGGGAGGACACGACCTCGAGGACGACTACCTGCGCGCCACCCGGCACGCGAGGAACGTCATGGAGCACCGCTTCTACGGATTCACCTGATCTTCGAACTCGAGACCGAGCAGCGCGTTCTCGATCACTTCGGGCAGGGCAGGGTGGATCCAGTACTGACCTTCGGCAACCTCGTCGGCTCGCTGGCCGAAGGCCATCGCCTGGATCAGCGGTTGGATGATCATCGACGCCTCGTGGCCGACGATATGTGCGCCGAGGATCTGCCGGGTTCCACGGTCGGCGATGATCTTCACGATCCCCGGATCATCGGCCATCGCCCAGCCGTAGGCGACGTCGGCGTACTTCTGCACCTTGACGGTGATCTCGTGGCCGGCCTCGCGAGCCTGCTTCTCCGTCATTCCGACATAGGCGACCTGCGGTAAGGAGAACACCGCCCCGGGGACGGCATGATGGTTGACGACGGCGAGGTCAGCCTCGGCGGCGCTGCCCGGTGCCCCGGCCGCCACATCGGCGGCCAGGTTGCGACCGACGATCTTCGCTTCGTGGTTGGCCACATGCTTGAGCTGATGGGGAGAGCTGATATCGCCGAGGGCGAAGACGCCGGGAACCGGCTGCCCATCGGCGAGGACCCGCTGATGCTCATCGACGGCGAGCCGATGATCGGGATGGACGTCGAATCCGGTGGCGCCGATCTCCAATCCGGCCGTGTTCGGCTTCCTGCCCGTGGCGATGAGCACGCCGTCGGCGGTGATCGTGCTCGGCAGCTCCACCTCGTCGAGGCGGCCGCTGGGCCCCACCGTCACGGTCACGCCCTCCTCGGCAACGGAGTACCCGGTGACCTCAGCACCGTGGAGGACCGTGTGGGTGCTGTCGAAGAGCGAGGTGTACTCCTCGGAGATCTCCTCATCGAGGTGTCCGAGCAGACGGGGACCGCGGGTGATCACCGTCACCTCCGTGCCGAGGCCGGCGAAGACATGGGCGAACTCCGCGGCTATGATCCCCGATCCGATGACGATGAGGCGTCGGGGACGCTCGGGCAGGCGCATGACGGTGTTCGAGGTGAAGACGGGATAGCCGTCCGTGTCGACGCGGGCTCGATCGAGTCCGTCGGCCTCGGGAATGACCGGTGAGGCGCCGGCGGCGATGACGATGCGATCTGCTGTGATCTCCTCTCCCGAAGCCGTCCGAACGCTCTTGGGCCCGGTGAAGTGGACGTGTTCGGGCACGACCGTGACATTGGGCTGACGGTCACTGCTGCGGTACTCGCGACCGCCGGCCTCGATGGCGTCGACCCGCGAGAAGATCCGGTCGCGCAGGGTAGGCCAATCGACCCCGTCGAACTCCGTGGAGATGTTGTAGCGATCAGAGTCCGCCGCCTGCTCGGCGAGCGTGGCGGGATAGACGAACATTTTCGTCGGGATGCAGCCGACGTTGAGGCAGGTGCCGCCGAAGTGCCATTCCTCGGCGATCGCGGTCTTGAGACCGACGAATCTGGAATCGAGGAACATGTTCCCCGAACCCGTGCCGATGAGAAGCAGATCGTAGTCAGTCATAGTCCATCCCTCTGTCAGTCGTCAGTCCGCGGGGCCGGTGGCTCTCGGACTGGGCGTGTGCGCGAAAGAGCGCCACGGGTGAGAACCCGTGACGCTCTTACTGTATTCCCTCCGCAGGGGAGGCTGCTATCGCTGGGATCGCGCGGCCGAACTCAGAGTGAGTAGTAGAGCTCGTACTCGGTGGGTGTCGGACGGAGACGAGCCACCTCGATCTCGTTCTCTCGCTTGATGCGGATCCAGGTCTCGATGAGATCCGAGGTGAACACATCGCCGGCGGTGAGGAAGTCGTGGTCCTTCTCGAGCTCGAGCAGCGCCTCGTCGAGGGAACCGGGGACGAGCTTGATGTCCTTGGCCTCCTCGGGAGGAAGCTCGTAGAGGTCCTTGTCGATCGGCTCTGGGGGCTCGATCCGGTTGCGGATTCCGTCGAGGCCGGCCATCAGTTGGGCGGAGAAGGCCAGGTAGGGGTTCGTCGAGGGATCCGGCACGCGGAACTCGAGGCGCTTGGCCTTCGGCGAGGAACCGGTGACCGGGATGCGGATGGCGGCCGAGCGGTTGCGAGCCGAGTAGACGAGGTTGACGGGCGCCTCGTAGCCGGGGACCAGGCGACGGTAGGAGTTGATCGTCGGGTTGGTGAAGGCGAGCACGGCTCCCGCGTGCTCGATGAGGCCGCCGATGTACCAGCGAGCGAGGTCCGAGAGACCGCCGTAGCCGTTCTCGTCATAGAACAGCGGCTCGCCGTTCTTCCACAGCGACTGGTGGCAGTGCATGCCCGAGCCGTTGTCGTTGAACAGCGGCTTCGGCATGAAAGTGGCCGACTTGCCGACGTTGAACGCGGTGTTCTTGATCACGTACTTGAAGTCGAGCAGCTGATCGCCGGCGTGCTGCAGCGTCTTGAACTTGTAGTTGATCTCCTGCTGGCCCGCGGTGCCGACCTCGTGGTGAGCGCGCTCCATCTCGAAGCCGATCTGCTCGAGGGTCAGTGACATCTGATCGCGGATGTCAGCGAAGTGGTCCTGAGGAGAGACGGGGAAGTAGCCGCCCTTGAAGGGGGTCTTGTACCCCTGGTTGCCTCCCGGCTCGTCATCGCCGGTGTTCCAGGCTGCCTCTTCGGACTCGACCTCGTAGAAGCTGTTGCCGGGGGTGTTGTCGAAGCGCACGGAATCGAAGAGGTAGAACTCGGCCTCGGCGCCGAAGAATACGGTGTCGGCGATGCCGGTGCTCTCGAGGTAGGCCTCAGCCTTCGCGGCGACCTGGCGGGGGTCGCGAGAGTAGGGCTCATCGGTGAAGGGATCGACGATCGAGTGCGTGACCACGAGCGTCTTGGCTTCGCGGAACGGGTCGATGTAGGCCGAGGACACGTCGGCGAGCAGCTTCATGTCGGACTCATGGATGCCCTGGAACCCCGTGATCGAGGAACCGTCGAAGAGCAGCCCTTCAGTGATCTCCTCCTCACCGTACGAGGCGGCGGGAAGGTTGAAATGCTGCACGACACCTGGGAGGTCGCAGAAGCGAACGTCGACGAATTTGACGTCGTTCTCCGAGATGTAGTTGACGAGTTCTTCAGCAGACGAGAACACTTAGGTCTCCTAGTTCGATTCGTATGGCCGTTTGCCTGACCACCCTCCATACTAATTGGCCCCAGGTGAAGACGTGATGTCGTTCATGTTTCGGGCATGTTTCCTGAGGATCCGTCCAGGGTTCACTTCGGTAGGCTGGGACCGTGATTGATCGTGATGACCTCGGGTCTTGGCTGGATGGCCCCAAAATCGAGCGAGAGCCCGGAGACTGGCCGGGCAAGCGTCTCGGACTGCCCGAGTCGGGCCGGCACTCTCTGGCACCGGCGTGGCGGCGGATACTGGCCCTCCTCGTGGACTGGCTGATGTGTCTGGCGATCGCCAACGTCATCGACTCCGGGAACCCGTTCCTGGCTCCGGGCATCTTCGCGCTCGAGCAATTCCTGCTGGTGGCCACGCTGGGCTACTCGGTCGGTCACCGGATCTTCGGCATCGAGGTCCGCCGCCTCGACGGTCATGTGCCCGGACTGCTCAAGTCCCTCATCCGCGCGGTCCTCGTCGTGCTCGTCATTCCCGCGCTGATCTTCGACCGCGACAATCGTGGCCTGCACGATCTCGCGGCCGGCACCGTGATCCTCCGCCGCTGACTCGCCACTGGTCCGTCCCTCCATCGGATCGAGCCCTCCCGTCAGCCGGATCGAACC
The DNA here is from genome assembly GCF_021023135.1 of Brevibacterium sp. CCUG 69071. Lineage (GTDB taxonomy): Bacteria > Actinomycetota > Actinomycetes > Actinomycetales > Brevibacteriaceae > Brevibacterium. The sequence goes on from NZ_PGFV01000001.1 coordinate 629,490, forward strand.
CTCCCGAAGCCGGGCCGAGCCGTCCAGCGATTGTGCCGAGCCGCCCCAGAGGCCTGAGTGCAACGCGAAGCTCGAAGAAGTCGTCACTGGTGGCGACTTTTTCCGATCCCACGTTGATCGAGCCGTCTGACTCGCGCTGACTCAGCCGCTTCACGCGCATTGACAGACCCGCTCTGCCACGCGAAAACCGGTCACGAAAAGGGCACCGACTCGATGATGAGTCGGTGCCCTTTTCGCTGGCGGTCGGCGGATCAGCGTCCGCGCATGGCCTTGTGGTTCGGGCGGGCCTTGTTCGGATCGACGCCCTTCGGGATCGGGGGACGAGTGCCCTGGCTGCCGAGAGCGGCGAGACGATTGCGCACGGCGAGCACCTCGGCGCGGTTGAGCTTGCGCGGCAGCTTCTGCACGGTGGGAACCACCTGCTTCATCGTCAGCTGACCCTCTTCCTTACCACCCTGGAAGGTGTGGACGGGGACGTTGGGGAGGATGCGCTCGTGGCGCTTCTTCTCCTTGGCCAGCAGCTTCGCACTGCGAGCCTTCGGCCCTTCGCTGAGCAGCACGACGCCGGAGCGCCCCGTGGAGCGGAAGACCAGATCGCGGCTCTTCGGGTCGATGGCGATCGGTTTGTCATCCATGAGGTAGCCGCGGCGAGCGGTGTTGAGGACGGCGCCGAAGGCCCCCGGCTGTCCCTCCATCTGCGCAAATGCAGCGGTCTCGGCGAATCGTCCGAGCATGAACATGCCCAGGAGGAGTCCGAGCATGAATCCGAGGATCGTGGTGAAGATCGCCGTGGTGCCGCCGATGAGCAGACCGACGAGGAGACCGATGAGCGTGAGGCCCAGGATCGCGGCAGCCAGCAGCCACGGGGTGGCCTTGTTGTGCTTGGCCGCCAGTTCGTAGACCTGACGCATCTGCGCCAGCCGACCCGGCTTCTTGTTCGGATCCTTGGGCTTGCGTCGGAACAGTCCCTTGCGCGGTTCTTCGCTCATTCTCTCACTTGCTCTTGAAGGGCTTCGTCACGTCACGGACGGGGTCCGGACGCACTCATTGCTCAGCAGACAAGTCTACCTCTTCGCCGGCGCCGAACATATCCACAACCGCCTGGGCTTCCTGCTTCGCGGGGGTGTGCTTGTCCAGATGGGCGAGATGGTCGGGGATCTTCTCGCCGCGGTGGCGCATCGCGGTGGCCCACAGGCGACCGGCGCGGTAGGACGAACGGACCAGCGGACCGGACATGACTCCGAGGAAGCCCATCTCCTCGGCGGCATCGCGGAGCATCACGAAGTCCGCGGGTTTGACCCACCGGGTCACCGGGTGGTGCCTGGGGGAGGGCCGCAGGTACTGGGTGATCGTGATGAGATCGCAGCCGGCATCGTGGAGGTCCTGCAGGGCGGAGATGATCTCATCGTTCGACTCCCCCATTCCCAGGATGAGGTTCGACTTCGTGATCAGACCCGCCTCCCTGGCCTGGGTGATCACCGACAGCGAGCGTTCGTACCGGAACGCCGGGCGGATCCGCTTGAAGATGCGGGGCACGGTCTCCACATTGTGGGCAAGCACCTCGGGGCGGGAGGAGAAGACCTCCGCGAGCTGGTCCGGCTTGGCGTTGAAGTCCGGGATGAGCAGCTCGACGCCCGTGCCGCGACCGTCGACGTAGGAGAGGTCGTGGATCTGTCGGACCGTCTCGGCGTACAGCCAGGCCCCGCCGTCGGACAGGTCGTCGCGGGCGACACCGGTGATCGTCGAGTAGCGCAGACCCATCTCTCCCACCGAGGCGGCGACGCGGCGCGGTTCGTCCGCGTCGAAGTCAGCTGGCTTCCCGGTGTCGATCTGGCAGAAGTCGCAGCGCCGCGTGCACTGCTCACCGCCGATGAGGAAGGTCGCCTCTCGATCTTCCCAGCACTCGAAGATGTTCGGACATCCCGCCTCCTCGCAGACCGTGTGCAGATCCTGCTTGCGCACGAGCGACTTGAGAGACGAGTATTCGGGGCCGATATGGGCCTTGGCTTTGATCCAAGCCGGCTTGTCCTCGATCGGAGTCTCCGAGTTGCGTGCCTCGACACGAAGCATGCGGCGGCCTTCTGGCGCAATCGTCACGTCTGTTCTCCTAGGCTGTGATGGTCTCGTGCAGGATTTCGTCGAGTCGGGCGGCGACGTCCTCCGGAGTCACCGGGCGTCCGAGTTCGGCGCTGATGGTCGTGGTGTCGGCATCGGGAATGCCGCAGGGAACGATGGCGTCATAGGCGCCGAGGTCATTGCTGCAGTTGAGCGCGAGACCGTGCATGGTCACGCCCTCGTGGATGCGGATCCCGATCGCCCCGATCTTGCGGTCGCGTCGCAGCTCGTCTCCGAGCAGCCAGACACCGGCCCGTCCTTCGACCGTGGTGGCCGCGATTCCGTATTCGGCAAGGAGCGCGATCATCGCGTCCTCGAGCTGAGAGACGAAGAGGCGGACCTCTTTGGGATCATTGAGCTTGTAGATGAAGTAGGCGACGAGCTGGCCCGGGCCATGCCACGTGATCTTGCCCCCGCGGTCGACGTCGACCACCTCGGTGCCGTCAGTGGGACGCTCGTGATCCTCGGTGCGTTTGCCCGCCGTGTAGACCGGGGAGTGTTCGAGCAGCAGGATCGTCGAGGGACGAGACCCGGCGAGCACTTCTTCGTGATATCTCTTCTGCAGGTCCCAGGTTCGCCGGTAGTCCGAGAGGACCGGTGCGAAGCCGAGTACTTCTGTGGCCAGTGGCATACTCCCACACTATGTCTCTTGTTACAGGGGTTCAATTTCTCCCACAATGACCCTCGACACCTTCGGCGCGGAGTGAAGCATTGACATCCAAGAAGGATTCGGCCACCATTGAACAACAGCAAACGCGAATAAATGGCATCAATGGAGATGACGAAGAATGACGTGGGAGTTCCAGGCGACCGTGTCCGATGGCATCCATCGACTGCTCGATCGGCAGGGCGCAGTCACCTGGGGCATCGAGCACGACGGCTTCGACGTCGATCATCCCACCGCCATGGGCACCGCCGAGGTGGGGCTGCCGACCGGAACGACTGAAGTGCTGCTGGTACCCCCGCTGCCCGGCGGATTGGTACTCGACACCGTCCGCTCCTACCAGGGACTGACCGAGGGGGAGCTGTGCACCCTGTTCCTCGGCGTCTTCGATGAACTCCTCACCGTCGCTGCGCCGGAATCGCGCTTGTGTCTTCAAGCCATCGGGCTCGCCGCCGACGGGCGACCGCGCATCATCCCCGGCATCTCCCAGCCGCCCCTGTCCTCGAACCGTCGGGCGGTCGGGGAGATGCTCTACCACGCCAGCCACGGCCGCCCCTGGGCCGAGAGCCTCCTGCCGGTCAATATCGCCCTGGACCGCTGTTCGCCCGCCCTGCGCGCGCTCGTTGCCGAACTGCTCGATGAGAGCGTCCCCGCAGGGCCTCTCACCGATACGATCGCCGAGGTGGGCGAGGCGCTCCGCGGATTGAGCGCGCCGAGTGCGCTGCCGCTGCTGCCTGCCGAGCGCGATCTCGATCCCGGTCAGGCGCTGACGGCGCGCCTGCGTGCGGCGAACGGGCACTCTCCCGCGCGCATCGCGGATCCTGCACCTGATCTGCATGCGGCAGCACAGCGCGGCGGCAGTCCAGATGGACCGGGGGAGGGCTCGGTGATCGGGACGACGAGTCCTGGTCGCCGATCTCGGGTGGGACAGGCTCCCGATTCGGCCGCACGACTCCGCGAGGCAAGTCGGAGCGGTGGGGTGCGGACTCGACGCGGGCGGACGGAGACCAGACGGGCACGACCTGGTCGACGCCACTTCACAAACATGCTCGAATGGGCGCAAGCGCAGGCGACGGGCCTCGCAGGGCGCCTCACCCGCGGCCGACGGCTGCCGGTGATCCTCGCCGTGTGCCTGACGCTCATCGGGGCGGCCGTGCTGGTGCAGTCGCTCGGCGAGGATGAGAGTGCCACCCCTGCGCGATCGAGCACCGATGCCGATCCTGCGTCCGGCCGGGACGCGGATTCCCCGACCACCGCCACCACCGCGAGCAGCGGTGCCGGTGACGCCGCGGTTCCCACCGACGAGGACATCGTCGAGGTGCTCGCGGAACTGTGTGAGCGGCGCGCGGCGGCGTTGAGCGAGGGGGACGGCGACGCGCTGCGCGAACTCACCGTTCCGGGCTCCACGGCAGCGCTGGCCGATGAACTCATCGACGTCGCAGCTTTTGCAGGGACCGACTACGGCATTGAACTCAGCGACGTCCGGGTCGTGGAGAAGACCGTCGATGCCGTGCGTGCGAGTGCGACGATGACCAGCACGGCGGAGGGTGGGGACCAGACGAGCTTCGAACCCACCGCGGTCGAGTTCGAACTCACCCTCAAAGGCTCCGAATGGAAGATCTCGGCGGTCCGAGAGCTCGCCGACGACACGGAGCGGTAAATGGTCCCAAGGGAGTGGCGAGCGGTTCCACGGGAGCGGTGAATGCCCCGAGGGGCCGACCACATCGTGGTCGACCCCTCGGTCTCGCTGCAGGCGCTGCCTCGCATCAGAGCTCGAGGTCTGCCTCGAAGTTGCCCTCTTCCAGGCGAGCCTTGATGGTCTGCAGGAAGCGTCCTGCATCCGCACCGTCGACGAGCTGGTGGTTGTAGGTCAGCGGCAGGTAGACCATGTCGCGGATCGCGATCGATTCCTCACCATCGGCCGTCTTGACCACGATCGGCCGGCGCACGATCGCACCGGTGCCGAGGATGCCCATCTGCGGCTGGTTGATGATCGGGGTATCGAACAGCGCACCCACCGAACCGATGTTGGTCACCGTGAACGTGCCGCCGGAGAGCTCATCCGGCTGGATCTTGTTGTTCCGGGTCCGGTCGGCGACATCGTCGATGGCCTTCGAGAGCCCGGCGATGCTGAGCTCTCCCGCATCCTTGATCACGGGCACCAGCAGTCCGCGCGGCGTGTCGACCGCGACGGCCAGATGCTCATGATCGAAGTAGGTGATCTGCTGCGATTCGAGGTCGTACTGCGCGTTGACCTTCGGGTGCACCTTGAGTGCCTCGACGATCGCCTTCGCGAAGAACGGCAGGTACGTCAGCTTCGACCCGTGCTTGGACTGGAACGCTTCCTTGTTCGCCTTGCGCAGCTTGGCCACGCGGGTCATATCGACCTCGACGACCTGGGTCAGCTGAGCGGAGACCTCGAGCGATTCGCTCATCCGCTTGGCGATGGTCTGCCGGATCCGCGAAGCCTTCTCCGTGGTGCCGCGCAGCTTCGCAGCCTCCTCGGGGATCTCGAGCTTGAACGGCTCCTTCGCACCACCGGCCGCGGAAGCGCCGCCTGCGGCAGGCGCCGCCGGAGCAGATCCGCGGTTGGCGGCAGCGGCCAGGACGTCCTGCTTGCGGATGCGTCCGCCGACACCGGTGCCGGTGACCGAGGCGAGGTCGACGCCCTCATCGCGAGCCAGTCGGCGCACGAGCGGGGTGACGTAGGCGGCGTTCTCACCGACGGTCTCGGCGGCGGCCGGAGACGAAGACTGAGCAGCAGGGGCCTTGGCCTCTGTGGGCTCTTCGGCCTGTGCCGCAGACGCGTCCTGAGCAGATTCGGCGGCCGGGGCCTTCTCCTCTGCTGCGGGAGCCTTCTCCTCGGCGGACTCGGCCTGTGCCGGAGCAGCCTCGGCGGGTGCCTCTTCAGCCGAGGCCTTCTCCTCGGCAGCCGGAGCCTTGGTGGAGGACTCTTCGGCCGGAGCCTGCGAGGCAGAGGAATCCTCGGACGGAGCGCCGGAGCCGATGCGCGCCAGCGGGGCACCCACCTCGACGGTTTCGTCCTCTTCGGCGAGATGAGCCTGGACGACACCGGCGACGGGGGAGGGAACCTCGGTGTCGACCTTGTCGGTGGACACCTCGAGGAGAGGTTCGTCGACCTCGATCTCCTCACCGACTTCTTTGAGCCAGCGGGTGACGGTTCCCTCGGTCACGGACTCGCCCAGTGCGGGCATCGTGATCTCGGTTCCCTCACCGTCTGAATCGGACGAGGCGGGCGCAGACTCGGCGGAGTAGTCCGCGGACTCCTCTGTCTCGGCTGCCGGTGCTTCCTCGGCGGGCGCTTCCTCGGCTGCGGGCTCTTCGGCGGACTCGTCGGCCGAGTCATCGGCCGGAGCCGAATCATCGGAGCCGCTGCCGTCGCCGATGTAGGCGAGATCTCCGCCGACCTCAACGACATCGTCTTCGTCGGCGAGGATCTTCTCCAGGGTGCCGGCGTAAGGGCTGGGGATCTCGGTGTCGACCTTGTCGGTCGAGACCTCGAGCAATGGTTCGTCTACTTCGACTTCGTCTCCGACGGATTTCAGCCAGCGTGTGACTGTTCCTTCGGTCACCGACTCACCGAGAGCCGGCATCTGCACGGAATTCGACATGTCTTTCGTCTCCTCGGATCTTATGAGTGGAAGTGCAGGGGTTTGCCGGCGAGAGCCAGGTGGGCTTCGCCGAGTGCTTCATTCTGCGTCGGGTGCGCGTGAATGAGTTGCGCCACTTCCTCTGGGAATGCTTCCCAGTTGACGATCAGTTGGGCCTCTCCGGCCTGTTCGCTCAGGCGGGCGCCGATGCCGTGGATGCCGACGACCGGTCCGTCCTTCTCGCGGATGACCTTGATCAGGCCGGTGGTGCCCAGGATGACCGACTTGCCGTTACCGCCGAGGTTGTACTCGAGGGCTTCGACGCTGTCCGCTCCGTACTTCTCCTCGGCCTGTGCCGAGGAGAGACCGACCGAGAAGATCTCGGGTTCGCAGTAGGTGACGCGGGGGATGCCCGATTCGACGACGGGTGCCGGGTTGAGTCCGGCGATTTCCTCGGCGATGAAGATGCCCTGACCGAAGGCACGGTGTGCCAGCTGGAGTCCGGGAACGATGTCGCCGCAGGCGTAGATGTTGCCGACGCCGGTGTGGAGGCGCTCGTTGGCGAGCACGAATCCGCGGTCCATCGGGATGCCCTGCTCCTCGAAGCCGAAGCCATCGGTGACGGGTCCGCGGCCGACCGCGACGAGGAGGTACTCGGCCTCGAGGGTCGAGCCGTCTTCGAGGGTCACCTTGACGCCGTCGGCCGTCTCCTCGACGCCCTTGAACATGACGCCGAGCTTGAAGCCGATCTTGCGCTTCTTGAAGGCCCGCTCGAGGTTCTTCGAGATTGTCTCGTCCTCATTGGCCACGAGGTGCTTGAGGCCTTCGACGATGGTGACATCGGCTCCGAAGGAATTCCAGACGCTGGCGAATTCGACGCCGATGACGCCGCCGCCGAGGACGATCGCCGACTTCGGGACCTTGTGCAGCTGCAGAGCTTCGGTGCTGGTGATCACGCGCTCGGTGATGTCGAGACCGATCGTCTTCGAGGTGGAGCCGGTCGACAGCAGGACGTTCGTGCCCTTGACCGTGTGGTTGCCGTCCTCACCGGTGACCTCGACGGTGTCCTTGCCGGCGAGCTTGCCGGTGCCGAAGTAGGTGTCGATGCCGCGGGCCTTGACCAGACCCTGCAGTCCCTTGTAGTTGCGGGAGATGACAGTGTCTTTGTAGTCGAGCACCCTGTCGATGTCGATGCCCTTGAACTCGGCCTGGATGCCGAAGGTCTCCGATTCCTTGGTCGCGTCGGCGATCTCGGCGGCGTGCAGAAGCGCCTTCGTCGGAACGCATCCGCGGTGCAGACATGTGCCGCCAACCTTGTCGCGTTCGATCAAAGCAACCTTCATGTCGAGCTCTGCGGCACGCAGAGCCGCGGCATAGCCGCCGGTCCCGCCACCCAGGACGACAAGGTCGTAGGTCAATGAATCACTCACGGATTACTCCTCGTAGCTGTGAATAAGACTGCGGTACGCAGCTTTCCCTCTTATCTTTCCACTTTTCTCAGCAGGCGCGAAAGCACACGCTGTCTGTTTGACCACAGGTGGTCATGATCACCTTGATTTCGACAGCATGTAGAATCATCCGCTCAGTCTCGCGCCTTCGCGGTCTCGATCAGCGTCCGGACCGCGGCGCCCGTGGCCGCAACCGGGGTGTAGCCGAAGGCGGAGCCGGTGTTGAAGCTCGGGCCGGCGATGTCCACATGGGCCCAGTTCGTGTCCTCGGCGACGAATTCCTGCAGGAATGCCGCCGCGGCGAGCATGCCGCCGGAGCGCGGACCGGAGTTCTTCAGGTCCGCCGAGGTGGAGTCGAAGCCTGCGAGCATCTCCTCGGGGATCGGCATCGCCCACATGTTCTCACCGGCGGCCGTCGCCGAGGCCGTGACCTGTTCCCGGGCCGCCTCGGCGCCCATGACTCCTGAAGTCCGGTCTCCGAGGGCGACGACCTGGGCCCCGGTGAGGGTGGCGACGTCGATGAGCAGGTCCGGCTTCTCCGCATCCGCGTCGGCCAGAGCGTCGGCGAGGACGAGGCGGCCTTCGGCGTCTGTGTTAGTGACCTCGACGGTCTTGCCGCTGCGCATGTGAAGCACATCGCTGGGGCGCTGTGCCGAGGAGCCGGGCATGTTCTCGGCCAGGGGCAGCCAGGCGGTGGCTCTGACGTCGAGTCCCAGGTCGGCGATGCCGAAGACGGCCTGGACCACAGCGGCGGCTCCGGCCATGTCGGACTTCATGTCCTCCATGCTCTTCGCGGGCTTGAGCGAGAGGCCGCCCGAGTCGAAGGTGATGCCCTTGCCGACGAGGCTGATGTGGCGTTTGGCGCCCTTCGGGGCGTATTCGACCTTGACCAGACGCGGGCCCCGGGTCGATCCCTGGCCGACTCCGATGAGTCCTCCGTAGCCGCCGGCGAGGAGTTCCTTCTCGCCGAGCACCGTGACCTTGAGCCTGCGGTCCTTCGCCTGTGCCTTGACGATCTGGGCGAAGGATTCGGGGTAGAGATCGAGCGGGGGAGTGTTGACCAGGTCGCGTGCCCGGTTCGTCGCCTCGGCGATGATCGTGCCGCTGCTGTGAGCGGAGGAGAAGGCCCTGCCCTTGGGGCCGAGGACGGTGACGGTGCCGGGCACCTTGCCCTCGCTGCGGTAGTCGAGGAATCGGTACGCACCGAGGCCGGCGCCCACGGTGACTGCTTCGACTGCTTCGGGGGTGGCGACGGGCAGCGCAAGGGCGATCGACGCTGCTTCGTCCAGGCCGCGCAGGGCATTGCCCGCGGCACGGCGCAGCGACTCATGTGCGGTCTCGGCCGCGGCGCCGGGATCGAAGGAGCCGATTCCGACGAGCAGGATGCTCTCAGCGGAGAAGCCCTTGGGGGCGGGAACTCGAGCGGTGGCACCCGCCTTGCCGCGGAATTCGATCGCACGGGCCGCGTCCTCGATTCCGGTGCGCGCCGCCTTTGCGCTGTCGAGTCCGAGGACGGATCCTTCGGAGACTGCCAACACGAGAACGGAGGCGGTGGCCTTCACGGGTGTTGTCGAGGAATAGCTGCTGGGGGTGGATGCACCGGCCATGTGGTCCCTTTCAATCGTCTTCGAGCGTTGCTTCTCAATCGTCTTCGAGCGTTGCTTCGATCCTAATGCCAAACTACGGCGGATGCGGAAAGGGTGAGGACTTCTGGCATATTCTGGTCTGCGTGTACTCTCTGATCTTCAAACTCCTCTTCGTCCCGATGGATGCCGAGCGCGCGCATCATCTCTCGTTCTCTGCGCTGCGCATCATCGATCGCATCCCGGTCCTCAATCGCCTGCTCCGCTTGGTTCTGGGCGGTCGCACACGCCGCCCGGTCGAGGTGCTCGGACTGCCGTTCCCCAATCGGCTGGGCCTGGCCGCAGGGTTCGACAAGAACGGGGAGGGGGTCCGGGCCCTCTCGGCGATGGGCTTCGGCCATATCGAGGTCGGCACGATCACCGCACACGCTCAGCCGGGCAATGATCGCCCGCGGCTGTTCCGTCTGCGTGAGAGCTTCGCCCTGCTCAACCGGATGGGATTCAACAATCAGGGGGCCAGACAGGCATCATTCAACATCGCCGCTCAGCGTCGGGCCATCGCGGCACTGCCGAAACGGGATCGCCCGATCATCGGGGTCAACATCGGCAAGACCAAGGTCGTCGATGCCGTCGACGCCGTGGAGGACTACGCCGCATCGACGCGCGTCCTGGCCGGCTCGGCGGACTATCTCGTCATCAACGTGAGTTCGCCGAACACCCCTGGGCTGCGGGATCTGCAGTCCGCGACCAGCCTCGAACCGATCATCGATGCCGTCCGCTCCACCGCCGCCGAGGCGGTCGAGACTCCGCGTTCAACGCTCGGTCATGTGCCCCTGCTGGTCAAGATCGCTCCCGATCTCGCCGATGATGACGTCGTCGAGATCTGCCGACTGGCGATCCGGTCAGGCGTCGACGGTCTCATCACGACGAACACCACGATCGATCGTGATGTGCTCGACGGCCGCGACGCCGCTTTCGCCCGCGGCGAAGCGGGAGGCATCTCCGGACGCCCTCTGGCACAGCGCTCACTCGAGGTGCTGCGACTGGTCAAGGCGACGGTCGGCGACGAGCTGTCGGTCATCTCCGTCGGCGGCATCAGCAATGCCAATGACGTTCGGGCACGACTGGCCGCCGGAGCCGACCTCGTCCAGGTCTACTCGGAGCTGATCTACTCGGGGCCGTTCTGGCCGGGCCGAATCATCCGCGACTCGACCCCGACCGCACTGCTCACTCGGGGTACTGGCGCCGTTTGACCTGCGGCTTGGGCATGCGCAGAGGACGAAGCTGAACGCTGCGCATGATCGCGTAGAAGGTCAGTCCGCGCTCCATCTCACCGAACTTCGCACGCAGGCGACCCTTGAGGATGTAGTTGAGGATGAATCCGTCGAGGATGATCAGCACGAGCAGTCCCCACACCGCATAGGTGAAGTACTGCTGGATCTGCACCGGCTGGGTGAAGGCGATGACGAGGATGAGGATCGCCGCCGGGATGAAGATCTCGCCGATCGAGAACCGGGCGTCGATGTAGTCGCGGACGTAACGGCGCTGCGGGCCTTTGTCGCGGCGGGTGAGGTACTTCTCCTCACCGTTCATCATGCCGATCCGGGCGCGGTCGCGGTCTTTGCGCTGGGCCTCCTTGGCCTTCTGGTTCGCGACCTTGCGATCCTTCGAGACCAGCGGTTGTCTGCGCACCGACTCCTGCTGGCTGCGCTTGGGCGTCGGCCGCCCCTTCTTCTGCTCCGCTTCTCGCTGCGGAGCGGCGTCTGCGCGCGCGGCATCATCGTTCACGGGCTGTTTGTCGGAGGATTGCGCATCCTCGTGAGTCTTTCTGCTTCCGAACACCTGATGAATACTACCGTTGGAGAATGAGCGAATCGACTTCAGCGCCTGAGAGCGCGCAATTGCATGCCGAACTCGACACCATCTTCGATGATGTCCTCACCCGTCTCACCGAGCTCGTGGCCATCCCGTCCGTCGCCTGGCCGAGCTTCGATCCGACGAATGTCCGCTCCAGCGCCGAGGCGGTCGCGGCCCTGGCCCGTGAGCTCGGCCTCGAGGTCGACATCCTCACCGCGGCTCAGCCCGATGGCAGCGAGGGCTACCCGGCCGTTGTCGCCTCGGTGCCGGCTCCGGAGGGCGCACCCACGGTCCTTCTCTACGCCCACCACGATGTGCAGCCTCCGGGGCGGTCCGAGGACTGGAACACCGAGCCCTTCGCCGCCACCCGGGTGGGGGACCGACTCTACGGTCGTGGCGCCGCCGATGACAAGGCGGGCATCATGGTCCACCTCACCGCTCTGCGGCTGCTGGCGGACAACCTCGGCGTCGGTGTCACCCTGTTCTTCGAAGGCGAGGAGGAAGCGGGCAGCCCGAGCTTCCGCAATTTCCTCGATACCTACCGCGACCGTCTCGCCGCCGATGTCATCGTCGTCGCCGACTCGGGCAACTGGGCCGCGGGGACACCGGCGCTGACGACGAGCCTGCGGGGCATGTGCGCCGTGGAATTCGAGATCTCCACGCTCGACCATGCCGTGCATTCCGGCATGTACGGAGGAGTGGTGCCCGATGCGATGCTCGCCATGACGCGCGTGCTCGCAAGCCTCCACGACGAGAACGGGTCCGTGGCGGTCGAGGGCCTCAAGGCCGAGACGCACAGCGACATCGACTACGACGAAGCCACGATCCGCACCGACTCGGGCCTGCTCGAGACGAGCTCACTCATCGGCTCGGGGTCGTTGGCCTCGCGACTGTGGACCCAGCCGTCGATCACGGTCATCGGCCTCGACATTCCGGATGTGGCGGTGTCATCGAACACCCTGCAGTCGAGTCTCAGGGCGAAGCTCTCGATCCGGCTCGCTCCGGGGGACACTCCGGAGAATGCCGCAGCCGCAGTGGAGAGGCACCTGCGTGCCAACCTGCCCTTCGGTGCGACGCTGAACATCGGCGACACCGAGGGCGGCAGCCCATGGCAGGCGGATCTCTCCGATCCTGTGGTCAAGACCGCGCGGCAGGCACTCACGGACGCCTGGGAGAAGGAATCGGTGACCATGGGCATCGGCGGCTCGATTCCATTCATCGCGGACCTGCTCGAGGTTTTCCCCTCAGCTTCGATCCTCGTCACCGGCGTCGAAGACCCGGACGCACGGGCCCACAGTGCCAACGAGTCCCTGTATCTGCCCGACTTCAAGTCCGCCATCGTCGCCGAAGCGTTGCTGCTGCACCGGCTCGCCCCCGGATCGTGAGCGCAGACGCGCGAAGATGACACCGCGGGAATACGGATTGCCCTGTCGACGTTGTCTGCGGTGTAGCCTGGGACCAGCACCGAAATAAGGAGTAACCATGACTGTGACGAAAGAAGCCGAGGCGACTCACGAGGTCGAGCTCTCCGACACGGCGGCCGACAAGGTTCGCAGCCTGCTGCAGCAGGAGGGTCGCGATGACCTGCGTCTGCGCGTGGCCGTGCAGCCCGGTGGCTGCTCCGGTCTGATCTACCAGCTGTACTTCGACGAGCGCCACCTCGACGGTGACGCCGTGCGCGACTTCGACGGCGTCGAGGTCATCGTCGACCGGATGAGCGTGCCCTACCTCAACGGTTCGACGATCGACTTCTCGGACACGATCGAGAAGCAGGGGTTCACCATCGACAACCCGAACGCCGGCGGATCCTGCGCCTGCGGCGACTCGTTCCACTGATCGTCTTCGGCTGAACCGAGGACACCACCGAAATGGACCTGGAGGATCTGCGTGCCGTGTCGTACACGGCCACGCAGGACCAGGTCCTTTCGTCGTATCGGGCCGGTCTCTTCCCCATGGGCATCGGTGCCGGCGGGACGGGCCGGATGGGCTGGTGGGCACCGCGACGGCGCGGAGTGCTGCTGCCTGATGCCCTGCGCGTCTCCAAGAGTCTGCGCAAGTCGATGCGCCACTTCGACTTCACCGTCGATGCCGCCTTCGACGAGGTGATCCGCGCCTGCGCGGACCCCGATCGTTCGGGCGCCTGGATCACCGAGGAGATCATCGGCCTCTATACCGGCCTGCACCGCGAGGGCTGGGCCCACTCCGTGGAGGTCTGGGCGGATGGTGAACTCGTCGGCGGCCTCTACGGGGTCGCAATCGGGTCCTTCTTCGCGGGCGAATCGATGTTCCACACCCGCACGGACGCGTCCAAAGCCGCCCTCGCGCACCTCGTATCGGTCCTCGACGGCACCTCGCAGACCGCAGTTTCACAGACTCGCTCAGCGTTGCCGCAGACCATCTCGGCGTCGCCTCGGACCACTCCGGACGGCACCGCTGATGACACGGCTGCTGGCGGGCCCACCTCGGCGGATGGGGCATTCCCGGAGCAGCGCTGGCTCATCGATACGCAGTGGCAGACGCCACATCTGGCCGCCCTCGGCGTGTCGGAGATCGGGGGACTGGAGTACTCCGCACGGCTAGATTCCGCGCTCCGCGGCCAGCGCTGTCAGCTTATTCTCAACAAATGAACATCTGCATGTGAATTTCTACCGCCTGTAGCGGTAGTCTTGGGGATGACAGAGTAAGAACTCGTCTTCCGGCCTGTCCGGAGGCGAAGAAGGTTGTGAAAGGCTGCACGTGGATTCTCCGAATCAGTCAGGACCGCAGCGGTCCTGGGCGAAGCGGCTCGGCATTCTGAGCGCCGTGTTGATACCGGCGTTGCTATCGGGTTGCACGAAAGAGCAGATCGCCACAGGATTCTTCCCCGTCGAATCGAAGGGTGCCACCAACCACACTGAGGCGTACACCGCCCTGTGGAACGGCGGCTGGATCGCCCTGATGATCGTCGGTTTGATCGTGTGGGGCCTCATCCTGTGGGCAATGGTCGCCTACCGCCGACGCAAGAACGATCGCGGTCTGCCCGTGCAGATGCGCTACAGCATGCCGATCGAGATCCTGTTCACCGTGACTCCGGTGGTTCTGGTCCTCGGCTTCTTCTTCCAGAGCGTGCAGGTCATGGAGAAGACCACCGATGACACCACGCCCGGAGAGCAGGTCATCGAGGTCGCAGCCAAGCAGTGGGCTTGGGACTTCAACTACGAGACCGAGAACGTGTACTTCGCCGGCACGCAGGCCCACCTCGACGGGACCGAAGAGCCGGGCGAGACCGCTCCGACCCTCTACCTTCCGGTCGACACCGACCTCGAGATCAGACTTCATTCACGCGACGTCATCCACTCCTTCTGGGTACCCGCCTTCCTCGAGAAGCGCGATATGATCCCCGGCCACGATCAGAGCCTCCATCTCCGTGCGGAGAAGGAAGGCGACTATGTCGGCAAGTGCGCCGAGCTGTGCGGTGAGTACCACTCGGAGATGCTCTTCAACGTGAAGGTCGTTTCGAAGGACGAATTCGCCGAATACACCAAATCACTCGCCGATGATGGCAACACCGGCCAGCTCGGACCCGAGTTCGATCGCAACTGGTACCCGAAAGAAGGTGCTGAACAATGACCGCAACAACGAATCAGGCGGTTCTTGACGCGCCCGTTGTTCCGCGGAGCAAGGGCAAGATCATCGTCGACTGGATCACGTCGACCGACCACAAGACGATCGGGTACATGTACCTCATCGGCTCGTTCTTCTTCTTCTGCGTCGGCGGTGTGATGGCCTTGGTCATCCGTCTCGAGCTCTTCGAGCCCGGGATGCAGATCATCGAGACCAAGGAACA
The DNA here is from genome assembly GCF_021023135.1 of Brevibacterium sp. CCUG 69071. Classification (GTDB taxonomy): domain Bacteria; phylum Actinomycetota; class Actinomycetes; order Actinomycetales; family Brevibacteriaceae; genus Brevibacterium. The sequence continues at coordinate 644,594 of NZ_PGFV01000001.1, forward strand.
GTACAACCAGCTGTTCACCATGCACGGCACACTCATGCTGCTGATGTTCGCGACGCCGCTGTTCGCCGGATTCGCCAACGTCATCATGCCGTTGCAGATCGGCGCACCGGACGTGGCTTTCCCGCGACTCAACGCCTTCGCCTTCTGGCTCTACCTGTTCGGCAGCATCGTTGCGATCTCCGGCTTCCTCACCCCGCAGGGTGCGGCATCATTCGGTTGGACCGCCTATGCGCCATTGAGCAATACGACGTTCACTCCCGGTGCCGGCGGAAACCTGTGGGTCCTCGGCCTCGGCCTGCAGGGCTTCGGTACGATCCTCGGCTCGGTCAACTTCATCACCACCATCATCACGATGCGTGCACCGGGTATGACGATGTTCCGTATGCCGATCTTCAGCTGGAACGTCCTCATCACCGGCATCCTCGTGCTCATGGCCTTCCAGCCGCTGGCTGCCGCTCTGCTCGTCCTGGGAGCTGACCGCGTCTTGGGATCCCATGTGTTCAGTCCCGGCAACGGGGGGCCAGTTCTCTGGCAGCACCTGTTCTGGTTCTTCGGGCACCCCGAGGTCTATGTGATCGCCTTGCCCTTCTTCGGAATCATCACCGAGATCATCCCTGTCTTCAGCCGCAAGCCGGTGTTCGGCTACAAGGAGCTCGTCTTCGCGACCATCTCCATCGCCGCCCTGTCGGTGACGGTGTGGGCCCACCATATGTACGTCACGGGTGTGGTCGCATTGCCGTTCTTCGCCTTCATGACGATGCTCATCGCGATTCCGACCGGTGTGAAGTTCTTCAACTGGATCGGCACGATGTGGCGAGGATCCATCACCTTCGAAACACCGATGGTGTGGGCGATCGGATTCCTCGTGACCTTCCTCTTCGGCGGACTCACCGGTGTCATCCTGGCCAGCCCGGCGTTGGACCAGTCGGTCTCCGACTCCTATTTCGTCGTGGCTCACTTCCACTACGTGGTCTTCGGCACCGTGGTGTTCGCGATGTTCGGCGGATTCTACTTCTGGTGGCCCAAGTGGACCGGTCGGATGCTCAACGAGAAGCTCGGACAGATCCACTTCTGGATGCTGTTCATCGGCTTCCACGGCACCTTCCTCGTCCAGCACTGGCTCGGAGTCGACGGTATGCCTCGTCGCTATGCCGACTACCTGCCGCAGGATGGCTTCACCTGGATGAACCAGGTGTCGACCGTCGGTGCCCTCATCCTGGGTCTGTCCATGGTGCCGTTCTTCTGGAACGTGTGGATCACGGCGCGCAATGCACCGAAGGTCACCGTCGACGACCCCTGGGGCTACGGCGGATCCCTCGAGTGGGCGACCTCCTGCCCGCCCCCGCGTCACAACTTCACTTCGCTGCCCCGTATCCGTTCGGAGCGTCCGGCATTCGATGTCAACCACCCCGAACTGCTGGAGTACGCAGGTCACAGCCAGCCCGAACCTCAGCTGACCGGAGGTAGCGCCAAGTGAAATCCTCGATCTACGTCTTCAACCTCTGTGGAATCTTCTTCATGGCAGTAGGTGTGGTCTACGGCTTCTTCACCGACTTCACCGAGCTCGTCGGATTCCCCGCTCTTCTCCTCGTCGGCGTGATGGCACTGATGATCGGTGTCTACCTGTGGCTGACCGACCGACGCGTCGGTCGTCAGCCCCAGGACAGCGAGGATGCGGAGATCTCGGATGCGGATGCCGACTACGGCTTCTTCAGCCCGTGGAGCTGGTGGCCCATCGTCTGCGCCGGTGCCGCAGCGGTTTCGTTCTACGGAATCGCCATGGGCTGGTGGATCTTCCCCTTCGGTGCTGTGCTCGGTCTTGTGGCACTCGTCGGAATCTCCTACGAACATGATCGCGGCGATCACGCGCACTGATCTCACGGTGCGCAGCAGCATGGCGCACTGAACGGCTCACAGGCGGCCCGGACTCGATTGCGTCCGGGCCGCTTTGTGCTGTCTGCAGGTGCGCGCGGTCAGTGCCGATTCAGTCGTGCACAGTTCCGCGCCTCAGGGTCTGCCCGGGCGGTCGAGATTCGGCCCCAGAGGCTCCTGCACTCCGTGGGACCGGCAGAGGCGCTGTCCCGAGCTCTGTGACGTCTGTTGCGGCGCTGTGGCGCTCACTGAAGGCGCCCCACCGGTTCTGACCGGCCGTTGTCGCTGGGGCACCAGTCGCGAAGCTTCCAGTGTTGGCCGTGTACGGGCCGCTTCCAGTCACCGTTGAGACTCCAGCGGCACTCGTGACCGGTAGAAGCCCGTCGAAGGGCCCAGCACTCGCTTGAAGGACCATGAGACCTGTTTTGGAGTGCAGTGAGACCCATTGAAGAGCTGGGCACCCGCTCCACGCCTGTGGGAGTGTGAGTGTACGTCCACCGGAGCGCAACGCAGCAGCAGCCTTGAGGCGTGCTCGGGCCCATATGCAACGACGGGCCCGTGACCAAGGGCCGCGGGAGAGCAGGCTGCGGACGGCGAAGACATCGCTGTCATCGGTGACCTCCCGGCCGCTGTGCCTGCGACGGGAGACCCGGATGTGTTGCGACGCGTTTGTACCGCCTGCACAACGGGCTCAGGGGCAGGGCGCTGGCGTTCTGCGGGAGACGGGGAATGTCGCCGCGTCGTGAGGTCCTCTGAGGCGAATTCGTTCGGTCTATGCCGAAAGGAATAGTCGGCGAACGACGCTGTGGGTGCTTGGTTTCGCCGAGGCGGCCGTGCTGGGACACGAACGCAGCACCGAGACCATGTTCGCGACCAAAGAGGGAGAGACCGAGGACGCGCAAGAAATATCGAGATCGCGCACAACACATCGGCGGCGTCCACAACACGCCGGTCAGTGCAGAGCAGCCCGTCGGGGGAATGCAGAGCAGACCGGGGGAGTGCAGGCTGCAGGCGACCGCGACGAACCATGAATGGCCGAGGGGCCCAGCAGCTGACTGCTGGACCCCTCGGCCTGGTGGCTATCCGCCCCTACTCGATCAGTGACCGATCTGCTTGTGATCGTCACCCTCGACCGAGTCATGATCGTGATGCGATGCCTCAAGCTCCTGCTTGGTCACCGGAGCGACGCGATCTTCGAAGAAGAACCTCGACAGACGTGCACGGAACTTCTCGAGACCGGTGATCTTACCTTCGGCATTCGGCTCCGCCGGGATGTAGCTCGGCGATTCGAATGCGGTGAGCTTCCACAGCTTGTGCGGTGGCAGCGCCTCGTGACGCTCGAGGAACTCACCGTGGGGAAGACGGATGATGTTCGCCGTCTCCCGACCGTGCAGAGCGATCTCGCGATCCTTGCGCTGCAGTGCGATGCACATGCGCTTGGTGATGATGTACCCGATCACCGGACCGACGAAGAAGAGTATCCGGAAGATGTAGATCATGTCGTTCAACGACATCTGGAAGAACACGGCGATGATGTCACCGGAAGCCGCAGCCCACATATTGCAGTAGAAGATGATACCTGCCACACCGATGGCGGTGCGCGTGGGGTTGTTGCGGGGACGATCCAGGATGTGGTGTTCGCGCTTGTCCTTGAGCAGCCAGGACTCGAAGAACGGGTAGATGAACATCGCACCGAAGACTCCGCCCATGACGAGGACGGCACTGTTGATGTTCAGCGAGATCGGCCACCCGGCGATGTAGAACTCGAGCCAGCCCGGCACGATGCGCAGGAATCCATCGGCCCAGCCGATGTACCAGTCAGGCTGGGTACCTGCGGACACCGGGGACGGGTCGTAGGGACCGTAGTTCCAGATCGGGTTGATCGTGAACAGTGCCGAGATCAGTGAGATGAGACCGAAGATGAGGAAGAAGAACCCTCCGCCCTTCGCGGCGAATGTCGGCAGGACCGGTTCGCCCACGACGTTCTTCTCGGTGTTGCCTGCACCCGGGTACTGGGTGTGCTTGTGCACGACGACGAAGACGAGGTGGATTCCGATCAGCGCGATGAGCAGTGCCGGGACGATCATGATGTGCAGCGTGTAGAGCCGCGAGACGATGTCGATGCCGGGGAACTCGCCGCCGAAGAGGAAGTACGAGATATAGGTTCCGACCAACGGCAGCGACTTGATGATGCCGTCGATGATGCGCAGGCCGTTGCCGGAGAGCAGATCATCGGGCAGCGAGTAGCCGGTGAAGCCGGCAGCCATGCCCATGATGACGAGCAGCACTCCGACGACCCAGTTGAGCTCACGCGGCCGACGGAAGGCACCGGTGAAGAACACGCGCAGCATGTGGATGCTCAGAGCGGCCACGAACAGGAGCGCACCCCAGTGGTGCATCTGCCTGATGAACAGACCGCCCCTGATCTCGAACGAGATCGCGAGCGTGGAGTTGTATGCCTCGGAGATCTCCACACCGCGCAGAGGAGCCCATGGACCCTCGTAATGGAGCTCGCCCATTGCGGGGTGGAAGAAGAACGTCAGGAACGTACCGGAGAGGATGACGATGACGAAGCTGTAGAGAGCGACCTCACCGAGCATGAAGGACCAGTGGGACGGGAAGATCTTGCGGCCGAATTCCCGAACCAGCACGGATGCCCCGACGCGGGTCTCGGTGAAGTGCGCTGCCTTCCCGATGGCTGTTGTGGGCTGTGTTGTACTCATGGGTGGTTGATCTCCCAGAAGGTAGGTCCGACGGGCTCAGGGAAGTCCGACTGCGCCACCAGGTAGCCCTCGCTGTCCACGCTGATGGGCAGCTGCGGGAGGGGGCGCTTGGCCGGGCCGAAGATGACCTTGCAGTGTTCGGTCACGTCGAAGGTCGACTGGTGGCACGGGCACAGCAGGTGATGCGTCTGGTGCTCGTAGAGTGCCACGGGGCAGCCCACATGCGTGCAGATCTTCGAGTACGCGACGATGCCGTCGTGCGACCAGCTGGCGCGGTCCGGGTCTTCCTTGAGCTCATTGGGGTTGATCCGCATGAGCAGGACAGCGGCCTTGGCCTTCTCGTTGAGCGGATGTTCGCTCTTCTCTTCGTCGCCGATGCCCGAGGGCAGGACGTGGTAGGCCGAGCCGATCGTGACCTCTTCGGCCTTGATCGGTCGCTCGGAATCGGGAGACGGGATGCCGCCGGGATCCCGCACCAGACGGGTGCCCTTCTCCCACAGAGTGTGGAACGGCTTGTCGCCCGGCAGGGGGCCGAGGTCGCGGAAGACGAGGATCGCGGGAAGAGGTGCGATCGCCAGGGCCGCAATGAGCGTGTTGCGCAGGAGCGGACGACGGGCGATTCCCGACTCTTCTTTGGCCTGGTGGAGGATCTCGAGCGCGATGGCCTGGTCCTCTTCGCTGCCGGCGATGTCGTGGCGTTCGTCGATGCCCTCATGATCGCTCATCAGGTTCTTGGCCCACAGGATCGCGCCCACGCCGATGGAGAACATCGCGACGGTGGCACCGAGACCCACGGACATGTTGTGGATGCGGATGCTCTGCATCGTCTCGCCGGGGGTGAACAGGAAGTAGGAGACGATGAACCAGATGGTTCCGACCATCGACAGGACGAACCACAGGGCAACCTGGCGCTCGGCCACCTTGGCGGCACGCGGATCGGCGTCAGCCAGACGCGGCTTGTGTTCCGGCAGCCCAGGGTTGGTGAACCCGTTCAACTCCTCGAGCTGGCTGCCGCCGCCGGAGTGCTCTTTCGAGGTCATTGAATTCCCCGTCTATTCTCGTGATGGATGGTGAACGACACGGCCGGACTCACTTCGACCTGGATGACAGCCACACTGTCATTCCGATGACTGCCGCGAGTCCGAAGAACCAGATGAAGAGACCCTCAGCCACTGGTCCCAGGGATCCGAGCTTGAATCCGCCGGGGGAGGGGTTCTCCGAGACCTCGCGGACGTAGGCGATGACATCGCGCTTGTCGTCCGGGGTCAGGTTCGCATCGTTGAAGATCGGCATGTTCTGCGGTCCCGTCTGCATCGCTTCGTAGAGGTGCTTCTCCGAGACCTCAGACAGGTTAGGTGCATACTTGCCACGGGTCAGAGCGCCACCGGCGCCGACCACGTTGTGGCACATGGCGCAGTTCGTGCGGAAGAGACCGCCACCTGCGGCAGGGTCGCCCTTCGAAGCGTCGAGGTATTCCTCTTCGGGGATCGAGGGTCCGGGTCCGAGCGAAGCGACGTAGGCGGCCAGCTGTGCGGTCTGCTCATCGTCGAACTGCGGTTCCTTGACCCGGGCCTGCGGACCGTTCGCCTGCAGCGGCATGCGGCCGGTGCCGACCTGGAAGTCCACAGCTGCGGCTCCGACGCCGATGAGTCCGGGGCCGGCCTTCGAGCCTTCGGCATTGAGGCCGTGGCAGGTGGCGCAGTTGGCCGCGAACAGCTTCTTGCCCTCTTCGATGTCAGACGAGCTGGCTGTGTCGGCCTTGGCGCTCGAAGTCTGGGTGAAGAGTGCGTAGGCTCCGCCGGTCAGCAGCAGGCCCACCAGCAGCAGCACTACCAGTGCCATGGGGTGCCTGCGGCGATCTGCTAGAAGCTTCACTTGATCGTCCTTTGCTTGAAGTTTTGTGAGTCCTGGTGGCCGTGCATCTCGGCCGTCTACTGCAGCAGGTAGATGACGCCGAAGAGACCGATCCAGACGACGTCGACGAAGTGCCAGTAGTAGGACACGCAGATCGCGAATGTGGCCTCATGATGGCCGAACTTCTTCGCTCCATAGGCTCGACCGATCACGAGCAGGAAGCAGATGAGTCCGATGGTCACGTGGATGCCGTGGAAGCCGGTGGTCAGGTAGAAGACGGAACCATAGCCGTCGGAGTTGATGGCGACACCCTCGCTGACGAGGGTCGCGTACTCCATCACCTGACCGGACACGAAGACCGCGCCGAGGAGGAAGGTCAGGTAGAACCACTCGACCATTCCCCACTTGGTGACGTTCAGGAGCGAGCCGGTGCGCCGCGGACGGAACCGTTCAGCGGCGAAGACACCCAGCTGGCAGGTGAATGAGGACGACACCAGGATGATCGTGTTTCCGAGCGCATAGGGAATGTCCAAGATCTCTGTCTTGGTCTCCCACAGACCCGGAACGACCGATCTGATGGTGAAGTACATGGCGAAGAGCGCGGCAAAGAACATCAGGTCGCTCGCGAGGAACACGATGAAGCCCACCGTGGTCACATTCGGACGATTGACAACCGGATGCGCTGGCGCTGTTTGAGATGCAGTGGCAGTTGACACAACCCCATTATTACTCGTCTCGGGGTGAGTTTTCATCTTTTACCCAGGTTTGGCGGCAGAAATTTCTACACGATGTAGCGAAAACCCCGATTTGGTGCCGAAATCTCGAATCGGAACCGTCGCGCCCCCGCGTGTCGAGGACAGGATAGGATGCCGCAGGTAAGGCCCACCTCGCCGTAAGAGGTGGTGGCACACCCTATCGAGAGTTCATTCTGATGACCCATTCTTCGCGCCCGACAGCCCCGGATTCTTCGACAGCACAGCCCGTCAGAAACGCCGCTGCCGAGAGTCTCAGCTGGCCCGATCTGCTGATGTCGCTGATGCATCAGAAGGACCTCGAAGAGAGCCAGGCGGCCTGGGCGATGGACCAGATCATGTCGGGTCAGACACCGGATGTGACAATGGCCGCATTTCTCGCCGCCCATCACACGAAGGGGGAGACGGTCGCCGAGATCGCCGGCCTCGTCTCGGCGATGATGGACCATGCGGTGCCGCTTCCCGGGCTCGAAGACTCGGTCGACATCGTGGGCACCGGCGGCGACCGTGCGAAGACGGCGAATATCTCGTCGACGGCGGCGATGATCATCTCCGCGACGGGACAGCGCGTCGTCAAACACGGCAACCGCGCGACCTCCTCGGCCTCGGGTTCGGCCGACGTGCTCGAGGCCCTCGGCGTCCGCTTCGACATCACGCCGGAGCAGACCGGACTCATCGCCCAGGAGGTGGGACTGGCCTTCTGCTTCGCCAACGTCTTCCACCCGTCGATGCAGTTCGTTTCGGCCGTGCGCCGTCAGATCAGCGTGCCGACTGCCTTCAACATCCTCGGACCGCTGACGAACCCGGCCCGGGCCAGGCACACCGCGATCGGCGTCGCCGATGCGCAGATGGCCCCGCTGGTAGTCGGCACACTGGCCAAACGCGGACACCAGGCAGTCGTCTTCCGGTCCCGTGACGGACTCGACGAGCTGAGCAACACCGATGTCAACGATGTCTGGGAGGTTCGGCACGGAGAGGTCGAGCACACCACCTTCGACGCCCTCGATCTCGGCTTCGAACGCGTGACGAAGAACGACCTGCGCGGCGGCGGACCGCAGGACAACGCCGCGATCACCCGTGCGGTCCTCGACGGCGAGCATTCAGCGGTCCGCGACATCGTCCTCATCAACGCCGCCGCGGCGCTGGTCGCCGCCGATGAGTCGGCGGTCGGAAGCTTCACCGAGCGGATGTCGGCGAAGATCAGCGTCGCCACCGAGACGGCCGACTCCGGCGCCGGGGCACGGAAGCTCGATCAGCTCGTCGAGGTCTCACACCGGGTCGCCGAGACGAATCGCACCTGAGACCTGCGCATGGTGGTTCGCGCCGTCCACCGGCAAGGACCAGGTGAAGTCCGCGGGGAAAGCCTCGGCTGACCGACTCGGCCATGCCATGCTCGCATCCTGCAGCCAGCTCGCGAGCAGCCGGGTCTCCTCGGCCAATGAGTCGGTTTCGGCCGGCAGACTGCGGTGTGGCCGCGGCACCCATTCGGCGGTCGCGCACAGCGAATCGAAGGCCGCGTCGAGGTTTGCGCCTCCCGGGACGTGCGAGGCCGCGGCGAGTTTGCCGTGCCGGATCACCGCGAGATCCTCTCCGCCCTCCGTCGCCGGCGCCGAGGCGAGGATCTCGGGCACCGCACGCAGCGCCGACACCGTCTCCGCGCGGGCCGCGGTGGACAGGGCCGAGCGCAGCGAATCGCGCACCTCGGCGGCGGTCTCGTAGCGCGCCTCCGCGGCCAGCTTCGCCATCCTCTGACCGCTCAGCCGGCGCAGGGAGGAGAAGTCACCGGCCAAGGCGTCGAAGAGCTCGGCGATCTCGGACCGGTACCGGGCGGGGTCCGTGATCCCGGCGCACGGTCCGCCGCACTGACCGACCTGGGAGCTGACGCAGGGACGATGATCGGCCACATTGGCCGCGGTGACCTTCGCCGTGCAGCGTTTCACCGGGTACAGGGTGTCGAGGGTCTCCTTGACCGCCTGAGCGGACTTCCGTGATCGGAACGGGCCGAGGGCGGGTGCGGGGGAGCGCTCGATCGCCGAGGCGGAGCGGACCACCGACAGTCGCGGATACTCCTCGTCGCTGAGCACGATCCAGGAGTTGCGGTCTGGGTTCTTCGAGCGCCGATTGTACGGTGGGGCCAGTTCGCCGATGAGGCGGAGCTCGCGCACTTCCGCCTCGAGGGAATGGGCGCACGGCAGGCAGGAGACCTCCTGGGCCGCGGTGATCATCTCCGCCATCCGACCGCGGTTCTCCGAGGCATTGAAGTAGCCCCTGACCCGCCGGGCCATGTTGCCGGACTTCCCGATGTAGAGCACGCGACGGGTGCCGTCGAGGAACATATAGACGCCCGGTTCGGCCGGCACGCCCTTGGCCAGGTGCGATTTCGCCTGACGTTTGGCCCAGCCGGCCTGCCGCACCGTCGAGAGCTCCTCAAGAGTGGTGATCCCGTACCCGCCGAACCGCTCGAACAGGTGATGGAGCAGCTCGCCGGTGGCGCGTGCATCCGAGAGCGCCCGGTGGTCCGGCGTCACACTGGTGCCGAAATGGGCCGTCAGTGTGCCCAGCTTGTGATTGCGGACCTCATCGCGTCCGACCACCCGCCTGGCCAGGGTGACGGTGTCGAGAACGGTCGGAGATGGCCAGTGGTAGTCGAGCTTCTCGCAGGCCGAGCGCAGGAACCCGATGTCGAAGGGCGCGTTGTGGGCGACGAGGACCGCGCCGATGGAGAATTCGAGGAAGCTCGGCAGCACCGAGCGGATCGAGGGAGCATCATCGACCATCGCGTGGGTGATCCCAGTGAGGCGGGACACGAACGGTGAGATCACCGACTCCTCGGGTTTGACCAGCGACTGGAATTCGCCGATCACCTCACCGCCGCGCGTCTTCACCGCGCCGATCTCCGTGATCTCCGACTTCCCCGCTGTGGTGCCGGTGGTCTCGAGGTCGACGATGACGAAGGTGACCTCATGAAGTGGTGTGCCGAGGCTGTCGAACGACAGCTGGGTGCTCTCGAATGGGCCCGGGGCTCGGTCGAATGGCAAGGACATGGAGGTCAGTCTCTCACCTGCCTCTGACACGGCTCTCAGACCGAGGCGCCATCGTCTCCGTCGACCGATCGAGTCGTGGGCAGGTGGAAGAAGAGTCCGATCGCACCCCCGAGTCCCACGGCGATTCCCACGAGCAGATACCAGCCGGGCAGCGGTCGGAAGAAGATGACGCCGATGAGCAGGAGCACGACTGCGCCGAGGGTGGCCAGCAGTGAGAGCACGAGAGTCGGCGAAGCGGTGCGCCAGCCGATCGGTTCGGCCGGACCGGGCTCCCACCCCTCGGATTCCTCCAGGGCGTCCCTGACCTCTTCGACTGGGATGTCGGCCATCGGCGCTGCGGGTTCGGCGATCTGCTGGACGAGGTCTTCCCACTGACTGTCGCTGATGCGCGCAGGGTCCTCCCCGATCCGTTCGGAATCGGGAATCTGGTTGCGCCAGTCCTCGTTCTCCTCGTCCTCCATGTCACTCATCAGCAATCCTCGCCGTCACTCTATTCCCCGGCCTCCACCGTCGAGCACCGATCCCGACCGCGGGGATGCGGCTGCCGCAGCGACCGCCTCGGCGATCGCCTGAGCATCGTGATCTAGGGTCGCCACGTGGCGCGAGCGGCGCATCGCCACAATCTGCGGTCGCCGGGGGAGGCCGGACCGGAGGGTGCGCAGCGAGCGGGGACCGACGACGTTGTCCTGTCCGGAGGCGAACACGGTGACCGGGACCTCGATCTTCCACAGTTCCTCCCGCAGGCCCTCCAGCGCCGAGGCGAACGAGGCGATGGCCGCGATCGGCGTCCGTTCGTAGGCGAATTCGTCCCGTCCCGGGTGGGCGATGTCGCCGCCGATGGCAGGGATCGAGGAGACGAAGTGCTTGAGTACGGGCAGAACGGGAGTCAGGGGACTGTCGATATGCAGCGCCGGATTGACGAGGACGATCTCCTGCGGAGGAGCAGATGTCGCTCCCAGGCCGAGGGCGAGAGCCCCGCCCATCGACAGCCCGGCGACGATGACCCGATCATGGTCTGCCTCCAACCTGCCGAGTTCGGTCAGCGCCGCGCCGAGCCAATCCGACCAGGTGGTCGCGTTGAGGTCGCGCCACTGCGTGCCGTGACCGGGCAGCAGGGGGACGCTGACGCTGTGGCCCTGCTCGGCGAGGGACCGGGCGATCGGGAACCAGGCGGCCGGTGAACCCGTGATTCCGTGGAGGAACAGCACCGCGTCGGATGACTCATCGACGATGTGGCGGTAGGGTGCCGTGGGCACCGGATGCTGTGGTGTGAAGTCGATCTCCATGGCAACAGCATGGCATGGAAGTGCGACGCGCGTGTCGATATATGATGTCCGAGGACGACAAAGCGTCGTGACATGGAAGGGTGCTCGTGTTCTACTGGTTTCTCAAGCGAGTCCTCGCCGGACCCATTCTGCGGATACTCTTCCGTCCCTGGGTCAGGGGCCTGGACAACCTGCCGAGCGATGGTCCAGCGATCATCGCCGGAAACCACAACCACTTCATGGATTCGATCTTCGTTCCCCTGCTCGCTCCCCGTCCCGTCGTCTACCTGGCCAAGAAGGACTACTTCACCGGACGCGGAATCAAAGGCGCGGTGACTCGCTGGTTCTTCAAGCTCAATAATCAGCTGCCGATGGATCGCGGCGGAGGTTCGGGCTCTCAGGCTTCTCTCGAATCCGGGCTCAAGGTGCTCGGTGAGGGAAATTCGCTGGGCATCTACCCCGAAGGCACCCGCTCACCGGACGGCAAGCTCTACCGGGGTCGGACCGGCATCGCCCGTCTCGTCCTCGAGTCCGGAGCCCCGGTCATCCCGGTGGCCATCATCGGCACCGACAAACTCCAGCCCGCCGGGCGCCTGATCCCGAAGCTGCGCCGTGTCGGAGTGGTCTTCGGCTCCTCCATGGACTTCTCCAAATACGAAGGGCTCCCGGTCGACCGCTTCCTGCTGCGTTCGATCACCGATGAGATCATGTACGAGATCATGCGTCTGTCGGGACAGGAATACGTCGACGCCTACGCCTCGACGGTCAAGACCAAGCTGCTCACCAGCGCCAAGCCGAAGAAGGCCACCAAGTCCGCAGATGCCGAGGACGGGCAGAACCCGCCGACCGGGGACGCCCAGGGGGCAGAGAAGAGCTCCGATACGGCCTCCGATGAGCCCCGCGATGCCACCGGCGGCAGGCCGGGGAACTGAGCGATCCGAGCACGCTCAGCCGGCGAATCGACGGCGGATCGCGTGTTCGAATACTGCGATAACGGCGACACGCAGAAATCGTTACCTTGGGGTGTTTGTCCTGAAGGGCCAGGGAGAATAGCTTGGAGTTGTTGAATCCCACTGTAGGTTCGCTGGGAAGAGGGCTAGAATGTTTATGTTCTCTGTCCTTCCAAGCGACCTCGCTTCCCCCAGGGACTTTAAGGAGGAGTCGGTGTGAACCGCTCAAGTCATGAAAGCGTCGAGTCGACGCCGATACCGTCGGCGGCCCAAGGGTTGCTCTTCGACGATGATCTGCCCGTCCTCGACGAAGAGGCCGGCTACCGCGGTCCGACCGTGTGCAAGGTCGTCGGCATCAGCTATCGTCGGCTCGACTACTGGGCACGCACCGACCTGGTGACTCCTTCGATCCGCAACGCCACCGGCTCCGGCAGCCAGCGCCTCTACAGCTTCCGTGACATCCTCGTCCTCAAGATCGTCAAGCGCCTCCTCGACACCGGTGTGGGACTGCAGTCGATCCGCACCGCCGTCGATCACCTGCGTTCGCGCGGTGTCCAGGACCTCTCGCAGATCACGCTCATGTCCGACGGAGCCAGCGTCTTCGAATGCACCTCACCCGATGAGGTCGTCGACCTCCTGCAGGGTGGACAGGGCGTCTTCGGCATCGCCGTCGGCCGTGTCTGGAACGAGGTCGAGGGCAGTCTCTCCGAACTGCCCAGCGAACGGATTCCCGAAGACGATGATGCGGTGCTGGCCATGGACGAACTCGCGCAGCGCCGCGCACAGAAGCTCGGCTGACTTCGACAGCTCGGACCGCTCCCGGTCCACCTCACTGACTCGGGGGAACATGCGTGTGGCCCGTCCATGATGGACGGGCCACACGCATGTCTGCTCTCAATTCAGTCGTCTGCTCTGTTCGGGCCCCTGCTCAATGCTCATTTCCGGCGGCGCGGCAGGTCGAGACACCTCGGAGGCACTGCGGGGGAGGACAACATTGCCCCAAACGACGTCAGGACGACGCCGCTGAGGTCAGTTCTCAGATGAAGAGCCGCTCTGCTTGCGCCCGCGGATGTTCTCCGAGCGCAGCGCACGTTCGAGCAGCGAATCGAAGGAGGAGGCGACCTCCTCGGCGGGCTTGCCCGGCCACGAATGGATCGGTCGGGCCGAACCCTGTGCCTGCTGCATGACGGCGCGTTCGGCCAGCGGCGGATTGAGCACCAGAGGACCGAACATCTCACGCATCTCGGAGATCCTGTAGTCGTGCTCGGTCGATCCGGCGCGAACGCGGTTGACGACGAGTCCCAGCGGCTGGATGTCCGAGGTCCCCCGCTGACGCAGCTCGTCGGCGGCACGCAGCGCACGATCGGCAGCGGCCACAGAGAACAGGCTGGGCTCGGTCACGACCGCCACGCGGCTGCTCGCGGTCCAAGCGGTGCGAGTGAGACCGTTGAGACTGGGCGGGCAGTCGATGAGGACGAGGCGGTAGCCCTTCGCAATCCGGCTCAGCGCATCGTCGAGTCGGCGCAGGTAGCGCTCCGACAGAGACGGACGATCGAACTCGGCGGCCCGGGGAGACCCGGAGATCACGTCGAGATGACCGAGCTTCTCGCCGACCCACCCGGAGGGGATGATCGCCTCGGAGAGGATCTTCTGGGACTTCGGGGCAGCCAGGACATCGGCGATATCGACCCGCGTCGAGGTCGGGACATCGAGGCCCGTCGACGAATCCGCTTGGGGATCCATATCGACGACCAGGGTCGGTATACCCCGGTTGTAGGCCGCCGAAGCGAGACCGAGCGTCACGGATGTCTTACCGACTCCGCCTTTGAGGCTGCTGATACTTAGGACAAGCACCCTCCTACGGTAACGTATCGGAACCGGCCGGGCGGTCACGACCACGCCGAGGCGGCCCGAGTCGAAAATGGGACCCCCTGTCTCAGCGTGGCTCAGGTCACTGAGTAGAGTATTTCTCGACAGCCCGTCGACCAGTCGCCAACCGGCGGCCGATACAGAAGTGAGAGACACAGATGTTCTCTAAAGTTCTTGTGGCAAACCGCGGCGAGATCGCCGTCCGCGCCTTCCGCGCGGCGTACGAACTCGGCGCCTCGACCGTCGCTGTGTTCCCCTATGAGGACCGGAACTCGGAACACCGGATGAAGGCCGATGAGGCCTATATGATCGGCGAGGAGGGCCACCCGGTCCGCGCCTATCTCAGCGTCGAGGAGATCCTGCGCGTCGCCAAGGAAAGCGGAGCCGACGCCATCTATCCCGGCTACGGCTTCCTGTCCGAGAACCCCGATCTGGCACGTGCCTGCGCCGAGGCGGGAATCACCTTCATCGGCCCGAAGGCCGATGTGCTCGAACTCGCAGGCAACAAGGTCCAGGCACTGTCCGCAGCCCGCAACGCCGGCATCCCGGTGCTCGATTCCACCCGCCCCTCGGCCGATATCGCCCAGCTGCTCGCCGATGCCGAATCGATGGAGTACCCGCTGTTCGTCAAGGCCGTCGCCGGCGGCGGCGGTCGCGGCATGCGCCGGGTCGCAGAACCCGCCAAACTCGAGGAGTCCCTCAAGGCCGCGATGCGTGAGGCCGAAGGTGCATTCGGTGATCCGACGGTGTTCATCGAACAGGCCGTGCAGCGTCCGCGCCACATCGAAGTCCAGGTGCTGGCCGACAATGACTCGAACGCCATCCACCTCTTCGAACGCGACTGCTCCGTGCAGCGCCGCCACCAGAAGGTCGTCGAGATCGCGCCGGCACCCAACCTCGACCCCGAGATCGCCACGGCACTGCACGCCGATGCCCTGAAGTTCGCCAAGGCCCTCGGCTACCAGAACGCTGGCACCGTCGAATTCCTGCTCGAGACCGACGGCCCCCGGGCCGGCAAGCACGTGTTCATCGAGATGAATCCGCGCATCCAGGTCGAGCACACCGTGACCGAAGAGATCACGGACGTCGACCTCGTGGCCTCCCAGATGCGCATCGCCGCCGGCGCCACACTCGATGAGATCGGGCTGCGGCAGGAGGACATGCGGATCAGGGGAGCGGCTCTCCAGTGTCGCATCACCACGGAGGACCCGGCGAATTCCTTCCGCCCCGACACGGGCACCATCACCGCCTATCGTTCGGCCGGCGGCGCCGGTGTGCGACTCGACGGCGGCACCGTCCATGCAGGTGCGGCGGTCAGCGCCCACTTCGACTCCATGCTCGTCAAGCTCTCGTGCCGCGGCCGTGACTTCCCGCAGGCGGTCTCCCGGGCACGTCGCGCTCTCGCGGAGTTCCGCATCCGCGGTGTCTCGTCGAACATCGGCTTCCTGCAGGCCGTGCTCGAAGACGAATCCTTCATCGCCGGTGACCTGGCCACCTCATTCATCGAGGAGCGACCGCAGCTCCTCGATGCACGGGTCAGCGCCGACCGCGGGTCGAAGATCCTCGACTTCCTCGCCGATGTCACCGTCAACCGGCCCAACGGCGAACCCACCGTCAGGATCCGTCCCGGCGAGAAGCTGCCGGAGATCGACCTCGACGCCGAACCTGCCCCCGGCAGCCGCAATCGACTCCTCGAGCTCGGTCCCGAGGGCTTTGCGAAGTCGCTCCGTGAGCAGACCGCCCTGGCCGTCACCGACACCACCTTCCGCGACGCCCACCAGTCGCTGCTGGCCACGCGTGTGCGCACCCGCGACCTCCTGGCCGTGGCCGGGCACGTCTCCCACATGACCCCGGAGCTGCTGAGCATCGAGGCCTGGGGAGGCGCCACCTATGATGTGGCCCTGCGCTTCCTCGGCGAGGACCCCTGGGAACGCCTCGCCGCCTTGCGCTCCGCTGTGCCCAACATCGGACTGCAGATGCTTCTGCGGGGCCGCAACACCGTCGGCTACACTCCGTATCCGACACAGGTCACCGACGCCTTCGTCGATGAAGCCGCAAAGACCGGCATCGACATCTTCCGCATCTTCGACGCCCTCAACGACGTCGAGCAGATGCGGCCGGCCATCGAGGCCGTGCGGGCGACGAACACGACCGTCGCCGAGGTGGCCCTGTGCTACACCTCGGACATCCTCGACCCGAGGGAAGAGCTCTACACCCTCGACTACTACCTCAGGCTCGCCGAGCAGATCGTCGAGGCCGGAGCCCACGTCCTGGCGATCAAGGATATGGCCGGTCTGCTGCGTCCGGCCGCTGCCGAGGCGCTCGTGAGTGCGCTGCGGAAGAACTTCGATCTGCCCGTCCACGTCCACACCCACGACACCGCCGGCGGTCAGCTGGCCACCTTGTGCGCAGCGGCAGCCGCCGGTGCCGATGCCGTCGACGCCGCCTCGGCGGCCATGGCCGGGACCACCAGCCAGCCGAGCCTCTCGGCGCTCATCGCGGCGTTCGAGAACACCGAGCGGGACACCCACATCAGCCTCGATGCCGTCAGCGACCTCGAGCCCTACTGGGAGGCCGTGCGCAAGGTCTACGCACCCTTCGAATCGGGACTGCCCGGACCGACAGGTCGCGTCTACCGTCACGAGATCCCCGGCGGCCAGCTCTCGAACCTCCGTCAGCAGGCCGTGGCGCTGGGCCTGGGGGAGCGGTTCGAAGAGATCGAGCACATGTACGCCGCGGCGGATTCGATCCTCGGCCACCTGGTCAAGGTCACCCCGTCCTCGAAGGTTGTCGGCGATCTCGCCCTCCACCTCGTCGGTGCCGGGGTCTCGCCGGAGGAGTTCGCGGAGAACCCGGACAAGTTCGACATCCCTGATTCGGTCATCGGGTTCCTCAGCGGTGACCTCGGAGATCCTCCGGGCGGATGGCCCGAGCCGTTCCGCACGAAAGCTCTGGCCGGCCGCAGTCGCAAGCCTCTCGTCGAAGACCTCGAACCGGCGGACGTCGCCGCGCTCGAGGAGCCGGGCCGTGATCGTCAGGTCAAGCTCAACTCCCTGCTGTTCCCCGGACCGACGAAGGAATTCGAGCAGATGCGGGCGAACTACGGCGATCTCTCGGTCGTCGAGACCTCCGAGTACCTCTACGGGCTGACCGCGGGCGAAGAGCATGCGGTGGAGCTGTCGAAGGGCAAGGATCTGCTCATCGGAGTTCAGGCCATCAGCGACACCGACGAGCGCGGCATGCGTTCGGTGATGTTCACCCTCAACGGCCAGCTGCGTCCGCTGCAGGTTCGTGATCGGGCGGTCGAGACCGACATCAAGGCCGCTGAGAAGGCCGATGCCGGCAATCCCAAGCACGTCGCCAGCCCGTTCGCCGGTGTCGTCACCCTGCAGGTCAAGGAAGGCGACACGGTCGAGGCCGGCGGCACCATCGCGACCATCGAAGCGATGAAGATGGAGGCGACGATCACGACGCAGACCGCGGGCACCGTGACCCGCGTGGCGATCGCCGATGTCCAGCAGCTCGAGGGCGGCGACCTCGTGGTGGTCATCGATGGCTGAACGTGAGATCCGGCTCTGGGGCGATCCCGTTCTCCGCAGCCCCTGCGCCCCGGTGACGGTCTTCGATGAGAATGTGGCCGCCCTCACGGCCGATCTCGTCGACTCCTCGCTGCCGGAGGGCAGGGCCGCGGTCGCCGCGCCCCAGATCGGAGTCGCCCTGCGGGCATTCGGCTACGATCTCGACGGACGCACTGGGTACGTCATCAACCCCGAGATCGTCGAGCTCGGAGGCGAACTGCGCGACATCGAGGAGGGCTGCCTGTCGGTGCCCGGCCTGTTCTTCGCCACCCCGCGCTACGAATTCGCACGTGTGCGCGGAGTCGATGCCGAGAACAATCCCGTGGAGATCGAAGGCACCGAGGTGTTCGCGCAGATGCTTCAGCACGAAGTCGCCCACCTCGACGGGCAGGTCTACGTCCAGGCCCTGCCCAAGGAACGGCGTCGGGAGGCCATGAAGGCCATCCGCTCCGCCGACTGGTTCCTGGCCAGAGCGCTGTGACCGAGAAATACGTGACCCAGAAGTACGTGACCGAGAAGAAGGAGACACTTGTGAGCATTCAACGCACCGCCGTCATCGGCAGCGGCCTGATGGGAGCCGGAATCGCCGAGGTGCTTGCGAAGTCGGGCCTCGACGTGATCGTCCGCGAGATCAACGAGGAGGCATCGGCCGCCGGACGGGCTCGAATCGAGAAGTCCCTCGCCCGAGCGGTGGAGAAGGGCAAGCTCGACGAAGCGGCTCGTGACGCGGCTCTGTCCAAGCTGAGCTTCACCACCGACATCGCGGACCTCGCCGACCGTCAGCTCGTCATCGAGGCGGCCAGTGAGAACGAGGACATCAAGAAGTCCATCTTCGCCGAGCTCGACGAAGTGGTCACCGATCCCGAGGCGATCCTCGCCTCGAACACTTCGTCGATGCCGATCATCCGCTTCGCCCAGTCGACCTCCCGTCCCGAGCGGGTCCTCGGAGTGCACTTCTTCAACCCGGCACCGGTGCAGCCTCTCGTCGAGATCGTCTCGTCGGTGCTCACCGCCGAGGAGGTGCGCGATACCGTGACGAGCTTCGTCTCGGAGGTGCTGGGCAAGAACCCCGTCCAGGCCGAGGACCGTCCCGGTTTCATCGTCAATGCGCTGCTCATTCCCTACCTGTGCAGTGCCATCAGGATGCTCGAATCCGGATTCGCCACGAAGGAAGACATCGACGCGGGGATGGTCGGCGGCTGCGCCCACCCGATGGGACCGATCAAGCTCGCCGACCTCGTCGGACTCGACACCTGCTACTACGCCGCCCAGAGCATGTTCGAGGAGACAGGAGACCCGGCTATGAAACCTCCGATCCTGCTCTCCCGCATGGTCGATGCCGGTCTGCTCGGCGTGAAGTCGGGACGCGGCTTCTACGAGTACTGATCTGCAGCGAAGTCAGCTGAGGAAGATGACTGAGGGGCGGTGCCTAACGGCACCGCCCCTCAGTCATTCCGGTTCGCAGGTCAGTCGTTCCGGTTCGCAGGCCTCAGCCGGCGAGCAGCTTCTCGTAGCTGGCGAGCTTGAGGCAGGCGACCAGGCCCTGAGCTGCGAGTTCGACCTCTTCGAGCACCGGCATCGTCGGTGCGATCCGGATGACGTTGTTCGCGGGATCCAGCCCGTAGGGATGTGTGGCGCCGGCCGGGGTCAGCTTCACCCCCGCCTCGGCGGCCAGCTTCACCACCCGATCAGCGATGCCCTCCATGGTCGTCAGGGTGATGAAGTATCCGCCGTCGGGACGCGTCCACCGGGCGAGGTCCGAATCCCCGAACGCACTCTCGAGGGCATCGAGCACGGCGTCGAACTTCGGAGCGATGATCTCCGCATGCTTGCGCATATGCGCCTCGACCCCGGCCGAATCGCCGAAGAAGCGGACATGGCGCAGCTGGTTGACCTTGTCGGGTCCGATCGAGATCTTCCCGAGGTTGGTCTTCATCCAATCGACACTCAGAGGACCGCCGCCGAAGAAGGACACACCGGCTCCTGCCAGGGTGATCTTCGAGGTCGAGGCGAAGATCCACGGCCGCTCCGGATTGCCGGCTTCGGCGCAGAGACTGAGGATGTCGATGTTCTCCACATGCTCGTCCCGCAGATGGTGCACTCCGTAGGCGTTGTCCCACAGCAGTGTAAAGTCGGACGCGGCCGCGGGCATGGCGGCGAGTTCAGCGGCTCGCTTCGGGCTGATCGTGATCCCCGTGGGGTTCGAGTACATCGGTACGAGCCACATTCCCTTGACCGATGCGTCCTCGGCCAGGCGCTGCGCCTCGGCGATGACCGGGCCTTCCTCGTCCATCGGGATGCTCAGCAGTTCGAAGCCGAGAGATTCGGCGAGGGCGAAGTGGCGATCGTATCCGGGAACCGGGCACAGGAGCTTGCGCGGTCCTTCGCCCCAGGGGCGGTCATCGGCGGCAGTGCCGTGCATGGTCGCAAACGTCAGCGCCTGCGCCATGAATGTCAGCGAGGCGTTGCCTCCGGCGAACAGCTGCTCGGTGGGGATCTTCAGCAGGGGAGCGAAGATCTCGCGCAGTTCGACGAGTCCTTCGAGTCCGCCGTAGTTGCGAGCATCGACGCCGCTCGGTGTGATGACGTCATCGGCGGTGACGGCGGTGAGCAGGTCTCCGGCGAGGTCAAGCTGTTCGGGAGAGGGCTTGCCGCGGGTGATGTCGAGCTTCAGGCCGCGAGAGGCGAACTCCTCATAGTCCCTGGACGCTTCGTCCAGTTGGGTCTGCAGCTCTGAATTGGGCGACATAAAAGCTCCTTCACACTGATGTACATCCGGTGAGTCCATCCTATCCACTCTGCGACCCGACGCACGGATAGAGTGGGACCGAACTCGAACAGGGACAGAGAGGGTGCGAACAGTGGTGAGACCGCGGGCGCAATCGGCACATGGTCTGAGCTTCGGCACGCAGGCCGCGGTCTATGACCAGGTGCGTCCCGGCTATCCGGATGCCGCTGTCGATCTGGCCGGGGTTGAGTGGAAGGGCCTGAGGGTCTGCGACCTCGGCGCCGGGACCGGGATCCTCAGTCGAAGCCTCATCGCTCGTGGAGCCGAGGTCACCGCGGTCGACCCCGATCAGGCGGCTCTCTCCCACAACCCGGCCCGCTCTCTGCGCGGCAGCGCCGAAGCCACCGGCCTCCCCGACGCCAGCGTCGATCTCGTCACCGTGGCCCAAGCCTGGCACTGGTTCGATGAGAAGGCGGCCGCCCGGGAGATCGTTCGCATCCTGGCGCCGGGCGGCCGACTGCTGATCCTGATCAACCAGCTCGATGTCCGTGTCGATTGGGTCCTGCGGCTGAGTCGGATCATGCACGCGGGTGATGTCTACCGCCCGCGATATCGGCCCGAGCCTGGAGCAGGGCTGGTGCTCAGCGACCAGACGATCGTCGAATTCTCTACTCCGGTCACGCTCGAGGGACTCATCGATCTGGCCCGCACCCGGTCGTATTGGCTGCGCTCGAATGAGACCACGCGGGCTCGGGTGGAGGCGAATCTGCGGGAGTACCTCACCGTCGAACATCCGCTCGAGGGTGAGACGGCCCTGCCGTACATGTGCCTGGCCTACCTTCTCGAGGTCGATTCGGCAGGCGGCGACCGCGACCGGTGAATGACGCATGACCGGTGATTGACACATAGCAGAGGCGGGTCGCACCGATCGGTGCGGCCCGCCTCTTCTGTCGTCTAGCTGTCGTCGTCTCAGAGTGCGCGTCGCATCTGGGAATCAGGCCTGGGCTGAGTTCTCGTCCTCGGTCGAGGTGGACTCGACCACCTCGGTGGCTCGGACGGGGGAGGAGTGCGAGACGTTGATCTTGCGCGGACGTGCCTCCTCGGCGACCGGGATCGTCAGAGTCAGGACTCCGTCGACGTAGTCGGCGCTGATCCGGTCGAGCGCGACTCGGTTGCCCAGAGTCAGCTGGCGGGCGTAGGTGCCGACGGTGCGTTCGCGGGTCAGCCACTTCACGTCCTTCTCGGCGACCTCGGACTCGCGCTGAGCGCGCACTGTCAGGGTCCGGTCCTCGACGTCAACATCGATGCTGGCGGGATCGACTCCCGGCATATCGATGCGGGCGATGAAAACCTCCCCGTCGCGGTAGAGATCCATCGGCAGCGAGGTGGCGTTCGGGGTGCGGGTGACCTCCGAGAAGAAACGGTCGAGGTCACGGATGGGGTCAAAACGAGTTGCCATGAGCTTCCTTTCTGTAGGTCGATACATTGAGTCAAACACACTCAACTTTGAAATCATTCCTCTCTCATGAAATTCTCAGTTCTGTGAGTCTGCTTCCGGTCCTCCTTGCGCTCGTTCCCGTGGTCGTCCTCATCGCGTTCGGATTCGCGCTGAGACGGGTGCCGGGCTTCACCGCCGACGAGTTCTGGTCCGGTGCGGAGAAGCTCGCCTACTACTGCCTGCTGCCGGTGCTGCTGTTCTCCTCGGTCGCCGAGGTGGACGTCGCCCATGTGCCCATCCTTCGTCTCGGAATCGCTCTTGTCGCCCCGACCGTGGTGATCTCTCTGGCCATCATCCTGCTGCGCCGCGTCATCGCCGGCGATCTCCGGTCCTTCACCTCGGTGCTCCAGGGCGGGGTCCGCTTCAACACCTATATCGGACTCTCGATCGCGGCGAGCTTGTACGGCACCGAGGGCGGTGCCCTGGCCGCGATCGTCGCGGCGATCCTCGTCCCGACCGTCAATATCGTCTCGAGCCTCGGCTTCGAGTTTCTGCGGACCGGACCCAGCTCTGTCCTCGGGATCATTCGCAGCATCGCGACGAATCCGCTGGTGATCGGGTGTGTGGCCGGAGGAGTCTGGAATCTCCTCGGCCTGCCGATTTCTACCCTCCTCGGCTCGGTGCTCGACCCGCTCTCAGCCGCGGCGCTGCCGATCGGTCTGCTCTGCGTCGGCGCGGGGCTGCGCCCGTTCTCTCTGCGGGAACACGCACTGGCGCTGATCAGCTCGACGGCGACCAAGCTCATTCTGCTGCCCGGTCTGAGTCTGCTCGCGCTTCATCTCTTCGATCTGCCGCCCACCGCTGCCATGGTGGGGATGATCTTCCAGGCGATCGCCACCGCGAGTTCGGGCTACGTCATGGCCAGGCAGCTGGGCGGCAACGCCGAGCTCATGGCCGCTCTCATCGCCGCTCAGACGCTGCTCATGCTCCTCACTCTGCCGCCGGTGCTGCTCATCGCCGAGCTCGTCCTCGGCGGCTGATCAGCATCGACTCCGCCTCGGCCGGGTTCCGATGAATACGGCAGCGGCCGGACTCCACGAAGGAGTCCGGCCGCTGCCGGTCACTCAGGGGTGATCAGATACCCGGTCGCGGACCGGGATCAGTTCACCGCGTCGATCACTCGTTGTCGGCGCTGATGTCCGGGTGGCGAGAACCGAGCTCGGAGTCGATGCGCAGGACTCCGGAGCCGTCTTCGCCGACGCGCTCGAGGCGGCCGATGATCTCGGAGATGCTCGACTCCTCTTCGACCTGCTCGTCGATGAACCAGTGCAGCAGGGGCAGGACGTCGAGATCACCCTCGGCCTGTGCGGTGCGGTAGAGGTTGCGGATCGATTCGGAGACCTTCTCCTCGTGGGCGAGGGCGGCCTTGAAGAAGTCGATGGGCTGCGAGCCGGAGACCTTCGGTGCGGCGATGTCGCCGATCTGCGGAGCGAAGTCACGATCGAGGCAGTGCTCGATGAACTTCGCGGCGTGGACCTGCTCCTCCTCGGACTGAGCGCGCATCCAGCGAGTCATTCCGGAGAGATCGAGATCGTCGAGCTGAATGGAGAGCTGCAGGTAGACCAGCGAGGCTTCGAGCTCGAGGGTGACCTGCTCATTGAGGACCTTCTGCATTGCGGGGCTCAAGTGCATGTGTTTCTCCTTTGCGAATCGAGACGGATCACTTCCGTCAGTACAAAGATTATCCTGACACCTTTTCTAGAATGATTCCAGTGTGGAAAGGCTCGGCAAACTCCCGGTAGGTATAGCAAACCTGCCTGTTTCCAATCAGCCCGTCACTACCATGGACACCCCCGCCCCGTGCGTGCCAAGCTGGACGCATGCAGGACAGAATCGACGCACTCACTCACTGGCACGCGGGAGACGACGCTCTGCACGCCCGCTTCCTCACCGGCTCGTTCGTCACCGGTGTCAGCTTCATCGATGAGATCGCCGAGGCGGCGGAGGCTGCCGGTCACCATCCCGATGTGGATCTGCGCTTCCCCCACGTCGACATCACCTTGACGACTCATGATGCGGGATCGATCACCGATAAGGATATCGACCTCGCTGAGCAGATCAGCCGGATCGCGCAGTCCCAGGACATCGACGCCGAGGCGGACGCCCCGAGCTGATCGCGCCGGCGCCGAGCAGCATCGAGGCGTGGTCGACTCTCACAGCAGTGGGTGACGCTGCCCGACTCGGGTGGCCGCCTCGAACGCCTGGGCGATCCGGAGCAGGCGGACGTCGTCACCGGGTCTGGCGACGAGTTGGACGCCGACCGGAAGACCTGATTCGGAGAAGCCTGCCGGCACGGAGATCGACGGGCACCCGGTCGCCGAGATCACACACAGCGCCCGCATCCATTCGAGGTAATTGTCGAATTCGATCCCGTTGATCGACGTCGGATACTCGATCGAGGCGTCGAAGGGCAGCACCTGCGAGGTGGTGAGGACGAGCACGTGGTGGTCGGCGAAGAACCGTTCGACCTCACTGTGCAGGCGGGCCCGGGCACGATCGGCCGAGACCACCTCGGCACCGGTGAGCTTGAGTCCCATCTCGATGTTCCAGACCACCGAGTCTTTCATCCGATCTCGATGCTCTGTCAGCAGCGGTGCCCAGGAATGGACGAAGTCGAGGGCCCGGCGGACGGCGAAGACCTCATCGGCGTCGGAGAGGTCGGGAATCCTGTCCGTGACTTCGGCACCGAGCGAGGTGAAGACCGCGGCCGTGGACGCCACGATCTCGGCGACCTCCGTCTCGACCGGCAGCAGACCGTCAAGGTCCGGACTGAAGCCGATCCGCACGCCCCGCAGGTCAGGGTCGCATTCATTGCCGAGTCCGAATTCGGGCAGGTCGAAGACGTCGCCGGACTCACCGATCGACCCCGGCGCACCCGGCTCGGGGCCTGCGGCCACACTCATCAGCAGCGCCACGTCGGAGACCGTGCGAGCCATGAAGCCGCTCTGGGCGAGCCAGGCGAAAGGGTCGCCCGGCAGCGTGTGGGGAATCCGACCGTTGGACGGTCGGAAGCCGACGACATTGTTGAAGGAGGCGGGGGAGCGCAGGGAGCCTCCCATATCGGAACCATCGCCTGCGGCCTGGATTCCCGCTGCCAGTACCGCACCGACTCCGCCCGATGATCCCGAAGCGGACTTCGTGGTGTCATACGGATTGAGCGTGGTGCCGAAGACCGGGTTGAAGGTGTGGGAACCGGCCGCGAACTCCGGGACATTGGTCTTGCCAGTGGTGTTGATCCCCGCCTGCTTGAGTCGAGCGATGATGAGGGCGTCGGTCTCGGGGACCCGCTCGGCCATGATCGGTGACCCCCAGGTGGTGCGCATCCCCGCCGTGTCGTGAGTGTCCTTGTGCGTCATCGGCACCCCGTGCAGGGCACCGATCGGCTCCCCGCGGGCAAGGGTGCGGTCGGCCGCCTCGGCGCAGGCAAATGCGGTCTCATCATCTCGGGTCACAACCGCATTGATGGCGGGGTTGAGGGCGTCGATGCGATCCAGGTGATCCCTCAGCGCCTCCCGGGCCGAGATCTCCTTCGCCGCTATCCGCGCGGCCAGTTCGCGCATGGACAGCCAGCGCAGCTCCTCGCTCATCGGCTCACTTCCCAACTCTGCCGAGCACCGTGGACAGGGCGGCACGGATGCCGGTCTCCAGGGTGGTCTCGACGTCATCGGGGGCGAAGAAGGGGGAGTGGTTGCCCGCCGGCTGCTCGTCGCCGTCGAACTTGGCGGGGGAGTACCCGCCGAAGAACCAGTAGACATAGGGAACTCCGATGTCATCGCCGAAGGCCCCGAAGTCCTCACTGCCGGTGACCGGACCTTCGACGTGGACCTGCTCCTCACCGAGTTCGGCCCGGACGGAGTCGACGAAGGCGCGGGCCTCCCTGGGATCGTTGTAGCAGCGGGGGAAACGGTACATCTCCTCGATGACCGGTTCCGGCGCGCGCGACGCCAGCGCCTCGGCGAGGATGACGCGTTCGATGCGGTCAAGGACGACGGCACGGACCTCCTCGTTGAAGGTGCGGATGTTGAGTTTGAACTCCGCGGAGTCCGGAATGATGTTCTCCTTGAGACCGCCGTGGAAGGTGCCCACGGTGACCACGGCCATGTCACGGCCGGAGATCTCACGGGAGACGACGGACTGGAGGCGGGTGATCATATAGGCGCCGAGGACGATCGGGTCGATCGCGTTCTCCGGCTGGGAGCCGTGTGCCTGCTTGCCCTTGACCGTGACCCTGATGCAGTCGGACATCGCCATGGCAGTGCCCTCGGCGACGTAGAGGTGCCCGGCGCGTCCGGGCCAGACGTGCTGTCCGTAGATGACCTCGGGTCTGACGATGGAGTCCCAGAGTCCGTCGTCGAGCATCGCCCGGGCGCCCTCGCCGGTCTCTTCGCCGGGTTGGAAGATCATCACCACGGTGCCCGACCACAGGTCAGTGTGCTCGACGAGGTACTGTGCGAGGTAGAGCCCGACGGTGATGTGCGTATCGTGGCCGCAGCCGTGCATGACGTTTGTCGTCGTGCCGTCGGGCAGGGTGCCCTCGACCGTCGAGGCGTAGTCGTAGCCGGTGTCCTCGGTGATCGGCAGTCCGTCGGTGTCGGCACGGTATCCGACGACGGGGCCTTCGCCGTTCTCGATCACGGCGACGACTCCGGTGCCGCCGAAGGTCTGTGTGGTCAGCCCCAGGCCCTGCAGGCGGGAGGCGATCGTCGCAGCGGTGTTCGTCTCCTGCATCGACAGCTCAGGGGAGCGGTGGAAGTCCTTGTAGTCGGCGACGATCTGGGCGAGGTTGTCCGAGATCGCCTCGCGAAGTGCGGGATTGAGCGGCATGGTGTCCTTTCATCGTGGATCGTATTCATGGTCGCAGGTGAGGAGGTGCCGTCGGTGATCCGTTCGCCTGGTGGATCGGATGCCTGCATCACCGCGGCGGTCGGTCCTAGTTGATGCCCACTGAGTCTCCGTCGTCCGTCCTTCGGTCGGTCACCGCCCTGTTCCGGGTGAACCAGGTGATGACGATCGTCACGATGACGACGATGGCGACGTCGCCCGGGGCGAGCACGGGTACGAGCGGGATGAGGACGAGGATGACGAGAGCGGCGATGGCCAACGCGATGAGCGTCGACTTCACCTGTCGAAGTGAGGCGATGAGCTGGACGGTGACTCCGCCGAGGATGGCCGGCAGGATGTAGAGCTTGGCGACGAGGGTGACCTGTTCGGGAATCAGCGTGAGGAGCCAGGTGCCGAGGACGCCGACGAAGATCACCATCGAGGCGACGTGGATGATCGCTGCCCCGCAGATGGCCATCGTCGCTGCGTATTCGCCCTTGCGTGTGCCCGGCTTCGCCCCGATCGTGTCCTGGGCGACGATCGCCGAAGGCAGCAGCTTGTTGGAGATGTTGCCGATGAGGAAGGCCTGGTACATGCCTGCGGGCCCGAGGATGGGGAAGTAGGTGAGTGGTTCGACGATGTAGAAGACCCCGTAGACGGCGAAGACCGCGAGGAATCCCGTGAGGACGTTGCCGAGGTCGACGTTCGCATCGGCGACGAAGAGCAGATAGAACGGCACCGAGGTGGCGATGAGGAAGCCGATGAAGAGGGTGATCGACCCCCATTTCGTCGTCGTTCTCTCGAAGGCCGCGTGCGAGGGAGCGGTGATGATGTCTGACATGTCGGCCTCCTCAGGCTTCCGGTGCGCCGAGTCCGGCATAGTGGGCGAAATAGGCGGCTACGAGGCCGACGAGAAGAGAGATCCCCAGGCCCCATTCCTTCAGCCACGGCGCCTTGAGCGTCTTGGCGAGGAACAGGCAGATCGTCATGACGATCGCGGAGACGACGACGGCGATGACATGCGTCGGCGACTTCGGGATCTCCCTGAAGGTCAGTGCAGCGAAGGCCGCGAGGAGTGCAGCCCCCGGAATGATCGACATGAGCGCCGGATTGACCTTTTCGAGCTTGTGGGAGCTGCGTTTGAAGATCGGGGTGAGAATGAGCGTTGAGATCATCCACCCCGCCCCGGAGAGGCTCATCGCCATGAGCGCGACGATGAAGACGCCGCGGGTGAAGGTCTCATCGCCGAGGTTGGCGCCCATGGTTCCCGCGGCGATGGACGCGGAGGCCACCTCCGTGGCGGCCGATCCGATCAGTCCGACCCGGACGACGACCGGGGGAGTGCCGAAGAGGGGGAGAAGTGCGATGGCCACGAGCACCACAGACAGCGACGGCCCGATGGCGGCGACCCCGCCTGCCCTGAATGCCGAGCGCACCTCCTGCTGGCTCATGCCCGCTGATTCCGCATTCTTGCGCACGGCACTCATGTAGATGAGCGATTGGACGACAACGACTCCCATCACCGCGAACGCCAGGATCCACAGAATCGGAGCATTGGCGAGGCCGAGGTAGTCGGCGGATCCGCTGGCTGACGTCATGGGGTTCCTCATTTCAATGCTGAGATGACAGGCGCGATGCCGCACACGACGGTGTGGACCACATCACACTTTTGACGAACCTAACCCGATTGCGACAGCGATCACAGACTTCGGACCGTAATTCCCACTTGGCGAGAACAATTCCATCGATGATGGCCATAAGCAGAATCGATGTGCGAGTCATACGAGCCGTACACTCGTGATCACGATCACCATCGAACGGAGAGACGATCCGTGGAGCCTGAGATCGATGTTCAGCTCGACCGCGCCGAAGACTGCTGGGTCACGGCCCTCGAGCGTGTTCGCCTCGAGGACTTGGACCGGGAGAGCGGCTGTTCGAAATGGTCGAATCGGGAGCTGATCAACCATGTCGTCGGCGGGGGACTGCGCTATGCGAAGCTGCTGGCACAGGCCCCGCCGACCGAGGTCGAATCCACGCGCCGCGTCGATCACCTCGGCGCGGACCTCACAGAGTCGTTCTGGACGCATGAGCGTATATTCCGGACGATCGCAGGGGACTGCGATCTCATGGTCGAGGTGCCGCACCGCATCGGGCGCCTGCCCGGTACGCAGTTGGTCCGCATGCGCATCCTCGAACTCGCCCTCCACGCCGCGGACCTCTCACGGGGAATGGCCTTGCAGTGGCCGATCGACGACACGCTTGCGGAGTGCATGTCGACACAGCTGAGCGACCTCATCATCGAACTGGGTTCGACCGGGGGATATGCGCCGCCACGTACTCCGGCGGCACAGATGTCGCATGCTCAGCAGGTTCTCCAGATATCCGGGCGGTGACAGCCGTGCCTGCTCAATCCGATCCGTCACGACTCGACCACTCGCTTCGCGTATGTTCAAGGGTCTGCTCGAGGAGTTGGCGCAGAACGTCGATGTCCACGTCGGACAGGCGCGTGAGATAGAGGCATGCGGTACCGTTCGTGTGTTTTCCGAGTTTCTCCACGAGCTCGGGCCATCTCTGCGGAAAGTCGCTTGTGAGATAGATGGTGTGCTTCGATGCGCCGGGGGAAAAGGCCAGCAGCGGCATTGTCCCGCTGTGTCCGGAATCGTAGCGATACTCGATCTCGCCGAAGCCGATGATCCGCGACGCCCACACTACAGGTGTATCGCCGGAGAATTCACCGAGGAGTTCGCACAGCCGATCAGCCTCGGCACGTCGTGGACCGCGCGCACGATCGAGCACCTCGCTGACAGGTTCGCCGGTCGGCCTCATCGCCGGCAGCTTCGACTTCGCCACGTGATTCTCCTTTGACGCTGGTGTGTCCAGCCTAGTCGAGCCGATCACAGGAGAGGGGCGTTCCAGGTTTACTTAACATAATGTATATTATCGGCGTACGACGCAGAAGCCCTGACAGCGCTCGTCCAGACATCCGCACACAGAGATGGCCGCGAATGACTGATGTGTCATTCGCGGCCATCGAGTGTCCTGTGTTCGCTTCGGCTCAGCTGCCGAGCCCGACGTTGCCGCCGAGGCCGACCTTGCCGTCGTCCTTCGAACCTCCGTCGTCCTTGGATCCGCCGCCGTCATCGGCTGCGCCGTTGGACTTCGTCAGCCCGGCCTTCTTGCCGCAGGTCGGCCATGCGCCGGGTCCCTGCTCCTTGAGGACCTTCTGAGCGATGCGGATCTGCTCCTTCTTGCTGTGCTGGTCCGCAGTGCCCGAACCGCCGAAGCCGTTCCAGGTCTGCTTCGAGAACTGGAGTCCGCCGTAGTAGCCGTTTCCGGTGTTGATGTCCCAGTCGCCGCCGGACTCGCATTCGGCGACCTTGTCCCAGACGCCTCCCGAGGCGGCCTGTGCAGGTGCGCTCATTCCGGTGAGTCCGGCTGCGGCGACCGCTCCGGCTCCCACGAGGAGCGCGGCCTTGCGAAGGCTTGTGCTGTAGAGGTTCACTGTCTCATCTCCGTAGTACGACTGCATTTCGGTTCTGTAACCCGGTCGTTACCGAGCCGTTATACACCGTAACGGATCTGGCTGGTCGAGTGAAACCAGATCGGCACGGATCCCATCAGAATCGACTCCGAGGAACCACAACGCGAACTGAGTGCCCCACGCTCGACTCCCCTGCTCGGACCTTCGTCACCGCAGCGTCTCACCGGGCCACGTACTGCGCCAGATAACGTGCCGTCAGCGTCGCATCCGACGCCGAGGCGGACGCCACGAGTTCGGCGGGCGTGCCCTCGAACACGATGCGTCCACCATCATGACCGGCCCCGGGCCCGAGGTCGATGAGATGATCGGCATGAGCCATCACCGCCTGATGATGCTCGATGACGATGACGCTGCGTCCCGAGTCCACAAGGCCGTCGAGCAACCGCAGCAGGGTATCGACATCGGCCAGATGCAGGCCCGTGGTCGGCTCGTCGAGGATGATCACCTGCGCGGCATCGGCAGCCTTGGCAGAGAGATGGGTGGCGAGCTTGAGACGCTGCCTCTCTCCCCCGGACAGAGTCGTCAGCGGCTGGCCGAGACTGAGATAGCCCAGCCCCACCTCGGCGAGGTTCTTCAGGATGGAAGTCACTGCGGGAATGCGCGCCTGACCGGTGCCGAAATGATCGAGAGCGTCGAGGACCGAAAGGTCGAGGACCTCCCGGATGTTCTTCTCCCCCAGCGTGTACACGAGAACCTCGGCCTGGAAGCCCTTGCCCTCGCACTCATCGCAGGGCGCGGACATGCCGGCCATCATCGCGAGATCCGAATAGATGATCCCGGCACCGTTGCACACCGGGCAGGCGCCCTCGGAATTCGCACTGAACAGCGCAGGTTTGACTCCGTTTGCCTTGGCGAAGGCCTTGCGGATGGGTTCGAGCATTCCCGTATAGGTCGCAGGATTGCTCCGCCGCGACCCCTTGATCGGTGCCTGGTCGATCATCACGACGCCGTCGCGCCCGCGCAGCGACCCCTCGATGAGAGTGCTCTTCCCGGACCCGGCCACGCCGGTGATGACCGAGAGCACTCCGAGCGGGATGTCGACGTCGATCGCCTGCAGGTTGTGGGTGCTGGCTCCTCTGATCTCGAGGGCACCCGATAATGTCCGCACCGATTCCTTGAGCGGCGCCGTGTACGAGAGATGCCGACCCGTCAGGGTGTCGCTCTCGCGCAGGGCCTCGACGCTGCCGACGAAGGTCACCTCTCCCCCGTTCGATCCGGCCCCGGGCCCGAGGTCGACGATGTGATCGGCGATCGTGATGGTTTCCGGTTTGTGCTCGACGACGAGCACGGTGTTGCCCTTGTCGCGCAGTGCCAGCAGCAGCGCGTTCATCGCCTTGATATCGTGCGGGTGGAGGCCGATGGTCGGTTCGTCGAAGACATAGGTGACATCGGTGAGCGAGGATCCGAGGTGACGGACCAGTTTGATCCGCTGCGCCTCTCCCCCGGACAGAGATCCGGCGGAGCGTTCGAGCGAGAGATAGCCCAAGCCGATGTCGACGAAGGCCTGCACATCATGGCGCAGCGACTTCAGCAGCGGACCGGCCGACTTGCCGTCGATCCCGGACAGCCAGTCGAGGACATCGGAGATCTGCAGGGCGCACACCTCGGCGATGGACTTCCCCGCCAGACGGGAGCCGCGGGCGGCGGCATTGAGCCTCGTCCCCTCGCATTCGGGGCACCGGGTGTAGACGACTGCTCGGTCGACGAAGGCCCTGATGTGCTTCTGCATGGCGTCGCGGTCCTTGGACAGGAAGGACCGCCGAATCCGCGGGATGAGGCCGTCGAAGGTCATGTTCGTCCCGCTGATGACGATCTTCTCGCCCTCGGCGTAGAGGAGAATGGACCGTTCCTTCTCCGTGTAGTCGGCAATCGGCTTGTCCGGGTCGAAATAGCCGGACTCGGAGTAGAAGCGGGCGTTCCACCCGCCGGGTTTGTACCCGGGGATCGTGATCGCACCGTCGTTGAGGGACTTCGACTCATCGACGACCTCGGCGATGTCGATATCGGTGGCGGTTCCCATCCCCTCGCAGTGGGGACACATGCCTCCGTTGACGGAGAAGGTCTTGCGTTCGACCTGCTTGCCCTCCCCCTTGTCGATCGTCACCGCACCCTTGCCGCTGATCGTGGCGACGTTGAAGGAGTACGAGTTCGTCGATCCCAGGTTCGGTTCGGCGAATCGCGCGAAGAGTGTGCGCAGCTTCGCATTGATGTCGCTGACCGTGCCGACGGTCGAGCGCGGGTTCGCCCCGATCCGCTCCTGGTCGACGAGGATCGCCGTCGTCAGGCCCTCGAGGACGTCGACCTCAGGCCGGGCCATGGCCGGCATGAACCCCTGGACGAAGGCGCTGTAGGTCTCGTTGATCATCCGCTGCGATTCGGCGGCGACGGTGGAGAAGACGAGCGAGCTCTTGCCGGATCCCGAGACCCCGGTGAAGACCGTGAGCCGACGTTTGGGGATCTCGACGGAGACGTTCTTGAGGTTGTTCTCCCGGGCCCCGGTGACGCGGATGACGTCGTGGGCATCGGCAGCGTGCACGGGCATCAGCGCTGCTGGATGCGGATCATGTTCCCCGCGGGATCGCGGAGGGCACAGTCGCGCAGACCGTAGGGCTGGTCCATCGGCTCCTGGACGATATCGGCGCCCTTGGCCTCCACCTCAGCGAACACCTCGTCGACGTCGGGACTGGCGAGCACGATCGCGGCGAAGCTGCCCTTGGCCATGAGCGATTCGATGACCTCGCGCTCATTCTCGCTGATCGTCGGGTCGGTGATGGCCGGGGTGAGGACGATCGAGGTGTCGGGTTGGCCCGCGGGGCCGACGGTCAGCCACCGCATCTGATCGGATCCGACGTCGAGGCGGACCTCGAAGCCGAGCACGTCACGATAGAAGGCGAGAGAGGCTTCGGCATCGGTGTGGGACAGGAAGCTGGCGTTGATTGTGATGTCCATGCCCGTCATCCTAGTCCGGCTCGGAACTCCGGACTTCTCGATTCCTGACCGGTCGGAGGACATTCTTGACGATGAACGTCGGCAGATCGTGCTCCCCTGCCTCCAGGGCGCTGCGATACCGCCGTGGCGAGACTCCGACGAGTTCGCTGAACCGGGTGCTGAAGGTTCCGAGCGAGGAGAAGCCGACGGTGAAGCAGATATCGGTGATGCTCAGGTCTCCCCTGCAGATGAGCGCCATGGCACGTTCGATCCGTCGGGTCATCAGGTAGGAGTACGGCGATTCCCCGTATGCCGCCCGGAACCGGCGACTGAGGTGGCCGGCGGACATGTGGACGTCAGCGGCCAGCTCCTCCACGTTGAGCGGGCGGTCGAATTCCCTGTCGATGCGGTCGCGGACCCGTCGCAGGGCGATGAGCTGCGCGCGGCTCGCCGGGTCGATCATCCCGTGTGGATTCCTCGCTTCAGGGTCTCCCCGCGGAAGAAGGCCGGGTTCTGCACGGATTGGATGACCATGATGACCGCACCGAGAACGAGCACCCCGATGCCCAGGACGAAGACCAGTCCGATGCCGAACACCGAGGAACCCGACCCGTAGTCGGGATCGAGTGAGTCGATGGCGGTGGTGACGAAGATGACGAGCAGAGTCACGCCCCCGACGAGAGGGAACAGGAAGCGGAAGAAGATGTTCTTCGGCGAGGCGAACAGCGAGCGGCGGTAGTACCAGATGCAGGCCAGTCCGGTGATCCCGTAGTAGAAACAGACCATCAGACCCAGTGCGGTGATCGTGTCCCACAGGGCGTTCTCGGAGAGCAGCCGCATGACGACGTAGAAGATGATCGCGGCCGCCGCCGAGGTGATGGTGGCCACCGAGGGCGACTTGTAGCGTGGCGAGATGCTTCCGTACTTCTGCGGCAGGGCCCCGTAATGGCCCATCGCCAGGATCGTCCGTGACGGGGAGACCATCGTCGATTGCAGTGACGCCAGCGAGCTCGAGAGCACGGCGACCGAGACGAGGACCGCGAAGGGGCCCATCACCGGCCCGGCCAGGGAGGCGAAGATCGACTCCTGGTTCTCCGGGTTTCCGGCACCGAGGCCGTCGGTGCCGACGCCGGCGAAGGAGATCACCGCGATGGTGCAGGCGATGTAGATGATGACGATCGCGATGATCGTGAGCATGGCTGCCCGCCCGGGTGTCTTCTCCGGGTCCTTCGCCTCCTCGTTCATCGTGATCACCGTGTCCCAGCCCCAGAACAGGAAGATCGACAGGGACACGGCGGCTGCGACCGTGGAGAAGTCGCCGGCGGCCAGTGGGTTGAACCAGTCGAGACTCACGGGTGTGGGGTCGAAGGCGGTGCCGTTGGCCACGTGCACGAGCGCGGCGATGACGAACCAGCCGAGCGCGAGGACCTGGAAGGCGACAAGCCAGACCTGTATCTTCTCGGTCGCCTCGACACCGCGATAGGAGATCCAGGCAGCGGCGGCGGTGAGGATCACGGTGACAGGGATGTTGATCCACAGCACTCGGGTGAGATCGGAGATGCTCGGGTCCCCGAAGATCTGCGCCAGCAGCAGGAAGAGGAAGTCCACGGCGACGGCGGCGAGGTTCGAGAGCACGAGCACGGTGGCCGCGATCAGCCCCCACCCGCCCATCCACCCCAACCACGGCCCGAAGGCGCGGGTGGCCCAGGTGAAGGTCGTGCCCGAGTCCGGCATCGCCGAGTTGAGTTCCCGGTAGCCGAAGACGACGAGCAGCATCGGCACGAAGCCGATCAGCAGGATCGCGGGAGTGTGGACTCCGACCTCAGAGATCGTCGGACCCAGTCCCGAGGTCAGAGTGTAGGCGGGAGCGATGCAGGAGATGCCGATGATCGCTCCGCCGATCGCACCGATCTTTCCGGCCGAGAGCCCCTTCGAACTCAGTCCCGAGGAATCGACTCCGGCGGCTGCCTCAGGCACCGAGGATCTTCTCCGCCGTCGCCCGCCCGATCCGTACGGCACCGTCGACATGCTGATAGCCCGCAGCGGCGATATCGGAGCTGGCGAAGTGGATGGGGCCGACCGGATCGTTCTGGAATCGTCCCCAACGGTGGAGCCCGCCGAGGTCGTAGCTCGTCGCGTAGGCGCCTCTCGTCCATTCCTCCGAGCCGAAGTCCGAGAGGTAGAAGACCTCCGGGTCCAGTGCCTGCGGGCCGAGGAAATCGGCGAGGGATTCGAGGATGCGCTGCTTCCTCGTCTCCTCGTCGAGGGCGAACATCTCATCGGCGCGGACATCGGAGATGAAGCCGACGAGGGTGCCGCGCTCCTCCCCATGGTTCGTGTTGTCGTAGACCTCCTGCACCAGCTGGCCTGCGCCGAATCCGGTCCCGCACAGTCCTGCCTCACGCCAGAACGGACTCGGGTAGGTGGCATGGACCTTGATCACCAGTCCCATCGACTGATGCTGGTGGAAGATCTGCTGGAGGCGGGGCAGCTGGGGAACGTAGCTGATGCGCGAGTAGAGGTTCGGCGGCACCGCCACGATGACACTGCTCGCGCTCACACTCATCGTGTCCGTGTCGACGCGGACTGTGTCATCGGTCCAGTCGATGGTGCGGACGGGGCTGTCGAGCACGACGGTGCCTTCTCCGAGTTCGGCGGCCATCTGCTCGGACACCGATTGCATTCCTCCGACCACGCGCCGGTCGAGGATGAAGTGATCGTCGACGAGGTGGGTGAACGATCCCGCCGAGGCGGCCATGAGGATCGCCTGCAGCGCGGAGAATGCCGTGGTCGGCTTTGTGAGCATCCCACCGGCGATGAACATCCCGATGTTGGCGCAGGCGAGTTCATCCTCCGATTGGGACCGCAGCCAGTGGTGGAAGGAGATCGAATCGAGTTCCGCGGCTTCCGGGGCGTCCCACGGCGCATCGGGTCCGATGCGGGCGGCGAGTTCGTCGAGGAGGTCGATGAGTCGTGTCATCTCCGCCTGCGTCGACTCCCCCACCGGGAACATGTCTCCGGAGTAGACCGTGCGGGTGCCGTCGGGTGCGATGTAGACGCTGTCGCCGTCGCGGTGCCGCTGGTAGGTCTCCTTGCCCAGTTCTCGGACGAGGTCGAGGAGCGCAGTCTGGTCCGGGGAGATCCACTGGCCACCGATTTCGTACATCTGGCCATCGATGTGGTCAGTCCAGGTTCGGCCGCCCACTCGGTCTCGTGCTTCGAGGACGATCACCTCTCGCCCTGCGGCCTGCAGCCTGCGGGCCGCGCTCAGGCCGGTCGGTCCGGCTCCGACGATGACGACATCGCATGTTCGATCCGACACAACGTTCTCCTTCGAAAGTTCCTCTTGTGTGCTCAGAGTAGCCAGGGAACAACGCCGTGCCAAGGCGGGTGCGCTCAGCCGGTCGACGGTGCGGAATCGGTATCAGCGATAGTCGCTCACCTCGACCGGTGTTCCCGCCTCCTTGGCGCCGATGAAGGCCCAAGAATCGGGCAGGCTGCCGTCGATGTCGCTGATTCCGTAGACCTGTCCGAGCTCATGGGTGCTCAGTGTCCGCGTGTTGAAGCGGTGTCGGTCTGGATCGGCGGCCAGTGCCGCCACGGTGCGTCCGAGCAGGTGCGGTGTCTCGGAGATCGCGAAATCGGCCGGTGGGACCGAGCGTTCGGGGTCGAGCGCGTCGGCGGACCAGGTCTCCTCGCTGGTGTCGAAGAGTTCGAGCATCATCTCCGACCGCAGCCATCCCGGAGTCACGGCCACCGCTGTGCCTCCCGCCTCGGCGAGTTCGTGCCCGAGGCCGAAGGCCAGCCGGCTTACAGCCGTCTTCGTCAGGTCGAGATAGATGCTCTCCCGGTAGTGCGTGTCGTTGAAGTCCTGCGTGCCGTCGGTGATCTCGATGTGCAGGCCGCCGGACTCCCGCACCAGCAGCGGCAGTGCGGCGTGGGCGGTGTTGAGGTGGGTGAGCAGGCCGGCTCGGAACAGCCGCATCTCAGTGTCGAAGTCCGTGGTCCAGAATTTCTCGCCCCAATCGACATAGGCCTCTCCCCCGATGTCGTTGACGAGGATATCGAGGCGACCATGTCGGGCATCGATCGTCGACACCACCTCGTCGACCTGGCCTCGATCGAGGTGATCGCAGACGAGGGCTTCGGCCTGCTCGCCCTCGCTCGTGATGAGTTCGGCGGTCTCGTCGATGGTCTCGCCTCGGCCGTAGTCGGAGGGATTCGAACGGGTGGATCGTCCGGTGCACCAGACGAAGGCACCGGACCGTGCGAGTTCGCGGGCGATAGCTCGCCCGGCCCCGCGTGTGGCGCCGGCGACGAGAGCGATCCTGCCCTCCAACGGTCGAGCGCATGGTCGTGTGTGGTCTGTGTCGAGTGCAGTCATGGCACCAGTCTGGAACCCCATCCCTGACAGGGAATGTCAGGGTGGCCGACTATTCTCGAAGATATGAAGGCTGCTCGGCTCGTGTCTGAGATCGTCATCCTCGCCGCCCAGTCGCGTCCGATCACCGCCGAGGCCCTGGCACACCGTCTCGAGGTCACCGAACGTACGGTCTACCGCGATATCGGCGAACTGTCCGGGATGGGGGTTCCTGTGATCACCCAGGCGGGAGCCGGCGGTGGAATCAGTCTGCTCGGAGAGTGGGCCTCACCGGTGTCCGGGATGACACGCGACGAACTCGACTCCGTTCTCATCGGCTCTCTGGCCGCGGCCGATCTCGGGCTCGCCTCCGAATCCGCAACGGCGAGGGCGAAGATGCTCACGGCGACCGAGTCGGTGCTCTCAGCGTCCGTGCTCGTCGACGGGCCGGATTGGTTCATGGCACAGGAGAGTCCGGAGCATTTGGCCTCGATCGCCTCTGCACTCCGGGCGCAGACGGGACTGCGCATCGTCTATCTTCGTCGCGGCATCCGCAGCGTTCGCACTCTGGGTCCGCTCGGACTGGTGGTCAAGGCCGGGCGCTGGTATCTCGTCGCCCAAGCACCGGGCGGGATCCCGCGCACCTACCGGGTCTCCCGGATCGTTGAGACCTCCCCGCGGTATCGGCGGATGACCGGCCCGACAGACTTCGACCTCGGCGAGTACTGGCAACGCTCCCAAGCGGCCTTCGATGCCTCCATCCGCACCACCTCGGTGAGGTTGAGGATTCCCGAGGCGCGCATTCCGGATCTGCTCAGAGCGGTGCCGGGTCGGGTGACCGATCATGCGATCGAGAACGCGCGACTCGATGACGGGATCATGGAACTCGAGCTGCCGATGGAGCCCGGTGAGATCGCCGTGTCTCAGCTGATCATCGTGCCCGAGGTCGAAGTCGTCTCACCGCTGACGGTCCGCCGCAGCCTCCGTGCTCACGCCTCGGCCGCCGCGAAGCTCAATCATTGAGCCAACTCGGTCACTGAACGTCGTAGCTGCCGTTGATCTGCCCGGCGCCGACTCCGCCCACGGCCTCCATCGCGGCCTTCGAGAGGTCGAAGCAGCGGTTGCCGTGGTAGGGACCGCGGTCGTTGATGCGCACGGTCACGGACTTGCCGTTGGCCTCGTTGGTGATCTTCACCTTGGAGCCGAAAGGCAGGGTCTTGTGGGCGGCGGTGAGCTTGTTCGTGTCGAATGACTCGCCGTTCGCGGTCTTCTGACCGTCGAATCCGTCTCCCCCGCCGTAGTACGACATCGGGCAGGACCCTGACTCTCCGGCGGACTTGCCCGACTTCGACGGTCCGTCATTCTCGTCCGCACTCGAGCCCTTGGAGGACGATCCGGACGACGATGACCCTGAAGACGCGGAGTCGCCGGTGCTCTTCGGACTGGGGCTCGGGGTCTCGGTCTTGGTCTCAATCGTGATCTTGCCCGGCTTCTCTTTGGCCTGCTTCTTCGCTTTGGCCAGGACCTCATCGGGTGTCTGGGAGGGCTGAGACTCGGCGACGACGGGCGATTCGGCGACGACCTGCTGGCCCCGGTCGGTGTTCTCGGGAACCATGGCCAGACTCGACCCGACGATCGCGGCGGTCGCCACGGTGGGGACGATGAAGGCGGAGAGCACGGGGCGGGTGCGGACTGCCGCGAGCACTCCCCCGGCGGTGTGCGCCGGTCCCTGCGGAGAGTGACGGCCAGATCTCTTCTTCGGTGCTCGGAGAGCGGTGAAGATGGTGCCCGTCGCTTTGGAGCTCGGTGAAGAGTGTTTGCCCACTGTGAAGTCCTCGTAGTCCGTGATCAGAAATCGCACCGATGCGGAGATGCCGGGGAAGTCGCATTCGAGTGCGGTCTCAGCACTCGCTCCAAGTTATCGGATCGTTACCTGAACACAGTCTAGTTAAGGAACTGTTACAAAATCAATGCGACGCGCTCAGCCGACTTCGGTTCCCTTGCCCTTGCGGGTGACCAGCTTGCGCACCCCGTCGGCACCGTTGGTCACGGTCTCCTGGGCCTTGTCGAAAGCGCGCTCAACCTTGCCGCTGCGCACGGCGTCGTCGATGACGTGGGCGACATTGCCGAGAGCCTTGTTCACGGTCGACTCCGTCGTCTCGATCAGACTCGAACTCGTGGTGGCCTCGCGGACGTTCTTGACCCCGCTGCTGGCGGCCCCGTAGGCACGCGTAGCCGCCGAACGGGCGCGTTCTGTCGGCGTGCGCTTGGTGGAGTCGATGACGTCATCGGGTTCGATCGGTTCTTCGTGAGAGCTCATACCTCCATCGTTGTCGACGCCGCCGATCTGGTCAACAGCAACCTAGGATTGGACCATGAATTCTCAGCCGGAGATCATCGCACACCGAGGCGGACTGTGGCCGGGCATGAGCGAGAACACCCTCGAGGCCTTCGCCGCCGCCCATCGCGCCGGAGTGGAGTGGATGGAGACCGATGTCCATGCCTCTGCCGACGGCGTGCTGTTCGCCGCCCACGACGCCGATCTCGATCGGATCGCCGAGCGCCCGCATCGGATTCGTGATCTTCCGGCCGTCGAGCTCGATCGGATCGAGCTGGTGGCCGGTGGGCGGCTGCCGCGCCTGAACTCCCTGTTCGATGAGCTGTCCGGTGCGCGCTGGAACATCGACGTCAAGGCTCCGCACAGCATCGGTCCGATGATCCGCACGATCCGCACGGCCGGCGCCGAGGAGCGAGTGCGCTTGGCCTCGTTCGCCACGTCGACGCTGCGGCACCTGAGATCGGGCCTGCCCGGGATCCGCACCTCTGCCGGAACGGCGGAGACCGCCCTGTTCACCCTCGGCGCCCTGCCCGGCGTGCCCGATCGCGGCCTCGCCCCGTTTCCACCCGGCCTCGATGCACTGCAGGTTCCGAGATCGTTCAAAGGGATGCCGGTGGTGACCGCGGGGTTCGTCGAACGCGCGCATGCCGCCGGTCTGCTCGTGCATGTGTGGACTGTCAATGATGCCGCGGGTATGCGCGCGCTCCTCGACCTCGGAGTCGACGGCCTCGTCACCGATGACGTCATGGAGGGACTCAAACAGCTGGTTGAGCGCGGCAGGCCGACCGGCGGTGCTGCCTGACAGTAGCGGCTGCAGGCTGAGAGTGGCGACCGACAATGGCGGCTTGCCGCAACGTGCCGCCTGAAGACGCGGCACTGCCGAACTGTACTGTGTCGCCTGAGAATGAGGAATAAGCCCAGACGGTAGACTGTTCCCTCGTAGCAGAGGACAGCAGTCGAGTCGGAAGGTGAGAGATATGAGCGAACGCAGTCTCCGCGGAACACAGTTGGGATCACGCAGCCTGGAGACGGAAGAGGGCGTCGAGCCCGCTCCGCGTCAGATGGTCGAGTTCGAATGCGAGGACGGCACACGCTTCAAGGTGCCCTTCTCCATCGAAGCCGAAGTCCCCTCCACCTGGGATTCGGGCATTCACGGCATCGGCACCCGCGTGGGCGTCAACGAACCCGACGGTGAGCCCGTCAAGCACGTCCGCTCACACTGGGACATGCTGCTCGAGCGCCGTTCCTTCGACGAACTCCAGGTCCTCCTCGATGAGCGCCTGGCGATTCGCCGCGGCGAGGTGCCCGCCCAGGCCTGAGCCGGGCAGTCGGCCGCACAGCCGACACAGAAGCACTCATGGGGTGCAGGTCGATCGACCTGCACCCCATTGTCATGCGTACGCGATTGTCATGAGTACGCGGTTCTCAGCGCTCCTTCGACAGCAGCCGGCGCAGCTGCCGCCCGCGCCGATCGAACCCCCAGCCGGCGACCTTCGTGAACGCCTCGGTGATGATCGATTTGCTCATCTTCGACTCCCCCAGTTCGCGCTCGACGAAGACGATGGGAACCTCGGCGACGCGGAAGCCCGCTTCCACCACTCGGTAGGTCATGTCGATCTGGAAGCAGTATCCCTGCGACTGCACACCGGAGAGATCGAGGGTTTCGAGGACGGTGCGCGAGTAGGCCCGGAATCCTGCGGTGGCGTCCTTGACCCCGAGACCCATCACGGCGTTGACATAGAAGTTCGCGCCGCGTGAGAGCAGGAAGCGAGACCGCGGCCAGTCGACGATCGCCCCTCCCCGCACCCACCGCGATCCGATGACGAGGTCCGCCTCGCCGGTGCGGGCAACGTCGAGGAGCTGTCCGAGGTCGAGCGCCCGATGGGAGCCGTCGGCGTCGAATTCGCAGATGATGTCGTAGTCGCGTTCAAGAGCCCATTCGAAGCCGGCGAGATATGCCATGCCGAGGCCCGCCTTCTCGCTGCGGTGCAGGACGTGGACGCGATCGTCGACGGCCGCCTGTTCATCGGCCCACTGCCCCGTGCCGTCGGGGGAACCGTCGTCGACGACGAGCACATCGACCTCGGGCTGCCGTTCGAACAGGCCGGACAGGGTCACCGGCAGGGCAAGACGTTCGTTGTAAGTCGGAATGACGACCAGGATCTTCGAAAGCACGGCCTCAACGATACGCCGCGGGGACGGAAGTCAATGAGCCGACACCCCCGCCTTCGGACCACGTTGTGCAACGAGTTATCTAATGACGGGTGTGCCGACTCCATTCCGACGTCCGCGGAATGTCAACAGCGAATCTAGTCGCTCCCAGCGTCTTTGCAAAATTCCTCTGACCTGGGACGATGCTCAAATTCGCAGGTCAGACGCAAGCGAATCGATAGCGAAAATCTTCCCCCACGGCGTGTCGTCTTGATTTCAGGTGCCGTATTTGCTGCATTCATCTCACTGACCGGGATCACGGGTCTCTGCGCGCTCGCGGCGGACTCCTACCGCTCTCAGTTCAGAGAACGACCCGAGTCGGCAGGGGAACGTCCGGAGACAGCTCCGGCAGCCCGGGTGTGCCGGAGCGCGGATCGGTGCTCCATGCGGCCACTCGCGGGTCGGCGACCTGGACGACGAGCCGCTCGACCTGCCAGCGGACGAAGTCGGCCACGGCTCCGGGGGCGAGGACACCGCCCTCGGGGTTGCCGGCGGCGCGGTGGGCGAATCGAGTCGCGGCATTGAATGCGGCCCTGGCCCCGATGCCGTTCTCGCCGATCACGGCATCGCGCACGCTCGCCCAAGGAGATTCCTCCGAGTAGCTCAGCGACACCTGTGCTCCGGCGGAGAGGAGCTGGGCCAGCGGCTGCGGACGGGCGGGGTCGAGCGTGATGGCCACCCCGGAACGACCGAGATCGCTGACGAAGGTGTCTTCGACGGCGAAATCGAGGAGCAGACGGTATCCGCTGCGCTGCGCCAGCGCGGCGTTCTCCCGCAGACGCTCGAGCACCTCGGCGAGGCGCTCGCCGTCGTCGATGAGGATGTTGAGGGAGGTGCGCGGAAGTTCGCTGAGCGCGAGGAATTCTGCAGCTGCGATTGACGCGCGCCCGGCATCCGCCTCGTCGGCTTCCGGCTCGTCGACGTCCGCATCACCGGCACCGTCCGCGCCGAGCGTCGGATATCCGATCACGTGCAGCGCCTCGGGTGCCGTGGCCCGGAACCGGGCGATCGTCTCGGCGCCGCCGAGCACATGGGCGTGGGTGAAGCCGCGCTCATACACCTCCGGTGCGGTGGGCGCGTGCTCATCGAGGACGAGGCCGGCATGGACGAATCCGGGCGTCAGGAAGTCCCCGGCCAGGTCGCTCGCCTGCGGATCGAGGGCCAGTGCGGCCTCATCGGAGCCGATGAACGACACCGTGCCTCCCGCCGTCCCGAGGGCCGTCGCGAAGGGATCGACACTGCTGTACACATCTCCACCAAAGTACATATTCACAGCCGACAGGCTACACCGTTCCGGTCCGTCGCTTGTGCCCGTGTCAGGACCGTCGGGTATCGTCATCGATTGTGAAGCCCTTGGTTCTGATCGACACGCCCGCTCTGTACTATCGCGCCTTCTATTCGGTGCCCGACTCGATCGTCAACGACGACGGTCAGCCGGTCAA
Source organism: Brevibacterium sp. CCUG 69071 (assembly GCF_021023135.1). Classification (GTDB taxonomy): domain Bacteria; phylum Actinomycetota; class Actinomycetes; order Actinomycetales; family Brevibacteriaceae; genus Brevibacterium. The sequence goes on from NZ_PGFV01000001.1 coordinate 688,368, forward strand.
CGCCGTCCGCGGGGTCCTCGACGCGATCGCCCAGATGATCCGCCGCTTCGGTTCGGATCGGGTGGTGGCGACGATGGACGCGGATTGGCGACCGGCGTTCCGCACCGCGATCATGCCCGAATACAAGGCAGCCCGGGTCAGGGATGAGGAGGCCGGGACGGAGATCCCGCCGGAACTCGACGCACAGCTGCCGATCATGCGCCGGGTGATCGAGGCCGCCGGGATACCGATCGCCGAGGTGGACGGCGCCGAAGCCGACGATGTCATCGCCACGATGGCCGCTGAGTCGCGGACACCGGTGATCATCGTCTCCCCCGACCGGGATCTGCTCGCCCTCATCGATACGGTCTCCGAGGTCAGCGTCCTGCGCCCTCGCAAGGGCGGCGAGTGGGAGGCGATCGGACAGGCCGATCTGCCCACGGCCTACGGCGTGCCCGACGGTACGCGCTACCGTGAGCTCGCGGCGATGCGCGGCGATCCCTCCGACGGACTGCCGGGCGCGCCCGGCATCGGGGAGAAGACCGCGGCGACGCTGCTGGAGAGCTTCGGGTCGCTCGAATCCATTATCAAGGCCGCGAAGGCCGGGGTGAAGACCGGAGGGCTCAGCCCCAAACGTGCGGCCACTCTCATCGAATCCGAAGACGCGCTGCACAAGACGGTCGAAGTCATGCGGTGCCTGACCGATGTCTCCCACGGCATCGATGTCGAGAGCATTCCGGGACCGCTCGATCGTTCCGCGGTCGACGCGGCCGCCGCGGGCCAGAACATCCGTCGATCCGTCGACAACCTCATATCAGCGCTCGACGATGCCCGCACGGGCGCACCCTCGACCTCAGGCGCACCCTCGACCTCAGGCGCCCCCTCGGCATCGGGCGCCCAGGGGACCACGGTTGCCACAGGAGCCGCAGGAGCAACAGGCGCCACGACTGACACGGTAGCCTCGGCAGCCTCGACGCCACCGGCCATCTCGCCGGTCGCCGCGGCGAACTCCGCGGAATCCTGGACGCAGTCCCGCCTCGTCGGCTTCGACCTCGAAACCACGGGTGTCGAACCGGAGACCGCTCGCATCGTCACCGCGGCCTTCGTCGACTCCGCCGTGGACACGCGCACCTGGCTCGCCGATCCGGGCATCGAGATTCCCGAGACCGCCCGCGCCATCCACGGGATCACCACCGAGTTCGCCCAGGCCAATGGGGCGCCGGCCGCGCAGGTGGTCGCCGAACTCTGTGCCGTCTTCGCCGAGCTCAGGGACACCGGCGCCGTCGTCGTCGGACACAACATCGTCTACGACCTCAGCGTCATGTCCGCCGAGGTGAAGCGCCATCGCCCGGATATCGACTTCCCCGCGATCATTCCGACCATCGTCGACACCTTCGTCGTCGACAAGCACATCGACCCGTACCGCAGGGGAAAGCGCACGCTGACGGAGACGGCCAAGGTCTGGAAGGTCGACCTCCTCGACGCCCACGACGCCTCGGCCGATGCCCTCGCCGCGCTGGACATTTCCCGGGCATTGGCCGAGAACTCCACCGAAATCGCGAGGCTGACCCGTGCGGAGATCATGGCCGCACAGGGTGAGTGGAAGAGTTCCCAGGCCGCGGGACTGCAGGCCTGGCTGCGGAAGAAGGGCAACGCCGAAGCCGTTGTCGATGGCTCCTGGCCGATGCCCTGAGCGATAGACTCTGGTGCGACCATCACTCAACGAAGGACGATAATGGGTTTCTTTTCTCGATTGCTCAACCGACCCGGTGCGCAGGCGGACAAGGCCACCGGCTGGTTCGATCGAGCGGCTGATGAGCTCGACAAGGCCAGCCGCGAGTTCTCCGAGCTCAGTGATGCCGAACTCACCGAGGCCGCCGGCGAGGTGTTCGCCAAAGGGACCCAGCAGGACACCCTCATCCGCTACTGCGCACTGGCCCGCGAGGCCGCTGAACGAGCACTCGACGAACGCGCCTACGACACCCAGCTCAAGGGACTCGTCGGACTCCTCCAAGGCACGATCATCCAGATGGCCACCGGCGAGGGCAAGACCCTCGTCGGCGCCCTCGCCGCCGCCGGCTACGCACTGCAGGGGCGGCGCGTGCACGTCGTCAGCGTCAACGACTACCTCGCCGTGCGCGACCGCACCTGGATGAAGCCCGTGTTCGACCTCCTGGGCGTGGATTCCGGGGCCATCTCGGCCGCACAGGAGGACGCCGAGCGCCGCGATGCCTATCGTTCCGAAGTGCTCTACGCCTCGGTGACCGAGGTCGGATTCGATGTGCTCCGTGACCGCTTCATCACCGACGACGCGGACCTGCGGGTGCCCTCCCGCGATGTCGTCATCGTCGACGAGGCCGACTCCGTGCTCATCGACGAAGCGCGAGTTCCGCTCGTCCTCGCCGGCTCGGCCAGCGTCGAAGACTCCGACGCCGTCATCGCCGCCCTCGTGGAGAAGCTGAGCGCCGGGGTCGACTACGAAGTCAGCCCCGACCATCGCGCGGTGTCGCTGACCGACGAGGGAGTCGACCGCGTCGAGTCCGAACTCGAGGTCGATCTCTTCGGCGAGGGAGCCTCCGAACTCGCCGCCGTCAACCTCGCCCTCTACGCCAAGGCACTGGTCAAACGCGATGTCGACTATCTCGTCGTCGACGGCCGGATCAAACTGATCTCGGCCTCACGCGGTCGTGTCGCAGAACTCCAGCGCTGGCCCGATGGCCTGCAGGCCGCCGTCGAAGCCAAGGAGGGCGTGGGCACGACAGAGAGCGGAGAGATCCTCGACCAGATGACCGTCGAGGAGCTCGTCCACGGCTACGAGACCGTCTGCGGCATGACGGGCACGGCCTTGGCCGTCGGCGATGACCTCCGTGAGTTCTACGATCTCGAGATCGTTCCCGTCGACACCCACCTGCCGGTCATCCGCAAGGACGAACCCGACCGCCTCTACACCTACCAGGAGTCGAAGGAACGCGCGATCGTCGAGGAGATCGCGGAGAACCACGGCAAGGACCGACCGGTGCTCATCGGCACCTCCTCGGTGGCCGAGAGCGAATCTCTGGCCTCCCGGCTCGCCGAACGGGGAATCAAGGCCAATGTGCTCAACGCCAAGGACGATTCCCTCGAAGCTGAGATCATCGCCGCCGCCGGTGCCCCGGGCGCGGTGACGGTGTCCACGCAGATGGCCGGTCGCGGCACCGACATCCGCCTGAGCGACGATGCGGTCGCCGAGGCCGGTGGCCTCCTCGTCATCGGGGCCGGACGCTATCTGTCCTCGCGCCTGGATGATCAGCTGCGCGGCCGGGCCGGCCGCCAGGGCGATCCCGGCACCTCAGTGTTCTTCACCAGCCTCGAGGACGAGCTGCTGACCCGGGTCCCGGAGATCCAGCGCTTCGTCTCCGAGGGCGACGAGACGGGATGGATCGAGTCCAAACGTGCCCTCGGCCTCGTCGAACATGCGCAGCGGATCGCCGAGGGGCAGAACACCGCTCTGCACCGTGACACCTGGAAGTTCAACGAACTCATGGCCAAGCAGCGGGATCTCGTGCTCGAACGACGGGTGGAGATCAGGACCGCGAGCGAACCCATCGATGAGCTCAAGAAGCGACTCGGTGACCGCGCGGGCGAGCTGGCCGATCAGCATTCCGAGGAACTCGTCGACTCCGTTCTCCGCGAGGTCATGCTCTTCCATCTCGATTCCCGGTGGGTCGATCACCTCGCCTTCCTCAACGATCTGCGCGAAGGCATCCACCTGCGCACCTTCGCCCGGGAGAAGCCGCACGAGGCGTTCAACACCGAATCGATCCGGGTCTTCTCCTCGTTCTGGTCCGATGTGGTCGAGGATTCGGCGACGACGGTCGAGGAGGCCGAATTCACCGATGAGGGCATCGATCTCGCCTCGCACGGGCTCAAACGCCCGTCATCGACGTGGACCTATCTGACGACGGAGAGCGCCTTCGGCTCCGACGTCGAGAACATCGTCAAGCGCATCAAACGCTGAGGCGCCCGCAGAAGCGCGCGGCTGCTCGGCGCGGCCGCGCGCTCAGGAGTCGGCGACGACTCCGCGACGGACGGCATTGATCGTCCGTCGGATCCGCACCGCGGTCTCGGCCTCGGCCACCTCGGCGACCTGACCGAGGAGGTCGAGGCTCTGCTTCGCCCAGCGGACGAAGTCTCCGGCCGCGATGTCGGTGCCCCGCAGCGATTCGGAGAGGCTCTTGCCCTCCGTCCAGCGGTACATCGGCTTGACCAGTCCCCTGTCGGGTTCGTCGGTGGTCGACAGGGCCTGCTGCTCTTCGAGCTGATAGAGCCGCTTCCAGATCGTCTCTGCCTCATCGGCGGTGACCTTGAGGTCCCGCGAGGGGGCACGATCAGTTCGGAGTGTGTCGCCGCGGCGGGATTGGAACACGAAGCAGGAGGCGAATGCGGCCAGCTCGGGTTCGACGAGACGGTCCCAGAGACCGGCGCGCACGGTCAGCGCCACCAGCAGGTCCCGCTCACCATAGATCCGACGCAGCATGTCCGAATGCTCCGGTTCGAAGCCGAGCGTGCGCAGGAGATGCTGCACACGGTCGAACACGAGGGCGATCGAGGTTGTTCGTCCCTCGATCCGGGAGATCAGGGATTCGTTCTCCTTGATCAGCTTCGCGGCGCGGTTCGCCCAGCGGGCGTGGATCTCACGGTCGGGGCAGTCATGGCAGGGGTGTGCCCGCATCTGCGCATCGAGTTCGGCGACCGTCGAGCTCACACCGGGACTCTTCGCCGTGGTCTCCCAATGCACATCGGGATCGACCCGACCATCGGACTTGGCTTCGTCGAGGATTCCCAGCAGCTGGCGACGGTCCCCGGCCTGCCGATGGTTGAACTTCTTCGGAATGCGGATGCGTCCCTGCGCAGCCAGCGGCTCTGTCACCTCGTGGGGACGCAGATGCCATACCTTGCCCTGCTCGGTCAGCACCGTCGGCAGCCTCGACACCCCGTCGCGGGAGGACATCGGCGCGATGATCACGGCGTATCCCTCGACGCGTTTGGTCGGCATCGTCACCACGTCCCCGGGTTTGAGCGCCGTCAGCGATTCCACGATCTCACGCTGCCTGTTGCGAGACTTCGTCCGCGTCTCCTGCTTCTGCGTATCGGAGATGGACTGGCGCAGCTGCGCGTATTCGGCGAAGTCACCGAGCTCGCACTGCATCGACTTCTCATAGGCCTCGATGGTGGTCTCGTTCTTACGCACCTTCTTCGCCAGTCCGACCACGGCCTTATCCGCCTGGAACTGGGCGAAGGAGGTTTCGAGCACCTTCGCGGCCTCCGCCGAGCTCATCCGTGAGAGCAGATTCGCGGTCATGTTGTAGGTCGGACCGAAGGCCGAGTTGAGGGCGTAGGACCGGTTCGAGGCCAGCCCTGCGAGCTCGCTGACCTCGAAGCTCGGGTGCCAGACGACGACGGCATGGCCGATCCGGTCGATGCCGCGGCGACCGGCCCGTCCGGTCAGCTGCGTGTACTCCCCCGGTGTGATCGAGACATGCGCCTCGCCGTTGAACTTCACGAGCTTCTCGAGCACCACGGTGCGGGCGGGCATATTGATGCCCAGGGCCAGAGTCTCGGTGGCGAAGACGACCTTGATGATGCCCTGCGAGAACAGCTCTTCGACGAGCTGTTTGAACTGCGGAATCATCCCGGCGTGGTGGGCCGCCACACCGAGCAGCAGGCCTTCGCGGAAGGTGTGGAATCCGAGGATGCCGAGGTCCTCGTCGGAGAGTTCGTCGCGCAGCTTCTCGATCTCCGCATTGACGATGATCTTCTCCTCCTTCGAGTTGAGATCGAAGCCGGAGGTCAGATACTGCTCGACCGCTTCGTCGCAGGCGTTGCGGGAGAAGATGAACATGATCGCCGGGAGCATGGCCGCCTCGGCCAGGGAGGACACGATCTGGGTTCGGCTGGGCCGCCGGAAGCGAGCTCGGGTGGCACGGGCACGCTTCGACCGCGGGCCGCCGTGGGTGCGGGTGGCATGGCCGAGAGCGGGATCGATCCGATCAGAATCGGCATGCGTGAAGAGGTCGTACATGCGGTGGCCGACGAGCACATGGTTGACCAGCGGCACGGGTCGGTGGGACGTGGAGACGATCGTGGTCGGTCCCCGCACCTCACGCAGCCAGGCACCGAATTCCTCGGCGTTCGAGACCGTGGCCGACAGTGAGACCATCTGCACACGTTCGGGCAGGTGGATGATCACCTCTTCCCAGACCGGCCCGCGGAAGCGATCGGCGAGGTAGTGCACCTCGTCGAGGACGACGAAACCGAGATCGGACAGGCCCTCCAGGTCGTTGTAGAGCATGTTCCGCAGCACTTCGGTCGTCATCACGATGATCGGCGCGTCCCGCCGAATCGTCGTGTCGCCGGTGAGCAGGCCGACGTTCTCCACCCCGTGGACATCCATCAGGTCGTTGAACTTCTGATTGCTCAGAGCCTTGATCGGCGTCGTGTAGAAGACGCGCTTTCCCTCATCGCGGGCGAGTTCGACGGCGAATTCGGCGATGAGCGTCTTGCCGGCCCCGGTCGGGGCGGTGACGAGGACGTCCTTGCCGTCCTGCAGGTTCGTGCAGGCCTCGATCTGGAAGTCGTCGAGCTCGAAGTCCGTGCGCGCCATGAACCGACCCAACGGGGTTCTGGCCATCTCGGCGCGGGCACGGAAGTCGGCGTAGGCGTCGGCGGGACTGGTCGAACTCGGGGATTCAGTCATTCTTCTCTTCGTCTAGGGGGTCAGCGGGGTCGACCCACAGGCCCTGGGCGATCAGGCGCTTCTTCTTGCGGCGATCGTTGAACAGGCAGATCACCCAGGCGAGGCAGAACAGGGTCATCATCGGGATGACGAGGAAGAACATCGACATCGCATCGGGGGTGGGGGTGGCGATCGCGGCGAACAGGAACACCAGCATCACGATCACGCGCCAGGAGCGTCGGATCCGGTCTGCGGAGAGGATCCCGAGCATGTTCAGACCGACCATGAGCACGGGCAGGACGAAGGCGAGACCGAAGACGACGATGATGACCATCACGAAGCTCAGGTAGTCCTGAGCCGGAATGATGTTCGTGCCGCCCTCGGGGGTGAAGGAGGTCAGCGCCTTGACCGCGTTCGGCAGGGCGAAGAACGCCATCGTCGATCCGGCGAGGAACAGCGGGATCGCGCTGCCGAGGAATCCGACGGAGTACAGCTTCTCCTTCTTCGTCAGGCCCGGAACGATGAATGCCCACACTTCGTAGAGCCAGATCGGGCAGGCGAGAAAGATGCCGATGAAGAAGGAGAGCTTGATCTTCAGATCGAACGGTGAGGCGACCCCGGCGAAGTTGATCTCCGCGGTGCGTCCGCTGGTGTCGCGGATGGTCCTGATCGGCTCCTGCAGGATGTCGAGGACCGGATCATAGAGGAACCAGCCCGCGACGGCCCCGAGCACGACGGCGATCGCGGCGATGAACACACGATTGCGCAGTTCGATGAGGTGCCCGACGACGGGCATCTTGCGTTCGGGATTCTTCCGACGAGAGGAATGGGATCTCCGCTGGCTGTTCTCTTTCACTTCTCGTGAGACTGCGGATCCTGCTTCTCTCCGGTCGGCCGGTCGGCCGCCGAGGAATCTGCCGGTTTCGACTCAGCAGACCGGGTCTCGGCAGCTCGGGCGTCGTCCGTGCGCGGCGTGCCTGCATTCGAGGCGTCCCTGCCCAGCTCTCCCGGCTTCGTCTCCGTGGCCGTCGAATCATCGTCGTCACGGAGGTCCTTGACCTCGGACTTGAAGATCTTCATCGACTGGCCCAGGCTTCTGGCCAGCTGCGGCAGCTTGGGAGCGCCGAAGATGATCACGATGATGAGGATCACGATCGCGATCTGCACGAAACTTGGTCGCATGATGGCTCCTTGGTATGGGTGTGCTGTGTCAGATTCTACGCGCTGCAGCTGAGCCTTTCATCCTCATCGCTCGGCACGCCGGACCGGACGGCTTCAGGATGGTTCGCGGCTCAGCCGAGTCGGGCCAGGGCCGCCTCGACGGCCTCAGCATCGTCGATGTCGGTGATCACCTCGGCGTGCCGGAGCAGGAATCTGCTCAGCCAGTCAACGGAGTGCACCATCACCCGCACCCGCACGGCCGATTCGGAGTTGTCCGGGTATTCACGCTCGAGCACCTCGAGTTCATCGGCCAGCCAGGCGCCGTCGGCGGAGAGGCCGATCGTGACCTCCCGCGATTGTGAGGAGGATTCGCTCACCGACAGGGGCGGGTGCGCCGCGGCCGCCCAGGAGCGGATGCTGCCGAAGGCGAAGCGGCGTGGTGCTCCGGCCGAATAGCACCAGGCGTCGACGTACCAGTCGGCTCCGGGAATCAGCCGGGCGGGCGCGATCGTGCGATGCGTCAGTTCGTCGCGGGAGGCCACGTAGTAGTCGATGCTCACCGCGGACTCCGTGTCGATGGCCTGGCGGAGGAACTCCATGAGCTCCTCGTCGGCGGGAATCGGGCTGACCTCGACGGTCGTGTGCAGGTTCTCCCCCGCCGCCAGACGCAGCTTCTCGGCGGCGCTGCGCACGGCCGCGGTGTCGAGTCCGGGCAGGGCATCGAGGAGGTCGAGGGCGAGTACGAGGACTCCGGCCTCCTCGGCGCTCAGCCGCACGGGCACCGAGACCTCTTCGGCATTCGAGATGTGGATCTGGCCGCCTTCCCACGACGCATCGATGAGGTCATCGGGCATGTGACCGGGCCGACCGGTGACGAAGAGCAGCTGCAGGTCGTCGATGAGGGTGTCGGAGTCGATCCCGAAATAGGCGGCGGTGTCCTCGAGGTCGGCACCGGGGTGCGCGTCGAGGTAGGGCACGAGGCTGAGCAGGCGGGTCAGTCGCTCACGCGCTGAGGACATTGCGACCTCCGAGTCGTCGAAGTGAGCTGCGGATCGTCTCCCGGCGGGCGGCGACGGCGCGAGCGAGCTCCTCGGGCTCGACCACCTCGACGGCATCGCCGAATCCGACGATCTCCGCGGCCAGGCTCTGCGCATCGGTGTATTCGATGACGATCTCGTCCCCGTCGCTGCGCACCTGCCGGCGGCGCAGCGGATCGGCCCGATGCGCGCCGATGCGCAGCCGTGCCTCGGTCACGACAGCCATCTCCGAACTCGTCGAGAGGGTGACGTCGGCGGCGAAGTCCGCAGGGATCTCGTAGTCGCCGAGTTCGCGGCCGCCGAGCTTCGTGATCCGTCCTTCGACGCGGGAGAGCCGGAAGGTCCGCTGGGCATCCCGGTCGATGTCGAAGCCGAGCAGGTAGACGCGATCACCGCGGCTGAGCAGGGCATAGGGTTCGAGCCTGACCTTGCGCGCCGACTGCCCCGGCTTGTGATAGGTGAAGGCGATGGCCTCACGGGCGTTGATGTGGTGAAGGGCGGTGGCGAAGTTCGCACTGCCGAGCTTCTTCGCCGCCGGCGGCTGGTCCGGTCCCGCTCCGCCGGGAGCAGCGTCGCTGAGGTCGATGCCGAGGGCACGCAGCTTCGTCAGGGCCTGAGCACTCGACTCCCCGAGCTCCGTGTCCGACCAGAACCTGGCGGCCACGGCCACGGCGGCCGCCTCGGCGGGGGTCAGCTCGACATCGCCCATCGCATAGTCATCGGCGGAGATCCGGTACCCGGTCTCCCCCGCATCCCCGTAGACATCGTGTTCGGCTCGGGTGGCGATAGTGATGCCCATATGCCGCAGCAGCTCCTTGTCGCGGGAGAACTTGCGGTCGAAGGCCACATCGTCGAGTCCGGCGTAGCCGTCGATGACGGTCATCAGAGTCTTCCGAGACACCCAGCCGCGGGCGGCTCGCAGGGCGATCAGCAGGTTGAGCAGACGTTCGGTCTGCTGCCTCTGTCTGCTGGGGCGGGGTGTGTTCACAATTCCACCGTAACCTAATGCGGGCGATAGTCTTAGGATCATGATTCATTGGCGCAGAGGAATCGTCGACGCGATTCGGACCACCCGGCCAGGATACACAGAGGTCGAGGTCGATCTTGACCAGGCTCTGCCGGGGACGACGATCACGCACATCAGGGCGATCGCCTACACCGAGGCCGTCGGCGATCCACGGCCCGGGGACGCGGTCCTAGTCAACGTCTCGGCTTTGGCCAAGCGTCTGGGCACGGGCGGGTTCGGACTCATCGTGGCTCTGCCGGATGCGCTTCCTGCGGATCCGCCGGAGGGTCCCGGGCATCTGGTCAAGGACCGCTATTCCCCGCTGCAGACGATGGTCCTCGGCGTCGACGATCAGGAGTCCGAACACCACGCCACCCTCGCCGAGGCGGAATCGCTCGAGTCGATGCCCGTGCTCGTGGCCGATCTGCATTCGGCCCTGCCGGCGATCGTGGCCGGCATCCGCGCGGTCGATCCCACCCTCCGGGTCGCCTATGTCCTCAGCGACGGTGCCGCTCTGCCCGCCCGCTTCTCACAGGCGGTGGCCGGGCTCAAGGACGCCGGCTGGCTGCACGGATCGATCAGCACCGGCCAGTCCTGGGGTGCCGATCTCGAGGCGGTGACGATCCACACCGGACTGCTGGCCGCCAAACACGTGCTCGGCGCAGACTTAGCGATCGTCGCCCAGGGCCCCGGGAACCTCGGCACGGGCACGAAGTACGGGTATTCGGGCCTGGTCACCGGTGAGCACCTCAATGCTGCCGCTCTCCTCGGGGGCACCCCGATCGGGGTGCTGCGGATGTCGAATGCCGATGCGCGCGGCCGTCATTTCGGGATCTCGCACCATTCCCTGACCTCGCTCATCGATATCGCCCGACCAGGGGTGGCCGTTCCGGTCCCCGACTTCTCCAGCCTCGCCGAGGTGGAGCGGGCGCAGATGGATCCCGATCCGGCCGTCGTGGCCGAGATCACGGCGGCTCAGCGGGAGGAACTGGACATGCACCGCCTCGTCGACGTCGATCTCACCGGGCTGTGGGAGGCGCTGCAGTCCTCCCCCGTGGGGCTCTCGACCATGGGACGCAGACTGTCCGCCGATGCGGCAGCGTTTCTCGCTGCCGCCGCGGCGGGCAGATTCGCGGCCGAACTCTGACCGCGGGACCGAGCCGACTGCTCGGTCTGACTCAGCGTCTCAGCGCACGTTCTCCAGGTCGCAGACGAAGATCAGCGACTCACCCGGCTTGATGACGCCTCCGGCGCCCTGGTCTCCGTAGGCCAGGTGCGGCGGGATCTGCAGGGTGCGCCTGCCCCCGACCTTCATGCCCTGGATGCCCTGATCCCAGCCGGAGATGACCATGCCGGAGCCGAGTTTGAACTCCAGCGGGGTCCCCCGGTTGTAGGAGGCGTCGAACTCCTCGCCGGTCGAATGGGCGACGCCGACGTAGTTCACGCTCACGACATTGCCGGGACCCGCCTCGGCGCCGTCTCCGATGATGTCATCGACGATGATCAGTTCGGTCGGGGCTTCGCCCCCGGGGAAGTCGACTTCCGGTTTCTGCTTGCTCATGGTTCCTCCTGTTGTGAGTTGTCGTCTGCGGTCTGCTGCACTCAGCCCTGGGCCGAGAGGATGTCGATGACGAAGATCAGGGTCGCATCGCCCGGAATGGACGGGGGGCTTCCCTGTTCGCCGTAGCCCTTGTCGGGCGGGATGACGAGGACGATCTGGCTGCCGACCTTCTGACCGACGAGGCCTTCGTTCCAGCCGTCGATGACCTGCGCCTCGCCGACCGGGTCGACGGCGAAGGGCTGTCCGCCTTCCTTCCAGTTCGAGTCGAAGTACTTCGAAGTGTCGTCCCACAGCCAGCCGGAGTACTTCACGGCCACGCTCTGGCCCTTCTTCACCTCGGGACCTTCGCCCTCGATGGTCGTATAGGTCTCGAGTTCGCTGGGGGCCTTGCCCTCGGGCTTCGAGATCGACGGTTCTCCGTTGTCTCCCCATTCGACGGTCACCGGGTTGTCCCCCTGGTCGACCTTCTCGCCTTCGGCGCGGGTCAGCGGCTTCGTGGTCTTCTCGACGTCGATGACGTAGACGAGGGTCTGATCGGGCTGGCCCTGCTGGGCGGCGCCGTTGAGCGACATCACCACGCGGGAGCCGACCTTGACGTCGATGAGCGCGTTGTAGAGATCTTCCGAGATCTGCGACTTGTCCATCGGGAATCCGGCCGGGGACTTCGAATCGTAGCTCGATTCGATCTCCTCACCGCTCGTGCCCGAAATCAGCGTCATCTGCGCGGAGACCTGCTCGCCGTCGGCGATCTTCTCGCCCTTGCCCTCGCTGATGACGGTCTTGCCGGTCTTGTCGATGACGAGGGGGGCCTCGAAGCTGACCTTCGGCTTCTTCCCGAAGTCGCCGTCGACCTTGACCTCGTCGAGGCTCGTCGATTTCGCGTCCTCTGCGGAGACGGAGGGCGGGGCGCTGGCGGTGTCCTCGGCTTCCTCACCCTGCCCGCAGGCGGTGAGCAGCAGCAGACCCGCGGCAATGGCACTGAGCACTCTGGTGCGCACGTGGTTCCTTTCGTCACTGTGGCCGAACAACGGCCGGATCACTGAGAGATCTTACAGGCCGGCGATGAGTGCCTCGGCCTGCGGGTGCGTGGGTTCGAAGGGATTCTTCAGCGCCACCGCGCGCCCGGATTCGTCGTTGAGGCGCAGATGCACCCAGTCGACCGTGTAGTCGCGGCGAGCCGCGTGGGCAGCCCGGACGAATTCGCCGCGGATCGCCGCCCGGGTCGTTGCCGGAGGCACGTCCTTGGCCGTGGTCCGGGCCTCCTCGCTGACGAGATTCTTCGCCATGCCCGAACGCTCGAGCTTCGGGAACAGGCCCGTGTCGGGGGTGATGTCGTGATAGGCGATGTCGAGCCGCTGGATCCTCGGATCGGTGATCGAGTCGATGCCTCTGGCCATCGCCCGGTCGATGAGCGTCTTCTTCATCACCCAGTCGATCTCCGTGTCCACGGCGGAGAAGTCCTGGGCCTCGACGGCCTCGAGCATCCTGGTCCACAGATCGATGACGTAGTCAGCGATGCCGTCGCCGCCGAGGCTGTGGTCGCCTTTGTCGACGAGCACGCGGGCCCGATCCCGGTAGTCGGCGAGCAGGCCCAGCGGGGTCGTCGTCGTTCCGTCGGTGCGTTCGAGTCTGACGCCGCCGGTGAGGTCGCGGGCGACGAGGCGGATGTCCCTGACCGGATGGCGCAGTCCGTTCTCGGGGATCCTGGCGCCCTGTTCGATGAGGTCGAGCATGAGCACCGCGGATCCGATCTTGAGCGCCGAGGTGGCCGTCGACATCGAGGAGTCCCCGACGATGACGTGGAGTCGGCGGTACTTCTCCGCATCGGCGTGCGGTTCGTCACGGGCGTTGATGATCGGCCGGGACCGGGTGGTCGCCGAGGACAGTCCCTCCCACATCACGTCCGAGCGGGCGGAGAGGCCGAACATCATCTCGGACCGGTTGGCATCCTCGTCGGGGGCGAAGGACGACTTCTGCGGGATGATGGCCCCGGCGCCGACGAGCAGCTGCCGGGTCACGAGGAAGGGCAGCAAAACCGTGGTCAGCCGGTTGAAGTCGAGGGTGCGGCGGATGAGGAAGTTCTCGTGGGAGCCATAGGAGTTCCCGGCCGCATCGGTGTTGTTCTTGACCATGTGGATCCGACCGCCCAGGCCGTCGGCGGCCAGTGCGGACTGGGCCTGCTCGAGCAGGTCGATCATCAGCGCCTCCCCCGCCCGATCCTGGGTCAGCAGATCGGTCAGCGAATCGCATTCGGCGGTGGCGTATTCGGGGTGGGAGCCGACATCGAGGTAGAGCCGGGAGCCGTTGGGCAGGAATACGTTCGAGGACCGTCCCCATTCGACGATGGGCCGGAACAGGTACCGCGCGATCTCCTCGGGACCGATGCGTCGGTCACCGGTCTGCGCGGTGTGGGCGAGCCCGTATTCGGTCTCGAGTCCGTAGATGCGTGCCATTCAGTCCTCCCGCAGCGCGGCAATGGCTGCGTCGTCGAGTCGTTTGAAGGTGCGGTGCCCGACGGCGGTGCGATCGAGGATCGCCGCTTCCAGGTCACTCGTCGGCAGCGGCCCCGAGGTCGCGGCGGCCAGGGCTCGAACTCCGTGGTCGACGACCTCGCCCAGAGTCAGCGCCGAGGTGGCCAGGCCCTTGAGGCTCGCGGTGATCGCATCGGCTTGGCCGCCGATGGCCACGTGTTCGGATTCGTCGATGACGGAGCCGTCGTAGCTGAGTCGGTAGAGCTGGTCGGTCTCCGGTGTGAGGCCGAGTTCGGCGACGACGAGTTCGACCTCGAAGGGCTTCGACTCGGTGGTGAAGACCCCGGCCAGGGTCTGTGCATAGGCGTTGGTCAGTCCCCTGGCGGTGACATCCGTGCGGTGATAGGAGTACCCGCGCAGGTCGGCGTAGCGGACTCCGGCCTGTCGCAGAGTCTCGAACTCGTTGTATTTGCCGACCGCGGCGAAGCCGATCCGGTCGTAGATCTCGGCGATCTTGTGCAGGGTCGGTGAGGGGTTCTCCGCGAGCAGCAGAATCCCCTGGTCGTAGCGGAGGACGACGACGGAGCGGCCGCGGGCGATGCCTTTGCGGGCGAAGTCCGCCCGGTCCTTCATCAGCTGTTCGGGTGAGACGTAGAACGGGGCCTGGCTCATGACGGATCCTCACTCATGACTGTGCCTTCCGGGTCCGCCGCTCGACCACCTCGGCGGCCACGGCCAGGGTCGTTGCGGTGTCGATCTCCTGCACACCGGATTCCAGATCGACGGTGCAGATGGTCGGGGCGATGCGGCGGACGAAGTCGGGTCCCCCGGTCGCGGAATCGTCATCGGAGGCATCGAACAGGGCTTCGACGGCCACGGTCACAGCCGCCTCGGGGTCGAGCGCCGGCTGCCACAGCTTCTTCAGTGCCCCGCGGGCATAGCCGGATCCGGAGCCGATCGCATGGAAGCGGTGCTCCTCGTATTTGCCGCCGGTGACGTCGAAGCTGAAGATCTGACCGGCCGGGGTCGAATCGTCGACGCCGGCGAACATCGGGACCACGGTCAGGCCCTGCATCGCCAGTCCCAGATTCCCCCGCAGCATCGAGGCCAGACGGTTGGCCTTGCCGTGCAGGGACAGCCGCGCCCCTTCGATCTTCTCGTAGTGTTCGAGTTCGAGTTGGAACAGGCGGATGAGGTCGAGGGCGACTCCCGCAGTCCCGGCGATGCCGATGACGGAGAAGTCATCGGCCGCCCGGACCTTCTCCATCGAGTGGGAGGCGATCATATTGCCGATCGTGGCCCTGCGGTCCCCGGCCATGAGGATGCCCGAGGCGGTGCGGAAGCAGATGATCGTGGTGCCCTCCGGCACCTGCTCGGCCAGGTGGCGGCCCTCACCGATCGGCAGCGTCTCGGGGGCGACGCTGCGGGCGAGTTCGACGAAGGAGTTGCTCGTCGAACTCAGAAATGCGGGGCTGAAACCCGACATCTCATTGGCCGCCCTTCTGCACGAAGTTGCGGACGAACTCCTCAGCGTTCGTTTCGAGGACTCCGTCGATCTCGTCGAGGATGGAATCGACGTTCTGGGTGTTGATCTGTCCCTGCACGGCCTCGGGCGGGTCGACGGGCGGCTCTCCGCCGCCGGCCGAATGATCCTTCTGCACCTGCTCCTGTGAACTCATCATGTCCCCTTCAGTCGTTCTTCGTCTTCAGTCTATCGACTCCGAGTGCCTCGAGCAGGCCTGCGGAGGTCTCGATCCCGGACAGCCGGTCCTCGAGCAGGGCGCGAGTGCCCTTGAGCGGTTCGCTCATCGGCAGGCGCACGACCCCGAAGTCACCGGCGTTGAGGACGAGAGAGTCCCAGCTGGCGGCCACCAGGTCCGCGGAGAAGCGCGTGATCGCAAGGGATCGCAGGTAGGCCCGGGTGCCTTCCGGTGCCGCGGTGACTGCGGCCTCCACCTCGGCGTCGGTGGTCAGGCGCCGAATCCGGCCCGCCTGCTCGAGCTTGTGGAACAGGCCCTTCTCCGGGCGCACATCGTGGTACTGGACGTCGACGAGCGCGAGCTTCGGGTGATCCCAGTCGATGCCTTCGCGCTCACGGTAGCTTTCGAGCAGCACCCATTTGGCGACCCAGTCGATGGAGTCGGCGAGGCTGCGCGGGTCTTCGGCCAGTCCGTCGAGGAACCGACGCCATTCCGCGAGCACCGAGGCGGTGTCTTCGTCGTCGCCGGCGTGCTGCGCGCAGGCCGAGTAATAGGCTTCCTGGACCTGCAGGGCCGTCATCGTCGATCCGTCGCTCAGCGGCAGCTCGGCGGCGAGGTCGAGGTCGTGGCTGACGTCCCACAGTGCCTGCAGGGGGTCGGCGAGTTCGAGCCGCGGGGCCAGCCCCGCCTCGATGAGGCCGAGCACGAGCGAGGTCGACCCGAACCGGACGAGGGTCGCCGGTTCGGCCATCGTGGCATCGCCGATGATGACGTGGAGCCTGCGGTACTTCGCGGGGTCGGCGTGCGGTTCGTCGCGGGTGTTGACGATCGGGCGCCGCAGCGTCGTCTCGAGTCCGACCTCGGCTTCGAAGAAGTCCGCGCGCGAGGAGATCTGGAAGCCCGCGGACTCCCCTTCCCGGCCGATGCCGACCCGACCCGATCCGCACAGGATCTGTCGGGTGACGAAGAAGGGGATGAGGCCGGCGACGATGTCGTCGAAGTCCACACCGCGGTCGACGAGGTAGTTCTCATGGGTGCCGTAGGACGATCCCTTGGAGTCCGTGTTGTTCTTGTACAGGTTGACCGGTTCCCCGGACTTCTCCAGTGCCCGCACCGAGGCCAGTGCGACGAGGTCCCCGGCCCGGTCATAGGCGACGAGATCGCGGGGGGTCAGCACCTCCGGGGAAGAGTATTCGGGGTGGGCGTGGTCGACGTAGTAGCGGGCCCCGTTCTCGGTGACGACATTGGCCAGGTACTGGGCCTCGACGTCTTCGGCGGGCACGTGGGTGAGCTGCGAGGAATCGGCGTCGGCGATGTTCATGAAGAAGCCGCGCGCATCGGCCAGGGGCGATTCGGTGGCGAAGTCCCAGAAGTTCTGGGAGGACCGCAGGCCGCGGGGTCCGGCATAGGCGTCGACGACACGCGCCGAGTCCCGCATCGGATTCGCACGCGGATTGCCCGGTTGGCTGAGGCCGAACTCGGTCTCCGAACCCATCACTCGGTGGACGCTGAGCATCTCATCTCCTTCTCACGACTAGACTCGAGGCCGTGGCAGCCAAGAAATCCCATCTCCCGATCGCCCTCACAGTCGACCTCGTCCTCGTGGTCCTGTTCACGATCGTCGGTCATTACACACATTCTCACAATTTCGATCCGCAGGGGCTGATGACCACGGCGTGGCCGTTCCTGCTCGGACTGCTTGCGGCCTGGGTGCTCACCGCCGTCTGGGATCGACCGATCTCGCCCCTGCGCACGGGCACCGGCGTGTGGGCGATCACCGTGCTCATCGGACTGGTGCTGCGCGGCGTCACGGGCGCCGGCGACACCCCGGGAGAGATTCCGGTGACCTTCATGATCGTTGCCACGAGCCTCAACCTCATCACCCTCGTGGGCTGGCGGATCATCGCCACCGCGGTGGCCGGCGGATCCGGGAAGCGCCGAGGCGGCCGCTGAGCCTCGTGCGCTGATCCCGGGATCACGCGGATCCCGGTACCGCGTCGAGCCCGGGCTCACACGAGGTCGGAGTTCGGGTACACCTCGGCGATGTCGGTCTCCAGGGGCACCGCGGGTGCACCCCGAGTGGTGTCGAGGTGCATCATCCGCAGGTGGGTCACCCGTTCGCCCTTGCGGCCGGAGATCCGCGCCCACTCATCAGGGTTCGTGGTGTTCGGCAGATCCTCGTGTTCGCTGAATTCCTCGGCGATGGCCTCGTCGAAGTGTTCGGGGCGCAGACCGCGCTCCCCGGTCTCGAGCAGGCACTTGATCGCCGACTTCTTGGCCCGGTCGACGATGTTGTGGATCATCGCTCCGGAGGCGAAGTCCGAGAAGTGGAGGATCTCCTTGGACCCGTCGGCATAGCTGACCTCGACGAATTCGTTCTCCGCGCTCTGGGCGAACATTCTCTCCACGCAGTGCGTGATCAGGGCGTCGACCGCCTCGGCGGCGGTGGCGTGTCCGGTGAGTACGCTCGGGTGGAGCGGAAGATCGGTCGTCAGGTACTTCTCGAAGATGTCTCGCGCGGCCTCGGCGTCGGGCCGTTCGATGCGGATCTTGACGTCCAGGCGACCGGGACGCAGGATCGCGGGATCGATGAGGTCCTCACGGTTCGAGGCGCCGATGACGATGACGTTGTCGAGCTGTTCGACGCCGTCGATCTCGGTCAGCAGCTGGGGCACGATCGTCGTCTCCACATCGGAGGACTTGCCGGTGCCGCGGGTCCGGAACAGGGACTCCATCTCGTCGAAGAAGACGACCACGGGGAAGCCTGCCGAGGCCTTCTCGCGGGCGCGGGCGAAGATCAGACGCAGCTGACGTTCGGTCTCGCCGACGTATTTGTCGAGCAGCTCGGGACCTTTGATGTTGAGGAAGAAGGTCTTGTGGGACTGCTCGGAACCGGTCCGGTCGGCCAGGGAATTCGCGACCGCCTTGGCGATGAGCGTCTTGCCGCAGCCGGGAGGTCCGTAGAGGAGGATGCCCTTGGGCGGTTTGAGTCCGTGCTCGGTGTAGAGCTCGGGGTGTTCGAAGGGCAGCTCCACGGCATCCTTGATCTGACCGATCTGGTCGGCCAGGCCTCCGATGTCGGAGTACGTGATGTCCGGGACCTCTTCGAGCAGCAGCGAGGACACCTCGGGCTTCTCGACGACCTGCAGGGCGTAGTGCGTGCGGGTGTCGACGACGACGGCATCGCCGACGCGCAGGCTCGCACCGACGAGGGAGTCGGCGAGGACGAAGACCTGTTCGTCATCGCCGGGCGCACCGACGAGGATCCGGGTGTCGTCGACGAACTCGCGGACGTTGACGACCGACCCCACGGGCGGGAACTCCCCCGTGCCGATGATGACGAGTCCTTCGGACAGGAGCACATCGGCACCGGCGAGCAGCTTGGCAGGTTCGACCTCGGGGCCGATCGCGACGCGCATCCGACGTCCGCCGACGATGACGTCGGCGGCCAGACCCTTGTCATCGACGGCGACCAGCGTGCCCCAGTTGTTCGGGGGTTCGGTCAGCCGACGGGCCTCTTCCTTGATCCGTCCGAGTTCGTCGCGGGCGGTGCGCAGGGTCTTCGACAGCGCCTCGTTGCGTTTGCCGGCGCTGTAGAGCTGTTGGCGCAGTGAGGCCGTGTCTTCGCGCAGACGCTTGACCTCGGTGGTGGTCTCGGTCTCGGTCATTGGTCCTCCTTCGACCCGGGGGTCGGCTGTGTGCGTTCCAAGCGTTTGCCTGCCTCGCGCATCACGCGACGCAGCTTCTTCCCATGTGCGACTCGAGCGCCGACGGCGGCCTCGGTGACTTCGGGTTCGGTCCAGGCGGCGACGTCCTCGGCCGCGGCGGTCGCTCCTTGGGGGCGCTTCTTCTTCTCCAGAGGCGTCACCCCCGGTGCCATCCGGCGGGCGATGATGAGGAACCCGGTGTGGGCGATCATCCGGTGATCGGGACGCACCGCGAGACCGTCCACGTGCCAGCCGCGGACCATGGCCTCCATCGACTCCGGTTCGGCATAGCTGCCGGTCTCGCGCAGGGCCTCGACGAAGCGGGAGAGCTGCGGGACGGTGGCGACGTAGGCGATGACGATGCCGCCGGGAGCCAGTGCCTCGGTGACCGCTTCGAGGGTGTTCCAGGGGGTGAGCATGTCGAGGACCACACGGTCGACGGTGCCGGCTTCATAGGCCTGGGGCAGGGTCTCGGCGAGGTCGCCGACGGTCACCGACCAGTTCTCGGGTTCGCCGTCGAAGAAGTCGGCGATGTTGCCGGCCGCGATGGTCGCGAACTCCTCACGCAGTTCGAAGGAGTGGACGGTGCCGGTCGGCCCGACTGCGCGCAGCAGCGCCATCGACAGGGCACCCGAGCCGACGCCGGCTTCGACGACGGTGGCTCCGGGGAAGATGTCGCCGAGGGTGACGATGAGTCCGGAGTCCTTCGGGTAGACCACGGCGGCGCCTCGCGGCATCGACAGCACGAAGTCCTCATAGCGGGGACGGAAGACCTGGAAGTCCACTCCCCCGGTGTTCGTGACGACGATGCCCTCGGTGCGGCCGATGATGTCATCGTGGTTGATGAGTCCCTTATGGGTGTGGAAGACCTCACCGGGACCGAGCACGATCGTGTGCATCCGTCCCTTGGGGTCGGTGAGTTGGATCTTCTCCCCGGGATGAAGGACCCGATGAGGTTGGGTATGGCTTACCTGAGTCATGATGTGACCACTCTACGCTGGTGGGCAGCGCCTCGGCACACCCGGTTCAGGCGGCGAGAAGCTCGTCGAAGAATTCCTGCAGGTCGATGACGCCGACGAGGGTGTTTCCGTCCATCACGAGGCTGAACTGCGCCTTCGGTCGGTGGGTGAGCGATTCGAGCAGATGCGGGGCGGTGATGTCCTTGGGCACGCCGATCCATCCGGCCAGAGGTCGGGCGACCTCACCGGTGGGTACCGGAGAGAGGTCCTCGGCGAGCCGTCCAGCCGCGGCGTGCCGGTCCACGAGCCCGTAGGGCAGTCCCTTCTGATCGAGGACGACGATGAGCGTGCGCTCCTTCGCATTGCCCAGCGTGTTCGCGTAGTCGAGCGTGTCGGCGAGATCGGCGTCCCAGGTCGCGGCGATCGCCGGCTGGATGACCTGGGACAGGTCGTAGGTCTCCATCTTCCGTGCCCGCTTGGCGTGGGTGGCCGCATCCCCTGCGGAGAACCACAGCATGATCGCGATGAGCGACATCCAGGCCACCGTCAGCGGGTCGGGTCGATCGCCGGCCAGCAGCGGGGTGATGACCGACCAGCCGATGAAGCCGATGGCGATGATGCGTCCGACCCAGCTGGCGACGATCGTGCCGAGGTACTGGGAGCCGGTGATGCGCCACATGATCGCCTGCAGCGCCCAGCCGCCGTCGAGAGGGATGCCCGGCAGCAGGTTGATCGCGCCGAGGGCGACATTGGCGAAGGTGACGGCGATGAGCAGCAGCCACGGCACCGAGGTCGGGCTGACCGCGCTCAGGCACCACCATCCCAGCAGGGCGAGGACGATGTTGACGATGGGCCCGACGATGGAGATGACGAAGCTCGTCGTCGCGGCCTTGTCGCGCGGGTTGTCGACCTGCGGTTCGAACCGGGTGAAGCCGCCCCAGATGTTGAGCTCGATGGCTGCGACCTTCTGCCCGTAGAATTGTCCGGCGACGCCGTGGGCGAGTTCGTGGAGGAACACCGAGGCGAAGAGGAGGACCGCATAGGCGAAGGCCACGAACCAGGCTCCGACGCCCAGGTCCGGACGCACCGTGTTCAGCCACGGAGTGAAGAGAATGGTGATGACCACGGCGGCGAGAAACCAGGACCAGGCGAGGATCACCGGGGCGCCGAGAACAGTCCCCAGGCGCACGCCGGAGGACGCACCGATCTGGTGACTTTTCGCAGCCATCGAAGGAATTCCTCTGCTTGGGGGTCGGGGGTTCTCAGCCTAACAGCGAGACGGGCTCCGCCGCTGGTCGACGCGGCGGACGCAATCAAGTCGTTGTCGTGTCAGTGTGAGTCGTTACAGTGGTGACATGGCCGTGCTCACCAGTCTCTCGCCCTCTCGGGCCAATGACTTCATCCAGTGCCCCCTGAAGTTCCGGTTCCGCAGCATCGACAAGCTTCCGGAGCCGCCCTCCCAGGCCGCCTTTCGGGGCACCGTCGTCCACTCTGTGCTCGAGAAGCTGTTCACGGCCCCTGCCGAACAGCGCACCACCGACCATGCCCAGTCTCTGCTCATGCCCGCGTGGACCGAGCTCGTGGACAAGGACCCCGAGGTGCTTGAGATCTTCACCACAGAGGCCGAGCAGGCGGAGTTCTTCACCTCGGCGCGGAAGCTCCTCGACGCCTACTTCACGCTCGAATTTCCCGAGCACCTCGAACCGGATGAGACGGAGAAGTTCGTCCGCACCACCTTGGACAGCGGTCTCGAGCTGCGCGGCTTCATCGATCGCATCGACGTGGCGCCAGGCGGGGAGAAGCGCCTCGTCGACTACAAGACCGGCAAGCAGCCGAAACCGCAGTACGGGCGGGAGGCGAAGTTCCAGATGGGCTTCTACGCCCTCGTCGAGTATCGGCTCACCGGTGAGCTCGTGCACACCCTGCAGCTGATGTATCTGGGTTCGCGCAGCGTGCTCAAGTCCCATCCCACGATGGCTGACATCGAGGCGACGCAGTTCGAGATCGACGCGATCTGGAAGGATATCGTCGCCGCTGCGCAGACCGACCGGTGGCGGCCGCGGAAGTCACCGCTGTGCAATTGGTGCACCTTCAAACCCCTGTGTCCGGCCTGGGGCAACGCCGCGCCGCCGACTCCGGAGATCACCGAGATCGTCGGCGCCTGAGCCGCGTCCGGCGGGCGCGCAGGGACCTGCGAGATCCCGCACCTCGGGTCAGGCGGACTGCCGGGCAGTGAGCTCCCGCAGATCGTCGAGTCCGCGACCGTGCAGGCCCTCCCACAGGATCCGGCCGGGCCGATCCTCGAGCTCCACGAGGTGGGGAACGCCGATCGCGATCGTCCCGGCCGCCTCGGCGCTGGCCAGACCGGGCTTCGAATCCTCGATCGCCACACAGTCAGCGGGGTCGAGTCCCAGCAGGGCCGCGCCCTTGAGATAGGGCTCGGGATCGGGTTTGCCGGCATCGACCTCGTCGCCGGAGATCAGACCGGCGAAGCTGCCGGCGGGGCAGGCGGCGATGACCGCCTCGGCGAGCCTGCGGTAGGACATCGTGACCATCACACAGGGGACGTCCTCGGCGCGCAGGGCTGCGAGAAGTTCGAGAGCTCCCGGCCGGAAGGGCACCGCTTCCTCGATGAGGGCGATGACCGAATCGATGAGCGTCTCCACGATCTCCGGGACCGGGAGTTCGAGGCCGGCCTCCTGCATCATCCGCGCCGAGGTGCGCAGGTCGTTGCCGACGAATTCCAGTCCCTGCTCCTCGCTCCAGGAGATTCCGTGCGCGTGCATCAGTTCGGTTTCGGACCTGATCCAATACGGTTCCGTATCGACCAGGGTTCCGTCCATGTCCCATAGGACTGCGGCTGGGTTCGTCATGTTTCCAGCGTAATCTTGAATCATGAGTTTTCTTCCAACGGGTGGCGCCTCACTCGTCTTCATCGCCTTCGAGGGGCAGGACGCCGATGCTTCCGAGGCCGCGAGTTCACTGGTCAAGGATCTCATCGAAGTCTGGAACCTCCACGACAGTGAGATCTTGGACACGGACGGCTTCTACGAGTTCCGCTTCTCCGAACCGGAGATCATCCGCGACGAGGACGGACGAGCTTCGATCGCCTGGCCCGGAGTCGAGGTCCACCGCGGAGAGAATGCGGGCATCCCGATCACCGTCATCCAGGGCCACGAACCCGGCCTGAAGTGGCGCGAATTCCTCTCCCTCATCCTCACCCAGGTTGGGCCCGAGGATTCGGTCGTCCTCCTCGGCGGCCTGCATGCCGAGATCCCGCACACCCGGCCGATGCCGGTGGTCGCGAACACGGAGGACCCGGTCGTGGCCGAGGAGCTCGGCATCGACGTCAACGGCTACGCCGGTCCGATCGGCATCCTCGGCCTCCTCGGCGTCGAATGCCGGTGGCGAGGTCTGCGGGCGATCAACCTGTGGGTGGGCGTGCCGGACTATCTCACGGATTCGCCCTCACCGAAGGCGGAGCTGTCCCTGGCCAACGCCGTCGAGCGGTGCACGGGAATCGAGATCGACATTCCCGTCCTCGAGGAGGAGTCCCGGGCCTGGGAGCTCGGCGCCGATAAGCTCGTCGCGCTCAATCCGCACCTCGTGGAGATGGTCAAAGGGCTCGAGGAGCTCAATGACTCGGCCGATCTGCCCGAGGCCAGCGGCGACGCCATCGCCGCCGAGTTCGAACGCTATCTGCGCAAACGCGGCCGAGAGAAGTAACCGCAGCCGGTGAGTAACAGGCTCAGTCGGTCAGGGCGATGCCGAGCAGCGCATCGACGGCGTCGGCGACGCGATCGCCGCTGACCGGCGCAGTCTCGGTCGGCTCCGAATCGGCATAGTGCTCGGCCCATTCGTCGAGGATGCCCAAGGCGCGAGGACTGTCGAGATCATCGGCCAATGACTCGCGCAGCAGTCCGATGATGTGGCCGCGCAGGCCTTCCCTGCATTCCGACTCACACCGCGCGGCATGCTTCCAGGCCCGCAGGCGGGCGGAGGCGGACTCGAGCAGATCGTCGGTGTAGTTCCAGTCGCTGCGGTAATGGTTCGACAGCAGCACGGTGCGGATGACCATCGGGTCGACGCCCTGTTCGCGCAGCTTCGAGACGAGCACGAGGTTGCCCTTCGACTTGCTCATCTTCTCACCCTGATAGCCGACCATGCCGGTGTGCATATAGGTCGTGGCCAGCGGCTGCCGCTTCCAGGCCGCGGCGTGGGCCGCGCTCATCTCATGGTGCGGGAAGACGAGGTCGCTGCCGCCGCCCTGCACATCCACGGGCATGCCGGCGTATTCCTCGGAGATGACCGTGCACTCGAT
The DNA here is from genome assembly GCF_021023135.1 of Brevibacterium sp. CCUG 69071. GTDB lineage: Bacteria > Actinomycetota > Actinomycetes > Actinomycetales > Brevibacteriaceae > Brevibacterium. The sequence goes on from NZ_PGFV01000001.1 coordinate 712,985, forward strand.
GTGCCAGCCGGGTCGGCCCCGGCCGAGGCTGCCGCCGTCCCAGGCGGGTTCGCCCGGGCGCTCGGCCCGCCACAGCAGCGGATCGATCGGATTGTCCTTGCCGGGGGTCTCGGGGTCTCCCCCGCGTTCGGCCGAGAGCCTCTGCATCGTCGACCTGTCGTCATGGCTGACGCTGCCGAAGGGCGGCTGGATGGGCGTCGAGACCCGGTAGTAGACGTCGCCGTTGTCCAAGGTGTAGGCCGCACCGGAGGCGACGAGATCTTCAACTGCCCGCACGATCTGCGGAACCGATTCGACGACTCCGATGAAGCTCTGCGGCGGAATCACCCGCAGCGCCTGCATGTCCTGCCGGAACAGTTCGATCTGAGTCTCGGCGAGCTCCCGCCAGTCGACCCCGGTCGAGTCGGCCCGCTCGAGCAGCGGATCGTCGACATCGGTGGTGTTCTGCGCGTAGACGACGTCGATGTCGGCATCGCGCCACACCCGGTTGAGCAGGTCGAAGGCGACATAGGTGGCCGCGTGGCCGAGATGGGTGGCGTCGTAGGGGGTGATCCCGCAGACGTAGAGGGCCGCCGAGCGCTCACGCACCTTGAGCTTACGTGGGCTTCTGGCGGCGGTATCGAAGACCGTCGGCGCCTTGCCGGAGCTGGTGAGGCGGGGCAGTTGAGGTTCGGACCATGACTTCACGCAGACCAGCCTAACCGAGTCCTTCGGCAACGGCACCTCCGGCAGGGTCCGCCGAGACGAGCTCAGATCGGCGGCCAGGGAATCGCCGTGCGATCCTCGGGTGGCTCCGGGAAGAATCCGTCCTCGGCCAGGGCCTCGGCTCGGGCGGACAGGGCCGTGATCTCGGTCGCGGCCAGACAGTCGTCGAGGACGCCGCGCAGACCCGCAGACATCTCGGCCACCTCCGCGAGGGCATCGAGCTCCTCGACTTGGAAGGAGGAGTGAGAGAAACCCCACAGCACGGTCCGCAGCTTCTCCTCCGGGTGGAAGGTCAGCCCGTTGTCGATGCCGCGGGTGGCGATATCGGTGTCAGCGAGGCTGGGCAGGCAGGCACCGGTGATGACGTGCCCGGCCTTGCGGTCGGCGTTGTTGGCCAACAGGTCGAAGAACGACAGTGCCCGCAGCGGCGCCGAGGTGGTGTGGGAGAGGACGAGGTCCCGACCGTCCTCGGTGCGCAGGGCGAACATCGGAGCGTAGTCGTTCGGGATCGCATCAACCGCGCTCAGCGCCACCGGGTCCGCACCGCCGGCGTCCTCGACATAGGCCTGCAGCGATCCCGTCCCGGCGGGCAGGTCCTCGCGCAGAACCGTCGGTGGAATGACATCGAGTCCGAGGTGGGCGCTGAGTCGATGGGCGGCGGTCTCCCGCAGCGCCAGGGTGCCGGAGGGGAAGTCGTGGAGCGGTCGTTCTCCGGAGATCGGTTTGTACACGGCCTTGAGGACGCGGCCCTCGTATTCGACGACCATCAGCCGGGTGTCGTTGCTCGCCCGCGGGATCACGCCCATCTCCGTGCAGGCGCCCTTGGTCAGCGCGGTGACGAGGAAGGATTCGTCCATGCCGCCTCAGCCGCGGGGAATGCCGTTGGCCCGGGGGCAGAGGTGGCCGTCGGGCTCGAGCGGGAGCGAACAGAACGGGCAGTCTCCGCGGCCGGCATTGACGACCTGTTCGCCGCGGCGCGAGAACTCACGGGCACCGGCGGCGTCGAGGACGATGCGGAGCACATCGCGTTCGACCTCATCGTCATCGGGATCGGCCGAAGTCCCCGCCTGCGCATCCTCCTCGGTGAGTTCGAAACATTCGACGACGAGTTCATGGGCCACGGTGTCCCAGCCCAGGCTCATGGTTCCGACCCGGAACTCCGGTTCGATGGGCACGTTGAGGCCGGCGTTGTCGATGCGCTCGTCGAGCGCGGTCTGGGGCACGCGAGCGGCGGGGTCCTTGATCATGACCATGTCGAGGAGTTCGGTGATGCGGTCGGCGAGGATCTCCACCTGCTCCTTCTCGACGACCACCGTGGTCAGCGCCGATCCCGACTTGGCCTGGAGGAGGAAGGTGCGTTCTCCGGGCAGTCCGATCGTGCCGACGACGAATCGTTCCGGTGTGGGGTGGTCGTACAAAGCTGCCATGCCTTTAGCCTAGTTCAAACCCTTACATGTCGGTCCCGCCTGGGATACATTTGAGTTATGAGCACTGATCCTCGTGAGGCCCTGGATGCGTTCCTCGAAGCAGTGAGGGAACACTACGCCGCATCCGCACACCGCAATGGAGACCAAGATCCGCGAGTCGAAGCCGCTTACATGGCCTTGGCCGATGCCTTCGAAATCTACGAAGACGCGATCTACACCGCATTCGACGAGGTCACACCCTTCGAGCTCTTCGACGATGTCGAGGACGCGAAGGACGACGATGAGAGTGGGCTCGACGAAGAATTCGAGCTCGCTGAGGACGATGAGGACGCCTGAAGCCTGACCTGAACGGCGTCTGATCCGACCGGCACCTGACCCGGCCGGCACCTCAGGAGATTTGTTCGAGGACCTCGGCGATCTCTGGTTCGAGCTCGATTACGTCACCGGTGAGTTCGGCTAGCTGCTCCGGGGTGCGTGCCGAGACCAGTGAACAGGCGATCCCCTGGTGGCGGTTGAAGGCCAGAGCGATGTCCGTGGTCGAGACTCCCAAGGCCGCAGCGGCCTTGCGCACACCGGAGAGCACCCGTGTCGAGGGTTCATCCAGGTAGGCCGCGACGTAGTCGCTCAGCTCCCCGGCGAGGCGAGAGTCCTGCGGAGTGCCGCGCCGATACTTGTCGCTGAGCACTCCCCTGCCCAGACCAGCTCCGGCGATGAGGCTGACCCCGCCGTAGCGTGCGGCAGGCAGGAGCTCGTCCTCGGCCTCGCGGTTGAGCAGAGAGTATTCGGCGATCGCGCAGGCGATCGGAATCCCGGCCCCGCGCATCTCCGAGAGCTCCCAACCGGCATGGTGGGAGACTCCGACGTAGCGGATCTTGCCGAGGGTGAGCAGGGTGTCGATCGCCGAGGCGGTCTCCGCCCGATCGACCTCGGCATCGAAGACGTCGAGGATGAGCACGTCGATGTGGCCGCGACCCGTGGTGCTCAGCAGAGCGTCGACCTGATCGAGGATCCGCGCCCGACCGAGACCGACCTCGATGTGGGATGATTCACTCATGGACACGCCGACCCGAGCCATCACCAGCAGCTCTTCGGGAAGACTCAGCTGAGCCAGCACAGCCGCAGCATGGCGGCCCGAACTCGGCAGCTCGACGAGGTTGCCACCAGCGAGGACATAGTCGTCGAGGAGGCGCTGGGCGACGACGGAATCGACCCGGTGACCCCATTCGAAGGTCCCGAGACCCACTTCGCTGACGTCGAGGCCGGTGGTGCCGAGGCGCTGCATCTTCATGATTGTTGAGGTTACCCGATGTGGCGGCTACCGTGGTTTCGTTCCCATCCCCCTTTTTCAAGGAGTCGTATGTACGACTGGCTGGTCGCCGCTGTGCTCGGAATCGTGCAGGCGCTGACGGAATTCCTTCCCATTTCGTCCTCGGCGCATGTGCGCATCGTCGGTGAGCTGATGCTGCCGGGCTCGGATCCGGGCGCCTTCTTCACCGCCATCATCCAGATCGGCACCGAGGCGGCCGTCGTCGTCTACTTCTGGCGTGACATCGTCTCGATCATCGGCAAGTGGTGCAAGGCGCTGGTGGGACGTCATGATCGCAAGGATCCCGAGGTCCGCCTCGGTTGGCTCATCATCGTCGGTTCGATCCCGATCGTCGTCATCGGTCTGCTGTTCCAGGACTACATCGAAGGTGCGCTGCGCAGCCTGTGGATCACCGCGACCATGCTCATCGTCTTCGGCCTCATCATCGGCCTCGCCGACTGGGTCGGCAAGAAGCAGCTGACGCTTAACGATATGAAGTGGGGCCAGGGCATCCTCTACGGCCTCGCCCAGGCGCTGGCCGTCATTCCCGGCGTCTCCCGGTCCGGCGGCACGATCATGGCCGGTCGGTTCATGGGCTTCTCCCGGCCCGCCGCTGCCCGCTATTCGTTCCTGCTCGCGATTCCCGCCGTCCTCGGCTCCGGGTTCTACGGCGTCTACGAGACGATCGGCAGCACCGACATGGTTCTCGGCTGGGGCCCAACGATTCTGGCCACGGTCATCTCCTTCGGCCTCGGACTCCTCGTCATCCATTGGTTCCTCAGCTATGTCGAGACGAAGTCCTTCGCGATCTTCGTCTGGTACCGAGTGGCCCTGGGCATCGTCCTCTACGTGCTGCTGGGCACCGGCGTCCTCGCAGCCGCCTGACCGGCGCGGGTGACCGATCAGCGCGGGTGACCGATCAGCGCAGGCCGCCGCCTCCGGGGGCTCCGCTGTCGGCCAGCCCGGCCGCGGTCACCGACATCGCCGTGAGCACGGGACGCGTACCCGAATAGTCGATGACGGTGAATGAGCCGGGAGCGACCCCGATGCGCTGGAAGTCATCGAGCGGCATGTTCAGGGCATCGGCGATGATCGCCTTGATGATGTCGCCGTGGGAGACGAGCATCCCCCACCGCGGCGGGGAGTCCTTCTCTCGCTGTTCCTTCTCCCGCTGTTCCTCCTGAGCAAGCTCGACGACGAGCGATCGGACCCGGGAGACGGCGCGCTCGGCCGCCTCGGCGAGGGACTCCCCTCCCGGGAACCGCGCCTGCGATGCACGCTCGAGGACCGTCTTCCACAAAGGCTCTGCGGCGAGTTCCTTGAGCGACCGCCCGGTCCAGTCGCCGTAGTCGAGTTCGATGATGTCCTCGCTGACCTCGACGGAGTCGAACTCGGCGGCCCGCTGCGCGAATTCCGCGGTCTGTTCGCACCGGTGCAGCGGGGAGTGCAGGAGTCGGGAGAACCGTCGCTGCGGAAGCATCCGCAGGGTGGCTTCGAGGGCGTTGACACCCTCATCGGTCAGCGACACGCCGGGGGCGCGTCCGGCGAGGATTCCTGCCGTGTTGGCACTGGAGAGACCGTGCCGCAGAAGGACGATGACGGGCATGCCACCAGACTAGCCCACCATCGTCTAGGGTGGGCCTATGAAACGTCAGCGGCCACGTATGACCTACGAGTTTCGGAAGGTCTCTTTCTCCAAGGATGTCCCGCGCTCGGTCAGTCTGCAGGAGCTCAACGACGAGTGCGAATACGGCAAGTGGGAGCTGGCCCGGACGCGGATCTCGGTCGGCGGGGTGCGCACGGTATGGTTACGGCGCAAGATCATGCCGCTGACCCTGAGCAGCTGAGCCTCGACACGCTGAGAGCACCGAGCGCGTGACCGCACCCTCCCCCTCGCTCCTGCCGGTCCTCGGCGCCGGTCTCCTCACCGTCATCGCCGGTGCGGCCATGTCCCTGCAGGGGCGAGCCAACGGCTTCCTCGGCGCGGTGCTCGGTCACGCTGTCTTCGCCGCCCTGATCTCATTCGTCACCGGACTGCTCATCGTCTCCGCGGTGCTCCTGTGCTCGGCTCGGTCCCGAAGGGCCGCGATCGCTCTGCTTGGGCTGCTGCGCACTCGGGCGCTGCCGTGGTGGATGCTGCTCGGCGGGCTGAGCGGCGGTCTCGTCGTCATCGCCCAGGCCACGACGGTGCCGGTCATGGGCGTGGCCATGTTCACCATGGCCTTCGTCTCCGGACAGATCACCGGCGGCCTCATCGTCGATGCCACCCGTCTGCCGCCGGGCGGGAAGCAGCGGCTGAGCGCCCTCCGCATCCTCGGGGTGCTCGTGGTCATCGCCGCACTCGTCTACGGGGCACATGAGCGCATCGGCCTGGGCGTGCCCCTGTGGGCTCCGCTGCTGCCGTTCGCCTCCGGCAGCCTCACCGCCGCCCAGCAGGCCTGCAACGGTCGGATCAGGGCCGCAACCGGCTCGGCAGTGGTCGCGACCACCGTCAACTTCACTGTCGGGCTCATCGCGCTCGGCCTGGCGACCGCGGTCATCATGGTCGCCGGTGTCGGCTGGGCCGGCTTCCCGACGCAGCCCGATCAGTGGTGGATCCTCCTCGGCGGGGCCTTGGGCGTGCTGTTCATCGCCTTCACCGCGCTCACCGTCGCCCGGCTCGGCGTGCTTCTGCTCAGCCTCTTCTCACTCTTCGGCAACCTGGCAGGGGCGCTGCTGCTCGATTGGCTGCTGCCGATCCCGGGATCGCTGGTCAGTCCGACCACGATCCTCAGCGCCCTCGGGGTGCTCGCCGGGATCGTCATCACGCTCATGCCTTCAGCAGGAAGTCCCCGAGGACCCGCGTGCCGAACTTGAGCGCGGAGATCGGAACGCGTTCGTCGACACCGTGGAACATCGCCGGGAAGTCGAGATCACCGCTCAGCTGCAGCGGGGCGAAGCCGTAGCCGGTGATGCCGAGTTCGGCCATCGACTTGTTGTCGGTGCCTCCGGAGAGCGTGTAGGGCAGGACCATGGCGCTCGGGTCGTCAGCGAGCAGGCTGGTGCGCATCTGCGCCACCAGCGGAGTGTCGAAGGGCGCCTCGAGCGCCTCCCCCTCGTCCTCCGGGGTGATGTCGATGCCCTCCCCCGCGAGTTCCTTGAGCTTGAGCATGACGTCCTCGTGCTGGCCCGGCAGAGTCCGGCAGTCGACGTAGGCGGTGGCGGTGCCCGGGATGACGTTGTGCTTGTACCCGGCGCCCAGGAACGAGGGGTTCGAGGTGTTCTGCAGGGTTGGGGCGACGAACTTCTCGACCGAACCGAGTTCGGCCAGCAGCTGCGGGATCGTCTCGGCGGTGAACTCGATGCCGGTGAGCTCGGAGACCCCTTCGAGCAGCTGCCTGGTGGCGACGGGGATCTCCTGCGGCCAGGGATAGGACCCGATGCGTGAGATCGCGGCGGCGAGACGGGTGACGGGGTTGTCGTCGTTGCGCTGCGAACCGTGGCCGGCGGTGCCGTGGGCGACGAGATTGAGCCAGGCCAGTCCCTTCTCAGCGGTCTGGATGAGGTAGATGCGCTGCCCGCGGATGTCGACGGAGTACCCGCCCACCTCGGAGATCGCCTCGGTGGCTCCGGAGAAGAGCTCCGGACGGTTGCGCACCATGTGCCGGGCACCGTAGTTGCCGCCGGCCTCTTCGTCGGCGAAGAAGGCGATGATGAGATCACGCCGAGGCTGCTGTCCTTCGCGGAGCATCTGGCGCACGGCGGCGATGATCATCGCGTCCATGTCCTTCATGTCCACGGCCCCGCGGCCCCACAGCAGTCCGTCCTTGATGACGCCGCCGAAGGGGTCGACGCTCCAGTCCTCGGCGGCTGCCGGCACCACATCGGTGTGGCCGTGGACGACGAGGGCGGGAGCCTCCGGGTCACTGCCCTTGACCCGGGCGACGAGGTTGGCGCGTCCCGGGGAGGATTCGACGATCTCGGACTTCAGGCCCACCTCGGCGAACCAGGAGGCGATGAGTTCGGCCGCGGGAAGCTCCGGGTTGGCCTTGTTGCCGCCCCAGTTCTGGGTGTCGATGCGGATGAGCTGCTGGCACAGGTCCGTGACCTCGGACTCGGCGGCGCTGAAATCAAACACGGTGTCTCCCGTCGGCTGGTTCTCAAGTGGCTGATGAGATCCACGGTATATCACCCTCGTGCGAACCCGTATCCGGGAATGAGAAATGGCCCCCGGATCAGATCCGGAGGCCATTTCCTCTGTGCGCGGAGGGGGACTTGAACCCCCACGCCCGATAAGTTGGGCACTAGCACCTCAAGCTAGCGCGTCTACCAATTCCGCCACCCGCGCTGGCAACAGAGATTACTTTACACGCGGTTTCGGGTGGTGCAAAATCAATTCGGGCAATTGTGATGCACCGCACTCACACCCTCAGTCAGGCAGCTCCGTGACTGCTGAGAGCACGTGCGGTTTGCCCGATCTGAGGTCGAATACGGCGAAGTCCGCCGCCGCGTGCCGGCGCCCCTCGGTAATCGCGAATCCGACCGTCGACGGCAGCAGGATGGGCTTGGCGAAGGACACCTCCCAGCGGTAGGCCTCGAGCCGGGGATCCACGGCGGCCAGGGCCCGCGAGGCGCTGTACATGCCGTGGGCGATCAGCCGCGGGAAGCCGAATCCCTTCGCGGCCAGTCCGCTGATGTGGATCGGATTGTAGTCCCCCGAGGCCCGGGCGTAGCGCTGCCCGATGATCGGGTCGAGCCGCCACAGGGCCGTTGCCTGCGGGGCGGTGAAGTTCGCGTGCGGAATCTGCGCCTTCGCCTCGGCACCGACCAGCTTCCGACCCTTGGCGAGGTAGGTCGTGGTCTCACGCATCACCGTCTCGCCCTCGACCTTCGCCTCGACGAGGACTTCGATCGTTGTGCCCTTCGTGTGTTCGAAGGGGCCGCCGAGTTCGACGTGGAAGTCTACGACCTCACCGATGTGCACCGGGCGGAGAACGTCGATGGCGTTGTGGATGTGGACCATGCCGAGCATCGGCACGGGCACCTCGGGGTCGCTGAGCAGCTGCATGCTCAGCGGGAAGGCGAGCACGTGGAGGTAGCCGGGGTGGACGGCGTCGCGCAGCGGTGCCCCGACGACACTCGTGAAACCGGCATAGGCCTCAGCCTCGATCGGCATGCTCCGGTCGAGTGACCGGGTGGGCAGCTCGGGGCCAGTCTTCGGACCGATCGGCAGCGCCTTGAGCACGGCCTTCGCGTAGATCGGGAGCATCGAATCCTTGGCCATCAGGCACCTACCATGTTCTGGCCGCACACGCGCAGCGTCGACCCGTTGATTCCCCGCGCCCCCGCCGAGGCGAGGAAGCCGATGGTCTCGGCCACGTCGATGGGCTGACCGCCCTGCTGCAGGCTCGAGAGCCGGCGGGCGACCTGCCGGGTCAGGGTCGGCATCTTCGCGGTCATATCGGTTTCGATGAATCCCGGGGCGACGGCATTGATCGACCCGCCGCGCTCGGCGAAGTCCTGCGCCGAGGCGGCCGTGAGTCCGATGACCCCGGCTTTCGAGGTCGCGTAGTTCGTCTGTCCGCGGTTGCCGGCGATGCCCGAGGTCGAGGCCAGAGACACGACCTGCGCGCCCTCGGCGAAGAGGCCGCGCCGGCTCAGTTCGGCGTTGATCCTCGCCTGGGAGGCGATGTTGACCGCGATCACCGAATCCCACCGTGAGGCGTCCATGTTCGCGAGCATCTTGTCGCGCGTGATGCCGGCGTTGTGGACGAGGATGTCGACGGTGCCGCCGACCGCCTCGGCGATGGATTCGGCGGCGGTGTCGGCGGTGATGTCGAGCTGCAGCGACCTGCCCCCGACCTCATTCATCACCTCGGCCAGGGCCTGTCCGGCCTGGGGCATGTCGACACCGATGATGCTTGCGCCGTCGCGGGCGAGGTTGCGGGCGATCGCCGCACCGATGCCGCGGGCGGCTCCGGTGACCACCGCGGTGCGACCGGCCAGCGGCCCGGCCTGACCGGTGGACATGAACTCCTCCAGGCTCAGAGCGTCCCCGGCCGTGGAGGAGACGGTGATGAACTGTCCGGAGACGTAGGCCGACTTGCCCGAGAGCAGGAACCACAGGGCCGCAGCGACCGAGGGCGCCTGCAGGTCGACACCGTCGAGGAGGATGCCGTTGGCCGTGGACCCGGCGCGCATCTCGTGGGCCAGCGACCGGGTCAGACCGGTGATGCCCTGTGTGGCGGCGGCGCGTTCGGGGCTCTGCTGCGCCGGGTTCGGGGCCGTCGAGATGGTGATCACGCGACCGCATTTGGCCAGCGAACGCAGGGCGGCTCCGACCTCGAGGACAGTGGCCGAGAGATCGGTGGGGGCAGAGGCATCGTCGAGGACGGCGATGATCGCCCGCAGCGATTCACCGGAGTTCGCATGGCGACGCACCTCGAGTCCGTTGGCGAGCAGAAGATCGGCAAGCCCCTGCGCGTCCGGACCGGAGCCGAGGACGAGGACGGGCTTGGACCGGTAGCTCTCCGGGGTCGAGGCGAAGCGCTGGAGCGGCACCGGCTGGGGCAGGCCGAGCGACTTGGCGACCTGCTTGAGCGGACCGTTGACGAGGTTGAGATAGGTGTCGTTCATGCTGCCTCCACAATCGCGGTGAGTCCCTGGCCGCCTGCGGCGCAGATCGAGACCAGCGACCGCTTCTTGCCGGTGGTCTTGAGGTACTTCGCGGTCGAGGCGATGATGCGTCCGCCGGTCGCTGCGAAGGGGTGCCCGGCCGCCAGGCTGGAGCCGAGGGGGTTGAGCTTCGTCCGGTCGATCGTGCCCAGGGCGCCGTCGAGGCCGACCTTGTCGCGGCAGAACTCTTCGGACTCCCAGGCCGCGAGGTGGCTGAGCACGGTCGAGGCGAAGGCCTCGTGGATCTCGAAGACATCGAAGTCGGCGAAGGTCAGGCCGTTGCGGGCCAGGAGACGCGGCACGGCGTAGGCGGGTGCCATGAGCAGACCTTCGGCGCCGTCGACGAAGTCCACGGCTCCGGCCTCGGCGTCGACGAGGCGGGCCAGCGGCGTGAAGCCGCGGTCACGCGCCCAGTCCTCGCTGCCGAGCAGGACCGAGGAGGCGCCGTCGGTCAGCGGGGTCGAGTTGCCGGCCGTCATCGTCGCCTCGGCGTCCAGCTTGCGTCCGAACACCGGGGAGAGTTTGGCCAGGGACTCCAGTGTGGAGTCGGCCCGCATGTTCGTATCCCGACTGACCCCGAGGTACGGGGTGACGAGATCGTCGAAGAAGCCCTCGTCCCAGGCTCGGGCGAGGTTCTGATGCGAGGCCAGTGCCAGTTCGTCCTGGGCCTCACGGCTGATCTTCCACTCCGCGGTGGTGATCGCCTGGTGTTCGCCCATGCTCAGGCCCGTCCGCGGCTCACCGGTCGACGGGGCCTGCGGGGCGAGGTAGGCGGGACGGATCTGGGCGGCGATCTTGGCGCGCTGGGTCATCGTCTTGGCGCGGGAGAGTTCGAGCAGGATCTCTCGCATCGAATCGTTGATCACGATCGGTGCGTCCGAGGCCGAATCGACGCCGGAGGCGATGCCGGACTCGAGCTGTCCGGCGTTGATCTTGTTGTTGAGGCTGACGACGGTCTCGAGCCCGGTCGCGCAGGCCTGGCCGACATCGAATGCCGGTGTCGTCGGCGAGAGAGCCGAGCCGAGCACGGCCTCACGCGTGAGGTTGAAGTCCTTCGAGTGCTTGAGGACGGCACCTCCGGCGACCTCGCCGATGGCCTCTCCGGCCAGGCCGAAGCGAGCCACGAGCCCATCGAGGGCGGATGTGAGCATGTCGAGGTTGCTGGCCTTGGAGTACTGCTTGTTCGACCGCGCGAACGGTATGCGGTTGCCGCCGAGGATGACGGCGCGCTGGGTGGGTGTGGACATGTGCACCTCCGTGTCGTGGATTTAACTGTTACCGACAGTACCTGATACCGTCTGTCACATGAAATCGCTCACAGACGGCCGCTCGACTCGGTGGCAGCAGCATCGCGACCAGAGACGCCGCGAGCTGCTGCGGGCCGTCCGGCATGTCGTCGACGAACACGGCGACGAGCTCTCCATGGATCAGATCTCGGAATACTCGGGCACGACGAAGTCGGTGCTCTACCGGTATTTCACTGACCGTGCGGGACTGCAGGCGGCCATGGGGGAATGGGCGATGGACGTCATCGGCCGCTCTCTCGATGACGCCACGGCCGCCTCGGCGCATGAAGCGCTGACGAAGATGATCCGCGCCTTCGTCACCCTCGCCGCCGATTCCCCGTCCGTCTATCGCTTCTGCGATACGGCGGTCAATCGCTTCGCTCCGGCGGAGACCGGCGGCTTCTTCAATTCGATCGCCTCCCTGCTCGCCGATCGCCTCGAACTCGACGGCGAACCCGCACGGCTGTGGGCGGCGGGAGCGATCGGCTTCGTCAGGGCCGCCACCGAGAGTTGGCTGGCGGATCCGGACCGTCCCGAGGACTTCGCCACCCTCATCAGCCATTGGCTCTGGGCATCACTGCCCGCACAACTAGGAGTAGAAGAATGAAGCTGAATCTCGATCCGCAGGCCATCAACTCCGTGCTCGACGGTCGCTGGGCGGCCGCCCGGCGCAGGGGCCGCGAGCTTGCACACGAGTCGATCACCCACGAGGATCCCGCCGACGATCTCGAGACCACGCGGGCGCGGACGCTGACCGGGGTCGGCCTCATGGCCGACACGGGCCTGCCGATGGTCAGCCTGCCCCCGGAGATGGGCGGTCGCAACGAACATGCGACGAACGTCGCCGGCTTCGAGGAGACCGTCACCGCCTCCCCCAGCCTGCAGATCAAGGCCGGGGTGCAGTTCGGGCTCTTCGGCGGAGCGATCCTCCACCTCGGCGATTCCGAGCAGCACGAGAAGTGGCTGGTCGACGCGCAGCAGGGCAAGCTGCTCGGCTCCTTCGCGATGACCGAGATCGGGCACGGCTCCGATGTCGCCTCCGTCGCGACCACGGCCACCTACGATCCCGAGGCCGAGGAATTCGTCATCCACACCCCCTTCCGCGCCGCGACGAAGGAGTACATCGGCAATGCCGCCCGTGATGCGCGTGCCGCCGTCGTCTTCGCCCAGCTGATCACTGCCGGTGTCAACCACGGGGTGCACGCACTGCTCGTGCCGATCCGCGATGAGGCCGGAGAGCCGGTGTCCGGTGTGAGCATCGAAGACGATGCCTTCAAGGGCGGGCTCAAGGGCGTCGACAACGGCCGCATCGCCTTCGATGAGGTCCGCGTCCCGCGTGCGAACCTGCTCAACCGCTACGGTGCCGTCACCGCGGAGGGAACCTATTCCTCCCCCATCGAGTCCCCGGGCCGCCGGTTCTTCACGATGCTCGGCACCCTGGTCCAGGGCCGCGTCTCGCTCGACGGCGCCTCCATCGTCGCCTCGAAGATCGCCCTCGACATCGCGGTGCGCTACGGACTCGAACGCAAGCAGTTCAACTCCGTCTCCGACATCCACGAGACCACGCTGCTGGACTATCAGCAGCACCAGCGTCGCCTGATGCCAGCGATCGCCGAGGTCTATGCCTCGGCGCTGGCACACGAGAAGCTGCTGACCTCCTTCGAAGAGGTCTTCTCCGGGTCCGATGACTCCGAAGAGAACCGGGCGCTGCTCGAGACGCGCGCGGCCGGTTTCAAGGCCGACTCGACCTGGATGGCCCTCGACGTCATCCAGGAATGCCGGGAGGCCTGCGGCGGTGCCGGATTCATGGCCGAGAACCGCCTCGTCGGGCTGCGTGCCGATCTGGACGTCTACGCCACCTTCGAAGGCGACAACACGGTGCTGCTGCAGCTCGTGGGCAAGCGCATCCTCGGCGACTACGCCAAGGAGTTCGCGCACCTCGACGTCGGGGGCGCTGCCCGCTTCATCGGCACCCAGGCGGCCGAGCACACGCTCTACCGCACGGGTCTGGCCAATGCCGGCCTAGCGATCTCCGACGTCTTCACCCGCAATCTCAGCGACAAGCGGATCCGGTCGGGCCGCCTGCAGCGTTCGCTGCTCGAAACCCGACTCGAGGTCATGGTCTCCGGCCTGGCCCAGGCGCTGCGCCCGGCCACGAAGATGTCGACGGCCGATGCCGCGGAGCTGTTCAACTCCCAGCAGCACGAGTTCATCGAGATGGCTCGCGCCTATGTCGAATTGGAGAAGTGGAAGGCCCTCGACGAGGCGATGCGGGAGCAGGAGGATGCCGATCAGGCCAAGGTCTTCCGCCGGCTGCGCGACACCTACGGTCTCACCCTCATCGAGAAGCACGTCGGTTGGCACCTGATGTACGGCCGGCTGCCGATGCTGCGTGCCCGCCAGCTGACCGAGACGCTCAACCGTCTGTGTGCGAAGCTCGCGGCGAATGCTCTCGACCTCGTCGATGCCTTCGGCTATGAGGACGTCCACCGTCGAGCGACGATCGCCACCGGCATCGAGGCCAAGCGTCAGACCGAGGCCGCCGACTACTACCGGCATGCCCGTGCACAGCAGGACTTCCCCATCGAGGAGAAGCAGCTGCGCAAGGCCGCCAAGGCTGCCGCGAAGACCGAGGGAAAAGCAGCGGGCAAGGGATCGGCAGGCAAGGGCCCGGCCCGGAAGGCGAAGGCCGCGAAGTAGACCGCCCCTGGGCGGGCGGCATGGCTTCCCGTCAGGGCGGCATGGCTTCCCACACGCAACGGCATCCGGCCGGCAGCGCTGATCACAGCGATGCCGGCCGGATGCCTTTGTCGGTGGTGTTCGTTGTCGGCGGTGTTCAGGCGGAGTCGAGCCCGGTGGTCGGGCGGACTCGAGCCCGGCGGCCCCGGGATCAGGCGGCGAGGAACTCCCGCAGCGCCGCCGAGATCTTCGCGCCCTCGGTGAGAAACCCGTCGTGCCCGACGGGAGAGTCGATGACCTGATGGGTCACGCGTCCCGGCAGGTTCTGGGCGAGCAGCTCGACCTGCATCGGAGTGTAGAGACGGTCCGAGGAGACCGAGACGACGAGATTGTCGGTGCAGGCCTGGGACAGTGCGGTGCGCAGATCGTTCGAGCGACCGGTGCGCACATCGTGATCGCGCAGCGCCCTGGTCAGCACCAGGTAGCTGTGCGGGTCGAAGCGTCCCATCAGCTTCTTCGCCTGATAGTCGAGGTAGGAGGAGACCTCGTAGTAGTCGGTGTCCTGCAGACGCCGGGAGAACCGCAGGTTGAGATCGGCATCGTTGCGGTAGGTCAGGTGCGCGATCTGCCGGGCCAGACCGAGTCCCTGGGCCGGAAACCGGCCGACGGCGGTGTAGTCGCCCGAATAGTAGTTCGGGTCGAGTTCGATGGCGCGCTCCTGCATCATCGCCCAGGCGATCTGATCGGCCTCGGAGAACGCCGGAGCCGCGATGATCGCACACTTGCCGACCTTGCGCCGGTCGAGCAGCGCGAACTCCAGCGCCCTCGCCCCGCCCATGGATCCGCCGATGACGGCGTGCCAGGAATCGATGCCGAGGATCTGGGCGAGATTGTGCTCGAGCCGGGCCATATCCCGGATCGTCACCGCTGGGAAGCGTGAGCCGTACGGCAGACCGTCATCGTAGGTCGACTGCGGACCGGTGGTTCCCGAGCACCCGCCGAGCGAATTCGCACACACCACGAAGTACTCATCGGTGTCGATCGCTTCACCTGGACCGACGACACCCGGCCACCATTCGGTGACGTGGGTGTCGCCGGTCAATGCGTGTTCGACCAGGACAGCATTGCTGCGGTCGGCATTGAGGGTGCCGAAGGTCTCATAGGCGACCTCAACGGTGCCGAACGTGTGTCCGGAGTCCGTGACGAAGCCGAGGATCCGCTCGACGGAGGTGCTCTGGGTGGTCATCTCAGGCTGCGGCGGATGCGTTCGCTGCCGCGGCGGCGAAGCCCTTGTCGAGGTCGGCGATGATGTCGTCGATGCCTTCGAGGCCCACGGACAGGCGCACCAGTGCCGGGTTGACGCCGGCGGCGGCCTGAGCCTCCTCATCCAGCTGCGAGTGCGTCGTCGAGGCCGGGTGGATGACGAGCGAGCGGACGTCGCCGATGTTCGCCACGAGCGAGTGCAGCTCGAGGGCGTCGACGAAGGCCACGGCCGCGTCGTAGCCGCCGGCGATGTCGAAGGCCAGCACGGATCCGACGCCGTTGGGCAGGTACTTCTTCGCCAGTCCGTTCCAGGGGCTCGACTCGAGTCCGGCGTAGGCGACGCGGCTGACCTGCTCGTGGGACTCGAGGTAGGCGGCGATCTTCTGGGCGTTCTCGACGTGGCGTTCGATGCGCAGGCTCAGCGTCTCGAGTCCCTGGGCGATGAGGAAGGCGTTGAACGGGCTCGCCGCGGGACCGAGGTCGCGCAGAAGCTGGACCCGCAGCTTGAGTCCGTAGGACACATTCGCGCCGAAGGGCGAATCCGCGCCCAGGTCACGGGCGTAGACAAGTCCGTTGTAGGAGTCATCGGGGGTGTTGAAGCCGGGGAACTTCTCGGCATCGGTGCCGTAGTCGAAGGTTCCGCCGTCGACGACGACTCCGGCGATCGAGCTGCCGTGGCCGCCGAGGTACTTCGTGGCCGAGTGCACCACCACATCGGCGCCGTATTCGATCGGACGCACGAGGTAGGGGCTGGCCAGGGTGTTGTCGACGATGAGGGGGACGCCGGCTTCGTGGGCGATGGTCGAGACCGCCTCGATGTCGAGGACGTCCGAACGAGGGTTGGAGACGACCTCGGCGAAGAAGAGCTTCGTGTTGTCCTGAACCGCGTTCTTCCACGCTTCGTGGTCGTCGACGTCGACGAACGTGGTCTCGATGCCGAGCTTGCGCAGGGTCACATCGAGCAGGTTGTAGGTGCCGCCGTAGAGGCTCGAGCTGGCCACCACGTGGTCACCGGCACCGGCGATGTTGGTGATGGAGAGGAATTCCGCCGACTGCCCCGAGGCGGTGAGCACGGCGTGGACTCCGCCTTCGAGGTCCGCGATCCGGTTCTCCACGACCTCCGTGGTGGGGTTGGTGATGCGGGTGTAGACGGGTCCGATGTCGGCCAGGGCGAAGCGGTCCTTCGCGTGCGCGCTGTCGTTGAAGACGTACGAGGTGGTCTGGTGGATGGGAAGCGCGCGCGATCCCGTCACCGGGTCGGGGGTCTGGCCGGCGTGGATCTGGCGGGTCTCGAATGACTGAGTCATGGTCTCTCCTCTGCTGATGCTGCCTGGTGTTCCCACTACTGTCATCGACGTTCGGGTTCCGCGGGTTCGCAGGTGTCATCTTCGTGTCACGGTCCGTCATGTTTCGTCACACGTGTCACAGCTGCGCACCGTCCGTCAGCGGAAATTGCGGGACTTCGTCGGCAGCTGCACCTCGAGCGGGATGAGCTTGTGGGCGTAGAGGCTGACGACCTCTCCCCCGCGCTGGATCAGGCCGGTGACCACGAGTGCGTTGCGTGAGGTCGCGACCGTGCGGAATCGCTTCATCAGCCCGGCCGTGGCCACGACGTTGAGCATCCCGAATTCGTCCTCGAGGTTGATGAAGGTGATCCCCGAGGCAGTGGCCGGGCGCTGCCGGTGGGTGACGATGGCGGCGACGGTCATCCGGGTTCCGTCCTCGGCCGCCGCGGCATCGGCTGTCGACGCGTAGCCGCGTGCGGTCAGGGAGGCCCGCAGCATCTCGGTCGGGTAGCCGTCGACGGTGATCCCGGTGGAGAACAGCTCGGCCAGGGTGGTGTCGAAGACGTCCATGCTCGGCAGGCTCGGCGCCGAGCTGATCGTGGCCGTGCCCGGCAGCACCCCCGGGTGGGCACCCGCGACTCCCCCGGCCACCCACAGCGCCTGCCTGCGGTCGAGGTCGAATCCGCGCAGGGCCCCCGCCGTGGCCAGGCCCTCGAGGGCCTGCTTGCCGATCCCGGTCCGCTCGGCCAGGTCCGCCACCGAGGTGAAAGCCGCGCGTGCGCGCTCGGCCACGATCACCTCGGCGAAGGCGCCCACATGGGTGACCGAGTCGAGTCCCAGTCGGATCCCGAATTCCCCCGCCGAGGCGGTCCCTGTCCTTTCCGGCGTCCCCGCGGGGACGCGTTCGAGGTCGGCCTCGGCCTGTGAGTGCCGGATGTCGACGGGCAGGATCTCCACTCCGTGGCGGCGCGCATCGGCGACGAGCGACTGCGGGGAGTAGAAGCCCATCGGCTGGCTGCGCAGCAGCCCCACGGTGAAGGCCGCATGGTGGTGGTATTTGAACCAGGCGGACTGGTAGACGAGGTTGGCGAAGCTGATCGCATGCGATTCCGGGAAGCCGTAGTTCGCGAAGGCGGCGATAGTGGCGAAGATCGCCTCTGCGGTCTCCTCCTCGACTCCCTTGGCCGCGGCTCCGGTCCGGAACTTCTCGGCCAGCTCGGCCATTCGCCGCTCCGAGCGGCGCGATCCCATGGCCTGCCGCAGCTGGTCGGCATCGGCCCCGGTGAAGCCGCCGACGTCGATGGCCATCTGCATGAGCTGCTCCTGGAACAGCGGCACCCCGTAGGTCTTGGCCAGGGACTTCGCCAGCAACGGGTGGAGGTATTCGACCGCGTCGAGTTTCTGCCTCCGCCGGATGTAGGGGTGGACGGACCCGCCCTGGATGGGTCCGGGCCGGATGAGGGCGACCTGGACGGCGAGGTCGTAGAAGTTCTCGGGCTTCAGCCGCGGCAGGGTCGCCAGCTGGGCCCGCGATTCGACCTGGAAGACTCCGATCGCATCGGCTCGGCGCAGCATCGCGTAGACGGCCTCGTCATCGTCGTCGATGGTCGCCCGGTCGATGTGCTCGCCCGTGTGCCGGTGGACTAGGTCGACCATCTCGTGCAGCGCGGTGAGCATGCCCAGCCCCAGCAGGTCGAACTTCACGAGGTCCATGGCCGCACAGTCGTCCTTGTCCCACTGCACGACGGTGCGGTGGCCCATCGTGGCTCTCTCGATCGGGACCACCTCGCCGATGGGTCGGTCGGCGAGGATCATTCCGCCCGAGTGGATGCCCAGGTGGCGAGGCGAGCCGAGGAGGTCACCCGCGACGGCGAGCACGGGAGCCGGGACCGGTGAGTCGGTGGGATCGGGCAGGCTCGTCCACCGGTTGCTCGTCTTCGAGAATGCGTCCTGCTGGCCGGGAGCATAGCCGAGGCTGAAGGCAGCATCCCGGATCGCCGACTTCGCCCGGTAGGTGATGACATTGGCGACCTGAGCGGCCCGGTCGCGGCCGAAGTGGTCGTAGACGTATTGGATGACCTCTTCCCGACGGCCCGATTCGATGTCGATGTCGATGTCCGGGTAGCCCTTGCGGTCCGGGGACAGGAACCGGTCGAAGAGGAGTTCGTGTTTGACCGCATCGACGGCGGTGATGCCGAGGACGTAGCAGACCGCGGAGTTCGCCGCCGAGCCCCGGCCCTGACAGAAGATGGCCGACCGGTGGCAGAACTCGGTGATGTCGAAGACGATGAGGAAGTATCCGCAGAAGCCCAGCTGCGCGATCAGGCTCATCTCCCGGTCCAGCTGCGCCCAGGCCCGCGGGTTCTCCGTCCGCGTCCCGTAGCGACGCCGGCCGCGTTCGGCGATGAGTGCGCGCAGGTACTCCTCTGCCCCACGGTCCTCGGGCATCGGGGCCCGGGGCAGATCCGGGCGCGCCGAGTTCAGGGTGAATGCGCATTCCTGACCGATGGCGACCGCGTTCTCCAGCGCCCGGCGGGGGAAGCGCGCGGCCATCTCCTCCCCCGTGTGGATGCGGGCGCTCGCCGTCGCCGGCAGCCAACCGGCCAGTTCGTCGAGGGACAGACGGGACCGCACCGACGCCCGCACCTGCGCGGACTTCCACTGCGCCCGGGTGGCGAAGTGCACACCGTTGCTGGCGACCACCGGCAGGTGCGTACGCTGGGCCAGCTCGCCGAGGTGGTGCAGCCGTTCGTCGTCATCCGGGGTGCCGTCCCGGCTGAGTTCGACCGCGAGACGGTCGGGTCCGAACAGCGTGATGAGCCTGCGCAGAGCGCCGAGGCCCCCGTCGGCATCGTCGAGGGCTCTGCGCAGCGGTCCCTTGCGGCAGCCGGTGAGGATCGTCCAGTCCCCGCTCATCGCCGCGAGCTCCTCGAGGTCGAACACCGGGCGGTTCTTCTCACCGGCCAGGTTGGCTTCGGTGATGGCCTGTGAGAGCCGGTGGTATCCCTCGACACCGCGGGCGAGGACGAGCAGATGGGTGGCATCGGGATCGGTCTGGCCGGGGATCTTCTCACTCAGCCCCACGGACAGCTCGGCTCCGAAGACGGTGGGCAGGCCCACCTCGGCGGCGGCATGGGCGAATCTCACCGCACCGTAGAGACCATTGTGATCGGTCAGCGCAAGGGAGCTCAGACCGGCGGCGGCACCGGCGGCGACAAGCTCTTCAGGGTCGGAGGCCCCGTCGAGGAAGCTGAACTGGGAGTGCACGTGCAGCTCCGCCCATTCGAGGCGAGAGGTCCGCAGGACCGGTCCGGCGCCGGTGCCCTGTCCTGCCGACGGGGCGGGACCGAGATACCGACCGGGCCCGTCGGAGCCTCCGGGGCCCACCGAGACGCGGTAACGGTCGGGTCGGGCGAAGGCGGGGGCATCGGAGCCGTCAGCGTGCTTGTCGACGACCTGCCGGTCTGCGACGAGCTTGCCGGTGTGGTTCTCTGCGGAGGTGTGCTGGTCGCCTTTATAGGCGCGCTGACCGTCCTCCTGGGTGTGCTGGTCGCTCTCAGAGGTGTGTTGGTCGTTCTCCGGGGTGTGCTGGTCGTTCTCGGGAATGTGCTTGCCCTCGAGACGGCGAGCCAGCTTCGACCACGGGGTGCGCGGGTTCGAGAATCCCATCTCAGCGGTACCTGCCCGTGATGTACCACTGGCCGTTCTCCTTGCTCAGCAGGAGTGCTCGGCCCGGTTCAGTCACGACCTGCAGGCGGGTCCGATAGCGTGCTTTCTCCGGATCCCACCATCCGGATTCGATGGGCCAGGATCCCGAATAGTCGGCGATGGCCTCCGTGTCCCCGGACGGGAAGCGGATCGTCCGCGGTTCGGTTTCCAGCCCCGAGGGTCGGGCCTGGACCGGTCGGCCGTTCGCGGCGAGCACATCGACGGCCAGGTGTTCGACCGTCGTCGGCCGAGGTGCGTGCAGGGCACCGGGCCAGGGGGCGCGGGGGCTGCGGACGGGGGTCGCCGTCTGCTGCCACGGGGTCCACAGGTTCGTCTCGGCCGGATCCCATCCGCCCTGGAGGCCGGGGACCAGGACCGCGTCCGGGCCGAAGAGTCCCTGGAGGCGTTCGAGGGTGTGGGTGATCTGCCCGGTGTTCTCATCGAACAGGCTCTTCGTGGCGCCGACCGGTGTGGTCAGCTCCGCGGCCCTGAGTGTGAGGGAGATGATGCCGTCGGCGGAGAAGTCCTCCGGGTCGGGCGCCGGTTCGTCGACGATGTCGGGATCCTGCTGGCGCCTGCTGGGTGTGTCGCCGACGCGCTCGTTTCCGCCTCCCCCGTGCCCGGAAGCGGCCAGCCAGCCCTCCGCCTGCCACCGCAGACGGTCGGCGATGGCGTTCTCGTTCATGTCCTCGATCCGCCAGGTCCGGTTCGAGGACTCTCCCGCCACGGCGGCCAGTTCGATCGTGATCTGCGTGCACACGAGTCCCTGCCGGCGGACCTTGCCCAGAAGCTCGGCACCGATCTGGCGGGCGAGGAAGCCGAGGGTGTCGCTGCGGGTCGTCGGCTCGTCGAGCACGCGTTCGACGGCGAGCTGCTCCTCACGGACGTGATCGGGCAGGGCAGACCTGTCTGTGCCCGTGGCCAGGTCGTGGACGTGACGGCCGAAGGCCCCGAACCGGGAGTTCACGTCCTTCGCCTCGAGTCGGGCCAGATCCCCGAGCGTGCGCAGTCCCAGCTGCCAGAAGACGTCGATGAGTTCGTTCACCTCGGCCCCGGCGTATTCGAGGGTCCGGATCGGCTGGGCGGCGAGGAACTCCACGGTGTCTCCCGGTTCGACCCGTCGGGCCTGCCCGGCGGCGAGCACGGCGGCGAACACGGTGTCGGCGATGCCGGGGAAGAACTCCCAGCCCGTCTCGACCACGAGCGCGGAGATCAGGGCTTCGACGGCGCTGGGCTCATCGGCATAGCCGTGTCTGAGGGAGGACAGCGGGATCGCCAGTGTGCCGGGGGCCAGCAGGGTGAATCTCGCCACGAGGCTCTCGAGAGCACCGACTCCCGCGGAGAAGTGCCTGTTGTCCACGTCCTCGTCCCAGGCCACGACCTGGGCCTCGGGGCAGCGGAAGCCGACCGCTCGCCTGTTGTTGCCCACGGTGATGCCCGCGGCGCGGGCAGGGGCGTTGGCGGCGACGACCTTGCCGGTGTGGAGGACCGCCACCGGGGTGCTCGGATCGAGATCGCGTTCGGCCGCGGCTGCCACCGCCGGCCAGTCGGGAACCGTGAGGACGAGAGTGCGCGCGGGCTCAGCCGACACCGCCGATCACCTGCCTCAGGTGCGTGCCCGTCCGCGTCCCCGCGGGGACGCCGGCAGATGCCCCTGCGGGAACGTGCGCAGAGGTCCCTGCGGGGACGGGTTCGGGTGCCCCCGCGTCTGCGGTCATGTGCACGGGCGTCACCACTGGTGCCGGGGTCACCGCTGGCGCCTGGGTCACCGACGGCGCCTCGGCGGGTGTGCCCGTGGGACCGGGCAGCAGGAATCGGTGGATCCCCGTCTGTGAACGGGCCCTGACCAGGCAGGAGCGCAGGCGCCCATGACCGTGCGAGGTGCCCGACCACTGCGTGTCCGTGATCTCGATCTGTTCGGTGCTCCCGGACATCGGACGCAGGCTGATGAGGCTGATCCGCCGCTCCCGGATTTTGGCCAGCAGGCGGGCGCGTTCGGAGGCACTCGGCAGGAACCCCGGATCGACGAGGAGGATGTCGAAGGATTCGATGAGAATGGAGACCACCCGCAGCCAGTCCTCCGGCGGGGTCGCGAGGTTGACGAAATGGTCGAGGTCGACGCCCAGATCGGCGATGGAGGCCACCGCCGGCTCTCCGAGCCCGATGCCGGCGCACCACTTCCGCTCCTTCGTCGCGGCCGCGATCGTCGCCAGGGCGCAGCTCAGGGACTGTCCCCCGGTGAAGGTCACGAGTTCACCGCGGGGAAGGCCGCCCCGGCGGAACATCGGCGACAGCACGGAATCCACGGGGTGAGGCGGGATTCCGTCGAACAGGGCTGCGGCCGTGGAGATTCCCATCTCCCGGCTGAGCTGTTCGACGACCGGTGCTGCTGACATGACATCCATTATCGAACTAGTGTTCGAAATAGGCAAGATTCAGGCGGCCACATCGTTCCCCCGGGCGTGTCGCCATTCGGCTTCGAACATCCAAGCGATGCAGAGGTCGAGATCGAATCCGTAGCCGCCGCCCACGGTGAACGGATCTGCTTCAACCGTGGCCCTCTTCGCCACCTCGACCAGCCGTGCGGTGCCGAGCACCTGTCGTCCGATCTGCCCCTTCTCGAGCGGCAGGAGCTCCGAACCGTCGGGCAAGAAGAAGGCGAATGCGGGCGGGGCCTGCAGAGCTCCCGCGAAGGGTGCGCCGGTGCGTTCGATGCGGAGCTGGAACGTGTGGACCGCCGTATGGTGAGCGCGGCAGAGCAGTACGAGATTGCCCATATCGGTCGCCCCACCCGCCGACCAGGGCCGGATATGGTGGGCATCGCAACGGCGCCGAGCCCGACAGCCGGGGAACTGGCACCCGATGTCGCGAGCACTCAGCGCCAGACGCTGGCGCTTGCTGACCAGCCGCTTCGACCGTCCGAGCATGAGCACGTCCCCGTCAGCGGCCTTGATCGTTCCGCTGATCAGAGCCTCACAGCTCAGTCGCTCCGTCGTCGCCGAGGTGATGCCGCCGAATCCCTCGATCCGGCAGGTCGCATCCGCCGACGTCCCCGCTGGGACGTTTTCGTCCGCCTCCGTGCCCGAACCCCCTGCACCCGAATCGTCGAGGGGGATCTCGGGGCTGGGCTCGGCGGCCTCGAGGGCGGCACCGGCGCGAGTGACCACCTCGGCGGAGGCGTGGACGAGCATCCGAGCGCGGTCGGCGTCGACGACCCCCTCGGATTCCGCACGAGGGAAGGCGCGGACGACCCGCATCAGGCACATCACCTGGGAGATCGGCTCATAGCGGAGCTTATCTTTCTCATTGTCGTCATCCCGGGCCTTCGACCAGTCTTCGTCGAAGATGTCGGGAACGGAGTCCGGGCTGTCGTCGGCGTCCTCGGCAGAGGAGTCCTCACGTGTCTCCGCTTCGATGGCCTGGCGGGCGGCTTCGAGCATGGTGTTGAGTTCACCCGCTTCGTCCTCTCCCAGGTCGATCGTGATGCGAATCCGACCGGGTCCGTTCGGTCGGAAGGACAGGGTGTCGCTGGGCAGCAGACGGGGAATGTCGGCGGTCTCGGTGGACGCGGCCAGCTGCTGGTAGTTCTGCGAGATCCGACTGATCTGACTGCCCGTGGCCACCGTTGCCAGACGCAGCGCCTCTTCGTCGCCGATCCGCTCTCCCAATCGTGTGACTTCCCTGACCTTCGAATAGCTGACGTCACCCTCGGCGAGACTCTGCCTGACCTTCGGCATCTGCCGCAGGGCGGTCATCACCCGCACATACTCTCGTGCGGTGTGCATCGTCACCGAAGCGATGTGCATGACCCACTGCGGCAGGGACTTCACACCGACCCACTGCACCCACAGGCCGCGCCGATCCGCCTCATCGATGAGGTCGATGACTCGGGCATGGCAGTAGGCGATGCACGAGATATTGCGTTGGATGGCGGCGACGATCTCCTCCCCGCTGAGAATGCTGAGCTCGGCCTCACCTGGTTCCGCCGTCTCCATGGCTGCGGCGCTGCCAGGCGCCCCGCTGTCAGTCATCTCGCTGTCAGGCGTTCCACTGTCATGACCGCTCCCGCCGGGTCCTCTGCCCTCACGCTCTCCGTCGCCGTGTCCTCCGTAGTCGCGCGGGTCGACGCTGAGCCCCTCGAGATCTGCGGTTTCCTTCTCCTTCATGGTTCTCCCCTTCCCCTGCGGCCCTGCCCGGCCGGCGTGGTTCGTGAATCCCCATGACCGCGAACCATACCTTCACAGTACGGACCGGCACTGACACGGGAAAGCGAACGGATGGAAGCATGCCGATCAAATATACACATTTCTTCTATTACTGTTCGTTTCCACTGGTCAGGGACGTGCCCGGCTCCATCTGCGGAATGTCATGTCGGTGCCCGCAGGTACGCTGGCGTCATGGACGACAGCAGCAGCGACCGCCGGGCCGCAACCCGAGACTCCTATGACGCCATCGCCGAAACCTACACGGACTGGATCGCCGACGAGCTCACCGCGAAGCCTCATGATCGTGCGATCCTCGGGGCCTTCTCCGAACTCGTCGCCGCGACGGGCCAGTCGGAGACGCTCGATCTCGGCTGCGGGCCGGGTCGCATCACCACATTCCTCGCCGCCCTCGGCCTTGCTCCGGCAGGGCTCGACCTCTCCCCCGAGATGGTCGCCATCGCCCAAGGCCTCTACCCGAATCTCTCCTTCACAACCGGATCGATGACCGCACTCCCCTACGCGGAGAGCAGCGTCTCGGGCGCTGTGTCCTGGTACTCGAGCATCCATCTCAGCGATTCAGACCTCGACGTCGCCTGCGCAGAGGCGGCTCGTGTGCTCAGGCCCGGCGGATTCCTCCAACTGGCATTCCAGCTCGGCGACCGGGTCGACCATTTCACCGATCTGGCCGGTTTCGACGTCGACCTCGACTTCCACCGACGCTCGATCGATGACGTCCTCGCGGTCCTTGCGCCGCACGGATTCGCACCTGTCACGCGCATCGAACGCGAACCCGATCGATCGGGTCGATTCCCCGAAACGAGTCGGCAGGGGTATCTGCTCGTCCGGCTGGAGGAATGAACCGACTACAGGAGCGAACCGGGTGGCGGGATGAACCAACTGACGGAGTGAACCGACTCGACGGTGAAAGGTGAGAAAATGGTCGACATATGAACATCGACATCGTCTTCCACACCCCCGAGATCCCCGGGAACACCGGAAATGCCATCCGCCTGGCCGCGGTCACGGGTGCCCACCTCCACCTCGTCGAACCCCTCGGATTCGACCTCTCCGATGCGAAGCTGCGGCGGGCGGGGCTCGACTATCACGACCTCGCCCATGTCACGGTCCATCCGACTTTGGCGGACCTGTGGGACCACCTCGGCGAGCGTCGGGTGATCGCGTTCAGCACCCATACGGACCAGTCCTTCGCCGAAGTGGACTACCGTGACGGCGACGTCCTACTGTTCGGGCAGGAGTCGACGGGACTTCCCGAATCCGTCATCTCCGACGATCATGTCGATTTGACCGTGCGGATTCCGATGCTGCCTTCGCGCCGGTCCCTCAATCTCGCGAATTCCGCGTCGATCGCGATCTACGAGGCATGGCGGCAGCAGGGCTACGCGGGAGCCTGATCCCGCGTAGACTTCTTCGCGTCAGCTTTACCTGAAAGGACCACCATGACCTCCAAAGTGCTCACCGTCGCCGGTTCCGATGTCTCCGGCGGAGCAGGGCTCGAAGCCGATCTGAAGATGTTCGAGGAGTACGGGGCCTTCGGCACCGCCGTCGTCACCTGCATCGTCACCTTCGATCCCGCCGACCGCTTCGCCCACGTCGTCGAATTCATCGAACCCGAGGTCGTCAACCGTCAGCTCGAATCCGCCCTCGCCGTCCACCGGTTCGACGCGATCAAGTCGGGCATGCTCGGCTCCGTGGAATCGGCTCTAGTGCTCGCCCAGGAACTCAAGGACAACGAGCTGCCGTACGTCTTCGACCCGGTGCTGGTGTGCAAGGGCGTCGGCACGATGGTCGATCTCAAGGACCTCTTCGTCGAGAATCTCGTCCCCTTGGCCACCGTCATCACCCCGAACCTCGAAGAGGCCGCGACCTTGGCCGGACTCGACCCGATCGACTCGCTCGAGGGCATGGTCAAGGCTGCGAAGATCATCCACGGTCAGGGAGCACAGAACGTCGTCGTCAAGGGCGGGGCCCGCCTGGCCGGCGAAGACGCCATCGACGTGCTCTACGACGGCGAGAGCGTGACGACGCTGCGCTCACGCAAGGTCAACGAGAAGCTCGTCAACGGTGCGGGCTGCTCATTCGCCTCGTCGATCGCCGCCGGCATCGCCACCGGCCTGAGCATCCGTGAAGCCGTGGTCTCCGCCAAGGAGAAGGTGGCGCACGGAATCGCGAACTGCCTCGACAACGCCACCGGGGTAGCCTCCCTGCTTCACCCTGCGGCTCGCACTCAGCCCGCACTCGAGGTGTCGGTGAGCATCGACTGACCGAAAAATCCTCCAGACGCAGAACTGCCCCGCACACCGAAGTGTGCGGGGCAGTTCGTATCTGGAACCGTTGAGGGCGGCAATGCCGCCTCCTCGGCCGGAGCCGAAACGGATTCAGCGCTTGCCGAAGCCCTTGTAGCGGTCCTTGAACTTCTCGACGCGACCGGCGGAGTCGAGGATGCGCTGCTTGCCGGTGTAGAACGGGTGCGAGGCGCTCGAGATCTCAACGTCGATCACGGGGTAGACGTTGCCGTCTTCCCACTCGATGGTCTTGTCGCTCTTGGCGGTGGAGCGGGTGAGGAACTTGGTTCCCGACGACAGATCGTTGAACACGATCGGTGCGTATTCCGGGTGGATGTCCTTCTTCATTTTCTTACCTCTGCTGAATCCTGTCAGGCTCCTGGTATGGGTCTGCCCATCCGCCAGTGCCCGAATTCGTCTGCTGGACACGCCCCGCACCGTAGGAACCGGACACGAAGCGACAGTCCAGTCTATCCGATGGACGCCCGCAATGCGATTCGAGACGCGTCTCCTAAACTGTGGCCATGACCACGAAGGAACGCATCTCCACGCAATTCGAGCTCCAGCCCGCATCCGCCTCCCCCGAACTCCTCGCCGAACCCACCGCTGCGGCTCTGCCGACGATCACCGGCGAGGTCGACGCCTTCGCCATCGATCCCCAGATCGCTGATACCGCCGCCCTCCTCGATGCCACGGGTCTGGGTCCGGAGACCTCGGCGAACTGCGTGCTGGTCGCGGGTTCGCGGTCCGGTGACGAGAGGATCGCGGCCTGCATGGTGCTCGCGAACACCCGCGCCGATGTCAACAAGCGCGTGAAGAAACTCCTCGATGTCCGCAAGGCTTCGTTCCTGCCGATGGATCGAGCTGTCGGCGAATCCGGAATGGAATACGGAGGCATCGGTCCGATCGGCCTGCCCGCGGACTACCGGGTGCTCATCGACTCCCGCGTCGCCGAAGCTGAAGAGCTCATCATCGGCTCCGGGATCCGCGGGTCGAAGCTCATCCTCTCCGGTGCCGCTCTTGCCTCACTGCCCGGCGCCGAGGTGGTCGAAGGCCTGGCGAACGAGATCGAGTAGAGCTCAGCGCAGTCCCGCCCGTTCGAGGACGAACTCGATGAGCGGGGCATAGAGGTTCGGCACGACATCGTCGTCGAGGGGAATGCAGGCCTCGAGCGCCCCTTGTGCCTCGGCGACGAAGAGCGCCGGGTCGTTGCAGTCGGCATAGCCGATCGTCCGCAGCCCCCGGCTCGATGCCGCGCCGGCCCAACCGTGATCGGCGACGATGAGGTCGGGCAGAGCCTCGCCGCGGGCTTCGATGTCATCGAGAAGGGTGTGCATCGGTTCGGCCAGGTGCGTATGCGGGGTTCCACCGTGCAGGTGCCAGGTCCAGACGCGGTTGATCTGTCGGACATCGCCGCCGAGCTCGGCCACCGGGATGAAGTGATCCTGCGAGACGATGTGTGCCCCCGCGGCTGCCGCCGCTTCCGCGATCGCCATGTGCACGGGCAGCAGACCGGCCGGATGTCCGGTCGCGAAGAGGATCCGGCCTTCGGCACGAGCAGTTTCGCCGACAGCCTCGGCGAGTTTCTCGAGCGCGTCGATGCAGGCCTCGGTCGAGATCGTGTCCACGCCTGTGAGGAAGTCGGGATCCGGGCGCAGTCCGCACCGGTCGACCATGAGGGCGAAGACCGTGTCATAGTCCCACTCTCGAGTGAGTTTCACTCCGAAGTCGAACTGCCGCTCCTGGTCGAGGAAGCGTCTGATGTGGGAGAGGTTGTTCTCTCGAGGGGTGGCGACTTCGCCGGTGATGGCTCCGGCTTCAAGGGCTTTCGCAAGGGT
Source organism: Brevibacterium sp. CCUG 69071 (assembly GCF_021023135.1). GTDB lineage: Bacteria > Actinomycetota > Actinomycetes > Actinomycetales > Brevibacteriaceae > Brevibacterium. The sequence continues at coordinate 741,645 of NZ_PGFV01000001.1, forward strand.
GCTGCGGTCCAATGCTCTCCTCATTCAGGTGCGGTTGCTATCTCAAATGCCCCACTGATTTCGGTTCCGGGGCACGTCATGCAGTGTCGTGGCGATTGACAGTACTCAGTCTTGCACAGGCGATCCGTACGGTTTCGGCTCGGTTCCGGGTCACTCACTCTCCGGGACGATCATGCGTACGATAAGTGCGATCATCAATTCCTTCTCTGTCGGGTCGCTCATCGCTACCAGCAATGTGATCGCCGCGAGAGCGTTGTTGGCCACCCGCGTGCCGCCGTCGTCTTTCATCAACGCGTTATTCCGGTCGAGAAATGTGAGGAACAGCGCGGCTGCGCTGCGTTTGTTTCCGTCGGCGAGCGGGTGGTCTTTGACTACGAAGTAGAGCAGGTTCGCGGCCTTTTCCTCGACAGTCGGGTATAGCTCGTGATCGCCGAATCCCTGATAGATCGCTCCGATAACGGCAGCTACCCCATCACCTCGCTCCCGACCGAAGAGGGTGTCTGAGGGAAACTGTCTGCCAGCATTCCGGATTACTCGTCGAGCTTCGTCGAGTGTCAAAGTCCAGTCAGGAATCCCCCGAGGTTCGGTAGGAATGTGTCCCTCGTCGAATTCTCGAAGCATCGTCATCGCCGGCAGGAACGACGACAGAACATCGGCAACGCCCGCGACCAGGCGATCATCAGATCGACCCAGGACTTGGACGATCTTGTTCAACTGGTCGAGTCGTCGTTGGTTGGTCGCTGCACCCTCGATGAGATATTCGCGGAGAACATCTGTAGCCCACTTCCGGAATCGCACGCCTTCCGATGACTTGACGCGATAGCCGATAGAGATAATGAGATCGAGGCTGTAGTGTTCGACGTTCCGCGTCACGCTGCGCTGGCCCTCACGTTGAACTGTCGCAAATTTTGCGACAGTTGCTTCCGCCTCGCCCTCCAGCTCTTCGCGCAAGGCGTTGGCGATGTGTTTGCCGATAGTCTTCACGTCGCGGCCGAACAACACCGCCAACTGCTGTCGAGTCAGCCAAACGGTTTCAGCATCCGTGCGCACCAGGAGTGAAGTGACGCCGTCATCGGTCGTGTACAGCTCAACTGAGTCACTCATCATGCCACCGTAGCCTGCGCCCATGACACAGGAGCAGAATCACACTTTCTGCAGGGCGAAGCAGGCCACCGCCGAGGCGGCCGCGACGTTGAGGGAATCGACTCCCCCGCTCATCGGGATCATCACGGTCGAATCGCAGGCCGTGATCGTCGACTTCCGCAGTCCGTCGCCTTCGGTGCCGAAGACCACCGCCGTACGGTCCGGTGCCGAGGCGGCGAAGTCGCGGATCGCCACCGAGTCCTCCTCCAAGGCCAGAGCCGCGACGTGGAAGCCGAGTTCGCGCAAGGCATCGACCCCGGCGGGCCAGGATTCGATGCGGGTCCACGGCACCTGGAACACGGTGCCCATGGACACCCGGATCGAGCGCCTGTACAGCGGGTCGGCGCACCTCGGCGTGACCAGCACCGCGTCGACGCCGAAAGCGGCAGCGGAACGGAAGATCGCGCCGACGTTGGGAGGTGTCCCAACTCGTTCTAGAGGAACCAGGGTTCTCAGCACGACTGCAGAGGGAGCGCGAGGACATCGCATGGAAGTAGTTTATCGCTGGTCAGACCACGTATTGGACCTTCGGAGATGCCAGGCCTTCGCAGCTTCGTGTTCAATAAACCTATGAGAACTGCAAGTGTCCAGATTTCATCTATCCGGCCAGCGACATGCTCGGAGGGACCGACTCTGTGCCTCACACGATGACGCTCATCGGTCTAGTGCGAGTCACCCGGGACCCCCGCAACGTACAAGAACAGCACGATGCGGTGGACCCGATGTGCGCTCAAGTGTTCGAGGAAGAGTCCTCCCGCCGACGCCTGCTCGACAGCCGCCCAGCACTCCTCACCGTGGTGGAGCAGCTTGGCACCGGCGACCGACTTGTGGTGAGGAAGGTCAGGGACCTGGCCCAAAGTATGGTCGACGGCTGGGAGGTGCTGATCGATCTGATCGAGCACGGTGTCGCGGTCCGGGTTCTCGAAGGCTCTGATGCTGGTGACTACGACAAGCTCTCGGACATTCGCGAGCCGGTACGGGACATCACCGAGAGCCGACGCTCGATTCTGAGCGACAGGATCAAGCGCGGACTGCAAGCAGCTCGTGAAGGTGGAGCGGTCGGGGGGCGCCGCGAGTCGCCGATCGTGCCATGCGAGCCGCCATCTTCGCCCAGCGCGATGAGGGAGAGACGCTCCGCTCCATCGCACGATCGCTCAGCGTGTCAGTCGGGACCGTGCACGCTGTCCTCGCCGGAGAGTGAAGCACCTGCGGCGCAGGTGACGGGACTACGGAGCACACGGCCGCTGCTTCGCTGGCGTGACCGGGAGCCGTCATGCCTCTGAACACACTCACTTCAGAGACGGTTGGAAGCGAGGTGGCTCGCGTAGGCCGACATCGCCGAGGCGCGTAGGCCGCATCGCCCTCCTGATGTCGGACGTGCTCTGTACAATTTGCCTTAGGCAGGCTCTCCGAGCCGGGATGAACAGATGGCGAGGACGTGATCATGCGCGTGACACAGGTGTTGGTGCGGTTCTACAAATCGTTCAACTTCGACTACGAGTTGAAGGCAACGCCGGGTGCTAAGCAGGTGCCCTGGCAGCAGACCAAGGACGGATGGATGCCGCACGTGCGCATCTCGCTCGAGCCGGACATCACCGCGGTCGTCGGCGCGAACGAGTCGGGTAAGACGCATCTTCTCGATGCGATCAAGATCGTACTGACAGGCGAGGGCTTGCTTCAGCGAGACTTTTGCCGGTCATCCACTCTCTTCTCGGTCGAGCACGGCTCACGCCTCTACCCAGAAGTCGGCGCGATACTCGCCCTCGATGAGTCCGAGGCAGAGGTGATCGCGGCACAAGCCATCCCTCTGCTTCAAAGCGGCGACATTCTCCTTCTACGACCGGAACCGGGAGTCATGGCCGTCGTTAATGCCGACGATCAGCGCGTCGTCCTCAGTGACGTCCAGGGTCGAGCGCTTCAAGATCTCCTGCCACATCCGCATGAACTTGACACGAACACGGCTCTCCCTGACTCGGTGTCTATCGGGATGCTCGCGGGCCATGCCAAGTCGCTAAACGGGCGCAAGAAGCGCTCTGCTCTGTTGGAAATTCTCGCCGCAGTGACTTCTGCTGACGAGATCTCGAAGAGTGCGTCAGCGCTGGCGGAGATCGTCACCGGCCAGGAAGGCGTAGACACGCAGAAGCAGAAGGAGCAACAGCTCGGGATCGACCTGCTGGTCAAGATCGCTCAGATCGAGCAGTCCAGCTTCAAAGAGCTGCAAGAAGCTATCGCAGAAGAGCGCGAGGGCCTGGTCAACGGTCTCATTCAGGAGATGAACAACTCGATTGCCCGCCACCTCAATGTGTCTCGTTGGTGGAGCCAAGATCCGGAGTTCCAGCTCCGCGTGTCACCGCGCGAGCACGAACTTGTCTTCACGATCCGTGACCGCACCGGGACCGACTACTCCTTCACGGAACGCAGCCGCGGCCTGCAGTACTTCCTCAGCTACTACGTCCAGATGCTTGCACATGACCGGCCAAGTTCGCAGCCGGAGGTTCTCCTCATGGACGAACCGGACGCGTATCTCTCGGCGTCTGGACAGCAGGACTTGCTCCGAGTGTTCGAGCACCACGCACGGCCCGACGATTCCGACCGCGAAGACCAAGTCGTCTACGTCACTCACTCCCCGTTCCTCATCAACCGCAACGCCGGGCACCGAGTGCGAGTGGTAGACAAAGGTTCACGCGATGAGGGCACCCGACACGTAAAGGACGCGACCCGTAATCACTACGAGCCGCTACGAACCTCACTAGGGTCGTTTGTCGCCGAGACAGCCTTCATCGGCGGCGATAACCTTTTCGTTGAGGGGATCGCTGACCAGGTCCTCCTCGCAGGTATGAACATGAGACTTCTCCGCTCGGGAGTTGCACCAAGTCAGTGCCTCGATCTCAATCAGGTCACCATCGTCCCCGGCGGATCGAACATCCCATACATGCTCTACCTTGCACGCGGTCGTGATCAGGTGAAGCCCGCATGCGCTGTCCTGGTCGATGGGGACGACGCCGGCAACACAGCTCGGAAGCAGATCAAGAAGGGTGGCGCTCACGGAAAGCCCACCGTCGCCGACGAGTTGGTCGTGCAGGTCGCAGAGTGGGCTGCCGATGCCTCCCCCGACGTCACACCGGGAGTGATCGTTCGTGAGCCGGAGGACCTCGTACCTGCCGGCATTGCGGTCATTGCCGCGCGGCGTTATGCCCAGCACTTCTTGGGCCATAGCGAGACGACCACAGCGAAACTCATTGAAAGCGACCTGAAGGATCGACTCGAAGCTTGCAAAGGCAACATGTGGGATGCCCTCGACCAAGCCTTCAACGCAGTCTTCGCAACCAAGCTCGGCAAGGCAGGGTTCGCGAAAGAGCTCCTCGCATACCTCGCGGAATTGGATATCGACAAGAGCCGTCCGGCCGGAGTTCTGGCATTAGATAAGAACTTCGGACTGCTCCTAGCACGTCTCACTGAGACGTTGAATCGGGCCAGGGAGATGGAGTCACAGAGCCGGCGCGACCAGAGGCTTGAACGCGCCATCGATACCTTCGTGAAGGACTACCCCACGGGCTGCACCCGCGATCGAGCTATGAGCATGCTCGGCCGTATCGATGCGGCCGTGGATTCGACCACCGCGGGAGATGCCATCCGTGTTGGTACGGCAAGCATTCGCCGCGATTTCAAACTCTCCACTGAACCCCTTAAGAAGGTCGACGAGTACCCTGCCTTCTTAGAGCGTCTGAGCAACCTGCGTCATTTCGAGCGGCTGAGCAATCAGGGCGTGCTGACATCGCCGACGGATTCGTGACGGTTATCGCGCGGTTTCGTATTCGCCTCCCTCAGCCCCTCTGCTCCTCCAGTACAAGCAAGCTTCCGTAGCTGCGCGATGCCATCCTTCCAAGCCCACCCCACAGGCAAGCCAGATCAGATGTCACCTACCCGTGCAGCAGACCCGAGCCTTCCTCGCGGACGATGGCGTCACCGAGCTGTACGCGGTCCCCGATGCGATGAGGACCCGAGCCGATGCCTGCCAGATCAGCAGACCACGCTGCGGCGCATCAGCTCTCCCCGCGCATGAGGTCAACGAGGATCGGCATCGCCGACGACGGATCCGGGCCGACACGGCCAGCTTGCATCGCGGGATCCGCCGCTCGGGCGACTCTGCAGGCATCGTCGACGCCGTCGATGGGAAAGCGCAGCGGCAGCCTCTTTCCCGTGGTGAGCTTGAGCGTCGCCATCCGCTGATCCAACTGTGACGAACTCAACGCCGATCTCTTGTCCTCGGCGTGCCAGCGCAGCCAGGCCTCGAACTTGAGGTTCGAGACCAGCAGAAGGATCGACTCGTGCTCAGCCAGGCGACTCGCGCGCTCCAGAGTGGTGTGTTCATCGACGTCGACCAGGCACACGCAGACGTCGTAACGCTTCTCCGTGCCCGCGGCAGCATCACGCAGCTCGATGGACTTTTCCACGACGCGAAGAGGGTCCTCCCCAACACCCACCGACTTGACGATTGCCGTGGCCGACCTGCTGCGCAGGTACCCATCAAGACGCTCGACGTACTGGGGCTCCGTTCTGATGCCCTCGGTCACCACAAGGATGCGCCGGGCAGGATTGCGCTGCGGCCGTCTCTGCGCTCGACGTCCCTGCCGGCCTGCCACGCTCAAGCCTTGCCGGACTGCACGAGTGCGGCCAACGAGCTGGGCGAGAGACGCGGGGTGCCCCCATATCGGCCCGTCAGGTAGCGCCGGGAGACGTTGGCGTCGGGGTGCCTCGGGAAGTCAGAGAGGCAAGTCAGTTCGGTGACGCCCTCATAGGACTTGTCCGTGAACCACACCTGCTCCGGATCGAGCTTCACCTCGCTCAACGGCGACAGGACGTACGACTCGTGGCTGGTGAAGATCAGCTGCGCGTGCTCCGTGTTGACACCCGGATCCGCGAACGCCCCGAGCAGGACCTCCAGCAAGTGAGGGTGCAGGCTCGCATCGATCTCGTCGACCACGAGGAGCCCACCCTGCCGGAGGGCTTCCAGAGCAGGCACCGCGGTAGCGAGCCACGCGATGGTGCCGTCGCTCTCGTCCTGGATCGAGAACGCCGGGCAGTCCTCGACCGTGCCGCGGTGGGTGAACACCAGGTGGCGGATCACCTGCTCGAGCTGATCAGGATCGAGTTCATCAGCGCTGTCGTCCTCGCCGCCCTCGTCCTCTGCGTCGTTACGCAGGTCACGCTCTAGGTTGAGGAACGCTCGACGGATGCGCTCGGGGATGTTCGTCTCCTCGATGTCGACCTTCACTACGCCGATGTCGGCGACCTGGAGCAGCGCCTCAAGATCGGCGAAGGTGATGGTCTTCTCCGCCAGGGAATCCGCGATGTCCCTCAGCCGTGACTCGCGGTGGGAGTCCTTGACCAGCACTGCGTCGAAGTGCGATACGAGATCCCGGGCGATGGCGTGCAACAGCGTGTCCCCAAGCAGCAGCGCACGACTGAGGACCAGCTCACGAGGAGTGACCTCAATCTTTCCACGTAATGCCGCGTGGAATGTGAGCGTGCCCTCCCCCCGGTCACGCTCGAGCAGGGTGCGCCAGCGCGAGCTGGGCACATCGCGCATCCACTCACGCCTAATCCCCTCCGCGTCGACCTCGAAGCCGTACAGGTGCCGGCGGCCGTCGTGGACGAAGTCGAGCTCGTATGTGCTCGAGGACGAGCGCGCCGTCCCATCGAGCTGGAAGGGTGCCCGGTGTACGGACTTGGATGCCTGCCAGCTAGTCGCGGACAGCTGGATTGCTGTGAAGACAAAGCGCAGGGCATCCAGCACCGCCGACTTGCCGGTGGCGTTGCCGCCGAAGATACCCGCAAGCGAGTAGCTCGCACTCGACCAGTCGGCATCCTTCGGCTGCAGGGTCCGGAGGGAGGGATGCGTGAGGTCGAGCGTGATCTCATCCCTGATGCTGGCGTGGTTACGCACGGTGAAGCTCAACAGGATCATGATAAGACCATAGCATGCCGAACGCATCATCTTTCACGTTTTTCGAGCGAATCGATACGCTCCGATCAGTTCAGCATGACGAGCGACCGATTCGACGAGGTCGCCGAGATCCGTCGGAAGATCATCATTGAGATTGAGGCGGTTCGAGTCACGGCGAAGAACCTCACACTGCATGCCACCGTCCACGCCCCCGGCAAAGGGCTGCCGGAGCTCGTCGGGCCGGTTCATGTGCGGCACACATGGTCGGTGCAGTTGCAGTCGGCTATGTCCAACTCAGGGAGTCGGGGCAGCACTGCAACGAGGGGCGATCAGCGGGTCGGGTACCGCTGACACACACTGCGCTCGAGCCGTTTATCGCCAACCTGCCGGAGCCGTAGAAGGAGCGCATCTGTGTCGAGGGCGCACGGCGGATCTTCGCCGAACAGCGGGACGGGTCACCGGCATCCGTCGCGGAGGGACTCGAAGTCGAAGCGGAGGCGAGCGACCAGGCCGTCCCGACTCGGAGGTCGTGCGCGTTCGTCGCCGTTACCGCGTCCTGCTGGGCCCACTTGAGTCAGGTGAGCTCTGTCGTTTGCCGCGCATATGCGCCTCCGACAAGACGGTTGCCCCGGGAGTCCGGTCTTAGAAGATCCGAATAGTCACCGGGGCTCACGTCTTTGATCCTAGCAGTGCCTGCGCACCACCCGGAGGTTGGCTGTTCTAATCCTGCTCGACCGGGAGGCTGGCGAACGCACGAGCATCGTCGCGCATCCGTTCGAGCACAGCGAAGTTGCTCAGCACGGTCTCCGGCTCATACGTGACGGTAGGTCTCAGTTGCTGCATCCGAGCAAGCATCTCCTGGTCCGACAAGCTCTCCAGCCATGCCGCGATCTGCTCGGTACCCAGGTCATCGTCCATCTTGCTTATGGTCTCGACCATATCGCGGCGCATTGCTGCAGCCCTGAGGCGGTCGTTGTGGAGCTGCGGGGCAGACATCGTCGACCCTGAAGACAGCGCACTGCGCTCGTCGTCATGGCCGACCGAGATTTCGTACCGAGCAGGCAAGGCCGGTGCAGGCGGTTCGACCCCCGTGATCAACCGTGGCACTGCTTGACACCGTACCCACGTGGCAAGTTCGTCAAGCTCCTTCATCAGCACCGGCCAGCGCTCGGTACCGGGCCGGTTAATACCAATGGTCGGGAAGAGCGCGACAGGAGTGTGCTGACCTCTGGGGGTCTCCGCGATCACCTCCCCGACCTGCAACGGCACCTCCGGGCGACGCTCGACATCTGCCAACGGCGACGGCATACGGTCCTCGCGATGAATCGCTGCGAGGCGGACGGCGGTGACCGCTGGCGATCGGTGTTTCGAGTGGTTTGTGTGCAGCGCTAGCAGCGCCATCGGGTGATCATGCGAGCCCACCGTCCGATGGAACGGTTGGAGCCCCTCGATGCGCTTGATCAACTCGCTACCCCGCTGCAGGGACGGCGGCCCGTTCTTCGCACGACCCTTCATCCATGCGTCGAACGCATCGTAAGTCTGCGCCGCCGGCATCTCTACGACTTTGGCCGCTTTCTCGTCGAGCGTGCCATCGCGGTACTCAACCTCAGCGAACAGGGTGTGCTCGATAGCATTCCGCAGGACTACCAAAGCGTCGGCGACCAAGAGGACGACCTTGCGCGGTATCGGCGATATGCTCAGCACGATAGTCTGACTGTGGGTGATCATCGGCACTTCTCGCAGCTGGATGATCCCTTTCGGCTGCGTCTGATAGTCGAAAAGGAGGCTGGCGACTTCCCCGATAATCTCATCAGCGTGTGCGAGCGTCGCCGCCACGGCCAGATGGTGGTCGGGCAACCATGTGTAGTTCGAACTCATCCTCGGTCTTTCTGATTAGCGTTGAATTGCGGAGTCCATGCTCCGTCGGCCTCCGCGAAGGCCGCGGCGAATTGGGAGCGATAGGCCCGGTCTCGTGGTGTGGATCCCGAGCTGATCGACGGGCTCCGCATGTTGCTGGCCGCGAACTACTTGTGATTGCGAGAGTTCAGGCGAAACCATGCCTCGGGCGGTCTCTGACCGCTCAGGACGAAGACTCATCACGGACCGAAAACAGAGCCGCGACTTGCCCACGAGACAGCGGAGCTGACTCAGGCGGCAGCATATGCTCGACGTAGCGATGCACATCGCTCGGATAGTAGACGGGCCCGCTCTCTCCGTTCGCGTAGGTCTTCATGATCATGTGCTCGCGGAAGTCAGCCATGCGGTCGCCGAGGATGCCGACGAGCTGCTGCTCGGAGTAGCCGAGCTCGTTGTCGTGTGCGGGGAGTAGTCTGCTGTCCATCGTTCTATTTTCCCGCCCGATTAGAGGCCGTGCATTTCCCGCCCAGCGCCCTGGAGCCCTCTGACCACCGCACTCCACATTCCGGTCGCCCAACCTGCGGCCGAGGCGCACCCTTCTGAAGGCATGATCATCGGCGAGGAACCAGAGAGCAATTCGGGTCTTGCCCGCGCAAGGGTGGCTGGCGTCGCATTTTCATCCCAGTCCGAAGCGATCAACTTATTCGCCTCTCCTTCCATGAGAGGGTCACGCGCCTTCGCAGTCTCGAGTTGCGGAAAATGACGTCACATATGTCGGAATCGAGTGGCAGCAGGCGTGGGTTCCCCGAGGTCACCATATTGTCGGCCAAGTGTGCGATCCAGCTCGAGTGTTCACCGGGCCCGGTATAACGTGTACCTGAGTAACCTTGCCACCGAGGTCAATCCGCGCAGAGTCCACACCCAGCCGTTGCACATGTCACTGCGACGCAGCGGTGATGTAGTCGGAGGCAAGAGCATCTCACTCATCGCTGTTCCCGACCGAGAGGTGACATAGTGGATAGTGAGATCGGTTCGGGAGCCTCTTTGTCGGCGATGAGCCGTGGTATCGCCTGGGCCAGGAGCAAGTATACGATCGCGTGGACTTCAGTCATTAGAATCGGCCAACAGTCAGTACCGACTCGATTGGTGCCGATTGTCAGGAAGAGAGCGCCTCGACGCCCATCTTACGATGAGCGCCGTACCAGGCGGCATACGGCAACTGGTGCATAGAACACTCATTCGCATTACGTATAAAACTGTCCAGGAAACGATTCGGGCTCGGCCGCACTTAAAAGACTCCCAACAAGCGCCCGCATCGCAGACCAAGAATCTCGATCAACCTCATGGTCTGGCGAAGCGCCCGCAAGGAAGGACCTTATGTTTTTCTGTACATAGGCTTTATCTGCCTTCGAAAGGCTGCCTTGATAAGCTCCGATTGAAGCAACGGGTCCGGACCACTCAACCTTTGCGAACTCACCGTTCTCTTTGCGCAATACGTCAAGTCCAAATTGAAATTCGATCGCCACCGCACGGCCATTGATGTCAAGATTCGAGTCGCCGCTGGGCCCAAGAGTCGGATACGACTCCCCATATGGAACGTCTGGAAGCAGGAAGTACCGATTGTTGCTTGGACGTGGCTTTGCCTCGAGCTCTCTGGCCGCCGCACGCCCCGCTGCATCATTATCAAGGACACCGACGACGCGATTAGTTATCCCGGCGGCCGCGAAGGCACGCAGTGTGCGAACAACTTGAGCTGCGTTCAGTTCGGCTCCTGCTTCCCTATCGAAGAAGCGAAACATGTGCGATAGTTGTGGTGCGACAAGGTCGAGTGCAGATTTCAGGAACTCGGCGTCTGTGACTCCCTCGGTGACGACTACAATCGGTCCGCCTGAGCTCACACTAACTGCGAGCTCATCCACAGCAAGTTGCGTGATGTTGTCTATGCTTTCGAAGTAGCCAGCGAAGTAGAGATCGTGCAAATCAATCCAAACCTCGTCGTTTGATTCTGAGGACTCGAGCTGAAGCGCTAGAAGTACTCTACGATCGACTCCTGATTCCAAAAACACTTCGATATAGCGTGAGCAATACTTTTCGATGGGATCGTCTAACCGTCCTGATTGGCCAGCCTCATACGCCTGCAGTGCCCGATCCAGCACCTCCTCCTTGGGGACGTTACTAACAACTCCACCCAGATCGAGAACGGAGATAGCGTCTCCCAGCTGATCTTCCTCGATAACCTCGTAGATGCCGCGTGACAGCTCTCGCCGGCACGCTTCCGCGGTGAAGCCCATTAAAGACAAACGCCGGCGAATAGTCGACACCTTCGCTAGGTAACCAAATGTACGCGAAGGATCAACTTCCTCTAAGAAGATTTCATCTTCCGCCTGCAGCGCTGCATCATCAGCAGTGTACAGACGTGACGTTTGTCGTTCGCAGACGTCTAACCAATGTTTATCTGCGACTTTCTCGGTCTCCGTGAATAACGTGAGAAGCGCGAGAGGAGTTTCGTTCCGACCCCATTGAATCTGATTTCCGCCTCGATAAAGCCACCAACGGTCGCTCACTGCCGTTCCTCGTTTCTTGATGTTTCTTGCACAGGACGTGCAGGCGGATCGCTCTTCTTTACCGTGTGCGCTTCAGCAACCTACTCCACTATCTACAGAAGCGTTTTGAACTTCTAGTCTCGTCAACTCTAGTCACCCTGACGAATGCCCCCGACGAACGATTACCGAGTCGCATAAAACGCTACAGCCGCCGAGGCCGCGATGTTCAGCGAGTCCACGCCGTGCATCATCGGAATCGTCACCCGACGGTCGAGCCGTCGATCAGCCTGGCGCGTCAGCCCTTGACCTTCTGTACCAAACACCAGTGCGAGATGCGGGTGGTCCTCGGCGACCAGTTCGTCCAGGCTGATCGCGCCCTCGCCCAGCGTCATGCCTGCCACAACGTATCCGTACTCCTTGATCAAATCGATGTCGTCCGGCCACGAATCGATGCGAGTCCACGGCACCTGGAAGACGGTCCCCATCGAGACCCGGATCGAACGACGGTATAGCGGATCCGCACAGCTCGGTGTGACCAGCACAGCATCTACGCCGATTGCCGCGGCCGATCTAAAAGCGGCTCCGAGATTCGTATGATCAACTATGTTCTCGAAGATCGCAATTCGTGAACGTCGCTTCCTGTTCAAGGCTGATTTGGCGACTTCTAACGGGACGTTCTCGACAGAGTTCGCGCGAGTGCGAAGATGGTCCGTAGCTGGGCTGCCAGTCGTCGGCTCGAGGATATGATCGACCACAGGATCTGCAGCCTCGGAACGCGAAAATCGACTCGTATTCGAGGACTCAGCGCCTCCGTGTGCAGGTTTGGAACCCCACACGTTCGTGTGGTCGACGACGTCTTCGATGACGACGATGCGCCGAGCATCCGCCACAAGCTCCGACACCGCAGGCAACGATGGGCGATGCATGGCCGCAAGAGCCCCGCGGTGGAGGTGGAAGCCGGTGAGCGATTCCACGGCGGCATCGGTGCCGATGAAGATCGGCACATCGTGTTCGGCGATGAGGTCGGCGAGGTCGAAGAGCCATTTGGGACTGGTCAGGAAGGACCGCGGCACAAGACCCGCGGCATGGGCGCGCCGGATGATCTTCGAGGATTCGGCGATGAACAGTCCTTCGGCGGGCTCTCGAATGCTGCGCAGTGCGACGTCCGTCAGCTGCGTGTAGTCGTGCAGCGACCCCAGGTTTCCGTTCGCAGCAGGGCCGTCGGTGACGTCCCCGCGGGGACGCCCACCCACGGCCCCGCCGGTGCCGCCAGCCCCGCCGGTGCCGCCAGCCCCGCCAGCGGCGGCCAGGGATGATTCGTCGAAGAAGTGCAGCCGCGCCTCGGCGATGCCGAGTTCCGTCGCCCGCGCCCGGATCTGCTCACGCGTCAGCGGGGCCTTGGCCGGGGTGTTCACTGCTCGTCAACTCTCACAGCGCCAAGATCCGCCAGATCGCGACGAGGCCGAGGATGACGATGATCGTGCGCAGCAGCACCGGCGAGAACTTCCGACCGATGCGGGCCCCGAAGTATCCGCCGATGAGCGAACCCACGGCGATGCAGATGACGGCGATCCAGCTGATCCGGTCGTGGCCGACGATGATGTAGGTGCTCGCCGAGACGGTGTTGACGACGAGGACGAGCACGTTCTTCAGACCGTTGAGCCGCTGCAGGTCATCGGGAAGCAGCAGTCCGAGCAGGGCGATGAGGATGATTCCCTGCGCGGCGGCGAAGTACCCGCCGTAGATCGCGGTCAGGAAGACGACGAGGAGCACAGCGAGGTAGCGTCCGGTCGACAGCGTATCCCCCACCGAGGCGGCCACATGCTCACGTCCAGCCCGTTCGGCTCGACGCAGCGACCGGTTCTTCAGGTAGCGCGAGAGCGCCGGCTGGCCGACGACCATGATCAGGGCCACGACGAGGAGGACGGGAACGATCGTCTCGAAGGCGTCCTCGGGCAGGTGCAGCAGCAGATACGCCCCGGTCAGCGACCCGAGCAGCGAGGCAGGCACGAAGCCGAGGATGCGTCGCCACTGCCCGCGCAGCTCCTCCCGGTACCCGAACGAGGAGGCGATGTTGCCGGGGATGAGGCCGACGGCGTTGCTCATCGTCGACACCACCGGGGGCACACCGAAGGCGACCAGGGCGGGGAAGGTGATGAGCGTGCCCGAACCGACGACGGCGTTGATGCCGCCTGCGCCGATGCCTGCGAGGACGATCAGCGCGATCTGCCACAGCTCCATGCCGAGGATCGGCTCCATTACGAGAGCTGGGAGCGAGCGTGGAACCGCTGACCGTCGCGAGTGAGCTTGACGTCGATGCCGAAGGTCGCCGCGAGATTGTCAGCCGTCAGAGTCTCATCGATGGGTCCGGCGGCGAGGTCGGTGCCTTCGGCGAGCAGCAGCACATGGGTGATCCCCGCAGGGATCTCCTCGACGTGGTGGGTGACCATGATCGTGGCCGGCGCCCACTTCGAGGACAGGATCTCCGTCATCGCGGACAGCAGCTCTTCACGGCCGCCGAGGTCGAGTCCCGAGGCCGGCTCGTCGAGGAGCAGCAGCTCCGGGTCGGTCATCAGCGCACGGGCGATCTGGACGCGCTTGCGCTCTCCCTCGGACAGGGTGCCGAAGGTGCGGTCGGCCAGATGCGTGATGTTGAACGCGCCGAGGAGGTCCTTGGCACGGTCGATGTCGGTGGTCTCATACTGCTCGACCCACCGGCCGGTCACGCCGTAGGCGGCGGTGAGCACGGTGTCGAGCACGGCTTCGGACAGGGGGATCCGGTTGGCCAGGGCGGTCGAGGCGTAGCCGATGCGCGGCCGCAGTTCGAACACGTCGACGCGTCCGAGGCGTTCTTCGAGGATGCCAACCTTGCCGGTCGTGGGGTGCATTCGTCCCGCTGCGAGTTCGAGCAGAGTCGTCTTCCCGGCGCCGTTGGGTCCGAGGACGGCCCAATGCTCGCCTTCGGAAACGGTCAGGGAGAAATCGCGGAGGAGGAAATTCTCCCCCCGGCGGACGGAAACGGAATCCACAGTCAGGACATCACTCATATCTTCAGACTCTATCGCAGGCGCGGCGTCTATTCTGGTTCGACATGGACCTCACTACCGACTCACTGCTGCTGGCCCTGGCACTCAACCACCGTCTGAGCTCGACGCTTGCTCCCGACGAGGTCAGTGCCGCCTTTCTCGACGATGATCGTGACGTTCCTCTCATCGTCTCCGATGCCGTGCTCGGGACCACCCCGCCGACGGGGCTGCTCCTGTTCGCCGCCGAGGCGGCCGCGGCCGGGATCACGCATGCTCGCTTGGCGCTGCACCACCCGTCCCTGCCGCACACCACCCCGCCGGTGGACAAGGCCGACCGCACCAAGGTGGGACGGCATCCCGCCCCGATCGTCCTGCACCGGGGCACGCAGCAGCTCGGCATCGTCCTCATCGGCGCCGAGGCGAACGTCGAGGTCCTCGCCTGCCGGGAGACGGTCTTCCGCCCGGTCACGGTCGAAACCCCCGCCGAGGCGCTGCGACGTCTGCGTCTGCTCGTGATGGAGGGGCTCTCGCTCATCGAATCCATCGATGTTCCGGCCGAATGGCGTGAGGGTCCGTGGCGGGACTGGCAGGAGGAGCTCTCTACCTCGCATCCGATCTCCCGACTGATCCCGCGGGCAGCGGATTCCCGGGCGATCTATGCCGCCCTCGACATCCACCACCGCATGGCTTCGGTGCTCGCCCCGGCGACGGTCGAGCCGCCGGAGTTCGGCGGTCTGCTCTCCCGCCTGCACCCCGCGGCTGCCGACTACATCATGGCGGTGGCTACGATGAAGGGGTGAATGACTCAACACTCCCCGTGCAGCTGCTCGTCATGGACGTCGATTCCACGTTCATCAATGAGGAGGTCATCGACCTCATCGCCGTCCATGCCGACGTCGGCGAGCAGGTCGCCGACATCACCGAGAGAGCGATGGCCGGTGAACTCGACTTCGCCGCCTCCCTGGCCGAACGGGTGGCCCTCCTCGACGGCCTGCCGGTGTCCGTGCTCGACGAGGTCCGGGCGCAGATCTCCCTCACCGAGGGAGCGCGAGAGCTGGTGGCCGCCGTGCAGGAGGCCGGAGGCGTCGTCGCACTGGTCTCGGGCGGTTTCACCCCAATCATCGCACCTGTGGCCGCTGAGCTGGGCATCGAGGAGGTGCACGCGAACGGTCTCGAGATCGTCGACGACCATCTGACCGGGCGCACCAGCGGTCGGGTCATCGATCCGAGCGCGAAGGCCGAGATCTTCACCGATCTGGCCCGCCGGTACGAATGCGAACCTGCCCGCACCGTCGCGATCGGCGACGGGGCCAATGACATCGGCATGATCGAGGCCGCGGGTCTCGGAGTGGCCTTCTGCGCCAAGCCGGCGCTGGCCCAGGTCGCCGATGCCGCGGTGACGACACGGGACCTGCGTGAGGTCCTCACCCTCATCGCAGCGCGCACGGGCGCCGCGGACATCTGAGGCTGAGCCCGACCCGGCCCGGCCCTCAGACTCCGCGGAACACGCGGATTTCGGGGGCCGGGTAGTCCCCGGGTTCGACGTTCCAGCTTTCGAGGTCGAAGACCGCGATCGAGGAGGGACGGAACTCCTCGGGAACTCCGGTGGCCGGGCTCAGGTGGCCGACCACCTCGGCGACGGTGGGCTGATGGCCCACGATGTAGGCGCAGTCGGATTCCGCCGGGATCGAATTGATCGCATCCAACCAGTCCTCGACGCCGCCCTGGTAGAGGGAGGCGTCCTGCCGCAGCTCAAGTCCGCCGACGCTGTCGGCGTCGGCGTCGGCGTCACTGTCATCTCCGGTCACCCGGTTGACGGCCTCGACGACGGCCTGCCCGGTCTGCACCGTGCGCCTGGCCGCCGAGGCGATGGCCACATCGGGTGACCATCGCTCGGCGATCTCTGCCCCCGCTTCGATCGCCTGCGCCAGACCCGTGGGGTTGAGCGAGCGTTCGAAGTCGGTCGGACCTTCGGCCTCGGCCTTGGCATGGCGGGCGAGAATAAGCACAGGCATCGTCGGGCTCCGTTTCGGGCTGCTGCGGGTTGTGTCTCGGGCGCTGAGTCAGGCGCCGGTGGAGTGGAAGCCGCCGTCGACGTGGACCATCTCGCCGGTGGTCGCGGGGAACCAGTCGGAGAGCAGCGCCACGATGGCCTTGCCGGCAGGGGTGGTGTCCTTCTGGTCCCAGCCCAGCGGTGCCCGATCGCCCCACATGTCCTCGAGGGTCCCGAAGCCGGGGATGGAGGTCGCCGCGGTCGTCTTCAGCGGTCCGGCCGAGACGAGGTTGACGCGCACACCGTCTTCGCCGACGTACTTCGCGAGGTAGCGGGCGGTGGATTCGAAGGCGGCCTTGGCCACACCCATCCAGTCGTAGACGGGCCAGGAGATGGTGGCGTCGAAGGTCAGTCCGACGACGCCGGCGCCCTTGTTGAGCGCGGGCTTGGCGGCCACGGTGATGGCCTTGAGCGAGTAGGCCGAGACGTGGATGGCCGCGGACACCGATTCCCACGGGGTGTCGAGGAACACGCCGCCGAGTGCGTCCTTCGGGGCGAAGGCGATCGCGTGGACGATGCCGTCGATGTTGCCTTCGAGGCGCTCGGGCAGGGCCGCGAGATCCTCTTCGTTGGTGGCATCGAGTTCGATGACCTTCGGGGTCTGGGGCAGGCGTTCGGCGATGACCTGTGTGATCTTCATCTGGCGGCCGAAGCTGGAGAGGATGACTTCGGCACCCTGCTCCTGAGCGATGCGGGCCGCGGCGAAGGCGATCGAGGCCTCGGTGAGCACGCCGGTGACGAGGATGCGCTTTCCGTCAAGAATTCCCATGGTGGTCCTTTCAGACTGTGTGTGGTCGAACTGAATCGTGTCGAACCTGTCGGGTTCGACGTCTCCGCTGTGAAGTCTAGGCGCTGAGGGGACTCAGTGTCCCATTCCCAGTCCGCCGTCGACGGGAATGACCGCGCCGGAGATGTAGGCGGCCTCGTCCGAGGACACCCAGCGCACGACCTTCGCGACCTCGCTCGCCTCGGCGAAGCGCTTCGCGGGGATGGTCGCGAGGTATTCCTTCTGCTGCTTCTCGTCGAGCTCATCGGTCATGTCGGTGCGGATGAATCCGGGGGCGACGACATTGGCGGTGATGCCGCGTGAGCCGAGCTCACGGGTGATCGACCGTGCGAAGCCGACGAGACCGGCCTTCGAGGAGGAGTAGTTCGCCTGTCCCGGGACTCCGTAGAGGCCGGAGACCGAGGAGATGAGCACGATGCGGCCCTGCTTGGCCCGAATCATGTTCGTGATCCCGCGCTTGACCGTGCGGAAGGCACCGGTGAGGTTCGTGTCGACGACGGCTCCGAAGTCCTCGTCGCTCATGCGCATGAGCAGGTTGTCGCGGGTGATCCCGGCGTTGGCGACGACGACCTCGACGGGTCCGAGCTTCTCCTCGATCTCCTGGTAGGCACGGTCGAGGGACTCGGTGTCGGTGACGTCGGCGGCGACGGCCAAGGCGCCTTCGGGCGCGTCACCGTTGCGGGAGGTGACGGCGACCTTGTCGCCCTGGGCAAGGAATTCCTCGGCGATGGTGCGCCCGATTCCGCGGTTGCCTCCGGTCACGAGGACGATGCGTGGTTCTGACAAGAATCTCTCCTGTTGGTGGACAATGATGATTGGTCGATGCTGTGGACCAATGCTGCCGTGACTAACCTATCGTGAACCGCCCCGCGTCGATACGACTCACACAAACGAAGAGTATGATTTTGTAGCAGTAATCGATCGAAGAAGGTTATGGCCAAGCACCCGCAGCAGATCACCACGGCAGACACCGCCCTTGACGACGACATGAAGTCGCGGATCATCAAGTACTCGATCACCATGGGCATCAGGACACTCTGCTTCGTGGGGGCGTACTTCGCATTCGTCGCCGATCTCCATGTGCTCATGTGGATCCTTGTCGCCGGTGCCGTGCTGCTGCCCTATCCGGCTGTGATCTTCGCCAACGCGGGTCGTGAACGCAGCAGCAACGACTCGACCGCGCTCATCGACTCCGCTCCGCTGGCCGAGCTGCCGCCGTCCACCGGCGAGACCATCTCCTCGGACACCGTCAGCGGGGACACCGTCAGTGGGGAGACCGTCAGCGGGGACATCGTGCCCGGCGATCTCGCCGAAGATGACGATGAGTCCCCAGCTGCGAATCCCAGCCGTCCTCGGACCAGGGGTGAGGATTCGTGACGGAGCGACTCCAGTGCTCGGCCAAGGCGTGCCGAGCCGATGCCACCCGCGCCGTGCTGTGGAACAATCCCGGCCTGCACACCCCCGAGAGGCGCAAGGTCTGGCTGGCATGTGAGGAACACCTCGAATACCTGCGGCACTTCCTCGACCTGCGCGGCTTCTTCATCGCCGACGTCGACATCGACGCCATCCCCGAAGGAGCAGGCTGATGTCTCGCTATTCCTTCCTCTTCACCGCCCGGTGGCTCAAGTACATCGCGATGACGATCATCGTCGTCATCGCCTGTGTGTGCCTGGCCCTGTGGCAGAAGGATCGCCGTGAGCAGCGTGAGAACGAGATCGCGACGATCAATGCGAACTATTCGGCCGAACCCGTCGACATCGACCAGATCCTTCCCTCCGCCTCGGCGTCGCTCGACGATTCCGATGAGTGGAAGCAGGTCTCCCTCGAGGGCGAGTTCCGCAGCGAGGACACGGTGCTGGCCCGCAATCGCACCGTCAACGATCAGACCGGCTTCTATGTCGTCGTCCCCTTCGCACTCGACTCCGGGCAGACGATCGCCGTGGTCAGGGGCTGGATCGCCGATGCCGACCAGGTGCCTGCCACCCCCACCGGACACCAGAGCATCGTGGCTCACCTGCGCCCGGCGCAGGACGGAGCCGACGACGACAACCCGGAGGGCATGATCAAGGCCATCGACCCCGCCCGGATTCCCGGGATGGATGACGCCTACGCCCACGTCTACGGCGAGGTCGCCGACACCACCAACGGGCTGCCCGACGCCGAGGGCCTCACTCCCCTGCCGATGCCCGACCTCAACCCCGGCAACCACCTGTCCTATATGCTCCAGTGGTTCGCCTTCGGCATCATGATCATCATCGCCGTGTCGATCTCGGCCAGGCGGGAGCGCAAGGCCGCCGCCGAGGTGGCCGAACAGTCCACCGGTGAGCCCGATTACGTCGTCGTCGACAAGGCGGCGCTGGCCGCCGGTGCCAAGATCAGCCAGCCGGGCAGCCGCTACGGCCGCAACCGCTTCACCGCCCCCGGTGTCCACGGGCGCGCCGAGGCGGAAGAGGACGAACTCCTCGAAGAGCGGTTCCGCTCGAACTGAGCCGGGCCCGAATCAGGCGAGGCTGACGAGGTCGAGGTAGGTGTCGTTCCACAGGTCCTCGTCCCCGTCGGGCAGCAGCAGCACCCGGTCCGGGTCGAGGGCGGAGACGGCTCCCTCATCGTGGGTGACGAGGATGATCGCGCCCTCGTAGCGGCGGATCGCCGAGAGGATCTCCTCACGGGAGGCCGGGTCGAGGTTGTTCGTCGGCTCGTCGAGGAGGAGCACGTTCGCGCTCGAGACCACCAGGGTCGCCAACGCCAGTCGCGTCTTCTCACCGCCGGAGAGCACCCGGGCGGGTTTGTGCACGTCGTCGCCGGAGAACAGGAACGAGCCGAGCACATTGCGCACGGCAGTGTCGTCGAGATGCGGGGAGTTCCGACTCATGTTATCGAGCACGCTGCGTTCGAGGTCGAGCGTCTCGTGCTCCTGCGCGTAATAGCCGAGCTTGAGCCCGTACCCGGGCACGACTTCACCCGAATCCGGGTCATCAAGTCCGGCGAGGAGGCGCAGCAGCGTGGTCTTGCCGGCGCCGTTGTAGCCGAGGATGACCACGCGGGAGCCCTTGTCGATGGCGAGATCGACGCCGGTGAACACCTCCGTGGAGCCGAAGCTGCGGGACAGTCCTTCGGCGGTCAGCGGCACGCGTCCGCAGTCGGCCGGTGCCGGGAAGCGGAGGTTCGCGACCTTCTCGGTGGCGCGTTCGTCGTCGAGACCGGCAAGGAGGCGTTCGGCGCGTTTGGCCATCTGCTGGGCGGCGACGGTCTTCGTGGCCTTCGCCATCATCTTGTTCGCCTGAGCTGTCAGCGCGGAGGCCTTCTTCTCCGCGTTCGCCCGCTCACGGCGGCGGCGACGTTCGTCGTCCTCACGCTGCTTGAGGTAGAGGCGGTAGCCCATCGAGTAGATGTCGATGGTCTGCCGGGTGGCGTCGAGGAAGAAGACCTTGTTGACGACCTCGTCGATGAGATCGAGGTCGTGGCTGATGACGATGAGTCCGCCCGAGTACCCCTTGAGGTAGTCGCGCAGCCACAGCACGGATTCGGCGTCGAGGTGGTTCGTCGGTTCGTCGAGGATCATCGTGTCCGGAGACGAGAACAGGATGCGCGCGAGTTCGACCCGGCGGCGCTGACCGCCGGAGAGGGTGCCGATCTCCTGGCCGATGAGGTCCTCGTCGAGGCCGAGGTTAGCCGCGATCGCATAGGCCTCCGATTCGGCGGAGTAGCCGCCGGCGGCCATGAATTCCGCTTCGATGCGCGGATAGCGGTCGATGGCCTTGGCCGCGACGTTCTCATCGGGCGAGGCCATCTGACGTTCGGCCTTGCGCAGGCGCTTGACCAGGACATCGAGTTCGCGGACGGAGAGGATGCGCTCCATCCCCGTGGCCTGCAGGTCACCGCTGCGCGGGTCCTGGGGTAGGTAACCGACGGATCCGGAGATCGAAACGTTGCCGCCGGCGGCCGGGTGCCCGCCCATGATCACCTTCGTCAGGGTGGTCTTGCCGGCGCCGTTGCGTCCGACGAGTCCGACGCGGTCACCCTTGTCCACCCGGAAGGACACATCGGACATGAGGGTGCGGGCGCCGACGGCGACTTCGAGACCGGAGGCCTGAATCATTCGTTCTCCAAACTGCGGCCGATGATCTCGGCCAGGAATTCTTGGGGGTGGATGCCGCGGGCCTTCGCCCGGGCGACGAGTTGGTCCGCCTGAGAGGTGGGCACCCGACAGGACACGACGGTGGTGACTTCGCCCTCCGGCGCCGAGGCGGGTGTCGTGTCCTCGCCAGTGGTCGGAGCCGAGGCGGGCATCCCCGCGAGGACGAATCCGGGACCTTCGGGCACGCTTGTGCCCTTCTGATAGGCCGTGGCCGCCGCCCTCGCGCGGTCATCGGCGGCCTCGTTCATCGCGTGGTTGCTGTGACCCTTGACCCACTCGAATTCGACCTCGCGGCCTGTCAGTGCGGTGTCGAGGAGTTCGAGGAGGTCCCGATTGAGGACTTCCTTCCCGTCGGCCTTCTTCCAGCCCTTGCGTTTCCACCCGGGCATCCATTTGGTCAGGGCGTTGATCACGTATTGGGAGTCGCAGAAGACCTTGAGCTCCTCATCGGCATCGGCGGTGGCCTCGAGCAGGTCGAGCACGGCCATCAGTTCGCCGCGATTGTTCGTCGCGTTCTTCCAGCCGCCCGCACGCCAGCAGTCGTCGTCGATGTACCAGGCCCACCCGGCGGGTCCGGGGTTGCCGAGCGCAGACCCGTCTGCGGCAGCGATGATCGTCAATGGTTCTCCTTGGAAAGTCGGCTTCCATTCTTTCACGTCACCGGCCAGGACAGGCATTCAGGGGCGGTGATCTGCGTGACCAGTCCGGCGTGCCGACGGAACTCGCCGTGGTGCCGACGAGACTCGCCGAGGCGGGGCGTCGGAATCGACGCGCCCGCCTCGGCGAGGTGGTGGGCATCCCCGCGGGGACGTCTGGTCCCGCGATTCGGGACTCGTGATTCAGTTGGATTCGAGTCTCAGCTGGTGCTGGAATCAGATGTTGAACCCCAGGGCCCGCATTTGTTCGCGGCCGTCCTCGGTGATCTTCTCCGGGCCCCATGGCGGCATCCACACCCAGTTGATGCGGTAGGCCGGCACGATGCCGTCGAGGCACTGGGCCGTCTGATCTTCGATGACGTCGGTCAGCGGGCAGGCCGCCGAGGTCAGGGTCATCTCGACGACAGCGGTGCCGTCGTCTTCGACCGAGAGTCCGTAGACGAGGCCGAGGTCGACGATGTTGACGCCGAGTTCGGGGTCGACGACGTCCATCATCGCCTCGCGAACCTCGTCGACGCTCGCGTTCTGCGGTGCGTCAATGACTTCAGGCATGTCGTTTCTCCTCACGCGCTGTTTGTGCTTGGTTGAGTGCGTCCTTGAAGGCCACCCAGGACAGGAGTGCGCACTTGATCCTGGCTGGGAACTTCGAGACTCCCGTGAACGCCGCGGCGTCTCCGAGAACCTCTTCGTCGGCCTCCATTGTCCCACGCGAGTGCATGAGTTCGTGGAACTGTCCCTCGATCTTCAGCATCCCCTCGATCGTGGAATCGTCGGCGAGTTCGGAGAGCACCGAGGCCGAGGCCATCGAGATCGAACAGCCGTCGCCGGACCAGCGCACGGCGATCCGCCCGTCCTCGAGCAGCTCGGTTTCGAGCTCGATCTCGTCCCCGCAGGTCGGGTTGACCTGATGGGAGTACCCGTGCGGACCGGCGGCGTTCTCGCCCAGCAGGGCGGAGTTGCCGATCCGGGACCGCGAATGGTCGAGGATGACCTGTTGGTAGAGCTGCTGCATCTGGGTGCTCATGAGGCCTGCTCCCCCACCCCGAAGAACGGCCGCACCTCGGCGAGGGCGGCGAGGAACCGCTGGCAGTCCTCGACGTTGTTGTACAGGTAGGTGCTCGCCCGCGTCGAGGCAGTGACCCCGAAACGACGGTGCAGCGGCTGAGCGCAGTGGTGGCCGACCCGCACAGCCACGCCCTGCGAGTCGAGGTACTGTCCGACATCGTGGGCGTGGACGCCCTCGACATCGAAGGCCACGGTCCCGATCCGCTGCTCGGCAGAACCGAGGACGCGGATGCCCGGGATCTCGGCGATGCCGTCCAGCAGCACCTCGGCGAGTTCGCGTTCGTGGGCGTAGACGTTCTCCAGGCCCACCTCGACGAGGTAGCCCACGGCCGTGGCGAAGGCCGCGACCTCAGCCACGGGTTGGGTGCCGGCCTCGAAACGCTGGGGTGCGGGCATGAACTCGGTGTTCTCCATGGTCACGGTCGTGATCATCGATCCCCCGGTGAGCACCGGCGGCAGCGCGTCGAGCAGCTCAGGCTTGCCCCAGAGCACACCGAGCCCGGTGGGCCCGAGTGCCTTGTGCGCGGAGAACGCCGCGAAGTCGACGTCGAGGTCGACGAAGTCCACGGGCATATGCGGCACGGACTGGCAGGCGTCGAGCACCACAGCCGAGCCGACGGCGCGGGCCCGGGCGACGAGCGTGTCGACGGGGTTGACGGTGCCGAGGACATTGGACACGTGGGTGAAGGCGAGCACCTTCGTCGTCTCGTCGACGATCGAGTCGAGTTCGCTCAGGTCGAGTTCGCCGGCCTCGGTCACCGGCAGCCAGCGCAGGCTCGCCCCGGTCGAGGCGGCCAGCTGCTGCCAGGGGACGAGATTGGCGTGATGCTCCATCTCGGTGACGACGATCGAGTCGCCTTCTCCGATGGCGAAGCGCTTCGCCGCCTCACCCCCGAAGCCATGGCTGGCCCTGTCGATGCCGAGAGCGACGATGTTGAGCGCCTCGGTGGCGTTCTTCGTCCAGCACACCTGTTCGGGTGCTCCTCCGACGAGTCCGGCGACGGCCGCGCGGCCGCCCTCGAAGGCATCCGTGGCCCGCACCGCCAGCGTGTGGGCACCGCGGTGGACGGCGGCATTGCGCTGGGCGTAGTACTCGGTGAAGGTATCGATCACACACTGCGGCTTCTGGGAGGTCGCACCGGAGTCGAGATAGGACAGCGGCGACTCCCCGACCCTCTCATCGAGGATCGGGAAATCGCCTCGCAGCCGTGCGAACATCAGGCCGTCGGTGCGAAGAAGCGGTCGTAGCCTTCGGCCTCGAGGCGGTCGGCCAGTTCCGGTCCGCCCTCTTCGGCAACCCGGCCCTTGATGATCACGTGCACGTGATCGGGCTTGATGTACTGCAGGATGCGGGTGTAGTGGGTGATGAGCAGGACGCCGACGTCGGTCGACTCCTTGACCCGGTTGACGCCTTCGGAGACGATGCGCAGGGCGTCGACGTCGAGGCCGGAGTCGGTCTCATCGAGCACGGCGAACTTCGGCTTGAGCATCTCGAGCTGGAGGATCTCGTGACGCTTCTTCTCACCGCCGGAGAAGCCCTCGTTGACATTGCGGTTGGCGAACTCGGGATCGACCCGCAGGCTCTCCATCGCGGACTTGAGGTCCTTGGTCCAGTGACGCAGCTTCGGCGCCTCACCGTCGATGGCGGTCTTGGCCGAGCGGAGGAAGTTCGTCACGGTCACGCCGGGCACCTCGACGGGGTACTGCATGGCCAGGAACAGGCCGGCCTTCGCCCGCTCGTCCACGGACATCTCGAGCACGTCTTCACCGTCGAGGGTGACCGATCCGGAGGTCACTTCGTACTTCGGGTGACCGGACAGGGAGTAGGCGAGGGTGGACTTGCCCGAGCCGTTGGGGCCCATGATGGCGTGGGTCTCGTTCGAGTTGATCTCGAGGTTGATGCCGTTGAGAATCGGCTTCGGACCGTTTTCGGTGTTGACGCTGACGTGCAGGTCTTCGATCTTCAGGTTGGACATGACAATCCTTTGTTGTTCGTTTCAGTTCAGGGTCGTGGTCGGGTCGAGCAGGATGCGGCCGGCGATCTCCTTGCAGTCGTAGACCGCGACGGGTTCGAATGCCGGTGGGCTCAGCGGCTGACCGCTGGTGAGGTCGAACTGCGAGCCGTGCAGCCAGCATTCGATGGCGCAGCCTTCCACCTCGCCCTCGGCCAGGGAGACCTCGCCGTGGGTGCACAGGTCGTCGATCGCATGGATCCGACCGTCGGAGTCACGGGCGATGCAGATCTCGTGGTTGTCCACTTCGATGCGCATCGTGCCTCCGGGGGCCACCTCGTCGGCGGCCGCCACGTCGATCATGGTCACAGAACGCTCCGTGAGAGCTCGTCCTCGATTCGTTCGTTGAGGACCTCTTCGATCTCGGGGACCTGGATCTTCTGGATGACCTCGTTGAAGAATCCGCGGACCACGAGCTGACGGGCGACATCCTCGGGGATGCCGCGGCTCATCAGGTAGAACAGGTGCTCCTCGTCGAAGCGACCGGTCGAGGAAGCGTGCCCGGCACCGGCGATGTCGCCGGTCTCGATCTCGAGGTTCGGCACCGAGTCCGCCCGTGCCCCATCGGTGAGGATGAGGTTGCGGTTGAGCTCGTAGGTGTCGATGTCGAGGGCCTCGGGGCGGATGAGGACATCGCCGATCCACACGCTGCGTGCGTCCTTACCCTGCAGGGCGCCCTTGTAGTGGACGTTCGACTTCGCCTTCGGCGTGTTGTGGTCGATGTAGGTGCGGTGCTCGAAGTGCTGTCCGGCATCGGCGAAGTACAGGCCGAGCAGTTCGGCCTCTCCCCCGGCAGCGGAATAGCGCACGTTCGTGTTCAGGCGCACGATGTCACCGCCGAGGCTGATGACGATGTGCTTGAGCTTCGCATCCTTGCCCACGATCGCATCGTGCTGGCCGAGGTGCTGCGATTCGTCGTCCCAGAGCTGCAGCGACACGAAGGTCACATCCGCGCCGTCGCCGATGACCAGCGACACGAGCTCGGAGTACCGGGCCGGTCCCTCGTGCTCGACGACGATGGTGGCCTTGGCGTTCGCACCGACGGAGACGACCACATGGCCGTGGGTGATCTCATCGCCGGTGCCGTCGGCGTGGATGATCGCCGCCTGCTCGAGTTCGGTGTTCGCGGGCACCGAGTAGTGGGTCACGGTCTTCGCACGGTTCGCGGCGACGGCGGCCGCGCGGTCCTCGGGCTCGAGGATGCCCAGCTCCTGCGCGGCATCAAGCGAGATCTCCTCGACGGAGATGCCCTCGGGCAGTTCGTTCGTCACCTGCAGGTCCGCCTCGGTGCCGGCATCGGTGAAGAACTCACTGAGCTTGCGCACCGGGGAGAATCGCCATTCCTCCTCGCGTCCGGTCGGGACGGGGAAGTCGGCGGTGGCGAAGCTGCGTGTGCGTGCGTCCCGCTTGGAATCGGGAACCTGGACGCCGGCGCCATGAGAGTGCTCATCGACGCCCAGCGGATTGGTGGTATCAGTCACTGAATAAACTCCTTGGTGTGGAAGGCGGTGGGGATCAGCCCACTGCCCCTTCCATCTGCAGTTCGATGAGGCGGTTGAGCTCGAGTGCGTATTCCATGGGCAGCTCGCGAGCGATCGGCTCGACGAATCCGCGCACGATCATCGCCATCGCCTCGGTTTCCTCCATACCGCGGCTCATCAGGTAGAAGAGCTGGTCCTCGCTCACCTTCGACACCGTGGCCTCGTGGCCGAGGGTCACATCGTCCTCGCGGATGTCGATGTAGGGGTAGGTGTCGGAGCGGGAGACGTTGTCGACGAGCAGGGCGTCGCAGAGGACGTTGTTCGACGAACCCTCGGCACCGGGGTGGACGTGGACGAGGCCGCGGTAGCCTGCGCGTCCGCCGCCGCGGGCCACAGACTTCGAGACGATCGAGGAGTGCGTGTGCGGAGCGGCGTGGACCATCTTCGCACCGGTGTCCTGGTGCTGTCCCTCGCCGGCGAAGGCCACGGACAGGGTCTCTCCTCGGGCGTGTTCGCCGGTCATCCAGATGGCCGGGTACTTCATGGTCACCTTGGAGCCGATGTTGCCGTCGACCCATTCCATGGAGGCGCCCTCTTCGGCGATCGCGCGCTTGGTCACGAGGTTGTAGACGTTGTTCGACCAGTTCTGGATCGTCGTGTAGCGGACCTTCGCATCCTTCTTCGCGATGATCTCGACGACGGCCGAGTGCAGGGAGTCCGTCTTGTAGATCGGAGCCGTGCAGCCCTCGACGTAGTGGACCGAGGAGCCTTCGTCGGCGATGATCAGGGTGCGTTCGAACTGGCCCATGTTCTCGGTGTTGATGCGGAAGTAGGCCTGCAGCGGAATCTCGACGTGGACGCCCTTGGGGACGTAGACGAAGGAGCCGCCGGACCACACGGCCGTGTTCAGAGCGGAGAACTTGTTGTCCCCGGCCGGAATGATCGAGCCGAAGTACTCCTCGAAGATCTCCGGGTGCTCGCGCAGGCCGGTGTCGGTGTCCATGAAGATGACACCCTGGCGCTCGAGCTCCTCGTTGATCTGGTGGTAGACGACCTCGGACTCGTACTGAGCCGCGACGCCGGCGACGAGGCGCTGCTTCTCCGCCTCGGGGATGCCGAGCCGGTCGTAGGTGTTGCGGATGTCCTCGGGCAGATCCTCCCATGAGGTGGCCTGACCTTCGGTGGAGCGCACGAAGTACTTGATGTCGGCGAAGTCGATGCCGGTGAGGTCCGCACCCCAGTTGGGCATGGGCTTCTTGTCGAAGAGCTTCAGGGCTTTCAGTCGACGGTTGAGCATCCACTCGGGTTCGTCCTTGAGCTTCGAGATGTTGCGCACCACGTCCTCGCTGAGGCCGCGCACCGCGGTCGCACCGGCGTCGGTATCGTCGTGCCAACCGTATGCGTACTGCCCGAGGTCTTTGAGCTCGGGGTTGGCATCGATGATCCGATTTCCTGTGTCAGTCATCGTGAACCTCCTTGAGGTCGATCATTGCTGTGAATGAGTGGTCTGGTGAGTTCCGAGGTGGGAATGTGGGTGGTGCAGACATGGTCCCCGTGCGCCAGCGACGAGAGCCTGCGCACATCCACGCCGAGGTAGTCCGAGAACATCTCGAGCTCCGCTTCGCAGATCTCCGGGAATTCCGAGGCCACCGCCTGGATCGGGCAGTGTCCCTGGCACAGCTGCATCGCTTCGAGGGGGGTTCCTGCCGCAACCGGGGTCGCCGAGGCGGCATATCCTTCCCTGGTCAGCGCGGCCGCCAGGGCTCGGGAACGGGACGCCACGGTGGTGCCGCCCCTCCTGTCGAGTTCTCCGCCGAGGCGGTCGCGGAGCTTGGCCACGAAATCCTCGGTGTATTCCTCGACGGCTTCCCCGCCATCGCGATCTTTCATGAATTTGAGGATGTTGACGGCCAGCTCATCGTAGGAATGGCTGACGGAGCCGTGCCCACGCGAAGTGACCACATAGTGCCTGGCCGGACGTCCCCGCCCCGACTGCTTCCCGGCGAATTCGCGCACCTCGATGAGGTCCTCGTTCTCGAGGGCATCGAGGTGGCGGCGGATCGCCGCCGGAGTCAGTTCGAGGGTTTTGGCCAGTGACGAAGCGGTGATGGGGCCTTCGTCGAGCACGGAGCTGAAGACCTTCTGCCGGGTTCGGCGATCTTCCGTGTCGTTTGCAGCCATTTTCCACCTCCTTGACTAACACAACAATATTGTTGCGTAATTTGTTTCGTAAAACTAGGTGAGCCTAACCGCACAAGGATTCGACCGACCGTAGAATGGTCGGGTGTCAGAATCGGCTCTCACCATTCGCGGTCTCCATTACTCGTACGGCGCCCACCACGTCGTCGACGGAATCGACCTCGACGCCGCGCCGGGATCCATCCTCGGCGTGCTCGGTCCCAATGGTGCGGGCAAGTCGACGACGATCTCCCTGGCTGTCGGCACGCGTGCCCCCGATGCCGGTCGGGTCGAGATCTTCGGCCATGACCCCCACCGCGAACACGAGACGACCTCGCAGCTGGCCGGGGTGATGCTCCAGGACGGCGGACTGCCGATGAGCGCGAAGCCGCTCCAGGTCCTCCGTCATCTCGCGTCCCTCTACTCGGATCCGGTCCCCGTGGACGAGCTTGCCGAACCCTTGGGTCTCCATGAGTTCTCCACGCGCACGATCCGTCGCCTCTCCGGCGGACAGAAGCAGCGGGTGGCTCTGGCCGCGGCCCTCATCGGCCGTCCCCGGTTGGTCTTCCTCGACGAACCCTGCGCCGGACTCGACCCGCAGGCCAGAGAGGTCGTCCACGACTTCATCCGGGATCTCGCCGCCGGCGGGGTGACCGTGGTGCTGACCACCCACGACCTCGCCGAGGCGGAGGAGCTCGCCGACGAGGTCGTCGTCATCGATCGCGGGCGGATCATCGCCCAGGGCGCTCCGGAGGAGCTGCGCAACGCCTCCCCCGCAGGTCGACGCCTCGAGATCCGCGTGGCCGAGGGCCTGGCGACTGCGCCGCAGACCGACCAGGACCGTGCGCGACTGCTCTCTGCCATGGACGCCGTCGCCCCCACCTCGGCGACCGGATCGAGTCTCATCGTCGACGGGGAGCTCGACAGCCACCAGATCGCCCGCCTCTGCACCCTCGTCGCCGAGGCGGGGCTGACGATCACGGACATAGACATGCATTCCCAGTCCCTGGCAGATGTGTTCTTCGAGCTCACGGGCAGGCCGCTGCGATGACTGAGAAGCCTGCTATGACCGGGACACCCGCGACGACTCAGTCACCGGCGGTGACGAACTCCCCCGCGCTGCGGACCAAGCGGATCTCCGCCCAGGTGCGATTCGAGACGGTCTCCGTCCTCCGCAACGGCGAGCAGCTGCTGCTCTCCCTCATCCTGCCTCTGGGCATGCTCGTCTTCCTCGCGAAGACCCCGCTGCTCGATGCCCTCGGGGCCATCCCACACGGTGGGGACCCGCTGATCGTGGCGCTGCCGGGAGCGCTGAGCCTGTGCCTGGCCTCGACCGCGTTCACCGGCCAGGCAATCGCGACCGCCTTCGACCGTCGCTACGGCGTGCTCAGACAGCTGGCGACGACGCCGCTGGGCACGAGCGGTCTGATTCTCGGCAAGCTGGGCGCGGTCATCGCCGTCATCATCATCCAATTCGCCCTCGCCTTCGCTATCGCCGCCGTGCTCGGCTTCACCGGGCCCGTCGACGTGCTCGCACTCGTCTGCGCCACGCTCCTGGGCACCGCCGCGCTGCTCTCCCTGGGTCTGCTCATGGCCGGCACCGTCCGCGCGGAGGCGACCCTGGCGGGAGCCAATCTCATCTGGGTGCTCATGGCCGGGGCGGGCGGCCTTGTCATCGCCCATCCAGGCGAATGGGGCACACTGGTCGGATACCTTCCGTCCGGCGCCCTGGGCGAGGCGATGCGCGCGGCTCTCGACGGGGCGGGCTTCGACGTCAAGGCAATGATCGTGCTCCTCTTATGGGGGCTGCTGGGAACGCTTGCCGCACGCAGGTGGTTCCGATTCGAATGAGGAGAGAAGTGGTCACAACCAGGATTCGCATCGCCGCATGGGCCATGCTCATCGCGCAGGGCGGAATCATCTTCACCGGCGGCATCGTCCGCCTCACCGGGTCCGGCCTCGGCTGCTCGGACTGGCCCAAATGCACCCCGGACTCGCTCGTGGCCACCCGCGAGATGGGCATCCACGGGGCCATCGAGTTCGGCAACCGCCTGCTCGCAGTGGCCTTGGCGATGCTCGGCGTGCTCATCCTCATCATGCTCTGGCGCGCCCGGAAGCGGCGCCCCGACCTGTTCTGGCTCAACCTCGGTCTGCTGGCGATCGTGCCCGTCCAGGCCGTGGTCGGCGGAATCACCGTCTGGACGAAGCTCAATCCCTGGGTCGTCGCCGGCCACTTCGTGCCCTCGGCCATCGCCGTCGGGGTCGCCGCCTACTTCGTCAGGCGCACCTATGACACCGGAGTCAGGCTCAAGACCAAGGCCCCGGCACCGCTGCCGGTGCTCGGCTGGATCATCCTCGCCCTGACCGCTGTCATCGTCCTCTTCGGAGTCCTCACCACCGGTGCCGGACCGCACTCGGGGTCGACGATCTCGACGCGCAACGGCTTGGACAACGTGTGGATCACCCGCGCCCATGCCTTCCCCGTCTGGCTGCTCGTCATCGTCACCGTCATCGGCCTGGTGCTCGCGTTCCGGCGCGGGCAGACCACCATGGTCCGCACCCTAACCGTGCTCCTCATCGTCGAACTCGCCCAAGGGCTCATCGGCTACGTCCAGTATTTCAACGGCGTTCCCGTCCCCCTGGTGGCCTTACACATGATCGGTCTCTCGGCTACCATTGCGGCAAGCGTTGCCGTCCTGGACAGCGCATATCCGAGGAGCACTCATCCCGACGCCGATAGTTCCGTGCCTGTGGTTTCCTGATCACGCCGAGGAGGCGATGGAGTTCTACTGCTCCGTCTTCCCGAACTCGCACATCGTCTCCATCGAACGCTACCCGGACGAGTCCCTCGATCCGCACTATGCGGGCATGAGCGGGAAGGTCATCACGGGCGTCTTCTTCCTCGACGGAAATCGCTTCATCTGCCTCGACGGCGGTCCGGCCTTCACCTTCAACGAGGCGATCTCGATGACCGTGGAATGCGCCGGGCAGGCCGAGATCGATCACTACTGGTCAGCACTGTCCGCGGTGCCCGAATCCGAGCAGTGCGGCTGGCTCAAGGACAGATACGGGGTGAGCTGGCAGATCGTGCCGGACAACCTCGGCGAACTGATGACCGGGGACGCTCAGGTCAAGGCGTTGATGGGAATGAAGAAGATCGTCATCGATGACCTCGTCAATGCGCGCTGAGGCTCAGCGACAGCAGCGCTGAGACTCAGGCGCTGAGGCTCACCAGATGCCGGGGATGAGCGTGTCGACGAAGGGGTCGATCGCGACGGCGAGGAAGAGCAGCGAGAGATAGGTGATCGATCCGTGGAAGACCTTCATCGCCCGCAGCGAAGTGCCGTTGAGGCCCTTCTTCGCGCGTGAGACCAGGGCGTAGCACGACCACAGGAACCAGGCGCCGGCGAGCACCGCGACGACGGTGTAGACGGGTCCCATCGGTGCGACCGGGATGAGCGCGAGCGAACAGGCCACCATCGCCCAGGTGTAGAGGATCATCTGTCGGCCCACCGATGTCGGCGGGACCTTCGAAGGCAGCATAGGAACGTCGGCGGCGTCGTAGTCGGCTTTGTACTTGATCGCCAGGGGCCAGTAGTGCGGCGGGGTCCAGAAGAAGATGACGAGGAACAGGATGAGCGGTTCCCAGGACAGGCTCCCGGTCACGGCCGACCAGCCGATGAGGACGGGCATACATCCCGCGGCGCCGCCCCACACGATGTTCTGCGTGGTGCGTCGTTTGAGGATGAGCGTGTAGAAGACGGCGTAGAGGAGGATCGCGCAGGCGGTCAGGCCCGCCGCGACCCAGTTGGTGAATCCGCCGAGCCAGAAGATCGACCCGAGCCCGAGTGCGCAGGCGAAGATCAGTGCCGCACGGGGAGAGATCTCACCTGTGACGAGGGGACGGTCCTTCGTCCGATCCATCTTCGCATCGATGTCACGGTCGACATAGCAGTTGAACACCGAGGCGGACGCAGCCGCAGCGGCTCCGCCGATGAGGGTGTTGAGGACCAGCCAGAGGTTCGGCATGCCCTGCGCGGCGAGGAACATCACCGGGGCGGTGGTGACGAGCAGGAGCTCGATCACCCGGGGCTTCGTCAGCGCGATGTAGGCGCCGATCTTCGACCGTGTACGTGGGGAGTGGCTCTGTTCGTCGATGGTCCTCTGCAGAGGCCGTTCGCTCTGCGTGTCCGGGTTCTGACGAAGTTCACTCACGGGTCCGATTCTACCCTCTGTCGAATTTTTTGCCAGTCGGCCCGACCTGTGTTGCCCACTCGGTCGCGACGGCCTCTCAGTCACGCTGATCTCGTCCGCTCTGCTCGCGGCCGCGCTGGCGGACGATGTTGACGATGAAGGCGATGGTCGCCGCGATCGGTGCCAGCAGGACGGCCTGGACGACCACGGTGGAGACGAGGCCCAGCGCCGCCGTCGACGACTCGGAGGCGAGGACGGACAGATCCACACCGAGTCCGAGAACTCCGGCGACGAGGCTGTAGATGAGGGTCGTGAACCAGGCGAGGCCGCCGCGGCGAGCGGTGAGCATGACGATGAGGGAGGCGACGAAGGGAAGGACCAGCACCGCGGTGAAGGCGAGCCACCCCAGCAGTGCGGCCACGTCGACGGGGGCGCGCAGCGGCTGCCCCAGCGCCGAGGCGACGGCGATGGTGACGATGGCGAACAGAACGGGGACGATGGGACCCGCAGCCAGCAGCCGGCGGCGTTCCCGGGATTCGGGAACCGAGGAAGCGGTGGCGATGCGGTGCGTCGGGCGGGAATCTGCCGCAGTCCGCGGCGCCAGCGTTGATCGGGATGGGGACAGAGACGATCGAGGTGAGGACAGAGACGTCCGGGTCGAATTCGTCATCGGCTGTGCTCCCTCGCCCACCGTGTTCCCTTCTGCTCGTCGACTGCGTGCAACCGCAGGGTCCGATCTGGTCTGATCTGGTCTGCCGCGACCACACTCTACCCCGAGGTCCGCCCGATGTCTCGGAGAGCGCGAGGGCGACCCGGCGCGGTAGAGTTTGAGTGCACGCTCGCAGCCGAACGAAGGATCGCTCGAAGACATGAACTCCCTGTCCTGGACAGAACTCGACAATCGCGCCGTCGACATCGCCCGCCTCCTCGCCGCAGACGCGGTCCAGAAGGCAGGGAACGGGCACCCCGGAACCGCGATGAGTCTGGCGCCGATCGCCCACTATCTCTACCAGCACGGGCTCACCCATGACCCCTCCGATCCCAGCTGGGTCGGTCGCGACCGCTTCGTCCTCTCCTGCGGCCACAGTTCCCTGACTCAGTACGTTCAGCTCTACCTCGCCGGCTTCGGACTCGAACTCGACGATCTTGAGGCCCTGCGCACCTGGGGCTCCCTGACCCCGGGCCACCCCGAGGTCGGCCACACCGCCGGCGTCGAGATCACCACCGGTCCGCTGGGCTCGGGCCTCGCCTCGGCGGTGGGCATGGCCATGGCCTCCCGTCGCGAACGCGGTCTCTTCGACCCCGCAGCCGCCCCCGGGGCCTCCCCGTTCGACCACTCGATCATCGTGCTCGCCTCCGACGGCGACCTCGAGGAGGGTGTGTCCGGCGAGGCCTCGTCCCTGGCCGGCACCCAGGAGCTGTCCAATCTGCTCGTGATCTGGGATGACAACAAGATCTCCATCGAAGACGACACCGCGATCGCCTTCGGTGAGGACACTGCGGCCCGCTACGCCGCCTACGGCTGGCACGTCCAGCACGTCGACTTCACCGCCGGAGGAGAGTACAAAGAGGACATCGAGGCCTTCCACGCCGCGGTCGAGGCCGCCCGCAAGGATTCCCGCCCCTCCTTCATCCGACTCTCGACGATCATCGCCTGGCCGGCTCCGAACGCCCAGAACACCGGCGGCTCGCATGGTTCGGCCCTCGGCGACGAGGAGATCCGGGCGACCAAGGAGGTCCTCGGCTTCGATCCCGAGGAGACCTTCGCCGTCGCCCCCGAGGTCCTCGAACACACCCGAGCCGTGCGTGAGCGCGGCCGCGCCGCGCACCTCGAATGGGACAAGGCCTTCGCCGCGTGGCGTGAGGCCAACCCGGACAACGCGGCCCTGTTCGACCGCCTCTCGAAGGGTCAGCTGCCGGAGAACCTCGACTCCGCCTTCCCCGTCTTCGAGGCCAGCGAGAAGGGCATCGCCACTCGCGCCGCCTCGGGGCAGGTCCTCAACGCCATCGCCGAGACGATGCCGGAGCTCTGGGGCGGCTCGGCCGACCTCGCAGGCTCGAACAACACCCTGATCAAGGGCGAGCCCAGCTTCCTGCCGGCACACCGGTCGACCGGGGCCTTCTCCGGCAACGAATACGGACGCAACATCCACTTCGGCGTGCGTGAGTTCTCGGCCGGACTCATCGGCAACGGCATCGCCCTCCACGGCGGCACCCGCCCCTACACGGGCACCTTCCTCGTCTTCAGCGACTACCAGCGCCCGGCCGTCCGCCTGGCGGCTCTGCAGGAGGTGCCGAACATCTTCGTGTGGACGCATGACTCGATCGGTCTCGGCGAGGACGGCCCGACCCACCAGCCCATCGAGCATCTTTCGGCGCTGCGCGCGATCCCCGGCCTCGATGTGGTCCGTCCCGCCGATGCCAATGAGACCGCCGTGGCCTGGCGCAAGATCCTCCAGCGCGGCGACGGCCCCAGCGGCCTCGTCCTCACCCGTCAGGCGGTGCCGGTCCTCGACCGGGAGAAGTACGCTCCCGCCGCCGAGGCCGAACGCGGCGGCTATGTGCTCACCGACACCGGTGACGAACCCGAGGTCGCCATCCTCGCCAGCGGCTCCGAGGTCGCCATCGCCCTGGCCGCCGCCGAGGAGCTCCACGCCTCCGGGACCGCCGCCCGGGTCATCTCCATGCCATGCCAGGAATGGTTCGACGCCCAGGACGAGGACTACCGTCGCACCGTGCTCCCCCGATCCCTCAAGGCCCGGGTGAGCATCGAGGCGGCCTCCGCCATGAGCTGGCACAAATACCTCGGCGATGCGGGCCGGGCCGTGTCCATCGAGCACTTCGGCGCCTCCGCCGACTACGCGACCCTGTACGAGAAGTTCGGCATCACCTCGGCGGCCGTCGTCACCGCCGCCGAGGATTCGATCGCCGCGGCGAAGGAGAACGCATGAGCACCAATCTGGAACGGCTGAGTTCGCACGGGGTCTCGATCTGGCTCGATGACCTCTCCCGCACCCGCCTGAAGTCCGGGGACCTCGCCCGGCTCATCGCGGAATCGCAGGTCACCGGGGTGACGACGAACCCGACGATCTTCGCCAATGCGATCGCCGGAGCCGACAGCTACGATGCTGCGGTCGCCGAACTCGCCGGACAGGGCGTCGAGGTCGATGAGGCCATCGAGTTCCTGACCACCACGGACGTGGCGGAGGCCGCTCGGCTCTTCCGCCCGATCTTCGATGCCACCGACGGCGACGACGGACGCGTGTCCATCGAGGTCGCTCCCCCGCTGGCCCATGATGCCGAGGGCACCGTGGCCTCGGCCAAGGCGCTGTGGGAGCGCGTCGGCGAACCGAACACGATGATCAAGATCCCGGCCACCGAGGCGGGCCTGCGAGCCATCTCGGAGACCATCGGCGCCGGTATCAGCGTCAACGTCACCCTCGTGTTCTCGCTGACTCGCTACCGTCACGTCGTCGAGGCGTTCCTGCAGGGGCTGGAGAAGGCCCGCGCCGCCGGACACGATCTGTCGACGATCCGGTCCGTGGCCTCGGTGTTCGTCTCCCGCGTCGACTCCGAGATCGATGCCCGACTCGACGCACTCGACGATCCCGCTGCCGCCGGGCTCAAGGGCCGGGCCGGCATCGCGAACTGTGTGCTCGCCCACGAGATCCATTCGCAGCTCTTCACCTCGGAGCGCTTCCGGGTCCTCGAACTCGCCGGCGCCCGGCCGCAGCGGCTGCTGTGGGCCTCGACCGGTGTGAAGAACCCCGACTACGCGGACACCATGTACGTGTCCGGTCTCGTCGCCGAGAACACGGTCAACACGATGCCCGAGCCGACGCTCGAGGCCTTCGCCGACCACGGTGAGGTCACCGGAGAGATCACGGCCTCCGACTACCGCGCCGCGGACGAGGTCTTCGACTCCCTGGCCCGACTCGGCATCGACTACGCGGAGGTGATGACCGTGCTCGAACAGCAGGGTCTGGAGAAGTTCGATGTCAGCTGGACCGAGCTCCAGGGCACGATCCGCACGGCGCTGGGTCGAGCATGAGACTCCAGCTCAGAGTTCCCGTCGACGAGGAGTTCGACGCCGAGCTCACTCGGCTGATCTCGGCGCGTGTGGCCGGCCGGATCACGGACAAGGACGCCGGGGTGTTCGACGATGCCGAGGGTGTCGCCTCCCGGTTAGGGTGGGTGGACCTGCCCGCCCATGCGGCCGAGCTGTGTGATGAGATCGAGTCCCTGCGACAGCGTCTGAGCGAGCAGGGTCTGCGGTCGATCAGCCTGACCGGAATGGGCGGCTCCTCCTTGGCGCCCGAGGTGATGGCCGGTACCGCCGGTGTCCGCCTCGAGGTCGTGGATTCGACCGACCCGAACCAGGTCGCCGAGGCGATCGGCACCGACCTGTCCCACACCGTTCTCGTCGTCGCCTCGAAATCGGGGACCACTGTCGAGACCGATGCGATCAGACGGGCCTTCTCCTCGGCGTTCGAGGCTCTCGGCATCGATCCGGGGTCACGGATGATCGCGATCACGGACCCGGGCACCGAGCTCGATGCGCTCGCGAACGAACAGGGCTTCCTCGCCACCTTCCGCGCCGATCCGACTGTAGGCGGTCGCTTCAGTGCGCTCTCGCCCTTCGGCCTGGTCCCGGCCGGACTCGCCGGTGTCGATGTGCGTGGCATCGTCGCAGCGGCGGCCTCAGCCGTTGCCGAGTTCGCCGCGGACTCCGCGGACAACCCGGTCCTGCGCTTCGGCACCTGGCTGGGCATCGGACATGCGCGGGCGACCGAGAAGCTCGTACTCGCTGAGACCTCACCGGCACTGACTGGGCTCTCCCCCTGGGTCGAGCAGCTCGTCGCCGAGTCTCTCGGCAAGGACGGGCAAGGTATCCTGCCGGTCGTCGTCGACGGAACCGGCGATGTCGGCTTCTCCGATGCCCGGGCCGATGCTCTGCTAAGTGTGCTCGGTACCGCAGACGAGGGCCTCGGTGCCCCCTCCGGATTCGAGGCCGTCGTCGATGGCAGCCTCGGCGAGCTGTTCATGTTCTGGGAGTACGCCACGGCGATCGCCGGCTACAGCATCGGGGTCAACCCGTTCGATCAGCCGGACGTCGAGTCCGCGAAGGCCAATGCCAAGCAGGTGCTGGCACGACCGGCCGACGGAGACGAACAGCCTCCGGCGTTCCGGGAGGGCCAGGTGCAGGTCTTCGGCTCCGGTGAGGGTGTTCAGACCCTGAAGGAGGCTCTCGAAGAGCTCTTCGCCACGGTCGACGAATACGGTTATGTCGGGATCCAGGCCTATCTCGACAGGATCGCCGATGCGGCGGCGGAGGGGCTGCGCGCCCTGGTGTCCACGCATGCCGGCGTGCAGACCACCTTCGGCTTCGGACCGAGGTACCTGCATTCGACGGGCCAATACCACAAGGGCGGCCACCCGAACGGGGTGTTCCTCCAGATCACGGCCGAACCCCGGACGGATCTGCTGGTGCCGGGCCGCTCCTACGGGTTCACGGAGCTCCAGCGGGCACAGGCGGCCGGGGATGCCGCCGCACTGGCCGAGAGGAATCGCCCGGTGCTCCGCCTCCACCTGCTCGATCGGACCCTCGGCCTCCAGCAGGTGCGCGAAGCCCTCGGCACGATCTCGCCCCAGCACCACTTCGGCGTGGACTGAGGACTGCTCGGGGCTCAGGACTGCTCGGGGCTGAGGACTGCTGTGGACTGAGGGCTGCTCGGGGCTGAGGACTGCTGTGGACTGAGCGCTGCTCGGACCTGAAAACAGCTCAGGAGACGCGCGGCAGGAAGGGCCCCGACCATTCGGTCGAGGCCCTTCCTGCTGCGCGGGTGCTCGGGGTGTGATCAGCCGTTGAAGCGGGTGATGAGTCCGAGCAGGATGATGCTGGCCGCCCACACGATCGCCATCAGCGTGGTGAAGCGGTTGAGGTTGCGCTCGGCCACGCCGGACGAGCCGAGCGACGATGACATTCCGCCGCCGAACATGTCCGACATGCCTCCGCCCTTGCCCTTGTGCATGAGGATCAGCAGGGTGAGGAAGATGCTCGTGAGCACGAGCAGCGCAATGAGTATGATGTTGAGGATTTCCACGTCGGTAACAGCCTCTGTATTCGTCAGGTGATTTGCAGTTCAGTCTACTTGGCGACCGCGGCCTTGCACAAAGCGGCGAAGTCGGGGCCGTTGAGGCTGGCTCCGCCGACGAGCGCTCCGTCGACATCGGCCGAGGCCACGATCTCTGCGACGTTGTCGGTCTTGACCGAGCCGCCGTAGATGATGCGGGTGGCTTCTGCCAGTCCGGGTCCGTACTTCTCGCCCAGGTGGGCGCGGATCGCTGAGGCCATCTCCGCGGCATCGGCGGCGGTCGCCGTCTCCCCGGTCCCGATCGCCCACACGGGTTCATAGGCGATGACGAGGCCGTCGAGGGCCTCGGCTCCGAGTCCGGCCAGGGACTCCTCGAGCTGACGCAGCGTGAAGTCGACATGGGTCTTCTCCTGCCGCTGGTCGAGCGACTCGCCCACGCAGAGGATCGGGGTGAGATCAGCGGACACCGCCGCCTTGATCTTCGCGGCCACGATCTCATCGGTTTCGTGGTTGTTCGCGCGTCGTTCGCTGTGGCCGATGACGACATAGCTGCAGCCGAGCCGGGACAGGAACGAGGCGGCGATCTCTCCGGTGTGTGCTCCAGGTTCATGCTGGGAGACGTCCTGGGCACCGTAGCCCAACCACAGCTTGTCGCCCTGGATGAGGGTCTGGACGGAGCGGATGTCGGTGAACGGCGGAATCACGACGACTTCGCAGCGACTCTCGTCGAGCTTGGCGTCTTCTAAGGCCCAGGCGAGTTTCTGGACGCTGGAGATGGCCTCGAGATGATCGTGGTTCATCTTCCAGTTTCCGGCCAGGAGCAGGGTGCGGTCGCTCATTGTGCTCTTCTTCCTTATGCGAGTGCGTCGAGTCCGGGCAGGGTCTTGCCTTCGAGGTATTCGAGGCTGGCTCCTCCGCCCGTGGAGATGTGTCCGAATTCCTCATCGGAGAAGCCGAGGCTGCGCACGGCCGCCGCGGAATCGCCGCCGCCGACAACGGTGAGGCGCTCCCCCTCGGCCGCGGAGGCGGTCAGCGCCTGCGCCACGGACTTGGTTCCGGCGGCGAAGGCCGCGAATTCGAAGACGCCCATCGGACCGTTCCAGAACACGGTGGCCGAGTTCTCGATGATCTGCGCGTAGGCGGTGGCGGTCTCGGGTCCGATGTCGAGGCCGAGTCCGCTGTCTGCCGCCGGCGTCGATTCGAGTGCGTCGATCGGGCGGATCCAGTTCTCGGCATCTGCGGCGAAGGAGGCAGCCATGACGATGTCGGTGGGCAGCACGATCCGCGCTCCCCCAGCCTGCGAGCGTTCGAGGTAGCTCTTGACGTCGGCGATCCGGTCGGTCTCGACGAGGCTCGAGCCGATGCTGTGACCCAGTGCTGCGAGGAAGGTGAAGACCATGCCGCCGCCGATGAGCAGATTGTCCGCCCGATCGATGAGGTTATCGATGACGCCGAGCTTGTCCGAGACCTTCGAGCCGCCGAGGACGACGGTGAAGGGGGCCTGCGGGTCGTTGAGCAGGCGGTCGCTAACTTCGACCTCGGCCCGCACGAGCGAACCGGCGTAGTGGGGCAGCAGTTCGGCGATGTCGAAGACCGAGGCCTGCTTGCGATGGACGACGCCGAATCCGTCGGAGACGAAGTCGTCGGCGAGTGCGGCGAGCTCGGCGGCGAAGGCCTGCCGCTGGGCGTCGTCCTTCGCGGTCTCTCCGGGGTTGAAGCGGAGATTCTCGAGCAGCACCACCTGTCCCTCGCTCAGACCGGCAGCCTTCGCCTTCGCGTCCTCACCGACGGTGTCGGAGGCGAAGGCGACCTCGCGGCCGATCGCCGTGGCGAGTTCCGGGGCGATCGGGGCCAGGGAGTACTGCGGGTCGGGTTCGCCCTTGGGACGGCCGAGGTGGGACATGACGATGACCTTGGCCCTCGCCTCGGCGAGGTTCTTGATCGTGCCCGCCGAGGCGAGGATCCGGCCGCGGTCGGTGATCGTCGTCCCGTCCATCGGAACGTTGAGATCGCTGCGGACGAGCACCGTGTGCCCGGCGAAGATCCCCGGATCGTCGTAAGTCCTCATGAGGTCCTTTCCCTGAGAATGTAGCTGAGCATGTCCTTGAGACGGTTCGTGTAGCCCCACTCGTTGTCGTACCAGGCCACGATCTTGATCTGGTTGCCCAGGGCCATCGTCAGCTTGGAGTCGACGATCGCCGAGGCGGTGGTGCCGACGATGTCGGTGGAGACGAGTTCGTCGGTCGAATAGTCGAGATAGGGCGAGTCCGCGGCGGCGGCCTCGAGGATCTCGTTGATCTCCTCGGCGCTGGTCTCGCGTCCCGGGGTGAAGGTGAAGTCGATGATCGAACCGGCCGGCACGGGAACACGCACGGCGAGGCCGTCGAGCTTGCCGGCCAGGTGCGGGATGACCTTGCCAACGGTGCGGGCGGCACCCGTGGTGGTGGGCACGATGTTGATCGCGGCCGCCCGGGCCCGGCGCAGGTCGCGGTGGGGGCCGTCGACGAGCATCTGGTCCCCGGTGTAGGCGTGGACGGTGTTGAGCAGACCGGATTCGACGCCGATCGCGTCGTCGACGGCCTTGACCACGGTGGCCATGCAGTTCGTCGTGCACGAGGCGTTGGAGACCACGGTGTGCTGGGCAGGATCGAAGTCGGATTCGTTCACGCCCATCACGAACGTGGCGTCGACGTCCTTGCCGGGGGCGGAGAGGACCACGGTCTGCACGGACCCGCCGAGGTGGGCCTCGGCCTGGTCACGGCGAGTGAATCGGCCCGTGGATTCGACGACGAGTTCGACGTTCTGGGAACTCCAGTCGATGCTGCCCGGATCGGCCTGGCTGAACACGGCGATGGTCCGGCCGTCGACGGTCAAGGAGTCCTTACCGGCGCTGACCTCGTGGTCGAAGCGCGGCCACACGGAATCGTGGGTCAGCAGGTGGGCGAGGGTCTCGGTATCGGTGAGATCGTTGATCGCAACGACCTCGAGATCGGAGGAGGGTTCGAGGGTCAGACGGAACAGGGCGCGGCCGATACGGCCGAAGCCGTTGATAGCGATTCGTCTCATGCCTCGATCTTAGCGATCTTCGAGCATTTCCGGAGTCAGGCTGGCTTCGGTTCCCGGAATTCCCAGTTCCTCGGCATGTTTGTCAGCCGTGGACAGGAGGCGGCGGATGCGGCCGGCCACCGCGTCCTTGGTCATCGGCGGATCCGCCAGCTGCCCGAGCTCCTCGAGGGAGGCCTGTTTGTGGGTGACGCGCAGCTGACCGGCGTAGCGCAGATGTTCGGGGACTTCGTCTCCGAGGATCTCCAGGGCGCGTTCGACTCTTGCGCCTGCGGCCACTGCCGCACGGGCCGAGCGGCGCAGGTTCGCGTCATCGAAGTTCGCCAGGCGGTTGGCCGTGGCCCGCACCTCACGGCGCATGCGCCGCTCCTCCCAGACGAGCACGGCGCTGTGTGAGCCCATCCGCGTCAGCAGGGCGGCGATGTCGTCTCCGTCGCGGATGACGACGCGGTCGACCCCGCGGACCTCCCGGGCCTTGGCGCTCAGGCCCAGACGACGGGCGGCTCCGACGAGAGCCAGCGCGGCCTCCGGTCCCGGGCAGGTGACTTCGAGGGCGGATGATCGTCCCGGTTCGGTCAGTGAGCCGTGGGCGAGGAACGCGCCTCGCCAGGCGGCCTCGGCGTCGGCGACGGAGCCGTTGACGATGGCCGAGGGCAGTCCGCGGACGGGGCGTCCGCGGTTGTCGACGAGACCCGTCTGGCGGGCCAGCGCTCCCCCGTCTCGGGTCACGCGCAGCAGGTAGCGGTTCGAGCGGCGGATGCCGGCGGCGTTGATGACGACGATGTCGGCGAACTGGCCGTAGAGGTCCTTGATCTCGCTGCGCAGACGCTTCGCCGCCTGCGCGGTGTCGAGCTCGGCCTCGAGCACGATCGAACCGTTGACGAGATGGAGAGCCGAAGAGAAGCGGAAGATGGCCGAGACTTCGGCCTTGCGCGCCGAGGTGCGGGTGATCGTGACCCGGGCCAGCTCATCCTTGACCTGAGCGGTCAGTGCCATTGTTCGTCCTCCTGCGCCTGAATTTCCTACCACTGCTCGTCCACACCGATCCCGGCGTCGATCAACATGTCACGGTAACACGCCGCGAGCTTGAGGCTGTCATGCTGACCCACCCGCCTCGAGCGCAGCGGACGCACCCAGAGTTTGGCGTTGAACATGTCGCGGGCGCGCTGTTCGAGGTCAGGTTCGACGGCGGTCGCGGCCTCGTCCACCAGCACATAATGCAGCTCGAGCGCGGGGGCGTGCCGGTGAAGGGACATGAGGTGCTCGCCGAGGCTGAGGTCCCGGGTCTCGCCATCGGTGGAGCTGAGGTTCAACGTGAGAGATTTCACCGCACCGGACCTGCCGATCGCCTCGGCGAGGGAGGGCACGAGCAGATGCGGCATCACCGAGGTGTACCAGGAGCCCGGCCCGAGGTTGAGCACATCGGCTTCCTGCACGGCTTCGATGGTCTCGTACCTGGCCGGAGGGACCGCGGGGTCGAGGCGGACGTTCTCTACGTGGCCGCGGGTGGACGCGAGGACGGACTGGCCGCGGACGACCTGGAAGGATCCGGGGAACTTCACATCGGCCTCGATCGTCAGCGGCACCGAGGACATCGGCAGGACGCGTCCGTGGGCGCGCAGCAGCTTGGCCATCCAGTCGAGTCCGGCGACGTGATCGCCGTGGATCTGCCAGAGGGCGGCGATGAGGAGGTTGCCCACTGCGTGACCGCTGAGCTCCCCTTCGGAGTCGAAGCGGTGCTGGATCACATCACGCCAGGTCTTGCCCCAGTTGCCGTCATCGCAGAGCGCGGCGAGAGCCATCCGCAGATCACCCGGCGGCAGCCCGCCGAGTTCGTCGCGGAGACGACCGGAGGACCCGCCGTCGTCGGCGACGGTGACGACGGCGGTCAGCGATTCGGTGAG
This sequence comes from Brevibacterium sp. CCUG 69071, assembly GCF_021023135.1. Taxonomy (GTDB): domain Bacteria; phylum Actinomycetota; class Actinomycetes; order Actinomycetales; family Brevibacteriaceae; genus Brevibacterium. The sequence goes on from NZ_PGFV01000001.1 coordinate 785,787, forward strand.
CAGGCGGAAGGCCCGCAGAGCCGCGTAGAGTCCGTGTCCGCCGCCGAAGGAGACGATCTTGGGGCCTTTGTTCTGCACCGCGGGGGTGATCTGCGGGAGGTCTTCGGTCTCCATCTCATTCTCTCCCCAGATCGCGGTGGCGCACGGAGACCGGGATGCCGGTCTGTGCGGCCAGGCTCTTGGCCACGCGTTCGCTGATCGCCACCGAACGGTGCTTGCCGCCGGTGCAGCCGATGCCGATCATGGCGTAGCCGCGACCTTCGTGGAGATAGCCGCGAGAGACGGTCTCGAGCGTCGCGGTGTAGCGTTCGATGAATTCCTCGGCGCCGTTCTGTTCGAGCACATAGTCGGCGACATCGGAGTCGAGTCCGTTGTGCCCGCGCAGGTGCGGAATCCAGTACGGGTTGGGCAGGAAGCGGACATCGGCGACGTGGTCGGCGTCCTTGGGCAGGCCGTATTTGAATCCGAAGCTCATCACGGTCAGCCGCAGCGGCGGGGCGTCGTCGGCGCTGAATCGCTTGCGGACCTCGCTCGAGAGCTGGTGCACGTTGAGCGTGGAGGTGTCGATGATGATGTCGGCGCGATGTTTGAGCGATTCGAGGCTCGAGCGTTCGGCTTCGATGCCGTCGAGCAGCGTGCCCTCGCCCTGCAGAGGGTGGGGTCTGCGGGTGGATTCGAAGCGGCGCACGAGCACCTCGTCGGAGGCTTCGAGGTAGAGGATCGACAGGGACAGCCCCTGATCGATGAAGTCGCCGATCGTGTTCTCGAGCTCTTCGTATTTGGCGCGCCCCTTCGAATCGGTGACGATCGCGATCTTCGGCAGGGCACCGTCGGCGCGGGCGACGAGTTCGACCAGCGGTCGCATCATCTGCGGGGGCAGATTGTCGACGACGTACCAGTCCATGTCCTCGAGCACATTGGCGACAGTGGTCCGACCGGCCCCGGACATTCCGGTGACGAGCACGACCTCGATGGGATGGTCGGCACCGTTCGATTCGGTCTGCGTACTCACTCGTCCTCCTGGGGGTGCGCGTCGACATGCTGGCGGCAGGCGGGTGCGAAACCCGCTCGGACACTACTCTAGAGCAGAAATCGGACGCTCAGTCTGCGGGGGAGTCTCAGTCTTCGCACCGCCCGGACTCTCCGGTGGCTCAGTCGGCGAGGGCGTCCGCGATCTTCTCCGCCAGGGCCGGTCCGATGCCCTTGACCTCGCAGATCTCGTCGATACTCGCCGCCCGGACCTTCTTGACCGAACCGAAGTGTCGCAGCAGCGCGGTGCGCTTGGACTCGCCCAGCCCCGAGATGTCGTCGAGGACGGAGGAGGTCATCGCCTTCGCCCGCTTCGAGCGGTGGTAGCTGATGGCGAAGCGGTGGGCTTCGTCACGCAGCCGCTGCATGAGGAAGAGGCCCTCGGAGTTGCGCGGCAGGATGACGGGGAACGGATCCTCGGGAACCCACACCTCCTCGAGGCGTTTGGCCAGTCCGACCACGGAGATGTCGGGGATGCCGAGATCGCCCAGCGCCCGCATGGCCGCGGCGACCTGCGGTCCGGCACCGTCGACGACGAGGAGGCTGGGCCGGTAGCCGAAGCGGTCGTCGGGTTCCTCGGAGCTCATCTGCTCGAGGTAGCGGCTGAACCGTCGGGAGACCACGTCGTACATGGAGGCGGTGTCATCGGCGGCGGCCTCGCCGTGGATGGCGAAGTGCCGGTAGTCGCGCTTCTTGGCCATGCCGTCCTCGAACACGACGAGCGAGGCCACGACATTGGATCCCTGGGTGTGGGAGATATCGATGCATTCGATGCGCAGCGGCGCCTCGGGCAGATCGAGGTGCTCCTGGATCTCCTTGAGCGCCTGGCTGCGGGTCGTGAGGTCGGAGGAGCGTTTGAGCTTGTGCTGGATCAGCGCCTCCTTCGCGTTCTTGCTCACGGTTTCGAGGGCCGCCTTCTTCTCACCCCGCTCCGGCACTCGGACGGTGACCTTGGCCCCGCGCTGTTCGCTCAGCCAGGCTTCGAGGGAGTCGAGGTCGGCCGGGAGGGTGTCGACGAGGATCTCCTTCGGGATCGCATCGGCGTCGAGCCCGGAGTAGGCCTGCCGCAGATAGTCGGTGGTCAGCTCCTCCGGCGTGTGGTTATCGGAGCGTTCGATGATCCAGCCGCGCTGACCGCGGATCCGACCCTGGCGGACGTGGAAGACCTGCACCGAGGCCTCGAGCTCTTCGGTCACCAGGGCGAAGACATCGCAGTCGGCGCTGACGGAGAGCACCACCGCGGACTTGTCGAGAACCTTCTGGAGTGCGGTGATCTCGTCGCGCAGCCGGGCCGCCCGTTCGTAGTCGAGCTCGGCCGCCGCAGCGGACATCTCCTTCTGCCGGTAGCTGATGAAGCGTCCCGTGTTGCCGGACATGAAGTCGGAGATGCTGCGGGCGAGATCCCGGTGCTCCTCCTTGCCGATCTGACCGACGCAGGGGGCGGCGCACTTGTCGATGTAGCCGAGCAGGCAGGGTCGGCCGCTGCGTTCGGCCCGCCGGTAGACTCCGGCGGTGCAGGTGCGCATCGGGAAGGCGCGCAGCAGCAGGTCGAGGGTGTCCTTGATCGCCCACACCTGTGCGAAGGGCCCGAAGTACTTGATCCCCTTGCGACGCTTCCCCCGGGTGATGAAGGCCCGCGGGACCTCGTCGCCCATGGTGATCGCCAGGTACGGGTACGACTTGTCGTCGCGGAACATGACGTTGAACCGCGGATTGAATTCGTTGATCCACGTCCACTCGAGCTGGAGCGCCTCCACCTCGGTGTCGACGACGGTCCATTCCACCGAGGCGGCCGTATGCACCATCGTCGACGTGCGCGGGTGCAGCTGCGCCGGGTTCGCGAAGTAGGAGTTGAGCCGGTTGCGGAGGTTCTTCGCCTTCCCGACGTAGATCACCCGTCGATCGGGGTCCCGGAACTTGTAGACCCCGGCCGAGGTCGGGATCGAGCCCGTCGCCGGACGATAGCTGGCTGGATCAGGCATCGCACGTCGTTTCTCGTTCAGGCATCGAGCATCGTCTTGAGGAACCGTCCCGTATGTGAGGCGGAGACCTCGGCGACTTCCTCCGGAGTGCCCTGGGCGATGATCTGCCCGCCGCCGCGTCCGCCTTCGGGACCGAGGTCGATGATGTGATCGGCATTGCCGATGACGTCGAGGTTATGTTCGATGACAATGACCGAGTTGCCCTTGTCGACGAGCCCCTGGAGCACGTGGAGCAGCTTCGAGATGTCCTCGAAGTGCAGACCGGTCGTGGGTTCGTCGAGGACGTAGGCGGTGCGGCCGCGGGAGCGCTTCTGCAGCTCGGAGGCGAGCTTGACGCGCTGGGCCTCACCGCCGGACAGGGTGGTCGCCGGCTGGCCGAGGCGGACATAGCCGAGGCCGACCTCGACGAGTGTCTTCATGTGTCGGGAGATCGCGGGGATCGCGGCGAAGAAGTCGTTCGCCTCCTCGATCGGCATGTCGAGCACCTCGGCGATGGTCTTGCCCTTGAACGTGACCTCGAGGGTCTCCCGGTTGTAGCGGGCTCCCCCGCAGACCTCGCAGGGGACGTAGACATCGGGCAGGAAGTTCATCTCGATCTTGATCGTGCCGTCGCCGCTGCAGTTCTCACAGCGACCGCCCTTGACGTTGAAGGAGAACCGTCCTGGCAGGTAGCCGCGGACCTTCGCCGATTCGGTTTCGGCGAAGAGGCGGCGGATGTGGTCGAAGACGCCGGTGTAGGTGGCGGGATTCGACCGCGGGGTCCGTCCGATCGGCGACTGGTCGACGTGGACGACCTTGTCGAGATTGTCCAGACCGGTCACCCGCTTGTGCCTGCCGGGCACCCGAGAGGCGCCGTTGAGGACATTGGCCATCTGCGTGTAGAGGATCTCGTTGACCAGGGTGGACTTGCCGGAGCCGGAGACCCCGGTGACCGCGGTGAGCACACCGAGGGGGAAGGACACCGTGACATCGCGGAGGTTGTTCTCCACAGCCTTCTCAACGGTGACCAGACGGTCCTTGTCCACGGGCCGACGGGTGGTCGGGATCTGGATCTCACGACGGCCGGCGAGGTAGTCGCCGGTGATGGAGTTCTCCGCGTCCTTGAGCCCGGGCACCGGTCCGGAGTAGATGACCTCTCCCCCGTGCTCGCCCGCGCCGGGTCCGATGTCGACGATCCAGTCGGCGGATTCGATCGTGTCCTCATCGTGTTCGACGACGATGAGGGTGTTGCCGAGGTCCTTGAGTTTGTTGAGCGTGTCGATGAGGCGGCGGTTGTCGCGCTGGTGCAGACCGATCGAGGGCTCGTCGAGGACGTAGAGGACGCCGACGAGGCCGGATCCGATCTGGGTGGCCAGGCGGATGCGCTGGGCTTCGCCGCCGGACAGGGTGCCCGCGGCGCGGTCGAGGCTGAGGTAGTCGAGTCCGACGTCGAGGAGGAAGCCGAGCCGGGCGTTGATCTCCTTCATCACCTGCGCGGCGACGGCCGCATCACGGGAGCTGAGTTCGAGCGAGGACAGGAATTCGGCCGCCTCGTCCAGCGCCATCTCTGACACCTCGGCGATCGACTTCTCCCCGACCTTGACCGCGAGGATCTCGGGTTTGAGGCGGGTGCCGTCGCAGCTGGCGCAGGGGATCTCCCGCATATACGACTCGTAGCGTTCGCGCGACCAGTCGGACTCGGTCTCCTCGTGCTTGCGCTGGATGTACTGGTAGACGCCTTCGAAGCCGGTTGAATAGGTGCGTTCGCGGCCGAAGCGGTTCTTGTACTTGACGTGGACCTGGTAGTCCTTGCCCGAGAGCACCGCGGCCTTCGCCGACTTCGACAGCTTCTTCCACGGCGTCTTCATATCGAAGTCGAGCTCATCGCCGAGGCCTTTGAGGAGGCGGTTGAAGTACTTCGAGACCTGCTTGCCGCCGGACCAGGGAGCGATCGCCCCTTCGCCGAGGCTGAGGTCCTCGTCGGGGACGACGAGGCTCTCATCGACCTGGAGGCGGGTGCCGATGCCGTCGCAGGTGGGGCAGGCGCCGAAGGGCGAGTTGAACGAGAACGTCCGCGGTTCGATCTCATCGATCGTCAGCGGGTGCTCATTGGGGCACGACATGTGTTCGGAGAAGGTGCGGGTGAACTGTTCGTCGACGAGGTCGATGTCGATCCGGCCGTCGGCCAGTCTCAGCGCCGTCTCCACGGAGTCGGTCAGGCGCGGACGCAGACCGGGTTTGGCGACGAGGCGGTCGACGACGACGGAGATCGTGTGTTTGTACTGCTTCTCCAGCGTCGGCGGTTCGCTCAGGCTGATCTGCTCGCCGTCGACGACGGCGCGGGAGAAGCCCTTGGCCTGCAAGTCGGTGAACAGGTCGACGAATTCGCCCTTGCGGGAGCGGACGACGGGAGCGAGGACGAGGAACTTCGTGCGCTCCTCGAGCTCGAGGAGCTGATCGACGATCTGCTGCGGGGTCTGCTTGGTAATCACCTCACCGCAGACGGGGCAGTGGGGAATGCCGATGCGCGCCCACAGCAGACGCAGGAAGTCGTAGACCTCGGTGATGGTGCCGACCGTGGAGCGGGGGTTGCGGGAGGTCGACTTCTGGTCGATGGAGACCGCCGGGGACAGTCCTTCGATGAAGTCGACATCGGGCTTGTCCATCTGCCCGAGGAACATCCGGGCGTAGGAGGACAGGGATTCGACGTAGCGTCGCTGTCCTTCGGCGAAGATCGTGTCGAAGGCCAGGGAGGATTTGCCCGATCCGGACAGGCCGGTGAACACCACCATGGAGTCTCTGGGCAGAGCGATCTCCACGTTCTTGAGGTTGTGCGCACGCGCGCCCTTGACCCACAGGGTATCGAGATGGGACACGCCTGTGGCTTGCTCACCGCTGTTAGTTTTCATCACCTGACCACTGTATTACTCGGCACTGACATTGCATCATTTTCGGCCCGGTCCCACTCGTTGCGGGAGGGGGCTCAGATCTCTCCGACGGCCAGGATCCGCAGCACGATGTCTCCGGTCTCATCACTGGCGTCCACGTCCACCTCGGCGTCGATGGCCCAGTCTCGGTTGCCCTCGGGGTCCGCCAAGGTCTGTCTGACGCTCCATGTCCGTGAACCCGTTTCGATGCTGATGTATTCCCGACCGCGGGCCGAGGCGTCGGTGAGCAGATCACCGTATTCCTCGTAGAAGTCCTCGATCGCGTCCTCCCAGGCCCGGGCGTCGAAGCCGGACTCGGCGTCGAGGCGGCCGAGCTCGGCGTAGTCGGCACGTTCGGCCAGGAGCACCCGGTGGAACAGCGCATTGCGCACCTCGGCGGTGAAGACCTTCGTGTTCTCGGAGAACTTCCTCTCCAGGGCGGGCAGGTCCTCGAAGGCGGACTCGCTCGGGTCGAGTCCCTGCAGCGTCCGCCATTCGTCGAGCAGGGAGGAGTCGGTGCGGGCGATGGTCTCCCCCAGCCATTCGATGATGTTCGCCAGCTCTTCGCTGCGGCGGTCGGCGGGCACATTGTGCGTCAGCGCTCGGAAGACGTCGGTGAGGTAGCGCAGCAGGCTGCCCTCGGCGCGGGCCAGAGAGTAGTAGCCGACGAACTGGGTGAAGCCCATGGCCTGCTCGATCATGTCGCGGACCACGGACTTGGGTTCGAAGGCACCGCCGCGCAGCCACGGGTGGGCCTCGACGAAGTGCTCGAACGCCGGTTCGAGGATCTCCGCGAGGGGTTTGGGGCCTTCGATCTCGTCGAGCACGGCCATCCGCTCGGTGTACTCGACGCCTTCGGCCTTGAGCTCGGCCACGGTGTCGCCTTTGATCCGGTCGAGTTGGCCCTTGAGGACCTGGTGCGGCACCGAGGTGGTGGCTTCGACGATCGAGACCACGTCGAGGGCGTAGCTCTCGGACTCCGGATCGAGGAGTTCGAGGGCGGCGAGGACGAACGGGGCCAGCGGCTGGTTGAGGGCGAACTGCGGGCCGAGGTCGGTGGTAGGGATGAGTTCGTCGTCCCGGACCTCGATGAGGCCTGCCTCGATGAGGGAGCGACCGATGCTCAGCGCGGTGAGTTTGAGGTCGAGGCGGCGGTCCCGGCTTTCGTGGGTCTTGTCGATGAAGGCGCTGATCGTCGCCACATCGGAGCCGGGCCGGGCGACGAGGTTGAGGATCGTCGAGTGGTCGATCTTCATCCGCGGGCGCAGGGATTCGGCCTGGGATTCGATCAGCTTGGTGAAGGTCTCCTCCGACCAGCCGACGAATCCGGCGGGAGCGGCCTTCTTCTTGACCTTCTTCTTTTTCTTCTTGTCGTCGTTGGCCGCCTTCGCCTCGGCGCGGAGGTTCTCGACGACGTGTTCGGGGGCCTGCGCGACGACGTAGCCGCGGGTGTCGAAGCCGGCCCTGCCGGCGCGTCCGGCCAGCTGCTGGAATTCGCGGACGCTGAGTCTGCGCATCTTGCGTCCGTCGAACTTCGTCAGGCCCGTCAGCAGCACCGTCCGGATCGGCACGTTGATGCCGACTCCGAGGGTGTCGGTGCCGGAGATGACGAGCAGCAGTCCGCGCAGGGCGAGCTGTTCGATCAGCCGCCGGTATTTCGGTAGCATTCCGGCGTGGTGGACGCCGACGCCGTGGAGGAGGAGTTTGCGCAGGCTCTGGCCGAAGCCTTTGGCGAAGGTGAACCCCTTGAGCGCCTCGGCGATGGAGGCCTTCTGCTCCTTCGTGGCGAGGTCGACGGAAAGCAGGTTCGTGGCGAGGTCGATGGCGCCGTTCTGCGAATAGGAGACGACGTAGACCGGGGCTTTGTCGTTGCGGACCAGGCCGCGCAGGGTGTCCGAGAGCGTTTCGGTCGAGTATTCGTAGTCGAGCGGGACCGGTCGGGTCGCCGAGTTGACCACCGAGCTGTCGCGGCCGGTCGTCGTCTCCATGGTCCGACAGATCTCCGCGGTGTCACCGAGGGTCGCGGACATGAGCACGAACTGCGCCTGCGGCATCTCGAGCAGCGGCACCTGCCAGGCCCAGCCGCGGGAGGGGTCGGCGACGTAGTGGAATTCGTCCATCACCACCATCCCGGCGTCGAGCGTGCCGCCCTCCCGCAGGGACTGGTTGGCCAGGATCTCCGCGGTGGCGCAGATCACGGGGGCATCGCCGTTGACCGTGGAGTCGCCGGTGATCATCCCGACGTTCTCGGCGCCGAATGCCTCGATGAGGGAGAAGAACTTCTCGCTGACTAGGGCCTTGAGCGGGGCCGTGTAGTAGGCCCGGATGCCGCGCGTGAACGAGAGGTAGAGCGCAAACAGGGCGACGAGGGACTTCCCCGATCCGGTGGGGGTGGCGACGATCGTGTTGTCGCCGGCGAGGATGTCGAGGAACGCCTCGTCCTGAGCCGGGTAGGGTTCGACGCCGATCGCGGCGCAGTATTCGCCGAAGGCCTCGTAGACGGTGTCCTCATCAGCGTATTCCGCTGGTATCTCCTGCAGCACAGCCACCTCGTCGCACTCACCTTCCGTTTAGACTGATCCCTTGACAATCCTAATTGCGAACCCGGAGGACACAGATGTCAGTTTTCGCCGTCACCTATCTCTACGGACCCGATACGCAGACGCGTATGGACAACCGTCTCGCTCACCGCGCCTGGCAGTCGAAACTCGTCGAGCGCGGCGTCATCCTCTCCTCGGGTCCTCTCGATGACGAACCGCAGCCGGGCGGACTGCTCATCCTCACCGCCGCCGATCGCGCGGAGGTCGAGAGCCACCTCGCCGAGGACCCCTACGCTTCGATCGGCGTCATCGAGGAGGTCTCGATCCGCGGATGGACTCCGGTGTTCGGGCCCTTCGCCGAGGCCTGAACTTCGGTCAAGGGCCCGAATTCGTCGTCGGACCCGTGACCGATGCGAACGATGCGCGGGAGCCGCTCCTTCTCGGTGCGGCTTCCGCGCATCTGCGTCTCCGGTGGAGAGCTGTGTCTGCGGCAGAGAGCTGTCGCTCAGTCCTCTGCGGTCTTCTGATCGTCGGGTCCGAGCTCGCGGAATGAGATGCCGTCCTTCTTCATCTTCATCAGCGAGGCGATCGTCGCCACGGCCATGGCGAGGACGATGAAGCTCAACGACAGCCAGGTCGGCACCTCCGGGATCGAGTGGCCCCAGGACAGGAACTCCCAGTTCGACTCATGGAGAGCGTGGATGAAGAGCTTGATGCCGATGAAGGCGAGGATCGCAGCGATTCCGTAGTGCAGGTAGACGAGCTTGTCGACGAGCCCGCCGAGCAGGAAGTACAGCTGACGCAGACCCATCAGCGCGAACACGTTCGCGGTGAACACGAGGAACGCGCTCTGAGTTACGCCGAAGATCGCCGGGATCGAGTCGAGCGCGAACATCACATCGGTGGAGCCGATGGCGATGAACACGATGAACATCGGGGTCCAGTACTTCTTGCCGTCGTCGAGGGTGACCCGGAGCTTGTTGCCGTGGTATTCGTCGACGACGTTGATGCGTTTGCGGAGGAAGCGGATCAGACCGTTCTCCCCGTCTCCGTCGTCCTCCTCGCTGAAGGCCTGTCGATAGGCGACGATGAGGAGGAAGATGCCGAAGATGAAGAAGACCTCGACGAAGGCGCTGATGATCGCCGCCCCGGCGAGGATGAAGATACCGCGGAAGATGATGGCGATGATGATGCCCACCATCAGCACTTCCTGCTGGTACTTCCGCGGGACGGAGAAGCTGCCCATGATGATGATGAACACGAACAGGTTGTCGATGCTCAGGGAGTATTCGAGCAGCCAACCGGTGAGGAACTCGCTGCCGTGCTGGGCGTCGCCGATGGCGAACAGCGAAGCGCCGAAGATGAGGGCGAGGGCGACGTAGAAGCCGACCCAGATGCCGGCCTCGCGCATCGACGGCACGTGGGGCCGCTTGATGACGAGGAGGAGATCGACGAGGAGGATCGCCACGACGGCGATGCTCGAGCCGATCATGAACCACATGGGAATGGGTGATTCGCTCGCCGCAGCGGAGCTGCCGCCGGCGGCGAGGGTGGAGGACAGAATATCCATGATGCCTTTCGTGATGACGGAGTTGTACCCGTGCCGAAAGTCTCTCCCACGCTAAGACCACTGTGACAGCGGCGGCGTGCGCTCCGCGCCCGGATCCTCAAGCGGATCGTGGTGACGAGCACGGATGGACGGGATACTCCCTTTCGTCAGCCACCCCAGTATAGTCATGATGCCGACGGCACCCTCACAGGACGGTGTTCTCAGGCGTGCCCGGCTTCCTTCATCTGCCGCAGCTCCTTCTTGAGGTCGGAGAGTTCGTCGCGGAGCCGGGCGGCCAGCTCGAACTGCAGTTCGGCGGCGGCCGCATGCATCTGCGAGGTCAGCGATTCGATCAGCTCGGTGAGGTCGGCAGCCGGCGGCCGCAGTGAACCCGCCTTGCCGCCTGCCTCTCGCTGTTCATCGCTGAGGGTGGAGTTGTAGCCGCGCTTGCCCTTGCCGTAGTCGAATTCGGTGAGCAGCTCCCGGGTGTCCTCGTCCTCACGTTGGAGGCGTTCGGTGATGTCGGCGATCTTCTTCACCAGCGGCGCCGGGTCGATGCCGTGTTCGGTGTTGTAGGCGACCTGGATCTCGCGCCTGCGGTCGGTCTCGTCGATCGCGGTGCGCATCGAATCGGTGATGGTGTCCGCATACATGTGGACCTGTCCGTGCAGATTTCGGGCTGCACGACCGATGGTCTGGATCAGCGAGGTCGAAGACCGCAGGAAGCCCTCCTTGTCGGCGTCGAGAATCGCCACCAGCGAGACCTCCGGCAGGTCGAGACCCTCGCGCAGCAGGTTGATGCCGACGAGGACGTCGAACTCGCCGCCGCGCAGCTCCGTGAGCAGCTCCACTCGGCGCAGCGTGTCGACATCCGAATGCAGGTACTGCACGCGCACATCGTGTTCGAGCAGATAGTCCGTAAGGTCTTCGGCCATCTTCTTCGTCAGCGTGGTCACGAGCACGCGTTCGTTCGCATCGACCCGGCTGCGGATCTCGTCGAGCAGGTCGTCGATCTGGCCCTTCGTCGGTTTGACGACGATCTCCGGGTCGACCAGACCCGTGGGTCGGATGATCTGCTGCACGTAGCCGTTGGCGTTGCTCAGCTCGAAATTGCCGGGCGTCGCCGAGAGGTAGACGGCCTGCCCGATCCGCTCCCGGAACTCGTCGAACTTCAGAGGACGGTTGTCCATCGCGCTCGGCAGCCGGAATCCGTGTTCGACGAGGGTGCGTTTGCGTGACATATCGCCTTCGTACATGCCGCCGATCTGCGGCACCGTGACGTGGGATTCGTCGACGACGAGGAGGAAATCCTCCGGGAAGTAGTCGAGCAGGCAGTTCGGGGCCGATCCCGGTTCACGACCGTCGATGTGCCGCGAATAGTTCTCGATGCCGGAGGTGAAGCCCATCGACTCCATCATCTCGAGGTCGTAGGTGGTGCGCATCTTCAGTCGCTGCGCTTCGAGGAGTTTGTTCTGCGCTTCGAACTCGCTCAGTCTCTTCTGCAGCTCCTCCTCGATCTCGCTGACGGCCCTGGCCATCCGGTTCTCGCCGGCGACGTAGTGGCTGGCCGGGAACACGTGGATCGTCTCCTCTTCCCGGACGATCTCCCCGGTCAGCGGGTGCAGGGTCTGCAGGGATTCGATCTCGTCGCCGAAGAACTCGATCCGCAGCGCCAGCTCCTCGTACTGCGGGATGATCTCCACGGTGTCCCCGCGCACTCGGAAGGTGCCGCGGGTGAAGGCCATGTCGTTGCGGGCGTACTGCATGGTCACGAACTGTTTGAGCAGTTCGTCCCGGTCACACTGGTCACCGCGGTGGAGGGTGACCATCCGGTCGACGTATTCCTCGGGGGTGCCGAGACCGTAGATGCAGGACACGGTGGACACGACGACCACGTCCCGCCGGGTCAGCAGCGCGTTCGTCGCCGAGTGGCGGAGTCGTTCGACCTCGTCGTTGATCGAGGAGTCCTTCTCGATGAAGGTGTCCGTCTGCGGGACGTAGGCCTCGGGCTGGTAGTAGTCGTAGTAGGAGACGAAGTACTCGACGGCGTTGTTGGGCAGCAGCTGCCGGAACTCGTTGGCCAGCTGCGCGGCCAGCGTCTTGTTCGGTGCCATGATCAGCGTGGGCCGCTGCACCTGTTCGATCAGCCACGCCGTGGTCGCCGATTTTCCGGTGCCCGTGGCACCGAGGAGCACGATGTCGCGTTCCCCGGCTTCCAAGCGTTCGGAGATCTCGGAGATCGCCGTGGGCTGATCTCCCGACGGCGAGTATTCGGAGACGACCTCGAACGGGGCGACCGTGCGGGTGACGTCGGGTCGGTGACCGATGGCGGGCAGGGGGCGTGCTGAGCTCATGGCTCAACACTAACCCCCGCCCCTGACATAGAGAACGGCCGGGACGAGTTCCCCTTGTGGGCTCGTCCCGGCCGGTCCCCTCCGCCGGGGCGGTCGTGGCCTCAGCCGCCGAGGTAGACGTCCCGAATCGTGCTGTCCTCAAGCAGCTCGCGGCCGGTTCCCGTCTTCGTCAGCCTTCCGGCCTCGAGGACGCAGGCGCGGTCGGCGATCGCCAGTGCCTGATTCGCATTCTGCTCGACCAGCAGGACCGTGGTCCCCTGGGCGTTGATCTCCCGGATGATCGCGAAGATCTGGCGGATGAATTGAGGTGCCAGACCCATCGACGGTTCGTCGAGGAGGAGCACCTCGGGATTGGCCATGAGCGCTCGACCGATCGCGAGCATCTGCTGCTCGCCGCCGGACATCGTCCCGCCCATCTGCTTCTCCCGCTCCTTCAGCCGTGGGAACAGTTCGAACACCCGGTCGTATTCGGACTCGGGGTTCTTGCCCTGCAGGGCGTAGGTGCCCATGTCGAGGTTCTCACGCACGGTCATGCCGGGGAAGATGCCGCGGCCTTCGGGGACGAGCGAGATGCCCTTGCGGACTCGCTGGTGTCCCTTGAGCCGGGTGACGTCCTCGCCCTTGAACGTGATCGACCCGGTGCGGGCGGCGAGCAGGCCGGATACGGCGCGCATCGTCGTCGTCTTCCCTGCCCCGTTGGCGCCGATGAGAACGACGATCTCACTGGCATCGACGTCGACGGAGATCTCCTCGACGGCCTTGATGCGTCCGTAGCGGACCTCAAGATCCTTGATCTCAAGCAGTGCCATCGGGTTCCTCCTGTCCGAGGTAGGCGGCGATGACCGCCGGGTCCTCACGGATCGCCGCCGGTACGGCGTCGGCGATCTTCTTGCCGAATTCGAGGACCACGATCCGATCTGTGACCCCCATGACGAGCTTCATATCGTGTTCGATGATGAGCACCGTGTAGCCTTCGTCCCTGACCGTGCGGATGAGCTCCATCAGCTCCTCCTTCTCCACCGGGTTGAACCCGGCGGCCGGCTCGTCGAGGCACAGCAGCTTCGGATCGGTGGCCAGGGCGCGGGCGATCTCGAGTCTGCGCTGATAGCCGTAGGGCAGGTCCTTCGACTTGTCGAAGGCGCGGTCGGCGATGCCCACGAATTCGAGCAGCTCCATTCCGCGAGTGATGATCTGCTTCTCCTCACGATAGTGGCGAGGCGTCCTGAACATCGCCGAGATCATGCCCGACTTGTGTCGGGCGTCGAGCCCGACGGCGACGTTCTCCAGAGCCGTCATCTCACCGAAGAGACGGATGTTCTGGAAGGTTCTGGCCAGCCCGAGGCGGGTGATCCGATGCTTCTTCAGACCCAGCAGGGAGTTTCCCTCGAGGGTCACGCTGCCCTGCGACGGGCGGTAGACGCCAGTCATGGCGTTGAAGCAGGTGGTCTTCCCCGCCCCGTTCGGTCCGATGAGACCGAGGATCTCCCCGCGTCGGATGTCGAAGGACACCGAGTCCAGCGCGGTCAGACCGCCGAAGACGACGCTGAGGTCCTTGACCTTGACCAGGGTGTCGCCCTCGGCGACGGCGATCTCCCTCTCGGGAGCCACCTCGGTGAGGTTCGCTTCTGCGTTCATGCTGCGCCTCCTCGGCGTGGTGCGGTCTTCGGCGGGGTTCCCTCGTCGTCTCCCGGGGGTCCTTCCTTCTTGACCTTCCGCCGGATCCGGGCGGTGTAGGTCAGCAGCTTAGGCTTCTTGCCGAAGAGGCCCTGCGAACGGAAGATCATCAGCAGCACTAGGACGATGCCGAAGATGAGGAACTTCCACCCGCCCAGCGCCGTGAAGCGCAGCGGCACATAGGCGACGATGGCTCCGCCGATGACGACGCCGAGCTTGTTGCCCTGCCCGCCGAGGATGACGGCGGCGAGGAACAGGATCGAGGTCGGCACATCGAATTTCTGGTTGTTGACGAATCCGACCTGCCCGGCCAGCAGCGCACCCGAGAGCCCGCCCAGGGCGGCTCCGGTGCCGAAGGCCGCGAGCTTGAACCGGAACGTCGGCACACCCATGATCTCGGCGGCGTCCTCGTCCTCGCGGATGGCGAACCAGGCGCGGCCGACGCGGGAGCGTTCGAGATTGCCCAACAGGATCATCACGATGACGATGAAGGTGACGGTGAACCAGTACCAGGGCAGACCGTTCGAGGCGGAGAAGATCGGCGCCCCGTCGATCTCGCCCGGGGGCCGACCGACGTTCTGGAATCCGGTGTTGCCCTTGAGGACGGGAACGATCGTCGCCAGCAGGCGGATGATCTCGCCGAATCCGAGAGTGACGATCGCCAGGTAGTCCCCGCGCAGGCGCAGCGTGGGGATTCCGAGTGCGATGCCGAAGACCACGGTGACGATCATCGCCAACGGCAGGGTCCACAGGTACGGGATGTGCACAAGCGGCGAATCCGGCGAGGTCCACAGTGAGGCCGTGTAGGCGCCGACGGCGAAGAAGCCGATGTAGCCGAGGTCGAGCAGACCCGCCTGACCGACGACGACGTTGAGACCGAGCGCGACCAGGCCGTAGAGGGCCATGTTGAAGCACGAGATCGCGAAGTCGTTCGACGGTTCGGTGGTGATCAGGGGCGGGTTGATCACCGGCAGCAGATAGGCGAGGACGACGACGATGAGCAGGATCAGCCACTGCTGCCAGCGGGAGCGATCGTTCCACCAGGACTTCATCCGCAGGTACCAGTTGGGCCGCTGGTGGCCCAGCTTGCCGTAGGCTTCTGCCTGTTTGGCGCCGACGGAGCTCAAAGGACTGTGAGCTGACATCAGACTCTCGCCTCCCCGAGGTTGCTTCCGAGTATTCCGTTGGGTCGGATCATCAGCACGAGGATGAGGACGATGAAGATGACGACGTCCGTCCACTGCGAATCGCCGAGGATGGTCGCCCCGTAGTTGCCGATGAGTCCGACCAGCAGCCCTCCCAGGAGGGCGCCTCTGACATTGCCGATACCGCCGAGCACTGCGGCGGTGAAGGCTTTGATGCCGAGGATGAAGCCGCCCATGTAGAAGACTCCCGAGGGCACCCGCATGACGTAGAAGAGCGCGGCGGCGCCGGCGAGGAATCCGCCGATCGCGAAGGTGGCCACGATGATCCGCTCCTTGTTCACACCCATCAGGGTGGCGGTGTCCGGGTCCTGGGCGACCGCGCGGATGCCGCGGCCGAGCTTCGTCCGCTGCACGATCTGGTCGACGCAGACCATCATCACCACTGCGGCGATGAAGATCGTCAGCTGCTGGGAGTCGATGATCGATCCGAAGACCTCGAAGATCGGCTTCGGTCGGAACATCGTCACCGCGGGTTCGGCGGTGGCTCCGCGCCATTCGTAGAAGATGTACTGGAGCACGAAGGACATGCCGATCGCGGAGATGAGGAAGGCCAGGCGCGAGGCGCCGCGGTTACGCAGCGGTTTGTAGGCGATCCTCTCGACGAGAACCGCCGTCCCTCCGGAGACCACCATCGCGATGATCCCCGCGAGCACAAGATCGAGGATGAGCATCCCGATCGGCAGCGTCGGTGCCGAGGGACCGAAGCCCAGGGCGCTGAGGAAGAAGACCACGGCGAAGGCTCCGGCGATGAAGACTTCCGAGTGGGCGAAGTTGATGAGGTTGAGCACACCGTAGACGAGGGTGTACCCGAGTGCGACGAGAGCGTAGATCGCTCCCAGAGTGAGTCCGTCGAAGGTCGTGGCCCAGAAGCTGTCGATGAGGGCCCCGAAATCGAACGAAATCCAATCACTGGACATGGGTTCTCTTTCTGAACTGAACGTCTCGAAGCCCTCCGGTGACCCCGGAGGGCTTCGAGATGTGACTGTGGAGGCGCGTGGCTACTCGATGAGTCCGACGGAGACGATGCCGTCGCCCTCGGTCTTGTAGCCGTACACGGCCTTGTCCTCGAGTTCTCCCGTGTCGTCCCACTTGTAGGTCTTGCCGTAGCCGACTCCGTTGTAGTCACGGACATACTCGGTCATCTTCTTCCGGTCGGTGATGCCCTTGTCGATGCCCGAGAGGAAGATCGTCATGGTGTCGTAGCCTTCGACCGAGTAGGTTCCGGGTGCGTCACCGCCCGAGACCTTCTCGAAGGCCTCGGCGAACTCCGGAATGAGATCGCCCGGCACGCAGGTGCAGGTGTAGTAGGCGTTGTTGGCCGCGTCTCCGGCCTGCTTGACGAAGGCGGTGTCCTTGACCCCGTCGGGTCCGATGAAGTAGCCGTCGAAGCCCTTATTGACCAGCTGGTTGTCCAGCGGTGCGCCTTCGGCGAAGTAGCCGGAGTAGATGACCGTGTCGGCCTTCGAATCCATGATCTTCTGGATCGTGGGCGCGAAGTCCTTCTGGCCGGTGGTCACCGCGTCCTCGCATTCGAGCTTGTCGCCCATCTTCTCCTTGACGACCTTCGCCAGACCCATGCCGTAGTCGGAGTCGTCCTCGATGAGGCAGGTCTTCTCGGCTTCGAGCTTCTCGACGAGCTTGACCAATGCCGGGCCCTGGACCGTGTCGTTGCCCAGGCCCCGGAAGAAGGTCTTCCAGCCGTTCGTCGAGAGATCGGGGTTCGTGGCCGCCGGGGAGATGTGGACGAGGCCGGCGTCTTCGAAGATGCCGCCGGTGGCCTTCGACTCACCGGAGAACGGAAGTCCGACCACACCGATGATGTTGTCTTCCTTCGTCGCCTGCGCCGAGGGGCCGGTCGCCTTGGCGGGATCGCCTTCGGTGTCGATCTTCTTGAATGTCACCTGGCAGTCGGGGTTCGCCGCGTTGTGCTCATCGATTGCGGTCTGTGAGCCGTTGTAGATGTTGATGCCCAGCTGCGCGTTGGGGCCGGTCATCGCGCCGACATAGGCGATGGTCGTCTTCGAGTCGCATTTGGCCTTGCCGTCGCCGGCGGCCTTGACGACATCCTCGGGGACGTCCAGCTTCTCCTGGACAGGGAGTTCGACGCGGTCGGAAGAGCCTTCCTCGCCTCCCCCGCCGGCGGATCCCTGGTTGGCGCAGCCGCTCATGGCCAGAAGCGCGGCGACGGAGAGTGCCGCGACGGTGAGCCCGCTGGTTCGTTTCATCTGATTCACTTGTACCTTCTACTCCGAGGTCGCGGCGCCATCGCCGGCCTCTCTCATTCGTACAAGATGAAATAGTATGCCTCGGATGTGAGGTGGCTCACTTCAACACATCACAAGTTCATAACATCTGTGATGGTAGCCACTTTTCAGCACAAGAGTTATTGCATTTTTGGTACCCTTTCGCCGTTCCAGCTCAGGCGAAGCTCTCGGGGACGAGACGACGCCTCATCTGCAGGAAGTACGGCTCCTTCGCCACCGCATAGTCGGCGGTTCCGGCGTCTGCGGCGTGAGTCCGGGCAAGATCGTCCTTGAGGCGGGCGTAGCGGCACCGTTCGCTTTCGTCGTCGCGCAGCAGATCCCGCAGCGCCCGGGCGAACCGGGCACCGGAGGAGTCCTCGGTCCGAACGTGGAGGTTCACTGCCCGCCCCGGATCCGCGTTGGCATGGAAGTACTTGCCCTCCAGCCGGTCTTCGCCGAGGTCGTCCTCCAGCGGGCTGCCCGGGTACCCGAGCCGTGCCAGCACGGGGGCGAGAGTCTCCGCAGTCGCCAGGTCGGGGACGAGCAGCTGGAGGTCGATGACGTTCTTGGCCGGCAGGTTCGGGACTGCGGTCGAGCCGATGTGCTCGACCATGTAGGCATCCTCGGTGCCCTGGCGCAGCTTGGCGATGATGCGGTCGGCTTCGGCCGGCCAGTCGCCCTGACCCGGGTCGATGAGTTCCACGCTGCCGCGGGGTGCGCGGCGCTCTGCCCGGAGGTTGTCTGCGAAGGGACGGATCCGATTCTCCAGGAGGTCTGCGACCGACTCCCGCGTGTCTTCGATCGTGCCCGAGTTGTCGATGAGCACATCGCAGGCGGCCCGCCGTTCGTCATCGGTGGCCTGCCGGGAGATCCGCGACTCGGCATCGGCCCGATCCATGCCTCTGGTCTCGACGAGCCTGTCCAGACGGACCCGTGCGGGCACATCGACGAGGAGGTTGAGGTGGTAGGAGGGCGTCATCCGGTTCTCGACGAGCAGGGGAACATCGTGGACGACCACCTCGGCGTCGGCGTGCCGGGCGAAGTGCTCGGCGGTGCGCTCACGGATCGCGGGGTGCATGAGTCCATTGAGACGGTTCGTGTGCTCGGCGTCGACGAAGGCGGCGGTCGCGAGGCCGGCACGGTCGAGACCTCCGTCCGCGGCGAGGACGCCGGGTCCGAAGGCCTCGGCGAGTTCGGCGAGCAGGGGTTCGCCCGGTGCGACGACCTCGCGGGCGATCCGATCGGCGTCGATGAGCACGGCGCCGTTGTCGACGAGCATCTTCGACACGGTCGATTTGCCCGCGCCGATCCCTCCGGTCAGTCCGATTCGCAGCATGGTGGAAGTCTATCGGTCGGCGAGGCGGTAGACCCGAACCTCCTCGTCGGCGAAGTCGGGCGTACCGAGGGCGACGTCGAGGAAGTCGGCGTACGCACCCTGACCGCCCGGCAGCAGCGGAGCGTCCTCGGCGAGGACGACGAAGTCCACGCCTTCGGCTGCCAGCTCGTCGACGGCGGCGCTCACCGCGGCGCCGGTGGGATCGGGCAGCGGAGTCCCGGAGAACACGTTGTCGTGGAGCAGCCGGTCGAGCGCGTCCTCGGGTGCGGCATAGGTCACTGCTGAGTCCGGGCTCGATCCGATGAAGTAGCCGCCGGTCTCCCGATAGGAGAAGTCAGCAACGGACTGCCAGACCATGGCCTCGTCGGCATGGGGTTCGGCCCAGGCCAGCGGCCGGGGGAAGGTTTTGACGACGGAGCCCGCGGGGATCACCTCGGGCAGAGACTGGGTGTAGAACTCAGGCACGGTGACCTCACGTGAGCTCTGCACTCCGGGGATAACACAGAGTGCGGAGACGAGGAGGAGAGTGAGCAGCCCCTGTCCGGTGCGTCGGCGGCGGTGGGCGAGGGCCCATTCGAGGCCGATGCCGAGGATCGCGAACAGGGCGATCGTCGAGTGGAGGACGAGGCGCATCGGCAGGATGTTGTTGAGCACCGGGATGGCTTCGACGAGGGCGAAGGGTCCGGTCGGCAGCAGCTCTCGTCCGTTGAGGAGGACGGGCGAGCCCAGGGACAGCGCGAAGACGAGGATCCCCGTCGCCGAGGCGATGGCCAGCGTCGTGGCATACCTACTGTTCCGGCCCAGGCAGAAAAGGATGATCACGGCCGCGAGCAGGGCGGGGACGCCGACATAGGCGCCGAGCTCGGCGCCGTCGATGTCCATGATCCGCGGCAGCGGGGACTCTCCGTTCCCGAGCAAGGTCGGGACGGCGGGAATGATCGGATCGAGCAGGTCGGTGTTCCACACGCCGTGAGGTCGGATCGCTCCGCTCGGGGCGTTCGGCCCGGTCATCGTCACCAGCAGCGGCAATGCGAACAGGAGAGCCAGCGCCGAGGCGACCGTTCCTCCCAGCAGCAGCCGCAGCCACCCGGCAGCTGAGGTCAGCGACCGACCGAGTAAGGCGATGGCGAGGAACAGGCAGAGGACGGCGATGAAGGTGCCGGCAAGCACCTCGGTGGAGACGTAGAACTGAAATCCGAGGAGCGCGCCTAGTCCGAGGCTGACCGACCAGAACCGACGATCGCGGATACCGTTTCCGGAGAGGAGTTCGAGGATCGCGACCGCCACGAGCGGGGGCGCGATGGCGAAGGCGAGATTGGGGTGGCCGGAGAGCTGGGCGATGACGTAGCTGGAGAACCCGACGCCGCCGGCGGCGATGAAGGCGGGCAGACGGGACAGGAACCGGGTGAACAGGACCGCGGTGGCGAGGCTGACGAGCACCGGGATGGAGATGATCAGCAGGTTGTAGCTGACGATCGGCCCGGCCAGCAGGGTGATCGGGGCCAGCAGGATCGCGATGCCGGCCAGGGAGGTGTTCCAGGCGCCGTTGACTCCCCCGCCGAGGGCGTTCATCGCCTCGGTGCGGAGGAGGCCGTCCTCGGCGCCGGTGAGCACGTGCGCGGCATGCCCGAGCCACCAGATGAAGAGGGAGGAATCGTCGTTCTCGGCGACGACGCGCCCGCCGGGGTCGGCGGCGACCTCACCGAAGACGGTGATGCTCAGCAGGATCAGCAGAAGTGCGTACCACAGCCAGGGGCGCAGGCGTGAGCGCAGCGTGAGGGCATACACAAAGGGCTCCCGGCCAATCGACCGGGAGCCCTCGTGAGTGCTGTTATCAGCTGCCTGCAAGCTTCTCACGCAGTGCTGCGAGAGCTTCGTCGCTGGCCAGGGTACCTTCGTCGGCCGCCTCTTCCGAGGAGAACGATCCGGTGGCCGGAGCGGCGTCGGCAGAGGCGCCTGCACCGGCATCGGCGGAGCCGGCTTCGGCATCCGCGGCGATGGCCTTGGCGACCTGCTTCTTGTGCTCTTCCCAGCGGGTCTGGGCGGCGGCGTACTGCTGCTCCCAGGTCTCGCGCTGAGCCTCGTAGCCCTCGACCCATTCGTTGGTCTCGGGGTCGAAGCCCTCGGGGTACTTGTAGTTGCCGTCCTCGTCGTACTCCTGCGGCATGCCGTAGAGAGCGGGGTCGAGGAACTCTTCGGCCTCGGGATCGACGCCCTCGTTGGCCTGCTTCAGCGACAGCGAGATGCGGCGACGTTCGAGGTCGATGTCGATGACCTTGACGTAGATGGTCTCATCGACGGAGACGACCTGCTCCGGCAGATCCACGTGGCGAACCGCGAGTTCGGAGATGTGGACGAGGCCTTCGATGCCGTCTTCAACGCGCACGAACGCACCGAAGGGAACCAGTTTGGTGACCTTGCCGGGAACGATCTGTCCGATGACGTGGGTGCGAGCGAAGTGCTGCCACGGATCTTCCTGGGTCGCCTTGAGCGACAGGGAGACGCGTTCGCGGTCCATGTCGACGTCGAGCACCTCGACGGTGACCTCGTCACCGACGGTGACGACCTCACCCGGGTGATCGATGTGCTTCCAGGACAGCTCGGAGACGTGCACGAGTCCGTCGACACCACCGAGGTCGACGAAGGCACCGAAGTTGACGATGGAGGACACGACGCCGGGACGGACCTGGCCCTTCTGCAGGGTCTGCAGGAAGTCGTGGCGGACGGCGGACTGGGTCTGCTCGAGCCAGGCGCGACGCGACAGAACAACATTGTTGCGGTTCTTGTCGAGTTCGATGATCTTCGCCTCGACCTGCTGGCCGATGTAGGGAGCGAGGTCCCGGACACGGCGCATCTCGACGAGGGAGGCGGGCAGGAAGCCGCGCAGTCCGATGTCGACGATCAGGCCGCCCTTGACGACCTCGATGACGGTGCCGGTGACGACTCCGTCGTCTTCCTTGATCTTCTCGATGTCGCCCCAGGCGCGCTCGTACTGAGCGCGCTTCTTCGACAGCATGAGACGGCCTTCTTTGTCTTCCTTCTGAAGAACGAGGGCTTCGATCTCATCGCCGACCTCGACGACCTCGCCGGGATCGACATCGTGCTTGATAGAGAGTTCACGCGAAAGGACGACGCCTTCCGTCTTGTATCCGATGTCGACGAGGACTTCGTCGCGGTCGACCTTGACGACGGTGCCTTCGACGATGTCGCCATCGTTGAAGTACTTGATCGTCTCATCGACGGCGGCGAGGAAATCCTCAGCGGTTCCGATGTCGTTGACAGCGACCTGCTTCGGCTGCACCGATTCCGGCGTAGTGGTGGTCATATAGGTTGGGACTCCGATGGAATTATGGTCCAGATCCGATACTCTGGGTCGATGTCGTCAAACACTGACGAAGAGACGGATCCGGTCTCGATTGCGAATTTGGACTTGTATGCATACGCGCATACGGTTGTCAATAC
Source organism: Brevibacterium sp. CCUG 69071 (assembly GCF_021023135.1). Classification (GTDB taxonomy): domain Bacteria; phylum Actinomycetota; class Actinomycetes; order Actinomycetales; family Brevibacteriaceae; genus Brevibacterium. The sequence goes on from NZ_PGFV01000001.1 coordinate 808,067, forward strand.
TAGCACCATCCGAGGCGTGAATGCACGCCGAGTTTCCAAATGAATGACGTACCCAGCCACGGAGGAAAGTTGACCGACGGAAGTTACCGAACCGAAGTCATCAGCGGTGGCTATCTCCCGATCGACGAAGAGGCCTCAGTTCGGGCCAATCGTAGCTATTGGGACAACTCCGCCGAGGACTATCTGGCCGAACACGGCACTTTCCTCGGGGCTTCCGAGTTCATCTGGTGTCCCGAGGGAATTCACGAATCCGACGTCGGCCTCCTCGGCGATGTCACCCGCAGACAGATCCTCGAGGTCGGCTGCGGGGCCGGGCAGTGCTCGCGCTGGTTGGCCGAGGAGGGGGCGATCGCCACCGGTGTCGACGTCTCCGCCGGCATGCTCGAGCAGGCCTCGCGGCTGCAGCGGGAGAATCCGCTCAGCGAGGGGGTCACTCCCCCGACCTTCCTCCATGCCGATGCCCGCCAGCTGCCGTTCGCGTCGAACAGCTTCGACGTCGCCTTCTCCTCCTATGGGGCGCTGCCTTTCGTCAAGGACGCCGAGGTGGTCTTCGCTGAGGTGGCACGCGTCGTCCGTCCGGGCGGCCAGTGGGTGTTCTCGACCACCCATCCCATGCGGTGGATGTTTCCCGATGTGCCAGGCGAGTCCGGTCTCACCGTCGAATACTCCTACTTCGACCGCACTCCCTACGTCGAGCTCGACTCAGAGGGACAGCCGATCTACGCCGAACATCACCGCACGATGGGCGACTGGGTGCGCCTGCTGGTGGCCGCCGGCTTCACGATCGATTCGGTGACCGAGCCGGAGTGGCCGGAGTCCAACCAGACCGCCTGGGGCGGATGGTCTCCCCTGCGCGGTGCGCTCATGCCGGGCACCGTGCTCTTCTCCGCCACCCTCGCAAAGGACTGAGCTCCGCGGGCCCGGGCTACCTGACCGCGGCAGAGCTACCTGACGGTGTCCGAGCTACCCTCCGGCGCTCGAACTACCCGACGGGGCCTGAGCAACCCGCCGGTGCCTGAACTACCCGACGGGGCCTGAGCAACCCACCGGCAGGCTCAGTCCACGCGAAACTCGAAAACATCTTCACTGGCGACGACTTTTTCGAGTTTCGCGTGGACCGAGGCGTCCGCAGGCGCATTATGGTCTCGCTCGGTGTCGTTGCGCGGGCGGCCGCGGACCTCACCGAGGCTCCGCTCACTCCAGTGCTGCTCTGCGGACGTCAGTGGGCGGCGGCGTGCCAGGAGATGCCGGTGCCGACGTTGACGTCGAGCGGAACGTCGAGCTCGAAGGCCGAACCCATCTCCTCGGTGACGATGCTGGTGACCTCATCGACCTCGCCCGGATCGACATCGACGATGATCTCATCGTGGACCTGCAAGAGCATGGTCGATTTCAGCCCGTCCAGGCGCCCGGCGACCTTGAGCATCGCGATCTTCATGATGTCGGCCGCCGACCCCTGGATCGGGGCGTTGAGCGCGGCGCGTTCGGCCATATCGCGCAGCTGTCGTCGGTCGCTGTGGAGGGCGGGCAGGTAGCGCCTGCGGCCCATGATGGTCTCGGTGAACCCGTTCGCTCTGGCCTGCTCGACGATCTCGTCGAGGTAGTCCTTGACGGCCCCGAAGCGTTCGAAGTACTGCTCCATCAGGGCCTTCGCCTCGTCGACGCCGATCACCAGCTGCCGTGAGAGCCCGTAGGCGGAGAGACCGTAGACGAGGCCGTAGGACATGGCCTTGACCTTCGACCGCATCTCGGAGTCCACCTCGTCGATACCGACTCCGAAGACCTTCGATCCGACATAGGAGTGGAGGTCCTCTCCGTCCTTGAACGCCTGGATCAGCGCGGCATCGCCGGACAGGTGCGCCATGATCCGCATCTCGATCTGCGAATAGTCGGCGGTGAGCAGTCGCCCACCGGAGACCTCGGGATCGGCGATGAAGATCTCGCGAATCCGTCGCCCCGACTCGGTGCGGACCGGGATGTTCTGCAGGTTCGGATCGAGAGAGGACAGACGTCCGGTGGCGGCGACGGTCTGCTGGTAGGTGGTGTGGATGCGACCGTCCTCGGCCACCGTCTTGAGCAGTCCGACGACGGTCTGCTTGAGCTTCGTCGAATCCCGGTAGGCGAGCAGATGCTGCAGGAACGGGTGCTCGGTCTTGATGAAGAGCTCGGCCAGGGCTTCGGCGTCGGTAGTGTAGCCGGTCTTCGTGCGCTTCGTCTTCGGCATATCGAGTTCCTCGAAGAGCACGGTCTGCAGCTGCTTCGGCGAGCCGAGGTTGACGTCATGCCCGATCGCCTCATAGGCGAGTTCGGCACTGGCCTCGGCCTGCTTCGTGAATTCGTCGATGAGCGAGCTCAGCCCAGCTTCGTCCACGGCGATGCCGGCCAACTCCATCTGGGCGAGCACCGGCACGAGCGGCAGCTCGATATCCCGGTAGACCTGGTTCATGTTCGCCTCGTCGATGGCCTTGGCGAGCACGTCGTGGACCTCGAGCAGAGCCGCGGCGCGCTGCCCGTGGGTCTTGGCGGTGGTGTCCTCGTCGAAGTCGAGTGCAAGCTGACCGGAGTCGGATTCGGGTTCGCCGAGCTCGATGCCCGCCCGTTCGACGGCGATCTGCCCGAGGTCGTAAGCCCGCTGATCGGGCACGAGCAGATAAGCGGCCAGAGCGGTGTCTCCGGAGACGTCGTCGACGTCGAGTCCCAGTGATCTCCAGGCCTTGAGCTGGAGTTTCGAGCTGTGGAGGATGAGCGATCTCTTCCCCAGAGCTTCCCCGAGGTCCGCAATCGCCTTCTCCCCCGCCTCGGCGAGATCGACGACGAGGGCCTGGCCCGGCTCGGTGGAGACGGCGAGGATTCGGACATCGCCGTGGCCGAGTTCGAAGCGGGCATCGGAGTCGAGGGCGAGGACGTCCGAGTCCGAGATCCGGTCGAGCAGCGTCGCCACGTCCACGGTCTTGACGGTGACCTCTCTGGCCGGAGCGCTCTCTTCCCCGGGCACGGCTTCGTCACCGAAGATCGCGCTCAGTCGTTTGCCGAGCGCCTGGAATTCGAGCTGATCGAACAGGCTCGACAGCTCGGCCGGGTCACCGGCGCCCCATTTGAGGTCCGCGTACTCCAGCTCCAGGTCAACATCGTCGAGGAGTCGGTTGAGCTTGTAATTGCGTTCGACCTCGGGAATGTGGTCGCGCAGCTTCTCGCCGACCTTGCCGCCGATGTCCGCGGCATTGGCGAGCACGCCGGGGAGGTCGCCGTGGGCCTTGAGCCATTTGGCGGCCGTCTTGTCGCCTACTCCCGGCACACCGGGGAGGTTGTCGGCCTTCTCCCCCACGAGTGCGGCCAGGCCGCGGTAGTTCGCGGGGCTGACCGCATATTTCTCTTCGATCGCCGCCGGTGTCATCCGGTTGAGGTCGCTGACACCGCGCTTGGGATAGAGGATCGTCACGGCATCGCTGGCGAGCTGGAAGGAGTCCTTGTCCCCGCTCATGATCTCGACGGCGGCTCCCGCCTCGGTACCCATCCTGGCCATCGTCGCCAGGGCGTCATCGGCTTCGAAGCCCTCTTTCGTCACTACCCGGATGCCCATCGCGGTCACGATGTCCTTGATGAGGTCGATCTGCGGGTGGAATTCTGGCGGAGTCTTGGCTCGACCGGCCTTGTACTCGGAATACTCCTCGAGGCGGAACGTCTGTCGGCCGAGGTCGAAGGCCACGGCGACGTGGCTCGGCGATTCGTCGCGGAGGACGTTGATGAGCATCGAGATGAAGCCGTAGATGGCGTTCGTGGTCTGACCGGTGCTCGTCGAGAAGTTCTCCACCGGCAGAGCGTGGAAGGCGCGGTAGGCCAGGGAGTGTCCGTCGATGAGCAGGAGGGATTCGTTTGAGTGACTCACATGGCATAGCCTATCGTTCGACGCTGACATGCCCAGCGCGGCCAGCCGATTTCGAAGGAGAGCGATGTTCAGACCCGAGGTGTCACTGACAGCCGAGACGACCGAGGAGCAGCGGGCGCAGCTGCTGACCCAGCTCAACGCGCCCGGGGCGCGGGGCGCGCTGGCGGAGAAGATGGGCATCGATTTCACTGCGGTCGCCCACGATCATGTCGAAGCCCGAGTCGCGGTCGAGGGCAACACCCAGCCGATGGGGCTCTTCCACGGCGGCGGGCATGTGGTGCTGGCCGAATCGCTGGCGTCGATGCACTCGTTCCTCCTCTCCGGGGGCCGGAACGTCGTCGGTGTCGATCTCAATGCCACGCATCTGCGCGCAGCCAGCGAGGGCACGGTCACCGGCACCGCCTCGGTGCTCCATCAGGGGCGGACCATCATGTCCCATGAGGTGAGGATGACCGACGAGGCGGGGCGGCTGCTGTCGATCGTGCGGATCACGAACATGATCCTCAAGACCGACCCGAAATAGGGGACGCCCGAAACAGGGGGCGACCGAAACAGGGGGCGACCGAAACAGGGGACTCGGCCACTGCGACGCCAGCTCCGCGGTGCGTACCGCAGTCCGCTCGGCGGCGCACTCCCGACCCCTTGCGGATGGTCCGATGGTCCCGCCAATGTGACCGTACACGAAGGGCCCGACCAGTTGGTCGGGCCCTTGCTGTCGGTGGGGTGGGTTACTTCTTCGAGCCGATCTGCTTGAGCACGGTCTCGGCGACCTCGCGCATCGTCAGGCGACGATCCATCGAGGTCTTCTGGATCCAGCGGAAGGCCTCGGGCTCGCTCAGACCCATCGAGGTCTGCAGCAGGCTCTTGGCGCGCTCGACGAGCTTGCGGGTCTCGAAGCGCTCGCTGAGATCGGAGATCTCGGATTCGAGGGAGCTGATCTCCGCGTGACGGGAGAGCGCGATCTCGAGGGCGGGAATGAGATCCGCCGAGGTGAAGGGCTTGACCACATAGGCCATGGCGCCGGCGTCGCGGGCCCGCTCGACCAATTCCTTCTGCGAGAAGGCGGTGAGCAGCACGACCGGGGCGATGCGCGCCTTGGCGATGCGCTCGGCGGCCGAGATGCCGTCGAGGATGGGCATTTTGATGTCCATCACGACGAGGTCCGGGCGCAGCTCCTCGGCCAGGCGGATGGCGGATTCGCCGTCTGCGGCCTCACCGACGACGTCGTATCCGACCTCGCGCAGCATTTCGACGATATCGAGACGAATCACTGCCTCGTCTTCGGCCACGACGACGCGGCGGACAGGCACTGACTCATCTGAGGTTGATTCTTCGCTGTTTGAAAGCACGGCACCAGTCTAGACCAGGCCCGAGACCGGCATTGCAATGGGCGCGGAGTTTTCCTCTGTGATGACAGCCACCCCTGTGACGGCGACCACCGCGATGGACTCTCGCGGGGCTGCCGACCACAGAAGCTGCACTGACGCCAGACGCACTGTTCGCCGGTGTGCATCTGTTTTCACGCTGACGTAGTATTGACGCTGTCGCTCGCGCGGGCGACGAGCCGGATTGGCGGAATCGGTAGACGCGGTGCACTCAAAATGCATTGTCGAAAGACGTGTGGGTTCGAGTCCCACATCCGGTACACAGCACAGCGGAGGGCTTCGCACACGAGAGATCGTGTGCGAAGCCCTCCGCTGTTTCGCCGTCCGCCCGCTGCGCGCGGGCGACTTCTCACGGATAGGTCACAGAACCGAGCGCTCTGCCGCTTCGGCCTCGGTTCTGTGACCTATCTGTGGTCAGTCGCACAGTGGTCAGACCCGCAGATCGAGGGCGTAGAGGTGGGTGTCGAAGCGCCTGTCCCCGACCGCGACGAAGCCCGGCAGCAGGCCGTAGCGCTCGAACCCAAGCGATTCGTAGAGCGCGATCGCCGCTGTATTGTCCCCGCGCAGGTCGAGGGTGATGACCTCGACCGCGGCCTCCCGCGCCGAGGCGATGAGGGCGTTCATCAGCATCCGTCCGATCCCCTGCCCCTGGGTCCGCGGATCGACGGCGACCTTCTCGACGTCGACGTGAGGGCGGTGGGTCGGTCGCGCATATCGTCTCCAATAGGCGATTCCCACAACGCGTCCGGCCCCTGGTTCACCGTCGACGGCGGTCGCGCCGACGGGTTCGCCGAGCGCCAGCGCCACGCTCGCCTCTCCCCCGTCGACCCCGGCGGCCAGCTCGTCGAGCAACGCGGCCACTTCCGCCCGGGTGGAAGGATCGACCCACCCGAGAGCCGCACCCGCGGACACGAGTTCGGCAAGGATCTCGGTGATCTGCGTGAGAGCGGGCTCACCGACGCCTCCGGCCGGCATGAGCATGATGCTCATGCCGGCCGGGTGCGCATCGGAGTGCGCGGATGGATCTTGCGAGTCCTCCATGGGCTGGTCCTCTCCACGGTGCGACATCCTGTGATGCCGAACCTACCGGTTCTCCCGTGCGGAGACGACAGCCCACACCGAGACGACACCCTGCCGGGAGATCACCGCATCTGTGCCGAGATCACCGCATCTGTGCCGAGGTCTCAGCCTCGGCGGCCTCGGTGGTCTCGCCGGCCTCAGCGGTCTCGCCGGTCTCCTCCTCGTCGACGGGGACGTAGCCGTCGATGCGCGGGGCGTCGTAGCGGTCGACGTCGAGGATGTCATGGCGCTTGGCGACGATCGCCGGGATGAGGGCCTGTCCGGAGACGTTGAGCGCGGTGCGGCCCATGTCGACGATCGGTTCGATCGCGAGCAGCAGGCCGACGCCCTCGAGCGGCAGTCCGAGTGTCGACAGCGTCAGCGTGAGCATCACGGTCGCACCCGTCGTGCCCGCGGTCGCGGCCGAGCCGATGACGGCGACGAACACGATGAGCAGGTACTGGATGAGCGAGAGGTCGATGCCGAAGAACTGGGCGACGAAGATCGCCGCGATCGCCGGGTAGATGGCCGCGCAGCCGTCCATCTTCGTCGTCGCGCCGAAGGGCACGGCGAAGGCTGCGTAGCCGTGGGGCACACCGAAGTTGTCGGTCGCGACCTTCTGGGTCACGGGCATCGTGCCGATCGAGGACCGGGACACGAAGCCCATCTGCGCGGCGGGCCAGACGCCCGAGAAGTACTGCCGCACCGACAGGCCGTTGAGCTTGGCCAGCAGCGGGTAGACGCCGAAGAACACGATCGCGAGGCCGAGGTAGACGGCGACGACGAACCACAGCAGGGATCCCATCGTCGACCAGCCGTAGGAGTTCACGGCGTTGCCGATGAGGCCCAGCGTGCCGATCGGGGCGATCCGCACGATCCACCACACGACCTTCTGCACGACGGCCAGTGCCGCCTCGGTGAACTGGAGGAACGGCTCGGCGGCCTTGCCGACCTTGACGGCGGCGATGCCGATCGCACCGGAGGCGATGATCAGCTGCAGGATGTTGAAGTCGACGTCGGAGACGAGTCCGCCCGCCTCATCCGCCGAGGTGGAGACCTCGAGTCCGAGGAAGTTGACCGGAACGAGCCCGGTCAGGAAGCCGATCCAGCTGCCCTGCGAATCCGGGGCGGCGCCCGAGAGCGAATTCGCGTCGGCGTGCATGCCCGGCTGGATCACGACGCCGAGGATGAGGCCGATGAGCACCGCGATGAGCGCGGTGAATGCGAACCACAGCAGGGTCGAGACCGCGAGCCTGGCGGCGTTGGTGACCTTGCGCAGGTTGCCGATGCTGGCGATGATCGCAGTGATCACCAGGGGCACGACGGCCGCCTTGAGCAGGGTCACATAGGACGAGCCGATCGTGTCCAGCGTCTGGCCAAGCCAGTTGTCCTGCGCTTCGCTGACCGGGCCCCAGGACCGCGCGATGAGTCCGAGGACGACACCGGCGATGAGCGCGATGGTGACCTGCACCCCGAACGATCTGCTCCAAGCGGGCAGTCTCATGCGTATTCTCCTTGCTGCTTGCCCGTCGGCTGTGGCCGTCGGGAGTTGTTGTGAAGGTTCTGTCGACCCAAGGCACAACTGTTGAGCAATATGGAAAATTCCGCAAGTCAGGGTGAGGTGGGTCGCACCACCGGACGCGGCGTCACATCCGCCGCGCCCAGCGTCACACGCGGCGGACCGGTGCCGCCCATGGACTCAGGGATGCACCCGCGGACTCAATGCCGCGGTGCGCCGCCTTCGCGCACGATCGGGACCTCGCGGGTGACGGGCGCCTCGGCGACCACGCCGTAGCCGGCCAGAGGATCCTCTTCGGAATCCGAGGAGTCCTGGTATGCGGCGGTCACGCCCTTGGCGGCATCGCCCATCGTGTGGATGCGCAGAGCGTTCGTCGACCCCGGAATTCCGGGAGGAGAACCGGCCACGAGGATGCTCTGATCACCTTCGCGGGCGGTTCCGTCGGCGAGCAGGACCGCATCGACCTGACGGGCCATCTGATCGGTGTGGCGGACGGTCTTGACCAGGTACGGGCGCACGCCCCAAGTCAGCGCCAGCTGGTGACGGACCTGCGAGTCGGGAGTGAAGCCGAGGATCGGCCACTTCGGGCGCAGCCGCGACATCCGACGCACGGAGTCACCGGTCTGTGAGAAGGTGCAGAGCAGATCGATGTCGAGCTGCTCAGCAATCTTGACCGCGGCCGCGGTGACGGCGCCGCCCTTGGTGTGGGGCACGGTGCCCAGCGGCGGAATCCGCTCGAGTCCGTGCTCCTCGGTGGATTCGATGATCCTGCTCATCGTGCGGATCGCCTCGACCCAGTGCGCTCCCACCGAAGTCTCCCCCGAGAGCATGAGCGCATCGGCACCGTCGAGGACCGCGTTCGCACAGTCGCTCGCCTCGGCGCGGGTAGGCCGGGAGGCATCGATCATGGTCTCGAGCATCTGCGTAGCGACGATGACCGGCTTGGCCTGCTGACGGGCGATCTCCACGGCGCGCTTCTGCACGATCGGGACCTGCTCGAGCGGCAGCTCGACGCCGAGGTCGCCGCGGGCGACCATGATGCCGTCGAAGGCGTCGATGACCTCGTCGAGGCGGTCGACCGCCTGGGGCTTCTCGAGTTTGGCGATGACAGGGGCGGTGATGCCGACCTCGTCCATCACGGCCCGGACATCGGCCATGTCCTCGGGACTGCGGACGAAGGACAGCGCCACCCAGTCGAAGCCGAGCTGCAGACCCCATTTGAGGTCCTCGACGTCCTTCTCCGACAGCGCCGGCACGGAGACCGGAACGCCCGGAAGGTTGATGCCCTTGTGGTTGGAGATGGTTCCGCCGATCTCGACCTCGGTGACCACATCGGTGGTGGTCACCTCGGTGGCGCGCAGACGCAGCCGACCGTCGTCGATGAGCAGCGGATCGCCGACCGACACGTCGCCCGGCAGGGTCGCCAGGGTCGTGGAGACGACTTCGGAGGTGCCGGGGATATCGCGGCTCGTGATCGTGAAGGTCGCCCCTTCGACGAGCTCTTCCTTGCCGTTGGCGAAGTTGCCGACGCGGATCTTCGGACCCTGCAGGTCGAGGAGCACGGCGACGGCGCGTCCGGTGTCGAGTGCCGCCTGGCGGACCCAGGCGAATTTCTCTTCGTGTTCGTCTCGCGTGCCGTGGCTGAGGTTGAACCTCGCCACATCGACGCCTTCATCGACGAGTGCGCGGATCTCTTCGTAGGAGTTCTGATTCGGACCTAAAGTTGCGACTATCTTTGCACGCCTCATGCACACCACCCTACCTGCATCGCGGCGGGCGGTTCGACCCGCCCGCCGCGTCTGCGACTCGGTTGTCGGTCGGCACGTCTTCGTGCGACCTTCTCATTAAATGACACAGCCTATCTTAGCATTTAATACCTGTGTCGCTCGGCCGCACCGGCTCCGGAAGCCGCGTGGATCCGGTGAGGAAACGGTCGACCTCCGCGGCCGCGGCTCTTCCCTCCGCGATGCCCCAGACGATGAGCGACTGTCCGCGTCCGGCGTCGCCGGCGACGAAGACGCCGGGCAGCGAGGACTGGTACGACTCGTCCCGGGTGAAGGCCCTGCCTCCGGGCGCGTCGAGGTCGAGATCCGCAGTCTCCGGTCCGCTGAAGCCCAGCGCGAGCAGCACGAGATCGGCCTCGAGCACATGCTCGGTGCCCGGCGTCGGGATGCGCCGTCCGTCGGCGAACTGAGTCTTCGCCACCTCGATGCCGGTGACGCGACCGGCCGTGTCCCCGACGAAGCGGGTCGTCGAGGCCAGGTAGCGCCTGGTTCCACCCTCCTCGTGGGAGGACTGGACTTCGAAGATCCGCGGCACTGTCGGCCAGGGGTCGGCCTCGCCGCGTTCCGTCGGAGGCTTCGCACCGATCGCCAGGGTCGTCACCGATGCGGCCTGCTGACGCAGCGCGGTGCCGAGGCAGTCGGCGCCGGTGTCTCCGCCGCCGATGATGATCACATGCTTACCCCGAGCGTCGATGTGGCGCGGGCCGACCTGGCCGGCCTGTGCCTGGTTCGAAGGCACGAGATAGTCCATCGCGAACTCGACGCCGTCGAGCTCACGGCCTTCGATGGGCATGTCACGGGGCACGGTGGCTCCCGTGCACATGATCACCGCGTCGAAGCTGGTCCGCAGCTCCTCGAGGCTGATGTCCCTGCCGATGTCGACGCCGGTCTCGAAGCGTGTGCCCTCGGCGCGCATCTGCTCAAGACGGCGATCGATGTGGTGCTTCTCGAGCTTGAAGTCGGGAATGCCGAAGCGCAGCAGGCCGCCGAGGCTCTCGGCCCGCTCGTAGACGACGACGGTGTGCCCGGCCCGGGTCAGCTGCTGGGCCGCGGCCAGACCGGCCGGACCGGAGCCGATAACGGCGACCGTGTGACCGGTGATCCGCTCCGGGACCACCGGCTGGATCAGCCCGGCTTCGAAGCCCTCATCGACGATAGTGACCTCGACCTGTTTGATCGTCACGGCCGGCTGGTTGATGCCGAGCACGCATGCGTTCTCACAGGGCGCCGGGCAGGCGCGGCCGGTGAACTCGGGGAAGTTGTTCGTCGCGTGGAGCAGCTCGACGGCGCGCGGCAGCTCCCCGCGGTACATCGCATCGTTGAACTCGGGAATGAGGTTGCCCAAGGGACAGCCCTGGTGGCAGAAGGGCACGCCGCAGTCCATGCAGCGCGACGCCTGCCGGCGCAGCTGTGCGGGGTCTCCCGCCTCGTAGACCTCCCGATAGTCGAGCAGTCGGATCGGGACCGGCCGGCGCTTGGGCACCTCGCGATGGTCGACGGTGAGGAATCCGTGTGGATCAGCCATGAGTGACCTCCAGAATCTTGTGCCAGGCCGCGTCCGAGTTCGGGGAGGTCCCTTCCTCGGCGAGCTCGGTCTGGATCTCCCGGACCGCCTGATAGGCGACCGGAATGATCTTCGTGAATCGTGAGAGAACGTCTTCGCCGCGGCGCAGTCCGTCGAGGAGTTCGCCGGCCAGGGGCGAACCGGTCCAGTCGACGTGTTCGCTCAGCAGCCTCTGCAGGACCTCCATGTCGTCGACGCCGACTCCGGTGAAGCGGAAGACGCCGGCCGCACGCTCGTCCGGGTTGAGCCGGGCGGGGTTGAAGTCGAGGACGTAGGCGGTGCCGCCGGACATGCCGGCCGCGAAGTTGCGTCCGGTGCCGCCGAGGATGACGGCCACTCCTCCGGTCATGTATTCCAGCCCGTGGTCGCCGATGCCCTCGACGACCGCCTCGGCGCCGGAGTTGCGCACCATGAAGCGCTCACCCACCTGGCCGGAGACGAAGAGCTTGCCCGCGGCCGCTCCGTAGCCGAGCACATTGCCGGCGATGAAGTTGTGTTCGGGCCGGGTTCGGTTCGCCGCGCTCGGATGCACGCTCACCGTTCCGCCGGAGAGGCCCTTGCCGACGTAGTCGTTGGCGTCTCCGGACAGATCGATGCTCACTCCCGAGGGCAGGTACGCCCCGAGGGACTGACCGGCCGTGCCGTGCAGCTGCAGCCGGATCGTATCCGCCGGCAGGCCGCGGTCGGCATGGGCGAGGGTGACATGGTGGCCGAGCAGGGTGCCCACGCTGCGGTCGGTGTTCGCGATCTCCGAGGTGATCGTCACCGGCACGCCTGTGTCGATGGCCTCGCGCGCCTGTTCGAGCAGACGCGGATCGAGTTCGTCGGCGAAGTCCCTGCGCACCGGTCCGGCGCACTTGCGCGCCACCTCGGTGTTCCCGTGCAGGTCGGCGGGGACGGTGAGGATCTGGCTGAGGTCGAGTGCGAGACCGGAGCTCTGCGCCCGCTTCTCGTCGATGCGCAGCCTCTCCACGGCGCCGATCGCCTCGTCGAGTGACCGGAAGCCGAGCTGGGCGAGGTAGCCGCGGACCTCCTCGGCGATGAAGGTGAAGAAGTTGACGACGTGGTCGGCCTGCCCCTGGTAGCGCTGTCGCAGGACCGGGTTCTGAGTCGCCACCCCGACCGGGCAGGTGTCCTTGTGGCATACGCGCATCATGATGCAGCCGGACACGACGAGTGCCGTGGTGGCGAAGCCGAATTCCTCGGCGCCGAGCAGGGCGGCGATGATGACGTCGCGTCCGGTCTTGAGCTGACCGTCGACCTGCACGCTGACCCGGTCGCGCAGACCGTTGAGGATGAGCGTCTGCTGCGCCTCGGCCAGGCCGAGCTCCCAGGGGGTGCCGGCATGCTTGAGCGAGTTCAGCGGGCTCGCCCCGGTGCCGCCGTCGTGTCCGGAGACGAGGACGACATCGGCTCCGGCCTTCGCGACGCCCGCCGCCACCGTGCCCACGCCGATCGCGGAGACGAGTTTGACGTGGACCCGGGCTCGGGCGTTGGCCCGACCGAGATCGTGGATGAGCTGAGCAAGGTCCTCGATCGAGTAGATGTCGTGGTGCGGCGGAGGTGAGATCAGTCCGACGCCCGGGGTCGCGTGTCGGGTCTTCGCGATCCACGGATAGACTTTCTCCCCCGGCAGCTGACCGCCTTCGCCGGGCTTAGCGCCCTGGGCCATCTTGATCTGCAGGTCGTCGGCCTCGGTGAGGTAGTGGCTGGTCACGCCGAACCGCCCCGAGGCGATCTGTTTGATCGCCGAGCGGCGCTCGGGATCGAGCAGGCGTGCGGTGTCCTCCCCGCCTTCGCCGGTGTTCGACTTCCCGCCGATTCGGTTCATCGCGATGGCCAGGGTCTCGTGCGCCTCCTGGGAGATCGAACCGTAGCTCATCGCTCCCGTGGAGAAGCGCCGCATAATCGCCGAGGCGGGTTCCACTTCGGAGATGTCGATCGGCCCGTCCGGCAAGGGAACGAGGTCGAAGAGACCGCGCAGAGTCATCAGCTCACGCGACTGATCGTCGACCGCGGACGTGTACTGCTGGAAGATCTCATAGCTCTTCGTGGCAGTGGAATGCTGGAGTTTGAAGATCGTCTCCGGGTTGAACAGATGGCTGGGACCCTCCCTGCGCCACTGGTATTCACCGCCGATGCGCAGCGGCCGGTGAGCCGGCCGCGGATGGTCATCGCGGTAGGCATCGGCGTGACGGGCGGTGCTCTCGGCCGCGATCTCGACGATGCCCTTGCCGCCGAGCTGGTGCGGCGTGGAGGTGAAGTAGCGGTCGATGAACTCCTCGGACAGGCCGACGGCCTCGAAGGTCTGGGCTCCGTGATAGGACTGCACGGTCGAGATGCCCATCTTCGACATGATCTTGAGCATGCCTTTGTTCAGGGCCGCGAGCACATTGGCCACGGCCGCGGACTCGCTGACCCCGCGGACCCGGTCTTCCCGCACAAGCACCTCGGCGGTCTCCATGAGCAGGTACGGATTGACGGCGGAGGCACCGAAGGACACGAGCATGGCCGCATGGTGGACCTCCCGGACGTCCCCGGCCTCCACGACGATGCTCACCTGTGTGCGCGTCCGCTCCCGGACCAGATGGTGATGGAGTGCGGAGGTCAGCAGCAGCGACGGGATCGGCGCAAGATCGGCCGTCGACTGGCGATCGCTGAGGACGATGAACACGGCACCGGCGGACACGGCCGCGCTCGCCTCGGCGCAGAGTTCGTCGATCCGGCGCTCCATCGCCGCGTCACCGCCGTTGACCGAATACAGACCGGACAGCGTCACGCTCGGACGGAGGCTGTCGACACCGAGAGCCGAGCCCTTCGCATGGGCGATCGCAGCGAGATCGTCGTTGTCGATGACGGGACGGTCGATGATGATGTGGGCCGAGTCCGGACGGTCGTGTTCGAGCAGATTGCCCTCACGTCCCAGGCCGGCGGACATGCTCGTCACGATGTGTTCGCGGATCGAGTCGAGCGGCGGGTTCGTCACCTGCGCGAAGTTCTGGTGGAAGTAGTCGAAGAGCAGTCGCGGCCGCGTGCTCAGACCCGCGATGGCGGTGTCCGTGCCCATCGCACCCAGCGGCTCCGCGCCGGCTTCGGCCATCGGCGCGATGAGCACCCGCAGCTCCTCCTCGGTGTAGCCGAAGGTCCGCTGGCGGCGACGCACCGAGGCGGGCGGGTGTGAGACGTGGACGCGGGCCGGCAGCTGATCGAGGCGTTTGGAGGACTCTTCGAGCCACTCCTCGTAGGGGTGCTGGGTGGCCAGAGTGTTCTTGATCTCCGTGTCGGAGATGATCCGCTCCGACACCGTATCGACGAGGAACATCCGGCCCGGGGTGAGCCTGCCGCGGCCGATGACCTCGGATTCGTCGAGGTCGACGACGCCGATCTCGCTGGCGAGCACGACCGTATCGGCGGTCATCACGTAGCGGGCGGGACGCAGTCCGTTGCGGTCGAGCACGGCACCGGCCAGACGACCGTCGGTGAAGGCGACGCAGGCGGGTCCGTCCCAGGGCTCCATGAGCAGTGAGTGGTACTGGTAGAAGGCCTTGCGGGACTCGCCCATGCCCGGGTTGTTCTCCCAGGCCTCGGGAATCATCATCAGCATGGACTGGGGCAGCGAGCGGCCGGAGGCGACCATGAGTTCGAGCACGGCATTGAAGGACGCCGAGTCCGAGGCCCCCGGGGGCACGATCGGGCACAGCCGGTCGAGGCTGTCATCGGTGCCCGGCACGGGTGAGGCGAAGAGCTCGGAGGCGAGCTTGGACTCCCTGGCCTGCATCCAATTGCGGTTGCCGCGCACGGTGTTGATCTCGCCGTTGTGGGCGATCGTGCCGAACGGCTGCGCCAGCTGCCAGGACGGGAAGGTGTTCGTCGAGAATCGCGAGTGGACGAGAGCGATCCGTGAGGTCAGCCGCGGATCGTCGAGTTCGGTGTAGTACCGGGCGAGCTGACCGGTCTCGAGCATTCCCTTGTAGGTGATCGTCGTCGGCGAGAGCGAGGGGAAGTAGATCCCGGCGAGGTCGAGGCGTTTGCGCACGATGTAGGCGCGGCGACGCAGATCGTCGGCGTCACGGGCCGGGTAGCGCTCGTCGAGAGCGAAGAAGACCTGCCGCATCCGCGGCTGGGTGGACCGAGCGATCTCGCCGAGCACGCTCTCATCGTGGGGCACCTCGCGGAAGGCAAGGACGCTCAGTCCCTCCTCGGCGGCGATGCGATGGACGAGCGCCTCTTCGCCGGACTCCGCAGTCTCTGCACCTTGGTCGGTCTCGGGCACGCCGGGAGCGGGAAACACATCGCCGCTCTCGGCTCGGCCGGCACCGGTGAGGTCGCGGCGGTAGTCCTGGGAGAAGAAGCCGATGCCGGCGGCGTACTCGCCGGCCGCGGGAAGCTCGGTCCCATCGGCGGCGAGCACTTCGGCGAAGTAGTCGTGGGGAATCTGCAGGGTGATGCCGGCGCCGTCACCGGTGCCGTCGTCGGATCCGATGCCGCCGCGGTGTTCGAGTTTGCGCAGGGCGGAAAGGGCCTGTTCGACGACCTCATGGTCTGGACGGCCCCGATAACGGACGATCAGTGCGAGACCGCAGGCGTCATGTTCGAGCGCGGGATCGTAGAGTCCGGCACGGCCGGGCGGAGACGGAAATTCAGGGGTCGATGGGTTGACTCTTGTCATCGGCTGCCTTCACGGGGTCGAGTAGCTTTCCGAAAAGACGGCATTGTCCTCAACGGTTCTGACGTGTGCCGAGGAGGTCGTCTTCGGACACATTATGTGACGTGGTTCTCACGGTCGGATATTCAACCTACACGAAGTGGAGGCACGATGCGAAACCGAGAAAGGACCGAACAGTGAACCATATCGTCTCAAATCGCGGACACTGTCTCGTTGTATCCCGGGAAGACCATCAGAATGCTGCCGCGATTACGGTGACGGTGAACCCTGTCAGTCGGCGGACGGAGGCCGGCCGTCCTCGCGTGAGCGTCCCCGGACGTCAGGGACGATCGAGATCGCCGAGGTGACCGCCCCGAAGAAGCCGAAGCTGTGCATTCCGTTTTCGTCGACTCCCTCACCGGAGGGGTCCGACACGGAGCCGTCCACGCTCCCGCCCACGGGATCAGTATGCGCTCCGGCGCGGGTGTCCCCGGATGCCGCGGGGGCGACCCCGACGGGTTCGAAATCGTGCTTGCCGCGCCTGCGCCGCCGCTGCAGGGTCCGGGGCTCGCGCAGGTAGACCCCGGTTTCGGGGGTGCGATGGCGGGCACGCGAAGCCACCAGCCAGATCATGCCGATGAGGAGTGCGACGATCGCCGACCACACGTTGAGCGGGAGACCGACCACCATTCGGGCGTCCTCGGCCGCTGGGGTTCCGATGCGCAGGGCTTCGAGCCACACGCGTCCGAGTGCGAAGAAGCAGAGGTAGAGGGCGAAGACCTGGCCGTGGCCGAAGCGCAGCCGCTTGGCGATGACGATGAGCAGGATGCAGCCGATGAGGTTCCAAACGGACTCGGCGATCACCGTCATCAGGGTCAGCCGCTGATCGATCCAGTCGCCCCAGGCGCCGGCCACCTGCCCCAGGATGAGCCCGGGAGCGACCGAATCGAGGAACGGCAGCAGCTTGACGCCTTGGAAGCGGGTCAGCGCCCAGGCGGCGAGGACTCCGAGGATGAGTGCACCCCAGAAGCCGAAGCCGCCGTCCCAGAGCGCGAATGCCCGGATCGGATCGCCGTCGGGCCCGAAGTACTCACCCGGTGAGGCGATGAGATGGTCGAGCCGTCCGCCGATCACAGCCGCGGGAACCGTGATCACGGTGATGGCCCACAGGTCTCCCTTGTGACCACCGCGCGATCGCCATTGGATCGAGGTCATCCACAGGGCCAGAGCGATGCCGAGGAGGACGAACAGGGCCCAGAGCGGACTGAAGCTCATGCACACCCTTCTGCGAGTTCGGCGGCGAGAGCGGCCACCCCGGGCACACCGTCGGACTCGAGGGCCCTGACGAGGGCCGAACCGACGATGACGCCGTCGGCGTATTCGGCGACCTCAGCCGCCTGCTCCCGGTTCGAGACGCCGAGACCCACGCAGGCACGCGGCGCCCCGGCCTCCTTGAGGCGGGACACGAGATCACGGGCATGGTTGTCGACCTCGGAGCGGACACCTGTCACGCCCATCGTCGAGGCGGCGTAGACGAATCCGCGGCTGGACTCGACGATCCGGGCGATGCGTTCGGGCGTCGACGACGGTGCGGCAAGGAAGATGCGATCGAGGTCGTACGCCTCGGCGGCGTTCAGCCACCCGGCGGCCTCGTCGGGGATGAGATCGGGGGTGATGATTCCCCCGCCGCCGGCGGCATCGAGGTCACGGGCGAAGGCGTCCACGCCGTATTGGAGGACGAGGTTCCAGTAGCTCATGACCACGGCTGTGCCGCCCGCCTCGGCGATGGCGGCAACGGCGGAGAAGACATCCTTGGTGCGGACTCCGCCGTCGAGCGCCTGCTCCGCGGCCCGCTGGATCACCGGTCCGTCCATCCCCGGGTCGGAGTAGGGCAGACCGACCTCGACGATGTCGACTCCGGAGCGGACGAGTTCGACCATGGCCTCGATCGAGCCGGGCACGGTCGGGAACCCGACCGGCAGGTAGCCGATGAGTGCGGCCTTGCGGCCCGCCTCGGCGACGGCGTCGAGGGTGGTGGCTGTGCGTGGACCTGTGAGGCTCATACCTGCACCGCTCCTTCGTCGAAGTAGTCGAACCATTTGGCTGCCGTGGTCATGTCCTTGTCGCCGCGTCCCGAGAGATTGACCAGCAGCACGGCCTCGGGGCCGAGCTCCCGGCCGACCCGCATGGCACCGGCCAAGGCATGGGCGGACTCGATGGCGGGAATGATGCCTTCGGTCCGTGAGAGCAGTTGCATGGCCTCCATCGCCTCGGCGTCGACGACGGGTTCGTAGGTGACACGTTCGGTGTCGTGCAGATGCGAATGCTCGGGTCCGACCGAGGGGTAGTCGAGTCCGGCCGAGACCGAATGCGACCCGCGGGTCTGACCGTCGGCGTCCTGGAGGATGTAGGTCGCCGAGCCGTGCAGCACGCCGGGCCGACCGCCGGAGAAGCGGGCCGCGTGCCGTCCCGAGTCGATGCCTTCTCCCCCGGCTTCGAAGCCGAAGATCCTGACATCTGTGTCGGCGAGGAAGGCCGCGAAGATGCCCATCGCGTTCGAGCCTCCGCCCACACAGGCGCAGACGGCATCGGGCAGGCGACCGGCCGCGTCGATGACCTGCTGTCGGGCCTCGACGCCGATGACGTTCTGGAAGGAGCGGACCATGGCCGGGAACGGGTGGGGTCCGGCGACGGTGCCGATGACGTAGTGGGTGGCGTCGACGTTGGCGACCCAGTCGCGCATCGCCTCGTTCATCGCGTCCTTGAGCGTGCGGGTGCCGTTGGTCACGGCGTTGACCTTCGAGCCGAGCAGGCGCATGCGGGCGACGTTGAGGGCCTGACGCTGCGTGTCCTCCTCGCCCATGTACACCTCGCACTCCATGTCGAGGAGGGCCGCTGCGGTCGCCGTGGCCACCCCGTGCTGTCCGGCGCCGGTCTCCGCGATGAGGCGGGTCTTGCCCATCCGCTTGGCCAGCAGCGCCTGGGCCAGCGCGTTGTTGATCTTGTGGCTGCCCGTGTGGTTGAGGTCCTCACGCTTGAGGAACACTCGGGCACCGCCGCAGTGCTTCGCGAAGCGCTTGGCCTCGGTGAGCAGGCTGGGGCGTCCGATGTAGTCGCGCTGCAGGGTGAGCAGTTCGTCGGTGAATTCCGGATCGACCTGGGACTTGCGCCAGGTCTCCTCGATCTCGTCGAGGGCGGGAATGAGGGCTTCAGGGATGAACCTGCCTCCGAACGCACCGAAGTACGGTCCGTTCTCCTGGCTCACATCGGTCATTGCGGTCCTTCTCGATCTCGTGATGGCTGCAGTGGGTGTTCGGCAGAGCCGGCGACGGTCCTCCGACGGCGAGGTCGGAGATCTCGGCTGGTGCCGTCGGTGGACTCGGCTCGACTCAGGACGCGGACACGGCCCGGTGGGTCCGTCCCGTCGCGGTGAAGCTCGCCACGGCGGCACGCGGATCTCCGCCGGTGACCAGAGCTTCCCCGACGAGCACGAGATCGGCTCCCGAGGCGGCGTAGCCGACCACATCGGTCTCGCTCGTGACTCCCGATTCGGCGACGAGGGTCGCGCCCGAGGGTGCGAGCTCGGCCAGGGGCGAGAATCGCGCGGTGTCGACGCTGAGGTCCTTGAGGTTGCGGGTGTTGACGCCGACGAGATCGGCACCGAGCTCGGCGGCGATCTCGAGTTCGGCCCGATTGTGGGTCTCGACGAGGGCCGTCATGCCGAGGTCGGTGGCCAGAACGTGGAATTCGCCCAGCTGTGCCGGCTCGAGGGCTGCGACGATCAGCAGCACCAGATCGGCGCCGTGGGCGCGCGCCTCATGGAACTGGTATTCGTCGACCATGAAGTCCTTGCGCAGGACGGGAATGTCGACCGCCGCCCGCACCGCATCGAGGTCGGCGAGGCTGCCGGAGAAGCGGCGAGACTCGGTGAGCACGCTGATCGCGCGGGCTCCGCCGGCCGCGTAGAGGCCGGCCAGAGTACCCGGATCCGGGATGTCGGCGAGGTCCCCGCGGGAGGGAGAACGTCGCTTCACCTCGGCGATCACCCCGAAGTCGGCGGAACGGTCGAAGGCACGCGCGGGTGCGGCCGACCGGGCCCGGTCGATGACCTCGGACAGAGGCGCCTGCCTCCGACGTGCCTCGAGATCCTCGCGCACGCCGGCGACGATGTCGTCGAGTACCGTCATTTCTTCTTCGGCTTGTTCCCCAGGCCGACGGCGCGCAGGATCATGCCGACGATGAGGCCGAGGACGACGATGCCGGCCGAGATGTAAACGATGGTGTGGTTGTGGATGGTGAATCCGACGCAGCCGACCGAGATGCCGAGGAGCATGATGATCACGCCCGTCCAGCCGGCGACTGAGTTCCCGTGTCCCGGGTCGGCGATCGCGGCGTAGTCGATCGTCGACTTATCGAGGTCTGCTGGGCCGCTGCGGGCGAGGGACTGCGACATGGTGCTCCTTAGAATGACAGGCGTGGCACGCGTGAGAACTGTTGCCTCCATTGTGACACGCTTCGGTTTGCGCCCGGGCATCGACCCGGTCACAGGACTATTTCGAATCCTCCCCGGATTCGGTCTCCGGGTCGTCCCGGTCGTCGGACTCGGGGCCCAGGACATCGGACTGGGACTCCGGGGCCTCTGTGTTCGCGGCTTCGGCCTCCGGGGCCGTGGTCTCGGCCTCCGCTTCCTCGGATTCGGTCTCCGTATCCGCCGCCTCCGCATCCTCGGATCCGGCTCCGGCCGCAGGTTCGGGTTCCTCCCCGCGGGACAGGGCGTCCCAGGTGGCGGCGGAGTCGAACTTCTCCCCGTCCGCCTCGGCGCTCACGGCGTAGCGGTTCGAATTCGCCCACCGCGCCGAGGCGAAGGCCACATAGAGGATGACGACGAGGGCGATCGCGGCGGCGAAGGCGCCGGCGATCGGCAATGGAGTGGCCCCGGGCGCCGATATCGCGACCACTGCGGTGATGCCGTAGCCCAGCGCCGCGAGGGCGGCGAGGCCGAGCACCACGATCCGACCGACCTTGCCGAGCATCGCCGAGAGCAGACCGGTGACGGCGATGATGGCGACGCAGGCGGTCGCCACCGGTGAGGCCTGGGATCCGGAGTCGTCGGTGACATCTGCGACTCCGGCCGGTCCGAGCGAGTCGGCGGCCACGCCGGCCTGCCAAGAGGCGAGGCTGAGCGCCCACAGCGCACCGGCGAGGACGAGGACGATGAGGACTCCGCGCGATTTCGTCATCTCAGGCATCCGCCTCGGCGAGATCGCGCACGGCCCCTGCGGCCGCGGCTGCCCGCAGCACCGCGGCGGCTTTGTTCTCCGATTCCCGGTATTCGGTCTCCGGCACGGAGTCGGCGACGAGTCCGCCGCCGGCGTAGACGCTCATCACGTTCTCCCTCAGCACTCCGGTGCGGATCGCGATGGCGAGATCGAGGTCGCCGGTGAAGGACATATAGCCGACCACTCCCCCATAGATGCCGCGGCCGATCGGTTCGAGTTCGTCGATGATCTGCAGCGCCCGCGGCTTCGGCGCTCCCGAGAGCGTGCCGGCCGGGAACGTCGCGCGCAGGACGTCGACGGCGCCGTGGCCTTCGGCGAGCTCCCCGCGCACGGTCGAGGAGATGTGCATGATGTGGCTGTAGCGGACGATGTCCATGAAGGCGCTGACATCGATCGTGCCGGCTCGGCAGACCTTCGCGAGGTCGTTGCGGGCGAGGTCGACGAGCATGAGGTGCTCGGCCCGCTCCTTCTCATCGGCGATGAGGTCGCGGGCGTGTTTGTCATCTTCCTCGGGATTCGCCCCGCGCGGGCGGGAGCCGGCGATCGGGTGGGTGACCACGCTGCCGGAACGCACCGTGACCAGGGCCTCCGGTGAGGATCCGATGATGCTCGCCGGCTGTCCCTGATCGTCGTGGAGGTTGAGCAGATACATGAACGGGCTCGGATTCGAGTGCCGCAGCATCCGGTAGACGGTCAGCGGATCCGCCGTGCAGGCGGTGTCGAAACGCTGTCCGAGGACGACCTGGAAGACTTCCCCGTCGACGATCTCACGTTTCGCGGCCTCGACGCCGTCGAGGTAGGCCTGCGGATCGGTGCGGGTCGAGACCTGCGGATCGACTGAGGCGGGGCGCACGATGGCGGCCTGGCTGGGGCGGCTGATCCGCTCGAGCATCGCTTCGATGCGTTCGACCCCGGCCTGGTAGGCCTCGTCGATGCCGGTGTCGGTACCGTTGACGTTGAACACATTGGCCACGAGCGTCAGGGTTCCGGAGTAATGGTCGTAGACGGCGATGTCGCCGGGGATCATCAGCTGCACCGTCGGCAGGTGGTGTTCGTTCGGGCGAGCCGGGCCGAGTCGTTCGAAGCGGCGCACGATGTCCCAGCCGAAGTATCCGACGAAGCTCGAGACCATCGGCGGCAGTTCGCTCTCGGATTCGTCCACGGCGAGCAGCTCGAGGGTGGCGGTGACCGCGTCGAGGACGTCGCCCTCGGTGGGGATGCCGACCGGTGGTGTGCCCTCCCACCGGAATCCCTCGGCGGTGGAGTACAGGGTCGCGACCGGGGCGGAGCCGATGAAGGAGTAGCGGTCCCAGGCGCCGGAGACGGCTGACTCGAACAGGAAGCTGCCCGGTCCCCCGTCGGTGAGCTTGCGGTACAGGCTCAGCGGGGTCTCGCCGTCGGCGAGGACCTGGGTATGGACGGGGACGAGGCGGTGCTCGGCACCGGAGGCACGGAACTCGCCGAGGCTGGGGCGGATGTCGAGCTCGGGCGCGGTGGGCGCGGAGTCAGTCGGCACTGATGCTCCTTCCGGTGAAGCAGGTCGGGGTCATGGTGTGGCAGGCGGGGCCGGTCTGGTCGACGACCATGAGCAGGGCGTCGGCATCGCAGTCGAGGCTGAGGGACCGGACATGTTGGACGTTGCCGGAGGTCTCTCCCTTGACCCAGTATTCCTGCCGTGACCGCGACCAGTAGACGGCTTGGCCGGATTCGAGTGTGCGTTCGACGGCGGTGACATCCATCCACGCCATCATCAGCACGTCTCTCGAGGTCGCCTCCTGCACGATCACGGGGATCAGACCGTCGGCGTTGACGGTGATGAGGTCCCGCCAGTTCTCCGGATTCGCGTCGATCTGAGGTTTCGGTTCAGCTGTGCTCATCGGACCTCGATCCCTTCGGCGCGCAGTGCGTCCTTGACGTCAGCGATGCTCAGCGTTCCGAAGTGGAAGACGCTGGCGGCCAGCAGTGCATCGGCGCCGGCGGCCACGGCAGGGGCGAAGTGTTCGACCCGGCCGGCTCCCCCGGAGGCGATGAGCGGCACGTCCACGGCCTCCCGGGCGGCGGCGATGAGTTCGAGGTCGAAGCCGTCGCGGGTGCCGTCGGCATCGATCGAATTGAGCAGGACCTCACCGACTCCGCGTTCGGCGGCCTCCCGGATCCACTCGATCGCGCAGCCCCCGGTGCCTTCGCGTCCCCCGCGGGTGGTGACCTCGAATCCCGAGGCGGTCTGCCCGCCCTGGGTGCGCCTGGCATCGAGGGAGAGCACGAGCACCTGGTTGCCGAAATGATGGGAGATGTCGCTGATCAGCTGCGGATTCTGCACCGCCGAGGTGTTGACCGAGACCTTGTCGGCCCCGTTGCGCAGGAGCCGATCGACATCTGCCACGCTGCGGACTCCGCCGCCGACGGTCAACGGGATGAAGACCTGTTCGGCGCAGGCGCGGACGACGTCGTGGACGGTCTCGCGGTCACCGCTGCTGGCGGTGACGTCGAGGAAGGTGAGTTCGTCGGCACCGGACTCGCCGTAGCGTCGGGCGAGTTCGATGGGATCGCCGGCATCTTTGAGGTCGGCGAACTTCACGCCTTTGACGACCCGGCCGGCATCGACGTCGAGGCAGGGGATGACCCTGATGGCAACCATCTGCTTCTCCTAGATTCCCAGAGTCCGATACCGTTCCATCCGCCGTGCGATACGGCGTTCGGACGGTTCGCGCATCAGTTCGATGAGTTCGTACTCCAGTGTCGCACCGACCCGAGCGACGAAGTCGAGCGGTTCCTCGCTCGCGTCGGGGTGTTCGGCGATGATCCGATCGACGACCCCGGTGGCCTTGAGCATCGGCGCATGCACGCCCTGGCTCTGGGCCATCTCGGGGGCGCGTTCGGTCGTCCTGTGCACGATCGCGGAGGCACCTTCGGGCGGCAGCGGTGAGAGCCACCCGTGTTCGGCGCTGAGCACCCGATCAGCGGGAATCAGCGCCAGGGCTCCGCCCCCGGAGCCCTCACCGAGGATGAGCGACACCGAGGGAGCGTCGAGGTTCGCCAGCTCGGCGAGGCTGCGGGCGATCTCACCGGCGATGCCGCCCTCCTCGGCGGATTTGGACAGAGCGGCACCGGGGGTGTCGATGACCGTCACGAGCGGCAGATCGAGTTCGGCGGCCAGGCGCATGCCGCGGCGGGCCTCACGCAGAGCGGCGGGTCCGAGCGGGGCACGGGAGTCCTGTCGGAACCGGTCCTGTCCGAGGACGATGCAGGGGGCGGAGCCGAATTTGGCCAAGGCCAGCAGCAGTCCCGGATCCTTCTCCCCTTCTCCGGTCCCGTTGAGCGGCAGCACGGTGTTCGCGGCCGTCCGCAGCAGGTCGCGGACTCCCGGACGTTCGGGTTTGCGAGACCGGACGATCGACTCCCAAGCGTCCGACTCGGCGTCGATGACCGCCGGCGAGGTGTCGGGATCGGCCACTCGGGCGGGAACCTCTTTGGCTCCCATGAGGACATCGAGGACCCGGGCGACGGTCGTCTGGATCCGCTCGGGTCCGATCACGGCGTCGATGATCCCGTTCTTGTGCAGGTTCTCCCCGGTCTGGACGTTCTCGGGGAACTTCTCCCCGTAGATGGCCTCGAACACGCGGGGACCGAGGAATCCGATGAGAGAACCCGGCTCCGCGACAGTGACGTGGCCCAGCGATCCCCAGGAGGCGAAGACGCCGCCGGTGGTGGGATGGCGCAGGTAGACCAGGTAGGGCAGTCCGGCCCGGCGGTGCGCGACGACGGCATTGGTGATCTTGACCATCGACAGGAAGGCGATCGTGCCCTCCTGCATGCGCGTGCCCCCGGAAGCGGGACCGGCCAGCAGCGGCAGCCCCTCGAGGGTGGCCCGCTCGATGGCGTCGACGAGACGCTGGGCGGCGGCGACACCGATGGACCCGGCGAGGAACCGGAACTCTCCGGCGACGACGGCCACTCGGCGTCCCTGGATGGTGCCCTCACCGGTGATGATCGCCTCGTCGACCCCGGACTTCTCCCGCGCCGCTTCCAACTCGGCGGCATACTCATCGGAGATCCCGCCGGCCGGAGTGATCGGCTCGGTGTCCCAGGAGGTGAACGAGCCGGCGTCGAGGACGATGTCGACGAGTTCGTGTGCGTTCAGACGTGCCATCTCAGTCCTCGGAGTCCAACCACGCGAGGATCGTGTCGGCATCCTCATCGAGCAGCGGCGGAGCCTCGTGGCTGGTGCGCGTGGTCTCGACCTCGGCCTCGCCCGCGGCGTCGAAGAACCGCAGCGGCGGACCGGGCAGGTCGATGTCGCCGAGGACGGGGTGGTCGACGGAGACCTTGAGCCCCTGGCTGAGTGCCTGATCCCAGTCGTAGACCTCTTCGAGGGTGCGCACGGTGCCCGAGGGGATGCCCGCGGCGGTGAGCTTGGCCAGCAGGTCTGCGGAGTCGAACTCACCGAACTTCGATTCGATGAGGTCGATGAGCGCCGGCCGGTTCGCCACTCGG
Source organism: Brevibacterium sp. CCUG 69071 (assembly GCF_021023135.1). Lineage (GTDB taxonomy): Bacteria > Actinomycetota > Actinomycetes > Actinomycetales > Brevibacteriaceae > Brevibacterium. The sequence goes on from NZ_PGFV01000001.1 coordinate 833,682, forward strand.
GAGGCGTTGTCGGCTAGACCCTCGGTCGCCGGGTCGATGTCGAAGGCGGTACAGAACTTCTGCCACAGGTTCTCGTTGCCCACGGAGATCTGGACCGCACCGTCGCGGCACTTGAACAGGCCGTAGGGCGAGAGCGAGGGGTGGTGGTTGCCGCCGGGCTGCGGGTTCTCCCCCGCCACGGTGGCGCGCGTGCCCTGGAAGGCGTGGACGCCGACCATCCCGGCGATGAGCGAGGTTCGCACCACCTTTCCCTTCCCGGTGCGTTCGCGTTCGAGGAGGGCGGCCAGGACTCCGTAAGAGCCGTAGATGCCGGCGAGCAGGTCAGCGATCGGCACACCGACGCGCTGCATGTCATCGGGTCCAGAGCCGGTCAGCGACATCAGTCCGGCCTCTCCCTGCGCGATCTGGTCGTAGCCGGCGCGGGAGGCTTCGGGTCCGTCGTGGCCGAACCCGGTGATCGAGAGGATGACCAGGCGCGGGTTGATCTCCATGCACACCCCGGTGGAGAAGCCGAGGCGATCGAGGACGCCGGAGCGGAAGTTCTCGATGAGCACATCGGCGCGGGAGATGAGTTCGCGCAGCGTGTCCTTGCCCGTCTCGGATTTGAGATCGAGGGCGATGGATTCCTTGTTGCGGTTGCAGGAGAAGAAGTAGGTGGCCTGCGGATCGTCTTCGGGCCCGACGAAGGGCGGTCCCCAGGATCGGGAGTCATCACCCTTGCCCGGGTTCTCGACCTTGATCACTCGGGCGCCGAGGTCGCCGAACATCATTCCGGCGTGCGGGCCGGCGAGTGCTCGGGAGAGATCGATGACGGTGTATCCGCTCAGCGGCCCATCAGTGCCGGTGGGTGTGTCCTTAGCCATTCCTAGTCCTCCTTGAATCGGGTCCATTCAGCGATGAGCTGACGCAGTCGTGCGCATTCCTCGTGGGCTCGGGCCCCGTCCGCGTGCTGGATCGCCATCACCGGAGTGGTCGTCCCGTCCGTGAGGTCGAGGATCGGCCACGGGTCGTCGCCTTCGGGCGAGAACGTGACGCCGAGGATCTGGCCCCATTCGAGGGTCCGGGTCCGCACCATGTTCTTCACCACCAGGCCAGTCTCGGACGGACGGGCCTGGATGTCGGCGATGCGCAGCAGTGCGGCCGCGAAGACGATGCCCAACACGTTCATCCATATCATGTCCAGACCCGTCCAGGGTTTCCAGTCCACGATGAGCAGTGCCACTGAGAGCACGCTGAAGCCCACGAACACGGCGATTGCTCCGACGATGCTGATGATGCGCACCTGTCGGGGACGGAAGGTCCGGAGATCAGATTCGGCAGGCGCCAATGTTCGTCACCAGAATCGCACGGGCACCGACGTCGTAGAGCCGGTCCATGACGTTGTTGACCTCTTTGGCTTCGACCATCACGCGGGCGGCCACCCAGCCGGTCTCCTGCAGCGGGGAGATGGTCGGTGATTCGAGACCGGGGGTCAGCGAGATCGCTTCGGGCACGAGGCGCTCTTCGATGTTGTAGTCGACGAGCACGTACTGGCGGGCGACCATGACGGATTCGAGCCGCCGCTTGAGCACGCCGATCCTCTCAGCTGCGCCGTCGCGCTGGATCAGCACGGCCTCGGATTCGAGCAGGGGTTCGCCGAAGGTCTCGAGTCCCGCAGCACGCAGGGTGCTGCCGGTCTCGACGACATCGGCGATGGCATCGGCGACGCCGAGCTGGATTGACACCTCGATGGCGCCGTCGAGTTGAACGGTGGAGGCGTCGATGCCGCGGGAGCGGAGATCGGATTCGACGAGGTTGGGGAAGCTGGTGGCGATGCGCGCACCGGCCAGCTGCTCCGGCGAGGTGAAGCTGCCGCTGGTCCCGGCGTAGAAGAAGCGGGAGGCGCCGAAGCCGAGTCCGATGACCTCTTGGGCCTCGGCCTGGGATTCGAGCAGCAGGTCACGACCGGTGATCCCGGCGTCGAGGATGCCGGATCCGACGTAGATGGCGATGTCGCGGGGGCGCAGGTAGAAGAACTCGACCCCGTTGACCTCGTCCTGATGGACGAGGGTCTTGCTGCCTCGGCGGGTGGAGTATCCGGCCTCGCTGAGCATCTCGGAGGCGGCTTCGGACAGGGCGCCTTTGTTCGGCACGGCTACACGCAGCATGTTGTCCCTTTGTGGTTCTGGGTCGGTCGTGGGGGTCAGAGGTGGGTGTTGACGTCGTCGAGGCTCAAGCCCTTGGCGACCATCATCACCTGCACATGGTAGAGCAGCTGAGAGATCTCCTCGGCGAGGTCGTCCTTGGTCTCGTATTCGGCGGCCAACCACACCTCGGCGGCCTCCTCCACGACCTTCTTCCCGATCGCATGGACTCCGGCGTCGAGCTCCGCGACGGTCTTCGAACCATCGGGGCGATCAAGGGATTTCTGCAGAAGTTCGGCGTAGAGCGAGTCAAAGGTCTTCACTTCTCCAGCCTAATGCATCGACCTGGACGCCCCGGCACCCGGTGTCCGTCATCTGCGTCTCAGTCCCCGGATCCGTGGTCTCAGTCCCCGGGTTCGCGGTTGATGTCGGTGGCGCCGAGGTGGGGCGCCGAGATCGTCTGCCGTGACCTCTTCGACCAGTCGAGGAAGCCGAGGACGACCATGACGAGGAAGATCAGGTAGACGGCGCCGGAGAAGACGAGACCGCCGGCCACGGCCAGCGGGATGCCGACGAGGTCGACGGCGAGCCACACGAACCAGAATTCGACGATCGCCCGGCCCTGGGCGTACATGGCCACGAGCGAGCCGATGAAGATGTAGGCGTCCGGGTACGGGTTCCAGGACCAGCCGCCGAGGGCGAGGACGAAGCCGAAGACGCCGGTGCCGATCAGGAGGGCGGCGATGAGCAGGAGCCGTTCCTTCCAGCTCGCCCAGCGGACGATGACCTCACCGGCGGATTCGCGTGACTTCCTCCACTGGGTCCAGCCCCAGACGGCGGCGACGATGATGACGACCTGGCGGGAGGCATTGCCGCCGAGTCCCGCGGAGATGCTCGCGCTCAGCAGCAGGATGGAGCCGAGGATCTGCACCGGCCAGGACAGGATGTTCCGCCGCAGCGCGAGGACCACGGTGGCCAGGGCGCAGATGTTGCCGAACAGATCGGAGTAGGGCACCGGGTTGCCCAGCAGTTCGAACGCCGGGGTGTTGAGCCAGTCGAGGATGTCCATGGGCTGAGCTCAGTGAGCGTGGGCGGCGGCGAGCTCGCGCAGTTCGGCGATGGCTCCGGCGGCGTCCTCGGCACCGTAGACGGCGGATCCGGCGACGAGCACATCGGCGCCGGCGTCGACGACCCGGTCGATGGTCGATGCCGAGACTCCCCCGTCGACCTGCAGCTTGATCTCGAGTCCGGCTGCGGAGATCGCCTCACGGGTGCGGCGGATCTTCGGCAGGCACACGTCGAGGAACTTCTGTCCCCCGAATCCGGGTTCGACGGTCATGATGAGGATCTGGTCGAATTCGCCGAGGAGGTCGACGAAGGGTTCGATCGGGGTGGCGGGTTTGAGCGCGAGGCTGGCCTTGGCACCCAGCTTCCGCAGCTCCCGGGCCAGGCGCACGGGGGCGGCGGCCGCCTCGGCGTGGAAGGTCACCGAGGCGCAGCCGAGCTCCGCATAGACGGGGGCGTTGCGGTCGGCATCGGCGATCATCAGGTGGGCGTCGAGCGGGATCGGGCTGATCGCCTGGATCCGTTCGACCACCGGGGGGCCGAAGGTGAGGTTGGGGACGAAATGGTTGTCCATGACGTCGATGTGGGCCATGTCGGCGGTGCTGATCCGGGCCAGCTCCCCGCGCAGGTCGGAGAAGTCCGAGGACAGGATGCTGGGGTTGATCTCGATGGACAATTCAGTTCGCCTTCCGCAGGAGTGCCAGGAACATGCCGTCTGTGTTGTGGAGATGGGGCCACAGCTGAGCGTACCGCCCGTCCCCTCTGCTCACCGAGGCGAACGAGGCGGCGGCTGTGGCGGACTCGCCGGATTCGGCTCCGGTGAGTTCGGCGAAGACCGCGGGTGCGTCGAGGATCTCGATGTTCGCCTCCTGGTTCTTCGCACGTTCGCGCAGCACATCGTCGACGACGAGGACGGTCTCCGCATAGTGCGGGGAGCAGGTCGAATACGCGACGACGCCCCCGGGTGCTGCGGCGTCGAGGGCGGCGGTGAGCAGTTCGCGCTGCAGACCGGCGAGAGCGTTGATGTCGGCGGGTCGGCGTCGGTAGCGGGCTTCGGGACGGCGGCGCAGCGCACCGAGGCCGGAGCAGGGGACGTCGACGAGGACCTTCGCATAGGGTCCGCTCGCCTGGCGGCCGTCCTGCAGCTCGGCGGTGACGTTGTCGAGAGCCTGGGTGGAGCTGCGGACGAGTTCGACACGGTGTTCGCTCGAGTCGAAGGCGGCGAGTCCGGTGCCGGACTGCCGCGCCACGGCACCGAGGATGGCGGCCTTGCCGCCGGGCCCTGCACACAGATCGGCCCAGTCACCTGCCGGGGCGTCGAGGTGGGCCAGGGCGAGGGCGACGAGGGCGGACCCTTCGTCCTGGACCCGAGCGCGACCGTCGGCGACGGCCGGGAGGTCCTTCGGCACTGCGGTGTCGAGGGTGACGCCGATGGGTGAGAACGGCGTCGGTTCGCCGGGCAGGTCCGCCCGGTCGATGAGTCCGGGGAGGGCGGTGACGCTGACCTTGGCGGCGGCATTGTCCGCGGCCAGCAGCTCATCGAGTTCGGCGGCGTCGCGGCCGTGGCCTTTGAGCGCTTGGGTCAGGGCCCGGACGATCCATTCGGGATGGGAGTACTCGATGGAGCGAGTGCTCAGTTCATCGGCGCCGTCGGTGACGCGGGACAGCCAGTCCTCACGGGTCACCTCCGAGACCCGGCGCAGCACGGCGTTGACGAACCCGGCGGTCTTCGGTGCGTACCTCTTGACCACGGCGACCGTCTCGGACAGGGCGGCGTGGTCGGGGATGCGCATCGACAGGATCTGGTGGGCGCCGAGGCGCATCGCGGCCAGAGGTTCGGGATCGATCGTGGCGATCTCCCGGTTCGCGGCCCGCGCGATGATCCGGTCATAGAACTCCTGCTGGCGCAGCGCTCCGTAGGTCAGCTCCGTGGTCAGGGCCGCGTCCTGGACGCCGAGGTGGGTGCGCGCGAGCTTCGCCGGCAGCAGCAGGTTCGCGTAGGAGTCCTTCTCCGCGACATCGATGAGGACCTCCCAGGCGATGCGCCGCGGCAGGTTCTTCGGTGCGTCCCTGCGAGCCCGATCGTTCGACTCGTCCCGGCGGGGCCGGTTCCTGGGGTGCTTGTTCTCGGCCATGGGCCTCACGCTCTCGGGTCGGGTACTTCGGTGCTGGTGGACTCGGTGTCGGCGGGGTCCGGTTCGGCCTCGACGGGATCGAATCGGACCTCGCCGTGGCCGCGGAGGAAGTCCACGGCCGCCATCCGGGCCTTCCCGAACGGCTGGATCTCGGCGACGGCGATCCAGCCGTCCCCGCAGCCGAGCACTGCGGTCCTGTCTCGAGTCGTCAGCAGCCCGGGTTCGGGTTGGATGTCGACCTCGACAGCTGGGCCGAGTCCGAAGATTTTGGTGCGCTTGCCGGAGATCTCGGCCCAGGGGCCGGGCGCGGGGCTGGTGCCGCGGGAGCGGTCGATGATCGCTTCGGCGGTGTGGGTGAAGTCGAGATGGGCGTCGTCGACGGTGATCTTCTCGGCGTGGCTCGCCGCTTCCCCGGCGTCGATGAGCGCCGCCTGTTCGGTGAAGTCGGCGGTGCCGGCGGCGAGGTCGTCGAAGGCGGCGACGAGTTCGCCGGCACCGGCATGGGCATAGTCGTCCAGGGCGGTCGCCACATCGGGCTGGTCGAGGGCGAGCTCGCGACGACGCAGCACGGGGCCGATGTCCATGCCTTCGTCGATGCGGAAGACGCTGACTCCGCTGCGGGTCTCCCCGGCGATGAGGGCCCGCTGCACGGGCGCGGCTCCGCGGTGGGCAGGCAGGAGGGAGAAGTGGAGGTTGAACCATCCCAGGCGGGCCGTGGCGAGTGCGGCGGGTCCGGCGATGGCGCCGTAGGCGACGACGGCCACGGCATCGACATCGAGGTCGCGCAGCTGCGCGATGACCTCACCGCGCAGGCGTCCGGCTTCGATGACCTCGAGGCCGAGTTCGAGGGCGCGGGCCTTGACCGGTGAGGGGGTGAGCACGCGTCTGCGGCCGACCGGGGCATCGGGGCGGGTGAGGACCGCGCGGATCCGATGCTCGGATGCGGCGAGGGCCTCTAGTGCCGGCACTGCGGCTTCCGGTGTTCCGGCGAAGACGATATCCACGAGACAGGATTCTACTTGTTCACCCTGCGGTCACAGTGACCGGGGATCGTCGATGCGCACGCGCACCTGCGGCTGCTTCTTCGCCGACCGTGCCGCGGTGATGGCGGCCAGTCGGGATCCGACCCGATCTCCGGCCGAGATCGGGTAGGCGGCCACGGCCTTCTGGGTTCCCTCGTCCTCATCTTGGATGAGCTCCTCGAGCTCTTCCACCTCGGCGCCGACCTCGGCGATCACGGAGTCGATCTCGGTTCCCGACCCGGTGAGTTCGACGATGCGCCGATACGGCGGGAAACCGAGTTCCCGGCGGTCGGCCAGCTGCCGGGACATGAACGTGGCCGGGTCGAATCCGGTCACCGTGGCCCGGATCGCCTCATCGGCATCGCCGAGGTAGACGGCTCCCCCGTTCTCACGTGAGCGCACGAGCACGGCTGCCCGGAGGCGGCGCGCCACACCTTCGTCGATCGATCGCATCCAGGGGCCGGGCCACAGGGAGTCGAGCAGGATCGCGGCGGCGTATCCACCGAGGGCATAGGGTTCGGCTCCGGTGGTGGCGACGACGAGGCGCGGGACGTCGTCGATGACGGTGGAGATGTCCTCTCCCCCGGATTCGAGGATCTCGATGCCGGGCAGTGCGCGGCGCAGCTCTTCGACGGTGCGCCCGCGACCGCGCACGATCGACCGCACCTGGTGGGACCGGCACCGGGTGCAGGTGAAGGTCTCCGAGTGGTGTCCGCAGCGCCGGCAGGCGAAGGGGCCGGTCTCGGATTGGGTGGTCAGGGTCGCCGAGCACTGCGGGCACCGCGCGACCTCGTGGCAGCGGGCGCAGGCGAAGACGGGATAGTAGCCGGAGCGGGGAACCTGGACGAGGACCGGGCCGGCGGCGTGGGTGTCCTTCGGTCCGGGACGCAGGGCGCTGCGCATGATCTGCCAGGCCCGCGAGGGAATGCGCTGGAAGGCGAAGGGGTCTCGGTCTTCGTCGGGGACGAAGACGAGCGGAGCCGCGCTGCGCCGAGGCGGTCCTCCCGGGGTGATGTCGCTCAGCCAGCCGATCTCGACGAGACGCTGCACCTCGGCGCTGCGGTCGGTGGAGACGAAGAACACGCCGCAGCTCTCGATCGTCGATCGCAGCAGGCTGACCTCGCGGGCGTGCGGGTAGGGGGCGTGCTGGTCGAGGTAGTTCGAATCGGAGTCGTTCGTGCAGATGATCAGGCCCAGATCGGGCATCGGCGCGAAGGCCGCGGCACGAGTGCCGATGAGCAGCCGACTGTGTCCGAGGAGTCCCTCGAGCCACGCCGTCCACCGCTGCTCGGGAGACTGATCGGCGCTGAGCACCGCATAGTCAAAGGGACCGATGGCGTCGGCTTCGCCGGTCTCAGTTTCCCCGGTCTCAAGCGCAGCGGCGTTGACCGCGGCGGCGTCGAGGGCGGCGCTGAGCACGGCCAATTCGCGATGGTCGGGCACGAGCCACAGCACGGATCGTCCCGCGGCCAAGGTTGCGCGCGCCGCTTCGAGTCCCGCTCGGATCCACTCGAGTCCGGGATGCTCACCGGGCACGCAGCACAGAGCGAGCCGAGGGTTCTCAGCAGCGGGGCCGTCCCCGTCCGGCAGCCCGGTGACCACCCATTCGCCGAGGCGGTCGAGCAGTCCGTCACCATGTGCGGGGACCTCGGCATCGGCTCCGGTGTCCCCGGAATCCGCGGTATCCGCGGTTCTCGCAGTACCCGCGGTGACGGCCGCGGCCTTCTTCGGCTTGGATCGATTGCGGTCGGTTCTGAGCACGGCCTTCTCCGCCCGGGCGTGCCGAGGCGGGATCGCCAGCCGCAGCACATCGGAGAGAGTCCCCGCATACCGCCTGGTCACGGCCTCACAGAGAGCCAGCAGCTCGGGAGTCAGGACGACGAGCGGACTCGTGATGCGTTGGATCGTCGCCAGCGGGCCGAGGTGCTCGGAGGTCTCGACCCTTTCGAGGAGGAAGCCGTCGCGGAGACGACCGGCGAACTTCACTCGCACACGCACTCCGGGGACGGCCGCCTCGGCGAGCTTCTCCGGCACCGCGTAGTCGAAGACTCGGGCCAGATGGGGCACCGGATGGTCGATGAGCACGCGCCCCACGGGGGCATCGGCCGCCAGCGGCACCTGGCCTTCGGCGGTGGTGCCGGTGTCGATTGGGAGGGGTTCGTCCACGGTGCCCGGCCGGGGACTCAGTTGGCGGACACGGCGCGCAGCAGAGCGTCTGCGCGGTCCGTGACCTCCCAGGTGAAATCGGGCAGCTCGCGGCCGAAGTGGCCGTAGGTCGAGGTCTGGGAGTAGATCGGGCGCAGCAGGTTGAGTTCCTGGATGATCATCGCCGGACGGAGATCGAAGACCTCACGGATGGCCCGCGAGATGGCGTTGGGATCGACCTTCTCGGTGCCGAAGGTCTCAACGTAGAGGCCCATCGGTTCGACGCGTCCGATGGCGTACGACACCTGCACCTCGGCGCGGTCGGCCAGTCCGGCGGCGACGACGTTCTTCGCAACCCAGCGCATCGCATAGGCCGCCGAACGGTCGACCTTCGAGGGGTCCTTGCCGGAGAAGGCGCCGCCGCCGTGGCGGGAGTAGCCGCCATAGGTGTCGACGATGATCTTGCGTCCGGTCAGTCCGGCATCGCCCATCGGCCCACCGGTGACGAAGGGGCCGGCCGGGTTGATGTGGACGTTCACGCCGCTCGTGTCGAGACCCGAATCGGCGATCACGGGGTCGATGACGAGGTCTTTGACTTCGGCATGCAGCTGAGCCTGAGAGACATCGGCGGCATGCTGGGTGGAGACGACGATGTTCTCGATCGACACGGCCTCGCTGCCGTCGTAGCCGAGGGTCAGCTGGGTCTTGCCGTCGGGTCTGAGGTAGTCAAGCGCTCCGGTCTTGCGGACTTCGGAGAGCTTCTCGGCCATCCGCGAGGCGAGGTGGATGGGCAGCGGCATGAGCACATCGGTGGCGTTGTCGGCGTAGCCGAACATCAGTCCCTGGTCACCGGCGCCGAGGCTGGTACCGTGATCGGCCGATTCCACGGCTTCACGGAAGTCGAGCGGATTCGTGACTCCGGAATGGATGTCCGTGGACTGGCTGCCGATCGATACTGAGACTCCGCAGGAGTGCCCGTCGAAGCCGGTGTCCGAGGAATCGTAGCCGATGCCGGTGATCAGTCGACGCACGATGCCTGCGACATCGGCGTAGGCCGCAGTGTTGACCTCGCCGGCGACGTGGACGAGTCCGGTGGTGACCATGGTCTCCACGGCGACCTTGGCGTTGGGGTCCTGGGCGAGCAGATCGTCGAGGACGGCGTCACTGATCTGGTCGCAGATCTTGTCCGGGTGTCCCTCGGTGACGGATTCTGACGAGAAGTAGCGAAGATTTGTTTGAGTCACGGCGTCGATTCTACGCATTCGAACTGACGCGACACCGCGTCGATGACCTTTTGCGAAACATCGTCCTTGCTGCCGCGGACTTCCTCTCCCGCCAGCACCTCGTCACCGTCCGCGCTGAGGATCTGCACGACGGTGTCGTCGTGGCCGAAGGCGCGATCTTCGGAGACGTCATTGAAGACGAGGAGGTCGGCGCCCTTGCGTCGGAATTTGTCCTTCGCATAGTCCAGCGCCGAGTGTGTGCGGTCACCGGTCTCGGCAGCGAAGCCGACGATGATCTGTCCCGGCCTGCGCGCGGCGACGAGTCCGACGAGCACATCGGGGTTCTGCACGAGGGTGAGTGTCAGCCCGTCCTCGCCGGACTTCTTCATCTTCGAGTCGTTGGTCTCGGCGGGACGGTAGTCGGCGACGGCGGCGGCCATGATCAGGGCATCGGCGCGTGTCTGGGCCGATGCCATAGCGGTCCGCAGCTGACGTGTGGATTCGATCTCGGTGACGGTGATTCCGGCGGGGAGCCCGACGAGCAGTCCCGAATCGACATTGGCGGCCACGAGTTCGACCTCGGCTCCGGCCGCGGCGGCGGCCTTGGCCAGGGCGATGCCCTGTTTGCCGGAGGAGCGGTTGCCGAGGTAGCGGACCGGGTCGAGTGCTTCACGGGTGCCGCCGGCACTGATGGCGACGTGTCTGCCGCTCAGCGGACCGGAATCAGCGGTCCGGCCGGCGAAAGACTCATCGTCGGCGGCCGCCAGGGCGAAGTCGACGATGGTGTCGGGTTCGGGCAGGCGACCGGGGCCGGAATCGGGGCCGGTGAGGCGCCCGACAGCGGGCTCGAGGACGTGGATGCCGCGTTGTCTCAGGGTTGCGATATTGGCGACGGTGGCCGGGTTGTGCCACATCTCGGTGTGCATGGCCGGGGCCACGACCACCCCGGCGGTGGTGGTCAGCACAGTCGCTGTGAGGAGGTCATCGGCGATGCCGGCGGCGATCTTGGCGATGATATTCGCCGTCGCCGGAGCGATGATGACGAGTTCGGCCTCTTGGCCGATGCGCACATGGTTGACCGACTCGACCTCGTCGAAGACGTCGGTGCTCACGGTCTGGCCGGACAGAGCCTCGAAAGTGGGGGCGCCGACGAATTCGAGGGCGTTGGCCGTGGGTACGACCTTGACGCTGTGGCCGAGTTCTCGGAGCCGCCGGATGACATGTGCCGCCTTGTAGGCGGCGATTCCACCGGCGACGCCGAGTACGGTTCTCACTGGTCGCTGAAGTCGATCGCGCCGTCGTTGCTCACCGGTGCGGTCTGCACCGGCTCTTCCGCGAGCGGAGCGAAGTCGGCCTCGGTGACCTCCCGGGCGACGATCTTGGATTCGTTGATCTCGCGCAGAGCGATCGACAGGGGCTTCTCGTTGGTGCCCGGGGTGACGAGCGGTCCGACGTTCTCCAGCAGGCCCTCTTGCAGCTGTGCGTAATAGGAGTTGATCTGGCGGGCGCGCTGCGCCGCGATGGAGACCAGCTCGTACTTGGATCCGGTGACGGTCAGCAGATCGTCAATCGGAGGATTCGTGATGCCTTCGGGCTGTGCAGGCAAGGACTGTCCAATCTAATCGGAAGTGGATATACCCATCAATGATATGAGTTCTTCGGCCGCAGTGCGAACGTGGGCATTGACGATGGTGACGTCGAACTCGGATTCCGCCTCGAGTTCGCGCTTCGCGGTGGCCAGTCGGCGCTCCTGCTCCTCGGCGGTCTCCGTCCCCCGTCCGGTCAGACGGGAGACGAGCTCCTCCCAGCTGGGCGGGGCGAGGAAGACGAACCGGGCATCGGGCATCTTCTCCTTGACCTGGCGCGCTCCCTGCAGGTCGATCTCGAGCAGGGCGGGACAGCCCTGCGCGAGTTTGTCGTGAACCTGCCGTGACGGCGTGCCGTAGCGGTGGCGGCCGTGGACCACGGCGAATTCGAGCAGCTCATCGGCGGCGATCAGGGCATCGAACTCATCGTCGCTGATGAAGTGATAATGAACACCATCGACTTCGCCGGGTCGCCTCGGCCGCGTCGTTGCCGACACCGAGAACCAGACCTCAGGGTGATGCTCGCGGATATACGTGCTGATGGTGCCTTTTCCGACCGCGGTCGGGCCCGCAAGGACGGTGAGTCGATTGTTCACAGATCTATTGTTGCCATACTCAGGAGTATTTCTCCAAAAGGGCGTTCTTCTGGTGCACGCCCAGGCCCTTGATGCGTCGGGAGGTGGCGATGCCGACCTCTTCCATGGCCGCTTCGGCACGCCGGTCGCCGACGCCCGGCAGAGCCCGCAGCAGGTCGAGGACACGCATCTTTGCGAGCGCTTCGTCCGCTGCGGCCTTCTTGAGCACGGCGGCGAGATCGGTTTGACCATTCTTCAGCGCGGTCTTGACCTCGGCTCGCGCCTGACGCGCCTTGAAGGCCTTGTCAAGAGCAGCTGAACGCTGTTGTGGGGTCAACGGTTCGAGTGCCACATTATCTCCTCTGTCACCATGAACGGGCAGGTAGGGAAGTTGCTTCAGTCTAAAACAAAACTGCGCACACTGTCGCAATGCGGCGAAGAAAACTCGACTCCCGCGCAGATTCGCCGAATTCCGCCCGTTCCGGCCCGGCTCAGCGGGCCGGTGTGCAGCACGTTCCGACCGGCCGAGTGGCAGGGTGGCCGGCCGGGTGGCAGGGTGGCCGGCCGGGTGGCAGGGTGGTCGGCCCTCCCCGACCGGCCGAGTGGCCCCGTCGTTATTCAGTCGGTGCTGCGAAGTGAACGGTTGAGCGCCTCCGCGGCGCCGCGCAGTCCCTGCGGTCCGGCCCCGAGCACGGCCCGTGAGGCCGTGGCGAGGATCTGGTTCCCGGCGATCGCCTGCGTACCGAAGACCTCGCGCAGCTCACGGATTCCGGCACCCTGGGCGCCGACTCCGGGAGCCAGGATCGGTCCCCTGCAGGAACTGGGATCGATGCCCAGTTCCCGTGCGGCCTGACCGATCGTGGCCCCGACGACGAGTCCGAACCGGCCCAGAGCCTCCCCCGGGCCTGCGGCATTGCGGGCCGCGACCTGGTCGACGATCGCGGCGGCCACCGCCTTGTCCCCCAGGCGGGCGTGCTGGACCTCGGCACCTTCGGGATTCGAGGTCAGGGCGAGGACGAACACGCCCCGGTCGTGGCGTTCGGCGAGGTCGAAGGCCGGAGCCAGGGCCTCGAATCCGAGGAACGGGGAGACAGTGATCGAATCCGCAGCCAGCGCCGAGGCCGGATCGAGGTAGGCCTGGGCGTAGGCGCCCATGGTCGACCCGATGTCCCCGCGTTTGATGTCGAGGACACTGATGATCCCCGCTTCACGGCAGGTGGCGAGGGTATCCTCGAGCGCGGCGACCCCGGCGGAGCCGAAGCGTTCGAAGAACGCCGACTGCGGTTTGACCGCGGCCACGCTGCCCGTGAGCTCCGTGACCACGCGCAGGCCGAACTCCCGCACACCGTCAGCACTCGAGGGCAGGCCCCAGGCGTCGAGGAGATGGTCATGCGGGTCGATGCCCACACACAGCGGTCCGTGTTCGGCCATCGCCGCCTGCAGCCGGTCGCCGAACATCAGGCGCTCCAGTCCTGGAGGCTGCGGACGCCGAACTTCTTGTCCCTGACCACTTCGAGCGAGGTCACGGCCGCAGCAAATTCGGCCAGGGTGGTGATCAGCGGAACCGAGTTCGCCGTCGCCGAGGCCCGGATCTCGTAGCCGTCGGCGCGTTCCTGCCGTCCGGAGGGAACGTTGATGACCATGTCGATGGTGCCCGCCGCGAGGTAGTCGAGGATTGTGCGGTCCTCGGCATCGGCCTCGAAGTGCTTGTGCACCTGTGTGGTCCTGATCCCGTAGCGGGAGAGCACCGCGGCCGTGCCGGTGGTGGCGACGACGTCGAAGCCCATGTCGACGAGTTCCTTGACCGGCAGCACCATGGCCCGCTTGTCGCGATCAGCCACGGAGACGAACACGGTGCCCGAGGTCGGCAGCTTGATCGAGGCACCGAGCAGTCCCTTGGCGAAAGCCGTCGGGAAGTCGTGGTCGATGCCCATGACCTCACCGGTCGAGCGCATCTCAGGTCCGAGCACGGAATCGACGACCTTGCCCTCGACGGTGCGGAACCGGCGGAAGGGCAGCACCGCCTCCTTGACGGCGATCGGGTGATCGAGCGGCAGGGTCGAACCGTCGCCGGTCTCCGGGAGCAGCCCGCCGCGGAGGTCCGCGATCGTCCGGCCCACGGCGATGAGCGCCGCGGCCTTCGCCAGCTGGGTCGAGGTCGCCTTCGAGACGAAGGGCACGGTCCGCGAGGCACGGGGGTTGGCCTCGATGACGTGGAGGACGTCGGCGGTGATCGCGAACTGGATATTGAGCAGACCGCGCACGTTCGTGCCCTCGGCGATGGCCAGGGTGGCGTGGCGGACGCGTTCGAGCACGTCCTCCCCCAGGGTCAGGGACGGCAGCACGCAGGCCGAGTCGCCGGAGTGGATGCCGGCCTCCTCGATGTGCTCCATGATCCCGCCGATGAAGATGTCATCGCCGTCATAGAGGGCGTCGACGTCGATCTCGATGGCGTCCTCGAGGAAGCGGTCGACGAGCACCGGCCGGTCGACGGAGATCTCCGTGGCCGTGGCCATGTAGTCGACGAGCTGCGTGCGATCGTAGACGATCTGCATGCCGCGCCCGCCGAGCACATAGGAGGGACGCACGAGCACGGGATAGCCGATCTCCTCGGCGATCTTCTCCGCCTCGGCGTAGGTCACGGCGGTGCCGTGCTTGGGTGAGGTGAGCCCGGCACGGTCGAGGACCGCTCCGAACTCGCCGCGGTCCTCGGCGAGGTCGATGGCTTCGGGCTGAGTGCCGAGCACGGGCACACCTGCGGCCTTGAGCTTGTCGGCCAGCCCCAGCGGGGTCTGCCCGCCGAGGGTGCAGACGACGCCGAGCACCTCACCGGCGGCCGCCTCGGCGTGGTAGACCTCCATGACGTCTTCGAAGGTCAGGGGTTCGAAGTAGAGGCGGTCGGCGGTGTCGTAGTCGGTGGACACGGTCTCCGGGTTGCAGTTGACCATGACGGTCTCGTACCCGGCCTCGGAGATCGCCATGGTCGCGTGCACGCACGAGTAGTCGAATTCGATGCCCTGGCCGATCCGGTTCGGTCCGGAGCCGAGGATGACCACGGCCGGCTTCTCGCGGGGGGCGACCTCGGTCTCCAGGTCATAGCTCGAGTAGTGGTACGGGGTGTGGGCGGCGAACTCACCGGCGCAGGTGTCGACGGTCTTGAACACCGGGCGCAGGCGCAGAGCATGCCTGACCCCGGTGACGACGTTGGTGTCGAGGTTGCGCAGGGCCGCGATCTGCTCATCGGAGAAGCCGTGGTTCTTCGCCTCCCTGAGCACCTCGGCGTCGAGTTCCTCGGCCTCGGCGATGTATTCGGCGACCTCGTTGATCAGTTGGATCTGGTCGAGGTACCAGGGATCGATCTCGCAGGCGTCGAAGACCTCGGCAGCACTCAGTCCCGCGGCCAGGCCGCGCTGGACCGCGTGGATCCGATCGGCGGTGGCATGCGAGATGGCCTCGAGAACGGATTCGCGGACGTCCTCATCGGTGATGTCGGGCAGCTCGGCCCACGAGAACGAGGCGTTCTTCTGCTCCATCGAGCGCATCGCCTTCTGCAGGGCGGTGGTGAAGTTGCGGCCCAGCGCCATCACCTCGCCCACGGACTTCATGGTCGTCGTCAGCGTCGGGTCCGCGGCAGGGAACTTCTCGAAGGTGAACCGCGGGATCTTGACCACGACGTAGTCGAGGGTCGGTTCGAAGCTGGCCGGGGTGACCTGGGTGATGTCGTTGGGGATCTCGTCGAGCGAATAGCCGACGGCGAGCTTCGCCGCCATCTTCGCGATCGGAAAGCCGGTGGCCTTCGAGGCCAGAGCAGACGAGCGCGAGACGCGCGGGTTCATCTCGATGACGACGATTCGGCCGGTCTTCGGATCCACGGCGAACTGGATGTTGCAGCCGCCGGTGTCGACTCCCACGGCTCGGATGATGGCGATGCCGACGTCGCGCATCTTCTGGTATTCGCGGTCGGTCAGCGTCAACGACGGGGCGACGGTGATGGAGTCGCCGGTGTGCACGCCGACGGGGTCGACGTTCTCGATGGAGCAGACGACGACCACATTGTCCTTGTGGTCGCGCATGAGTTCGAGTTCGTATTCCTTCCAGCCGAGGATGGACTCCTCAAGCAGTACTTCGTGGGTAATGGAGTCGGAGAGTCCGGCACCGGCGATGCGGCGCAGATCGGATTCGCTGTAGGCCATTCCGGAGCCGAGTCCGCCCATCGTGAACGACGGACGCACGACGACCGGGTAGTTGAGCTCCTCGGCACCGGCCAGCGCCTCTTCGAGGGTGTGGCAGATGACGGAGCGGGCTGATTCGGCGCCGCAGTCGGCGACGATGTCCTTGAACTTCTGCCGGTCCTCACCGCGTTGGATGGCTTCGACGTCGGCGCCGATGAGCTCGACGCCGTGCTTATCGAGGATGCCCGCATCGTGGAGGGCGATGGCCGCGTTGAGAGCGGTCTGACCGCCGAGCGTCGGCAGGATCGCGTCGGGACGTTCCTTCTCGATGATCGATTCGATGATGTCGGGGTCGATCGGTTCGACATAGGTGGCATCGGCGACGTCCGGATCGGTCATGATCGTCGCCGGATTGGAGTTGATGAGGATGACGCGCAGCCCTTCGGCCCGCAGCACCCGGCAGGCCTGTGTGCCCGAGTAGTCGAATTCGCAGGCCTGACCGATGACGATGGGGCCCGAGCCGATGACGAGGACGGACTTGAGATCGTGTCTGAGTGGCATGGGGTCTCCTTTTAAGCCTGTGCGACCTGGGAAGCGGACATGAGGTCGATGAAGCGGTCGAAGAGGTAGCTCGAGTCGTGCGGCCCGGCTGCGGCTTCGGGGTGGAACTGGACGGAGAACGCTGGAATGTCGAGGCAGGCCAGTCCCTCCACGACATCGTCGTTGAGGCACACGTGCGAGACCGTGACGCGACCGAAGTCCGCCGAATGCGGAGCCTGGGTCTCTCCGTCCAGGGGCGCGTCGACGGCGAAGCCGTGGTTCTGGGAAGTGATCTCCACCTTGTCGGTGGTGCGGTCCATCACGGGCACGTTGATCCCGCGGTGTCCGAAGGGCAGCTTATAGGTGCCGAAGCCCAGCGCCCGACCGAGCAGCTGGTTGCCGAAGCAGATGCCGAAGAACGGGATCCGGGCGGCCAGCACTTCGCGCAGCAGCTCCACCTGGTCATCGGCGGTCTCTGGGTCGCCGGGACCGTTGGAGAAGAAGACTCCGTCCACGCCGAGTGCCTGGATCTCCTCGAAGGTGACTGTCGCGGGCAGCACGTGGACGTCGATGCCCCGTTCGGCCAGCCGCTGCGGGGTCATCGACTTGATGCCGAGGTCGACGGCGGCGACGCTGAAGCGCTTCTCGCCCTGGGCGGGCACGAGTGCGGGTTCGGTGACCGAGACCTCCTCGGCCAGCCGGGCACCGGCCATCTCGGGCGCGGAGCGGACCGTTTCGAGCAGCTCGGCCTCACTCGCCTCGGCGGCGGGTCCGGAGAAGATGCCCATCCGCATCGCGCCCTTGTCGCGCAGGTGCAGGGTCAGGGCGCGGGTGTCGACTCCGCTGATGCCGACGACTCCGGATTCGTCGAGTCGGGTGGCCAGGTCGCCCTGGGACCGCCAGTTCGAGGACACCCGGGAGGCGTCGCGGACGACATAGCCGGCGACCCAGATCTTCCGGGACTCGTCATCGGCGTCGTTGATGCCGGTGTTGCCGATGTGCGGGGCCGTCTGGATGACGATCTGCCGGTGGTAGGACGGGTCGGTCAGCGTCTCCTGGTAGCCGGACATGGCGGTGACGAAGACCGCTTCGCCCAGGGTCTGCCCGATCGCGCCGTAGGCGGATCCGTGGAAGGTTCGGCCGTCTTCGAGGACGAGGACGGCGGCTGTGGTGGAAGGTCTCATTGTGCCTCTTCGATCATTGCGCGGATGCTCTCGACGGTGGGGGTGGTGTTCGTGGCGTAGCGGGCTCGGAACCCGGTGTCGACGAGTGTGTCGCCGAGGCGCCAGGTGATGCGCACGATTCCGCCGCGTTCGACGAATTTGCCGATCATCCCGGCCGTGGTGTCCACGGACACGATGTCGCGGCGGGGAATGAGGAAGTCCTCACGTCCGGCCAGGTCCATGATCACTCCCCCGTCGGTGATGACGAGTTCGCCTGTGGTGCGGATGCCCAGACCGTGCACGGCCACGCGTTCGAGCGGGTGGCCGGCCTTCGTCGTCGAGACGTAGGAGCCCTCGACGGGCTCGGACAGCGGGGTGATGCCCATATGCGGCTTGGCCGGCTGCGGGACATCGGACTGGTTGCGTTTGCGTCGGCTCCACCCCCAGGTGATCGCGATGATCACGAGGAGGAAGACGGCGGCGATGATGATGACGCTCACTGGTCGGTCCATGATGCTCCTGCCGGGTGGGGGGTGCTGAGAACGCCTTCGGCAAGGACCCGGTGGCCGTAGAAGAAGGTGTCGGTGATGTCGGTGGCCACGTCCAGGCCGGCGAAGGGGTTGTTGCGTCCCTTCGTGGCATGCTCGGCGGGCACGATCGTGTGCGACCGGTTCGGATCGATGAGCACGATGTTCGCGCTCGCCCCGATCTCGAGGCTGCCATGGCCCGAGGCCCCGGTGATCCGGGCAGGGGCCGATGACATGATACGGGCGAGGTCGCCGAAGTCGAAGTCGTGGTCGGACATGGCTTCGACGACGATCGGCAGCGCCGTCTCCATGCCCACCATGCCCATGGCCGCCGCCGTCCATTCGCTGCACTTGTGTTCGGCGGTGTGCGGGGCGTGATCGGTGCCGACGACGTCAATGGTTCCGTCGGCCAGTGCCTCGCGCAGGGCCGTGACGTCGGCGGCGGTGCGCAGCGGCGGGTTGACCTTGTAGACGGGGTCGAAGGTGCGCACCAGCTCGTCGGTGAGCATGAGATGGTGCGGGGTGACCTCGGCGGTGACCCGGATGCCGCGCGACTTCGCCCAGCGGATGAGATCGACGCTTCCGGCCGTGGAGACGTGGCAGACGTGGAGTCGGGAGCCGACGTGCTCGGCCAGCAGCACGTCACGGGCGATGATCGATTCCTCGGCCACCGCCGGCCAGCCGGGCAGTCCGAGTTCGGCGGAGACGGTGCCTTCGTTCATCTGCGCCCCTTCGGTCAGGCGCGGCTCCTGGGCGTGCTGGGCGATGATGCCGTCGAAGGTCTTGACGTATTCGAGCGCCCGGCGCATCAGCAGCGGGTCGGACACGCAGATGCCGTCGTCGGAGAACATCCGCACGCGTGCGGCCGATCGGGCCATGGCTCCGAGTTCGGCCAGCTGCTCACCGGCCTGGCCGATCGTCACTGCGCCGATGGGCACCACCTCGGTGTAGCCGGCGGAGCGGCCCAGCCGGTGCACCTGTTCGACGACGCCGGCGGTGTCGGCCACCGGCGCTGTGTTGGCCATCGCATGCACGCAGGTGTAGCCGCCGGCTGCCGCCGAGCGGGAGCCGGTGAGGATCGTCTCAGCGTCTTCCTTGCCCGGTTCGCGCAGGTGGGTGTGCATGTCGACGAGTCCGGGCAGGGCGACGAGCCCTGCGGCCTCGATAGTCTCCGCGCCGGCACCGAGGAGGTCGGGATCGACGATGCGACCGTCCTTGATCGCGATGTCGCCGGCGCCGCGTCCGAGGATGTCCGCACCGCGGATGAGATAGTCAGTCATTGGTCTCCTCCTGACCTGTCAGCAGACGGTAGAGCACCGCCATGCGCACGCTCACTCCGTTCTCGACCTGATCGAGAACGAGGGCGCGGGATGAGTCGGCCGCGGCCGCGGAGATCTCGAATCCGCGGTTCATCGGGCCCGGGTGCATGATGAAGGTCTCGGCCGGCAGAACCGCCAGTCGCGCCGCGCTCAGTCCCCACAGACGAGCGTATTCGCGCGCATTGGGGAAGAACGACTCATGCATCCGCTCGTGTTGGACACGCAGCATCATCACGGCCTGGAAGTCCTCGGCGGCCAGGGCCTCGTCGAGATCGTAGTGGATGGTCACCGGCCAGGTCTCCGCACCCCAGGGCAGCAGAGTCGGTGGGGCGATGAGATGGACATCCGCGCCGAGGCGGGCCAGCAGGTGGACATTGGACCTGGCCACTCGGGAGTGCAGGACGTCGCCGACGATGGCGACCTTCGCACCGTCGAGTCCGCGTCCCCGCGGTCCTTCTTCGACCGGCCCCGAGGCGGGGAATCCGTTGAGCGCCCGCCGCAGGGTGAAGGCGTCGAGCAGTGCCTGGGTGGGGTGTTCGTGGGTGCCGTCTCCGGCGTTGACGACGGGCACATCGATCCAGCCGGTGTGGGCCAGCCGGTGTGCGGTGCCGGCCCCGGAATGGCGGACGACGAGGGCGTCGGCGCCCATCGCGGAGATAGTCTGGATGGTGTCCTGCAGGCTCTCCCCCTTGGACACCGAGGAGCCCTTGGCAGAGAAGTTGAGGACGTCGGCGGAGAGTCGTTTGGCTGCGGCTTCGAAGGACAGCCGGGTCCGTGTCGAGTCTTCGAAGAAGAGGTTGACGACGGTGCGACCGCGCAGCACCGGCAGCTTCTTGATCTCCCTCTGGGAGACCAGCGCCATCTCCTCGGCGATGTCGAGAATGGCCACGGCGTCCTCGCGGTCCAGGGATGCGGTGTCGAGCAGGTGCTTCATTCGCGACCTCCCGAGATGGTGACCGCATCCTCGCCGTCGATCTCGGCCAGAGACACGTTGACGCGTTCGCTGCTCGAGGTCGGCAGGTTCTTGCCGACATGGTCCGCTCGGATCGGCAGATCCCTGTGCCCTCTGTCGACGAGGACGGCGAGTCTGACCTTGGCGGGGCGTCCGAGGTCGGCAAGGGCATCGAGGGCGGCCCTGATGGTGCGACCGGAGAAGAGCACATCGTCGACGAGGACGACGGTCCTGCCGTCGATGCCGGCACTCGGGATCCGCGTCGGCTCCGGGGCTCTGTAGGAGCCGCCGCGCAGATCATCGCGGTACATCGTGATGTCGAGGCTGCCGACGAGCTCGCTCGCCTGTGTCTCTCCGCCGGAGATCTCGGCGATCTGGTCCGCAAGCCTGGTGGCCAGGGGGACGCCGCGGCGCGGGATGCCGAGGAGGACGAGGTTGTCGCTGCCCTTGTCGGATTCGATGATCTCGTGGGCGATGCGGGTGATGGCCCGGGTGATGTCGGGCGCGTCCAGCACTGTTCGCTGTGTCATGGTTCCCCTTCTCCGCCTCTCCGGACGGTGGTTAAAGGAGTGGTTCGATTCGATTGTAGACGCCGTGGCCACCGTGGCGAGCCGCGGGTCCGGAGTCCGGACGCACGGTTCGTCCACGGCACCTCAGATCAGCGTCGGTTTGACGTCGAGGATGCGTGAGAGCAGGCCGGAGACGAAGCCGGGCGAATCATCGGTCGAGAACTGTCGGGCCAGGGACACCGCCTCGTCGATGGCGACCTTGTCCGGGACCTCATCGTTGAACAGGATCTCCCAGGTTCCGATCTCGAGCAGCGCCCGGTCGACAGCCGGCATCCGCTCGAGCGTCCAGCCCTGCGCGTAGGTGGAGATGATCTCGTCGATCTCCGCCTGACGACCGGTGATGCCTTCGACGATCTCGACGGCATAGGCCTTCATCGGATATTCGGGATCGTTCGAGCGCATGGTCACGAGCTCGTCGATGGCGAGGCTGCGCTGTCCGGCTTCGAACAGCAGTTCGAGGGCCCTGCGGCGGGCCCGGGTGCGTGCCGACACTTACTTGACGCGACCCAGGTAGTCGCCGCTGCGGGTGTCGACCTTGATCTTCGTTCCCTCTTCGAGGAACAGCGGCACCTGGATCTCGTAGCCGGTCTCGAGCGTGGCGGGCTTCGAGCCTCCGGTCGAGCGGTCGCCCTGCAGGCCCGGTTCGGTGTGGGAGATGGTCAGCTCCACCGAGGCGGGCAACTCGACCGAGAGCGGGGTGCCGTCGTGGAACGAGATCTGCAGATCCTGGTTCTCGAGCATGTAGTTCGCGGCATCGCCGACGAGATCGGGCGAGATGCTGACCTGGTCGTAGTCCTTGGCGTCCATGAACACGAAGTCGGTGCCGTCGTGGTAGAGGTACTGCATATCGCGACGGTCGACGTTCGCGGTCTCGACCTTGGTGCCGGCGTTGAACGTCTTGTCGATGATCTTGCCGGAGATGACGTTCTTGAGCTTGGTGCGGACGAAGGCCGGTCCCTTGCCGGGCTTGACGTGCTGGAACTCGAGCACCTGCCACAGCTGGTTGTCGATGTTGAGCACGAGGCCGTTCTTCAGGTCATTGGTTGTCGCCACTAATCCGTCCTTCTTCGCTTCAGTCCTGAGCACCCGCGGCGCTGCCGTGGTGATCGACGTGTGTCGGCGGTGTCGCCGGTCTGGCAGTTTCGCCAATCAGCAATTCTAGCAAGCTCGAGGATGAGCTTCCATCCGCGCGGATTCGGCGGCCCCGCACAGGGTCGTTCGAACCTGCCTGCGCCCGGTCGTCAGCCGAGACCGCCGCCGAGCGTCATCCGCGGTGAGTCCTCACCGATCTCCTGGTAGGCGGTGTGCAGGATCGACAGATCGGGGATCTCGACGGTCGCCGGTGCGCCGATGTCGGAGAGCAGGACCATCCGCAGCATCGAACCGCGGGCCTTCTTGTCCCGCTTCATGGTCTCAAGCAGCTGCGGCCATACATCGGCGCGGTAGCCCAGCGGCAGGCCGAGCTTGCCCAGCAGCTCCCGATGGAGGTCGACGACCTCGGTCGAGAGGTTCTTGACCATGGCGGCGACCTCGGCGGCGAAGACCATGCCCACGGACACGGCCGCACCGTGTCGCCACTGGTAGCGCTCCTTGTGTTCGATCGCGTGACCCAGCGTGTGCCCGTAGTTGAGGATCTCCCGCCGGCCGGACTCCTTGAAGTCGCTGGCGACGACCTCGGCCTTGACGGCGATGGCGCGTTCGATGAGTTCGCGCAGCACGGGTCCCGAGACATCGGCGATCTCCGCCTTCGTGTGCTTTTCCACGAGTTCGAGGATCACGGGGTCGGCGATGAAGCCGGTCTTGACCACCTCGGCGAGGCCGGTGAAGAGTTCGTTCTCCGGCAGCGTCGTCAGGGTGTCGAGGTCGACGAGGACACCGGCCGGGGCGTGGAAGGAGCCGACGAGGTTCTTGCCCTCGGCGGTGTTGATGCCGGTCTTGCCGCCGATCGAGGCGTCGACCATGCCGAGCACGGTGGTCGGGATGTGGATCACCCGGATGCCGCGCAGCCAGGTGGCTGCGACGAAGCCGCCGAGGTCGGAGACGGCACCGCCGCCGACGGTGATGATCGCATCGGTGCGGGTGAAGTCGCTCTGACCCAGCACCTGCCAGCAGAAGGCGGCCACCTGGATGTGTTTGGCCTCCTCGGCGTCGGGGATCTCCGCGACGATGGCGTCGAGCCCGGTCGCACCGAGATCGTCGCGGACGGTCTCCCCCGTGGCGCGCAGGGCGCGGGGGTGGATGACGAGGACCTTCTCGACCCGCGGACCCAGCAGCTCGGGCAGCTGCCCGAGGAGACCCTGACCGACGAGAACCGGGTACTGGCCACCGGATTCGACGTTGATGCGTGTGAAGCTCATGCCACCGCTTTCCTCTTCTGCATTCGCGTACCCGCCCAGCCTAGCCGCCGTCGCTTCCGGGTGCCGACCCCGGGTGTGCGTCCCGTTCGGCAGGTGTCCGGCGGTTCATTCCTCATGGCTGGCGTACTTCGCATACTCTTCGGCTCGCTGCAGTCCGGTGAGCACGTCGACGACGCGGTTGACGACCGTCGAGGGCGGCGAATTCGAGGCCTGGACCCGGAAGGTCGCCACCTGGTCGTAGAGGGGCTCACGCTCGGTGACCAGGGCCAGCCAGTTCTCCACCGGAGATCCGGCGCCGCGCAGCAGCGGTCGGTGCGGAGCGTTGAGCCTGGTGGCGACCGTCTCGACATCGATGTCGATGTGCACGACCTTGATCGCCGGATGCTTGAGCTGGGCCCGGGTTCCGGGATTGAGGATCGCTCCCCCGCCCAGGGAGACGATGCCCGGACGGTCGAGGAGGCGCCGCAGGGCCCTGCGCACGACTTCGCGTTCGACCCGGCGGAAATGGTCCTCTCCGCGTTCGACGAAGATCTCGGCGATGACCCCGTACTGCTCGACGATATTGGCGTCGGTGTCGGTCAGGGGCAGGTCGAGGCGGTCGGCGAGAAGTCGGCCGATCGTGGATTTCCCGGCCGCCGGCGGTCCGGTCAGCACGATCCGCGACTGCGCGGCCGGGACCGGTTCCAGCGGAGGAACCGGTTTCGGGAGCGGGGTGTCGGTCATTGTCCGATGTGGAGGTTCTCCGGAATGGCCGCGACGTAGGCGTCCAGGTTCCGTTTGGTCTCGGCCACCGAGTCGCCGCCGAATTTCTCGACCACGGCCTCGGCGAGGACGAGGGCGACCATCGCCTCGGCGACGACTCCGGAGGCGGGAACGGCGCACACATCGGAGCGCTGGTGGTTGGCCTTCGCAGCCTCACCGGTGGCGACGTCGACGGTCGCCAGGGCGCGCGGGACCGTGGCGATGGGCTTCATGCCGGCACGCACCCGCAGCGGTCCACCCGTGGACATGCCTCCCTCGGTGCCGCCGGCCCGGTTGCTCACGCGACGGAAGCCGTCCTCGCCCACGGCGAGCTCATCGTGGGCCTGTGACCCGGGACGCTTCGTGGTGAGGAAGCCGTCGCCGACTTCCACGCCCTTGATCGCCTGGATGCCCATCAGCGCACCGGCCAGTCGCGAGTCGAGGCGACGGTCCCAGTGGACGTGGGAGCCCAGGCCCGGAGGCAGGTCGTAGGCGAGGACCTCGACGACTCCGCCGAGGGTGTCGCCGGCCTTCTTCGCCGCATCGATCTCCGCGACCATGGAGGCCGAGAGCTCGGTGTCGAAGCATCGCACCGGGTCGGCGTCGAGGGTCTCGACATCGGCGGCGGTCGGCAGATCGGGGGCGGCATCGGCCGGATGTTCGGCGGTGCCGATGGCCACGGTGTGGGAGACCAGGGTGATGCCGAGTTCGCGCAGGAAGTTCGCGGCCACGGTGCCCAGCGCCACCCGCATCGCGGTCTCCCGGGCCGAGGCCCGCTCGAGGACGGGGCGGGCTTCGTCGAAGCCGTATTTCTGCATGCCGACGATGTCCGCATGTCCGGGACGGGGCCGGGTCAGCGGTGCGTTGCGGGCCTGACCGGCGAGTTCGTCCTCGTCGATCGGGTCCGGGCTCATCACGGCCTCCCATTTGGGCCATTCGGTGTTGCCGACCTCGACGGCCACGGGAGAGCCGAGGGTGAGTCCGTGTCGGACACCGCCGAGGAGTCGCACCTCATCAGCCTCGAATTTCATTCGGGCACCGCGGCCGTAGCCCAATCGGCGGCGAGCCAGGCTCGCACGGATATCGTCCCTGGTGATCGGAATATGGGCGGGAAGTCCCTCAATGATCCCGGTCAGCGCTTCGCCGTGGGATTCGCCTGCAGTCAGCCATCTCAACATTCCACCGATTCTACAAAAGGAATGGGGCCAGCACCGACCCCAGCCACATTCCGGAAAGCATCGCCGGGCCGAAGGCGATCGTCGTTCCGGCCAGGCGGCGGCTGCGCAGGGCGGAGATGATCGCCCACACACCGGCGATGAGCATCATGGCGATGAGCACGAGAGCAGGCGCCCACGGGTCGAAGAGGCCCGCCAACGCGAAGACGACGAAGGCGAGTTTGACGTCCCCGAGGCCCAAGGTGCGGGCCCGCAGCAGCCTGCCGAGCAGGTGGAGGGCGAGGAACAGGAGGGCAGCGGCGACGCCGGCGATGAAGCCGGTGTACCAGTTCAGGGAGTGTCCGATCACCGTCCCGAGGACGAGGGCGGTGAGGATGAGGAGGATGAGCGGGTAGACGATGCGGTCGGGCAATCGGCGGATGCGGATGTCGACGATGATGAGGAACGGGGTGGACGCGGCGACGGCGCCGAGGACGACGGCGGTGAGGATGAGGTCGGCCGAGTTCGGGGCGGAGACGTCCCCGGTCAGCTGTGCGGCGGTGTGGAAGGTGTCGACCGGAATCACCGCCGAGGCGGGGAACAGCAGTGCGGCGGCGGCAGCGAGGAGGACGCCGCCGAACATCATCGCCGGGCCCAGCCTCCGACCGGTCACAAGTGAGATGCGGGAATCGTCGGAGAGCCACCAGCGGGTGCCCCGAGACAGCAGCAGTCCCCCGGCGAGGCCGACGAGGACCGTCAGCCCGATGAACATGCCGTGGAGCACGTGCGCGGTCACCGCTGCTCGGCCATCACCTTGTGCATCGCCTCGCTGATCGTCCGGCGCACCTCGGCGGTGACGATCCCGCCGGCGGCGGCATAGAAGAGTTCGTGCTGGGCGACGGCCTGTTCGACGAGCATCGCGGTGCCCCCGACAGGGCTCAACCCGTGCGAGGCGGCCGCGGCCAGGAATGCCGATTCGGCGGCATAGGCGACGTCGAGGGCGACTCCCCCGCCGAACTCCGGTGCCCAGTCGAGGGCGGGGACCGCCTCGGCGGGCAGGGTGGAGATGACGATGTCCGCGACTGCGATCCGCGACAGCGGACCGGTCCCTGCCGTGATGTCGAGTTCCTCCGCGAGCGTGAGCACGCGGCGGGCACGGTCCGGGTTGCGCACGAGGAAGTCGACTTCGGTGACGCCGAGGTCACGACAGGCCACCAGCGCCGAGGCGGCGGTGGCCCCGGCACCGAGGATGACCGCCCGAGATGCTGCCGCACCGTCGTCGCGCTCCCCGTTGTCGAGGTGCGGTGCGATGGCGCGCACGATCCCCTGCACATCGGTGTTGGCGACCAGTGTGCGCTCCGGGAACCGGACGAGCGTGTTGCCGACGTCGGTCAGGGCTGCGGTGTCGTCGAGTCGCCATCCGGCGGCCCGGGCGAGTTCGACGAGGCGGTCCTTCAGCGGCATCGTCAGCGAGAACCCGGTGTAATCCGGGTGGCCGGCGAGGAACGCCTCGAGATCGTCGCTGCCGAGTTCGATGCGCTCGTATTCGCTCGCGTCCAGGCCGAGGGCGGTGAAGGCGGCCCGGTGCAGCAGCGGCGATTTCGAGTGGGAGATGGGCTGCCCGAGC
Organism: Brevibacterium sp. CCUG 69071; assembly: GCF_021023135.1. Lineage (GTDB taxonomy): Bacteria > Actinomycetota > Actinomycetes > Actinomycetales > Brevibacteriaceae > Brevibacterium. The sequence goes on from NZ_PGFV01000001.1 coordinate 860,677, forward strand.
ACGGCGGCGCGGATGATCATCCTTCCCCGTTGTCCTCGCTGTGCTCCTTGAGCCACTTCCGGTAGATCTCGACGTTCTTCTGGTGTTCGTCGTAGGTCTCGGCGAACTTCGTCTCCCCCGTGTCCGGGTTCGTGGCGACGAAGAACTGCCAGTCGCCCTTGCTCGGGTTGAGGGCGGCGTCGACGGCTCCGGAGCTCGGGGCGTTGATCGGGCCGGGAGGCAGTCCCTTCTTCTTGTACGTGTTGTACGGCGAATCGGACTCGCGTTCCTTCTTCGTCGTCGTCAGGTCGGAGCGGGCACCGTGGATGTAGGCCACGGTGGCATCGGACTGGAGCAGTCCGCCGGTCTGCGAGTGGTCGGAGATGCGGTTGAGGAAGACGCGCGCGACCTTTTTACGCACCTCCTCGTCGCCCGGTGATTCCTTCTCGACGAGGCTGGCCAGCGTGAGGATGCGGTTCGCGTCCTTGCCCTCGACCCCGGCTTCGTCCAGTTCGGCCGAGGTCTTATCGACCATCTCCTGGACGACGTTCTCCGCGGTCTTCGACTTCTCCAGATCGTAGGTCGCCGGGTACAGGTAGCCTTCGAGGCTGGGGGCGTCGATGTCGAGCCCGTAGTCCTTCGGGGTCTTGTCGTCGATGGCCTTGTCGACCTCTTCGTCCTTCATCCCCGATTCGATCATGATGGTCTTGATCTCTTCGACCTGCTTGCCCTCGGCGACGGTGATCTTCGGCGGGGCGATGGGATTGACGAGCGCTTCGACGGCGGCCTTGGAGCTCATCTTCTCCCGCATCGTCACAGTTCCGGCCTGGATCGTGACCTCGCGGTTCTCGATCTCGTCGAGGAAGGGTTCGGAGTTCATGATGACTCCCTCCTCGACGAGCTGGTTCGCCACGGAGCGGGCGGAGGAGCCGGGCGGGATCTCCACGGAGACCTCGTTCGTTCCCTGCCCTTCGTAGTCGCCCTTGGGCCCGAAGAGGTCGTTGAACACGCCGCCGGCGGCCTTGATTCCGAAGAATCCGCCGAAGCCGAAGATGAGGACGCAGATGACGACGATGGTCGTCGTCCGCCGCTTGCGCATCATCCGCCGGTGCTTCTTGGCCTTGACCTCGGATCGGGTCAGGCCGTCGTCTTCCGAGAACTCACCTGGGAACGGGCTCATTGCTCACTCTCCTCGTCGGGCATTGCTCGTCCGGCGGGGGCACCGGTGTTGTGTTCGAACTCGAGGGCGTTCTGCAGGATGATCACGGCCGCTTGGGCGTCGACGATCTCACGTCGCTGCCGGGAGCTCTTGCCCGCGGCGGCGAGAGCCTGGTGGGCTTCGACGGTGGTGAAGCGTTCGTCGACGAGACGGATCGGCGTGTGTGTGGCCACCGCGATGCGGCGGGCGAATTCCAGCGCCGAGGCGGCTGCTGCTCGGGCCGCCCCGTCGAGGGACTTGGGGTCCCCGACGAGGAGTTCGATCGGCTCGTATTCGGCGACGAGGTCCTGCAGCTCACGCAGAGCCGCGGGTTCGTCCTTCCGTCGGACCACGCTCAGCGGGGTCGCGAGGATGCCTTCGGGATCGCTGGCGGCGACCCCGATGCGCACGGAGCCGATGTCGAGGCCCAAGCGACGGCCTCGGCGGAAACTCACTGGAGGGCCGCCTTGACTGCTGCGATGGCAGCGGGGATCGCAGTGCTGTCGCTGCCGCCGCCCTGGGCGAGGTCGGGCTTGCCGCCTCCGCCGCCGCCGAGCTCGCCGCAGGCCAGCGACACGAGCTTGCCGGCCTGCAGGCCGTCGGCGCGGGCGGCTTCGGTGGTGCCGATGACAACGACGGGCTTCGAACCGCTCGTGCCGATACCGAGGACGACGGCGGCACGGTCGGAGACTCGGGCGCGCAGATCGGTGACGATGGTGCGGATGTCACCGCCGTTTGCGACCTCGCCGAGCTCGGCGACGACGAAGAGGGTCGAGCCCACAGTCTGCGCCTGGTCGAGGAACGATCCCGCCTTGGCGAGGAGCTGCTGGGAGTTCAGTCGGGCGATCTCCTTCTCGGCGTCCTTGAGCCGGCCCATGAGGTCGGAGACGCGTTCGGGCACATCGGTGCCGGGAACCTTGAGCATCTCGGACAGGGAGGAGACGATGGTGCGCTCGGCCGCCAGGGAGCGGAAGGCGTCCATGCCGACGGCGGCTTCGATGCGACGGACGCCCGAGCCCACGGAGGCCTCCGAGAGCACGGAGATCGGTCCGACCTCCGAGGACGCGCCGACGTGGGTGCCGCCGCAGAGTTCGCGGGAGAAGGGTCCGCCGATGTCGACGACGCGGACGATGTTCGGGTACTTCTCGCCGAACAGGGCCATCGCACCGGATTTCCGTGCCTCCTCGAAGGGCAGGTATTCGGTGCCGACATCGTAGTTCGAGCGGACCGCAAGGTTCGCAACGTCTTCGATCTCGGCACGCATCTGGGTGCTCGGGGCCTCGGGGAAGGAGTAGTCGAAGCGCATGTAGCCGGGCTGGTTCATCGAGCCGGCCTGCACGGCGTGGTCGCCGAGGATCTCCCGCAGCGCCGCGTGGACGAGGTGGGTGGCGGTGTGCGCCTGGGAGCCCTGGAAGCGGTGGTCGTGATCGACCACGGCGAGCACCTCGTCGCCGACGCGGATCTCCCCGTCGATGACCTCGACCCGGTGGGCGGGCAGGCCCTTGATCGGGTTCTGCACATCGCTGACCTGCGCGGTGAATCCGTGCCCGCGGATCTGGCCGATATCGGCGCGCTGACCGCCGGATTCGGCGTAGAACGGGGTCAGGTCGAGGATGACGTCGGCACTCTGGCCGACGGTGAGGACCTCCTGGGCGATGCCGTCTGCGACGATGCCGCGGATCCTGGAATCGGCCTCGAGACGGTCGTAGCCGACGAATTCGCTGGCACCGTCGGCGAGCAGGGCGGAGTAGGCGGAGAGGTCGGCGTGGCCACCGCCTTTCTTCGCCTTCGCATCGGCCTTGGCGCGAGTCCGCTGTTCCTCCATGAGGGTCCGGAAGCCGGCTTCGTCGACCGAAACCCCATGTTCGGCGGCCATCTCAAGGGTGAGATCGATGGGGAAGCCGTGGGTGTCGTGGAGGGCGAAGGCGACATCGCCGCTGAGCGTCCGATCCGAACCGGTCAGTGACTCGGCCGCGGTGGTGAACAGCTGGGTGCCGGATTCGAGGGTGCGCAGGAACGCCTTCTCTTCGGCGTAGGCGATGCGGGAGATCCGGTCGAAATCGGTTTCCAGCTCCGGGTAGGACAGCTTCATCGCCTGCATAGACACGGGCAGCAGCTCGGGCAGGACCTCGTCGTTGACGCCGAGGAGGCGCATCGCTCGCACGGCACGACGGAGCAGCCGGCGCAGGATGTAACCGCGTCCTTCGTTGCCCGGGCGCACACCGTCGCCGATGATGATCAGCGAGGAGCGGACGTGGTCGGCGACGACGCGCATCTGCACGTCCGCGTCGTGGTCGTCGCCGTAGGCGTGGCCGGAGAGTCGGCTGGCGACCTCGATGACGGGGAACACCTCGTCGATCTCGTACATGTTCTCGACGCCCTGGAGCAGGAAGGCCACGCGTTCGAGGCCCATGCCGGTATCGATGTTCTTCGCGGGCAGTTCGCCGGCGATGTCGAAGTCGACCTTGGAGCGAACCTCGGAGAGTTCGAACTCCATGAACACGAGGTTCCAGATCTCGATGTAGCGGTCCTCATCGGCGACGGGGCCGCCTTCGACGCCGTAGCCGGGGCCGCGGTCGAAGTAGATCTCGGAGCAGTAGCCGCCGGGGCCGGGCTGCCCGGTGTGCCAGAAGTTGTCCTCGTTGCCGCGCGACTGGATGCGCTCACGGGGAATGGAGGTCTCCTCGAGCCACATGTCGATGGTCTCGAGGTCGTCCTCGTGGACGGTGGCCCAGAGCAGATCGGCGTTGAAGCCGAGTCCGCCCTCGGCGACGGGGTTCGTCAGCAGACCCCAGGCGAAGGAGATGGCTTCGCGTTTGAAGTAGTCGCCGAAGGAGAAGTTGCCGTTCATCTGGAAGAACGTGCCGTGACGGGTGGTCTTGCCGACCTCTTCGATGTCGCCGGTGCGCACGCACTTCTGCACGCTCGTCGCGCGGTTGAAGGGGGCGGGTTCCCGTCCGGTGAGGTACGGGATGAACTGGACCATGCCCGCGATGTTGAACAGGATGGACGGATCGGAGCTGATCACCGACGCTGAGGGAACCACGACGTGCCCGTTCGCTTCGAAGTAGTCCAACCAGCGTTGCTTGATCTCTGCCGTCTTCAATCCAAGACCTTTCGTATTGCTCGTGCGCTCTGGCACATATCAGGGACTAGTTTAGTGGCTCCACCACATTATGCGAGGTCGCCGTGTGCGGGGAACCGACCCGCCGGGGCACGACGGCTGTGTGAATGCACAACCGCCCGGAACATGATGTTCCGGGCGGTTGTGTCTGCGGTGACCGCTGTGATCGCGTGAGCGATCGAAGGATCAGCGCGAGTAGTGCTCGACGACCAGCTGCACGTCGACGGTCACGGGGACCTCTTCGCGCTTGGGGCGACGGACCAGGGTGGACTGCAGACCTTCGAGGTTCACCGACAGGTAACCCGGAACCGCGGGGAGGACATCCTGGTGTCCGCCGGCGGCTGCGACCTGGAAGGGGTCCATCGATGCGCTGCGCTCGTGCACCTGGATGGTCTGGCCTTCCTTCACACGGAAGGAGGGGCGATCGACGCGCTGACCGTCAACGGTGATGTGACGGTGCACGACGAACTGACGGGCCTGGGCGATGGTGCGGGCGAAGCCCGAACGCAGCACCAGGGCGTCGAGACGCATTTCGAGGAGCTCGACCATGGTCTCACCGGTCAGACCGGCGAGGCGGCTGGCTTCCTTGTAGGTCTTGAGCATCTGGGCCTCGCGGATGCCGTACTGGGCGCGCAGACGCTGCTTCTCCTTGAGACGGACCGAGTAGTCGCTGTCGTTGCGACGACGGGCACGGCCGTGCTCGCCTGGAGGGTAGGGGCGACGTTCGAAGTACTTCTCAGCCTTCGGGGTCAGCGGCAGGCCGAGAGCGCGCGAGAGGCGCGTCATCCGGCGGTTACGTGCTGGTGCTGGCACTGGTTTACCTTTCATCAAAATGGTGTGTCACGACAGGCCTGGGGTTCTCGCCCTGGTCGAAACCGTTGTTTCCCTGGGTGGGAAAGAGGGATTGAGCGTCGAGATCCGCTCGCACCGACCGCCTTTAGCGTGCAGGCACAACAGCTACCTATCTTAGCCGGAGGCCGCTCCCCTGCGCAAAGCCGCACCGGGCAGGCCCGACCGTGATCTTCACGACGTTCGGTTCGCGCGCGGCCAGGCTACATTGGTCATGACGGTCGGCCTGCGATCGTCCGGGCGAGCAACGACGACCGAGTTGTGATGCCGCGGCCGCAGAAGGGTGCCAGCATGTCCGAACCGGAATGGGAATTCGTCTCCAAGTCGGTGGTCCACCGCGGCTACCTCACACTCAGCGAGCATCAGGTCAGGCTGCCCACCGGAGAGTCCATTCGCTACGAGGTCGATGAGTCCGTTCCATTCAATGTCGCGGTGCTCGGGCTGACCGAAGAAGGCCACCTGCGCTTGGCGAGGCAGTACCGATACCCGATCCGCCGGTGGATCTATGATCTTCCGGGCGGAGGAGCCGAGCACGGTGAGGCTCCCATCGATGCGGCTGCTCGCGAGTACGAGGAGGAGACCGGTCTGCGCCCGGTCGACCTCACTCATCTGTTCACCTTCTTCCAGAATCCCGCTCGCATGGCATTTCCGGTCCACCTCTACTTCTGCCGCGACACCGTGCCGGGCACACCGATCACCGACGATCCGCAGGAGGTCGTAAGGACCGTGACCATGCCGGTCACGGAGCTCGACCGACTGACCGCCGCCGGAGAGATCATCGATCCGCCGCTGCTCATCAGCCGAATGGTCGCAGCACAGCGGGGCATTCTGCCGCCTGTCCACACGGCCTGAGCATGTTCACCCGCCCTGGGTTTTCATGGCGGCGTCGGCGACGGCGGCACCTGAACCGCTGTAGATGTTGACCACGGCGTGGACTCCCGCCTTGGTGAAGCGTCGGGCCTGATCGGGGCGCTGGACGACTGCGGCGATGGTGCCCTCGAAACCGGCGATCCGCAACTGCTCGAGCGCGAAGATGTTCGAGTCGTGGAGGGCCATGGCGAGGATGACGGTGTGGGCCTGCCCGCCGACGACGAGGCGGTGCCAGAACTCGTGGTCGGTGGCATCTCCCTCGAGGACCGTGAAGTCATCGGACCGGAGGGCAGAGATCACCGCATGGTCGTTGTCGATTCCGATCACAGACAGCCCACCCGTGTCGACGAAGCGCTCATAGGCGCCCCGACCGATCCGACCCATGCCGAGCACGACCACCTCGGCGCCGCCGGTGTCGATGGGGCGATCCGTGGGCCGCAGACGGGCTTCGTTCTCTGCCGGCAGGATGTCGTCGCACCAGGCCACGATCTGCAGGCTGTAGGCGTTGGCCAGGGAGGAGATGATCATGCCCACGGCCACGGCCAGTGCCGTCACCGTCAGCCAGTTGTCGGCGAACAGTCCGTTGCCGACGCCGACGGCGACGACGATGAGGGCGAATTCGGAGAAGTTGCTCAGGGCCAGGCTGGTGCGGATGCTCGTGCGATTGCGCAGACCGAAGACGCGGCCCATGAGATAGAAGCTGATGAAGTTGAAGGGGATGAGGACCACACAGAGGATGAGCGCCATGCCCAGGTCGGACCAGGTCGGCACCGCTTGGAGCCCGATGACGACGAAGAATGCGACGAGGAAGAGCTCCTTGACGCTGAACAGCGACTTCGAGAGCTCACCCGAGCGAGGGTGGCTGGCGAAGAGCAGCCCCATCGCCAGGGCTCCGAGGTCCCCGTGGATGCCCACGGATTCGAAGGCGACATAGCCGGGACCCAATGCCATGACGACCCCGAACAGCACGAGCAGCTCTCCGCGTCCGATCCGGTCGAGGATGCGCCGCAGCACCCAGGCAGCCGGGACGAGCAGGACCAGCGCGAAGGCCCAGGGGCTCGGCGGCTCCTCCCCTGCGGCCGTGATGAAGGCGACGGCGGCGAGATCCTGCAGGACGAGCACGGCGATGGCGATCTGTCCGTAGTACGAGCCGTCATCGGAGCGGTCTTCGAGTACCTTGACCACCAGCACCGTCGAGGAGAAGGACAGTGCGAAGCCGAGCAGAGCAAGGGTGCCGACTCCCCCGCCGAGGCTGACGACCCCGATGGTCGCGGCCGCACCGATGGTGCCCGCCCCGACCAGGACGACGGTGAGCATGTGCAGCAGTGCGGTGCCGTAGGCCTCGGGTTGGAGAAGGGAGCGCAGGTCGAACTTCAGTCCGATCGTGAACAGGAGCAGGACGACGCCGATATCGGAGACCTCGTCGAGGCCGGCGAAGGCGGTGAATCCGAGGAAGTGGAGGAGGAATCCGGCTCCGAGGAAGCCGACGAGCGGGGGGATCCGCAGCTCATAGGCGACCATTCCCAGGACCAGCGCGGCCGCGATGGTAACGATGATCTCTGCCACAGCGGCCCTCCTCGGTCGGTGTTGGGCATCGCGACCGATTCTCGCAGCCACTCTCTTCGGTGGTGCGCGGCGCGTGCCCTCACCACCAAAATTACCGCTTCGCCGGTCGAAGTGACAGTTCGCTCAGGGGCGCAGCAGCCGTCGCAGGCTCTCCAGCCGCTCGCCCATCGTGCGTTCCATGCCGTTGCCGCTGGGTTCGTAGTACCGCTTGTCCCGCAGAGTCTCGGGCAGGTATTCCTGGTCGGCAACACCGTGCGGATAGTCGTGGGAGTATTTGTAGCCCTCACCGTGGCCGAGTTCCTTCGCCCCCGGATAGTGGGCGTCGCGGAGGTGGTCGGGGACCTGCCCGGCCAGACCGTTCTTGACGTCGGCGATCGCCGCGTCCAAGGCACGGTAGCTTGCGTTCGACTTCGGTGCCATGGCCAGGTAGGTGACCGCCTCGGCGAGGGGGATCCGGCCTTCGGGCATGCCGATGTTCTGCACCGCGGTGGAAGCGGCCACGGCGATGGGCAGCGCCTGCGGATCGGCCATGCCGATGTCCTCGGCCGCGGAGATGACGACGCGGCGGGCGATGAAGCGCGGGTCCTCCCCCGCCACGATCATCCGCGCCAGGTAGTGCAGGGCGGCATCGACGTCGGAGCCGCGGATGGATTTGATGAACGCTGAGACGACGTCATAGTGCTGATCGCCGTTGCGGTCATAGCGGAGCACGGTCTCGCTGCTCGCCTCGGCGCAGGCCTCTTCGGTGATGAGGATCGGCGCAGCGTCCGCGGCCTCGTCATCGTCCGCGGTCTCCTCGCCGTCTGTCTCGTCATCGTCCTCGGTCTCGACAGCGCCGTCGGCCTCGGACACACGCTGCGCGGTCTCGCCCTGAGCCGACGCAATGCCGGCGGCCGCTTCGAGAATCGTCAGCGACCGCCTGGCATCGGCCCCGGCGATGCGGACGATGAAGTCCTTGGCCTCAGGACTGAGTTCGAAGCCTCCCGCCAGTCCGCGCTCGCTGGCGATCGCGCGGTCCAGCAGCCTGCCGATGGCGTCATCGTCGAGCGGTCGCAGGGTCAGCAGGAGCGACCGTGAGAGCAGCGGGGAGATGACCGAGAACGAAGGGTTCTCCGTCGTCGCGGCGACGAGCACGACGAGGCGGTTCTCCACCGCCGGCAGCAGCGCGTCCTGCTGGGCCTTGGAGAACCGGTGGATCTCGTCGAGGAAGAGCACGGTGGTGCGCTGATACATCTCCCGCTCACGGCGGGCGTTCTCGATCACCTGCCGGACGTCCTTGACTCCGGCGGTGATCGCCGAGAGCTCGACGAAGGTCCGGCCCGGAGCGTGGGAGATGACGTGGGCCAAGGTGGTCTTGCCGACTCCCGGTGGACCCCACAGGATCACCGAGGAGGCTCCGGCCCGGTCTCCCCCACTGGCCTCGACGAGTTGGTTGAGCGGGGAACCCGGGAAGGTGAGATGTTCCTGTCCGACCACCTCGGCGATGGTGCGCGGTCGCATCCGCACGGCCAGCGGATCGAGCGCTCGGCCCGTCGCCGCGGATGAGGAACCGGCGAAGCCCGGACCCGGTGTTTCCTGGTCCGGGCCGTCGGAGAACAGATTGGGTTCCTGGGTCATCAGGACGCGGCGTCGTCGTCTTCCGGTTCGAAGTCCACGCCCGCCTCGGCGCGCTGGGCATCGGTGATCGGTGCCGGTGCCGCGGTCAGCGGATCGTAGCCGCCGCCGGACTTCGGGAAGGCGATGACCTCACGGATCGAGTCCACCCCGGCCAGCAGAGACACGATGCGGTCCCAGCCGAAGGCGATGCCGCCGTGCGGGGGCGCACCGAATTTGAAGGCCTCGAGGAGGAAGCCGAACTTCTCCTCGGCCTCCTCTTCGCTGATGCCCATGATCCGGAACACGCGCTCCTGGATGTCCTTGCGGTGGATGCGGATCGAACCGCCGCCGATCTCGTTGCCGTTGCACACGATGTCGTAGGCGTAGGCCAGGGCGGCACCGGGATCGGATTCGAGAGTGTCGAGGAATTCGGGCTTCGGGGCGGTGAACGCGTGGTGGACGGCGGTCCATGCACCCTCACCGACGGCGACGTCTCCGGCGGCCTGAGCCGCGGCGGCCGATTCGAACAGGGGCGCGTCGACGACCCACACGAAGGCCCAGTCGCCGTCCTTGATCAGTCCGGTGCGCTCGGCGATCTCGTTGCGGGCGCCGCCGAGGAGGGCGCGCATGCTGCGATCACCGGCGGCGAAGAAGATGGCGTCGCCCGGGTTCGCGCCGGCGGCCTCGAGGAGTCCGGCCTTCTCCTCTTCGGAGATGTTCTTGGCCACGGGGCCCGACAGTGTGCCGTCCTCGGCCACGAGCACATACGCGAGTCCCTTGGCGCCGCGCTGCTTCGCCCAGTCCTGCCAGGCGTCGAGCTGCCGCCGGGGCAGGGAGCCGCCGCCCGGGTAGACGACCGAGCCGACGTACTCGGACTGGAAGACCCGGAACGGGGTGTTCGCGAAGAACTCGGTGAGGTTGTGCAGTTCGAGGTCGAAGCGCAGATCCGGTTTGTCCGAACCGTAGCGCTCCATCGCATCGTGGTAGGTGATGTGCGGGATCGGCGTGGTGATCTCGTGCCCGATGAGCTTCCACAGCGCGGTCAGGATCTCCTCGGCCAGGGCGATGATGTCGTCCTGTTCGACGAAGGAGGCTTCGATGTCGAGCTGGGTGAACTCGGGCTGACGGTCGGCGCGGAAGTCCTCATCCCGGTAGCAGCGGGCGATCTGGTAGTAGCGCTCCATGCCGGCGACCTGGAGGAGCTGCTTGAACAGCTGCGGGGACTGCGGCAGGGCGTACCAGGAGCCGGGCTTGAGGCGCGCAGGCACAAGGAAGTCGCGGGCGCCCTCGGGGGTCGACCGGGTCAGCGTCGGCGTCTCGATCTCGAGGAACTTGTGGTCATCCAGGACGCTGCGGGCGGCCTTGTTGACGTCCGAGCGCAGACGCATGGTCGCGGCCGGACCCGAACGGCGCAGGTCGAGGTAGCGGTAGCGCAGGCGGGTCTCCTCGCCCACGGTGCCGGAGTCCTCGGCATGGTCGGAGACCTGGAAGGGCAGCGCCGAAGCTTCGGAGAGGATCTCGACGGTGGTGTCGATGATCTCGATCTCACCGGTGGGCAGGTTCGGGTTCGTGTTGCCCTCGGGGCGCTGGGAGACGGTGCCGGTGACCTTGACGACGGTTTCGTTGCGCAGCTGGTGCGCATCGTCCTCACGGACGACGACCTGGACGATCCCCGAGGCGTCGCGCAGATCGATGAAGGCCACTCCTCCGTGATCGCGACGGCGGTCGACCCACCCGGTCAGGGTGACGGTCTCTCCTGCCTGTGTGGCTCGCAGGGTTCCGTTTTCGTGGCTTCGCAGCACCTAGGGCTCCTTTTGATGTTGATGTGTCAGCGCGCAGTCAATGATAGTCGCTCGCCGCTCAGGCCTTGTACACCCGCGGCCGGAGGTCGGCCTCCGGCGGTTCCCAGGTCTGCGGGTCGGCGGGAGTCTGCTCACCTGAGCGGATGTCCTTGACCTCGTGACCGGACTCCCCGCCGGTGAACCAGACGAAGGGGATCTCGCGACGTTCTGCGTAGCGGATCTGCTTGCCGAACTTGGCCGCGCTCGGCGACACCTCGCAGGCGATGTCGCGGGCACGCAGGGCGGTGGCCACGGCGTCCGCCTCGGCGCGTCCCTCTTCGTCGGTCACGGCCACGACCACCGCCGAAGGGGTGCCGCGGGTGGCGCTGATGCCCGATTCGGGATCGAGGATGAAGGCCATGAGACGCGAGACCCCGATCGACATGCCCACCCCGGGGTAGGTCTTCTTGCCCACCGTGGCCAGCGAATCGTAGCGACCGCCGGAGGCCACGGAGCCGAGCTCTTCGTAACCGATCAGCTGGGTCTCGTAGACCGCTCCCGTGTAGTAGTCGAGACCGCGGGCGATCTTGAGCTGGGCGACGATGACGCCCGGTGCCCGATCGTGGGCGGCGCGCAGCATCGTCGTCAGCGAGTCGAGGCCGGCGTCGAGGAGGGGGTGCTCGACGCCGAGCGCGCGCACCTCCTCGGCGAAGTCCGGTGAATAGGATTCGATGGCGGCCAGTTCGAGGCACAGCCGCTGCTGTTCCTCGGTCGCTCCCGCCTCGGTCGCCAGCAGCTTCGCGACTTCCTCGGGCCCGATCTTGTCGTATTTGTCGAGGCAGCGCAGCACAGCCTGGATGTTCTCCAGCCCGATGCCGCGGGCGAAGCCTTCGAGCAGGCGACGGTCGTTGACGACGATCTTGACTCCGGGCACGCCCAGAGGTGCGAGTCGGGCGAAGGCATCGGCGACGGCCAGCGGGATCTCGACCTCGAAGTGTCCGGGCAGCTCGGCATCGGCGATGACGTCAATATCGGCCTGGATGAACTCACGGTAGCGGCCCTGCTGGGGGCGTTCGCCGCGCCACACGGGTTGGACGCGGGCGGCCTTGAACGGGAAGCTCAGCTCGTTCGCGTTGTCGGCGATATAGCGGGCCAGAGGCACCGTGAGGTCGAAGTGCAGTCCCAGGGGGCTGCGTTCGGCACCTTCGGAGTGGAGGCGGGAGACGGCGAAGATCTCCTTGTCGATCTCCCCGTCCTTGGCCAGCTGGCTGATCGGCTCGACGGCCCGGTGGTTGAGTGCGGAGAAGCCGTGCAGGGCGAAGGTGTGCTCGAGGATGTCGATGACCTTCTTCTCGATCACGCGTTCGGCGGGAAGTCGTTCCGGGAATCCGGACAGACGGGCTGACTTCGCCATTATTCTCCTTGCTCTCAGTGCTGTGTGTTGTGTCTGCGGTGTCTGTTTGTATCGGGGATGTCTGCGGTAGGCAGATGTGTCCGTGGTGCTGCGGTCCTGCGGCCTGCGGCTCGGTCAGAAGAACGGGTTGGTGGCCAGTTCGTGGCCGACCCGCGAACCGGGGCCGTGTCCAGGATAGATCGGAACGTCGGGCAGCGTGGCGAATGCCCGCAGGGATTCCCCCATCGCCGCGGCGTCCCCGCCCGGGAGGTCGACCCGGCCGATGGCACCGGCGAAGACGACGTCACCGGTGAAGATGATCTCCTCGTCATCGGCGCTCACCCGCAGCAGCATCGAGCCTTCCGTGTGCCCGGGCGCGGCGACGGCGGTGACACTCAGCCCCGCGATCTCCAGGACCTGACCATCGCTCAGCCCGGTGACTTCCGGTGCCTGCCAGCCCTCGACCAGGGGCGCGAGCATCGGCGCGAACTGCGGGCTGAGTGTGCGTGCCGGATCGGCCAGGCGATAACGGTCGGGATCGCCGAGGTGGACGGGAACGTCCCAGCGGGCAAGCACATTGCCCAGCCCCAGGATGTGGTCGGGGTGGCCGTGGGTGAGGAAGACGGCACGCGGACGCAGCCCCTCCTCGGCGAGGATCTCCGCCAGACCGGGAGCACAGTCGTAGCCGGAGTCGACGAGGATGCACTCCTCGGCCCCCTCGGCGCGGACGACATAGCAGTTGACGTCGAGGAATTCGGCGTGGGTCGTGAATACATCCATACGCAAAGTCTATCCAGAGGCTCCGCCTTGGTTATGCTGGGATAACGTCCAATCAGAGATCGAGTGATCGGCAGGCGCGAGAGCCCGCCGGTTCGACCGATGGAAACAAGGTGAGAATCATGTCGACCCCGACGCCGAAGCCGACCCCCCGCCCGTCTTCCCTGCCCCGCCCGCAGGCGGCACAGGTGGTGAATGCGACGACCGTCGATCATGACGCCGAGGTCGCTCGTGCGGTCGCCCATGGTCGGGCCGATGAGGACGGCAATGTGTTCGTCATCACCCCGGAGGGTGAGCGCGCCGTCGGACAGTACCCGGACGCCACCGGCGCCGAGGCGCTCGAATACTTCGCGAAGAAGTACGTCGAACTCGTCGAACACTCCGTTCACCTGCGCAACCGACTTTCGGCAGGAGCTCCCGGCAAGGAGATCGTGCAGGCGGCGAAGACGCTGCAGGAGTCGCTGCCGGAAGCGAACGTCGTCGGCGACCTCCGCGGCCTGTCGGGAACCCTCGACACACTCGTCTCCGATGCCGAGGCCACGGACTCGCAGCAGGCCGCTCGGGCCGAGGCGGCGAAGCTCGAAGCCGCCGCCGAGCGTGAGGAGATCGTCGCCGAGGCCGAGTCTCTGGCCAAGCGGGATCCGGAGAAGATCCAGTGGAAACAGTCCGGTGCCCGACTGCGCGAGCTCTTCGCGCAGTGGAAGGACAAGCAGCGCAGCGGTCCGCGTCTGCCGCGTTCGGTCGACCAGGAGCTGTGGGGCCGCTTCTCCCAGGCCCGGAACACCTTCGAGCACAAGCGCAAGGAGTTCTTCGCCGAGCTCGACAAGGTCAATTCCGAGGGCAAGCGGATCAAGGAGAAGATCGTCGCCGAGGCGGAGTCGCTGTCCGGTTCGACCGATTTCCGCACCGTGTCCCAGAAATACAAAGATCTGATGACTCAGTGGAAGCGGGCGCCGCGAGCCTCGCGGAAGGATGATGACGCCCTGTGGGCTCGCTTCCGGGCCGCGCAGGATGTGTTCTTCTCGGCTCGGGATGCGGAGAACGCCGCTCTCGACGAGGAGTACAAGGGCAACCTCGAGGTCAAGGAAGGGCTGCTGAAGAAGGCCCAGGCGCTGCTGCCGATCACCGACCCGGTCGCGGCGAAGAAGCAGCTGCGGGTCATCCAGGACGAGTGGGAAGACGCCGGCAAGGTCCCCCGCGCCGATGTCTCGCGGATGGAAGGCGGCCTGCGCGATGTCGAACGGGCCCTGTCCGAAGCCGAGGACGCCGCCTGGCAGCGCAGCAATCCGGAGACCAAGGCCCGCACCTCGGGGGCGCTGAGCCAGCTCGACGATTCGATCGCAGAGCTCGAGGACAAGCTCACCGCCGCGAAGTCCGGTGGGGATGAGAAGGCCGTGACCGAGGCCCAGGCCGCCCTCGACGCCCGCCGCGCCTGGCGGGATCAGCTGGCGCAGACTGCCGCCGAACTCGACTGAGCAGAGCGGACGAGCGGAGACGAGTTCCGGTCGTCCACAGGCATCGACGCTCGAGTCGACACTTATCCACAGTTGGCCGATGCGACCTTGTCAGCGCCTCCGTACACCGCGATAGTGGCTGTATGGAGGCGCTGTTTCATCTGCGGGACTACGGGTACGAACATCTCACCGAGCTCACCCTCGACGGTCTGCTGACCCAGCTGACGGAGACCACGTGGGTACGCAAGGGTGCCGTGCTCGGTCCCGACGACCGGATGGCGGCGCTGCACACCCTGACACCCCAGGGACTCGTGCTCTCCCACGACAGCGCCTGGTGGGTTCATCGGGGGCTGGGACGGGCACCGTCGCCGCTGTCGTTCATCACCCACCCGCGACGCCGATTCGTCACCGAATCCGGATTGGACGTCCACGAACTCACGCTCACCGATGACGAATGCGAGTGCATCGACGGTCGCCTGCTGACGACCGAGGAGCGCACCCTCTACGATCTGCTGCTGCCCCAGGTGCGCACACCCGGTGATCATTCGCCTCGGGTGGTGAGGAACCTCATCGACGAGGTGCCCGGAGCGACCCGACGACGGTTCCGGCTCTATCTCGACAGCGTCTCGCGCCGTCCGTACGTGGCACAGATCCGTTCGACCTTCGAACGCTGCTGCGAACTCCCGAGATGACCCTCGGATTCAGCCGGCGGGCGTCGACGGCCCGAGCAGGTTCTATCCCCCGGCGATGCGGTAGACGTCGAAGACGCCTTCGACTTTCCGCACGGCGGAGAGCACGGTGTCCAGATGGCTCGCGTCGCTCATCTCGAAGACGAACTTCGACTGCGCGACCCTGGCCCGCGAGGTCGCCACGGAGGCGGAGAGGATATTGACATGCGTGTCCGTGAGGACCTTCGTGATGTCCGAGAGCAGGCCCGACCGGTCGAGGGCCTCGACCTGGATCTGGACGAGGTAGATGCCGCTGGTCTTCTCGCCCCAGGAGACCTCGACGATGCGTTCGGGCTCCCGTTCGAGGGAGACGACGTTCGGGCAGTCGACACGATGCACGGACACCCCGGAGCCGCGGGTGACGAAGCCGACGATCTCATCGCCGGGCACCGGGGTGCAGCAGCGGGCGAGTTTGACGAGCACATCGTCGACGCCTTTGACCGTGACCCCCTCCGAGGAGGAATGGTGTCCCGATGATTGGCCCGTGCGGTTGCGCGGTGCCGGCAGGACGGTTTCGTCGTCGTCCTCGCCGACCTCCTTGGCCAGCAGGTCCACGACATGGGCCGCCGAGGTGATGCCGTTGCCGATCGCGGCGTAGAGCGCGGTGACATCGGGCAGCCGGAGTTCGGTGGCGACGACCTGCAGAGCCTCCTGGCTCATCAGCGCCGATGCCGAGAGGGTGTGCCGACGCATCGCCCTGGCCAGCTGTTCGCGGCCGTTCTCGATCGCCTCTTCGCGGCGCTCCTTCGAGAACCACTGCCGGATCTTGCTTCTGGCCCGCGGGCTCTTGACGAAGCCGAGCCAATCGCGGCTCGGACCGGCGTTCTCATCCTTGGAGGTGAAGACCTCGACCGAGTCGCCGTTCTTCAGTTCGGTGTCCAGGGCCACGAGTCGTCCGTTGACCCTGGCGCCCATGGTCTTGTGCCCGACCTCGGTGTGCACGGCATAGGAGAAGTCGACGGGTGTCGCCCCCGCGGGCAGGCTCATCACGTCTCCCTTGGGGGTGAAGACGTAGACCTCCTTCGAATTCACCTCGTAGCGGAGGTTGTCGAGGAACTCCTCGGGGTCGCTGACCTCGCGCTGCCAGTCAAGCAGCTGCCGCAGCCAGGCGGCGTCGTCGACCTCGCCATCGTCGGAGACCTTGACCGAGCGGGCGGTGTTCGAGGTCACGGCCTTCGAGGGATTGCCGCGGTCCTTGTACTTCCAGTGGGCGGCCACGCCGAACTCGGCACGCCGATCCATCTCATGGGTCCGGATCTGGATCTCCACCGGTTTGCCGTTGGGGCCAATGACCGTCGTGTGCAGGCTCTGGTACATGTTGTACTTCGGCATCGCGATGTAGTCCTTGAACCGGCCGGGCACAGGATTCCAGCGGGCGTGGACGATGCCGAGCGTGGCGTAGCACTCCCGCACCGATTCGACGAGGACGCGGACGCCGACGAGGTCGTAGATGTCGGCGAATTCGTGGCCGCGGACGACCATCTTCTGGTAGATCGAGTAGTAGTGCTTGGGTCGGCCGGTGATCGCGGCCTCGATGCCGGACTCCCGCAGCTCGGAATTGAGTTCGTGCGAGACGGTCGCGAGGTACTTCTCGCGTTCGGGGGCGCGATCGGCGACGAGGCGGACCACCTCGTCGTAGACCTTCGGGTGGAGCACCTGGAACGACAGATCCTCGAGTTCCCACTTGATCGTGTTCATCCCCAGCCGGTGTGCCAGCGGAGCGTAGATCTCGAGGGTCTCCCGGGCCTTCTTCGTACTCGAGGAGGCGGGAACGAACTTCCAGGTGCGGGCGTTGTGGAGTCGGTCGGCGAGCTTGATCACGAGGACGCGGATGTCCTTGGCCATGGCCACGATCATCTTGCGCACGGTCTCGGACTGCGCCGCCTGACCGTAGGTGAGTTTGTCGAGCTTGGTCACGCCGTCGACCATGGCCGCGACCTCGGGCCCGAACTCCTCGGTCAGCTCGGACAGGGAATAGGAGGTGTCCTCAACCGTGTCGTGGAGCAGAGCGGCGGCCAGAGTGACCGGAAGCATGCCGATCTCGGCGAGGATCGTCGCCACCGCGATCGGGTGGGTGATGTAGGCGTCCCCGGACTTCCGGGTCTGACCGCGATGAGCTTCCTCCGCGACCTGGTAGGCGCGGACCACCAGGTCGATGTCGGCCTTGGGGTGGTTCGACTGCAGCGCCCTGATCATCGGGCCCAGAACCCTCGGATACCCGGGGTTGTTCTGGGCCCTGGCCGCCCACCAGGCTAGACGAGAGATGCCGCGCGGGCGGCGCGATTCGGCGGAAGAAGCCATGACATCTCCTCTCTCGACTCAGACCTCGGCGTGGATCACCGGCGGGACGTCTTCGACCCCTCTGTCCAAGCGTAGTTGACGAACCGCCTCTTCCTGTTCACGCACGGCCGGTTCATGTGCCCGGAGCAGGGCGTAGAGCGGGCTGGCCACGAACAGGGTCGAGGATGCTGCGACGATCATACCGATGAACAGCGACAGTGAGATGTCGACGAGGGTGCCGGCGTTGAGCGCCAGGACGCCGATGAAGAGGATCGAGGCGACGGGCAGGACGGAGACCACCGTGGTGTTGATCGACCGCACCGTGGTCTGGTTGACGCCGAGGTTGACCAGCTCGGAGAACTTGAGATCCCGCTTCTCCTTGAAACGGGCCGTGTTCTCTCGGATCTTGTCGAAGACCACCACCGTGTCATAGAGGGAGAAGCTCAGCACGGTGAGGAATCCGATGACCGCTTCAGGGGTCACCTCGATGCCGGTGGCCGAGTAGATGCCCATCGTGACGATCATGACGACGACGAGGCCGATGATCGCAGCCAAGGACATCTTCCAGGTGCGGAAGTACAGGGCCATGACGATCATCGCGATGGCGACGAAGATGACGAGCGCGCGGATCATCTTCTCCGTCACGTCCTGACCCCATTCGGGTCCGACGAAGGTCGAGGTCACATCCTCGTTCGAGACGTCGTAACCCTCGATCAGGGCATCACGGACCTGCTGCATCTCGTCGTCCGAGAGCTGATTCGTCTCGATCTGCACTGCGGTGTCGCTGGTCGGTGTCAGACGCGGTTCCGAACCAGAGACGGCGCCGGAGACGATGCCCTCACCCTTGCCGGGCGAGGTGTCGCTGACGTGGTCGATCTGGAACTGCGAGCCGCCTTTGAAGGCGATGCCGAAGTTGAATCCGGCGATCAGCGGGACGAGGAGCGAGAGGATGACGAGAACTCCGGCGATCGCCAGCCACAGCTTGCCCTTCCCGACGAAGGGAATGGAGGTCTCACCGTTGTGGAGCCGGTTGCCCCAGGCAAAGAACCGTTTCACTTGTCTGCCTCCTTGCCCTCGTCAGCGTCCTTCTCCTGGGCGGCTCTGCGTGCCGCCGCCTTCCGTTCGGCGATCGTGCCGCCGGCCGGAGCGGATTCGGAGCCCGTCGAGCGGGTCTTCTTCTTCGCCTTGCGCGGCTTCGCCGCAGACTCGGTGGTCGACTCGGCGTCACGGTCGTCAGACTTGTCGACGACCGACTCATCTGCCGTCGACTTCGCGTCCGTCGCTGATTTCTCGTCCGTCGATTCGGCGTCCGCCGATTCGGCTTCCGCCGTCGACTTCGCGTCCCTCGCCGACTTCGCGTCCTTCGCTGACTTCGCGTCCGAGGAACCGGCCTTCGCCGCAGCACCGGAGTCCGCAGACGCGGAGCCGACGGTGGCCGGAGCCCGGTCCTCGGCCTCACTCTCGGTCGAGGCGATGCCGGCCTTGCGGTTGCGAGCCTTCTCGCGGCGTTTGGCCTCCGGAGACTTCTCGCTGTCGTCGATGCTCAGGCCCAGCGCACCTCGGTAGGCGGCCGGTTTGACCCCGAGCAGCCTCGGATCCATTCCCGACAGCGGGTGCCCCTGACCGAAGAACTTCGTTCTCGCAAGCACCTCGAGCATCGGGTGGGTGAAGAGGAAGACGACGATGACGTCGACGATCACGGCGAGGCCGAAGGTGAAGGCGAAGCCGCGCACCGATCCGACCGCGAGGATGTAGAGGATGATCGCGGCGAGCATGTTCACGCCCTTGGACGCGTAGATGGTCCGCTTCGCCCGGTCCCAACCCACTTCGACGGCCGAGAGGAGATTTCTGCCGCTGCGCAGCTCGTCTCTCACGCGCTCGAAGTAGACGATGAACGAGTCCGCGGCCATGCCGATGCCGATGATGATACCGGCCAAGCCCGCCAGTGACAGTCGGTAGCCGTACCTCCACGAGGCCAGGAGCAGAAGCAGATACGTCAGCACGCCGACGACCACGATGCTCGAGACCGTGACGAGGCCGAGCACCCGATACTGCAGGAGTGAGTAGACGACGACGAGGATGAGTCCTGCCAGACCGGTGAGCAGACCGATGGTGAGGTAGTTCGACCCCAGCGTCGGTGAGATCTGGTCCTCGCTCTGGACCTGGAAGCTCAGCGGCAGGGAGCCGTTCTTGAGCTGGTCGGCCAGAGTCTGTGCCGAGTCGAGCGTGAAGTTGCCTGAGATCTCGGCCTTGCCGTCGGTGATGACGGCGTTGGAGGTCGGGGCGGAGAGCACGTTGCCGTCGAGCACGATGGCGAACTGGTTATAGGGCTGCTGCTTTCCGGTGATGTCCGAGGTGATCTGCTTGAAGATCTCTCGACCGGTGGAGTCGAACTCGAGGTTGACGGCCGGCTGGTTGGTCTGGGTGCCGTTGGCACCCGTCTGGTAGCCGAAGCTGGCGTCGGCGAGGTGATCGCCGGAGAGTTCGACGGGACCGAGAACGTACTTGGCCTGTCCGTCCGAGGCACAGGCGACGACCGGTTCGTCGGCGGGCAGCTGCTCGCCTCCGGTGCGGTTCTTCGGATCGGTGCAGTCGAGTTCGGTGTACTTCTTGATGATGTCATCGGACTGCCACTTGTCCGCGTCCGCTTCCGGGTCGAACAGGGGCCGCGGGGTCGAGTCGGTGACCTTGGTGTCCTCGCCCGTCCCCTCGCCGGCTCCCTCGCCCGAATCACCGGTGTCTCCGCTGTCGGTGCTCGACTCCCCGGAGTCCTTCCCGGCGGGTCCGGGAACTTGGCCGCCGGCCTTGGCCGGTTCGTCTCCGGAGGTCGTATCACTCGTCTCACCGGCGGACCGAGAGACCTGCCCGCCCCCTGCGGGGTCGGTGCCCTCGGCCTGACCGGAGCCGTCGGACTGGCCTGCCCCGTCGGCACCGGTGAGATCCTCGAGGCGCTTCTTCTCCTCATCGCTGAGGCCGTCGTCCGAAGACTGTTCGGAGCTGTCCCCGCTCTGTTCCTGCTCCTTCTGGATTGCCTCCTGGGAGCGCGGATCACCGACGAGGGCGACCCTGCGGAACACGAGCTGCGCGGACGAGCGGACCAGGTTGCGGGTCTCCTCGTCGGGGTTGCCCGGGAGGTTCACGATGATGTTGCGGTCACCCTGGGTCGTGATCTCGGCCTCGGAGACACCCGTCGAGTCGACGCGCTGCCGAATGATGGAGACAGCCTGGTCGAGCTGTTCCTTGCTGATGTCCGTGTCCTCCGAGACCTGCGGCTCGAGGATGATCGAGGTACCGCCCTCGAGGTCGAGCGCAAGCTTCGGCGAGGTTGTGGCATTCGACCAGATGACCCCGCCGGCGATGATGCCGGCAAGGGCAAGTGTGACGATGATGAGCCACATGAAGCGCAGACCAGGGCGCGGCTTTTCTTCAATATCGGACACGTTTCAGCTTTCGATCGAGTGCAGAGTGCGGCCAGAAGTGAGCGAAGTCAGTTCTGTCTGACTCAGTTCTTCTTGTCGGTGTCGGTATCGGTGGAATCCGAGCCCTCGGCATCAACATCGTCGGCGTCGAGCACATCCGAGTCACTGTCCGCGGGATTCGTCGACGAAGTCTCTGAGTCCGTGCCTGCCTTGAGCTCTGTGTCGGCGTCGAGCTCTGTCTCGGCGTCGACGGCAGGATCTCTCGTGTCGGCGGCTTCGGCCTTGAGGTCGTCGGTCTCGCTCAGGCTCTCGTCGTCGGCGGTGCCCGCGGCCCGCTTGCGCTCGTTCATGGCGTCGAGTTCGGCATCGGTGATGGCCGGAGAATCGGCCTCGACATCGGTCGGCTCCGCGGCATCGGCGGCGGGAGCGTCGACCGGAGCGACATCGGTCTGCGGGTTGTCGATCTGACCGATCGCCTGACGGTGGACGCGCAGCACTGTGCCCGGTCCGGATTCGATGGTGACCTGGTTGCTCTCTTCGTCGATGGAGAGCACGGTGCCGAAGACACCGAAGGTCGTCATCACTGTGGCACCCGGTACGAGACCGGTTTTGATCTGTTCCGCACGCGCCTTCTGCTTACGCCGAGAGTTGAACAGGAAAAAGATGAGCAACGCAGCAAGCGCGAGAGGGATCAGCAAATCCACAAGTATCTACCTTTCATAAGTACGAACCAGTCCACTAGCTTAGTTCGTCCTCAGTACCCATGGCGAACTCAACCGCCGGGATCAGAACTCATAGTTTGCTGGGATCTGCATCCCCAGGTGCTTCCAGGCCGCCGAGGTGGCGACGCGGCCGCGTGGTGTGCGGCTGATCAGACCCTCCCGCACGAGGTAGGGCTCGGAGACGGTTTCGACCGTATCGGCCTCTTCCCCGACCGACACGGCCAGTGTCCCCAGGCCCACCGGTCCCCCGCCGAAGCGTTTGCACAGCACCTCGAGAACCGAGCGATCGAGGCGGTCGAGACCGAGGGCGTCGACTTCGTAGACTTCGAGGGCGTTGACCGCGGCGTCGTGATCGATGATGCCGCTGCCGCGCACCTGCGCCCAGTCCCGGACCCGGCGCAGCAGACGGTTGGCGATGCGCGGGGTGCCGCGCGAACGGGTGGAGATCTCCTGCAGGCCCGCCAGCTCCGCTTCGATGCCGA
This sequence comes from Brevibacterium sp. CCUG 69071, assembly GCF_021023135.1. Classification (GTDB taxonomy): domain Bacteria; phylum Actinomycetota; class Actinomycetes; order Actinomycetales; family Brevibacteriaceae; genus Brevibacterium. The sequence goes on from NZ_PGFV01000001.1 coordinate 882,895, forward strand.
GCATCTGCGCCGAGCGTCGCAGCACGGTGAGCAGATCCGTACTCGAGTAGAAGTCGAGGAGACCGGTGAAGCCGAAGCGGTCGCGCAGCGGTGCAGGCAGCAGCCCCGAGCGGGTGGTCGCCCCGACCATCGTGAAGGACGGAAGGTCGAGGGGAATCGCGGTGGCTCCAGGGCCCTTGCCGACGATGACGTCGACGCGGAAGTCCTCCATGGCCACGTAGAGCATCTCCTCGGCGGCCCGGGCCATGCGGTGGATCTCATCGATGAAGAGCACTTCCCCCTCCTCGAGGGAGGAGAGGATCGCGGCGAGGTCACCCGCGTGCTGGACCGCCGGCCCCGAGGTGACGCGCAGGCTCGACTGCATCTCATGCGCGATGATCATGGCCAGGGTCGTCTTGCCCAGTCCGGGAGGGCCGGAGAGGAGGACATGGTCGGGAGCCTTGCTGCGGGCCTTCGCCGCGTCGAGGACCAGGGAGAGCTGCTCCCTGACCTGCGGCTGGCCGATGAAGTCTTTGAGCCCCTTCGGGCGCAGGGCGGCTTCTGCATCACGTTCGGCGGTCTCGGCACGGCCGGAGACCAGACGATCCTGTTCGGCGCCGGTGAGACCCTGGTCGCCGAAGTCCATCTCATAGGATCCGGGATCGGTCTCCCCTGCCGCCCGGTCTGCGTCGAAGGACGGATCGGTCATTTCCTGGCACCGAGCACTTTGAGTGAGGCCTTGAGCAGCACCGAGGTCCCGGCATCGGCTCCGAGGTCCTTGACCACCTCGGCGACGACATCGGCGGCCTGGGCCTCTTTCCACCCGAGGCCGACGAGGGCATCGATGACCTGCTGATTGCTGCCGCCGAAGGACAGCTGCGGTCCGGGTGTCGAGCCGGCGAGCTTGGGCAGTTTGTTCTCGAGTTCGAGGATGATCCGGGAGGCGCCCTTCTTGCCGATGCCCGGGACTCGGGTCAATGCGGTGGCGTCCTGGTTCGAGATCGCGGAGGCGAGCTCTTCGGGTCCCATCACGGAGACGATGGCCATGGCCAGGCGCGGTCCGATCCCCGAGATCGAGAGGAGCACCTCGAAGGTGTGGTTCTCGTCCTCGGCGCCGAAGCCGAAGAGGGTCATGGAATCCTCACGCACGACCAGCGTCGTGACGAGGTCGATGTCCGCGCCGTGGCGGGTCGACGCCAGAGTGTCCGGGGTGACGTGGACCTTGCGTCCCACACCATAGGTGAGAACGACGAGGTGGTCAGCTGCGATGCGGTGGACCGTACCGCTGAGGAAACTGATCACGACCAGCCTTTCGAGTGGGAACACTTGTACGAATCCAGGTTAGCAGGAGGCCTCCACGGCACCTGTCCGCGACACGAGTCTGCGCCCACTACTTCGTCTTGCGCATGGCCTCTGCCCACTGCTGCTGAGCTTTGGTCAGACCGGACCCCTGGCGTCCTCCGGACTTGCGCTCGGTCAGGTCCTTGTTCGCTCCCGGCGTCGATTGGGCGCTCAGGGCGCCTCGCCAGGAATGGCAGATCGCGATCGCCAACGCATCGGCGGCGTCCGCGGGCTTCGGCGGCGCTTCGAGCCCGAGGATCCTGGTGACCATGTTCGTCACCTGCTTCTTGCCCGCCCGCCCGGAGCCGGTGATCGCGGCTTTGACCTCGGAGGGCGTGTGCATCGCCACCGGCAGTCCGCGTCGGGCGGCCAGGCCCATCGTTAGGCCCGAGGCCTGAGCGGTGCCCATGATGGTGGACACGTCGTTGCGGGCGAAGACGCGTTCGATGGCCACCATGTCGGGACGGTACTCATCGAGCCAGGAGTCGAACGCCTCGGCGATGGCCCCGAGGCGCAGGTCCACTGAATCCGCGGACGGAGTGCGCAGCACGTCGACGGCCACCATCCGGGCCTTCCGCGCGGGCAGGGTGTCGATGACACCCAGCCCGCAGCGGGTCAGGCCGGGGTCGACGCCGAGGATCCGCATCAGGCGTCGAGTTCGGCGAGAACCTCATCGCTGACATCGGCATTCGAGTACACGTTCTGCACTTCGTCGCTGTCTTCGAGCGCATCGATGAGGTTGAAGACCTTGCGTGCGGTCTCCGCGTCGAGTCCGACCTCGAGCTCGGGGACGAAGGAGGCCTCCGCCGAGTCGTAGTCGATGCCGGCTTCGACGAGAGCGGTGCGGACGTCGACGAGGTCGGTGGCCTCGCAGATGATCTCGAACTTCTCGCCCTCGTCCTTGACCTCTTCGGCTCCCGCGTCGAGCGTCGCCAGGAGGATCGCATCCTCATCGGTGCCCTCGGCGGGAACCTCGATGACGCCCTTACGGTTGAAGTTGTAGGTCACGGAACCGGGATCGGCCATCGAACCGCCGTTGCGGGTGACCGCCACGCGGACCTCTGAGGCGGCACGGTTGCGGTTGTCGGTGAGGCACTCGATGAGCAGCGCCACACCGCCGGCGGCATAGCCTTCGTACATGATCGTCTCGTAGTTGACCGCGGAACCGTCGAGGCCGCCGCCGCGCTTGACCGCGCGGGTGATGTTGTCGGCCGGGACCGAGTTCTTCTTGGCTTTCTGGATCGCATCGAACAGCGTCGGATTGCCCTCGGGATCAGGTCCACCGTTGCGTGCGGCAACCTCGATGTTCTTGATCAGCTTGGCAAACAGCTTGCCGCGCTTGGCATCGATGGCAGCTTTCTTGTGTTTAGTCGTTGCCCATTTGGAATGACCTGACACTGGTGTTCCTTCCTCTAGTTGCAGCCTTTCAAGTCTATACGCTCAAGGTCCGCGGCCCTCAATCGATGACAAGCGGGACCTCGGGCACCGCGCCCGTGGTCGCCAGCTCGATGAGGCTGAGCAGATCCTTCGGATAGATCGTCTCCGTCGTCGACATCAGCTCGTCCCTGGTCCACCAGCGGAACTCGAGCAGACTGCGCTTCTCGATGTCGGTCCACACGGCGTCCTCGAGTTCGATGTCCTCGGAGGTCCGGAACGCGAAGTAGGTCTCGTGCTGGCGCAGCTTCTTCTCCGTGAATTCGAAGACCTCGTCACGGGTCGCCAAGGGGCCGATGAGTTCGCCGGGTTCGCATTCGAGTCCCGTCTCCTCCGCGAGCTCGCGTGCCGCGGTCTGAGCGGCCGACTCGCCCATCTCGGAACCTCCGCCGCAGGTCATCCACCATTGGTGGGTGGGTGTGAGCAGATCCTGGGCTCGAATCAGAAGGACCTCGTCGCGCTCATTGAGTAATACGACCCGTGAGGCTTTACGAGGTTTCATGGTTCTCCAGGAGTTGGCGGCGAGGCGACGTAGTGTTCTGCAGAATAGTGATGCCGTGGGGTTTCGGCAACAGCGATTTCGGAGACGAGAGAACGATAGCGGGAAGTCTCGTTCCCACCAAGTCGGAAGCCGAAATGCGGGGTCGGGTGATCGCCGAGGAGGCGGTGGTGCAGCTCATGATCTCAGCCGACCGTCGCTGCGGAGTCGGAATCCGAGTTCAGATGCTGGTCCCACCAGTCGAGGATCGCCTCGAACCGCTGGCGGCGATGTCGGGGCTGTCCGGCCCGGGAGAGCTCATGGTTCTCCCCCGGGAAGATCAGCAGTTCGGTGTCGACTCCGGACCGCTGCAGGGCGGCGTAGTACTGCTGGGCCTGTTCGAGCGGACAGCGGAAGTCGAGTTCGGAGTGCATGACCAGGCTGGGTGTGCGGACCTGCCCGGCATGGGCCAAGGGCGACTGCCGGGCGATGGCCGTCCTCTCACGTGTTGTGTACTCCTCGGTGAAGAAGCGTCCGATGTCGGAGGTGCCAACGAAGCTGTCGGGATCGAGGTACCCGCGTTCGACGATGGCGGCGCGGAACCGATGATCGTGTGCGGTGATCATCGCCGTGAGGTAGCCGCCGTACGATCCGCCCTGCACGCCGAGGCGGCTGCCGTCGAGATCGGCATCCTCACTCAGCGCATGGTCGAGCACGGCGAGGACATCGGCCATCGCCGGATCCGCCATGTTCCCCTGCACCGCGGTCCCCCAGCTGCGCGTCCGCCCGCCGGAGCCGCGCGGGTTCGCGTAGACGACGGCGTAGCCGGCCGAGGTGAGCACCTGGGTCTCATCGAACCAGCCGTGGGTGTATTGGGCGAAGGGTCCGCCGTGGATGTTGAGGATGACCGGGAACGGCCCCTGCCCGGAAGGCTTGGCCAGCCATCCGGTGATGGTTCCGTCTTCGCCTTCGACGCGCAGCACCTGGGGAAGCACGGAGTTCGCCGGTGCGGGGTGTTCCAGGATGCTGCTCGCACCGCCTGGGGCGGCCGGTCCGCTCAGCGGCACACTTCCGAGCACGGCTTGGCTGCCCGGGGTGGCTGCGGTGAAGATCACGGTCTCGGCCGAGGCGTCGAAGCCGTTGACCACGGTGATCTCATCGGTGAGGAAGTCGAGTTCGTCCAGGCCCGCCTCGGCGGCGCAGAGGTCGATCCTGGCCAGCCGGGAGGCTCCGTCGGTGTCGACGACGGCCAGCACGAACTGGGCACCGTCGGCATCTGCCACCACCCGCGGACGGATCGAGGCGATGGCCACGGTCTCCGGGTCCGTCAGGCGTCGGGTCGTCCCCGTGCTCACCTGATGGAGGTAGAGCCCGGGCATCTGTCCGACGAAGTCGAGTGCGTCCCGGCTCAGATCGTTGGCCACGAGCAGCACGGAGTCGTCATCGATCCACCGGTGCAGGTTCACGCTCAGTCGCGGCAGGTCCAGCGCTCGCGCCTCGTCGACGCCGAGCAGCCACACCGTCGACCGCAGATCGGGTTCGCCCTGGTCCGGTGCCACCGCGGAGATCACGCTCGCCCAGTGGCCGCCGGTCGAGAACTGAGGGTCGTGCACGTCCGATTCGGGGGTCGAGAGCAGAGTCGAGAGCGGAACCTCGGCGCTGCCGGAGACTCCGGCCTTGCCGAGCCCCGGTTCCACGAGATCGACGAGGAACGCCCGCGCCGGACGGTCTTTGGTGTAGCCGAGGCCGTTGCTCAGATAGGCCGCAGAGCGGATGCGTCGCGGTGCCTCCTCGGTGGCTGGAATGTCCTCGTCCTCGCCGTAGCGGCCGGGTTCGGCGACGCGGGCGACGTAGAGCGCCCGTGCGCCTTCGTCATCGATGGCGAATTCGGACACGCCGAGGTGGTTGTCGGTGATCCGGTGTGCGGCCTCGAGGCTGGGGCCAGCGAAGAGCTGCGGGGCTTCCTTCTTCGCGGCGCTGAGGTACCCCGACCAGTTCGGGTGCACCTGTGCCGCCGAGTCATGCCAGTTGTGGGTCAGCCGCGTCGACCGGTCCTCGGTGAGTGCGAACAGCTGGGAGAGGTAGCTGTTCGACTCGAGGTCGGGACGGGTGATCGTGATGACCGCCTCGTCCCCGCGCTGCAGCGGGGACGAGTATTCGGCCAATGTGTCGAGATCTTCGGGGTTCATCGATTCCATTCCTTCGACAGCGCCGCCTGCACCTCACTGTGCACCTGCGGCAGCGCCTTGGTCTCCGCCACGATCGGCAGGAAGTTGGCATCCCCGCCCCACCGCGGCACGATGTGCTGATGTAGGTGGGCGGCGATTCCGGCACCGGCGACCGGTCCCTGGTTCATGCCCAGATTGAAGCCGTGAGGGTTCGAGACCGCACGGATGACCCGCATCGCCCTCTGCGTGAAGTGGGCGAGCTCGACCGTTTCGGCTTCGCTCAGCTCCGTGTAGTCAGCGACGTGGCGATAGGGGCAGATGAGCAGGTGACCGGGGTTGTACGGGTAGAGGTTGAGCACCGCGTACACGGTCTCGCCGCGGGCGACGATGAGTCCCTCCGCATCGGATTTCGAGGGCGCCGTGCAGAACGGGCATTCGTCTGCACTGGAGTCCTTCGGCTTGTCCTGTCCGCCGATGTAGACCATCCGGTGCGGGGTCCAAAGGCGTTGGAAGCCGTCGGGTTCGCCCGGGAAGCCGGCCGCCGCCTCCGGTTCGGGCGGCCCCTCGCCGAGGTGGTCCTCCCCAGGTGCCGGCGGTCCGGTTCCGCTGTCGCCGCCCTCGGTCATACCTGGGCCTTGGTGTCGATGGATTCGAGGATCCGTCGCACCGCCTCGGCGACGGGCACGCCGTTGTCCTGCTCTCCGCTGCGGAAGCGGAAGGACACCGCACCGGCGTCACGGTCCTCTCCCCCGGCGATGAGGACGAAGGGGACCTTCGACTTCGAGGCGTTGCGGATCTTCTTCGGGAACCGGTCGTCGCTGTCGTCGATCTCGACGCGGACGCCGGCGGCGCGCAGCTCGGCGGCGACCTCGGCGAGGTAGTCGTTGAACTCCTCGGCCACCGGGATGCAGGTGACCTGCACGGGAGCCAGCCACACGGGGAACGCTCCGGCGTAGTGCTCGGTGAGCACGCCGAGGAAGCGTTCGATGGATCCGAACTTCGCGGAGTGGATCATCACCGGCTGCTGGCGGGAGCCGTCGGCAGCGACGTATTCGAGGCCGAAGCGCTCGGGCTGGTTGAAGTCGAGCTGGACGGTCGACATCTGCCAGGTCCGGCCGATGGCGTCGCGTGCCTGGACGGAGATCTTCGGTCCATAGAAGGCGGCGCCGCCCGGGTCAGGGACGAGTTCGAGTCCGGTCTCCTCGGCGACCTCTTCGAGGACTCTCGTCGCCTCTTCCCACTGTTCGTCCGAGCCGATGAACTTATCGGCCTTCTTTCCGTCCTCGTCTCGGGTGGAGAGTTCGAGGTAGAAGTCGTCGAGGCCGAAGTCGCGCAGCAGGCTGAGCACGAAGTTCAGCAGATGGCGGATCTCCTTCCCGGCGTCCTCCTGGGCGACATAGGAGTGCGAGTCGTCCTGGGTCAGGGCGCGGACGCGGGTGAGGCCGTGGATGACTCCGGAGGCCTCGTCGCGGTAGACGGTGCCGAATTCGAAGAGCCGCAGCGGCAGATCACGGTAGGACCGTCCGCGTGAGCGGTAGATGAGGTTGTGCATCGGGCAGTTCATCGCCTTGAGGCGATAGGGGGTGCCCTCCTTGACGATCTCACCGGATTCGTCGCGGACCTCGTCGACGCTCATCGGCGGGAACATGTTCTCGCCGTAGTAGGGCAGGTGGCCCGAGGTGTAGTACAGGGTCTCCTTCGAGATGTGCGGGGTACCGACGTACTCGAAGCCCTCCTCGATGTGGCGGGCGCGGACGTAGTCCTCCATCTCCCGCTTGATGACGCCGCCCTTGGGGTGGAACACGGGCAGTCCGGAGCCGAGCTCCTCGGGGAAGGAGAAGAGGTCGAGTTCGGCACCGAGCTTGCGGTGGTCGCGGCGCTCCGCCTCGGCGAGACGGTCCTGGTGGGCCTTGAGGTCCTCTTTCGAGGCCCACGCGGTGCCGTAGACGCGCTGCAGGCTCGCATTCGCCTGGTCGCCGCGCCAGTAGGCCGCCGAGGAGCGGGTGACGGCGAAGCCGTTGCCGATGAGCTTCGTGTTCGGCAGGTGCGGGCCGCGGCAGAGGTCCTGCCACACGACTTCGCCCTTGCGGTCGACGTTCTCATAGACGGTCAGTTCGCCGGCTCCGACCTCGACGGAGGCCGAATCGTCGGATCCTGCGCCTTTGTCACTGATCAATTCGAGCTTGTACGGCTCGTTCGCCATCCGCTCCTTGGCTTCGGACTCGGTGACGACGACGCGGTTGAAGGTCTGGCCGGACTTGACGATCTGGGCGGCCTTCTTCTGGATCGCCTTGAGGTCTTCGGGGGTGAAGGGTTCGGCGACATCGAAGTCGAAGTAGTAGCCGTCGGTGATGTAGGGGCCGATGCCGAGTCTGGCTCCGGGGAACAGGTCCTGCACGGCCTGCGCGGTGACGTGGGCCGCGGAGTGGCGGAGGATGTCGAGTCCGGCGGGAGAGTCGATGGTGATCGGGCTGATCGAGTCTCCGGCGGTGAGTTCACGGCTGAGATCGGCGGGTTCGCCGTTGAGCCAGACGGCAACGACTGTGCGGTCCGTGGAGAAGAGCTCCGTGCCGGTCAGTCCCTGTTTCCAAGGAATGCTCTCGCCCGCGCAGTCAATGCTGTCTGCCACTGATCTTCTCCGTTCGTCTGGGATGAGGACTTCTCGTCCTCCGAGTCTAGTACCAATTCGGTGGTGCCAAATCAGTTGGGTGGCAGTCGTGTGACTGCCACCCAACTGGTGAATTCTACGTGATCTGCGTCCGCTGCGGGTTCACCGGTCTGTGCGACCGCCGGACCCGCATTCGGACATCACTGCTTGCTGAACTCGAAGTCCGTTCCGCTGCCGAGGTCCTCGATGAGCGAAAGCTTGAGATGCATCCCGTCGACATCGGAGGAGGGGACGCCGAAGGCAAACTCATAAGTCCTCTCCCCCTCGGCGGGAACGGGATCGGCGAAAGCGAGAGAGCCTTTGTACTTCGATCCGTCGAACACGTCCTGATAGTTCGCGGCGTTGCCGTCGCTAGCCGTCAGAGTCGCCAAGGTGAGTTCGACATCGGAGCTAGATGCGTTCTTGATGGTCATCGTGACGATGGCGATCTCACCATTGGACGATTCGGCTCCCGATGCGTACTGGTCGGCGGTTCCGGGGCGCACCTGCACAGCCGCAGTGAGGTCGTCGCCGATGGTGACCTCGCCACCCTCGACGGGCGCGGCCTCTTCGCCTTCAGAATCGCCTGCGCCCTGGCTGGGATCCTGTGCCGGATCGGAGGGATCCTGGGCAGGATCGGACGCGCCCGAGGTCGAGATTCCGGCGGACTTGCTTGCCTCGTCAGAGGCAGCTTTTCCGAGCAAGCCGATTCCGAGGATGAGTGCGACGACGACGATGATCGACAGTAGAACCGAGATGATTCCGAGCACGATGCCGGTGATGCTGAGGCCCTTGTTCGACGCGGTTCCTTTCTTCACCGCGCTCAGGCCGACGAAGCCGAAGACGACTGCGGCCGCGCCGAAGAGGAATCCTGCTCCGAACACGAAGGACAAGAGGATGCCGACGATGCCGCCGATGAGGGCGAGGATGCCCCAGATGTTCTTCGAGGTGTTGCCGCCGGTAACCGGGGGGAACTGGCCGTACCCGGCGTTGGGATTGGCCGGAGTGAACTGGTCGGATCCGCCGTCTGCGCCGGCGTAGGCCGGCTGCTGACCGTACTGGTTCGCGTCATAGCCCTGAGCATTGGCGTCGTAGCCGGGGTTCTGTCCGTACTGGTTCTGGTCGTAGTAAGGGTTCTGTCCGTACTGGTTCTGATCGTACTGAGCACCGCCGTCGTTGTGCTGCCCGTACTGGGGCTGGGAACCGTACTGCTGCTGACCCTGCTGGTCCTGCTGCCCATATTGGGGAGGCTGCTGCCCGTACTGCGGCTGAGCAGGCTGGGAACCGAAGGACTGATCCTGCTCGTTCGGGGATCCGTACTGCGATGCCTGACCGCCGGACTGGCCACCGTTCTGGTCGCCGCCGTATCCGGGCCCGTTGGGCTGCCCGCCGTTCTGACCGTTGGGGTTCTGACCGTTGGGGTTCTGATTGCCCGAGCCGTTGTCCGGCCCGTACGGGTTCTGAGGAGTAGACATGAGTGCTCCGAAGTCTTCGTCGTTGTTTACCGTCACTAGCGTACTAGTTAAAGTGCGGCTTGACTCATACAGAGGGCGTGGCAGTCCTGGAACACCACGGCCACACAGCCGAATGGGCCCCTCGCGGGTCCCCTCCGCCAGCTCTCCGCAGCACCCCGCCGAACTATCGCGGTTTCCTGCGGGATTCGCCGTGAATGCACGAAGCCCCGAGCATATCGCTCGAGGCTTCTTCTGTGCGCGATACTGGGATCGAACCAGTGACCTCTTCCGTGTCAGGGAAGCGCGCTACCGCTGCGCCAATCGCGCTCTATTCATTTGTTGCACCGGAACACGTGGTCCCTGTGCGCGATACTGGGATCGAACCAGTGACCTCTTCCGTGTGAAGGAAGCGCGCTACCGCTGCGCCAATCGCGCTGATCGACCAACATACCATGTTGGACGGATCCGAGGTGGCGACGGGATTCGAACCCGTGTATACGGCTTTGCAGGCCGCTGCCTCGCCTCTCGGCCACGCCACCGTCAAGGCGGTGCCATGACGCCTCCGAGCGGATGACGGGACTCGAACCCGCGACCCTCACCTTGGCAAGGTGATGCTCTACCAACTGAGCCACATCCGCATTTCTCGCTGCCCGGTTTCCCTGGCAACGAGATATAACTCTATACGCAGCCGGCGGCTGACGCAAAATCGGAAACGGGTGATCGTAGTCACAGGCATCGATCAAGCATTCAGGCTGATCCATTTAAGATGTGTGGGTGGACCAGGAATCCCCGCACAGCCGCCCCAAAGGGTGGCTGTCACGTCATCACAAGCAAGGCACCCGACCGTGGCGCAGGCTGCGATTGGGCTTCCTGCGCTGGCGGGGCACGGTCATGGCCAATCCCCACACCGCCCGCCTCTATCGCCTCATCGTCGGCGGCCTCGGCACCCTCATCGTGCTCATCGGGCTCGTCCTCGTGCCGCTGCCTGGGCCGGGCTGGCTCATCGTCATCATCGGCCTCTTCGTCATCTCCAGCGAGTTCAACTGGGCGCGCAGGATCCTGCACTTCGTGCGAGTCAACGTCGAGCGCTGGACGCACTGGATCATGGCGCAGCCGATCTGGGTCCGGTGGACCGTCGCGGCCCTCACGGCCGCGTTCGTGGCCGTCATCGTGTGGTGCATGCTCCGGATCATCGGACTGCCCGATTGGGTGCCCGAGCTCGAAGTCCTCGAGTTCCTCGACCTGCAGTAGTCCGGGGAGGACTCACCCGCAGAGAACCGGCCCGGTCAGGTCCGTGCCGGAGTGAACCATCCCGGGGAGGACTACTCCGGGGAGGACAGCGCGGTGAGGCGCGACAGGCAGCGCATGTACTTCTTCCGGTAGCCACCGGCCAGCGAATCCTCGGTGAAGACCTTGTCGAGGGCCTGACCGGAGTTGATGATGCGGACGTTGCGATCGTAGAGCCGGTCGACGAGCGCGACGAAGCGCAGCGCCACACTCTCGTTCTCGATCGTGGTGACGTTCTCCCACGCGGCTGCGTCGACGCCGTCGACCATGCGGCCGTAGCGTGAGGGATGGACGGTGGAGAGATGTTCGAGCAGCGTCGAGAAGTCGTCGCGGGCGACCACACCGGTGAGCTCGCCGGCAGCGGCATCGAGCTCCTCCGCGGGGACCGGGTCCGCCGGGGCACTCAGCGCCCGGTGACGGTAGTCCTGACCGTCGATGCGGTAGACCTCGAACTGATCGGCCAGCGCCTGGATCTCGCGGAGGAAGTCCTGGGCGGCGAAGCGTCCCTCGCCCAGCGATCCGGGCAGGGTGTTCGAGGTGGCGATGATCTTCACTCCGGCATCCGTGAGCTCTCTCATCAGCCGTGACATCAGCACGGTGTCGCCCGGATCGTCGAGTTCGAACTCGTCGACGCAGACGAGCTTCATCTCCGAGAGGTCGTCACGGGCTCGGGCGAAGCCGAGGGCACCCACGAGGTTCGTGTACTCGACGAAGGTGCCGAAGGTCGCAGGCTTGTCGTTCGCGTGCCACGCCGAGGCCAGCAGGTGGGTCTTGCCCACGCCGTAGCCGCCGTCGAGGTAGACGCCCTTGGGACCGGAGCTGCCCTTCGAGAACAGCTTGCCGAAGAGACCCTTCGACTGGGTCTGCGCGGTGAACTCCTCGAGCTTGTTCCGCGCCTCTGCCTGGGAGGGTTCGGCAGGGTCGGTGCGATAGCTGTCGAAGGAGACGTCTTCGAACTGCGGGGGCGGGACGAGTCCCGCGATGAGCTCTTCGGGTGCGACATGGGGGGATCGGTCGCTCAGTGCGACCGTGGTCTGCTCGGCATTCACTCGGCCTAGTCTATTGCAGTGCGTTTGCCCCCGATCAACCGCCCGACGTGAGAAGGCGCTCACCTGTGCACGCGGGCACGCGGCACGGACCGCTCAGGATCCGCCGCGAGGCCCGCGAGCCTCGCGAGCCCGATCGGCACCGGCAGGTCAGTTGAAGTCGAAGCCGAGACGGCCGAGCTGCTTCGGGTCCCGCTGCCAGTCCTTGGCGACCTTGACGTGGAGGTCGAGGTAGACCTTCGTTCCCAGCAGCTTCTCGATGCCCCGCCGAGATTCGGAGCCGATCCCCTTGAGGCGGCTTCCGCCCTTGCCGATGATGATCGCCTTCTGGCTGGGACGTTCGACGAACAGGTTGACGTGGATGTTCCACAGCGGGTTGTCCTCGCTGCGACCCTCGCGGGGATACATCTCCTCGACCTGCACGGCCAGGGAGTGGGGCAGCTCGTCGCGGACGCCTTCGAGGGCGGCCTCACGGACGAGTTCGGCGATCATCATCTCCTCGGGCTCGTCGGTGAGCTCGCCGTCCGGGTAGAGCGGCGGGGAGACAGGCAGATGTCCGGCAAGCACGGTGTCGACCGTGTCGACCTGGAAGCCGTCGACGGCGGAGACCGGAACCACATCGGCGAAGTCGGCGAGCTCGCCGACGGCCAGCAGCGCCTCGGCGACCTTGTCCTTCGGCACCCGGTCGACCTTCGTGACCAGGGCGATGATCGGCGTCCTGCCGTCGAGGAGTTCGAGCTGGGAGGCGATGTAGCGGTCCCCCGGCCCGATCGGCTCATCGGCCGGCAGGCAGAAGCCGATCACGTCGACCTCGCTCAGGGTTGCGGCGACGAGGTCGTTGAGTCGGCTGCCGAGCAGGGTGCGGGGTTTGTGCAGGCCCGGGGTGTCGACGAGGATCAGCTGGTGGTCGTCCTTGTGGACGATGCCGCGGATCGTGTGCCGAGTGGTCTGGGGCTTCGCCGAGGTGATCGCCACCTTCTCCCCCACCAGAGCGTTCGTCAGCGTCGACTTGCCCGTGTTCGGTCGGCCCACGAAGCAGGCGAACCCGGCCCGGTAGTCTTCCGGGTAGTCCGTGCGAAAGTCCATCTCAGTCCTCTTCCTGTGTCACCTTGACGTGGGCGATGCGGTGTCGGCGTCCCTGGCCCTCCATCGCTTCGATGCGCAGCCCCGAGATCTTCGCAGTCGACCCGGCGATGGGGACGCGGCCGATGAGTTTGGTCAGCAGTCCGCCGACGCTGTTGACGTCGTCTTCGTCGATCTTGACGTCGAAGTGCTCGGCGAAATCGGAGATCGACATCCGGGTGCTGATGAGGAAGGTGCCGTCGGCTTCCTCAACGAGTTCGTCATCGCTGGAATCGTATTCGTCCTCGATCTCGCCGACGATCTCCTCGACGATGTCTTCGATGGTGACCAGACCGGCTGTGCCCCCGTATTCGTCGACGAGGATCGCCAGATGGGTCGAGTCGAGCTGCATCTGCGAGAGCAGATCGTCAGCGGGCTTCGTCTCCGGGACGAAGAGCACGCCGCGGGCGAGGATGTCGACGGGCCGCTCGGAGTCCTCCGGGTGCAGGTGCAGCCGTCTGGCCACGTCCTTGAGGTAGGCAACACCTTGGATGTCGTCGAGGTCCTCCCCGCTGACCGGGATGCGGGAGAACCCTGACCGGAGGAAGAGGTTCATCACCTTATGCAGCGGGGTGCCGGAGATGACGGTGACGAGGTCGGTCCGCGGGACCATGACCTCGTTGGCTGTGGTGTCGGAGAGGTTGAACACGGACTGGATCATCTCGCGTTCGCCGTCTTCGATGATGTCGGACTCGCTGGCGCGTTCGACGAGGTCGCGCAGCTGCTCGGAGGTCACGAAGGGACCGTCCTTATACACCTTGTCCGGGGTCAGCAGGTTGCCGAGCAGGACGAGGATCTTCGTCACCGGTGTGAGGACGACGAGGACGAGCCTGACCACCCAGCTGAGATTGAGGCTGACGGCCAGGGATCGGCGCCGCCCGATGGTGCGCGGGGAGACTCCGGCCACGACGAAGACCGCCACCGAGGCGGTGAGCACGGTGAGCACGACCATGACGGGGCCGACCGAGTAAATCGAATCGTAGGCCAGGGCGATGAACACCGTGGCCAGGGCCTCGAGGAAGTTGCGGACGAAGATGATGACATTGATGTTCGTGGGCAGATCGGCGAGGATCCGCTCGACCCGCTCCGCCGACTTCTTGCCCTCGTCCTTGGCGTCCTGGACCGCATGATGGGAGACGCTGAGCAGCGCCGCATCCACGGCGGACAGGGTTGCGGAGACGACGAGGCACAGTGCAGCCCCGAGAAACAACCAGATCACGGCTCAGACCTCGGTGGGAGTGGGAATGTCGGTGCGACCGTCGTAGCGGGCGGCGAAGAACGTCAGCAGCAGATGACGCTGGAGGGCGAACATCTGCTCCCGCTCCTCGGGCTCGCCGTGGTCGTAGCCGAGCAGGTGGAGGAATCCGTGGACGGTGAGCAGCAGGATCTCGTCCATCGTCGAATGCCCCGCCTCGGCGGCCTGCTTCTCGGCCACCTCGGGGCAGATGATGATGTCGCCCATCTGACCCTCGGTGGGTGCTTCGGCCCGGCCCTGACTCAGCTGGTCCATCGGGAAGGACATGACATCGGTCGGTCCTTCGAGGTCCATCCAGGTGACGTGGAGTTCGGCCATCGCGGCCGCCTCGACCATGGTCACGGCGAGTTCGGCACCGGGATGCATATGCAGGGCCTGGCCGAGGTATTCGGTCAGTGCCACGACCTCGTCGAGATCCACCTCGGCGGCGGTCTCGTTCGCGATCTCCGTGTTCACTTCGCACTCCCCCACAGGTCGTAGGCGTCGACGATCTTCGTCACCAGGGAATGCCTGACGACGTCCTTGCTGCCGAGTTCGCAGAACTCGAGGTCCTCGATGCCGGTGAGGATGTCCCGGACCATCTTGAGTCCGCTGCGGGTCTTGCCCGGCAGATCGATCTGGGACACGTCGCCGGTGACGACCATCCGGGATCCGAAGCCGAGGCGGGTGAGGAACATCTTCATCTGCTCGCCGGTCGTGTTCTGCGCCTCGTCGAGGATGATGAACGCGTCGTTGAGGGTGCGTCCGCGCATGTACGCCAGCGGGGCGACCTCGATCGTGCCGGTCTCGATGAGCAGCGGGATCGACTCGGGGTCGACCATGTCGTGCAGTGCGTCGTAGAGCGGTCGCACATAGGGGTCGATCTTGTCGTTGAGAGTCCCGGGCAGATAGCCGAGGCTCTCGCCGGCTTCCACGGCCGGACGGGTGAGGATGATCCGGGAGACCTCTTTGTGCTGGAGGGCGTTGACGGCCATGGCCATCGCCAGATAGGTCTTGCCTGTGCCGGCCGGTCCGATGCCGAAGGTGATCGTATGGTGGCGGATGGCCTTGACGTAGTCGTGCTGACCCATCGTCTTGGGTCGGATCGACTTTCCCCGGGTGGAGAGGATGTTCGTGCCCAGCACCGCCGAGGCGGCCGTGCCCTCGGAGGAGAACGAGGTCACCCGGTCGATCGTCTCCTCGTTGATCCGATGCCCGGAGGCGTGGAGCTTCTTGAGCTCGCCGATCACGGAGACGAAGGCCTCGATGCGGGCGGGGTCGCCGACGGCCTGGACCTGGTTGGCTCTGACGTGGATGTCGAGGTCGGGGAAGGTCCGCTCGAGCTTGCGCAGGTTCGACTCCCCCGGCCCGAAGAACTCGACGAGGTCGATGGAGTCGGGAATCACGAGACGGACTGTGTCGGACGCGGCCGCCGCCTGTTCCGATGCGGCCGAGTCTCCGGGTTCGGTGTTCACAGAGTTCGTGTTGCGGGTGGAGGTGTCCAGAATGATCCTTCGCTGATGCGTGCACTCGGCTGAGTGCGGGTGTGTGCTTCCATCGTAGTCCGCTTCCTCACCAACGGCCCAATGAATTCTGGGCCATGACGAGACCGGCGGGTCCGGCCGAGGAGGTCCGCAGGATCGTGGGTCCGAGGAGGACGGGAGCGGCGCCGAAGTTCTCAAGTGCTGTGAGCTCGGCATCGCTGATGCCCCCTTCGGGTCCGATGACGAAGACGATCCGCTCGGGTGTCGTCTCGGCCTCGGCCAGTTCTCTCAGCGCCTGTGAGAGGCTCACCTCGGCAGTCTCGTGGAGGGCGAACACGGCGTCGGCCTCCGAGAGCGCCGTCACCAGTCCGGTGCCGCGGACCAGGTCGCACAGGTGCGGGAACCGTGAGCGCCGGGCCTGGAGGGAGGCGGCGTGGAGCAGGTTGTCCCACTTCGCGGCCATCTTCTCCCGCTTCTTCGCAGGCCAGTCGGCGATCGATCGTTCGGCGGCCCAGGGGATGACCTCGTCGACCCCGATCTCCGTGGCCGTTTCGATCGCCTGCAGATCGCGGTCGCCCTTGGCCAGGGCCTGGACGAGGACCAGCCGTGGGCCGCTCGTCTCGTCCCGGGTCACCGCGGTGACGTCAAGTGCCAGTTCGCTCGCCGAGGCGGTCGTGACCGTTCCGCTCGCCCGTGTCCCCTGCCCGTCGACGATGTCGACGGCCTCTCCGGGACCGATCCGGCGGACCCGGACCGCGTGTCCGGCCACGTCCTCACCGAGGATGAGCACGTGGCCGGGGACCGCCTCGGCGGCCTGCAGGGAATGGAACGTGGGTCGGCTCACCGACCGGCGAACTTCTCACGCATGCGGGAGAACATGCCCCGGTTCTGGGTGGTGATCTGTGCCCGCGGGGTCTCTTCGGCGCGGAGTTCGGCGAGCTTCTCCAGCAGTTCCCGCTGTTCGTCGTCGAGGGCGTCCGGGGTGACGACGTCGACGGTGATGAGCAGATCTCCGCGGGTCTCCGAGCGCAGTCGGGTGGCGCCGAGGCCCGCGAGTTTGACGACGGTGCCCGACTGGGTGCCCGGTTCGATGTTGAGGTCCTGGTTGCCGTCGAAGGTCTCGAAGGGGATCGAGGCGCCGAGGGCAGCCGCCGTCATCGGTACGGTCACCGAGGCGCGGAGGTGGTCTCCATCGCGTTGGAAGACCTCGTGGCGGGCGACCATGACCTCGACGAAGAGGTCACCGGCGGGGCCGCCGCCGGGGCCGACCTCGCCCTGGCTGCCGAGCTGGATCCGGGTGCCGTCGGAGACGCCGGCGGGGATGCGGATCTTCATGGTCCGCTGTTTGCGGACGCGACCGTCGCCCTGGCAGTTGAGGCAGGGGTTGGGGATGACGGTGCCGAAGCCGTGGCAGGAGTTGCACGTCTGGTTGGTGACCATCTGCCCGAGCAGAGTCCGCGTCATCCGCTGCACGCTGCCCGAACCGTGGCACAGGGTGCAGGTCTCGACGGAGGTGCCCGCCTGAGTGCCGGCACCCGAGCAGGTGTCGCAGACGACCGCGGTGGTGACGTCGAGGTCGACGGTGCCGCCGAAGGCTGCGGTCTTGAGGTCGATGTTGACGCCGACGAGGGCGTCCTTGCCGCGCTGGGTCCGCGGCATCGGGCCGCCGGCCTGGCCGCCGCCACCGCCGAAGAAGGTTTCGAAGATGTCGCCGAAACCGCCGAAGCCGCCGGCGCCGGCAGGGAATCCCTGACCGTTCTCGCCGCCGCCCATGTCGTAGTTGCGACGCTTCTCCGAGTCGGAGAGGACGTCATAGGCCAAAGAGATGGCTTTGAACTCGTCCTCGTGCCCGGGGTTCACATCCGGGTGGTACTTCCGGGCGAGCTTGCGGTAGGACGCCTTGATTTCAGCCGCCGAAGCATCCTTGGACACTCCGAGTGTTTCATAGTGATCGGCCACAGAAACTTCTCTCTCCCTGGTGGTGTGGTTGGTTCGCGTGTGTGGTGCCGGCTGCTGTGTGCGGCAGGTCTGTCATTCTTCCGAGCTATCTTCCGAGCTATCCGCGATCGAGGATCGAGGAGACGTACTTCGCGACCGCGCGCACGGCCGAGATCGTCATCGGATAGTCCATTCTCGTCGGTCCGAGGACGGCAAGTCGAGCCGAGGAACCCGCGTCATGACCATATTCGGCGGCCACAACGGATGTCGAACTGAAGGATTCGTGAGTATTCTCACGACCGATGCGCACGCTGATCTCCTCCTGGTCCTCGGCCATCGAGGTGAGCAGGCGCAGCAGCACCACCTGCTCTTCGAAGGCCTCGAGGATCGGGGCCATCTTCTCCCCGAACTCGCTGCCGGAGCGGGCGAGGTTGGCGGTGCCGGCCATGATGATGCGCTCCTCGCGGGTGGCCGCGGCGAGATCGACCACGGCCTCTCGGACCTGGGCGAGCACGCTCGTCTCCGCGCCTGCGGCCCCGACTTTGTCGGAATCGGCTGGCGTCGCGGAGGATTCGGCATCGGCTGCGTTCCTCGGCAGACTCCCGTTCATCACCTTCGCGAGCTTCTGCCCGGCGAAGTCGGCGTTGATCCGGTCCCTGATTCCCCTCAGCGCCTCATTGTCTGTGGGCGTCGGGGTGGTCACGGTCCGCTGTTCGACCTGTCCGGCATCGGTGATGAGGACGACGAGGATGCGGGTCGGCCCGAGTCCGACGATCTCGATGTGTTTGATTCTGGCCAGGGACACCGTCGGGTACTGGATCAGCGCCACCTGGTGGGTCAGCCCCGAGAGCACACGAACGGTGCGGTCGAGCATCTCGTCGAGTTCGACATTGCCGTCGATGAGTTTGAAGATGGCGCTGCGCTCGGCCTGGGTCAGCGGCTTGAAGTCATCGATGCGGTCGACAAACATCCGGTAGCCGAGATCGGTCGGGATGCGCCCGGCGGAGGTGTGCGGCTGGGCGATGTAGCCCTCCTGCTCCAGGTGCGCCATGTCATTGCGGATCGTCGCAGGCGAGACGCCGAGGGTGTGTCGCTGGACGATGGCTTTGGATCCGACCGGCTCGTTGGTGGCGACGAAGTCCTCGACGATCGCGCGCAGGACCTGTGCTCGTCTGCTGTCGTTCATCCGTCTCCTCCCCACTCTTGGCACTCGCTGGACCTGAGTGCCAATTCTACGCTTCTTGGGTGGCGATTTCACTTCAGGCCCCGCCTCGGCGGCCTTTCGCCGGTGCTCCGGCGAGACTCTTCCGGGTGCGTTCGGCTGGCTTTCCCGGATGCTCTGGGCGAGCTCTCCCAGGCGCTCTGGCCAGGCTTTCCCGGGTGTGCTCGGCAGGTCTGCGCGCACGCACGGTCGTCCTTGATTAGGCTGGGTGCCCGTGAACGCCTTTGATCGCTACGGACCCGATGTGCTCTCGGGATCCTCACCTTCCTCGCACCGTCCCAAGAAGTCCCGTCCCGTCGAGCTCGGACTCGGAATGGTGCTCGAGGACGCCATGAGCGGCTATGTCGGGGCGGTGGTCGGAGCCGAGAAGACCACGGCCGGGGTCGTCGTCAACCTCGAGGATCGGACCGGGAAGGTCAGAGCGTTCCCGCTCGGACCGGGATTCCTGCTCGATGGTCAGCCCGTCGACATCACCCTGCCGCGGAAGAAGAAGTCGAGTTCTCCCGGACGCACCGCCTCGGGCTCGCGCGCCGTCAGCGGAGCTCAGGCCAGAGTGGCCCGGGGTTCGCGGATCTGGGTCGAGGGCAAGCACGATGCGGAGCTGGTGGAGAAGATCTGGGGTGATGACCTGCGCATCGAAGGCGTGGTCGTCGAACCCCTCGGCGGCCTCGATGATGTCGCGGACAAGCTCGAGGCGTTCGGCCCCGACAGGGAACATCGGGTGGGTGTGCTCGCCGATCACCTGGTGTCGGGGACGAAGGAGTCGAAGATCGCCGAGGCGGTCCGTGCCGATCCGCGCTACCGCGACGTCGTCCACATCATCGGTCACCCCTATGTCGACATCTGGCAGGCGGTGAAGCCGCATGTGGTCGGAATTCGTCAGTGGCCGACAGTGCCGCGTGGAGAGGACTGGAAGACCGGAATCCTGCGGCGCATCGGATGGCCGCATGCCGATCACCGGGATGTTGCCCGGGGGTGGGTGCGCATCCTCGGGAAGGTGAGCACGATCGCCGATGTCGAGCCCACGCTCTCGGGTCGGGTCGAGGAGCTCATCGACTTCGTCACTGTCGCCTGAGTCGAGTCTGGGTCTGAGTCGGTCGTGACGTCGCCGGGCCGTGTTGCAGAGTTGGCACAGTCTTCGGGGTTTCCTCCCTGCGGCGGCGGGGCCGACTGCGATAGTGTGAAACCCAGGAAGCCCCTGACCGGAAGCCCCGAAAGGAACAGCATGTCGAACAACCCCGAGCAGCCGAACAACGGCCGCCCCATGCCGCCGAACTACTCCCAGGCCTCTGGTCCCCAACAGCCCTACACTCAGCAGAACCAGAGCGTCTGGTCCCAGCAGCAGTACGGGTCCCAGCAGAGTCAGCCTCAGTATGGCTCCCAGCAGCAGAGCTACGGCTCGCAGCAGCAGAACCCCCAGTCATACGGCGCTCAGCATTCCGGCTACGGCTCCCAGCAGCAGTACAGCCAGCAGCAATACGCCCAGCAGCCCTACGGCGCCGGCGCTCAGTCCTATGGCTACGGTGCTCCACAGGCGGTGAACCCGGCGCTGTTCAACTCTCAGGCGCTGCCGGAGAACGCCTACGGTCCCGGATCTGAGCAGTTCTGGCAGCCCAGCGAGTCCGAGCGGACAACCGTGATGTGGACGCACATCGGAGCCCTGTTCATCGGCTTCCTCCCGCTCATCATGTTCCTCGTCAAGAAGGACGAGTCCCCCTTCGTTCGGGAGCACACCCGTCAGGGTCTCAACGCGTGGATCACGAACGTGATCGCCACCTTCGCAGCCACCTTCGTGCTCGGCATCGTCGGGTTCATCCTCGCCCTGGTCACCTTCGGGATCGGCATCATCGTCATGTACCTCGCATGCCTCATCCCCTTGGTCTATGTCGTCCTCTACATCATCGCCGCGATCGCAGGAAGCAAGGGCGAGGGCTACAAGTTCCCGCTGACCTTCAACTTCGTCAAGTAAACGGCATCGGCGTCGCCGAATAACCGACGCCGATCATACGGTCCGGGCCCGGTCGAATTCCTTCGGCCGGCCCGGACTGCTACGTTCTGGAGCCGAGAGCGAAGTGCCGAGAGCCGAGCACAGCCGAAGGCCGTGGCGGTGCTGGCCGCCTCGAGCCGTCTCAGGTGCGCACTCAGACCAAGTAGTCGGTGAGGATCCTGACCATATAGTCGGCCATCAGGCGTCCCTGCAGGGTCGGCTGGAACCATCCCTGCGCGACAGCCTCGGCGTCGAGCAGACCCTGGTTCACGAAGTTCCTGATCGCCAGTTCGCTGCCGGGGCCCAGGGTGTCGAGGCGCAGCTCCGAATCGATCCGGGCGGCGAGCATGATCCTCTCGATCTCCCGG
The DNA here is from genome assembly GCF_021023135.1 of Brevibacterium sp. CCUG 69071. GTDB lineage: Bacteria > Actinomycetota > Actinomycetes > Actinomycetales > Brevibacteriaceae > Brevibacterium. The sequence continues at coordinate 904,084 of NZ_PGFV01000001.1, forward strand.
GTCTGGGCCGAGAGGACCTCACGGCCGATGCCCGGGGAGTCACCGGCCAAGAGCCGATCGGACCAGGCCTTGGGATGCTTCGCATTCCAGAACCGCACTCCCCCGATGTGGGAATGGGCACCGGGCCCGAAACCCCACCAGTCGGCGTTGCGCCAATAGGCCATATTGTGTTCGCAGCGCGTCGCCGCAGACGTCGACCAGTTGCTCACCTCGTACCAGCGGAGCCCGGCTGCGGTCATGGCGGCATCGGCGATCTCGTACTTATCAGCCAGATCGTCCTCATCGGGCATCGGCAGCTGGCCGCGCCGGACCATCGCCCCCATCTTCGTGCCCGGTTCGACGATGAGCGAATAGGCGGAGATGTGGTCGACCTCGTTGGCCAGGGCGACGTCGAGTGAGCGGCGCCAGTCGTCGATCGACTCCCCCGGGGTGCCGTAGATGAGGTCGAGGCTGAGTTCGAGCCCGGCATCCTTTACCCACCTGGCCACGTCCGGGATCTTCTCCGGATCGTGGGTGCGGTCCAAGGTCGCAAGCACATGCGGCACGGCCGACTGCATGCCCAGGGAGATGCGGGTGAAGCCGGCCCCGGCCAGCGTCGCGATATAGGCCGGGTCGAGCGTGTCCGGGTTCGCTTCCGTCGTGACCTCGACATCGGCGGCCAGACGGTACCGTGCCCGGATATCGGTCAGCACTCCGGCGAGCACCGAGGCATCCAGCATGGTCGGAGTGCCGCCGCCGAAGAAGATCGTCGAGACCTCACGGTCCCCGGCCCCCACCTCGGCGAGGGTGCGCACGGACAGATCGAGTTCGCGGGACAGATTCGCCCGGTAGTCGTCCCGGGAGGCACCGGGACCGAGGTCCTCGGCGGTGTAGGTGTTGAAGTCGCAATAGCCGCAGCGGACCCGGCAGTAGGGGACGTGGACGTAGAGACTCAGTCCGCGGTCCGCGGCCCCGACACCCGCCGAGGCGGGGAGGGAGCCGTCGAGCGGAGGAACCTCACCGGTCGGATGGGCGGGCACTTACTTCTTGGCGTCCTTCTTCGTCTCCGGCTCGTCCGAGGACAGCGCGGCGATGAAGGCCTCCTGCGGGACTTCGACGGTGCCGACCATCTTCATCCGCTTCTTGCCTTCCTTCTGCTTCTCGAGCAGCTTGCGCTTACGGCTGATGTCGCCGCCGTAGCACTTGCTCAGCACGTCCTTGCGCATCGCGCGGATGGTCTCACGGGCGATGATGCGTGAGCCGATGGCGGCCTGGATGGGCACCTCGAACTGCTGGCGCGGGATCAGCTTGCGCAGCTTCCCAGCCATCGCCACACCGTAGGAGTATGCCTTGTCGCGGTGGACGATCGCGGAGAAGGCGTCGACCTGGTCGCCGTGGAGCAGGATGTCGACCTTGACGAGATCGGCGGCGTCCTCGCCGTCATCGGAGTAGTCGAGTGAGGCGTAGCCCTTCGTGCGGGACTTGAGCTGGTCGAAGAAGTCGAAGACGATCTCGGCCAGGGGCAGGCGGTAGCGGATCTCGACACGATCCGAGGACAGGTAGTCCATGCCCTGGAGTTTGCCGCGGCGGTCCTGGCAGAGCTCCATCACGGCACCGATGAAATCGCTCGGGGTGAGGATCGTGGCCTGGACCATCGGCTCGCGGACTTCCTTGATCTTGCCGGTGGGATATTCGCTCGGATTCGTCACCGTCATCTCTTCCCTATCCTCCATCGTCACCTCGTAGATGACGCTGGGGGCGGTGGAGATGAGGTCGAGATCGAATTCGCGCTCCAGGCGGTCGCGGAGGACCTCGAGGTGGAGCAGTCCGAGGAAGCCGCAGCGGAAGCCGAAGCCCAGAGCCGTCGACGTCTCGGGTTCGTAGACGAGCGAGGCGTCGTTGAGCTTGAGCTTGTCGAGGGCGTCGCGCAGCGCCGGGTAGTCGGAGCCGTCGATCGGGAACAGACCGGAGAAGACCATCGGCTTGGGCTCTTCGTAGCCTTCGAGCGCCTCCTCGGCCGGGGACGAGAGCAGAGTGACCGTGTCGCCGACCTTCGAGAGGCGGACGTCTTTAACGCCGGTGATGAGGTAGCCGACCTCACCGACGCCGAGGCCTTTGGTCGCGTTCGGCTCGGGTGAGGAGACGCCGATCTCGAGGAGTTCGTGGGTGCTGCGAGTCGACATCATCTCGATCTTCTCACGCGGTTTGAGCGCACCGTCGACGAGGCGGACGTACGTCACGACTCCCCGATAGGTGTCGTAGACCGAATCGAAGATCATCGCCCTGGCCGGGGCATCGGCATCGCCGACGGGTGCCGGGATGTCGGTGGTGATGCGGTCGAGCACGGCCTCGACGCCTTCGCCGGTCTTGCCGGAGACGAGCAGGCAGTCCTCGGGCTCGCACCCGATGAGGTTCGCCAGCTCCTCGGCGTATTTGTCCGGCTGGGCAGCCGGGAGGTCGATCTTGTTGAGCACGGGAATGATCGTCAGGTCGTTCTCCATGGCCAGGTACAGGTTGGCCAGCGTCTGGGCTTCGATGCCCTGCGCGGAGTCGACGAGCAGGAGGGCGCCCTCACAGGCGGCCAGGGACCGGGAGACCTCGTAGCTGAAGTCCACGTGGCCCGGAGTGTCGATCATGTTCAGCGCGTAGGGGGTCCCGTCGGTCTCCCAAGGCATCCGCACGGCCTGGGATTTGATCGTGATTCCGCGCTCGCGTTCGATGTCCATGCGGTCGAGGTACTGGGCACGCATATCGCGCTGCTTGACCGCGCCGGTGATCTGGAGCATCCGGTCGGCCAGGGTCGATTTCCCGTGGTCGATATGAGCGATGATGCAGAAATTGCGGATCAGCTCGGGTGAGGTCGCGGACGGTGATATCCGCTTGAGTGATTCTGCATTCACCTGAGGTGACATGACGCCCTTCCTTCGACAGACCAGAACTCCCATTGTTCCATGGGTTGCACGGGAGACTGGAATCCGCGCCGTCCCATTCGCCGGGGGCCGAGTGGGACGAAATCGGTCGATGATCGGCGATGATGGGTACATGAGCGATTTCTCGATCATGAGCTTCAACCTCAGATATCCGGCCATGGACGGACATCCTGTGGCCACGCGCCTGCCCATCGCCGCCGAGCTGATCCGTGATGCCCACCCCCACATCGTCGGCACTCAGGAGGGCGAGCTCGACCAGCTCGAGACTCTCGTGTCCCTGCTGCCCGAGGAGTACATCTGGCTCGGGGAGGGCCATTCCGGAGGGAACGCCGGTGAGTTCACCGCCGTCATCTACGACTCCACCCGCTTCGATGTCGAGGCCGTCGATATCAGCTGGCTCTCGGAGCAGCCGGAGACGGTGGCCTCCGAATCCTGGGGCGTCTCGCATGCCCGGACGCTCACGACGGTGGATTTCACGGACATCGGCTCGGGGCGCCGGCTGCGGGTGCTCAACACCCACCTCGACCACAAGTCGGAGCGTGCCCGCCTGGAGTCGGGGAAGATCATGGCCGAGACCATCGCCGAGGTGGACGTCCCCTGCGTGGTCACCGGAGATTTCAATGTCGCCACCGGTTCGCCCGTCTACGACTATTTCTGCACCGAGCTCGGGCTCACCGACACCGGCGCCGAGGTGCCGGGTGAGAACATCGGCACCTTCCACCGGTATCGGGGACCGAAGACCGGTGACGGTCGCATCGATTGGATCCTGACCACCTCGGCGCTGGAGACCCTGTCGACCCGGATCAATACCTTCAACGTCGACGGCACCTATCCTTCGGACCATTTTCCGATCGAGGCGATGCTGCGCTTCCGGGATCAGCACTGAGCTTCGGGGATCTGCGATGAATGGTCTCAGCGTCCTCGTCTAGGCTTGGTGCCCATGAGCTGGAAATCATTGGTCAACCGTGCAGTCAGGATCGGCGTCCGCGAAGGTGTGCGCTATCTCAAGGACGCGAAGGCGAAGAACGATTCGGGCCCCTCCCGGGACACGCCCCGCGAGGGCGGACCGCACCCGCGGCCCGGATCGGATTCTCCGGCCGACTCCGGCAGCCGTCGCCAGAGCCCCGCACCGCAGCAGTCCGGGACGGGCGCCGGCGCCTATCCGGGCGACTACCGGGGATCGATCTCCGTGTCCTACTCCCCCGATCTCGACGGCGACGCCGACCCCGGTGAGGTCGTCTGGGGGTGGATCCCCTACGAGGAGGATCATTCTCAGGGCAAGGACCGTCCCTCTCTCGTCGTCGGCCGCGACGGCAGGTGGGTGCTCGTGCTCATGCTCACCAGCAAGGACCATATTCCCGGCGGATTCGGCGAGGTGCGCGAGGACCGCAATGCCAAGTGGATGAACATCGGATCGGGTGACTGGGACTCCCAGGGCAGGCCCTCCGAGATCCGCCTCGACCGCGTCATCCGCGTCGACCCGAACTCGATCCGCCGCGAGGGCGCGATCATGCCCCGCGAGGTCTTCGAAAAGGTCGCCGCGAACATCGAGAGCTGAGGCCCCGCGAGGATTTCCGACTCGGCGCGCGAGCCTGTAACATAGGCTGCTGTGTCTTCATCATGGCGTGTGTCTCGCCGAGGTCGGGTGAAGATGCCATTCGATTCGATGTCATCGATGTGTTTCCCCGCGGAGATGAGAGTGTCGATCGGATGTGCCCTCACGACCATGTATCACTAACACGAAAGAGTGTTGAAATTGGCTAATATCAAGTCCCAGATGAAGCGGATCAAGACCAACGAGAAGGCCCGCCAGCGCAACAAGGCTGTCCGGTCCGAGGTTCGGTCCTACGTCCGCGTCGTTCGCGAGAACATTGCTGCCGGCCAGAAGGACGAAGCGCAGCAGGCTTATGCTGTGGCCGCCCGCAAGCTCGACAAGGCTGTTTCGAAGGGTGTTCTGCACAAGAACAACGCTGCGAACCGCAAGTCGCGCCTGGCTTCGCAGATCAACGCTCTCTGAGTCGAGCGCTGAGGCTCTAGCTTCGAGGGGCCCGATCCGTTACGGATCGGGCCCCTCTCGCATTCATCACTCGCGTCCATCCCCATCCGCTCCGCCCCACAACTACCTGGCGGGGGCCCAGCTACGTGGCGCCACGTAGCTGGGCCCCCGCCAGGTAGTTGTGGGAGAGTGTCAGCGTTGCCGAGCCAGGCGGCAGACCTCGGAGACGAACCATTCGACGGCGTAGACGGGATCACGGCCGCCGCCCTTGACGGCTTCATCGGCTTCGGCCGCGGCGATGAGCGATTGGCCCAGCGCCACTTCGTTCCAGCGTCGCACCTCGCGGCGGGCGCGGTCGACCTGCCAGGGCGCCATCTTCAGCTCTGCGGCGAGTTCCCCGCTCGATCCGGAGAATCCCTGCACCTTGGCCATCCCCCGCAGCTTCATCGCCACGGCGGCGACCAGCGGCACCGGATCGGAACCGGTCGAGAGAGAGTGCCGAAGCAGGCTGAGCGCGTTCTTCGCGTCCCCGGACACCGCCGCATCGGCGACCTTGAAGCCCGTGGCCTCGACCCGACCGCCGTAGTACTGGTCGACGACCCGGGCGGTGATCGTGCCCTCGGTGTCCTCGATGAGCTGATCGACTCCGGCATTGAGCTCGGCGAGGTCGGAACCCAGCGCCGACATCAATGCGGCCATTCCCGCCTCGTCGATCTGTCGCTTCGCCGCCTTGAACCGCCCCTGGGCGAACTTGGCACGGTCGCTCTCGTTCTTCAGCGTCCCGGCATCGACCCGGGGGAAGCCCGCGGTCTCGACCTTCTTGACGAGTTTCGCACCCCGGTTGCCGCCGCCGTGCAGGAGCAGGACGACGGCGTCGTCATTGGGCTCGTCGAGATAGGCCAGCGCGTCCTTGAGGAAGTCCTCGGAGCATTTCTCGACGGAGTCGACGACGATGAGCTTCGCGGAGGAGAACAGTGAGGGCGAGGCGGCCATCGCCAGTTCCCCGGCCTGGTAACCCGCAGCGTCGAATTCGATCTCCTCCGGGTCCTTCTTCCTTGCGGCAGAGACGATGCGGTCCTTGGCCATGCGCACGAGCACGGATTCGTTCCCGGAGATCATGACGACGGGGGCCGGTTTCGCCGAACTCCACGGGACCAGGGTCTTCTTCACTGCCATGGTCTCAGCCTATCGTCTGCCCGGGACACGACGCGCGCTCACTGTCTGCTCTCCGGACAGTTCCGGCCCGTGCTGGATCGAGCCTCGGCGTAGATCGCGATCGACCCGCAGCGGTCGGTGCGCAGCACCGGCACGGGACCGAATGCGGTGATCGCGCGGGGATTCGGATGCCCGTAGCTGTTCTCCCCCACCGAGATCACGCCCATGCGTGCAGCAGCCGCGGCGAAGAAGTCCTCCGAGAGGTCCGCCGAGCCGTGGTGCGGGGCGATGAGTACGTCGACCGGTTCGAGGCTCTGGGCGATGATGTACTGCTCCTCCTCGCCGACGTCGCCGGGGATGAGATAGCTCACCCCGTCCGCTTCGACCCTGAGCACCAGAGAGTCCTCGTTGCGCACCTCGGTGCTGGCGTCATCGCCCGGGGTGCCGCCCGCCCCGACCCCCGGCACCGTATCCGGCGACGCGGCCGTCCCTGCGGCCGACCCGGCGCCAGGCACCGGGGCCGGTTGCAGTCGCCCGGGGCCGGCCCGCAGCGGCGGCCACAACACCTCGATCTTCGCCGCCCCGGAGTTGATCGTCTCGCCGCGGTACGTCGCCACCGCCTCGGCACCGGTGTCGGTCACGATCTGCCGGGTCTCCGGTGCGTCGGCGACGTTGGCCGACACCCACAGGCGCCCGAGTGTCCGTGACCAGGTGGTCCCGGCGTATCCGGCATAGTGATCGGCGTCGAAATGGGAGATGACCAGGTCGAAGGTCTCGATCCCAGATTCGTCGAGGCAGGTGTCGATGGGACCAGGCTCCTTGCCGGTGTCGACGACCAGCCCTCGACCGCCGCCGAGGTTGATCAGCGTCCCCGAGCCCTGACCGACATCGCAGACGAGCACCAGCCAGTCGGCGGCCGGCGCCTTCGTCCGACCGGTGACGATGACCGTCGCGGTCAGCGCGATGCACAGCACGAGGATCGGCAGCCCCCACAGCCTCCTGCGCACAAGCAGCCAGGTACCCACGCTGAGGATGAGCAGCAGGCCGAGGGCGATGAGCGTGCCCCAGGGCGGCTCCGGCCAGTCGAGAGCGGCCCCGGGCAGGCTCGCGCAGATGCGCGCGACCTCGACGATCCACCAGGCCGGCAATGCCGCCAGCCAGGCCGGTGCCTGCGCACACCACAGCAGCAACGGGATGCCGAGGAGTCCGAGGCCCGCGCAGACCATCGAGACGAATCCGAGCACGGTCGCCGGCAGCACCGCCGGTGCAGCCAAGGCGTTCGCGGCCACCGACCAGGCCCCGATGCGCGGATCGATGGCCACGAGCACCGGGGTGCAGGCCAGCTGAGCGATGAGGGGGACGACCACGGCGGTGACCAGAACGGAGGGCAGGAAGGAGAAATGGACGCTGAGACGGAGCAGGAGGATCGGGACGATGAACATGATCGCCGCCGTCGAGACCACGGAGAGCACGAAACCCACCGAGGTCGCGAGCACCGGTACGAAGGCGAGCAGCAGGCACACCGTCGAGCACATCACCGCTGCCGGGGCGATGCCACCCCCGCGGAGGAACACGAGGGCGACCGCGATCGCCATGCCCGCCGCCCGGATCGCGCTGGGTTCGAAGCCGACGATGAACACGTAGCCTGCGCAGGTGAGCACCCCGACGGTGACCCGTGTGCGGGGACCGGCCCGACAGGCCCCGGCCAGCAGACCCGCGCCGAGGCTGACGATCGTGACATTGCTGCCGGAGACCGCGGAGATGTGGGTCAGGGACACCACCCGCATGTCATCCTGCATCCGCTCGCCCTGCGGATCGGTGTCGCCGATGACGAGCCCGGGCAGCAGGTCCCCGCCTTCGTGGCCTACGGCCCGGGAGTCCTCGCTCAGCCGGGAGCGCAGCTCCGCACGCCATTGCCAGACCCCGTTCGGTTCGCGCAGCACCTGTGGATCCTCGCTGCTGATCCGGATGTCGTTGAGTCGTTCGGTGCGCATCAGCACGCGCGAGCCGTCGGCCGGGACGGAGGGACTGAGTACCTCGGCGATCCCGGTCTGAGTGAGCAGCGTCAGCCGTGACCACCCGGATGCTCCGGGCTGACTGTGACCGATCACGGTTCCCGTGACGTCCGTGTCCTCGGCGGGTCCGCGGGAGCCGCCCAATGCCGTGATCTGGATCGTGAGCAGGCACGCGAACATGATGAGCACCACGCCGAGGTGGTGGTGCCGGCGCAGGCAGAGAAACCCCAGCCCGGCCACGACAGGGGTGGCGAGCAGCGCCCAGGGCCCGAGTCCGATCAGGGCCGCAGCCCACAGTCCCGCCGCACACACGAAGAGCCGCAGCGAGCCGGGCCGCACCTGGGAGATTGTGCGCGCCCGCTCCATCCCGACCCGCCACAGCTGGCCGCTCCCCTGCCACAGCTGCCCACCCCGCTGCCGTAGTTGCGCACACCGTTTCCGCAGGGGCACCGAACGTGCCCGGACCGAGCGATCCGAGGAATTCAGGAGATCCGAGGGATCAGCCGACGGAGACAAGGTCTCTGAGACTCTCGAAGGTCTTAGGTCCGATGCCCTTGACGAGCAGAAGGTCATCGACGCTGCCGAACGGCTGGGTCTCCCTGTGGGCGATGATCGCCTCGGCGGTGACCGGTCCGACTCCGGGCAGCGTCTGCAGGGTCGCGGCATCCGCGGTGTTGAGGTCGATCTTGCCGCCGGCTGTCCCGGATCCAGCGCCGCTTCCCGTTCCGGACGCGGTTCCGGTGCCGCCGGCATCGGCGGTGCCGCCCGGAGGATCTCCGGCAGCGGTCGAACCGCCCGACGTTCCTGCAGAATCCCCTCCGCTCCCCTGCGCATCGGAGGAGCCCGCGGGCGGTTCCTCACCCTCGGCGGGGATGTGGATCTGCTCCCCGTCTTGGAGCACCCGGGCGAGGTTGATCGATTCGGAATCGGCATCACCCTGCAGCCCACCGGCGGCTTCGACGGCATCCTGCACCCGCGCACCGGCGCCGAGGGTGACGACCGACGGAGCGTGCACAGCACCCGTGACGTGGACGACGACCTTTCCGTTCCCGGCGGCCTCGGGCCCCGCCCTCTGGTTCGCCCCGGCCACGTTGTCCCCGGCCGGATCTGCGCCGGCCGAGCCGCCGGCGGTGTCGGACTGACCGGCCGTCGGGTCGTGCTGTTCGGCCGGGCGGAACACATAGAGCGCAAGAAGCAGGACCGCCACCGTCGCCAGTGCCAGGGCCACGAGAACGGGCAGACGGATCCGCCGCGCTGCGACCGGCTCCTCCTCTCCCTCGGTGTCGGCGGTGAAGACGTCTCCCGGCACCCAGCCTCCACGCTCGGCGCTGGAGTCGATGAGACTCGCGAAGCGATCATCGGGAGACACAGCCATGCCTCGACGCTAGATCCGGCGAACCTGCCGGGCCATCCTCGGCGAGCCGCCTGTGGAAACCGCTCGCCCGTCCACAGGCCCACAGCACATCAGTCGCCGGGTCCTCCACAGGAGATCACGCGCAAGTGAGCTGCGCGTCCTGCCCGTCTGTCCGGCCGACCGTCCTCCCCGTCTCAGGGAGTCGTCTGCACCGTGACCCCGATCGTGCCGGGCCCGACGTGAGCGGTGATGATCGTCGAAAGCGTCCGGAACGAAGTCTCCACCCCGATCTCCTCGAGCTTCTCGGTCAGGGCGTGCACATCCGCCGCCTCGGCGTCTCCTTCGGCCTGCTGGATCTCGACGTGGACCTGCCGATCCTCCGCAGCGATCTCGGCGGCGGACTGCCCCGCGATCGCGACGATCCGCTCGAGCGCCTTCGACCGGGTCCGCACGCGGGCCACGGGCGTGACGACGCCGGCGCTGAGGCCGAGCACCGGGACGATCTGCAGTGCCCGGCCGAGCAGGGATGATGCGGCCCCGATGCGACCGCCTCGGCGCAGGTGTTCGAGACTTGACGGGGCGAACACGGTCCGGGTCTCCCCGGCGCACCAGTCGGCCACGGTGCCGGCGATGGAGTCCAGATCATGGCCTTGGACGATCCCCGCGGCCGCCACCGACAGTGCCCCGGCCAGGCCCGCCGAGGTGGTGCGGGAGTCGACGACGCTGATTCGAGCCGATTCGCCTTGGGCCGCGGTGACCGCCGAATCGCAAGTCCCCGAGAGGTCACCGGACATGGTCACGGTGATGATCGCCTCGGCGCCGTGGTCGATGAGGGTTGAATAGGCTTTCGTGAACTGCGCCGGAGTAGCCATCGAGGTGGAGACCTCGGCTCCCTCGGCCATCTTCGCGCACAGGTCCGCTGCACCGAGCTCACCGTCGGTGAACGCGATCCCGCCGACGAGCACGGTCAGCGGAACGACGGCGAAGAGGTCACCGGTGGTCTCGCGCAGACGCGCCTGCTCGGCATCCGAGAGCTGCGCCGTCGAGTCGGTGACCAGGCCGATCCTCATGGTCGGCCCAGGGCCCGATAGGTCCAGCCCGCGCTGCGCCACTGCTCAGGGGTCAGCACATTGCGGCCGTCGACGAGGACCTTCCCGGACACCAGCTCGGCGGTGGCCTGCGGGTCGAGGTCCCGGTACTCGCGCCATTCGGTCAGCAGCAGCACCGCATCAGATCCGGTCAGCGCCTCGGTGGTGTCGGTGACGTAGTTGAGTTCGGGGAACGTGCGGGAGGCATTGGCGATCGCCTGCGGATCGGTCACCGTGACCACCCCGCCCTGGGTCGCGATCAGGCGGGCCACGGCCAGCGCCGGCGAGTCCCGGACATCGTCGCTGTCGGGTTTAAACGCGGCGCCGAGGATCGTGATCTTCTTGCCGATAAACGAGCCGCCCAGGGTGTCGCGGGCGATGTCGACCATCCGCACCCTCCGACGCATGTTGATCGAGTCGATCTCCTTGAGGAATGCCACGGCCTGATCGGCACCGAGCTCACCGGCGCGGGCCATGAATGCCCGGATGTCCTTGGGCAGGCAGCCGCCGCCGAAGCCGAGCCCGGCGTTGAGGAACTTCCGTCCGATCCGATCGTCCATCCCGATCGCGTCGGCGAGCTGGGTGACGTCGGCGCCGGAGGCCTCGCACAGTTCGGCCATGGCGTTGATGAACGAGATCTTCGTAGCCAGGAACGAATTCGCCGCGGTCTTGACCAGCTCGGCGGTCGCGAAGTCGGTGACCATCCGGGGAGTGTCCTCGGCGAGCATCGAGGCATAGACCTCATCGAGTCCGGCTACGGCCGGATTGTCCGCCCGACCGTCGGCGACGCCGTAGACCAGACGATTCGGATGCAGGGTGTCATCGACGGCATGGCCTTCGCGGAGGAACTCGGGATTCCACATCATCGCCGCCCCGGTGCCGGCGATGACTCCGGCCAGACGCTCGGCCGTGCCGACGGGAACCGTGGACTTACCCACAACCACCGACGTCGAAGTCAGGTGCGGAACGAGGGAATCGACAGCCGCATCGACATAGGTGACATCGGCGGCGAACTCGCCGGGCTTCTGCGGAGTGCCCACACAGACGAAGTGGACTCCGGCAGCGGCGGCACGTGAGACATCGGTGGTGAATTCGAGGCTGCCCTTGTCCTGGGCCTTCACCAGCAATTCACTCAGCCCCGGTTCGAAGAAGGGCGGACGGCCCTGGGTGAGAGCCTCGATCTTGGCCTCATCGACATCGACGCCGACGACCTCATGACCCAGCGACGCCATCGCCGCTGCATGCACCGCACCAAGATATCCGCAACCGATGACTGAAATCTTCAACCCGAGTCTCCCTGTGTCGTCGTGCTGTCTCGTCGTGCGACGCGGACATGCCGTTTCGCACCACACTATATGCCACGCGGTTGCACGATTTGCGGAGGTTGAAACAGTACCCTTGGAATTGTGAAGCGTTTCTTGGATTTCCTCACCAACTCACCGGCGGCGGTGACATTCGCGGTGCTCACCGTGCTCGGCATCGTGGCCTTCGCCATCCCCGGGCTGCACCCGTACGCCTGGATCATCGGGCTGATTCTGTGCCTGGGAGTGATCGTCGCCCTGCTCATGTTCCACGGAGAATGGCGACGCGCCCAGGTCCAGATCGACTCGCTGCGCCAGCAGCTGAGCACGGAGCGCGGCCGCATCGACTCGCTCGGACCGGCCGTGGTCGACGACGAGGTCACGCGGCTGCCCGATGAGGAGCGTGCGCAGCGGATCCTCGAGCTGCTGCCCGATTCGGCGGGACTCGTGCAGTCCCTGCGCCTTGACGCGACCTTCGGCACGCTCGCCGTCGACGAGCTCGAGCCCCTCAAGGCCTTCCGCAGCGAATTCGCGAAGTCGAGCTTCGACAATCCGCGCTCCCACACCGCCTTCATGAACCTCTACCGTGCCGCCGAGGCGCTGGCGATCTGGGTCGATGAGGAGACCCGGGAACTGCCCGCGGACTCCGCGAAGCGCGAGATCCGTCCCGGCGACACCCGTGAAGACGGGTGGCGTGAGTACACCGAGGCCCGCAGCCGCGGCGAGAGGCTCGGCGACCGATTCGTCTCCGCACGCTGGGAATTCAACCAGACCGCACTGGAGCTCGGCCTCATCGCCTGAGGCGACTCAGCTCAGTGCCGGATCCACCAATTGTCGGTCGGGCTCACCGGGGTGCGTCGTTTGTGCTCGGTGACGCGGTACTTCTCGATCAGCGCCGAGGCGGCGGCCGGGTCGATCTCCTTGCCTTCGAGGAAATCGTCGATCTGCTCGTAGCTCAGCCCCAGCGATGATTCGTCGGTCTGTCCCGGCTGGTCGTCGAGCAGATCCGCCGTCGGAGCCTTGTTCACGAGATGTTCGGGCGCGCCGAGGTGGCCGAGCAATGCCCGCCCCTGACGCTTGCTCAGCCCGGCCAAGGGGACAACATCGGCGGCCCCGTCACCGAACTTCGTGAAGAAGCCCGTGACCGCCTCGGCGGCGTGATCCGTGCCGACGACGAGGAGTCGCTTCTCCCCCGCCAGCTCGAACTGGGCGATCATTCGCATGCGGGCCTTGACATTGCCCTTGCCGAAGTCCGTGATCGCCGTCCCCGTCGCAGTGAGGTACTCCTCGGCCGCGGCCTCGGTCGCCGATCCGATGTTGAAGACGAGCTCATGGTCGGCGGCGATGAAGACCAGGGCGTCCTGAGCGTCCTGCTCATCGGCCTGCACATGATGGGGCAGACGCAGCGCCCAGAACTCGGCCTCAGCGCCGCGCGCCCGCAGGTCCTCGACGGCCAGCTGGCACAGGCGTCCGGCCAGGGTGGAGTCCTGACCGCCGCTGATGCCCAGGACCAGCCCTTTGGCTCCGGTGGTCAGCACATAGTCGACGAGGAATTCGACGCGGCGCGAGATCTCCGTGGCCGGATCGATCGTCGACCGCACACCGAGGGTGTGCCGGATCTCGTCTTGGGTGCTCGCTGTAGGCATGAATGTTCCGTCCTGATCGGGTGCGACGCCGTGTCTCAGGCGTCGGGGACGATGTTGACGAGCTTGGGCGCCCGTACGATGACCTTGCGGATCCCGGCTCCGCCGAGCGCCTTGACGGCATTCGGCGATTCCAGGGCCAGCTTCTCCAGCTCCGCCTCGGAGATGTCGGGATCCACTTCGAGACGTGCCCGCACCTTGCCCTTGACCTGCACCACGCAGGTGACCTGGTCGGCCACGAGATGCTGCGGATCGACCTCGGGGAACGGAGCATAGGTGATCGTCGACTCGTGACCCAGCCGCGACCACAGCTCTTCTGCCAAGTGCGGTGCGAAGGGGGCGAGCATGATCGCCAGCGGCTCGAGCAGATCGCGATCGGCCCCGCCCTGCTTGGTGGCATGGTTGGTGAGCACGATGAGCTTCGAGATCGCCGTGTTGAAGCGCAGGTGGTCCATGTCCTCACGGACACCGGCGATGACCTGGTGGAGGACCTTGAGCGACTCGGCGTCGGAGGTTCCCTCACCGACGATGCTGCGACCGTCCGACTCGTCGACGAAGAGACGCCAGACGCGCTGCAGGAACCGGTGGGCCCCGACCACGGCGCGCGTCTCCCAGGGGCGATCCTGTTCGAGCGGTCCCATGGACATCTCGTAGACGCGGAAGGTGTCGGCACCGTAGGCGTCGTACATCTCATCTGGCATGACCGAGTTCTTCAGGGACTTGCCGATCTTGCCGTACTCGCGGTTGACCTGCTGGCCGTTGTACCAGAAGGTCAGTTCGCCGTTGTCCTCGGTCCGCTCCTCCACCTCGGCGGCGGGGACGTACACACCGCGGGAATCCGTGTAGGCATAGGCCTGGATGTAGCCCTGGTTGACCAGGCGGTGGAACGGTTCGGAGGAGGAGATGTGGCCGAGATCGAAGAGGATCTTGTGCCAGAACCGGGCATAGAGCAGGTGGAGCACAGCGTGCTCGACGCCGCCGACGTAGAGGTCGGCGCCGCCGCGAGGCTTGCTCTCGCGCGGGCCCAGCCAGTACTCCTCATTGGCCGGGTCGACGAGCCGCTCGCTGTTGTGCGGATCGGCATAGCGCAGCTGGTACCAGGAGGAACCTGCCCAGTTGGGCATCGTGTTCGTCTCACGGTGGTACTTCTTCGGTCCGTCGCCGAGGTCGAGCTCGACCTCGACCCAGTCCCGGTTCCGGCCCAGGGCCGGTTCGGGCCGGCTGTCGGCGTCGTCGGGTTCGTAGGTCCGCGGAGCGAAGTCCTCGACCTCGGGCAGGCCCACGGGCAGCATCTCATCGGGCAGGGCGACGGGAGTGCCGTCCTCGTTGTAGACGATGGGGAAGGGTTCGCCCCAGTAGCGCTGCCGGGAGAACAGCCAGTCGCGCAGACGGTACTGGGTGGATTCGGTGGCCAGGCCCTTGCCTGCCAGCCATGCGGTGATCTCGGCCTTCGCCGCATCGACCTCGAGGCCGTTGATGTCGATCTCCTCGTTCGCCGAATTGATCATCACTCCGGGACCGGTGTAGACGGAGTCCTCGTCGTGGTCGGCCGGCGGCTGCACGGTGCGGTTATAGGGCAGCCCGAAGGTCTTCGCGAAGTCCCAGTCTCGGGGGTCTTCACCGGGCACGCCCATGACCGCGCCGGTGCCGTAGCCCATGAGCACATAGTCGGCGATGAACACGGGGATCCGTCCGCCGGTGGCCGGATTGACGGCGTAGGAGCCGGTGAAGATGCCGGTCTTCTCGCGGCTCTGCTGACGGTCCGCGTCGGTCTTCGCCGCGGCCTCACGCTGGTAGGCGGCGATCGCCTCGGCGGGGGTCGACTCCCCTCCGCGCCAAGACTCCGGAGCGCCCGGTTCCCAGGCGGCGGCAGTCAGCTCGGTCACCTGCGGGTGCTCGGGGCTGAGCACCATGTAGGTCGCACCGAACAGGGTGTCCGGTCGGGTGGTGTAGACCTCGATCTCGGCCTCGGATTCGGCCACGGGCAGACGCAGCAGCGCACCCTTGGAGCGGCCGATCCAGTTGACCTGCATGCTGCGCACGGCACTCGGCCAGTCCAGGGAGTCGAGATCGTCGATGAGACGGTCGGCGTAGGCGGTGATACGCATGTTCCACTGCCGCAGCCGGCGAGTGTAGACGGGGAAGTTTCCGCGTTCGGACAGGCCTTCGGCGGTGACCTCCTCATTGGCCAGCACGGTGCCCAGGCCCGGGCACCAGTTGACCGGGGATTCCGAGACATAGGCGAGGCGGTAGCCCTGCAGCACGTCTTCGCGTTCGGCTGGGCTGAGTTCGGCCCAGGCACGCCCGTCGGGGGTCGCACGGGTGCCCGCGGCGAACTGCTCGATCAGCGTGCCGATCGGGCGGGCCGCTCCCGTCGAATCCTCGCCCGGGGTGCTCGCCTCCGGGTCGTACCAGGAGTTGAAGATCTGCAGGAAGATCCACTGCGTCCACTTGACGAAGTCATCGTCGGTGGTCGCGAAGCTGCGGCGGGCATCGTGGGCCAGGCCCAGTCGACGCAGCTGTTCGGTCATGTTCGAGATGTTCGCATCGGTGGTGATGCGCGGGTGTTGGCCCGTCTGGACGGCGTAGAGGTCTGCGGGCAGACCGAAGGCGTCATAGGACAGGGCGTGCATGACGTTGTGTCCGCGCATCCGCTGGTAGCGGCCGAACACGTCGGTGCCCAGGTAGCCCAGGGGGTGACCGACGTGCAGACCCGCACCGGAGGGGTACGGGAACATGTCCATGATGTAGAGGGATTCGCGCTCACTGAGATCGGCCGGGGGTCCGTAGCCGGAGGGCACATCCTGAGAGCCGAGTTCACCGGTGGCGCTGAGATCACCGCTCGGGTTCGGGGTGTGGAACGTCCCCGACTGCTCCCATGTGCTCTGCCACGACTTCTCGATCTTCTCGGCCAGCGACGCATCGTAGCGGTAGCCGGTCTCCTCAGGATTGGTCGACATTACCTTCCTTCACTGACTGGGTGTGAGCGGGTTTCGACCATCGTACTCTGAACAATCCCTGATTCGACTTGGTTAGACTGCTGGAGAGAAGCTCACGACGCATTTGCCCGGGCAAACGTGAGCGATTTCACCTCGACCTGGCCGAGCAGTAAGATAACTGTTCAGTAACTTATGTTCGACGAAGGAGACCTCATGAGCCAAGACACAATGCCCCAGTCATCGATGCCGGCCGTCGGCTTCGAGGTCGATACAACCTCGTCGACGACCGATGTCTTCCTCGCTAAGGTCGCCGAGAACCCCGACAATCCGACCGTGGCCAAGCCCGTCGACGATGGCTGGGAAGAGGTCAGCGCCGGTGACTTCCTCAGCCAGGTTCGGTCCGCAGCCAAGGGACTCATCGCCGCCGGCGTCGAGGTCGGCGATCGCATCGCCATCTTCGGACCGACCTCATACGAGTGGACGCTCAGCGACTACTCCGTGTGGTTCGCCGGAGCGATCTCGGTGCCCTTCTACGACACCTCCTCCGAAGACCAGCTCGCCTGGATGATCAAGGACGCGGCAGTCGGCCGCGGGCTCGTCTCCAGCCGCGAACATGCCGATCGTGTCCTCGCGGCGGCCGCCGCAGCCGGGGTCGATGCTCCGCAGCTGTGGATCTGGGATCAGGGAGCCTTCGCCGAACTCGAGGCGACGGGCCGCGCGGTCAGCGATGAGGCGCTCGAAGCCGCCCGCGGTCAGGTCACCGCCGACTCCGTTGCCACACTCATCTACACCTCGGGTACGACCGGCAAGCCCAAAGGCTGTGTGCTCACGCACGGCAACTTCGTGCAGACTGCGCAGGCCGCCGAGCACCAGATTCCGGTGGTCTTCGCCAAGAACATGCGCTGCCTGCTCTTCCTCCCCCAGGCCCATGTGTTCGCCCGCTTCATCGAGGTGCTCTCGATCAGCACCGGTGCCGTCCTGGCCCACCAGTCCGATCTCACGAAGCTCACCGATGCCCTCGGCAGCTTCCGACCCAGCTTCATCCTCGGCGTCCCCCGCGTCTTCGAAAAGGTCTTCAACTCGGCGTTGGCGAAGGCAGAGTCGGGAGGCAAGGACAAGATCTTCCGTCGAGCCGAGCGGGTCGCCGTGGCCTATTCGAAGGCGCTTGACGCCGGTAAGGTTCCGGCCACGCTCAAACTTCAGCATGCGCTCTTCGACAGACTCGTCTACTCAAAGCTGCGCGCAGTGATGGGCGACAACGTCTCTCACGCAGTCTCCGGCGGCGGACCGCTCGGCACTCATCTCGGTCACTTCTTCCGCGGCATCGGTCTCGTCGTCCTCGAAGGATACGGTCTGACCGAGACCACGGCCCCGATCACGGTGAATGTGCCGGAGAAGTCGAAGATCGGCACCGTCGGGGTTCCCCTGCCCGGTGCGAGCGTCGCGATCGCCCCGGACGGCGAGATCCTGGCCAAGGGAGTCCCCGTCTTCCGGGAGTACTGGAACAACCCCGAGGCGACCGCCGAGGAATTCCACGACGGCTGGTTCGCCACCGGCGACCTCGGCTCCCTCGATGAGGATGGCTACCTCACGATCCGCGGCCGCAAGAAGGAGCTCATCGTCACCTCGAGCGGCAAGAACATCGCTCCGGCACCGCTCGAGGACGCTCTGCGCCGCCATCCGATCATCAGCCATCCGGTGGTGGTCGGTGACAACCGGAAGTTCGTCTCAGCGCTCGTCTTCCTCGATTCCGAGATGCTGCCGACCTGGCTGAAGAACCACGACCTGCCCGAGATGGATCTGCGGGAAGCCGCGGCAGACGAAACGGTGAGGGCCACGATCGAACAGGCTATCGAACGGGTGAACAAGACGGTGTCCCGGGCCGAGGGGATCAAGAAGTTCACGATCCTGCCGGTCGAACTCAGCGAGGACAACGGCTATCTCTCGGCCAAGCAGTCGGTCAAGCGTCACCTCATCGCCAAGGACTTCGCCGCCGACATCGACGCACTCTACGAAGGCTGATTCCCCGCGCGGTCCTCGGCGCCGTTGCTGAGGGCCGCACTGAGGACCGCGCGGGGCGCAGCCTCCTTCAGTTCCTTACCCCGTCCGGAGCTCGTTCGACGTAGGCTGGAGTCGATAGCCCATGCGGGGCCAATTTCGGGAGGAGACCACCATGTCGGATGAGCAGAGCGGCAGCTACGTGACCGAGGGCGAAGAGTTCAACCGCGACACGAACTACATCGACGACCGGATCCTCGATGATCCGAACGCAAGGTGGCCGGCCGAACCGGGTCGCTACCGCCTCATCGCCGCACGCGCCTGCCCATGGGCGAACCGAGCGATCATCGTCCGTCGGCTCCTCGGCCTCGAGGACGTCATCTCTCTGGGGATGCCGGGGCCGACGCATGACTGGCGTTCGTGGACCTTCGATCTCGATCCCGGAGGCGTCGACCCGGTGCTCGGCATCGAACGCCTCCAACAGGCCTTCTTCGCCAGATTCCCCGACTACCCGCGGGGCATCACCGTGCCCGCCATCGTCGACATCGCCTCCGGCGGGGTCGTGACGAACGACTTCCCGCAGATCACCGAGGACTTCTCCACCCAGTGGAGGGCCCATCACCGGGAGGGCGCACCGAATCTCTGGCCCGAGGAGTCTCGGGAGGAGATGGAGAAGGTGATGCGTCTGATCTACACCGAGATCAACAACGGGGTCTACCGCTGCGGTTTCGCCGGTTCCCAGGAGGCTTACGAGGCCGCCTTCGACCGTCTGTTCTCGGCCTTGGACATCGTCGAGGAGCGACTCGGCCGGTCTCGATTCCTCATGGGCGGATCGATCACCGAGGCGGATGTGCGTCTGTTCACGACCCTGGCCCGTTTCGATCCGGTGTACTACGGCCACTTCAAATGCAACCGGCAGGGACTGCACCAGTTCGAGAACCTGTGGGGATATGCCCGCGACCTGTACCAGACCCCCGGATTCGGCGACACGATCGACTTCGTGCAGATCAAAGAGCACTACTACATCGTCCACACCGATGTGAACCCCACCCAGATCGTGCCGCAGGGGCCCGATCTCTCCAATTGGCTCTCTGCCCACGGACGGGAGAAGTTCGGCGGCTCACCCTTCGGCGACGGGACTCCTCCGGGACCCGTCAAGGCAGGCGAAGAGGTGCCCTACGAGCACACCGCAGCCGCCTGGGTCAGTTGAGACTCTGAGGCTCAGGCCTCGGGCTGACCCGCGGTGCGCTGTCGGCGGTGCTTGCAGATCTTGAGGACGATCCAGACGGCGACGAAGGCGACCACAGCGACGATGACCACCGTCTGGAAGTATCCGGCATAGGTCTCGACGATCGACCAGTTCTCGCCGAGGTAGAACCCGGCGACGATGAGGATCGTGTTCCAGATCGCGCTGCCGATCGTCGTGAGCAGCGTGAACTTGAGGATCGGCATGTTCCGCATGCCCGCGGGAATCGAGATGAGCGATCGGAAGATCGGAACCATCCGACCGAAGAACACGGCCTTGTCACCGTGCTTGTCGAACCAGGCGACCGTCTTGTGGACGTCGTCGACGTCGACGAGCGGCATCTTCACAGCGACCCGAGCGATGCGTTCGAGGCCGATCCGCTTGCCCAGCGCCCACAACAGGATCGCCCCGCTGAGCGACCCGAGTGTCGCGCAGATGATCGCGAGCACGATGTTCATCTCGCCCCTGCTCGAGGTGAAGCCGGCGAGGGGCAGCACGAGTTCGCTGGGGATCGGCGGGAAGATGTTGTCGAGGAACACCATGAACCCGACTCCGAGCGGTCCCAGCGTCTCCATGATCGTCACTGTCCAGGCGGAGAATCCGCTGAGGTTATCGGCGGCGCTCGACCCCGAGGACATCAGGAGATCAGCTGCGGGACCGGTCGAAAATGAAGTCGGCATGGTCAAAAGTCTAGATAAAGGCGCGGCCCACCGCTCACAGTGCCCTCACAGCGGCTAGTGTTGAAACGGAAACCTGCGGGTACAGATCGAAGGAGCACGGAGTGACACCAGCGAAGGTTCTGGCTTCACGCAACACGGTCGCCGAAGTCGGCCACCACGCCATCACCCAGCCCGGGCCCGCCCACCTCATGCGCGCAGTCAAGCGCTTCGGTGAGCGTCTGGGCAACCAGTTCGGTGCGGCCATCACCTACTTCCTCGTGCTCGCGGTCATGCCGATCGCCATGTTCACCTTCGCGGCTCTCGGCTTCGTCCTCGATGTGCTCCGTCCGGACCTCGTCCCCGTCATCACCGACCAGATCGAAACCTACGTCGGAGGCAACTCGAGCCTGACCGAACAGCTCGAGTCCTTCCTCACCAGCTGGCAGTCGGTCGGAATCATCGCCATCCTCGCCGCGCTCTACACGGGCCAGGGCTTCATCGGCAACCTCGGCGCCGCCGTCCGCGCCCAGCTGCACGCCGACTTCGAAGACGCGGTTCCCGAGAAATCCTTCGTGATGAAGATCCTGTCGAATGTCGGGACCCTCCTCGGACTCATCGTCGGGCTCCTCCTGACCGTGGCTCTGACCATCGTCGGCACCGGACTGCCCTCGGTCATCGGCGATGCCTTCGGCCTGCCCGGTTGGGCCAGGGCGCTGCTGGTCATCGTGCCCCTCATCATCGCCCTCGGTGCCGCCTGGCTGATCTTCATGTTCCTGTTCACTACCCTGCCCGAACGGTCGGTGGGCAAGCAGGCGAAGGTCCGCGGCTCTCTCATCGGCGCCGTGGCCTTCGTCGTCCTCCTCAACTTCGCGACCGTGCTCGTCGACCTGTTCTCCGGGAACAAGGCCGCAGGCGTGTTCGGGTCGATCATCGCGATCATGCTGACGATGAACATCTTCGCCCGCATCATCCTCTTCGTCGCCGCCTGGATCGGCACCGCGAATCCGCCGCGGCCGCAGGAGGACCAATCACCCGAATACCGCTTCGTCGAACCCAAGGTGCAGGCCCAGAGTCTCGGCGCTCTGCTCACCGGGGCCGGCATCATCGCACTCACCCTGCTTGGATTCCGGCGACTCGACGAACGCAGGTCCGACCGCCGGTAGGCAACGCGTTAGACTGTCCTCGAATCCGCTAACTGATCGAGGAGACACGACCTTTGACTGACGCAACGACTGCGCGCCTGGACGAATGGGCGAAGAAGCAGACCGCCGCCGAAGACCTGATTCCGCTCGTGGGACGCCTGTACCGCGAGAACGACGTGCTGCTGACCCTCTTCGGGCGGTCGCTGCTGAACAAGTCGGTGACCGGGATGATCAAGGCGCACCGCTATGCGCGCCACTTCCTCGGCGAGGAACTCGATATCGCGATCACCCACAAGATCGTCACCGCTCTGGCCGAACTCGATCTCGGTCCCGCGCGGATCGACCTCGGTCGCCTCGTGGAGAAGATGGACGACCCTGCCGGTTCGATCGAGGAATTCCTCGCCACGGAACTCGCCGAGATTGTCGGTTCTCAGGTCGATGAGGGCGAGTCCCGCGACGTCGTCCTCTACGGCTTCGGCCGCATCGGTCGTCTCCTGGCCCGGATCCTCATCGACCGTGCCGGCGGGACCGGTATGCGCCTGCGTGCGATCGTCGTCCGCAAGGGCGGCGAGAACGACATCGTCAAGCGCGCCTCTCTGCTCCGCCGTGACTCCGTGCACGGAAAGTTCGACGGCACCATCGTCGTCGACGAAGAGGCGAACACGATCCAGGCCAACGGCACCCTGATCCAGGTCATCTACTCCGATGACCCCTCACAGGTCGACTACACCGCCTACGGCATCACCGATGCGATCATCGTCGACAACACCGGCAAGTGGCGCGACGAGGAGGGCCTGTCCAAGCACCTCGCCTGCCCCGGTGCCTCGAAGGTCCTGCTCACTGCGCCCGGCAAGGGCGAGGTCAAGAACATCGTCTACGGCGTCAACGATGCCGCGATCCTCGACACAGACACCGTGATGTCCGCAGCTTCGTGCACGACGAACGCGATCACGCCGGTGCTCAAGGCGATCCATGATCGCTTCGGCGTCCGCAACGGCCACGTCGAGACCGTGCACTCGTTCACCAACGACCAGAATCTCATCGACAACTTCCACAAGGGCTCGCGCCGTGGACGTGCCGCCGGACTGAACATGGTGCTCACCGAGACCGGTGCCGCCAAGGCAGTGGCCAAGGCGCTCCCCGAGCTCAAGGGCAAGCTCTCGGGCAACGCGATCCGGGTTCCGACCCCGAACGTGTCGATGGCGATCCTCAACCTCAACCTCGAGACCGCCACCGACGTCGAGGAGCTCAACGCCTTCCTCCGCGAGACCTCGATGCACTCGTCGCTGCGCAACCAGGTCGACTACGTCACCTCCCCCGAGCTGGTCTCGAGCGATCTCGTCGGCTCGAAGCGCGCCGGCGTCGTCGATGGTCTGGCGACCATCGTCGATGAGGACCGTGTCGTCGTCTATGTCTGGTACGACAACGAGTTCGGCTACAGCTGCCAGGTCGTCCGCTGTGTGGCGAAGATGACCGGTGTGGACGTTCCCGCGTTCCCATGATCCGCGGCTGAACCGCTTCCCGTCCCGGCCAGGCAGATCTCCTGCGATCGCCCTGTCCGGACACGTGAGCTGAGAAGGCGCCTGCAGTCATCGACTGCAGGCGCCTTCTGTCGTGCGGCCGCCGAAAACGCCGAGGGCAGGGTTCGCCGGGACCAAGGGTGCGGCCGCCGGACGCGGGACCGGCTCAGTCCCGCTCCCCCGCCTCCGCTTCGTTCTCCATCGCCTCGTGGAGCCAGATCGGGGTGAATGTGGCGAACCGGCCGGCCAGTTCGTCATCGCTGTCGAGCATCACCGCAAGCCGGTCATCGGCGGATTCGAGCTCATTGGCCCAGATCGGTCCGAGGCAGGCCAGCAGCGCACAGGCGATGACGATCGCGATGGCGAGGATCGGCGTCTGCGACCACAGCAGCCAGCCGAAGAGCAGGCCGAGGATCGCAAAGGCGATAGCGATCGCCATGCCGCCGCTGCGGGTCCGCGGAGCCTTCGCTTTGGCCGGCTTCGCGGCGGCGATCGAATCGAGGATGTCCCGGTTGATCCGCGTCCAGGCGATGATCGCCCCGAGAGCGCAGACGATCCCGATCATGATCAGACTGAAGGCGGAGAACAGCAGGACCGCGTCGATACGGTCGCCCTGCGCCTGCATGGCAGCACCGAGACCCGCAATGAGCATCGCACCGGCGAGCACCAGCATGCTCAGCAGCCGAGCTCGGCGCACGGCGATGAGTTCGGCGAGGATCCGCGCCAGCAGCGCCCGTTCGCGATTCGGATCGTGTTCGCCGCTCATCGCACGTACCCTCGCTGCTTGTCGACCGTGTGGGTGAAGGCACGCCCGGCCTCGTAGTCCTCGAACAGTGCATGGAACTGTTCGGCCAATCGCATCCGCCAGCCGTCGGTGTCCCCGCTCATGTGCGGGGTGATGATGACATTGTCCATCTGCCACAGCGGATGCTTAGCCGGAAGCGGTTCGGTATCGAAGACGTCGAGGCAGGCACCGGCGATGCTGTGTGTCTCCAGAGCAGCGACGAGGGCAGCAGTGTCGACGGTGTCTCCACGGCCGACGTTGATGAAGCAGGCATCCGGTTCCATGGCGGCGAACACCTCGGCGTCGATGAGCCCGCGGGTCTGCTCCGTCAGCGGTGCGACGTCGATGACCCAGTCGAAGCCGGTGAGATGATCGACCAGTCGAGCCGAGTCGACGACCTCATCGAAGTCGGGGTCGCCGCTGCGGGCCCGGCTGCCGGCGCCGGTGACGCGGACGTCGAGGGCCGTGAGCACGCGGGCGATCGCCCGTCCGATCGCTCCGGTGCCCACGATCATCGCCCTCGACCCGGCGAGGTCGCGGGTCGAACGTCGATTCCACACAGCTCTGCGCTGATCCTTCAGCGACTTCACGGAGGCCTTGGCCTGCATGAGGATGTAGTTGAGGACGAACTCGGCGATCGGCCGGTCGAAGACTCCCCGCGCATTGGTCACAACCACCTCGGAGGCTGCGAGCTCATCGAAGAGCAGGGAGTCGACCCCGGCGGCTGCCGCATGGATCCAGCTCAGCGAATCGGCGCGGTGGAACTCACTGGCAAGTGCCGTGGAGAAGAAGTCCCACTGCAGGAGGACATCGGTGCCCGGCAGCGCGGAGCCGAGCTCCTCGGCCGCGACGATGCGAAGCTCGACGTCCTCCCGGTTGCCCAGGTCAGTGAGCAGGGCGGGAACGTCCGTTCCCGGTCTGTTGAGAATGGTCAGTACCGTCATCCATCGTTTCCTTCGCCAGCGGGGTCACGCCCACACTAGCCGATCGTTCACCGTCGATGTCGACGCGCTCACGCTGTGATGTGTCGGTCTTGAGGGTCTGCGCCAGCGGGGTGTTCTTCAGGAAGCAGAGGACCGCGAAGCCGATGACCAGCAGAGGTGCGACCCACAGGAAGAGCGGAACCAGAGCATCATTGTAGGAGTTGATGATGAGCGAGTGCAGAGGCTCGGGCATGTCGGCGACGATCTTGGGCGTCAGCCCGGTCGAGGACATCTTCGGCAGCGGAATCGACGGGGCCGACTTCATCAGCTCGCCCATTCCGTCCTTGATGTTGTCCATCAGCCGTTGGGTGAAGACCGATCCAATGAAGGCCATGCCCAGGGTGGCTCCGACCTGGCGGAAGTAGTTGTTCGACGCCGTGGCGGTGCCGACCATGGACACCGGGAACGCGTTCTGCACGACGAGGACGAGAGTCTGCATGCTCATTCCCAGGCCGAGTCCCAGCAGCGCCAGACATCCCATGGTCTCCCAGGCGGGGCTGTCGGCCTTGAGCTGGGAGAGCAGGACGAGCGAGGCGGCGATGATGAGGACACCCATCAGCGGGTACTTCAAGTACTTGCCGGTGCGGGAGACGACGAAGCCGATCAGGGTCGAGGAGATGAGCATCGTGCCCATCATCGGCACCATCATCAGTCCGGCGACGGTGGCGTCGATGCCGTGGACCATCTGCAGATAGGTCGGCATGTAGGACAGGACGCCGAACATGCCCACACCGATGAACAGACCTGCGATCGTGCACAGCAGGAAGTCCCGGTTCTTGAACAGGTACATTGGGATGACCGGTTCGCTGACCTTGAGCTCGACGAGGATGAAGGCGACGATCGACACCGCGCCGAGGATGATGAGTCCGTTGATCTGCCAGGAGCCCCACTCGTAGTCATGTCCGCCCCAGGCGGAGACGAGGACGATGCACGAGGTCACGATGGACACCAGTGCCATGCCACCGACATCGATCTTCGGGCGGTGGCCCTTGTTGTGCTTGGGGACTTTGAGGAAGATCGCGGCCGCGAAGAGGGCGATGATGCCGAGCGGGAAGTTGATCGCGAAGGCCCAGCGCCAGCCGGGACCCTCCGTCAGCCATCCGCCGATGAGCGGTCCGGCCACGGAGGACACAGCGAAGGCGGAGCCCATGATGCCCATGTACTTTCCGCGTTCGCGGGCCGGGACCACCGAGGCGATGATCGACTGCGAGAGGATCATCATTCCGCCGCCGCCGATGCCCTGAAGGACGCGGCCGAAGATGAGCATGGGCATCGCGTCGGCGATGAGAGCGAACGCCGAGCCGGCGAGGAAGCAGCAGATGGCGAACATGAACAGGGGCTTGCGGCCGAAGAGGTCGCCGACCTTGCCGTAGATGGGCATCATGATCGTCGAGGCGAGCATGAAGGCGGTCGAGACCCACAGCATCTGATCGACGCCATCGAGTTCGCCGACGATCGTCGGCAGCGCCGTCGCCAGCACCGTCTGGTTGAGGGAGAACATGAACATCGCGATCATCAGTCCCACGAACAGAAGGATGATCCCCGAGGTCTTCATGGGTTCGGCGTCGCCTGGCGGTTGAGGCTTCACTGTTGCGGTATCGGTCATTTCCCCGGTCCTCAGATCCTGGTTTCTTCTCATCACAGCCTTGATTGCAATCGTTCGGGTTTCACGGTCGGTGGGGTGTCGATCGATGGGTGTTTCGGTGGATGGTGCCGTTACAGGCGGTCGATGGGGGTGCCGGTCGGTGATGCCGTCACAGACGGTCGAGGACCTTGAGGAAGAGCCCGAGGGACTCTTCGTAGATCTCCCCGGTCCCGCCCTTCTCATCAACGAGCTCCGGTGATCTCTTGATCGCCTGCCCGGCGTGGTTGAGCGGCACGCGGCAGAGCTGGGTGAGCATTCGGGCGCTGCGTCTGGCGGAGTCCTCACTGGAGAATTCCTGCCCGAGGAAGCGCAGCCGCTCGAGCACATGGCCGGCCACGAGCTCTTCGAGCGCCTCGGCCCGGTCGAAGCGTTTGCTCACGAGCTCGGGATAGCGGGCGAAGAGTGCGCGCCGACGTGCGGGCAGTTCGGGATCGATCGAGCCCATCAGCATCGCCTCTCGCACGAACATCGCGGTGTCCCTGGCCAGGTCGCTGCGACCGTTCTCGGAATGGACGTAGTCGTGCACGAGCTGCTCGTCGATGTTCGACTGGTCGAGCCCGACGATGGCGTCTTCCTTCGAGGCGTAGTAGTTGAAGAAGGTTCGGGTGGAGACGCCGGCGTCTGCGGCGATGGTCGCCACCGTCGCACATTCGAGGCCGTCCTCGAGCACCCGCGTGATCGCTGCCTCGTGAAGGGCATTGCGGGTCTGCCGCGCCTTTCGCGAGCGCAGGGATTCGTTTTCGGTCATGAGACCATTTTGCATCTCATGCAAGTTTTCACCAACTGCAAATTTGCAATTGTGCATAATTTCACTCGGAGAGTGCCCCCGAGGTGTGACGGCCGACTCGGATGATTCCGAGCCGGCCGCTCACATGAGCATCTTCAGCCTCGCTCGATGCTGTTCGAGGGTCTGCAGCTGACCGAGCAGAGTCGACTGCGCCTCGGTGTCGGTGGTGTCCTGCCGCTGCAGTCGGGAATGGAGCTCCTTAGCGATGCGTTCGAGGTCATAGTCGAAGAGTCTGGCGACGATCCCGCGGGCGAAGCGATCGGCGCCGGTGTCCTCGGCCAGCGGCAGTGGAGTGACGAGCAGCTGGGTGACGTAGGGCTTGAGATCGTCGTCGCTGACCTCGAGGACCCTCTCTGCCCACCTGGTTGTGCCCGTTCCGGCGGTCTTCAGGCCACCCGCGCGTTTGAGCGTCTCCTGGATCCGCCGATACCCGGGGTGTTCGAAGGCCTTCGCCGACAGCGAGTCGAAGAGCTTCGCGTTGACGAGTTCCGGGTGTTGGAGTGCCACCATGAGCACACCCTTCTCGGTCTTCAGCCGGGCAGGGCTGATGGGTGCCGAGAGGTTGGAGACGTCGGGGCGCTCCTCATAGACGTACTCGAGCGAGCGATCCTCGCCGGATCCCACTCCTTCCCCGGCCGGGGAGCCAGGTGCGCCCACCTGCTGTGACCGACCGAGGCCTCGGCCGCGGTCCCCTGCAGGGTCTCCGGTTGTTCCGTGCCCGGCGGATGGCCGTCCCTGTTGCCCGCCCTGCGGAGCGCGTCCGAAAGAGTCCTGTCCCGGTGGCGTTCCCTGCGGCCCTCGCGGCCCCGGTCGGTCGGGAGCCTGGTGGCTAGGAGTCTGCCCGTCAGGAGTTCGCCCGTCCGGAGTCTGCCGGGCAGGAGCCTGGCCGGGAGGAGCTTGGCTCGGCGGGGCCTGGCCGGGCTGCGGACCCTGCGCTGCGCGCCCCGGCGGTTCGGCGGAATGTGCCGGCCCGGGTTCACGGGCGGGCCCGCCCTGGCTGCGCTTCGGCTGCTTGCGCGCGGTCTTCACAGCAGCCTCCACCTCGGCGATGTCGACGCCGATGCGGCCCGCGACGAAGCGGTAGTAATGGGGCAGGCTGTTGCGGTCGCGGATGTCGGTCAGCGTCTCGGCGGTGGTCTTCACCGCGGCGATCCGGCCCTCGACGGTATCGAGGTCGAAACGGGAGATCGCCGTGGTGATGACGAACTCGAACAGCGGTTTGCAGTTGTCGACGAGCTCACGCAGCGCCGCATCGCCCTTCTCCATCCGCAGATCGCAGGGGTCGAGCCCATCGGGTTCGACGGCCACGAAGGTCTGGGCGGTGAATTCGCTGTCGAATTCGAAGGCCTTGAGCGCGGCCTTCTGCCCCGCCTCGTCGCCGTCGAAGGTGAAGATCACCTGCCCGGTGGGATCATCACCGAGGAGGCGACGCACGATCTTGACATGCTCGGCCCCGAAGGCAGTGCCGCACGTCGCCACGGCCTGGCCGACGCCTGCCAGGTGCGCGGCCATGACATCGGTGTAGCCCTCGACGATGACCACGCGCTTCGTCTTCGCGATCTCCTTCTTCGCCAGATCGAGTCCGTAGAGGACCTGGTTCTTGTGATAGAGCGCGGTCTCCGGCGTATTCAGGTACTTCGGGCCCTGGTCGTCATCGAAGAGGCGACGCGCGCCGAAGCCGATGGTCCGCGAGGTCATGTCCTTGATCGGCCACACGACTCGGCCGCGGAAGCGGTCGTAGCTCCCCCGGCTGCCCTGGCTGGCCAGCCCACCGGCGAGGATCTCCTCCTCGCTGAATCCGGCACGGCCGAGGTGACTTGTCAGGGCGTCCCAGGACTTCGGTGCGAAGCCGAGGCCGAACTGCCTGCTCGAGGCCGGTGGGAATCCGCGTCCGGAGAGGAAGTCCCGGCCGATCGTGCCGGCCTCGGATTCGAGGGATTCGGCGAAGAAGCGTTCGGCCACCTCGTGCATCTCGAGCAGCCGCTGCCTTCTGCTCGCCTGTTCCCGGTCCGGGCCTTTGCCGTCTTCGTAGCGCAGGTGCATGCCGATCTTGCCGGCCAGGGTCTCGACCGCCTCGACGAAGCTGAGCTGTTCGACCTTCTGCAGGAAGGTGAAGACGTCGCCGGACTCCCCGCACCCGAAGCAGTGGTACATTCCCACCTGGGGTCGGACGGTGAACGAGGGCGTCTTCTCGTCGTGGAAGGGGCACAGCCCCTTGAGGGAACCGATTCCGGCGGTCTTGAGCGTGACGAAATCGCCGATGACCTCGTCGATGCGGGTGCGCGAGCGGAGTTCGTCGATGTCCTCGCGCTTGATCAGTCCGGCCATGGTCTAGAGTCGATCTCCCTCGCCGGCCTTGAGCCGATGGTAGAGCGCCCACGCGGAATGGTCGGTCAGAGAGGCGATCTGATCGACGATGACCCGCAGCCTGGCGGCGTCATCGGCGGCTTCGGCATGGTCGGCGGCGAACATCGGGTCCATGCGGCCAGGCTTCTCCGCGTACCACTGCGAGAGCTCGGTGATCACGGCGGACTGGATGTCATGGAGGCGCAGTCGGTCCTCGGCGACCATCACGGTCAGCGTCGCCATGCCTTTGAGCACCGCGATCTCGATTCCGGTCTGCTCGGGCACGACGAGGGACGCCGAGTACCTCGCCAGCGGCTCCCAGCCGTACTCCTCACGAGTGGCCGCCTCGGCGGCACCGATGAACCGGCCGATGAGCTGACTGGTCATGTGCTTGAGGCTCGCCTGCACCCGACGGGAGCCGTCGAAGGTCTCCGCCGGCCAATAGGCGGCCGCCTGCAGGCGGGAGAGCGCTTTGTCCATCTCCGCATCGCTCGTCTCGGGCAGGTACCACATGCGGGTGATGTCGAAGAGCTCGGCCCGACGGGCATCCGCGGTGAACTCACTCAGGTGCAGGTGGCCGGCGACGACGGCGTCCTCGACGTCGTGGACCGAATAGGAGATGTCGTCGGCGAGGTCCATGACCTGCGCCTCGAGGCACTTCCTGCCGTTGGCGATGCCCGCCCGGTAGAAGTCGAACACCGCCGTGTCGTCGTCGTAGACACCGAATTTCCGGACTCCCGAATCGCGTCGTCCGGTCGAGGCTTCGCTGCGCGACCAGGGGTACTTCGTCAACGCGTCGAGGCTGGCCCGGGTGAGGTTGAGACCGGCGGGGCGCCCGTCGGCGGCGATGACCTTCGGTTCGATCCTGGTCACCAGACGCAGGGTCTGGGCGTTGCCTTCGAAGCCGCCGATGTCGGCGCACAGGGCATCGAGGATGGTCTCCCCGTGATGGCCGAAGGGCGGGTGTCCGAGGTCGTGGCTGAGGCAGGCGGTGTCGACGATATCGGGATCGCAGCCGAGGTAACGGGCGAGCTCGCGGCCGACCTGGGCGACCTCGAGGGAATGCGTGAGCCGGGTGCGGACGAAATCGTCCGTTCCCGGGGACACCACCTGGGTCTTCGCGCCGAGGCGGCGCAGGCCGGCCGAGTGCAGCACCCGGGCACGGTCACGTTGGAAGGCTGATCGGCGCGGATTCTTCGCCGGCTCGCTCACCCACCGTTCCTCGTCCCGAGCCGAATAGACGGCCACGGCACCCGTGCGCACCGAGGCCTGCGGGTGAACGTCGAAGGACATGGTCATCCTCCCGAGATGTCGAGTTCGGCCTCGGACAGCAGCGACTTCCCGCTGGCGTCGAAGACGCGCGAATCGAGCCACCCCTCGGGCAGATGCGGACGCTTCGGACGGGTCGTGCGACCCCGCGAACCCTCGGCGGCCTCTCCCGGGTACTCCGCGGTCGTGTCGAGCTGATCGAGCAGACCGGCGAGCTCCTCGAGGGAGGAGACCATCGCCAGCTGGCTGCGCAGATCTCCCCCGACGGGGTAGCCCTTGAAGTACCAGGCGATGTGTTTGCGCAGGTCGCGCACGCCGTAGAATTCGTCGCCGTAGTAGTCGACGAGGTACTGACCGTGCTTGTAGACCGCCTGGGCCACCTCGGCGAGGCCGGGACGGTAGCGTTCTCCGCTGCCGCTGAGTGCATTGGCGAGGTCACCGAAGAGCCAGGGGCGACCCTGGCAGCCGCGGCCGATGACGACACCGTCGCAGCCGGTGCGGCTCATCATCTCCAGCGCGTCCTCCGCGGCGAAGATGTCGCCGTTGCCCAGCACCGGAACGGTGTCGCCGAGGTGGTCCTTGAGCCGGGCGATCGCGTCCCAGTCGGCTTTTCCGGAGTAGAGGTCAGCGGTCGTGCGCCCGTGCAGGGCCACCGCGGCCACACCCGCGTTGCGGGCCGTCTCGCCGGCGTCGAGATAGGTGTGGTGGTCGGCGTCGATGCCTTTGCGCATCTTCACCGTCACCGGGATCCCGCCGCGGGAGGCCTCGTTCACGGCGGTGGTGACGATGGCGGTGAACAGGTCCTGCTTCCAGGGCAGCGCCGAGCCGCCGCCCTTGCGGGTGACCTTGGGCACGGGGCAGCCGAAGTTGAGGTCGATGTGATCGGCCCGATCCTCCTCGACGAGCATCCGCACCGCT
Organism: Brevibacterium sp. CCUG 69071; assembly: GCF_021023135.1. GTDB lineage: Bacteria > Actinomycetota > Actinomycetes > Actinomycetales > Brevibacteriaceae > Brevibacterium. The sequence continues at coordinate 935,781 of NZ_PGFV01000001.1, forward strand.
TGGCCGATGGTCACCGGGTCGACGCCGTAGAGCTGGACCGAGCGTGGGGTCTCGTAGGGTTCGTGGGCGATGATGCGCATGCTCTTGGGGCTCCGCTCGACGAGCGCCCGGGATGTCACCATCTCGGTCACGTAGAGACCGGCACCGTACTCGCGGCAGAGCCTGCGGAAGGCGGTGTTCGTGATCCCCGCCATCGGAGCGAGCACGACCGGCGAGGACAGCTCGATGGGACCGATGCGCAGGGGCGCTGCGGCGGTCGGGGACACGGTTTCTGGGTTGGCACTGATGACACTCACCATGACATTATCCCAAAGCCGTCAAAATCCGACATCTGCGCCCCTCTCGGCATGATCGTCAAGGCCTCCATCGCCGCCTCCTCGCCCATCGTCGTACCGGCGTCTCCGCACTCCCGCATCGTCTCCTCCGTCATCATCAACCGCCTCGACGCGCAGAAATTCCCGCACGTCCCATTCGACTTCCAGGCCCAGATCCTCGGCGAGGCGATCGTCGTGGGTGACGACGATCATCGCCCCGCCGAATCCCTCGAGCGCGGTGACCAGCGCGGTGAGCGAGGACAGGTCGAGGTTGTTGCCGGGCTCGTCGAGGACGAGCAGCTGCGGGGCAGGGTCCTGAAGCAGACTCCCGGCCAACGCCACACGGAACCGCTCTCCGCCCGAGAGCGTCGAGCACAGCTGCGAGGTCCGGCCGGCGCGCAGGCCCATCGCCGCCATCACCTCGTGGACCCGATGCGGATCGAGTCCCGGATTGCCCGCACGGACCGCATCCATGACGCTCAGGTCCCCGGGCAGCCGGTACTGCTGGTCGAGGTGGGCGACGGGCACCTGCGTGCGGATCTCCAGGTCCCCGAAGAGCTCCCGGACCGGCGCGCCGGTCTCCCGCCGGTCGAGGAGCGCGGCGAGCAGCGTCGACTTGCCGGCACCGTTGGGACCGGTCAGCCGCACCCGTTCGGGTCCGACGAGTAGTCGCGGACGTTCGAGCACCGCCGAGGTGATCTCGAGGACACGTTTGGCCGAATGCACGACCGTCTCGGGCAGGTCCAGGCGGATCTGGGCGTCGCGCCGGAGCGCGTCCTTGGCGGCATCGAACTCGGAGCTCGCCTTCGCCTCGTCGGCGGCCTTGTCACCGCGTCGCTTCGCCGCTGACTTCTCCGCGAAGTTCGTCAGTCCGTTCATCGCGATCTTCGGTCGGCGCTTGTTCTCCTTGTCCTTCGCGGCCTTGCGGTCGGCGCGGGCGAGCTTCGTCTCGAGTTCGATCCGCTGTCGTTTCTCGATGGCCAGTGACTTCTTCGCATCGACGACGTCTTGTCGCTTCGCCTCCTCCTCGGCGGCGACCATCGACACGTAATCGTCGAAGTTGCCGCCGTAGACGCGCAGCCGATCCGTCATCTCGACGATCGAGTCGACCGATTCGAGCAGATCCCGATCATGGGAGATGACCAACGTGGGACCTCTGCGGGACCGCAGCAGGCTCACGAGCATGGCGCGCCCGGAACCGTCGAGGTTGTTGCTGGGCTCATCGAGGATCAGCCAGTTCGTTTCGGCCATAGCGGCCCGGGCGAGTCCCACGCGCATGGCCTGACCGCCCGAGAACGTCGAGAGTCGCCGGTCGAGTTCGGCGGCCGTGAGCGCGAGATCGACATCTGCCAGGGCGCTCAGTGCACGTTCCTCGATGTCCCAGTCATCGCCGATGATCTCGAACTCGCGGGTCTCGGCGGTCCCGGCCAGTGCTGTCGCCAGGGCAGTTCTCACGGAGGCTATGCCGAGCGCTTCGGCGACGGTGTCCTTCGCGTGTGGGAGGAGCTGATCGATGTAGACGGCACCGCTCGCGCCGCTGATGGTCCCGGTCGTCGCCCGGAGTTCTCCGACGATCAGCCTGGCGAGAGTGGACTTTCCCGCCCCGTTGTCGCCGACGAGACCGACGAGGCCGGTGGGAATGGTGGCGGTGAGACCGCCAAGGACCTCGGTATCGTCGCCGAGGCGGTATCCGAGTCCGGAGATGGAGATGGCAGAAGGCATGAGTGTCCTCATTTCGTGCGCAGAGTTGCGTCGCGGGTCCGCAGCACCCGCAGTTCACGGAAATGAGAAGTTACTTCACGTCGAGGAGGTCCTTCGCCGGGAATGGGTCAGCTCAAGGATGCCCGAGGCTGACAAGGCACGTCAAGGCCGCAGGCAAGTACAGGCCCGGTCGCCCACACAAGAGGCCCGCCTCGTCGGGTTCGTCGACGCACGGTCTCTGACGATGGCGCGTGGCCTCAGACCACGACGCACGGTCTCTGACGATGACACGTGGCCTCAGACGATGACGAGCATGAGCTCGGCGGGCCGATCGCCGGGGTTCGACAGCTGGTGGGGCACATCGCCCGGTGCCTGCGCGCAGTCCCCAGCATGCAGAGTGGTGCGGCGGTCGATGGTGACGATCTCGATGCTGCCGGCCAGGACGAAGAAGGTCTCGCGGGAGCCGCTGCGGTGGGCGGCGAACGACGCGGTCTCGCTGTGCGGGTCGAGCTTGTAGTGGACGACCTCCATGTTCTCCTGCGGCGCCGGGAGGTCACGTCGCCAGGTGCCCGTACCGTAGGAGGTGTTCGAGGTGATCGCGTCGCTGCGGGTGATGACCACCTCGGGGGCGGCCAGCAGCTCCCCCACGTCGACGCCGAGGGCACGCGAGAGTCCCATCGCGTTGGACACCGAGGTGTCCTGTTCACCGCGTTCGATCTTGGACAGGGCCGCCCGTGAGAGGCCGGCCCGGATCGCGAGTTCGTTGAGAGTGAGGTCGTTGTACTTGCGGCGGGCCCTGATCCGCGCACCGAACACCCGCGCCCCGAGATCCTCTGTCTTCGCCATCGTCACATCATAGTATATTCTTGGATAGTAGATCTACTTCCACCAAAGGAGATTGACGATCATGGCGGCGATGTCGGCTCTCATTCCCATCCTCCTGGCCATCGTCCTGCTGCTGCTCAAGCAGAGTTCGTGGATCGCGGCCCTCGCCGGAGCCGTCGCTGCCGGAATCGTGCTCGCAGTCTTCTACCCCACCCCCGCCTCGGCGCTGGTGGAGGCCGGTGCTGACTACTTCCCGCTCATCCTCGAGGTCGCACTGATCCTCCTCTTCGGCATGACCCTGGCCCGGCTCCTCGAGGCGGCCGGATCGATGACGGAGATCTCAACCTGGGTTGAATCGCTGGCTCCCAGCCGCTCCTTCGGCGTGGCTCTCGTGGTCTTCGGCATCGTGCCCTTCGCCGAATCCGTCACCGGCTTCGGCATCGGGGTCACGATCGGCGTCCCGGTGCTGCGTCATCTCGGCTGCTCGCTGCGCCAGTCGGCGATCCTCGGCCTCCTTGGGCTGATCGCCGTGCCCTGGGGAGCCCTCGGTCCGGGTACCACGGTCGCGGCGGCGCTGGCGAACCTGGACGTCGATGAGCTGGGACTGGCCACCGCCTGGCTCAATGCGATCCCCGTCGTCATCGTCACCATCTCGGTGCTGCTCATCATGCGCCCCGGTCTGGTCTCTGCGCTCGGTGTCATCGCGTCCGCCGGCCTGATGTGGGTCGGCATCCTGGGTGCGAGCTACGTCGTCGGCATGGCTCCGGCCGGGATCATCGGCTCGCTCATCGTCATCGTCGCACTCGGCACCCTCTTCATCCTCCGCGCCCGCCGATCGAGTCTGACCCGCAGCCTCGGACTCGCCGTCCTGCCCTACGCAACCCTGACGATCGGCCTGCTCCTGGCCCGCGCGCTGCACTCCGCCGTGCCCAACCTGCTCACGCAGATCCTCGCCTCTCCCCCGTTCTGGCTGGCGATGGCGTGTGTGATCGCGGCCTTCCGCGTCCCCGCACGGCGCAGCGTGGCCACCTCGGCCTCCCGCTCCTGGCTGCCCATCGGCGCAGGGACGGCGGCGTTCATGTTCATGGGCTGGCTGATGACGACCTCGGGCATGAGCGAGGCGATCGGCTCGCTGCTGCCCGCGGGCCTCGTGCTGCTGACTCCGTGGCTGACGGCAGCCGGGGCCGTGCTCACAGGATCGAACACCGGGGCGAACTCGATGTTCACGGGCACCCTCGACGCCGTCGCCACCTCGTCCCATGTGTCCTCGATGCCGGTCATCGCCGCGGGCAATGCGGCCGGTTCGCTGGCCGCTCTGGCCGCGCCCCCACGCGTGGCGATGGCCGTGCAGATGGCCGATTCCTCGGCCCCCACCTCGGCGAATGACGTCACCTGGGTGCAGGGTCGGGCACTGACCGTGTCCGCACTCAACGCCCTCGCCCTCGGCCTGTGGATCCAGTTCGCGGTCTAGACGCGGATGATCTCGCGCGGGAAGCCGGTGAAGGTGTCGCAGCCGGTGTCGGTGATGAGGATCGACTCGGAGAGCTCGTAGCCGTAGCCGTTCATCCACATGCCGCAGATGAGGTGGAAGGCCATGCCGGCCTCGAGGTACTGGTCGTCCTCCGTCCGGATCGAGATCGTCCGCTCGCCCCAGTCGGGCGGGTAGCCGATGCCGATCGAATAGCCGAGGCGGCTGGGCTTCTCGAGACCCGACAGGGCGAGCACGCGATTCCAGGTACGGGCCAGCTCGGCCGTCGGCACCTCGGGTGCGGCGACCTCGAGCACCGCGGCCAGCGCCTCGGCGACCACACCCTCCAACCGGATCAGCTCCTGCTTCGGGGTGCCGGTGACCGCGGTCCTGGCCAGCGGAACGTGGTAGCGGCGGTGGACGCCGGCGAGCTCGATGCTCACCGCCTCGTCGGCGAGGAACTTCCGCTCCGTCCAGCTCAGATGCGGGGTGTCAGCACTCTCACCGGTGGGCATCAGCGGCACGATCGCCGGGTAGTCGCCGGTCACGCCTCCCCCGCCCTTGGCCTGCGCGGCAGAGATCGCCGAGGCGACCTCGTTCTGCCCGACACCGACGCCGACCGCACCCAGGGCCGCATCCATGGCCGCCGTGGTCACGGTCGCGGCCTTGCGCATGAGGGCCACCTCGGCGGGTGATTTGATGGCTCGGATCCAGTTGACGAGTTCGAAGGAGTCGACCAGCCGCCACTCCGGAACGCCGTTGACGAGCGCCCGGAAGGCGCGCGGGGAGAAGAAGTGGGAGTCCATCTCGACTCCCACCGGTGATGTCGACGCCCGGGCGACCTCCCAGCGTTGGCGCAGCGCGAAGGCGACCCAGTCGAAGGGATGGATATGAGGGCGGTGCACGTAGCGTTCGGGGTAGCCGACGATGTCCTCGGGCGGCAGCCAGGAGGTGTGGGTGGCACCGCGGGCGTCCATATCGCGGGTGAACAGCGTCATCGGTCCCGAGGCGGGCACGAAGAGGAGTTGCGGGGTGTAGAACGACCAGGCGTTGTAGCCGGTCAAATAGTAGATGTTGGCGGGGTCGGTGACGATCAGGGCCGAGAGCCCCTGGTCGACCATGCGATTGCGCACCGAGGCGATTCGCCCCAGGTACTCCTCCGGGGAGAACGCGAGGTCGGCGGCGCCGATCGTGTCGACCTCGCCCGGGGTGGGCTGGACGCGCGCTCTGACTTCCTGTCCCGCCGTGCCCTGTTCGGCTCCGGGGCGCATGCCGTGGACATCGGGCCGATTGTCTTCTGGCGCGTAGAACAGCTCACCCTCATTCATACCTTCAGTGTGGTGATCGCGATCACATCGTGTCAATCACTGCGGCTACGCGTGTTGTCGAGTGTGAGATCGCGAAATTCTGACGAATCCGGAATCAAACATTTTACGATTCGACTGAATCCGCATGACGAGGTGCGCATTCCGACGAATTCCATGTTAGATTGGGTTGAGACCCAAATCACGGAGGTGAAAGATGGCGCAATCGGCGCCGAACGGAGGCAGTTCCCGACTGGGCAACCTCGACGAGAAATCCAAGGCGATCATCGTCGAACTCCAGCATGACGGACGCAGGTCATACTCCGCCATCGGCAAGTCCGTCGGGCTCTCCGAAGCCGCCGTGCGACAGCGGGTCTCCAGGCTCATCGATTCCGGTGTGATGGAGATCGTCGCCGTCACCGATCCGCTGAGCTTGGGCTTCGCCCGACAGGCCATGGTCGGCCTGAAGGTGCGCGGCGATATCTCGAAGGTCGCCGACAGGCTCCACGGCTACGACGAGATCGACTATCTCGTCGTCACCGCTGGGTCGTTCGACATCCTCGTCGAGATCGTATGCGAATCGGATCGACACCTGATCGAATTCGTCAACGAGGAACTCCGCTCCATCGACGCCGTCGTGGACACGGAGCTCTTCATGTACCTCTCACTGGAAAAGCAGAAATACAATTGGGGGACACGATGACAGACAATGTCACGAGGGCTGGCACTCCTTATCAGGATGCCATCCGCAACAACGTGTGGATGCATATGGCTCCGCACCAGTCACTGTTCAATGGTGGAGAGGCGCCGGTCATCGTTCGCGGCGAAGGCCACCACATCTTCGACGACAAGGGCAAGAAGTACCTCGACGGCCTTGCCGGACTGTTCACGGTCCAGGTGGGTCACGGTCGTGAGGAGATCGCCAAGGCGATGTACGACCAGACCCTGAAGCTGCCGTTCATGCCGCTGTGGTCCTTCGCCCACCCGCAGGCCATCGAGGTCTCCGAACGCCTGGCCAGCTTCGCGCCGGGCGATCTCAACCGCGTCTTCCTCACCTCCGGCGGCGGCGACTCCGTGGAGTCGGCGATGAAGCTGGCGAAGAACTACTTCAAGCTCACCGGCAAGCCGGGCAAGCACAAGATCATCTCGCGTGCGACCGCCTACCACGGCACTCCGCACGGGGCACTGTCCGTGACGTCCCTGCCCGGTCTGCGCGAGCAGTTCGCTCCGCTGGTGCCCGGTGCCATGAAGGTCCCGAACACGAACTTCTACCGTTCGCCCGAGCCCTACGCCCACGATGAGAAGGCCTTCGGCCGCTGGGCCGCCGATCGCATCGGCGAAGCCATCGAATTCGAGGGTGCCGATTCGGTTGCCGCCGTTTTCCTCGAGCCGGTGCAGAACTCCGGTGGCTGCTTCCCGCCGCCTCCGGGATACTTCGACCGCGTCCGCGAGATCTGCGACGAGTACGACGTGCTCCTGGTCTCGGACGAGACGATCTGCGCCTATGGTCGCATCGGCGACATGTACGCCTGCAACGACTTCGGCTACGTCCCCGACATCATCACCTCGGCCAAGGGCATCACCTCCGGTTATGCCCCGTTGGGTGCGATGGTCGCCTCGGATCGTCTGTTCGAGCCCTTCGGCCCCGGCGGCGAAGAGACCTTCTACCACGGCTACACCTTCGGCGGGCACCCCGTCGCCTGTGCCGCAGCGATGGCGAACTTCGACGTGTTCGAGTCCGAGAAGCTCAACGATCACGTGCATGAGAATGCTGCGGCGTTCAAGTTCACGCTCGAGAAGCTCAAGGATCTGCCGATCGTCGGCGACGTCCGCGGTGAGGGATTCTTCTACGGCATCGAGCTCGTCAAGGATCGCGACACAAAGGAGTCCTTCACCGAGGAGGAGTCGGAGCGGATCCTCAAGAACTTCGTCTCGGCGAAGATGTACGAGAACGGCCTGTACTGCCGCGCCGACGACCGCGGAGACCCGGTCATCCAGCTCTCGCCCCCGCTGACCGTGGGTCAGGCCGAGTTCGACGAGATGGAGCAGATCATCCGCAGCGTCCTCACCGAGGCCTGGACGATGTTCTGATCCGGCGCTGCTCGGCTCGGCAGCGCTGATTCCGCTCCGGTCTCACGGTACGGGTACGGACTCACGTTGCGCTGCCGAGTGCGTCTTCGACGGCCCCGATTCCTCTCCGAGGAGTCGGGGCCGTTTCGCGTCCGCGCTTAGCAGTCGTGTGCGTCCTTGCGGGCAGCTTCTCCGCGCCTGGCAGCGCATCTGCGCCTAGCAGCTTGCCTGAAGACCCACTGTCATGGACTAGTTCACGTCACTGGGACTTCTGGCAAGCTGGAGCACGCGACTACGTACCAGCGCGCGGCTGCGTGAGCACCGTGCATCGGCACGGCCGCAAGTATGACGCGTGGCGGGGTGGTGCGTAGCCGTGCTCAGCGATCCGAATCGCGCTCGCGCCGGCGCAGCTCCCGTCTGGTCAGCGGCGGCTCCTCCGACGACGATCGCGCCGAGGATGACGTTGATGGCGCTGGTGGCGATTGCCGGCCCACCCGCTCCGCAGTTGGCGGGACCGCCTCGGTGCTGGTGCTGGCCCGTGCTGCCGAGTCTGACGTTGATGGCGCTCGGAACGACTCCGAGCCCGCGTGCTCCCTGGCCGGCGGAACCGCCTCGGCGTCGACAGCCGTCGCGGCCATCACGGCGCCGCCGACGCCGACGGCCGCGAGTTCGTCCTCGGGCAGAGGTTCACGCGGCGGGCGCAGGCCCGAGCGCACCACGAGCACGCCGAGGCCGGTGGTCAGCGGGATCGCGACGACCAGGCCGATCGAGCACACGAGGATGCTCACGACCTCGATCGACATCTCCCCCAGCGTCAGCGTCTCGAAGAACGACTGATCGTAGGCGGAGACGATGATGAGCGTCGTCAGCGCCGATCCGACATAGGCGAAGGTGATCGTGTACACGGTCGAGGCGATATGGTCGCGGCCGATCCGCATCGCGCGGGCGAAGAGCTGCCCGGGCTTGAGGTTCGGGGCCACTGTCGCCAGCTCCCACACCGCCGAGGCCTGGGTGATCGTCACATCGTTGAGCACGCCGAGGCCGGTCACGAGGATCGCGCAGACGATGAGATCGGTCATAGACAGATCCGTGGTGTCCGCGAGCAGGAACCCGTCCTCGGTGTAGGCGATGCCCAGGCTCGCCCACGAGGTCATCCAGGCCCCGAGGACGCCGGTGAGGATGATGCCGAGCACCGTGCCGAACAGAGCCGTCGTCGTCCGCGTCGAGATGCCGTGCGCGAGATAGAGGGCGATGAGCATGATCGCGCTCGCCGAGATCATGGCCACGAGCACCGGGGGTTTGCCGTCGAGGATCGCGGGAAGCATGAACACCAGCAGCACGACTCCGGCGAAGCCGAGGCCGACCAGCGCTCTCAAGCCCCGGAAACCGGCGACGACGAGGACGACGACCCCGTAGATGATCGCCAGGGCGAGGATCGGCACATCGCGGTCATAGTCGATGAAGACGAAGTCCGTACCGGTCTCGGCGCGGTCCGGAGACTCGGTGAAGTCGAGGACCTTGACCACGTCGCCGACGCCGATCCCGGACTTGATCGCATCGGGAGTCACGTACAGGCTTCCCTCGTGGCCGTCGGCTTCGGCCTGGAAGGTCATGCAGTCGGCCTGGAGCATCGGATCCGTCTCACCGGGACCGCAGTCCGAGGCGTCCACCGCGGTGACTCTCGCCTCGGTGTCGGAGACGCCCTCGGCCGAGTTCGTCGTCGGTCCCCCGCCGGGCAGGTCCTTGTCCGGCCCGTCCGGCCACAGCAGGAACAGCCCGACGATCGTGGTCAGGACCAGAGGGACCAGGCACACGATCATGATCAGACGAACCCGAGCAGAGGCCCGAGGTTCGCGGTGGAGCGTCATATGCATGGCGGACCTTCAATCAGTGGCTGATCGAGCTGAGACGTCGACCGATGTTGGTGCTACCCGAGGGCGGCCCAGCCACCTGGCGCCAGGTGGCTGGGCCGCCGTCGGGTAGCAGTGGGAGGGTCAGGCTCCGCCGAGGTGCTCGGCCAGGTAGGCCTCCACCTGGTCGAGGCTGACGCGCTCCTGGCTCATGTCATCACGTTTGCGGATGGTGACCGCGGAGTCCTCGAGGGAGTCGAAGTCGAAGGTGATGCACAGCGGGGTGCCGACCTCGTCCTGTCGGCGGTAACGACGACCGATCGCACCCGCGTCGTCGAAGTCGATGTTCCAGCGCTTGCGCAGCCGGGCGGCGAGCTCCTTGGCCTGCGGGGAGAGCTTCTCGTTCCGGCTCAGAGGCAGCACGGCGGCCTTGACCGGGGCCAGACGCGGATCGAGCTTGAGCACGATGCGCTTGTCCACTCCGCCCTTGGTGTTCGGTGCCTCATCCTCGGTGTAGGCGTCGATGAGGAAGGCCATCATCGACCGGGTGAGGCCGAAGGAGGGTTCGATGACGTACGGGGTATAGCGGTCGCCGCTGGCCTGATCGAAGTACTGCAGCTTCGCCCCCGACAGCTCGGTGTGGGTGCCCAGATCGTAGTCGGTGCGGTTGGCCACGCCCATCAGCTCGCCCCATTCGGAGCCCTGGAAGCCGAACCGGTATTCGACGTCGATGGTGCCCGAAGAGTAGTGGGCACGGTCGTCTTCGGGCACGTCGAGGCGGCGCACGTTGTCCTCGGAGATGCCGAGGTCGATGAACCAGTCCCAGCAGGCTTCGACCCACTGGCGGTAGTAGTCGTCGGCCTCGTCCGGGTGGACGAAGTACTCGATCTCCATCTGCTCGAACTCGCGCGTGCGGAAGATGAAGTTGCCCGGGGTGATCTCGTTGCGGAAGGCCTTGCCGATCTGGCCGATGCCGAACGGCGGCTTCTTCCGGGCTGCGGTGAGCACATTGTTGAAGTTGACGAAGATGCCCTGCGCAGTCTCCGGACGCAGGTAGTGCAGTCCGGATTCGGAGTCGACGGGGCCGAGGAAGGTCTTGACCAGACCGGAGAACTCCTGCGGTTCGGTCCACTGTCCGCGGGTGCCGCAGTCGGGGCAGACGATGTCGCCCATGCCGTTCTCAGGGGCCTTCTTGTTCTTCGCCTCATAGGCCTCGACGAGGTGGTCCTCGCGGTGGCGCTTGTGGCAGTTGAGGCATTCGACGAGCGGATCGACGAAGGTCTCGACGTGACCGGAAGCCTCCCACACCCGCTTGGGCAAGATGATCGAGGAGTCGAGGCCGACGACGTCCTCGCGGCCGCGGACGAAGTTCTGCCACCACTGGGCCTTGATGTTGTCCTTGAGTTCGACCCCCAACGGACCGTAGTCCCATGCCGACCTGGACCCGCCGTAGATCTCTCCGGCCTGGAAGACGAATCCTCTGCGCTTGGCCAACGCGATGACGGCATCCAACTTGGACTGTGCCACGATGTTCTCTCCTTGGGGTAGTTCGCCGACGGCCGGCTGCCGTGGCTCGCACGACAAGCCTATCGGTTATCCGCACCCGGACGGGACCTCGCCGCTATTGTCGGGAGGCGACGGAACTCACACCTTCCCCGAGGGCCCGGAACCACCTCGGCGCGGGTCGAGCATGTAGAATCGAATCACACCCAAACCTTTCTCCGTAATGACGGTTTACAGCGTCTGTCCAAGTCAGAACTTGGATCTCTACGGTTTCGGCCCGGATTGCTCACGATGATTGCACAAGCGGCCGCAGGGTAGATCGCCACTACAGTCATCTGCGATCAAGTGTGTGCCGACGTGAGAGAGAAAACTCATGACCGATGTGTCCACGACCGACGAACCGACCACACCGAAATTCTCCGAGCTGAACCTGCACCCGCTCGTCCTCAAGGCCGTCGAGGCTCAGGGCTACGAGACCCCGACGCCGATCCAGGCGGCGACCATCCCGGCACTGACCGATGGCCGCGACGTCATCGGCCTGGCCCAGACCGGTACCGGCAAGACCGCAGCGTTCGCGCTGCCGGCCCTGTCCCACCTCGCCGAGGCGGGTCGTGCCAACGACGGCCCCTTCGCCCTCGTGCTCACCCCGACCCGTGAGCTCGCGATCCAGGTCGCCGAGGCGTTCACCTCCTATGCGACGAACCTCGACGACTTCTCCGTCCTCCCCATCTACGGCGGACAGTCCTACGGCCCGCAGCTGGCCGGACTCAAGCGCGGAGCCCAGGTCGTCGTCGGTACCCCCGGTCGCGTCATCGACCACCTCAAGAAGGGCTCCCTCAAGCTCGGCAGCCTCCAGCACCTCATCCTCGATGAGGCCGACGAGATGCTCAAGATGGGCTTCGCCGAGGACATCGAGGAGATCTTCAGCCAGTCCGGCGATTCGCGTCAGGTGGCGCTCTTCTCCGCGACCATGCCGACCTCGATCCACCGCCTGACCGGCAAGTACCTCAACAATCCCGAAGAGGTCCGCGTCGCATCGAAGTCGCAGACCGGCGCGAACATCCGCCAGCGCTACTTCATGGTCCAGCACTCCCACAAGCTCGACGCCCTGACCCGCATCCTCGAAGTCGAGGAGTACGAGGGCATCATCATGTTCGTGCGCACCAAGCAGGCGACCGAAGAGCTGGCGGAGAAGCTGCGTGCTCGCGGGTTCAAGGCCTCGGCGATCAACGGCGACATCCCCCAGCAGGCCCGTGAGCGCACGATCGACATGCTCCGCGAAGGCAAGATCGACATCCTCGTCGCCACCGATGTCGCCGCCCGCGGCCTCGACGTCGAGCGCATCTCACTGGTCGTCAACTACGACATTCCGCACGACACCGAGTCCTACGTCCACCGCATCGGCCGGACCGGCCGCGCCGGACGCTCGGGCGAGGCGATCCTCTTCGTCACCCCGCGCGAGCAGCGTCTGCTCGGCTCCATCGAGCGGGCGACGAAGCAGAAGGTCGAACCGCTGACCATGCCCAGCGTCGAACAGCTGACGAACACCCGTGTGGAGAAGTTCACCAAGCGCATCGACGATGTGCTCGCCACGACCGATCTGACCGAGCTCTCCGCGGTCATCGAAGGCTACGAGCTCTCCCGCGACGTTCCTGCAGCGACCGTCGCCGCGGCCCTGGCTTCGCTGGTCCTCGAGTCGAACTCCCTCAAGGCCGAACCGATGCCCGAGCCTGCTCGCGGCAAGCCGGTACGCGACCGCGACGGCGGACGTGATGGCGGCCGCAAGGAGCGCGGACCTCGTCAGCGCGATGAGAACATGACCACCTACCGTCTGGCCGTGGGACGCAATGAGCGCCTGCAGCCCGGCGCCGTCGTCGGTGCCATCGCGAACGAGGGTGGCATCACCTCGAAGCAGATCGGCCACATCGACATCCGGTCGAACCACACCCTGGTCGATCTGCCCAAGGACCTCGATCCCTCCGTGCTGCGCAAGCTCTCACACACCGAGATCCAGGGTCGGCCCATCGACATCCGTCCGGATTCGGGTCGTCCGGGACGCCCGTTCAAGAAGCGCAACTTCGACAAGCAGCCCGGTGATGACCGCAACTTCCGCGGCGATCGCCGAGGCGGCAAGAAGTTCGGTGGCGGCGGACGCGGCGGCAGCGACCGTCCCCGCGACCGCTACTGAGTCCCACACAGGAAGCTCCTCGGGCCTGAACTTGAGCTCGGGTTCCGGTCTGAGGACCGCTCCCTGAGCTTTGGTTCCGGCACGAGATCAACGGCCCCGCAGCATCGCGCTGCGGGGCCGTTGCTGTGCCAGGTTTCTTTCGGCATGCCGGGGTTACCGTGTAGCCATGCCGGGGTTGCTGTCGCCGTGTGTTGGGGCCGTCGCCGTGTGTTGGGGCCGTCGCCGTGTATCGGGGTCGTTGCCGTCGGCGGCGAGCCGACCGCTCAGGCGGTGGGGGTGTCCACGGCCCCGCCGAAGCGACGGTCGCGTCGGGCGTACTCCTCGATGGCCGCCCACAGGGTGCGGCGGTCGACATCGGGCCAGAGCACGTCCTGGAAGACCATCTCGGCATAGGCCGACTGCCAGAGCAGGAAGTTCGAGGTCCGCTGCTCCCCCGATGACCGCAGGAACAGGTCGACGTCGGGGACTTCGGGTGCGTAGAGACGCGATCGCACGGTCTTCTCGCTCACCTTGCCGGGCTTGAGTTTCCCCGCAGCCACCTCGGCGGTGATCTCATTGATCGCGTCGATGATCTCGGACCGACCCCCGTAGTTGACGCAGAACTGGAGGACCAGGCCTGTGTTGTGCTTGGTCATCTCGGCGGCGGTCTCGAGTTCGGAGATGACCGACCGCCACAGCCTGCCGGGGCGTCCTGCCCACACGATGCGGACTCCGAGTTCGTTGAGCTCATCGCGACGGCGCCGGATGACGTCGCGGTTGAACCCCATGAGGAAGCGCACCTCTTCGGGTGAGCGCTTCCAGTTCTCGGTGGAGAACGCATAGGCGGAGAGGTAGTCGACGCCGATCTCGATGGCGCCGTGGATGACATCGAGCAGTGAAGCTTCGCCGGCCTTGTGCCCCTCGGTGCGCGGCAGTCCCCGCTGATTCGCCCAGCGGCCGTTGCCGTCCATGACGATAGCCACATGATCGGGCACGAACTTCTTGTCGATGCGCGGTGCCCGGGCTCCGCTGGGGTGCGCCGGTGGTGCGGGGTAGCTCATGTGCTCTCCAGGACTCTCAACGATCGGATGTTGCGCTCGAGGTGCCACGACACCCAGTCGGAGACGAGCTTGGAGCCGTCCATCTGGTCGTGCAGGTCGGTGGCTTCCGCGCTCTCCCAGTCACCTGAGAGCAGAGCGGCCATGTGCTCGAGCGCATCGGTGTCGGGCAGTGCCGCCCCCGAGGGACGGCAGTTCGTGCAGACGGCTCCGCCGAGGGATGCCGAGAAGGCGCGGTGCGGACCCGGCTGGCCGCACTGGGCGCAGTCGAGCAGGCTCGGCGCCCACCCGGCCACGGACATCGCCCGCAGCAGATACGCGTCGAGGGACAGCCTCGGCGGGTGTTCGCCTTTGCACAGGGAGCGGATCGCGGAGACGAGGAGGAGGAAATGGGTCCGGGTGTGGGTCTCGACTTCGGTGATGCCGGCGGCGGTCTCGGCCATCACCGAGGCGGCCGAGTAGGCATCGTAGTCGGCTCCGAGTCCGGCGGCGAAGGGTTCGACGAGTTCGACCTGGGTGACGATGTCGAGGCTGCGGCCGACGTGGCACTGCAGGTCGACGAGCATGAAGGGTTCGAGGCGGGAGCCGAATCGTGACTTCGTGCGGCGGATTCCCTTCGCGACGGCGCGGATGAGACCGTGGCTGCGGGTGAGCACGGTGACGATGCGGTCGGCCTCGCCGAGCTTGTGCCCCTGGAGCACGATGCCTTCATCACGGTAGTTGTGCACCCGGCCATTATCGCAGAGTGCCGTGTGGATTCGGCGGTGCCGCACGCGCTCACCCGTGTGAGATTGCCCCACACACGAACTGACCTCGCTGTGCACGCCCGGTTCCCGGGGCGCACAGCGAGGTCAGCGAATGTCAGTCAGCGAGCGACGTCAGCGGACGAAGTCTGCGAGCGACGTCAGCAAAACGTGATCAGCGGTCGCGGTCCCGGTCGCGATCCCGGGCGGCGCGGTTGACCGCGGAGATCACGGCCTTGAGCGAGGCCTTCGTGATGTTCGGGTGCAGGCCCGCTCCCCACACCACACGATCCTCGACGGCGAGTTCGACATAGGCCGCGGCCATCGTGTCGGCACCGGAGCCGATCGCGTGCTCGGTGTAGTCCTGGAGTCGGATGTCGACGTCGAAGTTCTCGACGAGGATCTTCACCAGCGCATCGATCGGTCCCTTGCCGTGGCCTTCGTAGCTGCGCTCCTGACCGTCGACGATGAGATCGACCTCGACGCGTTCGGCCGAGCCGGAGTCATCGACCGTGCCCGAATCGGTGCGCAGGCCCACGATCTGGAACCGGCCCCAGGTGTTGTCCTCATCATCGCTGGGCAGGTACTCGTAGTTGAAGATCTTGCGGATCTCTTCGGCGTTGACCTCGCCACCGCCCTCGGTGTGCATCTGCACGGCGCGGGAGAATTCGACCTGCATCCGACGCGGCAGATCGAGACCGTACTCGCTCTTGAGCAGGTAGGTGACGCCGCCCTTGCCGGACTGGGAGTTCACACGGATGATCGCCTCGTAGGAGCGGCCCAGGTCCTTCGGGTCGACCGGCAGGTAGGGCATATCCCATTCCATCAGGTCAACGGGCGTGCCCTGGGCGTTCGCCTTCTTCTCCCGATCGGCGAAGGCCTTGTTGATCGCGTCCTGGTGCGAACCGGAGAACGAGGTGAAGACGAGGTCGCCGCCGTAGGGGTGGCGTTCGTGGACACCGATCTGGTTGCATTCGGTAACGGTGTGGATGACTTCGTCGATGTCGGAGAAGTCGAGTTCGGGGTCGACGCCCTGGGTGTAGAGGTTGAGTGCGACGGTGACCAGGTCGAGGTTGCCGGTGCGCTCACCGTTGCCGAACAGGCAGCCTTCGATGCGGTCGGCGCCGGCCATGATGCCCAGCTCCGCGGCGGCGACACCGGTGCCCCGGTCGTTGTGCGGGTGCAGGGACACGGCCACCTCGTCGCGGTAGGGCATGTTCCGGCAGAACCATTCGATCTGGTCAGCGTAGGTGTTCGGGGTGCCCCGCTCCACGGTGGCGGGCAGGTTGACCACGGTCTCGCGACCGGAGGCCGGCTGCCACATGTCGAGCACGGAGCCGACGATGTCGAGGGCGAACTCGGGTTCGGTGTCGACGAAGATCTCCGGTGAGTACTGGTAGCCGAAGTCGGCATCGCCGAGCAGCGACTCGGCATGCTTCATCACTGCCTGGGTGCCGCGGGTGGCGATCTCACGGGTCTGATCGAAGCCGTCGCCGTCGAAGCCGAAGACGACCTTGCGGAAGACCGGCGCGGTCGCGTTGTAGAGGTGCACGGTGGGCATCTTGGCCCCGACGAGGGATTCGACGGTGCGTTCGATGAGGTCCTCGCGGGCCTGGGTGAGCACCGAGATCCTGACATCGTCGGGGATCGCGTCCTGTTCGATGATCTCGCGGACGAAGTCGAAGTCGACCTGGCTGGCGGCGGGGAATCCGACCTCGATCTCCTTGAAGCCGAGCTTGACGAGGAGATCGAACATCTTGCGTTTGCGGTCCGGGGTCATCGGGTCGATGAGCGCCTGGTTGCCGTCGCGCAGATCCGTGCTCAGCCACCTGGGGGCCTTGCGGATGAGCTGATCGGGCCAGGTGCGGTCGCGCATATCGAGGGCGATGCGATCCTGGAAGGACTTGTACTTATCGAACGGCATCGGGGACGGCTTCTGCAGTTTCATTGTTCCTCAATCTCTATGTTCGTACGCTTTCACAGCATAGAAGACTCCGCGACGAGTGTGCTGTCCGATCAGGACTCGTCGCGGCAAGGAAGGAGAAGCAACCTGTGAGCCACGTGTTCACCGTAGACCCGTTGGCGTCGCCTCTCGACCTTCTGTCCACATCCTAAGATCGCCGAGGCGGCCCGACCGTCCGGAGCGACCCCACAGTCAGGCCCGCGCCGAGGCGGTCCGCCCCGAGCTGCCGACGCTCAGTCGAGGAAGTCGACCGAGGCTCGGCGGACGGTGAATCCGATTCCGGAGTCATCGGATTTGCAGGTCATTCCCTCCTCGGTGGAGGTGCAGGTCATGCCCTGTGCGGTGATCGATTCGCCGTAGCCGAGGACTCGTGCGGGTCCGTTCGACGACGGTGCCTCGACGCAGGAGAAGCCGGCCCCTTCATTGTTCGCGACGACGATGGCGCCCCATTCGTCCAGCTGGCAGTCATCGGGCTTCTCCGGCGGGCTGTAGTCGTAGTCCTTGATTACGCAGCGCGCGCGTTCGGAGTCGATGGTGCAGGCGATGTTGCCCGAGGGCGATGCGAAGGTCTCCTCGGCCACGGGTGCCTCGGAGCTCTCGGTCGGATCGCTGCTCGGTTCGGAGCCGAGTCCGCCGCTGGGTTCCTGGCTCGGTGCGCTGCTGGTGGTCTCGTCATTTCCCTGGACCGAATCCCAGGCGATGTAGCCGACGATGCCCACGGCCAGAATCAAGGCGATGGCGGCGAGCACCCACAGCCAGGCGGGCACCTTCTTCGTCTCCGGTTCCCGTCGGTAAGGGCCACCCGGACCGCCGGGGCCACCGTGGCCGCCCGGCCCGTAGGGTCCTCCGGGTCCGCTTGGTCCGCCGGGGCCACCGGGTCCGACCGGCTGTCCGGGTCCGGCTCCCGCATAGGCGGCGGCAAATGTTCCACCGCCGGGATGTCCGCTGCCCGGGTAGGCTCCGGCAGGCGGGCCTCCGACCGAGGGCTGGCTGCCTCCGGGATGGGAATAGCTTCCCTGGCGGTCGGCAGCGCCGACCGACCCGTAGACCGGGGGTCCCGACTGCGGCCGGCCGGACTGCGGCCGCCCGGACTGGGGCTGCCCCGCATGCGCAGTGGAATCGTCCACGTGGCCGGGCGCACCGAAGTCGGATCCCCAGGGTGCTGGCTGCGGGTTCCACTGTTTGGGCGCCGAGGCGGACTCCGCCTCGGCGAGGTCTTCGGAACTGGCCTTGCGCGGCTTTCCGCCGGAGTCGACCGGGCCCGCCTCCTCGGCGGCACCGTATCCGCCGGCGGCGGCGAGCTGCCGGAGTTCCTCGAGGCTGAGAACCTCGGTGGCTTCGGCTCCGTCGGAGGCGACCATCGATCGCAGTCGTTCCAGCTCCTCGGAGCTGAGTGCTTGGGTCGATCCATCCGCTGTCGCCGATTTGTCCTGGCCGATGAACAACTGCGTTGTGATCGAATCCGGAGACTCCTCGGCCGGTTTCCGACGCCCGGGGCGCGGAGGATGGTTCGGCACGGGTGGAATGCTCATGGGGTCATTTTCGCACAGTCAATACCGTGAGGTTCTCAAGGTTCGTGAGATGATGGCCTCATGCTCAGTGGAGGAACCAAGCGTGCGAGGAGCCTTGCTCTCGCCGTCCTCGCTCTTCCCCTCACTCTGACTCTGACCTCGTGCGCGACCAGCGCCGGAAGCTCCGATGAGGACTCCTCGGGACTCCACGCCACCTCGGTCGCCGGGCCGGCGCAGCAGTCGAGCTACGGTGATTTCGCTGCTCCCGCGCAGAGCGTTCCGGCCACGGGCAATGCTGAGAACGCCGAGGATGCCGGGAGTTCGGCATCCACCGGACCGGCCCATTCGGTATCCGTTCCCGGGCTCGGCTCCGAATTCTCGGCGCAGATCCCGGAGGAGACGTCCCAGGTCATCGTCACCAGCTCCCCCGATGCGAAGTCGGATTCCGGGACCCTGAGCTTCTACGAGTTCACCGACGAGAAGTGGAAGAAGCTCAAGACCTTCGATACCCACAACGGCAGCAACGGCTGGCTGGCCGATCGCCGCGAGGGCGACAAGACCACACCGATCGGTGTCTTCACCCTCAGCGATGCCGGCGGGTACAAGGCCGATCCGGGCACCAAGCTGCCGTACACGCAGGATGACCGGCTGCCGTCCTCGGCGAATGTCGCCTATGGTGCCGATTACGAATCGGTCTTCGACTACATCATCGCCATCGACTACAACCGCGCGACCGGCAAGGCACCGACCGATAAGACTCGGCCGATGGGCTGGGACAAAGGCGGCGGCATCTGGCTCCACCTCGACCACGACTCGGGCACCAACGGCTGCGTGACGCTCAAGGAGAAGGATCTCAAGTGGATCCTTGAGAACATCGATCCCGAGGCCCATCCGCGCATCGCCATGGGTCCCGAGGCCGAGCTGAAGAAGTAGGTCCGGCCAAGTGCGTCCCCTCATCATCTCGCTCGTGCAGTCGATCAACGGCTCCTATGCGCAGGACGGATGGTCGACGGGGGTGTCCACGGATGCTGATTTCGCGTACTT
Organism: Brevibacterium sp. CCUG 69071; assembly: GCF_021023135.1. Lineage (GTDB taxonomy): Bacteria > Actinomycetota > Actinomycetes > Actinomycetales > Brevibacteriaceae > Brevibacterium. Next base: position 955,302 of record NZ_PGFV01000001.1, read on the forward strand.
CCGATCCCTGCGCCGAGGTGCGAGTGCGATCATCGTCGACCGTCGCACGGCGCTCAATCCGCAGCTGCCCGTCATCAATGCTCCCGGCAAGGCGCTCGAGCACACCCCGGTGCACGTGCTCACCGAATCCGATGCGACGTCGCTGCAGCGCGAGCTTACCGAGCTCGGGCTCGACTACCGTGTTCAGCATTTCACCCCCGCCACCGTCGCCGAGGTGCTCGCCGGGATCCCGACGGCTCCGTCCCCCGCATCACGGCAGGCGAATTCTGTGGGCAGTGGGACCGATGTCGATGAGGATGCACTGCTGTGCGAGTCGGGACCGAATCTCGCCTTCCGCCTCCTCGACGCCTACCCCGCCGCCGAGCTGCATCTGAGCCTCAGCCCCCGCTACATCCGGAGTTCCGGCAGCCACTTCTCTCGGCTCGAGACCGAGATCGACCTCCGCGTCATCGACGTGCGCACTATCGACGATCAGGTCTTCATCCGCTACGTGAAGGCCTGAGCGAGAGCTGACCCGGTCAGGGCGGCGTCGGTGAGGCCGCCGATCCGCTCAGGACGATCTCGGTGACACCGCCGAAACTCAGCGATGCCGCCTACTCGGGTGAGATCTCGGTGCTCAGCTCGGCGTCACCGGGGCTGCTGAAGATTCGGGCAGCGGCCGCGGCCACCTCGGTGATGCCGATCGTCTCGACTCCCCCGGACAGGTCGTTGCGGTCGTCGCCGTCGATGGGGGCCATGACCCGCAGTTCGCGGAAGTCGACGGTGTCCGTCTCCGCCTCGGCGACCCGCAGCAGCATGTTCTGGGCGGCCCCGAAGACGCTGATCGCCCCCGATCCGACGCAGGCCTCGACGCTGGCGACCCCGTTGAGAGCGAGGTGGACGATCTGTGCGCTGCCCGCCTCGGACAGCAGCTTCGACACCGCGCACGCGGCGAAGTGCCCACGCAGATAGGATCTGTAGTCCGAATCTAAGGACTCGATCCCCCGCTCGAGCATGGGCTCGTCGACGTACCAACCGCCGACCGCGGCGATCACCGCGTCGACGGCGGGACCGGACTGAGCCCGAACCGCCTCGGCGGCTCCTTCCGGATCGTCGACCCAATCAGGCAGGACGATCGGGTCAAAGGGCACCGCACCGTCCGCCTGCGAGCGCACGATGCCGCTGATGCGATGACCGCCGAACTGCTCGTCGCCGAGGTGCTTCGCCAATGCGCTGCCCACGTGCCCGGAAGCACCGAAGATGAGGATGTGCATGCTCCAGAGTCTAGGGCCCATGAGTCGATATGCCCCATGGGCCCCGTTCCCGGTTCCCGACTATGTCGCGAAGACGACTAGCCCGCGTAGACCTTGACCCCTTCACCCTTCTTGTACGTCATGTACCCGTGTTCGAAGTTCTGGCGGGTCTTGCCCTTGGAGGCGAACTCGCCGCTCGTCGGCAGTCCCAGACTGCTGCGCTCCCAGCCCAGGCTCTTCCATTTGGTGAGCATCCCGTGGCTGAGCGGCTGCCCCTTGGTCTTCGAGGACCAGGTGATCATCCCCGAGGCGAAGTTCTGATAGGCGGCGTTGTCGCGGTACTTGAACTTCTTCTCGTCGCTCTTTGGGAATCCCAGAACGCCCTTCTCATACTTCACGGCCTTGTACGCGGTGCGGATCCCGCCTTTGTTCAGGTGTGCCCCGGTCGGTGAGGACCAGTAGACGGTCCCCTTCGCGAAGTGCTGATAGGCGCCGTTGGGATTCTTCAGCGCCTTCTCGGTGCCACGGGCTTCCCCGGTCGACTTTGAGTTCGCTCGGAAATACGTGCCGATGGCTCCCTTGACGGGATAGCCTCCGACCTTCGACTGCATCGACTTCGCCCCGGACCGGATCGACCCGAGCTTGCCGTAGAACGCGGTGCCCGGGCACTCCGTGTAGCTCGTGTCCCGGTGCCCGGAGACGACGTTGAGACTGACCTTCTTCCCTTCGGGGTACCGGCTCGTCGCTCCCCCGCCCGAAGTCAGGGTCATCTTCCCCGTCGGGTTGAAGGAGTACTGGTTGGCCTTCCACGCCACGAGGCGTTTGACCGAGTTCTGGGCGGCGGTTGCCGGGGCCGATCCTGTGAAGGTGCCCATCACGCTGATGCCGAGAGTGTAGGAGTTGAACCCCGAGGCGTGGGCCCCGGTGATCGAGAGGTCGATGCTGCCGGCTCGTCCTTCGTAGATGGTGCCGTACTTGTCGACGAGGAAGTTGTACCCGAGGTCGCACCAGCCGCGTTCCTTCGTGTGATAGGCGAGGTAGCCGCGGATGATGCCCGGAGCCTGCGCCTTCGTGTACGAGTTCGAACCCGCGGTGTGGTGGATGAAGATGCCCTTGGTCGTCGAGGTCTTGTCCGTCTCACAGCGGACGAGCTTCTCATCGGCGCCCCATTCCTTGCGGGTGACGATGTTCGCCCCCAGCTCTTGGTGGGCGACCTGTGCCGAGATCCCCGAGGAGGGCGCCGAGGCGGCCGTTCCCGTCTTCTTCGCCAGCGCGGTGTCGGCGGTGGTCACCGGAGAGACCACGTTCGTGATCTCGAGGTCGGTGGTGTCCTTCTCGTCACCGGAGGTGCGCACCTCGGCGGCGGTGGCATCGAGGATCGGCACGGCCTCTGAATGGCCGTCGGCGGCGGCAGCGGGAATCTGTCCGGCCTCGGCCGAAGCCGGATCGGGTCCGCCCTCGTCATCGGCGGCCAGCTCTTCCCATTTCGACCATCCGGAGCCGTCCTTGTACCGGATCTCGATGCCGGGGTCATCGCCCTGCCAGCTCGCACCGAGGATGTTGACCTCGTCCGCATCGAGCGAGATGGCCTTGACCTGCGAGGGCTTCGCCGCGAAGGTCTTCGTCGTGGTGCCGTCGTTGCGCGAGACCTGCGGCGACGCACCCTTCGAGGAGTCCGTGGAGTCCGAATCCTTGGAGGCGGCATCCTTCCCGTCCGACTGGGAGGGTTCGGCCCCGGAAGGCTCGGAGGACTCCCCCGACTCCGACCCTGAGTCCTTGAGCCCGGGCTCAGACCCGGACTCGGATGACTGGGAAGGCCCTGCTCCCAGCCCCGGGGAGTCCGTCTCGGTCGCGGCGAGCGCGGGGGCGGTCAGACTCGTCGCTGCGAGGATTCCGGCGAAAGCCAGTGCGGACAGCTGTGTTCGTTTCATCGATTCCGGTTCCTTTGCGGTGTGCTCGACGCAGAGTCCGTGATCATCGATCGTCGAACCCCCTGTGCTGTCGCTCATACTATTGAGAATCCGCGCGTTCGTGAAGAGAACTCGCAGATCTTGTCCAGAGAATTCTCAACCCGGACACCGGGGGCCAGTCGCCGGTCCTGAGCGATCCGAGCGATAGTGTGCTGGTACGACACGACTGACTCGAACCCGAAGGACCCATGGCCGATCACAGCGAACTCACCCGGCTGGAACGCTTCCTCGATCGCTTCGCCAACCGGTACCTCGGTCGGGTTCCCGCAGGAGTCCAGGAGTTCCTCGCCTTCGGCATCAAACAGGCCTGGGCCTGCCTGTTCGGGGCGCTCATGCTCGCAGCCATCATCGCCACCGCCTGGTTCTACCCCGCTGATGCAGGGCTGGCCCGCAACGATCTCCTCGTCATCCTCGCCGTGATCATCCAGATCGGCATGCTCGCGCTGCGTCTGGAGACCGGGCGCGAGGTGATCGTCATCATCGTCTTCCACCTCGTCGGCACCGGGATGGAGCTGTTCAAGACCGCGGTCGGTTCGTGGAACTACGCACCCGGGGGCGTCCTGCACATCGGCGCGGTCCCCCTGTTCACGGGGTTCATGTATGCGGCCGTGGGATCCTATCTCGTCCGCGTCTACCGACTCTTCGACCTCAGGTTCACCCATTACCCGCCGAGGTGGCTCACCGTCATCATCGCCGCCGCCATCTACCTCAACTTCTTCACTCACCATTTCGTCCTCGACGCCCGCTACGTCCTCGTGGCGGCAGTGGGCATCGTCTTCCTCCGCTGTCGCATGCACTTCCACGTCCACCGGCGCACCCTGCGGATGCCGGTGCTGCTGGCATTCGTCCTCGTGGCCTTCTTCATCTGGATCGCGGAGAACATCGGGACGGCGACGGGCGCCTGGCTGTATCCGAGCCAGACCGAGAGCTGGCACCTGGTGCCGCTGACGAAGCTCGTGGCCTGGTTCCTGCTGATGATGATCTCAGTCGTCCTCGTCACCCTCGTCTATCCGCCCAAACGCCCCACCGACGCCGACGCCTCCTGATACTGTGAACTCACATACCTGCACGGTCGAAGGAGACTCATGGCGGCGTCGGATTCCCGGGCATCGAGCCCCCTCGTGGAGGCGGTCCGCCCGCCGAACGGCAGCCACCTCTCCGTCAGCACGAAGGTCCTCCTCCGCATCCTCGCCGCCATCCTGGCGCTCCTGCTCATCCTCACCCTGATCGGCGTCTTCATCGTTCGTCGGTCCTTCCCGACCACCGAGGGCGAACTCTCCCTGCCCGGTCTCGACGCCGAGGTGACCGTGACCAGAGATGCCTCCGGCATTCCCACCATCGAAGCCGAGACCGCACACGATCTGTTCCTCGCCCAAGGCTTCGTCCACGCTCAGGACCGGTTCTGGGAGATGGATTTCCGCCGCCATGTCACCTCCGGTCGGCTCTCCGAGCTCTTCGGCGAATCTCAGTTCGGCACCGACACCTTCATCCGCACCCTGGGGTGGAGACACGTCGCCGAACAGGAGGTCGCCGACTTCGACCCGACCACACGCGAGTACTACGAAGCCTATGCCGCGGGGGTCAACGCCTACATCCACGACCGTTCGCCCACCGAGCTGTCCCTCGAGTACGGGGTCCTCGGCCTGCAGACCGGTGGGATCGAGATCGAGGAGTGGACCCCGACCGACAGCGTGACCTGGCTCAAGGCCATGGCCTGGGATCTGCGTTCGAACATCGAGGACGAGATCGACCGGACCATCGTCGGCGCCGGCCTGTCCGAGGAGCACTTGGCTGACATCTTTCCCGACTACCCCTACGACTCCCGGCCGACGATCGTCGACGGCACCCCCGGCGGCCCAGCCGCCGACGGCCCGACTGCCGGCGACAATCAGCCCGCCGATGACGCTCAGGCAGGGGGCGAGATCACCTCAGCCCCCACCTCGGCGAGCGCCGAAGGATCCACCCACACCCCCACCGAGGTGTCCGAGGGCACTCCCACCGACCTCGTCGAACTCCGACGGACCCTGCAGTCCCTGCCCGCCCTGCTGGGCACGAACAGCCACGACATCGGGTCGAACTCCTGGGTCGTCTCCGGTGAGCACACCGAAAGCGGGGCACCGCTGCTGGCCAACGACCCGCACCTGTCCCCCGCCATGCCCTCCGTGTGGCAGCAGATCGGCCTGCGATGTGCCCAGGTCAGCGCCGAATGCCCCCTCGACGTCACCGGATTCTCCTTCTCGGGACTGCCCGGCGTCGTCATCGGACACAACCAGTCGATCGCCTGGGGGCTGACGAACCTCGGCCCCGATGTCGCCGACCTCGTGGTCGAGAAGATCCGCGATGCCGAAGTGATCCGCGATTCCGGCAGCGAACCGGTGCAGGTGCGCAAGGAGACGGTGAAGATCGCGAAGGACGAACCCCGGGAGATCACGATCCGCTCCACCAGCCACGGTCCCCTCGTCTCCTCACTCGACGGCCCCTACCGGAAGGTCCTCGACGCCTCCACCGGGGCGAACACGGAGAAAACCCAGTCCGGTCCCGCCGAGGAGCACTACCGGCTCGCCCTCGAATGGACGGCACTGGAACCGGGGTCGACGGCCACCGCGATCTTCGCCATCAACCGGGCCACGACCTGGCAGGAGTTCCGCCAGGCGGCCTCGCTCTTCGACGTCCCCGCCCAGAACCTCGTCTACGCCGATGTGAAGGGCAACATCGGCTACCAGGCGCCGGGCAAGATCCCCCGCCGAGGTGAGGGCGACGGAATGCTTCCGAGGCAGGGATGGAAGTCCGCCCAGGACTGGCAGGGCTACCTCGACTTCGCGGACCTGCCGAGCCTGTACAACCCCGACCGGGGATGGATCGTCACGGCCAACAATCCCGTCACCCGTCCCGGTGAGTCGGTGCAGCTGAGCAACGACTTCGACGACGGCGACCGCGCGGCCAGGATCACCGAGCTGCTCGAAGACGCGATCGCAGACGGCGATGTCGGCAACGCGGACATGGCCGCTATCCAAGGGGATGACCAGAACCCCCTGGCACGCCACCTGCTGCCGCTGCTGCTCGAGATGGAGTCCGGCAAGGACACCGACATCACCGCCGCGCAGGAGCTGCTGGCCGACTGGGACGGACACGATGACGCCGACAGCGCCGCCGCGGCCTACTTCAATGTGCTCGCCAAGACCATCCTCGACCAGGTCTTCGCCCCCAAGCTGCCCAAGGGCGCGCCTCCCTCGGGCGGGTCCCACTGGTACCTCGTCATCGAGAACCAGCTCGCCCAGCCTGATTCGCAGTGGTGGGACGACGGGCAGGTCCGGGGTAGGGACGATGCGCTGCGTCGGGCCATGCGCACGGCATGGAAGCGGACCCAGGATCTGCTCGGCACCGAGCCCGTGACCTGGCGGTGGGGAACCCTGCACGAGCTGACCATCCGCAACGCCAGCCTCGGCGAATCCGGGGTCACGGCCGTGGAGAAGCTGTTCAACCGAGGGCCCTATGAGGTCTCCGGCGGGTCCGGGGTCGTCAACGCCACGGGATGGGACGCCTCGGTGGGTTTCGAGACGAACTGGGTGCCGTCGATGCGTCAGATCATCGACCTTAGCGATTTCGACTCCTCCCGGTGGATCAACCTCACCGGGGCCTCGGGGCATGCCTTCCACCCGCACTATGCCGATCAGACCGAGGACTGGGCGGCCAACCGGACTCGGCCCTGGCCCTATACGCGGCAGGCCGTGACCGAAGCTGCCGAGGACACCTTGGTGTTGCGGCCCTAGGTGCTGCGGCCCTGAGTAATCGGTCCAGAGCGATCGGGCCGTCCTGTTCGCCGTGCACGCCGTGGCCCGGCTCAGGGCTTCAGGAGACTCAGGGCTTCGGGAGGATCTTCGCCTCGAGGAAGTTCGCCACATCGTCTTCCCAGCGGACCGGGTCGATGTTCCATTCCTTGGTGTGCCGGGACTTCTCGTAGACGGGCATCGTCACGAGATCGCGACGCACCGAGGCCAGGGCGTGGGAGGGTGCGGAGGGCACGAATTCGTCGTCATCGGAGTGGATGAGCAGCACCGGAACGTCGAGTTCGGCGGCGCGGGTCACCCAGTCCATCCGACCGAGGTCGAGCGGGGTCTGCAGCCCGGTGATGGGACGGGCCCAGGGCTGGGTGATCATCTCCAGGGTCAGCTTCGCGATCGGCGTCGGCAGCATGTTCTTCCGCGCCTGGCCGTCGAGGACATTGACCCAGTCGACGACGGGACCGTCGAGGACGAGGGCGGTGACGAAGCGGCGATTGCGGCCCCGGGAGGCCGCCTGTAGGGCGATCGCTCCGCCCATCGACCAGCCGAAGAGGACGACGCGGCGGGCGCCGTTGGCCACGGCATAGTCGATCGCGGCATCGACGTCGATCCATTCGGTGTCGCCGAGGCCGTAGCGGGATGTCGTCTCCACGCGCACCTCGGCGTCGTTGCGGTAGGACATCGCGATCGCCGGGACCCCGAGCGTGTTGAGCACGGGGGCGGCGCGCAGGCCTTCGGCGCGGGTGCTCGCGCGGCCGTGGACGAGGATCGCCCAAGTGTCCTTGGGCTCCGGATCGTCGGTGGGCAGCAGCCACGCGGGCAGCCGACCGGCATCGGATTCGATCTCGATGTCCTCGTACTTCACGCCTGCGGCCAGCGGTTCGGGGTAGACGACGCCCGTCCAGCGTCCCTGCCAGGCGCGTCGGATGTCGCCGCGGGTGACCGAGAGGATCTCTCGTGAGACGGTCCGCGACCGTGGATCGTATTCGACGATGTCGCCGATCACGGCATGCCCGGAGCCCTGATTGAAGTAGAGGCCGTAGGTGCCCGGCACGGTGGTCTCTTCATCGGCGGGGAGATGGATGCGCATATTCGGCGGGAAGCCGTCGATGTGCAGGATGTCCAACTCCTCCGGAGCGTTCTCCGGCACAACGATTCTGCGTGCGAAATAGGCTGCCAATCCCGAGGACGCCACCGAGATCACGGCACCGATCCCGGCACCGACACCCACGGACAGCGCCAACAGACGAGTCGGGAATTTCGTGTCGCGGACCATGAAAACCTCCTGCTCTCATTGTTCACCACGGAATGAGAAGTCTCCAAACGCTGTTGTGCAGGTCAGAGACCGAATGCGCGTCCGCCGAGGCGGGTGATCGGATATCCCGCACCCCGCGTCAGACCGCAGTGGGACAATAGAGCAGATGACAACGGACCACGGCATCCGCCGAGACGACCGCAACCACGAAGAAGCACCGGAGGCCACAATGACCCACACGCCGAACTCCGAGACCGACACCGCACCCGAGGAGATCCGCTGGCAGGACGTGCTCAGCCCCGAGGAGTTCTCGGTGCTGCGCCAAGGCGGAACCGAACGCCCCTTCACCGGCGAATACGTCGACACGACCACCGTCGGCATGTACCAGTGCCGTGCCTGCGGGGCCGACCTGTTCCCCTCGGACACGAAGTTCTCCTCACACTGCGGATGGCCTTCGTTCTACGCGCCCTTGGCCGAGGACCGAGTGCGCTACATCCGCGACACCTCCATGGGCATGGAGCGCGTCGAGGTCAGGTGCGCCAACTGCGATTCGCACATGGGTCACCTGTTCGAGGGCGAGGGATACAACACGCCCACCGACCTGCGCTACTGCATCAACTCGATCTCGCTCAAGCTCAACGACGGTGAGGGCGGTGCCGACTCCGCCGGCCGCAGCGACTCCGCCGAGGGCGAGGAGTGAACCCGGCACCGGAACTCATCGTCCGCACCTTCGACGATCTCAGTCGCGACGAGCTCTACGGGATCCTGCAGCTGCGTTCCCAGGTCTTCGTCGTCGAACAGAACTGCGTCTTCCTCGATCAGGACGGGACCGACACCTTGACCGGGACGTTGCATGCCTTCTTCCCCGGTGAGTCGCGGACCATGCAGGACACCCACGGCGCCGAGGTGGGGCGTAGCCTCATGCCCCGCTCCTATGCTCGTGTGCTGCCGCCCGGTTTCCCGGACGGTCCGGCCTCCGAACCGGGAGCGCGCAGCATCGGCCGGGTCGTCACCGATCCGGCCGCACGCGGGCAGGGCTGGAGCGGACGGCTCATCGCCGGACTGGTCGAGGCCTACGGTGCCGAGCCGCTGACGCTCAACGCCCAGAGCCACCTCGAGGGCTTCTACTCTCGATTCGGGTTTGCCCCGAACGGCCCGCGCTTCATGGAAGACGGCATCGAGCACACGCCGATGTCCCGGCTCGCCGACTGAGCGTCAGCCGACGAAGCATCAGGACGCCGACTGCGCATCCTGACTGTTCTGCGCCTCCGAGGCGTCGACGGCGGCGATGAGGCGCGTCATCGTCGCGTGCAACTCGCGCAGGCCCTGCTCGTCGATGTCGAGCTTGGCCATCATCCGACCGGGAATCGATTCGGCGGTCGTGCGCAGTTCGCGTCCGGTTCCGGTCAGCGAGACCTCGACGATGCGTTCGTCCTCGCTGCTGCGGGTGCGTTCGACATAGCCGAGCGTGGCGAGCCTCTTGACCAGGGGTGAGACCGTTCCGGCCTCGAGGCGGAGCATGTCCGCGATCCTGCGCATCGGCAGTGTTCCGTGCTGCCAAAGGGCGAGCATCACCAGGTACTGCGGATGCGTGAGGCTGATCGGCTCGAGCACCTCACGATATGCCCCGATCACGCTGCGCGAGGCTACAGCCAGCGCAAAGCAGATCTGACTCTCCAATGCCAAGGGGTCATGCGGGGCCGCCGCTTCCGGTGTCGACATGGATACCTCGTCTTCGGTCGGAACCGGGCCCTCGCGGCCATCGATGATGTGAGCGAGAGAACCCGGATCATTTACTTAGTGCACTAACGATTAGTGTACAATCAAACTATCCCGTTCGCATCGATCATCCCGCCGCGCGGCCCGAGAATTGGAGTGGATGCCCATGTCAGATCACCACGACCCGCAACGCGGCGTCGCCTGGCTCAATCGCTTCTTCCGCAGGATCGTCGGGCCTGCTCAGGTCGACAACTCGCGCCCCGGAGGCTACTTCGAAGACGAGAACCTGCGCCACCAGCAGCTCGAGGCGATGGGCCTGGAGATGCGCACCGATGCCAACGGCCACTCCTACGTGGTGAAGAAGAACTCCGACTGACTCGGTGCGATCGCGCGTGACACCGTCGCTCGGCGCGATCTCGAGTGGCGCCGCTGCCAGGCGCGGACATGAGACCGACGAAATGAGCTCGGGCCCCGAGCTTTCTCAGCAGTGTCGGAGACTCAGCGCCAGTCGGTGATGATGTCGACGAGTTCGCGGCGGGGTCCGGTGTAGAACGGGATCTCCTCGCGCACATGCAGACGCGCCTCGGTGTTGCGCAGGTCGCGCATGAGGTCGACGATGCGATGGAGCTCGGCCGCCTCGAAGGCAAGCAGCCACTCGTAGTCGCCGAGGGCGAAGGACGCGATGGTGTTGGCCTTGACGTCCTTGTATCCGGCGGCCGCCATGCCGTGATCGCGCAGCATCTTCGACCGTTCCGCCGGATCGAGGAGGTACCAGTCGTAGGAGCGGACAAACGGGTAGACGCAGATGTAATCGCCCGGCTCATCATCGGTGAGCAGCGCCGGCAGGTGGGCCTTGTTGAATTCGGCGGGACGGTGGAGGCCGACCACGGACCACACGGGTTCGAGGATGCCGCCGAGCAGGCTGCGGCGCACCGCGGAGTAGGCCGCCTGCACGAGTTCGATGCTCGGTGCGTGGTACCAGAACATCACATCGGCATCGGCGCGCAGGGCCGAGACGTCGTAGATTCCACGCACCACGAGCCCCTGCTCCTTGAGCGGGGCGAGTGCCGAATGGACCTCATCGGCGAGTTCGGCGCGGTTGGCATCGCCGAGCTCACCGGCCGAGGCGAAGACCGAGTAGGCGATGTAGCGGGTCTCGGAATTGGCCTTCTCGATCTGCTCGTCGCTGGGGTGGGAGTATTCGCTCATTCCTGCTCCTTCTCTGTTCTCTGGATTCGTACTCTGGATTCGTTGTCGGACTGGTCATTCATTCGTCTGCCGCGGCCAGGCGTGCGGCGACCGCCTCGGCGCGGGAGATGCAGGCGGGGATGCCGACGCCGTCGAAGGCGGATCCGGCGAGTTCGAGGCCGTCGATGGCGGCGATGTCGGCGTCGATGTCCCCGATGAGCTCAGCGTGCCCGGGCAGGTACTGCGGCAGGGCCTGATCCCAGCGTTGGACCTCGGCGGCCAGGAGTCGGTCGCCGGTGCGGCCGGTGATCGACTGCCAGTCGGCGAAGGCCTTCTCAATGAGATCGGCATCGTCGAGGGATCTCCATCCGTCGGGTCCGTCGCCGCGACGGCCGATGCTCATCCGCATCAGTGCGGTGCCCGCGGGAATGTGGCTGCGCAGCCAGGGCCATTTGTTCGACACGAAGGTCGAGGCCTTGATCAGAGTGTCTTCGGTCGGAGGGACGAGGAATCCGGAGCCGGTGAAGGGTTCGGAACCGAGTTCGATCAGGGCCGGCACCAACGCGGTGGTGGCGTAGGGCACCTGGCCCAGCAGTGCCGCGGACCGGGGAGCCTCCTCGGCGAGGAGATCCTTTGTCACATGGGCGGGGGTGGCGAGGACGAGGCGATCGGATTCGATGGTCGATTCCGCGGTCTCGACGAACCAGCGTCCGCTCTCTCCCCGCACCGAGGTGACTCCGGCGTCGAGGCGGATGGTCCCGCCGGCCGCACGGATCCGGTCCGCGAGGGCGGGAATGAGTCGATTGATCCCGCCGACGAGGCTCATGAACACCGGTTCGGCTCCGGTGCCGGTCGGACGTGCGGCGGCCTGCTCATCGCGGGCGGCCAGCAGCCGGGAGACGAGGTCGAGCACGGAGGTGCCTTCGCGTGCCGCCGGGAGCAGGGCGGGCACGGTCGCGGCCAGGGACAGTTCCCGGCAGCGGCCCGCGTAGACCCCGCCGAGGAGCGGGTCGACGAGGGTGTCGACGAGATCCGGGCCGAGGCGTTCGCTGAGGAAATCTCCGAGTGAGGTGTCCGCACCGTCGATCGGTTCGGTGATGACCTCGTGGGCGAGACGCTTCGCGGCGTCGGGCCCGATGAGCTCGGCCACCTCGGCGGCCTCGGCGGGCACTCCCATCACGGTGCGTTTGGGAATGGGGCGCAGGCGGCCTCCGGTGAACACCTGTGAGGAGTGTTCGGCCGAGGGGAATTCGACGTCGAGGCCGAGTTCGGCGGCGAGTTCCTTCGCCTCCGGGCGCCGGAACAGGCTGGCCTCGGCACCCGTGTCGAGCCCGATCGGGATCGCACCTGACAGCGTGGACTGCTGCAGGCACCCGCCGAGGCGGGACCCGGATTCGAGGACGGTGACCCGGTGGTCAGCGGCGAGCCGAAAGGCGGCGACGAGGCCGGAGATCCCTCCCCCGACGATCGTGATCTCGCTCATCGGCTCAGGCGCGTTCTGCGAGGATCTGTTCGGAGACCCTGTGCACCTCGGCGACGATGCGTCCCGGGACCTCGGGGTCCGTGTCCGGAAGCACACCGTGGCCGAGGTTGAAGACGAAGCCGCGGTCGAGCTCGAGCCCCTGTCGCACGATCGCCTCGATGCGCGGGGCCAGTGCCTCCCACGGGGCGAAGAGCAGCGCGGGGTCGAGGTTGCCCTGCAGGGCTTGGCCGGGCTGGACGCGGGTGGCGGCGTCGGCGAGGTCGACGCGGAAGTCGACGCCGACGGCCGAGGATCCGGCCCGGGACATCGAGGTCAGCAGCTCACCGGTCTGGACGCCGAAGTGGATGCTGGGCACCTCGTGGCCGGCCAGTGCGGCGAAGACCGCGGCGGAGTGCTCGAGCACCTGGTTCTCGTAGTCGCGGCGGGACACGTATCCGGCCCAGGAGTCGAAGAGTTGGAAGGCCCTGGCCCCGGCCGAGAGCTGGACGTCGATGAAAGTCGCGGAGATGCGAGCGAGTTTGGCCAGCAGGGCCGCGAAGCTCGCAGGATCGGCAGCCATGAACGACTTCGTCTTCTCATGGTTCTTGCTCGGCCCGCCTTCGATGAGGTAGCTGGCCAGGGTGAACGGGGCTCCGGCGAAGCCGATGAGCGGGGTGTCGGCATCGAGTTCGGCGACGACGCGGCCGATCGATTCGGCGATGTCGGGGATGTCCGCGGGGTCGAGCTCCGGAAGGGCGTCGACGTCGGCACGGCTGCGGATGGGGTCGGCGATGACCGGGCCCTTGCCGGCCACGATCTCGACATCGACCCCGGCCGCTTGGAGGGGAACGACGATATCGGAGAAGAAGATCGCGGCGTCGACGCCGTGGCGGCGCACGGGCTGCAGGGTGATCTCCGAGACCAGCTCGGGGTCACGGCAGGCCGCGAGCATCGCAGTGCCCTCCCGCAGCTTCCGGTACTCAGGGAGGGAACGTCCGGCCTGACGCATGAACCAGACAGGGGTGCGGGTGATCGGCTCCGAACGCAACGCCGACAGCAGGGGTGAAGTCATGGTTCCATCCTCCCATTCTTCGCATCCCTTGGCCCACCCGGTTCCGGTTTCAAGACGCAGTGTCTTGACTCTCACATTCCGTGGTCCGTGCCGGAAAACTCTTGCCGCTCGCACGGCGTGGACGGTTCTCCTCGTTCCGGGGCTGATCTATCGTGGCGACTGTGGTCAACACCTCACCTCTCAATCGCATCCCGGCGGAGTTCACCGCCGTGACCTCGGTTCTGCGCGAAGCGCGGAACACGAACAATGTGTCGATTTCCGAGATCCCGGCCCCGGCCCGTCTGGCGCCGTACTCCTATGCCCTCGGCGCCGAGGTGCGTGCCGATGAGACCTTCCTGCAGGCCAGCGACGAGACGATCGACGAGTTGGCCACCGGCCGGATCGTCGTCCTCTACGATCCCAGCTCCCCCGAGGAGTGGGAGGGCCAGTTCCGGATCGTGTCCTATATCCGTGCCGAGCTCGAACACGAGCTGGGCAATGAGACGATGCTCGGCCATGTGGCGTGGAGCTGGCTCGAGGAGGCGCTCGAGTCCAACGACTGCGAGGTCGTCGCCGCCGGCGGCACGACGACCCGGGTGCTCTCGGACAGCTTCGGAACTCTGGCCAGCCGTCCGGCCACGATAGACTTGGAGCTGCGTGCTTCGTGGACCCCGGTGATCGCCGAGCCGGATCTGATCGGCAATCACTTCGAAGCGTGGATCGATCTGCTCAGCACAGTCGCCGGACTGCCACCTCTTCCTGAAGGAGTATCAGCCCTGCCCGGGCGTCGTCGATGACAACTGAACTACCGCTCTTGGCCACACCCGCTCACGGCATCCCCGAAGTCGTCGACACCCAGGATGGCTTCTCCGCAGCCTGCAGCGATCTCAACGCGGCCACCGGTCCGATCGCCATCGACGCCGAACGCGCCTCGGGCATCAGGTATGGCCAGCGAGCGTTCCTCGTCCAACTGCGCCGTGAAGGTGCGGGAACCTTCCTCCTCGACTCCGAGACTCTCGGCGACCTCAGCCCGCTCAACCCCGCCCTCGGCGAGGACGAGTGGGTCATCCATTCGGTCACTCAGGATCTGCCCTGCCTGCAGGATCGCGGCATGCGGCCCGGCGCCCTCTTCGACACCGAGCTCGCCGCACGTCTGCTCGGCTGGGAGAAGTTCGGCCTGGCGGCGGTCGCCGAGCGGACTCTCGGAGTGCGACTGGCGAAGGAGCATTCCGCGGCGGACTGGTCGAAGCGACCGCTGCCCGAGGAATGGCTGAACTACGCCGCCCTCGATGTCGAGGTGCTGCTGCCGATCCGGGACATCCTCCACGAGGCTCTCGTCGAGGCCGACCGGTGGGAGTACGCCCGGCAGGAGTTCGAGCATCTGCTCGATTTCGAACCCAAGCATCGCAATGAACCCTGGCGGCGCACGCACGGACTCTCGAAGATCAAGTCGCGTCGCGACATCGCCCGCGTGCGGGAGCTGTGGATCGCCCGCGACGCCATGGCCTTTGAGGCGGATGTGGCACCGACGAAGATCCTACGCGACCGAGATCTCACCGCTTTGGCGCAGTCGAGGGTGCAGTCGAGTGATGACATCATGCGCGACTGGCCGAAACTCTCCCGTGCGGATTCGGGTCGCCTCTTCCGTGCCTACCGCAAGGCCGGTCGGCTGCCCGTCGATGAGCTTCCCTCCCGGCGCGAATCCGGCGAGGAACCCAGAGAGCGCAGCCCCTTCAGCCATGCCGATCTCAAGGATCGGGTCGCAGCGCTGAAGTCCGCGATGGGCGAATTGGCGGAGGAGCTGACAATGCCCCACGATGTCCTCCTGCAGCCTGCGATCGTCAAGTCACTCGCGGCCGTCGGACGAATGGATGTCCCGGCCTTCCTCGCCGAGCGCGGTGCCAGGGACTGGCAGATAGAGCTGAGCACCCCCGCACTCACGAAGACGCTGGAGTCCCTCCCCCGCGCCTAGCGGTCTTGCTGACTCAGCCGGCGGTTCGTGCCCGTGCACGGAGACGATCGGTCACCTCGGCAGGGAGGTTGCGGAGGATCTCGCGCGCCATCGTGGCGACGTCGAGGCCCGCGTGGTCGAGGATCTCCACACGGCTTCCCTGCGGCAGGAATTCAACCGGCACACCGAGCTCGAGAACCCCTGGACGCAGCTGCGCATCACTCAGTTCGAACCGAATCTGAGCCCCGACTCCCCTGCCTTCGATTCCGTCCTCGATCACGGCCACGAGCCTGTGATCCATCGCCAGGTCGATGACGCTGCCCGGCACCGGCAGCACCCACCGCGGATCGACGATGCTCACGCGCACGCCGTCCTCGGCCAAGTGATCGGCGAGTTCCCCGGCGCGCTCGGCGAACGGTCCGACGGAGACGATGAGCACATCGGCATCTGTGCCCTGCGGTCCTTCCCGGAGGACGTCGACGCCGTCGTGCAGGCGGCGAATCGCGGGCACATCGGCGCCGACGCTGCCGCGAGGGAAGCGAATCACGCTCGGGCCGTCCTCGATCGCTACGGCCTCGTTCAGTTCCTCGACCAGCCGCGCGCCGTCGCGCGGTGCGGCGAGTCGGAGTGCGGGTACGAGGCGCAGCAACGCCATGTCCCAGATTCCGTGGTGGCTGGCGCCGTCGGGCCCGGTGACTCCGGCCCGGTCGAGGACGAAGGTGACCGCCTGCCTGTGCAGGGCGACGTCCATGAGCACTTGGTCGAAGGCGCGGCTGAGGAAGGTTGCGTACAGACAGACGACGGGGTGCAGGCCGCCGAAGGACAGACCGGCGGCGGAGGCCACAGCGTGCTGTTCGGCGATGCCGACGTCGAAGACCCGGTCCGGGAATGCCTCAGCGAACTTCGCGAGCCCCACCGGCTGCAGCATCGCCGCGGTGACGGCGACGATATCGTCCCTGGTCTGTGCGATCTCGAGGATCTCGTCGCCGAACACCGATGTCCAGGAGGTCTGTGTCGAACGAGCCGCTTTTCCCTTCGACGGAACTGGCCGTCCCGTGGATGGATCGATGACACCCACGGAGTGGAACTGATCGGCATCGTCGTTGAGCGCCGGGTCGTAGCCGTGGCCTTTCTCCGTGATCAGGTGCACGATGATCGGGCCGTCCTCGTACTGCCGGGCCCGCTGCAGGGCCTCCTCGACCGCGGCCAGATCATGACCATCGACAGGTCCGAGGCACTTGATTCCGAGTGCGCCGAACAGTCCGCTCTGCGGCTGGACCGTCCATTCTCGGAACGAGCTCGTCTCATCCTCGGACCGGACTTCCTTGTGGCCGGGCGAACCTGCTTGGCCGGGCGATCCCGCTTGGCCGGGCGATCCGGTCTCCCCGCCTGATGCGGTACGTGATGCGTCACGCAGTCGGCCGAGATGCTCGGCGATTCCACCCACCGTCGGGGCGTAGGACAGACCGTTGTCGTTGACGACGATGACGAGCCTGCGCGGCGGGGTCGACTTGTCCGCGGCGATCGTGTTGAGCGCCTCCCAGGCAAGGCCTCCGGTCAGTGCCCCGTCGCCGATGACCGCGACCACGTGGCGGTCCGTCTCACCGCTGAGCCCTCGGGCCTTGGCGATGCCGTCGGCCCAGGACAGGGACGCCGAGGCGTGGGAGTTCTCAAGGACGTCGTGGTCGCTCTCGCTCCGACTGGGATAGCCGGAGAGCCCGCTGCGCTGGCGCAGAGTGGAGAATTCGCCCCTTCGTCCCGTCAGCAGTTTGTGCACGTAGGCCTGGTGGCCGACGTCGAAGAGGATGGTGTCCCGCGGGGAGTCGAAGACCCTGTGGATGCCCACTGTCAGTTCAACCACGCCGAGGTTGGGTCCGAGATGTCCGCCCGTGCCGGCGACCGTGGCCACCAGGTAGTCGCGGATCTCCTCTGCCAACGTTTCGCACTCGGCACCGTCGAGTCTGCGCAGGTCTGCCGGTGACGCGATCGACTCGAGGAGGGTCATACGGGGCCTTGCTCCTGAACTCTTCGCTGACGGACGGATTCCACTCGAACCATCGTAGCGCGGCCCACTCCCCCACCCGAAGAGTCCACGCTTCACGGCCTCTGCATCGAGACACTTCCTGCCGCACGTTCCCGGCTCGCGCCCGGCCCAGCCCGCACGTCCTACAGCGAGTGACATAACGCACCGTAGCACCGAGTGGCTATGTCACTCTCGCGATGATTTGCTGAGCTTGACCTTCCGAGGATCGCTGTCCATGCGCGGCCACAGGAGCACCACGAGCGCCGTCATGATGAGGGCAACCACTCCGGCCAACGGGAACATGAATGCGACGAGTATCCACAGGAGAATGCCGCCGATTCCAGTGGAGTCCGAATACACTGCCTGAGCCGTCGACAGACTGCTCAGCAGGTTGGCGGAGACCAGGGCGAAGAAAGTGATGGTGCCGAAAGCCGCCGCGACAGGGACGGAGGTGGCCACGGTCGAGACAAATCGGCGGATCCCCACCAGTGACACGGCCCCGATGATTCCGGCCAGCGCCATCAGACCGAACTTCACTTCCCAGGTTTCGCCTGTCATGACATCGGCGGGGGCGAGGAATTCGACGGTGAGGACGGTGATGACGATGAGGATGGCGGCAAAAGACAGCGCCCAGACAGCAAACACGATTCTCGTGCGATGACGACCGCGCTGTTGAGAAGCGCCGTTGACTGCCGCGGGTGTCTCCCCTGCCGCCGACGTCTCTCGAAGGCGAGGGGCTGCATCTCGCCTGGACATGATCAGCCAGACGACCACGCCGGCCAGTAAGAATGGGTAGATCAGAATCCCGATGTACGGGAGGAAGGCCAACGGTGTGAAGACGATGGAGACGATGTCGGCAAGCGACGAGTCGGCATCGTAGAACACCAGACCGACGAGCTCAACAAGCCCGGCTCCAAGGATGACGATGACACTGACGAGCGCAAATGCAGACCGGACTCCTGCGGGCAGCCCCCGTCCGATGTTGAGTGCGCACGCGGCAGCCACCGCAGCGAAGAAGAATCCGCAGAGACTCGTCACCCACGGCCGGGCGACGAAGTAGCTCTCTGACGCGACGTGCATGCCCACGTAGCCGGCCCATGCGACCAGGTGAACGGCGTAGGCGACTATGAGTGCGCCGAAGCCCAGCGGCCGGTCCTGCACCGACCACCCGCGCTCCGACGCCGACGACGATCGCGCTGATCCACCACCAGGACCCTTTTCCATGCGCTGATCATCGCACACACTTCGGATTCAATGATGCAGCCACTCGTACGTTTCTGCGCCCGGTGCTACAGGGGCGCGCCCCGCCATTGCGTGCACGTCCTACAGCGAGTGACATAACGCCCCGGAGGAACGCGTGGGTATGTCACTCTCGCGACGTTTTGCTGAGCGCAGGCTTCGGGCGCCCGTAGCCACCGGGGCAACCGGCACCGCTACCCACTCCCCGCCGAAACTCACACGTCCTACAGCGAGTGACATAACGCACCGAAGGAACGCGTGGGTGTGTCATTCTTGCGAGGTTACGGGGGGCTGCAGGCCATAAACACCCGAGTGGGTGGCTCGGCCGCGTCCCCGGAACGGCCGCGCTGACGGCCCCGTCCGACGGAGTCCGGGCGGGGACGCGACGAGGGCCGGTGGGAATCAATCCCACCGGCCCTCGACCGTTTTCACTCAGCGACCGCAGCCGCCGCGTTCATTCAGCGTCCGTACTCATTGAGCAACAAGCCGCGACCGCGATCACGCAGCGGCCACAACGACCACTGCGCGACCGTCAGGCCGCCTGCCTGAATCAGGCGGTCGCGAGCTGACGCAGCACGTATTGAGACATGCTTCGTCGACGTGCACGGTAGTCAAGCGCTCGAGTCCGACAGCAAATCCCCTGGTCAGAGGCGCGCTATGAATCCTGCGGGGGCTTTCCCGCAGCCGCTGACACATCGCCGTCGACACGCTTCGACTACGGTAGATTCGCCATGAATGGTGACTATCCCGGGTCGGGCCCCGAGGACATGGAAGGGGCTTCGTCAGTCATCCATCGCTGAAACAGGCATCCAGTCGAATCAATCACGCGCAGGCGTCCGTCTCACGAAGCCTGTCTCGAGCCATGTCATCACGCGACTCACACTCTAGAGCTTTGGGGCCACCTGCACGGCCATCTCGTCCACGTTCGGCATGTGCTGCTTCACCGAACCCTCTGCCTCCGCCGCCAGCCGGTCGGCATCGGCAAGGCTCGTCACGGAGGTGCGGACGAGCGCGTCGCCGTGGAGGCGGTGCCCGACCCAGCGCATCCGCACCCGCTCCACCGACTCGACCTCGGCCAGATGCCCCAGGGCGCGCTCGGCGCGTTCGACGAGCTCCGGCTCAACGCCGTCCATCAACCGTCGGCCGACCGAGCGCACGGTGCCCACCAGCAGCACTGCGATCATGGCCGAGATCAGCAGGCCAACGATCGGGTCGGCCAAGGGGAAGCCGAGCAGCACGCCGATCCCGCCGGCCACGACGGCCAGAGAGGTAAACCCGTCGGTGCGGGCGTGGATGCCGTCGGCGACCAGGGCGGCCGAGCCGATCTTTCTGCCCACGCGAATTCGGTAGACGGCGACCGCCTCATTGCCGAGGAAGCCGATGATGCCGGCCACGATCACCCAGCCGATGTTCTCCATCGGGCGAGGGTTGAGCATGCGGTCGATCGCTTCCCACGCGGCGATGACCGCGGACAGGGCGATCATCAGGACGATGAACAGCCCGGCAAGGTCCTCGGCCCGGTTGAAGCCATAGGTGTACTTCCGTGTGGCGACCCGTCGGGACAGCACGAACGCGATCCACAGCGGCACTGCGGTCAGGGCGTCGGAGAGGTTGTGGATCGTGTCGGCCAGCAGCGCGACCGAGCCGGAGAATGCGACGACGACGGCCTGCAGCACGGTCGTTGCCAGCATGAGCACTAGGCTGATCTTCAGCGCGCGGATTCCCTCGGAGTGGGCTTCCATCGCGTCGTCGATCGAGTCGGCGGCGTCGTGGGAGTGCGGCACGAAGATCCCGTAGAGGAAGCCCTTGAACCCCGTCGGGTGGGAGTGGCCGTGCTCGCCGTGGTCATGGGAGTGGTCATGACCGTGCGCATACTCGTGATTCTGGCCGTGATCATGATCCGCGTGATCATGCGCGGACGATCCGCTCTCCTGCTCGTGCTCAGCGTGCGGATGGGCGTGGCTGTGCTCGGTCATTCTTCTGCTCGTTCGTCGTGGTGATGGGCCGGGACCTGCCCATTGGCGACAGAGTGCTCGGCCTGGAAGATCGCGTCGGACACCAGCTGGGAGGCGTGCTCGTTCTCCAGCCGATAGAACACCCGTTGCCCCTCCTGCCGGGTCGACACGATCCGGGCCATCCGCAGCTTCGCCAGGTGCTGCGACACCGCGGCCGGCGACTTGCCCACGCTCTCGGCGATATGGTTCACCGACAGCTCGTCGCTGCGGCGCAGCGCAAGGACGATCCGGACCCGGGTCGCGTCGGCAAGGAGTCCGAACACCTCAACGGCAAGTTCCACGTATTGGCTGTCGGAGTCGAGCCCGCACATCTGCTTATCTGCATCCATACGCAGATTATTGCATACTCGAACGTAAGTGCGCACGGGTACGTAGTGAGCGAGGTGCCGCCGGTCGCCCGCGTTCAGCTCGAGAGGGTGACGAGGTGCCCTGGCTGTCGATTCGGCGAGTCAGACGCGATCGTTGGCGGCGAAAGCGGAGCGCAGTGTGACGACGATGACGCGGGCCGCGTCATCTCTATCGAGCCGGCCGGCCGTGACTTCTTCGGCTGCGGCGTTCATGGTCAGGTGGGTGACCGCGAGGAGCCAGTCGACAGGCAGGTCCGCACGGAAGACGCCCTCGCACTGACCACGCTCGAGAAGCCCCCGCATCCGGGCTTCGGCCTTCTCGTGCATCTCGCGGATGCGGGCCGGCTGCAGCTCGCGCTGAGCCACCACGAGCACGGCGCGAATGCGCTCCAGGAGCATCCAGCTCGAGGCGATCAGGGCCTCGAACGCCTCGCCGGGATCACCGTCGAGAGACACGTCGGCCAGGACGACTTCGGCCTGTTCGAGGCTGTCGGCCAGCGTTGCGTCGATGAGCTCGGCGCGCGTCTTGAAATGCCCATAGAGGGTCATCCGACCGACGCCCGCCTCGGCGGCGATGTCGGCGACGGAGGCATCGGGGTCCTTCCGGAGCGCGTCCGGCGTCGCCGCGAGGATCTTCGCCCGGTTGCGCTGGGCGTCAGCCCGCTGGTTAGCCGTCTTTCCTCGCCGCACCGGCTTCTGCTCACCAGCGCCGGCCGCGCCCTTGCCGTTCGGCATGCCCCACCTCTAACTCGTACGGGAATATACGAGCTAGTATAGCCGTTAGAAGTCGTACACCGATGCTTGACTTCGGCTGAGGGCCTCCCGGCCCGTGACAACCCTGTTGAGAGCGAAAGGACCAATGCAGCCATGAGAACGACGACGCAGAACAAGGCGGTGCGCCATGTCTGAGACGAATGCACCTGCACCCCGGACCGGGGCGAAGCAGTGGTGGGGGCTCGCGGTCCTCGTGATCCCGTCGACCCTGCTGTTCATGATGCTGACGATTCTGTTCCTGGCGGCCCCGAACATGGCCGCCGACCTGAATCCGACGAGCGCACAGCTGCTGTGGATCCTCGACATCTACGGGTTCGTCATGGCTGGATTCTTGGTCGCGATGGGCGTCCTCGGCGACCGGATCGGCAAGCGGCTGCTCATGGTGATCGGCGCGGTCCTGTTCGGGATCGTGTCCATCGCTGCGGCGTTGACGACCAGTCCCGAGCTGATGATCGCCTGGCGCGCCGTCCTCGGCGTGGGAGGAGCCATGATGCTCCCGTCCACGCTGGGACTGATCTTCGTGCTCTTCGCCGACCCGAAGGCGCGAGGCGTCGCGATCGGCGTGTGGGCCGGCGGGATCTCCGCCGGCGTCGCCCTCGGACCACTGCTGTCCGGACTGCTGCTGGAAGTCTTCGGCTGGCAGGCGACGTTCCTGGTCGCGGTGCCCGTGATGGCGTTGGTGGCCATCGGCGCGCCGCTGCTGCTGCCTGAGCACAAGGATCCGACCGCGAAGATCGATCTGCTCAGCGCACTGCTCCTGGTCGCCTCGCTGCTGGCCATCATCTACGGCGTCAAGCGCTTCGCCACCCAGGAGCCGGCCGGTCCGTCGATCGGCCTGCTGATCGCCGGAGCACTGGTCGGGTTGTGGTTCGTGATCCGGCAGCTGCGCGCGACCCAGCCTCTGCTCGACGTGCGGCTGTTCGCCAACCGCACCGTCAGCGGAGCACTTGCGGTGTTCCTCCTCTCGGCCGCGGCGCTGGGTGGGGTGTACTCGCTGTTCACCCAGTACCTGCAGCAGGTCCAGGGGCTCTCGCCCATGCAGGCCGGGCTGTCGATCCTGCCCGCCGCGGCAGTCCTCATCGTCGTCTCGACCCTCTCGCCGATGCTCGCCCGGAAGTTCCGGCCGGGCAACGTGATCGCCGTCGGGCTGCTCACCCAGGTCGTCGGCTACATCCTGTTCACCCAGCTCGACGCCGGCACTGGTCTCGCGCTCGTGATCGCGAGCTTCGTCGTCACCTACCCCGGGGTCGCGCCGTCCATGGCGCTCACCACGGACCTGGTGGTGAGCTCGGTCCCACCGGAGAAGGCCGGCGGTGCCTCCGGGCTCGCGACGACCGTCAATGACCTCGGGATCTCCCTCGGCGTCGCGGTCATCGGCAGCATCGGGATCGCCGCCTACCGCAGCCAGATCTCCGGCTCCCTGCCCGATGGGCTGCCGCCGGAGGCGGCGGCCGCGGCCGAGACCGGGATCGACGGGGCCATCGCCGCCGCCGGGCAGCTGCCAGGCGACATCGGAGCGGCACTGACGACCGCGGCCCAGCAGGCGTTCACCAGCGGACTCAACGCCGCCGGGATCACCTCCGCGATCATCGCTGCCCTCGCGGCGATCATCGCCGCCGTCGGTCTGCGCCACATCCGCCCCACCGGGCAGGCCCACGACGAGGCCGAGAAGGAGCCCGCTCAGGAGTCGTGACATACCCCCGACCGTTCGTGTCCGGCGGACGGATGAGTTCGCCGGACGCGAACGCCGACACCCGCGACAGGTACGCCGAGAGGACGGCAGTTGCGTCCCGCGACGAGGCCGCCGAACGACGCCGAAGGAGTCACGATGACCACGCTCAGAACCACCATCGACACTGTCCGACACTCACCGACGTTGCGGCGTGCGCTGCACTGCCTGCTCCGATGCGCCGCGTCGGGGGCATCGGATCGTCTCGCCCAGGTCACGAAGACACCATGTCCGCGCATTTGAGGCGCAGGGCCGCGCACCCGGTAAGGTGTGCGGCCCCGGTGCGTCAGTTCTCCTGGTAGGCGATCGTCGTCATCATCCCGGCTTCCCCGTGGTAGACGTTGTGGCAGTGCGTGAGCCACCGCCCGGGGTTGTCGGCGTCGAACTCGACGCGCAGCGTCGTGCCGGGCAGGACGATCGAGGTGTCCTTGCGTGGCCCGCCGCCGGGAAGCTGGTAGGTGTGCCCGTGCAGGTGCATCGGGTGCCACATCGTCGTCGAGTTCTTGAACTCGAGGGCGACCCGCTCCCCGTCGGCGATGCCGAGGGCGTCGCGCATCGGTTGGTCCATGTTCATGCGCTTGCCGTTGATTGCCCAGTCGTACTTCTCCATGCCGCCGGTCAGATCGAGGGTGAGCGTGCGGTCGACGCCGCGCTTGGGGAGAGCGACCTCGCCGGCTGCCCTGAGGTCGGCCGCTGTGGCGGGATTCTTCGTCTGCGGCAGCGTCACGTCCTTCGCGGGTGCGCTGCCCGATCCGGTGCGCAGGATGGCGAGGGCCTGGTCCTGCTTGCCGAGGGCCTCGGCGACGACGGCGAACGCACCGTCGCCGGCGGTGATGACCGCGTCGTAGCGCTCCCCCATGCCGAGCACGACGCTCTCGGCCTCGTGCGGCTCGACGGGGAATCCGTCGGTGTGGGTGATCGTCAGCGGGTGCTCGGAGACCCCGAAGCGGAAGGCGGTGTCGCCGCCGGCGTTGATGATCCTCAGCCTGATCCGCTCCCCGGGCTTGGCGGTGAAGGTCTGGGGGTCGTTCGCGGGAGTGCCGTTGATCAGGTAGAGGGGGTAGTAGACGTCGCCGGCGTCGCCGCCGAGCAGCGGCGAGGTCGCGCCCATGAGGGTGTTGCCCATCCGCATCGGCCCCATGTCCATGCCACCGTGGTCCATCATCCCCTTCTCAAGCTCGGCGAGGACCTCGTCGGGCGTCGCGGTGACGCCGTCGAGCCAGTCGTCGAGGACGATGACCCATTCCTTGTCGTAGTCGCCCTTCTCGTTCGGATCGTCGATGATCAGCGGCGCATACAGGCCGCGGTCGAGCTGCGTGCCGACGTGGGGGTGGAACCAGAACGTGCCCGGCTCGGGCAGGGTGAACTCGTAGTCGTACGATCCGCCGGGCTCGATGGGCTCCTGGGTGAGGCTCGGCACTCCGTCCATGTCGTTGCGCAGGGCCAGGCCGTGCCAGTGGAGGCTGGTCGGGTCGGGCAGGTCGTTGGTGAAGTCGACCTTCAGGGTGTCGCCGACGTTTCCGCGCAGCGGCTTGGTCGCCGACGCTCTCCGGTACGCCCAGGTCTTGGCGGTCTTCCCGCCGAGGTCTAGTGTGACCGGCTCGGCGGTCAGCGCGCGTTGCACGATCGTTCCGGTGCGGTGGCGCTTCGCCTCGGCGGCACTGACTGCGGTGCTGCTGGGCCCAATGAACGAGTTTGTCTTGGTGACAGTGGTGCTGCATCCGGCGAGGCCGGCGGCGGTCAGCGTCAATGCGCTGACGGACAGGAACTGTCGACGGTTCAGGGTGGAATGCATGGGTGATGTCCTTCTTTGTCGATGGTGAACGGGGCCACGACATCGCGCCTGCGCGCTCGACGATCACGGATAGCCGGAGGCGCAGGGCTGCCTGGCCCCGGAAGAGGGGCCAGCGTTTTGGGACACGGTGTCGTGGCAGGCACGGCAGGGTCGTGGACCCGCCGAGGCAGCTGATTGAGGAACGCCGCATCGGCGCTCCTCAATGCTCACGTTCGGTAGATCGACAGCTCCAGATGCGTCAGCGCGAACCGGCGAGGCGTCTCGGACGGCGGAGCCGGCATGGGCGCAGAGGCGGGTGTGGGCACAGCCGCGACGGACGGAACGGGGAGGGCCGGAATGCTTTCGGCCGTAGGCGCGGAGACACAGGTGGAGTCGCCGCTGTTCATTGCGTCTGCGCAGCCGCCGGAGCCGCGCACCAGGCCCTGTGCTCCGGACGCGCTCGACATGGAGGCGGTAGTCGTCATGCCCGTCATGCCGGGAGAAGACGAGGATGCGTGAGCAGGCGACGCCGTGGAGGTCGTCGCCGCTGCCGGCCCGCCGACCAGCGCGTGCATGCCGAGAAGACCAGTGATCAGCAGCGCCGCAAGAACGACCAGCTGAAGCCAGTGCCGGCTGCGGCGGGGTTCATCGGTCACGGTCTCCACAGCCAAAGCATACCCCGGAGGCGTATCCCCTCGACGCGGCGGGCTCATTCAACGGCGAGTCCGGCTTGCCTTGCAGGAATACCCTCAAGGGGTATACGGTTGCACTCACACAGGTACCCACCGGGGGTACCCAGATTGAGGAGGCTATCCGATGGCTGCGAACGAATACCAGGTGACGGGCATGACCTGCGGGCACTGCGAGGTGTCGGTCCGCGAGGAGGTCGGCGAGATTTCCGGTGTCACCGACGTCCAGGTCAGCGCACAGACCGGCAAGCTCGTCGTCTCCGCCTCCGACGAGGTCGACGACGCCAAGGTCCTGGCCGCGGTCGAGGAAGCCGGCTACACGGCGGTCCGGGTCTGATGAAGGCACCAGTCAGGCTCGCGGCCTACGGCGCTGGGCTGGTGGTGGCGTTCGGCGCAGCCTTCGGGCTCGCCGGCGTCGCCGTCCCCGACAGCGTCGTGACTGCCTGGGCCAAGAGCAGCGACTCGAACGCCCACGGCGAGGGTCACAGCGACACGGAGGAGCAAAACATGGAGCACGCGATGAACGGCGTCTCGGCCAGCGCTGCCGGCTACATCCTCTCCCCCGTCACGGCCCCCTCGGGCACCAATGATGCCGGCACGCTGAGCTTCCGGATCCTCGACGAGGACGGGCAGCCGGTGACGGAGTACACGACGACCCATGAGAAGGATTTGCACCTGATCGTGGTGCGCACCGACGGGACGCAGTTCCGCCACGTGCACCCGGACTTGGACGAGGCCACCGGCACCTGGTCGGAGTCATCGTGGAGCTGGGACGAGGCGGGAACCTACCGCGTCTACGCCGACTTCACAGCCGGGCAGGACGCCGAGGGGGTCACGCTCACCCGCGCTGTCGAGGTCGCCGGCGACTACGCCCCGGTCGAAGCGACGGTCTCGCGCACCGTCGAGGTCGACGGGTACACCGTCACCCTCGATGGTGACCTCGCCGCCGGAAGCACGAACGAACTGACAGCCACCGTAGAGCGCAACGGCAAGCCGGTCACCGCACTCCAGCCCTACCTCGGCGCGTACGGCCACCTGGTCGCGCTGCGAGAGGGCGATCTGGCCTACCTGCACGTGCACCCCGCCGGCGAAGAGCCCAAAGCGGGGTCGACCGGAGGACCAGACGTCGGCTTCGCCGCCGAGGTCCCCACCGCCGGCCGGTACCTGCTGTACCTGGACTTCCAGGTCGACGGGCAGGTCCGCACCGCACGGTTCGTGGTCGACGCCGGGCACGGCGACGGCACTCAGGCAGACGACGAATCGCACTCGGGCGGCCACTGAACCCCAAAGGGCAGGGCGTCGCCGAAGAAGCAACAGGAAAGGATTTGCAGTGAGCACCCAAGCTGCAACGAACACCGAAGCGCCGCTGGTCGCGGACGCCGGCATCGAACTCGAGATCGGCGGGATGACCTGCGCCTCCTGCGCGAACCGGATCGAGAAGAAGCTCAACAAGCTCGAGGGCGTCTCCGCCACGGTCAACTACGCCACCGAGAAGGCCAAGGTCACCGTGCCCGCCGGCTACGACCCCGCCTTGCTGGTCGCCGAGGTGGAGAAGACCGGGTACACCGCCGCCATGCCCAAGCCCAAGGACGCGACGTCATCGGGCCCGACCGGCAACGAGGGCGAAGCTCCCGACTCCGAACTGACATCGCTCAAGCACCGCCTCATCGGCGCGATCGTGCTCACCGTCCCGGTGATCGCCATGGCCATGGTTCCCGCGCTCCAGTTCACCTACTGGCAGTGGGCCTCTCTGGCCCTGGCCGCACCGGTGATCGTGTGGGCGGCCTGGCCGTTCCACAAGGCGGCGTGGACCAACCTGCGCCACGGCACCGCGACCATGGACACCCTCATCTCCATGGGCACGACCGCGGCGTTCCTGTGGTCGCTCTACGCCCTGTTCCTCGGCACCGCCGGGACGCCGGGGATGACGCATCCCTTCGAGTTCACCATCGCTCCGTCCGACGGCGCGGGCAACATCTACCTCGAGGCCGCCGCCGGCGTGACGATGTTCATCCTCGCCGGCCGCTACTTCGAGAAGCGCTCCAAGCGCCAGGCCGGTGCCGCACTGCGCGCGCTGCTCGAGCTCGGCGCGAAGGAGGTCTCGGTCCTGCGCGGCGGGGCCGAGGTCAAGATCCCGATCGACGACCTTCAGGTCGGCGACGAATTCGTCGTCCGCCCGGGCGAGAAGATCGCCACCGACGGCACCGTCGTATCCGGGACATCGGCCGTGGACGCCTCTATGCTCACCGGAGAGTCCGTGCCGGTCGAGGTCGTCGCTGGCGACCCGGTCACGGGCGCGACCGTCAACGCCGGCGGCCGCCTGGTCATCCACGCCACCCGCGTCGGATCGGGCACCCAACTGGCGCAGATGGCCAAACTCGTCGAGGACGCCCAGACCGGCAAGGCCGCGGTCCAGCGCCTGGCCGACCGGATCTCCGGCGTGTTCGTCCCGATCGTCATCGCTATCGCCGTCATCGCCCTCGGCGCATGGCTCGGGGCCGGATTCCCCGTCTCCGCGGCCTTCACCGCAGCGGTCGCGGTCCTCGTCATCGCCTGCCCCTGCGCCCTCGGCCTGGCCACCCCCACCGCACTGCTAGTCGGCACCGGCCGCGGCGCGCAGATGGGCGTGCTCATCAAAGGCCCCGAGGTCCTCGAATCCACCCGCAAGGTCGACACTGTGGTGCTGGACAAGACCGGCACCGTCACCACCGGCAAAATGACCCTGGTCGAGGCGATCACCGAGCCCGGCGTCGACCGCACCGAGCTGCTGCGCCTGGCAGGCGCGTTGGAGGACGCCTCCGAGCACCCGATCGCCCAGGCCATCGCCAAGGGCGCGGTCCAGAAGGTCGGGAAGCTGCCCACGCCCGAGGACTTTGCGAACATCGAGGGCAAGGGCGTCCAGGGCGTCGTCGACGGCCGCGGGGTGCTCGTCGGCCGGGAGTCCCTGCTGGCCGACTGGTCTCAGCACCTTTCCCCCGATGTCGCCGCCGCCA
Source organism: Brevibacterium sp. CCUG 69071 (assembly GCF_021023135.1). Classification (GTDB taxonomy): domain Bacteria; phylum Actinomycetota; class Actinomycetes; order Actinomycetales; family Brevibacteriaceae; genus Brevibacterium. The sequence goes on from NZ_PGFV01000001.1 coordinate 984,495, forward strand.
AGGCCGCAGCCGAGGACGAGGGCAAGACTGTCGTCGCCGTTGGTTGGGACGGACAGGCCCGCGGGATCCTCGTCGTCGCCGACGCCGTCAAGCCCACCAGCGCCGAGGCCATCGCCGGCCTGAAGGGTCTCGGCCTCACCCCGGTCCTGCTCACTGGCGACAACGAGGCCGTCGCCCGGCGGATCGCCGCCGAGGTCGGCATCGAGAAGGTCATCGCCGAGGTTCTGCCCAAGGACAAGGTCGACGTCGTCACCGGACTCCAGGACGAGGGCCAGGTCGTCGCAATGGTCGGCGACGGCGTCAACGACGCCCCGGCGCTGGCCCAGGCCGACCTGGGCCTGGCGATGGGCACCGGCACCGACGTCGCCATTGAGGCCTCCGACATCACGCTCGTGCGCGGGGACCTGAGGGCCGCGGTCGACGCGATCCGGCTCTCCCGCAGGACCCTGGGCACGATCAAGTCGAACCTGTTCTGGGCGTTTGCCTACAACGTCGCGGCCATCCCGGTCGCAGCGCTGGGCATGCTCAACCCCATGCTCGCAGGCGCGGCGATGGCGTTCTCCAGCGTCTTCGTCGTCGGTAACAGCCTCCGCCTGCGCGGGTTCCGCAGCGTCGCCAAGCAGTGACGCCGCAGAACCGATCATCATCCGAACACACGAAAGGCATTCACCGAGAATGAGCAACGAAGACCAGGTATCCACCAGCTGCTGCAGCACCTCCCCCGCAGCCAAGGCATCCGCCGCCGAGGAACCTGTCAGCGATGGTTCCAGCTGCGGCGGCATGATCGGCGCAGAGAACCCCGCCGCCGATTCCGGACATCGCGATAACCTTCTCGTCGAAGGAAGCGACGACGACATGACCACCTGCCCCGTCATGGTCGGCAATCCGGTCAACAAGCAGGACGCCGAAGAAAAGGGCCTATTCCGCGACTACGACGGGCAGCGCTTCTGGCTCTGCTGCCCAGGCTGCGGACCGACCTTCGACTCCGATCCAGCCAAGTACGCCGCCAACATGGCCTGATCCTTCGACGACCCGGGGCTGCAGCATCACTGCTGCCGCCCCGGGTCGACTGGATCGTAGCTGAGCGATTCCACGCCCGCCGATCGATATTTGACCGATACCCCAGAGGGGTATAATGTTGATCGGGCCAGAATTCATAGGAGACTTTATGCGCAAGCGCCTCATGACCACCGTCGCCGCAGGAGTGCTCGGCGGAGCACTCGTGCTCACCGGCTGCAGCACCGGAGGAGACCAGGACCAAGCGACGCCCTCATCGACCAGCCAGCACGAGGGCCACGGAAGCAGTGGCAGCAGTTCTGACAGCGGCGGGATGGAGCATCCGATGGACGGCGGCCCCGCCCCCGAGGGCATCGAGAAGGCTGCGTCGCCGAAGTACCCGGCCGGCACCGAGGTCACGCTCACCGCCGAACACATGGAGGGCATGGACGGCGCAAACGCCACGATCGCCGGCGCGTTCGACACCTACACCTACGCGGTGAACTTCACGCCCACCACCGGCGGGGATCCGGTCAAGGATCACAAGTGGGTCGTGCAGGAGGAGATCAAGGACGCCGGAGATGGGCGTCTGGCCGACGGCACCGAGGTCACTCTCGAGGCCGAACACATGGAGGGCATGAAAGGCGCGAAGGCGACTATCGCCTCCTCCACCGACGAGACCGTTTACATGGTCGACTACGAGTCCGACGGCATGACGATGACCAACCACAAGTGGGTCGTCGAGAGCGAGATCAAGCCGGCCTCCTGAGCCGGTCGCCGCGGGCCCATTCAAGGTCCGCGGCGAGACACGACCCGATCGAAGGAAAGACCGGGGAAGAACGAGGGGAAGCGAAGAGCAATGACGGACCCGACCACGCATCACCATGACCACGACGGCGTCGCGACCACCGAGTCCGGCCATGTTGACGCCTCGCGCGCCGAGCACGAAGGCCACACCATGGAACATGGTGACCACGCCGGGCACGGTGATCACGGCAGTGGTCATGGTGGTCATGCGGGCCACGGCGACCACGTCGGCCAGTTCCGCAGGCTGTTCTGGATCAACCTCGTCATCGCCATCCCGGTGGTCGCGTTCTCCCCCATGTTCGCCATGCTCCTCGGGTACTCCGTGCCCGGCTGGGCAGGCTGGGTGGCCGCGGTGCTCGGCACCGTCATGTACGCCTGGGGCGGCACCCCGTTCCTCACCGGTGCCGTCAGCGAGCTGAAGAGCCGCCAGCCGGGGATGATGCTGCTGATCGCGCTCGGCATCACCGTCGCGTTCCTCGCCTCCTGGGCCGCCACGCTCGGGCTCGTCCACCACGAGCTCGAGTTCTGGTGGGAGCTGGCGCTGCTGATCGTCATCATGCTGCTGGGCCACTGGATCGAGATGCGCTCCCTGGCCCAGACCACCTCCGCGCTGGACTCCCTGGCCGCACTGCTGCCCGATGAGGCGGAGCGCGTCGAGGGCGACGACGTCGTCAAGCTCGACCCGGCCGACCTGCGCGTCGGCGACGTCGTCATCGTCCGCCCCGGCGGCAGCGTCCCCGCCGACGGCACCATCGTCGACGGCCGCGCCGACATGGACGAGTCCATGATCACCGGAGAATCGCGTCCCGTCGCCCGCGGCGAGGGCGATGCAGTCACCGCCGGCACCGTGGCCACCGACTCCGGCCTGCGCGTCGAGATCACCGCCACCGGCGACGACACGGCGCTGGCGGGCATCAACCGGCTCGTCGCCGAGGCGCAGGGCTCCTCCTCCCGCGCCCAGCGCATCGCCGACCGCGCCGCCGCCCTGCTGTTCTGGTTCGCCCTCGGTGCGGCCCTGATCACCGCAGTCGTTTGGACTCTCTTCGGGCTCCCCGACGATGCGGTCATTCGCACCATCACCGTCCTCGTCATCGCCTGCCCACACGCGCTGGGCCTAGCGATCCCGCTGGTGGTCTCCATCGCCACCGAGCGCGCCGCCCGCGGCGGCGTCCTGGTCAAGGACCGCCTCGCGCTGGAGTCCATGCGCCTGGTCGATGCGGTGCTCTTCGACAAGACCGGCACCCTGACCAAGGGCGAGCCCACCGTCACCGGCGTCGAATCGACCGGCGACCTGGACTCCGACGAGGTGCTCGCCCTGGCCGCCGCGGCCGAGGCCGACAGCGAGCACCCGCTCGCCCGGTCCATAGTCACCGCCGCCAAGGAGAAGAGCCTCGCCCTCGAGCCGGCCAGTGGGTTCTCCTCCTCCCCGGCAGTCGGCGTCACCGCGACCGTGGCCGACCAGGAGATTCGCGTCGGCGGTCCACGGCTGCTCGAGGAGACCGGGCAGGACGAGGTCGACACGGCCGACGCGTGGCGGGCCGAGGGTGCGATCATCCTGCACGTCCTCCGCGACGGCCAAGTGATCGGCGGCCTCAAGCTCGCCGACGAGGTCCGGCCCGAGTCCCGCGACGCCGTCGACGCCCTCCATGAGCTCGGCGTCGAGGTCGTTATGATCACCGGCGACGCCGAGGCCGTGGCGAACGAGGTTGGCCGGGAACTCAGCATCGACCGTGTCTTCGCCGGCGTCCGCCCCGAGGACAAGTCCGCCAAGGTCGCTGCGCTCCAGGACGAGGGCAAGAGGGTCGCGATGGTCGGCGACGGCGTCAACGATGCCCCTGCGCTGGCGCAGTCCGACGTCGGTATCGCCATCGGGGCAGGCACAGACGTCGCCATCGCCTCTGCCGGCGTCATCCTCGCCAGCTCCGACCCGCGCAGCGTCCTGTCGGTCATCCAGCTCTCCCGTGCCGCATACCGTAAAATGAAGCAGAACCTGTGGTGGGCTGCCGGATACAACCTGCTCTCTGTACCGCTCGCGGCGGGCGTGCTCGCACCTGTCGGGTTCGTCCTGCCGATGTCGGTCGGCGCGATCCTGATGTCGATCTCCACTGTCGTCGTCGCGCTCAATGCCCAGCTGCTGCGTCGCATCGACCTCACCCCAGATGCCAGCACTCGCTCCGTCCTGGAGCACCAGAAGTGAAGGACACACCCATGAACACCGACACTGCAACCGATGAGACCGGGGCGCACCAGCACGGTTACATCAGCGACAAGGACCGTTACCGCAACCGCATGAAGCGCATCGAAGGCCAGGCCCGCGGCATCACCAAGATGATCGACGACGAGAAGTACTGCATCGACATCCTCACCCAGGTCTCGGCGCTCACCCGGGCCCTGCAGGGGGTAGCGACCGGCCTGCTCGATGACCACCTCAAGCACTGCGTGCTCGACGCCGCCAAGCAAGGCGATGAGGACGCGGCCATCGCCAAGATCCAGGAAGCCACCGATGCCATCAATCGCCTCGTCCGCTCCTGACACCATCCGATTTCGTCAATACAGGATGCCTCGGACCGGTTGCGCCCCCGGGTCAAGACAAGGCTCTCGATGTCTCCTGGCAGGCGTGCGCTGCGCTTCGTCTTGCCCTTGGCACCGGCGAAATCGGGCTGCGTTAGGACTTACCTGACGACATGAACACTTTCACCTGAGAAAAGAGTTGGGCATGCCCCTTGCCATTGTTACTCCGATTCAGCCCTCCAGGAGCCGCCTGAGACTCTGCGCGACCATGACCGCGCTGGCGACCAGCACCGTCCTCCTGCTCAGCGGCTGTGCTGATGCGGAACCGTCCGCTGACGCAGGATCCGATCACTCACTGGTGGTCGAGCATAATCTAGACGGACTGAATGCACAGGAAATCATCAAGCGCCTCGACACAACGAAGGTGGCAGATCGCTCGTCTGAACTCATCGCTTCGATTGAATCCGACCAACTCGTCCTGACCGACGATCAGAACAATCAAACCACTCTGCCGATGCCAGAAGACGAATTCTACGTCTCTATCGCCCCATATCGCGGCCAGACTCACGAATGTTACTTTCACAGCCTCACTACTTGCCGCGGCGAGCTCGCCAATACTGACGTCGACGTCACCGTGGTCGAGGCGACGTCCGGGAAGACCATCCTCGATGAAACACTCACGACTTACGACAACGGATTCGTCGGACTCTGGCTGCCCCGCGGCATTGACGCGACGCTCACGGTCAGCACCGGAGACCGCATCGCGAAGCAGGACATTTCGACCCGCATCGACGACCCCACCTGCTTGACTGGTCTTCAGCTGACTTGACGCCCGGACGCTGAAAATGGCGAGGAGCTGCAGATCACCGCGATGGGCGAGCCGCGGTTTCGGAGGGTGAGCACGACTGACTTGCTGATTGAATCGATATCCTTCAATATAGAGGCATGTCTAATCAAGCATCTCTCACTGCACCCCCTGTGACGCGACGGCTCTCGACCCTGGACAGGTGGCTGCCGCTGTGGATCGGGCTGGCGATGGTCGCAGGCCTCCTTCTGGGACGATTCATTCCTGGAATCTCGGAGTTGCTGTCGCACATGGAGATCGGCGGGATCTCCATGCCGATCGCGCTCGGCCTTCTCGTGATGATGTACCCGGTCCTGGCCAAGGTCCGCTACGACAAAGTCGCCGCCGTCACCGGCGACAAGAAGCTCCTCATCTCCTCTCTGGTACTCAATTGGCTCGCCGGGCCGGCGATCATGTTCGCCCTGGCCTGGCTGCTCCTGCCCGACATTCCCGAGTACCGCACCGGGCTCATCATCGTCGGTCTGGCCCGCTGCATCGCCATGGTCGTGATCTGGAACGACCTGGCCTGCGGCGACCGCGAGGCGACCGCGGTGCTAGTGGCGATCAACTCGGTCTTCCAGGTCGTCATGTTCTCCGTCCTCGGCTGGTTCTACCTCAGCGTCCTGCCGAGCTGGCTCGGCCTGGACACACAAGGGCTCGAGGTGTCGATGGGCCAGATTGCCCTCAACGTCCTCGTCTTCCTCGGAGTGCCCCTGGTCGCGGGATTCGCCTCGCGCTGGATCGGTGAGAAGCGCAAGGGCCGGGACTGGTACGAGGAGAAATTTGTTCCTAAGGTCGGACCATGGGCCTTGTACGGGCTGCTGTTCACTGTGGTACTGCTGTTCGCCCTCCAGGGTGAGCAGATCACGAGCCGGCCGCTGGACGTCGTCCGGATCGCTCTGCCGCTACTGGTGTACTTCGCCGTCATGTGGTTCGCCGGCCTGCTGCTGGGCAAAGGCATCGGCCTCGGTTATGCACGGTCGACGACACTGGCATTCACTGCGGCGGGCAACAACTTCGAGCTCGCCATCGCCGTCGCGATCGGCACCTTCGGCGCGACTTCCGGCCAGGCACTGGCCGGCGTCGTCGGACCGCTCATCGAGGTGCCCGTCCTCGTCGGCCTCGTCTACGTCTCCCTCTGGGCCGCCAAGGCGTGGTTCCGCACCGATCCCTATAACCAGGAGGTACGAACGTCATGACCGACATCGCCCTGACGCCAGCCGCCCCCGATGAAGACTGCCTGCCCCAAGTGACGCCGATCTCGACGGCCCTCGGCCAGGAGGTTGCCGCGACACTCGCGGGCACCCTCAAAGCCCTCGCCGACCCATTGCGTCTGCGGATGCTCTCGGCGATCGCAGCCGATCCTCGCGGCGAGTCGTGCGTATGCGATCTCGCCGACCTCGCCGACGTCTCACAGCCGACCGTCTCCCACCACCTCAAGGTCCTCCGGACAGTGGGGCTGCTCGATTCCGAGCGCCGTGGGACTTGGGTCTGGTACAGCATCGCGCCAGGGAAAAGTGACGCTGTCGCCGCCTTGCTCGAAGGATTCGCACCGGCGGCCGTCGCCCCCAGCATGGAACCGGAAACGACGGCCGCCGCAGAGCTGGAGAGCATGGACGAGCACATCGAGCGTCTGGCCGCCGACCTCGCCAACGCGACGTCGCAGCTGCCGCGGGATACCGTCACCAGCATCGTCCGGGAATCGTACACGGCGCTGGCCCGGTCGGCGAAGATCACACGCTACCTGGTGCCCCTGAGCGAACGCTTCGCTCGGCAGCGACTGGCTGACCTCACCCGCAACCGAGCAACCGCACCGCCTCAGGTGCTGTTTGTCTGCGTCGCCAACGCAGGTCGCTCCCAGCTGGCCGCGGCGCTGACCCGCAGCCTGTCCGAGGGCAGGGTCGTCGCCCGATCCGCCGGCTCGACCCCGGCGGCGGGCATCCACCCGCACGTGCGCGACCTCGTCGCCGAGATCGACCGCGAGGCCGCCGACGAGGCGTTCCCCAAGCCGCTCACCGACGACGCCATTCGCGCCGCCGATGTCGTGGTGACCATGGGCTGCGGCGACGCCTGCCCCGTCGTCCCCGGAGTCCGGTACGAAGACTGGGCTGTCGGCGACCCGGCCCTGGCATCGCCGGAGGGACTCGCCGCTATCCGCGACGACATCGCTACACGCGTCAGCCGACTCCTCCCCACCTTCACCACCGAATGAACGAGAGAAGCACAGATATGAACGATCGCACGCCCTCCGTCCTGTTCGTCTGCGTCCACAACGCCGGCCGCTCCCAGATGGCCGCCGGCTGGCTGCGCCACCTCGCCGGGAATCAAATCGAGGTCCGCTCAGCAGGATCCATGCCCGCCGAGCAGATCAACCCGATCGCTGTCGAGGCCATGGCCGAAGAGGGGATCGACATCACCGCCGAGGAACCCAAGGTCCTCACCACCGAGGCCGTGCAGGACTCCGACGTCGTCATCACGATGGGCTGCGGCGACGCCTGCCCGTACTTCCCCGGCAAGCGCTACGAGGACTGGAAGCTCGACGATCCCGCTGGCCAGGGCATCGAGGCGGTACGCCCGATCCGCGACGAGATCAGGTTTCGAATCGAGACGCTCACCGCAGAGCTGCTCGATCAGGACCCGGCGCGGGCGTGAGTGACGTCGTCGTCATCGGAGGAGGCCAGGCCGGACTCGCCGCAGGATATTTCCTCCGCCGCGCCGGCCTGGACTTCGTCATCCTCGACGAACAGGAACGACCGGGCGGGGCCTGGCAGCACGGCTGGCAATCGCTCAGGATGTTCTCCCCAGCCCAGTACAGCCCCCTGCCCGGATGGCCGATGCCCGCCCAGACCGGCGAGACGTTCCCCACCGCAGGCCACGTCGTGGACTACCTCGAACGATACGAGGAGCGCTACGAGTTGCCTGTGCGCCGGTCGGTCGGCGTCACCAGCGTCCGCCGGGGGCATGAGCGTTGGACCGTGGACACGGACGCAGGCTCTCTGAAGGCCGCTTCGGTGATCAGTGCCACCGGCACGTGGCAGAGCCCCTACCTGCCGTACTTCCCCGGTCAGGACACGTTCTCCGGCAGGCAGCTGCACACCGTCGCCTACGACTCGCCCGACATGTTCGCCGGCCAACGGGTCGTGATCGTCGGCGGAGGGAATTCCGCCGCGCAGATCCTCGCCGAGGTCTCCACGGTGGCCGAGACGCTGTGGGTCACCCGGCACCCACCGCGATTCATGCCAGACGATGTCGACGGCAGAGTGCTCTTCGACGTCGCTACCGCCCGCGAGGCAGCCCGTCGCTCTGGCCGGAACCACGACGGTGTGGCCGGACTTGGAGACATCGTCATGGTGCCTCCCGTGCAGGCGGCACGAGATCGCGGCGTCCTGGACCGTTCGCCCATGTTCGACCACCTCAGCCCGACGGGAGTCTCCTGGAACGACGGCCGAGAGCACGAGTGCGATGCGATCATCTGGTGCACCGGCTTCCGCCCACACCTCAGCCACCTGAGCGGGCTCGGCCTGACCCGCGAGCACGGCCATCCCGCCACCGACGACACTCGAAGCATCGACCACCCCGGGCTGCACCTGCTCGGCTACGGCGACTGGACCGGATTCGCCTCCGCCACCATCATCGGCGCGGCCCGCACCGCCAAGCCCGCCGTCGCCGAGATCGGCGCTCGGATGGCTAGGGCTTAAGGCTGATGTCGGACGTATCGATGGCGCAGATGATATTGACGTCTATCGATGCGTCGCGTAGATTTTCTATATAGATTATCATCGAATCAAGGAGTTGGCAGATGGACTGCTGGGAACACGAAACGGCCGGCCAGGGTTCTTTCCCCGCCGTCGCGTTCTGCCGGCACTGCGGCGCGGCGCTGTGCCGGGAGCATGCGACAGTCTGCACGGACGAACGCGTTCGCCAGAACGGCATGGGATCGCCCACGCGCCTGCTGCCTGACGGCCGGAAGATCTGCTGCTCGACCTGCCGCGAAGCTTTCGTCGAGTCCATCCCCGTGCACCGAGCGGAGCAACGCCTGCGCGATCTGGCAGCCACCGGGCCAGAGTCCGCAACCGCATCGTGCTGACCCGGCTGGCGCGCCCCTGTTGATGAGTGGTGGACATTAACGACGCTCTATGGAACCTCAACGATGACGAGCCGCCGGCATGCAGGGACTGCGCGGCCGCAATGACATCGCGGCCCGTGTCCACGAGCTCAACGTCGTTCTTACCAACTATTGAACAAAGGTAGATATCGTGATCGAGAAGAAGCCGTCCGTCCTGTTCGTCTGCGTCAAGAACGCAGGCAAGTCGCAGATGGCCGCCGCACTCATGCGCCAGGTCGCCGGCGACTCCGTCCGGGTGCACTCGGCCGGCACCTCCCCCGGGACAGCGCTCAATGCCTTGTCCGCTGCCTCTGTCGCCGAGGTCGGGGCTAGCATGGCCGACGAGCACCCGAAGCCGATCGATCCCACTATGCTGCAGACTGCGGACCGCGTCGTCGTCATCGGCGACGAGGCCGTCGTCGAGCCCGTGCCGGGGATGGCCGGGACCATCGAGACATGGACGATCGACGAGCCCTCGGCGCGAGGGATCGAGGGCGAGGAACGAATGCGCCTGGTCCGCGACGAGCTCGCCGAGAAGGTCCGTTGCCTGGCCGCGGGGCTTGTCAAGACGTCAGAGCCCTGAGCCGGCCACGCACCCCTCGCCGTCGTCGCCTTCGCCCGCCTGGACGTTCTCTGGCGCGCTGGCGATCCTGAACACCTCCTCAAGGTCAGCGAGGACGGCGAAGTCGCTGGCGACGGTGCCGGTCGCCTCGGCCGTCGGCTTCACCAGGAGAGACTCGTCACCAGCAGCACTCAAGTTACTGCACATATGGATGCCAAAGGCCGATTGCGTCCACGATCGCCTCCCACCCGCTCGACATTCACTCCATCATCAGCCGGTGCGCCGGCGCGCCCATCCGGCTACGGGTTATCCGCATGTCCCCGTTGAGCTCAATACCGAATTGAGCAACTAATGGCACTCACCGCTGGCCGTCAATCCAGTCTCGCGCGCAGCGCCGCTTCGATCTGCTCCTGACCAGGTGCGCCAGCGAACCCCTTCCCTGTGGCATAAACCCGGCACGCCAGCGAACGAACCGGTGTCGTTGGGAACAGGTCGACACCGTCGACGAGGATCGTGGGCGAGCCTGCGAACTGCGCGTTCGTTGCATCGACCTCGGTGTGAATCGTGACCAATTGGATGGGCACGGCCGTGAGTCCGAGAACATCCAGTGCTGCGCGCGCGTTGGCTTCGGCGCTGGCCGTGTTCGGGCAGTCGACGATGTGGAGCAGTTCGACCTTCACGAGATCTGCTCCTTCCGGGCCCGGGCGGCACGCAGGCCGTTGAGGATCACGACGACCTCTGCGATCTCATGCACGAGCACCACAGCGGCAAGCCCCAAGACACCGAACAAGGCAAGCGGAAGCAGGACGGTGATGATCAGCAGCGACAGAACGATGTTCTGGTTGATGATGTGCCGTCCCCGGCGGGCGTGGTCGAACGCGCGCGGGAGCAGACGCAGGTCGTGGCCGGTGAAGGCGACGTCGGCTGACTCGATCGCGGCATCGGAACCGGTGGCACCCATCGCGATGCCGATGTCCGCAGCCGCGAGGGCCGGGGCGTCGTTGATGCCGTCGCCGATCATCGCGACCGATCCGTTCTTCTCGCCGAGCTCGGCGATCGCTGAGGCCTTGTCCTGGGGGCGCAGCTCGGCGCGCACGTCATCGATCCAGGCCTGCGCGGCCAGGGCGCGGGCGGTGCGGGCGTTGTCGCCGGTGAGCATCGTCACCTCGACGCCCTGTCCGGCGAGGGTGCGGACCACCTCGGGGACCTCGGGGCGCAGCTCGTCGCGGACGCCGATCGCAGCCGCGGCGGTGCCGTCACGGTGCACGATCACGACCGTCATGCCTTGCTCCTCCAGACCCGCGACCCGATCGCCGAGACTCCCGGCGTCGAGCCAGCGCGGGCTGCCGACCGTGATTCGCGCGCCGTCGAGGGTGCCTTCGATGCCGTGACCTGCCTGCTCGGTCACGGCATCGGCCACAGGCGTACCCGGTGCGGCGGCGGTGATTGCCGAAGCGAGCGGGTGGGTGCTGTGCTGCTCCAGTGCGGCCGCCCACGCCAGCGCCTGCGCCTCGGTCACTCCGTCGGCGGTGAGCACCGCGTTGACGGCGGGCTCGTTGCGGGTCAGGGTGCCAGTCTTGTCCACGGCGACGTGGCGGATCACGCCGAACCGCTCGAACACGGCACCCGACTTGATGATCACGCCGAACTTGCTCGCCGACCCGATCGCGGCCACCACCGTCAGCGGCACCGAGATCGCCAGTGCGCACGGCGAGGCCGCCACGAGCACCACGAGGGCGCGGGTGATCCACAGCTCCGGGTCGCCGAACAGCGACCCGATGACCGCCACCAGGACGGCGAGGATCAACACACCGGGCACGAGTGGTCGGGCGATGCGGTCGGCGAGGCGGGCGCGGTCACCCTTCTCCGCCTGCGCCTTCTCCACCAGGTCGACGATCGTGGTCAGCGAGTTGTCGGTGCCCGCAGCGGTCGTCTCGACTTCCAGCGCGCCGGCGGTGTTGATCGCCCCAGCCGACACCGTGTCGCCGGGCTCGACCTCGACCGGGATCGACTCGCCGGTGATCGCGGAGGTGTCCAGGCTGGATCGTCCCGTCCGGACGATGCCGTCGGTCGCGATCCGCTCGCCCGGCCGCACCAGCATGAACTGACGGACAGCGAGATCCTTGGCCGCGACCTCGACCGATGCGCCGCCTTGGCGGATCGTGGCGGTCTCCGGGACGAGCTTGAGCAGCGCCCGCAGCCCGCCGCGGGCGCGATCCATCGCCTTGTCCTCCAGTGCCTCGGCGATCGAGTACAAGAACGCCAGCGCAGCGGCCTCCTCGACGTAGCCGAGGATGACCGCGCCGATCGCGCTGATCGTCATCAGGAGGCTGATGCTGAGCTTGCCCTTGAACAGCTTCCGGATCGCGCCCGGGGTGAACGTCGACGCGCCCAACAGCAGACCGATCCAGAACAGCACCAACGCCGGGACCTCCAGCCCCGACCATTCCAGCACCAGGCCAGTTAAGAACGCGACGCCAGAGAAGACCGGGACCATGATCCCGGCATCACGCCACCAGGGACGTCCCTGCTCCTCCTCGGCTTCCTCCCCGGTTTGAGTCTCCGGCTCGTCGCAGCCGCACGCCGCGCTCACGCGCCCGACTCGCAGCAGCCCGGCACAGTGCACTCGGCGTCCACGCACGGCGCGTGCTCGTCGACCGCGAGGGTCACATCCATCAGGGCCGTCAGCGCCGCCGCGAGGTGCGGGTCGGCGATCTCGTAGCGCGTCTGCCGCCCCTCGGGCTCGGCCACGACGATCCCGCAGTCGCGCAGGCAGGTCAGATGGTTCGAGACGTTCGAACGGGTCAGCTCTAGCTCGCGCGAGAGCACGGCCGGGTAGCTCGGGCCGGCAAGCAGGGTCATCAGGATCCGAGAGCGGGTCGGGTCCGCCATGGCCCGGCCGAGTCGATTCATGACGTCGAGGCGTGAAGCAATAGTCAGCATGCACTGAACTATACAGTGGCCGCTGAACTATTGTCGATCCTTATGTTGGCTCGACGCTGATCCCACCCCGGGGATCCCCTCGATGACCTCACGATTGACGGCGGAACTCGCCGACCTGCATATCCAGCGGGCGCATCCGACCGGCGGTTGTCGCCCTGCCGTGTGTGCTGGCGACCGTGAGGACGGTCCCTACGGCGGCCACCGCGGCCAGGACCGCGAAACCGGTTGCGTAGCTGCCGGTGACCTCGGCAAGGACCGCACCGGCCCCGGGAGCCAAGGCGGTGGCCAGCAGGACCGGGAGGCCGAGGACGCCGGAGAGGCGGCCGTATCCGCGTGCGCCCCACCGATCAGTGACCGCGGTCGCCTGGAGCAGCGTCGCGATGCCGCGCCCGACCCCGGCGGTCATCGACGCCGCGACCAGCAGACCAACCGGCCCGGGGACCACAGCGAGCACCGAGGTGCTGACGGTGACGAGGCCGAACACGGTCACGGTGCGCACGGTCAGCGAGGCATGCCGGGCAAGAGCGGTGTAGACGAGCCGACCGGCGACCTGCCCGAGTCCGCCGAGGCCGAGCACCCAGGCGGCGGCCTGAGGACTCAGGCCGCGCTCGAGCATAAGCGGCACCAGAGCCAGCAACGCGGCGTACATCGCCAGGGCCACCAAGGTCAGTCCGGCGGCAAGCAACCGGAACCGTGAGTCCCGCACGACGCCGGCAGCGTATGCCTTCTCAGCCTCTGGCTCCTCCGCGTCGACATGCACCGGGCGGGGCCAGGGGCGTCGCAGCACGAGCCAGTGGACCGGGACCGTGAGGACCGCCAGTACGACCGCCGCCCAGAAGTACGTGCCTCGCCATCCCAGCTGGTCATACGCGGCTGCGGTCAACGGCGCGAAGACCGTGCTCGCCAGTCCTGCCACCAGCGTCAGCGTGGTCAGCGCGCCGAGTCGGCCCGCAACGAACCAGCCGGTGATCGCGGCGAAGGCCGGCGGGTAGAGCACTCCGGCCATGGCGACTCCGGCCAGCGCCCAACCGACGACGAACACCAACAGATTCGGCGACGCGGCAATCACCACCAGCGTCACGACGCCGAGACCCGAGCCAGCCGTCATGACGAGACGGGGTCCGTGCCGATCGATAAAGCGCCCGACCGGCACCCCGGCCAACGCCGACACAGCCAGGGCCACAGAGAACGCCGAGGTCACGGCCACCGACGACCAGCCAGTGTCCGAGCTGATCCGCGGAACCAGGACCGGGAAAGCATAGTAGAGCAAGCCCCACGAGACGATCTCGGTCACGCACAGCGCAGCCAGCACCCTTCCCCGCCCGGGCCGCACAACAGCCTCAGCCAACGACGACGCCCCTCGACTGCCTGGCCAGGGCATCGACGACGTAACCCGCGTCGCGGTGGACACCGCGCAGGGTGTTCGACGAGAACGAGCGCTGGAACTCCAGGCCCAGGAACGCCAGGCCAGGCAGCACGGTCGAGACGCCGCGATCGTGCCTCGGCGCGCCGGCCTCATCGAGGACGCCGAGAGATCGCAGGTACGGCATGTGCGGCCGATAGCCTGTCGCGAAGACTATTGAGTCGACGCGCTCCCGCGAGCCGTCGGGCCACGCGACACCGTCCGGGACGTAATTGGCGAACATCGGCCGCTCGTCTGGATGTGCCGCCTCGAGCGCAGCCCTGTACTGTCCGTCGTCGATGATCGGTGTGCCTGTGATGATCCTGGCGAGGACCGACGGCGGCAGGAGGTCAGCGCGGGTGAACCGCAACCACCAGTGCAGGTCGCGCCCGGCAATGACCTGCGGCGCATACCGGACACGGTCCCGCACCGCCAGCGACGTCTCCGCGTGGTCGGCCAGTTCGTGGGCGATCTGGACGGCAGAGTTGCCCGCACCGACGACCACGACCCGCTGACCGGCGAACTCCTCCGGCGACCGGTAGTCGGCCACGTGCAGGACCCGGCCCTGAAATTTCTCCCGGCCGGGGATCATCGGCACGTAGGGGTTGGCGAACGACCCCGAGGCAGCGATGAGTGCATCCCCGACCAGGCTGCTCCCATCGGCCAGCTCCACGGCAAAGCCCGGGCCGTCGGCGGCGACCTCGGTGACGCGAGCATTGGTCCGCACCTCGACGCCCAGCCACTCTGCGTAGCCGCGGAGGTAGTCGGCGACCTCGCCGCGGCCCGGGTACCCGTCGGGGTCGCCGGGGAACCGGTGACCCGGGAAGGCGCTGTACCGGCGCGGGGAGAACAGCCGCAGGCTGTCGTAGTAGCGCGGCCACGACCCAACCGGCTCGTCACCGGCCTCGAGCACCACCGGCTCCCAGCCGCGGTCACGCCCAGCACGGGCCGCGGCGAGGCCCGACTGCCCGCCGCCCACGATCAACAGGCGACCGCGGCTCATCCGTCGGTCCTCGTGCCGATCTGGACCAGCTGGGGCGCGGGTGTGCAGCACCCGCCCGACGTCGCCTGCTCCGGGGCGTCGAACAGGCCCGATCCGCCGCACACGCCGGTGTCGGGCAGCTCCAGCTCGACACGGTCAGCCGCCTCGTGATCGCCGGCGAGCTCGGCGACGACACTGCGGACCTGCTCGTATCCGGTCATCGCTAGAAACGTTGGAGCGCGGCCGTAGGACTTCGCGCCGACGATGTAGAAGCCCGGTTCCGGGTGGGCGAGATCGGTCGCCCCCGTGGCGTGCACTGAGCCGCAGGAATGAAGATTCGGATCAACCTCAGTGGCGACCTTCGTCGGAGCCTGCAGGCGCACGTCGAGGTCGAGTCGGACTTCGGAGAGGAACGACAGGTCGGGACGAAAGCCCGTCGCGACGACCACTCGGTCCGCGGGTTCGAGTCGGCGTCCGTCCTCGGCGACGAGCACCGCCCGACCGTCTTCGACGAGGACCCGCTCGGTACGGAATCCGGTGACGAGGTCGATGAAGCCATCCTCGACTACCTTCTTCGCTCGCTGGCCCAGGGCACCGCGCTCGGGCAGTTCGTCGGCGGAACCGCCGCCGAAGGCGTTGCCGACGGTACCGCGGCGCAGCGCCCAGGTCACCCGGGTGCCCGGCTCGCGGCGGACCACTGTCGCGAGGTCGCCGATCGCGGTCGCGGCCGAGTGGCCGCTGCCGACCACGACGATGTGCTTGCCTGCCAGTTCGGCGGCCTCCTCGCGGCTCGGCGTGCGGTGATCAAGTAGGCCGGCTTCGACGGCGGCCTGTTCGCCGAGGGCGGGCAGTCCCTCCGCGCCCGCCGGGCTCGGTGCCCGCCAGGTGCCCGAGGCGTCGACCACAGCCTTGGCCTCAAGCCGTTCTTCAGTGTCGTCGGCGCGGCGGACGTGGACGACGAACGGCTGCTCCGCGCGGCCGGCGTCGACCGAGAGGTCGCGGCCCTTGCGGCCCACGCCTATGACGCGGGAGCTGTAGCGAACACGGTCGCTCAGCGTCTCGGCCAGCGGGGCCAGGTATTCCTCGACCCACTGAGCGCCGGTCGGGTAGCCGGTCTCGGGCGCGCTCCAACCGGTCGGCTCGAGCAGCCGGCGCGACGCTGGGTCGATGAGCTCGGACCACGGCGAGAACAGGCGGACGTGGCCCCACTCGGATACCGCAGATGCCGGACCGTCGCCCGACTCCAGGACCACGGGCTCCAGGCCTCGCTCGAGCAGATGAGCAGCAGCGGCCAGGCCCTGCGGACCGGCCCCGATAACGACGACGGGATTCACTTCAACCTCCATGTATTGATGTTCTTCGATGGGTCGAGCTTGCCCCACATATCGACAGATGTCAATGCATGAGGCAGAATGGACCCATGACCACTCCCCCAGCCATCGAGTCCGCATCCGACGTCGCGCCCTGCTGCGTCCTCGGCGAGACGATCGACGACGCGGTCGCCCAGGACCTCGCCAGGGTGTTCAAGGCTCTCGGCGATCCCACCCGGGTCAAGCTCATGTCCATCATCGCCGGAAGCAGCGCGGGCGAGATGTGCGTCTGCGACCTCACAGAACCGGTAGGCCTGTCGCAGCCGACGGTCTCCCACCACATGAAGCTGCTCGTCGAGGCCGGCCTGGTCGAGCGCGAGCAGCGCGGCCGCTGGGCGTACTACCGGCCGACCATCGACACCCTGGCGTCCGCAGCCAAGGCGCTCATCGCCTGATGGAAGGCGTGCGCGTCTGTCGACGGAGTGCCTGATTGCCGGACGACCCTCGCTCAGCAGCACTGGCGTCACCAAGACCGATTCTTCCTGCTGCGACAGCCTGCGGAAACCTGCGACGCAGCGGACACGTCGACCAAGACGAGCCAGTGCTAACTTGAAAGCACTACATCCCTCACGCCTCTCCACGATGCGCACTTGGGGGATTTTCTCTGCCCACGTCGTCAAGCTCAGACCGGTCGGTGCTGAGCCTTATCGAGCTCCGCCAGCACCTCGCCAGGATTCTTGACCAGGTCGAACAGGCTGCTTGTCCGGCGGGCCCACCGCGCTGGGTCGTCACCCTCAGCAAACGCGGCAGCCGAGGCGAACTGGTCGTGGAGATTGACCGGCAATAGGTCAGCCAGCTCCGCACCGAACTCGCCAGCGCGGCCGGCTCGAGGAGACGAAGGCCGCAAGAATCTGCCCGGCTTCCCGGTCGCCGGGATCAGTTCGTCTGATGCACCTTCAAGGGCTGCGACAGCGTCGCTCACCCAATCGGTGTCCCAGGCATCAGACAGAGGTACCGCGATCTGCTGAACGCCTTGGATCGCATCTCGTCCCAGCGCCAGTGAGAGCCCGCCTGGATCCTCGTGGTAGTTGAGGTAGCGTGCGACGTCGATTCCTGGAGGGCAGACCTCGGCGAGGACGACGTCACCAAGCCAGTTGCTGGGATCGACGATCCAACCCTCCCGTTCTGTGACAGATGGTTTCAGATGGACCCGGTAGAGGTAAAACTGATTGCCTCGGTCAGCCTGGTCGCGCATTCGCCTGAGCATGTTGTGCACCGCGGCCTCGTACGTGCCGACGTGGAGCGCTTTCGCCCGCTGCCGCGCGGCCCACGCTGTGACCCTCTCGTCGCCGCCCATCATCCTTCGGATCCCGGGCGTCAAGTCCGCCGCGGGGTCGAAGTCCCTCGACGGCCAGTCCGGCTGCGTGCTCGTGTGATACCAGAAAAACTGTGCTACCAGGTCGTCGTTCAGGGCAGGGTCGCCAGCATCGACCGTCACTCTGGGTGCGTCCTCGTGCTCGCATGTCAGGCCGCAGCCGGGACATGTCTCCTTCGCCTGCTCCCAGCGGTCGATCCAGTCCAGGTCGACGACGAAACAATGGCCGCAGCCGCCGCACAGCATGCGCCGATCGCGCCAGAAGTCAAGGGGTCGTTCCATGGCTCCATTCTCCAGGAACGTCTTGCAGAGAAGGACCAACAATCTGGTCCGGGTCGACGGGATGGTCTGTGGTCGTCGGTGCACGAGCTCTAGAACGAATCTCAGAAAGGCTGATTGACCGAAGCCAATCGTGGCCGCCCTGAACGCACGACTCCAGACCTGCGAGCTCATCGCACATTTCGATTACACCAAAGGAGAACTCCTCCTCATAGGCGGAGACGTTCCGATCGTTGACGACAATGGCCGGCTGATAGATGCACTTGGCCTCCCGGGTGGCACCCCCGAGCAAGACGCGGAAGTCGCCCGCGATGCAACGGGCTACGAGCTCATCCTGCTCGGCGCGACGAAGCTGCTCATCGCACCGGCCTCCTCGACTGCCGCTGTGAAGTCCCGCTCGGATACTGAGTGCAGCAGGTCGGCCGGCGATCGATCCGAGCCGTCCGGACCCTTCGGTAATCCAGAGTGCGATGTCTGCCACCAGTCCAACAGCGCAGACGCGAGCAGTGTTGGGTCTGTGTCTGCGTATGTGGTGACGAACATTCTGTTAATTTCCGCGAGGGCGTCGATGATTTTGCCGTCACGGAACTGGAAAGCGGGATAGTGCCTGGTCTTCCCGAGTTCGACCTCGATTACGACTTGGTATTTCCGATAGGCCCGCAACAGGCTGCGTTGAGCCGCCTTCATCGCTCGCGCGGCCTGCTCTGGCGTCCGATCGTACTCGGCGTCGATGACCTCTGCGCCAGTCAACGACGCTCGCGTCTCGGCGGCCGTCCGACACTCAGCACGGTCAAGCAGACTCGCCGCCAGCATGGGCGAAGTGTCGAGTGCGAAGCCCCGGTCCCATACAGGGCTGCTCCGCCAATCGTCGGGAAACCCGAGCTGCAACATTGAGAATCCAATCTCCTGCGACCTGGCTTCAATGAAGTCCGCGAAGTCGACGACATCCGACCGCTCCGGCGCGATGCTCAACATGAGGTGACGCAAGATGAGCAGCACGCCATAGAGCTTGTTATCCACGCCCTTGTCCGCGAGCGAAGCCAGAAGGTGGCTCGGGTCCGCGCGTGTCTGTCCCGGTGCGTCGATGACCACGTCGAACGTACGGTTCCACAAGCGGCCGTAATGCGCACAGATGTTCCGGACGTTGCGGATGTTGTTAAGCCAATTGCTCAGTGCACCGCGGTCGCCGCTACCGTCGGCGGTGCAGATTTGGAAGCGCGCGGCGAGGATCTCCTGATCGCCCTGGGGCATCAGGTCGTAAAGGCCGCTCAGGACGCCGAACGACATCACCTCCGTGGCGACCCAGATCGGCAGATGTGGACCGTATGTCTCGCGGAAGTGCACGACGAAGTCTCCGCGTGCGCGCTTCTCGTGGCGGTCGTACTCCTCGAGCCATTCGCGGTAGGCAGTGGTCGGCTCGGGAGACTCACTCGGGTCCGCCGACCGGAGCGCGCCAAGGTCGTCCGGCCGCCGATGGGCGAATCGGTCCGCCCTGCCGAGCCGGTGACCGATGTGGAACCGGAACGACGTTTCGACCATGCTGATGAAGTCACTTAGACGGGTCCGCAGCTCGTGGTCGAACTCGTACAGGGCGACCACGTGGGCCAGGCTCGTCTCGGGCATGAACGAGTCCAGGCGGATCTCGCGGCCGTCCTTGTCGAAACGGTCTGCAGGAGGCTCGGGTCGAGCTCGGTAGAGGTGCCAGTACCCCGACAGCCGGTAGTACCCGTAGCGTTCGAGGACGCCGGCAGCGAAGGTCTCTGTTCCGCAGTCCATGCCCCGCGTGCGCAGCCGCTGGATCTGCTCGGGGATCGTCAGGAATGGCTTGGCGTAGGTGCTGTCCGGCGTGCTCATCTGCTTATCGTCCTCGTGTCCCCGGCGCGGGGCAGAAAGAGAACAGGCCCGCGTCTCATCTAGAGAAGCGGACCTGTCGTGTTGGTACTAGCTTACGGCATCGGTTCACACGGACCAAACGGGCCGACGGAGCAGGACGAGGCCTTCATGAATAGCCAGCCTCACTAAGTCAATGCGTTGGCCGGGCTCTGGATTCGCTCTGAAGACTGGCCATGCAACTGCGCGCTAGAGACATCGGCGACTGGGCAGACGACCCGTTCTGGCGTCGCCACCTCGACTGAACCATAGCCACACACATGGCCCCGTCAGGCCAGAGCCTGACGGGGCGCATGTGTGAGACGCTAGAGCTACACATAAGCGGGCATGTCAGCTGTCAGATCGCCTTCTATCTGAGCGGTTCAGCTCAACTACCGGCAAGTTGGCGAAGCACGTACTGTATTGCTTTCGTTAGTGGCAGTTCGGGCCCTTGGGCACTTCAGAGACAGGTTCGGCAAACTGAAACCCCAGGTCAGACGCCGATTGTTTCCACTTGTTCACCTACCGCTACCGCAGCATGTCTCGGTGCTGATCTTGGCGGGTCAACATGCTGCGATAGCGGTTCATGTGTCAGACTCACCGCTCCATTCGGTTTGATCCGATGATCCATGCTTCTTCATCCACCGGAACGGGATCCAGGACTGCTTCGGCGAGCTTGGCAAGACGATCGGCAGTGAGATCTGGGCGCGTGGGCGACCTGTGCCGAGCACGCTTAAGGCGGCCCCCTCGGACCCATTGCATGCTTGGGCCGCCGGCGTGAATGAGAGAATCGCTCCATGCCCGACCTCTCGCCCCCAGCCGACTCCTCAGTCAGGGCGTCCATTCTCGACACCAGCGTCATCCCGCTCGGCGAGCGGGCTCTCCAGGGCATTCTCGATCATGTGATGGCCGTCGGTGACGAGGCCGAGACAACCTGTCTCGAGGTCAAGGGCCCGCTCGACATGGGAAGCAAGACGTCCACGGCCAAGATCGTGAAGTTCCTCCTGGGAGCGGCCAATCGTCGTCCGCACGAGGCGGCCCGGCATTTCCGCGGTTACGCGGTACTCGTGATCGGTGCGCAGAAGGACGATGCCCCCGGAGTGCCTCGCGGCACCGAGGCCCACGAGCTCGAGGACCGCCTCCGCCCCTACCTCGGACCGCAGTTCCCCGCCTTCGAGTTCGGGAGGATCGGAGTCGGCCGCGACAACGAAGTGCTATTCGTCATCGCCCAGCCGCCCGAGGACGGCCAGTCGATCTTCCCCTGCCACAAGAGCTATCAGGGCGACGACCGCCGCGACAGCCTCGAGGACGGAGCGATCTACGTGCGGGGCACCAGCAACACCCGTCCCGCACGGTCCGGAGAGGTCCTCGCGCTCGTCGAGCGCGCCCGCGGCGGCGGAAAGCCGCCGATCGTGCTCGAGGTGGAACTGGTCGGCTGCGTCCATCGCGTCGACCGCGTCGAGGAAGTCCTGGAGCAGCTGCTGAACTACCGAGAAGAGCAATTCAGCAAGGAACCGGAGCAGCACGAGAGGAGCTCCTTCTCCCCGGCGTCGCTCCAGTTGGCGTCGAGCGCATTCGGAACCCCGAGACCGCTGTCGAGGGAAGACCGCGAGAAGGCCCTGGCCGCTTGGCGGAGTAAAAAGGCCGAACACATCGCAGGCAGCCGGGAGCACTTCCTGGGCGCGGGACTGCTAGGAGCGGGGATCCGCGTGCTCAGCCGCGACCGTTTCATCGCGAAGCCGCGCCTGACCTTGACCTTCCACGGGTGCGAACTGTTCGACCACCTCGATGCCGACGACGCAGACTTCGAGAAAGCGGCCGAGCCAGTGCTGCGGAGACAGAATCCGCTCGGGCCAGGCTTCGACTACTCGACGCTCCGTCCCCTCCCAAGGGACTACCCCGTGAGCTGGAGCAACCGAGGCGAGGACGCGGAGATCGTGCTCACCCCGGAATCGTTGCGTCCGAACGATCCGTGGACCACCGACCAAGACGACTACGTGATCGTCGCGAGGGATCCCGGAGCCGGCTTGGTGGAGGTCTCCTGGGTCCTCACCGAGGACGGCAACGACACGGTGGCCACCGGCGAGATCACGGTGCCGACCAAGGAGCTCATCGACGCCGCCGACCTGTTCAAGTCAGTGTTCTCTGACGAGGAGTGAGCACGCCGCCAGATGCCGCTGGCGGTCGTAGCTGCGAGGGCGACCCATGAGACCAAAACTCCCGCAACGTTGCAGGGATCTCGTCTCGTTATGAAGATGTCTAAGAGACACCCTCATCGACCGCCACTGCACATCATCCAATTACGCTTGCGTTCCGGGCGAGCTCGACGCGAATATCCCTCCTGCAGCCCATGACGCGTATTCGCGAGCGATGTCTTCGAGCGCGGTGTCGCTGAGGTCACCGACGCCGTGGACGAAGAATCCGGAGCAATAGATCATGCCGACTCGTGCGGCGGTGGTGGCGTACGGGGAGGTGAGCTCGTTCATCGTTCGTCCGTAACGCCCCTCTGGCACGTAGTCGTGGGCGCGTGACCAGGTCGACACCGCGATGGTGAGCTCTTTGCCTTCCAGTGCGTGTCCGCCGGGCCCGTAGGCCCAGCCGCGTTCCAGCGCGACTTCGAGCCATTCGGATAGCAGTGGCGGGGCGCTGTACCAGCGGAAGGGGAACTGCAGGACGATCCGATTGTGCCTGGCGAGTTCCCGCTGCTCAGCTGCGGCGTCGAAGCCGTCGGTTCCGCGGACGTCTGCCAGCGCGCGGACGGTGATCTGCTCTTCGGTGTCGAGTGCTCGGAGCCAGGCGGCGTTGACGCGTGATTTCTCCAGGTCGGGGTGGGCGGCGATCACCAGTGTGGTTGGCTGCATGGTCTCGTCGGCTACTTTCGCTGGTGGGCGTTCTGTTGATTCGTCCCGCGTGCTGACGCGCACGATGACCAGGGCGATCACTGCGACGACACCGAGGAGCGTTGCAAACGCGATCACGGCATTGCCGAGCCCGATGGCGTCAGCGAGATAGCCGGTGGCCACCGGCAAGACTCCAGCCGGGACGTAGCCGGAGATGTTGAGCGCGGCGTTGGACTCGGCGCGTCGTTCGGGAACGATCCGTGTGGCAATAAGCGTGAGGCCGGCAAGCTGACCCAGCCCTTGGGCGGTGCCCGCGAACAGAGCGGCGGCGAGGAAGACCGGCCACCATGGCGTCACGGTGACAGCGAGCCCCAGCATCCCCATCGAGACCACGGCGGTGATGGAACTGAGTGCGAGATGCTCTCGAGTGGAGAGGCTGCCCGCGGCGAACTGGATCCCGGTCGCAAGAAGGAACATTGCGCAGGCGACAGCCCCCGCAATCAGGGGGTCCGGAACGCCGATCGGTCCAGCCAGTACCGAGGGCCCCAGCGAGAGCACGAAGGAGGTCGCTGTGATGCCCGGGCCGAAGGTAGCTGCGCCCCACAGGAGTTCACGCCGACGATCCCGTGGAGGCATCGGCCAACGAAGGAGTCGTTCGCCCGTGCTTCCGACCTGCACCGCCCGTGCCAGCGGCAACCGCATACTGACTGCCAGGGCCGCGAGGCCCAGCGCCGTGACGACGGCGAACGTCCACAGCTGCGGTGTGGGGGTGGTCTTCGCGGTGATCTCCGAGAGCATCGGGCCGAGGCCTGCGCCGAGCACCATGGAGGCGGACGCGATGAGACTGCCTGCCCTCTTGCGCGCAGACGGCGCGACGTCGACTACTGCGGCCATCCCCGCCGTCACCGCTCCTCCGACGGCGACGCCGGCCAGCAGCCGGGCCAGCAGCAGCCACGCGACGTCCAGGGCGAGCATGAACAGCGCCCCGGATGCAATCGCGGCCACCATGGCCGGCACGAGGACCACGCGCCGCCCGTATCGGTCGGCAAGCCCGCCGGCGACGATGAGCGTGCCCACCAGCCCGACCATGTAGCAGGCAAAGATGATCGTGAGCGTCCCGGACGAGAAGCCCCACTCCCGCTGCCACTCGACGTACAGCGGCGTCGAGGCGTTGGACAGCACGAACACCGATACGACCGTCAGTGCTGCTGCCACGGACCATCTGAGATTCCGTTGTTCGACTTCTCGCTTGATCTCCACCGCCTAGTTCGAAACTACTCGTATCAGTACGAGTCGAGTCGAACTTATCATCAGTACGAAGAATCTCCAACAGCGGGTAGACTGCGGGCATGCACACACTTGCGCCGACCTACGCCAATGAGACGGGGCCGCCTGACGAGCTCCCCGAGCGACTGCCGGAGCCTGCGGTGGATGAGATCCGTCTCGAGCGCATCATGGGTGTGCTAGCCGAGCCCCTCAGGCTGACGATCATCCAGAAGCTCCTGCTGTCATCCGAGGACTTCGACCAGACCTGCGGGTGGTTCGGCTTCGACCGGCCCAAGTCCACACTCACGCATCACTTCAAGGCACTGCGCGAGGCCGGCGTCATCACCCAGCGCCAGTACGGCCTCGAGCGACGCAGTCGCGTCCGCCTCGAGGACCTGAACACCCGCTTCCCCGGGCTCGTCGACTTAGTGCTCGACTGGCGCGCAGACGCGGGCTGACCTGCCGGACGGGTCGCTGAGCCGGAGATAGACATATCCAGTGCGATCATCGGATCGAACAGTACGCGCGCATGCCTTGCGGGCCATGTCATTCACGTTAGCTGTATGAGGGCCGGACGTTGGTGACGCCTTTCTGCAAGCGCGACGCCGGCGGCTGGCCGCTCGCGCCTGAATGGGACCGGTGATAGTTGTAGTGGATGTTGCAGACGGCGATCGCTGCCGTGCGGGCGTCCTCGCTGGCGAAGCCCCGGGCGTAGAGCAGCTCCTCGGCCAGGATGCGCTGGTAGCGCTCCACCTTTCCGTTGCGGCGAGGGGTGTATGGCTTGGTCCTCTGGTGCCGGGACTGGTTGCCGACGATCCGGGCGAAGTCGCCGGAGCGATAGCACGCGCCATTGTCTGTGAGGACGCGGTGGATGTGGAAGATGCCGTGTGCGGCGAACCAGACCTTCGCTCGGGCCAGGAACGCCGCCGCGGTGGCTCCCTTCTCGTCGCTCAGCGGTTCGGTGCAGGAGAGCCTGGAGAAGCCGTCGACGGCGGAGTGCAAGTAGATGTAGCCGCGCTTTGCGCCCGCTGATTTGGCGCGACCTGCGGCCTTGGCCTGGTCACTGTCGCGGCCATGGATCTACCAGCCGCCACCGTCGGGGATCCTGCCGACCTTCTTCACATCGAGGTGCACCATGTGGCCGAGCCAGTGGGCCGAGATCTTTCCTGGCTTGCGGTTGTTATCCCCTCCTGGGTCGATGAACCGTCGTTGAGCGAGGCCGAGCCTGGTCAGATGCCGGCTGACGGTTCGGCGGTTGATCGTGACCTCGAGCTCGTCGAGCTCGTCAGTGATGCGTTGGGCTGACCGCTTGTGCTCACGCCGCCAGGTTTCGATCCGCTCGATGACCCAGGCTGGTGTGGCGTTCGGGCTCCGGTGGGGGCTCGATGAGCGGTCGCGCAGCCCGGCATCTCCGGGACGTCGCCATCGGTTGACCCACTTAGGGCGTGTCTCATAACCGTTTGAGCCAGATGGTGATGGCCCGTACGACCGCGCCGCCGCGGTAGTTGACGGCGAGTTTGTCGTAGCGGGTGTTGAGGCCACGCCACTGCTTGTCATCGTTGAAGCCGCGCTCGACGACGTTGCGCGCCCTGTAGTCCTCGCGGTCATAGGTCACGGGGCGACCGCCTTTCGCCCCGCGTCGCTTGCGGTGTCTCTGCTGATCGGCAGGCTCCGGGATGACCGAGACGATGTCACGATCGCGCAGGTGCTGCCGGATCGCGCGGGAGGAGTATGCCTTGTCGCCGCGGACGCGCTCGGGCCTGGTGCGCGGCCTGCCCGGTCCGTGGCGGGCGACGCGCAGGTGCTCCATCAGGATGGAGAACATCGGCGCGTCGCCGGCCTGGCCGGGCCCGACGAGCACGACCAGCGGGCCGCCTTTCCCATCGACGAGGTGATGGATCTTCGTCGACAATCCGCCGCGTGACCGGCCGATCGCGTGATCAGCAGGCTCCGCGCGCAGATCCTTGTAATTCGATTCAGCCCCCTGTGTCGCGAGGCAGGTTCGTCGCATGCTGATGGGCGCGGTTGACCGTCGAGTCAACACTCACGTCCCACACCAGCTCACCAGCGGCGTCCGCGTCGGCGAGCACCTCCGCATGGATCTTGTCCCACGTGCCATCTTTGCTGAGGTCGCTGTGACGACGCCACAAGGTCGTCCAGGCTCCGAACTCAGCAGGCACATCCCGCCACGGTGAGCCCGTCCGGAACCGCCAGACGATGCCCTCGACGATCAGACGGTGATCGGCGAACGGCCGCCCACCCTTCGGCGACGCCTTCGGCATCAACGGCTCGATACGAGCCCAGGCTTCATCGGAGAACGTCTGAGTACGAGACATGCCTCAAGTCTCCGACGAGAATCACCCGACGGTTATGAGACACGCCCTAGATGCGCAGGCACGCGAGATCCCCATCTCGGCGGCCACATGGGCGATGGGACGCGTCTTACATCGCTCGACCAGTCGGCGGCGTCCCTCGAGGCTGAGCGGGGCGTTGGCGTGGCTCATGCGTCCATCTCGTATGAGCGGTCCATCAGGTCGGTCATCGCCTGTTGGAAGTCGCGGCGCTTCTTGTCGCTCCAGCCTGTGGTCAGCTCAACGAACACTTCCTCCTGCCAACGATGCGCTTGGTCCAGGATCGACCGGCCCGCAGAGGTGAGTGATGCTTCGCGTCGTCGGCCATCGGTCGCGGACGCTGCCATGACGAGATACCCGGCTGCGGTGGCGCTCTTGATCAACCGTGACGCGCCGCTCTGGTCGAGCCCGATCTCCTGCGCGATCGCGTTCACCGTTGCCGGGCTGGCGCGCAGCCTCAGAGCATGGACAGCCTCGCACACGAGCACGAGCCGCCCCTGCTCACCGCCAGTGTCTGCTGCGGCAGAGCGGCGTGACCAGTGCCTGACGAAATGGAACAGGACCTGTCCCGGGCCGAGGTCTGTCACTCGGTTGCCGCCATCTCGCGGCAGATGTAGGCCAGCTCGAGAGCGGCCTTGAGGTCTGGCAGCCTGAAAGCAGCCGTGACCTTCCCGGCGGCAGCGCGGAAGACGGTCGCTACTCGCGTGGATTCCGTGCTCTTGGGCCAGGTCGCGTCCTCCCCGACCACCATCAGTCGCTCGCTTACAGGGTGCCAGGACAGCGGGACCAGCTTGATCCCCGAGCGCTCCACCCACTCGGCAAACTGCGCAGGCGTGATCGGGCCCGCGCCCTTCGGGCCGAGCACGACGACCGGATCGCCTACCGCACGCTCAGATCGCTGCAGGTCGCGGGCATTGACGCTCGCATGCCACTCGTTGATCGCTTCTTCAAGGTTGGGTTCCATGACCAGAAGTATATGCGATTCGCATGCATCGACGCTCGAGTGGCCGCGACATCAACCTCCTGCCCCGCAACAACTAGCAGGCGCGTCGGGGGCAGCGGCGCACGGCCGTGACATCACAGTGAAAGGCGCAGCACCAAGTTTCGACTCACCTGAGCATGAGCCCCATGACCGATATCCTAGGGAAGCTGATTTCCCTATGGCCGGCAGCTACTCGATCGAGTTCGCGCCCAGCAGTGCCTTGACTTCCGCATAGAGGTCATTCGTCACAGACACCGGGTGGTTGGGGAGATCGAAGTGGACGATGCTCTGCGGCTTGCGCATCTTCAGATGGGTCGCCGTCTCTCCTGGATGCCTTGACAGAATGTCGCCGAGTTCGGTGACCCGTGGTTCCGTGGTGGCGTCTTCTGCAATAAGGATGGTGAATGGCCGGTCGTGCCGGTCGATCATGGCATCCAGGACTTCGATGCCGTCGGCATGGAGGTTGAGTCCCTCGTCACGGACGCTCACTCGTCCGGTCACAGCGACGACTACGTCTTGTTCGAGGGCCGATGAATAGAGCTGGTGCGTCTTGCCCATCACCATGACGGTGACATCAGCGCTCAGGTCTTCAACGCGAACGATCGCGTAAGGATTTCCAGAGGACTTGGCAACACGTTGCTGGACTTGAGTGATCAGACCCGCCACGGTGATGCGCTGACCGTCCTTGGGCGGCTTCTCTCCCAGTAGCTGCTCGATTGCATGGGTCGACCGCTTCGAGAGCTGCTGCTCAAGCCCGGTAAGCGGATGGTCGGAGACATAGAGTCCGAGCATGTCGCGCTCGTGACCGAGCTTCTCGAGCCTTCCCCACTCAGGGAGTGTTGGGATCTCGGCCGACACATCATCGAATCCCTCGCCATCGATCCCGGCGAACAGGTCGTACTGCCCGCGTGCCTCTTCCCGTTTGACGGACGTCGTAGCGTCGACAGCTTCTTTGTGGATGCTGACGAGTGCACGCCGAGAATGGCCGTACTGGTCGAACGCCCCTGCCTTGATCAGCGATTCGACCGCCCGCTTGTTGGTCGCCTCCTGCGGAACTCTCCGGAGGAAGTCGTGAAACTCTTCGAATGGACGCTCTTTCCGGGTGCGCACGATCTGTTCGACCACGTTGCCGCCCACATTGCGGATCGCCTCGAGACCGAAGCGGATGTCTTCGCCGACGGCGGCGAAGTACCGGATCGACTCGTTGACGTCCGGTGGGAGGACGCGGATACCCATCCTGCGGGTCTCCCCGAGGTAGAGCGCCATTTTGTCGCGATTCTCTCCCACACTGGTCAGCAGTGCGGCCATGTACTCAGCTGGGTAGTGCGCCTTGAGGTAGGCCGTCCAGTAACTGAGGAGGCCGTAGGCGGCGGAGTGGGCCTTGTTGAAGGCGTAGTCGGAGAACGGCAGGAGGATGTTCCACAGGGTCGTGATCGCCTCCTCGCTGTAGCCGTTCGTACGCATCCCGGATGAGAACCCCTCGAATTGCTTGTCGAGCTCGGCCTTTTTCTTTTTGCCCATCGCACGGCGCAGCAGGTCGGCCTGACCGAGCGTGAAGCCCGCAAGGACCTGAGCGATGGTCATGACCTGCTCTTGGTAGACGATCAGCCCGTACGTCTTGCCCAGGACCTCATCCAGCGGCTCGGCGAGCTCGGGGTGGATGGGGACGATCTCCTGCTGCCCGGTTTTGCGCAGCGCGTAGTTGATGTGCGAGTTGGCCCCCATCGGGCCTGGCCGGTACAGGGCACCCACAGCGGTGATGTCCTCGAAGTGATCAGGTCGCGCGAGCCGCAGTAGAGACCGCATGGCGTCGCCGTCGAACTGGATGACCCCGAGCGTGTCGCCGCGGCGCATGAGCTCGAAGACGCCGGCGTCATTGAGCGGCAGCTCCTCGAGGTCGATCTCCTCGCCACGGTTGGTGCGGATGTTGTCGAGCGCGTCGCTGATGATGGTGAGGTTCCGCAGACCGAGGAAGTCCATCTTGATCAGGCCGAGGCCCTCACACGTCGGATAGTCGAACTGGGTGATGATCTGCCCATCTTGGTCCCGCTTCATCAGTGGGATCACGTCCATGAGGGGCTCGCTGGACATGATCACCCCGGCCGCGTGCACTCCCCACTGCCGCTTGAGGTTCTCCAACCCTGTCGCGGTGTCGTAGACGGTCCGAACCTCGGGGTCGGATTCGATGAGAGCCCGGACGTCCTGAGCTTCGGCGTAGCGCGGATGCTCGGAGTCGAAGATGCCGCTGAGGGGGATGTCCTTGCCGGAGACGGTCGGAGGCATGGCCTTGGTGACCTTCTCCCCCATGCTGAAGGGGTGTCCGAGGACGCGAGCAGAATCCTTCAGTGCTTGCTTGGCCTTGATCGTGCCGTAGGTGACGATCTGTGCGACCCGGTCGTCACCGTACTTATCGGTGACGTACTGGATGACCTCGCCCCGGCGGCGATCGTCGAAGTCCACGTCAAAGTCAGGCATCGACACGCGATCGGGGTTCAGGAACCGCTCGAAGATCAGATCGTGGACGAGCGGGTCGAGTCCGGTAATCGTCAGCGCGTAGGCGACCATCGACCCGGCTCCGGAGCCGCGTCCAGGTCCGACGCGGATGCCCTGGCTCTTGGCCCACTGGATGAAGTCGGCGACAACGAGGAAGTAACCGGCGAAGCCCATCTGGAGGATGATCGCGGTCTCGTACTCCGCGCGCTCACGTACCTCCTGGCTGATGCCACCCGGGTAGCGCATGTTCAGTCCGCGCTCGATCTCCTTGACCAGCCAGGTCTCCTCGGTCTCCCCGTCGGGCACGGGGAACCGCGGCATGTAGTTCGCCGAGGTATCGAACTCGACGTTGCACCGTTCGGCGATCAGCAATGTGTTGTCGCAGGCCTCCGGGAAGTCGCGGAACAAGTGCCGCATCTGCGCGGCTGATTTCAGATAGAACTCGTCGGCGTCGAACTTGAAGCGTTTCGGGTCGTCCATGGTTGACCCGGACTGCACACACAGCAGAGCGGCGTGGCTCTTCGCGTCGTCTGCAGCGACGTAGTGCAGGTCGTTCGTGGCCACGAGCGGCAGGCCGAGGTCTTTCGCGATTCTGATGAGGTCGCCCATCACACGCTTCTCGATTCCCAGGCCGTGATCCATGAGTTCGCAGAAGTAGTTCTCCGCCCCGAAGATGTCGCGGAAGTCCGCCGCCGCCTGCCGGGCCTCGTCGTACTGTCCGAGACGAAGACGCGTCTGGACCTCGCTGGAGGGGCAGCCGGTCGTCGCGATGAGGCCCCGTCCGTAAGTGCTCAGGAGCTCGCGGTCCATCCTCGGCTTGAAGTACTGCCCCTCCATCGAGGCCAACGATGAGAGCCGGAAGAGGTTGTGCATGCCCCCGGTCGTCTCCGCGAGCATCGTCAAGTGCGTGTACGCCCCGGCCCCCGACACGTCGTCTCGAGATCCGTCACCCCAGCGGACACGGGTACGCTCCGAGCGGTGAGTGCCTGGGGTCAGATACGCCTCGGTCCCGATGATCGGCTTGATACCAGCGTCCTTCGCGGTCCGCCAGAACTCGAACGCCCCGAAGACGTTCCCGTGGTCTGTCACGGCGACCGCGGGCATGCCCTGACGGGCGGCTTCGTCCACGAGCGGACCGATGTGGGCGGCCCCATCGAGCATGGAGTACTCGCTGTGCACGTGGAGATGGACAAACTCTTCTGTTGGCATCTGCGTCCTTCCGAACAACGCGTGGTTGACCGGTCCAGTTCAACAGTGCATACAGACGTGCATCCAACAACGTGGACATCGGTGCGCCACAACCAGACGTTGTACCCCGTAGAGTGGCGGCATGGATGTGGAAACAGTGAAGACGTTCCTCGCCGTCGCCGAGTTCGGGCAGTTCCAAGAGGCGGCGGCCGAGCTGGGGGTCACCCAACAGGCGATCTCGAAGCGCGTCTCCCGGCTGGAGTCGGAGCTCGGAGTCCGCGTCTTCGCCCGCACGCCGCGAGGAGCGCAGCTCAGCGTCGACGGACAGGCGTTCCTTCCGCACGCTCGGGAGCTGGTTCAGGTTGCGGAACGCGCTGTCGACTCGGTCCATCCCGGACGTCGGGCGCTGCGGGTCGACGTCCTCCACCGAAGGATCGCGCCCTCAGTGCTGATGCGCGAGTTCCACCGGAGCAACCCCCACATGCTGCTCGACGTCGTAACCCTTGGCACGGCCAGCGTCATCCACGCGATCGACGCGATTCGCGCAGGCACCATCGATGCCTCTTTCCGCGCGGTCCTGCACGAATCGCCGGACCAGTGGACTGACATCGCTGCACCCCGGGTCTTCGAATCACGAATGGAGGTACTCGTCGGCCCACATCATCCGCTTGCCTCCGCCAAGTCGCTGGCACCTCATGACCTGCGGGCCCATCGCATCTGGATCCCAGGGATCCTGCCAGGAACCGAATGGGCTCACTACTACGACAGGCTCGCTGCCGATTTCGATCTCAGTATCGATGGCGTTGGCCCGCATTTCGGCGACGAGGCCTTGCTCGAGGAGATCGCTGACTCGAAGTCCCTGATGACGTTCGTGGGCGACAGGGATCGCTACCTCTGGCCGACGCATTTCGACCTTCGCCGAATCCCGCTGAGGGATCCAGCTCCGATCTACCCCTACTCGCTCGTGTACCGCAAGGACAACGCACATCCCGCGATCCCGGGGCTACTCAACTACTTCAAGAGTCTGGAGAGCACTTCTGCGGGCACAACCTGGCTTCCCTAGCCTCACGACAGAAGCATCCACCGCGCCTGTGCCGTCGAGCTGTCGCCCCGCAACGTCTCCGTTCGCTGTACGTCAAAGTCACTCGGTGTCAGAAGTGCGACCGTCCTCACCACCCGGAGTCGGGACGAACGATCTGTCACCTCCTCTTCGCGCTATGGTCGTGCCATCACGATCAGCCC
Organism: Brevibacterium sp. CCUG 69071; assembly: GCF_021023135.1. GTDB lineage: Bacteria > Actinomycetota > Actinomycetes > Actinomycetales > Brevibacteriaceae > Brevibacterium. The sequence goes on from NZ_PGFV01000001.1 coordinate 1,016,842, forward strand.
GCTGCAAGGCGGGGCTAATTCTAATCGCGGGGAGTACACCGCCGTTGCGGAACTGATGTCTATAAGACTCGGCCTCGTCACAACCCTTCGATTGAGCACAATCACGATCAACGCGCCATGCGAACCGATCTGCGCCTCATAGATCGTAGTTCGGACCGGGCCAGCCCGTGCTAGACTGAAATCACTACATCCCCCACGCCTCTCCGAGATGCGCACTTGGGGGATTTTCTCTGCCCATGTCCACGAGGTGGGCCAATGACTCGCCACGACGCTCGACTCGCCCACCTCGTCCGCGGGGTACCCTTCACTACGACAAGCCGCCCTTGGCGCTGGACGAACTCGTTGACCACCTCGCCCACCGTGTCCTGGCTCGAGGGAGACGATGCGCTGCCAGAGAAATCGAGGAAGTGGCTCTACCCCTCCTCGTATCCCTGCAGACGGCTCTGGAGACGATCTCCCCCAGTAGCGGCTGGTCGCGACGGCCCCACGGACTGATCGATTCCCGACTCCCGGTGAACCTGCGCGGCATGGGAATCCCTCAAGACTGGGCCGATGACCCGTCCTGACGTCTACACCTCGACTGAGCCATATACAGAAGACGCATGCGCCCTGCCAGGCCGAAGCCTGACGGGGCGCATGCGTGAGAGGCTGGAGCTACATGCGGCCGTCCGCGTCAGCGTCCAGATCGTCTCGTGTCTGAGCCGATCGGCTCAACTACCGGCAAGTTGCCGCAGCACGTACTGCAGGATGCCGCCGTTGCGGTAGTAGTCGGCTTCACCCGGGGTGTCGATGCGGACCACTGCGTCGAATTCGACGGTCGTGCCGTCTTCCTTCTCCGCGGTGACCTTTACGGTCTTCGGGGTGGTACCTTCGTTGAGCTCCGTGATACCGGAGATCGAGAAGGTCTCCGTGCCGTCGAGGCCCAGCGACTCCGTCGACTCGCCGGCGGGGTACTGCAGCGGCAGCACGCCCATGCCGATGAGGTTCGAGCGGTGGATGCGCTCGAAGCTCTCGGTGATGACAGCGGCGACGCCGAGCAGCTTGGTGCCCTTGGCGGCCCAGTCACGCGAGGATCCCGAACCGTACTCCTTGCCACCGAGGACGACCAGCGGAACGCCGGCTTCCTGGTAGTTGACAGAGGCGTCGTAGATCGTCGTCTGCGGAGCGCCCTCCTGCGTGAAGTCGCGGGTGAAGCCACCCTGGACTCCGTCGAGGAGCTGGTTCTGCAGGCGGATGTTGGCGAAGGTGCCGCGGATCATCACTTCGTGGTTGCCGCGACGCGAGCCGTAGGAGTTGAAGTCCTTGCGCTCGACGCCGTGCTCGACGAGGTACTTGCCGGCCGGGGTGTCGGCCTTGAAGGAACCTGCGGGCGAGATGTGGTCGGTGGTCACCGAGTCGCCGAGCTTCGCAAGCACGCGGGCGCCCTTGATGTCGGTCACGGCGTTGGGCTCGAGTCCCATGCCGTCGAAGAAGCTGGGCTTGCGGACGTAGGTCGAGTTGTCGTCCCACTCGAAGGTCGCACCCTCGGGAGTCTGCAGAGCCTTCCAGCGGTCGTCGCCTTCGAAGATCTTGCCGTACTCGTTGTCGAACATGTCCGTCGAGATCGACGAGGCGATGACCGACTCGACCTCTTCCGGCGATGGCCAGAGGTCCTTGAGGTAGACGTCGACGCCGTCCGAGTCCTTGCCCAGGGGCTGGTTCTCGAAGTCGAAGTCCATGGTTCCGGCCAGCGCGTAGGCGATGACCAGCGGAGGCGAAGCCAGGTAGTTCATCTTCACATCGGGGCTGATGCGACCCTCGAAGTTGCGGTTGCCCGAGAGCACCGCGGTGACCGAGAGGTCGTTCTCCTGGATGCTGTCCGAGATCTCAGACTCCAGCGGACCGGAGTTGCCGATGCAGGTGGTGCAGCCGTAGCCGACGACGAAGAAGTTCAGGGCCTCGAGGTCTTCGATGAGACCGGCCTTGTTGTAGTAGTCGGTGACGACCTTCGACCCCGGTGCGATGGAGGTCTTGACCCACGGCTTCGAGTTGAGTCCGCGCTTGCGGGCATTGCGGGCCAGCAGGCCGGCCGCCAGCATCACCGAGGGGTTCGAGGTGTTGGTGCAGGAGGTGATCGAAGCGATCGCCACGGCGCCGTTGGCCAGTTCGAAGCTGCGTCCGTCACCGGTGGTGACTTCGGCCGACTTGTTCTCTTCGCCGGGAGCGGCGTAGTTGTGGATGTCCTTGGCGAACTGGTTCTTGGCATCCGAGAGCTCGATGCGGTCCTGCGGACGCTTCGGTCCCGAGATCGAGGGCACGACGGTCGAGAGATCGAGTTCGAGGTACTCGGAGTACTCGACCTCGTTGTCCGGATCGTGCCACAGACCCTGGGTCTTCGCGTAGTCCTCGACGAGCTGGATCTGCTCGGCGGAGCGACCGGTCAGCTTGAGGTAGTCGATGGTGACTTCGTCGATCGGGAAGATCGCCGCGGTCGAACCGAACTCGGGGCTCATGTTGCCGATCGTCGCACGGTTGGCCAGCGGCACCTCGGCGACGCCCTTGCCGTAGAACTCGACGAACTTGCCGACGGCTCCGTGCTGACGGAGCATGTCGGTGATCGTGAGCACGACGTCGGTCGCGGTCACACCGGCGGGGATCTCACCGGTGAGCTTGAAGCCGACGACGCGCGGAATGAGCATCGACACGGGCTGGCCGAGCATCGCGGCCTCGGCCTCGATGCCGCCGACGCCCCAGCCGAGCACACCGAGGCCGTTGACCATGGTGGTGTGCGAGTCGGTGCCGACCAGGGTGTCCGGGTAGGCCCGGAGAACTCCGCCGACCTCGCGCGGCATGACCACGCGGGCGAGGTGCTCGATGTTGACCTGGTGGACGATGCCCATGCCCGGGGGGACGACCTTGAAGTCGTCGAACGCGGTCTGGCCCCAGCGCAGGAACTGGTAGCGCTCACCATTGCGCTGGTACTCGATGTCCATGTTGAGTTCGATCGCATCGGCGGTGCCGAAGTTGTCGATCTGCACGGAGTGGTCGATGACCAGCTCGGCCGGAGCCAGCGGGTTGACCTGATCCGGACTGCCGCCGAGCTCGACGACCTTCTCACGCATGGTGGCGAGGTCGACGATGCAGGGAACTCCGGTGAAGTCCTGCATCACAACGCGCGCGGGGGTGAACTGGATTTCGGTGTTCGGCTCGGCGCTGGGGTCCCAGCTGCCGAGCGCTTCGATATGCTCCGAAGTGATGTTTGCGCCGTCTTCCGTGCGCAGCAGGTTCTCCAACAGCACCTTGAGGCTAAAGGGAAGCTTCTCCGACCCTGCGACCTTGTCCAGGCGATAGATCTCGTAGTCCGTATCGCCCACGGTCAGGGTGCTCTTCGACTTGAACGTATCGACGTTGCTCATCGTGATTCTCCTGTTTCATCCGATACTCATCCAAGAAACCGGGCAAGCCCTTGCACCGCGCACCGATTTACGCGACACATATGTTTCCAAAAGTATCTTGACGTCAAGATAAATTCTATCGTATTTCGTGGTCTTTGACCACCTCCGACACCACCCTGCGGGAACCACTGGAATCGGGTTTTCCCCAGGCGAAGATCCGGTCACCTCCACAGCCCTCCCGAGCCCGCGGAACCTAGGCTGGAAGCAGATTCCAGCCATTCCCGGAGGCCATCGCCGAGGCTGTGGTCACGGTCCCGGCAACCGCCCCGAAACGCACCTCGACCAAGGAGTACCCATGGACCCGTTCACACTCGGCGCCGGATTCGGTTTCGGCGCCCTGCTCGTCGGCATCATCTTCGCCGTCATCTGCCATTCGATCGCCAAGGAGAAGGGCCGCTCGTCCGGCTGGTGGGGGCTGTGGGGCTTCCTCACGACCTTCATCGCGATGGTCGTCATCGTCCTCCTCCCCCGCAAGGTCACCGCCGCAGCACGGTGACCGTCTCCACGTGTGCGGTCAGCGGGAAGAGATCGAAGCCCTCGAGGCTCTCGATCGCGAATCCGCCGGCGCTCAGCGCGGCCAGATCCCGCGCGAGCGTGCCCGCATCGCAGGAGACGTAGACGATGGTGGCGGCCGTCGATTCGACCAGGCTCTTCGTCACCGCCTTGCCCGCCCCGGCCCGAGGAGGGTCGAGGATGATGGCATCGGACTCCGGAAGCCGGGCCTTCTCGACGCCGAGCGTGAGGAATTCGGCATCCACCCCTGCGGCATTGCTTCGGGCGTGCTCGATGGCCGGGCCCACGCCTTCGACCCCGAAAAGGTGCGCCCCCGTGGCTCTGGCCGCCTCCAAGCCGAGCAGCCCGACCCCGCAGTAGAGGTCCGTGAGCGAACGCGGCGAACCGCCGAGTGCCGCGGTGACCCGGCCGCTGAGCAGTTCGGGCGCGTCCCGGTGGACCTGCCAGAAGCCATCGGCGCCGACCCGATAGTCAGTCCCCGCCACCGTCTCGGTGAGCACTGATCGTCCACGCACGACAGACAGTTCCCGCCGAGGCGGCCCACCCTGCCGCTGTCCGCCCCGCGATCCGCGGCGTCCGGAGCGACGGCCCTTCGAGTCCTCGTCGTCCGCGACCGTCTCAGCGAGGATCGACCACTGCTCGGGCAGAGCCTCGGTCAAGGCGGTCACCGCCGCAGGGTCGCAGTCGCCGCGGACGATCACGGCTCCGTCGTCGCCGGCCCAGGCGAACTCGAGTCGCCGGGCGCCGGGCAGGCGCAGTCCGCTCAGATCCACCTCGGCGATGGCGGGGCAGGCCAGGGGCGCCGAGTTGACCGGTACGACATCATGGGAGCGCGGTGCCAGCATCCCGAGTCGGCCCTGCTCATCGACGGCGAGCTGCACACGGGTCCGCCAGTCGGTTCCGCGCCCGGTGTGCTCCTCCCCCGGTGCGGGATGGACCTCGACGCTGCGGTCGAGGTGCCCGATCCGGGAGAGCTGATCGGCGATCACTTCGGCCTTGAGCGCCCGACTGTGCGCGAGCTCGACGTGGGCGTATTCCATCCCGCCGAAGAGCAGCGGTGACGCGTCCGGCTGGGATCCGGAGCGAAGCGATTCGGGAAGGTAGTCGAGACGGCGGTCGGGAACCCGGAACTCGCTGGGCTCGAGCACCTCGGTGACCTCGGCGCGGAGGAACTTCGCAGCCGGACCCGCCTCGGTGCGAGCCCGGACTCGCTCCCCCGGCAGCGCCCCGGTGACGAAGACGACCTGCCCGTCATGACGGGCGATGGACGAACCGCCGGCGGCCGGGGATGCGATGTCGAGGGTCAGCTCCTGGGCCGGCAGCTCGGGTGTGCTCATGGGTGTCTATGCCTGTCTGTACAGCGAATTGTCGGTCTCCGGTCCGTCCCCGCCGTACTGGCGGGAGAAGGAGCGCAGGCGCCATGGCACCGAGACCACGACGACATTGGGCACGAGCAGCAGCCGGGTCCGCAGCTTGAGCGCGACCTGATTGTGCAGAATGTGCTCCCACCATCGTCCCACGATGAACTGGGGGATGTAGACGATGACCAGGTCGCGTGGGGACCGGCGACGGATCGCCAGGACATGGGCGAGCAGCGGTCGGACGAGTTCCCGATAGGGCGAATCGAGCACCGTCAGCGGCACCGGCAGCTCCATGTCGTTCCACTTCTTCTGCAGAGCCGTGGCCGCCTCCTCATCGACGGCGACGGTGATCGCCTCGAGCTGGCTCGACCGAGTGACACGAGCATAGGCAAGGGCCCGCAGGGTGGGCTTGTTGATCTCGTTGACGACGACGATCGCGTGCGTATTCGACGGGATCGTGCGCGAATCCACATCCGTCTCGGGGGTGAGTTCGCTGGTCACCCGCCCGTAGTGGCGGTGGATGGCGCCCATCACGAGGTAGAGCCCGGCCATCGCCGCGACCGCCAGCCACGCTCCGGCGAGGAACTTCGAGACGATGACGACGAGGAGGACTCCGCCGGCGATGACGCAGCCTGCGGCATTGATGATCCGGTTCGCGTGCATCCGCAGGCGCGCCTTCGAGCCGATGACCAGGCGCAGCCGTTTGTTCCAGTGCAGAACCATACCCGCCTGGCCGACGACGAAGCTCGCGAAGACGCCGACGAGGTAGAGCTGGATGAGCGCCGTCGCCGAGGCGCGGGTGGCGATGACGAGCACCATCGCTGCGATGGCCAGCAGCAGGATGCCGTTGGAGAAGGTCAGTCTGTCGCCCTTGCTGGCGAGCTGCTTGGGCAGGAATTCGTCGCGGGCCAGCCGAGAGGCCAGCCCCGGGAAACCCTCGACGGCGGTGTTGGCGGCGACGATGAGCACGAGTGCTGCGACGAGGACCACGAGATAGAACATGATCGGAGTGGTGTCGAAGATCGCATGGGCGAGCTGCGCGAGCACCGGCTCCTGTTCGTATTCGGCGCTGACGGCGCTGCCGTCGGCGCGGACCAGGTAGAGGTGCGGATCGTCGACGTATTTGATTCCCGTCACCGAGGCGAGATAGGTCAGGCCCGTGAGCATGAGTGCGGCGAGCAGTCCGCTGAGCAGCAGCGTGTTGCCGGCGTTCTTGCCGCGCGGCTTCTTAAAGGCCGGCACCGCGGTGGCCACGGTCTGCACGCCGGCCAGGGCCACGGAACCCGAGGAGAAGGCGCGGAGGACGATGAGCACCGTGGCCAGTCCCAGGGTCGCCTCGTCCTGCACACCGCTGTGGACGATCGTGTAGTCGGCGGTCTCGGCATGCGGGGTGTCGCCGACTCCGACGCGCAGGAGGCCGACGCACATGGTGAGGAACACGGCGGCGAGGAACAGGTAGGTCGGCACGGCCAACAGCATCGGGGTGGCCCGGGACCCGCGCAGACCGGCCAGGGTAATCAGCAGGATGCCGACGATCGCGACTCCCACCCGGTAGGGCGCCAGGGGCGGGAAGGCCGTAGTGATGTAGGCGGCAAAGACCGTCATGGACACTGCCAAGGTGAGCACATAGTCCACGAGCAGGGCCGCCGCGACGATGAGTCCGGCCCGGGAGCCGAGGTTCTTCGAGGCCACCTCGTAGTCGCCGCCGCCCGAAGGATAGGCCTTGACGTTGATCCGATAGCAGGCGACGATCACGAGGATCACCGCTCCGACGGCGATGCCGATCCACGGTGAGACGGTCAGTGCCACGAGTGAGGTCAGCGACAGGGCCAGGAGGATCTCATCGGGGGCGTAGGCCACCGATGAGAGCATGTCGGAGGCGAAGACGGGCATCGCGATGCGCTTCTTCAGCGCGGGCGCGCGTCTGTCCTCACTGCGGAAGGGCCGTCCAACGAGTAGTCTTTTGACGGCATCAGAAAAACTGCTGGCCACGGGCACCAATGGTAGATCACTGTGAGAGGAATACCCCCATGCACTTCGTGATTATGGGCTGCGGCCGAGTCGGGGCCTCGCTGGCCAAGGCTCTCGACGGCAACGGCCATTCCGTCGCCGTGGTCGACCGTGATCCCGACGCCTTCCTCAAACTCGGTCGTGACTTCTCCGGTTCGACGATCACCGGACTCGGCTTCGACCGGGAGACTCTGACGCAGGCGAAGACGTCCGAGGCCTATGCCTTCGCGGCCGTCTCCAGCGGGGACAATTCCAATATCCTGGCCGCGCGTGTCGCCCGTGAGACCTTCGGGGTGAGCAATGTCGCCGCCCGGATCTACGACCCCAACCGTGCCCAGGTCTTCGAGCGCCTCGGCATTCCGACGGTGCCGACCGTGCGGTGGACGGCCGAGCAGGTGATGCGCAAGCTCGTTCCCCAGGGATCGATCACCGAGTACCGGGAGCCCTCGGGCAATCTCGTCCTCGCCGAGGTGCACCTCGATCCGGGATGGGTCGCGCGTCCGATCAGAGAGGTCGAGAAGCGGACCAAGGCGCGGGTGGCTTACGTGACTCGGCTCTCCGAGGGCATCGTCGCCCATGAGGATCTGCTGCTCCAGGACGGGGATCTCGTCCATCTCATGTGTCCCATCGACCGCCTCGGCGAGATCGAGAAGATCCTTGACCAGCCCGTGCAAGCAGTGGAGGAAGAATGAGAGTCGTCATCGCCGGCGCCGGATCGGTCGGTCGATCCGTGGCCCGGGAGCTCATCGACAAGAAGCACACGGTGCTGCTCATCGACCAGAACAAGGAGGCGCTGGGCCATGAGCGGATCCCCGGTGCCGAATGGCTGCTCACGGATGCCTGCGAGCTCGAGGGGCTCGGCGAGGCCAAACTCGAAGAGGCCGATGTCGTCGTCGCCGCCACCGGTGACGACAAGACCAACCTCGTCCTGTCGCTGCTGGCGAAGACCGAGTTCGGGGTCCCGCGCACGGTCTCGCGGGTGAATAATCCGAAGAACGAATGGCTCTTCGACGACAACTGGGGCGTCGATGTCGCAGTGTCGACGCCGAGGCTGATGACCGCACTCGTCGAAGAGGCCGTCGAGGTCGGCGGTCTGGTGCATCTGATGAGTTTCGAACGCGGCCGCGCGGGACTCATGGAGTTCACGGTCCACGAGAGTTCCGAGCTGGTGGCCTCGCGGATCGGCGGCATAGCCTTTCCCGTCGACACGGTGCTCGTGGCGATCATTCGCAACTCACGGGCCTTCGCACCGAGCTCCGACGATGTCATCGAAGCCGGAGACGAGCTGTTCTTCCTCTCCTCGCCCGATCAGGAACCGGCGCTGCTCGGACTCCTGCAGGGCGCCACGGCCTGAACAGACTGGCGCGGTTGGCCGGCCCGCCTCGGCGCCACGGCCTGAAACGCGGGCCTCAGTCTTCCGAGTCGTCGCGGGTCTGAACGAGTTCGTAGACGGGATTGTGGGCGGTCAGCGTCCCGTCGGCGTTGCAGAACCGGCCTTCCAGGACGATCAGGGCACCGGGCCTGACTCCGCTGATCTCGCGGCGGCCGAGGAACTGTGCACGGGCCTCCCCCGTCCCGTCGGCCACGGTGATCGTCAGTCGCGGGTTCTCTCCGTTGCACGACTGCGTGACGGCGGAGACGACTCCGGCGATCCTCGACATCTGTCGGGACCGGAGTTCGGCAACGCTGATCACACCGGGTATCCGGCTGACCATGCGCAGATCGGCCCGCGCCTCGGCGTCTCTCGAGCCGAAGTCGCGGACCAGTCGGGTGAGCGCGTTGAGCATGGGCGTCAACGGATCTCGGTGATCTCGGGTCCGCGTTCGAACGGATTGAGCTCGTCCTCGTCCTTCTTCTCTTCGGCGTCCTCGTCATTGTCGACCTGCGGTGCGGTGAGCACGATGAGTTCGCGTGGGGCCATGGCCTCGACGCCGCGATCGACGACGACGCCGCGGAAGAGTGCTGAGAGTTCGGCACGGACCTCGTCATCGGTCACGGCCTTGCCGGAGAACACGGCACGAACGAACCAGCGGGGACCGTCGACGCCGGCGAAGCGCATCGCGCGCTTGCCCGGACGCCCGGATTCGGTCTTGGCAGGCACCTCGACGGCGAGCTCCTTGCCCAGCGAGGTGTGCAACTCACTGGCCTGGCCTCCCTGGGAGGTCACGCTGTCGCTGAGCTGACCGCGCACGGTGTTCCACAGTCCTTCGGAGCGTGGGGTCGCGAAGGCCTGGAGCTGAATGCCGCCGCCTTCGTGGATGAGGGTCACCGCGAGCACTCGCTGGGAGTCGTCATCGGTGTCGAGGCGGACCTGCATGCCGTCGACGACGGGGACTCTGAGGGCGCCGAGGTCGAGGCGGTTGAGCTCCGGGTAGTCCTCGGAGGCGTCGAAGGGGCCTTTCTCCGAGCGATCGAACGGGGCCGACTTCTCGAGCTTGGCTTCCTCGTCGTCGTCCTCGGAATCCTCGTCATCGTCGCTGTTCGACGCTGCGGAGTCATCATTCGACTCCGCATCCCCGTCCGATTCCGAAGTCTCGTCCGCGTCTTCGACATCGTCATCCACGTCGTCGCCATCATCGTCGCGGTCGACCGCCTCGGCGTCGTCGATCGCGTCCTCAGTCACCTCGTCGGCACGCGTCGTCTCCTCGTCGGTTGTCTCCGACGATGACTTCTTGAATCGTGAGAACAGTCCCATGAGCTTTCACACATCCTTCTCGGTCAGACCTGCCACGACGCCGCCGGTGGATCCGAATCCTCCGGCACCGCGGTCGCTGTCGTCGAGATTGTCGACGAGGTGGAAGTCTGCTTGTCTGATTTCCTGGATCACGAGCTGGGCGATGCGATCGCCGCGGGCGATCCGCAGTGGTGTCGTGGCGTCGAGGTTGATCAGCGGTACCTTGATCTCGCCCCGGTACCCGGCGTCGATCGTGCCGGGAGCGTTGACGACGGTGACCCCGTGCTTGCTGGAGAGCCCCGAGCGGGGATGGACGAAGCCCGCGTACCCGATGGGCAGGGCGATGGCGATGCCGGTGGGAACGACCTTCCGCTCGAAGGGTTCGAGCACGAAGTCGATCGCGGAGCACAGATCGGCACCCGCATCGGCGGCATGAGCGTAGCTCGGTGGAGTCATTCCGGCATCGAGCAGCTTGAGGTCGATCTTGAGGATTTCCGTCACAAAGATGCACTCTAACGCCAGAGCCTGAGCGCTTCCAAACATACCGCTATGGGAGAATGTGGACATGGCAACGACTCAACCCGGAACGCATGTGGTCTACCAGGAGAAGCTTCGTCCCTCGATCGGCATGTGGACCCTCATCATCATCGGCGCCGCCTCGACCGCGCTGATGGTTCTGCCCGTGTGGAAGCTGGGGATCATCATCCTCCCGGTCATCACCTTCGTCCTCCTCGCCTGGTGGCTGACCTCGCTGACGATCACGATCATCGTCACCGAACGCCAGCTCTTCGTCGGCGACGCCCACATCGACCGCCGCTTCATCTCCCAGGCCTACGCCTATGACGCCGAGGCGGCCCGACAGGCCCGTGGAACCGGGCTCGATGCGCGGGCCTTCCTCCGGCTGCGTCCGTGGGCCAAGCTCGCGGTGCGCATCGACATCGACGATGCGAGCGATCCGACTCCCTACTGGCTGGTCTCGAGCAGGAACCCCAAGGAGTTCGCCACAGCCCTGAGCTCCTGAGGTCTGAGTTCCCGAACCCTGAGTTCCTGAGCGGGGTGGTGCTGCACCGGCTCTACGCTGCCGTCGGCGCAGCACCGCCTGCACCACGACGCCGCACAGCGGCCCCTTCTCACAAAACACCGTCTGCAAAGCACCGTCGGCACAAACAAAAACGCGCCCCTTACAAGGGCGCGTTCGTGTTTCCTCCGACAGTGAGCTCAGCCGGCACAGTCCGTGCAGATGGGGACTCCGCCTTCTTCTGTCGCCAGCTGCGACCGGTGCCTGACCAAGAAGCATTCCATGCAGGTGAACTCATCGTTCTGCTTGGGCAGGACTCGGACGGAGAGCTCTTCGTTCGACAGGTCCGCACCGGGGAGTTCGAACCCTTCCGCAACCGCTGTCTCGTCCTCGTCGATCTTGCTGGCCTGCGCCTGAGAACGCTGAGCTTTGAGCTGCTCTATCGAATCACTTTTGATCTCATCGTCTTGTTTGCGAGGTGCGTCGTAATCTGTTGCCATATGGCCTCATCGCTCTCTGTCAGGGGGGCGCCGAAAGGAATGCCTGATCCCTCTCACGTGATGTGTCCCCAGCATTGTGCACTGTATGCTTGACATTGGCAAGATCAGATCGTCCATAGTCATCGTGATTCTCATCACGGATGTTTCGGTTCGTGACGGCCCACACATAAAGCTCTTGAAAAGCTCTGCGAGAATGCTAGTGTCGAACAGTGCCGACAGCCAGTCCTGTCGGAATGTAACCGGGAAGGTCCCCTCAGCGGAAGACGCCCCGAGGAAGGACGGATGCACGATGAGTGAATTCGCAAATCAGCTCGATACCAGGATCGACGATGTCCGTCATCGCATTCATGAAGCCCGGTCCGCCGGAGACGAGTTTCTCGTCGAGAACCTCATCGACGATCTCCAGAACCTCCTGGAGCTCGCCGATCGCAATGATGTCGACACAGGCCCGATCGCCGAGGTGATCAAGGCCGAAACGGGAGCCCTCCCGGTCATCTCGGATCCAGAGGGGTCCTGACCCCGGGCCGCACGGCCCTTCAGACGACGATCCCTCTCTCGCAGCGACTGCGAGGGAGGGATCGTCGTTTCTCGGGGCCTGGCGAGGCCGCTGAGGCCCGCTCAGGCGGCTTGAGGCTCGCTCAGACTCGATCGGGCCCGTTCAGCCTGCTCAGACGGCTGACTCGGCGGCCGCTTCCGGGACCGAGTCCTCGCCGGCGGCACGAGTCGATCGCGCCGGCCAGTTGGGCAGCGTCGCTCGCTCGATGCGGCCACGACAGCATTCGATGCTGCAGGCTCCGCTGCCGGGCACCAAGGGCGTCGTTCCCGGAATCGCCGGGGCCTCGACGTCTTCGCCCCGCAGTTGGGCGACTCGTTCCTCGATGAGATCGACGAGCCCGGCGACGAAGGTCGGATGCGTGCCGACCGTGGCCACCCGGGTGAACGCGAACTCGAGCTCCTCGGCTGTCTCCTTCGCCTCGGTGTCGAGGTCGAAGGCGACCTCCATATGGTCGGAGATGAAGCCGATGGGCACGAGGATGACTCCGGTCACCCCCTCCTCGGCGAGCTCATTCATCCGATCATTGACATCGGGTTCGAGCCACGGCACCTCCGGGGAGCCGGAGCGGGAGCAGAAGACGAGCTCGGCGGGCAGCCGCTCGGAGTCGCTCAGGCCGTCCACGAGGTGGGCCATGAGCTCTTCGTGCTGAGCGAGGTAGCCGGTCGACTCCACAGCCGAGGCATCCTGCATGACGTTCGGGATCGAATGGGTGACGAAGAGGAGTCGATGCTTCGCCCCGTCGAGCTCTCCGACCTGCGCACGGAAGTCGGCCAGACCCTGCTTGAGCAGGACGGCGCAGGACTCGGCGTAGCCGGGGTGGTTGTAGAACTGGCGGATCTTGTCGATCGAGACTCTCGTGCCCTCAGCAGCCAGAGTGTCGATCGTCTTGGCGAAGTCCTCCCGGTACTGTCGGCAGGACGAGTAGGAGGAGTACGCGGACGTGTCGATCGAGAGGAAGCGGGTTCGCCCCTGCTCCGCCTCGGCCCGGACCTGATCGGTCAGATAGGGCTTCCAGTTGCGGTTTCCCCAGATCAGCGGGGTGTCGATCCCTCGGCGGTCGAGCTCGTCACGCAGCGCCGCGAGAAGAGCCTTGTTCTGATCGTTGATCGGCGACCTGCCGCCGAAGCCGTAGTAGTGCTCACCTACCTCTTCGAGTCGCTCCTCAGGGATCCCGCGACCGGCGGTGACGTTCTTGAGGAATGGAACCACTTCTTCTGGGGCCTCCGGACCTCCGAATGACATGAGGAGGAGGGCATCGATGGGCGCAGTCGTATTCACACCGCCGATTTTACAGCCTGTAGAGAATCATTGCCCGTTGTCCGCACAGTGAGCCTGATCCACTCAGCGTTCGAACGGACCCGCGGCCCAGCCGATGCCGGACAGACTCCGGGCGGCGATCTGCCCGGTGATTTCGCGACTCGCGCGGAAATCTGCTCTGCTCGCGCCCCGGGACGTGACACGATGCGAAGTGAGACGCGATTAAGGAGCTGAAGGCATGCGTGAACTGATCTTGCACGGAGTCGACGCCGAAGGTGCGCATCTGCTGCTGACCGACGAGAACGGTCTGCAGTACAGGGTCGCCCTCGACGACGCTCTGTATGCGGCAGTCCGCAAGGACCGCGCCCAGGTCAAGGCCGACTCCCCCGTTCGACCTCGGGACATCCAGGCGATGATCCGCGGAGGAATGAGCGCCGAGGACGTCATCGCCTCCACCGGCGCGGACATCGAACAGGTGCGCACCTATGAGCGCCCGGCCCTGGCCGAACGCGCCCATATGGCCCACACGGCCAGTCGCCACCCGATCTATTCCGATCACGACCCCAATGGGGATCCGACTCCGCTCATCGAGCTCTGCCAGACCCGCCTGGCCATGCGCGACGTCGACATCGAGACGATGGACTGGGACGCTTGGAAGCAGCAGGATGGCAATTGGTACATCCAGCTCAGCTTCACTGCGGCCGACCGGGTCCGCACCGCCGGGTGGAACTACTACCGCCGCTCGCTGACTCCGATCGACGATGAGGCATCGTGGCTCTCCGGTTCGGGCCCGACCGACACCGGACCAATCCCGAACTACGGCAGCGGCACCGAACGCCGACAGACCACCGAAGAAGTCGATGTGCCCCCGGTGCCCGACACCGCCCCTGCAGCATCGACGCACGCGGCCACCGGCGACCGGGGCCCTGAGTCCCAGTCCCCGCGGGACCACCAGGCCGAGACCGGTCGCATCCTCGAGAACCTCCGCAAGCGTCGTCGACACGAAGACGAGGACGAATCGCGGACCCGTCTGCGTGCGGTCACCGAAGATCCCGAGACTCACCCGCAGGGTGCCCACACCGCTCCGGGACGCCCCGAGGCGGCCGGCGATGATGAGGTCTTCGCCTTCGAAGACGCCTCGGCCCACGATCCCGAGGATCCGCAGGTGCCGACCCAGGAGGTCGGCACCTTCGATGACGACAACCAGCTCTCCCTACTCAACGAGCCCGGGGTCAGCGAGGGTGCGGATCAGTACAAGGACCGCGGAGGTGCCAAGGGCGCCGACTCGAAGCCGAAGTCGAAGAAGAACTCCCGCGCCTCGATCCCCAGCTGGGACGAGATCATGTTCGGCTCGAAGCGGGACTGACAGCCTCGCCGAGGTTGATCACCCGGTCCTCGGCCGCGATGAGATCGTGGTCGTGGGTGACCATCACGACCGTGCGTGAGCGCAGATTCTCCCGCAGGTCTTCCATCAGTGCCGTCGCGGTCTCCGCATCGAGGTGAGCCGTCGGTTCGTCGAGGACGATGACCTCGGCCCCGCTGAGCAGGGTCCTCGCGACGGCGAGTCGCTGCCGCTGTCCGCCCGAGACATCGGCTCCGTGGTCGCCGACCCAGAGGTCGAGTCCTTCGCCGTGCGCCCATTCCTCGAGTCCGGCGGTGCGCAGGGCGGCGAACATCTCCTCGGCCGTGGGGGTGTCCTTCCGCGCCAACGCCAGATTCCCCCGCACCGTCGACCGGAAGATGTGCGCCTCCTGCGGGCACCAGGCGATCCGGCCGACCAGATCGGACGGTGCGAGTTCGCTCATATCGATCGTGGAGCCCGCCGCGTCCGTGGCTCGGTAGCTGCCCGACCAGGGGTCGAGGAACCGCAGCAGGATGCTCAGAGCCGTCGATTTCCCGCTTCCGCTGGCTCCGCACAGCAGCGTCCAGCGTCCCTGCTCGGCATGCAGATCGAACTCGCGCAGCACCGGTTCGCCATCCCAGCCGACCGTGATGGCCTCGAGGTCGAGTTCGCGCACCCGCAGTGCCCCGGCGCCGAGGCGGTCCGCGTCTTCCAGCGCAGCGTCCGAATTCGGTGCGCCACGACCTGTACGGACTGCCCGGGTCTCCGCTGAGGTCGATTCCCCCAAGTCGGGCAGGCGGTCGAGGACGATCCCGAGCGCCGGCCACTGTCGGAAGGCGCCCAGCGCCGCGGAGAAGACCTCGCCCAGCCCCAAGGCCATGAGGACGAGGACGGCGAGGATCTCCGTGGGAGCATCGGAGATCAGGGATGCCGCGAGTGCCGTGGCCACGGTGCTCAGCTGCACCCACAGCTGAGCCAGCCCGAAGCCGCGTGCCGATGCCCGCTGGGCGCGGACGAGGCGTGATTCGTGGCCCTGCAGCTCCGCGAGCACCGCGGCATCGGCACGGTTGGCCCGCAGATCGTCCTTGGCCCCAAGACCGCGAGCGAGCAGCCCGAGGATCCGGCTCCGTTCGTCCCGTGCTCGGCGGGCGACCGAGCTCTCCGTCGCGATGACGATGACCGGCAGCAGCACGAGATTGAGCGCACCGATGCCGATGAACAGGACCACCGTGGAGGGATCGAGCATCCCGGCCGCGATGACGACCGCGATGAGCACGAGCGCTGAGGCGATCGGCGGGAACAGGGTGCGGGGCACGAGATCGCGGACATCGTCGGCGTCGGAGACCATGGAGCGCAGCGCGGCATCGGAGGTGAGCATCGTCCGGTCGCTCATGCCGACCTTCTCGAAGTGCCGCCACAGTCCCGCACGGAGCCGGCCGAGGGAGGAGAAGATCGCCGAATGGAGCTTGAGCCTGCTGAGGTAGAGCAGCACGGAGCGGCTGAGGCCGAAGAATCGGACGCCGACGATGGCGACCAGCAGGATCATGATCGGCGGCTGGTAGGAGGCTTCGACGATGAGCCACGCCGAGACCGCGGTCAGTGCGATCGCGGCGAGGCTCGAGCCGCACGAGGCGAGAAGGGCCACGAGCGTCGTCGGGTTCAGCAGCGGCAGGCTCGAGCGCAGGATCGACCACCGCCGGCGCAGGACTGCCGTCCAGGGTGAGTTCGCCGAGGCGGTCCCGGGCCGGCCGTGTCGGTGCCCGTCCCGCGCCGGCAGGGTCTCCGGGGTGCCGTCGCGCTCCGGCGGCGTGGCTACCGGGTTGCCGTCGGTCGCGAATCGTTCTGCGACGGCGCCGTCATGGTCTGCGATCCGAGTCCCGGCTCCCCCGGAGCCCCGATCAGCGTTCGCCGACGTACCGGCAGTCGTGGGAGCCTCGGCGGCTGCCCCGGCAACGGCCGCGGGCGTGACGGCCGAACCGGGAACCTCGATCACCGTCCTGGAGGGTGCGAACTCTGTGTCGGCCAGGGACCGGACCCGATCGTCATGGCTGGCCGCGACCACGCGGATGGTCCGGGCCGCCTCGGCGATCAGGTCGATGATGATGGCCGCGTTGTCATCGTCGAGGTGCGCGGTAGGCTCATCGAGGACGAGCACCTCGGCCCTCGCGGAGAGGCGGGGCAGGATCCGCACGAGGGCGAGGCGCCGCTGCTGGCCCAGGCTCAGCGCGGCCGTCGGCATCTCGACGTCCACGGGCAGGCGTGCCTCGGTCAGGGCTTCGAACTGCTGCTCGTGTGGCAGTCCGAAGAGGTCGAGCTCACCTCCGAGGGTATGGGCGAAGAGCCGCGGAGTCTGCGGGACGAATGCCGCGGGCATCGGCCTCAGGGTCGTCTCGGCCCCGGCGGGCAGGGTGTCGGTCAGGGCGGCAAGGATCGTCGACTTGCCGGCCCCGGATCTGCCGGCGACCACGGTCACTCCCGGTGACGATGCGATCGTCGCCGTCCACGAGATCCGGGTCCCATTCGGATAGGTGACCTGGTGGTCCGGGCCGGGGAGACTCGTCCCGGAACCGCCCACCGCAGGGCGCGCCCCTGACTCTTCGGCCTCGTCGATGAGCGCCTGCGCCCGGTTCCGGGACTCGCGCCCGTTCTCACTCGCGTGATAGCCGGCGCCGAGCTCGCGCAGGGGGATGAAGCATTCGGGGGCGAGGAGGAGGACGAGCAGTCCCGAACCGAGGTCCATGCTCCCGTTGACCAGTCGCAGGCCGATGACCACGGCGACGAGGGCCACGGAGATCGTGGCGATGAGTTCGAGTGCGAGGCTGGACAGGAAGGCGATGCGCAGGGTGGCGAGATTCGCGGTGTGATACTTCTCGCCGAGTTCTCGCAGCCGTTTCGCGTGATCGCGCGAGCGGCCGAGCCCGATGAGCACGGGCAGGCCTTCGGCGAGTTCGGCCAGATGGTCCGAGAGCCGTTCGAGGGCGGTGGAGCTCTCCGCCGTCGATTCAGCCGTGTAGCGGCCGATGAGGATCATGAACACGGGCACCAGCGGCAGGCAGATGGCGATGATGAACGCCGAGAGCAGGTCAGTGAAGACGATTCGGGTGAGCAGCACGACCGGAACCACGGCTGCGGACGAAAGTGCCGGGACGACGGTGGTGAAGTAGTCGTCGAGGTCGTCGATCCCACGGGTCGCCGTCACCGCCGCATCCACCCGGGGACGGCCACGGCCGCGCAGGAGCGCGGTGAGCAGGCGCGAGCGCAGCAGTCGTCTGCTCTCCCCTGCCAGACCCGCGCCGAGGCTGCGGTCGGCCCACAGCCCGAGCCCGCGCAGACCGGCTCCGAGGAGTCCGAGGACCACCCACGTGGCGGTCGGGGAGCCGCCGATGATTGCGCGCACGAGCGCCTCGGCGATGAGGATGATGCCTCCGGCCCGCGACAGCGCACTGAGCACGGACAGGGCGAGCCCATGCCTGCCGCGCGGCAGCTCGAACAGGATCGACAGGGGTGAGCTCACGAGCGGATCGCCACCGGCACCCGATGCGCCTCGGGGATGTGGGTCTCGGACAGGCGGCCGAGGAACATCCGATAGCTGAAGATCTGGTAGCCGATGATGATCGGCAGGAAGATCACCGTGACGATGAGCATCACCGACAACGTGTAGTGCGAGGACGAGGCCGAGGCGATGGTCAGCGAGTTCGCCGGGTCAAGCGTCGAGGGCAGCACATCGGGGTAGGCCCCGGCGAAGACCGCGGCGATACCGGCGACGAGGTAGATTCCGTGGAGGACGAAGGCCCGCTTCTCGGCTCCCGCGCGCACGGCGAAGAAGGCGGCGATGAAGGCGGCCAGGGAAGCGGCGACGAGGACGGCCAGCCAGGTCCGGTGCGTGATCGAGAGGGCGAACCAGATGAGGAACGGCACCGCGGCCGGCAGCATCAGACGCACCGCCCAGCGCTGTGCCCGCGCACGGATGTCTGCCTGGGTCTTCAGCCCGAGATAGATCAGGCCGTGGGCCAGAGTGAAGCCGAGTCCACCGAGTCCGCCGAGCACGGCCGGCCAGGAGAGCCAGGCGAAGGCTCCTCCGACGAGGTCGCCGTTGGCGTTGAGCGGCAGACCGGTGGTCGTGATCGCGAGCATCGCGCCGACGCAGAAGGCGGTGCCGGCCGAGCCCAGCGCCATCGCCCAGGTCCAGAAGGACTTCCACGCCTGAGTATGGCCTTTGCCGCGGTATTCGATGGCCACGGCACGGAAGATCAGTGCCAGCAGGCACACGGTCAGGGGAATGTAGAGGGCGCTGAACAGCGAGGCGTACCAGTGCGGGAAGGCCGCGAAGGTCGCACCGGCGGCCGTGATCAGCCAGACCTCGTTGCCGTCCCAGACGGGTCCGATCGAGTTGAGCAGCACGCGTTTGCCGCGTTCGCTGCGGGAGAGCACCGGCATGAGCATGCCCACGCCGAGGTCGAAGCCGTCGAGGAACAGATATCCGATCCACAGCACGACGATGAGGACGAACCAGATCGTGGCGAGAATTTCCATCGTGACTCTCCTCAGTAGGCGAATGACAGGACGTCGTCGCCGTCATTCGTGATCGTCGGTGTGTGCTTCTTCTTCGACTCGGCGAGTTCGGGCATCGCCGAGGCGACCCCTCCCCTGATGTAGACCGTGAGCAGCCGCAGTTCGACGACCATCAGCACGCCGTAGACCAGAGACAGGCTGATCAGGGAGAACAGGAGCATCGGAGGGGTCACTTCGGGTGAGAGGGCGGCTTGGGTGAACATGTACACCCCGTCGAGCTGGGCCGGGTTGGGAGCGACGACGAAGGGCTGGCGGCCCATCTCCGTGAACACCCAGCCGGCGGAGTTCGCGATGAAGGGGGTGGTGATGGCCAGCAGCGCACCGCGCATCAGCCAGGTCGAGCGCGGAACGGTTCCCTTGCGGGTCAGCCACAGTCCGATGACACAGACCCCGGCGGCGATCAGGCCGAAGCCGATCATGAAGCGGAATCCCCAGTAGGTGACGATCATGATGGGCTGGTAGTCGATGGCCTCCCCCGCATGCTGGCCGTACTTGGGGTCATCGGGCAGGTTGGTGCCGTACTTCTCCTGGTAGTCCGGCAGCAGGGTGTTGACGCCGTGGACGGGGGTGGAGAAGTCGCCCTTGGCCAGGAACGAGAGGAGTCCGGGAATCTCGAAGATGTTCTCGACTCCGTCGCAGTCGTTCGTCGCGGGGTCGCCGATGGTGAGCACGGAGAATTCGGTGCCGTCGTGGCAGGCGCCTTCGGCCGAGGCCATCTTCATCGGCTGCTGTTCGAACATCAGCTTGGCCTGCACGTCGCCGGTGATGGCGACCCCGGCGAAGGCGATGATTCCGACGATGGCGCCGATGCGCAGGGAGCGGATCCACACGGCGTGGTCGATTCTGTCGCGGCCGGGCACCTCGGGCGCCTCGCCGACGACGACCTTGCCTGACTCATCGACCGTGTCGATGCCGTCACGGCGCCGCCGGTGCAGGTGGTACCAGGAGATGCCGAGCAGGAAGGAGCCGCCGACGGCGAGTGCGCCGAAGAGCGTGTGCGTGTAGGCCGCCAAGGCGGTGTTGTTCGTCAGCACCGCCCACACGTCGGTCATCACCGGCCGGCCGTCGACCATCTCGACGCCGACGGGGTGCTGCATCCACGAGTTCGCGACGATGATGAAGTACGCGGAGATCCAGGACCCGATGACCGCGCACCACAGCGCGCCGAGGTGGATCGCCCGTGGGAGCCGGCCCCACCCGAAGATCCAGAGACCGAGGAAAGTCGATTCGAGGAAGAAGGCGAGAAGTGCCTCCAGCGCCAGCGGGGCGCCGAAGACGTCGCCGACGAAGCGGGAGTACTCGCTCCAGGCCATTCCGAACTGGAACTCCTGGACCAGGCCGGTGGCCACACCCATGATGAAGTTGATGAGGAAGAGCTTGCCGAAGAACTTCGTACTCCGCAGATACACCTCGTTGCCGGTGCGGTGATACATCGTCTGCAGAATCGCGACGAGCATCCCGAGCCCGAGGGTGAGCGGAACCATCCAGAAGTGATAGACGGTGGTGATGCCGAATTGCCACCGTCCGATGAGAACCGGGTCGAGGTCCATGGGCACTCCGTTCGGAAAGACTGTTTTTCTACGTCACGTAGAATTCTACATCCAGTAGAAACGGTCTCGTCGTCGTTTCGCCATTCAGAATGATTCGTACCAGCGCCGAGCGGCCATCGCCCGACTGCTTCCAGGCTACTCCCCGAAGCAGCGGCAGTCGCGGCCTCCGCACGGCCGGAGATCCGGGCGCGCGAAACCCACGACACGTTGAGTCATGTCACATGGAATTCGACACGTTGTAGAGGTAGAATCGGTGAGCAGAGAGAAACATCACCACGAAGGACAAGGACACTGTGGGAACACTGGGCGAACTCGAACGAAGCGTCATGGACGCCATCTGGGTGCATGACGACGGACTGAGTGCTGCCGAACTCCGCGATGTCCTCGCCGATCGCGATCTGGCGCTGACGACGGTGCACACCGTCCTCACCCGACTCGAGAAGAAGGGCTTCGTCACCCGAGATCGCAGCATCCGA
Source organism: Brevibacterium sp. CCUG 69071 (assembly GCF_021023135.1). GTDB lineage: Bacteria > Actinomycetota > Actinomycetes > Actinomycetales > Brevibacteriaceae > Brevibacterium. Next base: position 1,038,105 of record NZ_PGFV01000001.1, read on the forward strand.
CCGCACCGCTACCTCGCGGTGTCCACGCGCGAAGACCATGTTGCCGAGCTGATGACGGAGATGCTCTCCCAGGCTCCCGATCGCCAGGCTGTTCTCGCTCGGTTCCTCGGTACGGTGTCCGAAGCCGACACCAAGGCGCTGCGCACCCTGCTCGGGCGCAACCACTCGACCAACTCCTGACTCAGGTCGGTCACCGCCATGACCATCGTGGGATCGATCCTTGCGGTCCTCGCTTTTCTGCTCGCGTGGCCGATTCCGTCTGCCCTCTCGCGTTTCCGCGGCGACCCGATCTCCGAGGTCGTCCTCTGGCAGTCGGTCGGACTCTCCGGTGGTCTCTCCCTCATCGGCACCGCCCTGGCTTTCGCGGTCTCCCCCTCGTCCTCGAGTCTCCCCCAGGGCCTATGGCAGCTCGTGCGCGGCGAGTCCCACACCGAACTCTCCATTCTCGCCTGGGTCTTCCTCGTCATCGCGCTCCTGCTCATCGGTCGGCTCCTGGGATGCCTGGCCCTGACCTTCTACACCGCCCGCAGGACCCGGCTGCGCCATGACGAGATCCTGCACCTGCTCAGCGAACCCTCGGCGACCCATCCCGACACGAGGATCATCGCCACAGACGAAGCGGTCGCCTACTGCCTTCCCCAAGGACCCAGAAAAGGCACCGCCGTGCTCTCGACAGGACTGCTCGAAGCACTGGGTGAGAACGAACGCACCGCGGTCATCGCCCATGAGCGGGCGCATCTGGACTTCCGTCATGATGTGCTCGTCATCCCCTTCGCCGCCTGGCATCGGGCGCTGCCGTTCTTCTCTGCCACAGCGATCGGACTGAATTCGGTCAACCGGCTCATCGAACTGATGGCCGATGATCAGGCCCGCAAGCACGTCGATCCGCTGATTCTGGCTCAGGCGGTGCGCGCGGCGGCGGCGATCAGTCCGGAGCACCGAGGCGATCTCTCCGAGCAGCGCATCCGCCGCCTCTCGCGCCCGCTGGATTCGACCCGGATCCCGGTCAGACTGACCTCGATCCTGCTCGCGATCCTGCTGCTGCTCGTGCCCACCGCGCTCATCCTCACCCCCGCGGTCTTCGGGCTCTGATGTTCTTCAGGCGCTGATAGTCTTCTTCAGTCTCTGAAGATCTTCGGCCTCTGAACGACAGGAGCCCCCGACCGCTGCTGCGGCCGGGGGCTCCGTTCTCTGATGCCGCCGCGTTCGCTCAGCCAATCACCGCGACTTCGGCTCTCGACCGGGATGTCGGCTCTCGACCGGGACGTCGCTCAGCTGTCGATGCGTTCGGCGTCGAGGACCGCGGCACCGGAGACGATGAATTCCTTCCGCGGTCCCACCGAGGAGCCCATGAGGAGTTCGAAGGTGTTCTCGGCGGCTTCGGCATCGGCCATCGTGACTCTGCGCAGTGTGCGCATGTCCGGGTCCATCGTCGTCTCGGCCAACTGGTCGGCATCCATCTCGCCGAGTCCCTTGTAGCGCTGGATCGGCTCTTTGTAGGTCTTCTTGGACTTCTCGAGCTTCTTCAGCAGCGCGTGCAGCTCGGCTTCCGAGTAGGTGTAGACGACGTCGTTGGGGGTTCCGCGCTTCGTCACGACCTCCACCCGATGCAGCGGCGGCACCGCGGCGAAGACCCTTCCCTCTTCGACCAGGGGCTTCATGTAGCGGAAGAACAGGGTCAGCAGCAGGGTGCGGATGTGGGCGCCGTCGACGTCGGCATCGGTCATGATGATGACTCGGCCGTAGCGGGCGGCCTCGACGTCGAAGCTGCGACCGGACCCGGCGCCGATGACCTGGATCAGGGCGGCGCATTCCACATTGGCCAGCATGTCGGCCAGGGTCGCCTTCTGGACGTTGAGGATCTTGCCGCGGATCGGGAACAGTGCCTGATGATCGGAGTTGCGGGCGGCCTTGGCCGTGCCCATCGCCGAGTCGCCCTCGACGATGAACAGCTCCGTGTTCTCCACTCCGTTGTCACGGCAGTCGTAGAGCTTCGCCGGCAGCGAGGACGCCTCGAGCGCGGTCTTGCGACGCTGATTCTCCTTGTGCGTGCGTGCTGAGATGCGCGACTTGAGTTCGGCGACGACCTTCTCCATGAGCACGGCCGCCTGCTGCTTCTCGGCCCGCTTCGTCGACGACAGGATGTCGCCGAGCTGCGCTTCGACGGTCTTGGCCACGATCTGGCGGACCGCGGCAGTGCCGAGGACCTCCTTGGTCTGGCCCTCGAACTGCGGTTCGGACAGCTGCACGGTGACCACCGCGGTCAGACCGGCGAGGACATCGTCCTTCTCGAGTTTGTCCTTGCCGAGTTTGAGCTTGCGCGCATTCGCCTCGACGGCCTTGCGCATCGCCTTGAGGCTGGCTTGTTCGAACCCGGAGAGGTGGGTGCCGCCGTGCGGGGTGGAGACGACGTTGACGAAGGACTTGATCTTCGTGTCATAGCCGGTCCCCCAGCGCAGCGCGATGTCGACGCCGACTTCGCGTTCGACCTCTTTCGAGACCAGGTGCCCGGTCGAGTCGAGCACCGGCACCGTCTCCTTGAAGCTGCCGGTGTTCTGCAGTCGCCAGGTGTCGGTGATCGGCGGATCGATCGAGAGGTGGTCGACGAATTCGGTGATGCCGCCGTCGAACTTGAAGACCTCTTCGCGTTCGGCGATGACTTCGCCCGTCTCATCGCGGGCGACGCGGCGGCGATCGACGATGCGCAGCTCGAGTCCGGGAACGAGGAACGCCGTCTGTCGGGCGCGCTCGACGAGGTGCGGGTAGTCGAACTGGGCCTTGGAGAGGAAGATCTGCGGATCGGCCCAGTACTGGACCCGGGTGCCGGTGGCTCCGCGTTTGGCCTTGCCGACGATGTCGAGGCCGGTCGCCTCCTGGAACTCCTCGAAGGGGTTGTCGGGTCCAGGCTGGCCCGAAGAGTCGTCGAATCGGCCGGGCACACCTCGGCGGAAGGACATCTTGTGCACCTTCGAACCGCGGATGACCTCGACGTCGAGGCGCGCGGACAGGGCATTGACGACGGAGGCGCCGACACCGTGCAGTCCGCCGGAGGCCGCATAGGAGGTGCCGCCGAACTTGCCGCCGGCGTGGAGCTTGGTCATCACGACCTCCACACCGGTCAGCCCGGTCTTCGGCTCGATGTCGACAGGGATGCCGCGGCCCTTGTCGGTCACCGCGACCGAGCCGTCGGGGGCGAGCTCGATGAGGATCTCTTTGCCGTGACCACCCAGGGCCTCGTCGACGGAGTTGTCGATGACCTCCCACAGACAGTGCATGAGTCCGCGGGAGTCCGTCGTTCCTATGTACATTCCCGGGCGCTTGCGCACCGCCTCGAGTCCGGACAGAACTGACAGATGCCTGGCGCCGTAGCTTTCGTCTTCCACAGATTTCCTCTCGTTCGATTAAATCCTAATCGCTGGCGGCCCGGATCCCGCATTCCTCGGTGCCGTGTCGAGATCCGATCCCCGCGAAACTGCGCTTTTCGGCCGCTTTTGCTGAAACAATGACGGCATGACGCGTTCCCGCCTTCTCCTGCCTCTCGTGTTGTGCGCCGGGCTCGCACTGCCGGGTCTGAGCGCCTGCGGCGAGGACGTCGGCACACCGTCCGCCCCGACCCCGGTCGATCCCGAGGCCGTAGCCGATCCCACCGAGTCCGGCACCCAGGCCGCCGAACCCGACGCCGGTGCCGCGGACGGAACGAAGTCCCCAGCTCCCGAGGCCGATCTCAGCGGCCGCACCATCGCCATCGATCCCGGTCACAACGGAGGAAATGCCTCCCACACCTCGGAGATCGCCCGTCCCGTGCCCGATGGTCGAGGCGGGACGAAGGCCTGCAATACGACGGGCACCGCGACCGCCTCGGACTTTCCGGAGACCGATTTCACCTGGGCCGTCGCCGGCATCCTCACCGAATCCCTTGAGGATGCCGGCGCCGAGGTGGTCCTCAGTCGCCACGACAACGACGGAGTCGGTCCGTGCGTGGATGAGCGGGGCACCTTCGCCGATGACGCCGATGTGCTCGTGAGCATCCACGCCAATGGCAGCGAGTCCACCTCGGTGCAGGGTTTCCACGTCATCGTCGCGAAGCCGGGGACTTCCGCCGACGTCGAAGAGGACTCGGACCGGCTGGCGAAGTCGCTGAGCTCGTCCATGGGCGAGTCCTTCACTCAGAACACGGCCTACGGCAAGCAGGCGATCAGTCGCCGTCCGGACCTGGCGGGGCTGAACAACGCCTCGGTGCCCGCCGTCATCGTCGAGTGCGGCGAGATGCGCAATCCCGAGGAGGCGAAGCTGATGGAGGAGAAGTCCGGTCAGCAGAAGTACGCGGACGCCCTGCTGCACGGCATCCTCGACTGGTTCTGAACGAAAGACAGCCGCGGCCCGAGCGGACCGCGGCTGTCTCATCATCCGTCTGCGAAGGACTCCTCGACGAATCAGTCGAGGTAGTCGCGCAGCACCTGGGACCGGGACGGGTGACGCAGCTTCGCCATGGTCTTGGACTCTATCTGGCGGATCCGCTCACGAGTGACCCCGTAGACCTTGCCGATCTCGTCCAGGGTCTTCGGCTGACCGTCGTTGAGCCCGAAGCGCATGGAGACGACACCGGCCTCACGCTCGGAGAGCGTATCGAGGACCGAATGCAGCTGCTCCTGCAGCAGGGTGAAGCTGACCGAATCCGAGGGGACGACCGCTTCGGAGTCCTCGATGAGGTCGCCGAACTCCGAGTCGCCGTCCTCGCCCAGCGGCGTGTGCAGTGAGATCGGCTCGCGACCGTACTTCTGGACCTCGACGACGCGCTCGGGCGTCATGTCGAGTTCCTTGGCGAGCTCTTCGGGGCTCGGCTCGCGACCCAGGTCCTGCAGCATCTGCCGCTGCACCCGAGCCAGCTTGTTGATGACCTCGACCATGTGCACCGGGATGCGGATGGTGCGGGCCTGGTCTGCCATGGCGCGGGTGATGGCCTGACGGATCCACCAGGTCGCATACGTGGAGAACTTGAATCCCTTGGTGTAGTCGAACTTCTCGACCGCACGGATCAGGCCCAGGTTGCCCTCCTGGATGAGGTCGAGGAAGAGCATTCCACGACCGGTGTAGCGCTTGGCCAGGGACACGACGAGACGGAGGTTCGCCTCGAGCAGGTGGTTCTTCGCGATCCGACCGTCGTGGATGATCCACTTGTAGTCCATGGTCGCCCGCGGTTCGCTGACCTCTCCGGTGTCGAGGAGGTGTTCGGCGTACATGCCGGCCTCGATGCGCTTGGCCAGGTCCACCTCTTCGGCGGCGTTGAGCAGCGCCACCTTGCCGATCTGCTTGAGGTAGTCCTTGACCGGGTCGGCGGTGGCACCGGCGGAGACGACCTGCTGAGCCGGAGCATCCTCCTCGTCGGCGTCGGAGACGATGAAGCCGCCCGCCTCGGTGACGGCGGCGTTCTTCTCCTTCTCCTCCGAGTTCTTCGTCTCGGTCGCCTCGGCGGGGCTCTGCTCGGTCGCCAGGGCATCCGCGGTGGGCTCGACCTCCTCGGCGGTGTCGATGTCCACATCGGACTTCTTCTTCGCCCCGGCGCCCTTGGCAGGCTTGTCGGCGGCGGCCTTCTTCGCCTCTTTGGCCGCGGTCGACTTGGTCGTCTCCCCCGACTTGGCGGTAGAAGCAGCCTTCGCCCCCGTGGTCTTCGCCGCGGCGGTCTTGGTCACGGTGGACTTCGCTGCGGTCGTCTTCTTCGCCGCAGTGGTCTTCGCCGCAGTGGTCTTCGCAGGTGCAGTCTTCTTGGCTGTGGAGCTCGACGCCTTCGTCGTCTTCGCGGATCCCTTCGACGCCGTTGCGGTCTTGGATCCACCGGTCGAGGTAGTGGCCGTTCCCTCCGACTTCTCCGTCACCGTTGTGGATTCCTTGTCGACTCTCGGCACGTGTTCACCTTTCGCGAGCGTTGAAACTTCTCCATGCATCAGGACAGTACTAAGACCCATGTCAAGGGGTCCGAGGATCGGTCCCAGGGCGAACGCAGAGTTCTCCCATGATGCAATGACAGGGTCAACGCTCAATTTTCTCACGTTATTCCCGCCTTTGCGAATCGACGTTCGGCTTCAGAACGGGGCGGTCGGTGTCGCCATCAGCCAGCGGGGCAGGTAACCGGCCTCCACGGCCCCCGTGATCAGCTTCGCCATCCCATGCTCCGCGTCGAGCTCGAGGGCGGCGCGGGCGAACTGCTCGGCCATCGTCGATCCGCCCAGGGCCCATTCGAACCAGGCGATGACGGCATAGGCGGTGGCTCGAACATCGGGATGGCCGAGCGGGAGATAGGCCCGGAGGAATGCGATGCCCACCAGCACATCCCGAGGGCGCGGCGAGCGCGCTGACAGTCCCACGATCTGCCCGGCCGCCGCCGCTGAGGATCCTTGCCTCCGGGCGATCTCGTACAGCTGGCCCGGCGCACAGTCGAGGACCGCCTCGGGGACGAAGTCTGGGTGATCGAAGCTGAGGATCATCTCGAGCGTGTCCCTGGACCATTTCTGACCGAGGATGGTGTCGATGGCGATGACCGTGCGCAGACCGAGCAGATTCGAGAACTCCGATTCCTCGAAGGCGGCGTCGTCGCGACGGATTCGGTCGAGTTCCGGATAGACCTCGGCGAGGACGTCGAAGGCTTCGCGCAGCTCCATTGCTGTGGTCTCGGCGTCCTTGCGGCTGAGGGCGAACTCTTCATCGCTCAGGGGTCTGGTCACGAGTTCCTGCGGTGAGGCCACGGGGTTGGAGCCTCCGGCGATGAGTTCGGTCGCGCAGGCAGAGGTGGTGGCATCGGCGAGCGGCCTGCGGTTCTCTCCGTCCTCGTCGATCCGACCGAAGCTCTCCCCGGCGATCCACCACGCGCTCAGAGTGTCGATCTCCTTCTCGCCCAGGGAGATGGCGATCTCGTCGATCGCCGCCCTGATCAGTCCCCTGTGCACCTGGAGGTACTCGCCGGAGTCGGCTGGGTCGCCGGATACTGCAGGGTCACCGGAGCCGGCTCGGTCGCCGATCGAGCCGATGCTCAGGTACTCCTCGTCGTAGAGGAGGAGGAAGACCCCGCTGACAGCGCACGCGCGCGAGATCAGATCGGCGTACCACCCGCCGCCTTCGGCGACGATGCACGCGGCCGTCTCAAGTGTGAAGTCGGTGCGCAACGTCGTCGCGCACGACTGCGTTCCATCGGCCTCGGTGCCGACGATGACGGCGACCAGACTGTCCTGCGGGATGTAGCCGAGGGTGTGCGGCACGATCCCGATGATGTCCTCGGCGGTTCTGGCTGGAGTCTCCATGGCTTCTCTCCTCACGTCCTTCTGCCGCTGCGCTGCGGCCCTGTGCCAACTTCAGCCGAATGTCCTTCCACTGCGCCAGACTCGCCGGCCCGCCTGTGGAAGACGTCCCCGTGTCCACAGGGCGATTGCACTCGAGTCGCATCATCGGTCCCCACGGAGATCCGGGCCGAATTGCATCAGGGGGCCGACTGGCATAGAAGGGAGGTGTGGCGAAGAGACAGATATTCACAGCCCCCAGCGCGCAAGTCGTCGACATCAAGACGGGTACCGCACGACTCGAGAAGGTCGACGGCGAGGCCGACAGCTATGTCCTCCACGTCAACGGCGTCCCCTCCTCGTCGATCACCCTCAGCGATCCCCTGCGCCTCGACTTCGAGTACCTCGACTGGATGTTCCGTGCGATCGAGGTCCAGGCTGCTGCCGGGTCGCTGCGTGCCGTCCACATCGGCGCCGCCGGCTGCGCCCTGGCCCGGGCGCTGCATGCGGCGCGGCCGGGGTCGAAGCAGACGGCGATCGACATCGACCCCGTGCTGCTCGACTGTTCGCGTCGGTGGTTCGACCTGCCCCGCTCCCCCGCCTTGGCCCTGCGCGCCGGTGACGGGGCAGTCGAGATCGACTCCTTCCGGCCCGACACCCTCGACGTCCTCGTCCGCGATGCCTTCTCCTCCGACGAGGTTCCCGCGGACTTGCAGACCGACACGTTCTTCGCCGCCTGCGCACTCGCACTCAAGGACACCGGCATCTACCTCGCCAATGTCCCCGACTCCGGCGACCACCGGGTGCTCAAGGCCGAACTGGTGGAGCTGCGTAGGCATTTCGCGCACTGTGCCGCGGCCACCGAACCAGCGATCCTCAAGGGCCGCAGGCGCGGCAATGTCGTGGTCTTCGCCTCGAATTCTCCCCTCCCCACGGCCGATCTCGATCGTCGTCTGCGCACCGCCCACACCATGGCGACGTTCCTCGACGAAGACGAATTGCGCTCCCGCCTCGGCGTGTGACAGAGAGCACGGGGACCGAATTGTGGTGTTCGGCTACATTCGGCGCCGAAAGTTCGGCATAATTGAATGCCGACCGGGGAAGGTGAGATGACCGAGACTTCTGAAATACACGTTGAGCAGACCAAGCTCGACGAGCTCTATGCACGACTCGATGAGCTGCGGGAGGAGACGAGCTACCGTCTGGGGACGGTGAGGATCTCCGAAGTCGGCGGCAACCATCAGCACCGCAGCGAACGCGACGCCTTCGCCACTCTCTACGAGGATCAGCTGATCCGACTCAACAGCGCCGAGGAGGGGCTGTGCTTCGGACGCCTCGACTTCCTCGACGAGTCCGCTCCCAGCTACATCGGCCGCATCGGGCTCACCGATGCCCAGCGCCAGCAGATCCTCATCGACTGGAGGGCCCCGGCCGCGGAGCGCTTCTACCAGTCGACCGCGGCCAATCCCGACGGAGTCGTGCGCCGTCGCCACCTGGTCACGAAAGACCGGAAGGTCACCGATCTCGAAGACGATGTGCTCGACATCGACGCCCTCGACGACGCGGACCGCTCGAACCTGCAGGGCGAGGGCGCGCTGATCGCGGCCCTGACCACTCATCGCACGGGTCGGATGGGCGATATCGTCGCCACTATCCAGGCCGAGCAGGACGCCATCATCCGCCAGCCCCTGCAGGGCGTGCTCGTCGTGCAGGGCGGCCCCGGCACCGGCAAGACCGCGGTGGCTCTGCACCGTGCCGCCTATCTGCTCTACCGTCACCGGGAACGGATCGCGAAATCGGGTGTGCTCCTCGTCGGGCCCTCCACCGTGTTCCTCAAATACATCGAGAAGGTGCTGCCCAGCCTCGGCGAGACGGGTGCACTGCTGCTGACTCCCGGTCAGCTCTATCCCGGCCTCGAGACCGATACGGCCGACGCCCCCGACACGGCCCGGGTCAAGGGACGTGCGGAGATGGCGCGCGTGCTGAAGAATCACGTCGCGAACTATGAGCGCGTTCCCGATCAGGATGAGGAGCTGCGTGTCGGCTCCTACACGATCTGGCTGCGCAGGCGCGATGTGCGCAGCGCCCGGGACCGTGCCCGGCGCAGCGGGGATCCGCACAATGCCTCCCGCAACGGCTTCGCCACCGGTCTGCTCAAGATCCTCGCCGAGGATCTTGCCAAGGAGATGGGCCTCGACGGCGCCGGAGAGCGTCTGCCCGAGCTGCTCGAAGAGCTGCGCTCGAGCGTCGACGTCCGCCGTGCCCTCAACCTCGCGTGGTTCCCCATCAGCCCCGCCTCTGCCCTACGGGCGCTGCTGAACAAGCCGCACAAGCTGCAGGCCGCTGCGGGCAGGATGCTCAGCCCGGCCGAGCAGGAGCTGCTGCTGCGACCGACGAATGCGCCGTTCACGGTCGAAGACGTTCCGCTGCTCGATGAGCTGGCCGAGCTGCTGGGCACGAGCCCCCAACAGACCCAGGCCCGCGACGATTCCGCGCGGGAGTACGCCGAGGCGGTCGTCGACATGACCGAGACCGGGGGCATGGTCAGCGCCGAGACCCTCGCGGCCCGCTGGGAGGAGGAAGGCCCAGCCATTACCCTCGCCGAGCGCGCCATCGAGGATCGGGAATGGACCTACGGCCACCTCGTCGTCGATGAGGCGCAGGAGCTCTCCCCCATGCAGTGGCGCCTCCTGTTCCGGCGGGTGCCCTCGAAGTCGGCGACCGTCGTCGGGGACCTCGCCCAGTCCACCCAGGTCGACAGGGCCCGCACCTGGCGGTCGATCCTCGGGGACTTCGTCGGTGACCGCTACGCCCTCCAGGTGCTCACGGTTTCCTACCGCACCCCGCAGTCGGTGATGGATCTGGCGAACAGCTTCCTGCATCGCCATTTCCCGCAGCTCGAACTCGTCGAGTCGGTGCGCCAGGGCGGTCAGGATCCGCGCCTGGATTCGTATGCCACCGGCGCCGAGGTGCTCGCGGGCCTGGTCTCGGCTGCGACGGAGGAGGTCGAGGCCGTCGACGGCGGCAAGATCGCCGTCATCGCCGATGACCTGCTCATCGACGCGGTCGCCGAGGCGCTCGCCGGCTTCGACATCGGACGCTCGGAGACCGGGCTGGACAGTCAGATCGCCGTCATCACACCGCAGCAGGCCAAAGGTCTCGAGTTCGATTCGGTCATCATCGTCGAGCCCGGGCAGATCGCGCCGGTCGGGAGTGAGGACGGGGCCGGGGCGCTCTATGTGTCCCTGACCCGCACCACCGAACGGCTGCGGATCCTCGCCTCCGTCGACACCGAACTCACGGAGCTCATGCACCCCAGCACGGACTGAGCCGCCAGCTGACCCGCTGACGGTTCGGCCTCCAGACGCCCCTGGAGGCTCAGTCAACGCGAAATCCGCACCATTTGCGGCTCAGTCCACGCGAAGCTCGAAAACATCGTCACAAGAGACGACTTTTTCGAGCTTCGCGTGGACTGGCAGCTCCCTCGCCGCGGGACGGCTTGGTGATGAGACGATGTGGCGACGAGACGTCGTGGTGATGAGACAGTGTGATGGCGGGACGTCGTCATCGCGCGGGGCTGCAGGCGGAATGGTCTGAGGCGCACGCCCAACGCAGAGCAGCCGGGTTGATGGTCAGATAGCACACCTGCAGGCGGAAAAGTTAAAGGCCGCTTGGGTTCGGCTTCCCCTCCGAACCGCAAGCGGCCGCGCGCCGTAGCGCGCACTGTCAATATTACACAACTATCGCTGTGGCAGTGCACTCGGATCCGAGATTTCTGTGAGGAATTTTCCTCGACCTCACATCCGCGCCGATGCAGGCGGTCGGATCGTCGACCCGAGCCGGGTGATCAGGCCTGGAAGTCCTCGGGCAGCGGTTCGCGCGTCTCCCCCGCGCGAAGCAGCGCATCTGCTCGCAGGGAGTCGATGGCGGCTTCGAAGTCCTCGAGCGAGTCGAAGCCCTGGTAGACGCTGGCGAAGCGCAGGTAGGCGACCTGGTCGAGCTCACGCAGGGGTTCGAGGATGCTCAGGCCCACCTCGTCGGCATCGATCTCCGCGATGCCCTTCGAGCGGATGTCCTCCTCGACCTTCTGCGCCAGCTTCGCCAGATCGTCATCGCCGACGGGACGTCCCTGGCAGGCCTTGCGCACCCCGGACATGATCTTCTGGCGGGAGAACTCCTCGGTCACTCCCGACCGTTTGATCACCGACAGGCTCGTGGCCTCCATGGTCGTGAAGCGGCGACCGCAGTGACGGCACTGCCGCCTCCGGCGGATCGCGGCACCGTCTTCGCTGGTCCTCGAATCGACGACCCGGGAATCCGACTCACGGCAGAACGGACAGCGCATCTCTACTCCTCGAATCGAATCGACACGGCCCGACCATGCGCCGGGAGCGCTTCGCTGGCAGCGAGCACCTCGACATGGTCGGCGACCTCGGCCAGTGCCGCGCGGTCGTAGTCGATGACCTGGCTGACCTTGATGAACGAGTGCACACCGAGGCCCGAGCCGTGCGCGGCCGTACCCATGGTCGGCAGCACGTGGTTCGAGCCGGCGCAGTAGTCGCCGAGGGACACGGGAGACCAATCGCCGAGGAACACAGCTCCCCCGTTGGTGATCCGCCCAGCCACGGCAGCCGCCTCGGCGGTGTGGATCTCGACGTGCTCGCCGGCGTAGCCGTTGACGACGGCGATGCCGGCATCGAGGTCGTCGACGAGCACGATCGCCGACTGCTGACCGGCCAGAGCCGTGGCGATGCGCTCGGAGTTGCTGGCCTCGGGAGTCTGCGCCCGCAGCTGCTCACGCACCCGCTCGGCCAATTCGGCGGAATCGGTGACGAGCACGGAGGCGGCGAGTTCATCGTGCTCGGCCTGGCTGATGAGGTCGGCGGCGACGAAGGCCGGATTCGCGGTCGAATCCGCGAGGATGATGATCTCCGTCGGACCGGCCACCGCATCGATGCCGACCTGGGAACGCACGAGCGACTTCGCGGCCGCGACGTAGGCGTTGCCGGGGCCAGTGATGAGATCGACCGGTTCCAGCACCTCCTCGTCGTCGAACCCGAAGGCCAGTGCTCCGACGGCCTGAGCCCCGCCCATCGCCCAGACTTCTTCGACGCCGAGGAGCCGGGCGGTGGCGAGCACTGTCGGGTGCGGCAGGCCGTCGGCCTGCGGCGGGCTTGCGATCGCCAGCGAGTGCGCCCCGGCGACCTGCGCGGGGACGACGTTCATGATCACCGTCGACGGGTAGACGGCGAGACCGCCCGGCACATAGAGACCGACCCGTTCGATCGGCAGGTGCCGAGTGGTGACGAAGGCACCGTCGGCCAGCTGAGTGCGCACATCGGCGGGACGTTGGTCCTCGGCGACGCGGCGAGCCCGCGAGATGGATTCGCTCAGGGCGGCCCGGACCTCGGGTGCCAGTTGTGCCTCGGCGGCATCGATGGCCGAGGTCGGCACGCGCAGTGCATCGACCTCGACCGCATCGAACCGCGCGGTGAAGTCCTTCACGGCCCGGGAGCCGCCGGTCCGCACGGTCTCGAGCAGCTCGGCCACCCGACGTTCGATGTCGGCATGGGTCTCGGCGGCGCGCGGCAGGCGCTGGTTGAGGAATCGCTTGCTCAGGGTCTCACCGCGGAAGTCCAGAATGTTCACCCGCACCATTCTAGTCCCCGCCCGACTATCGGCCGCAGGCCGGTTCAGGAGCTGAAACAGCGTGAGCCGAGCAGCGCCTTGAGATCGCCGTAGAGGCTCGGATTCGGGTTGACTCGGATCGACCTGTCGAGGCGCATCACCGTCTGCCTGCCCGGTTGGGACAGGATGAGGTGGACATCCGTCTGCCCCTTGTTCGACTCGAGGATCCGCTTGAGTTTGCCCGCCATCTCCTCGGTGGCCTTCTCCATCGGCATCATGAGGTTGAGCGGGCGGTCGTTGGGGTCCGTGACGTCCGGGATCGTCATCGACATCGCCATCAGCGAGGTGGGCCGGTCGTCCGAGGTCCGGATCCGGCCGGTCAGCGAGATCACGAGGTCGGTGGCCAGCAGGCTCGCCACCGGTTCGTAGGTGTCACCGAAGAACATCACTTCGACCTCGGCCTCAAGGTCCTCCAAGGTGACGATCGCATAGGGCTTGCCGGAGTTCTTCGACACCTTGCGGGCGACCTGGGTGATCATTCCGCAGACCTTGATCTGGGAACCGTCATGACGGTGCGATTCAGGATCGACCACCTCGGCGATGGAGGCATCGGACTCGGCGGCCAGCACGCCCTCGAGCCCGTTGAGCGGATGGTCGGAGACGTAGAGCCCGATCATGTCGCGTTCGAAGGCGAGCTTCTCCTTCTTCTCCCATTCCGGGCGGTCCGGGATGGCGACCGAGAAGCTCGGCGCATCGTCGTCACCGCCGCCGAGGCCGGCGAAGAGGTCGAACTGTCCGTTCGCCTCCTGACGCTTGACGCCGATGACCGAGTCCACGGCCTCCTCGTGCACCTCCACCAGAGACCTGCGGGACTGTCCGAGCGAGTCGAAGCCGCCCGCTTTGATGAGCGATTCGATCGTGCGCTTGTTGCAGACGTGGCTGGGGACCTTGTCGAGGAAGTCCGTGAACGAGGTGTAGGCGCCCTTCTCGGCGCGGGCTTCGACGATGCCGTCGACGACGTTCGCTCCGACGTTGCGGACCGCACCCATGCCGAAGCGGATGTCCTCCCCGACAGGGGTGAAGTGCAGGGCGGAGTCGTTGACGTCCGGGGGCAGCACGGTGATCCCGAGCCGGCGGCACTCGTTGAGGTAGATGGCGAGCTTGTCCTTGTTGTCGCCGACCGAGGTGAGCAGGGCCGCCATGTACTCCGCCGTGTAATGGGCCTTGAGATAGGCCGTCCAGTAGGAGACGACGCCGTAGGCCGCGGAGTGAGCCTTGTTGAACGCGTAGTCCGAGAACGGCAGAAGGATGTCCCACAGCGCCTGCGCTGCGGCCTCGGAGTAGCCGCGTTCCTTCATTCCCCCGAAGAAGCCGACCTGCTGCTTGTCGAGCTCGGACTTCTTCTTCTTGCCCATCGCGCGGCGGAGGATGTCGGCTTGGCCCAGAGAATAGCCGGCGACCTTCTGCGCGATGGCCATCACCTGCTCCTGGTAGATGATGAGGCCGTAGGTGGTGTCGAGGATGTCCTTGAGCGGTTCCTCAAGCTCCGGGTGGATCGGGGTGACTTCCTGCAGATTGTTCTTGCGCAGGGCGTAGTTCGTGTGGGAGTCCGCGCCCATCGGACCGGGACGGTAGAGGGCGAGGGTCGCCGAGATGTCCTCGAAGTTGTCGGGCTTCATCATTCGCAGCAGGGCGCGCAGTCCGCCGCCGTCGAGCTGGAACACCCCGAGCGTGTCACCGCGGGTGAGCAGTTCGTATGCTGCCCGATCGTCGAGTTCGAGGTGCTCGAGGTCGAGATCGACGTCGCGGTTGGACTTGATGTTCTCCACCGCGTCGGACACGATCGTGAGGTTACGCAGACCCAGGAAGTCCATCTTGATCAGTCCGAGACCTTCGGAGGTCGGGTAGTCGAACTGGGTGATGACCTGGCCGTCCTGGAAGCGGCGCATGATCGGGATGACGTCGATGATCGGGTCCGAGGACATGATCACACCGGCGGCGTGGACGCCCCACTGCCGCTTCAGTCCCTCGAGACCCTTCGCAGTCTCGAAGGTCTCTCGCGCCTCCGGGTTCGAATCGACGAAGTCGCGGAACTCCCCGGCTTCCTTGTAGCGCTTGGAACCCGAGTCCTCGATGTCCTTGAGCGGAATGTCCTTGGCCATCTCCGCCGGGGGCAGAGCCTTCGTCAGCTGCTCGCCGAGGGAGAAGGGTTTGCCGAGGACTCGGGCGGAGTCCTTGAGCGCCTGCTTGGTCTTGATCGTGCCGTAGGTGACGATCATCGACACACGTTCGTCACCGTACTTCTCCGTCACATAGTCGATGACCTCGCCGCGGCGGCGATCATCGAAGTCGACGTCGAAGTCGGGCATGGACACACGGTCCGGGTTGAGGAAGCGCTCGAAGAACAGTCCGTGCTGGAGCGGGTCGAGGTCAGTGATGCGCATCGCGTAGGCGACCATCGAACCGGCACCGGAACCACGTCCGGGTCCGACGCGGATGCCGTTGTCCTTGGACCAGTTGATGAAGTCGGCGACGACGAGGAAGTAGCCGGGGAAGCCCATCGAGATGATGATGTCGAGTTCGTAGTCGGCCTGCTTGCGGACATCGTCGGGAACGCCGTCCGGGTAGCGGTAGTCGAGACCCTTCGCGACCTCTTTGATCAGCCACGAGGTCTCGTCCTCACCGGGCGGGCAGGGGAACTTCGGCATGTAGTTCGCCGAGGTGTCGAAGGAGACTTCGCACTTCTCCGCGATCTCCAGAGTGTTGTCGCAGGCCTCGGGGAATTCGGCGAACAGCCTGCGCATCTCCGCCGGCGTCTTGAGGTAGTAGCCGGAGCCGGAGAACGCGAACCGGGATCCGCCCTGATCGTAGGTGGGCTCGATGAGCTTGGATCCGGACTGGATGGCCAGCAGGGCCTCGTGGGCCTTCGCATCGGATTCGTGGGTGTAGTGCAGGTCGTTGGTCGCGACCAGCGGAATGTCCATCTCCTTGGACAGGCGCAGCAGGTCCTTGGTCACGCGCTTCTCGATGGACAGTCCGTGGTCCATGAGTTCGCAGTAGTAGTTCTCGGCTCCGAAGAGCTCGCGGTACTTCCCGGCCGCGGCCTTTGCCTCGTCGTACTGGCCCAGGCGCAGGCGGGTCTGGATCTCCCCCGACGGGCAGCCCGTGGTCGCGATGAGTCCCTCGGAATAGGTTTCGAGAAGATCCTGGTCGAGGCGCGGCCACTTCGCGGTCACCGAGTCCAGGGAGGCATAGGAGGAGGCCTTGAACAGGTTGCGCATGCCCGTGTTGTTCTTCGACAGCAGGGTCATGTGGGTGTAGAGACCGCCGCCGGAGAGGTCATCGCGCTTCTGCGATTCCTCGGTCCGCCACTTCACCCTGGTCTTGTCCCGGCGATCGGTTCCGGGAGTCACATAGGCTTCGACGCCGATGATCGGTTTGATGTCGGCGGCTGTGGCCTGGGACCAGAAGTCGAAGGCTCCGAACAGGTAGCCGTGGTCGGTCGTGGCGATGGCCGACATCCCTGAGGCCTTCGTCGCCGCCATGAGATCGCCGAGGCGGGCCGCACCGTCGAGCATGGAGTATTCGGTGTGGACGTGAAGATGGACGAAGTCCTCGTTGGGCACAGACTGCCTTCCCTCTGATATGACCGTTGCTGGTCCCTCAGCTTAGTCCATTCTGCGGCCGTGCGGAGCAGCTCGCCGAGGTGCTCAGGGGGTGCGGATGCGGTCGATCGCGGTCTGCAGATCCTCGGGATATCCGCTCTCGAATTCCACCCACTGCTGCGTGTCGGGGTGGTGGAAGCCGAGTTTGACGGCGTGCAGCCATTGCCGTTCGAGTCCGAGATCCTTGGCCAGGACCGGGTCGGCACCGTAGGGAAGATCACCTGCGCAGGGGTGCTTCGTGGCGGAGAAGTGAACGCGGATCTGGTGTGTCCGTCCGGTCTCGAGATGGACCTCGACCAGGGAGGCGCGACGATGCGCTTCGAGCACCTCGTAGTGGGTGATCGCGTTCTTGCCGCCGCTGTGCACGGCGTAGAGGCCGTCGTGCCTGGGGTGGCGGGCGATGGGGGCGTCGATCGTGCCGAGCACCGGGTCGGGAAGGCCCTGCACGACGGCATGGTAGGTCTTCTCGACGGTGCGGTCTTTGAAGGCGCGCTTGAGCACGCTGTAGGCGTATTCGCTCTTCGCGATCACCATCAGCCCGGAGGTTCCGACGTCGAGGCGCTGGACGATTCCCTGTCGTTCGGGTGCCCCGGAGGTGGCGATCCGGTAGCCGGCGGCGGCGAGCCCGCCGACGACGGTGCGACCGGTCCAACCGAGTGCCGGATGGGCGGCCACGCCGACGGGTTTGTCGACGACGATGAAGGCGTCTTCGTCGTGGACGATCCGCATCCCGGGGACGGGATCGGCCACCACTTCGAGGGGCCGCCTGGGTTCGGGCATCATGATGTCGAGTCGTTCGCCGGCGATGACCCGATCGGATTTGCCCACGGCGCGTCCTGACATCTGCACTCCACCGTCGGCGCAGATGTCGGCGACGGCGGTGCGGGAGAGTCCGAGCAGCTTCGACAGCGCGGAATCGACACGCTGGCCTTCGAGGCCTTCGGGGACGAGGATGGAACGTTCACTCATGTGTGTCCTCTTTCACGCGCTTGGAGTCGGAGCCGTCGAGTTCGATGCCTTTGAGGCTGGCGATCACCAGCGTGACCGCTGCGGCAGTGATCGCGATGTCGGCGACATTGCAGATGAACAGAGACAGGTCGATGAAGTCGACGACTGCTCCGTGCAGGAATCCGGGTTGGCGGAAGAGTCGGTCGACGAGGTTGCCGAAGAGTCCGCCGAGCAGGAGGCCGAGGCCGATCGCCCAGGTCCGGGACGCCAGCTTGCGGGAGAGCACGATGATCGCGATGAAGACGCCGATGGCGATGAGCGGGAACACCCACGTCACTCCCGATCCCAGGCCGAGAGCGGCCCCGGGGTTGCGGTAGAAGGTGAAGCCGGCCAGAGAGCCGAGCACTGGAACCGGCGGATGCCCTTCGAGGAGGGTGACTGCGAGGAACTTCGTGAGCTGATCGACGACCAGCACGAGTGCTGCGATCCCGAACAGTACGGCGAGCATCGTGGAGCGCGATCGTTTCGCCCGGGAGGCAACATCATTCATTCGGATCATTCTAGCTCACCGGGCATCCAGACGAGGACCCCGCGGTACCGGGCGGCACGTACCCGACGCATGGATGACTCGTTGGCACGACCCTGCGACCCCGGAGGACCGGAAGCACCGAGCCACCGCCTCCACACCTGCGTGTCCCGGATACGAGCGAGGCCCGGGAACTCATATGAGTACCCGGGCCTCGGATGTCGCTATGCGAGATCAGAGCTTGTGGTTCGAGGTGCCCAGCGGGTTGTTCCCGTCGAGGGTTTCCGGAGCCAGGCTCGTGGAGTTCTCGAGATCGCGCAGCTGATCATTGAGGTAGCTCTTGAGGCGAGTGCGGTACTGGCGTTCGAAGTTCGAGAGCTGATCGATGGAGCGTTCCAGCGTCGACTTCTGCGACTCGAGGGTCGACAGCGTCTCGTCGCGCTTCGATTCGGCCTTGCCGACGATGTCGGCGGCTTCCTTCTCCGCACCCTTGATGAGTTCGTCGCGCTTGCGCTCACCTTCGGCGACGTGCTCGTCGTGGACGCGCTGTGCCAGTGCGATGAGGCCGTGGGCGTCGCCGTCCGAGGCGGCCGCGCCGAGCCCGAGTCCAGCGGCGGTGCCGGCTGCGCCGGCGGTCGCCGCAGGGGCGGCGTTGGCAGAAGGAGCCGGCTCGCTCTGCTGCGGAGCGGGTGCGGCTTCCTTGACGACGGGAGCCTGAGTCTGTTCTTCGGCGACCGGTGCTGCGGGAGCCTCGGGTGCCTTCTCTGCCTTCGGTGCCGGGGCTTCGGTGGCCTCGGACGGAGCGGGGACGGCGGCAGGCATGGCCTGCGTCGCGTCGGCATCCTGAACCGGAGCGGCAGGAGCGGAAGCGCCGCCTGCTTCGAGTTCCTTCACACGCTGTTCAGCGGTGGAGAGCTTCTGACGCAGTTCGTCGTTCTCCTGGTAGAGACGACGAATCTCTACGACAACCTCGTCGAGGAAATCGTCGACTTCATCCTGGTCGTACCCGTCGCGGAACTTCACATGCTGGAACCGCTTGTTTACTACGTCTTCAGGCGTGAGCGCCATGAGGTCACCTTTGGTCGATCTGCAATCATTACGCTGCCGCCCCGAAGGACGACTTCAACGTCACATTAGCGTAACACCTGCGGTCCTGTCGTGCAGAAATGCCGTGTCACACCGTCAATGACGAAGTTTTCCGACTCGAGACTAACAACATTCCGAACGCTTCGGCCAACCGAGTCCACCAAGCTTCATGCTCGAACCGGTTCGAGCGGCATCTGCTCGAGTTCGTTCACCCGGGGACCAATTCGCTCGTTCACCCGGAGACCAGACCGCCGGTGTGATACGGACTCCCACTCCGGTGTGAAACGAACTCACCCAAGGGAGCGAGCCGGACTCACGCTCCGCTGGAAGCCGGGCTCATACTCCCGTGCGGGAGAGGTTGAACAGCACGGAGGCGAGGATCTGGATGCCGATGAGCAGGACGATGAACCCGAGATCGAGAGACACCTGGCCCAGTCGCAGCGGCGGGATCACCTTGCGCAGCAGGCGCAGCGGCGGGTCCGTCAGCGTGTAGACGATCTCGGCCAGGACGAGGAAGAAGCCTGCCGGCTTCCAGTCGCGGGAGAAGACCTGCACGAGGTCGAGGACGACCCGCGCGAGGAGAACATAGACATAAAGGCTGAGTGCCGTGCCGAGGATGTAGAAGATGATGGCCACGTGGTTCCCTCGCGCCTTTCGTTGCTGCTGTCGCTGACTGAATCTCGAGTCTCAAGCCTAACGGCTCGACCTGAAGAAGAGGTGAGAGGACCCCGACCCGGCTCAGGTGGCCGCGCCGGTGTCCTCGACTGTGGACTCGCTCAGCTCTGGTTGAAGAAGCTCGCCTGCGTGTCGGGATCGGCTTCGCTCTCGCCGCTGACTTCGATGCTCTCCGGGGTCAGCAGGAAGACCTTGTTCGTCACGCGTTCGATCGACCCGTGCAGGCCGAAGATCAGGCCGGCGGAGAAGTCGACGAGGCGCTTCGAGTTGTTCTCGTCCATCTCCGAGAGGTTCATGATCACCGGGGTGCCCTCGCGGAAGGCAGCACCGATGACCATGGCGTCGTTGTAGCTGCGGGGGTGGATGGTCTTGATGCGATTCATTGAGATTCCTGGCGCCGGGGTGTCTACGGGACGAATCGGTGTGGGGTGGATCGGCGTCACCTGCGCGGGTGCCCGGTGCTCTTCCACGGGTGCGTAGTCGTCACCGGGTTCGTCATAGGTCTCGACGACCTCACGGTCACGTCGGTCCGAGTCACGGCGATCGGACTCACGACGGTCGGACTCACGACGGTCGAGGGTCTCGTCCTCTTCTTCGACGAAACCCAGGTATTCCAGCGTCTTCTTGATTGCTGACATGTCTTCGCTCCTCGGCCTTCGGCACTTGCTCGCCTGTCGCCCAAACTATCGCAGTCGGCAGCTGCGACAGGTGAGTCTCATGGGTGTGTCGTGGAGTTTTCTTCTTCCAACCAGACGACTCCGGCGAACCGTCCGGTTCGCTGCTGCCTCCGATAGGAGAACAGGTCGTCCGATTCCTTCGTGCAGGTCCGGGAGAAATGGTCGATGGCCACTCCCTCCCGGCGCAGCTGCTCGGCCACGGCTCCGGCCACGTCGATCGCCGGGGTTCCGGTCACCGACACCGAGGCGGCCACGGGTTCGACCGCGGCGACTTCGTCTCGGAGTTCGCCCGGCACTTCGTAGCAGCGCGGGCAGACGGAGGGTCCGATCACGGCGTGGATGTCGCCCGCCCCGAGCTCGCGCATGTTCGCCACGGTCTCACCGACCACTCCCGCGGACATCCCGGGACGTCCCGCGTGGATGGCGGCGATGATGCCCGTCGTGGTGTCGGCGAGCATGATCGGGGTGCAGTCGGCGACCATGATCGCCAAACCGATTCCCGGCACCGAGGTGACCTGGGCGTCGGCTTCGACCGGTGCCTCCCGCAGGCGCTCCGGTCTCTCGATCGTGTGCACCCGGGTCCCGTGGATCTGGGACACGAACGCCAACCGTTCCCCGCTCAGCCCCAGGACCTGGGCCAGCGCGGCACGATTGGCGGCGACGAGTTCGTCATCGTCACCGACATGGCGGGCCAGGTTGAACGAGGAGAAGTCCCCGCTCGAGTACCCGCCGTGTCGGTCCGTGAAGGCGACGTGTGCGTTCAGCCTGCCCGGGATGACGAACCGCGAGTGCAGCATGTCACTTGAGGAAGTCGGGAATGTCGAGGTCGTTGTCGAGACTCGAGGTGCTGCGTTCGCTCGGCAGCGAGGTCGGGATCTGGTGCTCGTCTCCGCTGCGCGACTGCTCGGTCTCGATCTCTCCGGTCTCGACCTTCGATGCTCCGGACTCGCCGATCAGCGGCGACTCGGCTTCAGCCTCGGCGGGGGCGGCTGCGGGAACCGCGGCGGGGATGGTCTCCCCCACGGTCACCTCCTGGCCCGGGCCGGTGTTGTCGAAGCCGGCGGCGATGACGGTGACCCGGCATTCGTCGCCGATGTTGTCGTCGATGACGGCACCGAAGATGATGTTCGCCTCGGGGTGGGCGGCTTCCTGGACCAGACGTGCGGCCTCGTTGACCTCGAACAGGCCGAGGTCGGCTCCACCCTGGATGCAGAAGAGCACACCGTGGGCGCCGTCGATGCTGGCTTCGAGCAGCGGGGAGGCGATGGCCGATTCGGCCGCCTGGACCGCGCGGTCGTCGCCGGTGGCGGCACCGATGCCCATGAGGGCGGTGCCGGCATCCTGCATGACCGACTTGACGTCGGCGAAGTCGAGGTTGATCAGTCCGGGAACCGAGATGAGGTCGGTGATGCCCTGGACACCGGAGCGCAGCACCTCATCGGCGGAACGGAAGGCCTCGACGACGGAGACGCTGCGATCGGAGATCGAGAGCAGACGGTCGTTCGGGATGACGATGAGGGTGTCGACCTCTTCGCGCAGTGCGGCGATGCCGGCTTCGGCCTGCGCGGAACGGCGACGTCCCTCGAAGGTGAACGGGCGGGTGACGACGCCGATGGTCAGTGCGCCCAGCGAGCGGGCCACACGGGCGACGACGGGTGCGGCACCGGTTCCGGTGCCACCGCCCTCACCGGCGGTGACGAAGACCATGTCGGCGCCTTCGAGGGCGTCGCGGATGGCCTCTTCGGAGGAGTCCGCGGCCTTCCGGCCGATCTCCGGATCGGCTCCGGCGCCGAGGCCGCGGGTCTGGTCGCGCCCGATCTCGAGCTTGACGTCGGCGTCCGAGAGCACGAGTGCCTGGGCGTCGGTGTTGATTGCGATGAACTCCACGCCCCGCAGGCCGACGTCGATCATCCTCTGCACAGCGTTGACACCACCGCCGCCGGTACCGGCAACCTTGATATCCGCTCCGGATTGTGGGAATTCAGCCAAGTCGGTTCCTCGTCTCACGCGCATCATCCACGCATCTTCTGCGTGCACATTCGGTCGGTGTTCTCTGCCCCGAGGCTATTGGCCGGGGCAGGAGTGCTGCAACCATTCTCGCCGGAGTGTCGGACTTCGGCCAAACTTCAGCTCCGGTGTGTCGGGGCCAATGCGATTGTTTTCAGTTGGTCACGGGCACAGAGGGCACGGAGACGTCGATATCAGTGCGTCCGTCCTCGGCCAGCTGCACCGCCGTGCGCATCTTCAGGCTCGCACTCGTCGAGTCCCCGAAGACCACCTTCGCCTTCGTCTCACCGGTGCCGATTTCCCCGGTGATGGTGTTCTCGTCCTTCGCTTCGATGGTGGTCACCTCCCGGCGGAGTTCGGGACGCAGCTCGGCCATGAATCGGATCACGGCGGCCGCGGTCTCCTGGTCGGGTGCCCCACCCGAGTCGCCGAGGACCGTCACGCCCTTCGGGGCGGTGTCGACGGTGCCCAGGTCCACCGCCTCGGCGTCGTAGAGGGTGAAGCCGGCGTCCTCGGTGATGGCGAGGACCGGGGTCCGGTCGGTGATCTCGATGTTCAGCGTCCGCGGTCCCCCGTAGTGGACGGAGGCCTCCTGGGCTCGGGGGAACTCCTTGAGCACCGCCTTCTCGATCTTTCCGGGGCGGATCTGCGGCAGCGGTGTGCCGCCGCTGGTGTCGATGACGGAGGCGGCCACCTCGTCGTGATCGACGAGCTTGCTGCCGGAGACCTCGACCTTCTCGAGACCGAGCAGGGGTGAGAACCAGGCCACGGCCGCGACCGCGAGCACCGCGAGGATGATGCCGATGGACAGCAAGCGTCTGCGCCAGAGCTGCTGCTTCCGGGCCCGGATGACGCCGGTGAGATCCGCTGTGGAATTGTCATCGGTGCGTGCTTCGGGAAGGGGCACCATGGGCCTCAGCTCTCCAGAGCGGTGAGCAGCTCGGGTCCGAGGATCGTCACGTCACCGGCGCCGACGGTGAGCACGAGGTCCCCGGGGCGCACGCGTTCGGCGACGTAGGGCACCGCGGCGGCGAACGACTCGATGAAGGTCACGTGCTCGTGCGGGACCCGGTCGGCGATGAGCGCTCCGGTGACTCCGGGAACAGGGTCCTCACGGGCCGGGAACACATCGAGCACGACGACCTCGTCGGCGAGTCCGAGGGCCTGGCCGAACTCCTCCCGGAACTCCATGGTCCGCGAGTACAGGTGCGGTTGGAAGATCGCCCACACCCGTCCCTCGTCGGTGACGACCCCACGGGCGGCGCTGAGCACCGCTCGCAGCTCGGTGGGGTGGTGGGCGTAGTCGTCGATGACCCGCACGCCTGCGGCGATGCCGCGTTCCTCGAAGCGTCGACGCGTGCCGCCGTAGCCGCCGAGTCCGGCCGCGGCCTTGACGATGTCCGCGCCGAGGCTGTGGGCCACGGCGATCGCGGCCGTGGCGTTGAGTGCGTTGTGCTTGCCGGGCTGGCGCAGGGCCACCGCCAGCGGTTCGGCGTGGCCGGGCACGTCGAGGACGAATTCGGAGCCGAGTCCCGATTCGAGATCGCGGAGAACGATGTCGGCGGTCTCCGCGGTTCCGTAGAGCAGGACTTCGGCCCCGGAGGCGCGGGCCTGGGTGGCGACATCGAGGGACCCGGCGTCGTCGGCGCAGGCGATGATCGTGCCTCCGCGGGCCTGGATGCCGTTGCAGAATTCGATGAAGGCCTCCCGCACCTTCTCGGCGGTCCCGTAGTGGTCGAGGTGGTCGGCCTCGACGTTGGTGAGGATGCCGATGGCGGGTTCGTAGAGCAGGAAGGACCCGTCGGATTCGTCCGCCTCGGCGACGAAGACGTCCCCGGTGCCCAGGTGCGCATTCGTGCCCGTGGTAGAGAGCACTCCCCCGATGACGAACGACGGGTCGAGGCCGCAGGCCTGGAGCGCCACCGTGGTCATCGAGGTCGTCGTGGTCTTGCCGTGGGTGCCGGCGACGGCCACGGCCCGACGTTCGAGCATGAGGGAGGCCAGCGCACCGGAGCGGTGGAGGATCCGCAGCCCCCGGCGCTGCGCTTCGAGCAGCTCCGGATTGTCCTTGCGGATGGCCGAGGAGATGACGAGGGTGTCGGCGGCGCCGAGGTTGTCCGCCGCATGCCCGATCGCGACCTTGGCGCCGAGGGTCCGCAGGACCTCGACGACGGCGGATTCCTTGGCGTCCGAGCCGGACACGGACACTCCGTTCATGACCATGATGCGGGCGATTCCGGACATGCCGGAGCCGCCGATGCCGATGAAGTGGACGGCGCCGAGTTCGGTGGCGGGGACGATCTGGGACGTGCTCATGTTCAGCCTCTCAGGGCGCGGGTGACGATCTTGGCCATGGTGGTTGCGGCGTTGGTGGGATAGTGGAGTCCGAGTCCGGCTCGGCTCATCGCCGCCAGTCGCTGCGCGTCGGTGACCAGCGGGAGGATTGTCTCGGTCACGGTCGACGGGGCGAAGTCCGCGTTGTCGACCATCTTCGCCGCCCCCGCACGGACGCTGCCGGCGGCGTTGAGGCGCTGTTCGCCGTTGCCGATCGCCAGCGGCACGTAGAGGGCGGGCACGCCCGCTACCGTGGCTTCGGAGACGGTCGCGGCCCCGGAGCGGGCGACGAGCAGGTCGGCGACTCCGTAGGCCCGGTGCATGCCGTTGACGTAGTCGACGACGTGGTAGTCGGGCAGGTCGGCGGCGACGGCCCGCAGGTCCGAGTCCTTGCCTGCACCGGTGATGTGGAGGACCTGGACGCCGGCCTCCTGGCACAGCGGCGCCGCGGCGAGGAAGGCATCGTTGATCCGCTGTGCACCGGAGGACCCGCCGGTGACGACGAGCACAGGCTTGTCATCACGCAGGCCCAGCTCCTGCCGGTAGGCCCGCCGCAGCGCTTCGTCGCTGCGGTCGAGGCTGCTGATCTCAGTGGGCATGGGCATGCCGACGAGCGCGGAGTTGCGCAGCTTGGTGTCGGGGAAGGTGATGCCGACCATGCCGGGCTTCGTCAGCATCGCGCCGAGGCGGTTGGCCATGCCCGGCTTCGCATTCGCCTCGTGGACGACCAGCGGGATCTTCGCCTGCTTCGCGGCGATGAACGCCGGCGGACAGACATACCCGCCGACGCCGACGACGGCCCCGACCTCGCGCTCGGCGATGATCCGCTTGACCTCGGAGATGTTGGAGGCGAACCGGCCGGGGAACTTCAGTGCCGCGGGGTTGATCGAGCGCGGCATCGGGACCTTGTCGATCGTGAGCAGCTCGAACCCGGCCTGCGGCACGATCTCGGTCTCGAGGCCGTCGGGGGTGCCGAGGGCGAACACGTCCCAGTCGGGGTGGGTCTTGCGCAGCTGCCGGCCGATCGCCAGCATCGGCGAAATGTGCCCGGTGGTCCCGCCACCGGCCAGAAGAACACTCGTCATCTCACTTCCTCACTTTTCGACGGGCAAGTACGGCGAAGGATGATCGCATCCGATCCTTGTGCACCTTGATCGCCGAGTCGGCGCCTGCCTCGGTGCGGGCGAAGGACAGGAGCACGCCCACCGCCAAGAGGGAGGCGATGATCGAGGATCCGCCGTAGGAGACGAAGGGCAGGGGCAGTCCGATCACGGGCAGCAGCCCGGTGACGACGCCGATGTTGATGCCGGCCTGACCGATCAGCCAGGCGAAGAGGCCGGCGGTGGTGATCTGGACGAACAGGCTGGATGAGCGCATGATGATCCGGAACATGCCGTAGGCGAGGATCGCGAAGACGAGGACCACAGCCAGAGAGCCGAGCAGTCCGAGCTCCTCGCCGATGATCGCGAAGATGAAGTCGTTGTGGGCCTCGGGCAGCCAGGACCATTTCTCACGGCTGGCGCCGAGTCCGACGCCGAGCCAGCCGCCGGAGGCCAAGGAGAAGAGTCCGTGGTTGGACTGCCAGGCCTGTCCGGTGATGTCGGTCGCGGACTGATCCGCGTGGCCGGTCAGCAGTGCCTCGATGCGTCTGAGTCGGTTCTCCGAGCTGAGCACGAAGAAGGTCACGGCCGCCGCCATGGAGCCGATGAGCAGGGCGAAGTACCGCCAGGGGTAGCCGCCGATGAGCAGGCAGACGAAGGCCATGGCCATGAGCACGAGGGCCGTGCCGAGGTCGTTGCCGGCGGCGATGAGGCCGACGGCGAAGAGGATTCCCGGGACGACGGGGATCATGGCGTGGCCGAAGGTCGTCATCTTCCCGAATTTGTTCGCCAGCACGCAGCCGAGCCACACGGCCAGGGCGATCTTGAGGAATTCGGAGGGCTGGAGCTGGAAGGTGCCGATCGCGATCCAGTTCGCGTTGCCCTTCGTGGACTTGCCGAGGCCGGGGATGAAGACTGCGGCCTGCATGACCACGCCGAGGCCGAGTGCCGGCCAGGCGAGTCTGCACCACAGCGAGAGCGGGACGAAGCTGCCTCCGATCATCAGCACGATGCCGATGGCGGCGAAGCCCGCCTGCTTGTTGAAGTAGGCGAAGGAAGATCCGGCGCCCCCGTCATAGGACGTGATCGAGGACGCGGAGAGGACCATGACGAGGCCGAGTCCCGTCAGCGCGAGCACCGCCACGAGGACGATGTAGTAGGTCGTCAGCGGGTAGGCGGAGACGCGGGCGAATTCACGGCGCAGCGAGGCGAAGACGGCCCGGCCGGGGAACTCCCGACGGGTCCGGGCACTGCCGCCCGGAGACTTCGCCGAGCCGGTGCTCGTCTTCTTCGGCTTCGGTGTGGTGACCGTCGGGGCGGATTTCGCCGAGGTGGCCGACGTCGATTTCGTGCCGCCCACGGTCCGGCCGGCGCCGCTCTTTCCGGCGCCGCTCTTGCCAGCGGGTTTCTTTCCGGCGGAGCTCGTCCCGGCAGATCTGCTCGCGGTCGGCTGGCGTGCAGCAGGCGTCTTCGCCGAGGTGGTCGACGTCGGCTTCTGACCGCCGGATTTGTGGCCGCTGGACTTGGAGCCGCCTGACTTGGAACCGCCGGACTTGAGGTCGGCGGATTTCAGCGCCGAGGCCTTCGCCTTCGACTTGGCCGAGTTCCTGCGGCGTCGGCGCTCATCCGCCTTCGCGGTGGTCTGCCGTCCCATCTCAGCGCTCCAGGTGGGACTGGACTGCCTCGGTGAAGAGCTCACCCCGGGTGTTGTAGTTGAGGAACTGGTCCATGCTCGCCGCCGCCGGGGCCAGCAGCACCGTATCGCCCGATGAGGCGAGTTCGGCCGCTGCGCTCACCGCCGCCGAGGCGACTGCTTCGCCGCGGCGATTCGGCACTCCCGAATCCACGGCCAGGGCCGGTTCGATGCGGATGACGGTGAGCTCCGGCACGGTCTCGGCAATCGCCGAGCGGAAGGCCGAATCGTCCTCGCCGATGAGCACCACGGCCTTGAGGCGGGAGGCATTGTCGGCGATCAGGGACGTGAAGTCGGCGCCTTTGGGCAGGCCGCCGGCGATCCAGACGATCGAGTCGAAGCTGCCCAGGGAGGCGTTCGCGGCGTGGGTGTTCGTCGCCTTGGAGTCGTCGACCCAGCGGATCCCGTCGCGTTCGCCGAGGGTGACCATCCGGTGCGCGCCCGTCGAATGCGCGCACAGGCCTGCGGCGATCGCCTGGCCGGGAACGTCGATGCTGCGGGCCAGGGCGGCTGCGGCCAGGGCATTGGCGACCTGATGGGCGGCCGGTTCCCCACCGTCCGCGCCGGTGGCCGCCGCGACATCGGACAGGGAGGCGATCTCGGCGGCCGAGGAGTAGCGCTGCGGGATGAAGGCTCGGTCGACGAGCAGATCTTCGACCACGCCGAGTTCTCCGGGGCGGGGGATTCCGGTGGTGAAGCCGATGGCCTTGGCCCCAGCGATGACATCGGCGTCCTCGACCATGTGCAGGGTCGCCTCGTCGGCAGTATTGTACACGCAGGCGAGCTTCGCGTTGTGGTAGATCTTCGCCTTGTCGGCCGCGTAGGCTTCGGCGCTGCCGTGCCAGTCGAGGTGGTCGGGGGCGATGTTGAGCACGGCGGCGGCCTCGGCGCTCATCGATTCCTGCCAGTGCAGCTGGAAGCTCGAGAGTTCGATCGCGAGGACCTCGAGGCCGGGTTCGAGCACGGCTTCGAGCAGCGGTGCGCCGATGTTGCCGCAGGCCTTGGCCTTCAGTCCCGCGGCGTGCAGCATCGACTCGAGCATGGTCGTCGTCGTGGTCTTGCCGTTGGTGCCGGTGATGGCCAGCCATTTGGCGTCGTTGGTGCCCCTGATCCGCCAGGCCAGCTCGACTTCGCCGATCACGGGCACCCCCGCCTCGGCGGCGGCCTTGAGCACGGGCTGGTCGGGACGCCAGCCCGGGGAGGTGACGACGAGGTCGAAGTGACCTTCGGGCAGTTCTTCGACGTGTTCGGGTCCGCGGCGGATGTCGACGTCGAAGACCTCGAGGATCTGGACCTTCTCGCTGACGTCGGAGCGATCGTCACCGTCGATGACGATGACGTCGGCACCCCGTTCGCCGAGGTGGACGGCCGCGGGGAAGCCCGTCACCCCGAGTCCGGTGACGAGGATCCGCAGTCCGGCCAGGGATGACGAGGGTCCGTTCAGGTCTGCGGGGATCGCGGCCGTCGAGTTCGCCTCGGCGGCCGCTTCTCCGGTGTTCGGGGTCTCAGCCAACGCGGGACACCCATTCGGCGTAGAAGAGGCAGATGCCGGCGACGACGAACAGGGCGGCGATGATCCAGAATCTCACCACGATCGTGACTTCCGCCCAGCCCTTGAGTTCGAAGTGGTGCTGCAGGGGCGCCATCCTGAACACGCGCTTGCCCGTGGTCTTGAAGGAGGCGACCTGGATGATCACGGACATGGTGATGATGACGAAGAGTCCGCCGAGGATGATGAGCAGCAGCTCGGTCCGGGACATGATGGCCAGGCCTGCGAAGGCGCCGCCGATGGCCAGGGAACCCGTGTCGCCCATGAAGATCTTCGCCGGCGAGGTGTTGAACCATAGGAAGCCGAAGCAGGCGGCGGCCATCGCTGCGGCGACCATTGCCAGGTCGCGGGGGTCGCGCATGTAGTAGCAGGCGTTCGTGGCCTCGGACATGAGGTTGCAGTTCTGGGTCGACTGCCAGGTGCCGATGACCACGTAGGCGGCGAAGACGACCACCGAGGCGCCGGCGGCCAGGCCGTCGAGTCCGTCGGTGAGGTTGACGGCGTTCGAGACCGCGGTGACGATGAGGTTCGCCCAGATGACGAACAGGATGAGGCCGAGCACCGCGGAGCCGAAGGCAAGGTCGAGGTTGGTGTCGCGGATGAACGACACCTTCGTCGAAGCCGGGGTCTCCCCGAAGGAGTTCGGGAACTGGAGGCCGAGGACGGCGAAGGAGATGCCGACGAAGGCCTGACCGATGAGTTTGGGCACCGGCCGCAGGCCGAGGGAGCGCTGCTTCTTGATCTTGATGAAGTCGTCGAGGAAGCCGACGATGCCGAGTCCGGCGGCCAGCCACAGGACCAGCAGTCCCGAGGCGGTGGGCACGGAGCCGGTGAATAGGTGTCCGAGCAGATAGGCGAGGATGGCTGCGCCGATGATGACGACGCCGCCCATCGTCGGTGTGCCGCGCTTCGTCGCATGCGAGGTGGGACCGTCGTCACGGACGAACTGGCCGTACCCGCGCTTGACGAGGACACGGATGAACAGCGGCGTGCCCACCAGCGCGAAGATCAGGGCCAGGCAGGCTGCGAGCAGTACGGCGATCATTGGCCCCCCGATACACCGGCGATTTCATCCCCGAGATACCGCAGTCCGGCGTCACGGGAGGATTTGAACAGGACGATATCGCCGGGGGCGAGTTCTGCGCCCAGCAGATCGCGCGCCTCGGCGGCGGTGGCCACCCAGGTGGCCTCGTTGCCCCACGACCCTTCGAGGTTCGCGGCATTGAAGATCGGCTTCGCGCCCTCGCCGACGACGATGGTGCGGGTGATGTTGAGCCGGACCACGAGTTCGCCGATGTCGGAATGGGCCGACACGGACTCGTCTCCGAGTTCGAGCATCTCTCCGAGCACGGCGAAGGTCCGCCGCGGTCGGCTCTCCTCATCCCCGCGGCCCATCGAGGCCAGGGTCTTCAGAGAGGCGCGCATGGATTCGGGGTTCGCATTGTAGGCGTCGTTGAGCACGGTCACGCCCGAGGGCGAGTCGATGAGCTCCATCCGCCACCGGCTCGCCGCCGAGGAGGTCGAGAGTGTGGTCACGATCGATTTGGATGCGACGCCGCAGGCATGGGCGATCGCGGCGGCGGCCAGGCCGTTGCCGACGTGGTGTTCGCCGATGAGTGCCAGGCGCACCTCCCGCGGTTCCTCACCGGGCAGGTGGAGGACGAAGGAGGGGTGACCGGAGGAGTCGGTGGTGACTCCGGTCCCGCGGACCACCGAATCATCCCCGGCGACCCATTCCGGCAGGGACTCGCGCTGGGAGAACCACAGGGTGGACACCTCGGGGGCGAGGACCTCACGCATTCCGGCGACCCGGGAGTCATCGGCATTGAGGATCGCGGTGGAGCCGGCGACGAGGGATTCGACGAGTTCGGCCTTGGCCCGTGCGGTGTTCTCGATCGAGCCGAAGACGCCCGAGTGGGCAGTTCCCACGGCGAGCTCGACCGCGATGTCGGGACGGATCAGGCTCGTCAGGTAGGCGAGGTTGCCGATCGAGCGGGCCCCCATCTCGAGGACGAGGAACCGCGTGGACTCATCGGCGCGCAGGGCCGTCAGCGGCACTCCGACCTCGTTGTTGTACGAGTTCGGCGGCCACACGGTCTCGGCCTCGCCGGCGAGCAGGTCCGCGGCCAGATCCTTCACGGTAGTCTTGCCGACGGAGCCGGTGATCGCGATGACGGTGAGCTCACCGGCTTCGCGCAGGCCTTCGATGCTGTGTCGGGCGAGGACGCCCAGGGCTTCGGTGGCGTCGGGGACGACGACGGTAGGCAGTGGGGAGTCATCGACGGTGGGGACGGATTCGCCGATGATCAGGGCCGCGCCCGCCTCGATGGCGGCTGCGGCGAATTCGATGCCGTCGAAGTTCTCGCCTCGGCGGGCAACATAGATGTCACCGGAGCCGATCTCTCTCGAGTCGGTCACTACTCCGGCGGTCAGTTGGGTCTCGGGGTCGATGCCGTACAACTCGCCGCTCAGGGCAGTTGCGATCTCGGCTGCAGTCAGTCGCTTCATATCAACTGTGAACTTTACCTGGTTGGGAGCCGCCCAGTCGCATGGACAGCGCCTCGCGTGTCCTCGACCGGTCGTCGAAGTCGGTCACCACGGTGCCCACGGTCTGGCCGGTCTCGTGGCCCTTTCCCGCGATCAGCACGGTGGTTTCGGGGTCTGCGGAGGCGATCGCCGTGTCGATGGCTTCGCCCCGATCGGCGACCTCGATGATCTTCTTCACACGTGCCGTGCCCGCGGCGATCTCCGCCTCGATTCCCGCGCGGATCGCCGCCCGGATCTCCTCCGGGTCCTCGGTGCGAGGATTGTCGTCGGTGAGGATGATCACGTCAGCGGCCGCCGCTGCGGCCCGACCCATGCCGGGTCGTTTGCCGCGGTCGCGGTCGCCGCCGGCGCCGAAGACGATGACGAGGTCCTCGCTGTCGGCGTGCAGCGACTGCAGGGCCTTGGCGATCGCATCGGGCGTGTGCGAGTAGTCGACGATCGCGCGGGGCAGCTTCTCGGGGTGGGACTGGCCGTGGGCGCGGGGGCCGGAGACGTCGATGATCTCCATCCTTCCCGGCACCGAGGCGGTGAAGCTCGTCCCGATCCGCCCCAGATCCTCGGGGCTGACCCCGGATTCGACGAGCATGGCCGCGGCGAGGGCGGTGTTCGTGACGTTGAAGTCACCCGGCAGCGGGGACCGCAGCCGGATCGACGTGGCAGCGCCGGTCCGGTCCGTGTCCGCGGCCGAGGAGTCGCCTCCCGCGCCGAGGTGGAGCGTGAACTCGGATTCTCCGGGGGTGTGGTCGATCAGCCATTCGCTGCGCTCGTCTCGGCCAAGGGTGCGCACGGGCACGTGGGCGGCTGCGACCATCTTCTCTCCCCATTCGTCTTCGACGACGATGACCGCCTGGTCGGCGAAGCGACGGGTGAAGAGCATGGCCTTCGCCGCGAAGTACTCCTCCATCGTGTTGTGGAAGTCGAGGTGATCCTGGGACAGATTGGTGAAGCCGGCGACGCGGAAGTGGGCACCGTCGACGCGATGCTGACTGAGCGCGTGCGAGGAGACCTCCATGGCGCAGGTCTCGACCTGTGCCTCACGCATCTTCCCGAACAGAGCGTGGAGTTCGGGAGCCTCGGGGGTGGTGCGCACGCTCGGCACGGTGTCGCCGGCGATGAGGGTGGCGACGGTGCCGATGACGCCGGTGCGGCGGCCGAGGGCCTCGAGCATTCCGTCGATGAGGTAGGTCGTCGTCGTCTTCCCGTTCGTCCCGGTGACGCCGAGGAGTTCCGGCTGCCCGGTGGTGCCGTAGACGGCGGCGGAGACGTAGCCGAGGATGGAGCGGGGATGCTCCACGATCAGGGCGCTCACCTGTGACAGTGCCGCGTCATCGACGGCGGCGGTGATCCGGTCCCACCCGCTCGCATCGGTGAGGATCGCAGCCACACCGTCGGCGATGAGTTCGGGGGCGAACTTCGCTCCGTGGACGTTGGCGCCGGGCAGTGCCGCATAGAGCATTCCGGGCACCACGGTGCGCGAGTCGTGGGAGACCCCGGTGACCTCGCGTTCCGGGTCTCCGTGGATGGTGCCGGGGGCGATCGGCAGCAGCTGTGAGAGGCGCATCATTTCCATTCTCGGGCAGGGAGCTGTGGTTCCGTCGTCGACGGGGGGATCTTGAGGTGCCGCATGGTGAAGCCGGCGACGTCGGAGAAGACGGGGGCGGCGGCGCTTCCACCGTAGTAGCCGTCTCGGGGCCTCTGCAACGTCACGGAGATCGCGACCTGCGGGTCTTCGGCGGGCAGGACGCCGACGAAGGAGGCCGTGTAGCCGTCGTAGCCTCCGCCTTCGGCTGCCGGTGCCTGCGCGGTTCCGGTCTTGCCTGCGACGCGGTAGCCCGAGACCTGCGCGGACTTGCCGGTGCCTTCGGCGACCACGCCTTCGAGGATGCTCAGGGTCTGATCGGCCGCCTTCTCGCTGATCACCCGTTCGGGCTTGCCAGCGGGTTCGGAGATCGGCTTGCCCGAGGGTCCGATCATGCCGTCGACGAGCGTCGAGGGCACGTGCACTCCGCCGTTGGCGATGGTGGCGATGACATCGGTGGTCTGCAGGGCGTTCGCGGCCACGCCCTGACCGAACATGACCGTGTACTTCGTGCGGCCGTCCCAGTCCGTGTAGGGGTGGAGGATGCCTCCGGTCTCGGCGGGGAAGCCGATGCCCGAGGTGGAGCCGAAGCCGAACTTCTTCATGTACTCGTAGCGCTGCTCCTCGGTCAGCTTCTCCCCGGCCAGGATCGTGCCCGTGTTCGAGGATTCGGCGAGGATGCCCGCGAAGGTCAGCTTCTCGTCGGGGTGTTCGTGGGAGTCGCGGAACTCCTCGTCATTGGGTGCCTTCCATTTGTAGGGCACCGTGAACTCGTCTTCGGGGTCGACCAGTCCCTGGTCGAGCAGGGCGGCGGCGGTGACCATCTTCGCCGTCGATCCGGGCTCGAAGACGTCGGTGAAGATCCGCGAGCCGCGATCGTCGGCGTCGACCTTGCCCGGGGAGTTCGGATCGACCGTCGGGGCATCGGCGGCGGCGAGGATCCGGCCGGTCTTGATCTCCTTGACGACGATCGATCCGGATTCGGCCTTGTGCTTCTGCCGCTGCTCCTCGATGGCCTGCTGGGCGTAGTACTGGATGTCCGGGTCGATCGTCGTCTGCAGTCCTTCACCGTCGACGGCGTCCTGGATGTTGTTGTCCCCGAGCGGGATGATCTCTCCGCGTGCACCCTTCTCGTACTGCTGTCTGCCGTCGCGGCCAGAGAGCTGTTCGTCGTAGGCCTGTTCGAGGCCGGCTTGGGCGTGGCCGTCGGAGCTGAGGAAGCCGACGAGGTTGCCGGCCACTCCCCCGGAGGGATAGGAGCGCACGGCGTATTCCTCGGCGGAGACGCCGAGGATCTCGAGCTTCTTCACTGCCCGCCAGGTCTCGGAGGTCAGCCCCTTGGCCACGGGGTTCCAGCGCTTGTCGCCGACGAGCTTCGGGTAGAGCAGTCCGGGATCGGTGTCGAGCGGACCGGCCAGAGCTTCGGCTGCGCCCCAGGCGCCGACGAGTTTGCCGTCGACCTTGTACTGGGCGACGTTCTCCTGGTCGACGACGAGCTGGTAGCGGGAGACGCTGTCGGCGAGCACCGTGCCGTCGGAGGCCAGAATCTGACCGCGATCGGCGGGCAGGGTTCGAGTGACCAGCCGGTTGTCCAGGGCCTTCTCAGCGAGCTTCATCGAGTCCATGCCCTGGATCGAGACCAGGCGGACCGAGGTGATGAGGAGGGCGAGGATCGAGACGGCCGCGATGAGTCCCATCCGCAGACGCAGATTGGGGCCTGTGCGTTTGCCGGTCTTCTTCACCCGAGATCTACGTGGGCCCATTGCACTGTCCTTGGTCCTTGCTTAGTGGGCGAATGGTTCCGCGGCTGGTCGGGATCGGCCCGATGCGGTGCGTCCTACTTCGGAGCTTCCTGGCTCGGCGCGGCGACGTCCTGGCTGGGGCTGCCGCCGACGACGGGAAGCTTCTCATCCGATCGTAGATTGGGTCGCAGGTCTTCGCGGGTATCGGCACGCGGACCCGGGACAACTGTCGGCTTTTTCTTTCCGCTGACGTCGATCGGCGGGGCGTCGATGATCTTTCCGGTCTTGGCGTCGAGGAACTCCGGCGAGGAGTCGCGGACGAGGCCGAGCTCCTCGGCGGCGATCGAGATGTTCTGCGGCGACTCGCGGTAGGAGTTGTCCTCGACGAGACGATCCTTCTGCTCGGCCAGCTGATCCTTCTCGGAGTTGAGCTGGTCGATCTGATAGGAGGTGTGGGAGATGAAGATGTTGAGCAGCAGCACCGCGAGGAGAGTGGCGATGAGGATCGTCACGCACAGCAGTGAGAACGGCACCCGGGCCTTGGGCAGTTCGAACTTGAGCAGCCGGAGCTTCGGTGCGGGCTGCGGCCCGCCGGCGGTCTCCTCGAGGGCTCGGCTGCGTTCGGTCACGTGGGGGCGACCGATGGTCGCGTGGGCGGTCTTCACTGTTGTGCCTCCCTGATCTTCTCGACTGCACGCAGCCGCACGCTCTTGGCACGCGGATTCGTCTCTGCTTCTTCTTCATCGGCCTGTTCGGCCCCGCGGATGATCTCCTTCAGCCAGGGCTGGAGCTCTTCGGGGACTACGGGCATGTCCGGTGGGGCCTGGGTCGTCGCGGCGGTGCGGAAGATCTTCTTCACGATCGTGTCCTCGAGTGACTGATAGGACTCGATGACCGCAACTCCCCCGATGTGCAGGGCCTCGAGCGCGGCCGGCAGTGCCGTGCGCAGCACCCCGAGCTCGTCGTTGACTTCGATCCGCAGCGCCTGGAAGGTGCGTTTGGCCGGGTGGGACTTCTTCTTCGTCTCGGGGATCACCCGGGAGAGCATCGCCGCGAGCTGCTGGGAGGTCTCCCATGGCGTGTGGGCGCGGTCGGTGACGATGATCTTCGCGATCCGACCGGCCATCTTCTCCTCGCCGTAGTCGCGGAGGATCCGCCGCAGCTCGGCTTCGGAGTAGGTGGCGAGCACCTCGGCGGCAGTGAGCTGCTGTGTCCGGTCCATCCGCATGTCCAGCGGCGCGGGCCGGGAATAGGAGAATCCGCGCTCGTCTTCGTCGAGCTGGAGGGAGGAGACGCCGAGATCGAGCAGGATTGCGCTGATCGCCTCGACCCCGAGGTCGGCGAGCACCTGCGGCAGTTCGTCGTCGACGGCGTGGACGATGTCGGTGCGATCACTGAAGGGCGAGAGGCGCTTCGTGGCGATGTCGATGGCCTGAGTGTCCCGGTCGATGCCGATCAGGTGGACGTCGGGGAAGGCGGTGAGGATGGCCTCGGAGTGCCCGCCCATACCCAGGGTTCCGTCGACGACGACCGGAGTGTTACCGTGCTGCCTGGCGGCATCGACCCCGTGTCCGATGAGCTCGACCACGCGCTCGAGGAGCACCGGGGTGTGCTGAGCGTTCATGGAGGGGTCCTTCGTGGGTCGTGGTCGTGGGATGAGCTGCTGGAGCCAGAACCTTGTCCGCCGCGGCCCTGGCACCGGGGAAGTGTGTCAGGACTTCCGAGCTTCGGAAACGGGGAAGTTCCCCGAAACTCGAGCACGGCGGGCAAGGATCAAACCCGAGCAGGATCAGATCACTCCGGGGATCACCTCCTCTTCGCGCTCGGCGAATGCCTGCTGCGCTCCGACCAGGTAGTTCTCCCAGGTCGGTGAATCCCAGATCTCGACGCGGTTGCCCATGCCGATCACTGCGACTTCCCGATCAAGTGATGCGTACTGCCGCAATATGTTCGGGACCGTGATGCGTCCCTGTTTGTCCGGTTGATCCGCAAATGCCGCCGACAGGAACACACGCTGGTAATCGCGGGCTTCCTTGTTCGTCTTCGGCGCGTTCTGGATTCGCTCATGCTCGGCTTCGAACTCCGTGGTGGGGAACAGGGTGAGGCAGTTCTCCTGTCCACGGGTCAATACGAGACCGGGCGAAAGCTCCTCGCGGAACTTTGCGGGCAGGATGAGGCGACCTTTGTCGTCGAGCTTCTGCATATGAGTGCCCAAGAACATGTCGTCTCACCCCTTTCGAAACCCAATCGGCTCCGATAGCAACCACAGTACTCCACTTCCCTCCACCTATTCCAGCACTTCTCCCCCATCGACTCTCCAGAGGCAGTGTTTTCCCAGGTCAGACCAGTGGAGGAAAGTGGAGATTTTTTCCCTGCTGGTGTGCCGCGGGCGAGCCTCGGCCGGGGTGATCGACGGATCCGCCGGGACTTCCGACCACCTCGGCGGGGGTGGGATTTCGGTGCCGATCCCCGAGATCTCGGGGCAGTCAGCGAAATGGAGCGCCGAGGCGGCCCGCCCCGGGGAGGGAAGTGGAGGGTCCGCGTGGAGGAAAGTGGGGAATGGGGTGGGGAGCGAAGTGGGGAGTGCGGTGGGGAGGAAAGTGGTGGGGCCGGCGTCAGTCCTTTCGGGGAGGCCTGTGGAGGCACGAAGTGTGAGTCCTCTGACGTCGCGCGATGCTGAGAGAAACTCGTGTGGCCCGGCAACGCGGGATAAGGGACAATGGCCCTATGTCGATCAGCCAAGAAGGAACTCAGACCAATTCCGCGATCGGTGCCGAGCACATCGAATGGGTCCAGCACCTGACCTCTCGGGCACGCACGGCGATGAACGCGGTCCTCGAGGGCAAGGACGAGGCTGTGGGCCTGTCACTGATCGCCCTGCTCGCCGGCGGGCACGTCCTCCTCGAGGATGTCCCCGGAGTCGGCAAGACCCTGCTGGCCCGCGCCATGGGCAAGGTCGTCGACGGATCGGTCCGTCGCATCCAGTTCACCCCCGACCTGCTGCCGACCGACGTCGTCGGCGTCAACCTGTTCAATCAGGAGACCCGGCACTTCGAGTTCCGCCAGGGACCGGTGTTCGCCAACATCGTCATCGCCGATGAGATCAACCGCGCCTCACCGAAGACCCAGTCGGCGATGCTCGAGTGCATGGCCGAGGGCCAGGCCACGATCGACGGCCAGACCTATCAGATGCCTGCGCCCTTCATCGTCGTGGCCACCCAGAACCCGATCGACATGGAGGGCACCTATGCCCTGCCGGAAGCGCAGCGCGACCGCTTCATGACCCGCATCTCGCTCGGGTACCCCAACACCGCCGACGAGGTGGACCTGCTCGACAATCAGATCGAGCACGACCCGCTCACCAGCGCCACACCCGTGACCAACCTCGAGCAGATCACTCAGGCCCGCGGCATCGTCCGCCATGTCTCTGCGAGTCGGCAGCTGCGCGAATACATCGTCGCCATCCTGCAGGCCAGCCGCAGCGATCAGTCGATCCTGCTCGGCTCCTCCCCACGCGGCGGCGTGCACCTGCTGCGCGCTGCGAAGGCGAGGGCGGCCCTGTCGGGACGGACCTTCGTCACCCCCGATGATGTCCAGGCACTCGCCCCGTACATCCTCGCGCACCGGATCATCCCCCGCGACGGCGATGACTCCGACCTCGCGGCCGACCTGATCGGACGCGTGATCTCCCGCTTGCCGGTGTCGACGAACCAGTGACCGCATGCGTCTGAGCACATCGGGAATCATCTTCGTCCTCGCCGGGGCGGCCCTCATCGTCACGGCGTATCGCTTCGCGCTGCCGGGGCTCCTTCCGGCCGGACTTCTGCTCCTGGCGCTCGTGCTGCTCTCGGCGCTGCTCATCGTCTGGGGCACTCGGCGGGTCTCGATCACCCTGCGCACGAACCTGCCCTCGGCGGCCTTGGCACCGTCGGCACAGCGCTATCCGCTGGCTCCGGAGGGCAAGGAGGTCGAGCTCGAAGCCACCGTGGTCAATGTCGGCCAGTTGGCGATCCCGGCCTCGACGATCGACTTCGTGACCGCCGAGGGCTTCGGCGACTCCACCGTCGGCGAGGTCCCGCCCCTGGCACACGGCAGCGGACAGGCGGTGCGGACCTCGTTCACGCCGAACCGCCGCGGCATCAGCGGCCTCGAATCCGTGCTCATCACCTTGGCCGGTCCCTTCGGTCTGGTGACGATGAAGAAGAAGGCACACGGGTCCTTCCCGATTGCAGTCTCGGTGCCGATCCTCGGCGCCAGGATCCCGACGGACTCGGCGATCCGTCCCGCCCGCCTCGATGAGGGCAAGGTCCGTCGAGGGCACACCACTCGAGACTTCCACACCCGCGAATACGTGCCCGGCGATGATCTGCGGCACGTGCACTGGCCGACGACGGCGAAGTCCGGGGACCT
This sequence comes from Brevibacterium sp. CCUG 69071, assembly GCF_021023135.1. Lineage (GTDB taxonomy): Bacteria > Actinomycetota > Actinomycetes > Actinomycetales > Brevibacteriaceae > Brevibacterium. The sequence goes on from NZ_PGFV01000001.1 coordinate 1,077,539, forward strand.
GATGGTCCGCCACGAGGCCGATGAGGAGACGCTGCACGCGCTCATCGTCATCGACCTCGCCGGTCGCGACGGTCACCCCGACGAGCTCGAGGTCGAGTTCCTGCTCGCCGCTGCCGCTGCGGCGGGCTCGGCCTTCCTCCGCGCCGACTACGAACTCTTCGTCGTCGCCCCCGGTCACCAGATCCGATTCAAAGGACACCGCGACATCGAACGACTGCGACTGCTCTCCGCGCTCATCGAACCCGGCCCGGTCGAGCTGCCTGCCCATGACAATCCCAATCACATCGTCATCTGCGCCGCCGAGCAGGCGCGCGGCGAGGAACTCGCCGCGAACTTCTCCCGCCGGGTGCCGGTGACGATCCGCACCCTCGACGAGATCAGCGATCTGACCATGATGGGGCTGAGCGAGGATCTGCCGGAGTCGTGGACGAGCTTCGAATCGAAGAGACGGGTGACCCGATGAGCACTCCGACCCGATTCGATCCCGAGACCTCGGCCGGCGGCTCCGCGCCTGCCGACGTCCGTCCACCTGCAGCTGCTGTGAACCAGGGTTCCGGGTGGCCCGAGGCGCTCACCGTCTTCGTGGCGATGGTCCTGGCCGCTGTTGCGCTCTCGGCGGTGTTCTCCGACTTCGCCTGGCTGCCGCCCGTCCTCGTCTCGATCGCCCTCATCGTCATCGTCGGGCTGATCTTCCGCAGCGTGCCCGTGCTGCGTGCCAGCGGCACCGCCGTCATCGCCCAGTGCGTCGTCGGTGTGTTCGCGGTCTTCGTGCTCTGCGCCCCGGACACGCTGCTGCTCGGGATCATTCCCAGCGGCAGCTCCTTCACCACGGTCATCGACCTGCTCTCCTCCGGCGTCAGCGATCTCTACGCCACGACTCCCCCGGCGGCGAGCACCCCAGGTTTCACCGCAATGCTGACGATCGCGTTCACCCTGATCACGATCCTCATCGACGGTCTCGTCTCCGACCTCAAGGCCCCGAAGGTCAGCGGTGTGCTGCTGCTGGTGCTATGGATGATCCCCGTCTTCTTCGCCCCCGCTCAGGTCCGGTGGTGGCATGTGGTCGCGATTCTCGCGGCCTTCCTCCTGCTCATGCTCAGCCGCTACCTGCCGTCGACGAGATGGCGCGGTGGGCTCACCGCCCTTGTGGCCGGTGCCCTGGCCGTGGGGATCGGCATCGGCATTCCCGTGCTGCTGCCGCCCGTGCCGACTCTGCCTGACCGTGCGGCGAGCGATAAGGGCGACCTGACCGTGACGAATCCGTTCCTCGATCTGCGCAAGGATCTGGGCGATCGGGACGATGCCGTGCTCTTCAGCTACCAGACCACCGATCCCGATGCGGAGCCGATCCGGCTGACGTCGATCGATTCCTTCGACGGGCAGGCCTGGGCGCCGAGTCCGTTCTCCCTCGATCCCTTCGCGATCGCTTCGGAGGGGATGCCGTGGCCCGAGGGGCTGCCGCGGGATCGGAACTTCAAGGAAGAGACCATCGACGTCACTGTCGGTGACGACTTCGATCAGCAGTACCTGCCCACCCCCTATGCGCCCCAGCAGCCGGACGGTCTCGATCGTCGTTGGATTTATGACGAGAAGTCGCTGACCATCGTCGGCAACGGAGAGAAGTCCGGCGGTCAGCAGTATTCGATGCAGTATCTGTCGGCCGACCCCGACGTCGACGATCTCAAGACCGCGAGCCCGGTCAGCACCGGAGACTTCGAAACCGAACTTGAGGTGCCCGAGAGCCTGCCGGATACGGTCCACGAGACCGCCGAGCGGGTGACCGCGGATGCGAACAACCAGTGGGAGGCCGCGGTGCTGCTGCAGGCCTACTTCCGCAGCGGCGAGTTCGAGTACTCACTCGATGCCCCGGAGAAGGCCAGCGGGGACGCGATCTCCGACTTCCTCGCGGACAAGAAGGGCTACTGCGTCCAGTTCTCGTCGGCGATGACGATCATGGCGCGGACCATGGGCATTCCCGCCCGCATCGGAGTCGGCTACGCCAGCGGCGAGGAGTCCGACGGCGGATATGACGTGAGCATGCAGGATTCGCATGCCTGGCCGGAGCTCTACTTCGAGGGCGTCGGTTGGGTCCGGTTCGAACCGACTCCCGGCGGTCCGGCCGGCGATCCGCCGAAGTGGACCGTCGCCAGCGGTTCGGAACAGGATGACTCCGCCGATGAGGAGGAGACCTCGGATCCGAGCGAGGAGGCCACGGACGGTGCCGAAGAGACCGAGGCAGCCGAATCGGAGGCTCCGAGCAAAGAGGAGTCGACCGAGGCCGCCGAGCCCGCGGGTTCGAACTTCAGCACCTTTGCCTGGGCCGGTGTCATCGTTCTCGTGCTCGTGCTGCTCGCACTGGTCCCCGCGATCTGGCGGATGATCCTGCGTTCGCGCAGGACGAAGGATCCGCAGAATCTCGAGGCGGTGTGGACGGAGGTCAGGGCACTGGCCACCGACTACGGTCAGAGCATCGACCCGAGCGGGACGCTGCGCTACAACGAGCTGGTCCTTGCCGGTGTCGCTCCGAGGGCCGGCACAGAGGATTCGTCGTTCTCGTCCCCGAGTTCCCGACGCTCGAGCGGCTCGGCATCCCGACCGGACTCCGGTTCGGCTGCCGGGTCGAACTCCGGGACGGCAGCACCGAAGAGCGCGGCCGCGGTGGCCACCGGTGCCGGGAACGGCAGCGACGGTGGTGGTGAGGCTTCCGCGGACGTTGCCGGCGGCACAAGCTCCGACGGCACGGCCTCTGAGGGCTCGGACCGGGAGAGGCGCGGCGACGAGCGATTCAATGCTCTGCGCAGACCCGCACCGGCGGGCACGAGCGCTCGTGCCCACGATGATACGGCGCTGGCCGCATTCATCGCCGCCCTCGAGGCGCAGAGGTACGGTTCGACGAGTCAGAGCATCGACTCCTCCGAGGTGAGTGCCCTGGTCGACGAGGTGAGTTCGGATCTGGCCGACCGGGCGAGGCCGGGGACGAAGATCTCGGCCAAGCTCTGGCCGGCGAGCATCTTCAACCCACCGCGCTGAGGCGGCGCCGACCACGCTGAGCCAGCGTCGTCCGCGCTGAGGCGGCGCAGCAGCTACGGACCGGTGAGCGATGCCCACACCGAAATCGGTGTGGGCATCGCTCATGTTCGCAGGCAGCGACAGACGCTGATCGGCCTTGCATCAAGGTGGTTTCGTCGATCAGGCGCGGCGAGACCCGTCGATCGTTCTGCGCAGGTCCGGCAGCCCGAGCAGTGCGGCGACCGGTTTGACGACAGTGATCTCTCCGAAACGGTGGTCCTCTCCCCTGACCAGGCGCCGGGCCAGATCAGGTCTGCTCTCCCAGAGGAGGAATCGGGCCTTCTCGGCATGGATCGAATTCGACACGATCTTGATCGTATCGGCGCCATCGAGGCTCACGATCGCATTCTCGACATTTTCCTGCGTGCTGGTGCTCGCGGTCTCCAGCACGATGCAACCGGTGAATCCGAGCTCTTCGCGGGCATAGTCGGACATCAGCTCCGCCTCCGAGACGGGCCCGGCCACCGCCGCACCGCAGAGCAGAAGGGTCGACTCCCGCGCCAGAGGATCGATCGACCGGATCCCAGCCCGAACGCGGTAGCGGTTGAGGAAGTTCGCGCGCTCACCGGGATTGCGATATCCCAGCACCACCACGATTTCGCGACCGCCACGGTTGTGATCGCCGCCGAGCCATCCTCGGCTTGCGCGCCAATGAGTGAGCTCTCCGAAGGCGAGGAGCGCAGCCAACGCACCGGCGAGGCTCAGGGTGAGACAGGAGGCTGTGCGCATGCGGGCATCGTATCCCTCGGGATATGAGAAGAGCGCCCACGAGTGGAGGGCGCTCCTGTCGATGAGGTGATGGTCATTCGCCGCGCTGGCGCTTTTCCCACCGGTCTTCGATCCGGCTCATGAAGCCGCCCGAGCCGCCCTTCGCTTCGGGGTTCGGGCTCTTCGAGGTCGGAGTGGTCTTCGCTGCGGTGCCGCCGACCTGTCCGGGACGGCTGAACGCCCAGTACATTCCGGCGACCATGAGGCCGAAGCCGACGACGCCGAGGGCGATCCACCACGTGGAGCTGCTGACCAGAGAGATCGCGAGGATCGTCGCGGCGAGTCCGGCGAGTGCGATGAGGATTCCAAGCACGAAGCGCTTGGCGGAGAAGCCGGGACCCGTGGCCGCGGCCTGAGTTTCCGAAATATTGCGCGCGAAACGTGGGTCTTCACTGCGCAGCTGCTTCTCCAACTGATCGAGTAGCTGCTGTTCGTGATCGGAGAGTGGCATCTCGAACCCCCGTTTCCCTACTACGGACTGATGAGACAATCATAGTCTCTGAACACCGAAAAAACATCTTGGGAACGAGAGTACTGGCCGGATTCCCACTGCGTCTTCAGACTATGGCAGAACTCACTCGCCTTTCGGATCCGACTGCCTGCGCAACAGCGAGGCCTGCGAAATCGCGGAGGTGCCGAACCTGCGCCTGACATCGTCGAGGGCGACCTCGGCCTCCCGACCCGAATGCTCCGGCTCATCGAGTCTGGCCTGCCGCCCACTGACGGCGTAGTCCATCAGGCCTGCTGCCCGCACACCGAGCAGCCGGACGCCCTGCGGCCTCTGTTCACGCAGCTTGCGCAGGGACGGCCGCAGTGCCTCGTACATCTCCCGTGCGAGATCGGTGGGCGCCTCGAGGGTGATCGAGCGCGACAGCGTGGTGAAGTCCGCGAGACGGTACTTCATCCCCAGGGTGGTCGCCACCTTCCCTTCGGCCCGCACCCGATGAGCGACCTTGTCCGCCAGACGCAGCAGCTCGTGCTCCAAAGCGTCGAGCTCCCACACGTCCTCGCCGAAGGTGTGCTCGTTGCTGATCGAATGATCCCTGGCCTGACGGTCCATCCCATGCGAGTCCAGTCCGTGGGCGCTGCGCCACAGGTGGTGCCCATGGGCGCCGAACACTCGCCCGGCCCAGGCCTCGTCGACGGCGGCGAGATCGCCGATCAGACGGATGCCGTACTTCGAGAACGACTCACGGGTCTTCTCCCCCACCCCGGGCAGCGCTTCGATGGGCATCGGGTCGAGGAACTCCTGGGTCTTCGCCAATGGGACGAGGAGCTGACCATTGGGTTTGGCCCGCGTCGACGCGAGCTTCGCCACCACGCGGCTGCCGGCGATGCCGACGGAGGCGCTCAGTCCCGTCCGCTCCCGGATGCGGGCCCGCAGCTCGGAGGTGATCCGGATCGGAGAGCCGAGTCTGCGCACGGCACCGGCGACATCGATGTAGGCCTCGTCCACACTCACCTGCAGGTAGTCGGGGGTGACGGTGGCGACGAGGTCGAAGACTTGGCGGGAGTAGTCCGAATACAGACCGTGGGACGGTGGGATCACCTCGGCGAAGGGGCACAGCGTGATGGCCCGGGACATCGGCATCGCCGCATGCACTCCGTACTCGCGGGCCTCGTAGCTGGCCGAGACGACGACACCGCGGCCGCTGCGGCCGCCGACGATGACGGGACGACCGAGCAGCTCCGGTCGGCTGAGCAGTTCGACGGAGACGAAGAAGGAGTCCATGTCGAGATGAAGCATGGTCGCACCGGTGTCGTCCGAGCCCAGTCGGCTCAGATCGCCACCGGACCGTGCCAGCTGCTTCCGACTCATCGTCCGCCCTTGTCCATCGCCTGCCTCCGCTCGCCGCCGGTCCCCTGGCTGCGGGGGTTCCGTCGGTTCCATCGGTGAAGTCCGGGTACCCTAGAGACATGGTATCGCGCACCACTGTCATGACATTGCCGATCGCTCTGACCCTCGTGCTCACAGGCTGCTCGGGCACGGGCGACGACGCTGCGGAACAGACCCCGTCTGCCGAGGCGTCCCAGTCCACGGACACCGCTTCCGCACCCGAGGAGTCCGAGTCCGCGGGCACGGAGGACGCCGAGGGTGACGCAGCAGCGTCGACGGACATCGAGGATCTGCCCGACTACGTCAAGCCCTACCCGGATTCGACCGTGCTCTCGAGTTCGGTGGCTCCGGCGGAGACCGACAAGGACACGAAGAAGCCCGAGCAGGTCAGCCTCGTGGTCAGGGCCGAGGCCGACGCCAAGGACATCTTCAAGTTCTACGAGAAGGAACTGGGCAAGGCCGACTTCGAAGCTTACGGCGACGAGGTCAAGACGGACAGCGGCCGGGTGATGAACTTCAAGCACAAGAAGAACGACGGACTCCTCGTCGTCACCGTCGCTGAGGACCCCGAGAACAAGGACAACTCGATCGTCACGGTCGGCGGGAACATCGTTCAATGACCCGAGCCGACGTCACGGACCCGTTCGACCCCCGGACGCCGCGCACGATCTCCGGCCTCGACGATCCGAAAGCCATCGTCGCCGAGGTGACCGCGGAGATCGAAGCGTTCCTGGCGGAGAAGGCCGATGAGTTCACCGCCATCTCCCCCGACGCACGCGAGATCGGCCGAGCACTGCTCGACTACACACGGGGCGGGAAGCGGATCCGCCCGGTCCTGCTGTGGTGGGGTTATCAACTCGCCGTCGGTGAGGACTTCGACCGGGAGCGGTTGAGCTCCGGACTCGCCCAGGCTGCGGGCTCGCTCGAACTCCTCCACGCCGCCGCACTCATCCACGACGACGTCATCGACCATTCGGACACCAGGCGCGGAGAACCCGCCCTGCACCGGAAGTTCGAATCCCGGCATGCGGCCAAGGGCTACAAAGGCGAGGGCGATTCCTTCGGCGTGGCCTCGGCCATCGTCATCGGCGACATCTGCCTGGCCCTGAGCGAGGAGATGTTCGAACGTTCCCAGGACAGCCTCGGCATCACCGCGCAGGCTCGCGAACTGCGGGCCACGCTGCGCCGCGACGTCATGGTCGGTCAGTACCTCGATGTGCTCGCCGAGGTGATTCCGCTCAGCGATGAGCGCATCGGCGAGCGGGCGTGGGAGGTGCTCAGCTTCAAGTCGGCGAAGTATTCGGTCGAGCAGCCGCTCCTCCTCGGCGCCGCGATGGGCGGAGCGGATGCCGAGCAGCTGAGCGAGATCTCCCGGTTCGGTCTGCCTCTGGGCCAGGCCTTCCAGCTGCGTGACGATGTCCTCGGCATCGTCGGGGATCCCGCGGCGACCGGCAAGCCTTCGGGCGATGACATCCGTGAGGGCAAGCGGACCGTACTCATCGCGGAGACGGTGCGCAGGCTCTCATCCGCACAGTCCGAGATCCTCGCAGATCGGCTGGGAGTTCCGTCCCTGACCGACGCCGAGGTGGACGAATGCGTCGAGATGATCACCGCCACCGGCGGGCTCGCCGCCGTGGAGGCATTCATCGAGGACAAACGTGCGGAGGCCCTGGCGGTCCTCGACGAATGGGCCCGCGCCGCCGAACCGGTCGCCGACCAGAACTCCGGGCCGCAATCGGAACCGCGCACCCGCCTCGGCGATGGTGCCCATCGACGTCTCGCGGAGTTCGCGGACGCGCTGGCCTACCGCACGAGTTAAACGGCGATGCGAGGGCCGAACGGTGACGTTCGGGCCGCGATCGCAGTTCTTCTCAGCGCGATCGCAGGTCTTCTCAGAAGGCCAGGGCCTGTGCCCGGCGCCTGACTTCCTTGCGATTGCCCGCACGGAGCAGATCGATGGGGCGCCCGGGCAGGGAGTCATCGGGGGTGAACAGCCATTCGATGGCTTCCTCGTCGCCGAACCCGGCATCGCGCAGCGTACTCAGCGTGCCCTTGACCGGGGTGACGACGGACCCGTCTTCGCGGAAGAAGGCGAGCGGCACCTGCATGACCTTGGGCTTACCGTGTTTGTAGCCGCAGATCGCGCCGTCTTCGAGCAGACGTCGCACCTGTGAGATGCCGAGTCCGGTCATCTCCGCAATATCGGGCAGCGTGGCCCAGTCCTGGACGAGTTCTTCCGTATTCACGCCCACCAGCCTAGCAATATTCGGCGAAACACCTCGCCATGCGGAACCGAATGCTCGGGTGGAGGCCGGTCACTCGATAGTCTGGATGATGAACCTTCCCCATTCGACATGAAGCCAACAGGTGACAGATGACACGCACGCGACGGACTCCTCAGACGCCCGTTACCGCCGCCCCTGACATCCGTGCTGCCTCAAAGGTGAATTCGACGGGCCCGATCCCCGGCACCGAGAACATCGAATCCACTGACCCCACGGAACCTGCGGCGGACGCAGACCAGCCCCACGACGATGCGCCCTCAACCGACTCTGCACACGCCGACTCAGAACCTGCCGACTCCGCAACTGCCGACTCCGCAACTGCCGAGTCCGGCCCTGCCGACTCTGGCCCCGTCACTTCCGCCGGGTCCGGCCCGCAGTGGACCTCCGGAACCACCGGCGTGACCGTTCCCGTCACCCACGGCGGCCGTACCTACAAGGCGAAGCAGGGCGACACTCTCTACGGCGTCGCCAGCAAACACGGAGTCTCCGTGCCTGCTTTGGCCGAGCTCAACCGGATCTCTCCACGGCAAAATCTGCACCAGGGTCAGGTGCTGTCCCTGCCGGAGAAGAACGACCTGCCCGACGTGGATCCTTCGCACATCGTCGCCCCGGGTGAGACCCTGGCGGGGATCGCGGCGCGACACGGCGTCGCACCCGCGACGCTGCGCCGGGCCAATGCGATGGGCGATGACTCCTACATCACGGTCGGTGAGCTTCTGCTGCTGCGGACCTCGGCCGCTCGCCCCAGACGCAGCGCCCCCGAGGTGCCCACGGACATTCCCCGCGTCGCCACCAGTACACAGGTCGAGGGCATCCATCCCGCGGTCCTCCACGCCGCCCGACTGAACAAATTCACCCTCCTGCACCGGCGCCATCCCGCACCTGCACAGGCCAAACTGCTCGTGGCCCGGATCGCCGAAGAGCTCGGTGCCGACCCCGCGCTCATGCAGGCGGTCGCCGCCCAGGAGTCCGGCTTTCAGCACACCACCGTCTCCGCCGGCAACGCGATCGGCATCATGCAGGTGACTCCGCGGTCGGGCCGTTGGGCCAGCGACATCGTCGGCCGTGGCCTCGATCTCCTCGACATCGCGGACAACATCGTCGCCGGCACCGTCATCCTCGGCTGGCTCATCGAGACGGCCGAGTCCGAGGACGAGGCACTGGCCGGCTACTACCAGGATCTGCGCTCGGTGCGCAGCGACGGTCTCCTGCCGGAGACGAAGGCCTTCGTCCGAGCCGTGCAGCTGCAGCGCAACCGGATGCGGGAGGCCCTGTGAGCACCCGACAGGATCCGCTGATCGGCACCGTCCTCAACGACCGCTATCGCATCGACGCCAAGATCGCCCGCGGCGGGATGGCGATGGTCTATCGCGGCACGGATCTCCGCCTCGACCGTGAGATCGCGATCAAGGTGATGCACGAACACCTGATCTCCGATGACACCTTCGTCGAACGCTTCCGCCGTGAGGCCATCAACGCCGGGCGACTCACCCACCCCAACCTCGTGGCCATCCACGACCAGGCCCGGGATGGGGACATCGTCTACCTCGTCATGGAGCACTTGCCCTCGGTGACCCTGCGCCGCGAACTCAAGCACCGCGGCACCTTCACACCCAGGCAGGCCATCGTCGTCCTCGACGCGATCCTCGCCGCCCTTGAAGCTGTCCATTCGACCGGCATCATCCACCGCGACCTCAAGCCCGACAATGTGCTGCTGGGCACCGACGGCCAGGTCAAACTCGCCGATTTCGGTCTTGCTCGAGCCGTCACCACCGCGACCACGACGAAGACGCTCATCGGCACCGTCGGCTATGTCGCGCCGGAGCTCGTGACTCGGGCCGGGGCGGATGCCCGCACCGATCTCTACACGGTCGGCATCATGTTCTACGAGATGCTCACCGGCACGCAGCCCTACACCGATGATGTGCCGATCCAGGTCGCCTACCGTCACGTCCACGACACCGTTCCCCCGCCCTCGGAGAAGGTGCCGAGGCTGAGTCCGCGTCTCGACGCGCTCGTGCTGTGGGCGACGTCGAAGGATCCCGAAGATCGGCCCGATGACGCCGCACAGTTCCGCAATGCCCTCGCCGAGGCGCGCGCTGAGATGAACGAAGCCGAACTCGACCTCGGCGATCCCGATGTCGAGCCCGGCGAGCACTCCCCCGCCCTGACCGCGAGCATCGATCTCGGGGAAGAGGTACCCAAGGAGAAGAAGTCCCGCACCGACGAGATCCCCTACCTCGAGACCGACGAAGTCGACGACGCGGTTCCCGCCGCCGAAGACGATGAGGACGCGACGAGTTCCGGAGCCGGAGCCGCTGGAGCCGGCATCGCCGGTGCCGGGGCTGCCGCTGCCGGCATCGGCGGTGTCACGACAGCACCCAGCTCCGCCTCTGCCTCCGAGGACGATGCGGCCTCCGAGAATGATGCGGCTTCCGAGGATGATGCTGACCAGCCCGATGACAACTCGGCCGGCGAGGCCGATGATGGGACCGCCGTCGCTGCCGGCGCTGCCGGAGACGGAGCAGCCGGAACCGGGGCGGCCGCCGTAGGGACCACCTCGGCGGGGGCAGTGCCTCATCGCAGACGTCGGCGCCGCCTGCTGACGACCATCGTCGCCGTCGCCGCCGTGCTCGCGCTCGTCGCGTGGCTCGTCATCGCGAACCAACCGGCACCGACGTCCATCGTGCCTGCTCAGTTGGCCGGCAAGCAGCTTGAAGAGGTGACCTCGCAGCTCGAGGACTCCGACCTGCAGGCGGAGCCGAAGGAAGTCTTCGACGACACCATCCCGGCCGGACAGGTGATCGGCACCGAACCCGTGAGCGGCGCCGAACTCGCCCCCGATTCGACGGTCACCGTCGTCGTGTCTAAGGGCGAGGAGATGTTCGCGGTGCCCGATCTCGAGGGCAAGACCTCCGACGAAGCGGAGAAGGCGCTGAAGGACGCCGAGCTCTCGGTGGGCAAGGTCGACGAGGAATACAGCGACTCGGTCAAGAACGACGTCGTCATCTCGGCGTCGAAGAAGGCCGGCGAGGAGCTGTCCAAGGACACGAAGATCGATCTCGTGGTCTCCAAGGGCGTCGCCCCGACGCCCGTGCCCGACGTCGAAGGCCTCACCTTCGACGCCGCCTATGCGACCCTGGCCAAGCGCGGCTTCCGGGTCGGCAAGGACGAGGTCTTCTCCGATGACGTGCCCAAGGGCAAGGTGGTCTCGCAATTCCCGAAGAGCACCGAATCGAAGCCGGTCGACTCCCTCATCATCGTCCGCGTCTCCAAGGGCAAGGAGAAGAAAGAGGAGTCCAAGGACGACAAGAAGGATGAGAAGAAGGACGAGGACGACAAGGACAAGAAGGACTAGTCGCCGAGCCGTCCCTTCAGCATTGACAATGCCGGTGGCCCTGCAGATCTGCAGGGCCACCGGCATTCTCGTGCAGGGGGTGAGGAATCAGCCTCGGCGGGTGAGGTACTCCGCGACCTGGAAGGCCATCTCCAGGGACTGATCGTGGTTGAGTCGCGGATCGACGAGAGTCTCGTAGCGACGACGCAGACCTTCGTCGTCGATCTCCGTGGCTCCGCCCATGATCTCGGTGACGTCATCGCCGGTGAGCTCGATATGCAGGCCGCCGGGAATGGTCCCCGCGTCCTGGTGAGCGGTGAAGAAACCTTCGACCTCGGCCATGACGTCTTCGAACCTGCGGGTCTTGTACCCCGTGTTCGAGGTGATGGTGTTGCCGTGCATCGGATCGCAGACCCACGTCACGTGCGGCAGACGATCGCCGATGCCGGCCAGCAGCTTCGGCAGGGACTCGCCGATCTTGCCGGCGCCCATCCGAGTGACGAAGGTCAGGCGTCCGGGCTCGGCCTCGGGGTCGAGCTTGTCCGCGAGGGCAAGAGCGTCCTCGGCGGTTGCGGTCGGGCCGAGCTTGACGCCGATGGGGTTGCGGACCTTCGACAGGAAGTCGACGTGGGCACCGTCGATCTCACGGGTGCGTTCACCGATCCACAGGAAGTGACCCGAGACATCATAGGCCTGGCCAGTGCGGGAGTCGATTCTCGTCAGCGCACGTTCGTATTCAAGCAGAAGCGCCTCGTGGGCGGCGTAGAACTCGGTGGTTTTGAGCGCATCGAAGTCGGCCCCACAGGCGTCCATGAAGCGGATCGCACGATCGATCTCGGCGGCCGTCTGCTCGTAGCGCTGGTATCCGGGATTCGAGGCCAGGAAGCCGCGGTTCCATTCGTGGACGAAGCGCAGATCGGCGAATCCGCCTTGGGTGAAGGCGCGGATGAGATTGAGGGTCGAGGCAGAGACGTGGTACGCCTGCAGGAGCCTCGCCGGGTCGTGCCGGCGGGACTCCTCGGTGAACTCGTATCCGTTGACGATGTCGCCGCGGAACGAGGGAAGCGTCACCCCGTCTCGCGTCTCCATGTCTGCCGAGCGCGGCTTGGCGAACTGACCGGCCATCCGGCCGATCTTGACCACAGGCATCGAACCGCCGTAGGTCAGCACGGCCGCCATCTGCAGCACGGTCTGGATTCGCGCACGGATCTTATCGGCTTGGGCACCGGCGAAGGATTCGGCGCAGTCGCCACCGGCGAGGACGAATGCCTCGCCACGGGAGGCGGCTGCGATGCGCTGCTTGAGCACATCGGCCTCACCGGCGAAGATCAGCGGAGGCGAGCTGCGCAGATTGCCCAGTGCCTCTTCCAGCGCCTGTCCGTCGAGATAGGTCGGCTGCTGCTTCGGATCCATCTCCCGCCAGGTGTCGAGGCCTCCGAGGTCGTCGGCATCGGCTGAGGCGATGTTCCGATTGGCGAATACAGGATCGGTATGAAGGCTCACAACGGTTCTTTCATGACGGTTCTTCGATGGCTAGGACGTTTCGGGACCGGTTTCGAAGTCTTCGGCGGAGACATTGTCGAGGAAGTCCCTGAACTGGGCGACTTCGTCCTCGTCGGCCTCCGGGGCTTCGATGCCGGATTCCTCGAGCAGTTCGGAGTCGACGTAGACGGGGCAGTGGGCGGTCAGCGCCAAGGTCACGGCGTCCGAGGGCCTGGCGGAGATCGCCTTGCCGTCGCTCGTGTGCAACTCGGCGAGGAAGATCTGCCCGTCCTTGCCGGTGATGGTGACATCGGACAGCTCGGCCTCATAGGCGGCGAGGGTGTCGATGAGGAGCGCGTGGGCCATCGGCCGCGGCGGAGTCAGTCCGCGCTGAGCGATCGACAGCGCGTTCGCCTCGATCGCCCCCACCCAGATCGGCAGATAGTAGGCAGGTTCCGTGGCTTTGAGCAAAAGGATCGGCTGGTTGGCGGGCATTTCGATGCGGACGCCGACAACCTCGACTTCAACGTTTGACATTATCCCCCGGTCAGGAGCGCGGACGCTGCTGGAAGATCATCCGGAACTTGCCGATCTGCACGTCGGCGCCGTTCTGCAGCTCGATCGAATCGATCAGCTGGCGACCCACATAGGTGCCGTTGAGCGATCCGGTGTCGCGCAGGGTGAAACCGCTGGGCGTGCGAATGAATTCGGCATGCTTGCGCGAAACGGTGACGTCGTCGAGGAAGATGTCCGCGTTCGGGCTGCGTCCCACGGTGACCACATCGGTGTCGAGGAGGATCTGCGAACCCGAATCGGGCCCCGAGACGACGACGAGGAGCGCATCGGCATCCTGCAGTCCCTCGAGATCGGGCACCGGATGGATCTCACCGGTGTGCGGGTCCAAGATGCCCTGGAACTGCTGGCTTCCGGAGTCACTGGAGAGCGGTTCCCCTTGACCCTGCTGCTGATTCACGTCGTTCGGTCCCTGACCCTGCTGGTAGTGCTGCTGTCCGTTGTCGCCGCCGTACGGTCCCGGCTGGCCGTAGCCTCCGCCTTGAGACTGATCGCCCTGCGGATAGTTTCCCTGCGGATCCTGCCCGCCGTTCTGCGGCTGGAGCCGATTGTCATTTTGGTTCTGCTGCGGGGGCTGGAATTGGGCCTGCTGGGTTCCCCCGTAGCTCTGGCCGCCCTGATCCTGGTTGCCGTACTGCTGGCCGCCGTAGTTCTGGCCGCCCTGAGGAGTGCCGCCGTACTGCTGCCCACCCTGAGGCGTTCCGCCGTAGTTCTGGCTGGCTTGAGGGGTTCCGCCGTACTGCTGGCCACCCTGCGGCGTGCCGCCGTACTGCTGGCCGTTGCCGTACTGCGGCGCCTGCGGAGCGCCGTTGGCCGGCTGCTGTCCGTAAGGAGGAGTGTTGCCCTGAGGTGTCTGACCGTTCTGATCGACCTGAGGATTCGTCCGTGTCGCGGATTCGGCGTTCTCATCGCCCGCGTTCGCACCGAACGGGAACTTCTTCGACTGCGGCACTTGACCGTTGTCGTACCAGGTCTGCGAGGGATTCGGACGACCTTGATCGTTGTTCTGCGACATTACGCCTCCTCGCTCTGAATGAGCTCTTTGTACTGCTCGCTGTCCAACAGCGATTCCACCTGTGCGGGCTCACTGAGCTCGACGAGGTACATCCATCCGTCTTCGAACGGGGAGGAGTTCACGGTTTCCGGAGAGTCATCGAGGGACTCGTTGATCTCGGTGATCGAACCGGACACCGGTGCGATGAGGTCGGACACGCTCTTCGTGCTTTCGACTTCGCCACAGGACTCACCAGCAGTGATCGAGTCTCCGACGGCAGGCAGATCGACATAGACGACGTCACCCAGCTGTTCCTGGGCGAAATCGGTGATACCCACACGGACAACCGCGTTGTTCTCCGTGGTCGCAACCCACTCGTGGTCGCGCGAATACCGCAAAGACACTGGGTAATCCAGTTCTGGCATGTCGACTCCTCTTAGCTTGTCGGTGTTCCAAGCATAGCCGCCTCGGGCACTTTCATAACAATCACGAAACAGAAATGTTACCGACTCCCGATTCCGACCGAGAACCAGACCCGCCTCTCACGTGACTACCTGGGATGATACTCGCTTTTCGGAGGTCACGAAACGCAATTTTGGCACTTGGTCGGGGATCGGTATAGGCTAGTTCCCGTTGCCCCACGAGGTTGTTCGGTAACGGGCTATGGCGCAGCTTGGTAGCGCGCTTCACTGGGGGTGAAGAGGTCGTGGGTTCAAATCCCGCTAGCCCGACTTTTTGCCTGAGTCGTCACATCCTTGCCAGAGGATAGTGCGGCTCAGGCTTTTTCGTGCGCTCAGACCTTTACGTCCGCTCAGTCCTTTCTCGCGTATGACTCCTTCATGTCTCGCGACATCGCTCCGGTCAGCGGAGCGCTCAGTCATCACAGCGGAGCGCTGGGTCAACGCGAACTGCGAAAATGTCGCCTCCGCTCGGTGCTCGGCTCTGTCGGTCAACAGTTAGCTCGAAAACATCGTCTCCTGCGACGACTATTTCCAGTTAAGTGTTGACCGACGCCGATATCGTCTCTAAGCGACGCAGATTTCGCTCCGGACGACAGCAGAACCGGCCACGATTGCCTTGGCAACAGTCCGTCATCGCGAGCCAACGATCGGTGCCCCATCAGCACTAGTCAGCGATCAGCGGACCGGGATCCGCCGGAGAGGCCGAGCCTGCCGGCGAAGATCATCGTCACTGCTCCGACGACGATCAGCAGCGACAGCCCCCAGCGCAGGCTGGCCCCGGTGGCGAGGACTCCGACCAAGGGGCTCGTGCCGAGGAACCCGATCCGCATGATCCAGTTGACCAGGGTCACTCCCCCGGCCGGACCTGCACCGGGAATGTGTGCCGCCGCGCCGAGTGCTCCCGGGACGAGTGTGGCCGAGCCGTATCCCACTGCGGCCAGACCGATGAGCAGCTGAATCGGTTCGACCGCGGTGACGATCCCGAGTCCCCCGAGGGCGATGAGTCCCCCGCCGAGGCGCGCGATGCGTGAGGGACCGAACCGCTGCACGAGAATGTCCCCGCTGAACCGTCCCAGGCACTGGCTGCCGATGACGACGCTGAAGGCGACCCCGGCAATCCCGACGGCGACCCCGGCGAACTGCACTGCGGCGAGCGCGGCCCAATTGTTCGCGATGTCCTCGACGATCGTTCCGCACACTGCGACGATCGCCAGGGGCAGTGCGAGACGGAGAATCGCCCGCTTCGACCGCGCCCGCCCCGAGGCGGCTTCCCCGGCATCGTCATCCGAGGCGGATCCCTGGGGCGCCTCAGACTCGTCGCCCGAGTCGCGGATCGGCCGGGATGACGCCGTATCAGCGATGAGCCGTCGTCCGACCGCGACGAGCAGCACCGCGGCGACAGCGACCAGCGCGAGGTGGAGGCGCATATCCATTCCCGCCGAGGCGGCCAGGGTGGCGAGCGCCCCGCTGAGCAGACCGCCGAGGCTCCACAGCGCATGCATCGAGGACAGGACCACTCGCGAGAGCCTCTCCTGCACCGCGATGCCGACCACGTTCTGCGCGACGTCGACGATCGCATCGAAGAACCCGACGAGGAAGAGGCAGGCGGCCATCATCCAGCCGTTGACCGACCAGGCGGTGCTCGCCACAGCCAGGCCGAGCAGGATCGTCCCGGCGACGACGACCGCGTTCGCCCCGAACCGCGCAATCAGCTTCGACGGGATCACCGAGGACGCGATCGCCCCGAAGGCGAAGCAGGCGACGACGAGTCCGAATGCCCAGGAACTCAAGTCGAGGCGTTCGACCATGAGGGGATACCAGGGCAGGAGGGCGGCGAACACCAGCCCGTTGCTGCTGAAGTAGATGCCGACCCCGGCGATCGGACGCAGACCCGCCCCTCTCCGGCCGCTCATCCGCAGGCCCCGATGTGATCGATCATCGGGACGGCTCTCCCGTTCCCGTGCCCTGGTCGTTGACCGAACCGGTACCGGTCCTGGACTCTGTCCCGCCCCCTGGATGCCCCACGACCCGCGCCGAGGCGGCCCTGCGGATATCGAGACCGGCGCGAACGAGGATGAGCGCGACGACGAGGATTCCCAGCACCTTCCACCACGGGCCTTCGGTCATGAAGATGAGCACCATCGCGGCAAGGATCGGCACGAGCCGCGTGAACGACCACCCGACGTAGCCGCCGAAGCTCGGCATCACCACGCCCGCGGAGTCCGCAACGGATTTCACCATGAAGTTCGGCCCATTGCCGATGTACGTCACGGCTCCGCCCATCACCGCACCCAAGGACACGGCGATGAGCAGGGTCTCGGGAACCCCTGCCACCTGCGGTTCCCCCGGAATCTGGGCGGCCATCTCGAAGAAGGTCACATAGGTCGGCGCATTGTCGAGCACAGAGGACAGTCCACCGGTGAAGATGAACAGGGTGATCTCACTCAGCGGCAGCTTGTGGGCGACCTGCCCCAGGTACTGCAGAGCAGGCATCATCGTGAGGAAGATGCCGATGAACAGCGCCCCGACTTCGAGGATGGGCGCCCAGGTAAACTTGTTGAGGTTGAATCGGGCGCCGCGGTCCCCGAGCAGGAAGGAGGTGGCCGCCGCAACGATCATCACCACCTCACGCCAAGGAACGAAACCGGCGAAGCCCGCATGCCCGGACTCGATCGCATGGACGTCCACCGAGGGGATGAAGGCCACGGCCACGATGATCACGGCGAGGAAGACGAGGCCGCTGGCTCCCCGCAGCCCGAGCTTCGTGACATATTCGGCGTCCTTCGCCAGCGCCTCGTCGGGTTCCCGCGAATACATCTTCCGGTCGAGGGCGTAGTAGCTGATGAGCAGGATGGCATTGACGAACAGCCAGTACGGCCACAGCCCGAAGGTCCATTCGAAGGGGACCCCGCGCAGCATTCCGAGGAACAGCGGCGGATCGCCCAGAGGTGTGAGCAGCCCACCGCAGTTGGCGACGATGAAGATCGTGAACACGACCGTGTGCATGCGATGCATACGGTCCTGATTGGTGTTGAGGATCGGACGGATGAGCAGCATCGCCGTACCCGTAGTTCCAATGAACGAAGCGAGGAGGCCGCCGATGGCCAGGAACACCGTGTTATTGCGCGGGGTCGCCTTGATGTCGCCGACGAGGAAGATCCCTCCCGAGGCCACGAACAGGCTGCCGACGAGCACGATGAACTGGAAGTACTCGAGCAGAGCATGAGCCACTGTCGCACCCTCCCCGCCGAGCACGAACCACACGGCGATCGGGATCCCGAGCACGAGGGCGACGATGAGCTTGACGAGGTTGCGATCCCAGATCTTCTCAGTCGCCGGAATCAACGGCAGCACCGCAATGCAGCCGAGCAGCAGAACGAATGGGATGATGCTCCACCAGGCAACGGTCATCCGGGTCTCCCCTATCTCTCGTGCAGGACGATCACCCGCCCCTGCGCAGGAAGGTCACTCGTCACGTCGACGTCGACGGTTCTTCACTCTACTGAATGGCAACGACCGGTAGCACAGCGGCCCGCCGAGCGGACGAGCCACCCGTTCCGGTGAGGCGAATCACCAGGAGACCGGCAGACGCACCGAGGTGGCCCCAGCACAGTGCGTGCCCGCTCGCCTACGCTGGGGGCTGTCCACCGACCCGCACCCCGCGCGAGCGCCGACCCGCGCGAGTACCGACCCGCACCCCGCGCGAGCGCCGACCCGCGCGAGTACCGACCCATCTGGAGGCCGCGATGCCCTCGACACGACCCGATCCCGAGCGACTTCACGGCGCCGAGCGGCTGAATTCCCGCATCATCGGCATCTCCGTGGCCGCGGCGCTCGGCGGATTCCTCTTCGGCTTCGACACTGCGGTCATCAACGGTGCCGTCGATGCCCTGGCCGAGGAGTTCGCCCTCGGGGCCGGGCTCAAGGGCTTCGCGGTCTCCTCGGCGCTCATCGCCTGCGCGCTCGGAGCCTGGTTCGCCGGCAACCTGGCCAACCGCTACGGGCGCCTGCCGGTGATGGTCGTGGCAGCGATCCTGTTCTTCGTCTCCGCAATCGGCTCCGGGCTGGCCTTCGGGGTCACCGACCTCATCATCTGGAGGATGGTCGGCGGGTTGGGTGTCGGCGCCGCCTCGGTGATCGCTCCGGCCTATATCGCCGAGGTGTCCCCGGCGCGCGTCCGCGGTCGCCTCGGGTCGCTGCAGCAGCTGGCGATCGTCACCGGAATCTTCGCCGCCCTGCTCTCCAATGCCCTGCTCGCCTCCGTCTCCGGCGGCGCGGGTGCCCAGTTCTGGTTCGGCATCGAGACCTGGCGCTGGATGTTCATGGTCGAGGCGCTCCCGGCCCTCGTCTACGGACTCATGGCCCTCGGGCTGCCGGAATCTCCCCGCTTCCTCGTCGCCAGAGGACGGGAAGACGACGCGGCCAGGGTGCTGCGCGACTTCACCGGTGTGCTCGAGACCGCTCCGCTGATCGAGCGCATCCGGGACTCGATCCGCCGCGAGGATCGCGAATCCTTCCGCGATCTCGTGGGCAAGCGCTTCGGCCTCAAACCGATCGTGTGGATCGGCATCCTGCTCTCGGTGTTCCAGCAGTTCGTCGGCATCAACGTGATCTTCTACTATTCGACGACGCTGTGGAAGTCAGTCGGCTTCGACGAATCCAGTGCCCTGCTGACCTCGGTGATCACCTCGGTGACGAACATCCTCGTGACGATCGTGGCGATCCTCCTCGTCGATCGCCTCGGGCGTCGGAAGATGCTGCTGGCCGGGTCGTTCCTCATGGGACTCTCCCTGGCGATGATGGCCGTGGCCTTCTCCTTCGCCGAGCTCGTCACCGCCGCCGACGGCACCACCGCAGCCCAGCTCGAAGCACCGTGGTCGATCATCGCGCTCATCTCCGCCAATGTCTTCGTCGTCGGCTTCGGCGCGACCTGGGGGCCGCTGGTGTGGGTGCTGTTGGGCGAGATGTTCCCCAACCGGATCCGGGCCGGAGCCCTGGCGGTCGCCGCGGCCGCGCAGTGGGTCGCGAACTTCGCCATCTCGACGACGTTCCCGATCTTCGCCGATATCAGCTTGAGCTTCGCCTACGGCTTCTACGCGCTCTTCGCGGTGCTGTCTTTCTTCTTCGTGTGGTGGAAGGTGCCGGAGACGAAGGGCATCGAACTCGAGGACATGACCGAAGAGGTCTGAGCCTCAGCAGTTCCGAGCCTCAGCAGGTCTGAACCTCAGGAAGTCCGAGACTCGGCAGGTCTCAGTTTCAGGCGGTCTCCGCCTCGGCGTCCGGTGCCTCCGCCGCCGGCGTCCCGTCCTTCTTCCGCAGGCCGATGAACAGCCCGCCGATGGCCAGCACGAAGCACGCACCCACGCCGATCGTCAGGCCCGGCGCCACCTCGTAGGCTCGGGCCAGCGCCTTAAAGCCGATGAGACCGACGGTCGAGTAGATGAGCGCCCACAGGGAGCCGCCCACGACCAGTGCCGGAAGGTAGCGTCGCAGGCGCATCGCACTCGTGCCGGCGGCGAGGTTGAGCACCGTCTGCACGCCGATCATCAGGAAGCTCAGGGCGATGACCGGGGCACCGAAACGGTCGATCATCTCCTCGGCCCTGCGGTACTTCGATCCCGACATGATCTTGTCGACACGATTGATCTTGCGGATGCCCGTGCGCGCCAACCGGCCCAGCAGGTAGGTGCCCCCGGCACGGGCCAGGATGATGCCGAACAGGATGAGCCAGGTGACGGCGATCGGGAACGACCAATCGAGTGGGTTCATCGGGAATCGGTGCCGGCAGGTTCTCTGGTGCTCACCCCTCGATTGTACGACACTGAGGTTAGTCTGCCCTCACACGGACGCACCGCCGAGGTAGACAGCATGCACCCGATCCTCGATTCCTCGCACGGCATCGGTGCGCAGGTCCCCGTCGATGAGGACGAGGTCGGCGAGGCTG
The DNA here is from genome assembly GCF_021023135.1 of Brevibacterium sp. CCUG 69071. Classification (GTDB taxonomy): domain Bacteria; phylum Actinomycetota; class Actinomycetes; order Actinomycetales; family Brevibacteriaceae; genus Brevibacterium. The sequence goes on from NZ_PGFV01000001.1 coordinate 1,098,289, forward strand.
CCTTCACCGATCCGACCCACCCGATCCTCACCGAGCAGCGCCGCCGCCACCGAGGTGCCGGCGGCGAGCGCCTCAGTCGTCGACAGACCGGCCCCGGCCAGCAGGCTTATCTCCTCGAGGTTCTCCCCGTGAGGACCCACTCCGGCATCGGTGCCCATGGCGATCTGCACCCCCGCCTCGTGGGCGCGCACGGTCGACTCCTGGTGGGCTTCGACGACGGTGCGGGCCTTCTCGACCACGGCCTCCGGTAGGGCGACTCCCGCCTCGGCGGCCTTGATCACGGCCTGCGGAGCCTGCAGGGTCGGGACCAGGAAGGTGCCGTGCTCGAGCATGAGGTCGATGGCTTCGTCATCGAGGTAGATGCCGTGCTCGATCGAACGGACCCCGGCTCGGACGGCGTTCTTGATTCCGGGAGCGCCCTGGGCATGGGACATCACGTGCGCTCCCTGGGCGGCCGCCTCGGCGACGATGACCGCGATCTCAGTCTCACTGAACTGGGAGTGGCGGGGATCGTCGCGGGGTGAGAGCACTCCCCCGGTGGAGCAGATCTTGATGTGATCGGCCCCGGCCCGCAGGAGCTCCCGAGCCTTGCGCTGGACCCCTTCGAGCCCGTCGGCGACTCCGGAGGGGCGCCCGGGATGAGGTGCCAGGAACGGCGATTCGGCACCCGAGACGAGGTGGAAGTCACCGTGACCGCCGGTCTGGGACATGATGTTGACCGCGATGGACAGCCGAGGTCCGCGGACCACCCCGGTCTCGACGGCGACCTTCGCCCCCAGATCGGTGCCGCCGGCATCCCTGACCGTGGTGACTCCGCCCTTGAGGGTCGCGTCCATGTGGGCGACCGAGTTGTAGAACTGGAGGGAGAAGGGATCGTGGAAGGACGAGGTGTTGCCCGCCCCTGTGCTCGTCAGGTGCACGTGACAGTCGATGACCCCGGGGATGATCGTCTGGCCCGCACAGTCGACGAAGGTGTCGTCGGCATTGTGGGAGCCCTGTCCGGGCTCAGTGATCGCGGTGACCGCGTCCCCGTCGACGACGACATCGCGTCGCCCGGGCAGGAACCGGGTTCCGTCGAAGACTGCGGCGTTGGTGAAGACTGTGACCATGGGTGTGCTCCTCGTCGTCGAAAAGGTCAGTGATTCACATCTATCACGGACGCGGCCGAAGAGCGAGGCTGTTCACCTTTGAGACACCTGAACTGAGTAAGGTCGACAACGATATCCGTCGGCAAAGCCACTGTCGCAGCCCAGCGAGATCGACCCGGAAGTTCAGTGACCGCATCCACTCCGCAGCACCCAGACGCTCAGCGCTCTCCCGCCGATCCGCAGCTCTCCGCAGCTCCTCCGGAGCCGGCGGCGGACCAGTTCCCCGCGACGGGCCAGTCCCCCGCGACTCCGCAGTTTCCGGCGGGACCGCGTCCCCGTGAGGATCGCACGCTCGTCGACATCCTCCTCGAGACAGCGGGCGCCCACGGCGATCAGCCCGCGATCGACGACGGAACCCGAGTGCTCAGCTACTCCGAGATCATCGTCGCCATCCGCGACCTCGCACTCGAGATGTCCGCCCACGGCATCGGCCCCGGTGACAAGGTCGGTGTGCGTGTGCCCTCGGGTTCGGTCTACCTGTACCTGTCGATCCTGGCCACGATGATGCTCGGCGCCGCCTACGTCCCCGTCGACGTCGACGATCCCGATGAGCGGGCCCGCACGGTCTTCGCCGAGGCGGCCGTGACCGGAGTGATCACCGCCGGTCCCAGCATCGAATCCCGCACCGACCGCGCTCCCCTCGACCGTTCGCAGCTGCGCTCCCCGCAGCCCGACGACGACTGCTGGGTGATCTTCACCTCCGGTTCGACCGGCACCCCGAAGGGCGTGGCCGTGACCCATCGCAGCGCCGCGGCCTTCGTCGACGCCGAGGCGGCCATGTTCTGTCAGGCCGAACCGCTGGGTCCAGGTGACCGCGTGCTCGCCGGGCTGTCCGTGGCCTTCGACGCCAGCTGTGAGGAGATGTGGCTGGCCTGGCGGCACGGCGCCTGCCTGGTGCCCGCCCCGCGCACACTCGTCAAATCCGGCATGGACCTGGGACCGTGGCTGTCCTCGCGGCAGATCACCGTGGTCTCAACGGTGCCGACCCTGGCCGCCCTGTGGCCGGCCGAGAGCCTCGACAACGTCCGACTCCTCATCTTCGGCGGCGAGGCCTGTCCCCCGGAGCTGGGTCGCCGGCTCAGCGACGACGACCGCGAAGTGTGGAACACCTACGGACCCACCGAGGCGACCGTCGTCGCCTGCGGTGCGATGCTCGACGGCACGGAGCCGGTGCGCATCGGCCTGCCCCTCGACGGCTGGGCACTGGCCGTCGTCGACACACAGGGTCTGCCCGTCGCCGAGGGCGAGACCGGTGAGCTCATCATCGGCGGGGTCGGCCTCGCCCGGTACCTCGACCCGGCCAAGGACGCAGAGAAGTTCGCGTCCATGCCCAGCCTCGGCTGGGAACGGGCGTACCGCTCCGGAGACCTCGTGGTCAATGACTCGCAGGGACTGATCTTCGTCGGACGCGCCGATGAGCAGATCAAGCTCGGCGGCCGGAGGATCGAACTCGGTGAGATCGATGCCGCCCTCCAGGCCCTGCCCGGGGTTGAAGGAGCCGCCGCCGCGGTGAAGAAGACACCCGCCGGGACGGACATCCTCATCGGCTACCTCGCCGCAAGCGGTCGGGAGGAAGCGGCGAGCGCCGAGGCCCATCCGCGCATCGCCAAATGGGAGGCGCAGCTGCGCCGCGAACTGCCCGCCGCCCTCGTGCCCCGGCTGGCGCTGATCGAAGAGCTGCCGACGAAGACCTCCGGCAAGGTCGACCGCAACACTCTGCCCTGGCCGGTCGGCGATGCTGAGACCGGCGAGGACTCGGATGAGTTCTACGACTCCGACACCGAATGGATCGCCGAACAATGGGCCTCCGTCCTCGGAACCAGACCGGGCAATGCCACGGACTTCTTCACCGCCGGCGGCGGCTCCCTGACCGCCGCCCAACTGGTCTCGCGGCTGCGCACACGGCATACGAGCGTGACCGTCGGCGACATCTACGCTCATCCGCGCTTCGGGGCACTGGCAACGGTCTGCCTCGGCGGGGAGGGCGCGGCCGCCCCCGCCCGACCGCGCCGCACGATCGGCCGGACCTCGAAGGGGATGCAGGCCTTCCAGACGCTGCTGGCGATTCCGGTCCATATCCTCGGCGGGGTCAGGTGGGTCGTCATCGCCATGCTGCTGGCCAACCTCGGCGCCTCACTGGGTGCGGACCTGCCGGTGACGCCCTGGCCGGTCGTCATCGTCCTCTTCCTCGTCTTCGTCACCGCCTGGGGACGGATGCTCATCTCCGCACTCGCGGCGCGGCTGCTCATGCTCGGCATCACCCCCGGGGACTATCCCCGGTCGGGATGGGTGCACAAACGTCTGTGGCTGGCCGAGCACATCAACGACCTCGCCGCCGCGGTCTCCGTGGCCAGCGCCCCCTGGGTCAGCTGGTACGCGAAGCTGCTGGGCAACCGGATCGGTCCCGATGCGGACCTGCACTCGGCTCCCCCGGTCACCGGCTTCCTCACTCTCGGCGAGGGGGCGGCCATCGAACCCGAGGTCGACCTCAAGGGCTGGTGGGTCGACGGCGATCTGCTGCGCATCGGCGACATCGAGGTCGGAGCCCATGCCACGGTCGGCGCCCGCTCCACCCTCATGCCCGGGACCCGAGTCGGCCCCGGGGCACTCGTCGAGGCCGGCTCCGCCGTGACCGGTCGGGTGCGGAAGAACCAGATCTACTCCGGCTCCCCGGCCGTGCGGGTCGGCAAGGCGAAGAAGACCTGGCCGGCGCCCCCTGAGCGCAGACGTCTGCCCTTCCTCTTCTATGCCATCGGTTCGCAGCTGAATGCGGCCCTGCCCTATCTCGCCGCGGTGCCCGGCCTGGCACTCATGCTCGCCGTCTCCGGGATCGAGGTGCTCGAATCCCCGTGGCTGCTGCTCGCCTGGTCACCGGCCGTGGCCTGCATCTGGTTCGTCTGCACGGCCCTGTTCATCCTCGCCTCCGTGCGGATCCTGGCGATCGGAATGGAAGAGGGCGAATTCCCGGTCCGCTCCGCCCGCGGCTACCGGGTGTGGGCGACCGAGCGTCTGCTCGACCTCGCCCGTGACCTCCTCTTCCCTCTCTACGCCTCCATGCTCACCCCCTGGTGGCTGCGCCTCCTCGGGGCGAAGGTGGGACCCGGCACGGAGATCTCGACCGTGGTGTTCGTGCCGAAGATGACGACCATCGCCGCCGGCGCCTTCCTCGCCGATGACACGATGGTCGCCAGCTACGAACTCGGCCACGGCTGGATGCGCGCGGGCCGGGCGAAGGTCGGCAAACGCGCCTTCCTCGGCAACTCCGGCATCGCCTCACCCGGACGCCGGGTGCCGAAGAACTCCCTGGTCGCCGTGCTCTCGGCGGCACCGGCGAAGGCGAAGAAGGGCTCCTCCTGGCTCGGGTCTCCCCCGGTGCAGCTGCGCCGGGCCTCGGTCGATGCGGACGAGACGCTGACCTATGCGCCGAAGCTCGGGGTCAAGATGGCCCGCGGATTCTTCGAGACCCTGCGGATCACCTCGGTGCTGGCCGGTGGGGCACTCATCGCCGCCGTCATCCTCACGATCTGGTCCCTGCTCGCTCTGCCGGGCGGATGGGGCGGATCGGACGGTTCCGGCGCGGCTGAGACAGCCGGTACGGCAGCCGGGGACGGTTCGTTCTTCGGCACCATCGCCCTCGCCCTGCTCACCTCGGGCGTGGTGATGATGGCTGCCGGCGCGGTTGCCGCGGGACTGGCCGTGGCCGCCAAATGGATCTGCGTCGGCCGCATCAAGGACGGGGAGCACCCCCTGTGGTCCTCGTTCATCTGGCGCAACGAGGTTGCCGACTGCTTCGTCGAACTCGTCGCCGCCCCGTGGTTCACCCGCAACGCCGTGGGCACCCCCGCCATCGTCTGGTACCTGCGGGCGATGGGCGCGAAGATCGGGCACGGGGTCTGGTGCGAGTCCTATTGGCTGCCGGAGACGGACCTCGTCCACCTCGGCGACAATTCGACCATCAACCGCGGCTGCGTGGTCCAGACCCACCTGTTCCACGACCGGGTGATGAGCCTCGACGCCGTCGAACTCGAATCCGGTGCGACCTTGGGCCCCAACAGCGTGATCCTGCCCGCCTCAACGCTGGGCACGAATGCGACCGTCGGCGCGACCTCACTGGTCATGCGCGGCGAATTCGTGCCCGCCCATGCGTACTTCAGCGGCAATCCTGTCATACCCTGGGTTGATGCACCAGAACTTCCCGCCCTCGACGAACACGAAGAATCCGACGCCGCAGAAGCAGGACGAGCACATGCTTGATCCCTACACTCCAGGGGTCGGCAGCACCGAGTTGAGGATCGACCACTACGATCTCGATCTCGACTACCGGATCGGTCCGAATCGCCTCTCCGCGAAGGCCGTCCTGACCGGGCGCGTGCTCACGGACACCTCGAGCATCGTCCTCGACCTCACCGGTCTGCGGGTGACCAAGGCCAGCGTCAACGGTTCCAAAGTGCGGTTCTCGACCCGCGGGAAGAAGCTGCGTCTGTCGACGGGAGCACTGCACAAGAACCAGCCGGTGCGCATCGACATCGCCTACGTCGGCAACCCCCGTCCGGCGATCGGAACCTGGGGCGATATCGGCTGGGAGGAGCTCGAGGACGGTGTGCTCGTAGCTGGTCAGCCGGTCGGCGCCTCGACGTGGTTCCCCTGCAACGACCACCCGTCGGAGAAGTCGAAGTACCGGATCAGGTTGCTCACCGAGTCCGAGTACACAGTTGTCTCCAACGGTCGGCTCACCGACAAGGTGCGCAAGGCCGGGCGGACCGCCTGGACCTACGAATCGACGACGCCGCTGGCCAGCTACCTGGCCACGATCCAGATCGGCCGGTACCGGCACTCGCAGATCGCCGCCGAGGATCGGTACCCCGAGGCCCCCGTCCCGCTGGGTCTCTACGCCGGTGAGCACTGGCTGCGGGCGGCCACCCGGCTGCGGATCCAGCATCGGATGATGAACCTGTTCATCGACCGGTTCGGCCCCTACCCCTTCGAGGTCTACGACGTGGTCGTGACCGATGACGAGCTCGAGATCCCCTTGGAGTCCCAGCCGCTGTCGGTGCTCGGACCCAATCATCTCGGCCCCGAGTGGGAGGCCGAACGCCTCGTCGCCCATGAGATGGCCCACCAGTGGTTCGGCAATTCGCTGACCCCGCGCCGCTGGGCCGACATCTGGCTCAACGAGGGATTCGCCTGCTATGCCGAGTGGCTGTGGTCCGAGGAGTCCGGGCGCGGCAGCGCCGATGATTGTGCGGAGTCCTGGAGAGAGGCCTTGGCGGCTCAGCCGCAGGACATCATGCTCGGCGACCCGGGCGGGCCGGATATGTTCGATGACCGCGTGTACAAGCGCGGTGCCCTGTGTCTGCACGCCCTGCGGCTGACGATCGGCGATGAGGCGTTCTTCACCGCGATCGGCGAGTGGACGACGAAGCACCGGCACGGTTCGGTCGAGACCGCTGACTTCATCGAGTGCGTCACCCAGGTGGCGGGCCGTGACGTCGCCGAGGTGGTCCATCCCTGGCTGAATGAGCTGGAGCTGCCCGAGCTGCCGCGCCGCTGAGGCCGCGCCGCTGAGACCATGGCGCTGACGTCGGTCGCTGGTGAGGCGGCTGACTTCCGCTCGGTGGTGAAGCGCCCGGCGTTCAGTCGGTGGTGAGGCGGCGGACGAGGATGTCCGAGTTGCCGTGGCGTCCCACCGAGACGAATCCCAGGTCGTGGTAGAGATGGGCCGCCCCGTTGCCGTCTTCGACGGAGAGGCTCACGGCCGGGAAGCCGCTGATCCGAGCCAGCGTGCAGACGACGTCGAGGAGGGCTCCCCCGATGCCCTGTGACTGGTGATCGGGCAGGACGGCGATCGAGAGTTCGGGGATGTCTGCTGCGACCCAGCCATAGCCGGTGAAGGGTCCGTTGTCTCCCTCGCCGCTGGCACTGTCGCTGTCGTCGGCGCTCTCTTCCGCCGAACTGACGGTGTTGTCGATGAGGTCGCCGTCGGCTTCCGTGTCGTCGTTGTTTCCGGTGTTGTCGTCGGCGCCCGTGTCGTCGGTTCCCGTGTCATTGCCGGCTGCGGTGCCGTCCTTGACGGTCCTGTCGCGCTTGTCGATGACCGCGTCGATATCGGCCAGCCGCAGCCAGGCCAGTCCGATGATCTCGGACTCGGAGTCCTCATCGGCTCGGGCAGCGACGGCGATATCGCCGCGTCGACCCCATCCCTTGTAGTAGAAGGCGGCATCCTCGCGCTGCGCCAGCTCCTCGAGCTCGATCCGCGGTTTATCCATCGACCAGTTGAAGCACAGGTCGAGGAACGGCAGAAAGGTCTCATCGGCGGTCTCGGACGGCAGCGGCCGGATCCGGTTCCGCAACGTTTCGCGGTCCTTCGCCCCCACCTCGGCGGTCTCATCGCTGCGGTTCTGGCCTTCGTTCATGAAATCCCCTTTTCGACGGCGCGGGTGATCCAATCGCGGTTGCGGACCCGCCATCCCAAGGTCACCGCGCGCAGGCCCACGAATCCGATGCTGAAGGCGGCCCACAGTCCGGCTGCCCCGGGCCAGATGTCGACGGTCGGGATCAGCAGGAGAGCGTATCCGCCCACCGCAATCAATTGTGCCAGAGCAAGGTAGCGTGCATCCTCGGCGCCCATGAGGACTCCGTCCAGGACGAACACATACCCGGCGATCGGCATGCTCAGCGCGAGGATCGGCAGGAGTCCCGCGAGGACCGTGATGACGTCCGGGTCGGAGGAGAATCCGCGCGGGATGATCCCGGACCCGGCGAGCAGGATGACGCCGACGATGACGCCGAACACGATCCCCCACAGGCAGAGGCGGCGATTGATGGCCGCGACGGCATCGGTGTTTCCGGCCCCCAGCTGCAGACCGATCATCGCCTGCCCGGCGATGGCCAGCGAATCGAGGGCGAGGGCAAGGGCGAAGAAGATGCTCTGGGCCACCTGGATCGCGGCGAGCTCCGTGGTGCCCATCGAGGTCGCAATGAACACGAGGATGATCAGCGCCGCACGCAGGGAGGCGTTGCGCACGAGCAGCCACCCCGAGGTCTTCGCCGAGGTGAAGACACCGGACCAATCGGGTCGGACGCTGGCGTGGAGGCGATGAGCCGCGCGGATCGAGATGGTCAGGTAGACCGCACACATGCCGGCCTGGGCGATGACCGTGCCCAGCGCGGAACCCGCGACGCCCATGTCGAAGCCGTAGATGAACAGTGCGTTGAGGCCGATATTGGCAACACAGCCGGCCGCCGCCACGATCAGCGGCGTCTTCGTGTCCTGGAGGCCACGCAGCAGTCCGGTCGCCGCGACGACGGTGAGCATGAAAGGCAGTCCCCACCAAGAGATGGCGAGGTAGGAATGTGCGCCGGCGGCGGTCTCGGCGTCGGGGCCGAAGGCGGCGATCACCGGCGAGAGCAGGGGCAGCCCGATCGCCACGAGCAGTACCGAGGTGCACAGCGCGAGCCAGATGCCGTCGAATCCGGCCGTGATCGCCCCGGGCCGGTCTCCCGCACCCATGCGCTTGGCCACCCGTGGGGTCGTCGCATAGGCGAGGAAGACCATCAGCCCGAGAACCGTCTGCAGGATCGTCGAGGCGATCGCCAGCGATCCCAGGGCCCCGGCGCCGAGGTGGCCCACCATGGCCGTATCCGAGAGCAGGAAAACGGGTTCGGCGATCAGGGCTCCGAGAGCCGGAAGGGCCAAACGGAGAATGTCCTTGTCGATCGCTGCCACGGATCGAGTCTAACGAATACGGAGGTGGTGGGCCTGCGGGTGGGCCTGCGACTCAGCAGACTTCGAAGAGTCCCGCAGCTCCCTGCCCGCCGCCGATGCACATGGTGACGACGACAAACTTCACGCCGCGACGTCGACCTTCGATCAGCGCGTGCCCGACGAGTCGGGCACCGGTCATGCCGTAGGGGTGTCCGACCGAGATGCCTCCGCCATCGACGTTGTACTTCTCCGGGTCGATGCCCAGACGGTCTCGGCAGTACAGCGCCTGGACCGCGAAGGCCTCATTGAGTTCCCACAGACCGATGTCGTCGATCGAGAGTCCGTGGGTCTTGAGCAGCTTCGGGATCGCGAAGACCGGACCGATGCCCATCTCGTCGGGATCACAGCCGGCCACGGCCATGCCCCGATAGATGCCCAGCGGCTCGAGGCCGCGACGGCTGGCCTCATCGCCCGACATGAGCACCGAGGCCGACGATCCGTCGGAGAGCTGTGAGGCGTTGCCGGCCGTGATGCTCGGCACCTTCGAGGCGACCCCGGGTTCGAGCACGGGGTTGAGTCCTGCCAGGCTCTCGAGAGTCGTCGAGGGGCGGTTGCCCTCATCGGCGTCGAGCACGACGTCCTGTCGAGAGGTCTCCTTGGTCGCCTTGTCGACGACGACCTCCGTCGTCGGCAGCGCCACGATCTCCGCATCGAACCGACCGGCCTCCTGCGCGGCGGCGGTGCGCTGCTGCGAGGACAGGGAGTACTCGTCCTGGGCTTCCCGGCTCACGCCGTAGCGCTCGGCGACCACTTCGGCGGTGGCGAGCATCGGGTAGTAGAGGCCGGGCACCTTCTCCTCAAGCCACGGATCCTTGGCCCTGAACGTGTTCATCTTGTCGTTCTGCACGAGCGACACCGACTCCACGCCGCCGCCGACGGCGATCTCCTGGCCGTCGACGAGGATCTGCTTCGCGGCCGTGGCGATCGCCATCAGACCCGAGGAGCACTGACGATCGATCGACATGCCGGGCACGGTCGTCGGCAGACCTGCGCGCAGTGCGCCCTGTCGGCCGATGTTCGTCGACTGGCTTCCCTGCTGCAGTGCGGCACCGAGGATGACGTCCTCGACCTCACCGCCTTCCAGTCCGGCCCGTTCGACGGCGTGCTTGATCGCATGACCGGCCAGCTCCTGCGCCTGGGTGTCGTTGAAGGCACCCCGGTAGGCCTTGCCGATCGGCGTCCTGGCGGTCGAGACGATGACTGCTTCTCTCATGGTTCAAACCTTTCACAGCGGTGGAGCATGGGTGGGAGTGGCCGGACCGGGTCAGGCCTTCGGGCCGCCGGCGACGTAGATGACCTGTCCGGAGACGAATCCTGCTCCTTCGGAGGCCAGGAAGGACGCGGTGTGGGCGATGTCCTCCGGCTTGCCGGAACGGGCGACCGGGATCTCCTTGGTCGCAGCGGTGACGAAGTCATCGAAGCTCACACCCACCCGCTCGGCGGTGGCCTTGGTCATATCGGTCTCGATGAAGCCGGGTGCGATAGCGTTGGCCGTGACGCCGAACTTTCCGAGTTCGATCGCCCAGGTCTTCGTCATCCCCTGAATGCCGGCCTTGGCTGCCGAGTAGTTGGTCTGCCCGCGGTTACCCAGCGCCGAGGTCGACGACATCGACACGATGCGACCGAACTTCTCCTCGACCATGTAGGACTGCACCGCCTTGGCCATGTTGAACGCTCCGCCGAGGTGCACGGAGAGGACCTTGTCGAACTCCTCGTACGTCATCTTGAACAGCAGGTTGTCGCGCAGGATGCCGGCGTTGTTGATGAGCACGGTAGGTGCGCCGAGAGTCTGGGCGACCTGGTCGACGGCGGCCTTGACCGATGACTCGTCGGAGACGTCTGCTTCGAGGCCGAGCGCCTCTCCCCCTGCCGCGGTGATGGCTGAGACGGTGTCCTCGGTCGGGCCCATATCGAGCACAGCGACCTTGAGTCCGTCCGAGCTCAGACGCTTGGCGATGGCCGCACCGATGCCGCGTCCGCCGCCGGTGACGATTGCTGTTCGAGTCATGAAGAATCTCCTTTGAATCGCTGGTTTCGTTTCACTCTAGACCATTTTCCGCGACTGAACGATTGATTGCTCAGAGTTCGGGCAACGACAATCTGCCAAGAATTATCGAACGTTCAAAAATCTTCGCCGATATGATTGACATCACATTTTGCATTTGGAAGGGTTCAAGTCAGCCAATATCGATTTCCCGTCGAGATCGGCTCCGGGACCGGTCACCGATGACACCCCGGAACCAACCGGTCTGGGCAGGCTCGTTTGCGAGTCCGTCCGCACCATTCGTGCTTTTCAAAGGAGAAAAGATGATCTCAGTCTCGCGAAACCGTTCACGCCGTCTTCTGGCGGCCGCCGTCGTCGGCACCTTCGCGCTCTCACTCGCCGCCTGTGGCGGCGGCGGTGATTCCGGCAGCGGCGATTCCGTCGTCATCGGGTACACCGGTCCCCTCAGCGGCGGCGGTGCCGCCTATGGTGAGAACGTCAAGATGGGTCTCGAGATGGCGGTCGACGATCTCAATGCCGACGGCGTCGAGATCGATGGGAACCCGGTCACGATCGAACTCAAGTCACTCGATGACAAATACGCGCCCTCGACGGCGGCCAGCAATGCCCAACGGCTGGCCGATCAGGACGAGGCGCCCGTCGTCGTGTCGCCGAACGCGGGGGCGATCAAGGCGATCCAGCAGATCAACTCCGGTCGGTCGAACTTCTTGGTCTCGGCCTATACCTCCGACCCGGCGATCGTGCAGGCCGACAATCCGCTGACGATGATGATCCCGCCCAACTTCGAGTCCTATGCCAAGCCGTTCACGGAACAGGCGATGGAGCACGGCGGGAAGAAGCTCGCCCTCCTCGGCACCCAGAGCGAATACGGTCAGCAGTGGACCAAAGCCATCACCGACGAGTGGAAGGCCTCCGACGGGGAGGTCGGCGCCGACAACAGCGTCGACTACGCCACCGTGTCCGACTTCGCCGGGCCGGTGTCCAAAGCCTTGGCCGAGAAGCCGGATGCCATGTTCGTCGGCGGACCCTCACAGCCGACCGCACTGATCATGGAAGAAGCGCGCAAGCAGGGATTCGAACGCAGCTTCATCGTCATGGACCAGGCCAAACTCAACGAAATGGCCACGGTCACCGACATCGAGAACCTCACCAAATCCGTCGGTGTGCTGCCCGTCGACGAATACGAGGACCCGGGCACAGAGGACTTCCTCACGAAGTTCGCCGACAAGGCCGGCGAAGACAAGGTCGCGACCAGCGAGACAGCCCTCAACTACCAAGGCGTGGCGATCATCGCCAAGGCCATGGAACTGGCCGGGTCGACGGACGACCCGGAGAAGATCCGCGGCTCGATCGGCGACGCCCTGGCCGAGGTCGACGACAAATACAAGGTCACGGGATTCCCGACGGAGATCACTGATCAGGGTCACCTGCTCAACCAGGAGCTCGAGGTTGCCTACCTAGACGAGGACGAGAAGTACAACAAGGTGCCCGTCGAACAGGTCTCGGACACGAAGTGACCCGACGCTCCTGATCGACCCTCAGTGATGCCCACCGTGTGATCTCGCCCTGAGCGCAGGTCGGGCGGAGCATGCCTGCCATGCTCCGCCCACCTGGCTCCATGTCTTTCGAGGACTTCCGCCAATGACTCTCTTCATCCAACAGCTCTTCAACGGGCTCGCGCTCGGGGGCGTGTACTGTCTGGCCGCCATCGGTCTGACGCTCGTCTTCGGTGTGCTGCGCATCCCGAACCTCGCCCACGGCGCTCTCTACATGCTTGGCGCCTACGTCACGTACTTCTTCCTGGCCACGCTCGGAGTGCCCTATCTGGCCGCCATCGGGATCGCCGCACTCGTCCTCTTCGTCGTCGGCGTCGGGCTCGAACGGCTCGTCTTCCACCCCCTGCGGAACTCCCCGCACACCCACCATATGATCGCCGCGGTCGGGGCGATGTTCTTCTTCCAATCACTTGCCCAGGTGATCTGGGGGGCCGACTTCAGGCGCATGGACACCCCGATCACGGGCAGCCTCCACATCCTCGGCGCGGAGATCTCCGCACAGCGGATCGTCATCATCATCACCGCCGTCGTCGTCCTCGCGCTGCTCACCTGGTTCATCAAGCGCTCCATCCACGGTCAGACGATCGAGGCGATCGAACAGGATCGCACCGGTGCGGCCCTCGTCGGGATCAATCCGAGCATGGTCTCGATGCTCACCCTCGGCCTCTCGGCGCTGCTGGCGACCATCGCCGCCGGACTGGTCTCCCCGATCAATCTGCTCTCGCCGACCATGGGCGACGCCCTCAATCTCAAGGTCTTCGCCATCATCATCCTCGGCGGACTCGGCTCACTGCCGGGAGCGATCATCGGCGGCTTCGCCCTGGCGATCGCAGAGACGATGACCTCGACGTACATCTCCTCGGCAGTCGGCGAGGCAGTGGCCTTCATCGTCCTGGTGGCGGTGCTCGCCATCAGACCCACGGGCCTCTTCACCAAGGCGGTGCAGCGATGAGCGCACTGAAGAACCCCCGGAACATCGGAACCCTGGCGCTGCTCGTCATCATCGCGGCGGCACCGCTGGCATTCGGCGATGAGAACTACATCATGCGCGTGATCACCACCGGCCTGTGCGCCGCGATCGCCGTCTACGGCATGAACATCATCCTCGGCTTCACCGGGCAGCTGTCCCTGGCTCAGGGCGGCTTCTTCGGCATCGGCGCCTACACGGTCGGACTGCTCACCACCGACTACGACTGGTCGTTCTGGTCGGCCTTCGCCCTCGCCGTGATCGGCACCGCGGTCGTCGGCTATCTCTCCGGTCTCATCGCGCTGCGGACGCGGGATGAGTACTTCGCGATCTTCACCATGGCCATCGGGTTCATCATCTATCTCACTATCAGCCGCTGGGAAGCGGTGACCCATGCCCATTCCGGGGTCAACAATGTGAAGTTCCCCGAGGCCGGCGACCTCATCGACTTCAGCGACCCGACCGCGATGTTCTACCTCGTCTTCGTCATCCTCCTCGTCTGCGTCTACATCACCTATGCGATTCGCCGCTCCGGGGTCGGACGGACGCTGCTGACCATCCGAACCAGCGAAGACCTCGCCGATGCGATCGGGGTCAAGGTGGGTCTGAGCAAGCAGCTGGCCTTCGCCGCCTCGGCCGTGTTCGGCGGGATCGGAGGCGGCCTCTACGCCTCCGTGGTCGGGTTCATCGGCCCGGATGCCGCCTCTGTGGACAAGACCTTCGAATTCCTCATGTTCATCCTCGTCGGCGGCATGGGCACGGTGGCCGGTCCGCTGATCGGCAGCATGATCGTGACGTTCCTGTTCGAGTTCTTCCAGGACTTCCAGGCCTACCGGTTCATCGTGCTCGGTCCGATCATCATCGCCCTCGTCATCTTCGCCCCGCGCGGGATCGTCGGGTACCTGGGCGGCTTCGTCGACCGACGCAACCGTCGGCGAAGAATCGCCGAGACCCGCAGCACCGACGAGGCCAGGGGCGCCGCAGAACCGATGGAGACCACCACCAGCGAGGAGACGAAATGACTCTGCTCGAAATCCGCGGACTCGGCAAACGCTTCGGCGGGCTCGACGCCGTCAAGGATGTCAGCCTCGATGTCGAGGAAGGACGCATCACCGCAGTCATCGGCCCCAACGGTGCGGGCAAGTCGACGCTGTTCAACCTCGTGCACGGGTTCTATCGCCCGAGCGCAGGAGCGGTGAGCTTCAACGGGCGCGACATCACCCACTCCTCCCCGCATGCGACCGTGGCCGAGGGCATCGCCCGCACCTTCCAGACCACCCACCTCTTCGACGACAGCACTCTGCTGGAGAACGTCCTGGCGGGCAGGATCGTCCGTTCGCGGTCGAACATCTTCGATGCGATCTTCCACACTCCGCGGCACCGGCGTGAGGCTCGGATCAACGAAGACAAGGCCCTCGAGGCGCTCGAGTACTGCGGTGTCGGGGACTACCGGCACGACCTGGCATCGAATGTGCCGCAGGAAGTGCAGAAGCGCACGGCCGTGGCCATGGCACTCGCCACCGAACCCGTGCTGATGCTCCTCGACGAGCCCGCCGGCGGAATCCCGGAGGAGGAGACTGCGGACTTCGGCAACCTCATCCGCTCGCTGCCGCAGCGGGGAGTCTCCGTCCTCCTCGTCGAACACAAGATGTCGATGATCATGGATCTCGCGGACACGATCCTCGTCCTCGACCACGGCCAGAAGCTGGCCCTGGGCACGCCAGCCGAGATCCAGTCGAATCCGGACGTGATCAAGGCCTATCTCGGATCCACGAAGCAGGAGGAGAACTGATGCTCACCCTTGAGAATGTCAGCACCGGCTATGACGCGACAGATGCCCTCCACGGTGTCAGCATCACGGCCAAGCCGGGTGAGCTCACCGTCATCCTCGGGGCCAACGGGTCCGGCAAGACCACGTTGTTCAAGACGATCAGCGGACTGCTGCGAACCCGGTCGGGCACGATCACCTACGCGGACCGGCAGATCGGGCGGGCGCGACCGAACACGATCGTCAAACGCGGAATCGCTCACTGTCCGGAGGGAAGGCACCTGTTCGGCAAGATGTCGGTCGAGAAGAATCTGCGCTTGGGCACCTACCCGCACCGGAATCGCACCCGCACCGAGGAGATCCTCGCCGAGGTGTTCGAGCTGTTCCCGATTCTCAAGGAGAAGGCGAAGCAGCCGGCAGGGTCACTCTCTGGCGGACAGCAGCAGATGGTGGCCATCGGCCGGGCACTCATGTCCGATCCGAGTCTGCTCATCCTCGACGAACCGTCGATGGGCTTGGCGCCTCTTGTGGTCGAACAGGTGCTCGAGTCCGTGGCCCAGATCAACAGCAACGGAATCGGCGTGCTGCTCAGCGAACAGAACGCCAAGGCCTCGCTGGCGATCGCCCACCGCGGCTACGTCCTCGCCGAAGGACGGGTGGTGCTTGCCGATGATGCCGCGAAACTGCTTGATAATCCGCAGGTGCAGGCCGCCTACCTCGGGCTCTGAGCGGGACGTGTCACGCTCACTCGTCGAGGAAGCGTGACACGTCCCCGGCGCCGACCCGGGCGACCTCGGGAAAGCGACCGGTGAAGTCGATGACGGAGGTCGGCACGACTCCTGGGGTGCCGGACTCGATGACGATGTCGACGTCGTTGCCGATGCGGTCGACGACATCCTCGGCGTGAGTGAGCGGATCGTCGTCATCGGGCAGCAGGAGCGTCGAGGACAGGATCGGCTCCCCCATGGCTTCGACGAGCGCCAGGGCGGTGACGTTCTGCGGAATGCGTGCGCCCACCGAGTGCTTCTTCGGGTGCATCATCCTCCGCGGCACCTCCTTCGTCGCTTTCATGATGAAGGTGAAGGGTCCGGGAGTCATCGATTTGATCGCCCGGAAGTCGGAGTTGTCGACGATGACGAACTGGCCCAGCTGGGCGAAGTCGTGGCACATGAGAGTGAAATGGTGCTTCGAGTCGAGGTTGCGGATCCGCGTGATCCGCTCGATGCCGGCCTTGTTGTCGAGCGCACAGCCGAGCGCATAGCACGAGTCGGTCGGATAGGCGATGAGGCCGCCGTCCCTCAGGGACTGCGCCGCCTGTTCGATCAAACGGTTCTGCGGGTTCTCGGGATGGATCTTCAGTAGATTCGCCATACCTCATGCTATCGACTCAGAAGCGAGAGAGCGAGAGCCCGGCCCGGTCGGTTTTCGGACAGATGTCCCTGGTCAGCCTTCGGACAGATGTCCCTGGTCAGGCCTCAGCGGGATGTTCCCGCTCGACTCTCGACAAGGCTCTTCTGGGATTCGACGCGTGCCGTCTCCGGATCCGAGGCGAGCAGGATGTTCACCCATTTCGCCCGTGGGTCCGCATCGACGAGCAGGGCCTTGAGCAGCAGGGTGGCCGGAAGCGCCAAGAGCGCACCCAGCCAGCCGAGGACCCACACCCAGAACAGCAGCGAGAGAAACGAGATCAGCGGGGTCACCCCCACGGACTCACCGGTGAACTTCGGTTGGATGATCGCTTGGATGACGAAGTTGAGCACGCTGTAGGCGATGATGACCCACAGTCCCGACTGCCATCCGCTGTCGACGAGGGCGAGCAGCGCGGGCGGAATCAGTCCGATGACGAAGCCGATGTTGGGGATGTAGTTGGTGAGGAATGCGAGCACGCCCCACACCCACACCAGCGGCACGTCGATGATCGCCAGGGCGATGACGTCGAGGAATGCGACGATGAGGCCGAAGATCGTGGCCACGACCCAGTAGCGGCGCACACCGCTGGCGAAGTCGCCCAATGATGTCGAGAACGCGGGTTTGACGTCGAGGAGCATGCGCATCCGCCGGTCGATGCCCAAGGAGTCCATGGCGACGAAGAACACGGCCATGACCACGGTCGTGAGCAGTCCGGCCACCATCGACACGTTCGTCAGCAGCGGGTAGACGGCGTCGATGATCGAGCGGACGTTGAACTGGCTGAGCTGCTGTTCGATCACCGAGGAGGTCACGCCGATGTCGGAGAGGAACGCGAGCATGTTCTGGTAGGTCGTGACGAGTTCGTTGCTGTAGCTGGGAATGAGGATGACGAGTTCGGCGACCGACCAGGCGGTGAGGCCGAAGAACGCGAGGATCATGCACAGCACCAGCACTACCGAGATGCTGGCGCCGATGGCGCGGGGCACCTTCACCCGGGTGAGGAACTTCTGCAGCGGGTAGACGACTATGTAGAAGTTCAGGGCCAGGAACACGGGGGCGATGATGTCCTGGAGTCCGCGGAAGAACATCAGGGCATATGCGACCCCGGCCAGGGTCAGTGCGATGATGAGTGCCCGCGGCAGCGGCTTCGCATGCCACGCCCGTTCGCCCGTCGGGTGCTGCTCGGCTGAGCCCGCCGAGGCGGCACCGGAGTTCGAGGTGGCACCGGCAGTCGAGTCCGCGCCGATGGTCGAGGCAACACCGACGTTCGAGTCGGCACCGAGCGCCGAATCGTCCGAGGAGAAATCCTCGCTCGAGGCGGCAGCGTCATCCCCCGCCGAGGCTGGGGCATCTGACGCATCGCCGTGCATCTGCGTGGACACTTCCTCCTGCGAGGTCTCCCCCGCTCCCTGCGTGGGATCGTCTTCGGATCCCCGCCTCACGTCCCGAGCATCATCGGTCATTCAGCGTCCTCGCCGCTTCTCCCGGATGCGCATCGACACCTCGATGGGTGTTCCCTTGAACCCGAAGGTCTCACGCAGACGCCTGACGATGTAGCGACGATAGCCGGGATCAAGGAACCCGGTGGTGAAGAGCACGAACTTCGGCGGACGCGACTGCGCCTGGGTGCCGAAGAGGATCCGCGGCTGCTTGCCGCCTCGCACCGGGTGCGGATTGGCGGCGACGAGCTCACCGAGGAAGGCGTTGAGTCGTCCCGTCGGGATGCGCGTGTCCCAGCTGGCCAGCGCCGTCTCCATCGCGGGAACGAGCTTCTCGGCATGCCGACCGGTCTTCGCGGAGATGTTCACTCGCGGAGCCCAGGCCACATGTCCCAGATCGCGTTCGATCTCACGTTCGAGGTAGAAGCGACGTTCATCGTCGAGCAGGTCCCATTTGTTGAAGGCGAGCACGACCGCACGTCCCGCCTCAGCGGCGGTGGTGACGATGCGAACGTCCTGCTCGCTCAGCGGCTCCTGGACCTCGAGGAGGACGAGGGCCACCTCGGCGCGTTCCAGCGCGGTCTGCGTCCGCAGCGCCGCATAGAAATCGGCGCCGCTGGCCTGATGGGCACGCCTGCGGATTCCTGCGGTGTCGACGAACCGCCACTGCTTCCCGCCGAGGTCGATGAGCTCATCGACCGGGTCACGGGTGGTGCCGGCGACATTGTCGACGAGCACGCGGTCGGAGCCGATCAGCTGGTTGAGCAGGGAGGACTTGCCGACGTTCGGACGTCCGACGAGAGCCACGCGACGCGGGCCGCCCTCTTCGATCCGAGTGTCGACGGCGGAGACCTCGGGCAGAACCGTGAGCACCTCGTCGAGGAGATCGGCCACTCCCCGACCGTGCAGGGCCGAGACCGTCCAGGGCTGGCCGAGGCCGAGTCCCCAGAGTTCGGCGGCCATGAGTTCGCCGCGTTCGTCGTCGACCTTGTTCGCTGCGAGGAGGACGGGCTTCTTCTTCCGTCGCAGCATCTTCACGACCATCTCATCGGTCGAGGTCGGTCCGGTCGTCGCGTCGACGACGAGGACCACGGCATCTGCCATGTCCACGGCGATCTCCGACTGGATCGCGATTCGGGAGGCCATACCCTTCGAGTCCTGATCCCAACCGCCGGTGTCGACGAGGGTGAACTCCTTGAGATTCCATTCCGCGCGGTAGCTCACCCGGTCGCGGGTGACGCCGGGAACATCCTCGACGACGGCTTCGCGGCGGCCGAGGATCCTGTTGACCAGGGTCGACTTGCCGACGTTCGGGCGTCCGACGACGGCGAGGACGGGAGCGGCCCCGAGCACCTCTTCGTCTTCGAACTCGAAGCCGCGGGCCTCGAGCAGGGCGCGGTCCTCGTCTTCGAGCTCATAGCTCTCGAGTCCGGCCTCGAGCGCGGTCGCCCGCTGCTCGGCCTCCTCGTCGCTGATGTGTTCGAGACGCTCGGCGAGGTTCTCGTCGGGGTTCTCGTGGAATTCGGGTTCGGTCATTGTGAGTCCTTCACCAGCTGCAGCACCGTCTCGACCACCTGGTCGAAGTCGATGTCGCTGGTATCGAGTGTGTAGACGCCGTCGGCGGCTTCGAGGAAGCTCGTCGTCGCCGAGTCCTTGGCGTCGCGGCCGGTGACCTGGGATTGGGTGGCGGCGATCGCCTCGGCGTCGGCATTGCCGTGCAGCTCCTTGGCCCGGCGGGCCACGCGCACCTCGTCGCGGGCGGTCATGAGGATGCGCACCTGCGCGTCAGGGGCGACGACGGTGGTGATGTCGCGGCCTTCGACGACGATGCCGTCTCCGGCCGCCGCGATGTACTGGCGCTGCATGTCGATGAGCTCTTCACGTGCGTCGACGACCGCGGAGACGGTCTGCACGTTCTCGGAGACCTCGGCTTCGCGGATCTCTTCGCTGACGTCGATGCCGTCGACGGAGACGAAGAACTCATCAGGGTCCGTCGAGATCTCGAGGTCGACCCCGCGGACCTGCTCGAGGACGTCGACGGGGTCAGTGACCCCGCGGTTGAGGCACAGCCAGGCCATCGCCCGGTACATCGCGCCGGTGTCGAGGTACTGGTAGCGAAGCCTGCGGGCCACCTCCTTGGCGGTGCTCGACTTCCCCACTCCGCTGGGCCCGTCAATGGCTACGACGCTCATGCAATTCCTTCTTTCTCGATGGCGGATTCGGGAATCTGCCATCCCTTCGACAGCAATCCGATTTCCAGCTCCTGCTGGGTGGCCGGCACCACGGAGACATCGACGATGCCGAGTCTGCGACCCGGGGCATGGTCCATCCGGAAGTCCTCGACGTTGATGCCCAGGTCGCCGATGTCGTTGAACAGCCTGGCCAGACTCCCGGGCGTGTCCGGGATGAGGATCGTGACAACAGCATAGGCGGTCGGTGCCTGTCCGTGCTTGCCCGGAATCCGATCGTGACCTTCGTTGCCCATGGCGATCGCCTTCGCGATCACCCCGGTGGCGCCCGGTCGCAGATCTCCCGAGTCGTCGCCGATCTCGAGGGCGCCGATGACCTCGTCGAGTTCCGTGCGCAGGTCGAGCAGCACCGTGCGGATCTCCTCGGCGTTGCCGGCGAGGATCTGCGTCCACAGACGCGGATCCGAAGCGGCGATCCGGGTGACATCGCGCAGTCCCTGTCCGGCCAGGGAGATCTCCTCGAGCGGCGCGTGGCGCAGCTGGGAGGCGACGAGGGAGGCGAGCACCTGCGGAACGTGGGAGACCTTCGCGACCGCGGCATCGTGGATCCGCGGATCGAGGTGGATGACGGAGCCGCCGGTGGCCTCGGCCATGGCGATGACCGCGCCGAGGCGGTCGGCCGGAGTGTTCTCATCCGAGCAGATCACCCAGGGTCGGGCGGTGAACAGGTCCGAGCGGGCGGCGATGGCCCCGGAGCGTTCCCGGCCGGCCATCGGGTGGCACCCGATGTAGCGGTCGAGATCGCGTTCGGACACCAGCGCACGCACCGAGTCGAGGAGGCGGGTCTTGATGCTCGCGACATCGGTGACCGTGGCCTCTGGGTAGGTCTCCAGCGCCGAGGCGATGACCCGGGCTGCGACGTCGGGCGGGGTCGCGACGACGACGATGTCCGGATCGGCCGCTCCCCCGGCCGCCAGCACCCCGGCGCCGAGGTCGGCGGCGAGCTGCTGGGCGGTCGGTGAGGTGTCTTCGAGGGTGACCCGGTGCTGCTGCGCGCTGAGCGCGAGCCCGAGGCTGGCACCGAGGAGCCCGGTGCCGATGATGTGGACTCTCACAATCCGACGGCCTCGAAGAGTTCGCCGACCTCGTCGGAGCGCAGCGGGCGGATCTTGCCCTGCCGCTGTTCGTCGAGGACGATCGGGCCGAACCTGGTGCGCACGAGGCGTTCGACGGGGTTGCCGACCTCTTCCATCAGCCGGCGCACGATCCGGTTCTTGCCCGAATGCAGGGTGAGTTCGACGACGGAGTGGCCGGGGGTCGAATCGACGAGCTTGAACTCATCGACCTTGGTGAAGCCGTCCTCGAGGTCCATTCCCGTCTTGAGGCGGGCACCGGCATCCTTGGCCAGCTGTCCCCTGACCTGCGCGAGGTAGGTCTTCGGGATCTCGTAGCGCGGGTGCGCCAGACGGTTGCTCAGCTCCCCGTCGTTGGTGAGCAGGATGAGGCCTTCGGTGTCGGTGTCAAGGCGTCCGACGTGGAAGAGCCGTTCGATGTTGTTGCGCGTGTAATCGGCCAGGCAGGGTCGTCCCTCGGGATCGCTCATGGTCGAGACGACTCCGGCGGGCTTGTTGAGCACGAGGTAGACCTTCTTGGTCTGTGTCGAGATTCTCACCGTGTCCACGTACACGGACTGGGTTTCCGGGTCGATTCGGGTGCCCAGCTCGGTGACGATGCTCCCGTCGACCTCGACACGTCCGTCGAGGATGAGCTGCTCGCAGGCACGACGCGACCCCAGCCCCGCCTCGGCGAGGATCTTCTGCAGGCGCACACCCCCGCTGACATGGGCATCCGATGTCTGGCCGGAGCCCGAACCCGCCTGCTTGGCAGGCTTCGAGGCGGTGCTGGCACGCTGTTTTCGGCTCGGACGGTTCTGGCGGCCGCCGGGTGCGCGGGGATCACGGTATGGACTCATAGGTCCATTCTCTCAAATCAAACGGCAACTCGTGACATCGACATCATTCTCGTGCGAGTGAGGGCTGCCCCGGGCTGCCCGGATCGTCCTCGAGGTCTTCGTCGAGCTCGTCGACGGCGGCGAGCACCTCGGTGTCTTGCGAGCCGAGTTCGGCCACGTCGGCGTCCTCGGGCAGGTAGGGGGCGAGCTCGGGCAGGTCATCGAGGCTCTTCATCCCCAGGGTGTCGAGGAAGGTCGGGGTGGTGGCGTAGAGCAGCGCCGAGGTGGTCGCTTCCTTCCCGGCTTCGACGATGAGTCCGCGCAGCAGCAGGGTCCGGATCACGCCGTCGACGCTGACCCCGCGGATCGCGGCGATGCGGGGCCGGGAGATGGGCTGCCGGTAGGCGATGACGGCGAGCGTCTCGAGGGCGGCCTGGGAGAGCTTCGCGCTCTGCCCGGAGGTGAGGAAGTCCTTGACGACCTCGTGGTAGTCACCGCGGGAGAAGATGCGGAAGCCCCCGGCGACGTGGCGGATCTCGAATCCGCGCTGCCGGTTAGTCTCGTCGCCGTCGTAGTCGGCTTTGAGGGTCGCGATCGCCTCGTCCACGGTGTCCTCGTCGAGGCCGAGGGCGGTGGCGAGCTCCGCGGTGCTCACCGCGGTGTCGGTGATCATCAGCACGGCTTCGATGCCGGCGAGCACTTCATCATCGATCATCATTCGTCCTCGCTCTCGTCCACGACGTCTCCGTCGACCGTTTCGTCCACGATGTCCTTCGCGACCGTTTCGTCCACGACTTGCCCGTCGACCGTCTCGTCCTCCTCGACGCTCCATGCGCCTTCGGTGCGCAGGTCGACTCCGTCCTCGCTGGTCTCCGTGCGGTGGATGAGCAGCGGGCCCAGCGGCTCCTCCTGGTCGAAGTCGCAGAGTCCGACCTTGAAGAGTTCGAGCAGAGCGAGGAACCGGGCGACGACGACGAGGGTGTTCTCCGCGGTCTCGAGCAGCGTCTGGAAGTCCACATCCCCGGCCCGCAGCAGGGACAGGATGTGGCCGCGCTGTTCGGAGACGCTGACCAGCGGCAGGTGGATGTGGTCGACGGCCACGCTCGGCGGGGTGTGGTCGCGTTGGAGCACGGTGGCGAAGATGCCGGCCAGCTCACCGGGGCCGATGTTGAGCTGCAGAGGTGGCAGCACGTCC
Source organism: Brevibacterium sp. CCUG 69071 (assembly GCF_021023135.1). GTDB lineage: Bacteria > Actinomycetota > Actinomycetes > Actinomycetales > Brevibacteriaceae > Brevibacterium. The sequence goes on from NZ_PGFV01000001.1 coordinate 1,121,682, forward strand.
TGGAACTCGGGTTCGAGGCCGACGTCCCGGGGTGCCCGGATGGAGCCGGCGGCCATCGCCTCGGCAAGGTAGCCGGACACGGACTTGTAGGCCTTGTACTGCAAGAGACGGGCGAAGAGGAGGTCGCGGGCCTCGAGGAGTTCGAGGTCGAGCACTTCCTCCCCCTCTTCGTGCGGGAGGAGTCGGGCGACCTTGAGATCGAGCAGGGTCGCGGCGACGAGGAGGAACTGGGAGATCTCGGCAAGATTCGCCCGGTCCTTGAGCTCGGTGGTGTAGGAGATGAACTCGTCGGTGACCTCGGCCAGGGCGATCTCCGTGACGTCGAGGCGACGCTTCGAGATCAGCCCGAGCAGCAGGTCGAAGGGGCCGGAGAAGTTCTCCAACTCGACCTGGAAGCCCTGCGCAGAGGTCTCGGCCGACTCGCTCGAGTCCGGGGTCTCGCCGACGGCACCGTCGCCGTCGGCCTCCCCGTTCACACTGAGGACAGTCTCGCTCAGGGTGCGCCTCCGCGGGAGATGAGCTCCCTGGCCAGCTTGCGGTAGGCCTCGGAGCCGGGGTGCTTCGGAGCGAAGCTGGTGATCGGTTCGGCCGCGACGGAGGCGTCGGGGAACTTCACGGTGCGGCTGATGACGGTGCTGAAGACCTTGTCGTCGAAGGCCTCGGTGACTCGCGACATGACCTCCTTCGAGTGCAGGGTCCGCGAGTCGAACATCGTCGCGAGGATCCCGTCGATCTCGAGCGAGGGGTTGAGGCGGTCCTGCACCTTCTCGATGGTCTCGACGAGGAGGGCGACTCCGCGGAGGGCGAAGAACTCGGTCTCGAGCGGGATGATCACTCCGTGCGCGGCGGTCAGCGCGTTGACGGTGAGCAGGCCCAGCGAGGGCTGGCAGTCGATGAGCACGACATCGTATTCGTCGGCGACCTTCGCAAGTGCCCGGGCGAGGACCTGTTCGCGGGCGACTTCACCCACGAGCTGGACCTCGGCGGCCGAGAGGTCGATGTTTGCCGGGAGGACGTCGATGTCGTCGAAGTCGGTGTCGACGATGACCTCATGCGGGTCGAGTCGAGGGTTCATCAGCAGGTTGTAGACGCTGATCTCGAGGTCGTTGGGGTTGAGTCCCAGCCCGACCGAGAGCGCCCCCTGCGGGTCGAAATCGACGAGGAGGACCTTGCGTCCGTAGGCGGCCAAAGAGGCGCCGAGGTTGATCGACGAGGTGGTCTTGCCGACCCCGCCCTTCTGGTTGACCATCGCGATGATGCGGGCGGGCCCATGCGAATCCAGCGGTGCCGGTTCGGGAAAGTCCTGTGCCTGTGCTTCAGCGGACTTCGCATTGGGGATGTCCAACGCCTGTTGCGTATTCATCACTCGGATGGCCACCTTTCGTTGCTCTTCGATCCAACCCTACCGCGCCCGAGGGTGCGAGGTCGCGTACACTTCCCGCAATGTCTCCTCGGAGACCTTCGTATAGATCTGCGTCGTCGTCACCGAGGCGTGTCCGAGCAGTTCCTGGACCACGCGGATGTCCGCCCCGCCCTCGAGCAGGTGCGTGGCGAACGAGTGTCGGAAGGTGTGCGGGGACACCTCCACTTCGAGTCCGGCGTGTGCGGCTGCGTCCTTGACGATCTGCCAGGCGCTCTGTCGTGAGAGCCGGGTGCCGCGGGCGTTGAGGAACAGTGCCCCGGCCGGTGAGTTCGCCTTCGCCTTGGCCGCCATGGTCGGACGCACCCTGGTCACCCAGGCCCCCAGGGCGGTCGCCGCATGGGAGCCGAAGGGCACGATGCGTTCCTTCCCGCCCTTGCCGTAGACGCGGACCAGCTGGGTCTCCAAGTCGAGGTCGTCGAGGTCGACGCCCACGGCCTCGGAGATCCTGGCCCCGGTCGCGTAGAGGAGTTCGAGCAGGGCTGCGGCCCGGATCTGAACCGGTTCCTCACCGGCCGTGGTGGCCAGCAGCGCTTCGATGTCATCGAGGGAGAGTGCCTTGGGCAGACGCAGTCCCTCCTGCGGCGGGCTGACCTCGGAAGCCGGGTCGGTGGGCGTGAGGTTCTCCGTGAGCGCGAAACCGTGGAAACGGCGGACCGCGACGAGGGCGCGGGCACGGGTGCGCGCCGCCAGGCCCGAGTCGAGGAGGTGGAGGGCGAAGGCTTCGATGCGCGCTCGGTCGACCTCGCCGAGGCGGCCGATCCCCTGCTCGCCCAGCCAGGTTCCGTAACGGCCGAGGTCACGGGCGTAGGCGTCGATGGAGTTCAGCGACAGGCCGCGTTCGAAGCGCAGGGAGGCCAGATAGGACTCGAAGCCCGGGCGCAGGTCACCGGGGAGGTCGGGAAGGAGTTCGGCGCCGTGCCGGGCCACGGTGGACCCTCAGTCGTCCCGGTCGGCCAAGTCGTCCCGGCCGTCGACCCCGGCACGGCCGGCCAGGTCGTCCCGGCCGTCGACGAGTCGCCGAGGTGACCCGACCTCGCGGGTGCGCGTGGGCTGGCCCGCGGCCTCGGCCTGCAGCACCCTCGAGACCTGGAGGATCGCGAGCTGGGCGATGGAGTTCGTGATCTTCCCGGCTCCGACGGCTTCGAGCGCCTCGTCGATGCTCACCCAGCGGTAGGCGAATCCTGCCTCTTCCTCGCTGCGTTCGTGGCGTTCGGCTTCGGGAACGAAGCTGAAGTCACGGGCGAGGTAGAGGCGGATGGATTCGCTGCTGCCGCCCGGGGTCAGGCAGGAGTCGCTGAGGACTTCCCAGCGGGCGGCGACGAGATCGGCCTCTTCGGCGAGTTCGCGCTGCGCCGCGTCGAAGGGGTCCTCGCCGGGAATGTCGAGCAGTCCGGCGGGCACCTCCCACAGGCGGGCGCGCACGGGATGACGGTACTGCTGAACGAGGAGGATCTCACTCTTCTCGTTCACACAGGCCACGGCCACGGCACCGGAGTGGGCCATGAGGTCGCGGACGAGCCCTTTGGCCTCCGGCAGGTCGAAGGTGTCGCGGACGATGTTCCACACGGCACCCCGGTAGACCACCTCGGAGTCGGTGATCTCCGGTGTGTACGGCTCGTCGTGCAGCTCGCCCACTCCGCTCACTGCCTCTTCAGGGCTGCGGCGACGAGGCCGGCGAAGAGCGGGTGCGGCCGCGTCGGACGGGACTTGAGCTCGGGGTGAGCCTGAGTCGAGACGTAGTACGGGTGGTCGGCGGTCGGAAGTTCGACGAACTCCACCAGCTCACCGTTCGGTGAGGTGCCCGAGAACACGAGTCCCGCCTCGGCGAGCTCATCGCGGTAGGCGTTGTTGACCTCGTAGCGGTGACGGTGGCGTTCCTGGATCTCGGTGGATCCGTAGACTCCGGCGACGACGCTGTCGTCGTCGAGCTTCGCCTCGTAGGTGCCCAGTCGCATGGTGCCGCCCAGGTCGCCTTCGCCGTCGACGATGGAGAGCTGTTCGGCCATGGTCGCGATCACCGGCACCTGCGTGTCGGGGTCGAACTCGGAGGACGAGGCCTCGTCGATGCCGGCGACGTTGCGTGCGTATTCGATGACCATGCACTGCAGGCCCAGGCACAGGCCCAGTGTCGGGATCTGGTGGGTGCGGGTGTATTCGAGCGCACCCAGCTTGCCCTCGATGCCGCGGATGCCGAAACCGCCGGGCACGCAGATCGCGTCGAGTCCGGCCAGGGCCTTCGCCGCACCCTCGGGGGTGTCGCAGTCATCGGACTGGATCCATTCGACCTTGACCCGGGCGTTGTTGGCGAAGCCGCCGTGACGCAGGGCCTCGGTCACTGACAGGTAGGCGTCGGGCAGGTCGATGTATTTGCCGACGATGCCGATGGTGACCTCATGGGCGGGGTTGTGGACGAGTTCGAGGACCCGGTCCCACTTCGTCCAGTCGACATCGCGGAAGGGCAGGTTGAGGCGGCGGATGACGTAGACGTCGAGGCCGCCGTCGTGGAGGACCTTCGGGATGTCGTAGATGCTGCGGGCGTCGACGCAGGACACGACGGCCTCGGTGTCGACATCGCAGGAGGAGGCGATCTTCGCGCGGATCGAGTCCGGCAGCTCGCGGTCGGAGCGGAGCACGATCGCATCGGGCTGGATGCCGATCGAGCGCAGCATCGCCACGGAATGCTGGGTGGGTTTGGTCTTCAGCTCTCCCGAGGGCCCGAGGTAGGGCACGAGGGAGACGTGGATGAAGAACACGTTGTCGCGGCCGACGTCGTGACGGATCTGCCGGGCCGCCTCGAGGAACGGCTGGGATTCGATGTCGCCGACGGTGCCGCCGATCTCGGTGATGATGACATCGGGCCGGTCCGCCTCGGGGCGTTCGGCCTGGGCCCGCATCCGCGACTTGATCTCATCGGTGATGTGCGGGATGACCTGGACGGTATCTCCCAGGTAGGCGCCGCGGCGCTCCTTGGCGATGACCGAGGAGTAGACCTGGCCGGTGGTGACGTTGGCCGCCCCGTCGAGGTCGTTGTCGAGGAAGCGCTCGTAGTGGCCGATGTCGAGATCGGTCTCGGCGCCGTCCTCGGTGACGAAGACCTCACCGTGCTGGAAGGGGTTCATCGTGCCGGGATCGACGTTGAGGTAGGGATCCAGCTTCTGCATGGCCACCGTGAGGCCGCGCTGAGTGAGCAGATGGCCGAGGCTCGAGGCCGTCAGTCCCTTGCCCAACGAGGAGGCGACGCCTCCCGTGACGAAGATGTGCTTTGCCGTGTTTGTGCCGCCTGGGGCAGTTCGATTCACCACGGGATTTGATTCTATCAAAGTCCGGCGGCCGATTCCGGCGTCGCGGCGACCTCGGCGTAGAGATCGAGCAGCGTCGCGGAGATCGCCGCCCCGTCCTGGACGTCGATGACCCGCTTCTTCGCGGCCACGGCCTGCGAGCCGCGACCGGCGGGATCGTCGAGAAGATGATTGATCTCACGCAGCAGCGCCTCGGTGTTGTCCGGGTCGACGCTGCGGGCGGCCTCGCCCCAGATTCCGGCGCGTCGGGCGCTGCCGATGAAGACCGCGGGCTTGGACAGCTGCATGAGGTCTTCGTGGGACAGTCCGGTCATCGACTCGCTGGCGATGACGACATCGGCGGCGGCGACGACGTCGACGAGGTCACCGGCGGCCGCGACGATGACGTCGCGGTCGGAGAACGCTCGTTCGATCGTGGAGCGGTCCTTGCCGGTGCCGGTGAGCACCGTGACGACATTGCGGTCGGGGCGCTTCTGGTTGATCTGGTCGGCGGCGTCGAGGACGGTGGCCAGTGCGGTGTGGTCGCGCAGGGCGATGGGGCTGGCGATCATCCAGGTGCCCTCGCCGATGCCGAGGTCTTTGCGCACCTCGGCACGCGGGGTGCGGACCGTCAGGTCGACGTCGATGTCGGGGTGGACGAGTTCGGCGCGTTCGACAACGGGTACCTTCTCACCGAAGTAGTCGACGACGGGTTCGGTGGTGCCGAGGATGGCGGTGGCGGTGCGGCCGACGATCTCAGCTCCGGTCTTGTCGATGACGTTCGCGGAGTCGAAGGATTCGATCGTGGCGACGACCTTCGGGTGCAGGCGGGCGGGCAGTCCCGTGAAGGCGAGGCCGGCTAGGGTGGCCGCGTGCAGGCCGTGGGCGTGGACGATGTCGACGTGCCGGTAGTGCTTGTGGAGCGTGAACGCGGTTCCGGGGTCGGCCGTCGTGAGTTTGCGCCGGGCGGTGAGTTCGATCTCACGGAAGTTGTCCGCGAGTTCCTCGGGGACTCCGAAGGTGCCCAGCAGCGACCGGTGGGCGGCGACGGCGACCTTGAACCCGGCCCGCAGATGGCCGAGCACAGCGAGTTTCGCCACTTCGACGACCGGGCCTGTGGTGTCGGCGAGCACATGCAGGATCCTGGTGTCTGCGCTCAGTGGGTGGACCTCGCCGGATTCGCTCATTTCCTCATCCTTTTCAATCGTTCGGGTCTGCTTCTACCCTACCTGGGGCGTGGTGAGTTCCGTGTATATGCCCAGCAGTTCTTCGGCCACGTCCCGCTCGGTGGGAAGTGCTGCTCCCACGGTCCGGGCGCGTGCCCCGAGTTCGGTGCGGCGGGCGGGGTCGGCGGCGAGTTCGCCGAGGGCCAATGCCAGTGCCCGGTCGTCATCGGCGGGCACGAGGATGCCGGCATCCCCGATGAGTCCAGGCGTGCCGCCGGTGGCGGTGGCGACGATCGCCTGCCCGGAGATCAGGGCCTCCTGGAGCACGAGGGCTCTGGCCTCCCACACGCTGGTGAGCACGGAGACATCGGCGGCGGCGTTGAGTTCGGCGATGTCGGATCGCGGTCCCAGGAAGTGCAGGGGCACACTCGCCGAGGTGGTTGTCAGTTCCGCGTACTGCGCGCGGACCTCGGTGAGGACCGCATCGTCCGCGGCTCCCGCCACCAGGACGACGAGCGGGCTGGGCGTGGGGTCGGTTCGGCCGGTGCCGGCGTCGGTTCGGTCCGTGCCGGGGTCGGTTCGGTCCCTGCCGGCGTCAGTTCGCCGGGTGCCCGGGCCCGGGTTCGCGTCATTCCCGGCGCCGAGGCGGTCCTGCCCGAGGTGTCCGAGTGCGCGGACGAGCATCGGGTAGTTCTTCTGCGGGGCGACTCGGCCGACGGCGAGGACGATGACGGCACCTTCGTCGAAGCCGTATTCGCTGGCCAGTGCCGCACGGGTGGCGCGGGCCGCCTCGGCGTCGATGGTCGTCACCTGCGGTGCGGCGGCGGGCAGGAAGCGGGCGTCGGCGGCGCCGAGTTTGCGGGCGCGGTCGACGAGGTCCTGGCTGGCGCCGAGGGTGAGGTCGGCCCCGCGGGCGAGCAGGGTTTCGATCCTCGTCTCCACCCGTCCGCGCAGGCCTTGTCCGCTGGCCTGGTTGTGGAGGCTGAGGATGAAGAGAGGGCGTGGGCTCAGCCTGCGCAGGCCGAGGTGGGTGATGAGTCCGGCGCGGAAGCCGTGGGCGTGGACGATCTCGGCGTCGAAGCTGCGCACGAGTGTGGTCAGGCGCCGGACGAGGATCGCGTCCTTGGGCCCGATGCCGGTGCCCATCTCGAGGGAGGCGAAGCGGACCCCGGGCAGGGCGGAGAAGCCGAAGTGGGCGTCGGTGGCGGCGGGGCCGACGACCCCGATCTCATGGCCGGCCGCGCCGAGTTCGCGGGCCAGAGCCCGCACATGGGTGCCGACTCCCCCGGTGGAGGTTCCGATCACATAGACGATTCTCATTACTCATCCTCACTCTCACTGTCGGACGGTCGAGTCTCACGGTTCGAGGTGGGCGTCCCGCTTCCCGCTGCGCTGCCGACCGCACCGGCGCCTGCCGACACGGGATTGTCCGGGCTTGCGCCTCGACGTCCGGCAAGAACACCGCGGACCTCACCGAGGTAGCCGCGGTCGAGGATGAGGACGATGACGGCGAAGATCGCGCAGCCGAGCAGGGCAGAGGCGATGCCGTTGGCCACGGCAGCCAAGGCCCCGGTGTCGAGCATCGAACCCAGCCACCGGGAGGCCAGCACCCCGGCCACCGACCCGAGGACGGCGGCGGCGATCGAGACCGCTGCGCGGCGTCCGACGCGGGCGAGACCTGCGGACCCGAGCACACGACGCATCGAGATGAGCAGGAATATTCCGGCCACGGTCATGCCCAGGGCGTAGCCGATGCAGATGGACACGAGCGTCAGACCGGCATCGCCCTCGGCTCCGGTGAGAAGGATCGCGAGGATCATGCCGACGATGACGAGGACCCAGCCGACCGTCGTCGCGGTCGCCGAATGGCGGGAGCGCTCCATGGCGTAGAACACGCGTGTGCCCCAAGCGACGAAGGACCAGCCGGGCACGGCCAGCGCCATGACGATGATGGCCTGACTCATCGAGGCGAACGGCGCTCCCTGATGCCCCTTGGCTGCGTCGATGGCGGTGAAGAAGGTCTGCAGGGGGCCCGAGGCGGTGATGAGGATGAGTGCCCCGAGGAATCCGATCGTGATGATCAGCGCCGTGGTCGTCGAAGTCATCTGACGCAGCTTCACGCCCGCTGCAGCACGGTCGGCCTCGGTCGCCTCGGGGTCCTTGGCCCGTCCCACCCAGCTCGAGAGCGACGGGAAGGTGACGGTGGCGACGGTCACCGCGAGCACTCCGTAGGGCAGCAGGTAGACGGCGTTGATGTAGCTGAAGAGGACGAAGGTGCCTTCACCGCCGGAGTGGTTCGAGACGAGGATGGTGGCCAGCATGGACCCCTGCTGAGCCAGCAGTGCCGCCATGCCTGCACCGGCCAGGCGCAGGGCCCGGTGGGCAACCCCCGGAGGGAAGGACCAGGTGGGTCGAATCCGCAGGCCGGTCGAGCGCATCGGCAGGGCCAGCGGCAGGGCGAGGGCGGCGACGCCGATCGTCGTGCCCCACCCGAGCCAGCCGATATGGGTCTGCCAGGTCCCGTCTGTGCCGCCCGCCTGCCAATAGGCCACATAGCAGCCGATGACGACGAGGCTCGAAAGCAGTGGGGCGAAGGCGGGCCAGAGGAACTTCCGGTGGGCCTGCAGCACGCCGGTGAGCACGGCGCCGATGCCGTAGAGGACGAGCTGCGGGGAGAACATGAGCAGGAAGACGACGGTCGCCGCGAGCTGTGCCGACTTGTGCGGGTCGGTACCGGTGAGCAGGGCCGCGATCGGATGCGCGAAGACCGCGAGGATGATGCTCAGCGGCAGGGTGACCGACACCGCCCAGGTGAGCAGTCCCGAGGCGATCCGGCCTGCCGTCTCTTTGTCTGACCTGGCCAGCGGAATCGCCAGCAGGGGAATGACCGCCCCGGCCAGGGCACCGCCGGCGACGACCTCGAAGAGGATGTTGGGTACGAGGTTGGCCGACTGGTAGGCCGAGCCCACCGTGCCGGCACCGACAGAGGGTGAGAACACCAGCCACCGCAGGAACCCGACGAGCCGGGTGATCAGAGTGATCACCGATACGAGCAGCGCCGCGGAGGCGAAGACTCGAACGAGCTTGTTCACACGACCTCGCGACCGAAGGCGTCGATCTCGCGCAGTCCGGGTGTGGACTCGATGACGGAGGTGAAGGACACCTTCTCGGACAGCAGGGTGAGACCGACGAGCACGGCGAGGATCGCGGCGCGCTGCTTCGGGCTCGCGGTTTCGGAGAGCACGGTGCCGATGGCAGCGCCCAGGGCGTTGGCACCGGTGTCGCCGAGCATGATCTCCCCGTCGAGGTCCGAGGTCCAGGCGGCCGCAGAGGATCCGGCGATGGCGGCCGACGGCGCCCAGGAGATGGGGCGTTCGTGGTCGGTGAACGCGAGGGTGAGCAGGCCGGCCTTCAGGGCCCGGCCCGGTCGCAGGTCGAGGAGGTTGAACAGGTTCGCGGTGCCCGCAATGACTCCCCCGGTGACGATGATGTCGCCGGCCGTGGACAGCCACGAGTCGTGTTCGGGCTGGTGGCTCAGCCCGAGCAGTCCGTGCTTGCGGGTGCCGGTGCGCAGGATCGCGGCGGCCGCGAGCGAGGCCAGCGGGATTCCGGTGACCTTGATTGCCCCGGTCGTGATCTCACCGCGGGCCAGCGCGGAGAGATGTCCGCGCAGTCCTTTGGAGTCTCCGGATTCGAGGAAGTCGTCGACGCCTCCGAGGCCTCCGGCCACGGCGGTGGCCAGCAGGGTGGCCGCACGCTGGCGGGGGTCTTCGATGAGCACGCTGCCGGCGAGGAGTCCCGCGGTCACGGCGGGGCCTTCGACGAGGGAGACATCGTTGCCGGCGTGGTTGGTGCGCACGACCTTCTCATGCCGGGCCAGCTTCGAGGACAGCACGGCCTTCGTCGCCGCATAGCCGGCGAGGCCCGCGACGGCGGAGCTGACGATCGAGCGGATCATTTCTCGTCTCCCTCATCGGTCTTGTTCGGCATGATCTCCTCGGCGTCGTCGGAGAATCCGTAGTGACCGTGGCTTCCGTTCTCCCCGGCGGCCAGGGCACGGACCGTGATCACGGGGCCGGCGCCGAGGCCGAGTCCGTCGACGGTCGAGGCTCGTGATTTCTCGGTGCGGAGCACGTTGACGAGTCCGTTCTGCGCGGATCCGGCGTCACCGGCCACGACCACTGACTTCGATTCCGAGGTCAGGGTGTTGATGAAGTCGGTGACGAGGGTGCGGGTGGCCTTGTCGTCGGTCGCCTCGGGGCTCGGCTTCGTCTCCTCGGCCAGCGTCGAGTTCTCATCGTCGATGACGGCGAAGAGCTGCGTCGTCTTGTGGTCGGTGTCGGTGCGCAGGCGGCCGGAGTCGATGAATGCGTCGTAGAGTTTCGTGGAGTTCTTCTCCGCGTCCTCACGGTCCTTCTCGTCTTCGAGCATCGAGGCCTTGCCGGTCAGTGCGATGACGAGTGCCGCCCGGATCGCCGTGGAGTCGTCTTCGGGCAGGTTCGGCACGATGTCGCGGAGGGTGGAGAGGAAGTCTGCGGAGTCCTCGAGGTTGAGCGTGTTGTCGACGAAGGCGACGTCGCCGCCGATGGTCGCCCCGGCTTCCTTGATCCGGTTGCTGACTTCTTCGACCTGCTCGGCATCGGCATCGGGGGCGGCGATGATGCCGACCTCTTGGTCCTTGAGGGTGTCGCCGATGAGTTCGGGAGCCGCCGAGGTGATGAAGTCGTTCTGCTTGTCGATGTTGCCGCCCGCGGCATCGAGCTTCGCGCGCAGGTCGTCGCGGTCGGAGCGCAGGGCGTCGACCTGGCTCTGCAGGGACTCCCCGATCGGCTCCTTGAGCGGACCGGCACCGAGGACGATGCCGACGGCCAGGGCGAGGAACACCGAGACGAGGGAGACGAGGTGGTAACGGAAATCAATCACTGGTCAATCCTTGGATGAGGCCGGCGGATTCTGCACTGGCGGCCGGGTCTCCTCCGAAGAGGGACCCGATCCACCCGAAGACGCCGTCGAGTTGGGCTCCGATGAGCCCGAGGAAGGTCTGTCCCGCGGAGGTCGCGAACAGGGCCACGCCGAGGGCGACGAGGCCGGCGATGATGAGCACGCTCAGTTGCAGGCTCGAGATGCGCTGCCGGTAGAGCAGGGACACGCCTTTGGCGTCGATGAGCTTCGAGCCCACGCGCAGGCGGGTGATGAAGGTCGAGGCCATGCCTTTGCGTCCCTTGTCGAGGAACTCCATCACGGTGTCGTGGGTGCCCACGGCCACGATGAGGTCAGCACCTTTGTCGTCGGCGAGGAGCATCGCGATGTCCTCGCTGGTGCCGGAGGCTGCGAAGGCGACGCATTCGACGCCGAGGGAATGGACGCGTTCGGTGCCCGGGGCGTTGCCGTCCCGGTAGGCGTGGACGACGATCTCGGCGCCGGAGGTCAGGGCCGTATCGGACACCGAGTCCATGTCGCCGACGATCATGTCGGGTTTGTACCCGGCTTCGATGATCGCATCGGCTCCGCCGTCGACGCCGATGAGGATCGGGCGGTACTCACGGATGTAGGAGGCGAGGATCGCGAGGTCCTCTTTGTAGTGGTAGCCGCGGACGACGATGAGGACGTGTCGGCCTTCGAACTTCGTGGCCACCTCGGGGACGACGAGTTCGGCTGAGAGCAGATCGGAGTCCTTGCGGATGTACTCGATCGTGTTGTCGACGAAGTCGACGAGCACGGAGTTCATGCCGGCTTCGGCCTCGTGCATGTCTGCGGCGATCGAGTCCTCGGTCTGCCGGATGCCGGTGGCCACGGTCTCTCCGTTAAGGAGGACCGCCTCGCCCTCGACGGTGATCTCCTGGTTCTCCTCGATCAGCTCGAAGATCTCTGCACCGGTGGCGTCGATGAGGGGGATGCCGGCGTCGACGATGATCCCCGGGCCGAGGTTCGGGTACCGGCCGGAGATGGATTTGTCCGCGTTGATGACCGCGACGGGTCGGCAGGCCACGAGGGCTTCGGCGGAGATCCGGTCGATGTCCGCGTGTTTGATGATCGCGATGTCGCCGGCGCTCAGACGCTTGGTGAGGTCCTTGGTTCGCCGATCGAGTTTGGCAGGAGCCGGGCCCGACCGGGTGGGAACAGTGGGGTTCTCCCGAGTTCTACGCACTTTCATGGTTCAGCCATTCTCTCATGCGCGGCTGCCCGACCCGGTCTTGACCTGCCGGGCGGAGTCGAGGAGTTCGGCCGCGTGGGCCTTCGCCGAGGCGGAGTCCTCCATTCCGGCGAGCATCCGGGAGAGTTCGACGACCCGTTCGTCATCGTTCAGTTCCGTGACTCCCGAGCGCACGGTCTCGGCGTCATCGTCCTTGACGATGTGGACGTGCGTGTCCGCCCAGGCGGCGACCTGCGGGAGGTGGGTGACGACGATGACCTGGGCGCCCTGGGCGAGTTTGGCCAGGCGTCGGCCGATCTCCACGGCCGCCTTGCCGCCGACTCCGGCGTCGACCTCGTCGAAGACGTAGGTGGGGATGGATTCGCTTTCGGCGCGGACGACTTCGATGGCGAGCATGACGCGGGAGAGCTCACCGCCGCTGGCGACCTTGCCGATGTCATCGGGGGTCGAGGATTCGTGCGCGGCGAAAGTCAGACGCACATCGTCGCAGCCGTGGGCGGCGGGTTCGCGGTCGGTGATCTCGAAGGTCACGGAGGCCTTGGGCATGGACAGGGCGGCGAGTTCGGTGCTCACGGCTTCCGAGAACGACCGGGCCGTGCTCGTGCGGATCTCGGTCAGCGCCGCCCCGGCGGCTTCCATGGCTTCTCGGGCTTCGCCCAGCTCGGCGTCGAGGCCGTCGAGGTCGCGGTCTTCGGCTTCGAGTTCTGAGAGTTCGGCCGCGGAGCGGGTCTCGAAGTCGAGCACTTCGGCCACGTCCTGACCGTAGGGGGCCAGCGATCCGAGTTCGGCGCGGCGGGCTTCGGTCTCCTCGAGGGAGGTCTCCCCCAGTTCGTCGAAGCCGGAGAGGTAGGAGCTGAGCTCAGCGGCTGAGTCCGAGAGACGCAGGACCGAATCGGAGAGGGTCTCGCGGATGGTGGCCAGTTCCGGGTCGGAGGCTTCGACGTCGGACACGGCGCTGATGGCCTGGTGGACGAGGTCGACAGCGGCTCCGGCGTCGTCGAGTTCCCCGCCGAGGAGGAGGTCGTGGGCGGTGCCGACGGCCCGGGTGATCTCTGCCGCGGCACCGAGTTTCGCAGCCTGCGCGGTCAGGGTCTCGTCCTCGCCGGGTTGCGGGCGGACGGCGTCGATGGCTTCGAGGCAGCCGCGCAGCCACAGGATCCGCTCCCGGCGGGCCGCGGTGGAGTCCTTGATCCGGGAGACTCGGGCCTCGGTCTCCTGCCACGTGTCGTAGGCGGCACGATAACGGCCGGCCACCTCGGCGAGGGCCTGTCCCCCGGCGGCGTCGAGAAGCTGCCGCTGTTGGGCGGCACCTTTGAGCCCGAGCTGTTCGGATTGGCCGTGGAGGGTGATGAGCTCATCGGCGATGTCGGTGAGCACGGAGATCGGCACGGTGCGCCCGCCCGCAGTGGCCCGGGCCCGGCCTTTGGTCGCGACGGTGCGGGAGATGATGGCTTCTTCGTCGACGCTGCCGCCGGCCTCTTCGATGCGGGTGCGCACCGCCTCGGTGACCTCGGAGAAGATGCCTTCGACCTCGGCCTTCTCCGCGCCCTTGCGGACGACCCCGGAGCCGACCTTGCGGCCCATGAGCAGGGACAGGGCGGAGACGAACATGGTCTTGCCGGCACCGGTCTCACCGGTGACGACGGTGAAGCCGGTGGAGAGTTCGACCTCGGCTTCGGCGATCACGCCGAGATGGGAGATGCGCAGCTCAGAGATCATCCGTGCCTCCTCTCCTGCTTCCCGCCTCCTCGATCGGTCCCTTCCAGCCGGAGACAGGCAGGCGGAACTTCGCGACGAGTCGGTCGGTGAAGGGGCCGGTGTGCAGGCGGGCGAGTTTGATCGGCGATTCGGAGCGGCGGGCTTCGATGCGGGCACCGGCGGGCAGTTCCATGGCGCGGCGTCCGTCGCACCACAGGACCGCGGAGAAGTCGGGGTTGGTTTGGGAGATCTCCACGCCGAGGCGGGAGTTCGGGCCGACGACGAGGGGTTCGGCGAACAGGGCGTGGGCGGAGATGGGCACGAGGAGGAGGGCCTCGACCTCGGGCCAGACGATGGGGCCGCCGGCGGAGAAGGAGTAGGCCGTCGACCCGGTGGGGGTGGCGAGGATGACGCCGTCGCAGCCGAAGGAGGACACGGGACGGGAGTCGACGCCGAGCACGACGTCGATCATCCGGGACTTCGTGGTCTTCTCCACGGTCGCCTCGTTGAGCGCCCAAGCATTGAAGATGTTCTCCCCTTCGTGCCACACGGACACGTCGAGGGCGAGACGTTCCTCCACGAGGTAGTCGCGTTGGGATGCCCGGTGGACCGCCTCGGCGAGGTCTTCCCTTTCGCTTTCGGCGAGGAAGCCGACATGGCCGAGGTTGACGCCCATAAGTGGGACGCCGGAGCCGTGGAAGCGTTCAGCCGCGCGAAGGATTGTGCCGTCGCCGCCGAGGACGATGACGAGTTCGCATTCGGACTTCCAGGTGGCCAGCTGGGAGGGGGCGATGACCACGCAGCGGTGCAGCAGGCTCTGCTCGAAGTCGGCTCGCGAGCTGCGGGTGCCGATGTCGACGACCTCTTCGTCGAGGACGACGGGGGTGATTCCGTCGTCGAGGAGAGCCTTGAACACGCTCACCGCGGCGATGGCCGATTCTTCGCGCTGGGGGTGCAGGAGCACCATGATGTGCCGGGTCATGCCTCTCCTCTCATCAGTGTCTCCAGGTGGCCGGGGATGTCCGCTTCGCTGAGCCTATCGGAATCGGTGCCGGTTCTGCCTGGTCGAACACGCAGGAAATACTCCCGGTTCCCACTGGGTCCGGGCAGTGGTGAGGGGGCCAAGTCGGTGACCCGGGCGTCGTGCTCGGCGACGGCGGCGATGACCGAGTCGAGGGCGCGGCGGCGGTTCTTCGCCTCGGCGACGACCCCGTGTTTGTCCAGCGAGGCTCGGGCGAGTTCGAACTGGGGTTTGACCATGAGGAGGAGTTCCCCGGTGGTCGCCGCGAGCAGGGGTTCCAGCAGCAGGCGCAGGGAGATGAACGACACATCAGCGACGACGAGGTCGACCTGCGGGACGTCGGAGGCGCCGAGTTCGCGGAGGTTGAGTCCCTCGCGCACGTGCACGCGCGCATCGGTACGCAGGGAGGGCGCGAGCTGGTCGTGGCCGACGTCGACGGCCCAGACCTCGGTGATTCCTTGATGAAGGAGGACCTGGGTGAAGCCTCCGGTGGAGGCGCCGGCATCGAGCGCGGTGAGACCGGTCAGTGATCCGGTCATCTCGAAGCTCTCAAGCGCGCCAAGGAGTTTGTGGGCGCTGCGAGCGACCCAAGGGTCGGGTTCGGTGACGGTGAGGTCGTCGGTATCGGCGACGTCGTGGGCGGGTTTCGTCACGGTGGTGCCGTTGATGCTCACGCGTCCGGCGGCGATCTCGCGGGCCGCGCGGGAACGGGAGTTGACGAGTCCTCGGTCGACGAGTTCCCGGTCGAGTCTGCTCACAAGGAGCCCACCTGCGAGTCGAGTTCGTCGAGGAGGGCGCTCAGCTGTTCGTGGCGTTCGGCAGCCGGGGCCTCCTTGGCCTCGGCAAGTCCGGCCCGCCAGGATTCGACGGGCACGTCTCCAGCCACCGAGGCGGGGGTCGGTCCGGGAGTCGGTGTCGGCGCGGGAGCCGGCGTCGGCCCAGGAGTCGGTGTCGGTCCGGGCGTGGGCGTGGGGTCAGTCATCGATCCTCCGGGGCAGCGTGACGAGGTCCACGAGGTCGGCGATGTCTGCCTGTTCGTCCGCGTCGATCGCCTCCCACGCCGAGCGCAGTTCGGCTTCGACGCGTGCCGGTTCGTCGCGGTCCCCGCCGGTGATGAGAGGTTCGAGGCCGCGCAGGCTCGGCAGAATGTAGGTCGGACGAAGTTTCGCGGGCGCGCGAAGAGCATCGTGGATGTCGTGGACGCCGGTGAGGACGAGTGCGGTCTCGTAGCCGGCCGCGTTGCCGCCCTCGATGTCGGTTTCGAGCCGATCGCCGACCATCAGCGGTCGCCGGGCGCCGAGGCGGGTGGCCGCGTACTCCATCATGTGGGGTGAGGGTTTGCCGACGATCGTCGGTTCTCGCCCGGTCAGTCGGGAGATCATGTCGATGAATGCGCCGTTGCCGGGGACTTTGCTGCGGCGCCCGATGAGCGAGTAGTCGGGGTTGCTCGCCCACCATTCGAGTCCGGTCTCGATCGCTTCGCACACGGCGACGATTGCCCGGTAGTCGATGTCGGGGTCGAGCCCCTGGGCGATGGCGACGGGATTGTCATCGAGTGAGCGGGTGATCCGGAGGCCGGCCGTTTCGAGTGCGGCGGACAGGCCGGTCGTGCCGACGAGGTAGATGAGGGCTCCGGCCCCGAACTTCTGCAGCAGGGAGTCGGCGAGCACCTGCGCCGAGGTGGTCACCTCGGACTCGTCGGTGCTCACACCCAGCTCGGTGATGTGGGCGGCGACCACCTCGGCGGTGCGGGTGGCGTTGTTCGTCACATAGTTGACGGGGATCGACTGCTCGCGGAGCCAGTTGATGCCCTCGACGGCGCCGGGAATCGGCTCGGGGCCGTGGTAGACGACGCCGTCGAGGTCGAACAGCACACAGTCGATCTGCCCGCCCGGGGTCTCGGGCGTGCTGGTGGCTGCGGGTGCATGCTCGGCGGTGCTGGTCACTGCTCTGCGTCGGCCTCGCTCTCGCCTGTCTCGGCAGCGGCATCGGTGGCTGCGTCGTCGGCGCCTTCGGCCTCGGCGAGGATCTCGTCGAGTTCGGCTTCGATCTCGTCATCGGAGACCTTGACCGACTTGAGTTCCTTTTCGGAGACATGAGTCTTCGACGCTTTCGGAGCCTTTGCTTGCGGTGCTTCGGCCTCCGGAGCTTCGCTCACGGGCTCTTCAGCCGCCGGGGCTTCGGGGTCAGCAGCCTCGGCGGCCGCAGTCTCGGTGGGCGCTGTCTCGTCAGTCGCGTCGACCTCGGCGGCGCTGTCGGCCTCGTCATCGGCGTCTTCGACCTCGTCCGAGCCGTCCTCAATTGCGTCCGAAGGTTCGTCAGCGTCGTCAGAGGCTTCCTCGACCTCGTCGGGGATCTCCTCGACGGTTTCGATCTCGATGCCGAGGTTCGGGTCGGGCTCTTCGTCGCCGAAGAGGGTGCCAGTGGCCTTCGCGGTCCGTCGGGACAGCTCTTCGTACTTGTCGGCCTGCTCGCTTTCGCCGTGGAGGCGCAGCACCTCGGCGTAGGCGGACATCAGACGGACGAGTGCGCCGCTGGGCTTCTGAGTGAAGTCCTCGGCTTCGATGAGTCGGCGTGCTCCGGGCAGATCCTCGAGGTCGGACTTCGCACCGGCAGCGACGATGACGAGCTCGGTGCGGGTGTCGTTGTCGAGGTCGAGCTCGGCCGCCGAGGCGTGGAGTTCGAGAGCCTTCTCCGGCTTGCCGCGTCCACGCTCCGCATCGGCGATGAGGGCGATGTTCTCGTTGGAGCCGGAGATGCGCCGGTGGGTGCGCAGCTCGCGGACGGCCTCATCGTAGTCTTCGACGTAGTAGGCGGCGATGCCGAGTGCCTCACGGACGACGGCAACTCGGCCGGCGCGGGCCATGGCGGCCTTCGCATGTTCATGGGCGCGTTCGGGATCGAGGTCGAGCAGACCGCCGGCGGCGACGAGGTGCTTGGACACCATCGCCGCGTTCTCCTTGTCGATGGAACGCAGCTGACCGCGGATCTCCTTGTCGAGTTCCTGTCCGGTGACGCCTTCGGGAATTTCGGGTTCCTGGATGCGCGGACGACGAGCACGCTGCTCGCGTGCGTAGTCGCCGGTGTCCGTCTTGCGCGATGCGCGACGGTCGTTGTTCCGGTCGGCTCTGCCACGGTCGCGGCCGCCTCGATCTCCGCGGTTGTCATCGCGGTTACGGTCCCCGCGGAATCCCCCGCGGCGATCGTCGTCGTTGCGACGGTTGCCCTGGTAGCCACCACGACGCTCATCGTCGTTCCGGCGATTACCCTGGTAACCGCCTCGGCGGTCGTCATCTCGGTTGCGGTCGCCACGGAACCCACCGCGACGATCGTCATCATTGCGACGGTTCCCCTGGTAACCACCACGGGTGTCATCGCGGTTGCGATCCCCGCGGAAGCCGCCGCGACGATCGTCATCGTTCCGGCGGTTCCCCTGGTAACCGCCTCGGCGGTCGTCATCACGGTTGCGGTCGCCACGGAACCCGCCGCGACGATCGTCATCGTTACGACGGTTGCCCTGGTAGCCACCGCGACGGTCATCATCGTTGCGACGGTTCCCTTGGTACCCGCCGCGACGGTCACCGTCACGGTTGCGGTCTCCGCCGAATCCACCACGGCGATCATCGTCATTCCGACGGTTCCCCTGGTAGCCACCGCGACGGTCATCGTCGTTCCGGCGATTGCCCTGGTACCCACCGCGGTTGTCATCGTCGTTGCGACGGTTCCCTTGGTACCCACCACGGCGATCGTCATCGTTCCGACGGTTCCCCTGGTACCCACCACGACGATCATCATCGTTCCGACGATTCCCCTGGTACCCACCACGACGATCATCATCGTTGCGACGATTGCCCTGGTAGCCACCCCGGCGATCGTCACGGCGATCGGAGTGACGTGGCCCGCGGTCATCCCGCGACTGGCGGGAATCCTGACGGCTGCGATTGTTGTCGCGATCTGAGCGATGACCGCCCTCGGAGCGGCGGTTGTGCTGACTGTCTCGCGAATCCCCTTGGGCCACGATTCTCCCTATAAAGACTTTTCAATGCTTCCGATCCATTCTAGTGCACAGGCACCTTCGATGCCCTGTGGTCGGGACCACGTCGCCGCACCGCCGCAGCACACCGGTCTCAGGCCCCGGAACAGACCGGACCGCCGCTCACCTGCTCTGTTAGAATCAGGGCGAATCGGACGGAACTCTCGACTGTGAATCACATCGGCTCGGCGGCACGGCATCACTCCCCGCCTCAAGCAGCAGAGGACGCATGAACCCTGACGTGGAAGAACCAAGTGCGGCAGATGAAAACCTCCGCATTTCCGCGTGCCTATCTTCATTCCCTTCAACAGCCGATCATATTCACGGCATCGCATCGGCAATAGGACGATTCACAGCAAATCATCTTGCGCCGATTTCCAATTTCTCGAATCCGAATGCGTTCACACCCTTAACACCTACTCCCGAGAAATGTGACCGGATTCATTCGATTGCGCATTCGGCCCCCGGATTCGCCTATCGTGATTCCCGGAACCGAATTCAGCGGCCTCGCACACGGACCCTCTGGCCCGATGCACGCCGTGACGACAGGACCCTCACCCACTAGGAACAGGAGACATCGTGCCCAACACACTCTTCATCGATGGAAAGTGGGTCTCGGCCCAGAATGGTGGGACCAGGGAGATCCGCAACCCCGCCGACAAGAGCTTCGTCGCCGAGGTGGACGAGGCCAGCCCGGCCGACACCGAACTCGCGATCGCCGCCGCCCGTCGTGCCTTCGACTCCGGCGTCTGGTCATCGGTGCCCACCAGCGAACGCGGTGACCTGCTGCTCAAGTTCGCCGCCACCCTGCGTGAGCGCAAGGACGAGTTCGCCCGTGCCGAATCCCTCGACACCGGCAAGCGCTTCGTCGAATCGCAGATCGACATGGACGACATCGCGAACTGCTTCGACTACTTCGGCAAACTCGCCGCCAACAATGCCGGCCGCGTCGTCGACGCCGGCACGGACACCGTGGCTTCGAAGATCGTCCACGAACCCGTCGGCGTGTGCGCGCTCATCACCCCGTGGAACTACCCGCTGCTGCAGGCCGCGTGGAAGATCGCTCCCTGCCTGGCCGCCGGCAATACCTTCATCCTCAAGCCGGCCGAACTCACCCCGCACACCGCGATCCTGACCATGCAGGTCCTCGAGGAGCTCGGACTGCCGGCCGGAGTCGGCAACCTCATCCTCGGCGCGGGTGCCGATGCCGGTGCTCCCCTGTCGACGCACGATGACATCGACATGGTCTCCTTCACCGGCGGCCTGATCACCGGACGACTGCTCGCGAAGAACGCTGCAGCCACCGTCAAGAAGATCGCCCTCGAACTCGGCGGCAAGAACCCCAACGTCGTCTTCGCCGATGCTGACTTCGATGCGGCCGTGGACAATGCGCTCAACGCCGCCTTCGTGCACTCCGGCCAGGTCTGCTCCGCCGGAGCCCGCCTCATCGTCGAAGACTCGATCGCCGAGGAATTCGTCGACCGTCTCGTCGAGCGTGCCCAGCAGATCCGCCTCGGCGGGCCCTTCGATGACAACGCCGAGTCCGGTCCCCTGATCTCCGCGGCCCACCGCGACAAGGTCACCGCCTATGTGGAGAAGGGCATCGCCGAAGGCGCACGCCTGCGCTGCGGCGGCACGTGGGGCGAGGGCGAACTCGAAGCCGGCTACTACTACCTGCCGACCGTGCTCGACCAGGTCAATCGGGGAATGTCCGTGGTCGTCGACGAGGCCTTCGGTCCCGTCGTCACCGTCGAGACCTTCTCCACCGTCGATGAGGCCGTCGAGACCGCCAACGACACCTTCTACGGACTCGCCGGTGCCGTGTGGACCCAGGACGCGGGCAAATCGCAGCTCGTCGCTCAGCGCCTGCGCCACGGCACCATCTGGATCAACGACTTCCACCCCTACCTGCCGCAGGCCGAGTGGGGCGGGTACAAGCAGTCCGGTTTCGGCCGTGAGCTCGGGCCGACCGGTCTTGAGGAGTACCAGGAGTCCAAGCACATCTACCACAACCTCGAACCCGCCGTCACCGGTTGGTTCCCGGATCACACCAAGTAAGGAGACTTGAACCGTGAAGACTACCCACAGCTTTGACTACGTCGTCGTGGGCGGTGGTTCCGCAGGTGCCGCCGTTGCCGCCCGACTCAGCGAAGATCCCGAGGTCAGCGTCGGTCTCCTCGAGGCCGGTCCGACCGACGTCGACGAAGATGTCATCCTGCGTCTCAACCGCTGGATGGAACTCCTCGAGTCCGGCTTCGACTGGGACTACCCCATCGAAGAGCAGGAGCACGGCAACTCACACATGCGCCATGCCCGGGCCAAGGTCCTCGGCGGCTGCTCCTCCCACAACTCGTGCATCGCATTCTGGGCGCCGAAGGAGGACCTCGACGATTGGGAGACCAAGCACGGGGCCGCCGGATGGGGTTCGAAGGACACCTTCGGTCTGTACAAGAAGCTCGAGAACAACGAGCTGCCCGGTGACCACCACGGCCACGGAGGACCCGTGAGCCTGATGAACGTGCCCCCGGTCGATCCCTGCGGCATCGCGCTCCTCGACGCCTGCGAGCAGGCCGGGATCCCGCGCGTGCAGTTCAACGAAGGTCAGACCGTCATCAACGGTGCGAACTTCTTCCAGGTCAACCGCAAGGCCGACGGCACCCGCTCGTCGTCCTCGGTGTCCTACCTGCACCCGATCCTCGACCGTGAGAACCTCACGATCCTCACCGACACTCAGGCCAAGGAGCTCGAGTTCGACGAGAACGACAACTGCACCGGTGTGCACGTGGTCAACAACGCCTTCGGCAGGACCAACCGCATCGAGGCGAAGAAGGAAGTCATCGTCTCCGCCGGTGCGATCAACACCCCGCAGCTGCTCATGCTCTCGGGCATCGGCCCGAAGGACCACCTCGCCGAGGTGGGGCTCGAGGTCCGCGTGGATTCGCCGGGAGTCGGCGAGCACCTGGCCGACCACCCCGAGGGTGTCATCTCCTGGGAAGCCAAGCAGCCGATGGTCGAGGATTCGACCCAGTGGTGGGAGATCGGGATCTTCTCCCCCACCGAGGAGGGACTGGACCGTCCCGATCTCATGTTCCACTACGGTTCGGTGCCCTTCGACATGCACACCCTGCGCCAGGGCTACCCGACGGCGGAGAACACGTTCTGCCTGACTCCGAACGTCACGCATGCGAAGTCGCGCGGCACCGTGCGTCTGCGCTCGAAGGACTTCCGCGACAAGCCGAAGGTCGATCCCCGCTACTTCACCGATCCCGAAGGCCACGACATGCGCGTCATGGTCGCCGGCATCAAGAAGGCACGCGAGATCGTGTCCCAGGATGCGATGCAGGAGTGGGCCGGCCAGGAGCTGTTCCCCGGTGCCGATGTGCAGACCGATGAGCAGATCGCCGACTACATCGAGCGCACCCACAACACTGTCTACCACCCGGTGGGCACGACCCGGATGGGTGCCGCCGATGATGCGTCCTCGCCGCTGGATCCGCAGCTGCGGGTCAAGGGCGTCAACCGTCTGCGCGTCGTCGACGCCTCGGCAATGCCGGAGATCACCACCGTCAACCCGAACATCACCGTGATGATGATGGGCGAGAAGTGTGCGGAGATGATCAAGTCCGGGCAGTGATGTCGCATCGAACAGCTGTGAGGCATCAGCGAACAGCTGAGTGATTCGAGGGGCCGATGCGTGTACGCATCGGCCCCTCTGTCTGTCGGATTTCGCTGGTCGTGACCGAAAGTCCTTGACTCTGCCCCTAGGGCAACGTTTGTGATCGAAATAGACCCCGAGAAACGGACGAAAGGATCAGTCATGACAGGCACCAGCGTTTCACCCGGCAACAGCTCTCCGGCAGTCACATCCCGTCCCTTTGGAACTCACCTGAAGATGCGGTGGTGGGTGCCCGTGCTTCTGACGGTCATTATCATCGTCGGAACCTACTTGTTCCAGACGGTGCTTCTCTCTGCCGCGGCGATGGTCGAAGTGGGAGTCTTCGACAAGGATCCGAATGATCCCTCGCTCACTCCTCTCACCTACCTTGGGCTCAATCTCTCGATCATCCTCATCGCTCCCCTAGCGGTCTTTGCCCTGCGGGCTCTCACCGGTGCCGGCTGGGGTGCTGTGATGGCACCTGGACGACGATTCTCGATGCGCAGGCTCTTTGCCTACACGGGTGTGTTCGCGATTCTCATGATCGCGCTCAACATCGTGGTCAACGCCGTTCACCCGGCGTCGGCAGATACCTTCGCGGTCACCGGAACGACGGTGGCGCTGCTGGCGATCATCGTCATCACGACTCCGCTCCAGTCGGCTGCCGAGGAGATCACGTTCCGCGGTGTCCTGATGACCTCGTACGGATCATGGGCCCGATCGGCCAAGCTCGCGATGGTCATCGGTGTCAGTCTTTCGTCGGTGCTCTTCGCGACCCTGCATACCAGTGCCGACCCGTGGATGATCGTCAACTACCTCGGCCTCGGTACGAGCACCGCCATCATCGCAGTGATCAGCCGTGGCCTTGAGGCGTCGATCGCCTACCATGCGATGAACAATGTGTTCGCCATGGTGATCGGGTCGCTGTTCGCCTCGGGCGGCGGGATCCCTCAGGACCGTTCAGCCGGGGCGGCCGGACCGTATATGCTCCTGTTCGTCCTCGCCGAAGCGGTCGCGATCGTCATCGTCTGGCAGGTCGAGAAGCGACGGTCCGCGCGTGCCGTAGCAGTCGTCCCGGATGCCGGCGCCGACCAGAGCTCAGTTTAGAACCGTTCGTACCGCCAAGAGCGTGAGAGCTTGAAGAGGGCAACCCCCAACCAGGGGGCGGCCCTCTCCGACGCGGTTTCTCACACGACTTCAGCCGGCGTCGTCATCCTTGCCGCGACTGCCGGTCCGCCCGGCCAGAGTCCCCCGTTTTGCCGGGTTTTTGTGGCGCGGTGCATCGACATAGGGATCACGGAACTTCGGCGCCGGTTCGACCGCCTCGGGCTTGGACACGAACTCTTCATCGTCGTCGTATTCGTGGCCGAATTCGTCGTCATCGTCTTCACGACGTTCGACCTCTTCAGGCGGAAGCACCTTCTTCCAACGGCGCATCCGGACCCGAGGCAACTCGCCGGCGTCCTCACGAAGGGCACGAATGAGCGCATAGATTTGGAAGTAGGCGATGATGAAGAACGGCAGTCCGACGAGGATGATCGTCGACTGCAGTGCCTCGAGCCCGCCTGAGCCGGAGAAGACAAGGAGTGCGGCGGTGACGACGGCGATCGCCAGTGCCCAGAAGATCCTCTGCGGCAGCGGGTTGAAGTCTTCGTGTCCGTTGTTCATCGTGTCGACGACGAGCGCGGCCGAGTCGACCGAGGTGACGAAGAAGATGACGACGAGGATGATCGCGATGATCGAGACCGGCACCGCGAGCGGGTAGTGATCGAGGAAGGCGAAGAGTGCGCCTGGCACATCGCCCTGCTCGACGACCCGATCGACGAGTCCCCCGCCCTGATTGAACTCGATGTCGAAGGAGGCGTAGCCGAACACGCCGAACCACAGGATCGAGAAGGCCGAGGGGATCGCGAGCACACCGATGACGAACTGACGGATCGTACGTCCCCGTGAGATGCGGGCGATGAAGATGCCGACGAAGGGCGACCAGGTGATCGTCCACGCCCAGTAGAAGACGGTCCATGTGTTCTGCCAGCCGGTATCGGCGAAGGTGTCATTCCAGAGGGCAAGTTCGGGCAGGGACTGGATGTAGGTGCCCAGGGATTCGAAGACGCCCTTGGCCATGAACAGCGTCGGGCCGAGCACGACGATGAAGATGAGCAGCAGCACGGCCATGACGATGTTGATGTTCGAGAGCACCTTGATGCCCTTGTCGAGGCCCAGTGAGACCGAGATCGTGGCGAGTCCGCAGACGACGCCGATGATGATGAGCTGCCACAGCGCGTTCTCCGGGATCCCGATGACCTGAGCGAGCCCGCCGTTGATCTGCAGGGTGCCGAGGCCGATCGATACGGCGATGCCGAAGACGGTGCCGATGATGGCGACGACGTCGATGAACTTGCCGATGGGACCGTGGATCTTCTCGCCGAGGATGGGCTGGAAGATCGAGCTCACGCGCGGTGGCAGGTTGCGCTTGTGGATGAAGTAGGCGAAGCACAGCGCCGGCAGCGTGAAGATCGTCCACGTGTGCAGGGTGAAGTGGTAGTAGGTGAAGTTCATGGCGTCCGTCGCGGCGGCGACCGTACCCGGTTCGATGCCGAGGGACGCACGCGGAGGATCGCCGAAGTGGCTGACCGGCTCTGCCACTCCCCAGAACATGAGGATCGAGCCGATGCCGGCGGCGAAAAGCATCGCGAACCAGGCTCCGTTGGAGTGCTCGGGTGCCTCATTGTCGGGGCCGAGCTTGGCTCGCCCGTAGCGAGAGGCGGCGATGTAGATGAGGAAGACGAGGAAGACGGTGACACCGAGGATGTAGAACCATCCGAGGTTCGTCAGCAGCCAGTCGGAGGCTGCGGAGACGCCGGAGTCCAATTGATCGGTGAAGAAGATCGTCCCGAGGACGAAGAGGACGATGACGGCGGCAGATGAGAAGAAGATCGCGGGGTTCGTGCGCAGTCTCAGCGCATCGTGCAGTCGATCAAGCATGTGCGGAACCTTCCGTAGTGATGTGCGGCCAACACTACAGAAGGTGCGCGTCCATGGGGCAAACGCGGTTGTTACGAAGCGATAAAAATCGGGAAGCGTGCGGATGCGCATGGTCCGTGAATACACGAAGAGGGCCACCCCCAACAGGGGGTGACCCACTCCAAAAAATATTGCGGCAGTCACCTACTCTCCCACAACCACCAAGTTGCAGTACCATCAGCATGAAATGGGCTTAGCTACCGGGATCGGAACGGTTAACCGGGCGTTTCCCCACCACTATCACCACCG
>NZ_PGFV01000020.1 GCF_021023135.1 Brevibacterium sp. CCUG 69071
AGCTCAACACTGCCTACCTGGCCGCGGCTGGTGTCGAGCAGGGCCAGGACTGGCGGCAACCCACGTCCGCAGTGGACGCTTACCCGCTGGACTGGACTGTGACGCACGGCGGGAAGACCTGGATCTCTTTCGTCGCCGGGAATGTGTGGGAGCCGGGGGTCTCAGCCTGGCGTGAAGTCGTCGAAGGCAGCGACGCTCCCGCCGAGTGGGTGGAGCCGACTGGCGCGCACGACGCCTACAATTCCGGCGACCAGGTGACATTTGAGGGCGCGGTGTTCGAGTCGGTCATCGACGGCAACACGTGGAGCCCGTCTGCCTATCCTGCAGGGTGGAAGGCTGTACCATGAGCGTCTCCAAGTTCATCGCCGAACACGTCCCCGCATTGCGGCAACGCACCGCGAAGAAACTCATCCGCGCCATGGCCTGGCTCGTCGCCGCCTTCGCCCTCACCGTCGGCGTCACCCTCATCGCCACCACCCACACCAGCGCACGAGTTCCCACCCTCCGCGAATCCTTCCACCTCGCACCACCCCACGTATGGGGCGCCGTCTACGTCCTCCTCTCCGCCGGCATCATCGTCGCCCTCGCAATCCGCGGCCTCAAAGCCGGCACACCCCTACTCCTCACCA
>NZ_PGFV01000002.1 GCF_021023135.1 Brevibacterium sp. CCUG 69071
AGCTCAACACTGCCTACCTGGCCGCGGCTGGTGTCGAGCAGGGCCAGGACTGGCGGCAACCCACGTCCGCAGTGGACGCTTACCCGCTGGACTGGACTGTGACGCACGGCGGGAAGACCTGGATCTCACTCGTCGCCGGCAACGTGTGGGAGCCGGGTGTGAGCGCCTGGCGTGAAGTCGTCGACGACAGCGGCGCTCCCGCCGAGTGGGTGGAGCCGACCGGTGCACACGACGCCTACAACACCGGAGACCAGGTGACATTCGAGGGCACGGTCTACGAGTCCGTCATCGACGCGAACACGTGGAGCCCGTCCGCCTACCCTGCAGGGTGGAAGGCCGTACCATGAGCGTCTCCAAGTTCATCGCCGAACACGTCCCCGCGTTGCGGCAACGCACCGCGAAGAAACTCATCCGCGCCATGGCCTGGCTCGTCGCCGCCTTCGCCCTCACCGTCGGCGTCACCCTCATCGCCACCACCCACACCAGCGCACGAGTCCCCACGCTCCGCGAATCCTTCCACCTCGCACCACCCCACGTATGGGGCGCCGTCTACGTCCTCCTCTCCGCCGGCATCATCGTCGCCCTCGCAATCCGCGGCCTCAAAGCCGGCACACCCCTACTCCTCACCAGCCTCGTCACGTTCCTCTGGGCGCTCGCCACAGGCCCGTCCCTGATCGCTGCAGTGAACGCGCTCGTGGTCTCCACACCACTCCCGGATCCGCCCGGGTCTCCCACCGCAATGTGGTTCGGCCTCACCCTCGCCGGCCTCATCGCCCTCATAGGACTCGGAGTCGACGATGAATAAGCAAGTGAAGATCACCGGCAGCACGCATGCGTTCGCTGTCGTCATGTACGGGCTCCAAGCCGCCCTGGGTATCGAGTACATCGTCGGGGTCGCGGAAGCGAAGTCCATGACCGCTATCGCCGGCGCTCCCACCGTCATGCTCTGGGCCCTGGCGCTCATTGTCGGCGGCACCCTCGCCACCGCCGCAGCCCTCAACGGTCCCCGTTATCCGCGCCCGGCTCTGCTGCTCGAGCAGTGGGCGTGCGGGTTCCTCGCTATCGCGTCCCTCTGGTACGAAGTCACTCTCGTCATCGGCAACGGGCTCACCGTCATGCACACGCAGACGCAGGCTGTCGCAGTGGCCGTGGCCAGCATTGCTCGCGCCATACAGGTTCATCGAGAACGGGTGAGGATCACGGCGGCCGAGGTGGCACAGACGACGGCGGCCCAGTCCGTGGACGAGAGGTGACCAGTGTGGCTCGACACAGTCGAATCAATCCTTGGCCACCTTGCCACGATCCTCGGCGTCCTCTTCGGGGCCGGCGGCATCGTCGGTATCCTCTACGGGCTCATCCGCCGCTGGTTGCGGTCCTCGAAACCACCCGTGGTCGACGTCGTCCAGGGCGAGGTCGTCGACCCTTTCGTGAAGTCGCTGCAGGACCAACTCGCGGATGCGAAGACCGAGAGCGTGAAACTGCAGGAACTCCTCGACCGGGAACGTAAAGCCCACAAGGCCACCGACGACCGCCTCGATCAGGCCCGGTTCCGCCTCGCAGAAGCAGGACTGCCCTACCTAGACATCTGAACCCAACCACAAGCCCCGGGCAACCGCCTCGGGGCTTTCTCATACCCGAAAGGAGGGCTCATGGCCACTGTCCAGGAAGTGATCTCCCGCGCTGATTCGTGGGTGGGCCACACCGAGAAGTACAACAACCGCACCCGCTTCAACGACAACTTCTACGGCCGCCCCGTCAACGGTGCCGCCTACCCCTGGTGCGCCGCGTTCACGTCGGTCATCTGCGAGGAATCGGGGATGCGCCGGAACATCGACTACCCGCACTCTGCCGGTGTCGCCGTCTGCCGCAACTGGGCGATGCAGCACGGTCGGTGGGTGGCACCGTCGCAGATCCGCAAGGGCGACCTCGTCGTGTTCACGTTCTCCCACATCGCGTTCGCCCGAGCCGACGCAGCAGGCGGCGCGGTCAAGACCATCGAGGGCAATACCTCCGCCGGCACCGGAGGGTCACAGCGTGACGGTGGCGGAGTCCACCGCCGCACACGGCCACTGTCCCTCGTCCGCGGCGGCATCCGCCTCAACTACACCGCAACGACCACCACCACACCAGCGAAGCCAGCCGAACCAGAAGGAGTCCTCGGCATGTCCAAGAGAATCACCACCAGCCGGCGCAAGGCACAGAAGGCCACCGGCACACGTCACCTGCAGATCGACGACAAGGGCAACTACTCGATCCTCGTCGGACCCGCCGATTTCATCGTCTCCGCGAAGGCCGACATCAAGGGCCTCAAAGCAGGAGAGCACGGGTACCTGATCCTCGCCGAGGTCATGTACAAGAAGGGCCAGCCCACAAAGATCTCCCGCGAGATCGCCACCGTGAAGGTCACCGCGAACACCACTCAGACCGTCACCGGATCTTTCGGCCTGTTCAAGGACTACAAGGGCAAGTCCCCGCGCCTGCGGCTGGTCTTCAAGACCTCCGCGAAGAAGGCCACCGCATCCAACATCGTCATCTCGGGTCTCCGGGACTGAAAGGACACCATCATGAGCAACTACGCATCCAAGGAATTCTGGAAGGGCGCAGCCGAACGCGCCCTCCGCACCGCGGCGCAGACCGCGATCGCCCTCATCGGCACCGACCAGGTCGGGCTC
This sequence comes from Brevibacterium sp. CCUG 69071, assembly GCF_021023135.1. Taxonomy (GTDB): domain Bacteria; phylum Actinomycetota; class Actinomycetes; order Actinomycetales; family Brevibacteriaceae; genus Brevibacterium. Next base: position 2,673 of record NZ_PGFV01000002.1, read on the forward strand.
CTCGCTCTCGACTGGGCCCAGATCGCATCCGTCACCGCTACGGCCACGCTCCTGTCCGTGCTGATGTCCATCGCCGGCGGCGGCACCGGATCCGGTCCCTCGTTCACCAACGCCGAGGAGATCCCGGCAGAGGAGGACGGCGGCTCGAACGTTGTCGGTGAGGAAGCGTTCTTCGACGACCAGGACGAAGTCGTGGAAGACAATGCCCCCGAGGTGCTCGACGAGCTCGAAGAGCACAAGGCCGACGAGCAGGCCGCTCTCGACGCGCAGCTCGCCGCCGAGGTCGACGACACCCCACCGCCCGAGGACTACCAGCCCCGACACTGACGCAGTCACACACTGACAATTGTCAGTCTGGCCCCCACCGCAATCGCGGTGGGGGCCTTTGTCGTGCCCGCAGTTGAATCGTAGATTTCGTGGCTGTGCATGGTTCACACTTGAAGGAAGCTCAACCAAGGAGGTGAGACATGAGCCTCGAAGAAGACTTCTTCCGCGAAACCGGGAGAATAAAAGGAATGGCAGACGCCGCCGGATCGGATTTATACGCGGATCAGATCGACGAGGAGTTCGATCGGATCTACGCCGGCGAGAGCGACCCACAGTGAACTGTGCGATAGGGCCCCGCGGCCCCGCCACTGACAACGAACTGGCCCCGGCCCCACTACGGTGGAGTCGGGGCCGCTAACCATCGGGAAATAGTTCGTCGGATACCATTCGACTATGGCAGAACTCGATTACGCATACTTAGCCGACTACGCGACCGTCTCCGAAGGTAAGATCACCGCCGTCGGCGCGAGTTTCACCCACATGTTCACACCTTCACTCCCTTCGCAATCCAACTTCTCAATTGCTGGTCGGATTCGAGTGATGGAACAGGAAAATCCGCCTGAGATCTCCATTGATGTTCGCGCCGAAAAAAGCCAGCAGCACATGGAGATCAACGGACAGATCCACCCGAGTCCTGCATCAATCGTCTATGACGGGAAAGTCGGGATTCTCTTCACTCTCGAAGTCTCGATGGAGATGAAGCACGCAGAGCTGGTGACAGTAGACATCTCATTGGGTGGCGAAAAGCAACGCCGCCTAGCGTTTGAGCTGACGACGCAACCTCGAGAAGCTGAAGCGAACTGACGACCGTGCAGCTAAACATAACGAAGCATGCACGGGATAGATTCGTTGACCGTGGTGTCACCGACGAAGATGTCGAGAACGCAATGCTGCACTACCATACGACGTACCCGACGCCGAAGCCGAGTGTTTGCTTCGAGGGGCCGGGGCTCAATGGTGATACGCTTCGAATATGGTGCCCCCCTGATGAGGCGGGGCCGGAAGAGTTTACAATTAAATCAGTTGCATGGAAAGGGGTAGATTGACATGAACATCACTCCGAAGCTCGAAATCGACCTGGACGCTGAAGCCGCGTACCTGCGCCTCTCAGACAACCGGGTCGTATCTACTAGGGATGTCACTGACGCTGTCCTGGTGGACCTTGACGAGCTCAACATGGTTGTCGGTATTGAAGTCCTGGACTTGGACACAGCTGTCCCTTTCACTGATCTCGCCGATCAGTATCACGTCCACAGCGACCAGATGTCCGCATTGCGGCAGCTCGGTCGAGCTCCGCGTACATTTGTGCTCAACGCTCACCACCAGGGCACACTCAAGACACAGTCTCAGGACCGTTTCGAGTTCTGCTGATCCTGAGATAGGCCCCCACCATAACCATGGTGGGGGCCTTTGTCGTGTCTGCGCTCAGGGGCAAAATGACTTCATGACCGAGGACTATGGCACTGCGACTTGGCGCTACTGGCAGAAGATCGGCAATGAGGATCGCGCCCGTCCGTCGTATCGTGACCGTCCGCCCGTCCCGGTGCGTGCTCGCATCGTCTGGGAGCGTGACGGGGAAGAGTGGGTCGAAGGGTCTGCGGAGCGTCTCGGGTTCGACGGGGCGATCTTCGTCGCGATCCGGGACCGGCGTTGCTCAACCCTCGGTGCTTGGCTGCGCCCGGAGGATGTGTGGTGGGAGGGCAAGCCGGTCTAGTTGGCTTGTTCTTCGTCTTCCCACTCTTCCATCTCGGCAAGCTCAGCACGTTCCTCTGCGCGCGCTTTCCGCATTCCTCGTCGCACGCCCTCTTCGATGACGAAGATGGAGACGAAGAGGAGGATGAAGACGACGATTGCGACAACGATGATGGGGCCGATAGCTTCCATGGTGGTGCCCTTCTACTTGAAATTCTTCGGTGGCTTGAACCGCGGCGCCTGCCGGGGTGGCCGATCGGGCGACTGCTGGGGTCGGTAGTCAAACACTGATTCTCCTGGCCGGTACGGGATGCCGGCGGTCTCGCGTTCTCTGCGCTCGTCCTTTCGGGACCAGCGCATGCCGATGCGCACTCCTTGAGCGATGACGAGGACGAGGATGACGAGGCTAATCGCCCAGACGATGAGCATGCCGAAAAATGTTCCCATAACGTTCTCCTGTGAAATTCGGGGTATGGGGTAAAGGTATCGCCATGCACCCGGAGTGAGTGCATGGCGTGTGTAGTAGTGATCGATTCGTTATCACGCGACCGGCTATGCCGCGAGAGAGTCGATCGCCGCGCGCTTTTGGTCTTCATCCACTTGCGTGTAGATCGCCGTCGTGGCCGGATTCGAGTGGCGCATGAGTTCCTGCGTGACTCGCATGTTTGCGCCTCGTTTCATCAGCTGCGTCCCGTACCAGTGGCGGAGGGAGTGCGCCGAGGCGTTGACGCCAGCTCTGCGCATAGCCTTGCCCACTGTGTCGGAGGCGCTGTTCGCCTTCACATGCAAGTCGCCGGAGGGGAACCAGTAACCTTCCTGCGGCATGTTCGCGGCGAGCTCGCGGATCACGCTCGACAGAGGCAGGTTGGCTTTCACCTTGCCCTTGCCGACGACGGTGATGATGCCGCGCTCGGGATCGATGTCTTCGCCGCGGACTTTCACGGCCTCATGGATGCGTAGGCCCTGGTAGGCGCACAGGAGGACCATTGCGCGCGTCTTGGCACGCATCTTGGAACGAGAGAGTCGCGCGATCTCTGCATCGGTTACGGGGTGCGGTTGTCCCCTGGGCACTCGGGGAGTGGGAAGCTTGGAAGTGGGGTCGGTGTCGGTGTATTCCATGAGCATCGCCCACTGGTAGAACGCGCGCATGTGGTTGGTGTAGGTGGCCTTGGACGAGTTCGTTAGACCGTCGCGCCCGAGCTCTCGAATCAGGTCACCGGGCCTGAGGTCGACGTCGCCCTTGAGGCGAGTGAAGAGCATCTGGCGTTCTTTGATGGTGCGTTGGGACAGCCCCTGTGCTGTCATCCACGCGCACCATTCTTCAATGATGGGGGAAGTCATGTGGACTACGTTTACATGGTGGAGGGAGCGTGTCATCAGTGGTTATCGATTCGTTACTAGTGAGCGCACACAAGGGCAAGGGTCTGCTTCATCGTGGTGATTGCCAAGGCACCTGTCATCGGGGCAGCCGCAGATGTCTCCGTGCCAGGTGTCTGTTCCGAAGTGTTCTTGCGCCCAATCTGCGGCGGTGATTCCGTGGGCGAAGAGGAACTCGATGGTCGTCACGTACATCTCGCCCCCTCAGCCTGCTTCGAGAAGGTTGGGCTTGGAGGGGAAAATCAGAACCTTCGGATCAGAAGGTTGGGGGTTCGAATCCCTCGTGGCGCACCGCAGAGAAGTCCCTCACCAGGCAGTACACCCCGGTGGGGGACTTTTTCACTGTCACGGACCCGGAATCGAGGAGTGAACGCGGTGTCCGAGGATCTGGATGATGTCGACGGACGTGCGGCGACGACCCGGTTGGCGAGCGCGGTTCCCGAGGGCTATGAGGTCCCGGCTGATGTCCACGAGATCGCGGGTCCCGATCCCGTACCGATCTGGCTCAACCAGGCGGGTGGGCTGACGGTGAAGTTCGAGTCGGAGCCTCCGCCCGGCGCGTCCGCGATATCGTTCCCCGGAATGGGGTCCGCCGCGCCTCGTGTCCGATTTCTCAAGCGCAATCCGCTGCCGAACTCTGAAGATCTGGAGCTCGAAGCCAGGAAGCTCGAGTGGCTGCACGGCCGCCATCCGGCGCCGAAAGTCGTCGAGCATTTCCGCCGACGCACCGACGGCGGCGAGGTCGAATATCTCGTCACCGAGGCGTTGCCGGGAACCAACGCCGTCGACCCGAAGAATGCCGCCGAGGCGGGCCGGACGATCGTGGAGATCGCCGAGGGCCTGCGGGCGCTGCACAGCCTGCCCGTCGACGACTGCCCGTGGACGTGGTCGGTCGAGGAAAGACTCGGGCTCACCGTCGCCGAGGCGGGTGTGAGCGCCGGTCCGGCCTCGGAGGCGGCAGCGGGGCCCGAACGGGGACTCGGCCCGACACCCGAGATCGACCGCCTCGTCGTCTGTCACGGCGATCCGTGCGCCCCGAACACCCTCCTCGGCGCGGGCGGGAGGTTCCTTGGTCATGTCGACCTGCAGCGCCTCGGAGTTGCCGACAGGTGGGCAGACCTGGCCGTGGCCACGATGTCCTTCGGCTGGAACTATGCGAACTACGACGAATCGCTGTTCTGGGAGACCTACGGCGTGGAGCCCGATACCGAGCGGATTCGGTACTACCGGGAGCTGTGGAACGCCGAGTAGCCTCGGTGATCCTGTGTGGGACCCGCACCACCTGCCGTTGAGGAGCCTCAGCCCCATATGCCGAGGACGTACATCCACGCGCCGCCGACGAGGCTCCAGATGAGGATGTTGACGACCGAGGCGAAGAACCCGACTCGGAACCACTCGGGAGTCGTGACGTAGCCGGAGCCGTAGATCACGCCCGCGGGTCCCGAGGCATAGTGCGAGAGTCCGCCGATGAGGTTGCCGATGAAGCCCAGGGCCAGTGCCGCGAAGAGCGGGGGCGCGCCTGTGGCGATCGCCGCTCCGAGGAACACGGAGTACATCGCAACGATCTGCGCGGTGTTGGAGGCGAAGAGGTAGTGGACGTAGAAGTAGACGAGGCTGAGGACGGCGAAGGCTGCGATCCACGGCATCCCGCCGACCAGGCCGGCGACCTCGTCGCCGATCCATCCGATCACGCCGAGCGTGTTGAGGCGGGTCGCCATGCCCACCAGCACGGAGAAGAAGATGAACGTTGACCAGGCACCTCCATTGGCGGCCATGTCCTTCCAGGTCAGAACCTTGCTGACCAGCAGGATCGCAACGCCGACGAATGCCGCCGCAGTGGCATCGACGCCGATGCTGCTGCCGAGCACCCAGAGGATGAGCAGGAGGACGAAGGTCGCCAGCATGGTCCACTCGCCGCGACTCATGGGCCCGATCTCTTTCAGTTCCTCCCGTGCATGGGCCGGGGCATCGGGGGTCTTCGTCAGACCCGGCCGGTAGATCTTCGACATGAACCACGGCATGACGATCAGGGCGATGAGCCCGGGCCCGATTGCGGCGAGGGCCCAGGTGCCCCAGGAGATGTCGACCCCGGCGTCGGCGGCGAAGCCCACGGCCAGGGGGTTGCCGGCCATGGCGGTCACGAACATCGCCGAGGTGATGGTGTTGACCTGCACCCCGGTCAGCGAGAGATACGCGCCGAGTCTCTTCCTCGACTCGTCGCTGGACGGGTGCGAATCGTTGACCGTCGCCAGTGACTTGACGATGGGGTAGACGACGCCGCCGGCGCGTGCCGTGTTCGACGGTGTTGCGGGGGAGAGGACCAGATCGGTCAGCGCCATGCCGTAGGAGAGGCCGAGCGAGGACTTGCCCAGCAGCGAGACGAACAGCAGCGCGATGCGCCGACCCAGGCCGGTGAGCAGGAACCCGTCGGCGATGAAGAAGGCGGCCACGATCAGCCAGATGGTGGAGTTGCCGAAGCCCTGCAGCGCCTCGGTCTTGGTGTCCATGGTGCCGGTGATCATCGCTGCGGCCAGTCCGATCAGCGCGACCGAGGCCGTCGGCAGCGGCTGGAGGATCAGGCCGAGGATGGTCCCGGCGAAGATTCCGGCCATGTGCATCCCGCGCGGGTCGACGCCTGCGGGCGCCGGGATGAAGTAGATGATCAGGGTGAGTGCGAGGATCGCCGCGATCTTCCCTGCCATCGACAGGCGGGCGTGGGTGCGGGCGTGGCTGGCGGCGGCCGCTTCCAAGGCTCTTGTGTTGGACTGACTGGGCATGGGGCTTCCTTGATTCTCATTCGGGACGCGCCTGATGCCTTCTGCGTTCGCGTTGTGCCGGCGGCTTTCGCTGTCGGCGGCGACAGCGATGGCGTTCGGCGGGATCGGGACCGGCGATCAGCCCGGTTCTGCGCGATCCGCTATCACAATAGATCTGTGTGAGGCAGTTGAGGATGCCCGTGGTCGGAGTGAAATCTCACGTAGCGCGAAGAGCAGTCGAGTGGTAGCAGACCGGCGCTCGCGCGGGATGCACCCGCACGGGACGGGTGCACTCGCACGGGACCTGCGGCCGCCTCGGCGCTACCATGGTGCCGTGTCCTCACTCATCTGCGACGACGGCGTCCGCATCGATGTCACCCGCACCGGCGACCCCGCGGGGAGGCCGGTCGTGCTGCTGGCCGGGTTCCGTGCTCCGGCGACCAGCTGGCTCTACCAGATCGGCCCACTCGCCGAGGCGGGGCTGAACGTCCATACGGTCGATCTGCGGGGACACGGTACGGCGGACAGACCGAGGTCCGGGCTGACTATGGAACGCCGCGGACGGGATGTGGCCGCTGTCCTCGAGCAGCTCGACCTCCGCGATGTCCTCGTCGTCGGCGGCTCCATGGGCGGGAACACGATCTGGTCCTATCTCTCCCAGTTCGATGCCAAGCGACTCGCCGGCGTTGTCATCGTCGACCAGACTCCGAAGATGCTCAACACCGCCGATTGGGCGTACGGGTTCTACGGCTACGACGAGTCGAACATCGACACCTACTTCGCCGAGACCATCCCCGAAACCGGTCACGGCACGCCGGTGTGGAAGCGGGGCCGACGGATTCTGCGGCTGCTCAAGGCGATGAAAGGCGTCGATCGCGAGATCAGCCGCGCGGAACTCGCCCTCCTCAACGATCATGCCAAGGCCGATTGGCGACCGGTCATCGCAGGCACCGATGTGCCGGTGCTCTTCGTCGCCGGCTCGGAGAGCGAGTACTGGCCGGCGGCACACGCAGCGGCTGCGGCCGCGCTCGCACCGATCGGCTCCTCGGTCATCCTCGCCAAGGACGGCCACGCCGCGAACATCGAACAGCCCGCTGCGTTCAATGCGGCGCTTCTCGAGTTCGAGCGGGAGCTCTGAGGCCGAGGTCTGCTTGGCAGCGGCCGGCGCGCGAAGCCGGGGCCACGCTGTCATCGCGCGGCCAGTACGGCCTGCCGCTGCGCCTCGGGCAGGTGTTTGATCGCTTCGCGGATCGTCACCCCTGAGGCCCGGTGTGCTCGGGGCAGCAGCCAATCGAAGACGAGCTCGGGTCGCTTCTTGGATGTATCGCGGAGCACCCAGCCGATGGCCTTGCGGATGAAGAACTCCTTCTCCTCGAGCATCGCCTCGGCGAACCTCGCGAAACGTTGGAAGTCCCCGTGACCGCCGCGCAGCGGGACGAGATGGGCGAGCAGTGCGGCGCGTCTGATCCAGAAATCCTCGTCGACGGCCCAGCGTTCGAGCACAGGTCCGAAGCCGGGACCGGTGTCGCTCAGCGGCCCGACGAGGTCGCAGGCGAGGGGATCGACGAGTGCCCAAGTTCGCGACTGGCGCAGCAGAGCTTCGATGAAATCGGCAACCCCGGCGCCGAGGCGGTCCCGCGACTGGATGAGCACCATCGTGGCCGCGATCCGCCGCTCGTGGACGGGGGCATTCGGCGGTTCGGACCAGAGCGTGGTCGCGAGCTCGACCACCACATCATGGCCAAGACCGGCCCCGCGCAGCGCTGCACGGACGAAGCTGCGCGTGTCCGGCACGCTCACCCCGTAGTGGACGAGCTCGCTCTTGAGGTAGGACTTCTCTCTCTGCGCGCGTTCGGCGCTGCCGCGTGCGCGCAGCTCGCGGTCGATCGCCTCGGCGAGGGTCCGAGGTTCGGTGCGGTCGCTCGTCATGAGCACGATGGTCCCACGTCTCCGCGGCGAAGAACGCGCTCCCTCGGCCTCGGGCCGGGATTGTTCGGCTGCCTCCGAGCAGATTCGACCCTGTTTCTGCTCGGGATCGTCCGAACAATCGCCTCATCCACGTCCCCGCAACGCAATCGGCCCGCCCACCCTCTTGGGTGAGCGGGCCGAGAGGGTCCGGCAAGAGCCGGAACGAGACTCAGTCCGTGCCGGCGTCGAAGGCCGAGGACAGGTTGGCGAGGTCGCTCGCCTCGTCGACATCGGCGCCCGAGTTCGCGATCTCCTCGGCGCCTCCGGCCTCGAGGGATCCGACGAGCTCCGAGGTCGGGCCCGAGACGATGCCCATGGCCGCGTACTGCTCGAGGCGGGCACGCGAATCGGCGATGTCGAGGTTGCGCATGGTCAGCTGGCCGATGCGGTCCTCGGGGCCGAATGCGGCGTCGCCGACGCGCTCCATCGACAGCTTCTCCGGATGGTAGGACAGGTTGGGTCCGGTGGTGTTGACGATCGTGTAGTCGTCACCGCGGCGCAGGCGCAGGGTGACCTCGCCGGTGATCGCCGAGGCGACCCACCGCTGCATGGACTCCCGGAGCATGAGCGACTGCGGGTCGAGCCAGCGTCCCTCGTACATCCGGCGGCCGAGGCGGCGGCCCTCCTCGTGGTAGAGCGCGATGGTGTCCTCGTTGTGGATGGCATTGAGGAGGCGCTCGTAGGTGATGTGCAACAGGGCCATGCCCGGAGCTTCGTAGATGCCGCGTGACTTGGCCTCGATGATGCGGTTCTCGATCTGGTCGGAGACGCCGAGTCCGTGACGTCCGCCGATCTCATTGGCCTTGAACACCAGTGCAACGGGATCGTCGAACTTCTCGCCGTTGATCGAGACCGGGCGCCCGGCCTCGAACCCGATGGTGACCTCTTCGGTGGCGACCTCGACGTCGTCGCGCCACGCGGCCACGCCCATGATCGGTTCGACGATGTCGAGTCCGGCATCGAGGAACTCCAGGGTCTTCGCCTCATGCGTCGCGCCCCAGATGTTCGCGTCGGTCGAGTAGGCCTTCTCCGCGGAGTCGCGGTAGGGGTAGCCGTGCTCGACGAGCCATTCGCTCATCTCCTGACGGCCGCCGAGCTCCTCGACGAAATCCGCATCGAGCCACGGCTTGTAGATCCGCAGCTTCGGGTTGGCCATGAGGCCGTAGCGGTAGAAGCGCTCGATGTCGTTGCCCTTGTAGGTCGAGCCGTCGCCCCAGATGTCGACGCCGTCTTCCTTCATGGCGCGCACGAGCATCGTGCCGGTCACCGCCCGACCCAGCGGGGTGGTGTTGAAGTAGGTCTTGCCGCCGGAGCGGACGTTGAAGGCACCGCACTGCAGGGCCACGAAGCCCTCCTCGACGAGGAGGCGCTTGGCATCGACGAAGCGGGCGATCTCGGCCCCGTATTCCTTGGCGCGCTCGGTCACGGACTCGAGGTCGGGCTCGTCGTACTGCCCGATATCGGCCGTGTAGGTGCACGGCACCGCGCCCTTGTGACGCATCCACGCTACAGCGCAGGAGGTATCCAATCCGCCGGAGAAGGCGATTCCAACGTGCTCACCGACCGGGAGCGAAGACAGTACTTTCGACATGACACCAGCGTAACGTCATTCCTCACCGGCTGTCGAATTGTTATGCATATGTATGTATTTTTATGTGCACAAGGTGGCCCCGCCGATTGCTATCGTGGAGTCGTGACGACACCTTCCGCACCTGAGCTCACCCTCCGTCCCGAAGCTGCCGGCGACATCGGCGCGATCCGTGCGCTGACGACCGCCGCGTTCGACCAGCCCGCCGAGGCTGAGATCGTCGACGCCCTCCGCGAATCCGGCAATGGGATCGAAGGCTTGTCGATCGTCGGAATCCGTGACGGTGAGATCATCGCTCACGCTATGCTCTCCCGCTGCTTCGTCGGCGATGCCCCCGGCGTCTGCCTCGCACCGTGCTCGGTGAGTCCCGACCGCCAGCGCGGTGGCACAGGCAGCCTCGTCATCGAAGCACTCCTCGCCGAGGCGGCCAGACGTGGCGAGGACTTCGCCGTCGTCCTCGGGCACCCCGAGTACTACCCGCGCTTCGGCTTCACCCCGGCGTCCGGCTACGGCGTCACGCTCCACGTCGACGTTCCTGACGAGGCTCTCATGGCGATGCCGCTGGCTGGCGACGTGCCTGACGGGTCCCTGGCCTTCGCCCCCGAATTCGGTGTCTGAGGCTCACGTCCGGGCACTGCGCCCTACCGCACCGCCCGGTGGCTGCGGATCGCCTCGGCGACGGCGATGGCGTCTCCTTCCGGGGCCGCCGACTTCCGATCCGGCCGTGCCGTGAAGAGGTAGACGAACCCGACGGCGAGGACGACGACGAGACCGATGAGGACGATCCAGTCGGTGAAGAACACCCTCGAGTCACCGGGCAGGGCGAGCAGGACCATGGCGAAGATCCCGTAGGCCAGCGCCGCGATGTTGACGACGATGCCCCAGCCGCGCAGGGACCACGGCCCGGCAGGCTTCCACCCCTTGATCCGTTGGCGCAGCGCTCCGGCGACGACCATCTGGAAGGCGAGGTAGATGCCGAGGATGGCGAACGAGGTGACCGCGACGAGGATCCCGTCGTTGAACCAGATGAGCACGCAGATCAGCGCCGGCGCGGTGCAGGCGACGATGAGGGCGTTGCGCGGAACCTTCGTGTCCTCGGTGACCTTCGACAGCCACCGGTGCCCGGGCATCATGCCGTCCCGGGCGAAGCTGAAGATCAGCCTCGACGCGGCGGCTTGGAGGCTGAGCACGCACGAGATGAAAGCGAGGATCGCGACGAGGAGGAAGATCTTCGCCCCGACCGCGCCGAGGCTGCCTTCTAGGATCGCGGGGATCGGATCGGCGACTTCACCGGCGACGATCTCCTCGAGATTCGGCGCGGCGAGGACGTAGCCGCCGAAGGAGAAGAGTGCGGAGACAGCACCGACGAGGATGGTCATGAGCATCGCCTTGGGAATGCCGCGGGCTGGATTCGAAACCTCCTCGGCGACGTCGCCGCAGGCTTCGAAGCCGTAGAAGAGGAAGAGTCCGGCCACCGCGGCACCCATGAATACGGGCAGATAACTGCCGTCCCCGGCCGTGCCCATCGAGTCGAAGAAGATTGCGAAGCTGTGCTTGCGTTCGAAGATGAGCAGGAACAGGCCGAGGCCGATGACGCCGATGAGCTCGGCGAACAGGCCGATGCGAGCGATGCGGGCGAGCCATTTCGTGCCGGAGAAGTTGATCGCCAGGGCCAGGACGAGCAGCGCCAGGGACAGGACGAGCGTGGTGTTCCGGGTGAGTTCGAGCCCGAGGAGGCTGGTGAGGAACCCGGAGCCGAACTCCGCCACCGAGGTGATGGTGACGATGAGCGCGCAGATGTAGACCCAGGCCGCCATCCACGCGTAGCGCTTGCTCCAGAGCCGGCGAGCCCAGGGATAGATGCCGCCGGCGATGGGGAACTGCGAGACGACCTCGCCGAAGACGAGGGCGACGAGCGCCTGACCGCAGGCGACGATGACGATCCACCAGATCGAGGGCGGGCCACCGGTCGACAGGGCCACGGCGAGCAGCGAATACACGCCGACGAGCGGGGACAGGTAGGTGAAGCCGAGCGCGAAGTTCGCCCAGGGGCTCATCGACCGTTCGAAGGAGTCGGAATAGCCGAGCACCGCGAGGTGGTCTCCGTCGGAGAGATGACCGCCGGGGCTGTTGCCGGTGACTGGGCTGCCGGGGCCGGGGTCTTCGGGTCGGCCTTCGGGGGAGTGGGGCAGCGGGGACTGTTCGGTCATGTCGGGTTCCTTCATTCGAATCGTCGTTGATTCTTCTCTGAGCACATCGTAAGCCCGGAGAACGCCGGGATCGGGGAACTCGCCGACCCGATCGTCGGAGTCCGGTCGGCGCCTCCGTCGGTCGGCGGAATCCGCTCCCTGGACGCCGGCGCAGAGATGTGAATGGTCCGCGCGGACGAGGGCGAAATCATCCCTGCGGCGGAGGTGCGCCGACCACAGGCGTCATAGCGTGGACTCATCAGCACGAATCGCGAGGAGGAATCGTGAGTACGAAAGCAGAAACCACCACCACCCCCGCCGAGGTGGGGGCTGAGCGCAACACTGAGATGCCGGTGAATTCGCCCGCCGAGGTGGCGCAGGCAGATACGTCGCAAGTCGATGCGAAGCGGCGACCCCTGGCGGTCGTGCCCTCGCGTGTGCCCTGGCTGCCCGTCGGCGTCTTCGTCGCGGTGGCCGTCGGGCTCGCGTGGCTCGTCTGTCTGCCGCTGTGGCTCTCGGGTGAGGGCCTGAGCAATCTGGCTCTCGTGCAGATCAGCGGCGGGGCCATGATGATCACTCCACTGGTGGCGACCATCGTCGCGCTCGTCATCCAGCGTGTGCGCGCCAAACGCGCCCACCGCACCGACACTGCTGGTGCCGACGCTGCCGCCGGGCGATCGCTGCCGAGCGTACCCCGCTATCTGGGCCTCTGGCCGCTGCGCCCCTTTGCTCGGGTCATCGGTGTGACGCTCGGTGCGGTGCTCGGCATCTATGTGATCGTCGTGGCAGGCTATTTTCTCAGCGCGGCCTTCGGGTGGGTGCAGCTCGACCTGACCGGCCTGTCCGGCTTCAAGGCGCAGTTGGCCACCATTCCGGGCCTGGACACACTCCCGCTGATCGCCTCCCTGCTCATCTATCTGGCCCTCATCGTCATCCAGACCGTGGTCACCGCGTTCCTCGCCTTCGGTGAGGAGATCGGTTGGAGGGGCTGGCTGCTGACCAGCTTGCGCCCCCTGGGCACTTGGCCGGCACTGCTCATCGTCGGAGTCATCTGGGGCCTGTGGCACGCACCGCTGATTCTGCTCGGCTACAACTTCTCCCGTCCTGACATCACCGGGCTGGCGTTCATGATCGGCGGCTGCATGATGCTCGGCATCCTCTTCGGCTGGCTGCGCCTGCGCACCGGCTCGGTGTGGCCCGCAGTCTTCGCCCACGCGGGACTCAACGCCTCGTCCGGTCTGCTGCTCGCCCTGTTCTTCGACGCAGCTGCTCCGATGCCCGATATGGCGCTGGTCGCCACCCTCGGAGTGGCCGGCTGGATCGTCTCGGCCATCGTCATCGGTCTGCTCCTCGCGACCGGCCAGTTCCGCCGACAGCCGGATCTCGGCATCAAGGTCAAGCCCGCTCGACTCAACCCGTCTGAGCCTGAGCCGGTGCCTGAGCGTGCCGACGCCTGAGGAGGAAGCGCCAGTCAGTCGACTGACAGATGCCGGGGCCGCCTTTGAGGCTCGGCCCCGGCATCCGTTAGGCTCAGAATCCACCTTCAGAAGGAGAACTTCATGGCATTCGGACCATCGCTGCTGCAGACGGCAGGACGCATCCTCACCGCTCCCATCTTCATCACCGGAGGGTACTCCGCGCTGAAGGACCCGGCCGGCAAGGCACAGATGGCCGAGTCGACGCTCGACACCATGCGCGACTACGTTCCCGGACTGCCCGATGACAACGAACTCCTCGTGCGCATCAACGGCGGCGTCCAGGTCCTCGCCGGCACCACCCTGCTGCTCGGGATCAAACCGCGTCTCTCGGCCCTCGCGCTCGCCGGATCCCTCATCCCGACCACCGTGGCCGGACACTCCTTCTGGGAGATGGAGGGCGGAGACGCCAAGGCCCACCAGACCCAGTTCTCGAAGAACCTCGCGGCCCTCGGCGGTCTGCTGCTGGTCGCCGGTGCTGCTCCGAGCAAGAGGGTCATCCAGAAGGCCGCCGACAAGGCTGCCAAGAAAGCCGAGAAGAAGGCCCTCAAGCAGACTTGAACCCGAGGGAACTCTCTCGCGGGCGTTCCCCGCAGGCCCCGATCTGAGTATGCTCGAAGCATGGTCAGGGCACTTCTCATCGTCGACGTCCAGAACGACTTCACCGAGGGCGGCGCACTCGGCGTGGCCGGCGGGGACCGGGTGGCCGAGCAGGTCAACCGCCATCTCGCCGATCACGCGGCCGAGTACGCCGCCATCGTCGCCTCCCGTGACTGGCACGAACCCGACAGCGACAACGGCGGCCACTTCAGCGACGCCCCAGATTTCGTCGACACCTGGCCCGTGCACTGCGTCGCCGGGACCACCGGAGCCGAGTACGACCCGCTGCTGACCACCGGCCCCATCACCTGCCACGTGGCCAAAGGCCAAGGCCGCCCCGACTACTCGGCCTTCCAAGGGACCACGGAGACGGGGGAGCACCTCGGCGATCTCCTCCGCAGGCTCACCATCAGCGAGGTGGACGTCGTCGGCATCGCCACCGATCACTGCGTGCGCGCCACGGTCCTCGACGCCCTCGACGCGGGACTGGACGTGACCGTGCTCAGCGAACTCATCGCCGGAGTCGGTCCGGACTCGAGCGCTGCGGCACTGACCGAGATGGAAGCGGCGGGCGCGACCATTCGCTGAGCGGCGGATTGTCCGCGTGGCCGAACCAGCAGCATCGTTCCTGTTCAGGGCCGTTTCCCAATCGAAAGTTGCAGACGGAATCCGAACTCCTAGGCGATGTGGTCGAAGCGGTGAATTGATGAGATTGAAGCATGAACAAACTCATCGCCACCACCGCAGAGTCCCTTGTGTCGAAGCGCGGCTCGTGGCTCGTCCTCGGCGGGGTCGTCGTCCTCGTCGCCCTCCTGTTCGGACTCCTGTCCGGAGCCGGTGAGGACCGAGCCAATGAGAGTGCTCCGGCCGATTCCGAATCGACCCAGGTCGACGACCTCCTGCAGAAGTTCCCCGAGGCCGACCAGCAGTCCGTCATGGTCGTCGCCTCCCGCGACGGCGGCCACGCGCTGAGCCAGGACGACCAGGCAGAGCTGAAGACGCTCGGCGGCAACCTCGGCGACCACGCCGCAGACACTGCCGACGCAGCCGACAATCCAGAAGTCTCCGGCCCGATCATGAGCGATGACGGCCGGGCCGCGCTCCTCATGGTGCCGATCACCGTCGGCCTCAACAACGCCGACACCGCCGATACCGTCGACGAGCTGCGCACTACCATCGCCGATGACCCCGTAGCCTCCCAGCTCACGGATTCCGGGATGTCGCTGCAGGTCACCGGCGGTCCCGCGATCGGCGCGGACATCGCCTCGGCGTTCAACGGCGCCGACTTCACGCTGCTCATCGTCACCGTCGTCATTGTCGCGCTGCTGCTCATCATCACCTACCGCTCGCCGATCCTGTGGCTGCTGCCGCTCATCGTCATCGGCACCGCCGACGGCCTCGCCTCGACCGTGACCGCGGCGATCGGCGACGCCCTCGACCTGCAGTTCGACGCGGGCATCATCAGCGTCCTCGTCTTCGGCGCCGGCGCGAACTATGCGCTGCTCTTCATCTCCCGGTGCCGGGAGGAGCTCGGCCGCGAGACCGACCACCGCCTCGCCCTCGGCTCGGCCTGGAGGCACACGGCGTCGACGATCCTCGCCTCCAACCTCACCGTCGTCCTGTCCCTGCTCAGCCTCGTCTTCGCCGTCATCCCCGGCACCCGTGGCCTGGGCATCACCGCCGCCGCCGGCCTCATCATCGCCGCGGCCGCCGTGCTCATCGCCCTGCCCCCGGTGCTCGCGATCTGCGGCAAGGGCGTGTTCTGGCCCTTCCTCCCGAAGGTCGAGGACGGCGCCGAGGCGGCCGCGGAGTCGGCGACCGCCAAACCCTCGGTCTGGCGGAGGATCGCCACCTCAGTGGTCAAACGCCCGGTCATCCACCTCGGCGCCGGGGTCATCATCCTCGGTGTCATGGCCGCCGGTCTCATCGGCACCTCTGTCGGTCTCGACCAGTCGGAGAAGTTCCGCGTGCAGTCGGAATCCGCACAGGGCCTCGACGTCCTGTCCGAGCACTTCCCACCCGGCGAATCCCAGCCGATCTGGGTGACCGCGGACTCGGAGAACGCCACAGAGGTCACGGACTCGGTGTCCGACATCGACGGTGTCGTCCGTGCCACCCCCACGGATGAGACCACCGTGGGAGGCACGCAGATCACGAAGATCATGGTCACCGGCGAATTTGCGCCGGACAGCCCGGCCGGACTCGACCTCGTCGAGGACATCCGCACGGACGTCCACGCCATCGACGGCGCGGATGCGCAGGTCGGAGGGGCTGCCGCAACTGAACTCGACGCCCGTGACGGCAATGCGCAGGACTTCCTGACGATCGCGCCGCTGGTGCTGGCGATCAGCTTCGTCATCCTGCTGGCCATCCTCCGCGCCCCGTTCGTGGCGATCACTCTGCTCGGCGTCAACGTGGTCTCCTCGGCCGCGGCGATCGGTCTGGGTGCATTCCTGTCGCGGTCGATCTTCGGCCAGGCCGCCCTCGACGCCCAGGTGCCGATACTGGCGTTCCTGTTCCTCGTCGCACTCGGCATCGACTACTCGATCTTCCTCTCGCACCGAGCGAAGAAGGAATCGGTCGCCCAGGGCGCCCGACAGGGCATGATCGAAGCTGTCGCCCACACCGGCGGAGTCATCACCAGCGCCGGCATCGTGCTGGCCGGAGTCTTCGCGGCCCTCGGCATGCTGCCGCTCATGGTGCTCGGCCAGCTCGGCCTCATCGTCGGCGTCGGCGTCCTCGTCGACACGGTCCTCGTGCGCACCGTCATCGTCCCGGCGATCATCGCCCTAGTCGGCAACCGGATGTGGTGGCCGAACAAGTCGATCACCCGGTTCCGTCCCGGAGCAGGCGACACCGCCGAGGTGACCGATGACGAAGGAGCGGACGGAATCGATGACTCGGCGGACGCTGCCCAGGCCGGGACTGCCTCGGTGGGTCACCGGATCCTCACCGAGGTGGGAAGACGCCACGGTCGACACTGATCGCGGCTCGCCTGATGACGGGGTCCGGTCACCGAAGCGCATCGGTGACCGGGCCCCGTCGCCCCTGCCCGGCACCGCCTCGGCGCGCCCGGTGACTGCGGATAGGGTGAGGAGGAGACGAACGAACGCCGGAGGAGGAGCGAACGTGGCCGCACGCGGATGGACGACGCGGACGATGGAGATCGGGCAGCACGCGATCGCCCTCGTCCTCACCGCGATCTCCACCTTCCGCGCCATCGACGGCGGCGCTGCCTGGTTGGCAGCGATCGCCGTGGCCGTGGTCTTCCTCGCCTGGTACACGCTCGGCGCGGTCCGAGCGGCGCGCAGTGCGGAGATTGCGCTCGAGAAGTGGTGGCTGATCGTCCTCGCCGCGGTGTGGCTGTGCTCCCTGCTCATCTCCGCGGAGTTCATCTGGGTCGCCTTCCTCCTGTGGCTGCTCGCCGGGCACCTGTTCTCGCTGCGCGTGGCCGTCGTATTCACCGCCCTGACCTACATCGCCACCGTCGTCGCGCCGCTCGCGCACTACGGTTCGGTGGCCACGGCCGGGCTGATCGGCTCGCTCATCGGCGCCGTCTTCGCGCTCGGTCTCTCGCGCGGATACATCCAGCTTCTGCGCGAGGGGCGCCGCCGCGAGGAGCTGCTGAACTCCCTCGAGGTCGCTCACCAGAATCTCCTCGACCTCCAGGATGAGCTCGCCCTGACGCAGCGGCACGCCGGTGAGATCCAGGAGCGGACGCGGGTCTCCCGCGACATCCACGACACCATCGCCCAGGAGATCTCCTCGATCCGGCTCATCGCCCACGCCGAGGTGGAGCGGACCTCCGATGAGCGGTCGAAGGAGGTGCTCGCCCAGGTCGAGGACCTCGCCGCGCAGAGTTCGCGTGACGTGCGCCGGATCATCGCCGCGCTCGCCCCCACCGAGCTCGAGGACGGGGCGCTGACCGCGGCCATCCGCAGGCTGCTGACGCGGCTGGAGGCCGACACCGACATCCGCGGGCAGGTTGAGGTCGATGAGACCCTGCCGTCCCTGCCCGCCGAGGTTGAGGTGGCGCTGCTGCGGACAGCGCAGTCCGCGCTCGCCAACGTCCGCCAGCATTCCCGGGCCTCCCGGGTGATGGTCAGCCTCATGGACCTCGACGGGTCGATCCGGATGGACATCGTCGACGACGGCATCGGCATGGCCGATCCCGAGACCCGGCAGCGGGGCAAGGACTCGGGCTTCGGCCTCGACTTCATCGGCTCGCGGATGCGCGAACTCGGCGGCGAACTCGTCATCGAAACGAATTCGGGGACGGGTTTCGCGATCTCGGCGACTCTGCCCGACCTGGCCAGCCGGTCCGGACGAACGACCCTCACGCAGGACCGTCTCGGCGCAGTTGCTGCACCCACCGACGATGCCCGCGGTGATAACACCCTCGCCGATGATCCACAGGAGGACGAAACATGAGCATTCGCGTGATTCTCGTCGATGACCACCCGGTGGTGCGCGCCGGTCTGCGGTCGGTCATCGACGCCCCGGACCATATCACCGTCATCGGCGAGGCCGGCAGCGGCGAGGAGGCGCTGAGTCTGGTCGAGCAGCTCGCTCCCGATGTCGTCATGTGCGACCTGCGGTTGGGCGAGGGCATCGACGGCATCGAGGTGACGAAGCGGCTGCGCGCACTGGCCGAACCGCCGGCCGTGCTCATCCTCACCACCTTCGACAACGACTCCGAGATCGTCGCGGCCCTCAACGCCGGGGCCGCCGGGTACCTGCTCAAAGACATCGACCCCGGTGACATCTCCACGGCGATCGAACGAGCCGCGGAGGGAGGGACCTACCTGCCGCCCGAGATCTCGACGAAGGTGATCACGGCGATGCGCAATCCGGCGCCGAAGCTGACCCGGCGGGAACGGGAGGTCATCAAACTGCTGGCCACGGGGTCCTCGAACGCACAGATCGCCCAGGAGCTCTTCGTCACCGAGGCGACAGTGAAGAGCCACCTCGTCAACGTCTTCACGAAGCTCGGCGTGGACTCTCGTGCCCGCGCCATCCGCGTCGCTGAGGACCGGGGGCTGGTGTAGCGGCGGAGGTAATGTGAATAACTGATAGGTAACCGTGTGCTGCAACGGTCCTGGTGACAGAGTCGCTTTCCGGCCGACCTGCATCGAGTTCGGCCCAGATGAGCCCGACCGTAGTACTCCGGTTCATCTCTTCCAGGTAGTCTTTTGCGTGCAGATGACCACAGATGGAGGCGACATGACAGGTGCGGACGAGGCGATTCCCCCGCACCCGGATACACCTCCGAACCTTCGCATCGGGGCACTGTCGGGCAACACTAGAGGCATCAGAACCGCAGCCGAGACCACCGGCGATGCGTACGCGGAAGCCGCACAGCCCACTGAGGCAGCACCGCCCACGGAGGCTGCACCGTCCACTGAAGCCGTACCGGAGAACTCGGACTCCGATCCGACCTCACCGCCGCTTCCGCACGTCGGGGAGCTCACCTCGGCGAGCGAAGACGCCATCGTCGATCCCTCCGAGGCGATCCTCGAACACATCGATCTCGACTCCTGGAAATGGCCGGAGTACTTCGCCTTTGCCCTGACGCGCATGGAGGAGATCTTCCCTATCGGCGGCATCCCGCGCGGCATCGGACCCGTGCGCGAATTCGTCACCGAAGACAACGACTTCCGGCCCCTGCCCATCGACCGAGAGAAGTGGGCCGGTGCGGATGAGTCCTGGACGACCGTCGGCGACGTCCTCGCCGACACCTTCACCGACGCCTGGCTCGTCACCCGCAACGGGGTCGCCCTCGCCGAGGAATATGCCTGGCCGATGAAGCCCGCCCGTCAGCACATGCTGTTCTCGGTGAGCAAATCCATCGTCTCCACGGTCATCGGCGCGCTCGCCGACGCGGGCCGACTGAGCCCGGACGACCTCGTCACCACCCACGTGCCCGCCCTGGCCGAGAGCGGCTACGCGGGTGCGAGCATCCGCGACCTGCTCGACATGCGCTCGGGCATCAAGTTCTCGGAGGAGTACCTCGAGAAGGGCTCCGAGATCCGAGCCCTGTTCGAAGCCGTGGATTTCGCGCCCCGGACCCCCGCCTCGGCGAACGGGATCAAGAGTTTCCTGACAAGTCTGAAGAGCGATCGCGAACACGGTTCCGCCTTCGTCTACCGCAGCTGTGAGACCGACGTGCTGGCTTGGATCGCCGAGGCGGTCACCGGGCAGCCGTTCTCCGTCGTGACCAGCGAATACGTGTGGTCGAAGGTCGGCGCGGCCCACGCCGCCCAAGTCTGTCAGGACCGCTGGGGCGGATCCATCGCCGACGGCGCGATCAGCACCACCCTGCGCGATCTGGCCCGCTTCGGCGAGATGATCGCCCGCGGCGGCACCACCGTCGACGGTGAACGGGTGCTCTCCGCCGCCTGGATCGACGACATCTTCACCGGGGCCGCCGACTCCGCCCAGGTCTTCGCCGCCTCGCCCTCGGGACGCTCGTACACGGGAGGCATGTACCGCAGCCAGTTCTGGCTGCCCTCGGCCAGCCGCGACGTGGTCATCGGCATCGGCATCCACGGCCAGATGCTCTACATCGACCGGGCCACCCAGACCGTCGGCGTGAAGCTCTCGAGCGACCCGGAGCCGGTCAGCCTCGCTCAGCAGCACGGCACCCTGGCCATGTTCGAGGCCATCGCCGAGGCGGTTCCCGTGACCGCGAATACGCCGAGTTCCGGTGCGGGATCCGGCGCTGGTTCGGCCTCCTCGGCGGCAGTGCCCTCGGCCGCGCCCCAGGGACCGAGCATCGGCACCCCCGAGACCGCCGAGGCCGAAGATCGTGTGGCCGCGGGCGCACAGGCGGAAGGGGCACCCGAAGCGGGCGTCCTCGCAGACGGTCTGCCGGTCACGGCCCTACCCGCCGAGCCGATCCAAGCAGCCGGACCGCAGACCGCCGGCCCGCAAGCCGCAGCGGCGCCGAACCTCGGCGGAGCGCCGCTGATCGCGCAGAACACCCTCTACTGACGCGCGCCATATGAAGCCGACCCACCCATCGACGCTCCTGGGGGAGTAGCGTGGCGATCGGAATGACACCGATCACACCACAGGAGGCACCACGATGACCGACTTCTTCGACCGCGAGACCGACAGCAAGTACGACAAGGCCTACAAGGAGACCACTCCGGACATCCTCAAGGCCTTCGGCGAGTTCAACAATGCAGTCTTCGCCGAGGACGGGCGCGAGATTCCGCTCAAGTACCGTGAGCTCATCGCCTACGCCGTCGGCCTGACCACGCAGTGCGCCTACTGCATCGACGCCCACGCCAATGCCGCCGTCAAGGCCGGCGCCAGCGAGGCGGAACTGGCCGAGACCGCATGGACCGCCTCGGCGATCCGGGCCGGCGGGGCCTTCGCCCACGGTCGACTCGGCTTCAAGCTCACCGGGGCCCACGAGCACTGAGGCTCCACGGGGATCGCCACCGGCCTGCCACGTACGGCAGCGCGCCTGCAGTTGCCTAAACTGAGAGGCGATCATGAGTAACGTATCCCGACCATCACGCAGGACGCCCCGATCCAACCCGCACGACATCATCGTGCTGGCCCTGGACGGGGTGTCCGCGATGGACCTCGGAGTCCCCGTCCAGGTCTTCGGCACCGAGTCCAACGCCTCACCGGTGAGGTCCGTGGCCGGCCCTGACTCTGCGGCGACCGCGGCCGGCCCGGACGCCCTGGCCACCAGCGGGGGAGTCCTCCCCGGCGGGACCTGGCCCTATACAGTCGAGGTCTGCGGCGCCCAACCCGGCCGGGTGGCCGGGGCCGATGGCCTGTCCTATCACGTCGACGCCGGACTCGAGGCCCTCGAGCGCGCCGATACGATCATCATCCCGGGGGCCACCTCGGTGGTCGAGGAGGAGCCCTCTGCCGCCGTCGTCGGCGCACTGCTGGCCGCCTTCGAACGCGGAGCGAGGATCGCCGCGATCTCGACCGGCACCTTCGCCCTCGCCCGCACCGGCCTCCTCACCGGTCGGCGTGCCACCACCCACTGGTCGACGGCGAAGGAGCTGACCCGTCGCTATCCCGGGATCACCGTCGACGAGAACGTCCTCTTCATCGACGAAGGGCAGCTGCTGACCTCGGCCGGAGCCGCCTCGGCGATCGACCTCTGCCTCCACCTCATCCGCAGCGACCACGGGGTCGGCCTGTCCAACCAGGTCGCCCGGCGCCTCGTCGCCGCGGCCTACCGCAGCGCCGGACAGGCGCAGTACGTCCCGCGCTCCGTGCCCGACCCGCTGGGCGACGTCTTCGCCGATACCCGGGAATGGGCCCTGCAGCACATCGGCGAGGAACTCACCCTCTCCGACCTCGCCGCCAACGCCGGGGTGTCCGTGCGGACCTTCTCCCGCCGCTTCGTCGAGGACACCGGCTACACCCCGATGCAGTGGGTTCTCCGCGCCCGCGTCGACCTGGCCCGGGAGCTGCTGGAGAACAGCGACCTCGGCATCGAACAGATCGCTGACCAGGTCGGACTCGGGACGGGAGCGAACTTGCGGATGCACTTCCAGCGGATCCTCTCGACCTCACCGAACGAATACAGGCACAGCTTCTCGGGCTGAATCGCGAGTCGATCGGGAACCTGCCAGCGGGTGGCCGGAAAGTTGCGGTATCTGGCAATAAGTCTGGCGAGAACCTTGCGCAGAATGTCTCTCTGGCCACTGTTGCCGATTGCCCGAACGGCAGATGATGGACATGTACTCACAAACAGCTCGTTCACCAAGGAGTGACATTGACTCGCATCGCCATCAATGGTTTCGGTCGTATCGGACGCAGCACCCTGCGCGCTCTGACCCAGCGTGAGAGCGACCTCGAAGTGGTCGCCATCAATGACCTCGGTCCCATCGACCAGCTGGCCCGCCTGCTCACCTTCGACACCACGCTTGGCCGCTTCGGCTACCCCGTCGAGGTCGGCGAGGATGAGATCGTTGTCGACGGCAAGCCGATCAAGATCTTCGCCGAGAAGGATCCGGCCAATCTGCCCTGGGGCGACCTCGACATCGACATCGTCCTCGAGTCCACCGGCATCTTCACCAAGGCCGACAAGGCCCGCGCCCACCTGACCGCCGGCGCCAAGAAGGTCCTCGTCTCCGCTCCTTCGAAGGGTGCCGACGTCACCTTGGCCTACGGCGTCAACACCGAGGCGTACAAGCCCGAGCACACGATCATCTCGAACGCCTCGTGCACGACCAACGCACTGGCCCCGCTGGCGAAGGTCCTCGATGACCTGGCCGGTATCGAGCAGGGCTTCATGACCACGGTCCACGCCTACACGGGAGACCAGAACCTCCAGGACGGCCCGCACAAGGACCCGCGGCGTGCCAGGGCCGCGGCCGCGAACATCATCCCGACCTCGACGGGAGCGGCAAAGGCGATCGGCCTCGTGCTCCCGCAGCTCGACGGCAAGCTCAGCGGTGACGCGATCCGCGTCCCCGTTCCCGTCGGCTCGATCGTCGAGATCAACGCGAGCGTCTCACGAGAGGTCACCCGCGACGAGGTGCTCGAGGCCTACCGGAACGCCGCCGAAGGCGAACTCAAGGGCATCCTCGTCTACGAGACCGAACCCGTTGTCTCCAGCGACATCGCCGGCCAGGAGGCTTCATCGATCTTCGATGCCGCTCTGACCCGGGTCGAGGGCAAGCACATCAAGGTCGTGGCCTGGTACGACAACGAGTGGGGCTTCTCGAACCGCGTCGTCGACAACCTCGAACTCATCGGTCAGAGCTGAATCTGAGGCGCTGACACAGAAGCGGCCTCGACCATGCGAAGTGCATGGTCGAGGCCGCTGTCGTGTCTGGGCTGCCCTGTCCGGTCATCCATCTGGGCGCCCTGTCCGGTCAGTCCTGTCGGTGCCCTGTTCGTTCAGCCCTCGTGGGAGCGCGCTCAGACGTCGTCGTCACCGGGGAGACCGCCTTCGTCCTCCCACCGCTCGATGGCCCGGACCTTGGCCCGGTTGAACTTCAGCCTCACCCCGTAGCCGCCCGTGTCATCATCGCGGACGAATCTGGCACCGTAGCCTTCGAGGGCTTCGAACAGTCTGGATTCCTGCTGCTCGGTGAGGTCCTCGCGTCCCTTCTCGAAGCTGTTCAGCTCAGTCTTGTCGATCTGGGCCTTGAACGCCACGTCCTTCGCCGATACGCGTACCAGTGCCCTGGCTGCGCGAGCGAGTGGGCCGTCAATGATCTCATCGTCTCTCATGCCTCTAACCATGCCAGAGCGCATCATGCCTGCCAAGGCAGGGTGTCCGTGGTCGAGCGGCGGGCTGGCTCCAGTGGCTGACGACGGAAGAATTATGCATCGTTCTATTCATAGCCGATCATCTAGTGTCAGTGCTGGCGGCTAGTGTCTTCCTCAGTCTCCGACAACGCGGTCGGGGCAGGAGCGCCGCCGCAGGCGACGCATGATGAAAGGTCAGAACAATGGAGATCGTGACCACCAGCATCGCCCGTCTGGCGCGGCGCTGCGAAGAGTTCCTCGATGACGACGGACGGCCCCTGACAATCGGCTATCCGACGAGCCTCGCCCTGTGCATCCTCGATGCGATCTATGCGACGGGGTCCCATCCGACGGCGGTGGGCAACGTCGTCGACAGATACATCGCCCAGCACGGGACCGACGACGGCGCCAAGTCCCTGCGCTATTCGATCGCGGCCACGGGAGGACCGGTGGTGTGGGCGGAGCTCGTCGTCTGCAATCTCAAGCCGGCCAGCACTCAGCCCGGCGCGGTGCTCAAGGCAGAGGTCGTCGACCGCGCCACCCGGGTGATGGCCGATCATGGGATCGACACCGTCGACGATCTGCTCGGCGCAGTCGGAGACGATCCCTTCACCTGTGAGCTCTCGCGAAGCTGGCTGGCTCTGCCCAGCCAGAGTTCGGGCATCTCCTGGATGCATCTGCTCATGTTGGCCGGTTCGCTGCACTTCGAGGTTGACTTCAGAGTTGCCTGCTATGTCGCCGAACTGGCCGAGACAGACGTCGATCTCACCGTCGACTATGTGCTCGAGCAGATCGATGCGGCGGCGCAGTGCCTCGGTGTCGAGGCCGAGGTGATCGAGCGGATCGTCTGGCAGGTATCGCACCGTCGGATCCTCTCGGCTCCCGATACCAGCGACTTCTTCGCCGAGGTCGGGCCGGGCTTCGGAGACGAGATGGCAGCTCCGGCATGGGGAGGTCTCACCGAGACTCGGGAGATCACGAGGGCGGCGCCTTTCTGAGACCGGTGGTGGTCCTTGCGCCGAGGCGAATGTCAGTGGCGGCCGGCGCCCCGACGCCGAGGAATCGGCGGGCTCAGCGACCCGCGTTGCGTCGGTGCTGTGCTGCCAGCCGCACCGGCGCGTTCGGCGCTCCGTAGCCCTGGTAGTCGGTGCGGCGTTCGACCATCTCGAAGAAGATCGACCCGATCGTCGAGGTGTAGAAGTGGAGGAACTCGCCGTCCTCGTCACGGTCGTAGAGAATGTGGTTCTCACGCAGACGATCGAGCAGCTCGGGCTCGAGGTCGAACCGGGCATCGAGATCTTCGTAGTAGTTCTCCGGAACGGGCAGGAAGTCGAGACCCCGCGCGACCGCTGTCGCGGCCGCAGTGAAGATGTCATCACACGCGATCGCGACGTGCTCCGGATAACCGCCGGCTCCATTCGATTCCGCGGTGCGCGGGGCCAGGTTGAGCGGCATCCTGATAGTCCCGTCGGAACTGGCCATCACCTGTGAGCGGACGAGGCCCGAGGGGCTCGGGACATCATTCGACGGCAGCGCGCGAAGGGCGAGGAGGGAAGTGTAGAAGAGCACCGCTTCGTCATAGTGGTGTGCGGGCTGTGCAAGATTGACGTGGTCGATCGCCGACTGGCGGTCGTCCGGAACGTTGCCGAACTCGCCGGTCCACGACGGGTCGCCGCCGTTGCCGTTGCTGAAGAAGACCTCCGAGCCGTCGGGTGCGAAGACGCCGCGCAGGACCGCCTCGTCGTGGGCTTGGTCGCGGGGAACCTCGGTGGCATGGAGCAGAAGCGCACGCTCCATGGCCGCATCTGCGTCAGCGACGGCGAAGCCGATCCCGCGCAGATGGGTTCCCGGTCCCGCCGGTCCGACCTGACCGATGGGTCCGCCATTGGGAGTCGCGGACTCGGCGGTCCCGTCCTTCGGAGGCACAAATTCGGTGATGACGATGCGCGACTGTCCGCGTCGCCACAGCTGGACATGCGGCTTCGTCCGGTGGAAGCCGACGAAGCGGAAGCCCAGCTGGTGAATCTGCCGGGTGAGCGTCCCGAGGTCATCGGTGTCCAACTCGATGTAGTCGACGCCGAGAGGTTCGGCGACTTGCGGAAGCTGCTGCAGATCGAGTCGCACGCGAGCCATATCCAGCGCTGACGTCGACCCTCCTGCCACCGATTGTCCTGCCGCAGACTGCTCTGCCGTCGATTCCGCGGCAGCGGCGGCTTCGAGCCACCTCAGCGACCGCAGTCCGTCGACGGCGGTCCGATTCGTATCCGCTTGCCGGAACGAGTCGTTGAAGACCTCGAGGGACACGGGCCCGGCGTAGCCTGTGGCCGCTACCCTGCGCAGGAAGTCGGTGAGGTCCCAGGCGCCTTCGCCGGGGAAGACCCGGTGATGGCGAGACCAGCTGAGCACGTCCATCGTCAGTGCCGGAGCGTCGGCGAGCTGGAGGAAGAAGATCTTGTCACCGGGAATCTCGGCGATCCGTGAGAGATCCGTGCCGCGGGAGAGGATGTGGAAGCTGTCGAGGCAGGTGCCGATCCGCGGGTGATCGGCGGCGGCGACGAGATCCCAGGCGTGATCGTAGGTGGAGACGAACCGCCCCCAGGCCAGGGCTTCGTAGGCGATGTCGATGCCGTAGGAATCGGCAAGTTCGCCGAGGCGGCGCAGCTGTTCGACGACGATGCCGTCATCGGAGATGGTTGCGGTAGCTACATTCGAGCACAGCAGCATCGTGTCCATGCCGAGCCTGCGCATGAGAGCGAACTTCGACTCCGCGCGGCGCAGGTTGGCCTCGAACACGTCTTCCTCGACGCCTTCGAAATCGCGGAAGGGCTGGTAGAGGTCGAGGCTGAGACCGAGTTCGGCTGCCAGAGACGAGATCGCCGCAGGGGAGTCGGGGGAGACGACGAGGTCCTGTTCGAAGATCTCGACCCCGTCGAAGCCGGCTCGGGCGGCCGCGCGCAGCTTCTCCTCGAGTGTTCCCGACAAGCATACCGTGGCAATCGACGTTCTCATCGTCGTCTCTCCTCCTTCTCGGGGTCGGGCACAATCCTCATTGTGCCCGACCGGTGTCCATTCAGCTCTCGTGGCTGCCGCTCTCGCCGCTGCCGCTCTGGCGGGTACGGCTCCCGAGACTTCGGCCCGGCAGCACCTCACAGGCTCAGCGTGAGCGCTCCTCGTGCAGGGTATTGATCTCGTCGAGTGTCCGCGACTTCGTCTCTTTGGCCGTCAGCGCGGCCAGCGAGACGAGCACGCAGACTGCGGCGGTGAAGCCGGCGACCGATCCCCAGTTCTGACCGGAGGCTCCGGCCACTGCCGAGGCGACGACGGGAGCGAGTCCGCCGGAGACGGCGAAGCCGATCTGGGTGCCCAGCGCCAGTCCGGTGACGCGGACGGTGGTGGGGAACATCTCGGCGTAGAACGAGGGCCAGATCGAGTTCGCCATCGAGTAGGCGCAGCCGGACATGAGCGCACCGCAGACGAAGATGAGCGTCCAGTTCCCGCTCGAGACGGCGGCGAGGTAGGGGAACATCATCGCTCCCGAGCCCAATGCGCCGATGATGAAGATGGGTTTGCGCCCGAAGCGATCGGAGAGCAGGGCCGCTGCCGGGATGGCGAGCAGGGCGACCGCATTGGCAATGACCGAGACGAGCAGCATCGTCGAACGTTCGAGCCCGACGATCGAGGTGGCGAACGACAGCGACCAGACCGTGAAGACCATGTTGACCGTATTCACCAGGGCGCAGACCGCGACGCGGATGACCGCGGCCTTGTGCCAGCGGAAGACCGACATCAGCGGCGGGTTCTCGTTCGTGGCCTTCTTGAACTCCGGCGGCTCATCGAGTCCGCGGCGGATCAGCCAGGCGGTGAGCACGACGAACGCGGAGAGCCAGAACGGGACCCTCCAGCCCCAGCTGAACAGTGCCTCTTCGGGCAGGAAGGCCGTGAAGGGGATGAACACCGCGGTGGCCAGCAGAGTGCCGAACTGGGTGCCGTGCAGGGTCCAGCTCGTCGTCCACGAACGCTTGTGCTCCTGTGAGTGCTCAAGAGAGACGGCGATCGCGCTGGCCTGTTCGCCGGCGGCCGAGAGGCCCTGGATGATCCGGCACAGCACCAGCAGCGCCGGGGCCAGCATGCCGACCTGCTCGTAGGTCGGCAGGCAGCCGACGACGAATGTGGAGAAGCCCATGAGGAACAGGGTGAACATGAGGACGAACTTCCGCCCGAAGCGATCTCCCAGCGGACCCATGACGAGCGCGCCGAGGGGGCGGACGACATAGGCGACGCCGACGGTGCCCATGGCGAACAGGACCGCGACGCCCGGAGCGGTGGTCTCCGGGAAGAACAGTGTATTGAGAACGAGAGCTGCAGCGGTGCCGTAGACCGCGAAGTCGTAGTACTCGAGCGCCGAGCCGGTCCAACTGGACAGGGCGGCGCGGAAGGGTGTCTTCTTCGCGGGGCGAGCTTCGTCGATCGCGTGACTCATCGGGGACCTCACATCTTCGTAATTGCCACGATATGGCAGTAGTTGTTACAGTGTGGTTTACAGTGTGCTGTAGATGACATAACCTGTCAATCGCGCCTCGTGATCCCACGGCGGCGAGCAGCAGTGACGAACAGTCGACGAGGACCAGGAGGGGGCGACACATGCCGGCCAAAGGATCGAACTCCGTGAGCAAGACCTTCGAGATGCTCGAACTCCTCGGCGATCACCCTGATGGAATCAGCGCCGCCCGCGCCGCCGAGATCACCGGCCACCCCTTCTCCACCGCCTACCGGCTCCTCGGCGGACTCGTCGAATCCGACTACGCGAGCTTCGATCCGAGCACGAAGGCCTACACCCTGGGCATGGAGGTCTTCCGCCTGGCCCAGAAGGTCGCTCACCGGCGTGGTCTGAGCGGGGCGACGAGGGACCTGCTCGCCGAGCTCACCGCGGCCACGGGGGAGTCGAGCATCCTCGCCGTCCGCCGCGGCAATGCTGCACTGACCGTGCTCACGGTCGACGGCCCGCAGTTCCGCACGACGACCGATCCCGGCGACGAATCCCCGCTGCACACCTCGGCGATCGGGCAGGCCCTGCTGGCCCACGATCCCGCGGCCGAGGCGACGATCGAAGCCTTGGAGTTCGAGGCTAGGACCCCGAACTCGATCACCGATCCGGACCAGATGCGACGCAAGCTCGAAGAGATCCGCGAGACTGGCTGGGCCGGCCAATCGGAGGAGAACGACGTCGGCATGAACGCACTCGCCGTCCCAGTCTTCGATCTCGACGGCAGACTCCTGGCCTCGCTGGCGCTCGCGGCCCCGGTGTTTCGCCGCAGCCTCGACGAACTCGTCGCCCTCGTCCCCCAGCTGACCGCAACCGCGGCGGATATCGCCGCCCGATTCCCGAGGTGACCATGCCCGATGTCCTCGTCCTCAACGGACCCAATCTCAACCTCCTCGGCGTGCGTGAACCCGAGATCTACGGCCGCACGACGTTGGCCGACATCGAAGAGATGTGCCGGAAGACCGCCGCCGAGGCGGGGCTCGGCGTGCGCTGTGTGCAGTCGAACCATGAGGGCGGGCTCATCGACGCCGTGCACGAAGCCCGGGAGTCCACCGTCGGCGCGATCATCAATGCCGGGGCCTATACCCACACCTCGCTGGCACTCCACGATGCGCTGAAGTCCTTTGCCCACCCGATCATCGAGGTCCACCTGAGCAACCCGCACGCCCGGGAGTCCTTCCGCCATCACTCCTACCTCTCACCCGTGGCCACCGCGGTCATCGCCGGCGCCGGAGCTCGCGGCTACGTCCATGCGATGGAGATCCTCATCGAGAACCTGCACGAGAACTGAAAGCGAGACCATGACCTCATCCCTCCTCCTCGGCCTCATCGGCGAGGGCATCTCAGCCTCCCGCACCCCGCGCATGCACGAGAACGAAGGAGCCGCGCACTCCATCCCCACGATCTACCGGACCATCGACGTCGCCGAGGCGAAGCTGGCCTCGGCCACGCTGCCTGAGCTCCTCGCCGCGGCCGTTCGCCTCGGGTTCGACGGGCTCAACATCACCCACCCGTTCAAACAGCAGGTCGTCGACCTCCTCGGCGACGTCGACGAAGGTGCCCGGCGCATCGGGTCCGTCAACACCGTCGTCATCGACGGCAGCGGGGCGACGATCGGCTTCAACACCGATGTCACCGGATTCGCCCGCGGCTTCCGGGCCGGGCTCGCCGGAGCGGAGAAGAACCGTGTGGTCCAGATCGGCGCCGGCGGTGCCGGTCGTGCGGTTGCCTTCGCCCTGGCCGAACTCGGAGTCGAAGAACTCCTCATCTCCGATGTCAGCACCGAGCGGGCAGCGGGCCTGGCCGCCGACATCGGGGGAGGCGCCCGCGCGATCTGCGCGGACGAGCTGAACCCGGCGATCACCTCGGCGAGCGGAGTCGTCAACGCCACCCCGATGGGGATGAAGGCCTTCCCCGGCACGCCCTTCGACACAGGACTGCTGAGTGCGGGGCAGTGGGTCGCCGATGTCGTCTACTTCCCCCTGGAGACCCAGCTGCTCGCCGAGGCGAAGCGGATCGGCTGCCGGACCCTCGACGGATCCGGGATGGCGGTCAACCAGGCCATCGATGCCTTCGAACACTTCAGCGGACGCCGTGCGGATCCGGAGCGGATGCGCGAGACCTTCCTGTCCTTCGACGCCTGAGACTGCTGGGCCGGACGAGCCGGGGGATCCGGAGGAGCCGGCGCAGGCTCAGTCCTCGGCGGGCTCCTGTGCGTTCCTCTGCTTCCGGTATTCCTTGACGTAGGCGAGGACGAAGATGCCGACGACGATCGCCAGGGTCAGCCACAGCGCGTACTTGTCGACGACCTTGAGCACGTCCACCGCGGCCTCGCCGAGCTGGTAGCCCAGGAACGTCCAGATGAGGGTGAAGAGCAGGCAGCCGATGAGGTCGGCGATGAGGAACAGGGAGAGCCGCATCCGCGTCCAGCCGGCGACGATGTAGACGAGGGTACCGGGCACGCCGGGGCAGCGTGAAACCAGGGTCATGAGGAACAGCGCCCAGGTCGGGATCTGCTTGAGCTGGTTGATGCGCTTGAGCTGGCGTTCGTTCTGCGCGAAGAGTCGGAGCACTCCGTCTCCCCAGCGCCGGCCCGCGAGCCAGAACGCCCAGTCGAGCTTGGCCATGCCGATGAAGCCCGCGACGATGACCAGCCACAGCGGGATCTCACCGATTCGCGCGTAGGCGCCTGCGGCGACGACCGCGGTCTTCGCGCCGTTGATGAATTCCTGGAGGACCGGGGCATTGACGAGCATCCACGGCCGGGCCGGCATGAGCGAGAGGTAGACCAGCGGCACGCCGATGATGATGAACAGCAGCAGCTTGTCGAGGCCGGTGGCCTTGCCCTGCCAGGGTTTGAGCGCGGCCCAGGGATTCTCCTTGGGCTGGTCCTCGGCGGTATTCTCACCCGCCCCGTCGAATGTGGAGTCGCCGGGCTCGGCCTCGTCGTGGGGACGGCGCTCGTCGCTCATCGGTGCTCCTGCTCCTGGGCTGGGCGGTCGGCGCTTACGGTATCACACACGCCTTTCAGGACGATCCGCGTCCTTGCACCAGTCTAAGAAGACTCTCATTGCCCACAGCTCGACAAAGCCTGCGAGCTTCGGCAGGGTGGAAGGTGTGGGAGGGCAATCGAAGATTCTCGGCTGGGTGATCGCCGGACTCGTCGTCGTGCTCGCGGCTCTGACGATCATCATCGTCCGCAGCACCGCCCAACCGGAGCCTCCCGATCTCACCCCTGTCGAGGTCACCCCCGAATCCACCGGCCCCACCGCACCGGGAGATGTCGAACCGAACGCGGACGCCGATTCCGCAGGAACCGGACCGACCGCCTCGGCGGAGGGCGAGGGCCAGACCTCGGGAGGTGAGGACCGGGCCGGATCCGCAGACTCCTCCGGACCGAAGGAGATCGAGCACTCCTACGAACCCGTGCCGAATCCGCCCCGCGAAGTCCCCGACGACGATGACGACGACGCGGACGACGATGATGACGGCGCGGACGATGACGATGACGGCGCGGACGATGACGACGGCGATGACGGCGACGACTGACCGGCGCATCCGGTTGACCGTCCAGAACCGTCTGACGATCACCGTGGCTGTCCTCTCCGTTCTCACCCTGACCATCGTCGGGCTCATCCTCTACACCGTGGAGTCGAACAACGTCGCCAGCCGCAACTCGGCCTCCATGGCGCAGGAGATCGCGGAGATGCGCTCTTTCGCGCAGAACGGGGTCGACCCAGAAACGGGCAGTCCCTTCACCTCGGTGGATCAGATCCTCGGCCAGTTCCTCGCCCAGAACCAACCCGACGAGGACGAGACGCTCTTCGCCTTCCTCACCGATGGTCGCGTGCTCTACCAGGGCGAGCCGAAGGGGCTGCTGTCCGGGTCGAGTAAGTTCGAGAAGGCCGTGGCCGGGGTCTCGGGCAAGGGCGGGCAGATCGAACTGAGCGTCGGTGACGACCGGTACGAAGGCTATGTCCTCCCGATCGCCGGAGACGCCGAGGCGGCCACCGCTCCCAGCGCAAGCGCCCAGGCGACACCCGAGGGATCGCCGACCGGACCCGAGGGCACCGACGGCGGAACGCCGGGCTCCGGTGAAGGCACGGCCGAGGTCGGCGAGGTCGACGGTGTCGGCCAGCCGAGCGGTGCGAACGGCGGCGGTGCCTTCGTCGTCGTCCACAATGTCTCGGCCAGCCAGTCCGACCTGTCCCAGATCATGCAGATCTACATCGTCGTGGCCCTCGCCGCCGCCCTCCTCATCTCGGGGATCTCCTCGATCCTCGCCCGCCGCCTGCTCTACCCGGTGACCGAACTGAGGCAGACCGCCCAGTCGATCTCCGGCGGCGACCTCAGCAGTCGCCTGGTGACCAAGGGCAATGACGACATCGCAGAGCTCGGCCACACCTTCAACGACATGCTCGACCGCCTGGAGTCCGCGTTCGAGACCCAGCGTCGCTTCCTCGACGACGTCGGCCACGAGCTGCGCACCCCGTTGACGATCCTCAGCGGCCACCTCGAGACCATGGACTCCAGCGATGTCGACGACGTCGATGAAACCCGGGCGATGCTCCTCGATGAGACGGATCGGATGGGCCGCCTCGTCGAGGAGCTGCTCATCCTCGCCCGGGCCCGCCGTCCCGATTTCGTCCGCTTCGCCGAGGTGGACCTGCGTTCCCTGCTCACCGATTCGCTTGCAAAGGCCAGAGGGTTGGGAGATCGGGACTGGAGCGTCGAGGCCCCCGAATCCGTTCCCGTGCTCGCCGATCGGCAGCGACTGACCCAGGCGCTGCTGCAGCTGGCTGCCAACGCCGTCGAGCACACCGAGGACGGTCAGGCGATCACCTTCGGCGCGAGCAGCGATGAGGACCGCGTCCACATCTGGGTCCGCGACGAGGGCAGGGGAGTCCCGGACGAGATCGCCGCCGACATCTTCGACCGCTTCAGCCGCGGATCGAACGAAGGGGCGGGCTTCGGCCTCGGGCTGTCCATCATCAGAGCCATCGCCGAGGCGCACGGAGGGACCGTGGTCCTCGACCGAGTCTCCGTCGGCGCACAGTTCCGCATGATCCTGCCGAAAGGACCGAAGTGAAGAGAATTCTGCTGGCCGAAGACGAAGACCGGATCTCGGCATTCATCGCCAAGGGGCTCAGCGCCGCGGGCTTCAGCACCCAGACCGCCGCCGACGGCATCACCGCTCGAGATCTGGCCCTGACCGGAGACTTCGCTCTCCTCGTCCTCGACATCGGGCTGCCCCGCCTCGACGGGTTCGCCGTGCTCGACACCCTGCGGCGGCAGCGACCCGAGCTGCCCGTGCTCGTCCTCACCGCCCGGGACAACCCCGATGACACGATCTTCGCCCTCGAGTCCGGGGCCGTTGACTACATGATCAAGCCCTTCCGCTTCGGCGAGCTGCTGGCCAGGATCAAGCTCCGCCTCAAGGAGACCGGCACCGAGGCGGCCAGCACCGAACTGACCCGCGGGGAAGTGCGCATCGATCTGCTCAGGCGGCAGGTGTGGGTGGCCGAGCGCCTCGTCGAACTCTCCGCCAGGGAGCTGTCACTGGCGGAGATCCTGCTGAAGAACCGGGGCAAGGTGCTCTCCCGCGAGCAGCTGCTCTCCCATGTGTGGGGCTTCGACTTCGATCCCGGATCGAATGTCGTCGACGTCTACATCGGGTATCTGCGCAAGAAGCTCGGCAGCGATTTCGTCACCACCGTGCGTGGTTTCGGGTACCGGGTGGACTGACCTAAGAGACTTCTCATCCGGGTCTTAATCGCATCTTATTCCTGAGTACCAGGCTGAGATGTATGACAAGGAACCTGAGAATCGCGCTCTTCTCCCACGACTCGCTGGGACTGGGCCACATCCGCCGCAACCGGGCCCTGGCCTTCGCGCTGGCAAAGGACCTGCCCGCCCTGACCGGGCGTCCCGTAAGCGGACTGCTCATCGCCGGGAACCCCGAGGCCGCCAGGTTCGACCTCCCGGACGGCTGGGACTGGGTGATCCTGCCGGGAGTCACGCCGGCAGAGGGCGGCTACGCGCCCCGGGCGCTCGCCTCGACGATGGAGAAGCTCAGCGCCCTGCGCGCCGCAGCCATCACCGCGATCCTCGATCAGCAGCGACCCGAGCTCTTCATCGTCGACCGGCGCCCCTTCGGCATCGACGGAGAACTCACCGAGGCGCTCGATCAGATGCGCGCCCACGGCTGCCGCACGGTGCTGGGACTGCGCGAGGTCCTCGACACCCCCGCAGTCATCGACGCCGAATGGAACCGAGTGGGCGGACCCGACACCGTGGCCGAGGCCTTCGACGAAGTCTGGATCTACGGCGATCCGAACGTCTACGATCCCCGGGAGACCGGCGAAGTGCCGCCGAGACTCGCCGCCATGGCCCAAAGCACCGGGTACCTCTCACAGTGCCGACCCGCCCACAGCCTGCCCGCCGACGACCTCGCCGCCCACAGCCTGCCCGCCGATGACCGCGCCGACTTTGCGGTTCCTGCCGCGCTCGAGTCCGGCCGGTTCGTCCTCACCTGCCTCGGCGGCGGATCCGACGGCGGTGCCCTTGCCCGGATCGCGGTCGAGGCCGCCGCGCCGGCCGGCCACAGCCATCTCGTCATAACCGGACCCCAGATGGACATCGCTGAGGCCGAAGCGCTCCAGCGCGACGCGGACGAATCGACCATCGTCATCCGCCACAGCGACGACGTCCCCGGACTCATCGCCCGAGCCGAAGCCGTGGTGTGCATGGGCGGATACAACACGCTCGCCGAGGTGATGGCCACCGACACCCCGGCCCTCGTCATTCCCCGCAGGGGACACCGGGCAGAACAGCCCCGACGAGCCTTCGCCCTCGCCGCAGCCGGAGCCGTCGACGCCCTCTGCCTCGACGAGGCGAACGCCGCCGCGCTGAGTGACTGGTTCGGCAGGCAGGCGGAGTCCTCCATCGATCGCACCCACCTCGACCTCAGCGGCCTGTCGACGGTTCCCCGCCTGGCCGCCGATCTCCTCGCATCGGACCGCAGCGACGTCGATGCTGCCGGCACGATCGGTGTTGCCGGCGCAGTCGACGCAACCCGGACCCAGCTCGTCGAGAACTCACTTGCCCCTGTCGTCCCCGCACTGGAGGAGACCCGCCATGCCGTCTGAGACCGCACCCGCCGAGGTGGTCGAACCCACCGAAACGGCCGGCCGTCCCCGTGGCCGCCGAGCCTATGTGCTCAAAATGTACCCGCGCTTCTCCGAGACCTTCATCGTCTCCGAGATCCTCGCCCGCGAGGCCGCTGGGGAGGAGCTGATCATCTTCTCCCTGCGTCCGAGCACGGACACCCGCTTCCACCCCGAGCTCGCCCGGGTTCGGGCCCAGGTCATCCACGTCGAGCGTCCGACTTCGGCCCGCAGCTTCTGGCAGACCTGGACCGAGTGCGCCGGCCAGCCTCACCTGGCCGCATCCCTGCCGAACCACCTCGGCGAGCTGAGCGAACTCGCCCACGACGATGCGATCCAGGCTCTGCAGATCGCCCGCCTGGCACTCGCACACGAGGTCACCCACCTGCACGCGCACTTCGCCTCGGTGGCAACGACCGTGGCCAGGGCCGCCTCGGCGCTGACCGGGATTCCCTACTCCTTCACCACGCACGCGAAGGACATCTTCCACGAGGATGTCGTGCTCGCCGACCTCGCCCGGAAGACCGCCGACGCGGACCACGTGATCGCGATCAGCGAATTCAACCGGCGCTTCCTCACCTCGGTGCTCGGCCCCGAGCTCTCCGACAGACTCGTCGTCGTCCGCAACGGACTCGAACTCGATCGCTTCCCCTACCGGCCACGGGTCGGGGGAGAGGCGCAGTCCGGCCGCGACCGCGGCCCCGCCGGCTGCAGCGGCGACCCCGCGGTCACGATCCCCTCGCTGCTTGCGGTCGGTCGCCTCGTCGAGAAGAAGGGCTTCACCCACCTGCTCACCGCACTGGCGCGACTGCGCGACGCCGGCACTCCGGCAAGCCTCGACCTCGTCGGCACCGGACCTCTCGAAGGCCAACTGCGCGAGCGCATCGCCGAACTCGACCTCGGCAGACTCGTCACCCTCCACGGGGCTCTGACCCAGGCGGAGGTCCGTGACATGTTCGCCTCCCACGACCTCCTCGTCGCCCCCTTCGTCATCGGCTCCGACGGCAACGCCGACGGACTGCCCACCGTCCTCCTCGAAGGCATGGCCACCGGCATCCCATGCATCGCCGGCACCGTCACCGCCGTCCCCGAGGTCATCGACCACGATCGCACGGGGTGGCTCGTGACCGGGGACGATCCGGTCGACATCGCCGACACCATCGCCGAGGTGGTCCGCCGCATCCGCGACACCCCGGCGGTCGTGCGCGCCGTCACCGATGCCGCCCGTGAGCTCGTGAGCGCACGTCACGATTCCCGGACTCAAGCCGAGAAGCTGGCCGGCCTCGCCGATGCCGCGGCATCTGTGCCATCCGAGGCCGCAGAGTCCGCGTCATCTGCCACGGTCGCCCCCGCCCTCCCCACCATCCCTGAACTGGAGCATGTGTCATGAGAATCGCCTACGTCCTGCTCGACCCGGGCATCGGAGTCTTCGGCACGAAAGGTGCCAGCGTCCACGTCCAAGAGGTCGTCCGCACCTTCCGCGACCTCGGACACGAAGTCAGCGTCTTCTGCACCCGCACCGACGATGACGTGCCGGCCGACCTCGCCGACCTCGACGTCACCCGTCTCGCCGTCCCCTCCGGCCTCGAGGCGGGGCAGCGGGAGATCGCGCTGCTGCGCCTGTCCGACATGCTCACGGACATGGTCGTCGACATCGACTCGGGATCCGAGGCCGGCTTCGATCTCGTCTACGAACGGTACTCCCTGTTCTCCACGGCCGGTGCCCAGGTCAGCGACCGCCTCGGCGTGCCCTTGGTCCTCGAAGTCAACGCACCGCTGCTGGCCGAACAGCGTCAGCATCGCGGACTGGTCCACGGTGAGCATGCGGCGCGGGCCACCGCCGGCAGCTTCGCCGGGGCGAAGCGCATCGTGTGCGTGAGCGAACTCGTCGCCGACTGGGTGCGGCGGGACTATCCCGGACTCGCCGATGTCAACGTCGTGCCGAACGGGGTGAACACGGACCGGATCACGCCCGCGCCAGGCCGCCACGACCGCCTCGGCGTGCGGCGTCCCCGCGGGGACGTACGCATCGGGTTCGTCGGCACACTCAAACCCTGGCACGGCACCGATCGCCTCATCACCGCGTGCGCCGGACTGCGCGGAAACGTCCAACTCGACATCGTCGGCCACGGTCCCGAAGCCGCGGCCCTCGAGGCACAGGCGCAGACGCTGGGAATCAGTGAGAGAGTGACCTTCCACGGTGCGCTCGCCCCCGCGGACGTGCCGGCGCGCCTGCAGGCCTTCGACATCGCGGTGGCACCCTACCCTGCAGAGGAGAACTACTTCTCCCCGCTCAAGCTCTACGAATACCTGGCCGCGGGACTGCCCATCGTCGCCTCACGGGTGGGCGCGATCCCCGGCGTGCTCGAGGGCACCGGGGCCGCGATCCTCACTGATCCGGATGACACCGCCGAACTCACCCGAGCCCTGCAGACGCTTGTCGACGACGCCGAGGTGCGCCGGGAGATGGGAGCGCGCGCTCGCGCCGAGGCTCTCAGCCGCCACTCCTGGACCAGCCGGTGCCGGGACATCCTCGCCCCGTTCATCGCTGAGCCGACGACGTGCCGTGCGGACTCGGAGGCGGTGAGGACGGTATGAGCAGCAAGTCCACGCTCTCCGCATCCGCGCTGCGCCGCACCCTGCGGATCATCACCCCGCATCTCGGGCAGCACCGTTGGCTTATCATCGGCGGTCTGGCCTCGCTGCTGTGCGATGTCGTCTTCCGCATCCTCGAACCCTGGCCGATCAAGATCGCCGTGGACGCGGTCACCTCGGCGCTCGGAGCACAGATCGGGCCCACGCTCGGCGTCGGCGGCGGGGTCGGTGCGACCCTGGCCGCCGCGGCGATCGGACTCGCCGTCATCGTCGGCGGGCGGGCCGTGTCGAACTACGCCGCGACGATCTGCTTCGCCCTCGTCGGCGCCAGAGTCGCCACCCAACTGCGCTCCCGGGTCTTCGACCATGTGCAGGCCCTGTCGCTGAGATACCACTCCCGGGCCTCGATCGGTGACACCTCCCAACGCCTCGTCGGCGACATCGGACGACTCCAAGAGGTCGCGGTCACCGCCGGCCTGCCGCTCATCGGCAACGTCATCACCCTGGCCGTGCTGCTCGTCGTCATGGTCATCCTCGACCCCGTGCTCAGCGCCATCGTGCTCGTCACCGCGGGCGTCTACGGACTGCTCTCGAAGGTCGCGACGCCGAAGATCACCCAGGCTTCGCGGTCCACGCGCAAGGGGGAGGGGCGCCTCGTCGGGTCCGCCGCCGAGGCGCTCGGAGCCATCCGCGTCGTCCAGGCCTACGGACTCGAGGGCACCGTGGCCAAGGACTTCGCAGACGGCAACGAGCGAGCACTCAAGGCCGGCGTGCGGGCACGCCGACTGGCCGCGGGACTCGAACGCTCCACCGACGTCCTCGTCGGCATCTCCCAGGCCCTCGTGCTCGCCTTCGGCAGCTGGCAGGTGCTGCGCGGGGTGATGTCCCCGGGCGACCTCGTGCTCTTCCTCCTCTACCTCAAGATCGCGATGAAGCCGCTGCGGGACATGGCAAAGTACACCGGTCGGATCGCCCGCGCCACGGCCTCGGGCGAACGGATCGCGGACCTCCTCGACGAACCGGTCGAGATCGCCGACGCTCCCGGAGCGATCGGCATGGGACCCGTGTCCGGTGACGTCGTCTTCGACCGCGTCACCTCGGCCGACGGCCACGGCACACCCCTGTTCGACGATCTCGAGCTGCTCGTCCCCGCCGGGCAGAAGATCGGGATCCTCGGGGCCTCCGGGGCAGGCAAGTCGACCCTGATGAGCTACCTGCTGAGACTCTCCCAGCCGGATTCCGGCTCGATCTTCATCGACGGCTACGACACTCGCAACGTCACCCGCTCCTCCCTGCGGTCGAACGTGTCCGTCCTCCTCCAGGAGTCCGTGCTCTTCGCCGCGAGCGTGCGGGAGAACATCCGCTACGGTCGCCTCGACGCCACCGACTCCGAGGTGGAGGCGGCGGCCCGTGCCGCCCACGCCGACGAGTTCATTCGCAGTCTGCCAGACGGCTATGACACGATCCTCGGCAACCGCGGAGACACACTCTCCGGTGGGCAGCGGCAACGTCTGGCCATCGCAAGGGCGCTTGTCCGCAATGCCCCGATCGTCGTCTTCGATGAGGCCACCTTCGGACTCGACCCGCAGACACGATCGCAGGTCACCAGGTCCGTCTCGGCGCTGACCACGGGGAAGACGAGCATCGTCATCACTCACGACCTGTCCATGCTCCGGGATCTCGACCGAGTCGTCTGGCTCGAGGGCGGACGGATCGTCGAGGACGGTTCGCCGGACACCCTGGCCGGCGACCCCCGCACCCGCTTCGCAACTTGGGTGCGGGCCCAGGAGAACGAAGCGCGGGGCACGGAGACCAGTGAGGTCTCGTTCGAGGGCGATTCCCGAATGGAATCGCAGGCACAGTCGCGCAGCGAGGTGGGAGCATGAGCACCGCGAACTGCGCGCGACTGCCCTTCGTCGACGAACTTCGCTCGGCGCAGGCACTGAGTGGGCGCCTCGGGTTCCCGGTCCAACCGCAGCGGATCCGGGTCAAACCCGGCCGCAGCGCCATCGTCGCATGGAGACGGGAGGGTCGGCGCCGCCTCGGCGGGTTCGAGAATTGGGGGTGGACCGCGGTCGTGACCAGCGAGGACAAGCTGGCGAACCTGCAGCGCAGGGCCGGCCGGCTCGGTCAGAGCCTGACCATCCATGAAGCTGGCGACCCGCGTTCGGCCGGAGCCACCGGGG
The DNA here is from genome assembly GCF_021023135.1 of Brevibacterium sp. CCUG 69071. Lineage (GTDB taxonomy): Bacteria > Actinomycetota > Actinomycetes > Actinomycetales > Brevibacteriaceae > Brevibacterium. Next base: position 43,371 of record NZ_PGFV01000002.1, read on the forward strand.
GCGTCCTGCTCAGCGGCGGGCTGCTCGCCGATGCCCGACTCGGCAAGGAGATCGCCCGTGCTCTCGGACGTGTAGAAGAGGGCGAGATCGAGGTGCTCGGCTACAACCCCGGGCGCCGAGTGCTGCTCAAACACGTGCCGGCGGGAGGGGCGAATAGCGAGGGAATTCCAGGAAGCGAAGGAGGCGAGGGAGGTGTGGGAGACATGGGAGGCGCGGAAGCGCCCCGATTCGTGCGCATCGCTGCCAGATCGCAGACGCACCTCGTCGAGACGACCGAACAGTGGACGGGCTGGAATCTGCCGACCCTGCCGGCCGCGTATCTCGGCGGCCGGCAGGCCACCGTGTGGTCGCCGTGGTGGGGCATCGGAGATCTGCTCGCCTACCCGGATCATTCCTTGGCGGAGGAGGTGGGAGTGACCATTGCCGAACTCCACCGCCACACCCCCGTCGAGGCGGTTCACCCGATCCGCACATCGCCGCTCGACCAGGTGGGGAAGGGCGCAGGAGTGCTCGCAGATCTGGTGCCCGCGTATTCCGTCGTGATCGACGAGATCGTGACAGGTCTGCAGGAGCGGTTGTCTGCTGAGGTCGAGGAACGCGTCATCCACGGCGACCTCAGTCCCGACCAGGTGCTCGTCGGTCATTCCGAGTGCCGGATCATCGACCTCGACCGAGCCGGCGTGGGCGCCATCGGCGTGGACCTCGGTCGATGGCTCGCCTCGTGCCGGAGGAACGGTCTCGGGGCCCTGGAGACAGCTTTCCTCGACGGCTACCGGCAGGCCGGCGGCAGCGCAGTCGACCTCGGTGCGTGGATCGCGTGGGCGATGCTCATCACGGCGCTCGAACCCTGGCGGACCTGCGCCACGGACTGGGAGGAACAGACGGTGAGGATCATCGCCGAGGCATATGCCGAGCTGTTCGGGAGCCCCCGACATCTCGGGCAGGCGCAGATCGACGACACGACCACGCATCTCCGGAGGGATGCGGCCGCTGTACGGCGGATCGAGGCGAGCCGATGAATCAGCGGACAGTCAGAGACCGGGGATCCGGGCCCGTCGGACACCCGGTAACCGGGACAGTCAGAGACCGGGGATCCGAGGCAGTCGGCGACCCTGTCCCCGAGACGATCTGCATCGACGGAGAACACATGCGTGTCCGTCGCGCATGGCCGGCCGGCCGGGGACGAATCGCCGTCGAAGTCGTGACGGCCGAAGGCGGCATCCGCGCCGGGTTCCTCGGCACAGGGGGAGTCGAGGTGCTGGAGGCCGGGAGGGATCCGAAGCTGCCCGGCCTCGAACGGCTGCTCGCGGGGGAGCGGCATCGTTCTCGACCGCGCCTGATCTCGTCTCAACCGCGTCTGATCTCGCACCGGCCGGGCAAGCGCGCGGTCATCTGTCTGCCCGACGACACCTTCGCAAAGTGCGTCCGGCGCGGGCGAGCCGACGCCATCATCGCCGGTCAGACACGTGCCGCGGCGTTCTCGACCGGTTTCATCCTGCCGGACGTGATCAGCGCCGACGAATCGACAGTGGTGCTCAGCCGCGTGCCGGGAGTTGAACTCCACGACCCGTCCGGACTCGGAGAGAACTGGGAGCGAGCCTGGGCGCAGGCACTCGATGCGTGGACGCTCGCCGGTTCCGGATCGGAGGCCGCCTCGGCGCCCGTCCACTCACCCGACGCTGAAGTGCGCGTGCTCGAGGACTGGCGCGACCGCGCTGCCGGGCTCCTCACCAGGGTCGACGCCTCGGGATCGACTCTGCTGGATGCCGTCGATGCCCTGATTCCCGAGATCCGAGGCGAACTCCTGGACTCGGGAGCCACCACGGTGACAGCACGGAACTGGGGACCGATCCATCGGGACCTGCACGATAAGCAGATCATGTGGGATCCGGTGGCCGGGCCCGGGCTGCTCGACGTCGACACGGCCTGCCGCGGTGAGCGCGAACTCGATCTGGGCAATCTCAGCGCCCACGCTCATTGGCGCACCCACCAGGGGATCTGGTCGAAATCCCACGCCGAGGCGGTGCTCCGGGAGATCTCCCGAGCTACCTCGACGGCGGGCCTGGAACCGGCACGGGTCCGGGCGTACGAACGCGCGACGTTGGTGCGGTTGGCCTGCGTCTATGCCTTCCGTCCCCGGTGGGTCGGGAGCGTAGGACGATTGCTTGAGCTGGCTCGATGAGTCCCGTGCTCAGGCGTCATCGGCGCCTGCGGGCTCCCGGTGCTCCCTCGGTCATTCACCCGTGCTGCGGCGGGCATCTCCCCAGATGTCGACTCCGCCGTTGACGGCGAACTCGTCGATGGCCGACAGCTCCGAATCGCTCAGCGGAGCCGAGTTCAGTGCCGCAGCATTGTGCTCGAGCTGATCGACGCGGCTGGCCCCGATGACCAGTGAGGACACGCGCTCATCGCGCAGCGCCCAGCTCAGCGCCATCTGCGCCAGCGACTGGCCGCGTGCGGAGGCGATGTCGTTCAGCCCGCGGATGCGTGCGAGGTTGTCTTCGGAGAGGAAGCCGTCCTTGAACGATGGGGTGCTCTTCCCGGCTCGGGAGTCCTCCGGGACTCCGCCGAGGTATTTGTCGGTGAGCAGGCCCTGGGCGAGTGGGGAGAAGGCGATGACGCCGAGGCCTTCGTCCTGTGTGGTCTCGAGCAGGCTGTCGTCCTCGATCCACCGGTTGAGCATGGAATAGGAAGGCTGGTGGATGAGCAGCGGGGTGCCGAGGTCCTTGGCGATCGCCGCGGCGCGAGCGGTGTCGGCGGCCGAATAGGACGAGATCCCCGCATAGAGTGCACGGCCCGAGCGCACCGCCGTGTCCAAGGCGCCGATGGTCTCCTCGAGCGGGGTTGAGGCGTCGGGACGGTGGGAGTAGAAGATGTCGACATAATCGAGTCCGAGCCGCGCCAGTGAAGCGTCGAGGCTGGCCAGGAGGTATTTGCGGCTGCCACCCGGTCCGCCATAGGGCCCGGGGTGCATCGCCCAGCCGGCCTTCGTGGAGATGATGAGTTCGTCGCGGTAGGGCGCGAGGTCCTCGCGGATCAGTCGGCCGAAGTTGGTCTCGGCCGAGCCGGGAGGCGGACCGTAGTTGTTGGCGAGGTCGAAGTGTGTGATGCCGAGGTCGAAGGCCCGGCGAACGATGTCACGCTGATTCTGGAAGGCGACATCGTCACCGAAGTTGTGCCACAGCCCCAGCGACAGGGACGGGAGCACAAGGCCGGATCGGCCGACGGGACGGTAGGGCATCGAATCGTAGCGGTCGGCGGCGGCTTGGTACACGGTCTCTCCCAGTGAAGCGGGTGGTGGACAGGTTCGGATTCAGCTTAAAGGACGAGTGGGGTGCATACGGATCAACGGTGCCGCGGACCCGGCCGCCGACACGTCCACTGTCAGTTCATCGCGCCTCTGTCCGGGTCTTCGCCCGGTGCCTGCGCACGGCATCGCGATTGGCACACCGCACCGAGCAGTAGCGCTGTCGACCGTTGCGGGTGACATCGACGACGACGTTCGCGCAGGGGTCGGCGGGGGACTCGCCGGCGGCGCAGCGACGCAGACGCTGCATGCCGCGGGTACTCAGGTGCAGTGCGGTGCCGACGCAGATGACGGCCCGCAGGACGTGGGCGATGGATTGGTCCTCATCCCGGTAGTGCAGGTGCCAGCCCTCGTCATCGTGGTCGACGAGTCGCGGATAGGCTGCGGCATCGGCCATGATCGCGTTGAGCAGTTCGGCTCGACGTGCGGGATCCTTCGCGTCGACGACGTCCAGCCATTCGTCGATGACGGCGCGAGCGTCGGCCACCTCGGTGGGGGTGCGGGTGAACCCCATCGTCATCCCGAACTCACGGGTCCGTGCCTCGATCTCCTCACGGTCGGGTGGCCAGTCATTGGCCAGGGAGGCCGCGAGGAGTATCGCATATTCTCCGTAAGGGTTGAGTTGCATAAGACCATTACATCAGGGTTGAGTCATGGACACCAGACCGGATTCCCGGGCAGCCGAGCCCGCCACCGAGCCCGCCACCGAGTCCACTGTCGATATCGGTGACGACCGAACCCGTCGTCCGGACCGCCACGGGCATCCGATGCCCCGCGGCGAAGATTCGACGCCGCCCTGTGAACACGGATGGTCCGTGGAATCGCGGCACCCCACCTCGATCGGTCTCGTGCTCTACGTCCGCTGTCTGCGCTGTGGGGTCCGCCGCGTCGACGTGCAGGAGCACGTGCAGGTGGTCCCGCAGGCGTTGAGTGCAGAGATCGACTCTCGGTAGGGCTGCGAGCTTCTGCTGGAGTGGTCGGCGTCGCTGGACTCCGCCCGGCCGGTCCGGTCTCACCCTGGGTGCGACTGCCGGTGCCCAGAGGCGTATCGTTGCCCCGGTGATTGGCTCAACCGCATACCTCGTCGTCCTCCTCTTCGCCTCGATCGCGCTGCTCATCCTCCTCATCAACTGGAAGACGAAGCTGCATCCCTTCCTGGCCCTGCTCATCACCTCAGCGGTGACCGCATTCGCCGCCGGCGAGGAGCTGGGCAAGATCCCCGAGACGCTCATCGCCGGTGCCGGGGACACCCTCGGCGAAACAGGTGTGGTGGTCGCCCTGGGCGCGATGCTCGGCCGCCTGCTGGCCGACAGCGGAGCCATCCAGAGGATCGCGAATCTCGTCATCGAACACTCCTCGCCGAAGGCCGCGCCGTGGATCATGACCGGCGTGGCCTTCATCATCGGCATCCCGATGTTCTTCGAGGTCGGCCTCGTCGTGCTCATTCCCGTCATCTACGCGGTGGCTTCGCAGCTGGAGCAGAAGACCGGACAGAAGAAGCTCTGGTATCTGCGCATCCTCGTCCCCGCGATCGCCGCACTCGCCTGCCTGCACGGTATGGTCCCGCCGCACCCCGGACCGCTCATCGCCGTCTCCGGACTCGGCGCCAATGTGGGAATGACGATCGGGCTGGGCCTCGTCTGCGCGATCCCGACCGTGATCCTCGCCGGGCCGGTCTACGCCCGCTGGATCGCCCCGCGGGTGGCCCTCGAGCCGAGCGCGGATCTCATCGACCAGTACACGGGCCAGCGCGCCGAGGCGACCGACCGTCCCCTGCGCACGATTCCCATCTGGCTCGCCTTCGTCACGGTCCTCGTCCCGGTCGTGCTCATGCTCGTGCACACCGTCGTTCAGCTGATCGCGCCTGACTCCTCCTTCGAACCCATCGCCGAGGTGCTCGGCAATCCCGTCATCGCGATGCTCGCCGGCGTGATCTTCGCCGCCATCGCCCTGGGCTGGACCTCGGGGATGGGTGGGGAGCGCATCCGCAGCTCCTTCGGCGACAGCCTCAAGTCCATCGCCGGCGTCATCCTCATCATCGGCGGCGGAGGTGCCTTCAACGAGGTGCTCAAGGACTCGGGGATCGGAGACGCCGTGGTCGGAACCACCTCCCACCTGGACATGAACCTCGTCCTCCTCGGCTGGTTCATCGGCATCCTGCTCTCCTTCGCCACGGGCTCGGCGACGGTGGGAATCACCTCGGCGACCGGCATCGTCGCCCCGCTCATCGGCGACCATTCCTCCGCCTACATCTCCCTCGTCGTCATCGCGATCGGCTCGGGCTCGATCGGCCTCAACTGGGTCAATCACGCCGGTTTCTGGTTCGTCAAGGAGAGCTTCGGCATGACGCTCGGGCAAGCGACGAAGACCCACATGATGGTCCAGACTCTCGTGAGCGTCTTCGGCCTGATCTTCGCCTTCCTGCTCTCGCTGCTCTTCGTCTGAGGCGAGGGTTGGTAGACTCGGCTGCATGTCGAGTCCCGAGTCAGACAAGTCGGGGGCTGCCGGTCACGCCGCCAGCCCCGTCGACCACTAGTCGCGACGCCTGCGTTCTGCGCAGGATCAGTACGGACCGACACGGGTGTTGGCCGTGGTGACAAGAAGCACCAGTTCTTGATCTCTCACCTCGGAGTACTCGATGCCTTTTGCCCTCTACATTCTTGCCCTGGCAGTCTTCGTCATGGGCACCTCGGAATTCATGCTCGCGGGTCTGCTTCCTGCGATCGCAGTCGAACTCGACGTCTCAGTCGGCACGGCAGGCCTACTGAGCTCGGCCTATGCCGTCGGAATGGTTATCGGCGCGCCGACGATGGCGGCATTCGCGCGCCGATGGCCACCCCGGCTGACTTTGATAGCCTGCCTGCTCGTCTTTGGCGGAAGCCATGTCGTCGGTGCCCTGACGTCGGTGTTCCCTCTGCTGGTCGTCACTCGTGTGCTGAGTGCCTTCGCGAATGCGGGGTTCCTCGCAGTTGCTCTGAACACGGCGACCGCTCTGGTGCCAGATAATCTCAAGGGACGTGCGCTGTCTATCCTGCTTTCCGGTACAACGCTCGCCACAATCGCAGGCGTCCCCGCAGGCTCATTGCTCGGAACCGCTTTGGGGTGGCGGTCGACGTTCTGGTCGATCGCCGTCCTCTGCGTCGTTGCGGCGATCGGAATCATCCGTGGCGTCGCCGACGGTATCGGCCGGTCCGCCGAAGGCGCCGCCCCATCGAGGCTGCTCGGCGAACTCGGCCAGTTGGTGACACCGCGACTTGCCGTAGCTATGACGCTTGGGGCTCTGGCCAACGGCGGCACTTTCGCGGCCTTCACGTTCCTAGCGCCGGTTGTCACTGGTTCTGCCGGTCTCGCTGAGGTCTGGGTCTCTGTCGTACTGATGGTGTTTGGTGTCGGGTCGTTCCTCGGAGTCACCGCTGCCGGACGCCTTTCCGACCGATGGCCCGGCCGAGTGCTCATCGTCGGCGGTCCGCTTCTTTTGGCGGGCTGGATTGTCTTGGCGCTGTCTGCATCGCACCCAGGCGCGCTGATCGTACTTGTGTTCTTTCAGGGAGTCATTTCATTCGCCCTCGGGAGCACCGTGATTACGCGAGTCATGTATGCCGCTTCGGCCGCTCCGACGATGGGTGGTTCCTATGCGACGGCATCGCTCAATGTCGGAGCCGCAGCCGGGCCTGTCCTTGGTGCGATCGGTCTGTCTGCTGGGTTGGGGCTTCTCGCGCCCGTCTGGGTCGCCTCGGTGCTGACTGCGATCGCTCTTGTCGTCATGCTCCTGTTCAGGCGCGTCATTGTGCTGAGGGATACGTAGAAGATGCGGACCCGACACCTTGCTTGTGCAGGATCGGCCTGAGGTCCAGTGCTGGCGCTCGCTGCCGGGCCGTCGATCAACGCGGCGGTCGTTTTGCGCGGCTTAGCCGATCACCGTCTCGGTGGGTCAACGCCGAGCCCGAAAAAGTCGTCGCCAGTGACGACTTTTTCTGATTCCGCAATGACTGAGCATGCGGAGCGAAAATGCAGTCGCTGCGACGGGCCGGCCGTCTCGGTCCATAGTTCCGTCGTCAACATCGTCTCCCGAGACGTTGTCCTCGACGGAACTGTGGATCGAGGGGCTCTGTGGCACGCGTGATACTTGCGTGAAGCACATAAAGTAGACCAGTGGTCTTGATTTCGGGTGTGTCCTGTGTCTCAATGGTGTCGTGACGAAATTCCACTCCATTCGGGATCAGCTCCTCGACCGGCTCGAAGGCATGGCCGCCGGTGAGCAGTTCCCGCCCGAACGCCAGCTCGCCGAAACGCTGGGCATCTCGCGGATGACCCTGCGCCGGGCCATCGACGAACTCGTGGCCAAGGGCGTGGTTAGGCGACGTCACGGTGCCGGAGTCTTCGCTCTCGGTCCGAAGCTCGACCAGCCCCTGGCCGCGAGTTCCTTCACCGAGGATATGCTCGCCCGCGGCATGCGCCCCGGCTCCCGAGTCCTCAGCTTCGAGACCACGCCCGCCGGCGCGCACATCGCCCGCAGGCTCCACCTCGAAGAAGGCGCCGAGGTGGTCACGGTGCTCCGTCTCCGCCTGGCCGACGACGAACCGCTTGCGCTCGAGGAACTCCACGTTCCCGCAGCGCTCGTGCCCGGTCTCAGTGCCGAAGACCTCGAGAACAAGTCCTTCTACGATCTGCTGCGCGAACGCTTCGGCATCGTGCTCAGCCGCAGCGTGCAGACGATCGAGCCCTCCCTCGTCGACGCCGACGAAGCCAAGGAGCTCGAGGTCGAGGAAGGCTCCCCGGCCCTGCTGTTCGAGCGCACCTCCCGCAACGCCGAGGGAGTGCCCGTCGAATTCGTCCGCTCCGTCTACCGCGGGGACCGCTACAAGATCCGCACCGAACTCACCGTCCCCGAACGTGCCGCCGAATCAACCGTCCCCGATCGCACCGTCGGAGGCACCCCATGATCATCGCCGGCCTGATGACGGGAACCTCCGCCGACGGTCTCGACCTGGTCCTCGCCGAATTCACCCTCGACCCCGACACCATCCCTAACAGCGCAATCGACACCATCCCCAACAGCGCCCCCACCCTGGCCGTGCGCATCCTCGCCGAACGCGAGATCCCCTTCGACGCCTCCCTCCACAGCGACATCCTCCGCCTCCTCGAACCCCGCGACCTCGCCCTCTCTCTGGTCAGCGACATCGACGGCCGACTCGGCAGATTCTTCGCCGAGGCGCTCGCCGTGTTCTGCCGTGACACGGGCATCACCCCCGACCTCGTCGTCTCCCACGGGCAGACCGTCCGCCACGACAGCACCGAGGGACTGGTCACCTCGACCCTCCAGCTCGGCCAGCCCGCCTTCCTCGCCGAGGCGGCCGGTGCCCCCGTGCTCTCCGACGTCCGCGCCCGCGACGTCGCCGCCGGCGGCCAGGGCGCACCGCTCGTCGGGATCCTCGACGGCCTCCTCCTCGGCGAGGTCGAGACACCGACTGCGCTGCTCAACCTCGGCGGCATCGCGAACATCACCGTCATCTTCCCGGGCAAGGATCCGATCGCCTTCGACACCGGCCCGGCCAACGCACTCATCGACATCCTCGCCCGCCGCATCACCGGAGGCCGGGAGAGCTTCGACCGCAACGGCGAATTCGCCGCGGCCGGCACCGTCGACGAAGGGCTCCTCACGGACCTGCTCGCCGAGCCCTACTACTCGCAGCCGGCCCCGAAATCCACCGGCAAGGAACTCTTCCACGCCGACTACCTCGACGGTTTCCTCGCAGCCCACCCCCATCTCGGCGAACATGATGCGATCGCCACGGTGACCGCGCTGACCGCGCGCACCGTCGCCGAGGCGTGCCGCGCACACGGCGTCACCTCGGTCATCGCCTCGGGAGGTGGGACCCGGAATCCGGTGCTCATGCGTGAACTGGGGCACCACCTCGGCGCGGGTGCCGATGGTGGTCCGGGTCCTGGTGCCGGCCCAAGCGCCGGTCCGGGTCCCGGCCCAAGCACCGGTCCCGGTGCGAGTGCAGGCACGGTGCTGCGCACGACCGACGAGGCGCTCGGGTTGCCCGAAGGCAGCAAGGAAGCCCTGCTCATGGCTCTGCTCGGCTGGCTGAGCTGGCACGGACTGACCGGCACCGAACCGAGCCTGACCGGGGCCGCGCACCCGAGCATCGCCGGTCGCTTCACCCCGGGCCGCGGCGGGCTGAGACTTCCCGAACCGCTGCGAACACGGCCCACCCGACTGCGGATCCTGCCGTGAGCGCGACCCGCCCCGCCCGAGCGTCTGCGGTCGGCCGCTCCGTCCGCACGCCCCGCCCCGAACACCGCAACCCTCGATACGAACCCCCGATGAAGGAGTGACAATGCAGATCATCGACCTCTTGGTGATCGTGGCCTATCTCGCCGCAACGGCGTGGCTGGGACTGGCCCTGAGCGGCAAACAGAAGAACCTCAAAGGCTACTTCCTCGGTTCCCGCACCCTGCCCTGGTGGGCGGTGTGCATGTCCGTGGTCGCCACGGAGACGAGCGCACTGACGGTGATCGGGATCCCCGTGATGAGCTACCTCGGCGATCTCAACTACCTGCAGCTGGGCTTCGGGTACATCCTCGGCCGCGTGGTCGTCGCCTTCTTCATGCTCCCGCGCTACTACGACGGTGAGATGGTCACCGCGTATGCCTACCTGGGCAAACGCTTCGGCACCTCGACGCAGACGACCGCGGGTGTGACCTTCCTCTTCACCCGTCTGCTCGCCGACGGCATCCGGGTGCTCGCCTGCGCCATCCCCGTCAAGGTCATCCTCGACGGGCTCGGCATCCACACGAACTACTTCGTCATCATCGTCATCCTCGCCGTGGTCACGATCGCCTACACCTTCATCGGCGGTATCAAGGCCGTAGTCTGGGTCGATGTCGCCCAGATGTTCCTCTACGTCGTCGGCGGACTGCTCACGATCATCGTCATCTCCGCGGCGCTGGGCGGCGGATGGCTCGCCGAGGCGGCCGATGCCGGCAAGCTCAACATCTTCGTCTTCGAGGGCAACCCGATCTCCGCGGATGCTTCGTTCATCCCCTCCTTCCTCGGCGGTTCGGTGTTCGCGATGGCCTCCCACGGCTCCGACCAGCTCATCGTCCAGCGGCTGCTCTCCTGCCGCTCGAAGGTCGAGGCGCAGAAGGCGCTCATCTGGTCCGGTGTCGTGGTCGTCATCCAGTTCGCGATCTTCCTCGCCGTCGGACTCGCCCTGTGGGCCTACTACGATCACGCCCTGCCGGCCGACCTCGGCCTGACCCGCGACGACGAGATCTTCCCCCGCTTCATCATCGAAGGCCTCCCGGCAGGCATCTCGGGACTGCTGCTGGCAGGAATCCTGGCTGCCGCGATGTCGACGCTGTCGTCCTCGCTCTCGGCACTGTCGTCCTCGACGGTCAACGACGTCTACGCCCGGCTGAAGAAGACGCCGATGACCGATGCGCAGGGCTTCAAGGTCGGCCGCTGGGCGACGATCGGCTGGGGGATCGCGTTCATCCTCCCGGCCACGGTCTTCGAATCCGACTCCGGCAACATCGTCATCCTCGCGCTCGGCATCGCCGGCATCACCTACGGCGGTCTGCTCGGAGCGTTCGTCTTCGGCATCATCAACAAACGCGCCAGCGCGGTCGACGCGAACATCTCCTTCGCCTTGGCGATCGCGGTCAACGCCTTATTCTTCGTCATGGAGAAGTACGTGACCGGCGAGGTGTGGGTCGCCTGGCAGTGGTATCCGCTGCTCGGCGTCATCGTCATGATGGTCATCGGCGGACTCCTGTCCCTGCGCCACCCGGCCGCATCGTCGGGGGCCGCCACCATCGCCGAGGTGGAAGGCAGTCGACGCTGATGGCCCAGTCCCAGCCCCGGCTGTCCCCGACGGAGCGGCGCAACCCGGCCAGTGCCGGCCTCGACGAGCTCGACACCCTCGGCGTCCTCGAAATCCTCAACTCCGAGGATCGGGTCGTCATCGATGCCGTAGCCGCGGCGCTTCCGCAGCTCGCCGAACTCGTCGACACGAGCGCGACACGGATGCGCCGAGGCGGCAGGGTCCACTATTTCGGCGCGGGCACCTCGGGCCGCCTCGGCGTCCTCGATGCGAGCGAGCTGCTGCCGACGTTCAACCTCGAACCGGGTCGGGTCGTCGGGCACATCGCCGGCGGACAGGCGGCCCTGGTCAATGCGGTCGAGAACGCCGAGGACTCCGAGTCCGACGGTCGCGCCGCCGGGGGAGAGTTGGGGCCCGAGGACGTGGCGATCGGCATCGCCGCGAGCGGTTCGACGCCCTATGTCCGCGGTGCCCTCGAGGCCGCCCGAGCCGGCGGTGCCCACACCGTGCTCATCTCGAACAATCCGCATGCCCCCGTCGCCGATGCAGCCGATGCCCACATCGTCCTCGACACCGGACCGGAAGTGATCACCGGCTCGACCAGGCTCAAGGCCGGCACCGCGCAGAAGCTCACCCTCAACGGCTTCTCCACCGCGCTCATGGTCGCCCTCGGCCGCACCTGGGACAACCTCATGGTCTCGGTCGTCGCGACGAACGAGAAGCTGCGCGAGCGGACCGTGCGCATCCTCCGTGAAGCCACCGACCTCGACGATGCGGAGGCTCGCACCCTGCTCGAGAGCTGCGACGGAGACCTCAAGGCGGCCCTCGTCGTCTCCTTCGCCGAGGTGGCCCCCGCCGCGGCGGCCGCACAGCTGAGTGAGCATGACGGCTCGGTCAAGGCCGCGATCGCGGCGGTCATCGGAGCGAATACCTCGGAGAGTGACCTCCGGACCGCCGACCGTAGGCCGGATCGGTCGGGTCCGGGTACCGTGGGCGCATGACCCTCATTCTCGGCGTCGACATCGGCGGCACCGGCAGTCGAGCCGCGCTCGGAGAGGTCGCTGAGGTTGCCGGCCGGCCCGGCAGTGTCGACGGCGAGTCCCGCAGCGATCCGGGCGTGATTGCAGGCGCGGATTCCGGTCCGCGCGTCATCGACCAGCTCAGCGGAGCCCGCATCGAGATCGGGCCGAGCGGCAGCACCGTCCTCGACCTGGTGCGGGAACTCGTGAGGTCGGCCGCGCAGATCTGGACCGATCGCTTTTCTGAGGTCCGCGGCATCGGCATCGGAGCAACCGGTATCGCTTCTCTTGCCGAGGGCCCCTCCGGTGTCCTCGCCGACATCACTGCCGAATTCGGCGTGCCGGCAGTCGCGGCCATCGACGCAGTGACCGCCCATCTGGGTGCCCTGAGCGGAACAGGTGGGGCGATCACCGTGCTCGGCACCGGCGCGATCGCCGTCGCCCACCCGGGGGCCGACGAGGAGGGTATGTGGTCGGCCGACTGGTCGCGAGCCGATGGGTGGGGTCACCTCTTCGGAGACCGCGGGGGAGGAGCCTGGCTGGGCCGCTACGGCCTCGAACTCGCTCTGCGCACTCATGACGGAATCGACGAACACGGACGCGCACTGCTCGAGGCGGCGACGCGACGTTTCGGTCCGCCCGCCTCGTGGCCGGGCCGGTTCTACACGCGGGGCGACCGTGCCGGCCTGCTCGCCGACTTCGCCGTCGACATCGCCGGAGCCGCCCGCTCCGGTGACGGTGCCTCGGCCGAGCTGCTCAGACGGGCGGGACAAGAAGCGGCCCGCAGTGCCGTCGCCGCAGCCAGCGTCCGGTCCGTCGGCCCGCCCGTGCGCATCGCGCTCACCGGGGGAGTAGTGGCCGCGGGCAGCCAACTTGTCGAGGGGTTCCGGACCGAAGCCGCACGTCTGCACCCGAACATCACTCTCGTCGCCCCGGCCGGGGGACCAGTCGAAGGCGCACTCGCGCTGGGCCACCTCGGTGCGGGTGGGAAACTGCGTGCGCAGGAACGAATCGTCTGGACCTGAGACGGACTACGACTCGGCCGCCCGCACCATGCGGATCTCTCTGACTCCGTCGTAGTCGTCGGTCTTGACGGAGCCGTCGGGCACGAAGCCGTTCTTTGAGTAGAACGCCTGGGCGCGCGGATTGGGGTCGGCGACCCACAGGTGGCAGGCGGTGCCGGGTTCGACGACCAAGTCGAGAAGTCCCTGGCCGGCGCCCGATCCCTGGACGGCCCGGTAGGTGTAGAGAATGAAGAGCTCGCGTTCATCGGGTCGGTCGTCATCGCGCGAGGGACCGGACATGGCCACGCCGACGATGCGGCCGTCCTGGTCGGCGACTGCGCAGGTGTGCGTTCGCTGGTGGTCCTCGTCGAGTGCCCTCGTCCACATCTGCCGACGTTGGTCGAGAGCGTCGGGGTCGTCGAGGAGGTCATCGGGCATGAGACCGCGGTAGGTCTCCTCCCAGCTGTCGACGTGGACGCGCGCCATCCCGTCGACGTCGGCGTTGACTGCGGGGCGGACTGCAGGTGTCATGACACGACTCTACGCCAGGACGCCGTGCATGCGCGGGACTGCGCACCGTCACGGCAACCGGCACCGAGTATTCATCTCACCTGCACCTACGGACAAACAGCTGGTCAGGAAGGTCGCCGAAGATCGAGCATGTGAGAGCACAAGACTCCCCTGCGTTCGACCGTCCTTCCACCCTCCCGGCGCTGGATCCGGCACAGCCGCCGCGGCTGCCCCCGCCGCCGCTTGATCTCGAACTGCCGATGGGGCCGCGGACACGGGCCTACAGGTTCTTCGAGCGACTGCCCGCGATCATCAGCTTCACGGCCGTCGGCCTCGTCTTCGTCCTCCCCTTCATCGACGCGCGCTGGGCAGCGATCTACGTGCTCACGATCGTCGGCCTCACCTTCGTCCGAGCCATCCGCGGAGCCGTCGACGTCGCACGTGGATTCGCTCGCTACCGCCGCAGCGCTCGGGTCGATTGGAACGCCCGCCTCGTCGATCTCGAACGGGCGATGGACGGACTGCCCGCGCTGCCGTATCCGCGCGCCGGATTCCGAGCCGAGGATCACGCCGCCGTCGTGGACCGCATCCGGGAGGACCCCACCTCGGTAATGCGTCCCTCCGAGCTGCTCCACGCCGTCGTCATCGCCGCCTACAACGAGCCGTACCCGGTCATCGCCGACACCATCCGCACGCTGCTGCACACCTCGACCTCGCCGCGGCGGCTCCTCATCTTCTTCGCCTACGAGGAACGCGGCGGCCCGGTCATGGCTGAGACTGCTCGCCGCCTCGCCGCCGAATACGGTCACCGATTCGGTGCCTTCGTCCTCGTCGAGCACCCGGCCGGCGTGCCCGGCGAGATTGCGGGCAAGGGCGCGAACATCACGCACGCCGGACACCGCCTGGCAGCCTGGGTGAGGAAGGAGGGGATCGATCCCGAGAATGTGATCGTCACCAGCCTCGACTGCGACAACATTCCGCATGAGTCATACTTCGACGCCGTCGCCTACGAATATGCGATCGCGGCCGACCGGGCACGGCTGTCGTTCCAGCCGATCAGTCTCTACATCACGAACATCTGGGATGTGCCCGCTCCGGCTCGAGTCGTCGCGAGCGCGAACTGCTTCTGGAACCTCACCACCACGGTCCGTCGCCTGGCCCTGCGCAACTTCGCCTCGCACTCGCAGCCCCTGACGGCGCTGACCGAGATGGGGTTCTGGTCGACGCGGACCATCGTCGAGGATGGGCACCAGTACTGGCGCAGCTGGTTCCATTTCGACGGGGATTACCGGGTCGTGCCCATCCATGTGCCGATCTATCAGGACGCAGTGCAGGCCGGAACATTCGCGGCCACGATGATCGCCCAGTTCAGGCAGCTCAGCCGGTGGTCCTATGGAGCCAGCGATGTTCCGTATGTCGGGGTGCGGGTGTTCGCCGGCGACGCGCGATGCCCGTTCTGGCCCGGCGCTCTCCGGTTCCTCTCGCTCCTCGAAGGCCACATCAGTCTCGCGTCGATCTCGATCATCATCGCCGTCGGCGGGTGGATTCCCTTCGCCGTGGCCAGTCAGACCGGTCAGGTCACCGAATTCCTCGAGCGGATGCCGATGGTCGGCGGTCTCGTCCAGCAGGTCGGCATGATCGGACTCATCGTCTCGATCGTCATCTTCAACTCCCTGCTTCCGCCGCGTCCGGTGCACGTGCCCAGGGGGCGGAGGCTGACGATGTGGCTGCAGTGGCTACTCTATCCGCTCACCCTGCTCGTCTTCAATTCCTCGACGGCGCTGTATTCGCAGTGGTGCCTGCTGACCGGACGCTACCGGGAGCGCTTCGACGTCACAGAGAAGGCCTCCGGAGTGCCGGTGCGCAAGGCCGCGTGAGGCTCGTCCGGGGTCGGCGAACGTGACGGTCCCTCGGGGTCAACGAACGGTGAGGCTCACACGGCGTCGTCGAAGACCGAGCGCAGCCCCGGAGTGACGTGGTCGACGAGCTCGTCGAGCTCGAGATCGGCCAGCGGGTGGATCTGCAGGATGTAGCGGGCGAAGGCCGTGCCGAATAGTTGGCTCATCGCCACCTGCAGGCGCGCGAACTGCGCCGGTGTCGAGTTCTCTAACAGTGTGGCGAAGATGTGCGTCTCGAGCGCCTCGCGCATCACGGTCGCGGCGGTCGGACTCTCGGTGGCTGCGCGGGCCAGGGCGCGGAGCCGGGATCCGAGCAGGGGATCTTCCCAGGCTTCGAAATAGGTGCAGGCCAGCGTCTCCGCCCGGTCGGGACCCGCCTCGGCGAGTGCCGCGCGGATCTTGGCGGGCAGGTGATCGAGGTGTCTGAGCGATTCGGCCAGCAGTCCCTCCTTCGTGCCGAAGAAGTGCGTGACCAGTGAGGGGTCGACTCCGGCCGCCGAGGCGATCGCGCGGATGCTCGTCTTCCCGTACCCATCCGTGGCGAACCGGTCGAGGGCGGTCTCGAGGATGAGGTAACGCGAGTTCGAGCTGCCCGTCGGACGTCCGGGTCGCCGACGTCTGCCGGACGTGCCCGTGCTGCTCACTTTCTTCCTCCTCCGAGCTGTTCCTGCGGCTGGCCCGCCTTTGTTTTTCGACCCGCCCTTGATGCTGCGCCCGGCCCCGAATGATTTCCCTGGCCTGACTCTAGCGTCGGAATCATTAATTAGGCTACTGTGGAATTACTCTTCCGGCAACGGAGAGGACTCGCTCTCAATGCGGATTCTGTGCAGGAGGGCACCAGTCGAAAAGGAGTGGGACATGGAAGCCCCCGAGGAATTCGATGCCATCATCGTCGGCGGCGGACCGGCCGGAGTGGTCACCGGGCTGCTGCTCGCTCGCGGCGGCGTCAAAGTCGTGGTGCTGGAGAAGCATGAGGACTTCTTCCGTGATTTCCGCGGCGATACGGTGCACCCGTCGACGCTGCGGCTCCTCGACGAATTGGGCCTCTATCACCGGTTCGCCCAGATCACGCATCGCCGGGTGAGCAATATCAGCCTCGCCGATCGGGACGGACAGGACTTCATCCTCGGCGATCTCTCCAGGCTCAACGCCCCGCACCCCTTCATGACCATCGCCCCGCAGTGGGACTTCCTCAACCTGCTCGCCGAGGCGGGAGAGGCCGAGCCGGGATTCGAGCTGCGCATGGGCGTCGAGATGACCTCCCTGGTCTGGGCCGACGGTCGAGTCATCGGGGTGAGGGCGCAAGGTCCAGATGTAGCTCAGAAGCCGGCCGGCGAGGTGGAGCTGCGGGCTCCGCTCGTAATCGCCGCCGATGGACGATGGTCGTTGGCTCGGGAGCAGGCGCGCCTGCCGGTTCGGGAGCTCCATTCGGGGATCGACGTGTGGTGGTTCCGGATCGACACCGAGGCGCAGCTCCCCGATTCCGTCGCCCCGCGGTCCAGCGGTGGCAGCGTCTTCGTCGCGATTCCCCGTGATGGGCACGTTCAGATGGCCCGGCTGATCCCGAAGGGTGAGGACGCACGCCTCCGAGCCGAGGGCGTCGAGGCGCTGCGCAGCGCGGTGGCCGCCGCGTTCCCCGTGCTCGCCGAGGATGTCAGTGGGATCGAGGTGGACGATGTGAAGCTTCTCGACGTCCGTCGCAACGAAGCGCCGAGGTGGTTCGTCGACGGTCTGCTGTGCATCGGCGACGCGGTGCATGCGATGAGTCCGCTCGGCGGGGTGGGCGTCAATCTTGCCGTCCAGGACGGTGTCGCCACTGCCCGTCTGCTGGCCGGGCCGCTACGTGCCGGTGCTGTCTCGGCTCGAGATCTGCGCCGGGTTCAGCAGCGGCGGCTGCTGACCACGAAGGCCGTCGAGCTGCTGCAGGGAGGCATCCACCGCATGATCGAACCCGTCGTTCACCACGGCGGCGACATCCGGCCGCCTGCAGCCTTGGAGTGGCTGCTCAAGACGTTCCCCGCCCTGACCGTGGTGCCCGCCCGCATCCTCGGCATGGGTGTGACCCCCGAACATGCCCCGGAATTCGCCCGCATGCCGGACGGCGACCGTGGGGCCGGCTTCGTCGACAACTCGAACTCCGATGGCAAAGCCGATTGTCCCGTCGCAGCGCACACCGCTCCCCAGGAGCAACGATGACCGTGAGCCTCACCCTCCGAACACCACGTCGCGATGACGAAGCAGAACTGAGGCGAATCCACGAGCAGATGCGTGCCGAAGGGTTCACGTTCCTCCTCGCCGATGGCACCTGGGGCGAGGTTCTCGCCACGATCGAACGCGAGGCCCGTGGCATCGACCTCGATCCTGGGCGGGTGCGTGCCGAATTCCTCGTCGCCGAGGCAGACGGTGTTCCCGTGGGACGGGTATCCATCCGCTATGCCCTCAATGACTTCCTCCTCAATGAGGGCGGCCATATCGGCTATGGCGTCGCACCCGAATTCCGTCGCCGAGGTTTCGCCACACAGATTCTTCGCCGGTCCGTGACGCGGCTCGCTGCTGCCGGAGTCGAGCGGATCCTCGTCACCTGCGCCGATGCGAATACGACCTCGGCGAGTGTCATCGAACGCTGCGGTGGGCAGCTCGAGGATCTCCGCACTGCCCACGACGGGACACTCACTCGGCGCTACTGGATCGACGCGAGATGAACGCGAGAGTCCGGACTTCCGGTTTCCCTCATCCGGGGCCGACGGTCAGCACCACTGTGCCGCCGGATCGGACTGCGTAGAGTCGAAGACATGAAAACACTCTTCGATTCCATTCGCAGCATCGGCTTCCGTCGCGGACCCGACCGGATCCTCGGCGGCCTCGCCGGAGGCCTCGCCGAAGTTACCGGCATCAACGTGTGGCTGATGAGACTCCTCGTCCTCGCCTCGTTCCTGCTCCCCGTCCTCGGCGTCGGTGCCTACCTCGTCGCCTGGATCCTCACCCCGTGGCAGGACGGATCAATCCCACTCCAGCAGGTCTTCGGCGGCCGCCTCGAGCGGTAGTCGGGAAAGCCGGGACGTCGAATTCAGACGCTGCGGCTCAGCGCATAGAACGTCGAAGCGCCGACCTCGTACTCGGCGAATCGTTCCCAGCCGAGGTGGTCGTGGACGGCGAGCGAACGTTCGTTGCTCGACTCGATGAAGGCCACCCCACGAGGGTAGGTGCCGCGAGCGAGTTCGAAGATTCCGTTCGTCAGTGCAGAGAGGACCCCGCGCCTGCGGAAGTCTGAGGAGACGACGACCGGTCCGTACATGAAGTAGGCATTCGGGCCGAACCGCTCCCGAGCAACCCGATTGAGTTCTCCTGCCGGTCCCGTGCCGGCCGCACCCGGCGGTGAACTCAGCGCAATTCCTGCACGATGGCCATCCACCTCGGCGAGAACGAAGCCGGGCCCGGCCGACGAGAACTTTCGCAGCCGCTCCTCATCCCACTGACCTTGGACGAACCCGTTCTGCGCACGTTCCCGTTCGGTCAGCCTCTCTCCCCGGTTGTCATCGATGAGTTCGAGGATCCAGGGAAAGTCGCTGTCGTCGGCGGTGCGAACCGTCGTCATGGGAATCTCCTCGGTTCTCGACTACCGGACCGGTCGTGCCCGACGATAGACCTTGATCGGCACGGAGCCGATCGACGGCGCGTCGAGGATCGACCAGATGAGCACGATGAGGACGATGGGGAAAAACCCGATGGCCAGATAGCGGCCCATCCCTCTCCAGAAGCCGACGCGGCGCCCCATATCCTTCTGCAGGGAGACGACTCCGGTCAGGGCCTGACCGGGGGAGACCGTGCAGCCGTAGAGGGCGCCGAAGAGAAGCAGTGCGAAGGGGTAGCCGATGAGCGCTGCTGCCGTGGCAGCGTCGATGGAGATGACGCCGGCCCCTTCGAGCGAGAGTGTCGTGACGGCGATGAGTGCTGTGAGAACCACGACGAAGACGGCGTCAAGGATCCTCGCCCACCACCGCCGACCTGTCGATGCCGAGTGCAGCAGCTCGCCGTTTCGCAGTGTTCCGTTTGCGTGGTCGATCATTCCGGCGGCGACTCGTACGTGATGATGCGAGCTGATCAGAGACCCCTCTTCGAACTCAACCGACAACGGTGCGAATCATCGGGCAGTGAATCTCGTCGGTCCCTGTCCTCGCATCGGCTGACGCCGCAATAAAACGGTGGGCCCCGTGGGGATCGAACCCACGACCCGCGGATTAAAAGTCCGCTGCTCTACCAACTGAGCTAGAGGCCCCGCCCCGGCACAATCGCACACAGAGCTTGCGAGAAGTTGCCGGAGACTCACTCATATTAGAGGTTCGCGACCTCATTACTCAAACCGGGTGCCGACGTCCTGCGAGGTCTTCAAGCCCCGCGGGACACCCGCTGTCTCACTTCTCCGGTTCGGTGTGATCCTCGCCGGTATGCGTGCGCGGCAGAGCGTCCGGTGCGGACAGGTCTTCCTCGGCCGCCTCGTCGATGACGGACGATTCGATCGCCTTGTTCTTCTTGATCTTCCCGCGCAGGGCGGCGATATTCTTCAGCCCGGAGAGCAACCTGCGGTCCTTCTTCGGGGCAACGTACTCCGGGTCGGTCTCGATGGGGAAGACGGTCGGTGCGGCGCCGAAGGCCTCCTTCGACTCATTGGCGACCTTGCGCGCCATCTGCGCGTTGACCACACCGCCGATGACCGCCCCGATGCCGAACGGCAGCAGCCTGCCGACGAGTGAACCGCCGGCGCGGGCGGCGAACTTGCGGATGAAGGTCTTGCGCAGCTTGCGCACCAGCAGGTCGACGAGCGGAGCAGGAAGCTGCTTCGTCACGGTCGAACCCCAGTTGCCGAACATCGACTCGGTGCCACCGGACTGCTTGCTGAACTTCTGGACGAGATTCTTGCCGTCCTTGCCCAGCATCAGCCCGAGCACGAGGGCATTGGCTCGTTTGGCATCGGCGACGGGGAGTCCGTGGATCTCCGAAATCGCCTGGGCGAACAGCGCAGTGCCTTCGAGGAGCCCGGCCGTCTCGGCGGTCGCCACGCCGAGCGCCGCGGTCGTGCCGAGACCGGGAACCGCAGCCGTCGCACCGACCGCTGCGCCACCCGAGGTGGTCAGGGTCAGATAGTGCCGACGGATGATCTTGATGAGCTCTTCCGGAGTCGCATCCGGGTGCCTGCGGCGCAGAGAGCGGACATAGGCCAGGGCAACGGGCCGCTGCACCGACAGCAGCTTCGACAGCATCGACTGGGCGCGGGGATTGAGGGTGCCATCGTCATTGACCGCAAGTTTCGCGGCCTTGTCGAGGCCCTTCTTCGCCACTGATGATCGTGCCACGGGAGTTCCTCCTCGTATCGTTCATTCGTCGTCTGCGGGTTACAGACACGAAACAATCACCAGTTTAGTAGTGGCCACTGAGAGTCCGACGGACAAACCCTGACCGCCCGGCGACAACCCGTTCCGAGCGCAGAGGAACTGCAGACGGCGGAGTCGAAAGAGACTAGACTTCCGAGACGATGACACAGCGACCCTTCCACCGCCCGATACCCCTGGCCGATCTCGATGCGGTCGGTGCCGCCGACGACCCAGTGGCCCGCTCGGAGACCTCGCACGCCACGGCCGCCCTGCTCCTCGGCGACCCGCGCGGACAGCGCGATGAGGCCGCGACGAGGCGGTTCATCGACCTCGCCGACGACATCGGCTTCGAGGTCATCGCCGAGATGTGGTCCGCGGCCCCGCCGGTCTCCGCCCCAGGTGCGCTGTGGCGCCTCTACGCCCTGCGCGAGTGGATCAGCACATCTCCCGGCGAAGTCGCCGAGATGTTCGCCACCGGCCAACGCCGCGTTACCCAGGGCATCGGACTCGACGAGATCCTCGCCGGTGTGGAGCTTCCCGCAGGACCCGACGAGGTGGCCCGAGCCATCGATGAGATCCTCGCCGGGGCCTTCCGCGGGGACGTCGTCATCGCCCTGCTGCGCGCCGCCGCGTTCGTCGGGATCTGCGCCGAAGGCACCGACAGTCAGGACACGCGCTCGCGTCTGCTCCAACTGTCGAAGGACCTGGGCGACGCCGCGCTCTCGCACCGGCGCGGCGGACTCAGCTGACAGGACTTACCTGACCGAGCGCCACCTTGGCGCGACTTGGGCGCTACTTCGGTGCCTGAGTCATCCCACCTCGTCGCCACCTCGGTGCGACTTCGGCACCTGAGCGATCCGACCTCAGCCCAAACCTTCCTGGCCCGCGATCCAATGTGAGATTTTCAACGGTCCCGAGCCCCGCCTCGGCGGTGGACTCACGAGCGTGAGCGAGTATCGTAGTGCGTGGCCTTCGGGCCACCGGACGCTGGATCGTCGAAGCCCCGGGCTCCAAATTCAGCCGCTTCGAGCGGCCTATCGCCGAGAGGCGCTCTCACGGTTCAGCGTTCGGCACAATACAATTGAAGCGACATGCACATTCGTCCGGCGCGACCGGGCCTCGGGCAGGAGGAGCGCATGCGGCTCAAGCGAGTACCGCAGGACACTGTCTTCTACGATCGTCTCTCGGATCTCGTCGGACAGATGCGCCAGTGCAACCTCGTGCTCGCCGAACTCTCCGGGATCGAAGTCAGCGAACGACGGCATGTCGCCGACCGTCTCCGCGAGATCGGGGATCAGGCCGATGAGGACATGGGAGCCGTGCTTCGCGCACTGCGCGAGAACTACATCACCCCCTTCGACCGCAACGACCTCTACCTGCTCGGTCATCACATGCGCGACATCTGCCACCGCCTCCACGGGGCCGGATTCGTTCTCGCCTCGGAAGCTTTCGACCAACTGCCCTCGGGTGTCCTCGAGACCCTCGCGGTCCTGTCGAACCAGACCGACCACACCTCCCGGATGATCACCCGACTGCCCGGCAAACTCGATCAATGGGACTACGTCGACTCGATCAACCGGCTGACCTACCAAGTCGAGACTCTGCAGTGGCGGATGTCCGATGCGGTTCCCAACGCCAAGCGCGGACTGACGTATATGGCCGCGGTCTCCCAGCTCGGCCAGGCCTTCGTCCGCGCCGCGCACGGGTTCACCGAGCTCGGCAAGGTCGTCGCGTCCATCGCGATCAAGGAGTCGTAGTCCGTGGAGCTGCTGCTGGCGGGCGTCATCGTGGCCGCGGTGATGTTCGCCGGTTCGAACGGCTTCCATGACGCGGCGCTGACGATCGGCAACGCCGTCGTCGGGCGCGCGATGAATCCGCGCTGGGCACTCGGTCTGGCCGTCGTCTTCAACTTCATCGGCGCGCTGCTCGGGGAGGGCATCGCCTTCGTCGTGGCCAACCAGATCGTGCATTTCTCCGGGGCGCCCGAGGTGGTGCTGACCTCGCTGATCATCGCCTTCGCCTCGGCGACGATCTGGAGTCTCTTCACCTACTACCTGGCATTGCCGGTGTCCTCGACGCACTGTCTCATCGGCGGCCTGCTCGGGGCCGGGATCGTGCTCGGATTCACGATCGACTCCCACGAGGCGATGGACTCGGTGGTGTGGCCGCTCGTGCTCTCGCCGATCCTCGGATTCGTGCTCTCGTGGGCACTGACTCTGCTGCTGTCGAAGATCTTCGCCTCGACCCCGCCGAAGCCGCTGTTCCGCGGGGCACGGATGGTCGACTCCGTGCTCACCGCCTCGCTGTCACTGGTCCACGGCGTCCAGGACGCACAGAAGATCGCGGCCCTGGTGATGGTCGGCCTCCTCGCCGTCGAGACGAGCCCGCACACGGAGCTGTCCGTGCTCGAGATCTCCTGGCCGGTGCGCCTGCTCATCGCCGCAGCCCTCGCGGCCGGCACGGGGCTGAGCGGGTGGCGAGTCGTGCGGACGCTGTCGGTGCGCATGGCCAAGCTCGATCCGGTCAAATCCGCGACCGCCGATGCGACCGCCTCGGTGCTCATGTACACCGCGGCGATCATCATGCGGGTGCCCGTGTCGCTGACCTTCGTCCTCGGCCCGGCGATCCTCGGGACACAGTATGCCGGACGCAAAGGCCACGCCCGGGCGCGGTTCTTCGTCCCCGTCTTCGGAGTCTGGCTGCTGACCATTCCGGCCGCCGCACTGCTGGCGATCGGCATCGGTGCGGTGGTCAAACTCGGGCTCGGGTAGGGGCCGGGCCGCAACGACCGATCCCCGCCGGACCGATCCCCGCCGGACCGGTCGAGTCGGCGGGGATCAGTGTGGCTTGACTACCTCGGCGAGGTTCACCCGAGGCTTCGGCAGGGCCGATCCGGACCGCGCCGGCCCACCTCGGCGAGGCTCAGGCCCTGACCTTGCGGCCGAACACGAAACCGGTGGTGATCATTGCGACCGCCAGGACGAAGTGGAGCCAGTTGTCGGCGGTGTTGAGGGGGACGAAGTTGCCCATCGACTCCATCGGGACGACGAGGCCGTAGATCCACAGCACCGCATAGACGATGCCGCCGATGACGAGGTAGGCCTTCGCGAGGCCGCGTGATCTCAGGCCCACGAGCCCGACGATGCCGAAGAGCAGGTGGACGACATTGTGGAGCACCGAGACCTGGAAGATGCCCAGCAGGGCAGCCTCGGAATGATGTCCGGCGAACACAATCGTGTCGAAGTTCTGCGTGATGCCCGGAACGAATCCCAGGACGCCCACCAGCAGGAAGACGGCGCCGAAGATGGCAGAGACGATCTGGACGGTGGTTCGGCCCGAACGCGTCGGCGAGACCGAAGCTGCGAGCGGCGAAGTCATGACGATCCTTTCGACATATTCTGCTCGTTCAATCTGTGATCCGGAGCCGACGTCGATTCGGATGGGCGCGGCGGCTTCACCGGCCCTAATGGCTTCACGGGTGTCGGCGGCATGACGCCCCCGGGAAAGAGGGGCAGACAGAAACTGTTCGGCCACTCCACAGCAGATTTGGCGTCATATCTGCTGTGGAGTGGCCGAACAATCGAGCTTCGCAGGTCGTGCGAGTCGTGCGACGCAGGTGCGTGCCGCCGCGGCGCGGGCGGCTCAGCCGCAGCTCGCGGCCAACTGTGCCGCAGCGACCCCCGCCGCCGCCCTCAGATCATCCGAAGCGGCCGGAGATGTAGTTCTCGGTCTCTTCCTTGTCCGGGTTGGAGAAGATCGCCGAGGTCTCGTTGAACTCGATGAGCTTGCCGGGCTTGCCGGTGCCGGCGATGTTGAAGAACGCGGTCTTGTCGGACACGCGAGCGGCCTGTTGCATGTTGTGCGTGACGATGACGACCGTGTACTTGTCCTTGAGGTCGTTGATGAGATCCTCGATGGCCAGGGTCGAGATCGGGTCGAGCGCGGAGCAGGGCTCGTCCATGAGCAGGACCTCGGGTTCGACGGCGATCGCGCGGGCGATGCACAGACGCTGCTGCTGACCGCCCGAGAGACCGGAGCCCGGCAGGTTGAGGCGGTCCTTGACCTCGTTCCAGAGGTTCGCGCCGCGCAGGGCGCGCTCGGTGAGCTCGTCGGCCTCGGACTTCGACAGGCGCTTGTTGTTCAGGCGCACACCGGCGAGCACGTTCTCCTTGATGCTCATGGTGGGGAACGGGTTCGCACGCTGGAAGACCATGCCGACCTCGCGGCGGACGTTGACCGGGTCGACGCCGGCGCCGTAGATGTCGTTGCCGTCCATGAGGACCTCACCGGAGACGCTGGCGCCCGGGATGACCTCGTGCATGCGGTTGAGCGTGCGCAGCACGGTGGATTTGCCGCAGCCAGAGGGGCCGATGAAGGCGGTCACGGAGCGGGGCTTGATCTGCATCTGCACGCCGTCGACGGCGCGGAAGTCACCGTAGAAGATGTCGAGATCTTTGATGTCGATCTGTTTGGACATTGTGTTTCCCTATCGTCAGGACCGTGAGGTCAGTATTGCAGAAGTCTGGAGTGCGCCGAGGTGGCCCTCGCCGGTCGTGCGGACCTGGCCTTCGCCGCTCGTGCGGACCGCGCGGACCGTGCGGTCCCGGTGTGCCCGGCCCATCAGCGCCCGGCCTTCGGTGCCAGCACCTTGGCGATGATCCGGGCCAGCAGGTTGAGCAGCATGACCAGGGCGACGAGCACGAGGGCGGCTGCCCAGGCGCGCTCGGAGCTGGCGAGTGCAGCGGAGCCGGGGGAGACCGGGCGCAGCTGCGAATCGTAGATGAAGGTCGGCAGCGTCGACATCCATCCGGAGAAGAGGTTCCAGTTGAGTGCCTTGGCGAACCCGGCGGTGACCATGATGGGGGCGGTCTCGCCGATCACGCGGGCGATGGCGATGGTGACGCCGGAGAGGATTCCCGACACCGAGGTGGGCAGGACGATCTTGACGATCGTCTTCCATTTCGGCACGCCCAGAGCGTAGGAGGCCTCGCGCAGATCCATCGGCACCAGGCGGAGGATCTCCTCCGTGTTGCGCACGACGATCGGGATCATCAGCACCGACAGGGCGACCGCGGCCGTGAAGCCGGTCTTGGCGATGCCCGCCGAACCCGGCATGAGCACGTTGGCCAGGGTCGAGAACAGTGCGAAGGCGAAGAGACCGGCAACGATCGAGGGGATGCCGGTCATCACGTCGACGAGGAAGGTGATGGCCTTGCCCAGACGGTTCTTCTGCGCGTATTCGACGAGATAGATCGCCGTGAGCACACCGATGGGGATCGAGATGATGCAGGCGGCCAGGGTGATGAGCACTGTGCCGACGATCGCGTGGTAGAAGCCGCCGGCCAGGGAGGCCTCACCGGCGACGTACTGCTGATCGAGCACGCCCTTCATGCCGAGCATCGTCCGGGAGAGGAGGTCGCCGCTGATCGCCGCGCCGCCCTTGGAGATGGTCAGCCACAGCAGAGATACGAGGGGAACGCAGGCGAGGATGAACGTCGAGGTGACGAGGGTCGTGGCGACACGGTCGGTGGCCTTCCGGCGTCCTTCGTAGGAGGCGGAGAGGACGAAGACCGCGACCAGGTTGATGAGGCCCGCCAGCACCGCCACCACGGGGATGTTGAACCCGCCGAAGGCGATGAAGCTGATGAGGATCGCCACGAGGATCGAGGCGACGGCGACGATCCAGGGGGTGGCCTTGGGAAGCTGCTTCGAGGTCAGCTTCCGGGACTTCGTGATTGTGTTGTTCGAAGAGGTCAACATGATCAACTGCCCTTCACGGAAGTCTTGGCGACGATGGCGCGGGCACCCATGTTCACCAGCAGAGTGATGACGAAGAGGACGAGGCCGACGGTGATGAGCTCGGAGAGGCGCAGTCCGGCCGCCTCAGGGAAGTTCTGGGCGATCTCCGAGGCGATCGTCTGGTTGCCGCTGACGACGAGCGAGGCGGTGAGCAGACCGGGGGAGAGGATCATGGCCACGGCCATGGTCTCACCGAGGGCGCGTCCGAGGCCGAGCATGGTCGCGGATACGATGCCCGACTTGCCGAAGGGCAGCACGGCCATCCGGATCATCTCCCAGCGCGTGGCGCCGAGCGCAAGCGCCGCCTCTTCCTGCAGGCGCGGGGTCTGCAGGAAGATCTCCCGGGTCAGGGAGGTGATGATCGGCAGGATCATGATCGAGAGCACGAGGGAGGCCGTGAGCAGGGTGCGGCCTGTCTGCGAGACCGATCCGTCCTCGGCGGGAGCGAAGATCGGGATCCAACCGAACCACTTCGACAGCCACAGGTAGAAGCTGGTGAGGTTGCCGGCCAGCGCGATGCCCCACAGGCCGTAGACGACCGAGGGGATGGCCGCCAGCAGGTCGATGACGTAGCCGAGGACCGGAGCCAACTTCCGCGGTGCCATGTGCGTGGTGAACAGCGCGATGCCGAGGGCGAAGGGCGTGGCCACGACCAGGGCGATGGCCGCCGAGATGAGCGTGCCGACGACCAGAGGCCAGACGTAGGGGAGGAAGCCGTTGCCGCCGGTGATCGACGAGGGATCCGAGATCTGCGCCTGGATCGTGTCCTTGGACTGAGCCAACAGGAACAGGGCGACGCCTGCCAGGATGAGCAGGATCAGGATGCCGGCGATGAGAGTCGCGGCGGAGAAGATCCTGTCGCCGGGGCGGACGACGGCCTTCGGTTTCGGTCCGTTCGCCGGGCCGGACTTCTGTCCGTTCTCCGGCTCGGAGTGCCCGGCTGGGCCGGACTCTGTGGTTTGCGTGCTGGTCGGCACAAGTGCTCCTCGTGAAACTTGTGGTGGATCCTGTCCTCGGATCCCTAGGCGCCCAAAAGCGGCGCAGTGGGTGCTGCGCCGCTCCTCAGCTGATCATTTCTCCAGGTCAGAGACCAAGTGTCAGCCTTCAACCTTGATGGAGTCGATGACGGTCTCGATCTGCGAACGCAGGTCGTCGGACAGGGGAGCCGAACCGGCGGAGTCCGCAGCGGACTTCTGTCCCTCTTCGGAGACGACGAACTTCTCCCAGGCCTTGACCATGTCCACGGTCTCCTGGTCCTTGTAGGACGAGCAGACCAGGTGGTAGGAGACGAGCACGATCGGGTAGGCACCCGACTCGGTGGTGTCGCGGGCGAGGTCGAAGGCGAGGTCGCCTTCGCCGCGTCCCTCGACCTTCTCGGAAGCGTCGACGACCTTGGTGGCGGCTTCGGGGGAGAGTTCGACGAATTCCTCGCCGACCTTCACCTTGGCGGTGCCCAGGTCGCCGACGGCCGAGGCGTCGGCGTAGCCGATCGCACCGTCGGTGTCCGAGACGGTCTGGATGACGCCGTCGGTGCCCTGAGCGGCTTCGCCGCCGAAGTCCTTCGGGAAGTTGCCGTCGACCTCGGCGTCCCAGGTCTTCTCGGCGGTGGCTTTGAGGTACTCGGCGAAGTTCTCGGTGGTGCCCGAGTCGTCGGCGCGGTGGACGGCGGTGATCTTGAGGTCCGGCAGCTCCGCGTCGGGGTTGTCGGCCTTGATCGCGTCGTCGTTCCAGTTGGTGATCTCGCCCTTGAAGATCTTCGCGATGGTGTCGGGCGAGAGGTTGAGTTCGTCGACGCCCTCCACGTTGAAGGTCACCGCGATGGGGGAGATGTAGACGGGGAATTCGTAGGCGCCGTCGGCACCGCAGGCTTCCTTGCCGGCCTCGACCTCGTCGTCATCGAGGTGGGCGTCGGAACCGGCGAACTGGGCGTTTCCGGCCAGGAACTGCTCGCGTCCGGCACCGGAGCCGTCGGGCGAGTAGTTGACGGTGACGCCGGAGTTCTCCGAGGTGAAGTCCGCGGTCCAGGCATCCATGGCCGCCTTCTGCGAGGAGGCGCCGATGCCGGTCAGGGTGCCCTGGAGGTCGCTGTCGCCACCGCTGGTGTCTTCCCCGGTGGCGGAGGTTCCGCCGCAGGCCGACAGGGTGAGCGCGCCGACCGCCAGGATCGCGGCGGAGGGGGCAAGGTGCTTCAGCTTCACGAAGATGCCTTTCATGTCGTGGACACAACTCGAGGATTCTCGATCGTTCGTGGTCCACGCTAAGGATCGCGCGTAAAGCGGCGGGTGTAGTGAAGTGAATGGGAGGTGAATGAGAGCTGAAGCGTTGGAAGCCTTCTGAGCGCTCTGTCACAGGGCGGGCCCGGATCGTGAAAGGATGGCCGCTGAGGCGGGTCTGACTTCGGCCGCCGGCCCCTCAGGTGAGACCTCGGCCGGCGACCCCTCAGCGCTCAGCCCCTCAGGCGTCGATCGGTCGGACGCGTTCGATGTCGACGATGCGCGGCACGGCGCCGGGCCGGACGTAGGCGACGAGGATCTCGCCGGGCTTGAGATACGGGTCCTCGCTCGGCAGCTTCGCAGCGATCCGCTTCGGGGCGTGTTTGGCGTAGACGGCGAGGATGGTCGGCAGCACCGGACGGTGGGTGCAGTAGATGACCGGACGGCCCTTCTCGAGCAGCTTCTCGATGTACCGGGCGGTCTTCTCGGGATTGCCCGCGGTGGCCTTCTCGCTCAGACACGCGACCTTCTTGATCGATCTGCCCGTCGCCGCCGACAGCGGAGCCAGGGTCGCGACACAGCGTTTCCACGGGCTCGAGATCAGCTTCTTCGTCTCCCACGCCTCGAGCAGGCCGGTCAGCGCCATCGCCTGCCGGGTGCCGAGCTTGAGCAGCGGTCGGACATGCTCCGTCTCGTACCATTTGGAGCGGGGGAAGGCCTTGCCGTGGCGGACGAGGACGAGCGGCCAGGCCCGCAGCGCATCCGTCTCGTGATACTTCTCGAGCGCATCGAGCTGATCGCGGTCGGCATAGGAGGTCAGCTTCGTCCGCGCCTTCCCGACGGGAAACCACTTCACCTCATCGACTTCACGCACATTGTCGGAGCCGAGAGCCTGGTCGGCCTTGACTTGGGCCGACCAGTAGAAGACCTTCTTGATGTTCTTGCCGCCGACCATGTACTCCGCCGAAGGCAGCGGGACGCCGAGGTGGATGTCGAGTCCCGTCTCCTCCTTGACCTCGCGGATCGCGGTCTCCGGCAGGGTCTCCCCGGGCTCGACCTTGCCCTTCGGCCAGGACCAGTCGTTGTAGCGGGGACGGTGGATGAGGGCGACCTCGAGTCCCTCGGCTCCGAGCCGCCAGCAGACGGCTCCGGCGGCGAGGATATCGGCACTGACCCGCGAGGAGACCTGCGCGGAATCGACCGATGCCGGACTCACGCTTCGTCCCCGACCAGTCGGCGTTTCCGGTGACGTCGGATGAGCTCTGTCTGGTAGTCGGTGAGCGGCTGCCCCTCGGCATCCTTCGTCGAGCGGCTCCAGCTGCCGTCGGCGGAGAGTTCGAACGCCGAGGTGGACTCCGCGAAGGCGAGATCGAAGAGTTCGACGACCTCGTCCTTGTGGTTGGCGTTGGCGAGCTGGACGAGGGTCTCGACTCGCCGGTCGAGGTTGCGGTGCATCATATCGGCCGAACCGATGTAGACGATAGGGTCGCCGCCGTTGCCGAAGACGAAGGCCCGCGAATGCTCGAGGAAGCGGCCGAGGACCGACCGGACGGTGATGTTCTCGCTCAGGCCCGGGATACCCGGGCGCAGGGCGCAGATCCCGCGGACTAAGACCTCGACCTTCACCCCCGCGCGGGAGGCCATGTAGAGGGAGTCGATGATCGCCTCATCGACGATCGAATTCACCTTGATCCGCACGGACCCTTCACCGCCCGCCTCGGCGATGGCGGTCTCGGCCTCGATCAGCTCGGTCAGCCCGGCTCGGACCCGGGTGGGGGCGACGAGGAAACGAGAGTACTCGGCGCGGGGCGCATAGCCGGAGAGCTGGTTGAACAGCTTCGTGAGGTCGTCGGCGACGGCCATGTCCTTGGTCAGCAGGCCGAAGTCCTCATAGCCGCGCGCGGTCTTCGGGTGGTAGTTGCCGGTGCCGACGTGGCAGTAGCGGGCCAGTCCCTCGGCTTCCTGACGGACGACCAGGGAGAGCTTCGCGTGGGTCTTGAGTCCGACGATGCCGTAGACGACATGGACCCCGGCCCGCTCGAGCTTGCGGGCCCAGGTGATGTTGGCCTCCTCGTCGAAGCGGGCCTTGATCTCGACGACCGCGAGGACCTGGATGCCCGCTTGCGCGGCATCGACGAGGGCCTCGATGATCGGGGAGTCCCCGGAGGTCCGGTAGAGGGTCTGCTTGATCGCGAGCACGTTCTTGTCCGCGGCGGCCTGCTCGAGGAAGGCCTGCACACTGGTCGAGAACGAGTCGTAGGGGTGGTGGAGGAGGATGTCGCGGCTGTTCACGGCCGCGAAGACATCGACCTGATCGCTCGACTCCCGCAGGGACAGGTCCTTGTTCATCTGCGGGACCATCTTCGCGAAATGCAGGTCATCGCGCGGGACATCGGCGATGTCGGACATTCCGGAGAGGTCGAGCGGGGTCGGCAGGTGGTAGATCTCGGATTCGTCGATGCCGAGTTCGTCCTTGAGCATCTCGCGCACCCGCGGATGGATGTTCTCCGTGATCTCCACGCGCACCGCGGGCCCGAAACGGCGGCGCAGCAGCTCCTTCTCCAGAGCCTTGAGCAGGTTCTCCGCATCGTCCTCTTCGACCTCGAGGTCTTCGTTGCGGGTGACGCGGAAGGTCGAGTGGTGGATGACCTCCATGCCTTCGAAGAGGGTGTCGAGGTGTTCGGCGATGATGTCCTCGAGGGCGACGAAGCGGGCGGGCACGTCGCGTCCGACGGGACGGTCGGACGCCTCGGCGACGTTGAAGAACCTGGGCAGGCGCGGGGGCACCTTGACCCGGGCGAAGAGCTCCTTGCCCGAGTCCGGGTAGCGCAGGAGCACGCCGAGGTTGAGCGAGAGCCCCGAGATGTAGGGGAAGGGGTGGGCCGGGTCCACGGCCAGCGGGGTAAGGACGGGGAAGACGTGACCGGCGAAGAATTCGTCGACCCGTGCCCGTTCGTCCGCGGTGAGATCGTCGACGGCGACCTTTGTGATCGACTCTGCGTCGAGGCGGGGTCCGATGTCTTCCTTGAGCAGGGCGGCGTGCCTGGTCATCAGCTCATGGGCACGCACGCCGATTGCGTGCATGACCTGCAGCGGCATCCGCCCGGTCACGCTCGGCACGGCCAGTCCTGTATTGATGCGGCGTTTGAGGCCGGCGACGCGGACCATGAAGAACTCGTCGAGATTGGTCGCGAAGATCGACAGGAAGCGGACCCGCTCGAGCAGGGGCATCTCCGGGTCGGAGGCGAGGTCGAGGACGCGTTCGTTGAACGCCAGCCAGCTGAGTTCGCGATCGAGGAAGCGATCTTCGGGTTCCGGCAGGTCGAGTTCCCTGCCGATGGCTGCGATGTCGTACATCGATCTACTCCTGGGTGGGTTCGGTCGAGGAAGCCGGCGCATAGGACACGTGCGCCACCGCGACATGGAAGCCAAGCCGCTCGTACAAGCCTAGCGCCGGAGCATTGTCGGACTCGACGTAGAGTTCGATCCTCTCGGCGCCGGCGGCGACCATCCGCCGCATGCCCTCGACGGTCAGTGCCCTGCCCACGCCCTTGGCATGGACGGCCGGGTCCACGCCGACGACATAGACCTCGCCGAGGCCGCCGGACGTGCCCGTGGACGGCTCGGGATCCGTGAGTTTGATCTCATGGAAGCCGATGACGTCACCGGCGCGTTCGGCGATGACGATGGTGGAGGGGTCGAAGTCGGCGGCGGTGACGATCGCATCGATGTCGGCGCGGGTCTGCGAGCCCTGTTCGGGGTGCCAGTCGAAGGCGGCGTTATTGACCTGCAGCCAGCCGTCCTCGTCGCCGGGGGCGAAGGAGCGGATCCTCACACCGTCGGGGGCCGTGGTCTCCGGAAGCTCATCGAGGCTCAGACCCTCACCGGTGCTCATCTGATAGAGCACCCGGTCGCGGCCGAGCCCGTGCCTGCTCGCAAGTGCCTGCGCGGCCGGGTGGTCGCCGTGGGCCCAGCACCAGGTTTCGGGCGCCTCGTCGAGGATCGCGGCGAGCAGAGCGGCACCGTGTCCGCGGCCGCGATGCTCGGGGGCGATGAGGAGTTCGGCGGCATGTCGCTCGCCCTGCAGGGCACGGATACCGAAGCCGATGAGGGTGTCCTCGTCGTCATAGACCCGCCACACGCTCGAGGCCGTCTGCGCCTCGTGGCTCGTGTCCTCGCCGGTGGCGATGGCCATCAGCCCGCCCGAGATCTCGGGGGAGCCGTCGGACTCGGCCACCTGGTCGAGGAAGCCGCGCTCGGCCTCGGCGAGGGGGGTGATCGGGGCCCCGACCACGGCTCCGCTGGTGTCGATTCTCATGCGCTCAGGTCCTCCTCGCTCGGTTCGTTCTCTTCGCTCGTTTCGTGCGGACTGCGTCGTTCGGTCTCGTCCGCCTCAGCCGCCTCGTCGTCATCGTCGGTCATGGAATCCGCGCTGAAGCGGTAGCCGACGTTGCGCACCGTGTGGATGGCGTTCTCGAGGTCTTTGCCGAGTTTCGCACGCAGGCGGCGGACATGCACATCGACGGTGCGGGTGCCGCCGTAGTAGTCGTCGCCCCATACGGCGAAGAGGATCTCATCGCGGGTGAAGACGCGTTCGGGGTGCATGGCGAAGAACTTCAGCAGGGCGAATTCGCGGTAGGTCAGGTCGAGGCTGCGTCCGCCGAGATCGGCGGTGAACGCGGTCTCGTCGATGCGCAGGGCTCCGGTGACGACGACCATCGGCTCACCGTCGGCGTTCCACGCCTCGGCGCCGGGGGTTCCGTAGGCGCCGCCGGTCGCGGAGGGGCCGACCGCTCCGCCTCCGCCTGTCTGCTCGCCGAGGTTCGCCCGCCCCGTGTATCCGGAACGGCCCGCGAATCCGGCTCCGGCCTGGGCGGGGGAGAGGCCTCGGTCGCGGGCCATCCGCAGCCGAGCCTCCACCTCGGCGGGGCCTGCGGAGGTGAGCACGATATCGCTGACATTCCAACGCGCCGAGGCGGTCGCCAGCCCGCCTTCGCTGAGCACGACGATGACGGGGACGGTGAGATTCCTGGCGGTGAGCACCTCGGCGATGGCGGGGGCGAGGGAGAGATCGAGGCAGGCATCGGCGATGACGACATCGGCGGTGATGGTCTCGGCGGCCGCGGTGCTCAGGTGCGCGATGTCGCGGCGTTCGATGTGGTGGCCGAGGTATTGCAGGGACTCGGGCGCGAGCGGGGCATCGAGGCGGGCGGCGGGGCTGATGTGCAGGATCCGCATGTGCTCAATCCATCCCCTCTGCGAGTGCCGACTGAGGAAAGTATAGCCGTGCCCACCGACGCCGAACTCGGGTGACCGGACTCGCGAGACCGGACCCGCGAATCGCGTCGCCGCGATCGGATAGGGCACGATAGTGGGGTGATCAGATGGATTCGAGTAGTCGTGGCCTTGGCCCTGGCGTTGGCCCTCAGCGCCTCGGTGTACTGGGGCTACACCTTGTTCCTGCTGGCGACCTGCCTCATCGTCTTCGGCGTCGCCTACGGCTGGCCCCGTCTCACGGACTCCCCGCAGCCCCGGGCCACCTCGATCATGCTCTTCCTCTTCGGACTCGCCGGACTGCTGGCCGCGTGGCGCGACAGCTCGGCTCCGTACCTCGACTGGCTGCCCGTGCTCGCCGGACTCGGGCTGCTGTGGACCTTCGTGCAGAACCTCACCCGCGGCCTCGGTGCCTCGGATGCCGTGGCCAACGTCTCCGCGCAGGTGACCGGTGTGGTCATCTCCCTGTCCGCGAGCACCTGGGTCGCCGCGATCACCGTGCCCGGGGACAAAGAGGCCATCGTCGTCGGTCTCATCTCGCTCATCGCCGCGGGCTGCATGACCGCTCTGCCGTGGCCGGCGATCTACACCTCACCGCTGGCCGTGGCGATGGCGACCGCGGTGGCCGGGATCCTCTCGTTCAGCATCTTCCCCGAGGCGATCAGCTGGCCGCTGGCCCTCATCCTCGGTGCCATCATGGGTCTGCTGGTCGCCGCCGTCGACCGCATGCTCGGCCTCGTCGCCTATGCCAAATACCAGGCCGTCAGCCTCGAGATCGCCCAGAACATCGAGCTGAAGAAGAACGTCGAGAAGGCCCGCAGCTTCGCCGTGCAGCTCGCCCTCGGCGCCACCCCGATCGCCCTCGGCGGTGTCGTCGTCTACTCTCTCGAACGCATCGCCCTCTGATGTCCCGGCCGTCGGGTCAGTTCTGTCCGGCCCTCGGGCCGACTGCGCACGGCACGGCTCGGAAATGTAGACTTGAGGGCATGGATAACCTCGTCGTGCTTGAAATCTTCTTCTCCAGCCTCGTCGGCCTCGCCGCACTCGGTGCCCTGGGTGTCGGAATCAAGGTCGTCACCTCCCTGTTCAAAGACAACCGCTGAGTTCGATGATCGAACTAGACGCCTCGGTCCATCCCGAGCTCGTCCCCCTGTCCTGGCTCATCGGGTCCTGGGAGGGTGTGGGAGTGGTCGGCTATGCGGACACTCCCGAGAAGCAGTTCGGGCAGCGAGTCGACTTCGTCGCCCATGAGGGCACTCCCTTCCTCCAGTACACCGCGCATGCGTGGCTGCTGACCGAGGAGGGCGAACTCGAATCGACGCTGACCTTCGAGACCGGCATCTGGCAGCTCGTGCGCCAGCATGACGCCGGTGACGTGGGCCCGGGAATGCTCGTGCCGACTCAGGAGCCCAGCTTCACCAGCGCCGCCGCGGTCGAGACCCTGCGCACGAATGACGACGGATTCGAGATCGAAGCCGAGATCGTCCACCCGCACGGCGTCATGGAACTCTACGCCGGCCATGTCAAGGGACCGCGCATCGATCTGTCGACCGACGTCGTGGCACGGACGAAGACCGCCAAGGAGTACACCGCGTCGACCCGCATGTACGGACTCGTCGGCGGGGAGCTCATGTGGGCCTGGGACATGGCCGCCCTCGGCCACGAACTCGCCTCTCACGCCTCGGCGCGGCTGAAGAAGCTGGACTGAGATGACCGAGTCCGCCCGCCCCTCCGCGCTGGCCCAGCCGCTGAGTTCGACCGCGGTCTACGGCCCCGGCGAACTGGCGCGGACGCCGCTGCACTACGGCTCGCCCCTGCGCGAGCAGCGGGCCCTGGCCGAGAAGGGCGCCATCGTCGATCTCGCCCACCTGCGGGTCCTGCGCCTGTCCGGACCCGATCGGCTGACCTGGCTCAACTCCATCACCACGCAGAAGCTCGACGGACTGGCTCCGGGGGTGTCGACGGAGACCCTCGTCCTCGATCCCAACGGCCGCATCGAGGGCTGGCTCAAACTCGTCGACGACGGCGAGGCGCTGTGGGCGATCAGCGAGATGGCCACGGACGCCACCCTCGACTTCCTCCGCAAAATGGTCTTCATGATGCGCGTGGAGATCGAGGACCTCAGCGATGACTATCAGTGCATCGGCGCCGTCCTCACTCTCCCCGAGAAGCTGCCCGTGACCCAGCTGTGGGCCGATCCCTGGCCGCACATCGGAGCGGGCTCGGCCTCCTATGCCGAGGTCGACCTCGGACTAGAGGTGGCAGGGGAGGACCACCCCGGGCTCGAGACCCCGTTCGTCATCGGCATCTGCGCGCGTGCGGACCTGCGGGCAACCTCGGCGAGCGAATTCACCCTGGCCGGGTTCGACGCCTGGGAGGCCCTGCGGATCGCCGCTTGGCGGCCCGGGCCGGCGGAGATCGACCACAAGTCCCTCGTCGGCGAACTCGATCTGCTGCGCACCTCCGTGCACCTGGCCAAGGGCTGCTACCGCGGCCAGGAGGCCGTCGCGCGTGTGCACAATCTGGGGCAGCCGCCTCGGCGCCTCGTCTTCGTCCACCTCGACGGGTCCGGGCATATCCACCCCGAGGCCGGCACCGAGGCGCTCGCCGAGGTCCGCGGATCCGAACGGTCCGTGGGACGGCTGAGCTCGGTCGCCCTGCACTGGGAGCTCGGGCCGATCGGCCTGGCCGTCATCAAGCGCAACATCTCCGCCAATGCTCCGCTGAGCTTCGACATCGGTGAGGACGCACCCCGTGTGGCAGGGGCGCAGGAAACGATCGTCGCGCCCTCGCGCGAACACGATCTCAACCTGCCGGGACGGAACAAGGACGTCGATCTGCGCAACCAGCACCGCTAGAATTCGGGCTTCGCGACAGCGCTGATGAGTCGTATCGCGAACAACGGATTCCGCATCGGATATCGCGCTGACAAACGCGTTCTGGCCACCCTGCGGACTCGGAATGACAAGAACCGTCGCGAACCCCTATTCTTCCCCTTATGACAGCTTTGGAAATTGGCGGCGAAGCTCTGCCGCAGGAACGTAAGATCGTCACCGAGATCCCCGGACCGAAGTCCCGTGAGATCGAGGCCCGCCGCACTTCGGCCGTGGCCACAGGTGTCGGATCATCGCTGCCCGCATACGTGGTGGCGGCCGGCGGCGGCATCCTCAAGGACGTCGACGGCAATCAGCTCATCGACCTCGGTTCGGGCATTGCGGTGACCACCGCGGGCAACTCGAACCCGCGGGTCGTCAAGGCCGCGACCGAGCAGCTCGAGGCCTTCACCCACACCTGCTTCATGGTCAACCCCTATGAGAGCTACGTCGAGGTCGCCGAGGCGCTCAACCGCCTGACCCCGGGCGATCACGAGAAGCGCACCGTGCTGCTCAACTCCGGCGCCGAGGCTGTCGAGAACGCCGTGAAGATCGCTCGCGCCCACACCGGTCGTGACGCCGTCGTCGTCTTCGACCACGCCTACCACGGCCGGACCAACCTGACCATGGCGATGACCGCGAAGGCCGCCCCCTACAAGGCCGGATTCGGTCCTTTCGCCGGTGAGGTCTACCGGGCACCCATGTCCTACCCGTTCCGCGACAACGATGCGGCGGGCACGAAGATCAGCGGCGAAGATGCGGCCAAGCGCGTCATCACGATGATCGAGAAGCAGATCGGCTCCGACTACGTCGCCGCGATCGTCATCGAACCCATCCAGGGTGAGGGCGGTTTCATCGTCCCCGCTGAGGGCTTCCTGCCCACCCTCGTCGAGTACGCCCGCGAGAAGGGCATCGTCTTCGTCGCCGACGAGGTCCAGGCCGGCTTCGCCCGCACGGGCAAGATGTTCGCCTCCGAGTGGGAGGGCATCGTTCCCGACCTCATCACCACCGCCAAGGGCATCGCCGGCGGTCTGCCGCTCTCGGCCGTGACCGGTCGCGCGGAGATCATGGACTCGGTCGGACCGGGCCGCCTCGGCGGAACCTACGGCGGCAACCCGACGGCCTGCGCCGCCGCCCTCGGCGCCATCGAGTCCTACGAGAACGACGGCCTCCTCGAGAACGCCGGACACATCGGTGAGATCATCACCGAACGCCTGACCAAGCTGCAGAGCCAGTACCCCGAGGTCGGCGACATCCGCGGCCGCGGTGCGATGATCGCCGCCGAGTTCGTCGAGCGCGACTCGATCGAGCCGAACGCTGACCTGGTGAAGAAGCTCGCCGACTACTGCGCGAAGAACGGCGTGCTCGTGCTCACCACCGGAACCTTCGGCAACGTGCTGCGCTTCCTGCCGCCGCTGACGATCTCCGATGAGCTGCTGGGCGATGCCTTCGACGTCATCGAGGCGGGCCTGGGCGAGCTGCTGGGCTGAAGCTCCCCACCCCCACTGCTACCTGACGGCGTCCCAGCACCCTCGCGCGAGGGTGCTGGGACGCCGTCAGGTAGTTTTGGGGCTCTGTGACGTCCTTGGCCCAGGTGGAGTGGGGTTGAGGGCGACGGTGAGTCCCACCTTCGCCGCGTCCATGACGACATGGGTGCTGAACCGGCGGACGTTGTCATTGCCGAAGAAGAGTTCGCGCGTCAGCGCCGTGTATTCGCCCATATCG
This sequence comes from Brevibacterium sp. CCUG 69071, assembly GCF_021023135.1. Lineage (GTDB taxonomy): Bacteria > Actinomycetota > Actinomycetes > Actinomycetales > Brevibacteriaceae > Brevibacterium. The sequence continues at coordinate 82,194 of NZ_PGFV01000002.1, forward strand.
CGCACGATGAGGATGAGGATGAAGTCCCATTCCCCGGCCACGTAGTAGCACTGCTGCACCTCGGGGCGAGCGGTGAGAGCCGAGCGCAGCGCATCGAGCTTCTCGAGCTGCTCGCTTTCGACCGCGACCTGGGCGATGACTCTCACCGGCCGTCCCAGCTTCTCCGGTGCCACGGTCACCGCGGTTCCGCTGATGACTCCGGTCTCAGTCAGTCGTCTGAGCCTCCGGTTGACCGCAGCTGTCGACAGCCCGACCCTCGACCCCAATGCCGATTGAGGCAGGCGAGCATCGGACTGCAGGGCGTCGAGGAGTCTGAGGTCGATTTCGTCGAGTGCGGCTTCCACCCCGTCAGTGTCGCTCACTGCGGCCTGACGCGCAATAATGTTGCGTCGAAGCCGGCTGACACGTCGAACTTTGTCCATCTGCGTTGAAATCCTTGACCGGACTCCGCGAGCATCGGGGTGTGACACCAGAGACCACCGGAGGTGCCGAAGACGACTCCGCACCGGACGCCACCACGGACTTCCCGGACCTCACCACGGACGTCACCGCAGACCCCGCCGTGCTCGCGCGAACCTGGCGACACGAACTGCACAGGATTCCCGGAATCGGATTCGAGGTCGCCGAGACCGCCGAGTTCCTCGCCCGCGTCTGCACCGAGCTCGGCTGGAAGGTGGAGACCGGCATCGGCGGCACCGGGCTCGTGGCCTCGCTCACGCGCGGCACGAGCACCCGCTCGATCGCGCTGCGGGCCGACATGGACGGCCTGCCCATCGAGGAGTCTGCGGGTCGGGACCATCGGTCGCAGATTCCCGGAGCCATGCACGCCTGCGGACACGACGGGCATATGGCGATGGTCCTCGGCGCCGCGGCGGCGCTCACCGCCGGTGACGAGTTCGACGGCACCGTGCGGCTGCTGTTCCAACCCGCAGAAGAGCCCGCACCGGCGCCGAGGCGATGGTGGCCGACGGACTGCTCGAGCGGTTCCCCGTCGATGCCGTCTACGGACTCCACAACATCCCCGGCCTGCCCGCGGGCGAACTCCGTGTCCGCAGCGGTCCGATCATGGCCGCCGAGGACAACTTCGAGATCCGCATCACCGGGCGGGGTGGGCACGCCTCTGCACCGCACCTCGTCATCGACCCGATGGTGATCGGCGCCGAGGTGGTCCTGGCCTTCCAATCGATCGTCGCCAGGGACGTCGACCCCCTCGATTCGGTGGTTGTCTCCTGCACCGAACTCGTCACCGACGGGGCGCGGAACGCAATCCCCGATGAGGTCGCCATCCGCGGCGACGTCCGGTCGTTCACGGATGAGGACAGCCGACTTGTCGAAACCCGGATGCGGGAGATCGCCGAGGGCATCGGCATCGCCCATCGCGCGCACTGCACGGTGTCCTACTCGCGGGTGTTCCGGCCGACGATCAACGACGCGAACTGCGTCGATCATGTCGTCGCCGCAGCCGCCTCGGCGCTCGGTGAGGACCGCGTCGACGGCGACTGCCGAGCGATCACCGCCAGCGAGGACTTCGCCGCGTACGCTCGCGTGGTGCCGGCCTGCTTCGCCTTCCTCGGTGCCGGTGAGATCGGCGAGGGCACCACCGCTCCGCTGCACAGCCGCGGCTTCGACTTCAACGACTCAATCCTCGGTGCGGGCATCGACGTCTACGTCGAACTCGTGCGCACACAACTGAGCAAAGGACGGACAGCATGACCGAAATCGCCGACTCGGGACCCCGGTGGACGCTCAACCGCCGCGACGCCTCGTGGACCTGTCCGGCACAGACCGGCGAGGCGCTCGAGTTCCATCGAGCTCTCGATGGCTACGCGCCCACAGCCCTCATCGAACTCCCGACTCTGGCCGAGGAACTCGGCGTCGGCAGAGTGTTCGCCAAGGACGAGTCATCTCGCTTGGGCCTGCCCGCCTTCAAGGCGCTCGGTGCGTCGTGGGCCGTCCACCGTGCGCTGGGGACGGTCGGAGCATCGGACGCCGAGGTGGTCACCGCCACCGATGGAAACCACGGTCGCGCCGTGGCGCGGTTCGCTCGGCTGAGCGGGCAGGCCGCGCGGATCTTCGTGCCCGTCGGAGGAATCCATCCCGCTGCCGTCTCCGCCATCCGCGATGAAGGAGCCGCAGTGGTCGAGCACCCCGGCAACTACGACGCGACCGTCGCCGCAGCGGCACGATTCGCCGCAGACACCGGCGGAGTCCTCGTTCAGGACACCGCCTGGGACGGCTACGTCGAGGTGCCCGGCTGGATCGTCGACGGCTACTCGACCCTGTTCGAGGAGATCGATGCGCAGCTTCAGGCAGCAGGGCTGGGCGGCCCCGACCTCGTCTTCGTGCCGACAGGTGTCGGCTCGCTGCTCCAGGCGGCCCTCGCGCACTACCGTGCCGCGAACGCGGTGCGCGGTACGGGCGTCATCGCCGTCGAACCGGTGACCGCCGCTTGCGTCTCGGCGAGTCTCGATAGGGGGCACCCCGTCACGGTGGAGACCGGAGAGACCATCATGTCCGGACTCAACTGCGGCACACCGTCATCGCTGGCGTGGCCGTTCATTCGGCACGGCCTCGACGCCGCGGCCGCCGTCGGGGAGCAGGACGCGATCGCCGCCGTCCATCGCCTGGCCGAACTCGGCGTGGACGCCGGGCCCTGCGGGGCCGCTGCACTGGCCGGGGCGAGGTTGGCGCTGCTCGGCGATGGAGCGGACTCGCGTCGACGGCAGCTGGATCTCGGTCCGGAGAGCACCATCGTGCTCACGATCACCGAGGGTTCGGGTGCCAATCCGGTACCGGCGAGCTGACTCCGAGTCGGCCGACGGTCGGATCTCGGGCGGCTCGGCCGACGGCCGGACCTCGAGCGGCTGGGCCGGCCGGCCTCGGGGATCCGGTGCGGACCCACGCGGTCGGCGACTGTAGCACAATGGAGTCCATGACCTCTCTGCGCGAAGACAGTTCGATGAGCGCCCCGGACCGGGTGTGGCGGTTCCTCCGCGGACCGCGCTTCGTGGACCTGCCGATTCGTCTGCTCGCCCTCATCCTCTGTCTGACCGTTCTGGTCCCGGGCTCGTTCGAGATCACCGAGCCGCGTTACGTGGCGCTGCTCATCGGCGCCTACGCCCTCTTCGTCTTCGCCCCCTTCCTCCCTCTGGTCACTGCACTCGTCTCCACCGGCCTGAGCATCGTCTTCGTCGCGCTCTACCCCGACCTGGAGAACATGTTCCCCGAGGTGCTCATCTTCGCCGTCGCGGTGCTGCTCAGCCACCGCCGGTGGATCGGTGCGGCGATCGCCACGACCGGCCTCGTCGCCTACCTGTTGACTGCCACTGAGCTGGGCGCCTATGACGGCGGGGTCGCGGGCTTCATCGATCTCGGCTTCGGGTGGCTGACCTATTCGCTGATCGGCGCTGCCGCCGGTTTCGTCGAGCTGCGGATCCACCGGGAGATCCTCCGCCGCGAACGCGCCGCCGTCGACCACCAGAAGACGGTGGAGTCGATGCGGACGCGATTCACCAGCGATATGCACGACACGATCTCGAACTCGCTGGCCACCGAATCCGCGATCATCAGGACCATGGCACGGGAAGGCACCTCGCCAGATTCCGACCGTCTGCTCGCCGAGCTCGCGCTTGTCAATGCCGAAGCGACGAAACGTCTGCGACACCTGGTGGGCAGTCTCAGATCCGGGGAACCGCAGGATTCCCGCTTCCGTCTGCACACCGAGGCCGAGCAGCTGGCTGCGGCGATCGACAGCGGCTGCTCCGCCGGTTCCGTGCCCCTGACGATACAGATGGACCAGCTGCCGAAGTACGCCTCGGCGGACCTCGGTCGGCATTTCACCGCCATCGTGCTCGAACTCGCAACGAACGTCATCCGCTATTCGGCCCCGGGCTCTCCCGCCTCCTTGGAAGTGGAGATGCGAGCAGGCTCCGACGATCGGGCCGAACTCGTCTGCCGCAGTCGGAACGAGGCGCCGGCAGAGCTGCCCCGGACGCCGCGATCGCTTGACCGCAGGGCGACCGCGGTCAACGGAACCTGCCGCGTGCTCTCAGCCGAAGGGCAGAACGTCATCGTCGAGGTGGCCGTGCCCGTCCGATATCTGCGGCCCGAAGAGGGTAATTCCGTCGCCGTGGCGGGCAATTCCCGCGCCGAGGCGGGTGGCCCCCACTCCGAGTCCCACGGCTCCCGCGGTGAGTCCCACGGCTCCCGCGGCGGCTCGACTGCCGCGACGCTTGGCCAGGGAGAGGAGATCGCTGTCCTCTGCGAAAGAGCCGAATCTGGGATTCCGGTCGACGAAGGAGCAGCGGGAGGGCAGCGAAGCTCAGAAGAGCAGAGCAGATCCGGACGACCAGATGATTCCGAACGACCCGCTGGCGCCGATCGACTCGGCGACTCCGAACGACTCGGCGACTCCGAACGACTCGATGGATCCGGGAAATCGAGCGGATCGAACCGACCCGTCGGTGAGAAGAATTGGGCCGAGGTGTGATGATCGAGGGAACGAACACGGTGCAGACCTCAGACCTCGGCCCCGCCTCGGCGAGAAGCGCCACCGCCTCGGCGAGTTCCGGCACCGCCTCGGCGAGTCACGCCACCACCTCGGCGAGGTCGAAGCCGATCGCGGTCCTCGTCGTCGACGATGATTCGTGGACGACCCGCGCGATCACCGCTGTGCTCCGGGACTCGGGCGAATTCCGTGTGATCGACCCCGTGCATTCCGGGGAGGACGCCGTGGATGCCTTCGCCGCGACGCGTCCGGACGTCGTCCTCATGGACGTCAATATGCCGCCGGGGATGAGCGGGGTCGACGCCACCGAAGCGATCAGGACCATCGATCCGGAGGCGATCGTGGTGCTGCTGACCACGGTCTCACCCGGACCGGGCATCGCGCGCGGCCTCGAGGCCGGAGCCCTCGCCGTGGTGAACAAGACGGCCGGCGACGACGAGCTCGTCTCGGTCGTCCGCTCCGCGGCCCACGGGGATGCACCCGGACTGCTGAAATCGCTGGCCGAGGACCTCGTCATCAGCGGAGACGTCATCCCCGATGCCCCGAACTCGGCGCCCCAGCTCACCGAGCGGGAGATGGACCTGCTCGGGCACCTGTGCCGGGGACACGACTATGAGGAGATCGCCGCAGCGCAGTCCGTCACCGTGCACACGGTGAAGTCACATGCTCGGAACCTGCGCATCAAGCTGGGCGCAAAGAGCCAAGCTCAGGTCGTGCTCCGAGCAATCCAGTTCAAATTCTTCTCGCCGGAGTAGGCATCCGCGATCTCGCCGATCGGCTCGGCCCCGCAATGTGGGCGAAACGCCTGCCGACTACAGTGAAGACATGACCGAGCACACGACGCTGCGGCTGTCCCGCCTGATCAGGGACACCGAGGGCTTCCTTCTGCCGCTGAGCGAAGCGGCCGACGACACCGAGGTCACTCGCATCGAATTCGACTTTGACCTGCCCGCAGACGGCACCGACACTGCCCACTCCGCATTGGCGGGCACCGTCATCCTCATCGCCGAGGCGGTCGAGAGTCCCAGCGGGCTCGACCGAATCGTCGCCGCCCACCGCGGGGCCGCGGCACTCGTGCTCGGTCCCGGAACGCACAAGCACCTCGGCGACGGTCCGATCGACGGCGTCGGACCGGTCCTCCTCGAACGCTCCGCCCACGTCACCTGGTCCGAGGTCCTCGTCCACCTCCGGCAGCTCCGCGAAGGGGCGACGAGCGCCCTGGCCTGGCCCGATGTCGACGATCTCAGTGCCTTGGCCGCGGTCATCGCGGAATCGACCGGAGCCTCGATCACAATCGAAGACCCGGCCTCGCGCGTCCTCGCGCACGCCAACCTCAGCGAGGAGATCGACGACATCCGCCGCGAGACGATCCTCACCGGCGCGATCCCCGACTGGCGGATCGCCGAGCTCGAGGAATCCGGATTCCTCGACACCGTCCGCCACTCGACCGACGTCGTCGAACGCCCGGCCGAGGACCGCACCCCGGCCCGGTCGGTCATCGCACTGCGCAGCGAGGGCGAGCTCATCGGCACGATCTGGGCCGCCTATCCCGCCACGGTCGACCCGGCATCCCTGTGCGAGGTGCTGCGCGATGCGGCCCGCGCCGCCCTGCCCGTCATGCTCCGCACCCTGCGGCGCTCGCCCTTCGAGAAGCGGATCCGGCGGGAGGCCCTGGCCTCGATCCTCGCCGGTTCTCCGGACCTCGGACCTGCAGCGACCCTGCTTGCCCTGCCCTTCTCCGGCCACTATGCGACCCTGGCCCTCGCCGAGGTGAGCCCCGAGCGGGAGCCCGTCCTGCGGTTCCATCTGCGGGCCGCCTTCGCCGATGCCGTGCTCGCCCACGACGAGGCCAGCGGCCGGCTCGCCGTGCTCGTGCACATGGACGAGCCGCTGTCCGCGGCCGAGATCGGAACCAACGTCACCGCCGCCCTGCGTCGCTCGGCCTCGGCGGAGGACCGACTGCGCTTCGGCATCGGCGCCGCGGTCGACCGACTCGACCATGTCCACCGCTCGTGGACGGAAGCCGTCTACGTCGTCGATGCGCTGCTGAGCAGGGGAGCGGGGACGGGGTGCGAGAGCGCCTCGGACGAGGGTGAGAGCGTGCTCGGGGCCACGGCTGCCGAGGTCGCCGCCGAACTCGTCGGCCTCGAGGCCGCCGATGCCCTGTCCGGTGCCGATCCGCGGATCACCGCTCCCGCCCGGACCCTGGCCCGCCACGACGCGGAGCATCAGGGACAGCTGCTCGAGACCCTGCGCGTGTACTTCGCGACCGTCGGCAACTCCGCCGAGGCGGCCCGCCGTCTGCATGTCCACACGAATTCTCTGCGGCATCGGCTCGGCCGGATCGAAGAGCTCACGGGTCTCTCTACCGCCGAGAGAGCCGGGCGACTGTGGCTGGAGCTGGCGGTGCTCGTGTTCGACCGCAGCCGGTGAGTGTGGTCTCCCGGCAGAGTGCCATCGCGCATCTGAGCTGATTGCCATCGCGGGCCTGAGCTTATTGTCCGCACGTACCCGAGCTGATTGTCATCGCGCATCTGAACTGACTGTCACCGCGGGCCTGATTGTCATTTACCGACAATGAGGCGGCGCCAAGTTTGGCAGATTGTTGTCCGGTCCTCGTAGGCGCGGCGTTCTAGAGTTCCTCTATACCGCCGACGAAGGACAGCATGCACAGTCAACGACCTGACACTTCCTCAGCCGCCGCACGCAGGCAGCTCGCCATCGCCGCGATCGCCGAAGGATCCGCGATCGCCGACGGCACCGTGAACGCTGGTGCTGAATTCGCCGCACCCGCCGCATCCGAGGGAAACGTCGCCGCAGCACCCGAGGCCACCGCACCTACCCTCGATGACAGCACCCCGGTGCTCGGCCTCATCGATGTCGACCAGGTCGCCGAGGCCTTCGACCAGCTCACCGCGGCCTTCGCCTCCCAGAACCCGGTCCTCCATGCCGTCGCCGCCAAGGCGGTGCCGCTGCGACCGCTCCTGCACTTCTTCGCCGAGGCCGGCGCCGGCTGCGAGGTCGCAAGCCCCGGCGAACTCGAACTCGCGGCGGCCGCCGGCTTCGCCCCCGAGTCCATCGTCTTCGACTCCCCGGCGAAGACCTGGACCGAGCTGAGACGAGCCGTCGAGCTCGGCGTCTCGATGAATGCCGACAACTTCGAGGAGCTCGCCCGCCTCGACATTCTCCTCGAGGGACGAACCACCTCGGCGCGGATGGGGATCCGGATCAACCCCCAGTCGGGAGCGGGCCGGATCGGAGCCCTGTCGACAGCGACCGAAACCTCGAAATTCGGGATCGGACTCAGCGACGAGGGCAACCGGGAGGCGCTCATCGCCGCCTATCTGGCCCGGCCCTGGCTGACCCAGATCCACGTGCACTCGGGATCTCAGGGCGTCGGCCTCGACCAGGCCGCCGAAGGCATCGCCGCCGTCGTCGACCTCGCCCAGGAGATCAACGCCCGCGTCGCCGCAGGCGAAGGTGCAGGCCAGGGCGCAGGCCACCCGACCGACAGTGCAGGCCGCCCGACCGACAGCGCCCGCCAGGTCACGCGCATCGACATCGGCGGGGGACTGCCCGTGAACTTCGCCGGCGAGGACATCACCCCCACCTTCGCCGACTACCGCGCCGCCATCGACGCCCGCATCCCTGCGCTCTTCGACTTCGAGATCGTCACCGAATTCGGCCGCGCCCTGCTGGCCAAGGCCGGCACCACCCTCACCCGCGTCGAATATGCGAAGACCACGGGCGGCCGCCGCATCGCCATGACCCACGCCGGAGCCCAGGTCGCCACCCGCACGGCCTACGCCCCGGACGACTGGCCGCTGCGCGTGCTCGGCTTCGATCCGCAGGGCCGACCCAAGACCACCGAGGCGGTTCCCACCGAAGCAGCCCCCACCGAATCAGCCCTCACCGAATCAGCCCTCACCGAAACTGTCCCCACCGACGTCGCCGGCCCCGCCTGCTTCGCCGGAGACCTCATCGCCCGCGACCGCCTGCTCCCGCGCCTCGACGCCGGGGACCTCTTGGCCGTGCCGGACACCGGCGCCTACTACTTCTCGAACTCCTACTCCTACAACATGCTCCCGCGCGTTCCCGTCTACGGGTACCGCAGCGGCGAAGCCGGCCCTGCCCTCGAATTCCTCCTCATTCGCCGAGGTCAGGGCATTGCCGAAGTCCTCGCCGAAGCGGGAGAGGCGGCTTTGACGCCACTGCCCCACAGGTCCCGGAAGGCGGGTGAGACCGACGCGAAAGAACAGGACGCGCTTGCCCCGCATTGAGGGCAGAAGAACTTAGGATGAAGTGTGAGCAGGGTCTCACCTGCGCCGACAGATAACTGAATCACCGTTTCTACCGAAGGACTACGATGTTCGCACATCACAGACTGCGCCGAGGTTGGGTGAAGTGCCTCGCCGGCGTCGCGGCGCTGGCACTGGCCGGGTCGCTCGCGGCCGCCCCCGCCCACGCGGAAACCACCGAAGCCGCCGATGACTCCTCCGTGCTGCGCATCGCCACCGACGGATTCATCGACTCGTTCAACCCCTTCACCTCCTTCTACCTGCTGCCGACGAACACGTTCCGGTACATGTATGAGAATCTCGTGGCCAACGACGCCAAAGACGGCTCGATCACCGAGGGACTCGCCACCGAATGGAACACCGACTCCGACGGCAAGGTCTGGACCTACAAGATCCGCCCCGACATGAAGTGGTCCGACGGCGAACCGCTCACGGCCAACGATGTCGCCTGGACCTACACCCAGATGATGGAGAAGGAGGAGATGGCGGTCGCCAACGGCAGCCTCGTCGAGAACTTCGACAAGGTGGAGGCCACCGATGACTCCACCGTCGTCATCACCCTCAAGGAGCCGCAGGCGAACAATCCCGGTCAGGAGATCCCTGTCGTCCCCGAACACGTGTGGTCGAAGGTCGACAAGCCCGGCGAGTTCAAGAACGACAAAGACACCGTCGGATCGGGGCCCTTCCAGCTCGAGAGCTACGAGGCGAACAAATCCGTCACCCTCAAGGCCAACCCGAACTTCTGGCGCGGCAAGCCCAAGCTCGACGAGATCCAGTACCGCTACTACACGAACTCCGATGCCCAGGTGCAGGCGATCCGCTCCGGCGAGGTCGATTTCATCACCGGGCTGACCCCCGAACAGTTCACCGCCATCAAGGGTGCCGACGGTGTCGAGCTCAACGACGGACACGGACGCCGCTTCAACGGCATCTCCATCAACTCCGGCATGGCCGATGCGAAGGGCAAGGAGTTCGGCACCGGCGCCGAGGCGCTGGGGGACAAGAAGGTCCGGCAGGCCATCCGTGCCGGCATCGACGTCGAGACCCTGCGCAAGCAGGTCATGCAGGACTACGCCCAGCCGGCCACGAGCTTCATCCCCGCGGTCTACTCGACCTGGGCGCTGCCGACCGACGATCCGGTGGTCTCCGGCTTCGACGTGGATCAGGCGAAGAAGCTTCTCGACGAGGCCGGGTGGAAGGAAGGCTCCGACGGCATCCGCGAGAAGGACGGGAAGAAGCTCGAACTGCGCTTCCTCACCGATGCCGACGCCCCGATCGAACAGAACACGGCGAAGTTCCTCGAACCGTGGATGAAGGACATCGGGATCAAGCTCGAGAACGAATCGAGCGACGTCGACACCGTCTCCGAGCGCACCACCAAGGGCGACTACGACATGTACTTCTCCGGCTGGTCGGTCAACCCCGATCCGGACTACCAGATGAGCATCAACACCTGCGGACAGCGCCCCGACGCCGACGGCAACGGCGGCACCACGCAGGACGGCTACTGCAACAAGGACTACGACAAGCTCTACCAGCAGCAGCACGTCGAACTCGACGGAGCGAAGCGGGCGGAACTGGTCAAGCAGGCGCTGGCGATCAACTACGAGGACACCCCCTCGGTGATGCTGTGGTACCCCAACCAGCTCGAGGCCTACCGTTCGGACAAGTTCACGAACTTCACCAAGCAGCCCTCGGACGGCGGAGCCATCGCCAACCAGGTCGGCTACTGGGGCTACGCCTCGGTCGAATCCGCCAGCGCCGAGGATGCCTCCGGTGAGGGCGGCGGGCTCGGAGCCGGCGGCTGGATCGGCATCGGAGTCGCGGCCATCGTCGTCATCGTCGGAGGAGCCTTCTTCCTCACCCGCCGCAAGAAGTCCGACGATCGCGAATAGTCCCCTCTCTATCGTCCCGGGTGCCGGGCATCCGGCACCCGGGACGATGACCCCAGCACCAGGAGCACCACAGTGAGCACACCCACCCACGACCATCCCCAGCCGACGGACCCGGAGAACCCGGAAACCGCCTCGGCGCCGGAGTCCGGCGGACCGTCATCCGGCGGATCCGCAGCCGGCGGGCCGTCATCCGGGGCATCCGGCGGCCCCGCATCCATCGGCCCTGCGGATATGGACGAGCCGCCGAAGGGCGGATCGTTCCTCGGCTACCTGCTGCGGAAGCTCGGCGGAGCCGCGGTCTCGATGATCCTCGTCGTCGTCCTCGGCTTCTTCGCCTTCCGCATGCTGCCCGGCGACCCCGTGCTCAAGATCGCCAAGGAACGACCGATGAGCCCGGCCCAGATCGCCGAGCTGCGCAGCCAGTACGGCCTCGACAAACCCGTCATCGTCCAGTTCTGGGACTACCTCGTCGGCATCCTCACCGGCGACCTCGGCGAGAGCTACGTCTACCGCAAGTCCGTGGCCGCGCTCATCGGCGAATACATCGGGCCCACCCTGCTGCTCACGGCCACCGCGGCCGTCATCGCCATCGCGCTGGGACTGTGGCTCGGACAGCTCTCGGCCTGGCGCCGCAACTCGCTTTTCGACAAGCTCGCCTCTTCGACCTCGCTCGTTTTCTGGTCGGTGCCGACCTTCTGGCTCGGACTCATCCTGCTGATGATCTTCGGCGGCACCCTGCAGTGGCTGCCCACCGGCGGCATGGTCACCCCCGGACTCGAACCGTGGTCCTTCGCGGCGGTCATCGACGTCATCAGACACCTCATCCTGCCCGTCGTCTCCCTCGTCGCCGTGGTCTACGCGCAGTTCCTCATGGTCATGCGCGCCTCCCTGCTCGAGGAGATGAACGAGGACTACCTGACCACCGCCCGCGCGAAGGGCCTGACCGAGGACGAGGTGCGCCGCAGGCACGCCGTGCCCAACGCCCTGCTGCCCACCGTCACCGTGGTCTTCCTCCACATCGGCGGGCTCATCGCCGGCGCCGTGACGGTCGAGGCCGTGTTCTCCTGGCCGGGCCTGGGCAAGCTCACCTTCGAGGCCATCCGCGGCCCCGATCTGCCCCTGCTGCAGGGCACCTTCGTCGTGTTCTCGGCGATCATCATCGTCATGAATCTGGCGGCCGACCTCGTCTACCGCTGGCTCGATCCGCGAATCAGGAGGGCCTGATGACTGCGAACACCCCCGCCGAGGCGGCCCCGGGCAAGCCATCGGGCGCAGGCTCCCTGAACCCGAGTTCGGGCCGGAGCCCGCAGTCCGGCGCCCCCGCCGTCGACGGCGCGAAGCTCGTCCGTGAACGCCGGTTGAACAACGCCAAGAAGAACTGGGCGATGTTCCGCTCCGACATCCCCGCGATGGTCGGCGCCGTGCTGCTCATCTTCTTCATCCTCATCGCGGTCCTCGCCCCGCTCATCGCCCCGGAGTCCCGGCTGGACGTGACCAAACAGCTCGATGTGCCGCGCTACGCTCCGCCGAGCCTCGCCCACCCGCTGGGCACCGACGACCTCGGTCGGGAGATGTGGGTGCGCATCCTCTGGGGATCGCGGGTCTCGATCCTCGTCGGCGTCGCGGCGACCGTGATGTCCATGGTCATCGGCACCATCATGGGTCTGGCCGCCGGCCACTTCACCGGACTGTTCGGGGCCGTGGTCATGCGCATCATCGACTTCTTCCTCGTCCTGCCCTCCCTGCTGCTGGCGATCGTGCTCTCCTCGGTCCTCGAACGCGGGGTGTTCACGATCGTCGTCGCCATCGGACTGACCTCCTGGGCCTCGACGGCGAGGATCGTGCGGTCCCAGACCCTGAGCGTCGAATCCCGGCTCTACATCGAGAGGGCGCGCATCCTCGGCGCCGGGCACTCGCACATCCTGTTCAAGCACCTGCTGCCCTCGGTGATGCCGCTCGTGCTCGCGAACACGACTCTCACGGTGGGCGGAGCGATCATCGCCGAATCCACCCTGTCCTTCCTCGGGCTCGGCGATACGAGCAAGGAGTCCTGGGGCACGATCCTCAAGAACTCGATGGACGTCTCCGCCGCGACCTCCGGCTACTGGTGGTACGTGCTCACCCCGGGCATCGCGATCCTGCTCGTCGTGCTCTCCTTCACGATGGTCGGGCGCGCGCTCGAGGCCATCATCAACCCCGCCCTGAGGAGCCGCTGATGACCGATCTGCGTTTCGACGATGTGTCGATCACCTACCGTTCCTCCTCCGCCACCCGCGGTGACGTCATCGCTGTCAGCGGGGTCAGCCTCGACCTGCCCTCGGGCGCGACCCTGGGCATCGCCGGAGAGTCGGGGTCGGGGAAGTCGACCCTGATCATGTCGGCCCTGCGTCTGCTGCCCAAGTCGGCCCGGCTGGACGGGCAGGTCCTCCTCGGCGGGAAGGACCTCAAGGAGCTGAGCTTCGGGCAGATCCGGGCGGTGCGCTGGGCGCAGGCCTCGATCGTGTTCCAGGGCGCCCTGCATTCGCTCAACCCCGTCCGCGAGGTCGGGGGCCAGATCATCGAAGCCCTCGAACACCATGCCAAGGACACGTGGACGAGCCCGGAGAAGCGGAAGGCGCGGATGCTCGAGCTGCTGACCGAGGTCGACCTCGACCGGTCCAAGGCCGCGGCCTATCCGCACGAGCTCTCGGGCGGGCAGAAGCAGCGGATCATGATCGCCATGGCCCTGGCCTGCGAACCCGACATCATCATCGCCGACGAGCCGACCACGGCGCTCGACGTGATCGTGCAGAAGCAGATCCTCTCCGGCCTCGCCTCCCTGGTGGCCGAGCGCGGGATCTCCCTGCTGATGATCAGCCACGACCTCGCCGTGCTCTCCTCGGTGTGCGAGAATCTCGCGATCATGCGCCACGGACGGCTCGTCGAATACGGGCCCAGCGACCGGGTGTGTCTGGAGCCGGCCGAGGAGTACACGAAACAGCTGGCCGGTGCGTTCCCGCAGATCGGGGATCCGGAATCGCGGATGAATCCGCGGACCCTCAAGCCCGCCGAGGTGACCCGGGCGCAGCCGTTGACGATGAGTGACGAGGTGGTGCTCGAGGCGAAGAACCTCAACGTCTCCTTCGACACTCGCCAGGGGCGGGAACGGGCGGTGCGCGGAGTCGACCTGGCGCTGCGGCGGGCCGAGATCCTCGCGGTCGTCGGCCAATCCGGGTCGGGCAAGACCACTCTGGCGAGATCGCTGCTGGGGCTGCAGGAAGTCGACCCGGGCTCACAGCTGTCCTTCCAGGGGCAGGCGCTGCCGAGAAAGGCGAAGGCGCTGCGGACGTTCCGGCGGCAGGTGCAGATGATCCTGCAGGACCCCTCCGGTTCGCTCAATCCCAAGCGCAGCGTCTACGAGGCGGTGGTCGAGGGACTGCGGGTGCAGAAGATCAAGGATCGTGAGTACGAACGAGTCATCGGGGCCCTCGAAGCCGCCGAGCTCACGCCTGCCGCGGACTACCTCGAATCGATTCCGCAGGAGCTCTCCGGCGGGCAGCGGCAGAGGGTCGTCATCGCCGGCGCGCTGGCGCTCGATCCGCAGGTGCTCATCGCCGATGAGCCCGTGGCTTCCCTGGATGCCTCGGTGCGCGGGGAGATCCTGTCGCTGTTCCTAGCGCTGAAGAAGAACCTGGGCATGAGCGCGCTCATCATCACCCACGATCTGGGTCTGGCGTGGAACATCGCGGACACCGTGGCCGTGATGAGGAAGGGCGAGATCGTGGAGTACGGTGAGGTCGACAGCGTCTTGGCTGATCCGCAGCATGAGTACACGAAGGAGCTGCTCGCGGCAGTTCCCCGATTGGGAAGTCAGAGTCTGGTCAGGAATGAGTGATCCGATCCGCCCGAGCCCCTATTTTGGGTCACCAACCGCGGGGCAAGACTGCGCCCCCGGCTCCCGGCAGAGTCCCTACCTCGAGTCCGCGCCCCTGCAGGCCGGGGACACCGTCCGCCTCATCGCCCCTTCCGGCCCCGCCGACGAGGAGTCCCTGCTGCGCGCGATCGGGCAGCTCGAATCCTGGGGGCTGCGGGTCGTGCGGGGTGAGAACATTCGGGCCAAGCACCCGCGAGTGAGCTACCTGGCCGGCACCGATGAACAGCGCCGCAACGACCTCGTCGAGGCCTGGTGCGATCCGGACACCGATGCGGTCATCGCCCTGCGCGGCGGTTACGGAGCGATGCGGCTGCTCGACGGCATCGACTTCGAGATGCTGCGGGCCCACTCACTGCGGCGCGACGGCCGACCGAAGCTGCTCACCGGGTCCTCGGACATCACCGCTCTCCACCAGGCCTGGGACCATCACCTGCAGCTGGCCACCCTGTTCTGCCCGATGGTCGGCAACGACCCCTTCAAGTCCTCCGCTGTGGTCCCCGACGAGGTGTTCTCCTGGCTGTTCGAACCCTGGGGCGGCCGTGAACTCGGATTCCCGGCGGAGGCGCCGGAATCCGGCATCGGGAGGACGATCCGTGCGGCCGAAACGGGCGAAGATCAGCACGAATCGTCCGCAGGAAACCCGAGCGGCACCATCCGCCCACTCAGCCGGGCGCGGACTCTGGTGCCGGGGACGGCGAAGGGCCGCCTCGGCGGGGGCAACCTCAGTCTCGTCGCAGCGGCGATGGGCAGTCCCGAACTGGCCGGCGTGCGCGATCTGCGACACCGTCACGGACCCTCGATCCTCATGCTCGAGGACGTCGACGAGGAGCTCTACCGGCTCGACAACCTGCTCGTGCAGCTGGTCCGCGGCGGCTGGTTCGCCTCGGCCGATGCGGTCGTGCTCGGATCCTGGCAGGACTGCGCTCCCATCGCCGAGGTGGAGGACCTGGTCATGGACTACCTCGGCGATGCGGGCATTCCGGTCGTCAGCGAGATGGGCTTCGGGCACGACCCCGATGCGCCGAGCCTGCCGTTGGGAGTCGCTGTCACCCTCGACGCGCCGGCGAATGGCTGCCCGCGGATGTGGATCGATCGCACCGCCGACTACGGGCACGTCCCATCGCTGACACGGTCGGTTGCCGAGACGACCGATCACCGATACGACCCCACTGATCTCGGCCACGACACCGATACGACACGACTCAGAGACCAAGGAGCACGACCATGAGTGACCTCGACCTCGACCTCGATTTCGACCGGCTGCCCGGGGTGCGCTTCAGTGCGCTCGCCTTCGACGTCGACAGCGGAGAGCGGGTCTTCGCCCACCACGAGAACGACGAACTCGACACCGCGAGCATGGGCAAGGTGTTCCTCCTGCACACGGCCCTGCAGATGTATAAGGACGGCACCCTCGACCTGCAGGAGCGTCTGACTCGCAGGCCGTCGGAACGGGTCGACGAATCGGGCATCTGGTACCTCATGGACCAGAACGACCTGAGCATCTTCGACGTGGCTCTGCTCATCGGGGCATTCAGCGACAACTTCGCGACGAACGTCCTCATCCGCCGAGTCGGCCTGGAAAATGTCGCGGCGCAGGTCAAGCAGCTCGGCTATGAGAATTCCGGTCTCCACGACTTCCTCCGCTGGCCGCGACCGGCCAAGGCGCCCCGCACCCTGTCGACGGGCACCGCTGCGGAGCTCTCCGACTTCATGGCCCGGCACGCGCAGGACGAATTCTGGGACGAGTCGACGAACGAGATCTTCCGACGCTGGTTGGGTGCGGGCGCGGACACCTCGATGGTCGCCTCGGCGTTCGACCTCGATCCGCTCGCGCACTACAACTACCAGCGCGATGTGTGGGTGTGGAACAAGACGGGGACGAACGGGACGATCAGGGCCGATGCGGGGATCGTCATGACACCTCGGCGCCGGGTCGCCTACGCGGTGTTCGCGAACTGGGAGAAGGACACCGACCGCGTCGTCGACGTCATGCCGCTCATGCGCGAAGCCGGCGAAGCGATCCACCGTTTCCTCTGATTACGGCCACCGACTACGGCCGGCGACCACGGCTGACGACCACCGACAAGGAGAACAGAAGCACATGAGCATCGACGTCTTCGACGGACACAATGACCTCGCCTGGTTCCTGCGCGAGGAACGCGACTACAGCGTGGAGGGGCTCAACGACCCAGCCGTCTCCCCGTTCACCACGATGGACCAGCTGGCCGCCGGGCACGTGGCCGCCCAGTACTGGTCGGTCTACGTCCACTCCTCGATCACCGGCGCGCAGGCGATCAAGGCGACCTGGGAGCAGATCGATGCCGTCGCCCGCGTCGTCAGCGCGTACCCGGAGCGCCTGGCCTTCGCCCGCACCGCCGCCGAGGTGGTTGCCGCGCGCCAGGCCGGAAAGGTCGCTTCGCTCATGGGCGTCGAAGGCGGGCAGCAGATCGACGAATCCCTCGCGGTCCTGCGCTCCTATGCCCGGGCCGGCGCGAGGTACATGACTCTGACCTGGTCGACCACTCACTCCTGGGCCGATTCGGCCACCGACGATCCGCAGCACGGGGGCCTGAGCGCATTCGGCCGTGAGGTCGTCGCCGAGATGAATCGGATCGGTATGATCGTCGACCTCTCCCATGTCGCGCCGAGTGTCATGCACCAGTCGCTCGACATCTCCACACTGCCCGTGATCTTCAGCCACTCGTGCGCGTTCGGGCTCAACCCGCACCCGCGCAACATCCCCGATGACGTGCTCGACCGCGTGCCCGGCAACGGGGGAGTGGCGATGATGACATTCGTGCCGTCCTTCGTCTCGAACGAACGCCGCGAATGGGTCGACGCCGGGGAGCAGGGCACCGCGCCCGAGGTGACCGTGGCCCAGGTCGCCGACCACTGCGACTACGTGCGCGAGCGGATCGGCATCGACCACATCGGCCTCGGCGGCGACATCTGCGGTGTCGACGAGCTGCCGACGGGACTCGGCGACGCCGGCCAGTACCCGAACCTGTTCGCCGAGCTCGCCGGGCGCGGCTGGTCCGAGACGGATCTGCGCAAGCTCGGCTTCGACAACGCGATGCGCGTGCTCGAGGCCCACGAAGAGGCGTACACGGCGTTCATCGGAACGGCGGACGCAGGAACGGAGAGCAGCGCCTCGGCGGGTGACGCGGGATCGGGTGGCACCGCCTCGGCGAGGGACGCGCGATGACTCGCCTCCTCGTCATCGTCAACGACTTCGAGTCCCAACCGGGGCAGCTGACCAGGTGGATGATCAGCGAGAACGTCGAGTTCGACCTGCGCATCGGGGGAGTCTCCGCGCTGCCGGCGCCCGAGGCCCTTGATGACTACGACGGCCTGATCATGCTCGGCGGCGGATACATGCCCGATGAGACCGATCGGGCGCCGTGGCTGAGCACCGAGGCCGAGCTGTCCAAGCGGGCGCTGGCCACGGACATGCCGCAGTTCGGGATCTGCCTGGGCGGACAGCTCATCGCCCACATCATCGGCGGTGATGTGCGCGCGCAGACCGGGGAACCGGAGAAGGGCTACACCTGGATCGACACCACCGCCGAGGCGGCCGCCGACCCGGTCTTCTCCGCGCTTCCCCAGCGGACGTCGTTCGTCGAAAGCCACGTCGACCGGATCGTCGGACTCCCGCCCGAGGCGACCCTGCTGGCCTCGAGTCAGGCGTGTGAGTTCCAGGCCTTCCGGGTCGGCAACGCCTGGGGAACACAGTTCCACCCGGAGTCGACACGCGAGAACATTCTGCGGTGGGACGCAGACAAACTGCAGAATCTGGGGTTCAATAAAGAGACCCTGCTGAAGGAGGCGGCGGAGCGCGGACCCGACAGCGAACGAGATGCGAAGGCCCTGTTCACCGCCTTCCTCGCTGTCGTCCGCAACACTGGGATGTGAATGCACCCGGATGTGAAAGTGCGAGAGCACGGGCGCAACGAGGCGCACGTGTGAGAACACCGGAGATGGAGGAATCGTGAGTGACACCGGAACCACCACTACCGAACCGGGGGAGGGGAAGCAGCCCGAGACCCTCAAGCGGGTCATGGGGCCGAAGCTCCTCCTTCTCTTCATCGTCGGCGACATCCTGGGCACGGGCGTCTATGCCCTGACCGGGCAGGTGGCCGGACAGGTCGGCGGCGCCGGGTGGGCACCGGTCATCCTCGCCTTTCTGATCGCCCTGATCACGGCGTTCTCCTATATGGAGCTCGTCACGAAGTATCCCCACGCCGCGGGTGCTGCGCTGTACACGCACAAGGCGTTCGGGATCCACTTCGTCACCTTTCTCGTCGCCTTCGCCGTCCTCAGCTCGGGAATCACCTCGGCGTCGACTGCTTCGAACGTCTTCGCCGCGAATATGGTCGCGGGCTTCGGCTGGGACATCTCGGGGACCTGGGTGATGTGGATCGCGCTCGGCTTCCTCGCCCTCGTCGCGGCGATCAACCTGCGTGGTGTCGGCGAGAGCGTGTGGTTCAACGTCGTGCTCACGGTCATCGAGCTCTCCGGCCTGCTGCTGGTCATCCTCGTCGGCTTCTTCGCCTTGGGCTCGGGCAGCGCCGACTTCTCCCGTGTGATGATCTTCGAGACCGCCGATGACAAGAGCGTCTTCCTCGCGGTCACGGGTGCCACGGCGCTCGCCTTCTTCTCGATGGTCGGATTCGAGGATTCGGTGAACATGGTCGAGGAGACCAAGGATCCGCGGATCTTCCCGAAGATCATGCTCACCGGACTCTCGATCACCGGAGTCATCTATGTGCTCGTGTCCGTCGTCGCCGTCGCCGCGGTCCCGATCGGCCAGCTCTCCGAGTCGGAGACGCCGCTGCTCGACGTGGTCAAGGCCGGTGCCCCGGGGATCCCGATCGATGCGATCTTCCCGTTCATGACGATGTTCGCGGTCGCGAATTCGGCGCTGATCAATATGCTCATGGCCAGTCGTCTGCTCTACGGCATGGCGAAGCAGAACGTGCTGCCACCGGTGTTCGCGAAGGTCCTCGCCGGACGTCGCTCCCCGTGGGTCTCGATCATCTTCACCACCCTCATCGCCTTCGCTCTCATCATCGGCGTGACCACGTTCCTGCCGGAGTCCGTGACCGCGTCGCTGGGCGGTACGACCTCCCTGCTGCTGCTCGCGGTCTTCGCCGTCGTCAATGTTGCGGTGCTCATCCTGCGCCGGCAGCCCGCGCAGCACGAGCACTTCAAGGCTCCGTCCTGGCTGCCCTGGATCGGCGTGTTCAGCTGTGCCTTCCTCGTCGGCCCCTGGGCGCGTCTCGAGGACCTGATCCAGTACCAGATCGCCCTCGCGCTGATCGGCATCGGCGTCGTACTGTGGGCGGTGACCTGGCTGTGGAACCGCTCGGTCAGAGGCTCGAGCACGAGGTTCCGCAATCCTGAGGAGCTGACATGATGGAGTCCGGCGCTGAATGTGCCGGAGCTGGCCAGTCCGGCACCAGCCGTACCGGCACCGGCTAGCCCGGCGCTGACCGTGCCGCTTCCGTCCCTGCCAACCATCCCGATAAGCGAAGGTGAACAATGACCATTGTCATCGGTTACGTCAACACTCCCGCGGGCCATGCGGCCCTCGATTCCGGCATCGACCAAGCCAAGAAGGACAGCCATGATCTGGTCGTCGTCAACGCCTCCCGCTCGGCCTCACGCAGCGATTCCTACCGCCTCGGCGAGGGCGAGCTCAAGTCCGTCAAGGACTACCTGGGTCGCTCCGGGGTCGAGTATCGGGTGCTGACTCCGGGCAGCGAATACGATCCCGCTGAGCAGCTTCTCGACGCCGCCGCCGAGGTGGGGGCCGAGCTGATCGTGCTCGGCACCCGGAAACGCACTCCCGTGGGGAAGTTCCTCCTCGGGTCGACGATCCAGCGGGTCATTCTCGACGCCGAGTGCCCCGTGCTGTGCGTGAAGGCCAAACACTGAGCTGAGAACCGCTGGGCCGAGTGCACAACCTCGGCGGGGAAGCTCAGCCGAACGAGCTCATGATGAGGTCGGCGTTGACGTGGGCCCCGGCGAGGACGCCGCTGGCGGCGCTGCCGACCACCATCGCCGACATATCCGCGCTGTTGCCGATCGCCCAGACGCCGGGCACCTTCGTCTGGCCCGCCATCTCGGTCGGGATGGTCGAACCCATCCCGCTGGGGTGGGCGACGACGGTGCCGCCCAACTGAGTGAACAGGTCAGCGTTGGCTCGGAAGTAGGGACTCACCGTCAGAGCATCGAAGGTGAGGGTGTCGTCGGTTGCGTCCCCGGTCGCCGAGGTGGCTGCGGAGTCCTGGTGCAGTCTGAGGACGGTGCCTGCGGCGGAGCGGGAGACGCTCTCGACACGTGCGTCGACATAGCCGATACCGAGGGCCTCGAGCATCTTCGTCTGCTCGGCATCGGGCGCCGGAGCAGTGTGCCGGACGAAAGTGACTCGGTCGCTGAGCTGGGAGAACATCATCGCCTGGTGGTAGGACAGGGCACTCGTGCCGATGATGCCGATGTTCTGCCCGCGCACCTCGTAGCCGTGGCAGTAGGGGCAGTGGAGGGCGGTCTCGCCCCACCCCTCGGCGACGCCTGGGATGTCGGGGAGTTCATCGCTGAGGCCGGTGGCGATGATGAGGCGTCGAGCCCGGATGAGTCTGCCGCTCGATGTCTCGAGTTCGAAGATAGTGTCGGCGGCAGAGCCTCCGTCCGGGCCGGAGGCGCCCGCGTCCTGGGTGGAGGCGGAGTTCCCGGGCTGACCGAGGCTGCGCGCCGTGACGACCGTGTCGTCGACGATCTCGACACCATAGTCTGCAGCCTCTCGGCGGCCTTTGGCCACGAGCTCGAGTGGGCTGATGCCCTCGTGCCCGATGACATTGTGGGCGTGGGCGCTCGGTGCATTGCGAGGTTGCCCGCCATCGATGACGATGACGCTGCGCAGAGACCTGGCCAGGGCGATCGAGGCGGCGAGACCGCCGACGCCTCCGCCGACCACGGCGACCTCGACCTCACTGGGTGTGCGCGGATCCGGGAGAACGGAGCTGCTCTGGGTAGTGGTCATGATGGCTTCCTTCTGTGAGAGATGTCTGCGGTGGCCGAGCTGAACATTCTCCAGTCTGAGTTGCAGTGGTGATAGCTGGCAAACATATTTGCGGTATTGGCAAAATGAGAGCTGGCGGGGTAGGGAGGGGAGGGCGTGGAAACGATTTTGAGGATCAGCTCTCTCGAGCGTGGATGTCCAGGTCAGGAGCCCGCCGTTGAACGCGAAATCTCATGTCAGAGGCTCAATGTAGCGTGAATGGCATGAGCGAACTATTTCTATTCGAGAGGAAATGAAGTGTAACGAGTTGCGGCGGTGATTCGGCACCAGTCTCCTTCGGGAGTAGAACCTGCCCGAAAATAGAAACGCACCGAACTGAAAGCAGAAATATTGAGACAAATTAGTACAAAACTATAGACACAATCAGATTCATGATTGTAGAATAGACACAAGAGATCAACAACGACGTTGAAGAATGGACAGTGAAACCATGACTCTCACCCCGAGGCGTCAGCCGAACGAGCAGGACAGGCTTGCTGACGGCATGCGCCCTGCCGGTGCCGCCGATGGGGAGACGTTCGTATGCGGAGGTCCGACCTATAGCGAGATTCTCGGGGAGATGAGCCCGGACCTCAGCGACCATGCACTGGCCGCTCTCTTCGCCAGATTGGCCGATCTGCCCGATGACGCCCTCGAAGTCGAAGGCCCCGATGGAGAGACATCTCGCTCATTGGGCGGATTCCCCGGGGCGCCCGAGGAGTCCGGAAAGGCCGCGATCGCCGACACTGGCACGGCTGAACTCCCTCCGACCGACCGCTGGAACGGACGCAACCTGTGGGAGGCGAGTGCATATGATCCGGAGGCGAAAGCAGAAATCGAGCGCCTGGCCGCGCAGCTCGACGCCGAACGCGCAGAATGGATGCGGAAGCGGTCCAAGGAGTCTGAAGCAGAGCGGACCGTCGAGTACGCCGCGTATCTGGAGCGTTATCCCGAGATCCGGGAACAACGCGAGCGAGAAGACGAAGAATGGCAGCAGCTACTCGACGATTTCGACGAGCGGGCCGCTGAGCAGGCCCGAGTCGAATCGGAACGAGCCGAACGCCACCGTGAGATCGCTCGGAATTCCGAACCTGTGGGAGACGCTCACCCTCTCCTCGACCAGTACCGGTGGTCGGATCTCAAGGGAGTCGCTCCCGAACTGACCGATGGCATAGAAGGTCTCCAGGCTCTCCTGGGCGAGCTGCACTCCTTCACTCGCCCCATGGGACCGGACGACGCGGTCACGGTGATGGATGGGCTCGAAACTCTCAACCGCCTGTCGGAATCCATCTCCATCGTCACTCTCTCGGTGTTCGAACGGGTGGGCACACCTCGCGACTTCGGTGCGAAGACGACACAGGCACTGATCCAGAACCGGCTGAGCCTCTCGGAACGTGAAGCCGGACGCAGGACAGAACTGGCCAAGAAGCTGGGAAAGCGAGTCAACTACAGCGGAGAATCGATCGACCCGAAGTTCGCCGTTGCGTCGGAGGCGCTGCTCAACGGAACACTTTCCGCGAATCAGGCCGGAGCCATCGTCAAATGCCTCCAAGACCTCTCGTCGCGTGTCGACGAAGAGCAGCTGCTCGAAGCCGAACAGATTCTTGTCGAGAAGGCGCCGACCGTTCGTGTGCGGGACATATTCGTGCTCTACAAAGAGATTCTCGGATGGATCGATCCTGATGGTGCAGCCCCTGAAGAGGCCGCCGCTCGCGACAGCATGTGTGTGAATCTGCGTCAGTTGAAAGACGGCACATGGTCGCTCAAAGGACGGCTGGACGAGGAAGCCGGCGGAGTCCTCAACGGCCTGCTCACCTCACGGATCAAGACAGAAGAGGAGAAGGCTTCGCGGAACAGTGCTTCGAAGGCTGAGGATTCGACCAACGGCGTCACCGGTCAGGAAATGGCGGCCGGTCAGGAGATGGCCGCCGGACAGGGATCGGTCACCGATCAGGAAGGTGTCACCGATCAGGAAGTGGTCGATGCCTATGCTGAAGTGCTCCGGGGCGACCGCTCCGATTGCCTGGATCCTTCGCTCGACTTCTCGGTTCCGCCTCCGTTCGCCGTTGATGCCGATGGCCAGTGCCCATCCTCGGAGCAGGACTCTGCGTCCGATCAGCAGCCGGGAGCCGAACGCGCCGGGGGTGTTCCGCAGGGTCTCGGAGTCCGTGAAGACAGATCCCTGGTTGAGATGGCCGACAAGCAGCCGAGCGTGCGGCGCCGGATCTACGAACGTTTCGCCAGCCTCATCGGCAGCATCGAAATGGATCGCATCAAGGCCGGAGCGGCCTATGCGCTGGTCGTGACCGCAAAGGCCGAGGATCTTGCACAGCAGAGCGGACGCGCAGTGACCGGGGCGGAGGCGCCTTTCCCGATCAGATCGGCCGCGCTCGACGGGCTCAATGGCAACGTGTTCTTCCACCTGATAAGCGAACAGGCGAAGACAATGCAGGTGGCAACGGAGAATCGACTCGCGAACGCGAAGCAGCTGGCCATCCTCGCCAGCAGGGACCAAGGTTGCAGCTTTCCCGGCTGTGACACTCCACCGGGATGGTGCGAAGCCCACCACATCGTGCCGTGGGCCGATAAGGGCAGAACCGATATCAACAATCTGACTCTCGCGTGCGGGGCGCACCACCGGCTGATCGATAAGACGGACTGGCACTCGGTGATGCTCAAAGACGGACGACCGGCATGGGTGCCGCCCGCGACGATCGACCCGGCGCGGCGACCGATACTACACGCCCGCTTCATCGCGCGAGAGATCGGCGAGACTCTCTTCGGATAGACCACACTGAGGTCGAAGGGGACGAGTCTGCCCAATTGCGAGGGACGGACCGCACCGGTCCACGGAGACATTCAATTGAGCCAATGCGCCACCCGGGAAAGGCCGCCGAGGCTACAGCGCTCCTCAGCCGATCTTGTCTTCACGGCCATGAGGCAGTCCAGGTCATCCAGTTCAGCCCGTTCAGCCCGTCCAGCCCGTCCGGCCCGTCCGGCCCGTCCGGCCCGTCCAGCCCGTCCAGCCCGATCAGGCCACTCAGGCCGTCAATGCCATCCAATTCAGCCCGTCCAGGTCAGGCGACCAAGTCACAGCGCCGACCGTGTCACAAGGCCGTCCACGTCACAAGGCCGTCCACGTCACAAGGCCACTCAGGAATGAACCCGCCGAGGCCGCTGTTGCCATGGACATGAAGCTTTCCATCCTCGATCTCGTGCCGGCACGCGTCGGACAGAGCACAGCCGACTCTTTCGCTGCATCGAAGCAGATCGTGCAGACCGCGGACAGTCTCGGTTTCACCCGCTATTGGGTGGCCGAACACCACAACATGCCGTCCATCGCCTCGACGATGCCCGGACCCGAACTCATGTACCTCGGTCAAGGTACCGAGCAGATCCGATTGGGATCCGGCGGAGTCATGCTCCCCAATCATGCACCCCTGGCCGTAGCAGAGCTGTTCGCCTTGCTCTCGGCGGTCTACGGTGACCGCATCGACCTCGGAATCGGACGGGCGCCGGGTACGGATCCGATCACATCGGCGGCAATGCGGGGCCACCTCGGTGAAGGTCGCATGGTCGACTGGGAAGGTCGGACGGTCGACCCTGTCGAACAGTTCCCCCAGCACGTCATCGACACACTGAGCCTGATGACTCCCGAGGGCCTGCGCGTTCCCCTGCACGGCGGACGCGAACATGTGCTGCACGCGACCCCGGCGGCGGTGCCCGGCACACAGCCCCTGCCGTGGTTGCTCGGCTCGTCCGGATACTCAGCGCGTCTGGCCGCGGAACTCGGAATGCCCTATGTCTTCGCCAACCACTTCGCTGCCGGCGCGACAACCGGGATGAAGATCTATCGTGACAACTTCACGCCCGGTGCCTACGGCGAGGAACCACGCACCTTCGTCACCGTCAACGCAGTCGTCTCGCCCACCGATGAGGAGGCGCAGCTGAGGTCGGAGCCGTTCCTGCTCCAGATGGCACGGCTGCGCACAGGCGGACAGATGGGGCCGCTGCGGTTGGCCGGTGAAGATGTCCGCTCGATTATGACCGATCAGGAGAGAATGGTCGGCGAGGAGCTGTCCCAGAACTGGATCGTCGGCGATGCCCGTGCCGCCGCAGGGCAGCTCGAAGAGCTCGCCGCACGCTTCGAGGTCGACGAGATCATGATCCAGCCCGTGGCCGGGGCCATGGACGGAGAGGACCTGCGCGAGGACTTCGGGCGAATCCAAACCCTCGAACTCCTGGCCGCGGAATTCCTCCGCTGAGCGTCGGGCTGAGATCCCACCGCCGACCGCCGAACTTCCGGACGCCGAACTTCCGACCGCTGAACAGAGGTCTCATCTCTGTATCGATTCGAGCAAGGACACTTCTTTTCACGTCCTGAGCGCGATATCCTGCCACAGTGCCGAGCTTGCCGTCCACCTACGGTCAGACAGTAAGATGGGCACTGTGTGGCGCTTCGAAGCCCGCGAGATCGATCGAACACGATCGGTGTCGAAGGCGGCGAAGTCCGCATACCGAATGCGCAAGCGCAACTTCGGAGACTTCCCCCACGCGGGTGTGTGACACCTGCAGACCGAAAGAGAAATAATGCGTACCAGAATTGCTGTTTCGGCGGCACTTGGGTTCGGACTTGTATTCGGCGCAGGTGCTCCCGCACTGTCGAGCTCACTCAACGCGACCGATGGTGAATCCTCGGGTGACATGTCTGCCGACGTCGTTCCCGGTCAAGAACTCGAACCGATCACGGACGGCAAGATCGACAAAGGTGAGACCGCCTACGTCGACGTCACCGTCGCCACCCTGTGGACCGACCCCGACGCGCCGCGCAAGATGGACGAGCCCGCCCTCGATCACCCCGTCGACCTCGACAAGTGGAACGAGAACCTCAAGGACACCGACGACCGCCGTGATCTCACCGGCAAGGTCGAGACCCAGGCCGTATACGGCTCAGAGGTCACCGTGCTCAAGATCAAGAGTGATTGGGCTGAGGTCAGCATCAAGGACCAGAAGACCCCCAAGAACAAGAAGGGCTATCCCGGCTGGCTGCCGACGAAGCAGCTGACCGAGAACGACCGCTTCGGTCAGCTCAAGGAAGACCAGCCTCGTGCGGTGGTGACGAAGAAGAAGAGCACGCTCGAAGGCATCGAGTTCACCAAGGATACCGGGGCCGATGTCAGCTTCAACGTCGACCTGCCGCTCATCGCCCAGGACGTCGACGATGTTCGCGTCGCTCTGCCCGGAGGAGGCGCCGCCTGGATCGACGCGGATGACGTCAACGTCTACGATGTCGACGAATCGCCGAAGAAGCCCAGCGGCAAGGACCTCGTCGAGACCGCGAAGCAGTTCGACGGACTCCGCTACCTGTGGGCCGGAGTCTCGGCCTACGGCTTCGACTGCTCCGGGTTCACCTACAGCGTCTACCGCGCCCACGGGATCGACATCCCGCGCGACTCGGGCGAGCAGGCGAAGGTCGGAAAGGCAGTCTCCTCGAGCGACCTCAAGGAAGGCGACCTGCTGTTCTTCTCGACCAGCTCCGGCACCGTCCACCACGTCGGCATGTACATCGGCGGCGGCAAGATGATCCATTCGCCCAACGCCTCGAAGGACGTCTACGTCACCGACTGGAAGTCGTGGGACAAAGGCAACGAGTTCTCAGGAGCTCGCCGAATCCTCTGATCCGGTGCACTGCGTCCACTGGCGCACAGCGGATCCAGGGTGCAGAAGCCAAGGCACTCTGAGGGATGACGAAGGCCGGCTTCCGTATCTGCGGGAGCCGGCCTTCGTCATGTCCTGAGGTCGTGGACTGTGAAATCTTCACCCGCCGAGGCGGACCGGGAAGCCGCCTCCCGCCGAGGCGGATGCGAAGTCTCGGCGGAGACGAACGTGACAGTCTGCTCGAGCAGAGAACGTCCCCCGCCTGCACGAGGAGGGGGACGACAGGACCGGGAAGCCGTCGCCCGCCGAGGCGGACCGAAGACGACACTCGCCGAGGCGGACGAAACCGAGATCAGTGACGAGCGCTCTGCGTGGACTTGAGGAAGATCGCGCGCGCCAGATCGTCACGGCGTTCGATGAGCAGACGGCGCAGAGCCGCGGGAGCCGCCGGGCGGGCGGCCAGCCACGAATCGGTCTTCTCGACCACGGCCTCCTCATCGACCGACCACCGCGGATAGAGGCCGAGCACCAGACGCCGAGCGATCTCGATCGAATTCTCCGACCAGAAGCTGTCGAGGCGCGCGAAGTACTCATCGACGTAGCCTTCGATGAGCGGCATCGCGGTCGGGGCCACAAAACCCGAGATGATCGCCGTGAGCACATCATTGCTCAGCGAACCGACCGAGATGATCGCCTCCCAAGCGCGGATCTTCACGATGGGCAAGGGCAGCGCGGCACTCGCCGTCTCGGCGTGCAGACGTCCGGACGAACTCGGATCGGACTGATTCTCGCGGGCGATATCGGTCTGATCGGCCCAGCCCAGGCAGACGAGCGCGGTCAGCGCATTCCAACGCAGAGCATGATCGTTGATCAGCCCGCGGAACGGCAGGGCCGCCGCCGAATGCTCGGCGGCAGGCGCCGAGACCCCCGAAGCACTTCCGGCCGCACACGAAGCGTTTGCGCCCGCACCAGAACCGGTCGAATCCGCAGCATCCCCAGCATCCGCAGCATCCACAGCCTCGGGTGAGAGCCGTTGGATCTCCTCGCCGACCGGTACGGAGAGGATCTGAGTGGCAAAAGCGCGCCCCATTGCGATCGCGGGACTCTGGCCGAGGCACCGGCCGGTCCGCGAGGTCAGCGCCAGCACGAGGTTGGCCAGGTTCAGCTGTGCATCCGAGCCGGACTTCGCAGCGGCCAAGGCGTCGAGCGCAGCACCGAGCAGTCCCGAGATCGCGGTCTCGAAGTTCCTTTCCGAGACCCACTGGTCCAAGCAGGTCAGCGCCGTCTGGCTCAGCCCCGCCATGATTCCCGCATGGCTCTCCTTGCCGAGGCTCCTGGCATAGGCCGTGAGATAGCGCTGTACCGGCAGCAGCCCGTCACGGACCGCATTGCCCAGTGCTGACCAGGTTAGCGCCCGCGACAGAGGGTCGACGATGCGCGAGACCGAGGTGATCGCGGTTTCGACCGACGCCTCATCGAGGCGTACGCGAGCATAGTCGTGATCGCCGTAGTTGAGCAGGGTGATCTCTCCACGGGACCGTCCGATGAGGTGCTCCACCTCGGCGGATTCCGTGTCGAACTCGAAGACCAGCGTATCGATCGGCTCGAGGCTGCGCCCCGACCGGCCGAGGGTGGCGATCTCGAGCGTATGCGGTCGGAGCAGCTTCGCGCCCTCCGCCGAATCGGCCTGGGTGATCCTCGCCCCGGTGATGCGTTCCCGGGCCGAACGGCGAAGTTCGGCGCCCTCGACCTCGGCGGTCGTCAGCTCCAACGACAGCTCGGAGACGCCCGAGGTGCCCAGCCATGCACTCGCCCAGCTCGCGATATCGCGGTCCGGGGCCGCCTCGGCGAGGCATTCGAGGAAATCGGCGAGCTCCGTATTGCGGTACTCGAAACGCTGGAAATACAGCCGAGACCCGGCGAAGAATGCCTCCCGACCGACGAACGCGACGAGCTGCTTGAGTACGGACGCGCCCTTGGCGTAGGTGATGCCGTCGAAGTTGAGCTTCGCGGCCTCGACGTCGGGAATGTCGGCGACGATCGGGTGAGTGGTCGGATACAGATCCTGGGTATAGGCCCAGGCCTTGCGGCGCAGCGCGAAGGTCACCCAGCCGTCGGTGAAGCGGGTCGCCTCGGCCAGGGCCAGCCCGCCCATGTAGTCGGCGAAGGACTCCTTGAGCCACAGGTCGTCCCACCACTTCATGGTCACCAGGTCGCCGAACCACATGTGCGCCATCTCGTGGAGGATGACGTTGGCCCGCGACTCGTACTGGGCGTCGGTGACCTTGTCCCGGAAGATCAGCGAATCGGTGAAGGTGACCAGGCCCGGATTCTCCATTGCGCCGAGGTTGTATTCCGGGACGAAGATCTGATCGTACTTGCCCCACGGGTAGGGGTAGTCGAAGTTCGCGGAGAAGAAGTCGAGGCCGGCCTTGGTGACCCCGAAGATTTCGTCGGCGTCGAGGTGGTCGACGAGGCTGGCTCGCGTCCATGCCCCCAAGCGCACAACCTCGCCGGTGCTCGGGTCGGTCCACTGATCGCTCGCGCCCTCGTAGGGCCCGGCGGTGATGCAGGTGATGTAGCTCGACTGCTTGAGCGTCGGGGCGAAGTAATGAGTGACGGTGGGGGAGTAGGCGGCATCCGCGGAGGCAGCGTCGTTCGGGGAAGCAGCGTCGTTCGGGGATCCGGCATCGTCCGCCGAGGTGGTGCCCGCGGTGAGCGTGTCCTGGCTCGTCTCGGGACGGTTCGACAGAACCTGGAAGTGAGCGGGGGCCGTGACCGAGAAGACGAACTTCGCCTTGAGGTCGGGCTGATCGAAGTTCGCGAACACCCGCCTGGCGTCGGTCGGCTCATACTGGGTGTAGAGGTAGACCTTCCCATCGGCGGGATCGGTGAACCGGTGCATTCCCTCACCGGAGGTCGAATAGCGAGCTTGGGCCTCGACCGTCAGGACGTTCTTGCCTTCGCGGACGGGGATACGCACACGGGCGCCGTCGAACACCTCGGCGGGGTCGAGCCTCTCACCATTGATCTCGGCCGAGGAGACCGAGTCCGCAATCAGGTCGATGAACGTCGCGCCCGCGGCACGCGCCTTGAATTCGACGACGGTCCGGGAGTAATAGGTCTCAGCATCTGTTTCGGCATTGCTCACATCGATATGGACGGTGTAAGTCTTGACCTTGAGCAGCTGTGTGCGGCTCTGCGCTTCGTCTCGGGTGAGATTCGTTGTCATTCATAGCCTCCTCGGCGCACCGACTTTAGCATGTCACAATTCCGGTACGCTGGGTAAAGCGGATGCGAGCAGCGAAGGGGTCAGATGGCGAAACCTGAGGTCAGCAGGTTGCCTCGGCGTGCCTTCAGCATCGTGACCCATCGTCTGCGATTGGGTCTCAAACGTGTGTGGGCGAACTCGGGCCAGCTGATCCAGATTCCGATCGCGGCGACCGCGGCCTACTCCTTCTGCGTCTATGTGCTCGGTCACCCCTATCCCTTCCTCGCCGCCGTCGCCTCGGCGGTGGGCATCGGACCCGTGACCGATCGCCGCCTGCGTCGGGCACTGGAGATCGGCTTCGGTGCGACCTTCGGAGTGCTGGTCGGCGAATTCCTCGTCAACGTCTACGGCGGCGGCATCTGGCAGCTCGCGGTGACCCTGGCCATCGGCCTGTTCATCGGCACCGTCCTCAACTCCGGGGGCATCTTCATCACCCAGATCGCCGTGCAGTCCGTCTACGTCGTCGTAGTTCCCGCAACCTCGTCGACGATGGCGTTCCCGCGCACGCTCGACGCCCTGGCCGGCTCGGTATGCGCGATCCTCCTCGCCTTCCTCATCCCACGCGATGCCCGCAAAGCGCCGAGGCGACTGGCCGCGAACCTGCTCGAGGAGATCAACGCGGTGCTCGAGATGATGGCCAAGGCGCTGCGCGAATCGGACCCCGAGATGGCCACCCGCGCGCTCACCCGCGCCCGCGAGACGCAGGACATCATCGATTCCTGGGGATCGTCGCTCAAGGTGTCGCAGGAAGCCGCGAAGATCAATGCGCGAGCCCGACGACATGCCGCCGAGGTGACTCGTCTCTCCCGCGCTCACACCTACTCCGACCGGGCGATGCGGACGATCCGGGTGATCGCCCGCAGGGTCGTCGGCATCACCGAGCTCGGCGTCGAGAAGCCGATCATCGGCGGCTACGTCGGTTCCCTGGCCGATGGTGCGAAGAAACTCGAGATTGCGCTGCGCCGCGGCACCGATCGGTCCCTCGCCGAGGCGGCGCTGTCCGAGGCCGCCGGCGGACTCGATCCGCGGGCGAAGTCGACCTGGGACATCCACGACGAGTCCCTGGTTCTGCTGCTGCGCCCCGTTGCCGCCGATCTCCTCCAGGCCGCCGGACTGACCAACGACGCCGCCCACTCACGGCTCCCGCCCCTGGCGGAGGACGAAGCCGAAGGACCGCCGGCGGAGTAGTCCGAGCGGAGCGTTCTCCGCTGGCGTTGTCAGCTGGGGCTCTCAGCTGGGGCTCTCAGCTGGTGTTGTCAGCTGGGGCTCTCAGCTGCTTTCGACGACGAATACGGCATTGGTGCCCTCTTCGAGCGCGGTGAAGGTGTGCGGCTGATCGCCGGGGTGGGTGAGATAGTCGCCGACGCCGAGTTCGTACGACTGCCCGAGTACCTCGATGCGCGCGGCCCCACGGCCGAGGATCACGTGTTCGATCG
Source organism: Brevibacterium sp. CCUG 69071 (assembly GCF_021023135.1). Classification (GTDB taxonomy): domain Bacteria; phylum Actinomycetota; class Actinomycetes; order Actinomycetales; family Brevibacteriaceae; genus Brevibacterium. The sequence goes on from NZ_PGFV01000002.1 coordinate 114,232, forward strand.
TCCCCTGCGGGTGCGGCTGTGATTCCCGGGGCTCTCCGGGTTCGGCCTGGATGAAGTAGATGTCACGTCGAGCGCTCGTCGGTGACGCCGAGAGCAGAGTGGCCACATAGTTCGCCGTCGTCGAGGGCAGGCTCGGCATGTCCCTGGTGTGCAGCAGCGCCACCTCGTGCGGGGGCGGATCGAGCAGCCGCGCCAGCGGGATGTCGAGGGCCGCGGCCAGTGCCCACATGGTCTCGAGGCTGGGGTTGCCGGCGCCCGTCTCGAGTCCGGACATCGTCGACTTGCCGATTCCCGCACGTCGGGCGACTTCCGAGAGGCTCAGCCCCGCACGCACGCGCTCCCGCTTAAGCGCGGTGGCGATCTGCTGGCTCGGTGAAGACTGTGCGGCCGGCGAGGACTGTGAGGCGGGCGAGGGCTGCGCGGCCGGCGAGGGCTGCCGGTCCGCAGAGGACTGCTGCGCGGCCGGCTCGCCACCGCTGAGTGAATCGTCGGAAGCTCGAGAACTCATTTGTTCATCATAGCGTCTAGTCGTTCGGGTTGACGAACATATTAGGGGCGTGCAGTATATGGAACATGGGTTCAGTATTTCGGACGGGCCGGCGGGTGCTCCCCGGCTCCACCTATCGGTCGGTGGCGATCGTCACCGTCACCATCATTGCGGTCGCCATGTCCTATGGTGCGATCTCGGCCGTCTCCGGATTCCCCTGGTGGCAGACCCTGCTGCTGGCCATGTTCGCCCTCGGCGGTGCTGCCGAGTTCACCTTCGTCGGAGTCATCGCCGCCGGTGGCGCCCCGATCCTCGCCGTGCTCGCCGGTCTGCTCGTGAACTCCCGGAACTTCGCCTTCGGCGTCTCCGTCGGCCGCTTCTTCCCACTGGACTGGCGCGCACTCATCGCCTCCCATTGGGTCAACGATGAGTCCACCGCGATCTCCCGCATCGGTGCGAATGACCGGGAGCGCTGGCACGCGTTCCTGCTCATGGGTGCCGCCATCGCTCTGATGTGGCCGAGCGGGGCGATGCTCGGCCAATGGCTCGGCGGGGTCATCGACGCCGATATGCTCGGCCTCGATGCGGCGTTCCCGATCATTCTCTTCTGCCTCATCCGCGGCGACCTCAAGAACCGTGCGACGTTGACGCTGACCGTCGTCGGCATCGTCATCGCCGTGGCCCTGACTCCGATCCTGCCGCTCGGCCTCGGAGCGGTGACCTCGCTGTCGGTCTTCGTCTTCGTCGCCGTGGGATGGCTGATCCGCGCCGCAGTGAGGAAGCGCCGAGGTGGGGCGACGAACGAGCCCGGAGGCGCGCCCGAGACCGCGAGCGAATCTGCGGGCGTGCAGCATCGAGACGGCGCCGAGGCTGCGAGACCCGTCACCGCGAAGGCCGCGACTGCGAAATCCGTCAGCGCAGAATCCGAGGAGGGGAGACGATGAACGCCGTCAGCTTCCTCATTGCGCTCGCCGCGCTGAGCATCGGCACCTATGTCATGCGCTTCGCCGGGGTGAAGCTCGGTGGGGCGATCGCCACGAAGGGCGAGCGTCGCCGTGCCGTGCCCGTCCCGGCAGGCGCCGGATCGGACGACGCGAGCACCTCGGTGGGGGAAGGGGCCAGCGTTCAGCCCACCTCGGCGGGTGAAGGATTCAGCGCCTCGCCCACCTCGGTGGAGGATGGGCCCAACGCTCCGACCGCCTCGGCGGCAGGATCCGACGGTGGCGGCGATTCGACCTCGCGGGTGACGATGTGGATGGACCGGGCAACGGTCGTGCTCATCGGTGCGGTGTTCGCGACCACGGCGGTCTTCGATGGTCAGGACATCGCCGATCCGGCTCGACTCATCGGCGTCGGCGTGGGCGTCCTCGCCGCGATCCTGCGGATGCCGATGCTGCTGTGCGTGTTCCTCGGCATGGGAGTCTGCGCGGTCATCCGGATGACCGGCATCCTGTGACGGAGCGCTCGGACGCTCGCGGCTGAGCGCGGGATGAGGCGGTGGTGGGGATTCGCCCAGGAACCGCCGCCGGGCGATGCTCCGCGCCTCCGCGATTGCTAGGCTGTGGGGATGGAATACATCGCCGACTTTCAGCGCCTCGTCTTTCTCGCCCTGTCGGTGGCCGCATTCATCGTCCAGATCTGGGCGTTCATCGACAGCCTCCGCTATAAGGACGAGAACTACCGTGCGGTGGACAAGCAGAGCAAGAAGTTCTGGGTCATCATCCTCGGCGTCGGGCTGGCCATCGCCCTCATCGCGCTCCCGCCCCTGGGCATGCGGATGATCTTCCTCAACCTCATCGCGCTCGTCGCCGGCATCGTCTACCTCACCGACGTTCGCCCCAAGATCAAGGCCATCGATCCTCGCAATCGCCGTCGCTGAGCGGCACATAGGCGTATGACGAACGATGCCACGACACCGATGACGAACGACCTCAACCTGCCCGGCCCCGACGCCGGCTACATCGCCACCTTCGGATCCGGTGAACCCCGCACACTCTTCTCCCACGGCTTCGCCGGCGCGATCCGCGATACCCGTCCCTTCGGCACCGGAATCACCGGCACCCGCCATTTCCTCCATCTTCCGGGACACGGCGGCAGGCCCTCGCCCGGACCGGGGTGGACCTATCCGCAGATCGCCGAGGCGCTCGCCGAGGCCCTGCGCACCACCTCGGCGACCCGGGCCCTGGGAGTGTCGATGTCCGCGGGCGGACTGCTCAACCTCATCAGCAACGGGCATCCCGTGACCCGGCAGCTGGAGAAGGTCGCGCTCGTCCTCCCCGCCTCCTTCACCGGATTCACCGCCGAGGTGCTCGACCGCAACCGCTCCTACCTCGAGACTCTGCGCGGACTGGTCGCCGCTGCCGACATCGAGGGCATCACCGATCTCATGCTGTCCCGGGAACCCGCCGAGGTGGCCGATCTGCTCCCCGCCCGGGCGTGGACGAGAGCGAAGGCCGAGAACCTCGTGGAGACCGATATGTCCGACGGCCTCGGACTCACCCTCGAGATCGCGGTTGATGGTGTCTCGAGCAATGGTGGCGCTGACGCGGACGACGCTGTCGCTGGTAACGGTGGCGCTGACGCGGTCGACGGTGGCGCGGTCGACGCTGGCGCTGATTACGGTGCCGTGGACGAGCGGCTCGCGGCCCTTGCGCGGTTCCCCGGTGAGATCCTCGTCCTCACCCACACCGACGATCCCGCCCACCCCGTGGAGATCGCCGAGTCGATCGCGGCCGCGATCCCCGACTCCCGGCTCGAGATTCTGCCCGCCGGTTCGATCCTGTGGCGCGGCCGCCACGAGGTCCGTCGCATCCTCGGCGAGTTCTTCGGCTGAGTTCACCGGCTGAGTTCACCGACCGGGTTCTCTGACTAGACTGTCATCGTGCGCATCTCCATCCTCTCCCTCCACACCTCGCCCGCGGCCCAACCGGGTCAGGGCGACGCGGGAGGAATGAACGTCTACGTCGACCAATCGGTGCGCGCCCTCGCCGAGCAGGGCCACATCGTCGACGTCTACACTGCCGACCCCGGCGGCATCGACGGATGCGGGACAGAGGCTGCGTCGAGCGCTGCTGACACCGCCGGCGCCTCTCGTACCGCCCGCGCCGCTGGTGGTTCTCGTGCGTTCGGATCTTCCGAGCCCGCGTCGGCGACCCTGCACATCGCCGAGAACATCACCCTTCATCAGCTGCCGATCGCGGCGGGCAGCAAGGACGAGCTCGCCGACGCGATCGACGAACTCTCCGTCCTGCTGCTGGCCGAACCCGGGTTCACCGGTGCTGACCTGATCTGGGCGCACTACTGGATCTCCGCCGAGGCGGCGCTGCGGGCCCAGCGGTACCGAACCTCCGAGGACGGCACGACGGCCCCGCGGATCGTCGTGAGCATGCACACGATCGGCGCGGTCAAGAACCGTGATTCGGAGACCAGCCACGAGCGACCCCAGCGGCTGCGCGCCGAGGAGGCGATCGCCTCGGCGGCGGACCTCATCGTCGCCAACACCCCGGCCGAACGACGCGATCTCATCCACGAACTCGGCGCGGACCCGGACGCGGTCGTCATCGCCCGACCCGGGGTGGACCATGATCTCTACACCCCCGGCGACCGGGCGGCGGCACGGAGCAGACTCGGCTTCGACGCCGAGGAGTCCATCGTGCTCTACGTCGGCCGCATGCAGTTCATCAAAGGCACCGATATCGTCGTCGACGCCTTGGCCGGGCTGCGGGAAAACAACCCGCGGCTGGCCTCCCGCACACGAGGGATCCTCCTCGGCGCGGTCTCCGGTGGAGAGACGGGTCCGGCACCGGGCACGGCGACGGGCACGGCGACGGCCGCAAAGCCGGGGACGACGAGGGACGAGGCATCGGGAACGCAGCCGGGAACGACGAAGGATGCGGCGGTTGAGAGATCCACTGCTCCGGCCCGCGCCTCGTCGGCCTATCTGCGCGAACTCGCCTCGGCGATCGCGGCCGAACCCAGCGTCGAGGTCAGACGACCGGTTCCCGCCGGGGAACTCGTCGACTACTACCGTGCCGCCGATGTGCTGCTCGTGCCCTCCCGCAGCGAATCCTTCGGTCTCGTTGCCGTCGAGGCCGCAGCCTCGGGGCTGCCGGCGATCGCCTCGGCGGTGGGCGGCCTGCCTGAGGTCGTCGAACACGACTTCTCAGGCGTTCTCATCGCCGACCACAATCCGCGGCACTGGGCGATGGCGCTCGAACGGCTGCTCCTCGACGACGCACTGAGGGCGGAGCTGTCCGCGCATGCCACCGCACGTTCGGCACGTTTCGACTGGTCGGTCACCGTGCAGGTCGTGCTCGGCGCGCTCGGGATCGACGATGACCAGGCGGTGCCGGTCAGCGTGGGCGCCGGTGCCGCGGAGCCCGCCGAGGTCTCGTCCTGCGGCGGATGACCGGACGAGTGAGCGACCGGACGGGCGACCGGACGGGTGACCGAACGAGTGAGCGAAGCCGGTGAGCGAACCGGCAGCTGACGATCGGCAAGGGAAGGACAGAGACAATGAGCACCGACACCGAGGCGATTCTGAGCGGAGTCCGCAGCTGGGCCGAGGAGAACGGGGTCGACGTCGATTCCGTGGAGGAATCCGAGATCGTCGTCACCCTGCCAGGGGAGAAGAAGCTCAAGACCAACGTGGCGATCAGCGTCTTCGCCCGCACCGCGCACCTGCAGGCCTTCGTCATCCGCCACCCGGATGAGAACGCCGCCGAATTCAACCGCTGGCTGCTGCTGAAGAATCTCAGACCGGGTCCGGTGACCTTCGCCATCGACAGCCTCGGCGATGTGTATCTGCGGGCGAGCATCCCGCGTGAACGGCTCCTCGAGGAACTCGACGTTCTGCTCGGTGCGATGTTGGCGACCGCCGATTCCGCGTTCAACGAACTCCTGCTCATCGGTTTCCTGACCGGGATGAAGAAGGAGTGGGCCTGGCGGATCAGCCGCGGGGAGTCCACCCGGAACCTCGCTGCCTTCGAAGACGTGCTCAGCGGACCCGACAATGAGTTCCTCGGAGCAGAGTCGGAGCAGTCCCCGGAGTTCCCGGAGTCCCCGGAGTCCCCGGAGTCGGCAGGCTCGGCAGAATCGACCGTGAGGGTCGCCGAGGCGGCCGGGTCGACTACGAGGAACACCGAGGCGGCCGAGTCGAACATTGAAAAGCAAGGGCCCGATGAGAAGCAAGGTCCCGCATGATCAAGCGGATCGATCTCAGCAGACCCGGCAACGTCGATGAGTACATCGAGACCTTCGAAGATGCAGAGAAGCGGGACTTCCTCCGCCGGCTGCGCGATCTCAGCCGAGCGGGCGCTCCCACCGCGGGCGAGGGACTGAAATGGGGCAATCCGTCCTACTTCCTCGACACGATCCTCTTCGCCTTCGCCGGATACTCGAAGCATGCGAACTTCGTCTTCACGCCGAGCACCAAGGAAGCCTTCGCTGATCGGCTCACCGACTTCGAGACAGGGAAGGGTTCGATCAAGCTGTACTACGATCGCGCGATCCCCGCCGAGCTGTTGACCGAGATGATCGCCTACCGGATCCGGGAATTCGAGGTCGACGGCGTGAAGTGGATGTGAGCTGACAGGGACTGCCGTGCGGGCCGTGGCGCGGGGTACGGCGGGTCGGGGGCGCGGGCCGGGGACGTGGCAGGCCCGCGAAACATATGCGCCCGCGAACCGGACCGGTCACTCGCCGAGGTCGAGCTTGAGTCCTTCATGACTGGCGGTGTAGCCGAGCCGTGAGTAGAAGCACTGCGCATCATGGCGTGACCTGTCGGTCGTCAGCTGTGCCAGCGTCGCCCCGAAGCGTCGCCCGCACTCGTGCGCCCACTCGAAGACCGCGGTGCCCAGTCCGATGCCCCGAGCCTCCCGGCCGATTCTCACCGCCTCGATCTGCAGTCGGGTCGAGCCCCGGCGCGAGAGGCTAGGAAGCAGACTGAGCTGAAGGGTGCCGACCACGACCCCGGACGGCTCGTCCTCGATCGTGACGAGGAGTTGGTTCGCATCGGCGTCGATGAGATCGAAGGCGCGCCGATAGGTCTCGAAGTCCTCGGGCGAAAGCTCACCCTCGCCCGAAGCCGCACCAGCTCCTTCGCGGTGTGCACCGAGGACATCGTCCTGCAAGAGTGCGACGAGACTCGGCAGATCGGACTCCACGGCACGCCGGATGAGGAACCGCCGTGACGCCAGCTCCAGAACCGACGGAGCGAACTCGGAGAACCCGCCGGCAGGACCGGGCAGAGGCGATCCGCCGGTCCCGTTCACCGCTCGGTCGCCGGTGTCTCGGCGCGGCGCTCGTCATCGGCGGTCGGCTCGCCGGCGGCCAGGTCGACGGGCGGATGGCCATACGGCCGTCGAGCGAAGATCGAAGCCAGGAGCGCTCCGGAGACGTTGTGCCAGACGCTGAAGACCGCTCCGGGCAGCGCCGCCAGCGGAGAGAAGTAGGTCGTGGCCAGGGTCGACGCCAGGCCCGAGTTCTGAAGTCCGACCTCGAAGGACAGAGCCCGCCTCGTCGGGGTGTCGAGTCGGCAGGCCGCGGCCACGGCGTAGCCGATGCCCAGGCCGAGCACATTGTGGGTGATGACGGCCAGCAGGACGAGGATGCCTGCGGTGGCGATCGACCCGGCGGATCCGGCGACGACGATCGAGACGATGTAGGCGATGGCGATCGACGCCAGCCAGGGCAGGATCGCGGAGATGCTGTCGACGAACTTCGAGGCCACCAGCCGGACGATGACGCCGACGATGACGGGCAGCAGCACGGTCTGGCAGATCGAGATGAACATCGACCAGAACGGGACCTCCATGTACGAGCCGGCCAGCCACAGGGTGAGCAGCGGTGTGAGAACCGGCGCCAGCAGGGTCGAGAGCGTCGTGATCGACACGGACAGGGCGGTGTCGCCCTTGGCCAGATAGGTCACGACGTTCGATGCGGTTCCGCCCGGGGCGCAGCCGACGAGGATGACGCCGACGGCGATCTCGGCGGGCAGTCCGAAGACGGTGACGACGAAGAGACCGAGCAGCGGCATCGCGATGAACTGCGTGACCACGCCGAGGGCGGCGATCCACGGCTTCTTCGCGATCCGCGCGAAGTCCGGCAGAGTCAGGGTCAGTCCCATGAAGAACATGACCACGCCGAGCGCCCAGGTGATCGTGGGCGCCAGGGGAGTGAAGGTCTCGGGTGTGAGGAACCCGAGGACCCCGGCGATGACGACGAGGAGCGGCAGAGCGGTGACGGCGATGATCGAGTTGCGGTCTGCGGTCGGTGCAGCCGCCTTCGACGGTGAAGTTTCGGACATGGGATCAGGCTACCCTGACCGTCCTGGGATCCGAGACGGCGACCCGAATACTGAGAAGCGGTCCGGTCCTGCGCTCGCCGAGGCGGTCGTGCGAAAATACTGCCATGACCTATAACCTCATCCTGCTGCGCCACGGCGAGAGCGAATGGAACCAGAAGAACCTGTTCACCGGCTGGGTCGACGTGCCCCTGACGGACAAAGGGCGAGCCGAGGGCAAACGCGCCGGCGAACTCCTGCGCGAGGCCGACCTCATCCCCGACGTCGTTCACACCTCACGCCTCAAGCGAGCCATCCTCACCGCAAACATCGCGCTCGAGGCCGCTGACCTCTCCTGGCTCGACGTGCACCGCAGCTGGCGGCTGAACGAACGCCACTACGGCGCCCTGCAGGGCAAGGACAAGAAGGAGATCCGCGAGGAGTTCGGCGAAGAGCAGTTCATGACCTGGCGCCGCTCCTTCGACACCCCGCCTCCGGCGCTCACCGACAGCTCCGAGTTCTCCCAGGCCGGCGAAGCCCGCTACGCCAACCTCGGCGACTCGCTTCCGCGCACCGAATGCCTCGCGGATGTCATCGACCGTCTTCTGCCCTACTGGTACGACGTACTCGTCCCCGAACTCACTGTCGGCCGCACCGTGCTCGTGGCCGCCCACGGCAACTCCCTGCGTGCCCTGGTCAAGCACCTCGACGGGATCTCCGATGCCGATATCACCGGCCTGAACATTCCGACCGGCATCCCTCTGCACTACGAGCTCACCGAGGACTTCACCCCGGTCAAGCCCGGCGGCACCTACCTCGATCCGGCAGCCGCCGAGGCCGCGATCGGCCAGGTTGCCAACCAGGGACGCTGAGACTCAGTCGGCGGCACCCGCCTCGGCGATCGTCCTCATCTCCTCAAGCAGGAGGGCGATCGCCGGGGATGCACTCATCGACGCCCGCCACACGAGATAGATCCAGCGGGCGATGTTCGGGTCGTCGAGTTCGACGACGGTGACGTCATCGGGCAGGTGCGGCCGACCCAGCCTGGGCACCAGCGCCAGCGCCCCCACCGCCCGGACGAACTCGATCTGGGTGTCGTACTCCATCGCCCAGTACTCGATCCGCGGTTCGGCGTTGAGCGACTCGAACAGCGCTGTCAGCCAGCGATGGCACACGCCGTTGCGCGGGGCCGAGACGAACACCTCGCCGAGGAGGTCCTCGCGGGTCACCTGCTCCCGCCCTGCCAGATGGTGATCGCGATGCATGACGATGTCCGCCCGGTCGACGGCGATGAGCTCGGAATTCAGGCTCGACTTCAGCAGCGGCGAGGACTCCCTCCAGTCGAAGATCAGCGAGGCGTCGATCCGTCCGGCCGTGACCATGTCGATGAGCTCAGCGGGCTCCTCCTCGATGTTCGTGATCGTCAGCTCCGGTGCGGTGCTCTTGAGCCGCGGCAGCGAGGGCACGAGGACTCCGCGGATCCCTGTGGAGAATCCGCCCACCGTGATCCGCCCGCGCGGTTCTCCTGACCGGGCCCGGGCCTCGGTCTCGAGGCTCTCGAGATCTTGGAGCAGCTCGGCCCCGCGGCGGCTGAGCTCGCGCCCCATCGGAGTCAGGGCGATTCCCCGCCCGGTCCGCTCCGTCACGGGTGCTCCGAGGTACCGGGAGAGCTTCTGCAGCTGATGGCTGATCGCCGCCGAGGTGTACCCGAGAGCATCGGCCGTCGCCGTCACCGAACCGGCCGAGTCCAAGGCGACGAGGGTGCGCAGCGCGAGTATGTCGATCATCAAATAATTTTAACGAAACCACTGAGTTTTGTTCAATAGAATTTTGATCGCAAAGCTGGGACGCTTGAGTCTATGAGGCCCGTTCACTACATGCTCGCTCTGCTCGTCGTCGTCCTCTGGGGCGTCAACTTCATCTTCATCGACTTCGGCCTGCGCGATTGGCCGCCGCTGCTCCTCGTCGCCGCCCGCTTCACCTTCGTCGTCCTGCCGGCGATCTTCTTCGTGAAGTTCCCGCGCGGCTCCTTCGGCCGCATCCTCCTCATCGGCGTCTTCATGTCTGCCGGACAGTTCGGCCTGCTCTATACGTCCATGTATCTCGGTCTGCCACCCGGGCTGACCTCGATCGTTATTCAGATCCAAGCGGCCTTCACCGTCCTCGTCGCGGCGCTCGCCCTGCGCGAGATCCCGGCCCGCCGCCAGGTCATCGGCATCCTCATCGGTCTCGCCGGCCTGTGCGTGATCGGGGCGAGCCTGCAGGCCGACGTCTCGGTCCTCGCCTTCGTCGTGGCCCTCGGCGCCGCCCTGTCCTGGGCCATCGGCAACGTCATCGCCCGCGGGGTCAAGGAAGGCACGAACGGAGTGCAGATGACCGTGTGGTCGGCGATCGTCGTCCCCATCCCGATGCTCGCCCTCGCCACCGTGATCAACGGCCCCGCCGAGGTGGCCCATGCGATCACGCATCCCACCTGGGGCGTCGTCGCCTCGATCGTCTACACCGCCGGCTTGGCCTCGCTCGTGGGGTACGTCATCTGGAACTCGCTGCTCGCCCGGTTCCCCGCCTCGCAGGTGGCGCCGTTCTCCCTGCTGGTGCCCGTGGTCGGGGTGCTCTCGGCGTGGCTCGTCCTCGGTGACCGGCCCACCATGCCCGAACTCATCGGCGGGGTGCTCCTGCTCTTCGGCGTCGCCGTCACGACCGGGGTGCTGAAGACGATCGCCCGCAGCCTCCGCGGGGGAGCACGCAGGAGACGACGCAAGGTCGTGGTCAGCGAAAGGCCCGACGTCGCAGCTGCGACGTCGGGCCGGTGAGCTCAACTCGATTCCTCACGGAGACCGCCCGGCAGATGCCGGGCAGTCCCGCGAGGAGCGGAATCACTTCTTCGACAGGTAGGGCTCCCAGTTGCCGGTGAGCAGGTATTCGACCTTCTGGGACACCGACACGGCGTGATCGCCGAAACGCTCGTAGTAACGCGAGAGCAGTGTGACATCGGCGATGTGGCGCGGGGCGAGGCTGCCGGCAGGAGCCTCGGCGAGCTTGGCGAAGACGCTCAGGTGCAGTTCGTCGAGCTCCTCGTCGATCGCATTGATCGTGGGCACCGCGGACAGGCCGGGGTTCGAGAGCAGGCTCTGCGTCGCCTCGGCGATCTTCTCTCCTGATTCGCCCATCCGGGTGAAGGTGTCCGCGAAGGGCTCGGGGATCGCGGACTCGGGGTAGCGGATCCGCACCTGCTGGGCGATGTGGCGGGCCAGGTCGCCCATCCGCTCGAGGGAGGCCGACATCCGCAGCGAACCGATGACGGCTCGCAGATCGGCGGCGACGGGGGCCTGCAGGGCGAGCATTTCGGCTGCCTGCTGGTCGAGGGCGTACTGCATGTTGTCGATGGTGGCGTCGGCCTCGATGACCTTCTCGGCCGAATCCAGGTCATTGTTGCGCAGGGACTGATTGGCAACCTGGATGGCCTCGAGCACCTTTGTTGACATGTCGACCAGCTGCGTGGCCAGTTCGTCCAGTTCGTTTCTGAAGACTTCGCGCATTGACAGCGGTTCCTTAATCTCATGGGTGAGGGGGGAAGTGCCCACGTGCGGGCACACTGACCACAGCTTCGCACCGGCGCATGAATGCCGTCTTTCGCGGAGGTGAATTCCTCGGCAAAACTCCCGGTCCGAGGTGAATTCGGTAGGTCCGGCAAGGTGACTGCGCATAAGCTTGAGGTCGTGGATCTCTTGATTGTAGCGGTCCTGACCGGCATCGTCGGGCTGGGACTGGGCATAGCGGGCATTTTGGCGTTTCGTTTCAGCGAACGCTCCCGTGATGCTGCCGATCTGCATTCCGAGGACGATCTTCCCGAAGGCATCGCCGAGGTGCTCGCCGTTCTCTCGTCCGCCGCGATCGTCATCGATGCCGGCGACGATGTCGTCAAGGCCTCCCCGGCCGCCTATACCTTCGGCCTGGTCAGAGGCCACTCACTGGCCTCCCCGCAGATGCTGTCGATGGTCGGCCGGGTTCGCGCCCGGGGTCTGATCGAAGAGATCGATCTCGAGCAGAAGCGGGAGGGATCCGATTCGATCCTCCGCTTCCTCCACGCCCGGATCGCGCCCTTGGGCACCTCCTTCGTCCTCGTCCTCTGCGACGACCAGACCGAGTCCAAACGCGTCGATGCCGTTCGCCGCGACTTCGTCGCCAACGTCTCCCATGAGCTCAAAACACCGATCGGGGCGATGGCCCTGCTCGCCGAGGCGGTCACCGACTTCTCCGACGATCCCGACGCCGTCGAACGATTCGGCGGTCGCATGCAGCGCGAGTCGAAGCGGCTGACCCAGCTGGTGCAGGAGATCATCGATCTCTCCCGGGTGCAGGACCATGCGGCACCGGCGACCACAGAGAAGATCTCCGCCGCCGAGGTGGTCGACGATGCCGCCGACCGTGCCCGCACGCGGGCGGAGGGCAAGAACATCCACATCGAGGTCTCGCCCCCGACGGACATGCTCATCGAGGGCAACTACGAACTTTTGGTCAATGCGGTGCGCAACCTCATCGACAACGCCATCAACTACTCTCCCGACGGCACCCGCGTCGGCGTCGGCGTCGATCTCGTCGACGAACGTGTCGAGATCTCGGTGGCCGACCAGGGCATCGGACTCTCGACGCAGGACACCGAGCGCGTCTTCGAACGCTTCTACCGAGTGGATCCGGCCCGCTCCCGGATCACCGGAGGCACCGGACTGGGGCTGAGCATCGTCAAGCACATCATCGCCACCCACGGCGGAGAGGTGCGGGTCTGGAGTCAGCTGGGCAAGGGCTCGACCTTCACGATCGTACTGCCGCTGGCCGGCGGTGCGTCCGAATACGAGGCGAGTTCCGAGGCGCCGGCGGGAGTGCTCATCGAACACTCCGCCGATGCCGATGCCGATGCCGCCGTCGACGAGGAGATCCCGGCGGGGCAGCGGTCGCCCGGGACCGCCTCGGCGGACGATGACGTCAACGACAATGATGTCGACGTCGATGACCATGCTGCTGTTCGCAACGATGATGTTCGCAGCGCATCCGAGGACGATCTCGGTGATAATGAAGAAGACGGCGACGCGGCCGAGGAGACCGCGGAGCCCCAGGATCTGTCAACCGGAAGCGAACAAAGGAAACTCACGACGTGACTCGAATTCTTCTTGTCGAGGACGAGGACTCGTTCTCGGACCCCCTGTCCTACCTGCTCGGGAAGGAAGGGTACGAGGTGACGGTCGCCGAGGACGGTGTGAAGGCTCTCGCGGAATTCGACCGCAATGGTGCCGATCTGGTCCTGCTCGATCTCATGCTGCCCGGGGTCTCGGGCACGGAAGTCTGCCGCGAACTGCGGTCGAAGTCGAACGTGCCGATCATCATGCTCACGGCCAAGGACTCGGAGATCGACAAGGTGGTCGGGCTGGAGCTCGGCGCCGATGACTATGTGACCAAGCCGTACTCCTCACGTGAGCTGCTGGCGCGTGTGCGGGCGGTGCTGCGTCGCAATGTTGAGTCCGAGAGCTACGATGACGAATCGGTCCTCGAAGCCGGCGGTGTCCGCATCGATGTGGAACGCCACGTGGTCTCCGTCCGCGGCGAAGAGCTGTCGATGCCGCTCAAGGAGTTCGAACTGCTCGAGATCCTCGTCCGCAACTCCGGGCGCGTGATGACCCGCGGCCAGCTCATCGACCGGATCTGGGGCGAAGACTACGTGGGGGATACGAAGACCCTCGACGTCCACGTCAAGAGGCTGCGCGCAAAGGTCGAGCAGAACCCCTCGGAGCCGCGCCTGCTGACCACGGTCCGCGGCCTCGGGTACAAATTCGAGGCCTGACCCGGACTCGGGGCCCGGTCAGGGAAGAAGCCCGACTTGAGGTCGGTCCCGATCAGGGACGAGGGCAATCAGACCAGAGACACTGAAGGAGCCGCACACGAAATGTGTGCGGCTCCTTCAGTGTGGGTGTTTCAGCTTTCGGCGGTCTCAGCCTTCGGCGGCAGCGGTCGAGTCACCCGCAGGTTCGGTGGAATCGCCGGCCGGCTCGGTCGGATCAGCGGCCTGCTCGGTTGAGGTGGCGTCATCGCTGGGCACCTCGGAAGGCGACTCGGTGGGGACGTAGTTCTCGTAGTACGGCAGGGCGTCCGAGAGCACCTGGGCCTCGATGGTCTTCTCTTCGCCGCCGACGCTGACGGTGACATCGATGAGATCGCCGGGCTTGGCATCGAGGTTCTTCAGCTCGATCGGCTTCTCGGTCGAGGAAGCCTGGCTCTCAGGATCCTGGACGAAGGTCTTACCGGCGTCGACGGTCTCACTCACGGTCTCGCCGGCGACGTCGATCGTCACCGAAGCGGACGAATCGCCCTTGTTGATGAGAGTGAAGAACAGCTGCGCAGGTCCGTCGCCGGACTTGTCCATGATCATCATGAGACCGCGAACCTCGACGTCACCGACTGTTCCCCAAGCGCCATCACCGGCGTTGTAGTGGTAGTCGGCCGTCTGATGCGGCGACAGCAGGCTTGCACATCCGCTGACGGGGATAACGAGAGCGAGTGCGGCAACTGCGAGAGCCGCGCGGTTGTGCCGTTTCATTGTGCTCCTTGAAGTGGCAATACACGATCAGTCTGAATACTACCTGGTTTTTGACCCGCTGTAGAACTGAGGGTGGGCTTCTGCGGGACCAGGCGCGAGCTTCTGCCGGGGCGGGCGCGAGCTTCTGCGGACCCGGGCGCGGGCCTCGCGGCAGACTTCGCAGATCCGTCGGTGATGATCCCGTCCCGTGCCCGAGACGCCCTTTGAATCGACTGCTGAACTGACGGTTGATCTGACTGCTGATTCGACCGCTGATTCGACCTTCGGATCGACCGCTGATCTGAACGCAGATTCGACCGTCGATCTGACTGCTGATTCAACCGTGGATCTGACGCCTGTTTCGACCTTCAATTCGACCGTCAGCTCGGGCCCGAGGTGCGGAGCCTAGCACGAAGATTCCGCTACCTGAACGATTTCTGTGGCGCGCCTCATGGTAAACTGGAAGTCCGCGAAAGGGGTTTGAAGAGAATATGAGTTTCCAGGTCGGCGACACTGTTGTCTATCCACATCACGGTGCAGCGACAATCCAAGAAATCAAGAAGCGAACCATAAAAGGTGAGGAGAAACTGTATCTCAAGCTCCAGGTCGCCCATGGTGATCTAGTGATCGAAGTTCCCGCTGACAACTGCGATCTCGTGGGCGTGAGGGACGTCGTCGGAGAAGAAGGCGTTGAGAAGGTCTTCAATGTTCTCCGAGCCGAATTCGTCGAAGAGCCGACCAACTGGTCCCGCCGATACAAGGCGAACCTTGAGAAGCTGCAGTCCGGTGACGTGATCAAGGTCGCCGAAGTGGTTCGTGACCTGTGGCGTCGCGAGCAGGACCGCGGCCTGTCGACCGGCGAGAAGCGCATGCTGTCGAAAGCCCGCCAGATCCTCGTCTCCGAACTCGCACTTGCCGAGAAGAAAGAGGAATCTGAAGCCGAGGCGCTGCTGGACGAAGTCCTCGCGTCCTGAGCCATCGGTCACACGGCATCTGAGCATCCAGCTCCTCGGGAGTCGCAACCACAATCGTGGTCGCGACTCCCGAGGAGCTTTTCGTACGCGAACGAGCCGTAGTCCGGCCGACGCGAGCGACAGGATTGACGACGGAGTCATATGAGAATTCTCTTCCAGGGAGCCGGTGCCATCAGCATCGCTAGCGCTGCTCTCTTCACCGATCGACATGAGGTGGCGGTTGCCACCCGAGCCTCGATCCCGCGCCCGCAGGCGGCCTATCCGCGGCGGATCGGGTGGCTCGATCCGGGGCAGGCGCGCTCGGCGGGACCACAGTGGCGCTCAGGCACTGACCGTGGCAGAAGAGAGTCCCTCGCATCGATCCCTGAGGTCGCAACCGCGGACGGTCTGCCGAAGGCCAACGGTCCTGGAACCGGGTGGACGGTCAGCGATGTGGCGAGCACGAGGCGGGTCACCGTCACCGGCTGGGACACACTCCTCGACGATGATCGACATGAAGCCACTACTCGGTCGCGAATGCGCGTACGGTGGGATCTCGTCGTCCTTACGACTCGGCCGGGAGATCTGGACGGGGCGGTCGCCTCGGCGATCAATGAGTTGGCACCGACGTTCATAGCGACGACGAGCCAGGTCGAGGGTGACCTCGACCGTACGCGCGAATTGTTCCCCGGCGCCGAGGTTGTCGTCTTCGGTCCGGCGTTCCTGTCCGAGCGTCTCGACCCCGGTGAAGATGGGCGCAGCGAAGACCGGCGTAGCGAAGACGGGCGCAGCGAAGACCTGCGCAGTGCAGAAGGGCTCGACGGAGCGGCAGCCACAACCGGGCGAGAGGTGAGGTACTGGGCTCCGGCCGGGGCACCGCGATTTCTCCTCGCCGGCAAGCTCGGATCCCTCGCCGGCGGACCTGGCGCCGCTGTGCGCAGGCTGTCGCGGGCGCTCGGCTCTCTCGTCCTGCCGGTGCCGCTGCCCGCACTCATCCGAACCCCAGCGGTCTTCATCCCCTTCGTGGCAGAGCTGAGCATCCGGGATGGCAGTTGGGCAGAGCTGAAATCACACCTGCGGAGGCCGAGCGCAGCGGCCAGCGAGGCCGTTCGCGCCGCGACCGGTCTGTGCGCACCGCGCTCGACACCGCTCGCACGAGTGATCATCGAGGCCGTGGAGAGGATTGTGCCGCTCGACGTCACCGAATATGCGGGACGTCATTTCGCGCGGCACAAAGGGCAGACCCTGGCGATGCTCGAAGGGTGGGAGCGGCAGCTCGCAGAACGAGCGGCATCCGGCGACAGGCCGGCCACAGCGGCCCTCGCCCTGGGGTCATTGGTTCGCGCGCTCGCTGTGAAACGCCGCAGCGGCACGGAGCGGATCAGACCGCTGCGCTGCGGGCCTGCCGACGGGTGACCACGAGGCCGATCGCATACAGCGCTGCAGTGAAGACGAGCGTGCCGATGATCTGGATCCGCACGGATTCGACGGTCAGCCCGAGGATGATGATCACGGCGATCCCGGCCAAGGTGAGGTAGGACAGCCACGGGTAGCCCCACATCTTCAGCGGCAGACGATGACCGCTCGCCTCGGCGCGGCGACGCAGGATGATCTGGGAGACCAGTGTGGCGACCCATGTGACGATGAGCGTCGACCCGACGACGTTGAGCAGGACCCCGAGCACCTCGGCGGCCCAGAAGTAGTTGAGTGCCACGGCCACGAACCCGAACGCCGAGGTGGCCAGGACCGCGGCCACCGGAACGCCGCGCTTGGTGGTCTTGCCCAAGCCCTTGGGCAGCATCGACCGCTGCGACATCGAGAACGCCATGCGGGAGGCGCCGTAGATGTTCGCGTTCATCGATGACAGCAGCGCGATGACGATGACGGCGGCGAGCAGGGAGGCGACGAACGGCAGCCCCGCGGTGTCGAGGACGGCGACGAACGGGGACTCGCCGAGGCGGTCGTCCTTCCAGTCGAGGACGAGGACGATGATGGCGACCGAACCGATGTAGAGGAACAGGATCCGCCACACGATCGTCTTGATCGCCTGGGTGACGCTGCGTTCGGGGTTCGAGGTCTCGGCCGCGGCGACCGCGACGATCTCGATGCCGCCGAAGGCGAAGGCCACGACGAGCAGGCCGGCCGCGATGCCGGGGATTCCGGTGGGCATGAACCCGTCGGAGAAGACCTCCGTCGGCGGAGTCGCCGGCGTCCATCCGAAGAGATAGGCGGCACCGAGGACGAGGAAGACCACGACGAAGGCGACCTTGAGCAGAGAGAACCAGAACTCGAACTCTCCGAAGCTGCCCGAGGTGGTGAGGTTGATGGCGGTGAAGACGATCATGATCGCCAAGGCGATGACCCACTGCGGGATCGACGGCACGTAGCTGGCGGCGATCTGCGCCGCCGCGGTGGCCTCGGCCGCGACGACGAGGCACAGCTGCACCCACCACAGGGCGCCGACGGCGAAGGCCGCGGCCGGGCCCATGGCCCGACCGGCATAGTGGGAGAAAGCCCCCGGATTCGGGTCGGCAGCGACCAGTTCGCCGAGGGCTCGCATGACGAAGATGACGATCAGCCCGGCGACGACATAGGAGACGAGCACCGCGGGACCGGCAGCCTGGACTCCGGCGCCGGAACCGACGAAGAGTCCGGCGCCGATCGCCGAACCGAGACTCATCATCACCAGGTGGCGGGGCTTCATCCCCACCTTGAGTCCGGTGGCCCCCGTCACCGGGCTCGGTGAACTCGGGGCCGAAGCATCGGAATCGGAGGGCACGGGCGGCTGCGGAGACGGTGTATCAGGCACCAGAGCAGTCTAACCGCGCGGCGTCGGAATCCGCGCCACCGGGTGCGAGGCGCCGGCCAAGGGATGGAGACGGCCCGGCCCCGGACAATCCGAGACCGGGCCGTGCGGGCACGCAGCGCCCCAGTGCGGCTCAGTGTCCGCGCTTGATCCAATCCTCGAGGCTCGGCTTCTCCGCACCGATCGAGGTCGAACCGCCGTGACCGGTGAGGACGACGGTGGCGTCCGGGAGTGCGAAGAGCACGGTGCGGATCGATTCGATGATCGTCTCGAAGCTCGAGTACGACCGACCCGTTGCTCCCGGGCCACCGTCGAACAGGGTGTCCCCGGAGAACAGCACCGGACCGACCGCGCGACCGGCCCCCGCCGAGGCGGGAACGGGCAGTCCGGTCTCGACGAAGAAGCACGTCGAACCGGGGGAGTGGCCGGGCGTGTGCAGGGCCTTCAGCCGCACCCCGCCGACGGTCCACGTGTCCCCGTCGGCGATCTCCTCATCGGGGCGGTAGCTCTCATAGGTCATGTCCCACAGGACATGGTCATCGGGGCTGAGGTACACGGGCGGATTGCCCACCTTGTGGGCGAAGTCGCGGACCACGCCCACATGGTCGTCATGACCGTGCGTGAGCAGAATGGCCTTGACATCCCTGGCTCCGACCGCCTCGGCGATGCCATCGACGTCATGGGCGGGATCGATGACGATCACCTCGGTGTCGTCGCCGATGATCCACACGTTGTTGTCGACGTTGTGAGTCTCCCCGTCGAGGGAGAAGGTGCCGGACGTGACGAGATGTTCGATGGCAGTCATCAGAGTTCCACCACCGATCGCAGGACCTTGCCCTGGCCCATCTTCTCGAACGCGGCCTCGACGTCGCCGAGTCCGATGCGTTCGGTGACGAACTTCTCCAGCGGGAAGCGTCCCTGCTGGTAGAGGTCGACGAGCATCGGGAAGTCACGGTCGGGCAGGCAGTCGCCGTACCACGAGGACTTGAGCTTGCCGCCGCGGCCGAACACGTCGAGGAGCGGAACGGTCAGCTCCATCTCCGGGGTGGGCACGCCCACGAGCACGACGGTGCCTGCGAGGTCACGGCCGTAGAAGGCCTGCCGCCAGGTCGCGGGAAGTCCGACGGCGTCGATGACGACATCGGCGCCGAATCCGCCCGTGCGCTCCTGGATTGCGGCGACGACCTCGTCCTCGCTCATACCCTTGGTGCTCACGATGTCCGTGGCGCCGAGGTCCTTCGCCCATTCGAGCTTCTTCTCGTCGATGTCGAGCGCAATGATCGTGCCGGCCCCGGCAAGAGCCGAACCGGCGATCGCGGCGCAGCCGACGCCGCCGGCGCCGATGACCGCCACGCTCTTGCCGCGGGTGACCTCACCGGTGTTGATGGCGGCACCGATGCCGGCCATCATGCCGCAGCCGAGCAGGCCGACGACGGCGGGATCGGATTCGGGGACCTTGGTGCACTGTCCGGCGGCGACGAGGGTCTTCTCGGCGAAGGAGCCGATGCCCAATGCGGCCTCGAGTTCGGTGCCGTCGGGCAGGGTCATCTTCTGCGAGGCATTGTGGGTGGCGAAGCAGTACCAGGGCTCGCCGCGCTTGCAGGCTCGGCACTCTCCGCAGATCGCGCGCCAGTTGAGGATGACGAAGTCACCGACGGCGACGTTGGTCACGCCTTCGCCGACCTCTGAGACGATGCCGGCGGATTCGTGGCCGAGCAGGAACGGGTAGTCGTCGCTGATGCCGCCCTCCCGGTAGTGGAAGTCCGTGTGGCAGACGCCGCAGGACTTCACATCGACGATGACCTCTCCGGCACCTGGATCGGGGATGACGATGTCGGTGAGTTCGACGGGGGCGCCTTTGCTCCTGGCGATGACGCCCTTGACGGTCTGTGGCATTGCGTCTCCTTGCTTCTTCGGGGGTCGTCCTGACCCGATGGTCCGTGCGTCGGCCGAGGCCGTCCGCACGCGACCGACAACGCGTACGCTCCCACCCTAACCAGGCACGGCGCCCGCGACCAGCGGGTCCGCAGAATGGGCACGCTGAAATTCGGGAAGGGCAGCGCGAATGTCTGGATGGGCACCGCGCATGTCTGGATTGGATGGCCGCGATGATCGCCGGGATGGGCGCTGTGAATGTCGAAGGCGGCCCGATGCCTCATGCATCGAACCGCCCTCGTCGGAGTTCCTACCCGAGTCGGGTCACTCCATGTCGGGATGTTTGCGCAGGTGCGCGATCGCGGCTGCCAAGCCGCCCCACACCGTGACCATGGCGATGACCATCATGATGATTGCCGAGGTGCCCATCAGTGTTCTCCTCCGTGAGTGGTGGTTCCTGTCTGTCCGGCCGAGCCCTGTCCGGCTGAGCCCTCTTCGGCCACCGAATCGGCGACCGCGGCGTCGAGCTCGTCGAGCGTCTTCTTCGGCCACTTGATGAGCGAGAGGACGATCGAGACGACGATGAGCAGACCGATCATGCCCCAACCGAAGACGCCCGTGACGCTGGTCGGGTACTCCTCGTAGCCTTCGGTGGCGTAGAGGATGATCTGGTGGATGAGCATATAGGCGAGCACCAGAGTGGTGACACCGCCGAGGATGATCATCCAGAACCAGCCGACCTTGAAGCTCGAGATGGCGTTGAGGTGGTTGCGCAGCACCGGAAGCTTCCTGGCGAACCAGCCGACGACGATGAGGCCGACGACCGCTGCGCCGACGATGCCGAGGTTGTTCGCCCAGGCATCGATCGTGTCGAGGACGTAGAGACCGGTGACAGTGGGCATGAGCAGGATCGAGATGATCGCCATGACACCGCCGACGAGGATGATCGAGGCCTTGTTGCCGATCCTGAACTTCTCGCGCAGTGCCTGGATGGGCACCTGCACGATCGAGATCAGCGAGGTCAGGCCGGCGAAGACGAGGCAGGCGAAGAAGGCGAAGCCGAACAGCCCACCGCCGGGCATCTCCGAGATCAGGGTCGGGAAGGCCATGAAGGCCAGCCCGATGCCGCTGTCGGCGACATCGGCGACCTGTGAGCCCTGTGCGGCGGCCATGAACCCGAGAGCAGCGAACACGCCGATGCCGGCGAGGATCTCGAACGCGGAGTTCGAGAAGGCGACGACGAGACCGGAGCCGGTGAGGTTCGTCTTCTTCTTCAGGTACGAGGCGTAGGTGATCATGATGCCGAAGGCGATCGACAGGGAGAAGAAGATCTGCCCGTACGCCGCGATCCACACGGCGGGATCGGCCAATGCCGCGAAGTCCGGAGTGAAGAGGGCGTTGAGGCCCTCGGCGGCACCGGGCAGGAACAGTGCGCGGATGACGAGGGCGACGAAGAGGATGACGAGCAGCGGGATGAAGATCTTCGAGAAGCCCGCGATGCCGTTCTGCACCCCGAGGAGCAGGATGCCCAGGGTGATGACCCAGACGATGATGATCGGAATGAGGATCCCGGGCACGAACTGGAAGGAGACGCCCGGATCTGCCGCGTGGAGGAAATCACCGGTGAAGAAGCTCGTCGCGTCATCGCCCCATGCCTGGTTGAGCGAGAAGAACATGTAGCAGCCGGCCCAGCCGATGATCGCGGCGTAGTAGATGCCGATGACGAAGGCGACTCCGGTTTGGAACCAGCCGATGGGTTCGGCGACCTTCGTGGCCATCCGGAATGCCAGCGGCGCAGAACCGCGGGAGCGGTGGCCCATCGCGTAGTCGAAGAACAGCAGGGGAATGCCTGCTGTCAGCAGTGCGACGAGGTAGGGGATGATGAAGGCGCCGCCGCCGTTGTCATACGTGACATACGGGAAGCGCCAGATGTTGCCGAGGCCGACCGCCGAGCCGATGGCCGCGAAGATGAACGCGCCGCGGGTGGCGAAGACCTCCCTCTGGGGTGTAGCCGTGGAAGACATGATGTCCTTTCTGTACCAACCGCCGAGCTGTGCGGCCGAGCGCCGGATCCGGACTCGGCTGTGAGTCCGGTCCGACAACCTGCGAAGGCCGTCCGCGGGGTGACTTCTGCGCAGACGCCTGCTGTGTGCTGAGTCCACTTTACTGGGAACTCGCTGTGCAATGTGCCGCGCATCACGTGAGCTGCGTAACAGTCTGGTATCGGATTGCCTGGCGATCATCGCTTGGGCGTGCCCGGTAGACTGAGCATGTGACTATCTCGCTCTACAACACGGCCAGCCGCACGACCGAACAGCTGCGCCCCGTCACCGACGGGCACGTGGGGATCTACGTCTGTGGTGCCACGGTGCAGGGCGAACCCCATATCGGTCACCTGCGCTCGGCGTCGGTCTTCGACCAGCTGCGTCGCTGGCTGCTCTACCGCGGCTATTCGGTGACCCTGATCCGCAACGTCACCGACATCGACGACAAGATCCTGTCGAAGTCCGTCGAAGAGGGCAGGCCCTGGTTCGCCCACGCCTTCATCTACGAACGAGCCTTCACCTCGGCGTATCAGGCTCTCGACGTACTGCCGCCGAGCTATGAACCCCGGGCCACAGGCCACATCACGGAGATGATCGAACTCATCGGGCGACTCATCGAGTCCGGTCATGCCTATCCCGCACTCGACGACAGCGGAGATGTGTACTTCTCGGCCGCCTCGTGGGCGGACTACGGGGAACTGACGAACCAGAAGCTCGAGGACATGGCGCCGGCCGACGACTCTGAGCTGCGTGGGAAGAAGGACGCCCGGGACTTCGCCCTGTGGAAGGGGCACAAGTCCGGGGAACCGGAGACCGCCTCGTGGCCGGCTCCCTGGGGTCGGGGTCGGCCCGGCTGGCACATCGAATGCTCGGCGATGTCGACGAAGTACCTCGGGTCCCACTTCGACATCCACGGCGGCGGACTCGATCTGCGCTTCCCGCACCACGAGAACGAGATCGCCCAGTCCCGCGCCGCGGGTGACGCCTTCGCGAACATCTGGATGCACTCGGGTCTGCTCAACGTCGGCGGCGACAAGATGTCGAAGTCCCTGGGCAACTCGATCTTCGCCTCGGACCTGTTCGCGCGCTTCAGCCCGCTGGCCGTCCGCTACTTCCTCACGGGAGCCAGCTACCGCTCGATCCTCGAATTCTCACCCGAGGCGATGGAGCGCTCGGCCGCGTCGCTGGAGCGGCTGACGAACTTCCTGCAGCGGGCCCGGCAGGCCCTCGGCGCATCGGCACCGGCGCTGCCGGATGTCGGCCAGGCGTATGCGGATCGCAGCGTCGACGTGCCGGACGAGTTCGCGGCCGCACTCGACGACGACCTCGGTGTGCCCAAGGCGCTGTCCGTGGTCTTCGCCTCCGTGAGCGAGGGCGCGAAGCTCCTCGATTCCGGCACCGACCGCCAAGGTCTGGCCAAGATCGTGGCCGAGGTCGAACTCATGCTCGACATCCTCGGCGTCAATCCCAGCGCCGAGGCGTGGGCCGGATCCGGCTCCGACGCGGCCACCGAAGCGGCGCTCGAGGCCCTCGTCGACGCTCTGGCGACCAAACGCACCGAGGCGAAGGCGGCCAAGGACTACGCCGCCGCCGATGCCATCCGCGACGACCTCGCCGCGGCCGGCGTCGTCATCGAGGACACGGCCGACGGGTACCGCTACCACCTCGGCGCAGGCAACTGATTTTCCGGGCCCCGGGCACCGGCCCGCGGCCACCAACGCACTCGAAGGAATCACATGGCTTCCAACCCCCGCTCCGGCGGCTCCAAGAAGGGCCCGACCAAGGGCTCCGGCGGAAAGAACAAGCGCGGTCTGCGCGGCAAGGGCCCCACGCCCAAGGCCGAGGACCGGGTCTATCACAAGGCGCACAAGACGGCGAACCAGAAGAACGCCGCTGCCGCCGCGCAGGCGAAGCGCCGAAAGAAGGAGCTCGGGTCGAACGTCGTGGCCGGCCGCAACTCCGTGCTCGAGGCCCTGCGCGAAGGCGTGCCCGCCACCGCGATGTACGTGGCCGGTCGCATCGACTCCGATGACCGCGTCCGCGAATCGATCACCCTGGCCACGCAGCGCGGAATCTCGATGCTCGAGGCCAGCAAGCCCGACCTCGACCGGCTCACCGATGACGCGATCCATCAGGGCATCGCCCTGCAGATCCCGCCCTACCAGTACTCCGAGCCCGCGGACCTGCTCGAGGTCGCCGTGGACCGGGGAGAGGCGCCGCTGATCGTGGCGCTCGACGGGATCACCGATCCGCGCAACCTCGGCGCGATCGTCCGCTCGACCGCTGCCTTCGGCGGTCACGGCGTGATCATTCCCGAACGCCGGGCCGCCTCGATGACGGCCGCGGCCTGGAAGACCTCCGCCGGTGCGGCGGCCCGGACCAAGGTCGCGCAGGTCGTCAACCTGGCGCGGACGATCGACGAGCTGAAGAAGCAGAACGTGTTCGTCGTCGGCCTCGACATGGATGGCGACGTCGATCTGCCGGGGCTGAGCTTCAGCCGCGACCCGCTGTGCATCGTCGTCGGCTCCGAGGGCAAGGGACTCTCTCGCCTCATCGCCGAGAAGTGCGACCAGATCGTGTCGATCCCGATCGCCGCGTCCACGGAGTCGCTCAACGCAGGCATCGCCGCGGCCGTGTCCCTCTACGAGGTCGCCCGCGCCCGCCGCCCCTGACCCTGGCCCCGAGCGCCCAGAACTACCTGGGGGCCCAGCAACGTCGCGCGACGTTGCTGGGCCCCCAGGTAGTTCTCGGGGAGGGGGTGAGAGGCCGGGTGCGGCTCAGGTGTCGACGCTGCTGCGGTAGTCCGACTCGCTGAGCGCGCCGACGCGGGAGTGGCGACGGCTGTAGCCGAAGTAGATGAGTGCGCCGACGACCATCCACAGGCCGAACACCGCCCAGGTGGTGCCGCTGAGGTTGACCATGAGGAACGCGCACGCCAGAGCCCCGAGGATCGGGATCACCCGACCGAAGGGGACCTTGAACGACCGTTCGAGGTCGGGGCGCTTGACCCGCAGGTAGATGACGGCGATGTTGACGAGGCAGAAGGCGAAGAGGGTGCCGATGCTCGTAGCATTCGCCAACTCGCCGAGCGGGATGAGAGCGGCCGTGATCGCGACCAGCCCGCCGGTGATGAGGGTCCCGGCCAGAGGCGTGCCCGTGCGCGGGGAGACGATGCCGAAGATGCGCGGGACCATGCCGTCGCGTGACATCGTCAGCAGGATGCGCGACTGTCCGTAGAGGACGGTGATGACGACGGAGAAGATTGCGAGCACGGCCGCGGCGGAGAAGATGAAGACCGCGAGGTTCGAGCCGGTGATCTCGTGGATGATCTGGACCAGGGGAGCTTTGGAATCGGAGAACCACTCCCACTCCCTGGCGCCGATCGCGGCGATGGCCACGAGCACGTACATCGAGGTCACGATCACCATCGAGAGGATGATCGCGCGCGGCAGATCCCGTTTCGGGTTCTTCGCCTCCTCACCAGCGGTTGAGGCCGCATCGAAGCCGATGTAGGAGAAGAACACGCTCGAGGCGGCCGCGGTGACGCCGGCGGCCCCCATCGGCAGCAGCGGTTCGAAGTGTCCGGCCTTGAACGCGGTGAAGGCGACGATCGCGAAGAAGACGAGGATGCCCAGCTTGACGAAGACGATGATCGTGTTGACCACCCCGGACTCCTTGGCCCCGCGCATGAGCAGAACGGTGGCGAGCACGATGACGATGAGCGCGGAGAGGTTGATGACTCCTCCGGGGCTCTCGGGCAGCCCGGGACCCGAGGTCAGCGAGGGCGGCAGCGAGAGTCCGAAGATCCGCAGCGTCTCATTGACGTAGTCGGCGGCGCCGACGGCCACGGCCGCGACCGAGACAGCGTATTCGAGGACGAGGCACCACCCGCAGACCCAGGCCACCCCTTCGCCGAGCGTGGCATAGGAATAGGAGTAGCTCGACCCCGAGACGGGCACCATTCCGGCCATCTCCGCATAGCTGACCGCCGAAAGCAGGGCCGTGATGCCGGCGAGGATGAACGCCAGCCACACGGCGGGACCGGCGATCGGCACCGCCTCGCCGAGGATGACGAGGATGCCGGTGCCCAGAGTCGCCCCGACGCTGATCATGGTCAGCTGGAAGACCCCGAAGGTGCGGCGCAGACCCTGCGACTCCGAGTCCCTGGTGTCCTTGATCATGCTGGAGATCGATTTTCGACGACCCAGCTGACGGGCGAAGCCCGGCCTTTCGCTCGCGGATCCTGGGGTCGGAGAGTCTGGTGCGGTCATAGAGATATTGTCGCACGCGCCCTTGAGGCGTGGTCGGGCTTCTTCAGCCCCCGCCGAGGTTGGGGTGAGGTCCCGCGCCGCCGAAGCGGGCCCGCCTCAGCAGATCGAACTCGGCAGATCAATCCCCACAGATCGAGCCCCGCAGTTCGAACAAGTCAGCTCGAACTCAGACGTCCGGAGTGAACCGTCCGTCGTGGGCCATCCAGCCGCCGTCGACGAGCTGCGAGTGGCCGGTGACGTAGCTCGAGGCGTCGGAGGCGAGGAACAGCACCGGTCCGGCGATCTCGTGCAGGGTGCCCCACCGGCCCAGTGCGGTCTTGTCCGCATAGGCGCCCCACCACCGGCCGTCGGCCTTGATCTGCTGGGTCAGAGGTGTGTCGAAGGGGCCGGGCAGGATCGCGTTGACGCGCACGCCCCGCGGTCCGAGCTCGCTGGCCATGGTCTTCGTCAGCTGCACGACCCCGGCCTTGGCCGCAGCGTAGAGTCCCTGCCCGGCTTCGATCGTCAGCGCGCGGAAAGAGGAGTAGGTGACGATGGAGCCGCGACCGCGCTCGGCCATTTCGGTGCCGAAGCCGCGCATCAGCCGGTACGTGCCCTTGAGGTTGATGTCGATGACCTTGTCGAACTCCTCGTCGGTGGTGTTCGTCAGGCGCTTGCGCACGTTCGCCCCGGGAGTGATGACGAGGACCTGCGCCTCGGGGTGGGCGGCGACGAGCGCATCGACCGAAGCCGAGTCCGTGATGTCGACCCGGGCGGCCTCGGCCACGGCGCCGGTTCCGGCGCTCGCACCGGTTCCGGCGCCAGCTCCACCCGCAGCTCGGCGGTCCGCGATCAGCCGGACGGTCGCCTCGGCGCCTTCGACATTGAGGTCGGCGGCGATGACGTGGGCACCGGCGTCGGCGAGGCCGAGCGCGCTCGCCTGCCCGAGTCCGGAGCCGGCACCGACGACGACGGCGGTGCGGCCGCTGAGATCGAACAGGGAGGGAATCGAAGGGTTGTGCTCATTCGTCGGCATCGAGTTCGGTGTTGAAGACGACGCGGCTGTCGAATCAGATGCGGTGGTCGAGTTCGGTGAGGAATCCTGGGGGACGTGCGACATCGGAGGTCCTTCCGGGTGACGGGATCGGTGATCGTCATGGGCGTGACCGGGCGGCTCGCCCCATTGAGATCAAAGGTATGCCCGCCGAGGCGGTCCCGGCCCGCCTGTTCCACGTCGTGGACTGCGGGCTCAGACCCGCAGCCTCAGAACTGCTTGCTGTCGACGTAGCGGGATTCGTCGGGCAGGTTGGCCAGGTAGTCGACGATGAAGTACGCGATCGCCTCCATCGTCGGGATGTCGCGCTGCCGGGCCCGAGACATGACCCGACGATGTTCGACGAATTCGTAGAAGATCTGCCCGGGCTCGAGCTTGTGCGTGAGGTGCTCGGGAATCGCCTGGATCAGCGGTTTGTAGACCTCTTCGAGCCACTTCCGCGCCGCCTCCGCCTCGCCGAGCTCCGCCGAGTCCTCACCCGTGGCCTCCGCCGACTCCGCGAATTCGGGGGCCGAACGGTACGAGTCGAGGTCGTTGAGCATGGTCCGCGCCTGGTTCTCGTTCGCCCCGATACCGGTCAGGCGCAGCAGCCTGCGGGAATGGTGGTTCGGCTCGACGACCTTCGGCTCGACGAGCAGGCTGACCCCGTCGAGGTCGGTCGTCACGGTCAGCTCACCGAGGTCGAAGCCCAGGTCGTTGAGGCGGCGGATGCGCTCGTCGATGCGCCAGCGCTCGTTGACGCTGAACTCCTCGACCCGGGTGAGCTCGGTCCACAGCCCCTCATAGGACTCGCACAGTCGCTGCCCCGCGGCAAGCGGATCGATCGCAGGATCGATGAGACCGGCGGCCTGCAGATCGAGGAAGTCTCCGGCGATGTTCGTCCGCGCGATGCGCAGATCCATCTGCCGCTGCCCGTCCGAGAGCTGATCGTGCAGCTCGCCGGTCTCGGCGTCGACGACATAGGCGGCATAGGCGTCGGCATCGCGGCGGAACAGGGTGTTCGACAGCGATACATCGCCCCAGTAGAAGCCGACGAGGTGGAGCCTGGCCAGAAGCACGGCAAGAGCATCGACGAGGCGGCCCCCGGTGTCCTGAGCGAGATCCCGGGAGAACAGGGCCCGGTAGGGCAGGGAGAAATCGAGATAGGCCGTGATCAACGCTCCCGGCAGAGCCTCCCCCGAGGCGGACCTCCGGTCGGTGACATAGGCGCGGGCCGCGACGGTGGGGACGTCGAGATTCTCGAGCACGCCGAGGATGTCGAATTCGCGCAGGGCCTGCCGGTTCTCGGTCTCCTTGATTGCGAGCACCTCATCGCCGATCTCGACGTAGCGCACGATGTGGCGGGAGATGCCTCGGGGCAGTCCGCCGAGCAGATCCTCCGGCCAGTCGCTGAGCGGAAGATGCCAGGGCAGCTCGGCCAGCGCGGAGTGCTCCGCAGTGCGCACCGCCTGGATCCGCGGCGCCGGGATCTCAGCCGAGGTCGCTGCCTCGGCGGGCGACGGGACCTCGGACACCGCTCAGGATTCCCCGTCGGCGATCGAGGCCACGAGCGCCTCGGCGACTTCGGGTTTCTCCACCCCGACCAGGCGGCCGTGGTCGAGGAAGGCGATCCGGTCGCCGAGGACCTTCGCATCCTCGAGGTCGGAGGTGGCGTAGAGGGTGGTCAGTGCGAACTCCTGCTGCAGGTCCTTGACCAGGGCAAGGGTCTCGGCCTTGTGCTCGGGCACGAGGTTGACCACGGGTTCGTCCATGATCAGGACCTTGGGTCGTCGCACCACGGCCCGGGCCAGGGCGATGGTCTGACGCTGGAGCTGGGAGAGGTCGCCGGGAACGGAGTCGAGGAAGTCTCGCAGGCCGATCTTCGAGGTCACCGACTCGACTCTCTCGGCGATCTCCTCGGCGGGCAGACCGTCGACGCGCAGGGCGAAGCCGAGGTTGTCGCGCACACTCATATGCGGGTAGAGCGCATAGCTCTCGAGGGCGAGGGTGACATCGCGATCGTTGACCGCGGCGTGGGTGACGTCGACCCCGTCGATGAGGATGGTTCCCGACTTCGGCGCTTCGAGCCCGTGGAGCATGCGCAGAATCGTCGACTTGCCGGATCCCGATGGACCGTAGAGGACGAGGAACTCGCCGTCGTCGATGAAGAGGTTGAAAGGATGCACGGAATCGGACGCGGTGTTCTCGTAGGCGTGACTGAGGCCATTCAACGACACTGTTGACATGTTTCCTCCTAAGTAGTTCATGTAGTTCATGAGCAGCTGGTCGTCGGCGACCTGGCGGGGATGCTCAGTCACCTTCATCCTAAGCGCACCGAGGCGTTCACCGACATCCTATTCGACACAGCGTAGAGTGATTCTCAGCACTGTGTCAGTGCGCAGGTGCACAGCTGAGTGCGGGCTGGGCGGGACGCCCGGCCGCAGTGCCCCACACCTGCGCGCCCACCGATAGACTTCCCGGTATGAAGGTCACGCTCGACGATGTCGCCGCCCATGCGGGAGTCTCCCTGGCGACCGTCTCGCGTGTGCTCGGCCGTCGCGGGGCCGTCGCCGAGGTGACACGGACCAAGGTGCTGACGGCGATGGACGAGCTCGGCTACGCGCGTTCGACGCTGCTCCATGAAGCGCCGAGGCGGTTGGTCGCTGTCGGTGCCCCCGGCAATCCCGAGCATTGGCAGGTCCAGGTCTGCACCCGGGTGGCCACGGCCCTGCAGGACCACGGCCTGCTCATCACCCGACCACCCGTGGAGACCGAACCGGAACCCCTCGAGGTCGCGGTCCGGGCCGGTGCCGTCGCCCTCGTCACCCCGACCCTGACGAGTCTGCACACGACGATCCCCTGCATCCGCGTCGACGAGCAGTCCGCGGTGGGCGACGAGGATGCCAGCGGCGACATCATCGCCGCCCGCCTCGACCTCGGCGGGGGAATGACCACGGCCTTCGAGCACCTGCAGGCGATCGGACACCGTCGCATCGGTCTGATCTGCAACGACAGCGGGGAACTCGCGGTCCAGCTGATCCGCCGCTTCCGGGCCGAGCATCCGGCGCGCAACCTCGGTGTCCGGCTCGATGACTGGATCGCCCAGGTTCCCAAGTCCTTCTCCGGCGGTTCGCGGGCGGTGCTCGACCTCAAGGATGCGACCTGCACCGCGGTCATCGTCCAGTCGGCCCTGCAGCTGCACGGGGCGCTGCACGGCCTGCGCAACCGGCACCTCCAGGTTCCGCGGGACATGTCGGTCGTCGGCTTCGGCGACGCTCCGACGATGAAGTTCACAGGTCCGCCGGCCACGGTCCTCGGCCTCGATGTCGATGGACTCTCGAACGCCCTCGTCGGGGCGACCCTGCAGACGCTGCGCATCTCCTCGACCGGACTGCCCTCGGTTCCACCGGTCTTCCGCCCGCGGCTGATCGCCCGGACCTCGACGGCGGCGGCCCGACAGTGAGCGAACACAGTGAGCGAGCCCAGACAATGAGCGAGCACAGGCACGTCGGACTCGCCGACATCGCCGCGACGGCTGGGGTCTCGAAGGCCACGGCCTCGCGGGCGCTGCGCGATCACACCTCCGTCTCGCCGACCTCTCTGGCGAAGGTCAGACAGGCCCTGGCGATCCTCGGGGTGGAAGGAGAACCTTGGGAGACTCCGCGAGCGGACACGGCTACGATCGCGCTCATCAAACCCGCAGTGGGCTCGGGCAACGTCGATCCCTATGTGCGCCTGTCCGAGATCCTGACGAACCGGATGTTCTCCTCCCGCATCGCCGTCGTCCATGTCGAGGCGCAGCTCGAACGTGTCGAGGCCCTCGCCGAGTCCCTGTTGGAGACGGGCGTGGGCGGGCCGAGCGTGGCCGGAGCGATCGTCGTCGGTGGGGGAGCGGCCGGCGTGCTCGCCGGAGTGCTGGACGAGCGCGGACTGCCCTTGATCAGGATCTCGAATGCCCGGCACGAGGATGGGATCTCACGGATCTACCTTGACGCCACCGGGGGCATCGACACCGCCGTCCAGCACCTCGTCCACCTCGGCCACCGGCGCATCGGTCTGGCGGTGCTCGCCGATTCGGCGGCGCCGGCCCGGATCGCGGGTTTCCGCAAGTCGATGGCCGGCGTCCTCCACATTCCGGCCACCCGCGATCAGGCCCCCGTCGTCGAAGCCGCGGGGGGAGCGATGGCCGGCGTCGCCGCCGCCGAGGAGCTGCTCGACATGCGCTGCACCGCGGTCATCGCCTGCGCGCCTTCGCTGTCCTTCGGGATCCTCGAGGCGGCGCAGAGGCTGCGCCTTGAAGTGCCGCGCGATCTGTCCCTGCTCACCGTCGGCGATGTGCCCGACGCCGATGTCATCGCCCCGCCGCTGTCTCAGGTCAGCTACGACTGGAACACTGTCGCGCAGTCGGCGATCGATGAGATGCGCACGATGATCGAGGCCGGCCCCGAACCCGCGCACATCGACTACACCGTCGCCCCGGATCTCGTGCTGCGCGCCAGCGCGGTGCCCCCGCAACGACGCTGAGGGCTGTGTCGCGCATTGACCCGTGAAGGCCGTGCCCCGCAGTGACGCTGCGGGTTGTGCCTCCGCAACGATGGTGAGGTCCGTGCCCCCCGCAGCGACGCTGAGGGCTGTGCCCTTGCACTGACGGTGAAGGCCGGCGCCGAGGCGGGGGACCGGCCGATTCAGGTGCGCGGTCAGGAATCGTCTGCGCTGCGGCGCTGCGCGGAAAGACGTTGTGCTGCGAGACGCTGCTTAGCGAGGCGGGCCAGCAGTGCGGCGACCGCATCCGGATCCGCGATCCGCACGGGTGCCCGGGTCGGAGCCGGGCCGACCTTGACGCCCAGCACTGCCGCCGGGTGGTCGGCGGAGAGCCTCTCGAGTTCGGCGAAGGCGTCCTCATCGGTGACATCGTCGCCGAAGTAGGCCACCGCGGTCGCCGCCTCGGCGGTCATGAGCTCGCGCAGTCCGTCGCCCTTCGTCGCCTGCTTGACGGCGAGTTCAGTGATGTCGTGGCCTTCGATGACACGGATGTCGGGGAACTCCTGCTGCACGGCGACGGCGTGCTCGTGGAGAGCGGAGGCGAATGCGGCGTCGAAGCCGCGCGTGTGCACGGTCCGCGAATAGGGCTTCCTCTCGACCCTGAACCCGGTGGCCGAGGGTGCCTCGGCGGCCTCGACGGGCAGTGTGTGTGCGAATGAATCGAGGTGGTCATCGATCGCTGAGAGCATCGACCTCTCCGCGGCCGTGAGCTCGGGGGAACGGGCGGCGGTGCCGAGGTCCACCTCGGCGCCGTGGGAGCCGACGATCCAGACGTCCTCTGGGGGCGCGGTCAGCCTGCGCAGAGTCGCGATGTCGCGACCGGAGACCAGGGCCACTCGGGTGCCGGGGATCGAGCTCAGCGCCGCGATCGCCGCGGCGGACTCAGGCAGGATCCGGGAGGTCTCGGGGTCGTCCTGCAGGGGCGCGAGGACCCCGTCGAAGTCGAGGGCGATGAGGACCCGCTCTGCGGTGACGAGCTCACGCAGATCCACCTCGGCGGGGTTGGTGAAACCGGGAGACTGGGTGGCCGGTGGGCAGGCAGGCGGAGAGGAAGTCGGATCCGAGGTCACGTGGGGCTCCTATCGAGCGGCAGAGGTATCGGAGGACGAGGCGCGGTCGGAGTCTGAAGGGCGCTGGGCGGTCGCAGCGTCGGCGTTCGCGGGGCGCTCGGAGTCTGCAGGACCCTCGGAGTTCGCGGCACGGTCGGAGGGAGTCGCGGGCCGGTCGGGGGCGGTCGTCGTCCTGTCCGGCAGGGCCGTGGGCCGGTCGGGAATGACAGCCTCGGGGTTCGTGCGGATCGCGTCGAGCTCGGCGAGGAAGGTCTTCGACCACAGGCTGACGGTGTCCGTGGCGATCTTCTTGCGCATCTGCTTCATCCGCCGCGACCGGGTCTTCTCGTCCATCTGCACGGCCTCGAGGATGCCCGCCTTGAGGTTGCCGATGTCGTGCGGGTTGACCATCACGGCGCCCTTGAGCTGCTCGGCGGCGCCGGTGAATTCGGAGAGCACGAGTGCGCCGTCGTCACGGCGGCGGCACGCGACGTACTCCTTGGCCACGAGGTTCATGCCGTCGCGCAGCGCGGTGACGAGCATGACGTCGGCGGCGAGGAAGAAGGCCGTCATCTCATCGCGCGGATAGGAATGGTGGAGGTAGCGGACCGCGATGGAGCCGACATCGGCCTGTTCGCCGTTGATCCGCCCGACCGCGAGCTCGACGTCGTGCCGGATGATCTTGTACTGCTCAAGCCGCTCACGAGAGGGCGTCGCGATCTGGATGAGCACGATGTCCTCGACATCGAGCCGCCCCTCGGCCAGCAGCTCGCCGAAGGCCTTGAGCCGATGCCGGATGCCCTTCGTGTAGTCCATCCGATCCACGCCGAGGAGGATGACCTTGGGATCGCCGACCTCCTCGCGGATCTGCCGGGCCCGCTCGATGATCTTCGGATCCCGAGCGAGCTCCTCGAGATAGGGAGTGTCGATCGAGATCGGGAACGCCTCGGCGCGGACCAGATGGGGCGGGAGGAAGTCCCCGGCCGGCACCGAGACCGTCGACCCCTTGGTCGTGAAGTTCAGTCGAGCCCGCACGGCTCGGCGGAAGTTCGCCGCATCGGCAGGCCGTTGGAAGCCGATGAGATCGGCGCCGAGGAGGCCGCGGAGGATGTCATCACGCCAGGGCAGCTGGGCGAAGAGTTCGAAGGGAGGGAAGGGGATGTGGTTGAAAAAGCCGATCGCCAGGTCTGGGCGCATCCGCCGAACCATCTGCGGGACCAGCTGAAGCTGATAATCGTGGATCCACACGGTCGCGGACTCTGCGGCCACCTCGGCGACCTTGGCCGCGAAGCGCTCATTGACCCGCACATACGCATCCCACCAGGTGCGGTGGTACTCGGGCGGGACGATGACGTCGTGGTAGAGAGGCCACAGTGTGGCGTTGGAGAACCCTTCGTAATACCTGAGGACATCCTCATTTGTCAGGGTCACCGGGATGAGGTGCATGCCGTCGATCGTGAAGGGGTCGAAATCGACGTCCGGCACCCCGGTCCACCCGATCCAGGCACCCTCCTGAGCCTTCATCACCGGAGCCACCGCAGTGACCAAACCTCCAGGTGAGGTGCGCCACCCCTGGTTCGGATCCGAAGCATCGCGATCGACGGGAAGGCGGTTGGCGACGACGACGAAATCACTGTCACCATATGGGGAATCGGTGCTCGGCGCGGCAGAGTCGACGGTGTTCATCTGCGCCTCCTCCTGTGTCGGTCCTTGGAATGAACTGTACCCGCTCGACTAGGCTGTGACAGGTGATGGTTCAGGATCTGGGAGGCTACCGCCTCATCGAGGAGCTCGGCTCGGGCGGCATGGGTGTCGTCTATCTCGGTGTCGACGGCGGAAACAACCCCGTGGCCGTCAAGGTCCTCCACCCCCACATCGCCAATGACGAGACCGCTCGCAAACGCCTCGCGCGCGAGGTGCGCACGCTGCGGAGGATCAAGCACCCTCGCATCGCCGAGGTCCTCGACGCCGAACTCGACTCCGCGCAGCCCTTCATCATCACCGAGTTCGTCGACGGTCAGACGCTGTCCGACGATGTGCGGGAGAACGGGCCCTTCGCCGAGGACGAGCTCGTCCACTTCGGCCACGCCCTCCTCGACTCCCTCAACGCCGTCCACGAGTCCGGCGTCATCCACCGTGACCTCAAACCTGCGAACGTGATGATCATGGACGGCGAGCCGATGGTCATCGACTTCGGCATCGCCCAGGTCGCCGACGAGGTGCGGGTCACCGCGACCGGCCTCGTCATGGGCACTCCCGGCTACCTCTCACCCGAGATCGCCGATGGGAAGACCTCGAGCGAGAAGACCGACTGGTGGGGGTGGGCCGCGACCATGGCCTTCGCCGCCACCGGCCGCAACCCCTATGGCTCCGGTCCTCTCGAGGCGGTGCTGGGACGGGTCGCGATGGGCAAGTTCGACCTCGACGGGGCTCCGCGGAACTTCGTCCCCCTGCTGGGAGCGTGCCTCGACCCCAAGCCCGAACGTCGTCCCAGCGGGCAGATGATCCTCGACGCCCTCGTCGACATCGAGTCCGGGCGTCCCCCGCAGCTCGGAGCCGGCTCGTCATCCGGTGCGGCGGCCAGAGGCGCCGACGGCCAGCGCCGATCGCCGAGCGGAACCGCCGTCATGCCCGCCGTGGATGAAGGCATGGCCCCGGGCGGTCAGGCTGCCGGTCACGGTGCCCTGCGCGGTGACTATCCCAGCTCGGGCTATCCGGGTGCGGCACGACCGACCGCCGGAGGCTCTGCGGGGGGCGGGCATGCCGGCTCGCATCCGGGGCACTACGGTGCTCAGGATCAGTACGGCGTTCAGGGCCAGGGCTCTCAGGGTCAGGGCTTCGCGCCGGGCGGACAGAGCTATGCGCAGTCGGGGCAGACTTTCGCACAGCCGAACCAGCCGAACCAGCCGAACCAGCCGGGTCAGGCCGGTCCGGTCTCCGGACCTCCGCTGAATCGGGCAACCGCGCCGCCCTTGGGCAATCCCAATGGAGGCATCCAGGCCGCTCCGGGGTCGCCGATGGCCGGAGCCGACCTCGGCGGGGCCGGATTCGTGCAGGCGAGCCCGGGCGGTCATCAGGGCGGGGCGCTGAGCAGGCCCGGCGATCCCGGAACGCTCTCCGGGGCGCAGCCCGGGCAGGGGATGCAGCCCGGCGGACCGGGCACGCAGCCCGGTCAGTTCGGCCAGCCGGGCTATGGCTGGATGCCGCTGACCTATCGCACCATTCGCACCGGCGGGTGGGTGGTCTTCTCACTCATCGTGCTGGCGGTGGCGATCATGCCGCTGAGCCCGCTGGTCATCTGCGCCTTCACTCTCGTGTGGTCGGTCTTCGCCCGGACGGGGACGCGCCTGGACCGGAAGGTGCAGAAGCATCGGTACGAACGCGGGCTCGAGGGCGGAGGATTCGGGCGGACGCTCGCCTCGGCGCCGGGTGCCCTGCTTGCCTCGGCGCTGACCTCGATCGCCTCCTTCATCCTCCCGGCGATCGCGGGAATCGCGATGCTCGTGCTCACCCGACTCGACATCGCGGGCATCGTGCCCGGTGACTTCTCCGAGCAGTGGTCGGTGTGGGCCGCCGGTGCCGCCGGTGCCCTCGTCCTGTGGGTGGGGCCGGGTGCGGCCAGTCTGCGCTTCGGCTCGAAGCTCCTGGTCTCCGGCGCCACGCGCAACCAGCTGGGACGGCTCATCGCCCTCGCGGCGACCGCGCTGCTCATCATCATCGGTCTCATGGTCATCCAGAGCGGAGCGAACATGACCTGGTGGCCGCTGACGATCAATCCCTTCAACTACCTGCCCGGACCGGTGTGAGCGTGCCTGCCGCGGTGCCGCCAGGGCCTCGCGGCGACGTCGCGTTCGCTCAACGAAGACGCGTGGTCGAACGCTTATGTAATTGAACCTTGAACTTTACTGGGAACCGGACGGGTGCCGATTTCGGTACAGTGGGGGCGTCGGGCCGCACGCGTCGGCTCACCACCTCGGGTCCCAGGCCCGCCCGCTGACAGACGATCCAACGTGAGGAACAATGGCGAAGAACAGCTCCGGAGACGATAGGCGCCAGAAGGCGCGCGAGAACGCCCGCCAGATCGCAGCGAATCAGGAGAAGAAGGAGAAGACCGCCAAGACCATCCTGTACGCGGGAATTGCGGTCGTCATCGTCGTGGTCGCCGCTGTCGTCGGTGTTCTCATCTTCCAGCAGAGCAAGCCCGGGGTGACTCCTGCGAACTACGTCGCCGGCGGAATCTCACTGGCCAAGGACGGGGCTCCCGTGCAGCCCAAGGAGATGCCAGAGGGCGAGGAGTCCGATCTGCCCGCGCCCACCGAGGCCGGAGCGCAGGAGAATGCGGCCACCGTGACCGTCTACCTCGACTTCCAGTGCCCGGGATGCAAGGCCTTCGAGGAGGCGAACACCCCGACGCTGCAGAAGCTCGCCGACGAGGGTTCGGTCGTCCTCGAGTACAAGCCGGTCGCGATCCTCGACCGGATGTCCGGCGGCAACGAGTACTCGTCCCGTTCGGCGAATCTCGCCGCCTGCGTCATCGACACCCAGCCGGAGCTCGTCGAAGACTTCTTCGCCGCCATGTACGCCCAGCAGCCCGAAGAGGGCAGCGAGGGCCGCAGCGACGAAGAGCTGCTCAAGGTCGCCCAGGACGCCGGGGTCGACACCTCGAAGAAGCTCAACTCCGATCCCGAGCAGACCGTCGAATCCTGCGTGAAGAACCAGACCTTCTCGAAGTACGTCGAGGACACGACGCAGGACGCGCTCGACTCGGGCGTCGAGGCCACCCCGTGGGTCCTCATCAACGGTGAGCACACCGAGCAGACGAGCGATCCGCAGGCCCTGGCCACCGAGATCCTCAAGGCCACCGGAGAGTTCAAGGGCTGAGGCCCTCGCGGGTGACGCCGTGACCGGTCCGCGCTCGCCGAGGCGGGTGTGGGCCGGTCTTCTCGCGTCCTGATGGTTTTGTGGTCGCCGAGGTGGGTTTTGTGGCCGCTGAGGTGAATGGACTACTATCGTGTAGGCGCAGACGGCTTCGATCTGCCGCCGCGCCTCCTTAGCTCAGTTGGTAGAGCACCGCTCTTGTAAAGCGAAGGTCGTCAGTTCGAGTCTGACAGGGGGCTCCCTCACTCCACACCCCACCCACCGCAGTCGTCTGCGGACGTGGGGTGTGGTGCGTTCAGACCGGCAGGATCTGCTGAATGCACTTTTCAGTTCACAGAACACTGGTTGAAACCGGTGCTCGCTGACTCAAAGGGTGCAATGCACCGCGCCTGTTCCAGATCTGCAACCCCATGTGCTCTATCGATCACCAGATGCCGGTGCCGTCGTCGGTAATGTCTCTCCCTGTCAGGGCCGATGAGTCGACATTCACTCGACTCAGGAAGTGCCCACCATTGTGAAAGGGAAACCGATGAACCGCACCGGACGCCACACAGCCCGAGTTCTCACGCAGACGTCTGCCTTGGCCATTGCCGCCGTCCTGGCACTGTCAGCCTGCGGCGGCAGCGGCGAGGACGCACCTCGCGAAGACACACAGAGTGAGGCCGCGCCCAGCGAAGACCAGAATCAGGGCTTCTCGGCAGAGGAGAACACCGAAGAGACCGAAGCACCGGACAGCACCGACACCACCGGGGGCGGCGAGACCACCGACACTACCGACGCCGGCGCCAGAGCAGCCGAAGGCACCGAGGTGAAGGTCGGCACCGAGTTCACCGATGAGGAGACCGGAGACGTCATCACCATCGTCTCGGCGGTGCGCCACAACCCCACCGAGTACTACGAAGCCACCGACGATCCCGATGGTGAAATGGTCTACCTCGAGGTGAAGGTCGAGCCCGGCAAGACCTATGGCGGCACTGTCAGCGCCGCGGACTTCTACCTCGACAGCGCCGGATCGGAAGCCAACTACGCGTCGACGGCGAAGGATGAGGTCGAAGCAGCCGGCTATGAGTACTTCGACTTCGCCTCACGCCGCGATGGTCGGACCACGGGCTACATTCCGATCTACCTGGGCAAGACAGCGGACTCGATCAAGGGGTCCTACGTCCGTCCCGAGGCGAAGGTGATCGGGGAGGACAAGAAGGTTCCGGAATTCGAGGCGGAGTTCGAGATCCCCGCCGCCTGATCGCTCGGCATCCCGGCTGAGAGCATCGCGGCTGAGACAGACCCCGTGCTCTGTGCAAGCGTGCAGGACGCGGGGTCTCGCGGGTGGCCCGCTGCCCGTCGAAGCGGGGTTTCGGAGACGGTCCGCTACCCGTCGACGCCGCGTCTGAACACGAGCATGAGCGCCCGCATGCTCAGCACGAATCCGCCGAAGAGGAGGACGAAGCCGAAGAAGGCGTAGAGGTGGATCCCCTCCGTGAGCAGCGGTCCCTCCTCGCTCGTGATGAGCATGATGGCGCCGACCACGGCCGCCCCGGCGAGGACCGCGACGATGAGCTGCTGGAACAGGCTGGTGAGGAACCGTCGATCCGAAGGATTCGCCAACACCCGCATGTTCATCGAGAACCAACCCTGCTCGAGGTCCTCGGTGATCTTGTTGATCCGCCGAGGCATCCGGTCGATCATCGGCAGCAGCTGCAGAGCCCGGCGTTGGAGCTCATCGGTGATCTTCGTGTGCTTGAGCTTGCTGCGCATGAGGCGCTTGCCCTCCGTGCGCGAGACCGCGACCACGTCAAAGTTCGGATCGATGACGAGGAGTGCTCCCTCGACCGAGGCCATGGCGCGGAACGCCGAACTGATCGGAGCCGGCACGGAGAACCTGTGCGCCAGCACGAGGGTGAAGAGGTCGTCGAAGAGCTTCTGCCCATTGTGAGCGCCCGCGCTGCCCCCGTACCGGGTGAGCAGCTCGCCGACTGCACGTTCGACCCCACGATCGTCGAGGTCCTCGGGCCGCCCGAGCAGTTCGATGAGCGCATCGGTGGCACCGGCACTGTCATTCTGGTCGATCGAATACAGCATGAGGCCGAGTGCGGTCTGCGTCGCGGGATCGAGCCTGCCGACGGCACCGAAGTCGAGGAGGCCCAGGGAGCCGTCGGGCATGATGAAGATGTTGCCCGCATGCAGATCGGCGTGGAAGATGCCATCGCCGATGATCTGTTCGAGTGTCGCTCCGAGAAGTGTTGTGGCCAGATGCGAGCGTTCCTCGGCGGACAGTTCGCGGAGGATCGACCCCGCTGCGGACACGGGCCGGCCGGGCAGCTTGTCCATGATGAGGAGTCGCTCGCCCGAGAGCTCCGGATAGCCGTGTGGGACGGTGACCGCGAACTTCCCTGAGCGCTGCAGCGATGCCTCGATGCTACGCATATTGTCGAGTTCGATGCGGTAGTCGAGCTCCTCCTCGAGGGAGTCGGCGAATCCTTTGGCCAGGTTCTCGATGCCCAGATCCTTGCCCCACACGGTGGTCCGGTTCAGCCATCTCGCCAGGCGCAGGATGATGTCGAGGTC
Organism: Brevibacterium sp. CCUG 69071; assembly: GCF_021023135.1. Lineage (GTDB taxonomy): Bacteria > Actinomycetota > Actinomycetes > Actinomycetales > Brevibacteriaceae > Brevibacterium. Next base: position 154,565 of record NZ_PGFV01000002.1, read on the forward strand.
CTGACTGACCTGGTGGAGGGCCTTCGGTCGTTGGACCTTGACGATGACTTCCGTCCCGTCGAGCAGGGTGGCCTCGTGGACCTGGGCCACCGAGGCGGCCGCCAGCGGCGTGGACTCGATGCGTGAGAAGACCGTCGAGATCGGTGCACCGATTCGGTCTTCGATGGCCGGTTCGATGACCGACCAGGGCTCGGGGGTGACCTGCGTCTGCAGGGTCTCGAGTTCGCGAACATAGGCCGGTGGGAGGATGTCGCGCCGGGTCGAGAGCATCTGACCGAGCTTGACGAAGGTCACCCCCGCCTCGGCGAGGGATTCCTTGAGTGCACGGGCGGTCTTGGACTCCCGGCCGGGCGAACCTGTCCTGCCGAAGCCGCGCAGCTGGGACCCGAGGCCATGACGGACCGCGATCGACACCACCTGGGCGTAGCGTCGCCCGCGCCGCCGCCGGGCCTTTCACCCGAAGAGGAGCGACTGCGGGCCGGGCAGGCTGCCGGTCGGGAACGCGGCCTCGATCATGACCAGCACACCCACACCGAGGGCGAAGATTAACCCGGTGGCCAACAGCAGGAGCATGAGAGCGACCCCGGGAGCCACGTCGAGACCGCCGACGTTCTGCCCGGTGCCGGCGCGAAAGAGGTATTGGACGGTCACGGCCATGACACCGCTCATCACGAGCCCCACCGCGATCGTCCGCGGCCACCCTGTGGGCACTCCGAGCACACGTCGGACCACAGTCGCGGCCAGCCATGACTGGATCAGCAGGAAGATGAGAGCGGCAATCGTCAGCAACGTGTACCCGCCGAAATCAAGGGCGGCCATCAGCGTCTCACCTGCATGGAAGAACTCCCGGACGTCGACGAAAGGGTCACCACCAGCCTAAGCCGTATCGGTCGACTTGGGCGGAGACGGATCTGCGTGCTCGCGGATCTGCGTGCTCGCGAATCTGCGTGCTCGCGAGACCGTGGAGTCCGGCAATCAGTCGCGCTGCCTCCGCCGGCGGCCCGGCAGTCCGATCCGAGGTGACCAGGCGAGGATCCAGACCGCGCCGAGGATGGCCCCGATGCCCGTGAACAGCACCCCGAAGCGCAGGGAGGCGACGGTGATCACCAGCGAGATGAGCGCCGGCCCGCCCAGCTTGCCGCCGTTGTTGAAGATCGCCCAGATGCCCAGAAATCGGGCGCGGCCGATCGCCGGCGACAAGTCCGCGCCGATCGTCATGTTCACCCCGGCGCCGAGGCCGTTGCCCACGGCCATGATGCCCGCGGCTACGATCATCCCGATCAGGCTCGGCAGCGCCACCATGACGATGAACCCGGAGCCGAAGATCGTCAGACACGCAACCATGGTGGCGACCCGGCCGAGTCGGTCCTTGATGTAGGCGCCGAGGAACATGAAGACAAGTTCGAGAGCGGCGCCGAAGGCGATGAGCAGGGAGATCGAGGACTCGTGCAACCCGATCTGGACACCCCACAGCTGGATCACGACGGGTTGGGCGGCACGGGCCACGGCCAGGGCGATGATGGAGATGCCGGCGAGGATCACAGCGCTCCACCGCACCTCGAGGCGGGGACGCCGGCCGGTCGTCGCCGTGGGTGAGGAGCTCTGCCGCTGCGCCCCCGAGCCCGGCATCTCAGGCAGCCGCCCGATCGGCAGGGCCATGACGATGACCGCGGCGATGGCGGCGAGACCGGCGAAGGCGAAGACCGACCAGATCGGGAGGACGAGCATGAGCCCGGCGCCGACGATGGGGCCCACGAGGTTGCCGACGCGCTGACTGCCGCCGAGTGCGGTCATCGCCTTCCCGAGGTCGTGCGGGGGCATGATCTCCGCGACCACCGCCTGCCGAGCCAGGCTCCAGATGTCGTTGACCGGAGAGAACAGCATGAGGGCGACGGTGTAGACGACGAGCGAATAGGGAGAATCCCAGATCAGCGCCGCGATGATCGCGCCGAGGACGACGACAGCGGTGGCGGTCGCGGCGACCATGGCCCGGAAGTCGCCGAGGCGGTCGATGAGCATTCCCGCCGGCACCGTTGCGGCCAGCGACACGGCTCCCATGATCCCGACGATGGCGGCCGCGAACGAGGCGGTCGACCCCAGGGACAGTGCCCCGAGGACGAGGACCGGAAGGATCGCACCCAACCCGACGGCGAAGAGCAGAGACGGCGCGAGAACGGGCCAGAGGATCGGTTTGAGCACCGATCCAGTCTAGGCGAACGGTGCACCGTCGGGTGCCCGGGCCTACACTGGGTCGAGCCCGCACCGCAGCCGCCATTCCCACGTCACCGAGGTGAGCCCCATGCCAACGCCGACCGGCGCCACCCCCTCCCGGTTCCGTCTGACCCCGATGCGCCCGCGCGACCCCGGTGAGTCCGGCCGCGCGGCGAGCACCCTCGAGCTCTTCTTCGATCTCGTCTTCGTCATCGCCGTCTCCATCGCCTCGACGAACCTCCATGACACGGTCACGGCCGGCCACCTCGGCGAAGGTCTCGGCCATTACTTCATCGTGTTCTTCGGAATCTGGTGGGCGTGGATGAACTTCACGTGGTTCGCCACCTCCTTCGACACCGACGACTGGCTCTACCGGGTGCTCACGATCGTCCAGATGGGTGGGGTGCTCGTCCTCGCCGCCGGGATCGGACCGGTCTTCGAACACGGAGACGAACACATCCTCGTCTACGGCTACGTGCTCATGCGCATCGTCATGATCGCCCAATGGCTGCGCGCCTCCCGGCACGCGGGCAGCGCCAAACGGACGACGATCATCTACGCCTGCGGCATCGGCAGCGTCCAACTCCTGTGGCTGCTCTGGCTGCTCGTGCCCTCCGGGGCGCTGTCGATCGCCCTGATGGTCCTCCTCGTCCTCGCCGAGTTGGCCATCCCCGTCCTCGCGGAGCTGCGGGAGCAGACCCCCTGGCATCCGCACCACATCACCGAACGCTACGGCTGTTTCACGATCATCGTCCTCGGTGAGAGTCTGCTCGCCTCGGCCGATGCGATCTTCGAGGCATTCTCGGAGATCGAGGACATCGTTCCGCTGGTCTCCCTCGGAGTGCTCTGCCTCATCGTCACCGCCGCCATGTGGTGGATCTACTTCTGGCCGCCCCACCACCGGGCGATCGGCGGTGTGCGGGGAACCCTCAAATACGGCTACGGGCACTACTTCATCTTCGGTGCCGCGGGTGCCTTCTCCGCCGGGGTCGGAGTCGAGGTCGATTCGCAGCTGGGCCACAGTGCGCTCGATCCGGTGCTCGCGACGTTCACGGTCTCGGTGCCGATCGCGATCTTCGTCCTCGGGGTGTGGCTGCTCGCCATCCGTCCGAACGCCGACGGGCTCGTCAACACGGTCATCCCGCTCTGCGCGGTGCTCGTCCTCCTCGACCCGATCATTCCCATCCCGACCTTCCTCACGACCGTGTTCATGATCATCATCGTCATCACCCTCGTGCTCCGCGCACCCACCGGGAGCAGGGAAGACACCGTCACCGAGGTGGCCGAGGGGTAGCAGACGAAGACGATCGTCAGTGCGAGTGCGGTGCCCCTGCGAAGAGTCTGAGATCCCGGTCCTTCGCCTCGTCGAGGCGGGCTGTGGGAACGCTGCGCAGGACCAGGTAGTGACCGCAGTCGCCGACGGCCTATCGGAATCCGTGCGAAGGTGCGACCCTTGGACCATGAGTGCTCATTTCGTGGTCCCGCCCTATCTGCTCGATGCGATCGCCGATCGTGGGGCCGAGAAGTTCCCACGTGCCGCCGTGGCCGCGCGCAGCTGCCGGATGTCCGATGCGCAGTGCCGGAACCTGCGGGCCGAAGGGCTGCGCTACACCCCGCCGGAGAACCTGCGCGAGACCGCCGACCGCTCCGCCGACCGCTCCGCCGACCGCTCCGCCGACCGCTCCGCCGACCGCTCAGCCGTCGCGTCCGAGGCATCCGAGCCATCTGAGGCGGCCCCCAACCGGCTCATCCACGATGCGCAGAACCGCGAAGTCCTGCCCGGCGTCCTCGTCCGCAGCGAGGGGGAGGAGCCCGTCGCCGACAGTTCCGTCAACGAGGCCTACGACGGCCTCGGCGCCTCCCACTCCCTCTTCTCCGAGGCCTTCGAACGCGATTCCCTCGACGGCAACGGCATGCCGCTCATCGCCAGCGTCCACTACGGCGTCGACTACGACAACGCCTTCTTCGACGGTCGCCTCATGGTCTTCGGCGACGGCGACGCCGAGGTCTTCACCGGCTTCACCGGGTCCGTCTCGATCATCGGCCACGAGCTCTCCCACGGGGTGATCAGCCACACCGCCGACCTTGAGTACTTCGGTCAGCCCGGGGCGCTCAACGAACACTGCGCCGACGTCTTCGGGGCGCTGACCGAGCAGTACGCGGCGGGGCAGAGCGCCGAGGACGCCAGCTGGCTCATCGGCTCCGGAATCTTCACCGCCGAGGTGACCGGTGAGGCCCTGCGCTCGATGCTCGCTCCCGGCACTGCCTACGACGACGATGTCCTCGGCAAGGATCCGCAGCCGGCACACATGGACGACTACGTCACCACCGACTCCGACAACGGCGGAGTCCACCTCAACTCGGGCATCCCCAACCGCGCCTTCGCGCTCGCGGCCACCAACCTCGGCGGTCCGGCCTGGGAGACGGTCGGCCAGGTCTGGTACGCCGTGCTCACGGGGAGGACGATCACGAAGCAGACCGACTTCGCCGGCTTCGCTGCACTGACCGTCGCCGAGGCGGCCGCGCAATTCGGGTACGGATCCGACGTCCACGATGCGCTCGTCCAGAGCTGGGACGCGGTGGGCGTGACCACTGGGACCGCGGGGCGAGGCAATGTGGGGAGCAGCTGGTGAGCGGCCCTGCCGAGGAGCAGTCGGGAGCAGAGCGCGCCGAGCTGGCCGGCCGTGACTCCGCCGAGCGCAAGTCGGCAGAGCGCGACTCCACAGAGCGCGACTCCGCAGAGGAGGGCGGGTTCGGGCACCTCCTCATCGAACGCAGCGGGGGGATCGGCGGCTTTCTCCTCGTGTGGGACATCGACGTCGATGCGAGCCGGCATCGGGAGGAGATCGGGCCGAGGATCGCAGCGCTGCCGTGGGAGTCGGAGTCCGGTTCGAACGAGTCCGAGGCCGGTCCCAACGAAGCCGAGGCCGGCGGGAGCGCCGAGGCCGGCGGGGGATCCCACGCCGGCGGGGGAGCCGATCGCTTCGTCTACCTCATCGAAAGCCGCTTCGGCTACGTCCGCTTCGGTGAGAGCCGGATGCCGGAGGATTTCAGACGGCTCGTCGACTCCGTGAGAGAGATCGCCGATCCGGAGCGCCGGAGGCCCTAAGCTGGTCGGCATGACTGACGACAGGTCCGAACAGACGGACGACCGGCCAGAGGCGAAGGACGATGGGTCCACTGCCGAGAAGAACGAACGGAAGCTCGAAGACGAGATCCACACCGACTTGAAGGAGCAGATGACCTACGGGTCGTACCTCGACCTCGACCGGCTGCTCAGCGCCCAGCATCCGGTCAGCGACCCGGTCCACCATGACGAGCTGCTGTTCATCGTCCAGCACCAGACCACGGAGCTGTGGTTCAAACTCGTCATCCACGAACTCCTCGACGTCCGCAGGCTCATCGCCGCCGACCGCCTGCAGCCTGCGCTCAAACGCATCGCCCGAGTCAAGCACATCCAGAAGACTCTGACCGAGCAGTGGTCGGTGCTCGCCACGCTGACCCCGAGCGAATACGTCGGCTTCCGCGACGAGCTCGGCAAGTCCTCGGGCTTCCAGTCCTGGCAGTACCGGGCCGTGGAATTCCTGCTCGGCAACAAGAACAGAGGCATGCTCGCCGTCTTCGACTCCGAGCCCGAGGCCCGGGAGCAGCTCGAGACGTACCTGGGTGAACCGAGCATCTACGACGAGTTCCTCCGCTTCCTCGCCCGGCGCGGACTCCCGGTGCCGCAGCGACTGCTCGAGAGGGACGTGACCGTTGCCCACATCTTCGACGAAGAGCTGCTCGAGACCTTCCGGATCATCTACGAGAACCCGCAGGAGTACTGGCTCGAGTATGAAAGCTGCGAAGAGCTCGTCGACCTCGAGGAGAACTTCCAGTTCTGGCGCTACCGCCACATGCGCACGGTGCTGCGGATCATCGGCATGAAGCGCGGCACGGGCGGCTCGAGCGGAGTCGGCTTCCTCCAGAAGGCCCTCGACCTCACCTTCTTCCCCGAGCTTTTCGACATCCGCACCGGCATCGAGCACGGTCCGGGCACGCAGTCCACGCCCGGTGCGGCGAATGGGAGAGGCGCGCAGAGCAGCCCGGACGCGGGGTCCGGGCAGGACATCGGCGCGGGCCCTTTCGCGTAGCCGCACTGCCATGATGAGCTACGGCTCGACAGGCTCGACAGGCTCGGCAGGCGCGACGGGCGCGATAGCCTCGACAAGCTCGACTCAGTCGATGTCGATGCGTTCTGTCGCGGCCGCGGCCCGACTGAACATCCGCCTCCGGACGTCCGGGAAATAGGGGGATGCGGGGTCAATGAGATCGAAGTGATCGGCGCCTTCGAGCACCGTCAGCGGTGCCGGGAACGTCCGGGAGAAGCCGACATCGACGGTCTCGTCGGCATCGCCGTGGATGATGTGGACGTCGACCCGATCAGGGATGCATGCGACCCGGCTGCGCGGGTCCTCCCGCAGGTAGGGCGCCAGGTCTTCCCCGGGGCGCGTACCGGGACGCACTCCCATATAGTCGAGCACCGCCCCGTCGCCGAGGCCCAGCTCGACCTCCCGAAGCAGATCGGTGACCGGGGCGAGGGGGAACAGGCTGACCGCTGGGCCGTCCTCGCCGAGGTGGCTCGCCCAGGACAGCACGAGGCATCCGCCTGCCGAGTGGCCGGCGATGACGAGATCCTCCCGGGCCTCGCGCGGCACACCCCAGGTTTCGAGGGAACCGGTCGTGAAGTCGATGGCGGCGGTGACATCGTCGAGACTCCGCGGCTGCCCGCCGATTCGGCGGTATTCGACGAGGACGACAAGCACCCCCGCCTCGGCGAGGGCCTGGGCCGTGGGGCGGGCATGGGTGAGATCGGTGCGGGGACGGAAGTAGCCGCCGTGGACGAAGATCAGCACCGACGAGGCGCTCGCCGGATCGCCGTAGACCTCGAGGAACTGATCGGGATCGTCCCCGTAGTCGACTCGGCGCACAGGCTCAGCGACGGCGAGGCCTTCGCCCTCGGCGATGAGTTCGTCGATGCGGGAGACCGCCGGCGTGCCCGGCCGGGCCGACTCAGTCATGCGCGACACCGCCGTCGTCGACAGGGTCACCGGCCTCCGGCGGACGCAGGCGGGTGAGGGTGGGCAGCTTCGCGCCGAGCCGATCGCCCGAGGACTGACCGCGCAGGCGCCTGCCGACCCAGGGGGCGAAGAAGTCCTTGGCCCACCGCGACTCCTCGCTCATGACGTCCCGGATCGCTCGGGTCGGCCGCGCAGGCATCGCGAAGCCCTTGACCGGCAGGGAATGACCGCTCTCCAACGTCGCCAGGGCCTGCCGGGCGACGAGGTCGTGGCCGGCCGGCGAGAGGTGGATCCGATCATCGGCCCACATCTCATCGGCATAGAGCGAGCGCAGCCCCCAGACGTCGATCATGTGGCAGCCATGGCGCTGCGCGATGGTCCACAGATGTGCGTTGTAGATGCCCACCCGCGGTCGCACAGCGCGGATCAGGGGCGAGGCGATCTCGGTGTCGAAGCCGTTGCACATGAGCACTTCGATGCCGGACTCACGCAGAGCGATAACGGCGCGTTCGAACTGATTGGCCAGATCGTCGATATCGGCCTTCGGTCGCAGGCAGTCGTTGCCGCCGGCACAGAAGCTGACGAGGTCGGGCTTGATGTCCAGCGCCTTGGGCACCTGCTCGTCGACGATCCGATCGAGCAGCCGTCCGCGGATCGCGAGATTGGCATAGCTGAGATCAGGGCTGCCGGCCGGGGATTCGGTGAGCATCCAGGCCAGTCGGTCGGCCCAGCCTCGGAAGCGGTTCTCCTCGTCCGGGTCGTGATCCATCAGGCCCTCGCTGAAGGAATCGCCGATCGCGACGTACGAATTGATGGTCTGGAGCATCAGGGATCCTTCTCTTCTCGACTCGACTTCAAGACTATACTCATCCCTCGACGCAGAGCACGGAGATCTCCTGACTCAGCGAACGGAGATCCCTGACACAGAGCACGATTCGGGCCGGTTATCCCACCGATTCCCTGCGGGTCGGACGCGGGTGATCGGCGGGTCGAAACCACCGGTGGCGTAGACTCGAAAACACAGTCAGAATGTCGGTGTCGACCACCCTATAAGGAGCACAATGTATCGCTCGGTTCCGGTTCCCACCAGCACGGATTTCGCGATCACGAACGCGCGGATCCTGCCGATCGCCGACAGTGACGGCAACCGCGCCGAGGCGATCGAATCGGGCACGATCATCGTCTCAGCGGGCACGATCACCTCGGTGGTCGGGGGGAACTCCGCGGCGGCAGATCTGCCGAGCGGAACCGAGGTCATCGATGCCGGAGGGCGCTGGGTGCTGCCCGGCTTCATCGAAGCCCACGGCCACCTCGGCGTGCATGAGGACGGCGAAGGCTGGTCCGGCGATGACACGAACGAGATGACCGATCCCAACGGTGCCGGCGTACGCGCCCTCGACGGCATCGACCCCACCGACCTGGGATTCAAGGATGCCCTGCGCGGAGGCGTCACCTCGGCGCTGATCAAGCCCGGCTCCGGCAACCCGATCGGCGGACGCACGGCCTTCCTCAAGACCTGGGGTCGGATCGTCGACGAGATGCTCGTGACCCAGGATCTGTCCGTGAAATCGGCGCTCGGGGAGAATCCGAAGCGCGTCTACGGGGAGAAGAAGGTCACCCCGTCGACGAGGATGGGCACCGCGAAGATCATCCGCGAAGCCTTCGTCGACGCCGCGAACTACCGGGCGAAGCGCGATCATGCCGAGACTGAGGGGACGCCCTTCGAGCGCGATCTGGTCAAGGAGACCCTCGCCGAGGTGCTCGACGGGACCCTCGCCTTGGACCAGCACTGCCACCGCGCCGACGACATCGCCACCGCCATCCGCCTGTCCGAGGAGTTCGGGTACCGGCTGATCATCAACCACGGCACCGAAGGCCACAAGATCGCCGACTACATCGCGGCCAAAGGCATCGATGTCATCCTCGGACCGCTGATGACCAGCCGCTCGAAGGTCGAACTGCGCGATCGCACGCTGGCCACCGCCGCCGCCCTGGCCAAGGCCGGTGTGCGCATCGCCCTGACCACCGACCACCCGGTGATCCCGATCAACTTCCTCATCCACGAAGCCTCCCTGGCCGTGAAGGAGGGGCTCGACCCGGTCATCGCCCTCGAGGCCCTGACGATCAATCCGGCCGCGATGTTCGGTCTCGACGACCGGCTCGGCTCTCTGGCCCCGGGCCGCGACGCCGATATCGTCATCTGGTCGGGAGACCCCCTCGACCTCGATGCGCGGGCAGAGACGGTCTTCGTCTCCGGCCGCAAGGTCTACGAATTCGACGCCGAGTCCGGAACCGCCGCCGTCGCCGACCCGCACGGCCCGACTCTCATCAGCGAGCCGTGAGCGAGGACACCCCCGAAGACGCCACCACCGCCCAGGTCCCGGTGGAGGATCCCGCATCACCAGGACCTGTGCGGGGAGCGACCCCTGCCGCGGCCAACCCCGAGGTGGGGTCGCAGGCACTGCGGGAGCTGCTCGAACGCACCCGCCTGCAGCGTCTCCAGGAGCTGCGCGACTCACCGGTCGGCGAGGTGCCCGAGGATTCCGCGGACCAAGCTGCAGCCGTTAACGCCAAGGCCGCGGCGAAGGCTGCGAAGACCGCCTCGGGCAAGGCCAAAGGCAACAGAACCGACCATCGGGGCGCCTCGCAGCGCATCGCTCAGCGAGTCGCGCGCCGCACCGTCGGCAAGCTCGTGTCCGGAACCTCGACGAACACGCAGCCGGTGCCGATCGTCACCGCCCTCAAGGGCACCCCCTACCAGGCTCCCGTGCAGGCGACCGAACCGAGCGAGGACGAGGCCCGAATGGTCCTTGACCTCGCCGCGGACATCGCCGCGATCACGATGCGCGCCGGTGCCGCCACCAGCGATGTCGAGGTCTCCGTGATCGCCGCCTGCACGGCCTGCGGTCTGGCCACCGTCGAGGTGGATCTCACCTCGAACACCCTCGTCGTCCACTATTCGACCTCCGATGGTCGACTGATGACCGTGATGCGGGTCAACCGCGGAGAGTCCACGCACTACGCGAAGCTTGCCTCCGTGCACAAACTCGTTACCGACCTCGTCGACGGCAAGCTCGGCTTCCACGAGGCCCGCAGCCGACTCGATGCGATCCGCTCTCAGCGCAGACCGTTCCAGGAATGGTTCGTCACCGGCGCCTGGGGACTGATGGTCGGCAGCCTCGTCGTCCTCCTCGGCGGGGGAGCGGTGGCAGCACCCTTGGGCGTCGTCATGGCCATCCTCATCTTCCAGGTCGGCAAATACCTCGGCCGGACCCACCTGCCCTCGTTCTTCATCACCAGCCTGCAGGCGAGTGCCGCGACGCTCGTGGCGATGGCGGCGGGCAACTTCGGCATCGTCGATTCCCCGCAATATATGGTGGCCGCCGGAATCGTGCTCCTGCTGCCCACCCAGTCGCTCTATTCGGCGGTCCAGGATGCGCTGACGAACTTCCCCCTGACCGCCGCCGGTCGGATGGTCGGGGTGTTCATGACCCTGGCGGGCATCGTCGCAGGCATCGCCCTCGGCGTCGTCTGCGGCCAGGCGATGGGGATGAGTCAGATCGAGGTGCTCGTGCCCAAGAACAGTCCGCACGTGGTCACGGCGATCCTGTCATTGGTCGCCTCGGCCGTGGTCGCGATGGCCGGTGCCGTGGGCATGCAGGCCAGGCGGCGCTTCATCCTGCCGGCTGCGGTCGTCGGATTGGCCTCTTACATCACGATGATGTCGCTGACCCTGCTCAACATCGACAATGTGTTGGCCAGCCTGCTCTCGGCCACGGTGGCCGGGTTCCTGTCGCGGCCCTTGGCACTGCGCCTCGGCGCCCCGGCGATCGTGCTGACGATTCCCGCGATCTACACGCTGCTGCAGGGCCTCTCGATCTTCGAAGCGGTCTACCAGATCGCCTCGGAAACGGAGAACGTGACCTTCGCCGTGGGCCTGTCCTCGCTGTTCACGGCGATCCTGTCCAATGCCGCACTGGCCGTCGGCGCCGTGTTCGGCGGCTACCTGGCCCGGCCGCTCAAGAGCCTCAAGGCCGATGCGGTGGAGAAGTCCGCGGAATCCGCCCGGTCCCAGGAGTCGACGATCGCCATCGACTCCGGCCAGGCCTGAGAGCGCGGGAACCGGGCCTACTGCTCCGGCAGGCTCCAGTCGATCGGGGCGATGCCCTTCTGCCCGAGGAGGTCGTTCGTCCGGGAGAACGGGCGTGAGCCGAGGAACCCGCGGCTGGCCGAGAGCGGTGAGGGGTGGGCGGATTCGACGATGGCCACCTCGGCGGTTCCCGATGTCAGCAGGGGAGCGAGGTTCCGCGCATCCCGACCCCACAGGATCGCGACGAGCGGCTGGTCGCGTTCGATCAGGGCCGAGATGGCTCTCTCCGTGATGGTCTCCCACCCTTTTCCACGATGCGAGGCGGGCTGACCGGGCTGCACGGTCAGCGAGCGATTGAGCAGCATCACTCCCTGCCTCGACCAGGCTCGGAGGTCGCCATGGTCTGCCGGAGCGATCCCGAGATCGGCCTCGAGCTCCTTGTAGATGTTGCCCAGGGAGCGCGGCAGCGGCCGGACCTCCGGGTCAACGGCGAAGGACAGGCCGATGGGATGGCCGGGTGTCGGGTAGGGATCCTGGCCGACGATGAGGACCTTCACCTCGGCGAGGGGTTCGGCGAAGGCGCGGAAGACCTTGTCCCCGCTCGGCAGATAGTCGCGGCCGGCGGCGATCTCGGCACGGAGGAAGTCGCCCATCGCATGGATCTGCTCCTCGACATCGGACAGGGCCTCGGCCCAGTCGGGGGACATGATCTCGGTCAGCGCAGGAGTCGACGTCATGCCCGCGATTCTAACGGTGACGGCGGTGGGGCCGTTCGACCGCCTCGGCGGCTGGACCACCTCGGCAGCTTGACCGTCTTGGTCGGTGCGTCCGTTCTGGGCGTCCGTGCGGGAGCAGCTGTGCGGGCGACGCAGACTTGCTGTGCGTGATCGCGCAGCGGTCGGGTCTGTGGTCGAGGCGGGGTGGGGGATATGCTCGGGCTTACGAGTTCATCGGAGAACCGAGAGGTGGAAGGACAACTATGCCGGAATTTCCCGAGGCAAGAGACTGGAAGATGCTCATCGGCGGCGACTGGGTCGACGCCGCCGACAGTGACAGAAAAGACGTCATCACCCCGATCGACCGCAACGTCGTCATCGCCACCGTGCCCAACGGCAAGGAAGAGGACGCCGACCGTGCGGTCAAGGCCGCCCGCAAGGCCTTCCCGGAGTGGGCGGCGCTCCCGTTCAAGGAACGCCAGAAGAAGCTCATCGCCTGCGCCGACGCGCTCGAAGCCGGCTCCGAGGAGCTCGCCCAGCTGACCGCGATCGACACCGGAAACGCGATCCGCACCCAGGCCCGCCCGGAGACCATCACCCTGGCCGACCTGTTCCGCTACATGGGCGGGGTCGCCGGAGAGGTCAAGGGCAACACCCTCCCGGCCGGCGACGGACAGCTGCAGTACACCAAGCGCGTGCCGCTCGGCGTCGTGGCCGGCATCCTGCCGTGGAACTCCCCGCTGATGATCGCGGCCTTCAAGACTCCTGCCGCGCTCGCCGCCGGCAACACCATCGTCCTCAAATGCGCCGAAGACGCACCGCTGACGATCCTCAAGATGGCCGAGCTCATCGCCGACATTCTCCCGGCCGGCGTCCTCAACGTCGTCACCGGCAAGGGATCGATCATCGGCGAGGCCCTCAACGTCCACCCCGATGTCGACAAGGTCTCCTTCACCGGATCCACCAGCGTCGGCCGTCACGTCGCCGAGGCGGCCGGAGGCCGGCTCGCCCATTCCTCGATGGAGCTGGGCGGAAAGTCCCCGAACATCATCTTCCCGGACTCGAACGACGACGACACGCTCCAGCAGGTGCTACTGTCGACCCGCTTCGCCCGACAGGGACAGTCCTGCACCATGGGTTCGCGGCTGTTCCTCCACGAGGACATCTACGACGACTTCCTCGCCAAGCTCGTCGACGCCGTGTCGAAGATGAAGGTCGGCGACCCGCGCGACGAGGACTCCGACATCGGCTGCATCATCAACGAGAAGCAGTACGACCAAGTCGCTGACTACATCGAACTCGGCAAGTCCATGGACGGCGTCGAGGTCGCCTACGACGGCTCCGATTCGCTCGAGGTCGGCGAGCCCGGCTTCTACCACGCACCCGTGATCTTCTCGAAGGCGAAGAACGACTGGCAGACCAGCCGCGAAGAGATCTTCGGCCCCGTCCTCTCGGTCATCCCGTGGAGGGACATCGACGAGGTCATCGACATGGCCAACGATTCCGACTTCGGGCTCGCGGCCTTCGTGTTCACGAAGAACGTCGACGCGGCGCTGACCATGGCCAACCGGATCGAATCCGGCTGGGTCCAGGTCAACCAGGGCGGCGGACAGCTGGCCGGCCAATCCTACGGCGGCATGAAGACCTCGGGCTTCGGTCGCGAGGCATCGCTGGAGGGTATGCTCGAAGGCTTCACCCAGATCAAACAGGTCAACATCCGCATCCGCTGAGCGGGCACCTCGGTCGGGCGGCTTCGCCCCTGCTCCCTCTCCACCACAGCGGACGGGAACGGACGAGGCCGAATCCGCCCCACCTCGGCGAGGCGGCTCTGCGGCTCTGCAGTCCACTCCGCCGGTGACGGTCTCGATTCCGATCGACGCTGTCACCGGCGGAGTGAGCCGTTTCAGAGGTGTGCGCAACTCGACGCGCCGGAAATTCCGGTCGGCGTCCATCGGGAGATAAGATAGACGCGACGCCACTTCTCGAAGGAGCACAACCTCTATGCCGCAGAACCACGACACCTCTGAACTGAGCGAGCTCGAGGTGGCCGTTCTGGAATTCGAGCGGCGGTGGTGGAAATACGGCGGCGCCAAGGACCATGCGATTCGCGAGCGCTTCGACATGTCCGCGACCAGCTACTTCCAGATACTCAACTCCCTGCTCGACAATCCCGCGGCTCTGGCCAGCGACCCGATGCTGGTCAAGCGTCTGCGTCGCATCCGCAGCACGCGGCAGAGCGAACGTGCCCAAGCCCGCGTCTCGAGGTAGACCATGACAGACGAATTCGACGAGATCGAGCCCGGTCGTCGCACCGGCGCACACCGCCAGGAATCGGCGGCCCATTCGAATATCGGTGCCATCACGTTGGTCATCGTCCTGGCGCTCGTCGCCGTGCTGCTTGTCGTCGCGGCCATCAACATCATCTTCTCCTCGATGGGCAACCCCGAGTCGAAGGTGGCCGATCCTCCAGCGGAGGAGACCAGCTCGGCGGAGCCTTCGCCGAGTGAGAGCGAGGTCAGCGTCGCCGACGACTCGATCACGGTCGATGTGCTCAACGGCTCCGGCAAGTCCGGTGTGGCCAAGAAGTTCTCCGAGGTCGTCGAGGAGAAGGGCTGGAAGCTCGGTCAGGTCGGCAACTACTCGACCGGACTGACCACCTCGACCGTCTACTACTCCGGTGAGGACAACGCCTCGCAGGCGAAGCTCGTCGCCGAGTCACTGGGCATCGACGCCACCGAAGCCTCCGAGGACTTCGACGCCGACGTCACCGTGGTGATCTGCTCCGATAAGGCCGACAGCGATCCCGGTTCCGGGGGCAGCGGCTCGACCGAGGAGTCCTCCACGAGCGAGGGCGCGGGCACCGCCGAAGGCTGAGCGCTGAGCGGGACTCGAGGTGCTGCCGAGCGATCGGCGCATTTTCGGGGAGTAGATTCTTCCGTTCAGCATGGATTCGAATCTCTGCAACGTCGGTTCCCTGATGCGCATCGGTGATCCGAGCAGTGAGTTCGGGGTGCGACAACCGAGGTGAACGGGCCGGGAAACGTCATATAACGAATTCATAACAGTGCAGAACGCCTGAAAGTCAGGTGCAGTGCTGGGGTAGAGTTGCACCAGCTAGGCAAGCACAGCACCTTGTGTTCTATTCGTGCTTCACCGAGATCATTCTCCAGAGGTCAATGAGAGAAATCGCGGGGTCGGTTGAGTTTTACTAGCGTCCGCATCCCTGCGCGCCGTCAACCGGCCGCGGTCTTGATGCGGGATGTCAATGACACTGCACTGTATGGAGAAGTAATGGCACAAGGTACCGTCAAGTGGTTCAACGCCGAAAAGGGCTATGGATTCATCACCCTGGAAGGCAACAACCAGGACGTGTTCGTTCACTGGAGCGCAATCCAGATGGACGGCTACCGCTCTCTCGAAGAGGGCCAGCAGGTCGAGTTCGAAGTTGGAGAAGGACAAAAGGGTCCTCAGGCGGAATCCGTCACCCTCCTCTGAGGCTCGTTCGCGTCAGCAAACAGTCTTCTGATCCGCTGCGGCGGGCATCGATCTCGGTCGAGGCTCTTCCGCGCGGGGAAAGCGCCAGGCAGTCCGCTGCCTGGCGCTTTTCAGTTGCCGCCGCGCGTGGTGTCTGCATGCCGCACCGCCTCCGCACGAGGCGCGCACACTCTTCTCATCGACGTGACCGTTCACCCCGTGCGGTGTCATTTCGCGCTGAGCCGAACCAGCACCCGATCGCCGAGGTTGCGGGGATCGGGAACGATGGGCCGCCTCGGCGGGGGGTCGTCATATTTGCACTCGCATGGGGAGAGTGCTAAATCTAGTACTGGTGAAAGCCGTTGGGATTTCCATCGGTCGTCTCGAGAGCGTGGTCCCTGTGTGGAATGGAACATGCGGACACACTCTCTGCCGTCGCGGGCGCTGACGACTGCTCTGGATTCCCACTCCACTCCATCAGGGAGGATCTAAGCCACTATGGCAAAGATGATTGCATTCGACGAAGAAGCTCGTCGGGGACTCGAAGCTGGCCTCAACCAGCTCGCGGACGCGGTCAAGGTGACCCTTGGACCCCGTGGCCGCAATGTCGTGCTCGAAAAGCAGTGGGGCGCTCCCACCATCACCAACGATGGTGTCTCCATTGCCAAGGAGATCGAACTCGAGGATCCCTACGAGAAGATCGGCGCCCAGCTCGTCAAGGAAGTCGCCAAGAAGACCGACGACGTCGCAGGTGACGGAACCACCACCGCTACCGTTCTGGCTCAGGCACTCGTCCGCGAGGGTCTGCGCAACGTGGCAGCCGGTGCTGATCCGCTCAGCCTCAAGCGCGGCATCGAGAAGGCCGTCGAGGCCGTCACCGGTGTCCTGCTGGGCAACGCCATCGACATCGAGACCAAGGAGCAGATCGCTGCGACCGCAGGCATCTCCGCAGGGGATCCCGCGATCGGCGAACTGATCGCCGAGGCCATCGACAAGGTCGGCAAGGAAGGCGTCGTCACCGTCGAGGAGTCCAACACCTTCGGACTCGAGCTCGAACTGACCGAGGGTATGCGCTTCGACAAGGGCTACATCTCCGGTTACTTCGTGACCGACACCGATCGCCAGGAAGCTGTCCTTGAGGATCCCTACATCCTCATCGTCAACTCCAAGATCTCGAACGTGAAGGATCTGCTGCCCGTCCTCGAGAAGGTCCAGCAGTCCAACAAGCCGCTGTTCATCATCGCCGAAGACGTCGAGGGCGAAGCCCTCGCCGTGCTGGTGCTGAACAAGATCCGCGGCACCTTCAAGTCCGTGGCCGTCAAGGCTCCCGGATTCGGAGACCGCCGTAAGGCTCAGCTGGCCGACATCGCCATCCTCACCGGTGGTCAGGTCGTGTCCGAGGAAGTCGGGCTCAAGCTCGACAACGTCACCACCGACCTGCTGGGCACCGCCCGCAAGGTCGTCATCACCAAGGACGAGACCACCATCGTCGAAGGTGCCGGAGACGCCGAGGAGATCGCCGGACGGGTCGCACAGATCCGCGCCGAGATCGAGAACTCGGACTCGGACTACGACCGTGAGAAGCTGCAGGAGCGCCTGGCCAAGCTGGCCGGCGGTGTTGCGGTCATCAAGGCCGGTGCTGCCACCGAGGTCGAGCTCAAGGAAACCAAGCACCGCATCGAAGATGCCGTGCGCAACGCCAAGGCTGCTGTGGAAGAGGGAATCGTCGCCGGTGGCGGCGTCGCCTTGATCCAGGCGGGCAAGGCCGCATTCGCCGATCTCGCCCTGACCGGCGACGAGGCGACCGGTGCCAACATCGTCAAGGTTGCCATCGAGGCCCCGCTCAAGCAGATCGCCACGAACGCCGGCCTCGAAGCCGGTGTGGTTGCCGACAAGGTCGCCAACCTCGAAGCCGGATTCGGTCTCAACGCCGCAACCGGTGACTACGAGGATCTGCTGGCCGCCGGCATCAACGACCCGGTCAAGGTGACCCGCTCTGCCCTGCAGAACGCCGCCTCGATCGCTGGTCTGTTCCTCACCACCGAGTCGGTCGTCGCCGACAAGCCTGAGAAGGCCGCACCAGGTGCTGACGCAGCTGCTGCCGGTATGGACGGAATGGGCGGAATGGGCTTCTGATCTGAAGTCCCTCTCGCTCAACGAGCCGTGCCGGTGCCCACAAGGGTGCCGGCACGGCTCTTTTCGTACCCGATCCGTTCGCCATTCCGTTCGCCGATCCGTTCGCCGAGGCGGGCGCGGAGCCCGGACCACTTGTGACCTGCTCGGCCCCATTGTGGCGTCAGGTGTGCCCGTCTACGCTGGGTGCCATGACCTTCACCGGCACCGATTCCTGCGGAAACAGCCCCAAGAACGTGTTCGTCGCCCGGTTCGAGGAGAACCTTTTCACCGGCGATCGTGATGCCCTCGCCGAGGTGGTCGCCGAGGACTGCGTCCTCCAGATCGTGAGCGAGGATGGACTCGACACCTATACCGGGCGGGAGGAGGTCGTGGAGGCCCTGCTGGGGGTGGTCGAGCGTCGTCCGGAGGCCGGTCACCTCGAAGCAGCCATCACCCACGGCAAAGCGGCCGCGGCCTGGGGGCACTGGAAAGACGATGCCGCCAGCGAGAATCTGCGCTTTTTCTCCCACACCTTCTGGTTTCAGACCCACAAGGCTGAAGCCTTCGCGCAGATCAGGGTCTTCGGGCCCTAGGCGAATTGACGCCTCGGCAGTGACTTCACTCAGTCCCAGGGATTCCCACGGCGTCGCCGGCGTTCCCAGCGCCGCCTGCGCATCTCATCTCGTGACGAGCTGTGAGTGCCCGGCGAATACGGCGGCTCCAGCGGATGCGGGGGCTGCAGTCCATGGCCGAAGCCGTCCGTGTCCACCTCGCCGTCCCGCTGGGTCTGCTCGAGTTCGCGCTGTGCTTCTGCATCGCCGAGGTGGGCCCGGGCCCGCTGTGTGAGCTCGCGTCTGCGATTGCGGATGATCTCGTCCTTGTGGGAGATCCGGGAGATCGCCCCGAGGAGCATCGGGATGATGATGAAGATCGGCCAGAAGAAGATGAACTGACTGCTGACGATGGAGGAGAAGGCCCAGATGCCGATCGTCACCCCGGCGGGCCCGGCGATGAGTCCGAGCAGTGATTGGCGAACTCGGTCCTTGTAGTACTTCTGTGCGGCGGCCTCGATCTGTTCGGGTGTGATCGGGATCCGGTCTGACTCGAGGCGGGCGAGTGCCTGGGCGCGGGCCGTGGAGCTGAGCTCGCTCGGTTCCTGGTCGTCGACGTCGACGACGATGAGATCCTGGACGAGGTCCGGGACCTCTCCCAGGGTCTTCAGACGTCCGGCCGCTTCAATGCGTTCGTCGAATTCCTCGGCATCGATCTGCCCCAGTGCGTAGGCCTCCGAGAGTACATCGGTAACCACGGCCCGGTCCGCGTCGGAGGCGCGCATCTGGGCGTGAGCGCGCGGATCCGCGCTGAATCGCGACCAGAGGGGACGGCTGTTCATGCCTCTTACTGTAACCCCGCTCAAGGTAGGTGAGCTCGACGGAGGCCGAGCTCACCCGATCTGTCGGGTTTTCCCCCAAGTTGCAAGAGCTCTGCTTCGGACAGCAAGAGCTCTGCCCGGGCCGGGAAGGGCCTCAACTAGACTCGAGCGTGTGGAACCCGTCGTCGTGCTCATTCTCTTCGCAGTGCTCATCGGCGCACTCTCCCAACGGGTCACGGGAATGGGCTTCGGCCTCGTCAGCGGCCCCTTCCTCGTCCTGCTCCTCGACCCGGTCTCCGGTGTCGTGCTGGTCAACGTCTGCGGCATCGTCGCCAGCGGCACCGTGTTCCTGCGCACCTGGCGCGAGGTCGAATGGGGCTCGTTCTGGCAGCTGGCGCTCGGCGCAGTCATCGGCACCCTGCCCGGTGCTCTGCTCGCTGTAGTCCTTCCGGCAGCCCCGCTGCAGATTCTCATCGGTCTGCTCATCATCGGATCCCTCACGAGTTCGATGCTCATCGGCCGAACCGGGACCAGCATACCCGCGAACTTCGCCACGAAATTCACTGCGGGAGCGCTCTCGGGCACGATGTCGGCAGCCGCGGGAGCCGGCGGTCCCGCGGTCAGCGCCTACGCCGTCCTCACCGGATGGGGTCAACGATCCTTTGCGGCGACCCTGCAGCCGTTCCTCGTGGTGGGAACCGCCTCGGCGATCGTGGTGAAGATGCTCTTCGCCGAGGCTGCCTGGCCGCAGCTGGAGATGCCCACGTGGATCGGCATCGCCGTGGTCATCGCGGTCGGTCTGATGGGAGGCGACTGGCTGTCGAAGCGGTTGGACGCGGCAGCGGCGCGGATCGGCATGCTCGTCCTCGCCTTCGGCGGTGGGATCGCCGCACTCGTCAAGGGGCTCATCAGCCTCGGCTGAAGGACTCAGCAGCCTCGGCTGAAGGGCCCATCGGCCTCGGCTGAGGAGTTCACTGGTTCGGGGCGAAGGGAGCTGTGCTGAGCGGATCCGGAAGCTGAGTTCAGAGCCTTGCCAGATTACTCGGGCATACTGGATCAAGAGTCTTTTTGCTGGGGAGGCATAGATCGTGGGATACATATTCCTGTTGATACTCATCGTGCTCGGAGCCGTCTTCTTCATCGGTCACCGCAAGGAGAAGGCGCGACAGAGAGAGATTCTCGCCACCGAGCTCCAACAGGTGAAGAAGACCGCCGAGGAGGATGTCACCTCCTTCGGCGAGGAAGTCGCCGAACTCGATATCCTCACGGCCGGAGTCGAACTCGACACCGGCGGTTCGCAGGACTATAAGCAGGCGCTCGACTCCTACGATGTCGCCAAGGAGACCCTGGAGAAGGTCGATGAGCCTGCCGACATCCGCCACGTCACCGAGGCGCTCGAGGACGGCCGCTATGCCGCGAAGTGCGTGCGCGCTCGGATCGAGGGCAAGCCGCTTCCCGTGCGTCGCCCCCCATGCTTCTTCAATCCTCAGCACGGTCCCTCGGTCGAAGACATCGACTGGGCCCCGGCCGGCGGTCAGCTGCGCCCCGTGCCGGTCTGCGCCGCCGATGCCGAGCGCGTGGCCGTCGGTGCCGAGCCCGCCGTGCGCAAGGTCGTGACCGCCGACGGCCACACCCGCCGCGCCTATTGGGAGGCCGGTCCTGCCTACGCCGAATACAACCGCGGCTACTTCAACTCCTACGCCGGTTCGGGGCTGCTCCCCGGCGTGCTCATGGGCGCGATGCTCTTCGGCGGAATGGGCGGCGGCTGGGACGGCGCCTACGGTGCTGACGCCGCGTCCGGTGCCGACGGCGGTGGAGACATCGGCGGGGGCGACGGCGGCGGCGATATGGGCGGTGGAGACGGCGGCGGCCTCTTCGGCGGCGACGGCTTCGACCTGGGCGACCTGTTCTGATGGAGACCATCGAGATCCGCGGCGAATCGATCAAGCTCGGTCAGCTCCTCAAACTCCACGGGGTCGCCGAACACGGAGCCATGGCCAAGGACATGATCGCCGACGGTGAGGTCACCGTCAACGGCACGGTCGAGACCCGCCGAGGTGCGACGATCCGTCCCGGCGACCGCGTCGAAGCCCTGGGCGAAGTCATCGAGGTGGCCACCGAGTAGAGCGCGTCCGGGTCGAGGGCCGGAACAGCTGAGAATGACATGAAGGAGGGCGTCCCCGCGGGGACGCCCTCCTTCGTGTTTCATGGTGCCGAAATCGGCGGCGGTGCCATTCCCCATTCCCAGTGACGGGATGGCCAGGCGCCGGGCGGCTCCGGTCCTCAGTCCCGTTCGGCCGCGGGGGAGTCGTTGAGCCCCGGGGCATCCCACAGGGCCGACCAGTTCGAGGTGTCCTCCTCGAACGGCAGCTCATTCGAAAGCACTCCGCGGACCTGGATCTCGAGCGGATTGTCCCGCTGCTTCGGCCCCGACTGCACGAAGGGATAGAAGGTTCCGCGCTTGTACTGGTAGACCAGGGCCATCCGCCGCCCGTCAGGGTTGGCGAAGTACACGGTCGTGCACAGCAGCATTGTGTCGAAGCCCTGACTGACCAGCGCCGAGTTCACGGCGTGGATGTTCGTGACCAGGTTGACCACTTCGGCGTCGGCATCGGAGACGACCTGCCAGGTGTAGCCGAACCCGTCATTCTGCTGTCGCACCGAGGCGGACGGGTCGGAGCCGATGAGTGCGACGCTCTCAGATTCGGCCGATTGGAATGCCGCGCCTTCGACCTGGCGGAAGGCCACCGCACCGACTCCGGTGGGGACGAATCCCGTGGCGGCCTGCAGGGTCAGCGCGGCCGGCGGCAGCGCGAAGAGATCGTCGAGGTTGGCCCGCTTCGGTTTGGACCGTCCGAGAAGTGCGTCGAAGAAACCCATGGAACTCCTAGTCGAGGGTGGTGAAGCTGCGCGGAGTGGTGGGAAAGGTCATTCGGGGCGCGAGAGCTGTGCGGAGATCTTCGCGAGTTGCTCGAGTCGCTTGTCGAGTGAAGGGTGGGTGGAGAAGAGCTGGCCGAAGCTCGCCTTGGCGTTGACGGCCGGGATGAGGGCCAGGTGATTCGCCGAGGCGCTGGCACGCAGGTCCTTCTCCGGGATCTTGTTCATGTCCCCGCTCAGCTTCGTCAGCGCCGAGGCCAGGGTGGACGGGGCACCGGTGAGGATCGCGGCGGCACGGTCGGCGGCGAGCTCACGGTAGCGCGAGAGGCTGCGGATGAGGACGAACGAGAGTCCGTAGACGACGGCTCCGACGAGCAGGAACAGCAGCTGGATCGGAACGCCGTTGTTATTGTTGTTCGACCGTCCGAAGCTCATGTAGTAGCCGGCCCGCATCATCAGAGCCGCGACGACGCCGGTGACACCGGCGACCGTCATGACGGTGACGTCACGGTGGGCGACGTGGGAGAGCTCGTGTGCGAGGACGACCTCGACCTCGTCGCGGTCGAGCTTCTCGAGCAGTCCCCGGGTGACGCAGACGACCGAACGCTCGGGGGAGCGGCCGGTGGCGAAGGCATTGGGGATCGGTGAGTTCGAGACCGCGACCCGCGGTTTCGTCGAATCCGCGAGCTGGCAGAGTCGGTCGACCATGGTGTGCAGCTCCGGTGCCTCCTGCGGGGTCACTTCTCTGCCGCCCATGGCGCGCATCGCGATCTTGTCCGAGAAGTACCACTGGAAGAAGAACGCGCCGACGCTGACGACCACGGCGAAGATGACCCCGCCGAGGTTCTGACCGAACATCCACCAGATCGCGAGGATGAGGATGACGTAGATGAGCCCGTTGAGGAAGATGGTCCAACCCATGCGCATGGTCAGTCCGTTGTCTTTGACGAAGCGATTCTTCATCGTGATTCCTCTCTGGGTGGTGCAGTTCCGGCCCACTGCCACGATCGGTGGCAATGGGCCGGGGTCATCGTCATCGTAATGTTGCGGTCAGGCCGGGTCCGGGATGAAGCCCTCGCCGGTGAGCAGTTCCGCGATCTCCGCCAGGGTGGCATCGACGAAGGGAACGACGACGTCGGACGAGCCGAGGTAGTCATCGGCAACCGGCTTGCCGTTGCTCACGACGTAGTCGTGGAAGGCGTTCAGAGCGGTGCGTGCACCCTCCTCGTCGCCGGCGGTGACGGCGTCTTCGACCTGGTTGTCGTAGCGCTGGAGCAGATCCTGATCCACCTCGGCGACGTCGAACTGGCCCTCGCCCATGATGCGGATGATCATTGCTGATCCTCGCCTTCGAGCGACTTCTGGTCCTTGCCTTCGGAACCGGCGGGCAGCGATTCGCGCATCCGGCTGAGCTCCATCTCCACGTCGCTGTCGCTCGAGAGCGCATCGAGCTGGGCGCTGATGTCGTCCTTCGAGGAACCGGTGACGTCCTCGAGGGCGCCCGAGGCGATGAGTTCGTCGACGGCTCCGGCGCGGGCCTGCAGGGAGGCGGTCTTGTCCTCGGCGCGCTGCACGGCGAGTCCGACATCGCCGAGCTCCTCGGAGATGCCGGTGAAGGCCTCGCCGATCTTCGACTGCGCCTCGGCGGCGTTGTAGGTGGCCTTGAGGGTCTCCTTCTTGGTGCGGAAGGCATCGACCTTGGCCTGCAGGCGCTGCGAGGCCATGGTCAGCTTCTGCTCCTCACCCTGCAGTCCCTCGTGCTGGCTCTGCAGGTCGGTGATCTGCTGGGAGAGTCCGGACTTGCGGGTCAGGGCCTCGCGAGCGAGATCCTCGCGGCCGATCTCCATGGCCTTCTGAGCCTGCCCGGTGAGCTTGTTCTGCTGCTGCTCGAGCTGGTTCATCTGCAGTTCGAGCCGCTTGCGGCTGGTGGCGACATCGGCAACACCGCGGCGGACCTTCTGCAGCAGTTCGAGCTGCTTCTGGTAGGAATAATCGAGGGTTTCGTTGGGGTTCTCGGCTTTGTCCAGGGCCTTATTGGCCTTGGCGCCGAAGATCGTCGCGATCCTTTGGAAGATGCTCATCCGTAGTCGACTCCTGCATTGGTTTGACCCGACGCTGCGAGGCCGATCCTCCCACACCCGGAGATTCCCGGCCGGCAACGTCGCGAACTATCGCTATCAGCCTACTAACAAAGGCTGATAGTTTGCCAGATGCCGACCTCGAATACGAGCAGACGATGCAGGTGAGGCTGGGCATTCTCAGGGTGCGAAGAGGCGAGCGTTCGCGGCCTCCACTTCCGAGTACTGCTTGCCCGCGGTGTTGAGCGCCCCCTGGATGGATCCGAGGGACTCGAAGAGCTGCTTGTTCGCACCTTCCCACTGGCTGACGACGGTCTGGAAGTTCTGCGCCGCACCGCCCGTCCAGCATTCCTGCAGCGCGAGGAGGTTGCGGGTCATCGTATTGGCCTCGGCGCTGATGTTCTGGGCGGTGTTGGCCGTCGCACTGGCGGCGGATTGGACGCGTTCGGCGTCGACCTCGAAACTCATGACTGCTCCTGTTCGTTGGGATCGTCTGCAGCGCAATCACATGGGGTATCGTCTGCAGCGGAACCGTCGCCGAGGTGGGGCGGCGGAGGTCCCAGCATCGACCGTTCCCGGTGTCTGAGACAAGAGCAGAGAAGCGGGGTGTGGACGGCGCTTGGCCGTCCACACCCCGTCTGCACACGAGTGGACTCGCAATCCACAGCCCGCGGCACGTGAGTGGCGGATGTCCGGATCGCTGTCGCACTCAGGCGGTCGGCGATCCTGATCCGTGCATCACTGCAGCACGAGACTCACATCGAGCTTCTGCTCCTGACCGCCGCGGATGACGGTGAACTCGACGGGTGAGTTCACCGGCTGGGCTCGCACCAGTGCCCGCAGCGCGATCGCATTGTTGACCTTGGTGTCGCCGACCGCGACGATGTCGTCGCCGTCCTTGAACCCGGCTTTTTCGGCGGGCGACCCGGACTGGATCGACTGCACCTTCGCACTGCCGCGGGTGATTCCGCCGCTGTTGATCTGTCCATCGGTGAGCGTGATGCCGAGGAACGGATGCTGGGCCTTGCCGTTCGCGATGAGCTGATCGGCGATCATCACCGCCTGCGAGGCGGGGATCGCGAAGCCGATGCCGATCGAGCCGGACTGCTGACCCTCGCCGGCCTGGCTCAGCGAAGCCGCGGCCGAGTTGACGCCGATGAAGCTGCCGTTGCCGTCGACGAGCGGTCCGCCCGAGTTGCCCGGGTTGATCGCGGCATCGGTCTGGATGGCGTTCGTGATCGTCGTCTCCTTCTCCTGGGAGGTGGCGTCCTCACCGATGTTCTCCGTGGACACCGGACGATCGAGCGCCGAGACGATGCCCGTGGTCACCGAGTCGGCGAGGCCGAGCGGGTTGCCCAGGGCCATCACCGGATCACCCACGCTCAGCTTCTTCGAGTCACCCACCGGCAGCGGCTTCATCCCGTCGGGCACCTGCTCGACCTTGATGATCGCGATGTCCGTCGAGGGATCGCGGCCGACGATCTCGGCCTTCGTCGTCTCCCCGTTCTTCATCGTCACGGTGATCTCACCGGCTGGAGTGTCGGCCGGGGCGACGACGTGGTTGTTCGTGATGACATGGCCCTGATCGTCGTAGAGCGAGCCTGAGCCGAGTCCTTGGACCTGACCGCTGGTGCCGACCTGGATCGACACCACGCTCTCGGAGGTCTGCTTGGCGACCTCGGTCCAGTCCGGTGTCTCGATGGTCTGGTCGGCGACTTTGCGGGGCTCATCGCCCTGCAGCGCGGAGACCGCATAGCTGCCGCCGAACGCGGCACCACCGCCGAGGAGAGCGGCCACCAGGGCGATGACGATCGTCGCACCCCAGCCGGGCCCTCGCTTCTCCCGCCGAGGTGGGGCCTGACCCCCGTAGGGTCCCTGCCCGTTGTAGTAATCCTGGGTCCCGTAGCCGGGCTGCCCGCCCGGGGCGCCCTGGCCTTGGGCACCGTAACCGGGGGCTCCTTGGCTCCCGACGTAGGGGCCCTGGTTGCCGGGGCTGCTGGTGTTTCCGGGGGCACCGGGGTTGCTGGTGTTCCCGGGGGCGAGGGGACCGCCCGTCCCGCCGGTTGCGGCGTAGGCGGCGGGGTAGTTCTGGCTGCCCGTCGAGCCTGGGTACCCCGATGAGTTCGGGTACCCGGGAGCGGACTGCTGCGAGGTCGGAGACGACTGCGACTGCGAGGGGGATGACTGCGGCTGCCCGTTCGAGTATCCCGCCTGACTGTCGGGGGAGGGGCGGCTGCCTCCGTACGGTTGCCCGGTCGCCGCCGCGGCACCCGCCGCCGCGGCACCCGCCGCCGCGGCACCGGCGCCGGTACCGGCACCGGCGCTGTGCCGCCTCGGCGTGGGCTGGCCCTGAGGTTGCTGCGCCTGAGACTGGGGTCCCTGAGACTGTGGTGGCTGGGCCGGGGACGGTTGTGCCTGAGGCTGCTGGCCCTGAGACTGCGGTTGCTGCGAATATGACTGCGACGTCTGTGCCTGCGGCGGCTGACCGGGAGCTCTGTCCACAGGGTTGGGCGCGTAAGTGGGGTGGACTCGGGGCTGTTCGACGGTGGAATCTCGCTCCGGCGATCCGCCCTGGTTCTGCCCGAAGTTCGGACCAGATGGTTGCTGAGGCTGACTCTGCACGCTCGGCCGCTGTGCGGGAGCGACCGGAGGACTCACCCGAGCAGGACCGTTCGATCCGGCGGGGAAGGTGCGCGGAATCTCGGTGCTGCGGCGATTCTCGGCTCCTGAACGCCGTGAGTCGGACGTGCCTCGCGCCCCCTCGGCGGAATTGCGGGTCGATTCGGACGAACCGCGGGTCGATTCGGAAGAGGAGCGTGAACCTTGGCCCGGGGACGTGCGAGACTCCTGTTCCCCGTGGCGGTCCCGCCCCGCCGGAGTGTCTCCCTGATTGTGCGGGTCGTTGTTCTCGCTCATCGCTCTTCCTTTCGTGCCTCAGGAGCGTTGTCATCTGTTTCGGAAATGGGCAGATCGATGCGGAAAGTCGCGCCGCCGCCCGGTGTCTCGTGCACGGAGATCGCGCCGTGGTGGTTCTCCACGATCGCCTTGACGATGGAGAGTCCGAGTCCCGAGCCGCCGGTGTCTCGGGTCCGGGAGACATCAAGTCGATAGAACCGCTCGAAGATCCGCGGGACCACCTCGGGGTCGATTCCGTCTCCGTGGTCTCTGACCTCGAAGCGGACGCGGCCATTGGGGAAGCCGCGCAGCGAATCATCCACGGAGATCGATCCCGCGGCGGTGACATCGGGGACGATGCCCGTCGGTTCCTGGGCGTCGTTCTGGTCGTTGCCGGACGAATCGCCTCGGCGGAAGATGCGGACTCCGCCGGTGACGAAGCCGCGTTCCCGGGTCTTCTCCTTGGCCCCGTTCTTCCCGGTCTGGCCCATTGCGCCCTGACCTCTGCCGGTCTGACCCTTGCCACCGGAATCGCTGTCCTCGGCGTATTCGGCCGAGCCGGCACCCTCCTCGGCGGGGGATCCGACGACACCGACGGCGAATTCGATCGCGGTGTGTTCGGGGGTGTGGCGCACGGCGTTCCCGGCGAGGTTGACGATGACCTGGCGGATCTTCGATTCGGATCCGCGGATCGGCGGAACCGGCCGGGCATCCTCGCCGTCGAGGCCGACGAAGCTGATGTCACGGTCGGGGGCCTGGGCGGCGGCATCGGCGGCGGCGTCGCGGACGACCCTGTGCAGGTCGATGGGGCCGATCTCGGCGGGTCGCTGCTCGTCCAGTCGGGCGAGGACCACGAGATCGTCGACGAGCACGCCCATCCGCTTGGCTTCGGACTCCATCCGCTCCATCGCATTGGCGACGTCATCGGATTTCGTGATCGCCCCCTGCCGGTAGAGCTCGGCGTAGCCGCGGATCGTCACCAACGGTGTGCGCAGCTCATGCGAGGCGTCGGAGACGAATTGGCGGATGCGCTTCTCTGATCGGGTCTGCCCGTCGAAGGAGTCCTCGATCCGCCCGAGCATCGCATTCAGCGCCGAGGACAGCCGCCCGAGCTCGGTGTTGCGCGGGTAGCTGGGCACACGCTGACTGAGATCGCCGGCGGCGATCCGCGAGGCGGTCTTCTCGATGTCGCGCAAAGGCCGGAAGGTGTTGTTGATCGCCCAGTAGCCGACCCCGGCGACCATCGCCAGGGCGAGCAGGCCGATGCCGATCATGGTGTTGCGGGCACGCTCGTTGATGTTGTCGATCTCGCGGTCGAAGGGCACCGCGATGGACACGAGCACATCGGTGTTCTGCACCTTCATGGCGCGGGCCCGCCACTGGGAGTTCGTCCCGGCCACGGTGAACGGCTGACCGCTGCGCGCATAGACCTCGGACTCGTCGATCGTCGGCAGGATCGGCTGGTTCTGCGGTTCCGGGGCCACCGGGTCGCTGATCGGCTTCCCGTCTGTGTCGTAGAACTGCACGTAGAAGCCGCCGGGCAGCAGGCTCTTGAGCTCATCCCAGGAGTTCGAGTCGATCGTCGTCTCGGATGAGTCACCGGAGTCCTCGGAGTCCTTGTCTCCGGACTGCAGCTCCGCCGGTTGGAACACATCCTGATAGGCCTGCTTCGCCAGGGTCTCCGAGGCGGAGATGAGCCGCTCGTCGGTGCGTTGGACCAGGCTGTCGCGGAGGTTCTCAAGCACCCATGCGCTCGTCCCGGAGAGGACGAGCAGCATGAGGAGCATCATGATGGCCAGCAGTTTGGTGGTCAGCGACCATTCTTCCCAGAAGCCGGGCCGGGTGGGACGGGTTTGTTTTGCCACGTGAGTAATCTACCGCCCGAGCTTGGGCGACTACTTGGATTCCGGTGTGCGCAGCATGTAGCCGACACCGCGCTTGGTCTGGATCATCGGCGTCCATTCCAGTTCGACGGGGTGGCCGGCGGCATCCGTCTCCGGGGTGACGTCGATCTTGCGGCGCAGGTAGGAGATGTAGGACTCGACGATGCCGGTGTCCCCGCCGAAGTCGTATTCCCACACGTGGTCGAGGATCTGCGACTTCGAGAGCACCCGGTTCGTATTCAGCATGAGGTAGCGCAGCAGCTTGAACTCGGTGGGGGAGAGGTCGATGAGGATGCCGGAGCGGCGCACCTCATGCGTATCATCGTCGAGCTCGAGATCGCCGGCGACGATCACCGCATTCTCTTCGTCCTCGAGGCTGCGGGTGCGGCGGAGGACGGCGCGGATGCGGGCGACGACCTCTTCGAGGCTGAAGGGCTTGGTCACGTAGTCGTCGCCGCCGACGGTCAGGCCGGTGATCTTGTCCGAGGTGTCATCCCGCGCGGTGAGGAACACGACCGGCGAGTTCATGCCGATCTGACGCAGGCGACGGGTGACGGTGAAGCCGTCCATGTCGGGCAGCATCACGTCGAGGACGAGGAGGTCGGGGCTGGTCTGCTCGGCCAGGCGCAGGGCCTCCGCGCCGTTGGCGGCGGAGACGACGTCGAATCCGGCGAAGCGGAGACTGGTCGAGAGGAGTTCGCGGATATTGGGCTCATCGTCGACCACGAGGAGTGTGGCTTCGATTTCGGTGTCGTTCTGTGCTGTAGTCATGCCACCAGTCTGGAGGTCATGTCTGGGAGTTTCTCGGGTGTTACCTGAATGCGATTGTGAGCTGTGTCACTGGAAAACTCTCAGGAAAGTCGATTCGGGGTCGAAGTCCCGCATGCGCTCTCAGGAACGAAAGGCATTTTTCAGGAGAATAGGTGGCTGTGCTCAGGTCAGGCCCAGGAATGTTCGCCGAGGCGGCTGTGCGTTGTCGGGTCATGGCCAGAGTGGCGGGTTAGGAGGCTGCGGGACAAGGGGAGGTGCGGAGCGCCGGTGGCCGACGGTGAAGCGCAGGACCCGTTCGGGCCGACGGCGGTCGTACTGCACTTGTCCCATCGTGCCGAGCATCGAAGGAGGCTGCGCCACGAGATGACGGGCCCAGCGGGCTCGCCCGGACTCGTCCGCGAAGCGGATGACGGTGAGGCTCGGCGCTGCACCTCGGGGCATCGCCCCCGACCAGTAGTCGACAACGACTGCTTCGGCGAGGCCGATGTGCGAGCGGGGTGGACGATCGAGAATCCGATAGCGGGCCCTCCGAAAGGCCAGCAGCGAGACGCCGCAGAGGGCGATGCCGGCAGCGATGGACACGACCCACCAGATCGGGTCCGCTCCGATCATCGCGGGAAAGAAGCCGAGCCCCAGGCCGCCGCCGACGCCGAGCGCTCCCAGCTGGTATCGGAAGAAGCGCGTGAGGCTGCCGCCGGTCCGATGCCGGCCGAGAGCGGCGCGCACGAGCAGGTGGCTGCCGGCGACGAACGCGCCGGCGGTGAGGACCGCGAGAGCGAGGAAGTAGAGGGTCGAGCTCCGGGGCTCACCGGGGCCCGTCGGGAGGAAGCCGAGCGCGGTGACGGCCCAGCCTGCGGCCATGCTCGTCGCGGTGAGGATTCCGGCGAGGCCGGCGGCGAACTTCGTCCCGCCGGTGATCCGCAGTGGTTGCAGTGACATCAGTCGGATTCGGTCTGGCGGGCACGGAACGCGGCAACGTGGGTGCGATTGGCGCAGTTGCCGGTGTCGCAGAACCGCTTCGAGCGGTTGCGGCTGAAGTCGGCGAGATAGGCCCGGCAGTCTGCAGCGGCGCACCGTCCCAGGCGGTTGAGGTCATCGGAGCGGATGAGGTCGATGAGCACGAGGGCGACGTCGGCGGCGACCCTGTCGGCCAGGCTCGCGGACTCTCCCGTCGCATGCAGGTGCCAGTCCCAGTGATCGTGGATGACCAATTGCGGCACCGAACCGGAGTCTCGCAGTGTGAGGTTGATCTCATCGACGACCGCTCGCACGCCGACATCGGACTCCTCGTCGGTGTCGGCATCGATGCTCTGATCGAGCGCCGAAGCGAAACGCGAGCGCAGTCGCCGGGTCTCTTCGACGTCCTGACGGGCCGCGCGGAGCGGCCCGGAGAAGTCATGCCGCGCCGCGAATTCGCGGAGTCGGGCGGTCGTTGTCAGCTGATCTCCCTCCTCGGCGATCGAGCCTGCCGTGTTGAGCAGGTCGACGAGCATGATGAGGTTCGACCGGATGTCGTAGGCAAAAGTCATAGCGGGAACCATTGTGGCACACAATGTAAGCACCAAAATACACTTGACTCATTTCATTGGCGTGGGAAATACTGATCACAGGCCACGGACGTGCACGGATCCGCGTTCTGCGGGCCACCTCGGCGAGGTGCTCTCCTCGTCTCCGATCCATCCATCACAACTCACCGCCATCACACCGAACCACCCAACGCCTTCAGGAGGTCGAGAATGAGTCGTACCGTCGTCATGGGGTTTCTCCTCACACTTGCCTCCGCGTTCTTCTTCGCGGTCTCCGGCCCGATCGCGAAGACGATGTACGCGATCGGGTGGACGCCGGGCTCCGTCGTGCTCATCCGCCTCGCGGGTTCGGCGATCCTGCTGCTCATCCCCAGCCTCATCGCGCTGCACGGCCGCTGGGGCGAGGTGCGCAGGAACTGGAAGACCGTGCTCACCTACGGGCTGGTCTCGATGGCCGGGGTCCAGGGCTTCTACTTCGTCGCCGTCGAACACCTCACCGTGGCCGTGGCGCTGCTGCTCGAGATGACCGCGCCGATGCTCATCGTGTTCTGGATCTGGGCCAGGACCCGCACGCGGCCGGCGACCGTGACCTTCATCGGGGTCGTGGTCTCGCTCATCGGGCTCGTCCTCGTGCTCAACCTCCGTGGCGCGTCGATCAGCATCTTCGGCGTGGTCATGGCGATGGCTGCGGCGGTCTGCCTGGCCAGCTATTTCCTCGTCTCGGCGAAGGACTCGATCAGCATTCCGCCGGTCGCCCTGACCGGCCTGGGAATGGGTGTGGGCGCCCTGACCATGGCGATCATCGTGATCGTCGGAATCATGCCCTCGGGCGTGGTCACCGCCGATGTGGACTTCGGCGGAATCAGGATGTCTTGGATCGTGCCGATGTCGATGATCGTCCTCTTCACCGTCGGCGCCTACATCACCGGCATCCTCGGACTGCGCTACATCGGGGCGACCGTGGGTTCCTTCGTCAACCTCATCGAGGTGCCGTTCTCCGTCATCGTCGCCTGGCTCGTGCTCTTCGAGATGCCCGCGCCCATCCAGCTCTTCGGCGGCGTGTTCATCCTCGGCGGAGTCGGCTTCATCAAATGGGGCGAGGCGAGACTGGCCCGCCGCGTCGCCCGGCGCCAGGTCGTCGCACGATCCGGCGCCGAAACCTCCCTCATTACTACCTGACGGGGGCCCAGCAACCTGGCGCCACGTAGCTGGGCACCCGTCAGGTAGTTCGGGGCGTACTCGGTGACGAGAAGCGTTGATAGGTTGTCTCTATGGGCCATATAGAGATCAATGACGTCTCGTGCACACTCGCCGATGGCCGACATCTCCTCGGCTCCGTCTCCTTCCGTGTCGGGGACGGGGCCAAGGCCGCGCTCATCGGTGCCAACGGCGCGGGGAAGACCACTCTGCTCAGGCTGCTGACCGGGGAGATCACCCCGGACGAAGGCTCTGTCTCCCACACCGGCAGCGTCGGCCTGATGCGCCAGTTCATCACCGCCGCCACCGTCGCCGAGGCGCTCGAAGAGGTGGCACCGCAGCGCATCCGAAAGGCGGCCGCTCAGGTCCGCCGGGCCGAGGAGCGTCTGCTCGGGCCCGACGGCGACTCGACGAACGTGCAGATGGCCTACGCCGCCGCGCTCGGGCAGTGGGGTGAAGTCGGAGGCTACGAGGCGGAGGTGCTGTGGGACACCTGCACCACCTCGGCGCTGGGAATGTCCTTCGATCGCTGCCGGGACCGGTCGACTCAGACCCTGTCCGGAGGGGAGCAGAAGCGGCTCATCCTCGAGGCCCTGCTGCGCGGCGGTGATGATGTCCTCGTCCTCGACGAACCGGACAACTTCCTCGACGTTCCCGGCAAACGGTGGCTGGAGGACCAGCTGCGGGACACGGACAAGTCCGTCCTCTTCGTCTCCCACGATCGCGAGCTGCTGGCCAGGGCCGCCTCGGAGATCATCACCCTCGAACTCTCCGCCGCCGGGAACACCGCCTGGACTCACCCGGGCGGCTTCGAAAGCTACCACGCGGCCCGACAGTCCCGGTTCGACCGCCTCGAGGAGCTGCGCAAGCGGTGGGACGAGGAGCATGCGAAGCTGCGCGCGCTGGTACAGATGTACAAGCAGAAGGCCGCGTACAACTCGGACATGACGTCCCGGTATCGGGCGGCGCAGACCAGACTCGAGCGCTTCGAGATCGCCGGGCCGCCCGAGGCGATGCCGCGTGAGCAGAACCTGGGCATGCGTCTGAGCGGCGGGCGGACCGGGAAGATCGCCATCCGCGCCCACGGCCTCGAACTGACGAACCTCATGCTGCCCTTCGACCTCGAGGTCCACTACGGGGACCGGGTCGCGGTGCTCGGTTCGAACGGCTCGGGCAAGTCCCACTTCCTGCGCCTGCTCGCCGCCGGCGGCACCGACCCGGAGCCGGAGCACCGACCGGTCTCCGATGTCGAGATCGCTCCGGTCGAGCATGCGGGGCGGGTGAAGCTGGGGGCCAGAGTCCGTCCGGGCTGGTTCGCGCAGACGCACGGCCGGCCGGACCTGCACGGTCGCACTCTGCTCGACATCCTCCATCGCGGGGACGAGCATCGCAACGGTCTTCCCCGGGAACCGGCCTCACGAGCGCTCGCCCGCTATGAGCTCGCCGGGGCGGCAGAGCAGACCTTCGACTCGCTCTCGGGCGGGCAGCAGGCGCGCGTGCAGATCCTCCTGCTCGAACTGGCCGGGGCGACCCTGCTGCTGCTCGACGAACCGACGGACAACCTCGACCTCGTCTCCGCCGAAGCGCTGCAGGATGCGCTGGCGGCCTTCGACGGCACGGTACTGGCCGTCACCCACGACCGCTGGTTCGCCCGGGACTTCGACCGATTCCTCGTCTTCGGATCCGACGGCGAGGTCTTTGAGTCGACGACCCCGGTGTGGGATGAGGGACGCGTGGCGCGCAATCGCTGGTGAGTCTCCCAGAACTACCTGACGGGGGCCTAGCAACGTGGCGCCACGTTGCTAGGCCCCCGTCAGGTAGTAGTTAGAAGGGAGTCAGCGCACCTCGATGTCGTAGCCGTAGCCCTGCTCGGTGAGGAAGCGGCGACGGAATTGTTCAGTAGCTGCGAGGTAGTCCGAGGACCTTGGTGCCGAGGTAGTTGAGGACCATCTCCTGGCTGACGGGGGCGATTTTCATCAGACGGACCTCACGCAGATACCGACCGACGTGGTACTCCTCGGAGTACCCCATTCCTCCGTGAACCTGGACAGCCCTGTCGGCGGCATCGACTCCGGCCTCGGCGCACAGGTACTTCGCGGTGTTCGCTTCCCGGCCGCTGGGCAGACCCTGATCGTAGGTCCAGGTAGCTTTGCGCAATGCGAGTTCGGCGGCATCGAGCTTGGCGAGGGAGTCAGCGAGAGGAAACTGTAGGCCTTGGTTCATCCCGATAGGACGGTCGAAGACGACGCGCTCGTTCGCGTATTTCGCAGCCTTGGCTAAAGCGGCACGGCCGATTCCCAGCGCTTCGGCGGCGATGAGCATGCGCTCGGGATTGAGCCCGTCGAGGAGGTATTTGAAGCCTTCGCCTTCCGCGCCGACCCGATGGGCCTCGGGGATCACCAGATTGTCGATCACGAGTTCATTGGAGGTAACGGCATTGCGGCCGATCTTCCGTATCGGCGTGATCTGCACATGCTCGCGGTCGAGATCGGTGAAGAAGAGTGTCAGTCCGTCGGTCGGTCGGTCGACGTCCTCGCGTTTCGTTGTTCTGGCCAGGAGCAGGATCTTGTCGGATTCCATTGCCTTGGAGATCCACACCTTACGGCCGTTGACGAAGTATTCGGCGCCTCGGCGCTGGGCGAAGGTCGTCACCCGGGTAGTGTCGAGACCGGCGTCCGGCTCAGTGACGCCGAAGCACACATGGATCTTCCCCTCGGCGATCTGCGGAAGATTGGCCTTCTTGAGCTCATCGCTGCCATGCTTGATCACAGGGTGGAGGCCGAAGATCGTCATGTGGATCGCGCTGGCCGCATTCATTGCGCCTCCGGCCGCCGCGACGGATTCAAGGAGCAGTGTCGCTTCGGTGATACCCAGTCCGTGTCCGCCGAATTCCGTGGGAGTCGTCAGGCCGAGCCAGCCCTTCTCTGCGAGGAGATTGTAGAACTCGATGGGGAACTCGTGGTCGGCGTCCTTCGCCGCCCAGTATTCGTCGTCGAAATGACTGACGATCTCCTCGGCCGCCTCTCGAATCATCAGCTGGTCGTCAGTCAGTGCGAAATCCGCCATGCCCGTCTCCTTTGAACGCATTTAATGGTAGTACCAATATAGAATGTATCGTACGCCGTCGCCCAGCGCCAGGGGAGCCCATTGGACACCACCGAAACCGCCCGATTCGTCACTGCTCTGCGCTCGAGGATCCTCGCCGGAGAGCTGCCGGACGGAGCGCGGCTCGAGTCCGAGCGCGAGCTGGCCCTGCGCCACGGGCTGAGTCGGACCACCATTCGTGCCGGTCTCCAGACGCTGGAGGCCTCGGGGCTCATCTCACGGCGAGTGGGCCGTGCAGGCGGCAGCTTCGTGTCGCTGCCGACAGGAGATTCCGTCGCCAACTCGCTTCAGCTGGTCATCGGGGCCGGCGGCATCTCCGGTCCGGACCTCATGGAGACACGTCTGGCGATCGAGCCGATGTGCGCCGAACTTGCTGCCGAACGGATGGGGAAGGACGGACTCTCTGAGCTCTCGGACATTCAGTCCGAGATGGTCTCGGCAATGCGCGTTGTCGGAAATCCTTCAAACCGTCAGCGGTTTTTGACGGCGAATGCCAGGTTTCACCTGCGGATCGCCTATGGCAGCGGGAACGCGGCTTTGGCGGCGATCCTCCGCGGCCTCATCGACCCGATCGAGAAACTGATTGACGACCCCGAGACCCTCGGTGAAACTCAGCTCCGCGAGCTGGTCCGGGCTCACGAGGCGATATGCTCCGCACTCCAGGACCGGAACGGTCCGCGAGCGCGCGCGGTCATGCGCAAGCACCTGCAGGCACATCTCGCCCTCAATGGCCGCTATTGAACAGGCCTTCCTGCGGCAGGCGGGCTGGATCGGGGTCTCTGCTTGCTCAACTCTGCGCAAATTGCTCCTCATGGCCTCCGTGTCGCCTGCTCTTGCGACGATGTGAAAGCTGTTGACATGCCTCAGTCCTCGATTAGACTGTTCGTGGTTACGTACCAGCATTCGTATATACCAATGGAGGTGTAATGCCTGTACGACCTGGCCGATTGGCCAAAATGATTACAGCAGTTGCTCTCGCACTGACCCTGCTCGGACTCTCGGCCTGTTCCGCTGAGACCGAAGACGACGTCGAAAATCTGAGCCTGGCCGACAGTTATGCGCCCACACACATCTTCGCCGAATCGGGTGTGAAGGTGTTCATGGACGAACTATCCCAGAAATCCGGCGGTGGAGTTTCCTTCGACTACTACCCGGCCGGTCAGATGGGAACACCTCGCGATCTCGTCTCACTCAACCGATCGGATGTACTCGATATCGCCCCAGCTTCTCCGGCGTACCTGGCCGACCAACTGCCGCTGTCCAGCGTCTCCGATCTGCCCGGGCTGGTCGAAGACTCCTGCACCGGTGCGCAGGCTCTGTTCGACATGATGTCGCCCGGGGGGATCCTCTATGAACAGGAGTACGAGCCTCGGGGCCTGCGACCCCTGTGGGTCTCCGTGTTGCCCAGCTACGAGATACTTACCGTCGACCGGACGATCAACTCGCCTGAGGACCTGCACGGGCTCAACATCAGAACCTCGGGCGGGGCGCTCGATGCCACGCTTGATGCTCTGGGCGCCGCAGCGGTGAGCATGCCGGCCTCCGACGCCTACGAGGCGCTCTCACGCAAGACCGTCGACGGCGTCGCCTTTCCCTTCATCAGCGTACTGCCGTACAAACTGCAGGAGGTGCTCGGCCATTCGACGACGGGGCTGAATATCGGTGCCTTCGCGATCCCCTATGTGATTAATGAGGACACCTGGGACCGTCTGAGTCCACAGATTCAGAAGAGGATCGAACGGGCCGGCAAAGATGCTCAGACGAGCCTCTGTGCTGCCGTGAACACCGATACTCCGGCGGCCATCGACACCATCAGGGGAAGCGGTGTCGAGTTCAACACCCCCGACGCCGAAGGAATGGACGCATTCGACGAAAAGCTGGCCCCTGCCCGAAAGCGCTGGGCCGAGAACATGGATTCCATTGGGAAGCCGGGCACGGAGGTTCTCCGCACGTATGAAGACAATTTGGCTCGGTACGAAGGAGCATCGAAATGAGTGCACGGACCGGCGGATCTGGTTCCGCTCTCATCACCGGAATCAAGCTCGCAAGCGTGTCCTTGGCCGGAACGGCGATCGTCGTCATGGCCGCGATCATGCTTGCCGAGGCCATCATGCGCTATGTCTTCAGCGAGCCTCTGGGGTGGAACATCAGCGCAGTCGAACGGATCCTCATGCCGATCTCCGTCTTCCTCGCCCTGCCCTGGCTATACGTGACTGCAGGGCATGTGAGCGCAGAGATCGTCTACGACCGTTTCCCGTCCTCATGGCGAAAGGCTGCCCGTATCATCGGCCACCTCCTCCTTCTCACCATCGCGGCCGCGATGGCGTGGGGAGGCATGGTCACGGTCATCGACTCCTTCGTTCTCTCAGACGCGCCGCCGCCCGGCTCGAGTGAGGTCCCCATCCCAAGCTGGATCTGGCAACTGAGCCAACCAGTCGGAGCCGCTGCCCTCTTCCTGGTCGCCCTCCTCGACAGCCGCCGTGCTGTGATCGAGGACAGGGCGTTGGAGGACACCGAAGGTAATGAAGCGGCGCTCATCGCCGCCGCGACAGAAGACAGCGACGACGGCGGTGGCCAGGCATGATCGCAGTCATCATCAGCATCATTCTGCTCGTCCTCATCCTCATTCGAGTTCCGATCCCCTTCGCCATCCTCGGTGCCGCCGGCATCGGCCTCCTGTGGGTCGGTGGCCTGAGCAATCTCATCGGCATCGTCGAGGTCATTCCAATGAGCTCCATCGGAAGCAACTCGTTGGCGGCGATCCCGCTATTCATCTTCATGGCCCACCTCGTGCTCAAGAGCGGAGTCCTCGCGTCGCTGTTCACTTCGGCGAGCACGATCATCGGACGGGTCCGCGGCGGAACCGGCATAGCCGCCGTTCTGGCCGGGGCCGGGTTCGCCGCCGTCTCGGGATCTTCGACGGCTGCGGCCGCCACGCTGGCTCATACGTCGACCGAGACGATGCAAAAACAGGGATACAGCAAACAGCTCGCCAGCGGAACGGTCGCCAGCGCAGGAACCCTGGCGGCGATGATCCCGCCCTCCATCCTCCTGGTCTTCTATGCGATCACCGCCGAGACCAGTGTCGGCAAGACTCTGCTGGCCGGGGTGATTCCGGGAGTCCTCATGAGCATCGGGCTGGCGTTGACGGTGTGGGTGATGGGGCTCCGCGGACATGCTCCGGCGACCCCGGCAACACCGTGGAGGGCGAAGCTCAGGGCTGTCTCGGGTCTACTGCCGATCATCTTCCTCTTCCTGCTCGTCGTCGGCACAGTGTTCCTCGGCATCGCCACCGCCACCGAGGCGGCCGCTCTGGGCTGCCTCGGCGGGTTCCTGCTCATGCTGTGGAAGAGAACCGTTTCCTGGACAAATCTGAGAGCGGCAGTTGTGGGCACCGTCTCGAGCAGTGCGATGATCCTCTCTATCGTTTTTGCCGCACACGTCTTCGGCATCTTCCTGACGCAGACGCGGGTGACGCCGCACGTGATCGATTTCGTTGAGAGCCTGCCGGTGCCCGCGATCGTCGTTGTGATCATCTTCGCCTTCATCTATCTGGTGCTCGGATTCTTCATGGATCAGATGGCGATCATCGCGCTCACGGTCCCCGTCACCCTTCCCGTGGTCGAGGCTATGGGCTTCGACCCGATCTGGTTCGGCATCATCGTGATCCTCCTCGCCGAGATAGGACTCATCACTCCCCCCTTGGGGCTGAACGCATTCGTCGTGTCCAGGGCCGCGAACATCCGAGTCGAGACGGTCTTCCTCGGTTCGGTGCCCTTCATCATCGCGATGCTCATCGTGACGGCCCTGGTCTTCGTGTTCCCCGATCTTTCATTGCTCCTGACAACAAGCGTGAAATGAGGTTTGAATTAGTGAGTGGAATTTCTTCGTTCCCCGCAGGTCCGGCAGCAGCCGCTCCGGCGCTGGCCGACCTCCGGGTGCTCGAGCTCGGGACAGTCATCATGGCCCCCTACGCAGGCAAGATCCTTGCGGATCTCGGGGCCGATGTGATCAAGGCCGAGCAGCCGGGCGGGGACATCGGACGCAGGATCGGACTCGGAGGGGCCGAGGGAGCCAGTGTGCTGGCGATGAACCTCAACGCGAATAAGCGCAGCATCGTCATCGATGCAGCTGCGGCAACCGACCGTCCCGTCCTCGAGGGCCTCATCACCTGGTCGGATGTCATCATCACCAATCTCCTGCCCCGTAGACGCGCCCGCTACGGACTCGATTGGGAGACGGTGCATCGAATCAATCCCCGGACCATCCTGTGCACGGCTCAAGGGTTCTCCTCCCACTCTGAGCGTGCAGACAGCCCTGCTTACGACGACATCGTCCAGGCGGGTTCCGGTCTTGCGGACACTTATCGGCTTCGGGACGGCAGCCCTGCCTACTCGCCTTATGTGGTGGCGGACAAGGTATGCGGAATGACGATGGCCCAAGCAGTTCTGGCCGCCCTTTACGCCACCGGCGTCTCCGGTGAGGGAACCTGGGTCGACGTACCCATGGTCGAGACGATGTCGGCATTCACGCTCGTCGAACACCTCGGCGGTCAGACCTATTCGCCTCCGCGCGGCGACGTCGGCTGGTCACGTGTGCTGGCCTCCGAACACCGGCCCCACCCGGCCCTCGACGGTCACATCTGTGTGATGCCCTATACGGACAGGAATTGGGCGGACTTCTGTGAGCTTATCGGCCGACCCGACTATCTGGATCATCCTGATCTGCACAGCAACCAGGTCAGGACGCGCAACCCTCGGATGTACGAGTCGGTGCTCGCCGAATATGCCGCTTCCAGAACCTGCGCGCAAATCGAGGGAGAGTGCCGGAGATACTCGATTCCGGTGCAGAGGGTGGTGCGCATCGACGAGATCCCGGCCGACCCCTACCTCGGAGCCTCTCCAATCCTCACCCGTGAGCGGCATGACACTGAGGGGGAGTATCTACATGTGGGATCGCCGCTGACCTTCAGCGATCATCCCAGACCCGACGTCCGCGCGACCTCCCGGCTCGATGCCGATCGTGCCGAGATACTTGACCTCATCGGCCTTGCCCCCGAGACATGAGGAGAGCAGGAAGGCTCCGGCCGGGCAATTGGCAAGTTGGGCCCTCCCTGGTAGAAGTAAGGGCATGACCTCGACACATCGAACCGTGACTCGGATCGTGAGGATCCTCGAATTGGTCGCCCGTTCGGGTGAGGACGCCGTTGGTCTGGCCGCGCTCGCCCGTGAGCTCGATGCACCCAAATCCAGTGTGCACGGCTTCGTACGTGGCCTGTGCGCCGAGGGCTACCTCCTCGAAGGTGAGGACGGCTATGTTTTGGGGCCAGGAGTCGCCCATGTGCTGGGTCCGGCCGAGAACTCGGTCGTCCTCCTCATCGAGGATGTGCTGGCAGAGATATCTGCACGGACCGGCGAGACCGTGACGGTGGCGGTGAGGGTCGGAGATTCGGTCGTCTACGTGTACAGCCTTCCGGCGGACTACGAGGTCTGCTATGTCCCCAGACTCAAGGTGAGGCGACCACTGCTGCCGACCTCATCGGGCAAGCTGTTCTTCGCCCTGTCTCCCAAGTCCGGTGACAGTGAGCTGTTCGAGACCTATGACGCGCACACACGAAACAGACTCGAGACGGAAC
The DNA here is from genome assembly GCF_021023135.1 of Brevibacterium sp. CCUG 69071. Lineage (GTDB taxonomy): Bacteria > Actinomycetota > Actinomycetes > Actinomycetales > Brevibacteriaceae > Brevibacterium. Next base: position 195,570 of record NZ_PGFV01000002.1, read on the forward strand.
TGCCGCAGATCCGGCACACCGGAATTGCGCACAACAGGGGCGAGACCGTCTCCGACGTGGCGGCCGTCGCGGTGGGCGTCTTCATCGACTCCGCGCTCTCGGCAGCGATAACTATTGCTGGACCCACCACTCGGACAGAGGAGCACCTCGACCACTACGGGTCGGTTGCCCGCGGTCTTCTCGATAGGGCCGGCTTCGGACTGGCTACCCCGACTGCCTGAGGAAGCTCCGCTCAGCGCACCTCGATGTCGTAGCCGTAGCCCTGCTCGGTGAGGAAGCGGCGACGCTGGGCGGCGAAGTGCTCGTCGACGGTGTCGGCGGCGACGACCGTGTAGAAGGTCGCCGAGCCCGAATCCTCCTTCGGCCGCAGGATCCGGCCCAGGCGCTGAGCCTCCTCCTGCCGCGACCCGAAGGCTCCGGAGACCTGGATCGCCACCGAGGCGGCCGGCAGGTCCACGGAGAAGTTCGCCACCTTCGAGACCACGAGTACCGGGATCGTCCCCGCGCGGAAGTCCCGGAAGAGCTCCTGCCGCCGCGACTCCGGGGTCTGCCCGGTGAGCACCGGGGCATCGAGTTCGGCGCCGATCTCCTCGAGCTGATCGAGGTACTGGCCGATGACGAGGATCTGGGCATCCGGATGATCGGCGACGAGCTCACGCACGATCGGCAGCTTCGCATCCGAGGTCGCCGCCAGCCGATACCGGTCCTCACCGTCGGCACGGGCATAGGCGGTCCGGGTGCCCCCGTCGAGACGGACACGGACCTCATGACAGGCGGCAGTGGCGATGTAGCCCAGCCGTTCGAGCTCCTTCCACGGCACCTCGTACTGCTTGGGTCCGATGAGGGAGAACACCTCGTCCTCCCGTCCGTCCTCGCGCACCAGGGTCGCCGTCAGTCCCAGCCGCCGCCTGGCCTGCAGGCTCGCGGTCAGCCGGAAGATCGGCGCGGGCAGCAGATGCACCTCGTCGTAGATGACCAGGCCCCAGTCCTTCGCGTCGAGCAGCTCGAGGTGGAGGTAGGAGCCCTTCCGACGGGTCGTGAGCACCTGATAGGTGGCGATCGTGACCGGACGGATCTCCTTCGTCGACCCCGAATACTCGCCGATCTCGTCCTCGGTCAGCGAGGTCCGGGCGAGGATCTCGTCCTTCCACTGCCGCGCCGAGACGGAGTTCGTGACGAGGATGAGCGTCGTCGTCTGCACCCGCGACATCGTGGCCACCCCGACGATCGTCTTGCCGGCCCCGCAGGGCAGCACCACGACCCCGGACTCACCGGACAGGGACTGGTCGATCGCTTCCTTCTGATAGTCGCGCAGATGCCACTGACCGCCGTGGGCGTCATCGGACAGGGCGATCTCATGGGCCTCCCCGTCGACATAGCCGGCATGGTCGGAGACCGGATGACCCAGCTGCAGCAGGGCATGCTTGAGTTCACCGCGTTCGGAAGGATGGACGAGCACGGATTCCTCGTCGAGGCGGCGACCGAACTTGCCGACGAGGTCCGGCTGGCCGGTCAGCTCGTCGAGCAGATGCGGCTCCGTCGAGGTCAGCGTCAGCCCGTGGATGGGGTGGTCGATGAGCGTGAGCACCCCGAAGCGGTCCATGATGTCGACGATGTCGACGAGCAGTTCGTGGGGCACCGGGTACTTCGCGAATTCGAGGAGGACGTCGACGACGGATTCGGCATCATGGCCGCTGGCGCGCGCGTTCCACAGGCCCAGCGGGGTGATCGTATAGGTGTGGATGTATTCGGGGGTCCGCGCCAGCTGTGCGAACGGGGCGATCGCCACGGCCGCCTCGACGGCCTGCTCGTGCCCCGATTCGAGCAGCACAGTCCGGTCGGACTGCACGATCAGCGGACCATTCATGGAAACTCCAGTTCTCCTTGCATCGGCGAGAGGTGCACGCCGGGAGATGTCGTCGACCGTTCGACCGACAGCGACACTCGCCGAGGCGGCACCGAGGGGCACAACGCCCGTACCCTCACGTTTGTTCCGGAGAGACCTCGACGCTGACGATGCGGGCGATCGCCAGGGACGCCTCGGCGCCGGTGCTCGTCACCGTGCCCCGCACGCGCCCGCCGTTGACGGTGGCCGGGCGCATCTCGATGACGCGTTCGTTGCCGTGGGAATCGGCCAGCCGGATCGTCACCGTCCGTTTCGCCTCGGCGGCCTCGCGCAGTCGATCCATGTGCCCCAGCGGCTCCGCGGTGCCCGCCTCGGGCTGGGCGCGGGCACCGGGGGAGCGGAGGATCCGGATGTACTCGCCGAGGCGGTCGTCCGTGACGCGGGCCCGCTTGCGCAGGTGGACCTCCGGTTCGGACTGGGTGATCACCCGGCGTCGGCGCGCGGGGGCGGCGGGCGAATGGAGGAGCGCGTGATGTTCGGCGGATTCGAGCAGGTGCATGGTCCGCTCCGGTCCGAGCTGCCCGATCGCCACCGTCGGGGCGAGGCGTTCGAGGCCGGCCGGCAGCATCGCCTGATCGGAGAGGATGACGTCGAGGTCGACCGGGTCGTCGACGATGAGGACCGACCGGGCTCCGGCGACCTGGACACGACGCAGCTTCGACGCGGTGTTGCGCACGAGGAACTCGAGCGTCGAGGGCAGCTCCTCGGCGCTGATCCCCGCGAGCTCGGCCAGCGCGTCGTCGGGGCTCAGTCCCGACTGCATGCTGTCCTCGATGGTCTCGGCGTCGATGCGGTAGACGGTGCCCTGCCCGCGGGCTTCGACGACGGCGAAGCGGCGCAGGATGTGGTGGACGCGAGGGTCGATGGGCCCGGTCGCCACAGCCGTGAGGTCGGATTGGATGAGCACCGATTCGACCTCGGTGCCCAATCCCTCCCGCACGCTCAGGACGAGTTCGCCGGGCACCTCGAGGCCGTCGACTCCGAGTCCGAGCGGGGCGATCGAGGGATCCTCGGCGGCCTGGACGGCCATGGCGGCGGCGAGCCCCTGGGCCAGGCGGAGGCCGAAGCCGCTGGGCCCGAAATGGGCGGGCTTCTGCAGTGGCGTCGTCGCCAGCCCGAGGCTGACGCAGGTGTGCAGCACCGCCTCGGTGACGGCGAAGCCGTGGGCGGGGATGAGGGGGCGCCGCGCGAGCACCTGCGCATGCACCCACTTGGCGGAACGGGCCGAACCGAGCCCGATGTCGGCGAGGACGGCGAGCACGGTCGAGCGCAGCAGCGGCATCGCCGGCACCGACTGCGCGAAGCCCTTGAACAGGGATTTCTTCGGGGTCGCGAGCACGGTGAGGCGTTCGTTCTCACTGGCTCCGGCGGCCAGCTGCGTGACGTCGAGGGACTCGCGCAGCCAGGAGGTCACGAGGGCCGCCCAGAGTTCGGCACGGTCCCCGGCCAGCACGTCCGCGGCATCGTCGGTGGCCGTCCACTGCGGGTCGAGGGCGTCCTCGAGGACGCCGATGAGGCGCAGCGACTTCGCGGCCAGCAGCAGAGTGATGGTCTGCTCGAGTCCGAGGTCGAGGGTGCGGGCGAGTCGAGACACATCGCGTTTGGAGATGCCGCCGCTGGTCAGCCGGGAGATAGGGGTGGCGGCGAGTTCGTCGACGAGGCCGCGCAGCGAGGAGATCACCTCGGCGACGCCCGCCTGTTCGCTGTTGCGGATGAGCGGTTGCGGGATGGACTCCACGGTGGAATCCGGTGCGGAGCCGTTCTCGTAGTGCCGCCAGGGTTGGGCGCGGGCGGAATCTGCCGCTGAGGTGGGCAGCAGGGTGATCGCCTCGGACTGGATCCGCCAGGTCCCTGCGGACCGTGCCCCGGAAGACCCTGCCGGCCATGCCAGGCCGAGGTCGCGCAGTCGGGGCAGGGCCGCCTCGGCGAGTGTGGGGTCGATATGAGGATTCTCACCTACGGCGATGTCCGGTGAGGTGCGGGCGGCCTTCGCCAGGGCGATGCCCACCTCGAGTTCCGCGGCGCTGAGGGCCTCGATGCCGCGGGAGACGCCGATGCGCGAGGACGCGGCCGCGGCCAGGGCAGGGATCGTCGGCGACTCGGGTTGGAGGAGGTCGCGACGGGTCCGGACGAAGGACTCGAAGTCGGCATCGGAACTGTGGGCCAGCCACTGGCTGAAGGTCATGGACATCGTCGTTCAGTTTACCGCGCGGGGTACACTGGAGGGGCAGAACAGGTACTCAGATCTCGGAAGGACGAGCATTGTCAGCCAAGCGAGTCGACACGGTCATCGTCATCATGGCAGTCGTGGCCGCCGTCATCGGAGCGGCCGGTCTCATCGGTGTCCTCGGACAGGCCTGGATGGGCCTGACCCCCTCGCACATTCTGACGTATCTGCCGATGATCCTCCTGCCGATCGCCGTCGCCATGCTGGCGGTGGCCCTGGTCAGAGCCGCATTGCGGCGCAGACAGACCGAGGTGAGCTGAACACTCACCGACTACGCCGAGGTTGCCCTTCGCGCCGGTCGCCGTGCCCCCGTCAGCGGGGCGGGGTTCGCGAGGGCGACATTCCGGCAGCGGAACCCCGGGTGGGGACACCGCACGACTGACATCGCCGAGACGGCGGACGCAGCTCGGGCCCTCGCGGCACACTGCCGGTCGGACCGGACACGGCCGAAGGGAACGGACACGGCCGGTCGGACCGGACGCCGTCGAAGGTTCGGAACCGGCCGGTTCGGACCCTGACTCGGCAGCGGAGCTCATGCACCGGATTCTCTGCACACGGAACCGGGTTCGGAACAACCACGCCACGGAGCCGACGCACCACACAGACTTCACCACGCACCGTCACCGCGACGGTGTGAGACGAGAGAGTCGGGGGCACCCCAGCCGCCGACCACCAGACACTGAGCATCACATAGGGAAAGGACGCTATGCCTACCGGACGCGTGAAATGGTTCGACACCGACAAAGGCTTCGGCTTCGTCGTCGCCGAGGACGGCTCCCAGGCCTTCCTCCACTCCTCGGTCCTGCCCGAGGGCGTCGAGGTCACGAAGGGCACCCGCCTCGAATACGACGTCGTCGACTCCCGGCGCGGCGCACAGGTGCTCAAGGCCCGCCCGCTGAGCGCCCCGACCAAGGTCGCGAAGGTCCGCCAGCGCCCGGCCGAGGACATGGCAGTTATGGTGGAAGATGTCATCAAGGTATTGGATGACCTCAACAACGGACTGCAGCACGGTCGCTACCCGGATCCCTCGCACGGGAACAAGGTGGCATCCCTGCTGCGGGCGATCGCCGACGATTTGGAGTCCTGATGTCATCGCTGTTCAATGAGTGGCTGGCCAGGCAGACTGCCCAGCCTAATTCCGCCGACCCCGCGGGAACGACTGCAACGGCCGCGAGCGACGCTGAGACAGCTGCGAGCGACGCTGCGGCGGCTCCAGCCGACACGTCCGGAACCGAGGCGGCGACCGCCTCGGCGAAGCCCGCGAAATCCGGCCGGACCGCGAAGTCGGGCACCGAGAAGATCGTTCTCGACACCCAGCTGGCGGCGGCGATCGACATCGCCCGCTCCGCCATCACCGAGGTGGCCGGAACCTCCGTGGTCGGCGAGCACCTCGGCTCCGTGGCCGAAGCCACCCGCCTGGTCACCCACTACTTCGTGTGCACCGACCCGACGTACCGCGGCTGGCGCTGGGTCGCCGTCCTCGCCCGGGCGCCCCGGTCGAAGAAGGTCACGGTCTGCGAGACCGCCCTGCTGCCCGGCCCCGATGCGCTCGTGGCCCCCGAATGGGTGCCCTGGGATCAGCGGCTCGAACCCGGGGACCTCACCCCACGCGACACCCTGCCCAAGCTCGATCGGGATCCGAACTTGCAGCCGGGCTTCCAGCAGACCGAGGACAATGCGGCCGACAATATCGACCAGATCGCGAACTTCGAGTTCGGGATCGGCCGTGAACGAGTGCTCTCGGCCGACGGAATCTCGGCCGCGGCCAGCCGCTGGGCCGACTCAGACGCCGGGCCCGAGGGCGAGTTCGCCTCGCGTGCCTCCGCCCACTGCGGGTCCTGCGGCTACCTGATGCCGATCGCCGGCTCCCTCCGGACGAAGTTCGGGGTCTGCGCGAGCGAATGGTCGCCCTTCGACGGCCGCGTCGTCGGTCTCGAATCCGGTTGTGGAGCCCATTCCGAGACCGACGCGAAGAAGCCCAGCCACGAACCGGCTGATGCCGTGGTCGACGACTACGCCGCCGGCGAACTCGAGTACCAGGAGGGCTGAGACACTCGATGGCCCACACGTTCCGGTCGCTGGCAGAACCGAACTACCGACATTGGTTCGCCGGTGCCCTGATCTCGAACACCGGAACGTGGATGCAGAGGACGGCCCAGGACTGGATCGTCCTCACCTACCTGACGAACAACAACGCCTCGGCCCTGGGCATCACCATGGCGCTGCAGATGGGCCCGCAGCTCATCATGTTCCCGTTCGCGGGAGCGATCGCCGACCGATTCTCCAAACGCAGACTGCTCATGGTCACCCAGTCCCTGCTGGGGGCCGTGGGTCTGCTGCTGTTCGTCCTAGTCATCACCGACGCCATCGAGCTGTGGCACGTCTACCTGACCGCACTCGCCCTCGGCCTCCTGGCCACCCTCGACAATCCTTCGCGGCAGGCCTTCGTCTCCGAACTCGTCGGTGAGAAACTGCTGCCGAACGCGGTCAGCCTCAACTCCGCCTCCTTCAACGGCGCGCGGATGATCGGGCCCGCCGTCGCCGGCGTGCTCACCGCAGTCATCGGCGCCGGGCCGGTGTTCCTCATCAGCGGACTGGGCTTCGCAGCGACCCTGACCGTGCTCATCCGTCTTGACCAGAGCCGACTCCATCCCTCGGGACGGCGCGGGCACGGCGGCATACTCGGCGGCTTCAAGTACCTGCGCAGACGCCCCGATGTCACTGTCGTGCTCGTCGTCCTCTTCATCGTGGCCACCTTCGGATTCAACTTCAACATCTACACCGCCACAATGGCCAGGATTGAATTCGGTAAGGACGCCAGCGGCTTCGGTCTGCTCAACTCCGTCATGGCCATCGGCTCGGTGACCGGAGCGCTGGCCTCGGCGAAGCGAGAGAAGCCGCGGCTGCGGTTCATCTTCGGCGCGGCAGGCGGCTTCGGTCTGGCTGTAGGTGCGGCATCGCTGATCCCCAACTACTACGTCTTCGCGGCCTCGCTCATGCTCGTCGGCTTCGCCTCGCTGACGATGATGACTTCCGCCAATGCCTATGTGCAGACCACGACTCCCGCGCACTACCGCGGACGGGTGATGGCGATCTACGCCGCCGTCGTCATGGGCGGAACCCCGATCGGCGCACCTTTGGCCGGATGGGTCGCCGACCTGTTCGGACCGCGGATGGCGATGGTCGTCGGTTCGGCCTCGGGCATCATCGCCTTCGCCGTCGGACTGGTATGGATGATCGTGGCCAAGAACCTGCGCCTGCACTACGACCCGAGATCGCGCATCCGCCTGCACGTGAGCTTCCACGGGCACCCGTGAGCCTCGTCTTCAGGGCGGCCCCAGGTGCGTCCCTTAGGATCGGATTCACGCTCCCAGGACAACCCGGCAGGTTCGAGAACCTCCGGATTCCTCGGGACAGTCAGGACCACCTCGGCGAACGGATCGGACACCCGTGAACATCGACAGCCTCACCTCGGTGCTGGTCGGCTTGGCGATTCTCGTCGGCTGCCTCGGCATCATCGTGCCCGTGCTGCCCGGATCGATCCTCATCGGCATCGCGGTCCTCGTGTGGGCGATCGTCATCGGCGGACCGTTGGCCTGGATCATCTTCGCGATCGTTGCCGTCCTCGTCGCCGGCGGCATGAGCGCCTCGCTCGTGCTCACCGGGCGCAAGCTCAAGGACATGGAGGTGCCGAACCGGTCGGTGCTCCTCGGCGGGGTGCTCGGCGTGATCGGCTTCTTCGTCATCCCCGTGCTCGGACTGCCCATCGGGTTCGTGCTCGGGCTCTACCTCGCCGAGTACTTACGCCTGCAGGAGGCAAAGACGGCCTGGAACTCGAGCTGGTCGTCGATCAAGGCCATCGGCCTGGGCGCCGCGATCGAATTCATCCTCGCGCTGCTGGCGACGATCACCTACGGCATCGGCGTGCTCATCCACTTCTTCGCCTGATTTCCCGGGCCGGGGAGGCCGGACGAGTGCTGCTGCGCCGGCCGAATGCAATACGTCCTACATAAACTGACACACCGCACCGTAGAGTGGACTGGTCCCGGAACGGTAGGATGTGTCAGTTTATGTAGGACGTACCTGACGCAGGCGCAGTCGGCCGCGACCGTGCTCAGGCCAGGGCGTCGATGACGTAGTCGAGGCAGCTCAGCAGCGCCTTGACGTCGGCCGGGTCGACCGAGACGAAGGTGGCGATGCGCAGCTGGTTGCGTCCGAGCTTGCGGTACGGCTCCACGTCGACGATGCCGTTGGCTCGCAGCACCGAGGCGATTGCGGCGGCATCGACCGAATCGTCGAAGTCGATGGTGGCGACGACGGAGGAGCGGTCGGCCGGGTCTTCCACGTAGGGGTGGGCCACCTCGGCGGCCTGGGCCCAGTCGTAGACGAAGCCCGAGGTCTCCTTGGTCCTGGCGGTTGCCCATTCGAGCCCGCCGTTGCCGTTGATCCATTCGATCTGTTCGGCCAGGAGCAGCAGCGTGGACACGGCCGGGGTGTTGTAGGTCTGGTCCTTCCGCGAGTTCTCGATCGCGGTGACGAGGTCGAGAGATGCCGGGATCCAGCGTCCGGAGGCCTTGATCTCCTCGGCGCGGGCGATGGCTCGCGGCGACATGATCGCCACCCACAGTCCGCCGTCGGAGCCCATGTTCTTCTGCGGGGCGAAGTAGTAGACGTCGGTCTCGGTGATCGACACGGGCAGGCCGCCGGCGCCGGAAGTGGCGTCGATGACGACGAGGTCGTCGGAGTCGATGCCCTCCGGTCGGGCGATGGTCGTGGCCACGCCGGTCGAGGTCTCATTGTGCGGCCAGGCCCAGACATCGGGGGCGACGCCAGCAGCGGCACCATCGGCGGCGGCATCGAGCCCGGCAGCGGCCAGTGTCGCGGGGGAGGGGATCGCCGAGGTGCCGGGATCGGCGGTGAGGATCAGCGAGCTCTCGAGGTGCGGGGCGGTGTCGGTCGCCTTGGCGAACTTCTGGCCGAACTCGCCGAAGGTCGCATGCGCGGCCCGGCGACGTACGAGCCCGAAGGCCGCGACGTCCCAGAAGGCGGTGGAGCCGCCGTTGCCGAGGACCACCTCGTAGCCGGCCGGCAGGTCGAACAGCTCGGCCAGGCCGGTGCGGATGCGGCCGACGAGGTTCTTCACCGGTGCCTGGCGGTGGCTCGTGCCGAGCACGGTCGCGGCGGCGGAGTTGAGGGCCTCGATCTGGGCGGGGCGGATGCGGGCCGGGCCGGACCCGAAGCGTCCGTCGGCGGGCAGGATTTCGTCTGGGATCGTTGTCTTCGTCGCAGTCACGCTCGACATTCTACGACGCGTCGATCCGCCGTGAGACACAGTCTCGTCATTGGAGGACTTCGCGACGATGGCCCGTGTCACCCCCGTGTCAGGCCCGCGGCATAGAGTGAGCGGCATAGAGTGAAGGTATGAGTGAGCCAATCGATCGCCTGCCCCAGACCCGGAAGTCCTATCAGGCGCCCACCTTCGAGCGTCCCGAATCCTCGCCGCTGGCCCTGTTCCGCCAGTGGTACGACGACGCGGCCGAGCGCGTGAGCGAACCCAACGCGATGACCGTGTCGACCCTCGACGAATGGGGCCCGTCCTCCCGCATCGTCCTGCTCAAAGGCATCGACAAACGCGGACTGATGTTCTTCACCGACTACGATTCCGCGAAGGGCCGGCAGCTGAGCGCCGATCCTCGGGTGGCCGTGAACTTCCCCTGGCAGGACATGGAACGTCAGATCCGGATCAGGGGACTCGCCGAGGTGGCCGCCCCGGATGAATCGGACGCCTACTTCAAGGTCCGCCCCCGCGGCTCTCAGATCGCGGCGAGCGTGTCCAAGCAGTCCCAGCCGGTGACCGACCGGGATCGGATGCAGGCCGAATACGATGCCGCCGTGGGCGAGCTCGAAGGCAGAGACGTGCCCAGGCCCGAGCATTGGGGCGGCTTCCGCGTCCGCGTCTTCGAGATCGAGTTCTGGCAGGGGCAGCGCAACCGCTTCCACGACCGGTGGGTGTTCCGCCGCGCCGACGGCAGCCACGACCCGGCGGATCTCGATGACGCCTCGGCGTGGACGACGACCCGCCTCTACCCCTGAGATGTGCGGCTGCCACTGAGCGGTGCGGCTGCTCCTGAGCCGTGCGGCTACTCCAGAGAAGCGCGGCTGCCCCACTTCTCCGCCGAAATATTCGGCCCACCTCGAGCGTTACGCCGAAGCCGGGATGGTCATGGTCAATGCGCGGACTGCGGGAGTCGATTGCCAGGGGCCGTTCGGGGACGGAACAGGCCGAGTTGCGGACTGCGGGAACAGGCCCGGGCGGATTGCGAATTCTGCACCGTGCGCGCGGCGGCATACGCCGGTGCCGGTCGAACTCACGCGTTCCGCTGAACGCGCGATAGGATTGAGCTGGATCGCAACGGCCGCGAGGACTCGCAAGGGTTCGGCGGCCGGAGCAGGGTCGCATGGCCCGAAGTGGTGACAACGCCTGAAACGGTCGAGATGACCTGAAGACGAAGAGTGGAGTGGCTGGTCTTAAGTGAACGACCTCATTGATACAACCGAAATGTACCTCAAGTCGATCATCGAGCTCGAGGAACAGTCGATCGTGCCTCTGCGCGCGCGAATTGCTGAACGATTGGATCACTCCGGTCCCACCGTTTCACAGACCGTGGCACGCATGGAGCGGGACGGACTGCTCCATGTCAGCAATGATCGACATCTCGAGCTCACGCCCGAGGGGCGTCGCATCGCCACCGAAGTCATGCGCAAGCACCGTCTGGCCGAACGTCTGCTCTCCGATGTGATCGGACTCGAATGGGAGCTCGTCCACGACGAGGCCTGCCGGTGGGAGCACGTGATGAGCGAGCAGGTCGAGCGCAAGCTCGTCACCCTGCTGCCCGAGACCTCGTCCGGTCCCTATGGCAACCCGATCCCGGGCCTCGGCGTCATCGGCGGCGAAGAAGCGAAGACCACCGAGGTGGTCGACCTCGCCACAGCCGTCGGTCGAGACGGAGCCAAGCAGCTGACCATCGCATGGCTGGCAGAACCCCTGCAGGTCGACATCCACCTGCTGCAGCAGTTCCAGGTCGCCGGTGTCCTTCCCGATACCGACGTCGAGATCTCCCGCAACGGGGAATACATCACCGTGCAGGTCCCCGGCGCTCAGGACGTCCTCGACCTGCCGCTGGACACCGCCTCGCATGTGTTCGCCTACCGGAAGTGACCGGACAGCGGACTCTCACACGGTGAGTCTGCGCTCAGCCCGGCGAATTCTCGGTCCCGCCTGATCGAGGAAGTGCCAGGCAGCGGTCACGGTCCACCATGACCGACCGCATCGATTTGTTACAAAACAGTGTTCAACGTGACCCAGGGCGCGGCCAGCCGCCCCCTGGGTCACGTCGTATAACGAAAAATGTTACGGAGATTTGAATCTCTATTGGGCCTCTGACCTGCACGTTTATGGAAAACCTCAGGGATGTCCTCCAGGGGTTGTGACAGAAACGTGACAATTGGTCACCGATTGGTTACAGTTGTGGAGGTCGTTCACGACGGGGACGACTTTGCAACGAGAGCCGAACGCCACGCTCGCTGTGAGAAACCAAGGACCGATAGTGGCGGTTGGGCAAGTACCAATAGGTGACGAGAGGAAAACGTGGCAACTAAGCAGCATGGCCGCCGCGCCGCAGAGGCGAAGGTCAAGACACCGCTGACAGAACTGACTGAACTCCTGAACGCCAACTCCGGTGTCTTCGGACGCCGCGCAGCGGTTGTCGCCGCCAGCGGTGGCCTGCTTACAGCAGCAGTCCTCCCGGCCGCAGGACAGGGTGCCGACGACAGTGTCGCCGTCTCCGCCGAAGCCGAGGCTTCGCCCCAGGCCGAATTCCAGAACCAGACTGCCACCGTCTCCGCCGACAAGGACTCGAAGGACAAGAAGTCCGAGAAGAAGGCTGACTCCTTCGGCATCGAGACCCAGACCGTCACCGCCAAAGCCGCTCCCAAGCCCGAGCCGAAGCCGACTCCCTCCGAGACCGCCACCGCGGATTCCGACGAGTCCGCCAACAGCGGCGCATCGACCTCCGGCAACAGCGGAGACAAGAGCGAGAGCAAGGACTCTGGCTCCTCCGACGATGCCGGTTCGATCGACGGCTCCAAGGCCGAGCAGGTGCTCGCCTGGGCCGCCAAGGGCGTCGGAACCCCCTACGTCTCCGGTGGAACCAGCCAGAGCGGCTGGGACTGCTCCGGCTACACCTCCTGGGTCTACGGCAAGGTCGGCGTCAACCTCCCCCGCACCTCCGGTGCTCAGAAGGGTGCCGGCAAGGTCGTCTCCGCTTCGGAGGCCAAGCCCGGCGACATCATCTGGCACCCCGGCCACGTCGGCATCTACGCCGGTGGCGGACAGATGTACGATGCAGGTTCGCCGAGCTCGGGAACCTCGAAGCGCAGCTACAGCTGGATGGGCAACGTCACCTTCATCCGCGTTCTCTGATCAGCTCTTCTCAGAAACTCCCCGTTCGACTCGACGGTCCTCGAGTCGGACGGGGAGTTTCTGCATCCCCGGACGCTTGCAACACGTCCCCGCGCCCCTTCCGGACGCCTCCCGCATGTCGCCCGAACGCGTCACGCACCCCGGCCGGACGCCTCACCCACGCGCGGAAGGTGAACGAGAATGAAAGATTCCGTGACGCCGAGGGTATGAATTCGATCACAGGGGCCCTCCGGCGTTATTCTTGAGAAGATTGAGTTCCACTACCGATGGGAAAGCAGATGGGGCAGAGTCGAATATTTCGAATAGCCGCTCCAGTCACTGGTGCGGAGCACATACTTGTCTCCATGCCCTCTTTCAAGGCGTCGTGCGCGAGCACGGCGCCTTTTGTGTTCCCCGGAGCCGCAGCGAACGATGTCGTGCCGAACGGGCGCGGCCATGAGACGAAGATGAGGGGCGAGATATGAAGACTCTCGTGCTGAATGCCGGATACGAGCCACTGTCGATTGTTCCGTTCACCAGAGCAGTCGTCCTGGTACTCACGGGCAAGGCAACGGTGCTGGCCGCAGAGGACATTCCGGTGAGATCCGAGCATGTGAGTCTCGATCAGCCCTCCGTCATCCTGCTCACCCGCTACGTCCGCCCACCCCACGACCGCAGGGTCTCGCTCTCGCGTCGCGGCGTGCTGCGCCGGGACAATCACCGCTGTGCATACTGCGCGAAGGCCGCGTCCACGGTCGACCACGTCGTCCCGCGCTCCCGCGGCGGCGTCAACAGCTGGGAGAACCTCGTCGCCTGCTGCCGGGAGTGCAACAACCGCAAAGGCGACCGTACCTTGGCCGAGATCGGGTGGAAGCTCAACGTGCGCCCTCAGGAGCCGCGCCTCGGCCAGTTCTGGATGCGCGGAATCGAGAAGCCGGTGGAGCAGTGGCGCCCGTTCCTGGAGCTCTCCCGGGCTGCCTGAAGCCGACCTCGACGCCGACGTCATCCCAGATGGGGGAGGGAATCGTCCAGAGTGTGGTCCGATTCGGATAACGATGTGACATAGGCAAAGTTCTCGTCCCGATTGTGTTTTAGGGTGGACTAAAGAGCACTTCGCTTCGACACAAGGAGCTCAGGATGAATGAGCAGGATCGCCCTCTGAACACTGACGCCTCACCTGCGGGAGAGCCCGAAGCGGTGGTCGTCGGCATCGACGGGTCGCCACCGAGCCGGAATGCGCTGGCCTGGGCGATCCAGGAAGCTCGCTCACTGAACAAGCCGATCAGGCTCGTCGGCGCGTACACGATTCCCAGCGTGGCTGCCGCGGCGATCGATGTCTCCTATGTGCCGATCGACGACACCTCGATCCGGGCCGCGGTGACGAACACCCTCAAGGAAGCCGCGGCGGAGGTCAGGGCCGCGGGCGTTCCCGTCGAGGCCGTCATCGAGATCGGTGATGCCGCCGGCGTGCTCATCGACGAGTCGAAGTCCGGGCTGCTCAACGTCGTCGGGTCCCGCGGCCGAGGCGGATTCGCCGGTCGACTGCTCGGCACGGTTTCGAGCGCACTGCCGGCTCACTCGGCGTGCCCGACCGTCGTCGTCCCCGCCTCGTGGGAGGCCGATGCGGAGAAGACCGCCCACCCGACCTCCTCCCGGCCGATCCGTCAGGACGGCATCGAGATCGAGGAACCGGACCCTGACACCGAGGCGATCGAAGGCATCCGCTTCGACGGCAAGGTCGTCGTCGGCGTCGATTCCCTCGGTGCCGAGTCGCCGGCGCTGTGGAAGGCCGCGCGCCTGGCCGTACGCCGAGGTTCGCCGCTGCACATCGTTGCGGTCATCACCACCACGGTCATCGGCCCCGAATGGCTGCCGAGCACCGCCGACCTCGAACGCCTGGTCAACGAGGGCGCGGACAAGCTCGTCGTGGCCAAGCAGAGGCTCAAAGACGAATTCCCGAACCTCGATGTCACCTGGACCCTCTTCGACGGCCAGCCCGCCGAGGTGCTGGTTCGGGCATCTGATACTGCCGATGTGCTCGTCATCGGCTCGCGCGGACGCGGCGGATTCGCCGGGCTTCTGCTCGGGTCGACCTCGCAGTCGGTGTTGCCGTATTCGCAGTGTCCGACCATGGTCGTGCGAGTGGCGAGGGATCACGGCAGGCGACGTCAAGACGGGGAGATCCCTGAACCGGGGCTGTGATTGCACCGCTCCGGATCGAGGCCGCAGTCGGTGCGCTCAGCCCGAAGAAGTGGTTGTCAGTTGGGTGAAGTGTTCCGGCGCCCCCGGGCAGATTCGAACTGCCGACACCCGCTTTAGGAGAGCGGTGCTCTATCCCCTGAGCTACGGGGGCCGTGTGGCGTCATCAACCACGACAACCCAGTGTAGCGCAGAAGAAACCTCGATGTTTCACGGTGTGCCAGCACCTATTATGCGAACTTTGTCGTTAGGGTCGAATTGTGCCGGATTCCGTTGTTGACGATCAGTTCCCCGAGCTCGGCGATGTCTTCGCCGAGTGGAAACAGCAGGCTGCCCACCTGGGCGGCCGCGACACCATGCTGCATTTCCGGGACTCTCGCGATGGCAGCATCGACCTCTCGGGAGCGCACCCGTCCGGACTTGCGCAGCTGCTGGCCGGTCGGGCCACACGCCTGTCGAGTCTGATCCGCGACCACGACATCCTCGCCGACGCCCGCCGAAGGGCCAAGTCGATCCGTTCGAAGGCCGAGCAGCTCGACAATGAACGGGGCATCCGCACCGCTCATCTGGCGATCGGCTTCGCCTCGTGGACGGAGAAGGACTCCAAGTACAAGTTCAACGCACCCGTGGTCATGCGCCACATCACGCTCGTGCCGCGTGGTTCACGGGTCGAGGACTTCGAGATCGTGCTGGGCAACGAGATCACGATCAACCCGGCTCTCGTCCACCACCTCGCCGAGGCGTACGACCTCGAAGTGCCCGTCGGCGAATGGATCGACGCCACCGGCGGACCGCATGGCTTCGATCCCGGCCCGGCGCTCGACCGCCTCCGCGATCTCGCGCAGTCGGTGCCCGGTCTGCGTATCAATCATCGTTTCATCGTCTCGACCTTCGCCAACATCGCGAACCCCTTCACCGCCGACTACCTGCCGAGCCAGCATCCGATCCTGCGCGCACTCGCTGGTGACGAGAAGGTGCGCGCACACCTCGGCGGACCCTCCTACGTGCCCAAGCCGAAGTCGCAGGCGAAGACCGAGGCGAAGACCGAATCCGGTTCGACGACGGAACCAGGCCCGGAATCCGGTTCCCAGTCGGTCGAAGCGCAGGCGCCGGAGTCTTCGTCACCGGGGACAGGGAACGATCGGTCAAACGCTGTCGACGCGAGCTCCGAAGCTCCTGCCGACACTGATGCCGTTGCCGGGACGGAGGCCGCGAAGAATAGGGACTCGTCTCCGGCAGCCGAGACCTCGGGCGGCTCGCAGACAATCGCTGAGGCCGAGGCACCCGCCGACGCATCGTCATCCTCGGACGCTGAGGGCCAGGCAGGCACGGACCGCAAACTCACCGATGCCGAGAAGGCCTTCGGAACCGTCGCCCCGGCACCTGCCGATCCGGCCGTCAAGGCTCCGTCCGAGGCGGCAGGTTCAGATGAAGCCGCCGCGGCGAGGGGATCCGCAGGTGGGTCATCGAATGAGCCTGCGAGCGAGCCGACGGAGGAGCCGGAGCTCGACGAACCGACCGTGCCGATCACCGACGGCCCTCTGCCCGAGCAGGAGGCAACCCCGAAGGACGCCGGCGCGAAGGCGACAGCAGAGCAGGGGACTGCCGAGCCCGCAGACGAAAAGGCAGAGCCGGCGGATGAGACCGTCGAGGGCGCTGCGCCCTCGGCCAGCGAGCAGACTGCCGGCGAGCAGGCCGATGGCGGACAGACGGCCGGCGGCCAGACCAATGAGGTACAGAACGCCGGTGAGCAGGGCGCGGACGAGGTCGTTCCCGCGGCCCTGCAGGAACCGGTCACACCGCTGCCGGACCGCAAACCGCAGGAGGAATTCCTCGTCATCGACGTCGACGGGGATCAGCAGGCCGTGGTCGATGCCGCGGTCTCCGGTCGCTCCGTCGTCGTCGACACCCCACCCGGCACCGGCGCCACCCAGGTCGCCGTCGCCGTCGCCACCACCTTGGCCCACACCGGCAAGAGCGTGCTCTTCCTCGCCCAGACCTCCGATGCTCTCGAGGACTTCTCGACTCGCCTCGGCGAGGTCGGGCTCGGGGACTTCGCTGTGGACACACGCGCCGGCTCCGATGAGATCCGTAAGCAGCTCATCGGCCTGATCGGCTCCGCCGAGAAGTCCGAACGCCCGGATCTCTCACGTCTGCTCAGCGAACTCAACGAGCAGCGGGCTACGCTGGCCGATCACGTCTCGTCCCTGCACCGCCGCCGCGAACCCTGGGACGTCTCCGTCTACGAGACCATGCAGCACCTGGCCGAGCTGACCTCGGGCGATGACTCCCCGCAGACACCGGTCCGCTTCGACGACGACATCCTCGGCGCCAGCGACGACCGACGGGCAGCCCTGCGCGGCAAACTCGGTGAGCTCGCGAGCCTCGGTGCCTTCACCCTCGATGTCGAAGACACCGTGTGGTTCGGCGCCGACCTCAAATCCGTCGATGAGGCCGAAGCGGCACGGACCGTGGCCGAACGACTCGGCCGTACGATCCCGGACCTAGCCACCGCAGTCGAACCCGTCCTGTCCAAGGCGAAGCTTAACCCGCGCCGCAACCTCGACGACTGGTCACGGGCGATCAAGGTGCTGCTGCGCGTGCGCACCACGCTCGACAGCTTCGCCCCCGACATCTACGACCACCGCCTCGACGATCTCATCGCCGCCACCGGCACCGCGGACTACCGCAATGAGATCGGCGTCGAGATGGGCATGCTGCAGCGCAAGCGGCTGAAGAAGTCCGCGAACGAATTCCTCCGCCCCGGCGCCGAGGTGGCCGACCTCCACTCCGCGCTCGTCGACGTTCGGGCGCAGAGGGTGATCCTCGGCGACCTCGCCGGTCACGACGGCCGTCCGCAGATCCCGCGCGGAGTCCTTGAGGCCGATGAGATCCTCCAGTCCGTCGAAGCCGACGTCGCGAAGCTCTCCCCGATCCTCGAGACCACCCCCGACGGCGGTGACCTCGGCTCGATGCTCATCGAGGAGCTCCAGGCCCGCACCGAGGCGATGGGCAGAGACACGGAGAACCTCGCCGATCTGCCCGAACGCTCCCGGTTGCAGCGCGAGCTCGACGCCGAGGGACTCTCCGACCTGATGTCCGACCTGCGTCGGCGCAAGGTCGCAGATGGACTCGTGGGCCCCGAATTCGACCTCGCCTACTGGGCCTCGGTGCTGCAGACCATGGCTGGCGAAGACCCCCAGATCGGCCGCCACGACAGCGCCTCCCTGCATAAGATCGCCGAAGGCTTCCGGGAGAACGACCGCGCCTTCGTCGCCGCCGGCGCCTCCCGACTGCGCTACAACCACGCCCAGGCATGGCAGCGCGGAATCGAAGCCGATCCGATCGCCGCCGGGGTCATCAAGTCGCAGCTGCTGACGAGCCACACCTCGGTGAAGACGATGTCGACGAAGGCTCCGGAGCTGCTGACGAGTCTGGCCCCGATCTGGATGGCCAGCCCGTACTCGGTGCCCGAGCTCTTCGCCGCACTGCCGCTCTTCGACGCCGTCGTCATCGCCGATGCGGGCCGCCTCTCGGTCGCCGATGTCGTCCCCGGCATCACCCGGGCCCGCCAGGTCATCTCACTCGGCGATTCGCGACTGCTCGGCCCGCGCCCCTTCTCGATCGCGGTCGACCGGTGGGGGATGGACGATGGGAACCACCCGAGCTCCGTGCAGGACCACCTCGGCGAGTTCCTGCCCCGGATGAGCCTGTCGAACTCCTACCGACTCTCCCCGGTGGGACTGATCGATCTCGCGAACCGTCATTTCTACGATTCGACGATCACGACCCTGCCGACCGCGCATACGGGCGAGGGCAGCGGACTCGAATTCTCCTATGTCGCCGAGGGCCGCGGCCCCACCGACATCGGCACCGGTCGGGTCGAGAGCCCCGACGCCGAGGTCAAACGCGTCGTCGAACTCGTGCTCAAGCACGCGCGCAACCGGTCACGGGAGTCTCTGGCCGTCGTCGCGCTCACCCCGCATCATGCGCAGCGGGTCGCCACGGCTATCTCCCGCGCGATGAAGGATCTGCCCTACGTCGCGGCCTTCTTCAGCGATTCGAGCAAGGAACCCTTCGTGGTTACCGATGCCGAGCGCGTGCAGGGGATGTCGCGGGACGCCGTGATCTTCACGCTCGGTTTCGGCCGGACCGTGCACGGACGCGTCATCCACGACTTCGGTCCGCTGTCGGGCCAGGACGGGGAGCGGATACTCGCCGCTACCATGACGCGGGCCCGCAAGCGCCTGACCGTGGTCTCGAGCATCGAGTCCGAGGACTTCGACGAGCACAAACTCAGCGGGGGAGCGGCGCTGCTGCCGCGCCTGCTCGGCGAGATCGCCACCGGCGGGGTCAGCCAGCCCGGCCCGCACGGGGAGATCTACGATCCGCTGATGGCCGATATCGCCGACCGTCTGCTTCAGCTCGGCGTCGTCGCACACGAGCATTACAACGGCATCAACCTGGCCGTGGCGAACTCCGCGGAGGACGAACACGGCATGATCATCGCCGTCGCCGGGGACGGTCCCGAGTACGCGTCGATCCGCAGCCTGCGCCAGCGTGACCGGGTGGTGCCCGAACAGCTGACCCGACGCGGTTGGAAGTTCATGCGCGTGTGGTCGACCGATGCCTTCGTCGACCCGCAGACCGAGACCGAGAAAATCTTCGAGACCTGGCGTTCGACGGTGGAGAAGATGAGCCCGCAGGCCATCCTCAACGCGGCCCGCGCGGCCTCGGTAGTCGTCGGCCGCACCGGCAGCCGCCCCAAGCTGGTCCCGGGCCTGCCGATGCACAAGTACTCCGACGAAGGCCTCGATGCGATGATCGACTGGATCCAGTCCGACGCCGTCGTCCGCGGCGACGGGGAGATCAAGGATCTGCTCCGCACCGCCCTGGCCCAGAAGGGCAGCTCAAGTCGCGGAGACTCGCAGCTCCAGGCCGCCGTCGAACGATATCGTCACCGGCACGCCCAGGCGAAGAGGGTCACCGGCGCCGAGGTGCTCGTACCCAAGTCCGGCACCCGCGGTCCCGTGGAGGGAGAGGTTCTCCCCTCCTTCGATACGGGTAAGATCCGCGCCGATGAGCTGCGTCAGGCCGGTCTGATCGAGACCGCGAGCAACGAGCAGGTCCCGGACTCCGAGGATGCCGCAGATTCCGTGGGGGATGCCGAAGGTAACACCGACTCGCGCAATGAGTGACGGGTCCGCTGGAGACGGTTCCCCCGGGAGGGAACCGGCCGAAGAGGAACCGCTCGGGCAGGAACCGGTCGAACAGAAGTCGATCGAGAAGGAACTAGTCGAGAAGGCGCCAGATGAAGTTGCGCCGGATGAAAAGGCGGAGCCGGCCTCGGGCGAAGGCTCCGAGGATTCGGTGAGCCGGCAGGCCCGACTCGAGGCCGCGAAGCGACGCTATCGGGCAACTCTGCGCAATGAAGCCGAGACCGAGGGTGGTGGGTTCAGCGAGGACTACTATCGTTCGCAGAAGCCGCCGCACTGGTGAACGGTCGTTTCCTGATCGGCTGAGCAGCAACGTGAAGAGGGCCCGTCTCCCAGGGGAGACGAGCCCTCTTCACATCTAGGCGGCCGGGGCCGTGAGTTCGACTCACACGCTCCGGCTGACCGAGACGATCAGCAGCCGAGGCCGTTCAGTGGCGTGGTGGTTCGTTCGGATCCACGGGGGTACCCGAGCTGGCAGGTCCCTCGGCGGGACCGGCCGGGCTGGCGGCCTGGTTGCGGAGGATCTCGCGGATGTCGCCGAGCAGGTCCTCGGTGGTCGGAGGAACTTCTTCCTCCGGGGCTCCGCGCTTGCGCAGTTCGTTGAGCTTGTTCATCGGGACGATGATGATGAAGTAGACGATGGCGGCAACGATGAGGAAGTTGATCGCCGCGGTGATCACAGCACCGAGGTCGATGGTCGTCTCAGGCACGTCCGGCTTGATCTGGAAGGACAGAGCCGGACCTTCGGCACCGCCTACAGCCGCGATGAGCGGGTTGATGATCTTGTCGGAGAACGCCGTGACAATGGCGGTGAAGGCTCCACCGATGATGACTGCGGTTGCGAGTTCGACGACATTTCCCTGGAGAATGAAGTCTCTGAAACCCTTAAGCATTAGAGGCACCCTTTCGGCGTATCTGCAAACAGTAATGCGTTTGGAATTATTCGATTACGTGTCAATAGTACACACTGGTAACTGGCTGGGACAGGATTCGCTGGCGAGTCTTTCGACTGCGAACTGCGGGTGTCTCTCGGCACGCGCGGTCTGACCATGATGGTCAAAGATGATCGATTGAGCACCAGGCGAGCCGGTGGCTCTCGGTCCGGAATCTCAGCCAGGCAGAATCGCGAAGCTGATCGGCATGCCGGCGAATTCCGCAATCCTCCCGGCATCGGCCGAAGATAATATCACCGAGACAAGCTGCCCTGATTCCGAGGCAATTCCCTCGGGCTTGTCGACCAGCCGAGCTATGGTCACTTCCTCGACCACGACCTCGGAACCTCCATCGGGCAGAGATGAGAACAGTCTGATGTGCTGCCCTGGCTGCAGCAGAGCGGCCGAGGCATCATCGGCCAGACGCACCGGCATGAGCAGATCGGTGCTGCCCTCGGGCAGCGCCTGCTGATCGAGCACGATCGCCCGGGTGATGGGCGAGCCCTTTGACAGTCCCGCCGATGTCCGCCTCTGACCGACCTCGGCGACCGAGGTGAAGGCCTTATCGGGCACGAGTCCGCTCGGGAAATCGATGAGCACGAGGTCCTGGGCGCTCAGCTCGGAGCCCGGCGGCAGATCCTTCTTCGCCACGACGACCGCGGTGCCCGACTCTTCGGGAGTGAACATCCAGACGACGAGCGCGCAGGCGCACGCGAGGCAGATGGCCGCGATGATCCGCTGCGGCCGGATCCGAGTCGAGCTCGACCAGCCGGAGAGGCGATCCCGAAAGCGCTGCACGATACCCATGGACGCAGACTCGCTGAGCGCCGCGATGTTCGGCAAGGACGAAAATCGAGCCTGTGGACAGAGCGCGGCCGCCCACAGCGGGAATACGCGCAAGTCGGGAGTTATCCACAGGCGCGGACGGGACCTGAAAGAGCGGACCGGGCACTGCTGGCAGAGTCACAAAACGCTCCGCCGCGAGGACGTTCGAAGCTGACCTCACATGCGGATGGAGGAAGCGGCGGGGCGGCTCAGTTGGCCGCTGGAGTGCTCGCAGACGAGCCGGAGGCGGCAGAGGAAGACGAAGAGTTCGAGGACGATGAGGCCTTCGAACCGTCCTTCGCCGAGGACGAAGATTCCTTCGATGAAGAGTCCTTGTTGCCCGAGTTCGCGGAGGACGAGACGGTGCTCGAGCTGCTCGCGCGGGAGTCTGTGGCGTAGAAGCCCGATCCCTTGAAGCTGATTCCCACGGTGCCGAAGACCTTCTTCAGGCGTCCCTGGCATTCCGGGCAGACGGTGAGCGAATCGTCACTGAAGTCCTGGTGGATATCAAAGGCGTGACCACAGCTCTTGCAGGCGTAGGAGTAAACGGGCATTCGAGACCTTTCTTCGACGAATAGATTATAGTGCACAACCGTCGACCCGATGTACACAGGGTTATCCACAGGGCGGCGCACGGCAGTGGACATCCTCGTTGTTGCGCCACAGGCTCGACCGCGCTGCGCCGGCAGTCTCAGAACCGGTGCACGCCCTCCTCGGTGACGGCAGCGTCGATGCGCAGGTCCCATCCCTCGGCGGCCAGTCCAGACAGACCGAGCTCCTCGGCGAAGCAGACTCCATAGACCGGAAGGTCCCGGCCGGCCAAGGGGGCCTCGCCCTGCGGACCGAACGTCCGATCGTAGAACCCGCCGCCGTTGCCCAGGCGGGCCCCTTCGATGCCGAATCCCAAGGCCGGAACGAATGCCAGGTCGAGGGCCACCTCGGCGCTCAGCAGCTGCTCACCGTTGAGCAGACCCGTGGTGCCGGGCTCCGGCTCCCGGATTCCCCACTTCCCGTGCGGTGCCAGCGCAGCCATCGACCCGGTGACCCGGCCGAACTGCAGTGCCTGGCCGACCGCGGTGACCACGGGCAGAAACACGGTGCCGCCGCGGGCGAGGAAACGGTCGATGGCCGCATCGAGGCTCGGCTCGCCAGGCAGGCCGGCGTAGGCCAGCAGCGAGCGGGCCGAGAGGTCCTCACCCGCCCACGACGATTCGATGAGTGCCCACACGGAATCGGCCACGGTCGACGACCGCCCAGCAGCCTCCTCGACGCCGGCGGGTCGCCCCGGAACCGCCTCGGTGCGGTCTGTCGGGTTCGGAACCGCTGCCTCGTCGCGGGACTCACGGGCACGTGCGGCACGGGCGGCGCGGATATCGGCACGCAGCTGTGCCTTCGAAGTTTCTGGATCCACGCGTTCAAGCCTATCGGCGGCCCAGACTTTGGTTAAGATGAAACGCATGAGTGATGAAGTGCAGCGCACAGTTCGCAAGGCCGTGATCCCCGTCGCCGGCCTGGGAACTCGCTTTCTCCCCGCGACCAAAGCCACCCCCAAAGAGATGCTCCCCGTCGTCGACAAGCCCGCCATCCAGTACGTCGTCGAAGAAGCCGTCGATGCCGGCCTGCAGGACGTCCTCATGATCACCGGTCGTAATAAGCGTCCGCTCGAGGATCACTTCGACCGCGTCGACGGACTCGAGTCCGCGCTGGCGAAGAAGGGCGATGACAGGAAGCTCGCCGCCGTCCGCCATGCCTCCGAACTGGCCGACATCCACTACGTCCGCCAGGGAGACCCCAAGGGACTGGGCCACGCCGTCCTCAAGGGACGCCAGCACGTCGGCCATGAGCCCTTCGCGGTCCTCCTCGGCGATGACCTCATCGACGAGCGCAGCCCGATCCTGCCGAAGATGATCGAGGTCGCCGAGAAGACCGGCGGCAGCGTCGTCGCACTCATGGAGGTCCCGCCCGAGGCAATCCACCTCTACGGCTGCGCCGCGGTCGAGGCGACCGAGGACGAGGAAGTCGTCAAGGTCACCGGTCTGGTCGAGAAGCCGGCCACCGACGAGGCTCCGTCGAATCTCGCGATCATCGGCCGCTACGTCCTCGCCCCGGAGATCTTCGACGTCCTCGAACACACGGAACCCGGACGCGGCAACGAGATCCAGCTGACCGATGCCCTCCAGGAACTCGCCGAGGACACGAACGGCAACGGCGTCTACGGGGTCGTGTTCAAAGGCGCCCGTTACGACACCGGCGACAAGCTCGACTACCTCAAGGCCGTCGTGCAGATCGCCAGCGCTCGTGACGATCTCGGCGCCGAGCTCAATTCCTGGCTGAAGGAATATGTCGCCACGCTCGACTGAGAACCTGGAGTGCTCAGCCCGTCGAGCAGACGTGGCCCGTCGAGCAGACGTGGCCCGTCGAGCAGACGTGGCCCGTCGGGCAGATGCGGCCCGAAATAGTCCGAGAGCGGAGGCAGCCGTTTGTGGCCGGTCATCCTGACTGATCGACAGTCCGACATCGTGCTGCGTCCGCTCCATCGACGCGACGAGTCCCAGTGGCGCGAGGTCCGCCGGCACAACCGCGACTGGCTGCGCCCCTGGGACGCGACCCTGCCGAATCCGGGTCAGGAGCTGCCCGGGTTCCGGGCCATGGTGCGTATGCACGATAAGCAGGCCAAACGTGGACAGTCAGTGCCGTTCGCCATCGAAGTCGGCGGCGACTTCCGCGGCCAGCTCACCGTTACGGGGCTGACCTGGGGCTCGATCCTGTCCGGACAGATGGGCTACTGGATCGACTCCCGCGTCGCCGGCCGCGGCATCACGCCCGTGGCCGTGGCGATGGCCGTCGACCACTGCTTCTTCGCCCTCGGCCTCCACCGCATCGAGATCAACATCCGCCCCGAGAACACAGCGAGTCTGCGCGTGGTCTCCAAGCTCGGGCTCCGTGACGAAAGCGTGCGCACGCGCTATATGCACATCGACGGCCAGTGGTGCGATCACCGCAGCTTCGCGATCCTCGCCGAGGAGGTACCGCAGGGGCTGCTCGCCGCCTACCGGTACGGCTAAGGCGGCTGAGGGTTCCTGTCGAGGATTCGCCGCAACGGCACCTGGGAATTGTGTGAACTTGAGGGCAGTTTGACCGACACACCATCGTCGTTCACGACCGAGTCGAGGTGTGCGCTCTAGGGTTGCAATGTGGACACCAGTATCATCGTCGTCATCGCCATCGTCGTGGTCTTCGCCGTTGCTGTGCCCGCAATGATCCGCAAGTCCGCGACCGAGCTCTCGCGCGTCGAGATCGACACCGTCCCCGATGAGGCGACGGTCATCTCCGCCGAGGCGCAGAATCCCTGCCGCAACGAGGGGCAGCGGACGGCGGTCTTCCAGCCCGGAGGCACGAGGAAACCGACCGTTCCCCGCCCGAATGTCGCACCGCAGTCGCAGGCTTTCGCCCTGCGGCTTTCGGCGCCCGCACCTGAATTCGCCGTCATCGACGGACTCGCCGATGATTCGGCCGCCACGAATCCCGACGCCGAGGCGGACGCCGCGTTCCAGCCCAGCGCCCTCCCGGCGGCGGTCGGTGAGTCCCGCCCGCTGCTCGGTTCGGCGATCAATGAGGCCGCGATCGGGTCGAGTGCCGACGGATCCGCCGGAAACGTCCGCATGCTTCACCCCGCCGTGCAGGCGGTGTTCAATCAGGGGCCGTCCGGAACCGGCACGCCGGGGCCCGGCGGAGCCGGACACAGCGGGTCCGTGCACGCCGGGTCCATACACGGCGCCCCCACGTCCTCCGGCAGCTCGAGCGCGCGCGGTGCTTCCAGCACTCGCCGAGTTCCCCGAGCCGCCGAGGCGGCCGCGACCTCCCGTGGACACGCTTCCGCATCGCGGGGCGGTGATCGCCCCGGCGGGGGAGCGGGCGAGTCGACCGAGCGAGGCCCACGCAATTCCAATCCGAAGCTCACAGCCGATGAGGAACATTCGATGACTGAGAAAGCTGCGCAGCTGCGCGAGTCCATGAGTTCACTCGGAGCCATGATCAGGGGCTTCGCACTGCTGTTCCTCGGCTCTGTGCTCGGCATCCTTGTCACCGGCGTGCTCGCGATGTTCTCAGTCGTCCACATCGCACTGGTCGGCGTGCTCTTCGGACTCGCCGTCGTCTCCCTCGTGATCGTGCGGACCCTCAACCTGCGCAAACGCGAAGTCAAGGCGCGTCTGCGCGAGGCAGAGCAGACTTCCTCCTCCGGTTCGAAGACCCGCCGGTCGCCTGCTCCGGCACCAGCGGCCACGACCGAGAGAGACACGACGCCGGCAGCGAAGCCGCAGAGTCCTGTTGCGAAGCAGGGCTCCGCGACTACTGAGCGCGCGGCCTCGGCCGCCGCGAAGAAGACCGGATCGGCCGCGACGAAGAAGGCCGCGCAGGCTCGGGCGGCGATGCAGCACACCGCCACCGCCAAACTGGCTCGCGAAGAGGCCGACACCGGTGAGATCCCACTCGTGCGGGTTCGCAACGAGGCCGCCGAAGGCCACACCACGCGGCAGGTTCTGCTCACCGGACCGATCCCGATCGTCAAAGAGCAGGCGGCCGAAGCCGACACTGCTCCCGAGACTGCAACCTCCGCCGATTCCGCATCCGAAGGCAAGAACGCCGCCGATGACGTGAAAGATCAGAGCGACGCGAAGACCGACGAGGACACCTCCTCCGCCCACGAAGAGGCGTTCGCCGCCCGCACCGCCTCCCTCGGCGCCGACCTCGCGCCGACCGCCGAGACCGGCACCGCCTCGGCGAACGAGGACGAGGTGCACGCCGCGCTCGACGCCGCCTCGCCCCGCGTGGATGACCCGTTCATGCAGCGGCTGAAGTCGCGTGACGGCTGGTCGCCGACGCCCCTGCCGGTGCCCAGCTACGTCGAGGCCGCGCATATCGAACACCCGGTCCCTGAGGCGACGGCCGCCGATGCGAGCTCGTACGAGGCCCGCTCATACGAGTCCTACGAGATGCAGGCCCGCAGCCGTGAGGACATCGCCGCGCAGTTCGCCGCAGAGCTCGGATACCGTCCTGAGCTCAGCGACTCGGCGCGCGAAGAGGGCCCGCTCGAACACGGACGCAAGGCCACTCGCACGCGCAAAACCGCTGACCTCGGCGCCGTCAACGACGTTCTGGCCCGCCGCCGCGCCTGAGGCAGTGTCTGAGCCGGCAGCGGAACCGGCCGCCATCGTGGAGTGCACCGCCGCCGCGCCTGAGCCGGCGGTTCACTCCGCCTCGTCGAACACCGACCAGCAGATCGCATTGCGTCGAGCCTGATCCTGAAGCACCAGATCTCTGATCGCCTCCGGCAGCTGAGCGCGCTGCCAGTCCCGTTCGGCACGTCCGGCCGCCGGGTCCGTGGCCGGTCTGCCGGCTCGGGCCGCCTTGATCGCATAGGCCGCGGCTCCCAGGTCATGCTCGGCGACGTGCCCGACACAGGCCGCCTGACCGGCCGCATAGGCGGCGAACCGAGGGGCTCCGCTGAGGGGACGCGCCGCACCCATGGCATGACCGCCGGTGGCCCGTGCCGCTATCATCGCCATCTCCCCGGCCGCCCAGGACCGAGCGGCGGCGATGGCCGCACGAGGCCGATCGTCGTCGGGGCAGACGGATTCGAAGAGTGGCAGAACGTGCTCGGCGCAGTCGGCGGCCCACCTCGCGAGCTGAGCGTGATCGGCGTCTGTCAGCGTTCCACCGCGCCGGATCGTGACCATCCGCGGGTCGCGGACCTCAGGCAGGATCATCAGCGACTTACTCCGTGCGTCCGCCGAAGTCCGAGTGTCCACCGAAGTCCGAGTGTCCACCGAAGTCCGCACGTCCGCCGAAGTCGGCGGCGATCGCCTCGGCGACCTGCTGAAGTTGGGGGACGAGATCGTTCTCGACGGAGAGTCCGCGCAGATGCGAGGTGTGCAGGGAGACGTTGAGGGCGGCCAGAGTCTCGTCTCCGCGACGGACGGGCACGGCCAGGCCGCGCAGACCGTCGTCGAGCTCCTGCGAGACCAGACACCATCCCTGCTCGCGGATCCGCCGCAGCTCCTCGCCGAGCTCTTCTGCCGAGGACACCGTGTGGTCGGTGAAGGGCGAGATCTCGACCCGTTCGAGGAACTGCTCCTGGAATGACTCCGGGAGCTCGGCGATGAGCATCCGGCCCATCGAAGTCGCCCAGGCCGGGAGCCGATTGCCCAGGTTGATCGTCACGGCGTGCAGCCTCGGCGCGGCCGCCCGCGCGATGTAGACGATCTCATCGGCATCGAGAATGCTCAGCGTCGCCGACTCGTCGAGGTCGAGCGCCAACTGGTGGAGATGAGGCCCGGCGATCTTCGGCAGGTCGAGGCCGGCGAGGAATCCGGCACCGATGTCGAGCACCCGGGGCGTCAGGGAATAGTGCGACCCGGCAGCGCGGACATACCCGAGATCGACGAGGGTGAGGAGGAATCGTCTCGCCGCGGCACGGGTCAGCTCGGTCGCCTCGGCGACCTGCGAGACCGTGAGCTCGGCCGAGCCGCCGTTGAAGGCCAGAAGCACGGCCAGGGTCTTCTCCGCGGACTTGACGAAATGATCGCCGCTCGGGGGCTGCTGTTCGGAACTCATCGTTGACTTCACCTCTCCAGACTAACGGTCGGCCGCCTCAGACCAACGCTCGGCCACCTCGGCGAGCATATCTCAAGTTGTGCGTATAGCGCACGACTGTACGTCATGTGCACAGCGTGTTACTGTGATCTGCGTCAAGGACGATCGCGCAGCAGAAGCGGGATGCACACGGAACCATTCGAAGGAGAATGTCATGTCCACAGCGGAGAACCGGGTGCCCGGAGCCACCGCCGAACTGCGGCGGGCGCGTCGTGCGGCCGCCGGATCATTCATCGGGGCGGTGGTCGAATGGTATGACTTCCTCCTCTACGGAATCGTCGCAGCCCTCGTCTTCGGAGAACTCTTCTTCCCCGGCTACAGCGCCCACGCGGGCACCCTCGCCGCCTTCGCGACCTTCGGCGTCGGCTTCATCTTCCGGCCACTGGGCGGAATCATCTTCGGCCACTTCGGCGACCGGCTGGGCCGCAAGTCCATGCTCATCTGGACGATGACGATCATGGGTGTGGCCACCGCCCTGATCGGATTCCTCCCGACTTACCAGTCCGTGGGCTGGCTGGCCCCGGCGCTGCTCGTGCTCCTGCGCTGCGTCCAGGGGATCGCCGTCGGCGGCGAATGGGGAGGCGCGGCCCTCATGGCCGTCGAGAGCGCCCCGCCGAAGCTGCGCGCCTTCTTCTCCTCCGGTGTCCAGATCGGGTACTCCTTCGGCCTGCTCCTGGCCACCGGTCTTGTCGCGATGCTCAGCAGCAACTTCTCCGAGGAGGCCTTCCTCACCTGGGGCTGGCGGATCCCCTTCATCGCCAGCGCTCTCCTCGTCCTCATCGGCCTGTGGATCCGGTCCGGCGTCGAAGAGTCCGAGGAATACCTCGAACGGGTGAAGAACGCGAAGGAGGACAAGACGGCGAAGCTGCCGATCCTCGAGGCGTTCAAACGCTTCCCCGCGCAGATCTTCCAGATCGTCGGCCTGCGGTTCATCGAGCTGCTGACCATGTACATCGTCACGACCTTCGCGCTGTCCTACTCCACCGATGAGCTCGGCCTCGACAGGCAGGTGATGCTCAACATCACCCTGCTGGTCGGCGGACTCGGCATCGCCACGATCCCCGCCTTTGCCTACCTCTCCGACCGTTTCGGACGCCTGCGGGTCTACCTCACCGGCGGGATCATCGGACTCCTCAGCGCCGTCCCCTTCTTCCTCGCGCTCGAATCCGGCAACCTCGTTGCGATCATCATCTTCGCCGTGCTGCTGATCAATATCGCCCACGATGCCGTCGTCAGCGTCCAGCAGCCTCTGTTCGCCGAGATGTTCAGTCCCGAATTCCGCTACAGCGGAGCCGGGGTCGGCTATCAGCTGGCCAGTGCGATCGCCGGCGGGTTCACTCCGTTCATCGCCACCTTCCTCGTCGGAGTCGGCGACGGCTCCTGGTACCTCGTCGCCGCCTATCTGGCCGGCGGCTGCCTCATCTCGATCGCCATCGCGCTCTACCTCATCCGTCAGTGGCAGGTGGCCCGGAGTTCCGAGCCGGCAGTCGTCTCGACCGCCGCGGCAGCGCAATCCTGATGCGCTCGGCCGAGATCACCGCACCCGGCCGGGTGGAGATCGTCGGCCGGCCGCGTCCGCAGGGCCGCCTCGGCGCCGGGGAGGTCCGCGTGCGCATGCTCGCGGTCGGGATCTGCGGAACGGATCTCGCCCTGCTCTCGGGGAGGCGGACGCCGCCTGAGCATCCGTGGCGGCTCGGTCACGAGGGGATCGGTGAGATCGCCGAGGTGGGGCCCGGGACCGTCGGTCTCACCGTCGGCGACCGGGTGGCGCTCGAACCCAACATCACATGCGGGGACTGTGAGCACTGCCGGCGGGGAACCACCTCGGCGTGCCTCGTCCGGCGCAGCGCCGGTGTGCTCACCCAACCCGGATTCCTCGCCGAGGTGATCGACCATCCCAGCGAATTCTGCCACCGGATCGACCCCGCAGTGCCGCTGGAACGCGCGGTGTGCGCGGAGCCGCTCGCCGTGGCCGCCGCAGCGATCCGCCGGTCGCAGGTGCGCGTCGGTGCGGAAGTCCTCGTCATCGGGGCCGGCGCCCAGGGGCTGCTGTCGATCAGCATCCTCATCGCCCAGGGCCATCGCCCCTTCGTCAGCGAACCCGACCGGCGGCGGCGTGAGCTGGCCGTCGACCTCGGCGCCCGGGTCTTCGAACCCGGTCTCAGCCCGGCGCCCGAATTCGTCATCGATGCCGCAGGTGTGCCCGAGGCGCTGGGCTCGGTCGTTCACCATCTGGCGCCGTTCGCCTCGGTGACGCTCGTGGGGGAGGACCACCACCACCTCGGCGCCTCGAGCTTCGACATCGTGCAGAAGCAGCTGCGCATCGCGGGCTCCTTCATCTACGAACACCCGCAGGACATGGCCGCGGCAGTGAACCTGCTCGCCGAGGTGCGAGCGGAGCGGATCCTCGCCCCGGCGACCGCGCTTGAGGACCTGCCGGGGTTGCTGGGTGGACAGGATGCAGCGCGGGACGGGAGCGCACCCGCAGCTCCGGCCGGCCCGGCTGGTCGCGCCGGTCCGGCCGGAATCAAACAGTGGGTCGACCTGAGGCGCTGAGCTCACGCCTTCCAGCGTGCGAGGCTGAGCCCACACCCTTCCAGCGTGCCAGAAGGCCGTGTGCCATGAACTTGTCCATGACACACGGCCTTCTGATGTACAGTAGCCGGCCGCTGTGCTGTGGCAGCGACAGTGGCGGCCGCGCCGCGGGCGGGCTGAGGGGAATCTCCGGGAGGATCAGCCCCAGCCCAGCCCCAGCCGGCCCGCAGTCGGCTCAGGCGCGGGGCGTGGCCACGTACTTGGTTTCGAGGAACTCGTCGATGCCGACTCGTCCGCCCTCGCGGCCGAGGCCCGACATCTTCACGCCGCCGAACGGAGCCGCCGGGTTCGACACCAGACCGGTGTTGAGCCCGACCATGCCCGCCTCGAGACGCTCGGCGAGTCCGAGGGCACGTTCGAGGTTCTCGCTGAAGAGGTAGCTGGCGAGACCGAACTCGGTCTCATTGGCGAGTTCGATCGCCTCGTCGTCGGTCTCGAAGGTGACGATCGGGGCCACCGGTCCGAAGATCTCGGTCGTGCGGATCTCCGAATCGGCCGGCACGTCGGTGATCACGGTCGGATCGAAGAAGAAGCCCTTGCCCTCGATCCGCTTGCCGCCGGTGACGACCTTCGCGCCCTTGGACACGGCATCGTCGACGAGGGAGACGACCTTGTCGAGGGAATCCTGATCGACCAGAGGTCCGACCTCGGTGCCTTCCTCGAGGCCATTGCCGACCTTCATCGCTCCCATCCGCTCGGCGAGCTTCCGGGAGAACTCCTCGGCCACGGACGCATGGACGAAGAGGCGATTCGCGGCGGTGCAGGCCTCGCCGCCGTTGCGCATCTTCGCAAGCACCGCACCGGTGACGGCCTTGTCGAGATCGGCGTCCTCGCAGACGACGAACGGAGCATTGCCGCCGAGCTCCATCGAGGTCTTCATGACATTGTCGGCGGCCTGCTTGAGCAGGCTGATGCCCACCTCGGTGGAGCCGGTGAACGTGATCTTGCGGGCGATGCCCGACTCCATCCACGGGGTGACCACGCGGCGAGCGGACTCGGAGGTGACGATGTTGAGGACACCGGCGGGCAGGCCGGCCTCATTGAGCACATCGACGAGCATGAGCGAGGTCAGCGGTGTCAGCTTCGCCGGCTTGAACACCATGGTGCAGCCGGCGGCGATGGCCGGGCCGATCTTGCGGGTGCCCATGGCCAGCGGGAAGTTCCACGGGGTGACGAGGATGCAGGGGCCGACCGGTTCGCGCGAGACCATGAGGCGGTTCTTGCCGTCGGTGGACTGCATGAAGTCACCGCTGACACGCACCGCCTCCTCGGAGAACCAGCGGAAGAACTCGGCGCCGTAGGTGACTTCGCCCTTGGACTCGGCGAAGGGCTTGCCCATTTCGGCGGTCATGACCGCGGCGATGTCATCGGCGCGGTCGATGAGCAGCTCGAAGGCACGCCGCAGGATCTCGGCGCGTTCGCGCGGCGGGGTGGCGGCCCAATCGGCCTGGGCATCGCCCGCGGCTCTGATGGCGTCCTCGGCATCCGCGGCGGATCCGTCGGCGACGGTGGTGATGAGATCACCGGTGGCAGGGTTCAGGACATTGATGGTCTTGCCGCCCTCGGCTTCTCGCCACTGGCCACCGATGAACAGTCCGGTGTTGAGCTTGTCGATGATCGGGGTGATGTCCACGACGGATCCTCCTTGATCGAAGAATGGACTCGGCCGCTCCCGGAGGCTGTCGCCCGGGTATCGCAACCACGACCAGTCTAGTCTCCGGGGCCGATGCGTGCCGCCGCCGAGATCGACGCGTGCACGAGTGCGCTCGCCGAGAGCAGCAGCCGGTTGTGGAGGGTGACCCCGCGGATCACCTGCAGGCAGATCTCGTCCCGGCTGAGCTCGTCGCTGATCGGCGCGGTGTTCGTCCGGGCGATGGTCTCGAGGGCGTGCAGGTGGGTGAGCACGGTCTCGCGCCCGACTTCGTATCCGACCGCCGACAGCGCGGCCAGCGCTGCGGCGACCGACGCGCGTGCGGACGGGGAGATGTCCGGGAGCTCGAGTTCGGTGAGTGCGTCAAGGACGATCGCGTCGAAATCCCGCCGAGGTGGGTCCGCCTCGGCGCTGTCCGACTCGGTGGTCCCCACGTCGTTGGAGACGACCAGACTCCCTCCGATGCCCGCCGTCGACCGCAGCGCGAGCCGTTGGCACTCACCCATGAGTTCGATGGTCGGCAGTGACTGGTCGTCGATGAAGGAGCACAGCCGCGCGATCGCCTCGATCGGGGTGTCGAGCTCCCTGCGCAGCCAGCCGATGAGGGCCAGGCGATGGAGATGGGGCTCGCCGTAGATCGCCGTCGTCGCGTTCCGCTTCTGCCCGGGCGGCAGGATCCCGACGTGGATGTAGTACTTGATGCTCGCCGTGGACACGGCGGACGTGCCGGCCAGATCGCGAAGTCTCATCGTCATCCTCCCGCACGCGGACCCGGGCATCGGATAGTGCCGGCGCCTCCGGCTATCTACGTTGCACGGTTTGGGTAGCGGTCCTATCTTAGCCCCATGACAACGACGTTCATCGTGATCCACGCGCTCTCGGCATCCGGGGTCATCCTGCTGGCACCGCTGCAGATCCTGCGGCGGACCAAGGACCGGCGCCACCGCTTCATCGGGCGCTCGTGGGTCGTGCTGATGTACGCGGTGTGCGTGAGCGGAATGTTCATCTATACCCTCACCGGCTCATTCACGGTCTTCCACGCCCTGGCCATCTTCACCTTCTGCACGACGACTCTGGGAGTGATCAACATCCGCCGAGGACGGATCCGCAGCCATGTCTTCAACATGGTCGGATCCTGGCTGGGGGCGATCACGGCCGGAGCCTTCGCCGCCTTCGTCCCCGGTCGGGTGATCCCCGAGGTGGCGGTCGAGGATCCGATGCTGCTGTGGACCATCATCGCCGTCGTCGTTGAGCTGACGACGTTGTGGGCCGTGTACGTGCTGCGCTTCGTCCGCACCGACGAACAGAGGTTCGCCGGAAGTCCGGCCGTAGCCGAAGCCGAACCCGAACCCGAAGCCGTCTGAGTCCTGAGCTCCGAGACCTGAGCTCCAAGCCCTGAGCCCCAAGCCCCGAGTCCTGAGCCCCGAGTCCTGAGCCCGAGCCTTAGGCCACGTACTTCTCGAACTCCGTGTTCTTCTGCAGGAACCCCTTGACGTAGGAGCAGGTGGTCCGGAACGTCAGCCCCGCCTCGGCGGAGGTCTCGAGTGCGAAGCGGACCAGCTCGGCGGCGATGCCGCGTCCGCCGTAGCTCGGGGACACCTCGGTGTGGGTGAAGGTGCGCACCGCCGACTCGGCGGTGTCATCGGGGCTGGCCGCGCGGTCGATGTAGTCGACGAGACCGATGACCTTGCCCTCGTGGGACACGGTGAATCGCGAACGCTCGGCCTCCTCGGCGAGGGTGTACATCTCTCCGGAGATCTCAAGTTCCATGGTCGCTCCTCACGGTTGCCCGCCGATGCCGGCCGAAGTGTCGGCCGACGATATCGGACGGCGGATGCTGCAGTCCTGACAGGTGACACTGTAGTTGCGGGCGCGATCGAGCCGCTAACCTGGTGGGAAACGCTCTGTGGCGGGCCACCGCTGCGGGGCGTCCCCTCGCCCCTACACACCTAACCACTTAGCGCCCTAGCCCCTAATCCCTCACCACACCCTCAAGGAGTCGGTTCCATGTCCTCTCAAGCCCCGGTCACCATGGTCGATGCGCACGAGCTGATCCTCCACGAATCGGGGTTCGAGGTCGCCGAACTCACCGAGGCCGATATCGACGACTACGTCGCTCTGGTGGCGTCGGCCTACCGTGGTGAGCATTCGAAGAACGGCTGGACGACCGAGGCGGACCTGCTCAGCGGGCAGCGCCTCGATGCGGAGATGGCGCGGGAGATGCTCGCCGAGACCGACTCGATCATCCTCCTCGTCCGCTCCGACGCGGGGCACGCCGTGGCCAGTGTGTACCTGCGCGAACCCGTCGACGGAGTCGCCTACCTCGGAGTGCTCGCGGTGTCCCCGCTGGGTCAGGGTCAGGGTGTGGGATCGGCGCTGATGAACCTCGCCGAGGCGTGGGTGGCCGAACGCTGGAATGCGCACTCGCTGCGGATGAGCGTGATCAACAAGCGCACCGAACTCATCGCCTACTACGAACGCCGCGGCTACGAACGCACCGACGAGGTCGAGCCCTTCCCCTACGGGGACGAGCGCTTCGGGGTGCCCTTGGTCGACGACCTCGAGTTCATCGTGCAGGTGAAGACCCTGGGGTGACCCGCCCCTCGCCGAAGGAACGGCTGCCACACGTTCCGGAACGGCGGCCAGACCCGCCGGAGGAACGGCTGCTCAGAAGAACATTGCGGGGACGACCAGTCCGCCGACGAGCACGATCGGGCCGATGACGACCATCGACATGCCGAACTTCACGAGCAGGCGGGTCAGCCGCTGCTTGTGCTCGGTCGGCGCGGTGGCCACGACCGTGGCACCCAGCGTCGAGAACGGGGAGACGTCGACGACCGCCGAGCACACGCCCAATGCCGCGATGAGCGCCCAGCCGGGGACTCCGCCAGCGGCGATGAGCGGCAGTGCGAGCGGGACGAGCGCGGCGAGGATGCCCGTCGTCGAGGCGAAGGCCGAGACCAGACCGCCGACGATGCAGAGGACGAAGGCGGCGATGAGCGGGGAGCCGATCGATTCGGCGCCCTGACCGAGCAGGTCGACGGCGCCCATGTTCTGCAGCACTCCGACGAAGGTGATGATCCCGCCGACCAGCAGCACGGTCGACCAGTCGATCTTCGGCAGCGCGGCCTTGCCGGTCTTGGGATCGACGAGTGCGAGGATCGCACCGAAGAGGAAGCAGAGCAGTCCGATGTCGGGGTCGTTGCCGAGAGCGGCGAGGACGACGACGGTGGCGATGAGGCCGACCATGAGGATGACGGTGAGGATCTGCACGAACGAGAACGGACGCGATTCCTCTGCGGCTTCCGAGTGGGAGGAGTCGAAGAGAGCTTCGTCCTCCTCGTCTTCGCCGAAGGCCACGGTCGTCGCCGAGGCGGAGCCGCGGGAGATCCGCTCACCGGCCGCGGACTGAGCCGACTCGGTTCCCGCGGCACCCGTGCCGAGTCCACCCGCGGCGCTCGCCGCGGACTTGCGGCCGAAGAGGTTGCGCCCGTACATGAAGTAGGCGAAGACGAGCATGAGCAGGTAGGTCACGACGGCGATGGCGAAGAGCAGGAACGGCGAGAGCTCGATTCCGGCGTTGTGGGCGGTGCTGTAGGTGACGATGCCGTAGAGGCTGGTCGGCGCGAAGCCGCCCGCGCCGATCGCGAAGCAGATCGCCAGTCCCATGAGCGCATAGTCGACCCCGTACTTGCGGGCCACCTGCATGCCCACGGGCATCATCACGAGTCCGGCCAGCGGAGCGCCCATGGCGGCGATGCAGCCGGTGATGACGAAGAACACGGCAGGCAGAAGCACGGCCGAGGAGCCGACCTTCTCAAGAGCCCAGTCGATGATCCGGTCGACGGTGCCGTTCTCCTGGGCGATGGCGAAGAAGTAGGTCACTCCGGCCAGCAGGATCATGATGTCGAGGGGGAACTCGGCGATGATGTCATCGACGACCATGTCGGTGAGCAGCAGTCCGGTTCCGGCGGCGCCGACGAGCATGAGCACGCCGATCTGCACCCCGCGGATCGCGCCGATGGCGAAGAGTGCGACGAAGATGAGCAGGGCGATTATCTGTAAGAGCATGACTCCCCGATGAGGCTGAAGTGAAGCTGGGCGAATCCGGTTGATTCGCTGTGTGACACTACCAGCTGCCCCCGCTCGGTCACATGCGGACGCGTCCGAGCGCTCGGAATTTCCCGTTAAACGGCACTGCGCTGGCCTCCGCCGAAGTGGGTTGTCGGCCCCGTGTGTCGCAGCGGGGAGTCGGCCCCGCCCCGCCGAGGTGGTCGGGCGCTCAGCCCATCACGTTCCCGCTCGTTCCGGCCGGGCTCCGCAGGCGCGAGAAGGTGCCGAGGTCGAGTTCGCCTCCCGTGCGGCGCAGCGGAACACGCACCGGGGCCGCATCGTGATCATGGCCGTGCTCGACGGTCTCGATGAGCTCGGCCATGAGCTCACCGACCATCGGCGCGTTCTTGAACTGATTGCCGCTCGTGCCCACGGCCTGGTAGAAGCCCGCGGCATTCGAACGGTCGTAGATCGGCGTCCAGTCCGCAGCGACATCGTAGACACCGACGACCCCGCGGGGTCGGTTCGGGATGGCGATGTCGCCGAAGCGCTTCGCGGCTCGCATCGCCTGAGTCTCGAACCTCTCGGCCCCCACGGAGTCGCCCGCCGCATCGGGATCCTCGATCCATTCCAACTCATCGCATTCCGGCTCGGTGCCGCCGATGAGCAGCTGTCCGCCCACCTCGGCGCGCAGATAGGTGCCGATGCCCGCGTCGAGCAGGGCCGGGATCGGACTGCCGTCGCCGCGGACGACCGTCGACTCCGCCGGCAGGGTGTGGACCTCTTGGCGCAGAGGCCGCAGCGAGACTCCGTGGTCGGCCCCGACCCCGGCGAGTTCGTTCAGCCGCGAGGACCAGGGGCCGGCGGCATTGACGACCACCTCGGATTCGAGGACGCGGCCGTCGGCGAGCTCGAGAGTCCACAATGCGCCCGAGCCGGCCCATGCGCTCTGGCTCAGGCCCACCACCTCGGCGCCGTAGAGGAATTCGGCCCCGTGGCGCTTCGCTGCGCGCACGAAGTTCTCGGTGGCGAGCACCGGATCGGGAATGTACCCGCCGTCGGGAGTGAACAGCGCGCTCGCGGGCTCGGCGGTCTCGGCCAGGAACGCGGGATCATCGGGTCGCGCGGGCGGATAGTGGTTCGCGGAATCGATTCCGGGCAGCTCCCGTTCGAGATCGGCCGTTGTCCATTCCGTGAAGGGGATGCCGAGCTCGGCGAAATCGGTGCGCAGGGACTCGGGGAGCAGGCCCGGGATGTCGATGGCGGCCATCCCGGTGTGGACGAACTCGGCGACGGGTTCGGTGTCGGGGGCGCCGAGGTGCTCGCGCAGGTTCTCCCACAGGTGCTTCGACTCCCAGGCGAGGGCGATCGAATCGCGCAGGGAATAGGTGAAGCGGATGATGGCGCTGGTCGCGGCCGTCGACCCCTGCGCAGGCCCGGACTTCTTGTCCACGACGATGACCGTGTGGCCGCGTGAGGCCAACGAGTAGGCGATCGAGGCGCCCATCACGCCGCTGCCGATGACGATTGCTGACTGACCCATGGCCGCATCTTCCCATGCGCCGGGCGACCTTCAGGTCAGCAGCAGCGCCCCGCCCAGACCGAGGGCGGCGACGATCAGCGTGACGACGGCAGCCAGGCCGAGGGGACCGGCGCCGAGGCTCTTGAGCGCTCGCCACTGCACGCCGCGGCCGAGGGCGAACATCGCCATCGCCAGGCATGCGGTCTGCACCCAGCCGAGTCCCATGACGGCGGGCTCGGGCAGCAAGCCGAAGGTCCGCAGCGCGGCCATGACGAGGAAGCCGAGGACGAAGAGGGGAACGAGCGGCGGACGCTTCCCCGGCGCCGAGGCGGGAGCTGGGTTCCCGGGTCCCACCTCGCCGCGGGCCGTCGAATCGGTTCCGGCCCCCGCCTCGGCGCCGGGCTTCGCATCTGGCCGGACCCCCGCCTCGGCGCGGGTCTTCGCTTCGGTCCGGCGCATCGCCATGCTCAGCACCGCGACGGTCGGGGCGAGCATGATCACCCGGGAGAGCTTGACGAGCACGGCGACCTGCAGCGCGGCAGGGCCGATGATCCCCCCGATCGCGACGACCTGCGCGACCTCGTGGGTCGCAGCACCTCCCCACATACCGGCGGTCTCCGGGGCCAGACCGAAGGCGGTGCTCAGCGTCGGCACGATCGCGATCATCAGCGTGCCGAAAAGGACGACGAGACCGATGGCCGCCGCCACGTCCTCCTTCTTCGCCCGCAGGGTCGACTCGACCCCGGCGACGGCGGCGGCCCCGCAGATGCCGAACCCGCATCCGATGAGCAGCGCGAGGTCCCGGTCGACCCCGAAAGGACGCGCGAGCCAAAGTGCCGCGACGATGCCCACGGCGACGACGAGAGCGGCGAGAACGAGGACGAGCCACCCGAGGTCGAGGATGTCGCCGAGGACCACCTGCGCTCCGAGCGCGATGATGCCCAGGCGCAGCAGGGGCTTGGCGGCGAAGTCGAGGCCCGGGCGCACGGTCTCCGGCAGCTGGGGCAGGGCATTGCCGACGATGATGCCCAGGACGATCGCGATGAGCAGAGGGGAGAGGACCGGGGAGGCCAGCGACAGAGGCCAGGCGATCGCGGCGGCCAGGGCGGCGATGCCGAGGCCGGGGAGCAGGCGGAGAACGCGATTCATATGGCCAGTCTGCCAAGGCCCGAACCGGCCCGGTAGACGGCAATTCTCGCGCGATCCATATGGATCTGATATGGCAGGATGGGGTGATGCAGGATCTCAGGAATATGCAGAGCTGGCCGGAGCTCTCGGCGCTGGGGCTCCTCGTCTCGCTCAATGCGGGTGCCCGCTCGATCGGGCAGGCCGCCGCCCAGCTCGGGCTCGCTCAGCCGAACGCCTCCCGCAGCCTGCGCGGTCTCGAGCGCGATCTCAAGGTGCCGCTGCTGCGTCGCTCGCCGCGGGGAACGGAACTGACCGTCGAAGGCCGGGCCGTCGCTGAATGGGCCGCGAACGTCATCGACGCCTATGCCGACCTCAACGCCGGTACGCGGGCGATCCAGGAGGCGCGGGCCGGAACCGTGCGCGTGAGCGCCTCCCTGACCGTCGCCGAGTACCTGCTCCCGCGAGCCCTGACGTCCTTCCGATCCACCCACCCCGACATCGACGTCGGCCTCGCGGTGGAGAACTCGGCGGCCGTCATCGCGGCCGTGCGTGAGCAGCGCTGCGAGCTCGGCCTCATCGAGTCGATCTCCCTGCCGGAGCAGATGCCCGCCGAGGTGGTCGGGCGGGACCGTCTGACGATCGCCGCAGCCCCGAGCTTCTCCGGAGCCTGGACCTCGCCGATCACCGCCGAGGCGCTGGCGCAGGTTCCTCTGCTGGTCAGAGAGGTGGGTTCGGGGACCCGGGAGGTCATCGATGTGGCGCTGGGAGAATTCGGCGGTGCCCGTGTGGAAGGGGAGTACGGTTCGAATTCGGCGCTGAAGATCGCGGCCGCCGCCGAGGTGGCCCCGATCGTGCTCTCGGAACTGGCTCTGCGCGACGAGTTCCGTGCCAGACGGCTGATTCCCCTGCCGGTGGCGCCCGAGGTCGACCTCGAGCGGGAGCTGCACGCGGTGTGGTCGCCGGGGCGCAGGCTCTCACCGGGTGCGAGGTCCCTGCTCGACCACCTCGTCGGAGCCTGGACGTAGCGACCGGGCCTGGTGACGAAGCCTGGCCCGGGCCGGCGTTCGATCCTGAGACCGGGGTGCGAGGTGCGGGCCCGCGTCATATATTGAGGCCATGACTTCGCGCGAAACCTCCTCCTCGGCCGATCGAACCTATGCCCCCGAGACGGTGCTCGTCGATGCGGCCCGCCCGGAACGGACCGAGGGTGCCTCGGTGAATCCGCCCATCGAGCTGTCCTCGACCTTCGTCGGCACCGGTGACGTCGGGGCCGCCTCCTTCGCTTACGGGCGCTTCGACACTCCCGCCTGGTCGCCCTTCGAGGAGGCCCTGGCCGAGCTCGAGCACGCGCGGCTGCCCGGTCTGGTCTACGGTTCGGGTCTGGCCGCGATCGCTTCGACGCTCAGCCTGATCCCGCGCGGCGGCACCCTGATCATGCCCCGCCACAGCTACCAGGGCTCGATGGAGTCCGCCGCCGAGATCGCCGAGCGGGCCGGCTTCGAGCTCGTCACCGTCGATATCGCCGACACCGAGGCGGTCATCACCACCCTCGATGCCGTCCGTGACTCGGGTGTCGGGTCCTCGCCCGCAGCCGCAACCTCGCCCGCAGCCGCCTCGGCGATGCTGTGGATCGAATCGCCGACGAACCCGATGCTCGAGGTCGCGGACATGCCGGCCCTCATCTCCGCGGCCCGGGAGCGCGGCATTCTCGTCGCCGTGGACAACACCTTCGCCACTCCGCTGCTGCAGACCCCGCTCGATCTCGGCGCCGACGTCGTCGTCCACTCGGTCACGAAGTATCTCGCCGGGCACTCCGATGTGGTCCTGGGTGCGGTCCTCACCAGCGACGGTGATCTGCGAGGGAAGCTGCACCACGACCGTTCCCTGCGCGGGGCCATCGCCGGACCCTTCGAAGTTTGGCTTGCCCTGCGCGGACTGCGGACGCTTTCGGTCCGGCTCGAGAGGGCCCAGGCCAATGCCGCCCAGATCGCCGAGCGCCTCAACGCGCATGCGGAAGTCGTCGAGACCCGCTACCCGGGGTTGCCGAGCGATCCTGGACATGCCCGGGCGGGGGCGCAGATGAATGGCTTCGGCGCGATCGTCGTGTTCACCCTCGATTCGGCGGCAAAGGCCACGGCCGTCGCCGAGGCGGTCCGTCTGTGGACTCCCGCCACCTCCCTGGGAGGGGTGGAGTCGCTCATCGAACGTCGCCGTCGGCACGCCTCGGAACCGGAAACGGTGCCGGAAGGCCTGCTGCGGCTGAGTGTCGGCATCGAACACATCGAGGATCTGTGGGCCGACCTCGACGCGGCGATCAGCACCGCCTGCCGGTGAGTCAGGAACGTCCGACGGGCTTGGGTGACGGGTCGCGGGCGGGAAACCGCGTGCCCGGTCTTGTGCTCGACCAGCCGCGGATCGGCGACCTCGACGATGTGTTCGAGATCTTCAGCGATCCGCGGGTCTGGACGCATTTCCCGAGCGGTCGGATGACCTCTCGGGAGGAAGCCGAGTCTTTCCTGCTCCAGCGCATCGCCGACTGGGAGGTCGACGGACTCGGCACCTGGATCGTGCGCGAGGAGAAAGGCGGGCCGATGCTCGGCAGCTGCGGCTGCTCGGTGCGGCGACAGGCCGCGGCCGATGACTCTGTGCAGACTGCCGCCGATGGGCACGTGCTCGTCGAAGCCTTCTGGAACCTCGGCGACCGCTTCCGTCCCGAGGTGCAGGGTCGCGGCTATGCGAGCCGGGTCGCTTCGCTCGCCATTGCCGAGGCGCAGGCACGCAAGCCCGAACTGCCGGTTGTCGCCTATCTGCTCGAGCACAATATCGCGTCGAAGGCGGTGGCAGAGAAGATCGGACTGGTGCTGCAGCACCGTGCCCCCGACGCCGGCAATGCCGACCCGCAGGCCATCCGCCTGGTCTATGCCGACCGCGAGCTCGACGACGCGCGGCAGCTCGATGCCACGTTGCGCTGAGTCACCGGGTGATGCGCGGAACCATCGTGTGAGAGCTGCTCCGGGTCGGGCGCTGCCGCGTGTGACGCAGATCAACTTATCGTGCGTTAAGGTGGGGAGGAAAGTTCCGCTCACCCGCGTCAAGCAGAGGAGTCTCAGTGACCTCAAGCATCCTCACCGAGTCACACGACGGGATCATCACCGTCACGATCAACCGCCCCGAGAGCCTCAATGCGCTGACCGCCGAATCGATCGCCGGACTCCGCGATGCCCTCGCGGCGGCCGGATCGGCCAGGGCGCTGATCCTCACCGGCAATGACCGGTCATTCAGCTCGGGTGCCGATCTGCAGGGAAGCGTGCAGGACGGAGGCCTCGGCCTCGACGAAGCCAACCGGGTCATCCGCTCTCTCATCGATCTGCCGATTCCGACCATCGCCGCCGTCTCCGGTCCCGCGGCCGGCATCGGCTGCTCCCTGGCTCTGGCTTGCGACTACACCGTGATGAGCGAGGAGTCCTACCTCATGCTCGCCTTCACCAAGATCGGACTCATGCCCGACGGCGGAGCCACGGCTCTCGTTGCCGCCTCGGCGGGTCGTCACCGGGCGCTGAAGATGGCGCTGACCGCGCAGAAGGTGTGGGCGCGGGAAGCCCTCGACTGGGGGCTGGCCAGCGAGGTCACCCCGGCCGGCACGCAGCTGACCCGAGCCCGAGAACTCGCCGGAGCGTGGGCGCAGGGTGCGCCCCTTGCGTTCGCCGCCTCGAAGGAGGCCATCAACCAGGCCACCCTGACCGAACTCGACGGAGCCTTCGACCGGGAGCTCGACGGACAGACCCGCCTGCGCGCCTCGGCGGACTTCGCCGAAGGGGTCGCCGCCTTCATCGAGAAGCGCGGCCCGAAATTCACCGGTCGCTGAGCCGCGAAGTTTCTAATTGGTAACGGTGCCGCACGGAATGTGATCGTCGTCACCGATGCCGATAGTCTGGCACCACCAGCAATTCAGCCCCACAGCAATTCGACCCCACGGACAACTGCCCCCACGAACCGCCGGCGCACACCGGCACCATGACCCAAAGGAGTCTCATGCTCACAGGCATCCCGTCCACCCTCGGTGACAGCTACCAGCTCAACACCACGTCGATGATCCGTCACGCGGCCACGGTCTTCGGCGAATCGGAGGTCGTCTACCGTCGCTCCGACGGCTCGTGGGGTCGATCGAACTACGCGGATGAGTTCAAGCGCATGGCTCAGCTCGCCCACGGCCTCGACGAACTCGGAGTCGGCGCCGGCTCCATGGTCGGAGTCATCGACTGGAACTCCCGCCGCCATCTCGAGCTCTACTTCTCCGTCCCCGGCGTGGCCGCGACGATGCTCCAGCTCAACCTCCGTCTGGCACCCGAAGACCTCGCCTACGTGGTCAGCCACTCGAAGTCGGACTGGATCTT
This sequence comes from Brevibacterium sp. CCUG 69071, assembly GCF_021023135.1. Classification (GTDB taxonomy): domain Bacteria; phylum Actinomycetota; class Actinomycetes; order Actinomycetales; family Brevibacteriaceae; genus Brevibacterium. The sequence goes on from NZ_PGFV01000002.1 coordinate 239,333, forward strand.
CGTCGACGAATCGCTGCTCCACGTCGCCGAGGCGCTCGCCCCGAAGCTCGACGTCAAGGGCTGGGTCGTCATGACCGACAAGCGCCCGGCAGAGATCGAGACCTCGCTGGAGAACGTGGTCTTCTACGAGGACCTCATCGCCGACAAGCCCGAGACCTACGACTGGCCGGTCGTCGATGAGAAGACCGCGGCCTACGCCGGTTACACCACCGGCACCACCGGCCGTCCCAAGGGCGTCTATTACTCGCACCGGTCGATCTATCTGCACACGATGGGCGGACTGGCCGCGCTCAATGCCACCTTCGACGACTGCGTCATGCCGATCACCCCGATGTTCCACGTCCTGTCCTGGGGCTTCCCTCAGAACGCTGTGGCCGCCGGTGCGAAGCTCGTGCTGCCCGGCAAGTTCGCCGCCGAGGAGTTCGGCGCCATCGGTCAGGCCTTCATCGAGGAGGGAGTCACCCTGGCCAACGGTGCGCCGGCGATCTTCACTCCGATGCTGCAGATGATGAAGAACATGCCGACCCCGCCCGACCTCAGCGGTGTGCGGCTGGTCTCCGGATCCTCCGAGCCGCCGCTGTCGATGATGCGCGGGTTCAAGGAGATCACCGGCGCCGAGGTGATCCACGGCTACGGTGCCACCGAGACCACCCCGCTGGCCACGACCAATTGGGCGCTCAAGCCCGGAATGGACCTGTCCGAGGACGAGAGGTGGGACCTCAAGCGCTATCAGGGGCTGCCGATCATCGGCGTCGAGGTCAAGGTCGTCGACCCTACGGGCGAGGAGATGCCGCGCGACGGGAAGTCTGTGGGTGAGATCGTCATGCGCGGTCCCTGGATCACCGAGTCTTACTACCAACAGCCCGACAATGCCGACCGTTTCCTCGACGGCTGGTGGCGCTCGGGCGACGTCGGTGTCATCGACAAGCACGGCTACCTCAAGATCACCGACCGACTCAAGGACGTCATCAAGTCCGGCGGTGAGTGGATCTCGTCGATCGACATGGAGAACGCGATGCTCGACAATCCCGACGTCAAGGAGGCCGCGGTCATCGGCGTCCCCGACGAGAAGTGGGATGAGCGTCCCGTCGCCTATGTCGTGGCCAACGACGGCGCCGAGGTGACCCGGCAGACGATCATCGACACGCTCGGTGAGCGTTTCGCCAAGTGGCAGATGCCCGACGAGGTCAATGTCGTCGCCGAGCTGCCGCGCACCTCGGTGGGCAAGCTCGACAAGAAGCTGCTGCGCAAGGAGTGGGAAGCGAAGTGAGCTGAGCGCGGTCTGACCTCCTCTCGGCGGTCGGACCGTGCCGTTCAGCGGCTCCCCGGACCGCGGTCGGCGATTCCACGGACCGGGCCGCTCAGCGGTCGGTCCCCGTCTTTCAGCGGTTTGCCGGGGAATCCGCAGTACCGAACCATTCGCTTTGGTAATTGAAACTTCTACGATGGTGAGATGACGAACTCGCCGAAAGCTCGCCGCCCATTCCTCGCCCGCCCTCTGACCTGGATACTCGCCGTCGTCATCGTCGTCGTGCTGGTGGTCGGCGTTCTCGTGGGCACGAGGATGTACGCCGCCTCGGAGAACTCTGCTGCCCCCGAAGCGTTCTCCGATCAGATCGAGAGCGCTGGTGCTGACGGGTCGGATGGAGCCGACGGATCTGACGGTGCCGGGGGAGCGGTCGCCGGCGAATGGACGATCGGCGAGGGTTCGGAAGCCGGCTACCGCGTCGACGAGGTCCTCAACGGTGACGACGTCACCGTCGTCGGGCGGACCGAGGGCGTCACGGGATCGGTGACCATCGACGGCACGGAGCTGAGCGCCGGTGCCGTCACGGTCGATCTGAGCACCGTGGCCACCGACAACGATCGGAGGGACGGCTACTTCTCGTCGCAGGCCATCGACACGAGTGAACACCCCGACGCGACCTTCACGCTCAAGGAGCCGGTCGATCTCTCCGCGCTCGCCGACTCCGGTACCGCCGAGGTGCAGCTGCCAGGAACCCTCGAGATCAACGGAAGCAGCAACGATGTCACCGCGAATGTGAAAGCGACGCGGACGGACGACCGGCTGGGAGTCACCGGATCGATCGATGTCACCTGGTCCGACTACGGCGTCGAGGCGCCCGACCTCGGTTTCGTCTCGGTCGAGGACGCCGGGCAGGTCGAATTCTCACTGGTACTCACCGCCGACTGAGCGCTGAAATATGGCACTGACCGCCAGCTGACGCCGACCGACGCCGACCGCCGCCTGACGGGCCCCGCAGGCCGGCTCCCTTCGCCGCCTCAGGGATGGTGGAGCAGGTAGGTCCCGCCCTTGAGGCAGGTGTCGACGACCCAGCCGTCGGCAACCAGCCCGCCCAATGCCGCGCGCAGGGCCAGACGCCACCGGGTGGCCAGACCGGCATCATGGCCGCGCAGCGTCTCGATGTCGGAGGGGAAGTCGAGGGAGACGAGCGTGGCTTCCTTCGGCACCTCGCTGACCAGGGGCTCCCCATCCTCATCGGCGCGCAGGCAGGCGAAGGCCGAACCCGGGTCGACGCTGGGCACCCGGGCCGGGCGGTCGAGCGGCCAGGACACCATCATCCGATCGCTGGCCTGACCGGAGTTGACGCCGTCGCGCATCTGTCCGTAGAAGTCCTCGAGGTATTCGACCATCCCGACACCGAGGCGCTGGAAGTTGAAATAGGCATTGCGCGCGACCAGCGGATCGAAAGTCCAGGTCATCTCCGTGATCCCGAGGTTGAGGCACCACAGCCTCTGATGCAGCTTCATCGCCGACCCGGCTCCGCGCCCGATGGCCTCGTGCCTGACCCCGGCGATGTGCGAATGCATGACCGTGCCCAGAGGCTGACCGAAGAAGCCGATCGTCACGCCGATCATCTCATCGGGTTCGCCGACCCGGTAGGCCGCCGAGACATAGTTGCCCGCATGGGTGAAGGCGACGATCAGCCCGGGTTCGAACACGGTCGAGCCGGTCTCATCCACACTCCACACCTCATCGAGGAGCAGCGAGGCCTCGGCAGCCTCGGCGGCGGTGCGGATCTCCCGGACCTCGATCCCTGCGGTCTCGGCCGCGGCCGCGTACTCGTCCTCGGCCAGGGCGATGATCTCTGAGTCGACTGTTCTCAAACCTTCTCGCGCGCTCATGTAGGACATTGTGCCACCGAAGCGCGGAACCGATGGTTGAGACCCGGCATCATTTTCCGCTGTGCCTGACCGAGCTGACCTGCACGGGGAGGCCGCGACAGGACTAACCTGGACGCATGAGCTCATCAGTCGCAGTCATCGGCGCCGGGACCATCGGCCGCTCCTTCGCCTTCCTCTTCGCCCGCTCCGGGCATTCGGTGCGCGTCTTCGATCCCCGGGATGACCTCGCCGAGGTGGTCACCGCCCTCCAAGCCGAGGTCAGCGCCGATGCCGCCGCCCAGGACATGGTCGCCGCGGAGATCGGATCGATCGAGATCGCCGAGACCGTTGAAGCGGCCGTCGCCGAGGCAGTCTTTGTGCAGGAATCCGGTCCCGAGGATCCCGAATCCAAACCCGCGCTGTTCGCCCGGATCGCCGCGGCCGCACCCGCCGAAGCGGTGCTCGCCACCTCCTCGTCGACGATTCCCGCCTCCCTCATCGCAGAACGGCTGCCCGCCGCGGCGGCCGCCCGGGTCCTCGTCGGTCATCCCTTCAACCCGCCGCACCTCATGCCGCTCGTCGAGGTCGTCCCTTCACCGACGACGAGCAGCGAGACCGTGGATAGGGCGCTCGAGTTCTACCGCTCCTGCGGCCGTGAACCCGTGGTGCTGCGCCGGGAGGTGCGCGGCTTCGTCGGCAATCGGCTGCAGAACGCACTGATGAAGGAAGCGATCTCCTTGGTCCAGAACGGAGTCGTCACCGCCGCGGATCTCGATGCGGTGATGAAGAATTCGCTGGGCCTGCGGTGGTCAGCCATCGGCCAGTTCGAAGGGATGCACCTCGGCGGGGGAGAGGCGGGGATCCGCGGATTCATGGACCATATCGGCCCCTCGTTCGCGGCGATCGAGGATCTGCCGGTCGACGTCGACCCATCAGCCATGGGCGAGGTCTTCGCCCAGGTTGAGCAGGCCTACGGTCCGCATCCGACCCCCGCGGCGGCCGCGGAGCGCGACCGGGTCCAGCGTGCCGTGCTCGAGGCGCGCAGACAGTCCGACGCACGCAGTCAGGGAAGTGCCGGCTAGTCAGGCGCGCGCCGGCTAGGGAGGCCAGGAACCACCGGTTAGGGAGGCCGGGGGTCACCGGCTAAGGAGGCCGTGCGCCTACACGGCCGCCTGGTAGAAGTACGTGGTGCGCTCGGCGATGAGCCCCTCGGTGTCGAAGAGGAAGAAGTCCGCGAAGCCCACCGAGGTCTCCGTTCCGTCCTTGAGTCGACCGGTGAACACGCCGCGGCTCGATGCCCGGTCGCCCTCGACGAGGACTTCGTTCAGCGCATGCGCACCGGTCTCGATGACGCGCTCGCCGTGGTAGAAGTCGGTGATCTGGAGGCCGACCATCGTCGGGTATCCCGGACGGTCGTAGCTGGCGTCGGCGGCGAACAGCGCCGAGGTGGCATCCGCATCCCCGGCATCGACGGTGGTGTAGTAGCGCTTCACGAGTTCAGTCACTGTGGCCATGGTCACACGGTAGCAGTGGTTCCTGCCCTCGTCATCGCGCGAGCACCTCGGTGATGGTGCCTTGGTGCAGGCGGATCACCTGATCCGCAACCGCGGCCTGGGCTTCGTCATGGGTGGCCAGCACGATCGTCGTCCCCGCCGAACGCGCACCGTCGATCGCCCGGCCGATGAGGCCCACGGCCTCGGCATCGACCCCGGCCAGGGGTTCGTCGAGGAGAAGCAGCGGTGCCCGCTGCGCCAGACCCTGGGCGACCAGGGTGCGCTGGCGCTGTCCGCCCGAGAGGTCGCCGAGGCGGCGCTCGGTGAGATCGGCGATGTGCAGCTGGGTGAGGCAGCCATCAACGATCTGTCGATCCGCAGCATCGAGTCGGCCGAAGAGGCCCGTCTTCGCCCAGCGCCCCATGGTGACGGTCTCTCCGACGGTGATCGGCAGCTGATCGGAAGCGCTGCTGTGCTGCGGGACGAACGCGACGTCCTCCGGCGCCCCGGTGATCGTGCCTGCGCTGAGGGTGTGCAGGCCGGCCAGGGCCATGAGCACCGTGGACTTGCCGGATCCGTTGTGACCGACGAGCGCGGTGACTTCTCCTGCCGGGATGATCAGGTCGATGCCCTTGACGGCGAGGTGTCTGCCGTAATGGCAGTCGAGGCCGATGACCGTGATCGATTCCGGCGGGCTGGGCGAAGGTGGGGGTGAGTGTCGATTGTCCATAAAGTAATGATAATGACTATCATCAACTAAATGGAATTCCTCATCGCCCCTTTCGAGGTCTCATTCGTCCTCCGTGCTCTCATTGCCGGAATGCTCGCGGCCGTCCTCTGCGGCTGCATCGGCACCTGGGTGGTGCTGCGCGGTCTCGCCTTCTTCGGGGATGCGATGTCCCATGGCATGCTGCCCGGGGTTGCGGTCGCCGCCCTGCTCGGCGGTCATCTGATGGTCGGCGCCGCACTCAGCGCCCTGCTCATGGCTGCCGGGATCACCTGGGTCGCCCGCGAGTCGAAGCTGTCCCAGGACGTGAGCATCGGTCTGCTCTTCGTCGGCATGCTCGCCTCGGGCGTCGTCATCGTCTCTCACTCGCAGTCCTTCGCCGTCGACCTCACCGGCTTCCTGTTCGGGGATATCCTCGGCGTCCGCTGGGTCGACCTGGTGATCCTCGCGGCGGCGACCGGCCTCGGCGTGCTCGCCTGCGTCCTGCTGCGTCGGCCCTTCCTGGCGCTCGCCTTCGATGAGCGCAAGGCCGCCACTCTGGGGATGCGGCCCGGCTGGGCGCATATCGCGATGCTCGTCCTCACGGCGCTGGCCGTGGTCGCCTCGTTCCAGGTCGTCGGCACCCTGCTCGTGTTCGGGTTGCTCATCGGCCCGCCTGCCACGGCCTTCCTGCTGTTCGCCCGCGTCGGGACGATGATGATCGCCGCCGCCGTCCTCGGCGGGTTCGCGACTTATGCGGGCCTGCTGGTCAGCTGGTATGCGGAGACTTCGGCCGGGGCGACGATCGCGCTCATTGCGGTCGCCGTCTTCTTTCTTGCCCTGGTCGCCAAGCGACTCGGCAATGCGCTAGTATCGTCGAGGTAATGAGAATGAATATCACTAGGAAGTCTTCATGAAGAACTCCACAAACCACAACGCCGTGAGAACCAGAACTGTCGCCGCCGTCGCAGCGCTCGGTGCCGCCGCCCTGCTTGCCGGCTGCCAGTCCGCGAGCTCAGAGTCTGCAAGCCCAGAGGCCGCAGAGGCCACGTCCTCGGCCCCGCACGGCTATGTCGAAGGAGCCGAGGAGGCCAGCGAACCGCAGCTGCGCCTGTCCGTCTCCGACTCGGAGACCGGCGCGGTGACGATCCTCGACCTGCTCAGCGAGGAGACCGTGCTCGAAGTCCCGGCCTCTGCCGAGACCACTCTGGCCGGAGCCGATGCCCGCTACCTCTACCTCGGCGACGCCGAAGCCGGCACCGTGACCCCCGTGGACACGGGAGTCTGGACCGTCGACCACGGCGACCACAAGCACTTCTATCGGGCAGCACCCACGACACTCGAGACCATCAGCGGCACCGACCCCGGCCACATCGTCTCCGCAGGCACCGAGCTCGCCGTCTTCTTCGACGGGGACGGCCGGGCGAAGCTCATCGACCGCAGCGGACTCGGCGATGGCACGGTCAATCAGCTCGGCACCATACGGCCCGGGGCCCACCATGGTGTGGCCGTGCCGTTCGAGGACCACCTGATCTCGACGCTGCCCGGCGAATCGGCCGAGGACCTGCCCTCGACGCTCGCCGCCTTTGACGAGCACGGCACGTCCGCCCCCATCGACGAGACCTGCGAGGAGATCCACGGCACCGGGGTGACCCGCGAAGGCCCGGCCTTCGCCTGCACCGAGGGCCTGATCACGGTCGATGAGGACTTCGACGCCGAACTCGTGGACTACCCGAAAGAGGCCGCGGACTCCCGCGCCTGGTCGCTCGAGGCCGGCCGCGATCTCCTCGCCGCCCCCTTCGACGAGCAGGGCATCGGCCTCTTCGATGCGAAGTCCGGAAAGTGGGACCACATCGACACCGCCGCCGAGGTGATCGCCGCCGCGGTCGCCGGAGACGACTCCGCAGTGGTCGCCCTCGACGCCGAAGGCACCGCCTATGCGATCGACCCGGACACCGGTGAGGTCGAGACGAAGGACAACCTCGTCGAGGTTCCGAACACCGAGAACCAAGGCCACGGAACCGGTCCCGATGTCGTCGTCGACCGGGAGCGCACCTACGTCAGCGACCCGAACACCGGCACGGTCCTCGAACTCGATCAGGCCGATGGACTGCGGCAGGCGCGCAGCTTCGACGTCGGCGGAACCCCGGCCGCGCTTGCGGTCACCGGCCGATGACCGTCGGCACCGGGCGACACCGGCGGAAGCGGTCCGCGCCCATCATCGCCGCCGTGCTCACCCTCGGAACGGCAGCGACGGTCACCGCCTGCTCGCCGGGGGAGGAGACTGCGCGCATCGTCGTGACGACGAACATCCTCGGCGATGTGGTGCGAAATGTCGTCGGCGAATCCGCCGAGGTGACGGTGCTGATGAAGCCCAACGCGGACCCGCACTCCTTCGGGATCTCCGCGCAGGAAGCTGGGGCGATGGAGTCCGCGGATCTCATCGTCGCCAACGGACTCGGGCTCGAGGAGGGGCTGCGCGCGAACCTCGACAACGCCCGCAGCGAAGGGGTCGCCGTCCTCGAGGTCGGTGAGCACATCGACCCGCTCGAGTACACGGGCGGGGAGAGCTCGGGTCAGGCCGATCCGCACTTCTGGACGGATCCGGCGCGGATGGTCGCGGCCGTCGACGTCATCGAGGACACCCTCGCCGATCAGGTCGAGACCGGGGTCGCCGAGGCGGTCGCAGGCTCGGCCGAGACCTACCGTGACCGGCTCGAGGACCTCGATTCCGAGATCGCGGACATCGCGGAGGCGATCCCGGCCGAGAGGCGGAAGCTCGTGACCAACCATCACGTGTTCGGCTACTTCGCCGAGCGCTTCGACTTCGAGGTCATCGGAGCGGTGCTCCCGAGCGGGACCACGCTCGCCTCGCCCTCGGCCGCCGACCTCGAGGAGCTCGCCCGCACGGTCGAGGAGGCCGGTGTGCCGACGATCTTCGCCGACTCTTCCCAACCGCAGAAACTCGCCGAGGCGCTCTCCGGTGAGGTCGACACCGAGGTCGAGGTGGTGCCCCTGTTCTCGGAATCGCTGACCGAGGCCGAGGGAGATGCCGCCACCTACATCGACATGCAGAGATCCAACGCCGAGGCCATCGCCGCGGGACTGAACCCGGCGAACTGACGCCACGACAACCACCACACGAGAACCACCACAGAGAAGAAGAGAGAAGAGATGAGAACACAGCGCACAATCATCGGCTCAGCATCCGCGGCCCTCGCCGCGGTCCTGCTGCTGGCCGGCTGCTCGACGAGCAGTGACGAGGCCGACCTTGAGAATGCCGGACACGGGGAGTCCGGGGAGACTGCGGCCGAGGATGCCGAGGAGCTCGACGCACCAGCCCCGCGCCTGGTCACGACCTATGACGGAGGGATCATGACGCTCGATGCGCAGACCCTCGAGGTCATCGACGACACGAAGCTCGAGGGCTTCAACCGGGTCAATCCCGTCGGCGACTCCCGCCATGTCATGGTCTCCGTGGCCGAAGGTTTCCGACTCTTCGATGCCGGGACCTGGAGCGAGCAGCACGGCGATCACGCGCACAGCTACGCCTCCGCTCCCGCCCTGACCGACACGGTCTTCGAGACCGACACCCCGGGCCACGTCGTGCGCCACGGCGGATCGACGGTGCTCTTCGGCGACGGCGACGGGAAGATCCAGACCTTCGACACCGAGTCCTTCGCCGGGGGCGCACCGGACCCGCAGGTCAGCCAGGCCGAGGAACCGCACCACGGAGTCGCGGTGAAACTCGAGGACGGGTCGATCCTCCACACCATCGGCACCGAGGAGGAGCGCTCCGGGGCGAAGGTCGTCGACGCCGAGGGCAAGGAGATCGCTCGCAGCGAGGACTGCCCCGGCGTCCACGGTGAGGCCGCCGCCGAGGGCGAGGCCATCGCGCTCGGCTGCGAGGACGGGATCCTCCTCTACACAGACGGGAAGTTCAGCAAAGTCGACGCCGAGGACGACTACGGTCGCATCGGCAACCAGGCCGGCAGCGATGAGTCCCCGGTCGTCCTCGGCGACTACAAGGTCGACGAGGACGCCGAACTCGAACGACCGAGCCGCATCAGCCTCACCGATACCGCGGCGGGCACGATGCAGCTCGTCGACCTCGGTTCCTCCTACAGCTTCCGCTCACTGGGCCGCGGACCCGATGGTGAGGCCCTCGTCCTCGGCACCGACGGCACACTCAAAGTCGTCGACCCGGATTCCGGCGACATCGACGAGGAGTACCCGGTCATTGACGAATGGGAGGAGCCCGTCGATTGGCAGCAGGCCCGCCCGACCCTGTTCGTTCAGGGTCAGAAGGCCTACGTCAGCGACCCGGATAAGTCCGAGCTCCACATCGTCGATCTCGGCACCGGGAAGGTGGAGAAGACCGCGGAACTCCCGCACCCCACCGATGAGGTCACCGGCGTCACCGGCTGAGCCCCACCTCGGCGACCTGGGGAAGTGCTCAATATCGGCGTCGACGGATTGCCGCCGAGGTGGATGGGTCATAGCGTAAGAGTGAACCGGGTGTTCGGCCCGGGCTCGACAACCCCGACAGAGAGGTTCGACATGTCAACCATGTATCGCGTGACCAACCCGGCGACCGGAGAGGTGGCCGAGGAGTTTCCGACCGCCACGGATTCGGAGATCCTCGCCGCCCTCGACCGCTCGGCCACGACCTTCACGGATTGGAGTCGGACGACGGTTGCTGAGCGTGCCGCCATCCTCACGAAGGTCTCCGAGATATACGCCGAACGCGCCGAGGAGCTCGCCTCGGTGATCCAGCTCGAGATGGGCAAGTCCGTTCCCGAGGGCAAGGGCGAGGTCGGCCTGAGCTCGGCGATCTACAAGTACTTCGCCGACAACGCCGAGGCGTTCATGGCCGATGAGCCCCTGCGCGGACCCGAGAACGCGACCGCGATGATCCGTCGCAAGCCGGTCGGTTCGCTGCTGGGCATCATGCCCTGGAACTTCCCGTACTACCAGGTGGCCAGGTTCGCCGCGCCCAACCTCGCACTCGGCAACACGATCCTGCTCAAGCATGCTCCGCAGTGCCCGCGCTCGGCCCAGATCATGGAGGAGATCTTCATCGAGGCCGGGCTGCCCGAGGGTGCGTACATCAACATCTACGCGAGCAACGAGCAGGTCGCCGACCTCATCCTGCCCGACCCCCGCAACCACGGTGTGTCCCTGACCGGGTCCGAGCGGGCCGGTGCGGCCGTGGCCGCGGAGGCGGGCAAGAACCTCAAGAAGGTCGTCCTCGAGCTCGGCGGATCCGATCCCTACATCCTGCTGGACTCGGCGGACGTCAAGGAGTCCGCGAAGACCTTCTTCAACACCCGCATGGGCAACACCGGCCAGGCCTGCAACTCGCCGAAGCGGATGATCGTCATGGACGACCTCTACGAGGACTTCGTCTCCTCCATCACCGAGGCGGCCAAGACGATCACCCCGGAGACCCCGGGTCAGGAGGGCTCCCGCCTCTCCCCGCTGTCCTCAGTGGCGGCGGCCGACCGGTTCGTCGAGCAGGTCCAGGACACCGTCAGCGGCGGTGCCACCCTGCTCGCCGGCGGTAAGAAGTACGACGGCGGCGGCGCCTTTGTCGAACCCGTGGTGCTCACGGATGTGAAGAAGGGCATGCGCGGCTACTACGAAGAGCTGTTCGGCCCTGCCGTCATCGTCTACAGGGTCGGCAGCGAGGAGGAGGCCGTGGAACTGGCCAACGACACTCCGTTCGGTCTCGGTGCCGCGGTGTTCTCCGATGACATCGAGCGCGCCGAGCGCGTGGGCTCCCAGATCGACTCGGGCATGGTCTTCCTCAATTCCCCCGAGGGCTCACGCGAGTTCCTGCCCTTCGGCGGAGTCAAGCGCTCCGGCGTCGGCCGGGAGCTCGGACCGCTGGCCATGGACGAGTTCGTCAACAAGCAGCTCGTCTACAGGTCAGAAGCCTGATCGTCATCGCCCTCTGACCGGGCAGTTCGCCGGCGTCGACCGCACCATGCGGTCGGCGCCGGCGATTGTATGCTGGGAACACACAGGTTTTTCTCAGCAGGAGGTCCTCATGTCGGCACCGAAGCCGTCGACCCACGTCAACGCTGCAGCCTCGAAGGGTTTCATGCGTCCCATCAACCGCTTCCTCGAGCAGTGGATACCGTCGGCGCTGACGTTTGCCATCGTGCTCACCCTCATCGTCGCCGTCCTCGCCTTCATCCTCACCGGGGCCGGCCCCGCCGAGGTGGTCACCGGCTGGGGCGAGGGACTGGCGGGACTCCTCGAGTTCATGACGCAGATGTGCCTCATCCTCCTCCTCGGCCACATCCTCGCCAACACCGGCCCGGTGCAGAAGCTGCTCTCCCGACTGGCTCGAGTGCCCGGCAGCCCGGCCTTCGCCTATGTCTTCGTCTTCCTCGTCGCCGCGATCGCCAGCCTCATCACCTGGGGCCTGGGTCTGGTTGTCGGGGCGCTGCTGGCGCGGGAGATCGCCGTTCAGGCCCGCAGCCGCGGACTCAAGGTCCACTTCCCGCTGCTCGTCGCCTCCGGCTACTCGGGCTTCGTCGTCTGGCATATGGGCTATTCGGGATCGGGGCCGCTCACCGCGGCCACTCCTGATTCCTTCCTCGCCGAATCCCTCGGCGGTCAGGTCGTGCCCGTGAGCGAGACGATCTTCTCCGCCTGGAACATGCTCGCCGTCCTCGGCGTCATCATCGTCTGCGGACTGCTCATCTTCCTCATCGCCCCGAAGCAGGATGCCCCGGTCTACGAGTTGCCCCAATCGGTCGACTCCGAATCCCGGAGCACCGTCGACGAGGAGGTCGTCACCCCTGCCGACCGCATCGATGCCTCTCGGATACTCACTCTCATCGTCGGGCTCGCTCTCGTCGTCTACCTCGTCATCCACTTCGCGCAGGGCGGAGGGCTGACCCTCGACATCGTCAACTGGTCGTTCCTCGCCCTGATCTTCCTTCTCGTCCGCAACCCCTTCGAGCTCATTCACCTGACGAAGGGGGCCGCCTCGAACGTCGGCGAGATCCTGCTCCAATTCCCGCTCTACGCCGGGATCCTCGGCATCATGTCCGCGACGGGTCTCATCCAGGTCTTCTCCGATGCCCTCGTGTCGATCGCGAATCCGACCACCTTCGGGGTGCTCGCGCTCATCTCGGCCGGTCTCGTCAACTTCTTCGTCCCCTCCGGCGGAGGACAGTTCGCGGTGCAGGGGCCGATCATGCTCGATGCGGCGAATCAGCTGGGCGTCGATCCGTCCGTTGCGATCATGGCCGTGTCCTACGGCGACCAGTGGACGAATATGCTCCAGCCCTTCTGGGCGCTGCCGGTGCTCGCGATCGCGGGACTGAAGATGCGCGACATCCTCGGCTACACTTCGGTGACCTTCCTCGGCTCCGGTGTGGTGATGGCGCTCGCCCTGTTCTTCGTGTCCCTATAGCGCTTCAGGTCCCGGTGTCAGTTCCTGTTGTCAGGGCTCGTTGTCGGGTCCGGTGTCGGGTCCCGTCACGGTGACGATTCGTCCCCTAGGAGGTTACCCCTGACTACGGTATGGTAGCCTCCATGGTTGGCCCCATCCCCGCCAGCGGGGAGCGCGGGAATGCGAATGCCGACGTGCCGCAGCGGCACGGTTCACCAGGTTCGGTCGAGTGCAGCCATTCGACCGGGCGCAGATGCCAGGACGCCACCTCGTCCCACGAAGGAGCGATCAGATGCCAGCCACAGCGGACAGACCCGCAGAGAAGCCGAAGAAGAAGGATAAGTCCGCGTTGCCGCCTGTCAACAAGCCGGTCTTCATCGCCGCGGCCCTTGGCACATTGGCGATCACGATCTGGGCACTCATCGCCCCGACCAACGCCGAGGCGGTCCTCGGTGCCGTCGTCGGCTGGACCTCCGATTGGTTCGGTTGGTTCTACGTCCTCCTCGTCGCCGTCGTTCTCGTCTTCGTCATCTATCTCGCCGCTTCGAAGTACGGGACGACCAAGCTCGGTCCCGAGCATTCGAAGCCCGAATTCGGTTTGATGGCCTGGGCGTCGATGCTCTTCGCCGCGGGCATCAGCACGGACCTCATGTTCTTCGCAGTGGCGGAGCCGGTGACGCAGTATCTCGCTCCACCGAGCACGGAACCCGAGACCGTCGATGCCGCTCGCGAGGCCACCGTGTGGACGCTGTTCCATTACGGGCTCAGCGGCTGGGGCCTTTACGCGCTCATGGGCATGGCTCTGGCATACTTCGCCTATCGGATGAATATGCCTCTGGCGATCCGTTCGGCGCTCGCCCCGATCTTCGGCCAGCGAGTCAAGGGCGGTCTCGGTGACACCGTCGACTTCGCTGCCCTGCTCGGCACGGTCTTCGGCGTCGCCACGTCCCTGGGCATCGGCGTGGTCATGGTCAACACCGGTCTCAACACCGTCTTCGGCCTGCCGCTGACCACCGGTGCACAGGTCGGCATCGTCGTCATCGGCGTGGCCGTGGCCACCCTGTCCGCGGTCTCGGGCGTGGACAAGGGCATCAAGTTCCTGTCTCTGCTGAATGTGCTCCTCGCCGTCCTGCTCAGCCTGTGGGTGCTCGTGGCCGGCAACACTCAGTTCCTCCTCAACGCCTTCGTGCTCAATGTCGTCGACGTGGTCCGCCTGTTCCCGGACATGGTCGGACAGACCTTCGCCTTCGAGGACACCGGCACATGGATGACTGACTGGACGCTGTTCTTCTGGGCCTGGTGGATCGCCTTCGCCTCCTTCGTCGGACTGTTCCTCGCCCGCATCTCCCGGGGCCGGACCATCCGCCAGTTCGTCCTCGGTACTCTGACCATCCCGTTCATCTACATCATCATGTGGATCTCGATCTACGGGAATTCGGCGCTCGACCTCATCCGCAGCGGTGACAAGGAATTCGGCGAACGCACCATGCTCAACCCGGAGGGCGGCTTCTACGAGTTGCTGTCGAACTATCCCGGCTTCATGGTCATCGCCGCTCTTGCCACTGTGACCGCGCTGCTCTTCTACGTCACGACCGCGGACTCCGCGGCCCTCGTCATGGCCAACCTCTCCTCCCGTCTGCCGACCCCGCAGGATGACGGACGGCCGGGACTGCGGATCTTCTGGGCCGTGGCCACCGGAGCCCTGACCATCGCGATGCTCATCGTCGGCGGCGTCGGAGCGCTGCAGAACGCCACCGTCATCATGGGCCTGCCCTTCGCGTTCGTCGTCATCCTCGTCATGATCGGGCTCTACAAGGCCTTGCGGGTCGAGGCCCATCGGGCCAACAGTGTCGACCAGAGTCTGCCGGCCTCGCTGGCCCGCAGATCTGGACGCGACCACGAGAAGTGGCAGCAACAGCTGGCACGGGTCCTCGCCTTCCCGAGCGGGAACAGGGCACGAGACTTCGAGTCGACCGTGCTGATCCCGACCCTGACCGAGATCGCCGATGAGATGAAGGGCCGGGGTGTTGATGCCCGCTGCGGGCGGATCAACGTCGAAGGCCATTTCGTCGACGAAAGCGAGGACTGGGACCTTATCCAGCTCGAGGTCGACGGCGAAGGTCAGTTCCCCTTCCGCTACCAGATCTGGCCGCACAAGGTCAGCGTGCCGTCGTTCGGCGGACGGGTGCCGCGGGGAACCGAGGACTACTACCGGATGGAGGTCTACCTCGACGGCGGTGCCGGTCAGGGCTACGACATCATGGGCTACTCGAAGGGTCAGCTCATCGACGACGTGCTCGACAAATACGAACGGCATGTCGAGTTCCTCCAGATGCAGGAGAACATCTCAAACGGCGACGACTGAGTCGCACCGAACCCACCCCGCGCCCGGCGGCGATGACGAAGCCTCTGTCATCGGCCTCCGGGCGCGGTGTCGTGACCGCGGCCTCGGCCCGGGTCAGTGCGGCGCGATACGGTAGCGCTATGGATGAGACACAGGCGCGGACCGACAGCGGCGATTCGGGCGAGACACCCGGTTCCGGCGACACTGGCTGGCCAGCCGGGAGCGCGGGCAACCCGGCCGGAGGCAAGAACGGGCCAGCCGGAGGCGTGGTCATCGGCGAAGACGGCCTCGCCCGCACCCCCTGGGCCTACGGCGATCCGCTGCTGCTGGACTACTACGACACCGAGTGGGGCCTGCCCGTCCGCGATGAATCGGGACTGTTCGAACGGCTGAGCCTCGAAGGCTTCCAGGCGGGACTGTCGTGGCTGACGATCCTGAAGAAGCGCGAACGCTTCCGTGAGGTCTTCGCAAAATTCGACGCCGAGACGGTCGCCGGCTTCGGTGATACCGAGATCGAGACGCTGCTCAGCGATCCCGGAATCATCCGTCATCGCGGGAAGATCGAGGCCTGCATCGGCAATGCCAGGGCAGTTCTGTCCATGCGTGAGGAGGGCGGGATCGCCGATTTCATCTGGGGCTTCCGACCCGAGGACACCCCGCGCCCCCGCACGGTCGCTGAGATCCCGACCACCGGAGAGGAATCCGTGGCGCTGTCGAAGGCACTGAAGAAGAAGGGCTTCCGATTCGTCGGACCGACGACGATGTATGCGCTGATGGAGGCCATCGGCATGGTCGACACCCATCTCATCGACTCCCATCGTCGGGGCACCTCGGGAGTGTGGTCGGAGTGAAGGACGCGGGCGAAGGGAAGGAAGTGACCGGAGTGAAGGACATTCGGGTCTCCGCGCTGGTCCTGTTCCACCCGGACCGGGCGGAGCTGCTGATGGTGCGCAAGAGAGGAACGAGCTCCTTCATGCTTCCCGGCGGCAAACCCGAGTACGGGGAGAGCCCCGAGGAGACGATCATCAGGGAGATCGACGAGGAACTGGGGCTGCAGCTGTTCCCGGAGCGGCTCTTCCCTCTGGGCACATTCACGGCCGCGGCCGCTAACGAAGCCGAGCACACGGTCACCGGCGACGTATTCAGCTACGATGGCGTTCCTCCTGAACTCAATGTCGAGGCGGTCGAGCATCTCGCGGAGATCGCCGAGGCGCTCTGGGTGCCGTTCGATCCGCTTCCGTCGGACACGGCCGAACGCCAGTTCGCCCCTCTGACCAGGCACGAGGTGATACCCGCGCTTAGGGAGAACGGACTGCTGCCGCGCTGAGAGCCAGGCTCGCCTCGGTGGCCGGGCGGAACCGGACACACTCATCAAGCAGCCTTTCCTCATCGAGGGCTCGGTGTGCTCTACGATTGTGCCTTGTACACGCTGAGGCGAGAGCCCCGAGCACGATGGAGAGTCGTCATGAGCGAGAAGTTCGACAGTCGTCCGCGGGTCGCGGCGACCCCGCTGACTGAGGATTCGACGGCTCCGGCACAGGCGGCTCACGGGGACGAACAGCGCAAACCGAGCACGCCCACGAAGATCGCATGGCCGGTGCGCAAGCATATCCTCAGCAACACCGCGCGTCGACTGGTGACCGATCAGTGCCTCGATCTCGCCGCTGGCCTGACCTTCTACGCCCTGCTCTCCGCGGCACCGTCGGTCCTGGCGCTGGTCTCCCTGCTCGGTGTCCTCGGCGAGGCCGAATCCACGTTGGAGACCGTGCTCGGCCTGACTCAGGAGATGTCGCGCGAGGCCGCCGAGGCGATCCGCCCGATCATCACGGAACTGACCTCGACTCCCGCCGCCGGACTCACCCTCGTCATCAGCGTGATCGTCGCCGTCTGGTCGGCGTCGAAGTACGTCGGAGCCTTCGGTCGTGCCATGAACAAGGTCTACGAGGTCGAGGAGGGCAGGCCGCTGTGGAAGCTCAAGCCGATCGAGCTGCTCATCACCGCCGCCATCCTCGTTCTCACCGCGGCGCTGGGGCTGCTGCTCGTGATCTCGGGACCCGTCGCCGAATCGATCGGTCGCTTCTTCGGTCTCGGCGAGGTGGCCGTCCTCATCTGGAACGCGGCGAAGTGGCCGGTCATCATCGTCTTCGTCATGCTGCTCATTGCGCTGCTCTACTACGCGACCCCGAACGTGAAGCGGCCGAAGTTCCGATGGCTGAGCCTCGGCGCGATGGTCGCACTCGCCGTGCTGGTCATCATATCGCTCGGCTTCATCCTCTACATCAATAACTTCAGCAGCTACAACGCCACCTACGGTGCGATCGGCGGCGTGATCGTCGGATTCGCTTGGCTGTGGATGGCGAACGTGTCGCTGCTCTTCGGTGCCGAACTCGATGCGGAGATCGAGCGCGGTCGGCAGCTGCAGGCGGGCATTCCCGCCGAGGAGACGATCCAGCTGTCCCCGCGCGACACCCGGCAGATCCGCAAGGCACACGAGCGGGAGGCCAGCTCGATCGAGCGTGGGCGCGAACTCCGCAGCGACCTCGGCGAGCAGTGAGCCGATCGCTCGGCGAGCAGTGAGACAGTTGCTCGGTCCGGCGCTCTCGTCTCAGCCCTTCGGCTGGCGGGAGTAGGCGATGAGAGCCCGGTAGAGGTCGATCGGCGCGCAGTTCGCGCCCTTGGCCAGTGACTTCATCAGCTTCCGGTAGACCTGGTAGTCGACCTGTGCGGGATTGTCCGATTCGATGAGATCGAACTCGTGGAGCACGCCGACGGACCGGGAGTCCAGGATGGAGAACTTGCGCGGGTTGAACACCGTCAGCAGGGTGCTTGCGAGCGGTCCGCCGACTCCGGGCAGAATCTGCAGGAAAGGCAGACGCAGATGGTTCGGGGTGTCCTCATCGAGCGCCACGGCCGTGACGTATTCGATGTCATCGGAATCGATCTCCTCGATCGTGGGGAGGGCGCCGACGGCCTTCCACTCGGCGACCCTGAGGAACGTCTTCCGCTTGTAGGACTCGCGCTTGACGACCTTGGGCCCGATCTCATCGAAGATCTCGGCCTCCGCCTCGGAGACGATGTACTGAGGTTCGAACTTGAGCACGAACGCCGTATCGATGTTGCCGCTGGGGGTCTTTGCCTGGGAATCAGTCGAAGTCATGCGCTGAGTCTAATTCCTGCAGTTGACCGCGAGGTGAATTCCTCGACGCGCGCCGCCGCCGAGGTGATCGTGCCGTCAGCCCGAGCATGGCGATGACGTAGGGTCACAGTATGAGCTCGGAATGGTCGGAATCGCGGACGTTCACCCCGGCGCTGCTGGGGCTGGTGTGGACCGCCATGTTCGGCTTCTCCGCGTTCTTCTTCAGCTATTCGACGATGGTTTCCATCGCCTCGATCAGCGGGCTGACGACGGTGACCGGCGGTGCGGTGCTGACGACGATGATGCTCGGAGTCATCATCGTCCAACCCTTCGCCCCCATCATCGGCAGAGCCCTGGGATACAAGGGAGCACTGTTCCTCGCGATCGGTCTGCAGCTGGCAGGGCAGCTGCTCGGACTCTTCGTGGCACCGGCGCTCTTGGGCTTGGTCCTGGCCGGACTGTGTGGGGGAGTGGGCTTCGGTCTCTTCGTCGTCCTGGCCAACGCGGCGGTGCCGGCGACGACGTCGCCCGGTCGGACCGGCAGGGCCTTGGGCTTCTTCGGCGGCATCACCTCCCTGGCCGCCGCCTTCGGTGCGCCGCTGGGTCTGTGGCTGGTCGGGACCGTTCCGATCTGGTCGTTCCGCGTGATCGTGTGCGCCTGCCTGTTGCTCGCGGTCCCGACGGTGATCAGGTTCGTGCCCGGCCGGGACCGCGGTGGCAGGGGCCGTGGCTCGCGAGAGTCCGCCGATGCCGAGTCGGGCCCAGAAGACGACGCCGTATCTGCCGCAGGAGACTCAGTCCCCGGATTCTCGGTGCGCGGCGGTCGCAATGAGCGCAGATCGCTGAGAGGAGCCGGAGCCAAGGCAGGCGAAGCACTGGGACTGCTCATCATGCTCTCCCCGTTCCTCGTCGGCATGATCGTCTTCGGACTCATCGTCGGCTTCGGACCCGGGGAGGACATCGCCGGTGCCGCGCTCTTCATCGGCACCATGCAGGTCTCGGCCGTGATCGGGCGCTTCGTCGCCGGCGGCATCTCCGACTCGTTCAGTCCCTTCGCCCTCAACATCCTCGGCGTCGCACTGGCCGTCATCGGCCTGGTCTGCACCGTCGTCTTCTACGGATGGAGCCTCATCGCGGCGATGGTCATCATCGGACTCGGCCTGGGCACGCTGCAGTCGGCGAGCCTGGTGATGGCCTTCGAGTCGGTGAGCACTCCGGCCAAGGCCAGCGTTGCCTGGAACATGAATTTCGACATCGGCCTGGCCATCGCCGGGGTCCTCGGCGGGCTCGGCTTCACCTACCTCGGGGACTCCGCGACCTTCCTCGTCTGCGCTCTGATCCTGCTCCTTGCCGGGGTGCTGTCGTGGATGGCGAAGACGATCCGGAGCGATTGACCGCCGCTCAGGCGCTGGGGTCCTCGAGATCGGCCAGCAAGCTCACCGCCGCACGGGTGTACTCGCCGATCCACCGGTCGTGGATGCGTTTGATCGGCAGCGGAGCCAAGGCCAGGCGACGCGTCTTGCCGACCTTTCTGCCGGTCAGCAGTTCGGCTCGCTCGAGCACACGGATGTGCTGGAGGACCGTGGTCCGATCGAGCTCGGGAAAGGAGTCGCAGACCTCGCCGGTCGTCGTCGGTTCGCGTCTGAGGAGGTCGAGGATGCGCCGGCGGGTGGGATTGGCCAGGGCTTTGAATACCGCATCGTCCCGCCGGTCGGCGTCGGCTGCGCCGCGATGATCGAGCTGCACATCCTCTCGGGGATCGCCGAGCATTCCCTTTCTCTCCGACATGTGGTAAAAATATCACATGAATACTGAGCGGAATGCCAAGGACACGCAGCTCGAGGAACTCTCATTCACGGTCACGGGCTACATCTCGAAGACGCCCCATGAGACCTTTGAGGCGGTGGCCGACCCGGATCAGCTCTCGAAGTACTTCACCACCGGCGGTGCCCGCGGGCGATTGGAGACCGGCACCGAGGTGAGCTGGGATTTCGCGGACTTCCCCGGTCGCTTCCCGGTTGAGGTCATCGAGACCGTGCCCGACGAGAAGATCGTCATCAGTTGGGAGGGATCGGAACACTCCATCGGGCCGAACACGATGACGACCTTCGAGTTCTCACCGGTGGACGAGGGCGCACGCACCCTGGTGACGATCACCGAGAAGTCCTGGCAGCCGACCGTCGGCGGAGCCGAAGGGGCCTTCGGCAACTGCATGGGGTGGACGGGAATGCTCGCAGCGCTCAAGGCCTGGATCGAATATGGGATCGACCTGCGCGAGGGCTTCTATAGGTAGACCGCTTGCGCAGGCTCGACACGAACACCGCCGAGGTTGCCGCGAAGAACAATGCCTGCAGCAGGGTCCGTGGGCCGAGGGTGTCGTACCACGGGAGGTCGGTGCCGGTCAGTGCCAGATGCACATTTGCTGGGAACATCGCCACCAACATCAGCGTGAGTCCGCCCGCCGCCCATGGGCGAGTCGGCACCCGGAACATGGCCGCCGCTCCCGCGAGCTCGAGGAATCCCGTCAGGGTCACGAGGAATCCGGGTGTGGGCAGTCCGGGCGGAGCCATCTCGATGAGTTCGGCACGCATGCCGACGCAGTGGGCGATGCCGGTGGCTGACAACATCACCGCCACACCTGCCCGGAGGGACACGGGCCAGGGGCGCCGGCTCAGGATGAGGAACCGGCTCGTCGCGTGGACGAGAAGTGTCGTCCCCAGAAGGAATATCAAGGGTGCCATGCGGCTGCTCCTCATTGCACGCGTAATATCTTTACGATGACAAGATATGTATCGGAGAGGTATCTTGTCATTGAAAAGTTATGCGGAGTAGGGTCACTGTGTGACCTATCATCATGGAGACCTGCGTCGAGCGCTGCTGTCCGAGACCGCCTCGGCGATCAACGAATGCGGCGTTGCAAAGCTGAGCCTGCGGGCCCTGGCGAAGCGAGCAGGAGTGTCCAATGCGGCCCCGACCCATCACTTCGGAGACAAAACCGGTCTGCTCACCGCCCTGGCTGCGGAGGGCTTCGCTCTGCTGTCCGATGCTCTGGACGACGATGGGCAGCGCGCCTCGCTCGTCGAGATGGGCGTGGCCTATGTGCGGTTTGCGCTCGAGTATCCCGCGTACTTCTCGGTGATGTTCCAACCGCATCTGCTCCACGACGATGATCCGCAGTTGCGGTCAGCTCAGCAGCGGGCGAAGCAGGCTCTCGCCGAAGGCGTCGATGCGGCGTTCGGCGGCGTTGCGAGCGAGGAGTCGAGGATCGCGGCCTGGTCGATGGTCCACGGCTACGCGACCCTCGTCCTCGGCGGCGCAGTCGAGGTCGACGATGCGATCGCTGGCGCTCGGGCGGTCGCCGCGCACCTCAGTCCTGTGCCGACTGCGGCTCGAGGCCGTGGGAGTTCTTGATGAAGAACGAACCGACGACACCGGTCACGCCGACGATCACGGCGATGAGGAAGGCGACGTTGGCTCCGTCATTCGGGCCGAGCCGCCCAGCCGCCTGTGTCGGAGACCGCGGTGCAGGTGGCTCGGACATAGTTGGGCATGCGCTGCGAATCTTCGAACTGCATTCTGCGTCGGACCCGTATGAGTATGTGACGCCTCTATTGAGATCGTGTGCACCTGGTTTTCAGTCGGCGATTGCCGTGGGAACAGAGCGTCGATGTTCCGCGCTCTGCTTGGCCTCTGCATCTAGTTTGGCCAGACCTCCTCTGAGGATCGGCTCGGCCTGCAGAGCTGGTAGAACCATGACCCCATCCTTATCGGCGACGATGTAATCTCCGGGGTGGCACACCACTTCTCCGATGGAGATCGGGACCTGATGGCGTCCGGGGCCATGGCGATAGGGCCCCGCCGGTGTCACTGCCCTAGCGAATGTCGGAAAGTCGAGTTCGGCAATTCCGCTGGCATCGCGGACTGCGGCGTCGAGTATGACTCCGACAGCACCGGCGTCACGAAGGCGCTCGGCGATCAGCTCACCGATCAGAGCACGCTCCGTCTCTGCACGACCGTCAATGACGACGACATCGCCCGGACGGATGTCGGCGATCGCGTCATGGATCGCCTTGTTGTCGCCGGCTCTCGTTTCAATTGTGAACGCGCGTCCGGCGATCCGCGGAGATGCCCAGACCGGTTTGATCGCGGAGTGCATGAGTCCGCGACGTTCATTGGCATCGCCCAATGCGGGAGTCGGAACCTCGGCCAGGGCAACCGCAAGATCGTCTGCCTTCGACCGCGCGTACCTCAGGTGAGTAGCCAAGGCGCCTTCGGTGACGGTGGAGGTGACACCAAGCTCGGCAAGCACGCCGAGGCTGTCCTCGAGTTCATGGCTGCGCCTGCCGGCATGTAGACGTGTCGTGTGGTCGAGGCGTTTGATGGTGGAATCACCGTCGTTGAGCCATTCCGCGATCTGTTCCTTCATCCACTGCTCACCGTCGAAGGCCCGTGCGGCATCCATTGACTCTGCGATCAATGCGGCGAGGCTTTTGACGAAGACGCTGCGGACCAGCTTCCGCTGCGAAGCTGAGCCGATCTCCTCACTGATCACAACCGTCTCTGCGCCGATCTGAGACAGCAGGGATGCGCCCGACTGTGCCCGCGGGCCGGCGAGGAGCACCGTGACGTTCGGGCCGAACTTCATCACAGAGCCGAGGACGGCACCGTCGACCAGCTGAGTCTCGTTACCCAGGGCCGCGGCGACCTCGCGCTTACGCCCAGGCGATGCCGCATTGAGGTCAATGAAGACCGCCTCGTCCTTCAGGTGCGGACCTGCATCCGCGGCGGCGCCGACCGCGAAGCGTGCAGTTGTGAGGCTGAGGACGAGGTCGGCATCAGCGACTGCCGGGCCGACAGTGTCGAATCGGGCGACACTTTCCGGGGTCGGTGTGTCCGCCGGATCAAAGGCTGTGACCCTCCAGCCGGCTGTTGCGAACGCTGATGAGAATACTCGGCCTGCTTCTCCGAGACCCAGAATGGAAACGCGCATTGTTCCTCCACTGAAGTGATGCGAAAGTTGTCGGGAATTTACTGTGCGGCACTCGTTCTTGCGCTTGTGACCGTTGCCACGTACTGTACATGCAGTGCATTGCAATCGCATAGTGCGAATGTAAATTGCACCAGATGCAAAATGTCGGGCTTGACGAAGGAGACATATGCCCATTGCCTTGATTGCGCTGCTGGTGTTCATAGCGATTCTGATCGTGTGGAACGTTGCCTTCAAGCGCTCTATGAGCGAAGCCATGATCATCGGCTTCATCGCCACCTGTCTGTTCGCCGGCCCACAAGCGCTCACAGTTGCGTGGGGCGGCATTGCCTCGACTACGGAGAACGAAGTCGTCTATGCGGCACTCGGATTCGTCTTCATGACGTATCTGATCGACCAACTCGGAATCATGCAGAGGATCCTCGACCTGCTGAACTCGGTGTTCGGCAAGGTCCGTGGTGGACCGGCCTATGTCGACACCCTCGCATCCAGCGTGATGGGAGCTCTGTCCGGATCGAATTCGGGCAATGCCGCCTCAACCGGCGCTATCACCGGGCCGTGGATGGTCAAGGAGGGGTGGAAGCCGTCCCGGGCTGCGACGGTCGTCGCGGGCAACTCGGCGATGGGTGCTGCTCTGCCTCCGAGCACGTCCATGGTCATCATGCTCGGCTTCGCCGGGGGACTGGCATCGACAGGATCGGTCTATCTTGCCCTGCTGGTCAGCGGTCTCTACCAGGTCTTCTACCGTCTTCTGCTGATTACCTACTTCGTGTGGCGAGACAACATCAAGGCTGGTAATGGCATCGATGTGCTTGCGATGGGTCAAGCCTGGAAGCAGGGTCGGGTACCGATCCTGATCTACCTCGGTGCGCTGATTCCGATCGCTGTCACCATCGGGCCGCTGGCGTCCTTCTTGGAGAATGCGACAGAGGTCGGTGACGCTATGGGCGATATCTCGATCATCACGTGGATCCCTATTCTCATCATTCTCTTCGCAGTGCTCATCGGTTGGAAGGAGATCCCCAAGACGGGGCGAGGACTCTACGAGCTGATCGCCGGTTCGATCCCTCGATTGGCCCCCATCGGTGTACTGCTCTTCTTCGCCATCGCTGCCAGTTCGACGCTCACCGAACTCGGCTTGGCGCAAGACATCGAGAGCACTCTCAATGGTCTGGACCTGCCGAAATGGGTTCTCGTCGCCATCGTCGTTGTTCTGGTGGCGCTCATCGCCGGACCGCTGTCGTCGACGGCCACTGTGTCCGCCATCGGCCAGGTGTCGATGTTGTCGATGATTGCTGTGGGCATTGATCCGGTCCTCGCGATCACTGTGGTCCTGGTTGCGGCGTCGACGGAGGGATCCTCACCGCCTGCCTCAGCACCAATCTTCATCGCTTCCGGCATCGTCAAGGCAAAACCCGAAGCGACATTCATCCCACTGATCATCTACTACCTGTTGCCGGTAATGCTCATCGCAGTGCTGGTGGGCATCGGGGTTCTCCCAGTGCCGATGCAGGGATAGGAGAACTCTTATGACTCAGCCGACAATTTCGAGCTCGCGACTCATCCGGTCGCTGTTCGTCATCGTATTCAGCTTGTTTCTCATCACCGGGTTCGTTCTCGTGTTCGCTCAGATCATCGGTCTGATCATGACGAATCCGACCCTGGTGACCTGGGCGTCGAACACGCTCAACGTCCCTGCGGTGGTACTGGCCTCGGTCAGCGGAATCATCGCTTTCATCTATACCTATACGGACAAGTCAGCAGTATCCGCTGACGAGGAGGAGTGACAGACTTGACGCGAGAACCCACAAGCGCATCAGCGGGTGCCGATTCATCAAGGGATGCACTGGGCGGCCTCAAGGTACTCGACATGTCGACTCTGTTCGCCGGTCCGATGTGTGCGACGCTGCTGGGCGACTACGGGGCCGAGGTCATCAAGGTCGAGAACCCGAGGCAGCCGGATGCGGCGCGAGGGCACGGTTTTCAGAAGGACGGAATCGGACTGTGGTGGAAGACCCTGGGCCGCAATAAGAAGACCCTCGCAGTCAATCTCAAAGAAGCGGCCGGTGCGGACCTCATTCGCAGCCTCGTTGCGGACGTCGACATCATCGTGGAGAACTTTCGCCCCGGTGTCATGGCTAAATGGGGGCTGGGGTTCGAGGCTCTCTCGGAGATCAACCCGGGCCTGATCGTCGTCAGCGTCACCGGGTTCGGGCAGTTCGGTCCCAAGTCCAGTGAGCCCGGATTCGGCACCCTCGCCGAGGCGATGAGCGGGTTCGCGTCGATGACGGGCCAACCCGATGGCCCGCCCACCCTGCCGCCTTTGGCGCTGGCCGATTCCATTGCCGGAATCATGGGCGCTTTTGCCGCGATGACGGCGGTGCATTCGCGCCTCTCTGACGGTCAGGGGCAGCACATCGATATGTCACTCATCGAGCCCATGCTCGCGGCATTGGGCCCACAGGTGAGCGTCTTCGATCAGCTGGGTCTGGTACCCAAACGGTTAGGTAATCGGTCCGAGAACAATGCTCCGCGCAATCTCTACGAGACTGCCGACGGACGTTGGCTGGCGGTATCGACCTCCTCACAGTCGATTGCCGAACGGGTCATCGAGCTTGTCGGGCACGGCGAATACGTCGAGCAGGAATGGTTCAAGTCGGCCAAGGGCCGGGTCGAACACTCCGATGAGCTCGACGATGCCGTCGCCACCTGGGTGAGAACGAAATCGTCACAAGACGCATTAGTAGCATTCCGGGAGGCGCACGCCGCTGCTTCGCTCGTCTACAACGCTGAGGACATCATCGAGGACGAACAGTACACGGCGTTGGGATCCGTCATCGATATCGACGACCAGGATCTCGGCTCGATGAAGATGCTCAATGTTCCGTTCCGCATGTCGCACACGCCCGGTCGTGTCCAATGGACGGGTCGAGGCCATGGGAAGGACACGGATGAGGTGCTGTCCGGACTCGGCGTGGACGAAGAGACGATTGCTGATCTGCGCTCGCGAGGGGTGGTCTCATGAGCGAGATCTGCACCTGGCTCTACACTCCGGCATCGAGCGGCGGCAAGTTGGATAAGGCTCTGCACCGTGGGGCCGATGCGGTCATCTTCGACCTCGAAGATGCAGTCCACATCGATCGGAAGACCAGCGCCAGAGCCGAGCTAGTCGAGTTCCTGTCGTCGGTGAGCGAGTTTCCCGCGAGTGACTCGCCGGACAGCAGCACAGCAACTTCACGGATCTTCGTGCGTGTGAACGCTGTGGACTCGCCCTGGGGAATCGATGATCTGACCGCGATCGCTAAGCTGCCCGCTGTTGAAGGGATTCGCGTCCCCAAGGTCGAATCGTTGGCCGATCTTCGTCGAATCGAATCCGTCGTCAGCGCGGGAAAGACGATCCAGATCCTTCTGGAATCAGCCGTGGGGCTGGCGGCGCTCGAGGAACTCTGCTGGGCAGATGGATCGTCGAGTGTGTCCTTGGGCGACAACGACCTGCGAGCGGCGCTCAATCTTGAAGGTGAAGCGGTTCTCGACCAGATCCGTATCCGCTTGGTCATGGCATTGGCCGCCGCAGGCAAAGAGGCTCCCACCGGCTCCGTCTATCCGCGAATCAAGGATCTCGAGGGTCTGCGAGCGGATTCGATCAGACTGCGTGCGATGGGCTTCTTCGGCCGGACCGTCCTGCATCCCATGCAGTTGGAGACCGTGCGAGATGCATTTCGTCCCGATAGTGAAGAGGTCGACTGGGCACAAAGCGTCGTCGAGGCGGCCGAGAGAATCTCAGCACACGGGAGTGGAGCGGTGATGTTGTCCGACGGACAGTTCGTCGATCGGCCGTTCGTGACTCGGGCGGAGACGATCCTGCGTCGTGCGGGTGTTGACAGGCGTCAGCTGTAGCTCTTCATTCGGCTGATCTCGTGCCCCGCTGAAGTCAGAGAAGGGAGAACCATTTCGAGTTGTTCCTGCGTCGTACTGTCGCTGGGCCCCGTCAATGACAGGGATCCAGCGACAGTCTCATCTGTGAAGAGTGGTACTGAGATGGACGCGATGCTGATATCGCGTTCACCGATGGAGACAAGGTGGCGATCGCGTCGGATCACTTCGAAGTCCTCGAGGATCTCTGCGGCTGTCAGCACATGATGCGAGGTGGTCTCATGACCGTCGCCGAGTGTTGCGACTTCCTCCTGCTGTTGCGTTGGCATGAAAGCGGCGATCGTTTTGCCGGACCCGATGAAGAGAGGCAACCAGCGTCCGATCGGCTGCTGATACTGCATCGGTTCGAAGCCATCGACTCGAACTGAGAGCAGTCGCTCCAGTCCGCTGAGCAGGTGCAGGGTCGACGTCAGTCCGGTCTGTCTGGTCAGACTCTGCATGACAGGACGGGCGAACTGGCTGAGTGGGTCATTGACCAGGTACCCGTGCGTGAGCCGAAGCACGGCCGGACCGAGGCGGTAGCGTTGATCCTCTTCGACGACGTAGTTCGATGCCTGCAGAGTCGACAGGACCCGCGACACCGTTGCACTGTGCAGCTCGACCGCTTCTCCGATCTCTTTGAGGCGCAGAGATCGCTGTGCTCGCTCCAGGGTCTGCAGAATTGTGACGGCTCGTTCGACAGCCCTGATGTGGGGCTGCGAGGGTTTCGACATGTGTTTACCTGGAATCCTGGGAGCTGAAGATCATCTGGCCAACATACTCTCTTGCCAGGGGGACAAGGAGTTTGCTGCTTTGGCTCATTCTAGTGCCGAAGTCGGTGGAGAGGGCCTCAGCTCCTGCGACAGTGACATAGGAGACGTGTTTGCTCCCTCAGGTCTCGACTTCCAGCCCGTGTGAGTTCTTGACGGAGAACGAGCCGACGATCCCGCCGATGCCGATGATGCTTGCAACGAGGAAGGCGATATTGGCGCCGTGGACGGGGCCATCGACGCCATAGACCTCGGGATCCCTGGTCGCCGAGACCATGATCGTGACGAGCACAGCGGTGCCCATCGAGGCGGCGATCTGTAGAAGCGTGTTGTTCCGCGCCGAGCACGTCCTCGCCGTGCTCGGGCACTGCTTGCCCGCGGGTCTGCTGACCGCGGCGTGCACGTTCCTCATCGTGCGCCCGTACGACGAGGAACCCCACCACCGTGCTCGTCTGAAATACGCACAAGCACGGTTGGCGGGGTCGCCGTCACCCGAACGCATTCACACGATCCGTGTCTCTGGGGACTTCGTCTTCGACGGGTCGGTCACCGGCCGATCACCGAGGGCGTCATCGATGCGGGCGAGCACCTCGGCGTCGAGCTTGACCCCGGAGGCGGCGACATTCGACTCCACCTGCTCGGGACGGGACGCGCCGACGAGGGCGGTGGCGACGTTGTCGTTGGCGAGCACCCAGGCGATCGCCAACTGTGCCATCGTCAGTCCGAGATCGGCCCCGATCGGCTCGAGCTTCGCGACGGCGGTCAGGGTTTCGTCATTGAGGTACCGGTTCTTGATCGACTCGGCTCCTCCGCCCTTCTCATCGGTGGCCCGAGACCCCTCGGGGAGCGGCTGGCCCAGCTTGTACTTGCCGGTGAGCACGCCCTGAGCGATCGGTGACCACACGACCTGCGAGATCCCGAGCTCCCGCGAGGTCGGCACGACCTGGGACTCGATGACCCTCCAGAGCATGTTGTACTGCGGCTGGTTCGACACCAGCTGGATGCCGAGGTCGCGGGCGAGATGGTGGGCGGCCCGCAGCTGGTCGGCGTTCCATTCGCTCACGCCGATGTAGAGGACCTTGCCGGCACGGACAAGATCCGCAAAGGCCTGCATGGTCTCTTCGAGCGGGGTCTCGTAGTCGTAGCGGTGGGCCTGGTAGAGGTCGACGTAGTCGGTGCCCAGGCGAGACAGGGAGCCGTTGATCGACTCCATGATGTGCTTGCGGGACAGTCCGGTGTCGTTGTGGCCTTTGGGGCCGGTCGGGAAGTAGACCTTCGTGAAGATCTCCAGCGACTCCCGCCGCTGGCCCTTGAGTGCATCGCCGAGGACCTGTTCGGCAACGGTGTTCGCGTAGACATCGGCGGTGTCGAAGGTCGAGATGCCGGCGTCGAGGGCGGCATGCACGCATTTCTTCGCAATGTCGTTCTCCACCTGGGACCCGTGGGTGAGCCAGTTTCCGTAGGTGATCTCCGAGATCTTCAGGCCGCTGTTTCCGAGGTATCTGTGCTCCATGTCTTCAGCCTACTGCGGCAGGTCAAGAGGGCAGGATTTCAGTGCTCTGGGCGGAGTTCGACCCGCGTTCTGGCGATGTGGTCATAGGGGGATACATCCCTCGCCGAGGAACAGCGAGACGACATAGATGGCAGGGATGAGATACGCCGCCGCAGGCTCGGCGGACCGGTCGGTCTGAGCGTTGCGTGAGACGGCTGTGATCTCATGCCCGCGGTCGGCCGCCTCGGCGACGACGTGGGAGCCGACCATGCCGGTGGCGCCGATGACCGTGATCCTCATGATGTGGTTCCTTTCGGCGTGCGTGCACGTGGGCCGACCAGGCTGTGCGGGTTCAGCTGCCCGCAGAACAATGCGGCCAGGGCGAGTGTGAAGCCCGCGATCTGGATGAGGTTGAGGCTCTCGCCGGCGAAGGCGACTCCGAGCCCGGCCGCAACCAGCGGAGACAGCAGCCCGAGCAGCGCAGTGGCGGTCACCGGCAATCGGCCCAGACCGCGGAACCACAGCGTGTAGGCGAGTAGACCGCCGACGATGCCCAACCACAGATACCCGAGGACTCCTGCCGTGTCGATGGACTCGGGAATCCCCTCGAACACGAGAGTCGGGATGAGCAGGACGAAGCCGCCGGCGGACAGCTGCCAGCCGGCGACGCCCACGGCGCTGACCCCGGGCGGCCTGCCCCAGCGCTTGGTCAGGATCACTCCGGTGCCCATCGCGGCCGCCCCGCCGATGCCGGCGAGGATCCCGATCATGTCGAATCCGGCGGCCGGTCCGAGGACCACCATGCCGACGCCGATGATGCCGACGATGCCCCAGGCCAGACGCCATCGGGACAGGCGTTCGCCGAGGACGAGGACTGCGAGGATAGTGATGAGGATCGGCTGGGTCGCGCCCAGGGTGGCGGCGACCCCGCCGGGCAGTCGGGCGGCGGCGATGAAGAGCAGCGGGAAGAACAGGCCGATGTTGAGCGTGCCCAGAACTGCGGCCTTCCACCACCACTGCCCGCGCGGGAGCCGACGGGCGATGAGGAGACCGATCAGGCCGGCAGGCAGGGCGCGCATGAGGGCCGCGAACAGGGAGTGATCGGCGGGCAGGAATGCGGTGGTCACCAGGTAGGTCGTGCCCCATGCCGCCGGGGCCAGTGCCGTGGCCACGGTGGCGAAGGCGCGCGGACCGGTGCCGGGGACCGCGGAGCTCGGGTGGGCGGTGGACGTCGTCGTGATTGTCATGACTCCAGCATTGAGGCGTTCGGTCAATGAGTCCAACACATGGTTTTCATGGCACCAATCGTGTGCCACGATAGATGAGGCTCGTACACCGAGATCCCGCGCGAATCGGAGCAGATGAGGAGCACATGAGATGGAGCTGCAGCAGCTGAGGTACGTCCTCGCCGTGGCAGAAGAGCGGAACTTCACGCGTGCGGCCGCGAAGTCCCACGTCGTGCAGTCCGCGCTCAGCCACCAGATCAAATCCCTCGAACACGAGCTCGGAGTCCAGCTCTTCGCCCGCACCAGCCGACGTGTCGAACTCACCGAGGCGGGCACCGCCTTCCTGCCCGCAGCCCGCGCCACCCTCGACGCCGCGGATCGAGCCGTCGCCGAGGCGGTGGCGACGACCGGGGATCTGCGCGGCCGTCTGCTCATCGGTGCGATCCCCACGGTGACGACCGTCGATCTCACGGCGGCTCTCGGCGACTTCCACCGCGCTCATCCGAATGTGGAGATTGGGCTGACGAGCGGCGGCAGCCTCGACTTCGTCTCCGCGATTAGGCATTCCGCGATGGATGTCGCCGTGCTCGGGCTCGCGGAGGATACGCCGCCGACAGGGGTGGCCAGCGAAGTGCTCGCCCACGAACGACTCGCCGCAGTCATGTCGCCCGAGCACCGATTCGCTCGTCGCCGCCGACTGACGCTGTCCGAACTGGCCGAGGAGACCTTCGTCGACTTCCCGATCGACAGCCCCGGCCGGTCGCAGTCCGAACGCGCCTTCTCCGCCGCAGGGCTGAGTCGCACCGTCGCCTTCGACGTCATGTCCGCCGAGGTGATGCTCGATCTCGTCGCTCAGAATCTGGCCGTCGCCCTGTTGGCTCCGGCCGTCGTCCCCGAGGCCGGCGGACTCTCCGTCGTGCCAATCGCCGACGGGCCGAGCAGGATCGAGTACCTCGCGTGGAGCGCCTTCAACCCGAGCCCCGCGGCTCTGGCCTTCCTCGACATCCTCCGCCGCACGGCCCATCCCCGGGAAGAGAACTCGCAATGATCAGCCGTGAACGCTGCGGCAGCCACACACGCGTAATCGCCAGGGAGCTTGCTCACCGCGCGGCTGTGCGTTGAGATGAACGAGTGGAATTCCTCGGACTCGTTCTCGTCGGCTGCCTCGTCGGTCTGACGACGGTGCTCTTCGGCTTCGGCGGCGGATTCGTCGCCGTGCCGATCATCACGATCGTCGATGCGGACCTCGGCAGTGACACGGCACGGGTGGCGGCGGCCACCTCGGCGCTGGTCATGCTCGTCAATGCGATCGTCGCCACCGTGTCGACGAAACGGGAGACGCTCGCCCATCTCAAGGGCCGCTGGTGGCTGCTCATTCTGCTGGCTCTGGGCGGGGCGCTCGGGTCGTTCGGCGGACGATTCGCCCCCGAGGAGCTGCTGCAGTGGGGATTCGTCGTCTACATCGCGATCACCGCGGTCGACCTGCTCCTGCGCCCCGGATTCTTCTGGCAGGGCACCCGAGTCCGCGCGGAAACGGGAGAAGGCGGTCGCGGCATCTCCCCGGTCTGGGGTGTGCCGATCGGCGGCCTGGCCTCATTCCTCGGTGTCGGCGGCAGTGTGATGACCGTGCCGATGATGCGTCGATCGGGAGCCACGATGACCGTGGCCACCACCCTGGCCAACCCGCTGACCTTGGTGATCATGAGTCCCGCGGTGCTCGTGACGATCACCGCCCACGCCTCCATCGACGCCCCGGGGGTCGTCGGATCGCTCGACCTCTACTCGGCGGCCGCCCTGCTCATCGGGGCGATCCCGCTCATCGTGCTGCTGCGCCGACGAGTGCCGAAGATCCCCGAGATCCTCCACGCCTGGGGCTACTTCATCCTGCTCATCACCGCCGGAGTCGTCGTCGCCGTGGCCTGAGTTCGTTCCGGCAGTACCGTGCCCAGCTGGCAGCGCCGGGCTCAGTCGTCAGCGCCGGGCTCAGTCGGCAGCGCCGGGCTCAGCCGTCCCGGCGGCGCCGACGCAGCAGGTCGGGAAGGCCGAAGTAGATCGGCGGACAGGCGGCAGGTGTCATATCTGCCGTCGACAGCGGCGCAGCCGCGGGCGACTCGGGCCCATCCAGTGCCCAAGCGGCCTCCCAGCTGATCAACTCGCCGGCGTGGCAGACGGGGTCGCCGCCGGTGCTCGGCGGTTCGGTCCAGATTTATAGGTTGACCCCGTATTCGATGAGCGTGAGG
This sequence comes from Brevibacterium sp. CCUG 69071, assembly GCF_021023135.1. GTDB lineage: Bacteria > Actinomycetota > Actinomycetes > Actinomycetales > Brevibacteriaceae > Brevibacterium. Next base: position 272,176 of record NZ_PGFV01000002.1, read on the forward strand.
CCGTCTCCGCGGTCTCGCGCGGTGTTTTCCTTGACCAATCCTGCCCGCACCCGCGCCGAGGTGGTTTCGAGTTCGGTCCACCCGTCCTGCCGGTGGAGGAGGAAGATCCACGTCCCCGCGGGGACGTGTCCGGGCACGAGCTCGGCGGGGCGGACCACCTCGGCGAACCCGTTCTCAGCTCCGCGCTCAAGGACGGTGGCGAAGCAGCTGCGGGCCACCTCGGCGGTGGGGGAGACGATGATGATGCCGGCCGCCTGCGTGCGCACGTCATCCCAGCTCAGCCGGGTGAAGCGGTTGTCTCGCAGCGTCGCCAGCACCCGGGCCCAATGCTCGGGGACCGGTACCTCGGTGATGAGGCCGGTGGTGACCGGCCGCTCCTCATCGTGTCTGACTATCGTCTGTCACCGCCTCGCTGCTCATAACGAATTCGTCACTATACGCCGGCATCTGCCGCCGCCGGCTCACTTCGGCCATATGATCTCCGTAGTGGATCGCGACGCGGCAGCAATGCCGGTCACGGTCCACGACCACGTTCTCACCTTTTGCACGACTGGATTCCGATGGACCTCTCCGCCTTCCTCAACCATGCCACGAAACGCCTGCACCGGGGTATGCTCCTCGCCCTGATCGCCGTCCTCGGCCTCGTCCTCCTGGCCGGCTGCGCCGAAGGCGGGGAGGTCGCGGCGTCCGACCGGGACGTCTCGTGGACCGCCGCCGATCCGACTCCGGCGAAGGAGACCACGGCGGATGCGAGCCCCGCCGCGAACTCCGAGGAGGACGAGGAGAAGCCCGAGGACTCCGAGCAGGGACGAGCCGGCGGATCGACGGCGGGCACGGCCATGGCGATGCTCGACGAACTCGAGGTCAAAGGCCGCGCACCGAAGACCGGCTACGACGCGGATCTGTTCAAGTGGCGCTCGGACGCCGACCACAACGGCTGCGACACCCGCAACGATGTGCTCCGCCGGGACCTCCGTGACATCACTTTGAAATCGGGCACGAACGGCTGTGTCGTCATCAAAGGCACGCTCAAAGACAGCTACAAAGGCGAGACCTACGCCTTTGACCGGAACCCGAACAACATCGACATCGACCACATCGTCGCCCGCTCCAATGCCTGGCAGACGGGTGGCGCGAAGTTCGAAGAGGACACGCTCAAGGAGTTCGGCAACGACCCGCTCAATCTGCTGGCCGTGAGCTCGAGCCTCAATCGGCAGAAGGGCGACGGGGATGCCGCGACCTGGCTGCCACCGAACAAGAGCTACCGCTGCGAATACGTCTCCCGCCAGATCGCGGTCAAACACAAGTACGACCTGTGGGTGGTCAAGGCGGAGAAGGCGGCGATGGAGCGGGTGCTCGCAAATTGTGAGGGCGAAGACGCATTCGCGAAGTACGTCGCCTGGCCCGCACCCGGAGACGGTGACAATGTGAGAACCGCGAAGGACACTCCGGCGAAGAAGAAGGCGAGCTCATCATCGGGCTCGTCGTCGTCAGGGTCGGGCTCGTCCTCTTCGGGATCGGGCAGGAAGTCGAGCTCCGCGGGCTCCGGCTCGGTCTACTACGAGAACTGCACTGCTGCCCGTGAAGCCGGCGCCGCTCCGGTTCGCCGCGGTGATCCCGGGTATGCCTCCCACCTCGACCGCGATGGGGACGGAGTCGGCTGCGAATAGTCGCCGAGGTAGTCGTTCATCGGCGTGGTCCGAGGTCCCTCGCCTGCACCGACGTCCGCGCAGACGCTTGCACCGGCGTCTGCGCGGACGTTCCCTGTGTGCGCCGGATCTCAATCCCTCGGTAGTCTGGGCGTGTGCTCACGGCCCGAGCTGCTCTCACTCACCGATGAGAGCGGCAGGAGAGCCTTTGTCGCCGACGATGAGGAGACCGACCATGACCGGACTGGACACCGCCCTGACACCGCTGCGTTTTCTCGAGCGCTCAGTGGAAGCCCACCCCGAGCGAGAAGCGGTCATCGATGGGCCCAGGCGCATCACCTATCGGGAGATGGCCGATACGGTCCAACGCTTGGCCGAAGGTCTGAAACGTCGTGGTCTGGCCGAGGGTGAGACCGTCGCGGTGATCGCGCCCAACAGCGCCGAAGCGCTCATCGCCCACTACGCAGTTCCGCTGGCCGGCGGAGTGCTCGTCATGCTCAACACCCGATTGGCGCCGCCCGAAGTCGAGTACATCCTCGGACACTGCGGTGCTCGGTTCCTCTTCGGCGACGCGGAACTGCTGCGAGCGATCACCGAGGCCGGCTGCGCGAAATCCGTCGAAGCCGTCGTCAACCACCCCGAACAGGATGGTTCACCCGGGAACCTGACGGGGGCTGAAGACTACGCCGACTGGATCGCCGAAGCGCCGGTCAGTCCTCGATCATGGGAGGTCGCAGATGAGACGGCTGCCATCACGGTCAACTACACCTCGGGGACCACCGGCAGTCCGAAGGGCGTGATGTACTCACACCGGGGTGCCTACCTCAACTCCCTCGGCGAGGTGATCACGCAGCGCTTCGGACCGCTGACGAAGTACCTGTGGACTCTGCCGATGTTCCACTGCAACGGGTGGTGCACCACATGGGCGCTGACCGCGGTTTCCGGCACGCATGTGTGCCTGCGGGCCGTGCGCGGCACCGAAGCCTGGCGACTCATCGATGACGAGTCCGTGACTCGGATGGCCGGTGCTCCTGTCGTGCTCAACACGATAGCCGGAGCCGCCGAAGCCCACGACATGTCGGGGACGCTGTCGATCACCACGGCAGGAGCCCCGCCTTCGCCGACGACGATCTCCATGCTCGAAGAGTTGGGAATCGAGGTCGTCCACGTCTACGGGCTCACGGAGACCTACGGGCCGTATTCCTCGTGCGAACCGCAGCCGGAATGGTCCGAACTTCCGGTCGAAGAGCGGGCCGCGCTGAAGTCTCGTCAGGGTATCGGCATGATCAGTGCCGACCGGATGCGCGTGGTCGAGCTGCGCGATGATGCCGAACTCAACGACGTGCCGCGTGACGGGGCGACCATGGGTGAGATCGTCATGCGCGGCAACAATGTCATGAAGGGCTATCTCAACGCGGAGAAGGACACCGAGGTGGCCTTCCGCGGCGGGTGGTTCCACTCGGGTGACCTCGCGGTGATGCACCCCGACGGATACGTCCAGATCCTCGATCGGGCGAAGGACATCGTCATCTCCGGCGGCGAGAACATCTCGACGATCGAGGTCGAACAGGCGATCGTGGCGAACTCGGCAGTGGCCGAAGTCGCGGTCGTCGGCATGCCCGATGACAAGTGGGGCCAACGGCCGCTGGCCTATGTGGTGCCTGCCGGAGGTGCTGAGATCAGCGAGGACGAACTCATCGCCTTCGTCAAAACGAGAATCGCCGGGTACAAGGTGCCGGCTACCGTGGAATTCGTCGATGAGCTCCCGACGACTTCGACCGGAAAGATCCGGAAGAACGCACTGCGGGACCGGGCCCGCAACTGAATCTCAGGACGCCTCGAGCGGGAAGATGAGCAGACTGCCCGAGGCGGTGGCGACGGTCTTGCCCGAGTTGTCGATGACCTCTCCCTCGGCGAAGGAGACCCGGCGGCCGCTCTTCGTTACCCGGCCGGTGCACAGCAGAGGACCGCTGTCCTTGGACACCGGTCGCAGATAGTTCACCTTGATCTCGATCGAGGTGTATCCCGTTCCTGCCGGCAGGGTGGTGTGTACGGCGCAGCCGAGCGCGGAATCGAGCAGGGTGCAGACTAAGCCGCCGTGTACCATGCCGATCGGGTTGTAATGGGACTCGTCGGGATGGGAACGGAATGTGACCGTTCCTTCACCCACCTCGGCGATCTCCATACCGACGTGCGCGCCGATGGGGGCACCGGGGATCTCTCCGGCGGCCATCCTGCGCAGGTAGTCGATGCCGTCGAGCGTCGGCAGGTGTGCCAGTGCCTTCGCCGGATCGGTCCAGGTCACCGTCGTCTCGTGGGTCGAAGAAGATTCGCCGGCCGTGGAGTTCGTGGGGTTCGTGGTGCTGTTCGTGCTCATCTCAGTCCTCTGCCTTCGGCAGCGGCACATTCTGCAGGCGCAGCTGACCGCGGGCCAGCACCTTTGACGATGACGAATCCGAGATGATGACCTCCCACAGCTGTTGGGTGCGTCCCTGATGCAGGGCGCTGGCCTCGACGGAGACCGTGGCGCCGGTGGTCGGGCGAAGGAAGTCGGTGGCATTGTGGACCCCGACGGCGAACTCCCCGCGATCGGCCACGGCATGGGAGGCGCCGATGCTGCCGGCGCTTTCGACGATGCTCGTGTAGACGCCGCCGTGGACGACGCCCCAGGGCGTGTGGTGGTCGGGTCCGAGTTCGGCATGACCTCGCACCGAGGTGGGAGTGACCTCGTCGACGACCAGTCCGGTGGCCGCGACGAAGCGGCTCGCTCCCTCCAGTGAGACATCCGGGATCGAATTCTCGTGCGTGTCCATCCTGCTCCTCTGCGATCTCGCAGCCGAGGCGATCCGTCCGACTGACTCAATGCTCGTACATCTGACTGCGTATTTGAAAGTTAGCCTAGAATGGAGCTGACGGTCAACCGGGCCGAGCACGTCGGCAAGACACGGCGGGGCAACCGCATCGGGCGGACCGGGTGAAATCGGCCGGGCCGGGTGAAATCGATCGGGCCGAGCGAAGGAGAGACGATGGACTGGAGCGAATTCGACACCACCGAGTGTTCGATCCAGAGGACCCTCGATGTCATCGGGGAGAAGTGGACGGTGCTCATCCTCAGGGAGGCGTTCAACGGGGTTCGCCGCTTCGATGCGATCCGCGACCACCTCGGCGTCTCCGATTCTGTGCTCTCCGATCGGCTCCGCACGCTTGTCAGAGCGGACGTTCTTGAGGCCAACACCTACCGTGAGCCGGGGCGCCGGGCGCGGAAAGAGTATCGACTCACGGCCAAGGGTCTTGATCTCTATCCGGTGATGATCGCCCTGCTGCGCTGGGGTGACCGATATTGTGCGGGGCCGGAAGGGCCGCCGCTCGAGGTCAGCCACCGCGACTGCGGCGAACCCGTCCGAGCCGTGGTGGAATGCGCTGCCGGACACTCCGTCTCCTCGCCCCGGGAGGCCGTCACCGCCGCAGTCACGAGGCCTGGGCCCGGGCGCGGATGAGCTCCTCGGCGGTGCGCACGTATTCGTGATGGTGCACCGCCTCCCGCGTCTGCAGGACGATCCTGCGCCGAGGTGTCGGATCGGTCAGCGGCACCGTGGTCACCCCGTCCGGCAGAGTGCGGATCGCCAGTGGGGGCAGGGCCGAGACGCCGACGCCCGCGGCGACCATGGCGAGGACCGCGTAGTGGTCATCGGAGCCGGCTGCGTAGCGGGGCTCGTAGCCCGCGGCATTGCAGGCGCGGGTGATGATGAGGCCCGCCGGGGTGTTGCTGATGTCCGCAGCGACCCAGGACTCGTCTTGCAGCTCGGACATCGACACCGCCTCGGCGTCGGCCAGCCGGTGATCGGCGGCCACGACGAGCAGGTAGTCCTCTTCGGTGAGCACCTGCCGACGGAACCCCGGGACCGTCGTCGGCGGCAGGGACGGCTCTTCCGAGTGGATCTCGAGGTCGTGCGGATGCCAATCCTCGGCGTCCGTCGCAGGACTGAGGCTGATCTCGAACTGCACTGTGGGGAATTCGGTGACGACCGAGGAGACGATGGCGGGGATCCACTCCTTCGCCGCCGAGGAGAAGCAGCCGATCTCGAGGCGCGGTCGCGGCCCTCGGCGCAGGTCCTCGAGGGTGGATTCCAGGCGGCGCAGGCTGGAGAAGACCTCGCCGGACTCCTCGGCCAGGCGCACTCCGACGGGAGTGGGCACGATCCCTCGGCCCTTCCTCTCATAGAGGGGGAGTCCCACCTCTGTCTGCAGTCGGATGATGTGCTGGCTGATCGTCGCCGGAGTGTATTGGAGGTTGGCCGCGGCCTGATGGACGGAGCCGCTGGCGACCACGGCCCTCCAGATCGCGAGTCGGTGGGTGTCGAGCATGCTCTGATTATAAAGTGATGGCTGACAGACGTATAGAAACGATTGCTTGTGCTTGATCCAACGCGGGGAGACCATGATGGCATGTGGATCTTTCCGGTGCTGTTCCTCGCCCTCGGCTACGCCCTCGTCCTGTTCGGGATGGGGCGCTTCCTGCAGCCCTCACACGATCGACTGGGGCTGCGACGAATGGACAATTCGGTCCTGGTTCAGACCCTGGCCCGCGGCTGGGCGGCCCTGACCTCGGCCCACACCCTCGAGCGCATCACCGATGAGCTCACCATCCGCAGGCGCGGAACGCAGGGCTGAGGCTGCGCTCTGGCGATCACGAGCCTGAACGCGATCACGCCCCTGAACGTGATCACGCCCCTGAACCTCAGGAGAACACTGCGATCCCGAACACCGCGAAGAGCACCAGGTGCGCGGCCCCGTGCACAGCGGTGACCCGTTTGGCGGCGAATGAGGCGACCGAGAGCAGGATCGTCACGCCGAGCAGCAGCAGATTGACCGGTGACTCCGCGAGCACGATGGGCTGATCGGTGAGCAGGCCGATGATCAGGACGACGGGAATCGTCAGCCCGACCGTCGAGACCAGTGCGCCATGGCAGAGGTTGCTCACACGCTGGATCTCACCGGCCCACGCGGCCCTGATCGCAGTGATCGTCTCGGGGAGGAAGACGATGATGGCGATGACGATGCCCGACAGAGCTGTCGGTGCACCGAGGCGGCCGAGTCCGTCATCGAGCAGGGCAGCCATATCGTGGGACAGCAGGACGATCGGAGCCACGGTCGCAACGAGAAGTGCCAGGCGCACGAGGATCTCGGTCCGGTGGGTCGAGAGGATCTCGACGATGCCGGGAGAGCCAGCCCCCACCTCGGACTCAGACTTCCTCTCGGACTCAGCCCCCACCTCGGCGGCGGATTCTTCCGTACCGGACACCGCCTTCGACTCTGCAGTCATCGCCGTCATCCGGGGCCGGACCCTGGGGTCGACTTCGGTGAAGTCCTCGGCCTGGGCGCCCATCTGACGGAAGAGGAAGAAGGCATAGGCGCCGATCGTCAGCACGATGATCGGGATCTCCTGCCACGGTGCATAGCTGCCGTCGGAGCCGATGACCGCGGGCAGAGCGAAGGCGAGTGTGGAGAGCACGACGATCATCGCCAGATAGGACGAGACCCCGGTCCGGTTGTGGACCATGTCTCCGTGCCGCAGGCCGCCCACCATCAGACACAGTCCCACCACGGCACCGAGGATGATCATCGACACCGCCATCACGGAGTCGCGGGCGATCGTCGCATGATCCCCGGGCCCCAGCAGGACTGCGGCGATGAGGACGACTTCGATGAGGACGATCGAAAGAGTGAGGACGAGGGAACCGTAGGGGTCGCCGAGGCGGTGGGCGAGCTGCTCGGCCTCGTGGACGACGCCGAAGGCGCAGACGAGGATGACGCCGACGATGACGATGAGTGCGGTGACGAGCAGGGCACCCGGGACCGGCGGTTCGAGCAATGGCCCGGCGAAGGCGAGTGCGACGAACGCGCCCCAGCCCAGCGCGAGGCGGATGATGGCGGTGGGGGTGACGATATCGCGAATTGCGGCAGTCATGACGGTCGAATCCTGATTCTGAGGCCGTCCTCATCGTGACTGTAGGCGTTCGGGTCGTCCCGGACACTCTTCCGTCTTCAGGATATCCATCCCGGTTCGGCGGGGCAAAGCCGGGCCGGTGCAGAACCGAGTCGGGTGCCGAATCGAGCGCCGAATCGAGCCCCGGGTCGCGACCGGCTTCAGCCCGCCCGTCGGTAGTGCAGGCCGAGAACGCCGTTGCTGAGAGGCTGCGCGGAGATCAGGTCGAGGCGTCGGGTGCTGGGCAGTCCGGACTGATACAGGGTGGGGCCGTGCCCGGCGATCCGCGGGTGGACGAGGAACCGGTACTCGTCGATCAGTTCCAGTCGGTCGAGTTCGGTCGCAAGGCTGCCGCTGCCGATGAGAACTCCCTCCGGGGTCGCATCTTTGAGCTCCTGGACCGATGCTTGCAGATCACCGCCGAGGTGGTGGCTGTTGGTCCACGGAAAGTCGCTTCGCGTCGACGACGCCACATACTTCTGCTTGGCTTCGAGCTTGAGCGCCCACTCGCGTATCGCCGGCGGAGCATCGACCTCACCGCGAGCAACTGCCGGCCAGTAGCCTTCCATCAGCTCATAGGTGACACGGCCCCAGAGCATGGCGCCGTTCTCGTCCATCAGCCGTGTGAACCACGCATGTGTCTCATCGTCGACGATGCCCTCGTGGTGGTCGACGCAGCCATCGAGAGTGACGTTGATGCTGAAGGTGAGCAGTCCCATGATGCGGCCCTTCTCGAGCGCAGGGTCCCGCCGCCGGTGCGGCGGGACCCAGGTGACGCGCTGTGTACCTCAAAGAGTGAGTCTTGAGGGGGTGCGCGTCAAGAGGTGCCGGTGGGTGTCTGTCTCAGACTTCAGCGGCCGAACGTGCGGCGGTCGATCGAGTTGCGGCTGACCGGCCGGCCTTGGTCTTCTTCCCCGCGAAGAGTAACCGGTCGACGCTCCAGCGGCCCGGGCCCATCGCCGCGAGCAGGAGTGCGCCTGCAGCCAGTGCAGCGACGAGTTCCCAGCCGCCCTGGTCGACGAAGGGCACCGCGGTGAGGTGGGCGATGACGAGGGCGCCGATCATATTGGCGGCCAGAAGCACTCCGACGATCGGGGTCAAAGCACCGAGGATGAGCAGTGCTCCGCCGATGAGCTCGACAAAGGTCGCGAACGGTGCGGCGATCTCCGGGGTGGGCACTCCCATCTGAGAGAAGGATTCGGTGGTGCCGGCGATTGTCCATTCGTTGAACTTCTGCCAGCCGTGGGCGATGAAGATGGCGCCGAGGCCGATGCGGGCAATCACTGTGACGATGTCGCGGACGGTGGTGGGGAATCCGGTCGTGGCGTACAAGCTGCTCTCCAAGATTGGTTGAAAGTGCAATCACACGCTATTGGGTGAACATGGCAGGACACTGAATGCGCTTCCGCCGGCGATGGGGTAACGGCCGGTGGTGGTGGCAGGTGGTGTCGGCGCGCGCGGTGTTTCCTCTCGCGTCAGAAGCCGTAGGCGGCTTCCTTCTCCTCACGAATTGCCGTGTAGGTCCTCGTCAGCACGATCGTGTCCTCGACGAGGCGGTCGAGTCGGGCGACGACATCCTCACTGACGATCTGGCCGCGGTGCAGATCGCGCTCCTCGACGAACACGTACGGGGAGACGACCTGCGCTTTCATATACGTGAGGATCGGCAGGAGGTGCTGCTGCGGGATGAGATAGTGCTTCGCCGAGCCAGCCGTCGCGACCGCGGCCACGACCTTGTCGCGGAAGGCACCCACCGGCAGCAGGTCGAAGGCGTTCTTCAGACTCGCGGGAATCGAGGCCTGGAAGATCGGCGTGCCGATGATGATCGCATCGGCATCCATCAGCGCCGCGGTCACCCGCCCGGTGTCACCCGAATACTCGGTGAAGTTCCGGCCGTCGGAGAAGACCATGTCCGCCTCGGCGAGGTCGATGAGCGTGACCTCGATATCGGGGTCCTGCGCCATCACCGCCTGCGCGACGTAGTCCATCACGGTGCGGGTCTTCGTTCCGACGTTCGAGCCGGAGAGGACGACGATCTTCATCAGGCGGTCTCCTGGGTGGCGGTGTACTTCTTCACGGCCGGGATGATCTCCGAACCGATGGTCTCGATCTGCTTCATCACCCGGTCATATGGCATCCCGCCGAAGTCGATCTGGCCGAGGTAGCGCTGATGGCCGAAGACCTCGTGCTGGTGGAGGATCTTCTCGACGATCTGCTGCGGGCTGCCGATGTTGACGATGCTCGCCGGGTCGACGCTTTGGGCGAAGAGCTGCTTGGGCATGCCCTGCCCGTTCGTGCGCTGCATCCCTTCGTTGATGTGCGGGTAGAGCCCGCGCAGCGCCTCCTGCGAAGTCGGAGCCGTGTAGAGGAACCCGGCCGTGGCGATCGGCAGGGACGCGGGATCGAAACCGGCGTGACGTGCGGCCTGACGGTAGGAATCGACGGTGGGCTTGAACGACGAGGTGGTCCCGCCGAGGTGGGCCATCACCATGGGGACGCCGGCCAGTCCCGCCTTGACCGCGCTGGCTGGCGCGCCGCCGACCGCGCGCCAGATCGGCAGCGGGTTCTGCTCGGGGCGGGGCAGGACCTCGGCGTTGTCGAGTGGAGCACGGAACTGTCCGGACCACGTCACCGATTTCTCGCGGCTGATTGTGAGGAGCAGGTCGAACTTCTCCTCGAAAAGCTCCTCGTAGTCGCGCAGATCGTAGCCGAGGAGTTCGAACAGTCCGATCCGCGAGGCGCGACCGACGACGAGCTCGGCCCGGCCTTCGGAGAGGTGGTCGATGGTGGCGAAGTTCTCGAACACGCGCACCGGGTCCGAGGTGCTCAGGATCGTCGAGGTGCTGCCGATCCGGATCATTGAGGTCGCCTGCGCGACCGCGCCGAGGATGACCGCGTGTGCCTGCGAGGCGAAGAACTCCTGGTGGCTCTCGCCGACGCTGAAGAAGTCGAAGCCCGCCTCCTCGGCCGCTTTCGCATAGCCGACGAATTCGCGGATGCGCTCGCCCGCGCTCACCCGGGTGCCATCGGCGGGGTTCGGCAGATGATCGCCGAGGCTGTACATCCCGAACTGCAGCCCCTTGGTGGGGTCGAATCCGACGGGATCCAGGGTGGTCGTGTTCTCGCTCAAGGTCTCTCCCATGCGCCGGAGACCGTCCCGCAGGGCCGATCTCGATTGATCATTTGCCCTGTCAACTGATGCGCGCGGAGATTTATTCCTCGCCCGCCGAGGCGGTGCTCAACCACCCGCCGAGGCGGCTCAGCCGTCTTCTTCCGCCGTGGCCCGTTCGGCGACGCTGTGGTCGTAGAGCTTCTTCATCAGTGCGTGCAGCGTCCGCTGCTCGTCCTCGTCGAGGACGTCGTCGAAGAGGGCAGACTGTTGGTGCAGCTGGGAGGGGAAGGCGCGTTCGAGGAGGGCAAGCCCCGCCTCGGTGAGGGAGATGTGCTTGGTCTTCCACGTCTGCTCGCGGGTGATGAGTCCCTCGCGTTCAAGGCGGGCGAGCATTCGGGACATGCCGCCGCCGCTGACGGTGAGCCCCTTGGCGAGGTCGGTCTGGGTGACGGGCTGGAAGTTGCGGATGTGGGCCAGCGCCTCGAACTGGGCGACGGTGAGGCCGAACTGGCGCAGATGATCGTTCGAGAGCTGGTTGCTGTTCTGGACGAAGCGGACCATCCGCAGCCAGATGAGCGTGCTCAGCGACAGATCCTCCACCGCGCCTCCTCCTCGTTTCGAGATCCCGGGTCGGACTCAGTTCGCGATCTCCGGTCGCGCTCTCAGCTTACCCACCGGGAGACGTAGGATGGCATCGTGAGCACAGACAACGACAACGCCGAACTCCTCGGCGCCGGACGGTCGGCGGCGGTCATCATCGCCTCCACCTCGGCGGCCAGGGGAGAGGCGGTGGACACGACCGGTCCGATCCTCGTCGAGTGGCTGCGCGGCCGCGGCTACGAGACCCCCGACGCCATCGTCGTCCGCGACGGGGAACCGGTGGGTGAGGCACTCCGCGCGCTCCTCATCGACACCCCGGGCGAGGACCGCCCGCGGATCATCGTCACCAGTGGTGGGACGGGTCTGGCGCCCGACGACCGGACCCCGGAATTCACCGCCGAACTCCTCGAACGACAGTCACCGGGCCTCGTCTACGCAATGTGGCGAAAGGGACTCGAATCGACCACCTCGGCGGTGATGAGCCGCGGAGTCGCCGGGGTTCGCGGACGCAGCTTCGTCATCAATTTCCCGGGCTCGAAGGGCGGAGTCAAGGACGGAATCACCGTCATCGACGACCTCCTCGAACACATCCAGACCTCGGTCGAGGACACCACCGACCATGGGCCCAGGGTCTGATCGCCATGCAGCAGCGCAGAGCCGTTCGCGCCCGAGTCCACAAGTTCGACGCCACCGGAGAGATCTCCGCCGGTCCGGATTCCCTGGCCGGGGAGGAGCCGCTCGAGATCCAGCTCGACGGCGAGCAGTTCTCCGTGACGATGCGCACCCCGGGCAACGACGTGGAGCTCGTCGTCGGATATCTGCTCTCCGAGGCGGTCGTGACCTCGATGGACGACATCGTGGAGATCGACTTCTCCGCCGGGCTCGCTCCCGACGGCTCCCGCAACTACAACGTTGCGAAGGTCCGGCTGCGGCCGGGTTTCTGGAGCGCCGAGGCGGCCCCCGCCCGATCCGTCTACACCTCGTCCTCGTGTGGAATCTGCGGGACGGCGGCCATCGATGCGGTGACGAAGACCTCGGCCTATCCGCTCATTCCCGCGTCGTGCCACCTCGGCGAGGACGAGGAGTATGAGTTCCCGCCGCTGCTCTCCGCGGCCCGGATCGGCGAGCTCCCGGATCGTCTGCGGTCGCAGCAGACCGTGTTCGACAAGACCGGGGGAGTCCACGCCGCCGCTCTCTTCGCCGTCGGCGAGGACCCGAATGTTGAGCCGGAGCTGCTCATCGGTCGCGAAGATGTTGGCCGCCACAACGCGGTGGACAAGGTCATCGGCTGGGCCATGGCGAACCACGAGAACGGCCTGCCCCTGCGCAAGACAGTGCTGCAGGTCTCGGCGCGTGCCTCTTTCGAGCTCGTGCAGAAATCGGCGATGGCGGGCATCCCGCTGATGTCGGCGGTCAGCGCGCCCTCGGCGATGGCCGTCGACTACGGGCGAAGCGTCGGCGTGACAGTCATCGGCTTCAACCGCCGGGGCCGTTTCAATGCCTATTCGTATCCCGAGCGAGTGGCCTGAGCTGAGTGGCCTGACCTGAGGGGCCTCGCCCTCAAAGATTTGAGCTGGGGCCGAAGCAGCAGTTTTCGGTGCTCAGATGCTCGGCAGCCTGTCGAGCATCTCCCCGAGTCGCGCACCGCAGAGCCGCACGATCGCCCAGCCGATGAGCGCCGGGGCGATCGTGATCGCGAACATCCACCAGGCGACCTGGCCTTCTTCGACGAACTGGATGATGGCTACGACGATGACGATCATCGTGGCGCCGATTCCCAGTCCGAACAGTGCCGCCCCGGCCATGGCGGTGACGACTCGCAGCTTCGACATGTGCCACAGACTAGCTGGCCGTGATTCTCCTGCACTCACTGTCGATGACAGTCACCGGTGGTCATCAGGCGGACTCATTCCACCGCGATTCCACCACGGAATATCATGCTGAGTTGGACCGTGAAGAGGAGTGACGGGTGGACAGCAGTGATCGGCGGGGACCAGGCACAGGACTGTTGACGGTCCTGCTGGGTGCTGTCAGCGCCGGACCGCTCCTGCTCTACGGACTCAGTGCCTCCAGCGATTCCCTCATCGTCGATCTCGGCATCACTGAGGCCCAGTTCGGTCTCTTGGCCACCGCCTGCTTCACCTGCGCCGCGATCGGCAACGCCACCTTGGGGCGTATGGCTGACAGGCACTCGGACACTTCGCTGATGACGGCGATCTTCGCGCTCGCCGCGGCGGCTCTGCTGTTGGTCGGGATTCCTGCAGGCTTCGGAGTGCTGGTGCTTGCCGCCGCGTTTTCCGGGGTGTCCCAATCCTTCACCAACGGGGTCACGAATCGGATCCTGCTCGACCGTGTTCCGGACTCGAAGCGGATCGGGTGGGTGGGAATCAAACAGTCCGGCGTGCAGGTCAGCCAGTTGGTGGCGAGCGTCGTCTTTCCGCTGCTGGCCGGTATCGCCGGGTGGCGGGGTGCGTCGCTCGTGCTCGCGCTTATCCCGCTTGTCCTCATGGTGATGTCTTGGCACGCACTGCGCGTCACACCGATGCTCCCGGGAGCTGCGGAACCGCCCGTCGACGACGAGGCCGCTGGCAGCGATGCAGAGACTGTTGGCAGCGACGAGGCCGTGGCTGCTGGCAGCGACGAAGCTGTGGACACTGCCGAGACGACTGACGACCCCACCGAGGCGACCGTTGCCTCCTCAGCGACTGACGTCGTTGCTGAAGCTGCTCGGACCCGTTCGCCGAGGTATCCGATGATGGTGTGGGCGCTGGGGCTCTTCGGTCTTCTCAACGGAATCGCGGTTCAGGCAACGAATGTCTATATGCCGCTGTTCTCCGTGCGCGAGTTGGGTTTCCCGCTTGTGCTCGGCGGTGCCACGGCGGCACTCGCCGGAGCGGTCGGCGTGGCGGCCCGCGTCGGATGGGCGAGACAGATGGCACGCGGCGCCTCAGGTCCTCACGTGCTGCTGCTCCTGGCACTCATCGCCCTTGTGGGCGCGGGAATGTTCTCCGTTGCCGGGTTGACTGGTTGGGCATGGCCACTGTGGCTTGCAGCGGCACTGCACGGAGCCTCGGCGCTCGGTGTCTCCGTGGTTCTGATGAGCGCTCTCATGCGGTCGATCCCCTCGGCGTCGATGGCTTCCGCCAGCGGAATGGTCACAGCCGGCATGTTTGCTGGGTTCGCCGCTGGCCCACTGATCATGGGGCTGATCGTCAGCTCGTCTGGCGGCTTCCTGCTGGGATGGGCAGTCGTCGGTCTGATCTATCTGCTCTGCGCGGCACTAGCCGTGGTCCTCATGCGAGCGGCCGGCAAGACTCGCTGATCCCAGTCACCGCCCAGTCCGCCATTCTCGACACTTGTCACCACCAGCAATTGGTCGGACTGCGGACGGATTCGGACAATCAGAACGGCGGGGGATCCGATTCCGGATCGTGCTCCCATTGGATCCGTGGCTGTGGTTTCGGGCGGGCTGGCTTGTCCACCCAAATGTAGCCGTTGATCAATTTGTGGGCGAATCGATCCGCGATGTATCGGTCGGGCTTTCGCCAGTATCCGGTGTATTTTCCCGGGCCAAGTTGCTTCATGGTTACAGGGTTGGGCCCTGGTGGAAGTTCCTTTTGAAGTCTCGTTGCACCCCAGTCCAGTGACCGCTCGAGCATCTGCCGGTGTCGTTCTGCTCGATTGTGCTCGAACCTTTCCTGCAGTGCGCGCTGTCGTGCTGCTTCTTCCTCGGCGGCCCGTCTGACCTCCGCCCGTTCTCGAAGTGTCGATTCTCCCGGCATGAGCTCGAGGATTCTCGGAGGCGTAGGAACCTTGTGTTTGGGCACTCTCCACCGTCGGGGCTTGAGGTTGCACAGTTCATTCAACTGCTGAGCTTGGGCAACATTGATCGGCTGATCCGGTGCGAAGTTTCGGGCCTTCACCCCATGTCGGAACTCGTATTCGACCAGTCCCGATTCGGGCATTCGCACGGTGTACCTTTTGGCAGTCTTCAGCGCATGATGGCGTTTGCACAATGGGTGCAGGTTCCCGAACTGAGTCTTTCCACCCTTCATCGGATCGAGGTGGAAGAACGGAATGACGTGGTCGATCTCCGTGTTGACCGCTCGGCGTGTGCAACCGGGGATCGTGCAGGTCGTCCACTGGGCGATGAGTGTCCTGCGGAGATCCTTGGGAATGGAGTAGCTGGTGGCTTTCGCATCGAGGGGAGTGCCGGTGGCCGGATCGGTGAGGATCCTCGTCAGGGTCGGGCTGTCGCCGGCGAGTCGGCGAGCAAGATCCGCCGGAATCGGCGATCCGTCCGGCAGAATGCCCGGCAGTTCGGACTGTCCGATCAGTGTGAGGAAGGGGACGGTTGCGACCAGACCTGCTTGGTTCCGCAGCCAATACTCGTGGGTCGGCATTTCCACCGAAACCATAGTGTCGGGGCGTTCGAAACTCTGCGGAGTGATTCCGAACGTCGAATCGCCGCCGGCCGATGAACCGGTGGAATCGGTGAATCCGGCCGCAGCCATGAGCCCAGAGGCGGACGTGTCTTTGGCGCCGAAGAGCGGAGTTCCTTCGTTGTCGAGGAGCGGCCGTGTATCGCTGGAGAGAATGCCTGTCACGGGGTCGACTCGGCGAACGGTGATATTGAGCTTGGGCTGAGGGCGCAGATAGATATCGCTCATCAGCGCCTGCATGTCCCGGTCGTCGACGATCTTGGTTCCGGCCGGAAGGTTGAACGTGTTCACTTGGTCGGTTCTGACCGCTTTGGCCATCGCGCGGACGCGGTCGTAGCTGGCGTTGATCTCCAACGCGGGACCCCACAGTCGGATGCTGGCCGTTCCGTCCCTGTGATTGGTGACGTCGACGAAACGACGTTCAGATGCAATCTGAGAACAGTCCTCGCGCGGTTGAATCAGCTGGAGGATCTTTCGCAGTGCTCGGAGGAGCGAATCGCTGGTCACTGACGATCGACATTTGGCGAGGTAGTCGTCAAGGTGGGGGAAATTCTGGAACTGGGTATCGACGCAGAGGTAGGCGACGGCTTCGACGTGTGCGGTGGCGAACTCTCCGCGACGAGCGCGTTCAGCGAATCGCGGCAGTCCATGGATGACAGTCATCGCGGAGGTCAGCTGGCGCAGAGCTCGGACCACGGATGTTCCGAGAATGGATGCTGCCTCAGCGACGTCTTCCGGTGCCACATTTTCACGAGACCACTCGAAGAAGGTCATGGTCCTGGAGTAGCAGGGGAAGTTCGGGAGGCCCTCGGGGCTCGCCTCCGGAGACCCTTCGGCCTTCGCCACCGGCCCGTCGTCTGCGCCGTTGGCGGTCTCGGCCTGCTGGGACGAGGCCCTTTGGGACGGGGCCTCGGTGCCCGAGTTCTTGGATGCCAGTGGAGCGCCGTAGGAGGCGCTCCACGGGTCGGTGTCGATGCGGGTGGCTGATCGGTCGCCGGAGACCGCTTCGGTGATTCGGGCAGAGACCGGCTCAGCTCCTTCGCCGGGTACCGGCTCGGTGGCCGGTTCGGAAGCGGGCCCAGATGATTCGTTGTCCGTGTTCGCAGTCGACTGCGCGATCGTTGCGAAGCGGTAGGGGGTGCCGTCTTCGGGCACCGGGGTGTCGAGTGCTTTGATCACCTCGTCCAAGACCGTTCCTGAGATCAGTTCGAGGACCAGGATGTGGGCTTGGTCTGCTGCCGTCGACGCCTTGGCCAACTCAGTGAGGC
This sequence comes from Brevibacterium sp. CCUG 69071, assembly GCF_021023135.1. Taxonomy (GTDB): domain Bacteria; phylum Actinomycetota; class Actinomycetes; order Actinomycetales; family Brevibacteriaceae; genus Brevibacterium. The sequence goes on from NZ_PGFV01000002.1 coordinate 289,233, forward strand.
TTGAACCGATCCTGAGTGAGTAACGGGCGGATTGAAATGGCTTCTCGGCCTCTGCGCCGGCTGAGTTGTTCTCAGCGTCGGACGAGTCATTGTCGTAGTCAACGGTTGTCTTCATGTCGTTTCACCTGCCTCTGACATCTTTGTCGGGGAAGAGTGGTGATATTTCTTCGAATAAACTAGTACATCAATGGTAACAGAATAGAACTAGATGCGTAAATACCTGAGCCGATAATAATTCAATCTCATCATTGCCCCTCATGTCCTGATGGTGATCTTTGTATATTCAGGATCGCATTCGGCACTGACATGAGATTTTCGGTGTGGATCGGCGGCGAGTGTGGCCGCGGTTGGCGCTGATCGGATCCGCGCTCGACTGGGCGCGGACACATTCGAGTTGGGCTCCTCGTTCGAATGCGTTCTCTTTTGTCTCCGGCGGGGTCATTGGGCTCGGCGTTGTGGCGGATTGGCGCCGGATGCTGGGTTGCGGAGCTCGACTCCCTGCTGTTCAAGGGTGGATACGCGTTGCATAATAGAACGCATGAACGAATATGAGGTGCAGAATCTGGGTCACTCGCGTGACGAGCGGCCGACATCGGGGTCGGCTGTCGCCCCGGGGTGCCAGGGGTCGCTGAAGCGTCAGGACGCACCGGAGTGCCAGAGGCTGTTGGGCCGGCAGGGGCAGTTGGAGTGCCGAGAATCTCCTGAATGGATGACGCGGTACAGGGATTTCAAATCGTTGTGCGCAGATGTCTCGGGCGAATACATCCGCTTCTACCTCACCACCGGATGCGAGCAGATCGAATACGTACACTCGCAGAACACCGACGGCCTGCCGAGCTACTCCTGCCGACTGGCATCGACTGACGGTGAGATACTCACGCTGACTCTCGACGACTGGAGGTCGCGGCTGGGGGAGGTGCCCGAAGTGGTACGCACTTGGCTTGGAGACCACTCGAATCTACGCGGGTGCAAGCCGGCGAAGTCCCACTATCAGGGCGATCGGTACTGGCTCAAACGGTGGCAGCTGGCGAACCCGTGGTGATGCCGGCGCGAGGCTGCCCGTGATGTCGGGCTCGGGTTTCGTCAGGCCAGGCCCTGTCGGGCCGGGTTCCGGTGAACTGTGTGGCCGTTCTGGCTGCAGGTCGTTCCCGTCGTCTGCATGCCACGTCTGGTTGCGGGCCTCTCCAGTCGTCCGCGCGCCACTCCTGATCGCATGCCGTTCCCGATCGCACGTCATTCCCGTCGTCCGTACTCCACTCCCGATCGCATGCCGCTCCTGATCGCGAATCGTCCCCGGCTGCGCACCCACCCCAGGCTGCGCGCCCGTCCGCAGTCGCTCGACCTCCACGGATTCACTGAAAATATCGCTTTCGATTGCGCGCCGAGGCATTTCGTTAGCTAAGCTAACGATATGTCTTCACGATCAGCGCACGCGACCTCGGAACCGGTCGAGGTGCTGTCGTGATGAACTCGACCGCATACGACCAGTTCAGCCGCACTGCACGGCAGGCGGCGAAAACGGTGATCGCGAACTATTCGACCTCGTTCGCCCTGGCCACACGATTCCTCGGGCCGAGCCACCGCGACCACATCCGCAATATCTACGCGCTCGTTCGCATCGCCGATGAGATCGTGGACGGACTCGCAGCCGACGCGGGTCTCACGCCCGAAGACCAGGAGCGTCTTCTCGAGAGCTTCGTGACCGCCACGAAGACCGGACTGGAGCGAGGCATCAGCGACAACCTCATCATTCACGCGTTTGCGCAGACGGCACAGGCAGCGGGCATCACCGCGGAACTCATCGACCCCTTCTTTGACTCGATGCGCACGGACCTCGAGTCCGCGCACAAGGACTTGGAATCTCCTTCCTCAGCCACCAGAGCGCTTGCCCAGCGACCGTTTTCGCCGACCCCGCCGACTCGGCAGAACCAACCGCGTCCGCCGGTGCCACCGGGCCCACCGCCCCGACCGACCCCGCAACCGCGAGGGCTGCGCGGCTTCGATGCCGATGAACACAGTCGGTACGTCTACGGATCCGCCGAGGTGGTCGGGCTGATGTGCCTCACCGTCTTCCTCATGGACGAAGACCGCACACCCACCCAGCGTGAGCGGCTAGAGTTCGGTGCCAGGCAGCTCGGTGCGGCCTTTCAGAACATCAATTTCCTGCGCGATCTCGCCGATGACAGCATTCGTCTCGGCCGCAGCTATCTCACCGCCGAGGGACGCCTCACCGAAACGGAGAAGACAGCCTGGGTGCGCACTATCCGCGACCAGCTCGCCCATGCCGAGGACACCATGACACTGCTGCCCAGGGATGCCCGCGCGGCAGTCCGCAGCGCCGCCGCACTCTTCACTGCCCTCATCGACCGGATCGCCGAGACTCCCGTCGCCGAGCTCTACGTCAAACGCATCCGCGTCCCCAACGCCGTCAAGGCGCGACTGGCGGCGAAGGCCATTCTGACCACGGCGGCAGAAGGCCGAACACTCGAGCACGCGCGAAGCGAGAACGAAACAAGTGTGCACGCGCGACACGAGGGCCGCCAGTGACCACCGGAACTAGCGGAACAATTGGAACCAGCGGAAACACACCAACCCCCAGAACCACCCGAACCGGCGTGATCGGCGGGGGAGCGGCCGGTCTCGCCACGGCCATCCTCTTGGCCCAGGAGGGGCATACGGTCGATCTCTTCGAGAAGAACGACCACCTCGGCGGGCGCATCGACGTCTTCGAACGGGACGGATTCCGGTTCGACACGGGTCCCTCCTGGTATCTCATGCCCGAGGTCTTCGACCATTTCTTCGCCCTGGCAGGCACCACCGCCGAGGCGGAGCTCGACCTGCGCACGCTCGATCCCGGTTACACGGTGTTCAGTCGGGCCGGCGCGGTCGGTCCCGCCGACGCCTCGACCGTTCCGGTGCGATCGTTGACGATTCCCCACGGACCCGCCCGCGTCCTCACTGCCTTCGATCGCACCGAGCGTGGTGCCGGGCATGTCCTCGACGACTATCTGCAGTCGGCGAAGCGGACGAAGGAGCTCGCCCTCGCGCACTTCCTCTATAACCCCTTCACCTCGGCCGCCTCGGTGCTCGACCGTGAGATCCTCGGGTCCCTGCCGACTCTCATGCGCATGCTGGGCACCTCCCTCGAGACCCACGCGAATTCCGCCGTCCGGGATCCGATGCTGCGACAGATCCTGCAGTACCCCGCGATCTTCCTCGGCACCGATCCGCGGCGGGCGCCCGCGATCTATCACCTCATGAGCACCCTCGACCTCGACGAAGGCGTCCGCTATCCGATGGGCGGATTCAGCACCATCATCGACTCCCTCGTCCGGTTGGCCAGGCAGGCGGGCGTGCGCATCCATACAGGTGCCGATGTCACGCGGATCCGCGCCGAGGCGGTGCCGCGGTCGGCGCGCGCAACGCCGGCCCGCGGCGCGAGGGTGAGAGGCATGAGAGCGCGCGACATGAAGGCGCACGGCAGGACTGTCCACAATGCCACGAAGAATCGCCGGGTGACCGGTGTGACCTGGGTCGATGATGCGGGTGTCGAACGAGAGCACCCGGCGGAGATCATCGTCTCCGCAGCCGATCTCCACCACACGGAAACCCGCCTGCTCGACCCGGTCGACCGGAGCCGCCCCGAGGGCTCTTGGCAAAAGGTGTCCAGCGGGCCGGGCGCCGTGCTCGTCCTTCTCGGCGTCGCCGGAGAGCTGCCGCAGCTGCCCCACCACTCGCTGTTCTTCACCGAGGATTGGGCGGCGAACTTCGACGCGATCTTCGGTCCGCACCCGCGGATTCCCTCACCGGCCTCAATCTACGTCTGTCGCCCCAGTGCCACGGACCCGACCGTGGCACCGCCCGGACACGAGAACCTCTTCGTCCTCATCCCCATCCCGGCCGATGCCGGAATCGGCGCCGGGGGACCCGACGGAACCGGCGACCCGCGCATCGAAGCCGCCGCTGACAGGGCCATCGATCAGATCGCCGCGTGGGCCGAGATTCCCGACCTGCGGCAGCGGATCAGAGTGCGACAGACACAGGGCCCCACAGACTTCGCCGAGCGGTATCACTCTTGGTTGGGAGGCATGCTCGGCCCGGCTCACACCTTGGACCAGAGTGCGATGTTCCGGGCGAAGAACGCCTCGACGAAGCTCGACGGCCTCTACTATGCGGGCGCCACGACCTCGCCCGGCGTGGGCGTGCCGATGTGCCTGATCAGCGCCGAGGTCGTCCTCAAACTCATCCGCGGCGACTCGAGCCCGGGGCCTCTGCCGGTGACGTGACCTCTGCTGATAGTCGTGTTCGCTGTTGGTGACGTGTCCCGACCGTCGTCGGGGCCTGACCTGATGACCGGTTCGCTGCCTGGATGATCGTGCGCCGCCCGGCAACGCACGATCATCAGCGGCGAAGAGCGCCGATGAGTCCTCGTCGCAGCAGCCCGCGCCGAGGCGGTGACCAGATGTCCGTGCCCCGCACCCTCCACCCGGCCAGCAGTTCGTTGGCGGCCATGAAGCCCGTGGTTGCGGCCCGCTCCATGAGCGCGACCGGCGTCTCGCACCGGAGGGAGTCTCCGGCGAGCACCAGACCGGGAAAGGGCGTCGATACGCCGACTCGGCGGTCCCATGGCCGAGGATCGGCGAGGCCGCAGTCGTCCTCGATGAGGAGTTCCTGGTCGACGATCGGGATGTGCCTCGTCTCCGGGTAGGCCTCGTACAGGTCAGCCACCAGCTGAGAGGTGATCGCCTCGCGGTCGAGATATTCGAGGGCATAGGCGTGCAGCTCGACGACCGATCCGCCGTGAGTCTGCCGCCACCGTCGGGCTCCGGCCTCGAAGCGGTCGAGCACGGAGACGTTGTCGAGCAGGCGGTAGCCGGTGGTGCCGAGGAACGCGGCCCGATTTTCCGCCACCTCGCCACCGAGCCACAGTCGCAGCACGGCGAACGCAGGCGCGTTCGTCTGCGAGACCAGGTCTTCGACCCATCGTTTTCGAGCGGAGACATCGTCCCCGCCGGTCCGGTCCGAAGGCCAGGGGGCCTGCACTGAGTCCACTGACTCGGTCGGCTCGGATCGTGACGCGAGATCGGCCACGAGTTCGCGCAGGCTGCGGGGGTCGACCGCGAGGACGACGGCATCGGTCTCGGCTGCTTCGGTGGTGCCAGTGCTGGTCGTCGTCTCGACGGTCCACCCGGACCCGTCCGACCGACCAAATCCGTCCGATCGACCAGCGCCGCTCGAACGTCTAGACCTCGCCGCCCGTCCAGATCCCTCCGACCGGCCACCGTCGTCCGACGGCCACAGCCCGGTCACCTCGGTGCCAGTGTCGATCCGGACCCCTGCCTCGGCGAGGTGTCGGCCCAGGGGCGCCCACAGGGCGGTGTCGTAGTCGTCGTCGGGGACGTCGAAGAGCAGGCCTTCGGACGAGCCGGTGAAGTACGTGTGGAACATCGCCACGAGCTCCCCGGCCGCGAAATCTGCGGGGTCGGCGAAGAAGGACCGGGCGAAGACCTCGAGAGCCAGGTGCCTGGCTCCCTCGGGGAAGCGCAGGCGGTCGAGGAACGCCTCGGCGGATTCCCCGTCATACCTGTCCATCGACGACGGATAGTCAACGTCGATGAGTTCGCAGGCGGTCGCGAGGTCCACCTCGGCGAGGCCGCGGAGCGGAAAACTCGGACTGCTGAGCACGAACCCGGCCAGACTGAACGGGGGAGTGCGGGGAATCGAGGCGAAGGAGTCGAGGACGCCGTCTCTGCGCAGCAGGGGATAGTCGCCGGCCGGCACCAGCCGCCGCAGCCCGGGATCGGCGCGGGAGAGCAGACTGCGCAGGTTGTAATACTGCCGGAAGAAGGCGTGGAAACCCCGCGACATGGTGCGCTCGCCGGGAATCCCCCACGCCCGGACCCTCCCGCCGAGGCGGTCCTCCCGTTCGATCAGACGCACCGTGGCTCCGTGCTCGGTCAGGATCGTGGCCGCTGCCAACCCGGCGATCCCGCCGCCGATGACCGTGACGTGCTTGGGGCGCAGGAGCCGATCCCGTCCCTGGTGGGAGGGGATGCGGAGTGCATGACGGTCGCGGGGAGTCATCGGTTGCCGGCCTCCTCGGTCCCGGCCCCGGCAACATCGGCTCCGGCAACATCGGCTCTGGACTCGTCAGCGGCCTCGGCGACCGGGGAACGACGGTTCAGCCTGCGCTGCCAGAGCATGAGGACGGCGGTGATCATGGCGAAGCCGAAGCCGAAGTCCTCGATCGGGATGTCGAAGGGGAAGCGGATGCCTGAGAACTCGTCCGGGTTGTAGAGCACGATCGGGTTGCTCAGCTTCGTCAGCCAGCCGTCGACGAGACATTGGAAGAACAGGCAGATGCCCAGTGCCGCCCAGTACTGGGCACGGCGGAAGATGCCGCTGCGGACGACGAGCAGCTCGAGGACGATGACGACGACCATGCCGATGAGCGTCATGACCGTGTATTCGGGAAGGTTCATCGCCGGCCCTCCTCGTGCGCCTGTTGGGTTTCGTGCGACTGCGCAGCGTCGCCGTGTGCGCCTTCGGCGCTCCGAGCGCTTCCGGTTCTCCAGCGAGACCGCAGAGCCGTCAGCACCGTCCCGACGGCTTCGTAGCTGAGCAGGGCGCACAGGGGGATGACGAGGAAGAACACGAGCTCTTCGAGCGGAAGGTCGCCGAGGCGGATGCCGGTGACGAACCGCTCGTTGTAGTGCCAATGATCGCGGGCGATCGCCACCACGTCCCAGACCGAGAAGACGAGGACGACCGGAACGATCGCCCACAGTGCGGACTTCCAACGGCGGTAGACCCGTGCCTGGAACAGGAGTTCGAGCGGCAGGGTGATGAGCACGCAGGCGCCCATGAGCAGCAGGTATTCGTAGGCGCTCATGTCGGCTCCTCGTGGCCAGCCGGCTGTCCGTAGTCCGGCTCCCCGTAATCTGGTTCCCCGCGCTCCGTGCCGTGTCCGTGGTCGAAGGCCAGTTCCAGACCGCGGATGCGGTAGCCGGCGATGACGCTGTCCCAGCCGATCGTCGGCTCGTTGAGGATGCGGGGGCGGTGGGCGAGGATGCGGGGGCGGTGGGCGAGGAGGCGGTGGAGCAGGGCATCGGTCTCGAGCAGGGCCAGCGGCTGGCCCGGACAGGAGTGGGCTCCGTCGCTGAAGCTCATCCCCACCGCGGGCACCCCGTCTGCCGTGAGGCGGGCCGGGCACAGGGAGTGCGGATCCGAGCCGTCTCCGCCAGATTCGGTATCGTCTCGACCAGACTCGGTCGGGTCGAAAGCGGCAGGGTCCGTGTTCGTCTCGCGGACGCAGACGTCGATGAGATCTCCCCGCGCGATGGTGTGGGTGCTCCCGCCGTCCGCGATCTCGACCTCGTCCCGGGCACGACGGTAGAGATGGCCGACGACGGGTTCGAGGCGGATGATCTCCTTGAGGATCTCGAGGCGCCGAGGTTGCTCCGCCCGGCTGTACTCCGCACCCAGATCCGGATCGCTGAGGAGATGCCAGCAGGCCATCGAGATGAATTCCCGGGTCGTGACCATGCCCGCGGTCCCGTAGGTCACGCATTCGACGAGGATGTCGCTTGTGCTGTGTCCCGATTCGATGAGATGAGTGAGGACATCGCCGCCGGCCCGAGAGCCGCCGCGGCCGCGCCGTCTCGCCCTCACTGCGGGGCGGACGTCGGCGAGATAGAACCGTCCGATCGGCACGAGTCCGTTGATCGCGGCCTGCAGCCACTGCAGGCGGGTGCGTCCCCAGTTCGGGGTCGCGAGGTCCACGGGAGGTTGGGTGAAGAAGCCTTCGAGCCGGCGGGACATGCCTGCGACACTCGATTCGGTCAGTCCCACCACCTCGGCGGTGACTTCGACCGCGAAGTGCAGGGCCACCTCGTCGAGTCGGCACCGCCCCTGCCTGACGACGTGCTCGACCGCGGCCTCGGCGCGTTCGGCGATGAAGTCTCCGTAGCGGTCGGCGACCACGGCAGGAGCGAAGAAGCGGGCGAGATCCCTGCGCTGGGCGTCGTGGGCCGGGCCGTCGGAGATGAGGATCGGATGGCGGCGGAAGACTCCGCGCGGAATCCGCTCGGCGGTGAACCCCGCCTGAGATGTGCACGTGCGGGCGCGCAGCACCGTCCGTGCCGCCGCGAAGGAGCGGATGCGCCAGATCGCAGACGGACCCTCACCGATCACCTCCCGTTCGACGCTCGGTTCGGCGGCCTCGTCCTCCCGCAGGGCCTTACGTGCGCTCATGACTCCCGCAGCCCGCTCGCCGCGGTCAGCGCGTGCAGAGATGCGGCGAGGCGCGGCGGAAGATCCGCCTCATCGATGAGCCGGCCGATCGCCTCGCAGCGTTCGGCGATCATCGACTCGACGAACATGCGTGCCCCGGTGGCCTCGATGCTCTCGCGCAGACGCTGACCGTCGACCTCGTCGAGATCCGGGCGGCCGAACAGGTGGTCAACCTCGGCCCAGCCCGGGTCGGGGCGGGCGAAGGCGATGAGCAGGGTCTCCTTGCCCTCCCGCAGATCGCTGAGCGCGGACTTGCCGGTCCGAGCCTCGTCGCCGAAGACCCCAAGCACGTCGTCGCGCAGCTGATAGACGATGCCGATTCGGCGGGCTATCGCCCCGAGCCGGTCGATGACCTCGGGTGAGGATCCGGCGAGCACAGCCGCTACGGTCACCGGGGCTTCGAAGGAATACGCCGAGGTCTTACGGGCGATCATCTCGAGCACCTCCTCGGCGCTCGCCCGCTCGAGGCGGAGGCTCAGCCACACATCGGACTGCTCCCCGGCCGCGCTCTGCGCGATCGTGTCCTCGACGATGTCGAGGATGGCGATGCGACGGTCGCGGTCGACATCGAGCCTGGCCAGCAGCGACTGGGCGAGGGTGAGCATGAGGTCCCCGGCCAGCAGCGAGGAGGCCTCACCCCAGGTGGTCGCGGTCGATTCCGGCGCCCCGCGCTCTATGGCCTCGGCGGCGAAGCTGCCCGTGATGTTCGGTTCGCCGCGGCGCAGGGTGTCGTGGTCGATGACATCGTCATGGACGACGAGGGCGATGTGGAGCAGCTGCATCGCGCAGGCCGCATCGATCGCGGCGCTCTCATCGGTCCCTCCGAGTGCGGTGTGGGTGTCGATGAGCAGTCTGGGTCGGAGCAGCTTCCCGCCGCGCGCGATCCGCTCGAGGCGGTCCCAGAGCCGCTCGTATTGGGGTGTCAGGGAGCGGGCTCGCCCGCGAGAGGCCGCAAGCACTTCCCTCATCCGGGTCTCGAGGGTCAGTTGGGCCGGTAGTGCCTGGTCGGTCATCGGCGTCCGCCGTCATCGCAGTTCAGGACCATCTCCACGTCACGACCTCAATTTCGTTAGCCTGGCGAGAATTCAATCTAACACAGCCCGAGTATGCTGTCATCGTGCCACCTGCAGAGAGCAGCGAGCCCGAGGAATCCGGGCTCACATACTTTACGGACGATTTGGACTTCTCCGATCGCTCGCAGCTGAGCGCAGCCGAAATCAGAGAATCCAACGCCGTGATGGAGGCACTGCGGCGGTGGCGGGAGGCCGACCGGGCCCTCGCCGAGGCGTCGCGTCGATTTATGCGGCTCAACGATTCCGACATGCGCGCCATCCACATGCTCGTCCGCGCCCATCGGCGGGGGAACCTCTCCACCCCCAAAGATGTCGCCGCCGGGGTCGGCATCTCGAGCGCTGCGACCACGAAGCTCGTTGACCGGCTCGTCGCCGCTGGGCACCTCGTCCGCCTTCCCCACCCGCACGATCAGCGCACTGTGTGCATTCAGGTCACCGAAGCGACCGCCCGGGCCGCGCACGAGTCGATCGGTCGTCAGCACGCCCGCCGATTCGATGCGGCAGCCGCGCTCAGCCATGAACAGCGACGTGCGGTCATCGAGTTTCTCGAGGCGCTGACCGAGGCGGATTTGCCGCAGGGGATTCTCGCCGCAGCGAAGAACGAGACCGAGGCAGGCAACAGTAACGGCTGATCCGCCTCGGCGGGGATGGCTGACCACCTCGGCGATCGCAGGCGAAACCGCGTCCGCCGCTCAGGGAGTGGGCTGACCGCCGTTGACGTTGAGGGTCTCGCCGAGGACGTAGCTCGACTCGGACGAGGTGAGGAAGACGTAGGCCGGAGCCAGTTCTGTCGGCTGACCGGCCCGACCCAGCGGCGTGTTCTTTCCGAAGTGGGGCAGAGCCTCCTTCGGCTGACCGTCCGAGACCTGCAGCGGAGTCCAGATCGGCCCCGGGGCCACCGCGTTCACGCGGATCCCGCGCGGAGCCAGCTGTGTCGCCAGACCTTTGGTGAAGTTGTTGATGGCGGCCTTGGTCGACGCATAGTCGATGAGGTGCGCGGACGGCGAATAGGCTTGCACGGACGTGGAATTCACGATCGTCGAGCCGGCCGGCAGATGGTCGACCGCGGCTTTGACGACTCGAAACATCGCGTGGATGTTCGTCTCATAGGTGTCTCGCCACTGCTCCTCGGAGAGGTCGTCGACCCTGTCCACGGCGATCTGTCTGCCGGCGTTGTTGACCAGGGCATCGAGCCCACTCAGACCACTGAGCGTCTCCTCGACCAGATCGCGGCAGTATGCGGGATCTCTGAGGTCACCGGGCAGAGGCAGCGCTGTGCGGCCTGCGCGTCGGATGATCTCGCAGACGTGCTGTGCATCGTCTTCCTCTTCCGGGAGGTAGGACAGAGCAACATCTGCACCCTCACGGGCGAAGGCGATGGCGACTGCCGCACCGATACCGGAATCGGACCCCGAGATCAGGGCCTTCCGTCCTTCGAGTCTGCCGGTTCCCCGGTAGGTGTCCTCACCGCGGTCAGTTCTCGGTATCAGCTCGACGTCCAGGCCTGGTTCCGGTTGGTCCTGTTTCGGTGGTGAGATGTCGGGGTAGCGGTTGACGGGATTCTGCATGGTCAGTTGATCACTCATTGACTCTGCCCTTCTGTCTGTCGCTGTGTGGTGCTGCCGCTCCGGCCTCAGCCGGTGCGCTTCTTCGACGTCTTCTTGCCTGTAGTCTTGCGGTTCTTCCCAGTGGTCTTCCGGCTCTTCCCCGTCGACTTCCGGCTGCTGTCCACCGACTTGCGCAGCGCTTCCATCAGGTCGACGACGTCGCCAGAGGACTCGTCGTCCTCGTCGTCCTCGGAGAACGTCTTCTCCAGATCGAGAGAGTCTCCCGATTCGATCTTGGCGTCGATGAGCTTGCGCAGCTCCTCCTGGTAGTCATCAGTGAACTCCTCGGGAGTGAAATCCTCGGAGTACGAGTCGACGAGTTCAGCCGACATCTCGAGTTCCTTCTTGGAGATCTTCGCGCGGGAGTCGACGCCTTTGAAGTCGACGTCTCTGATCTCATCGGCCCACCGCAGAGTCTGGATCATCAGGAGCTTTCCGCATACCCGCAGCACGGCCAGCCGTGTTCGCGTGCGCAGAGTCAGCTTGACGATCGCTGTCCTGTCGGTGTCCTTGAGCGTCTGCCGCAGCAGCAGGTAGGCCTTGGGAGTCTTCGACGTCGGTTCGAGGAAGTAGGCTTTCTCCAACATGATCGGGTCGATCTGATCGCTGGGAACGAACTGGAGCACATCGAGGTCGCTGCTGTCATCCGCGGGCAGGGCCTCGAAGTCCTCATGCGTGAGGACGACTCGGTGATCACCATCGTCGTAGGCCTTGACGATGTCATCGAAGTCGATGACCTTGCCGCACTCCTGGCACCGGTGCTGATTGCGGATGCGGCCGCCGTCCTTCGCATGCACCTGATGCATCCGGACATCGTGGTCTTCTGTGGCCGAGTACAGCTTCACCGGCACATTGACGAGACCAAACGCAATGGACCCGGTCCAGATGGCTCTCATTCGTCCATTCAAACTCAGTCTCCGCTGCTTGGCTAGGGCCGTCGGCGAAATCACAGCCCCTGTTGCGCCCGGGCACCGCCGAGTACCGTGAACTGCAGAGACTGGGGATCCCGCGACCGTGGTCGACACGAGTCGCATAGGAGGAGGTGTTCATGACCAGCCGCAAGCAGAGGGTCAGCGTGGACGGTCATCGACTGTCCCTGAGCAATCTCGACAAGGTCCTCTATCCCGAGACCAGCACGACCAAGGGTGAGGTCCTCGACTACTTCGCCCAGATCGCCCCCTGCCTCATTCGGCATGCGAAGGACAGAATCGCGACGCGCAAACGCTGGGTCGACGGCGTGGGCACCCCGGACGATCCCGGCGAGGTGTTCTTCGAGAAAGATCTGCCGGATTCGGCTCCGAAGTGGATGCCCTCGCGGTCGATTCGGCATTCCACCGGCTCGAAGCGGTATCCCTTGGTCAACGATCTGGCGACCCTGACGTACCTCGCGCAGATGGCCTCACTCGAGATCCACATTCCGCAGTGGAGGGTGAGCCGCGGCGCGAAGGACCCGGGGACGGTCACCTCGGAGAGCCGATACCCGGACCGGATGGTCTTCGACCTCGACCCCGGGGCGGGCAGAGGGTTGGCCGACTGCGTCGAGGTCGCACAGCTGGTGCGGGAACTGCTCGAAGGCATGGACCTCGAGGTCTTCCCCGTTACCAGCGGGTCCAAGGGCATCCATCTCTACGCCCCGCTCGACGGTTCGGCGACCTCGCAGGAGATCTCCGATGTCGCTCATGAACTGGCGCGCAGCCTCGAATCCGATAATGAGAAGCTCATCGTCTCTGCGATGAAGAAGTCGCTGCGGGAAAACAAGGTGCTCATCGACTGGTCGCAGAATTCGGCGGCCAAGACCACGGTGGCGCCGTACTCGCTGCGGGGGCGCTTCGCTCCGACCGTTGCCGCCCCGCGAAGTTGGGATGAACTCGACGATCCGACTTCGGTCGAGCAGCTGCGCTTCGACGAGGTCCTTGAACGGGTCGAAGAATTCGGGGATCTGCTCGAACCCCTCGCCGAGACGAACGGCGGCACCGCCTCGGCGCCCGAAACCGATGATGACAGCACGCCGGTGCGTGATCGTCTGGAGATCTATCGCTCGAAGCGCGATCCGACGAAGACGGACGAACCGGTGCCGGAGACGCACGGAACGAGCGGGGACGAGCTCTCCTTCGTCATCCAAGAGCATCATGCCAGGTCACTCCACTGGGACTTCCGCCTCGAACATGAAGGCGTGCTCGTCTCGTGGGCGCTGCCCAAAGGTCCACCGGACGACCCCGAGAAGAATCACCTCGCGGTGCAGACGGAAGACCACCCGCTCGAATACGGCCGCTTCGAGGGCACGATCCCCAAGGGTGAGTACGGTGCCGGGGAGGTCGAGATCTGGGACTCGGGTACCTACGAACTCGAGAAATGGAAGGAGGGGAAGGAGATCATTGCCGTCCTGCACGGACGTGACAACGGCGGACTCGGGGGAGTGCGCCGATTCGCTCTGTTCAGCACCGGGAGTCATGGCCCGAACAAGGACCCGGACAAGAACTGGATGATCCACCTCATGGACGATGTCTCGGACTCGGGCTCGCGGACGGGGCCAGACTCAGCCTCTGACCCTGACTCTGCCCAGGATCCGGCGCCGAAAGACGCCTCGGATCTGTCGCCGATGCTTGCGAGCATCGGCGACCTCGACTCGATTCGCCACGGGACCGGGGAAGAGGACTGGGCATTCGAGATGAAATGGGACGGAGTCCGCGCGCTCGCGGCGGTGCAGCCGGCCCGCAAAAGTCGCCCCGGAAGTGTCGCGCTGACCAGCCGAAACGGCCAGGACATGACACGGGCATTTCCGGAGCTGGCCGAACTCGCCGATTGTGTCGGAGTCGACTGTGTGCTCGACGGTGAGATCGTCGCCCTGACATCGGGAAGCAGACCGGACTTCGGCCGACTCCAACGCAGGATCGGACTCACCGATGAGCGTGACATCGAGCGGGGGAGACAGCGAACTCCCGTGTACTTCATGCTCTTCGACATCCTCCATGCCGACGGCTCATCGTTGCTGCGCACCGCCTATCGTGACCGTCGAGAGCGTCTGTTCGAACTCGTCACGGAGAGTGAGCACATCCATGTGCCGGAAGCTTTCCACGGCGATGTGGATGAGGCCATGGACTCCAGCCGCGAGCTGCAGCTCGAGGGAGTCATGGCGAAGAAGACAGGCAGCGTCTATCTGCCCGGCCGCCGCACCCGCACCTGGCTCAAGCTCAAGCACACATCATCTCGCGATGTCCTCATCGTCGGGTGGAGAACAGGAAAGGGCGAACGGTCCGGGACCTTCGCCTCGCTGCTCTTAGCCGCCCCCGATGGGGACACTCTGCGCTACCTGGGTCGGGTGGGGACCGGATTCGACGATCATCAGCTGCAGACATTGAGCAGATCACTGGAGCGTCGCTCTCGAAAGACACCGGCCCTGTCAGTCCCGGTCGCGGACTCGCACGATGCGCATTGGGTGCGCCCTGACCTCGTCGGTGAAGTCAGCTTCAGCGGTTTCACCGAGGCGGGACGACTGCGTCATCCCGTGTGGCGGGGACTCCGCGAGGATATCGATCCCGCCGACGTCCGGATCTGACCGCTGCGCCCCATGCTGACCGGTGCGCCTCACGCTGGCGGCTGCACGCCTACACCGACAGCTGAACCCTACACCGAAGGCTGCACCCACTGCTGACGTCCGCACCCCTTACCCGAATCGGACAAGTGAGTTAGTGTCGACAGAACCGTGAACTCCACACACCAGCGAGGAGAAGTGGTCATCATGCCGAAGACTAGCCCATCGGGAAAGCCGAAGAAGTCGGAGCTGCCCGCGACCCTGAGGCGCTCGAGCCAGAAGGCGCAGCGGACCTTTGCGAAGGCCTACGACTCGGCCATGGATGAGTATCAGGACGAGGAGCGCGCCCATCGGGTCGCCTACGACACCCTCAAACATACCTTCGAGAAGGTCGGGGACAAGTGGGAGGCGAAGCCCTCGCCCGGTCCTTCGGATGCACAGAGCAAGGGCGGGAAGAACACCGACCGCACAACAGCAGGAGGAGTCGACGCCACCGCCTCGAAGGAACACCTGTACGAGCAGGCGAAGCGGCTGAAGATACCCGGGCGTTCCTCGATGACCAAGAGCGAACTCGTCGAGGCGCTCGAGCGTGAGAGCAGCAGAAAGACGAAACAGAACGCCTGAGCCCAATCAGTCCGGGTGGATCACTCGCTCATCGCTGGCGTGGCCGGCTCGGAGGTCTGCCACCGCGGAGGCGCGCAGGGCAGTGAAGGGCCCGACGTTCTCGACCGAGAGCACCCGAGCCGTGGTGGCGACGTGGTCGCCGCCGTCGTCGAGCATGGCGATGCGCTCGACGACCATGCGGTTGGGCAGAGCGGTGAGCAGCGGCACTCCGCGCTCGTCCGATTCGACCTCGATCCCCGCGAACTTGTCGCATTCCTCACCGGAACGGGTTCCGAAATGGCGGGCCAGGGCGAAGTCGTCGCTGGTGAGGAAGTGGATTGCGAAGCGAGTGGACCGCAGGCTGACCCGATAGGTGTGGTTGGCCTTCGACAGGCAGAAGCAGTACTGCGCGGGGGAGATGCTCGACTGCGCGTGGAAGCCGACCAGGCAACCGGCGCGTTCGCCTTCCGCCGAGGTGGTGACGATGACCATCGGAGAGTCGGCCGAGCTCATGAGCTCGGAGATGTCCTGCCCGGTCATTGTGATCGCTCATTCATGGCGTGCCCTCTCCGGGCGAGTCGATTCGTAGCGGAGGAAGAGCGTGTCGTCTTCGACCATCGTGGTCTTGAGCGCGAATCGGGCGATCCCCGCACCCGAGGGCGCGACGCTGACCGGAAGCGGATCTCCTCCCATCAGCGGCGAGACCGACAGGCACAGTTCGTCGAGGCGGTCGGCCGCGACGAGTTCGCCGAGCCACCTGGGCCCGCCTTCACAGAGCACGACCCCGAAGCCGAGACCTGCGAGAGACCGGAGAGCCGCCGCCGGGTCGACACGGTCGGTGCCGGCGATGACCACCGTCGCGGCCTGCTCGGCCGCGGCCAGACGATCCGGGTCGGCGTCCGCGCAGGTGATGACCATGGTGCGGGCGCCGTCCGGAGCGTCGGCGAAGACCGAGGAGGACCAGTCGAGGTCGAGGCTGCGGCTGACCACGGCCACCGGCGGCATCTCGGACTGGCCGCGACTTCGTCGCTGTTCCCGGGCGCTGTCAGACAGTCGGATCGGGGCGTAGCCTTCGCGGCGGATCGTTTCGGCACCGACCATGACGACGTCTGCGATCCGCCGCATCCGTCGGAACAGCGTCTGGTCGGGTGTCGTCGAGAGTGCCCCGACGCGTCCGTTGATCGCTGCCGTGCCGTCGAGTCCGGCGACCATGTGCCCGGTCACCCAGCATTCGTACCGGGGCGTCGAACGGTCGACCGCAAGGTAGGGAGTCAGCGGGTCGGGGATCGGTGCACTGCGTTCGAGAGGCTCCATGATCGCAGTCTACGGAACGATGACCGGCGTGCGCTTATCGCCGAAGCACAGATCCTATGGAACCCGCGCCCCACCTCGGCGCCGGAGGGTCAGTCGGTCCAGGCGTCGTCGGTGAAGAACCCGTCGATCCACCCGGGCAGGCGGTGCCCGTCCTTCGCCGTCCCGAGAGTGTAGGGCGCGACGTGGAAGCCGGCCTTGTCGAGTTTGTGCATGTCGTGCTTCGGCAGCTCGGTGCTCGGTCCGATCCAGTCGATTCCGGCGTCGGCGATTTCGTCGAACGATCCCGCGGGCAGGCTGGCCCCGGTGAGGTAGAGCGAGGTGTAGCCGCGCTCGGCGATCGTCTTCGCGGCTGCGAAGTCGAAGGACTGGACGATGAGGGAGTCGGCGAGTCCGCGCTTGTCGAATTCGTCGAGGACCTGGTCGACCTCCGCCGAGGTGGCTCCGGGCTTGATCTCGGGCACCATGACGACGTCTCCGCCGAGTTCGTCGAGCAGCTCCTCGAGTGTGACCGTCGGTGCGGGGTCACCGCCTGTGGGGTGTTTGATCGTGGCTTGGTCCCATTCCGCGGGGCTGAGGTCGCGGATCTTCCCGCTGGCTCCGTTGAGGGTGCGGTCGGCGGTGTCGTCGTGGTTGAGGACCGGGGTGCCGTCTTCGAGGAACTGGATGTCCATCTCGAGCAGGAATCCGTCCTTCGCCGAGGCGAGGAAGCCCTCCATGGACTCCTCCGGGTGGACGTCGGCGCCGCCTCGGTGGGAGATGGTGGTCGGGTACTCGAGGTCGGAGAGGGTGGCGGGAGCCGCGTATTTCGGTGAGGGATCGGCGTTGCCGTCACCGAGGCCGGCGGCCTGCGAGCCCGCCGCCTGAGAAACGGCGTCCTGCGAGCCGACGGATGAGGCGGAAACTGCCGCCGAGGCTGTGGCTGCGTCGCCCGGCACCGCGGCGGTGCCTGCGATGACCGTGCCCGCGATGACCGCGGTGGCGAGGATCGTGGATGGACGTGGACGGATGAGTTTCTTGTCATTCGCATTCACGACGGTGACGCTACGGTCGCCAAGCGAGCACGGGGAGACACCGACGTGAACGGAAGAACGAGAGCAGGCGAAGCGGCGGCGAACGATCGCCGCAGATCAGGAGACTGCGGCGGAGATCAGGACGTCCTCGGGCGCTGGGTCCTCACATCCACTTCTTCGCCCGGAAGACGACGTAGAGAACGATGCCGAGCCCGAGCATGAGCCCGAGCGCCATCGGGTAGCCGAAGGCCCAGTGGAGCTCCGGTGTTCTCATTGGCTGGCGTGATCCGGCTCGCGAGGGACTAGTGTAAACAGAGACCAATAGGTCGGGCACAGACGAGTGAAAGAAAATCAATCCCACAAAGCTCCTGCGAGATGTTGGTTGATTTCTCAATTATTCGTCTGGCTGATAGTTTAACGAGACTATTTGTGTTTTATCGTAGACCGAGGGAGCTGCTGGTGCCGCGTATTCTGATAAGAGGGGCTAAATCCCCATGGGTGCCCGTAGTGGCAGAGTCGGTCCTTACCCAGAACGTGCTGGCCACGAACATCGGAAATCTCTTGTTCGGCCAATCGGTCTTCCGCGCACTCAGCGTTGAAGGTTCGGAAGTCGTTGCCAACAGTTACAACTCTGGGCGCGATGGCATCGACGACAAATACA
This sequence comes from Brevibacterium sp. CCUG 69071, assembly GCF_021023135.1. Taxonomy (GTDB): domain Bacteria; phylum Actinomycetota; class Actinomycetes; order Actinomycetales; family Brevibacteriaceae; genus Brevibacterium. The sequence continues at coordinate 307,325 of NZ_PGFV01000002.1, forward strand.
TTCAGCGGATCAATGATGAGTTCGACAGTTTCGTCGTCCCGCTCGCCAATGCGTTCAGACCATCATTTCGACAAAATCTGTCCAACCTGACCAAGGTCATCGAGGGTCTCTCCATCCCTGTCACTGTCGTCGGAGTAGGGAGCCAACATCCTCTGGTAGGCGAGGACATCCCCGATTCGGAACTCGACGATGACGTACGACGGTTCATGAAGGCGGTCTTGGACCGGTCGGCCAGTGTCGGTGTGCGCGGCGAAGACACTGAGGCGTATCTGAAGCGCCTGGGGTTCGGCAACGAACATGTCGATGTCATTGGCTGCCCATCCGTATTCATGCACGGGCCCCGGCCAAGCGTCCGTCCCCTTGGTTCCGGATTGAACACGACAGGGTCGCTCGCGATGTCCGCTTCCCCGGAAACGCCAGTCATGGTCCCGGTGATCCGAAACCACAGTCAGCGGTTCAGCCGACTTCGGTACATTCCACAGAATTCGTGGGATCTCAACACCATGGTTTGGGGCGAAACCGCGAGTCCGCAGGACGCCATTACCGATTTGGTCAACCCCGATAGTCTGCTGCATCTCAACGATCAGATCAGATTTCCATTGGATCCAGATACATGGGTCGATTACCTCCGAGATTTCGATTTCGTTCTGGGTACCCGGATCCACGGTTCGGTGGCTGGAATCCTGTCGGGCACGCCCACCTTGCTGATTGCTCACGACTCTCGGACTCGAGAACTCGCGGACTATCACCAGATTCCGTATGTCCCCATAAATCAGATTACTGAAGCTACGCGCGCTGAAGATCTTTATGAGTATGCAGACTACTCGAATTTCCATCAGCGGCTTCCTGAAGCTTTCGCCCGCTTCACCTCTTTCCTTGATAAAAACGATCTGCAGAATATCTATCAGGAAAACGAACAGATCAACGACTACGACTCTAAGCTCGCCGAAGCGGAGCTACCCGAGATGGTGCACCCCGTACTCGCCCGCGGTGAAGCCGGAACGCGGGAAGTCGTGTCGCGATTGTGGTGGCTCCGACAGGGCAAGAAGGTGGACAATCAGCGGCTCCGATACGCATTTCGACCAGATCTGCCTCATACCAAGCAACCGCAACCGACCCTGAAATCCGTCGACAATCGCCTGAGCAAAGAGGTGTCCACGCTAAAATCCCAGTTGGCAAAATCTCAGAAGCAACTCGAAGAGACGAGAAAGATGGTCGAGTTGCAGTCGAGGGTCATCGAGCGCTTGGACGTGCCGATGTCGAAACGGGCTAAGCGTTACCTGGGGCGACTGATGGCACGAAACAAGAACAGCTGAGGAAGGGCCCTCACATCCACTTCTTCGCCCGGAAGACGACGTAGAGAACGATGCCGAGTCCGAGCATGAGCCCGAGCGCCATCGGGTAGCCGAAGGCCCAGTGCAGCTCCGGCATGTCGTCGAAGTTCATTCCGTAGATTGCGCCGACCAGCGTAGGGGCGAAGAGGATCGCGGCCCAGCCGGAGATTTTCTTCATGTCCTCGTTCTGACGTTGGGCCACGAGGGTGGAATTGACGTTGAGGATCTGGGACAGGGCCTCGCGCAGTTCGGCCGCCTCGGCGAGGACTCGGGTCAGGTGGTCGGTGACGTCGTCGAGGTAGGCCTGCAGGGACTCGGGGATCGCGTACTTCGTGGCCCCGTTGCCCAGCGCCTGGGTCAGTCGGTTGAGGTGTGTGGAGGTGTGGAGGACGTCGATGACCTCCTGGCTGAGCAGGTAGATGCGGGCGGCCGCGGCGGCATCACCGCTGAAGACCTGGCGTTCGATGCCCTCTTTGTCGTCCTGGAGTCCGTCTAGGACGGGGAAGTAGGTGTCGACGGCAGTGTCGAGGAGGCGGTAGATCAGGGCTTCGGGGCCCAGCGTCAGCAGGTCTCGGTCGGTCGTCCACTGCCGCTTCTCGTGGGTGAAGTAGGCGTCCATGTCCTCGCGGCGCTCGGGGATCGGGGTGGCGTCGATGAAGTGGTCGTCCTGGCAGATGACGACGAGGGTGTCATCGCGCATGAGGATGTGAAATTCCTTGAACTCGACCTCCTCGGCGGAGTCGACGTAGACCGCGGACTTGATGACGGTGAAGAGCACTTCACCGTATCGTTCGACCTTCGGTCGTTGGTTGGCGTGGAAGAGGTCATCGATGAGCACCGGGTGCAGCTCCCACGCCGAGGCGATCTCCTCGAGGAGCGCAGGCGTGGAGCGGGGAACGATGATCTGGTGGATCTCCGCCGCCGAGGCGGTCGTGTCCTCGGTCGCCGGCGCTGAGTCCTCGGTGTGGGTGGGGGAGCCGTCGGCTGCGGCGGGGGAGTCGTGTGTCGGGGTGACGAGAGCCTCGGCGAAGGTGGTCGTGACGTTGAGTTGCTGCGGCACGCTGTCGACGATGCGTCGACTGATGAGAACCGGCGCGGCTGTGGGGCTCGTGCCGTTCGTGGGCACCGGCTGCTTGCGCCGAGGTGCCCGCTCGGTCTTGTGCCTGCGTGCTCTGGCCATCACGCTTCCCTTCCCTCGGACAGTGTCAAAGGTACTCGAAGGTGACGTGTCCAGGCACAATAGGTGCATGACGAAGATTCCGGAGTCACTGACACGACGAGCGAAGCAGGGGCTCGACCTGGGTACAAAGGCAGCAGGTCGTGGTCGCCGCCTTGGTGGCAACGTCCTCGATGAGGCTCGATATTCGTCCGACTTCGCACCTCAAGACTCCGACGATTTTGTCGCAGCAGCCTACTTCGCCGCAGACCTGGACTCCGTCTACCAGCTCGAACAGTGGCTGTGGCCGATGGATCAGCTGCGAGATCGACTCCGAGAGCAGGGCTATGGTGATCAGCCCTTCGGGATCCTGTCGCGGAATATCCGCTCCGCCCGACGCCTGCGTGAGCAGACGGATATCCCGGTGCGGTTCTCGCGCCGCAGTGCGGGTTTCGACTCCTTCATGTCCGCGACTTCGCTTCGTCTCGTCTTCTACGTCAATCAGGCTCTGCTGAACTTTCAGGCAATGAAGTTTCCGCGACCGGCGCATGTGCATCTCAGTCACGGCGAGAGCGAGAAGATCTCGATGATCTCCAATCAGCTCAAGGCCTATGACTACATCTTCACCGCAGGTCAGGCCGCAAGAGAACGGATCGGATGCACGCTCGTCGGGATGGATTCAGAACGCATGGTCGATGTCGGACGCCCGCAACTCGACCGTCCGCGAACGGTGCCGCAGATCTGGCGGGAATTCGGCGCATCTGCTCCCAGCGGGCCGACCGTCTTCTACGTACCCACGTGGGAAGGCGACTCTCCGTCGATGGCTTATGGCACCCTCGCCTACAACGGGGACACGTTCGTCCGCGGCATGCTCAGCGCCGGGTATCGAGTGATCTTCCGACCGCACCCTCGCACCGGATTCCAAGATGAGGGATTTGCCAAGGCACTGGAATCGGTCAAAGAGATCGTCGCCGCCGACCCGCGAGGCTTCGTCGACAACACGCCCGATGTGTCCTGGCAGCTCGATGTTGCCGATGTCTGTCTGGCAGAGATGTCGTCGGTCGCCTTCGATTGGCTCTCCACACGCAGACCGCTTGTCATGGTCGCGCCTCACAACCCGGGCGCCGAGGTGCTCGCCGGGGGGCTGTTCGACCGTTGCCCGGTCGTCGAGGTAGGCAGAGAAGATCAGCTGGTCAATCTGCTGCAGGCCGGCAGTGGGTCGGCTGGGAGCGCCGATCAGCTGTCGGAGCACTACCTTGGCGGTACCGCAGCGAATGAGCAGGTGGAACGGTTCATCGAAGCAGGTCTGGCGGTGATCGACGACCGGACGACCGCACTGGCCGGTCGCGGAGACGTGTGATCGGCATCGCCAAGCGGGAGACTCAGGTGCCAAAATGGTAAACTGCCGCTGAACGCAAGGTTTTTTCGGCCCCGAGAATCGGGGCCTTGATCGTTTGGATGGTAATCGATGCGCCGAGTCATCACCTATGGCACGTTTGACCTGCTCCACTATGGGCACATTCGTCTGTTGCAGCGATGCAAGGAGCAGGGCGACTACCTGGTCGTGGCGCTCTCGAGCGACGAGTTCAACGCCGGCAAGGGTAAGAAGTCCTACTTCTCCTATGCCGAACGCAAGCACATGCTTGAGGCCATCCGCTACGTCGACCTCGTCATCCCGGAGGACAACTGGGAGCAGAAGTCGACCGACGTCGAAAAGTACCACATCGACACCTTCGTGATGGGCGATGATTGGGAAGGCGAGTTCGACTTCCTCAAGGACAAGTGCGAGGTCGTCTATCTGCCCCGGACACCTGAGATCTCGACGACCCGCATCAAATCCGAACTCGGTAAGTCCTGATCTCCCATCGACCAAGGTTATTTTGTGGCTGAGTCAATACGAGTAAGCGTTGTAGCTCCCGTCTACAACGCCGAACTCTTCCTTTCTGATTTCATCGGCAGCTTCCTTCGCCAGTCGTTGCCAAGTGAAGCGATTGAACTCATCGCGGTCGACGACGGATCAACCGACCGCAGCGGGATCATGCTTGATGAGTTCGCTGCGGATCACCCGAACATCCGCGTCATCCATCAGGAGAACTCGGGGTGGCCGGGGAAACCGCGCAATGTCGGTCTCGGGGCGGCTCGCGGTGATTACGTCTTCTTCGCCGATCCGGACGATGAACTAGGTGCGGCCGGAGCTCTTGAACGCTTGGCGGAATTCGCCGACAAGCACTCGAGCGACGTCGTCGTGCCGAAGATTGTGACAAGGGGTCGTCCTCATGCGCAATGGCGATATAAGACGACTCAGATCGATGCAGATCTAGTCACCTGCTTCACGACACTGACTCCGCATAAGTTGTTCCGCCGTACCTTCCTGCTCGACAGCGGAATTCGCTTCCCAGAGCAGAAGACGCGACTCGAAGACGGCCAGATGCTGTCCAGGGCCTATCTGCAGGCAGCTCGCGTGTCGATTCTCTCCGGATACGATTTCTACTACCTCATCCACCATCCCGAGCAGAACCATCTCAGTTCTCAGCCGAAAGACCCTGCAGAGTACATCAACGCAGTCTGCGTCATGAGCTCGAATGTCGAAGAGTACTGCGAAGACGAAGACACCGGCGACCGGATCATCAATGAGATCTACTTGAGGAAGGTGCTCCACAACCTCGCCAACTCTAGGTGGAACAAGCAGCGTCCGGAACATCGCCAGGCCTGGTTGGACTCCCAGCAGAGGTTCATCGAACGGTTCATCAACACCCGGCGCTACGACAAGATGAATGATGTGGCTCGCACTCGAACCGATTTGGTTCGCACCGGTGATATGGAAGCGATCGCCGACTACGTCGCGACGGACAGTGTCGATTTCAGCTTCACTTCTGCCAGCAGCAAACGCGGTCGGGTGACGATCTGTGGTGATTTCGATCGCTTGCCCGACAACGGGACATTGCCCTCCTTGGTCGTCACCTCTCGGCAAGATGACAACCAAGTGGTCAAGGTCCCTTTCGAACGCGAGAACGGGGATGCGCGTGCTTCCATCCCGAAATCGGCGTTGCCATTGACGTCGAAGATCACTCGCTATAATCTCTCGATCACTCCCGGCGCGGGCCATCCGTCGAAGAGGTTCCGCGGTCCGGAAGGAAAGTTCGCTCAGCTGTTCAGCGACGATCGTGAGGTCGAACTCTATACGACTAAGGCGGGAAACCTCAGTGTCAAGGTCAGCGCTGGTCTCCGCCTGCGTCAGAGATTGGCGCGAAGGGTGAAACGGCTTCTCCGCCGATGAGCCACCGCCGCAGTCGTTCAACCAGACCGTGGATCACGGGTAAGGTTTATTCGCATTATGACCGCAGGGAAAAACGCAGAAGGAGGAGTGCCGATGGACTCCGCCCATGAGCCGTCGCACCCGACCCTGTCCGAGCTGCGGGCCAAAGCGCAACCGCCCGAAGTCCGCAGCCGGAAGAACGCTGAACATTGGACGGCGCAACTCTATCTGCGTCACATCTCGATCTATTTCACCATGTTGCTGGTTCGCACACGGATCAGTGCCAACGGCGTCACCGGACTGATGATCTTCGCCGGTTGGTGCATTGCCGCCAGCCTTCTGATCCCCGGCATTTGGGGTGCGCTTCTTGCTGTCTTCTTCTCCCAAGTGCAGATGTACATCGACTGCTGTGATGGCGAAGTTGCCAGATGGCGGGAGACCAGCGGAGCCAAGGGCGTATTCCTCGACAAAGTGGGCCATTACACTACCGAAGGCCTCGTGGCTGTAGCTTTGGGAATCCGGGCAGTCGGAGAATGGCAGAATCTGTCGGACGACCCCGCAGGCACTTACCGATACCTGCTCGCCGGAACCGTGTTGGCCGGCTTCGTCCTTCTGAATAAGGCGCTGAATGACATGGTGCATGTGTCCCGGGCGTTCAACGGCCTCGATAAACTGACTGACTCCAAGGAAGCAACCGCGCTCACCCCGGGTCTGGTCGCGAAACTCAAGCGCGCCGCGCGGTTCGTGCCGTTTCATCGCATCTATCACTCTGTTGAAATGTCTCTCATGGCTGTCATCGCCAGCGTTGTCACAATGATTGCGATGCCGCTTGAGGGCGGGCCCCTTTTCGGAGAGCGTTGGCTGATCCTTATCATGGCCCCGCTCTGCCTACTTTCGGTCATCGGACACTTTATGGCCATCATGGCCTCGAAGCGGCTGTCATGACCGAATCACCTCGTCTGCTCGCGCAGCATTTCGAGTCCAGCCGCAAATACACGTTCGGCGTCGTCGTCCTGTCACAGGGCAAACGCCTTGACGAGCTCAACCGCGGATTCGAGTCCCTGCTTGCGCAGAAGGGCGTCGAACTCGACGTCGTCTGTGTCGGCAATGGATGGGAACCGGAGGGCATTCCTTCATCGGTCAAGAAGCTCGGGCTACCGGAGAACCTGGGTATACCGGCCGGTCGCAACGCCGGTGTACCGCATGTGAAGGGCGAGTTCCTCTTCTTCCTCGATGATGATGCCTGGCTGCCCGACGACACGACGCTCATGCGTATGGCACAGCTGATGCGTACGAAGCCGAAAGTCGGATTGGTGCAACCGCGGGTGGAGGAGCCGGGAGGGCCTGATGCACCGAAGCGGTGGATCCCGCGCCTGAGGAAGGGCGAGGCGGATCATTCCTCAAATGTGTTCTCCGTGTGGGAGGGCGCAGTCTGCCTACAACGACGGGCTTTCGACGAATGTGGAGGCTGGCCGGCTCCGTTCTGGTATGCCCACGAAGGCATCGAGCTTGCATGGCGCGTCTGGGATGCCGGGTACGTTGTCTGGTACATGGGTGATTTGGCCGTCGCGCACCCTGTCATCGACCCCCGGCGACACGATGAGTATTTCTACATGAATGCACGCAATCGCGTCTGGTTGGCTAGGCGCAACCTTCCTTGGCCTTTCAACTGGGCCTACGTCGGTTCGTGGACTCTCATGCAGACCTTGAAGTGGGCAAACAAACCCCAACAGCTCAAACCATGGTTCCAGGGTTGGCGTGAAGGGTGGAAACTCGATCCATGGGGCGAAGACGAGGAAAGACACAAACTCTCGGGAAAGGGAGTGCTGCGCATGTCGCGGCATGGTCGACCGCCGATCGTCTGAGTGCGCTGCAGACATCACAGCCGAGAATCGGCATTTCGAAGACTCCATATGACCGGTGATTCCGCGAACTTCGAGTCAACCGTTGCCGCGACCTGGGAGTGATGAGACATGAACAGCAAGAGAGAGGCACTCCGACCTGCTGTCGGAAAGCCACGTGACTTCCGATTAGACAAGGCCAAAGGTCTTCTCATCCTGTTGGTCGTGTACGGACACCTTCTTGAGCAGATCTCGGGTTGGGACATGGGCTTTAGCCGTGCAGAACTCACAGCGATTTATTCGTTCCATATGCCGGCGTTCGTGTTTCTGGCTGGAATCACGTCGAAGTCGAATAGACTGCTCAGCCGAGTTCTCGTGTTCGTTGTGCTCTTGGTGTCTTCACAGGCCGTCTACTACGTCTTGATGCGGACCTTGGACGGCGAATATCCCGACTTCTCTGCAATCATGCCCTACTGGATCCTTTGGTTCCTCCTCGCCATGATCTGGTGGACGTTGCTGGTTCCGGTGATCGAAAGGTTTCCACGGGCCGTGGTCATCGTCTCCCTCGCAGCGGGTGCCGTGGGAGGGATCATTCCTGTCATCGACTATGAGTTCGCGGTGGCTCGGACGTTGACCTTCCTACCATTCTTCGTTCTGGGTAAGTTGTACGGCCAGCGGCTGATCGACTGTGCAACGTCGATGAACATCCCCGCGAAAGTCGGATTGACGCTTGCTGCACTTGTGCCGATGGTGCTCTTCTTCACTCAGGACCTGGATAAGGAGTGGTACTACGGGGCGCGCGGGTTCAACTTCATGGATGTGGCAATACCGTACGGAGTGGGTATTCGAGTGCTGCTCGGAGCGAGCGCAATGCTGACGATCGTCGCGCTTGTCTCGTGGACGAACGTCCTGCCTTCTCTGCTGACAGCGGCAGGGCAGCGGAGTCTGTCGGTCTACCTCCTCCATGGTCTGATCGTCCGATCATTGGACAAACCACTGAATGCCGCGCTGGACAGCACGTCAGGATCAGTGATGATCGTGGTCACCCTGGTCATGGCAGTGTTCATCACTGCATTGTGCTCACTGTCGTTCTTCGACCGAGCAATCCGTCAGTACAGTTCATGGATAGCCGGGGTAGTGGAAGCCGCCTTGAAATCAGTGATCCCAGTTAGGCAAGCAGGGAGACACTGAGCTCAATCACTGAGAGCGTCCGATGCTGCTGAATGTGGAGCTCTCTCGACCACCGGCGTCGGTCCAAGCGATCATCTGGCCCTTCCCTGACGGGATGCTCCTCGTGATCCTGAACCGTTCAGATCCTCTCTCGGAGGCGTGGAGCGAGTAGGGGCACTATGATGAAGCACGCCCTGCCATCGTTTCTGAGAGAAGTCTGAAGTGAAAGATCGAATCGGCCGCTACGCACGACGGCTGCAGCGGCTGGTGGTGCGCTCCATCGGCGGCTACCTGCCGGAGCCTCTGTCGCGAAGATCGACATTGATGTCTGCGGGACTCTCCGCGTTCATTCTTCTGGCGTTCTCCGGCCACCTTGTCGGACTGATTCTCGGATTGCTTCTTGTGGCGGCAGTCTGGTATTCGGAAATGACACTTGCGCTGACCTCGACTCCGACGAGTCTGGCTCGACATTCGACCATCAGCTTCGAGTACATGCTTGTGCTGTCGATCGGGTTGGGGGCCGTTTACACCTCATGGTTCGACGAATCGGCGTGGGTCGAATGGTGCGCTCTGCTCTTGCTTTCGGTCTCCTCGTGGTTGGTGAGTGCTCAACCACCGTTCCTTGCTGTCAGGCCCATTCAGGCGGCAAATCTCACCAACCTGCCCGTGATCGGAGAACCACCGCGGATCCAGGTCAAAGGTCTGCTCCGACTCGTGTGGGCAGGATACGCGGTGATTGCGCTCCTTCTGCTGATCGGAGGCGCGATCGGGCCGTGGATCTCGGTGATTGTCTCAGTCGTGGTCTTGGCGGCCGTCGCGTGGAACGTCGTCGCAGCGTGGATATGGGCGGACAAAGCTCGATGGCGAACTCTCCGTGAGCTTCGACGGATGGAGCCTGTGGCGATGATGCCCTACGGCGGGTCGGCTGCCTTTCACATCCCGATGTGGGAAGAATATGTGCGTCAGTTGAAAGTCCCGTATTTCATCGAAACGCTGAGGGAACCGACGGTCGCCAAGCTGGCGAAGCTCACTGACGCACCAATCGTGTGTCCGGCCGATTCCACTGCAAAGGAGATCAATTCGGTGATTCCGCCCTCGGTTCGCGGGGCGTTCTATGTGCACAATGCTGCCTCGAACAAGGGATTCCTGGAGAATCGGGACATCACCTCGATTTGGGTGCATCACGGTGACGGAGACAAGATCGCCAGCTACCGAGCGAAGAGCGGCAGCTATGACTTCCTCTTCGTCGCAGGACAAGGAGCCATTGATCGCTACGGTGCCCACGGGGTGAGCATTCCGGAAGAGAAGTTCCGAATCATCGGCCGCCCGCAGACCGAGTCGATCGATGTCGAATCGACGCCGATCTCTTCGAAGACCTCACTTACCGTGCTCTACGCGCCGACGTGGCATGGAAAGTCCGACGATGAGAACTACTCGTCGTTGGAGTTCGGCGAAGCGATCGTTCGTGGACTCATCGAGAGAAATGCCAACGTGATCTTCCGTCCGCACCCAGCCAGCAGGAGTGCGGCGAAGTTCCGGAAGATCATCACAGAGATCCAAGACCTGTTGGCCCAGGATGCTGAAACCTCCCAGAGGACACATGTGTGGGGGCCTCCGGCCGAAGGTGATGTCTCAGTCGCGGATGTGGCCAATGCCTCGGATGCGATGGTTTCTGACGTGTCCGGAATCGTGACGGACTATATGCAGTCGAACAAGCCGTATGCGATGGTGACTCTGCGCATGTCCGAGAAGGACTTCAAAGCCGAGTATCCGACTACCCGCGCTTCGTACGTGATCACTGGCGACGAAGCGTCATTGAATTCGGCACTGGACGACATGCTCGGTGATGACCCGCTCCGCGAAGCGAGACAAGTCGCTCGTGCCTATTATCTGGGCGGATTCGAAGGGCAGGAGTCGGCCCATCGCTTCATCGCGGAATCATCTGAGATTCTCGGGCTCTGAGGTTCAGAGACCGCAACCTGTGCGCGTTGTGATCGCCGTCGTCGTCAGCTGAGCTTCAGCTGGTGACGCGGCCGTCGCGCGCTGTTAAACTGTTCTATTGGCTCAGATCGGACGGGCCGAGGCAATCGATATCGGGAGTTGTGCAAGTGACGGAAACAAGGAATATCGCAGTCATTCTCGCGGGTGGTGTCGGCACGCGGATTGGTCTCGACACTCCTAAGCAGCTGGTGAAGATCGCCGGTCGGCCGATTATGGAGCACACTCTGGCGATATTCAACGACCATCCGCAGATCGACGAGATCTTTGTCCTCATGGCCCGGGGGCATCTTGACCGTGTTCACGAGATCGTTCGGAAGAATGACTTCGACAAAGTGACGGCGGTGCTCGAGGGTTCGGGTACGCGAAATGACACTACGCAGACAGCCCTGCGAGCCATTGCAGAGAAATACTCCGATGACTGCAATGTGATCCTCCACGACGCGGTTCGACCGCTCTTGGCGCCGACGATCATCAACGACGTCGTGGATGCGCTCGATACCAACGCGGCGGTCGACGTCGCGATCCCTTCGGCCGACACCATCATCGAGGTCGAAGAGGGCGACGGGCAGTACCCCGTCATCAAGGACGTGCCGCCACGCTCAAACCTGAGGCGCGGCCAGACCCCGCAGGCGTTCAAACTCTCGGCAATCCAGCGGGCCTACGACTTCGCGGCACGCGACGAGAACTTCGTCGCCACTGACGATTGCTCCGTCGTCCTCCGTTACACCCCCGAGGTGCCGATTGCTGTTGTCAACGGCGATGACAGCAACATGAAGGTCACCCAGCCTATCGACATCTACATCGCCGACAAGCTGTTCCAGCTTCCGGGCCGAAACGAGCATGAGACGACCGAGGCCGCACTTCGCGAAGCTCTCGAAGGGAAGACGGTCGCGGTGTTCGGCGGCTCGTATGGTATCGGCGCAGACATCGCCTCGCTCGCCTCTGAACACGGCGCCACGGTCAAGAAATTCTCTCGCTCGACGACCAAGACCCACATCAATAGGCGAGAAGACCTCATTGCCGCACGGGACGAGATCCTGGCCGAAACCGGTCGGATCGACTATGTCGTGAATACCGCCGGAGTGCTGCCCCTTGCTCGTCTCGACGAAACCTCGGACGAGACGATCTACGAGGCGACGGAGATCAACTACATCGGCCCTATCCTGCTGGCCCAGACCTTCTTCCCGGAATTGGCCAAGACACAAGGCTCCCTCCTTCTCTTCACCTCGAGCTCGTACACCCGCGGGCGAGGTAGTTACAGTCTGTACAGCTCTGCCAAGGCAGCGACGGTCAATCTGACGCAGGCTCTTGCGGATGAGTGGAGCGGCGATGGGGTCCGCATCAACTGTGTGAATCCGGAAAGGACTGGAACGCCGATGCGCACCAAAGCGTTCGGTGAGGAGGATCCTGGTTCTCTTCTCGAGTCGGCAACTGTGGCGCGGGCGTCGCTCGAAGTCCTCGTCTCCAACAAGACAGGACATGTCATCGATGTGCGCAGGGACGATCCGCTCTCGGAGTATTCGGAAAGCTGAGCCGTAACGAAATCGGTTCGGCGCGCCCGTCAGCCTGCTCGAAGGCGTGAACCGACAGTGACCAGCATCGATCTGAAGAGCAGACGGATCGTTTAGGCCGAGGCTAAAGGCAAGGTGCAGTGAAACTGGCAGAAACAGAAGAGTCGAAACTCGAGTCAGCAGGACCGGCATTCGTCTGGTCGACGGTCGGATCAGCTCTCTCCTACGCCGTGCCCGCTCTGCTTGCCGCTCTCGCGACGTTCGCCCCGTTGATGCAGCTGCCGCAGTGGACATTCTTCGCTCTTATCTGTGCAGTGCTCACCTGGGACTTATTTCGGATCTGGGCCAAGGATTCGACACTCGGTCACCGCGCGGTCATCCGCACACTGGTCGCAGGCGCGGTTGCGCTGAGCTTCTCGTCGGGGTCAGCCCATCAGGATGTCTCGTGGGTAACGGCCCTGGCCTTCGTGGGCGTCGCTTTCCCTGTACTGATCGAAAGTTCCCTGGGCAAAGGAGTTTCAAAACGCACGGCCTTTGCCGCGAATCTCCCCGGACTTAAGCCAGCTGAACCGCTGCCTGCTGTCGCTCGCCCGTTAATGACGGCGTCTGCGGCTGTACTGCTGCTCGGTTCGATGTTGTCGAGCTTGGGCGGGAGCCCCGTGATCTGGCTGGTTCTGGTGATTCTGCTCGATCTTTTCTACGCCGGGGTGCTCATCGCCGCCCTGGCGCGAATCCAAACGGACAGGACTCTGAGGGCGGCACTGCCCGGCGCAGTCGCCGACTACCAGCCCGAGTTCATCATCTACACCGCACTCCCGGACGATGCGCCCCACCAAGTCATGATGTGGGCCCCATACCTTGCTCGAACAGGTCGGCGCTTCATGATCGTCACCCGGCATGAACGTCCGGCCAGGACGTTGGCGGCGATGACGGACGCTCCCGTCATCGCACGGCGGAGCATCGCGGATCTCGAAAGCGTGCTGACCGACTCGATCAAAGCGGTCTTCTACTGCAACGCATCGTCGGGGAACAGCACGATGGTGCGCTATCCGGAGTACACCCACGTCTTTCTCGGACACGGTGATTCCGACAAACCAACCTCGTACAACCCTCTCCATGCCATGTACGACCGAATCTTCGCAGCCGGTCCGGCCGCGACTCGCCGGTATGGTGCGCACGGAGTCATCATCGATCCTGATCGCTTCGAGATCGTCGGACGGCCGCAGCTGGAGAGTGTCGAGCGGTTCGACTCTCCGATGGCCGATGTCGAAGACCCGACCGTTCTCTACGCGCCGACGTGGCGCGGGCACGTCGAAGAGACGATGTTGTATTCGCTGCCGGTGGCGGCGCAGATGCTCCGCAGGGTGCTTGACCACGGCGCACGAGTCATCTTCAGGCCGCACCCGTTCAGCTACCAGTTCGACGAAGACGTCGCGTACATCGATGAGATCAAGGAGATGCTCGCCGCCGACACTAGGCGGACCTGTCGGCAGCACATCTTCGGCGAAGCAGCCGAGTCAGATATGGATGTCGTCGAATGTGCGAACCTCTCGGACGCAATGATCTCGGACGTCTCGAGTGTGGTCTCGGACTACCTCTACTCAGGCAAGCCGTTCGCCATGGTCGCCGTCAGTGCCATCGGCCAGGATTTCGTCGACGAGTATCCCATCGCTCGTGCTTCATATGTTCTCAACGGAGACCTCAGCAATCTCGATGAGACCCTCACCGCGCTGCTTCGTGACGATCCGAGGCAAGCTGAGCGAATCGCTCTGCGTACCGACTACCTCGGCGACTTTCCTGCGGAAGGCTACGCGGAGCACTTCATAGATGCGGCACGACGCAGTATCGATGAGAACGATTCGAAGGACGACGAGGCGACGGATCTCGACGAGAACGCCGACGAAAGCAGCGATGGATCGGTACCACCCGCCCAGAACGAGACGGAGCAGGACGACGATTCGACCGATGAAGCTGTTGGCAATCGCAGCGTGTTCTCGACGATTTGGAACCAGCTCGCCGGCAGAACCATCGCCCCGGCTCTGTTCGGCGTACTGACCTTCGTCTTCGCGATTCTGCCGGTCTCACACGCGGTGACAGCAACGTGCGGGCTCGTCGGAACACTGATTTATCTCATCATCTATCGGCGAGTGATCCGCCGTCGCGGCCGGAGCACGAATCTGCTGCGCGCATCGAACGGTGCACGGGCTCTTATCGTCTTCGCCCTGACTTTCGAGTGGATCACGGTCTTCGGATGGTCGTGGATCATCGCCACCGCGGGATTCATCCTCCTGCTCTCCATCGTTCTCGAGACCAGCATCATCAAGTCGTGGCGCGTCACCGGACTCGAAGCTCGCAATCTTCCCGGCGTCGAGACTCGCGGCTATCAGCCGTTTGGCCGCGGCAATGTCGCCATTGCGAGTTCGGTGACCACAGTGATCGCATGGATATTGTCCTACAGTGGAATCCTTTCCCCTGTCGCGCTCGTTCTTTCACTGATCACGCTGGCAATGGCGGTGTTCGTCTGTGCAGCGGGCCTAATCCGGGGCCTCCGCAGCGCGCGACTCGAGGTCGAGCTACCCGAAATGCTCGATACCTACGGGGCGGAATTCGCAGTATATTTCGGATCGACGATGGGAATCGGCTACCAGCTGGGAATGTGGGATCCGTACTTCGACAGAATGGGACGCCGATACATCGTCATCACCCGAAGTCTGAAAATGATGCGGGCGGCTCAGAACGTCACGGATGCCCCCATCATCAACCGACCGACCTTGCGCAGCCTCGAAACTGTCATCACCTCAAGTCTCAAGGCCGCGTTCTATGTCAACAACGCTGGAAAGAATTCGCACTTCATCGAGCGCCGCGAGATGACACACGTGTGGTTGAACCACGGCGACTCC
This sequence comes from Brevibacterium sp. CCUG 69071, assembly GCF_021023135.1. Taxonomy (GTDB): domain Bacteria; phylum Actinomycetota; class Actinomycetes; order Actinomycetales; family Brevibacteriaceae; genus Brevibacterium. Next base: position 322,494 of record NZ_PGFV01000002.1, read on the forward strand.
GAGAAGCCGGCCTGTTTCAACCCGGTCCACGCAATCTACGACAAGATCTTCTCGGCTGGTCAGGCCGGAGTCGACCGCTACGCCAGGCATGGGGTACACATCCCGCGCCAGAAGTTCGACATCGTCGGTCGTCCGCAGGTTGAGCAGATCAGCCGCGCGGAGGTGCCGGTCGGTGAGATTGAGAACTCGACAGTTCTCTATGCTCCGACGTGGAAGGGCCCTTACAAGGACACGGCTTTCTACTCACTGCCTCGAGGAGAGGAGATCGTTCGCGAACTGCTCTCACGCGGTTGCACCGTCGTCTTCCGTGCTCACAGCCTCAACTACCGCTTCCCCGAGGCACGGGAGATGATTCGCCGCATCGGGGCGACCTTGGATGCCGATAGGGCACTGACCGGTCGTCAGCACATCTGGGGAGAAGCCGCGGAGAAGGAGATGTCGCTCGAGGATTGTTTCAATGTCTCCGATGCGATGATCGCCGATGTTTCCGCCGTCGTCAGCGACTACCTGCAGTCACAGAAGCCTCTTGCCATGGTGTCCGTAGGACGGACGCGGGAGCAGCTGGAAGAGGATGCTCCGGTTTCCCGTGCGTCCTATGTCATCGCGGACGACCTCGGTAATCTTGACGACATGCTCACTCTGCTGTTGGGAGAGGACCCGTTGGCGGAAGACCGCGAAGAGATGAGGAAATACTATCTCGGCGATTTCTCTGCCGAGAACTATGTGTGGGCCTTCGTGACAGAGGCGACTCGTGTCATCGACGTCAAGCGGGCAGAAGCAGAGAACACTGCGCAGACGAACGAAGGCGAATGAGCGATGACCCGAATACTCCTTAGAGCCTCGAAGCATCCCTGGGAGGCGCTGTCTGCGGAGGAGACCCTGCGCACCCGGGCGTTGGCGGAGAACGTAGGCAACCTGCTGTTCTCCCAGTCTGTCTACCGGTCATTGGCGACGCCCGATGCCGAGATCACTCCCGACGGGTACCAGAGTCACCGACGGGGGCATTCGGCTGACTTCGCGGCCCAAATCAACGCCGACTACGATGCTTTCGTCATTCCGCTCGCAAATGCCTTCCGCCCCGGTTTTCAGAAGTACCTGCAACGACTGACTGAGTTGGTCTCCAAACTGAGGATTCCCGTGGTCGTCGTCGGGGTGGGCAGCCAGCACAAGCTCGATGTCGAGGCGGAGGGCACCGATCCGATCGCTGCAGATGTCAGCGCGTTCATGAATGCCGTGCTGGAGAGATCGAGCAGCGTCGGTGTGAGGGGCGAATACACGGCCGAGTACCTGGCTGGACTGGGGTACGATGACTCGGTCGTCGACATCATCGGCTGCCCTTCGATATTCATGAACGGGCCTAATCCTCAGGTCGGTCGTCCCACTGTGGAGCTGCAGACTGACTCCGCTGTAGCGATGAATGTCTCGCCCTATGTCAGGGCGATGAAACCCATTGTCGCGCGGCACAGTCGCAAGTACGAGAATCTCGTCTACATACCGCAGAATCACAATGATCTGGCGATGATGGTTTGGGGCATCAACCGGACCAACCCGAAAGATCTGCGCAACCCGACTCATACTGGACACGAGCTGTACCGCCGCGACCAGATGCGGTTCCCGCTCGATCCGCGCACATGGGTGGAATTCCTCAGCAAACAGGATTTCGTCTTCGGAACGCGTATCCATGGAAGCATCGCGGGGATCCTGTCTGGGACGCCGACTTTCCTGCTCGCACATGACAGCCGGACACTTGAACTGGGTGAGTACCATCGGCTGCCGCACGCGAAGATTTCGAGCCTTCCGAAGAACATCGATGCGGCGGAACTTCATGAACGTACTGATTTCACCGAGTTCGAGGCGCAGACTCCCGAAGTCCTCTCCCGGTACATCGCGTTCCTGGAGAAGAACGGGCTGAGCCACACCTTCGCATCGGGGAACGAGCCGGTCGAATTCGACCGCATGGTCGCCGAGGCGAAGCTGCCTGACATGGTGCCGACTCTCTTCGCCGACGGTGACGCCGGCAAACAAGTGATCATGGAGCGGATCAGAGACCTGCACGAGCGTCAGTCGCTGCTCGAATCGACCCTGGCCTCAAACGGTATGTCCGTCGATGGCGGCGGACCTGTGCAGCGCGGACGGAGCGATGGAGGAGTCAAAGGTATCTTCAACGATTCGTCACGACGGGTTCGAAGAATCGTCTCGACAGCGCTCAGGAGGGCCAAATGAAGCGAGTAGTGCGGTCGAGCCTGCGTTCGCTGCTGGATTCCCGGCCAGGGCGAGTCCTCAGAGGATGGCTGCAGGACAGCGGGCCGGCGCGAAGATCCGGCATCCACTCGTACGGCGGAGCTCCGGACGCCGAGGTGGTCGCCTATTTCGGCGATGGGCCGGACAGACTGTACCAACTGCGTCAGTGGGTGCCGGCGCTCGAGCGGCTGAACGAAAATTTTCGGGTCGTCGTGGTTCTGCGAAACGAGCGGTCATTCGCCGCCGCCAAATCGCTGACCGATCTGCCGCTTGTGCTCGCGGTATCGCAGCCGGACCTCATCGATCTCTACACGGCGCAGGATTACCGCCTCGCGATCTACGTCAACAACAGCATGCGCAACTTCCAGTCGATGGCGGAGCCGGCGATCATCCATGTTCACGTGGACCACGGAGAGAGCGATAAGACCAGCTCGATCTCGAACCAGCTCAAGGCTTACGACAAGGTGTTCGTTGCTGGTCCCGCGGCAAAAGAGAGATGCGAGCGAGTTCTCTGGGGCTTCGACGAGACGAAGCTGGTCGAGATCGGGCGTCCGCCTCTGGACGGGGAGTTCGTCTCCGTTCTTCCTCGGGACAGTCGACAGACCGTGGTCTATGCGCCGACGTGGGAAGGCGAGAATGACTCCAACAACTTCACCTCGGTCGACGTTCTGGGTCTGCAGATCATCGAATCTCTGCTGGCAGCGAACGCGCGAGTGGTCTACCGCCCCCACCCCCGCACGGCCGACTTGTCTGAGTCCGACTTCGCAGCCGCGGACAGAGCCATCAGAGCGCAGATTGACGAGGCGAACGAAAGCGGAGGGTCTCATGTCATCTCGGCGGAGGAGAACATCCTCGACCTCTTCGTCGACGCTGATGTGCTCATCGCCGACATCTCCAGTGTCGGTCTCGACTTCCTCTATCTGCATCCGGAGAAGGGCCTTATCCTCACCGATCGGCACAATGATCCGCAGCGCCTGGAAGCGTCCTCGCCGATTGCTTCGAAATTGGAGTCCCTATCTCTGGACACCATTGCGGGCCTGCCCCGAATGCTCGAAAGCGTAGTCACCGATGAATCGCAGAGTGCCGCGAGACGGCAGCTCAAAGAGCACTATTTCGGAGTCGCCTCTGCCGGCGAGGCGACCGAGCTCTTCGTCGAGGCCGTTGAGAACGCCGTGCGGGAGCGCGAAAGCACCCGGCGTTCGTAGCCGCTAGATCTCGAACGTGCTCTTCCACGGGAAATAGGCCTCGAGGAAGGCTGCGACTTCGTCATCGGACAGCGGATCGACCTCCTCGACCGGCGCGTCATTGAGACACAGAGTCGAACGATTGCGCTGGCGGAGAGTCTCACGCATGACCCACCGATAGTTCTCATCGCGGATGTTGATGTAGCGGTACGTGATCGAGGTGGCGACCGCCTTCCCGACGATCTGCGAGTAGTAGTGATAGAGCTGGTCGGCGACGATGTCCTCATGATGTCGGAAACGACTCGCCCACGTGCGCTCGAAGGCAGCACGGAATCGCTCCTCCATCTCGAACTGGACGCTCTTGAGCAGGGCATAAGGCGTGTGTTTGATTGCGCGAGTCACCGTGATTCCGAACTCAGCCTCCAGCAGCTGACGGATGTTCCGCGTGAGATTGAAATGCGGACCATCCTCTAACGTCGCGGTGCCGAACGGCCGATGGTTGCGAGAGGGGAACACCTTCGACAGTCCGGTCGGCAGGAAGAAATCCTGAGGCCGAACGGGTTTGCCGAACATCACATCATCATTGAGGTAGATGAAATGCTCACTCAGTCCCGGTATGTGATGGAGACGCGAGATGATCGAGTTGCTGTTGAAGGTCGGCAGATGGTTCGGATCGTCATAGATCTCGGCATGGCTGATCAGTCTGATCTTCGGATGATCGAGATCGAGCCACGAGGGAACCTGCCCCGAGGTGACGATGTAGATCGTCTTGAACCAGGGGGCAAAGGCCTCGACCGATCGGAGAGAGTACTTCAGCTCGTCCTTCGACTCGAAGCGGGCTTCGTGATTGGCCTCGGGGTGATATTCGTGGCCCGCGATCTCCGCTTCGAGCCGCCGTTTGGACTCGATCCACTCCGGGTCGGCGCCGTCGACCCAGGTGTAGACCGCGTCGATCGGAAACGTGATGTCCTCAAGCATGGTGCGGTGGAGCACGCGGGGAGTGAGGCAGGCGATTCCGGACTCCGTCGTCGTCGGCTCGAGAGTGAATTCCTCCTCGGCGATGAGTTTGGCCGCTCTGTTCTCGGCGGGCGCATCGATGACCACGCGGGCATCCGAGACGATCGAGGTCCAGAATTCGATCGTGCAGCCATAGCGGTACCCGAAGGCCAGATTCGAATTCCGCACCTTCTTCGGTGCCGTCACGGTGATGATGTCGACCTCGGGTTCGCGGCACAGCCGGACCGCCTCGGCGAGAGCCACGGCACCCGTCTGCGGTGCTTTGACATAGATGGGTTCGCCTGGGCCCGGTGTCGCCAGAGCGGTGCCGACCTGCTCCTTGGACTCCGTCCTCACTCCGATCCGGTAGCCGTGGCCGGAATAGTCCTCGACGAGCCACCATTCGATGCCGGCGTCATCGAGGGCATCGACGACGAGACGGAAATTCTGCTCTGCCGCGTGCGGAGGGATCAACTCGTCGACGAGCTCATTGAGCAAGTCTCCGTGGCGCGTCACCTCTCGCCGGATCGCGAACCCGCTCTGCTCGGACCGTCGCCGGACCAACTGCCGACGTCGTCTGTCGAACCGGCTGAGGATCCGCAGCCCCTTCCGTCGCAGCTTGAGGTAGCGCTTCTCTCCCGACACCTTGATGACGACAGGTTTCGCAAAGCCGGCAACTGCAGTGACCAATTCTCTTCGCACGGTGATCTACCTTCTGCGCTTCTCTTCGGTGAGTACGGAGCCTCTTCGAGAGTATCCGCTGCCACGTCGCTCATCGGTGACATCGATATCCGCCGTGTCCGGTGACCGCTCGAAGCTCGAGGGAACCGGGAACCGGTCCTCGAAGAATTCTGAGACAAGTCTGTTCACTCCGGCCGCACACCCTTCGGGCAACGCAGTCTCATTGAGGCAGAACACATCGAGATCCGTGCTGCGTGCGACCCGACCGAGCTGAAGTTCGAGATCCTCGCGTGCCAGATCGACGAACTGGTAGCCGATGGCTCCTTCGATCGAACGGCCCTGTGCAAAGCACACGAAGTGATGGAGGGACGCGGGGATCGAATAGTCATTGGGGGAGCGGAACTTCGACGCCGCAACCTGAGCGAACAGTCCCGGCTCCTCGCGCTCCATGGCTTCGAGCTCCCGACGCAGCTGCGGGTGCGGCGTGTGCTGGAATCGATGCGTCACAGTCCGGCCGAACTTCTCGATCATGTAGTCCCTGCCCTGCTTGGCCGCAGAGATAATCGGCAAGTCCCGGGGCGACCACCCGCCGATATCGACCGGCACGACAGACGGGAAGTGCTTTGCCAATCCATTCGCCGTATAGAAGAGCTCCGGCTCAGTGGGGCGGAGGAAGAAGCAGTCGTCGTTGAGATAGAGGTACCGATCGCTCAACCCCTCGATATGGTGCAGCTGAGACTCGATGGCATGAGAATTGAAGACGGGAAGGACGCTGCGGTCAGCGAAGATATCGCGGTGATCGACGACAGTGATCCGCGGATGTTCGGTATCCAACCAAGCGGGGACCTGATCGTCGGTGACGATGAAGATGCGCCTGGCCCAGGACGCATAGTATTCGAGCGAACGAAGCGAGTACTTCAGCTCATCGCGAGAGGTGAATCGTGAGGCATCGAATGAGCTGGGTTCGGTGTAGTTCGTATCGATGTCCTCGCGTGCGGCAGCCATGCGTTCGTGCCACCGGGGATCCGATCCGTCGACCCACGTATAGACGATGTCGACGGGCCCCTCGAACTCTTTGAGGTGCGGTGCCGGTAGTCGCAGCACCGAGCTGTTCCTGATCGCCTGGTCCCAGACGGCGGGTTCGATGTAGTCGGTCAGCAGATCATGCTCCGGCTGTCGTCTCCGCAGCGTCCCCGGAAGATGCGTCCCTCCGTCCGCCCTGGGCACCCCGGGTCCGAGTCGCTCCCAGAACTCAACGGTGATGGTCTGGTCCGAGGTGCTGAGCTCCCGGCCGTTGGGTGCGAAGACGCGACGAAGGAGACGCATCGCGGCCACTTCACCGGCGTTCTTCTCCGCGGACTTGGCGGCGAGGGTGATGCCGTTGACCGAGCAGTACGATCCCTTCCACTCGGCATCTCGGTCGGCCCTGCGGCACAGGTCCGACAGTGCTTCCAAGGCCTGCCGAGTGTCATCGACTCCGCAGACGAGTGTGGGGGTGAAGGCGCCCCTGCGGGGCAGCTCGACGAAGTTCACCCCACGGTCGTCCAGTCGTCCTCGGACGATGTCGAGACTGTCTGCCTGGGCCCGCCTGGCATCGTATTCCACCGTTGTCGGGGCGGAACGGACAGTCGCTCGCCGGATGGTCTCCTGCCATGGGTGCTCCCCGTGGCGAAGCTTCGAGATCCATGCTTTGCGTTCGGGTGTCAGGCGTCGCACGAGCGCGGAACGGATCGACGACGGCGTGTACCACACGATGACAACGCCTCCTTGCGTCCTGCGTGGGGCCGGCGGCTTCAACACAACGTGCGTTGAATGCCGGTTAAGGGACGATTCTAGTCATTCTGCCTCCATGCGGCGGCCCAACGCACCGAGGAATCTCGACAACGGTGCCTGCGGAGTCGTTGGCCCGTGACACGCTGGATGCAACGAAAAACTACCCAAAACCCCAGTAACTCTTGCCAGAATCGCAACAAGTGTGCAGACTGTAGTGGTGGTCGACGCGGACGAAGGTGCAGACGAGAAGCAGAAGTCCCTGGCCGCCCGCGTCCGCAGAGCCATCAGAACCGCGGGAATCAACCACAGCGAAGTCGCCCGCAGCATCGGTATTGAACCGAGCAAACTCTCGAAATCCCTCGCCGGGACCCGGAAGTTCCGGGTCGAGGAGATCTCTCGAATTGCCGAACTCACCGAGGTCACCACGGACTGGCTCACGAGCGGACGAACCGCGCAGCCGCCTCGGCGCCGGATCGTCTCCGACTTCCACCAGGAGAACCAGGCACACGACGCGACGGTCCCCGGGGTCACCGTCGCGGTCACCACCGCCGAGGAACACCCCGGACTCCGGAGCGAACCCGACTCGACCTGGATGTCGAAGGGCACGCGCAACCGGCGGAAGATCGTCGCCGCGGCGTGGGAGCTCTACGCCGACCGCGGCATCGACAAGGTCCGCACCGAAGACGTCGCCCGCGCCTGCGGGATGACCACCTCGGCGATCAACTACCACTTCCGGACGAAGACCCAGCTGCTGCAGGCGGCCCTGCGCTACTCCCTCGAGATCATCGGCGGCACCCGCGAACTCCGCGACCCCGCCGACCCCGTCGCCGCCCTGCGCCACTTCGCCAAGGTCCACGCCGGCGTCGACGGCACCGTCCGCCGCGTGTGGTCGATATGGATCCAGAGTTGGTCCGCCGCCGCCTCCGACGAACACACCCGACTCAACCTCACCGCCGTCTACACCGAATGGCTCGACATGGTCACCGGCGTCATCCTCGCCGGCCAACGCGAGGGCACCATCCGCATGGGCAACACCGCGCTGATCGTCAAATCGCTGAGCATCTTCATCGACGGACTCGGCGTGGCCCGCAGCACCGCGCAGATGCCGGTCACCGACGACGAAGCCATGACCATGCTCGAGGACTACCTCACCGCACACGTCCTGACGAAACCGCACTCCCAGGAAGAAGGCACATGAACACACCGAACCGAAGACAGGCACTGGGAGCCGGGCTCACCCTCTCCGCGCTCGCCGGACTGACCGCATGCGGAGGCGAGACCGTGGGCACCGCCGACGCCGGCGACCCGGTCAAGGGCGGTGCCTTGCGAGTGGGTGTGACCGGAGGCAATGCGGCCGACACCGTCGATGCCCACATCCCCGTCAACAGCGGCGACATCGCCCGCACCGTCAATCTCTACAACTGCCTGCTCTCCCGCACCGATGACTACAAGATCCAACCCGAACTCGCCGAGTCCTTCGAACGCAACGACGACGCCACCGTGTGGACGGCAACCCTGCGCGATGGCGTGAAATTCTCCGACGGACGAGACATCACTGCCGATGACGTCGTCTTCAGTTTTGAGCGGATCAACGACCCGGACGACCCGAAGACCGCGGCGGCCAGCTTCACCATGCTCGACGAGGTCGTCGCCACCGGCGACCGCACGATCGAATTCCGGCTCAGCGAACCCAACGGCATCCTCGACGACTCGGTCTCCGAATACACCACAGGCATCGTCCCGGTCGACTACGACCCGGAGAACCCGGTCTGCTCAGGACCGTTCTCGCTCGTCTCTCACACCCCCGGACAGTCGACCGTGATCAAGCGCAACGACTACTACTGGCGCACCGAAGGCAACTACCTCGACGAAGTCGAGATCCTCAACTTCAATGACACCGACGCCCTCATCAATGCCCTCCTGTCGACGCAGGTCGATGCGATCGCACAGATCCCGCTGGCCCTCGTCGAGGTCATCGACGCCGACGAGCGGATGAGCATCCTCAACTCCGAAACCGGAATGTGGCTGCCCTTCACCATGCGCGTGGACAAGAAGCCCTTCGACGACGTCAGGGTCCGGCAGGCCTTCCGTCTCGTCGTCGACCGCGAGCAGATGATCGAACAGGTCCTCTCCGGATTCGGCACGGTGGGCAACGACATGTTCGCCCCGCTGGACCCGAATTACCCCGACTTCCCGCAGCGCACCCGCGATGTCGGCAAGGCTAAGCAGCTCCTCGCCGAGGCGGGCTACCCCGATGGTCTCGACGTCGAGCTGGTCACCGCGCCCATTCAGTCCGGAGTCGTCGAATCCGCCCAGGTCTTCGCGCAGCAGGCCGCCGAGGCGGGCATCCGGGTGACGATCCGCAAGGTCGACGCCACGACGTTCTTCGGCGACGAATACCTGCAATGGGACTTCGCCCAGGACTTCTGGAACACGCGCGACTTCCTGGCCCAATGCATCTCCTGCGTGGTCGACGAATCGCCATTCAACGAAACCCATTGGGACGACGAGGATTTCACGAAACTCGTGAAGAAGGCTCGAGCGATGACCGATGCCAAGGCCCGGCGTGACCTCGAACATGAGGCGCAGAAGATGCTCTACGACTCCGGCGGCTACATCATCTGGGGATTCGCCAACCAGGTCGACGCCTTCCAGAAGTACGTCGGCGGACTCGTCCCCAATGCCACAGGACGCCCGCTGTCGGGCTGGCGTTTCGACCGCGTATGGATCGGAAAGGTGTGACATGTTCGGAAAAGTCATCGGACGCAGGCTGATCTTCTCCGCCTTCATCCTCCTCGCCGTCTCCCTCCTCGTCTTCGGTGCGACCCTGCTGCTGCCCGGTGATGCAGCCCGCGCCATCCTCGGCCAGCAGGCCACACCGGAACGCATCGCCGCCTTGAACGAACAGCTCGGCCTCGACATGCCGGCCTGGCAGCGCTACTTCAGCTGGCTGGGAGGACTCTTCGTCGGAGACTTCGGCACCTCCTCCGCCAGCGGCGGCCCCGTTGCCGACCTGCTGGGAGAGCGAATCGGTGCCTCCTTCATCCTCATGGCCGTCGCCGCCGTCATCTCCGTGCCTCTGGGCATCGGCCTCGGCGTCTATCAGGCACTGCACCGGGGGAAGCGCCGAGATCAGGCGATGACCGGGGCCAGCCTGGTGCTCGCGGCCATGCCCGAGTTCGTCATCGGCATCGCGCTCATCGCGATCTTCGCCACCTCGGTGTTCCAAATCCTGCCCGCCGTGACCCTGGCCCCGCCGGGCGACCCGGTCTGGCATCGACCCGAGCAGCTCGTCCTGCCCACGGTCACCCTCGTCCTCGTCGTCACGCCCTACATCGTACGAATGATGCGCGCGACCATGATCGAGGTCCTCGACTCCGGCTATGTCGAGATGGCCCGACTCAAGGGAGTCCCAGAGAAGCGCGTCATCCTCCGCCACGCCGTGCCTCACGCGCTGGGGCCCGTGGCGCAGGTCATCGCGATCCAGCTGGCGTGGCTGGCCGGCGGCGTGGTCGTCGTCGAGTTCCTGTTCCGCTATCCCGGACTCGGCCAAGCCCTCATCGACGCGGTCACCTACCGAGACGTGCAGGTCGTGCAGGCGATCTCCATGCTCGTCGCCGCCGTTTACGTCGTAGTGAACCTGTTGGCCGATGTCGTCGGCATCCTCACCAACCCTAAACTGAGGAGCGCAGCATGAGCACCGACATGAACAACCTCGATGACCTCAAATCGCAGGTCGCCGAAGGCGCCGAGGTGCCCAAGGAATCGCAGACGACCTACACGCCCTTCTTCAAACGCGTGCTTGCGCAGAAGCAGGGCAAGATCGGTCTCGTCCTCACCCTCGTCATCGTCATCCTCGCCCTCTGCGGGCCGCTGCTGCTGCCCTGGGCGACGGGGAACACGGCCACGGAATTCGTGGCGAAGCCCTTCAGCCCGTACGGGCTCTTCGGCTCCGACAACCTCGGCCGGGATGTGCTCTCTCGTTTCATCGCCGGGGGGCTCACCCTCATCGTCTACGCCGTGATCGCCACGGCCCTGGGCATGATCGTCGGTGCGATCGTCGGTATGCTTGCCGCCTACGTGGGCGGACGCTTCGATGCCGTCATCATGCGCATCAACGATGTCTTCCTCGCGATTCCGCAGCTCGTGTTTGCCCTCCTGGCGATCACCGTGCTCGGTCCGCAGGGCTGGGTGCTCGTGACCGTCATCGGACTCACTCACGCACCCCGCATCGCCCGTGTGGCCCGCTCGGCCACCCTCGGCGTCGTCACGGAGGACTACATCCGTGCGGCGGAGATGTACGCGATGCCGCGCTGGAAGGTCCTCTTCCGTGAGCTCCTGCCCAATATCACCGGGCCGCTGAGCGTGGAGGCGGGGCTGCGGCTGACCTACTCGATCGGCTACATCGCATCCCTGTCCTTTCTCGGACTCGGACTGCAGCCGCCCGCCGCGGACTGGGGTCTGATGATCAACGAGAACCGCATCGCCCTGTCCATCCAACCCTGGGGTGTGCTGCTGCCGGTCATCGCGATCGCACTGCTGACCATCGGCACCAACCTGCTCGCGGACTCCTTCGCCCGAGCCACCGCATCAACGTCCGTGGAGGCATGATGAGCACGACGAAGACCCACACTGTCCGCCATGACCATGCGAATGAACCGAACGAGAAGATCGTGCTGCGGGTCACCGACTTGGCGGTTGTCACGAACGCCGGCGACGAGATCCTCCACGGCGTCGACTTCGCCCTCTCCCGCGGAGAGATCCTCGGGCTCGTCGGCGAATCCGGGTCCGGCAAGACCACGGCCGGGCTGGCCTGCATGGGCCACTTTCGGGAAGGCCTGAAGTTCGGCTCCGGATCCGTGAGCATCTGGCCGCGCGGGGACGAGACCGCCGTCGAAGTGGTCGACCTCGACGAGGTGGCCGTGCGGTCCCTGCGTGGATCCCGGATCGCCTACATCCCGCAGGACCCCGCCCTCTCGCTCAACCCCGCGATGCGGGTCGGCGAGCAGATCCGCGAGGTCCTCGACATCCACGGCTTCGGCTCATCCGAGCGTGAGCGAGCTGAGCGCGTCGCCGCGGTCCTCGTCGACGTCGGTCTGCCCGGGGACCGGGCCTATCAGAAGCGCTGGCCACACCAGCTCTCCGGCGGTCAGCAACAGCGCATCGGCATCGCCATGGCCTTCGCCATGTTTCCCGATGTGCTCATCCTCGACGAGCCGACCACCGGCCTCGACGTCTCCACCCAGGCGGTCGTCCTCGACACGATCCGGCAGATGACGGTGGCGAACAACGTCGCCGGGCTCTACATCACCCACGACCTTGCGGTGATCAAGGACATCTCGGATCGAGTAGCAGTGATGTTGCGCGGCGACCTCGTCGAGGAGGGACCGGTGTCCGCGGTCCTCGAACGCCCGCAACACGAATACACGAAGATGCTCATGGCCGCCGTACCCGATCTGGCGGGCCGGAAGACCATCGGCTATGGGGCGGCGTCCCTCGAAGACGTCGAGCGTGAGTCGGACGCGAGCTCTGAGGCTGGCACGAAGGATGGGTCGAAGGGGGCACCGACGCATATCCTCGTCTCGGCGGGGGAGGCGTCGGGGGCAGCCAACTCGGCGAAGGCCGAGGACCGGACATCCACCTCGGCGGATGCCTCGCTGCTCGAGGTCAGGGACCTTGAGCTCGCCTACGGGAAGGCACAGATCCTCAACGGGATCAACCTGGCGCTGGAGCCGGGGGAGTGCACCATGCTGCTCGGCGAATCAGGGTCGGGCAAGACCACGCTCTCGCAGTGCGTGGCCGGGCTCAACGACGACTATTCGGGGTCGGTGCGGCTGCGCGGAACCGAGCTGGCGCGTTCGACGCGGAAGCGGACGAACGACCAGCGGGTGGGAATCCAGTACGTGTTCCAGTCGCCGTTCTCCTCGCTCAACCCCCGGCGATCAATCGGGCAGTCACTGTCAGTGCCGCTGGAGATGAGCGGCGAAGGCACGGCCGCGACTAGGAAGGCCACGGTCGAAGAGGCGCTCGATTCGGTGCGGCTGGGGCGCTCGTTCTACCATCGGCGCCCCGGGGATCTCTCCGGCGGCGAGCGGCAGAGGGCGGCGATCGCTCGGGCCCTGGTCAACGCACCATCGGTGATGGTCTGCGATGAGATCACCTCGGCGCTCGACGTCAGCGTGCAGGCCTCGATCGTCGCTCTGCTGCGGAGCCTGCGTGAGGAGCGGCAGCTGGCGATGCTCTTCGTCACCCACAACATCGCGCTCTCCCGGCACATCGCCGACAACCTCGCCGTGCTCAACAAGGGCACGATCGTTGACTACGGGCCGACCTCCTCTGTGCTGGAAAACCCGAGCCACGAGTACACGAGGTCGCTCATCGCCGATGTCCCGAAGTTCTGAAGGTTCGCGGGTGGGCTCTCATCAGCAAAGTGGGGCGTGATTGCACATGACGTGGGAAATCTGAGCCTGCCTTGAGATAAACGGTGATGCCGTATCCGAACGCCGCGAAGGCCGTGACCATATGTGGGTCACGGCCTTCGCGGTATTGATAAGTGCGGAATCGAGTTCAAGCTGCCGAGGAGCGGAAGCCTGTCCTCAGCTGCTGGTCGAGTAGACCGTCTGCGAGCCACCTGCGCTGCCGCGGGAGCGATTGCGCCTGCGGGTCTCTGGGCTGGTGCCACGAGATTCCGCGGTCCGACGGTTGCCGGCGCCGCCGCGAGTGCCCTCGGACCGGCGACCGCCCTGAGAACCGCCCTGGCCGCGACCATCCCGAGAACTGCCGGCGCTGCGATGACGTGACTGACCGGAGCGACCATTGGACTGGCCTCGACCGTTTTCGGTCCGAGCGCCGCCGGTGCTGCGGCCGGCTCCGCCGCCCTGTCCACGCTGACCGCCGTGGTCACGCTGACCGCCGTTACCGCCTTCGGAACTGCGACCGCCGGCAGCATTCTCGCCGCCGCGACCGCCGCTGCCGCCTCGGCGACGCCTCGGTGAGCGCTTCCGACCTTGGCCTTCGGACTGCCGCTGCTCCGGGGTCTCCTTGGGGGCGGGCTCGACGAAGGGGGCGATCTCGCCCACCAGTGCGGCGACCTCCGGCGACTCCGCAGTGACCTTCTGCGGCTTGACCTTGATGGCGGCCTTGCGCAGCAGCGCCAGGGTGTCCTTGCGCTGATCGGCCTGCATGATTGTCACGACATCGCCGGCGCTGCCGGCGCGTGCCGTGCGGCCCGAGCGGTGCAGGTAGGCCTTGTGCTCGGTCGGCGGATCGACGTGGGCGACGAGTTCGACCGAATCGACGTGCACTCCGCGGGCGGCGACGTCGGTGGCGACGAGTACGCGCACGTCACCGTTGCTGAAGGCTGCGAGGTTGCGGTCGCGGGCGCCCTGCGAGAGGTTGCCCTGCAGGTCGACGGCCGGGATGCCCTGTGCGGTGAGCTGGCGGGCGAAGCGCTTCGCGCGGTGCTTGGTGCGGGTGAAGAGGATGCGGCGACCGGTGCCCGATGCCAGACGGTGAACGAGTTCGTTCTTGTCGTCATCGGCAACCTCGAAGAGGTGGTGCGTCATCGCCGAGACATGCGAGTTGGGATCGTCGACGGAGTGGAGCACTTCGTTGTGGAGGAATTTGCGCACCAACTTATCTACGCCGTTGTCCAGGGTCGCGGAGAAGAACATCCGCTGACCGTCGGTCGGGGTCTTCGACAGGATGCGGGTGACACCGGGAAGGAAGCCCAGATCGGCCATGTGATCTGCCTCGTCGAGAACGGTGACCTCGATCTGGTCGAGGGAGAGAACGCCCTGCTGGAGTAGATCTTCAAGGCGCCCGGGGCAGGCGACGACGATGTCGACACCGGCGTTGAGAGCTGCCTCCTGGCGCTTCTGGTTGACGCCGCCGAAGATCGTGGTCGTCCGCATGCCGCAGGCCTGCGCCAGCGGATCGAGGACGTTCGTGATCTGGGTGGCGAGCTCACGGGTGGGGGCGAGGACGAGGCCGCGCGGTACGCGGTTGCGTCGAGCCCCCGAGGTCTGGGATTCGGCCAGGCGCGCGACCATCGGAATGGAGAAGGCAAGGGTCTTGCCGGAACCGGTCTTCCCCCGGCCGAGCACGTCGCGACCGGCGAGCGTGTCCGGAAGGGTGTCCTGCTGTATGGGGAAGGCGCTGGTCTTGCCCTCCGCGCGGAGATTTTCGACTAGCGCGACCGGCACCCCGAGGTCCGCGAAGCTGGTCTGGGCGGTAGAGCGTGTACTGGTGTTCTGAGAGGTCACTGGTGTGAGGCCCTTCGACGTGCCGGAGGGCGCACCGATGTCACTGAAGTGTGACGGGGCCGCTGCCGGGCGTGGTTCGATCAGGTCGATCGGCCTGATCGTTCGCCGAGAGAAAACGGCTTCGGAATCATGCACCGGCAATTCGACCGGCTGCAGAGACGAGGCGTCCTGACGACGCAGGGAATCCGAAAACGGATTCGCAAGTGATACCAGCATACCTCTGCGGCGCATCGTTTCCCGCATCGGGGTCTCGGGATGACGGTCGGGGACTGCGGGAGCGCCCGGAGGTTTCGTCAATCTCCCCACCCATCACGGGCCGCGCGGCGCTAATGTGGGGGAATGACAGACGGTGTGCCGAACGCGACGGACAAGCGCGACGATCCCATCCCCGAGGGGCTCAAGCTCGGTGCCCGCTTCACCGGATACCTGCTCGTGATCATCGCGGGCATCACGGTCGCGATCTTCATCGCGCTCCAAGTCGCGGAGATCGTCATTCCATTCCTCGCCGGTCTCGTCCTCTCAGCGCTCCTCGTGCCTCTCTCCTCGTTCCTCCAGCGGCACCGGTGGCCGAAATGGCTGGCCGTTGTCAGCGTGTGGGTTGTCGTGCTCGGACTCCTCGCCGGCCTCATTGTCCTCATCACCGTCCAGGTGAGGAACGAGATCCCCTCGATCCGGGAGCAGGTCGGCACCTCGCTCGACGCGGCGAAGCAGTTCTTGGAAACCCAGCCCTTCGGGCTTACCGAGTCGAAACTCAACGATGTCGTCGCCACCTCGGGGACGTGGCTTCAGGACCATGCCGCGGGTCTCGGATCGGGAGCCGCCGAGGTGGGAACGACTGCCGCGCATGTTGTCGAAGGCATCATCATCATTCTCTTCGTCACCCTCTTCGCGCTCATCGACGGCCGTGGCATCTGGACGTGGGTGGTCCGCATCTGGCCGAAGCGGGCGCATGCGCGGATCGCCGCGGCCGGGGAGGCTGGGTGGAAGACCCTGTCGAACTTCATCCGTATCCAGCTCGTCGTCGCCGCCACCGACGCCCTAGGCATCGGGCTCGGAGCGCTCATCCTCGGTGTGCCACTGGCCGTGCCGATCGCTACGGTCGTCTTCCTCGGCGCATTCGTGCCCTTCATCGGCGCGATCATCGGCGGGGCCGTGGCGGTGGGACTGGCGCTGCTGTTCAACGGCTGGGTGCACGGGCTCATCATGCTCGGCATCGTCATTGTTGTCCAGCAGCTCGAAAGTCACGTCCTGCACCCCTGGCTGACCGGTCCCACGGTCAAGGTCCATCCCCTCGCGGTCGTCCTCGGCGTGACCGCGGGAGCCGCCGTCGCCGGTGTCGCCGGCGCATTCTTCTCTGTGCCGGTCATCGCCTCCCTCAACTCGATGATCCGGGCGGCGAAGCACTACACGGTCGGGTCACAGTGAGTTTCCCCGGCTCCAACGCTCGCTGAAGCCGGGCCGACTCACCCCAGCCGGGACGGTTCGCTCCAGCTCGGCGGCTCAACTGAGCCGGGACGCAGCGAAGGCGGCACTGCGGCCGAGGACGTCGCCGGCCTCGTCGAGGATCCGCCCGAAATGGAGAAACGAGTGGAGGACGCCCGGATAATCGACGTACTCGACTGGGACTCCGGCCCGCTGCAAGAGCACGTGCAGCGCCTGACTGTCGTCGTGGAGCGGATCGAGACCCGCCGCGGCGAGGAACACCGGAGGCAGTCCCGCAAGCTCGGCACGGAGGTGGTCGACATACGGCGTCGTCTCATCCCCGGGGTTGAGGAAGTAGTCATCGACGATCGAACCGAGGTCATCGGCGCCCATTCCGTCCCATGCGCCGCCATAGAGTCGCCGACTCCCGGAGTCGATGAGCCCGTGACCGCCGTAGAAGAGCAGCAGAGCACGCAACGCCTCGAATGTGAGCGGGGAGGCATCGACGGAGGCCGGATCGTCGCGCAGCAGCAGTGCGGCGCCAAGTGTGAGCATCGCGCCGGCCGAATCCCCGCCGACGGCCAACCGAGTGCCGTCGATGCCGAAGCGTTCGCCGATTCGAGCGAAGAGATCGATGACCCCGGCCGTCTGGTGGAGGGCGTGAGGGAATTTGACCTCGGGGGAGAGGGAGTAGTCGACGCCGATCACCGCGGCCCCGCTGGCGGCGGCGATGACCCGCATGATCCGGTCGTGCGTGTCGAGGTCACCGACAGTGAACCCGCCGCCGTGGAGGAAGACGATGCCGGGCAGCATCTCTGCCTCGCTCGGTCGGTGGATGCGGATGGGCACGTGACCGGCGGCAGTGTCGACCACCTCGTCGACGGTGAGCACCATCGTCGGCCCACCTTCGTTCCAATAGGAGCGCTCCGCACGGTATTCCGCGCGCATCGCGGCGAACCGAGCTGCGCCGGCGTCGTCGATCTGAGCCGCTGCGTCCTCACCGGCCTGAGCGCACTCGGCGGCGCGGGCAGCCTGGACGGCGAGGACGGCCCGCATCTGTTGGCCCATCGCCGCGAGAATGCCGGGTGGAATCCCTGTCAGCGCGTTCTCGGCCGGTGTGTTTGGAGTGCTCATTCTTTCCTCCGCGGATCGGGGTGGCGTGGTCATTGCCTCGTCCTCACTCTTCCACACGCACTGTCCGCCTCTGCGCCCGACCCACACGAGGAGAAGGGCGCTGAGCCCGGACGTCGGCCTAAGATGGACCGATGAGCGAACAGATGCGCAGACACGAGTCCGACCACGACGTGCCCTGGTCGCTGCCGATCGTGGTGCGCCGTTCGAAGACGAGTGTCACTCGTCACGTCGATGTGCTCGAGGCGACTGCACGTGGTGTGGTCGCCTTCCTCGATGATCCGCGCAGTCAGCCCGGAGGAGAGTGGTACGACGCCGTCGCCTATTGGCGCGACGCAGCCATCCGCAAGGTCGTGCGTCGAGGCGACGGCCAGAAGCTCGAGGATGCGCGAGCGCTGGGCTGTGTGACGATCACGCACGGCGGCACCGAGGAGTACGCGCCGGCCGAAGCCTCCGTGTTCCCGCCCGGTCCCGTCGAGCCCCTGCCCAGAGAGCTGAAGAAGCTTCAGGTGGGCGGGACCGAGTTCCCCGATGAGGGGCTCTCCTCGGTCTCCGTCGCCGAGGCGGTCGTGCTCATCGAGATGTCGCCCCTGGTGACACTGACGACGGGGAAGGCCGCGGCGCAGGCTGGGCATGCCGCGCAGCTGGCCTATGAGCAGATGCCCGCCGAGGTGCGCGATCGCTGGCGCGAATCGGGATTCGCGCTGCGCGTGGTCACCGCGACGAAGAAATCATGGGCGGCAGGTGGACAGCCCGTGAACGTGATGGATGCGGGTTTCACCGAGGTCGAGGGCATCACGGAGACCGCCCGCGCCTCGTGGTGAATGGTTAGCGGTTCGCGGAGACGTACCGAGATGCCGGGTGGACTCTAGGGCTGCTCCTCGAGTTCCTTCTCCTCGTCTTCGGTCAGCGGGCGGGTCTTTGTGCCGTTGCCGAACTCGTCGAGGATGATCCTCTGCTTGGTCACCTCGCCCGTCTCCTCATCCTTGACCTCGATGATGTCGCCCGGGTGGGTTGAGGGCTGATAGAAATCTTCGTTGACTCCAGTCATGGGACTCACCTCCTGTGATGTCTTCGACGGTACGCCACTGTGCTGTGAGTCTCAAGGGTGGCGCGGGTCGGTAGGCTGAAGGGATGGAGCGACTGAGATTTCATACGACCGGGGGCCGCATCCGCAATGTCGCCGAGGTGGACCCACCCGGAGAGGACGAGTTCCGCGTCGATATCGAACGGATCCGCTTCTCTCCATTCTTCTCCCGACTCGCCGCGGTCACTCAGGTCATTCCGCAGGCCGGCTCCGGGACGGTCATCCACAACCGGCTGACCCACTCGCTCAAGGTCTCCGCAGTCGCGCGATCGATCGCCATCACCCTGAACAATGCCGACGAACGGACACGGGCTCTGCTCACCGAGCTCGGCGGCTGCGATCCCGTCGTGGTTCAAGCTGCCGCCGCAGCCCACGATCTCGGGCACCCTCCCTTCGGCCACCTCGGCGAGAAGGAGCTCGATCGGGTCGCACGCACCTCGCTCAACCTCAGCGACGGTTTCGAGGGCAATGCGCAGACCTTCCGGATCCTCACGGCTCTGGACAGCTGCGATGCCACCGCGCGGGGGCTCAATCTCACGCGTGCGGTGCGGGCTGCGGTGCTCAAGTACCCGTGGGCACGCAGCGATTGGACGGAGCAGCGGCGTCTCGAGGCTGCGCAGATGCCGCGCGGGATCGGTGACGAGGTCGCGGAAGGCGCGATGAAGTTCTCCGCCTATTCGACCGAGGTGGCCGAGATGCACGAGGCGCTGTCGTCGTTCCCGGCGATCGGGGCGAATCAGCAGACGCTTGAGTGCGCGGTGATGGATGTCGCCGATGACATCGCCTATGCCGTGCACGATCTCGACGATTTCTACCGGTCGAATGTCCTCCAGTACACGAGTGTGTCCGCGGAGATGGGGCGGTGGCTGAGCGATACCCGACGGCTGGGCGCGCTGCACGATGCGGAGTTGGATCGGCAGAGGCCCGGTCACGCGCTTGAGACGATGTGGCGTCACATTCAGGAGAAGGATCCGTGGATCGCCGATGAGGATGCGTTCCGGGAATCCGTGGAGCGGGTGAACCGGGATCTCGTGGAGGGTCTGCTGGCCGTTCCCTATGACGGGGGAGTGGAGGCCGACCGTGCGGTCACCGCGTTCACCAGGCGCTGGATCGACCGGCTCAAGGCCTCGATCGTCGTCGATGCTTCGCCCCATGTGCGCAGTGGTCACGTGCGTCTGCGCGCCGATACCTGGCATGACGTGGTTGTGCTCAAATTCGTCCATTCGCGCTTCGTCCTCGAACGTTCAGATCTGGCTGTCTACCAGCGCGGGCAGACACGGATCATCGCTTCACTCGCGGAAGGCTTTCATGATTGGCTGTGCGATCCGGAGGAGGCGACGAGGATTCCCCGTCGACTGCTCGACTCCGTGGAGGCGGCGACTCAGGAATATCAGGAGCTCTACGACCAGGACCTGGAGAGCCTCGGCGACCAGGGGCCCGGGGATATCGTCAGGCTCGGACGGGCACGTGCCGTCGTCGACTATGTCTCCTCCTTCACCGACGCTCAGGCGATGTCGGTCAATGCGCTGATCACCGGTGCCTCCGACGAACCATGGGAGGCCGGACGGGGGCTTTGAGGGTGTGGGTTCGGTGGCGGTGGAACCCAGAACGGCGGGGCCGGAGCTTTCGCCCCGACCCCGCCGTTCAGGCGTTCAGCTCAGCAGGCTGAGCTGAGTTGGCCTCAGTGCTTGCCTGCGCGGTAGCGTCGAGTCGCCCACACCGCGGCCGCACCTCCGACGATGAGCAAGGCGGCGAAACCGGCCATGGCCGGGACACCGTCAGCACCCGTCCGTGGCAGGTCTCCGCCATTGCTGCTGCCCGAGGCATTCGTGCTCGACCCGGCCGAAGCGTCCGAACCGGCTGAGGCGTTGGCCGAGCTTCCGGCGTTGGCCGTCGAACCGCTGTCCGAAGAGGAACCGGCATTGGCCGAAGCTGCCTGGTCCGAGTCCGCGGAGGCCTGGTCCGCGTCGTCGGACGAGGAGGCGTTGGCCTCGTCACCGTCGGCCGAGGCATTCGCCTGCCCGCCTTCAACGGCCGCATCTGCTTCAGCACCGTCGGCAGCTGCCGTGGCGGACGCTTCCGAAGAGGAATCAGCCGTCGACGCTGCCGATGCCGCGGCACCTGCATCGGCATTGGCTGCTGCCGATGCCTGGGCGTTGGCGGCATCCGTATTGTCGGCGTTAGCGGCGGCGTTGGCTGCCTGCTGTGCCGAGGCGTTGGTCTCATCCGTGGCGTCTGCCGAGGTCTCCGAGGAGGCTTCTTCATTCGCGGCGGATTCGGCTGCTGCTTCGGCGTTCTCATCCGCTGCTGCCGATGCCGTGTTGTTGGCATCTTCGTCAGCGGCTGCCTGAGCGGCTGCCTGCGCGGCGGGATTGCCATCGTCGTCAGCATCGGCCGTGGCCGAGGCTGACGCAGAGGCTGCCGCGTTGGCATTCTCATTGGCGGCGGAGTCGTCTGTGCCATCAGCGTCGGCGGCTGCGGCTGCTGACGCTTCCGAAGAGGAGTCAGCGTTCGCTGCTGCCGAGGTTGCGGCCGCCGGATCAGCATCTGCTGCGGCTGACGTGTCAGCATTGGCAGAATCCTGATCGTTGTTGTCGGCAGTTGCCGTCGCTGCGGCCTGTGCCGAGGCGTTGGTCTCATCCGTGGCGTCCGTCGAAGCCTCAGAGGAGGCCTCTTCATTCGCGGCGGATTCGGCTGCTGCTTCAGCATTCTCATCCGCTGCTGCCGATGCCGTGGTGTTGGCATCTTCATCGGCTGCTGCCTGAGCGGCTGCCTGTGCAACGGCGTTGTCGTTATTGTCAGCGTTGGCCGAGGCTGATGCGGAGGCCGAGGCGTTCGCATCAGCGGTCGTCTCGTTGCTGGCGTCTGCGACCGTGGAATCGTCGGCATCAGCAGCGGCCGAGGCCGAGGCTTCGCTGGACGAGTCCGCGGTTGCTGCCGAACTTGCGGCGGCGGCCGGATCGGCATCGGCCGCTGCTGTGGCGTCAGCGTTCGTCGAGTTCGTGTTGTCGGCGTTGGCGGCGGCGTTGGCTGCCTGCTGTGCCGAGGCGTTGGTCTCATCCGTGGCGTCTGCCGAGGTCTCCGAGGAGGCTTCTTCATTCGCGGCGGATTCGGCTGCTGCTTCGGCGTTCTCATCCGCTGCTGCCGATGCCGTGTTGTTGGCATCTTCGTCAGCGGCTGCCTGAGCGGCTGCCTGCGCGGCGGGATTGCCGTCATCGTCAGCATTCGCCGATGCCGATGCCGAAGCCGCAGCGTTGACGTTGGCATCCGCGTCGTCGGCGGCTGCAGCGTCTGGATCAGCTGCCGCGTCTGGATCGGCTGCTGCATCTGCATCTGCAGCGGCGTTCTCCGAGGCGGTGGCCGAGGAATCAGCGTTCGAGGCTACGGATGCGGCTGCTGCCGGGTTGGCATCGGCCGCGGAGGAGGCTTCAGCGTTGGTGTCATCCGTGTTGTCCGCATTCGCGGCTGCCTGCGATGCTGCCGTCGACGAAGCGTTCTCGTCGGTAGTCGCATCGGTTGACGCCTCCGAGGAAGCATCCTCGGTGGCAGCAGCCTCGGCTGCTGCTTCGGCATTCTCGTCCGCGGCGGCAGACGCGGTGCTGGTGGCATCGTCGTTTGCGGCGGCTTCGGACGCGGCCTGTGCGGCAGGGTTGTTGTCGCCATCGGCATCGGCCGAGGCGGCAGCCGCGGCAGCTGCGTTGGCGTTGGCATCCTCATCGCCGGGCTCTTCCTCCGCGGTCGCGCGGACCGAAGAAGAGGCGAGGTTGATGTCGACAGCGTTCGCTTCGGGCAGCAGTTCCAGGCTCACTGCATTGACGGTGAAGCCGGAACCGTTGTTGCCGTCGACCAGGCTCTCATCCAATGCTGACTGGGTGCTGGCCCGTCCTTCGACAGGAGTCGGGTTCGGCGACTGCTCGTTGATCGTGAGGTCGACAACCTGGTTGAGCGCATTGAACACCGGATCGAGAGACTCGAGCACCGGATCGATGATGCCGGTCACCGAACCGGAGAGTTCATCGACGGTCGCCGTGAGGATCCCACCGACAATGGGCTTGGTGATGTCGAGTACCGCGGAGATGACCGGCTGAGTAATGGCGTTGAGGACCGCGCCGACAGGGACACCGAGGAGTGAGAGGTCGGTTGTGATTGTCGGGTCGGAGTCATCCGTTCCGGCGAGCTGTCCGAGCGTTGCGTCGACGGTGACAGAGCCGTTCACGGCAGGAATTCCGAGAGCCGAGATTCTTGCTGGAAGGTCGATGACTAGATGCACTTCGTTGAGGGCGTCGGTGAGCGTCTCCGTCACTTTGCCGGTGAGTTCGCCCAAGGCGTCGGAAACGGCCGTGGTGATCTTCGAGATCGTCGCAGAGGTCAGTACCTCGGTGTTTGGATCGAGGCCATTGAGGTCTTCACCGTTGCCGCCCTCGACGATTTTCGCGAGGTCGATCTTGATGTCGCCTTCGGCGAGGTCGATGGAGACGATTCCGGACTTGTCTTCGAGCTGCTCGTTGACGATGTTCTCGACGACGCTGTTCAGTGCGTCGCGGACTTCGACCGACACGGTCGTATTCGGACCGCCGATCTCCACCGAGGCGGCTAGCACGTCGATGTCGACCCCGATCTTCGCGAGCTCGCCGACAAGACCCTCGTCACCGATGACTTCTTCGAGCGTCGCCCCGGTACCGTCGACCAGATCATCGAGCAGGTCGGAGATGTCGCCGACGGCCGGGCTCGAAACGGTGAGGATTCCGTCTGCGACAACGTACTGCGAATCATAGGTGGTGCCGTCGCTGTCAGCAGTCGAGGCAATCGCTCCGAGCTCGAGGCTGAGCTCATCGACGATCTCGTCGGTGACTCCGTCGAGGCCCAACTGACCGAGCACCGAGGTGAGATCGACCTTCGCATTGCCGAAATCACCGTTGTTGATGTCATCGATATTCAGAGCGCCATCCGAACCGACTGCTCCAGCACTGGCCTTGGCGCTGTCAGCAGACGGCGCGTTGCCGTAGGCGTTGAGCGCTCCTACATTGCCGAGCTCGAGCAGACCGTCGCCCCCCTCGTCGCTGATGAGCGGGAGTGAGAGGCCGGGAACTTCGATTCCCAGTGACCGAAGCACTTCGAGGTTCAGCGGGGTTGTGTCGGCTGTCGCATTGGACGGTGAGCTGCTGTAGGCCGACAGCGCGTCGACAGCGTCAGCGCTGAGCAGGTCGGCGGCGATCAACTGTCCGAGAGCTTCCGAGTCCTCTTCAGGATTGACTTCATCGGCGGTACTCGGTGATGTTGTCAGCAGGGTCAGCCCCACTGCCGTAGCTGCGGCGACCGTGCCAACCGCGATTCTCCGGCCGGTACCGGGCCGGCCCTTTAACTTCTTCATGGTCCCCCACATCGATTGATTCTTGCGTGTTCGCAGACCGCAGCCTGAGTGGAGACGGGCAGTCTCCTGACAGAACAGTCACAACACTACGGAGTCATGAAAAAGTAACGTATGAATAACTCACAAAGTTATACTCTCGTTATAGTTACGCAATGGTAGGTTGGGTCTGCACGACAACGTGGAGTACGTGCGAGGAGGTTGGAGGTAACCGTGGTGGCCGCTTGATGCCCTGGTGAGAGTTCCCCCAGGCGCGCGGTACACGTTGCCGAGCAAGAAGAACCCGCAGGTGAGTGGCCTCAAACCGGGGGTCTGAGGCTCGGCCGAACTGCTGCCCCGGTGAGGTACGTGCTTCTCGACGCTGGCCGATTCTCCGTGCCCTGCGATCCTTAGAAGGAAACGAAATGATCCTGAAACGATTACAACTGCTGGCGTCATATGAAGAAATGCCGACAAAAGCGATGAGAAATCGAGGGTTTCGGCGCGTGCAGAAGCGTCGAAACCGTGTGTCTGGCCACCTGCTCCACCCGTGCATCTACGCCCGGACGATGGAAGGACCGGCGTTCTCGTTGATACCTTCGCCGGCCCGACGACGCTGAGCTCAACAGCTCTGCGCTCCGGGGCGCGGCCTTGGTTCGGTGTACAGCGAGTCGTATAAGCGCAGCCCCACCACCTATTGTTGAGGTGGACGCTGCCCATAATGGCGGGATATCCATGATGGAGAAGGAGAGATCTGCGCATGTCAGTACTGGTGACAGGGGGAGCGGGCTACATCGGCTCACACGTGGTGCGGCTGCTGTCCGAACGCGGCGACGAGGTGCTCGTCGTCGACGACTTCTCCACCGGGATCGCGTCCCGGGTCGAAGGCCTGCCGGTCCTCAACCTCGACCTCGCCGCCGCCGACGCTGAAGACCGCCTCGTCGCCGCGATCGAGGAGCACTCGGTCGACTCGATCATCCACTTCGCCGCGAAGAAGCAGGTCGGCGAGTCCGTCGAGGAACCGGTCATGTACTACCGCCAGAACATCGGCGGATTGACGAACATCCTCGCCGCCGTCGAGCGCACCGGCATCGCCTCCCTTGTCTTCTCCTCCTCGGCCGCGACCTACGGCATGCCCGACGTCGACATGGTTCCCGAAGACCTCGACTGCCGCCCGATCAACCCCTACGGCCAGACAAAACTCATCGGCGAATGGATGATCGACAATGCGATCACCTCGGCGAAGATGCGGGGGGCCACCTTCAACGCCGTGAAGCTGCGGTACTTCAACGTCGCCGGAGCCGGCTGGCCCGAACTCGCCGACACCGCGGTCATGAACCTCATCCCGATCGTCCTCGGCCGCCTCGCGGCCGGCGAAGCCCCCATCGTCTTCGGCGACGACTACGACACTCCCGACGGCACCTGCATCCGCGACTACGTCCACGTCAAAGACCTTGCCGAAGCGCACATCTCTGCCCTCGACTACATGAAGGCCGGCGGCACCACGGAGACCGTGTTCAACGTGGGCACCGGCACCGGAGCATCCGTGAAGGAAGTCATCGACGCCATCGCCGAGGCGACCGGTCGTGACATCGTCCCCGAAATTGGCGAGCGTCGTGCCGGTGACCCCCCGGCCCTGGTCGCCGACGTCTCCCGTATCGGTGCACTGCTGAGCTGGAAGGCCGAATACGACCTCGATGAGATCGTCCGCAGCGCGGTCGAAGCCGCAGGGATGGGGCGCTGACCGTTCTTCCGGGCTCTTAACCGTTCTTCCGGACAGCTAGCCGTTCTTTCGGGCCGCGATGAGGTGCCGTGTGGAGTGGGCGATGAAGGGTTCGCCCCTGCGTAGGCTTTCGTCGAGCCTCCGTAGCTGCGGGAGGTAGGCATCGACGGTGAACCCGGGTACCCACCACGGGCACTTGCGGAGGATCCAGACGATGGCGCCGATGTCGCGGAACTCCATGCGGCAGCGTGCGGTACGCAGCGTTTCGACCCTCAGCCCGGCCGCCTCGGCGTCCTGGGCCTCCGTATCCGGATGACGCGCCTGACGGTTCTCCGGCAACGGACCGAGGAAGACCTCGATGAGTTCGAAGGCCGAGGCAGGACCGACATGCTGAGCGAGGTAGATGCCGCCGGGAACAAGGACGCGGGAGACCTCAGACCATCTGGGGCGAACCGGATGACGGGCGCTGACGAGTTCGAAGCTGCCGTTGGCGAAGGGCAGATGATCCGCGGTCGCCTCGGCCACGTCGACGCCACGCGGACCTAATCGCTGACGGGCGCGGAGGAGATTGGGCGGGTGGGATTCGGTCGCGGCCATCCGCGGCGGCAGGACAGGCGCCTCGTCGATGACCTCACCGCCGCCGGTGTCGATGTCGAGCGCCGCCTGGACGGTCGACAGGCGTTGGGCCAGCAGCTGCGCGAATCCCCACGGCGGACGTTCCTCACTGGCCCGTCCCTCGAGCCAGTCGAAGCCCCATCCCATGATATCGGCGGCCTGGGCTTCGGCGACGAGGTCCTCGAACGAGCGCATGAACCCATCGTCTCATTGTTCGTCTCACTATTCGTGTCACTGTTTGCCGTCCGGGATCACCGCGTCGTCGTCCGGGCCACCGAACTGTCGTTGGGAAACACCACGTCGGCGGGGGCCTCCGCGGTGCCGTCGGGGGCCTGCGCTTCGTCGGAGGCCACCGGATTGTCGTCGACGGACCGAGACGAGAACCAGGAGCGGATGTCGGCCGCGAACTCCTCCGGGCTCTCGAGCGGGACGAGGTGCCCGGCGCCGGGGAACCGGGTGATGCCCGGGTATCCCGGAAGTCTCTTGGCGAGGCGTTCGGCCTGCTCGACGGGAATCCATGGATCGTCCTCGCCCCAGCCGATGTGGACGGGGCACCGCACCTCGCCGAGGCTGTCCGCAATGCCCTGCGTATGCCGAGGTGAGAGGCTCGCCACCTGGCGATAGAAGGCGCTCTGCCCCGCGGGCGAGCACCAGGGGTCTGCAAGATCGTCGAGGTGGGACAACTCGAGTCGGGAATCCTCGAGCCGGGGCACCTCGAGCCGGAAAATCTCGGGTCGAGGGCCGTTGGGCGCGGAGCTCGCGGCGCCGGCGATGTACTCGCGCACCAGTGCGCGATGAAGGGGTGCCGGGAGTGCGGCGAAGACGGGTTCGTTCTCGGCGACGAGGCGGAAGAACGGCGAACCCCACGGGTCGAGGGTGACGATGTCGAGCAGGTACAACGAGGCGAACTCGCGGCCGTCGAACAGGTGCGCACCCAGCGCGACGGCCCCGCCGATGTCGTGGGCGATGACATGAGGTGACTCGAGCTTCCAGACCTCGAGCAGCTCGGCCAACCGGCGACCTTGGGTCACGAGGTCGACGGCAGGGGGCTCGGGTAGGGCGGGGATCGCCTCGGCGGGAGCAGCCTCAGCGGGAGCAGACTCGGCGGGCGGGTGATCGGTGAAGCCGCCGCCGGGGATGGACTCACCATAGCCGGGCATGTCCCAGAGGTGGACGCGATAACTCTGCCCCAGCTCGTGGGCGAGCGGGCGCCACATTCGCGATGACCACGGGGTCCCGTGGCAGATGACGATGTCGCCGAGGCGGTCGTCGCTCTCCGGTGGCCCGATGACTTCGGTGGCCACTTTAGTGCCGTCGCGGAGTCGGATGCGGGTGCGCGGGGAAGTGGGCTCGGCATCCGTGAGGCGATCACCGGTGCGGCGGCAGGCGGTGGAGCGACGGTCGGCTGTGGGGTGGTCGACCGTAGGGCGGGTCTGCGGGTTCATGGTTCGACGGTAGAACTTCAGGTCGACATGAAGTCAAGGTGGCATCATGGTGTGATGAAGATCGGAGATGCGGCGGCAGAACTCGGGTTGGCCGCGCACGTGCTGCGCCACTGGGAGGACGAAGGCGTCGTCGTGCCCGGGCGGACCGCGAGCGGGCATCGCGACTACTCAGCTGAGCACCTGAGTCGGTGCCGGATCGTGCTCTCGTGTCAAAGCGTGGGGATGAGCCTGGCCGAGATCCGGGCAGTTCTCCACCGGGGTGAGTCCGGCCGCGGACCGCTCATCGACGCTCGCATCGAGGGCATCCGGCGCCAACGGGCGGCGCTCGACTCGGCCGAGAGATTCCTTCTCCACGTCCGCGGGTGTCGACACGATCTCATCACCCGTTGCCCGGAGTGTTCGATCCACGCTGAGTGAGCGGCGGCAGATGACGGAGAACCACCTCGGCGGGTGTTGCGGTGAGCGGAACGCAGCTCGCAATGCGCAAATTCACGTTGTGTTGATGGTCACAAAACGGACCATAAGCGGCATGATGGCCTTATGACCACAGATTTGGATATTGCGCTCAACGCCGAGCTCGATCCCATCGTCGACGTTGCCGGTGGACTGGGTTTGGACGCGAAGGACATCATTCCCTACGGCTGGACCAAGGCCAAGGTCCCCATCGACGTGCTCGACACCGCACGGGCCTCGAGCACCGACGGCAAGCTCATCCTCGTCACCGCGATGAGCCCGACGCCCGCGGGTGAAGGCAAGACCACCACGAGCATCGGACTGGCCGACGGACTCAACGAACTCGCGCGCTCGAAACCCGAGGTCGGCAAGGCCGTGCTGGCCCTGCGCGAACCGAGCATGGGGCCGGTGTTCGGAATGAAGGGTGGGGCGGCCGGCGGCGGGTACGCGCAGGTCGTGCCGATGGAGGACATCAACCTCCACTTCACCGGTGACTTCGCGGCCATCGCGTCGGCGAACAACCTCGCCGCGACCATGCTCGACAACCACATCCACTTCGGCAACGACCTCGACATCGATCCGCGCCGGATCCACATCCGCCGCGTCGTCGACCTCAACGATCGCGCCCTGCGCGGGGTCGTCATCGGCCTCGGCGGGATCAACGGGGGAGTGCCCCGCGAAGACGCCTTCGACATCGTCGTCGCCAGCGAGGTCATGGCCGTGTTCTGTCTCTCGACCTCACTGGCCGACCTCAAGGAACGCCTGGGCCGGATCGTTCTCGCCCACAGCCGTGCTCGTCAACCCATCACGGTGAGCGACATCGGGGCCGCCGGGGCGATGACCGCGTTGCTGCGCAATGCCTTGGCCCCCAACCTCGTCCAGAGTCTCGAGCACACTCCGGCATTCATCCACGGCGGGCCCTTTGCGAACATCGCCCACGGCTGCAACAGTCTGCTCGCGACGAAGGCGGCGCTGTCCCTCGGCGACTGGACCGTCACCGAGGCGGGCTTCGGCGCGGATCTCGGCGCCGAGAAATTCCTCGACATCAAGTGCCGGACCGCAGGGATCTGGCCCTCCGCGGTGGTCGTCGTCGCGACCCTGCGGGCTCTGAAGTACCACGGCGGCATCGAGGTCAAGGACGTGCAGACGCCCAACACCGAGGCGGTCCTCGCCGGCATGTCCAACCTCGAACACCATTGCGGCAACCTGCTGAATATCTACGGGCTGACCCCGGTGGTGTGCTTCAACAGGTTCCCCAGCGACACGGACGAGGAGATGGCCGCGGCGATCGAGCACCTGCGTGCCCAGGGGATCGCTGCGGTTGAGTCAACGCATTGGGCCGATGGCGGCAAGGGTGCGCTTCCCCTCGCCGAGGCGGTCGTCGAGGCCGCTGGAGGTGCCGGGGGTGCCGGGGGTGCTGGGGCAGACAGCGCGGGCTCCGCCGAGTCGCGGACGATCCATGCTGAGTCCGGCGGTGAAAAGCGACACGAATCGTCCGCAACTCGCCCATTGCCTGGCGAGCCCCGCTACTCTTACGAGCTCGACCAGCCGCTCGAGGACAAGATCCGCACGGTCGCCCAGCGGATCTATGGGGCCGCCGATGTCGATCTGCCTGTCGCGGTCACCCGCAAGCTCAAGCAGTTCACGGAGGAGGGCTATGGCGACGCCCCGATCTGCATCGCCAAGACCCAGTACTCCCTGAGCACGGATGCCACGCTGCGCGGGGCGCCGAAGGATCACATCATCGAGGTCAAGGATGTCCGGCTCTCGGCGGGCGCCGGATTCGTCGTCGTCATCGCCGGCGACATCATGACGATGCCGGGCCTGCCGAAGGAGCCTTCGGCGCTGAAGATCGATGTCGACGAGAACGGTGACATCACCGGGCTGTTCTGAACTTCGAACCGAACTGACGATACGCGATCACAGTCGCACAGCCTCGGTGCAGGAGACAGACTCACCTCCGCGGCTTCTGCAGCCAGGGGCGCAGCAGCCGGGTGCTCACGGGCAGGAAGATGTAGGTCATCAGCGGTGTGAGGATGCAGATGTTCAGCAGCACCGCGAGCACTTTCGGCCAGCTTTCGAGGTGCGGCATGAGGAGGAACGTTGAGAGCAGGCTGAGCGGGAAGAACGGCAGGAAGATGCTCACCGCCTGCTTCCACCTCGGCGGAACCACCGTTTCTGGGATCGTCAGCGTGTCCTCGCCCTGCGGTTCGAACCAGCCCTCGATGCCGGTGCGGTGTTCGACGCGGGTGGTCTCGACGAGTTCCGAGGCACTGTCGATCCACCAGCGACGATCGTCCGATTCGTCCCATGCGCGTAGGGACTTCTCGTCGGCGAAGCGATAGAGCAGGTGCCACTCGTCGGAGTCCGGGGACGTTCTCACCCAACCTGAGCCGAGGTAGCCGTCGCGTTCGCGGGCCAGCGCCTGTCCTGCCTGCGCCCAGGCGTTGAAACGACGGTGCTGCCCGGGTTGGACGGTGCGGGTGATCGAGACGGTGACAGGAGAATGCTGTGGCATAGGCAGAAGCCTATGCCACGCTCACGATTCAGCTCGAGCCGGTCACCCGCGCGAAGATGCGATCGAGAGCCGTGGCGAGCGCGGCCCGGTTGTCCTCGTCCATCCACTCGCGGTTGAGCATCTCATTGAGTCCACCGGGGGTCTCGTGAGCGGCGACGAGCTCGCTAATCGGATCGTTTGTCTGAGCGAGGGTGGTGCCGAGACCGACATACTGGCCGCGGATGAAGTGATCGGCATCGGACTGCTCCCATCCTTGGTCGATGAGCCAGGCGGTGATCGTCTGCAGATAGGCGAAGTGCGCGGACATCGTCGCCGTCACCGCCGACAACGTGTTGAACAGAGTCTCGTCCTTCGCCGTGACCGATCCGCCGAGGTCGTCGAGGATGGCCTCGACCTCTGTGTTCGCCGGATACATCGCGGTCACACCTTTGCGCTCGCGGACGGCCGGCAGGGGGATGATGCGCACAGTCGTCGGCGCATTCGGCAGGTGCTTCGCCAGTTCCTCGGTCGAGACTCCGGCGACGGCGCTGACCAGGGTCTTCTCAGCCGGGATCTCGATTCCGCCGAGGACCTCCGCGGTCTGCTGAGGGAGCACGGCGAGAACGATGAGATCGCTGCGGTCGACGACTTCCTGGTTGCTGCCGGCCACCTCGGCGGTGGAGATCTTCTCTGCCAGACCTGCCGCGCGTTCGGCGTTGCGAGGGGAGAGGACGAAGCTGCGTCGACGCTCATCCGCGGTGTCGGCCTGGGCCGCTGCGCTCAATCCGTCGACCATCGCCGAGGCGATCTCGCCGACTCCGATGAAACCGATCGTGCTCATGTGGTGCCTCCTTGCGTGGGGTGCGTGGTGGACGCGTGATCATTGTATTCGACGAGTTCAGCACCGATCCGTGCGAGCTCATGGCGCAGTTCGGGCGGTGAGAGGACCTCGATCGTTCGACCCCAGCCGGCCAGCTGCTCGGCGAGGGCGACGACAAGGTTGGCCTGCACCTCGGCGATGGTGAATTCCGAAGACTCCTCGACGACGGTGAAATATCGTCCGAAGTGCGCGCGGAGGATCGGCACGGTCCAGTGAGGACAGCTGATCGTCGAGGTGACCGTTGAGCGCAGCGCCTCCACCTCGTCGACGTGCGCAGCCCAATATGCGGCGAGATCGAAATCGGTGTCGACATCGGAGAGAGGAGTGGCCGGATCCGTCGGCTTCACCTCGACGATTCGGTCGACGCGATAGGTCCGGACCATATCGGAGTGAGCGACGAAGTACCAGATTCCGGCCTTCGCGACGAGTCCGAGGGGTGCCGCCGGCAGCGTTTCGGCGGACCCGTCGCGGTGGACGTAGCTGAATTCGACGACGTGCTTCCGCACGAGTGCGGTGCGCAGTGTCTCGAGCAGTTCGAAGCGCTCGCCCGAACGTGGGATCTCGGCCCAAGAGGCGTGATCGTAGTGGATCCGCGTGGCCAGGACCTCGGCCTCGGCGCGCAGCGATTCGGGGAGAGCACGGATGAGTTTGCGGGTGGCCAGTCGGGTGTCGGGGCCGGCCAGTCCGGCAGTGCCGAGCATCCAGAACAGGGCGCGTGATTCGCCGCCGGAAAGGCCCGTGAGATTCGTCCGAGCTCCACCGATCAGTCGCCAGCCTCCACCTCGACCGGGCTGAACAGTGACGGGCACGCCGGCGGCGGACAGGGCTTCGAGATCTCTGCGTGCCGTGGCGATCGAGATCTCGAGTTCCGCCGCGACCTGCGCCGCCGTCACCTTTCCCCGGGACTGCAAGAACAACAGAAGTGAAAGAAGACGATCGGCACGCATGGGTCAAGTGTCTCAGCAGAAGTGCTCATGAGGTGAGCACTTTAGCTGACATGGTGGTGTCCGTGGATCGAAGCCGATCCTCATCAGCCGCCGACACCAATCGTCGGCACACGTGAAAGGACAGAATGATGAGTCTTCTCAAGGGACTGACGACGATGGTGCTCACCGCCGAGGATGTCGAGTCTGCCGGCCGGTGGTACGCGGAGCTGCTGGGGGTCGCGCCCTACTTCCGCCAGCCGCCCGAAGGTCCCGCGGCTTATCTCGAATTCCGGATCGGTGCCGACGAGGACGAACTCGGGATCATGGACCGTGACTACTCACCGGAAGGCACCACCGGAGGAAGCAGCTCGGTGACCTATTGGTATGTCGACGATGTCGAGGCGGCGGTCGCGGAATTTCTCGCTCACGGGGCACAGCCGCATATGCCGGTCACCCCGCGCGGAACCGAATTCGTCACTGCGTCGGTGGCTGATCCATTCGGCAACGTGCTTGGCCTTATGCACAGCCCGCATTGGGCGGGGCGCCACTGAGCGGTGCAACGAGACTCTACGCGTTCTCGATGACCTGCTTGATCGCCTTGAGGGTTCGGGGGATGCCGTCCCTCGCGGCCGCGGTTCGCTCGGCAATCTGCTCTGCTGCCTGGGGTCCGTACTTCTCGGCGAAGAACGCCTGGCCCTCCGGCAGGAACTCCCACGATTCGGTGAGCAGCGTGCCGCCTTCGGCTTCCTCCACGCTGTAGGTCCAGTGGACCCGGCCGGGGCCTACGCTCCATCCGAAGGCGCGACCTTCATCGGCGATGACGACTTGACTGCGGGTCTGCCATTCGCGATCAGGGGTCACGTTCCGTCCGGTGAACCAGGCGCCGACCCGCGGACCGTCGCCCTCGTCCCACCAGCACTCCCGGCAGATCGGTGACCATTCGCCGGTTCGGGTCACGTCCGCAACGGTCGCGTAGACGACAGCGGGATCGGAGTCGATGAGGATGGAATCGGCAAGGGTGAGGGATTCGGTCATGCATGTCACTCTACCGACCCGGATCGGTGAAATGAGCGCTCGTCCACGTCCGTCACGTGAACCCGTCGAGCACCGCCCGCGCGGTCTCCTCGATGAGGGCGGCGTCGGATTCGACGGCCGGATCGTTGTTCTCGGTGAGGATCGCGATGACGATCGGATCTCTCTGCGGCGGGAAGACGAAGGCCACGTCGCTGCGGAGAGCATCGGCATGACCGGACTTGTCCGCAACCTTCCACCCTTCGGGGGCACCTGCAGTGATGAGGTCCTTTCCGGAGGCGTTCCCGCTCATCCAGTCGATGAGGGACTCACGATTCTCATCCGAGAGGTTCTCCGGCTCGAGCAGCGCCGCGAGGTTGCCCGTGAACGCTGCCGGGGTCGTCGTATTCCGGGAATCGCCCTCTTTGACGACGTTGATCTCGGGTTCGTAGTCGGCCACCTCGGTGGTGGTATCTCCCCGGTCCTCAAGTGCGGAGTCGAATCCCTTCGGACCGCCGAGGTGGTCGAAGACGATATTGGTCGCAGCATTGTCGCTGTCCCTGACGGCTGCCTCTGCCAGGTCACGCAGAGGCAGACCCTCCTCGAGGTGCTCGCTCGTCACCGGGGTATGCCCGGCCTTCTCCACGTCCTCCTTCGTCCACGTCACATGCTCGTCCAGCTGCTCGGGCGTCGAGGAGGCCAGGAGTTCGGCGACGGCCAATGACTTGATGGATGACGCGAAGCCGAAACGTTCATTCTCCCGATGCTGCACCGTGGTCCCATCGCTGGTGTCGAGTGCGTGCACGCCGACACGGGCATCGTGGGCGTCTTCGATCTCCTTGAGCTCGGATTCGATCGCTGCATGGTCCGCAGCCCTCGTCGGGGATGCCTGCGCCGAGGTTGTCGCAGGTGGAGTCGAGGGGTGAGACGGGGAATCGGCTTCGGGCTCGTTCCCAGTTGGTGAGCAGGCGGCCAGGGTGACGAGCGAGAGGGACAGCGCGGCCGCGCTGATCGAACGAGAGATTCGTGGAGTCATCGACATTCCTTCTGCGAGACGGTGGGGCTGACATCGGTCGAGCGGACTGCTTCGACAGTAACCACTCTTCCTCCCCAAACCGATGCAGTCGAAGACGGATCAGAGCTTTTCCATATCAAAGACGTATATCATTCCGGGAATGGACCTCATCGAAGCCTGCCGCACTTTCACCGCGGTCAGCGAGCTGGGCAGCATGACGCTGGGCGCGGCAGCCTCAGGGATCCCGCAGCCGGTGGCCAGCAGGCGGATCGCGGGCCTCGAGGAGCAGTTCGGGGCGCGGCTGTTCGATCGGACCGGCCGAGGGGTGAGCCTGACGCCCTTCGGGCAGGACATGCTCGCCTCGGCGAAGCGCCTGGTCGACCTGGCCGATGCGATGATGCTCGACGCAGACAGGGCCAGGCTGCGGCCGGTCTCACTCGCGGTGCCGACCTCATGCACGACTCGGGACCTTGCCGTGCTGACCGCCTCGGTGATCTCGGCAGGTGTGCACATCGACATCCATTCCGCGCCGCCGCACAGGCGCACCGAAGATCTGTCGAGCCGTCGGATCAGGGCCGCTTTGCACACGGTTCCCGAATCGGAGGGAACCTGGAGAGTCGACTTGGGATGTGCCCACCGGGCGCCGCTGCCGGGCCCCGTGCGTCTGTCTGCATTGCGCCGATCGAGGTCGCCGGTCTCAGGACGCGGGCCGCAGCTGTCGGGGATGCGGCTGAGGCTTCTCATCGAAGACGATGTGCCGCATGTGCGTGATCGCATCCGTCGCGCGGCCGAGGTCGCCGGCCTGCTTCCTTCTCAGGTGGTGACCGACTCGTCGGATCCCGCCGCCGTCGCTGCGGTCCTCGGTGATGGGGACCTGCTGCTGTGCAGCTCTGTCGAAGCGGAGAACCTGGGCCTTCACTGGAGTCCTCTCATCGAACCGACCATCGCCAGGGGCTACTCGCTTGCCGCCACCTCGGGAGATGACGTGAGCGTCCTCGGCCGGTTCAGTGACGAGATCGCCGACTGTCTCGGCGGCGTCCGGGCTGTCGCCTCGGAGGGCGGGGAGCGGGAGATTGGGTGAACGGCATGAATGATGAGGCGCGAGTCATCCATGACATCAATGCGGAATTGGCTTCGGCAGGGCTGAACGCAAACATCGTCGTCCGCGACCTGGACAGCAGGCGAGAGATCTCCACCTCCACCGATGCCGCAATGCCCATCGCCTCCGTGGTGAAGATTCCGATCGCTCTGGCCCTGCTCACCCGCATCAGCGAAGGAGACCTGGACGGGTCTCAGCCGATCACGATCGAACCGGAGCGATTCGACACCGCCGGCCAGACTGGAACGAGCCGGTTCCACCACCCGGCGCAGATCGCTCTCGACGACCTCGTGATGCTCTCGGTGTGCTTCAGCGACAACACGGCCACGGATGCTCTCCTCGACATCGTCGCCCCTGCTGAGATCCAATCCGACCTTGACCGGCTGGGTGTGCGCGGCATCCACATCAGGCACCACCTCGGAGGCCTGCTGCAGACTCCGCTGGAGAGTCTGCCGGAGTCCGAGGCGCATCTCGCCTACGATCTCGCCAGGAGCAGTCCGAGCCCGGGAGCCGGACACCGAATCTGGCAGCTCGACGTCTCCCGGGCCAATGTCGGCACCGCCGCAGGCCTGACCGATCTGCTGCAGGAGATCTGGCGCCCGAGCCGGATCGACCCTGCGGTCGCCTCCCGATTGCGGTCGCTGATGGCGGGCAACATCATCAGGCACAGGCTCGCTCCGGACTTCGCCTCCGATGCGACGACCTGGTCGTCGAAGACGGGGACTCTGCTGAACCTGCGTCACGAGATCGGGGTGATCGATCACGCCGACGGGCAGTCCATCGCGGTCACCGCGCTCAGTGAATCGAGCAATCCTGCCTCGGCACAGCCGGCGGCAGAGGCGGCACTCGGCGCGGCGGCCAGGGCGCTGCACAATCTGCTCCGATAGCGGCCAGCGACCGCTGGCGTCGGCTAGATTCTCCCCAAACTACCCGACGGCGGCCCAGCACCCTCGCGCGAGGGTGCTGGGCCGCCGTCGGGTAGTAAGTGGGATCAGAAGCTCGGCAGGACCGATCCGTCGGACCACTTGTCTTCGATGAACTTCTTCACTTCGGGGGAGTGAAGGAGCTCGTCGAGCTTCTTGATGTTCTCGTCGTCTTTGTTCGCGGTGCGAGCGGCGAGGAAGTTGCCGTAGGGGTTGTCCTCGGCCTTCTCCAGCAGGATGCCGTCCTTGGCCGGGCTCAGCCCCGCCTCGAGGGCGTTGTTGCCGTTGATCACCGAGGCGTCGACGTCCTCGAGGGTGCGGGCCAGCTGGGCGGCGTCGGCCTCGACGAACTCGACGTTCTTCGGGTTGTCCTCGACGTCGGAGAGCTTCGCGTCGACCGCGTCGACACCGTCCTTGAGGGTGATGAGCTTCGCGCCCTCGAGCATCTTCAGCGCCCGGCCCTGGTTGGAGGGGTCGTTGTTGATGCCGATCTTCGCGTTCTTCGGGATGTCTTTGACATCCTTGATGTCCTTCGAGAACAGCGCGAAGGGCTCGAGGTTGATGGGTTCGAAGCCGGTGATCTCGTATCCCTGGCCCTCGACCTCGGAATCGAGGTAGGGCTTGTGTTGGAAGTAGTTCGCGTCGATGTCACCGTCGTTGAGTGCCTTGTTCGGCAGCGTGTAGTCCGTGTACTCCTTGACCTCGATGTCGAGGCCGGCGTCCTCGGCGAGGTTCTCCTGCACGAAGTTGAGGATGTCGCCCTGCGGGACCGGGGTCGCGCCGACGGTGAGCTTCGTGACGTCGCCGTCCTTCTCACCGACGGAATCGGTGCCGCCGCCGACGAGGCCGCAGCCCGAGAGCAGCAGGGTCGCGCTCGCGGCGATGGCGATGAGCTTGGTCTTCATGGTTCTCCTTGATTTCAGTGATGCGTGAGTGTGGTGAGTTCGGTGGTTCAGCGGTGGTCGACCGCGCGGGCGATGCGGTCTCCGATGAACTGGATGAGGGTGACGATGAGGACGAGGACGATGATGCACGCGATCATCGTGTCCGCCTGGTACCGCTGGTAGCCGTAGGAGATCGCCAGCGCGCCGAGTCCGCCGCCGCCCACGGCACCGGCCATGGCCGTGTAGGACACCAGAGTCACCGAGGTGACCGTTGCGGCCCCGATGAGACCGGGCTTGGCCTCGGGGACGTAGACCTGACGGACGACCTGTCCGTTCGAGGCTCCCATCATCAGTGCCGCTTCGACCTTGCCTTCCGAGACTTCACGCAGGGAGTTCTCGACGAGGCGGGCGTAGAAGGGGATCGCGCCGATGGTCAGGGACACCACGGTCGCCTGCCAGCCGAGCGCTGATCCCACGACGAAACGCGCGAAGGGAATGAGCGCGATGATGAGGATGATGAAGGGGATCGAGCGGGTGATGTCGACGATGATCGACAGCACTCGGTAGACGACGGCATTCGAGTTCAGTCCGCCCCTCGAGGCGGTGAACAGC
Source organism: Brevibacterium sp. CCUG 69071 (assembly GCF_021023135.1). Lineage (GTDB taxonomy): Bacteria > Actinomycetota > Actinomycetes > Actinomycetales > Brevibacteriaceae > Brevibacterium. Next base: position 360,703 of record NZ_PGFV01000002.1, read on the forward strand.
CAGATCCCCAGGGGCAGGCCGAACAGCACGGCGAGGCCGGTCGACCAGGCGGTCATCAGCAGGGTTTCGATGGCTGCGGGCAGCATCTGCTGCGTGATGGCGGGGTTGTCGAACCACATCGGATCGTTCATCAGGCTGCCTCCTCCGCATAGATGCCGGCGGCTTTCAGAGCAGTGATGAGCTCCTTCGACTCCGCGGCCGTGGCCAGAGTGAAGCGAATCCGACCGACCTGCCTGCCCTCGATCGTCTCGACGGCTCCGGCGAGGATCGCTTCGGCGCCGACGCCGACGGATTGGGCGCTCGTGAGGACCTTCGGCAAGGTGGTGCCGGCCAGAGCAACCTCGACGAGGTGGTTGGTCCGGTTACCGGCAGCACCGTCGACGGCTTCGGTGTCCTCGGCCGGTGCCCTGTCGTCGAGACTGATGGGCGGAAGGGGGACGAGATCTTTGGCCAGGTCCGATCCCGGCTCGGAGATCACCTCGGCGAGTTTCCCGGTCTTGGCCACGCGACCATCGGCGAGCAGCGTCACGGAGTCGCAGATCTCACGGATGACGGACATCTCGTGGGTGATGATGAGGACGGTGATGCCGAGGCGATCGCGCAGCGAGCGGATGAGGCCGAGGATCTGATCCGTCGTGGACGAATCCAGCGCCGAGGTGGGCTCATCGCAGAGCAGGACCTTGGGTTCGGCGGCCAGTGCCCGGGCGATGCCCACGCGCTGTTTCTGACCGCCCGAGAGCTGGGCGGGGTAGTTGTCGACGCGGTCGCCGAGGCCGACGATCTCGAGGAGTTCGCGGGCCTTGGCCAGGCGTTCGGCCTTGGAGACGCCGGCGATCTGCAGCGGATGGGCGACGTTCTTCAGAGCGGTGCGCGAGTCGAGGAGGTTGACGTGCTGGAAGACCATCCCGATGCTGCGGCGAGCCTCCCGCAGTCCCGATCCGGACTGATCGGTGAGATCGACGCCGTCGATGGCGACCGTGCCCGAGGTGGGGCGTTCAAGCCCCGTCAGGCAGCGGATGAGAGTGGATTTCCCGGCGCCGGAGCGGCCGACGATGCCGTGGATCTCTCCGGCAGGGACCGAGAGGTCGATCTGCTCCAGGGCGACGGTGCCTCCGAACACTTTGCGCAGGCCGCGCAGTTCGATCACAGGGGTCTCCTCGTCTGTCAGGTGGGCCGGGGCACGGTGGTGCACGGCGGAATGAGGCGGGTGTCATCGGGTGTCGATGCACCGCCTCCGCGGGTCAGGAACCCGAACACGGCGGGCAGGAGGTCTACGGCCCAGTAATGCCGACGATTCAGCATGCCAAGACATTCACGCGGCGCACAGAGGAAATGTCATAAATGGACATGTGCGGGCTGTTTCGTGACGAAGGACTCACCTGGAGAGAGCGGCTGGCGCGGCGGATCCGGGGGAGACGGGTCGAGCGGGTCGGACGGAAGTGAAGTGACGGGAGAGTGAATTCCGCCGGAAGGGACAGCATATACAGCGAGCAATTCGCCCTGTCTTTACTCGGATTTCATCTCTGCCGCGTATGCGTTGATGGATAGGGCTCACGGGCCACCGGCTTCCAACTTCCGGCAGGTTTCCCTGCGGCCGGGTGACAACGATGGGAACACTGCATGCTCGAGGACACCACCAGAATCGCGGCGATCGTTCCCTGTCACAACGAGGAGATCACCGTCGAGAAGGTGGTCTCCGACCTCAAGGCCGCCGTGCCGGGCATCACCGTCTACGTCTACGACAACTGCTCGAGCGATCGGACCTCGGAGCGGGCAGCGGCGGCCGGGGCGATCGTCCGGAAGGAGAACACCCCGGGCAAGGGCAATGTCGTCCGCCGCGCCTTCGCCGACATCGAGGCCGATATCTACGTGATGATCGACGGCGACGACACCTACGAGGCGGCTCACCTGCCCGAGATGATCGACACCCTGGTCTCCGGCCCCTATGACCACGTCCTCGGTGTGCGCCAGGACAACCAGGAGACCACCTCGTATCGGCCCGGGCACGAAGCCGGAAACAGGATGTTCAACCAGCTCACCGGGTGGCTGTTCCGCTCGCAGGTCTCCGACATGCTCTCGGGCTACCGCGTGTTCTCCCGCCGCTTCGTCAAATCGTTCCCCGCGATCAGCCGTCGGTTCGAGATCGAGACGGAACTGACCGTCCACACCATGTTCCTACGTCTGCCCACCGCCGAGGTGCCCATCGACTTCCGCGACCGTCCCGACGGCAGCGAGTCCAAGCTCTCGACCTTCGAGGACGGCTTCCGCATCCTCGGCCTCATCTCCGCACTCGTCAGGCACGAGCGGCCGAGGCTGTTCTACGGCTCGCTCACCCTCATCTTCGCCGCTCTGTCCATGGTCTTCGGCATCCCGGTGATCTGGGAGTTCTGGCAGACCGGCCTCGTGCCGCGCTTCCCGACCGCGATCCTCGCCGCCGCACTCATGGGGCTGGCTTTCCTGCTCGGCAGCGTCGGCCTGACGCTGGACGGACTGCGTCGAGCCAGGCGTGAGACCTCCAGGCTGTCGTATCTGGGACTGCCCGCGGTCGATGTCCGAAGCGTCGGTGCTCGTGTTGCGGACGAAATGGATTCGCGCCCGAATGAGATGACGAGGAACGCATCTTCCGGTGCCGAGGGCATGCCCCGATCCAAGCCTCAGAGGCCCCGAGGAGCGCGGACGCCGATCGCCTCATGACGGAACCGAAGCTCCGGGGCGCACGGGTTCGACCGCTACTCGGTTCGACAGTTTCGAACGGTTCGACGATCCACCGCACCGTCACCTCGGCGTGGGCGTGGGACGGAGTCCTGGCGCTGCTGACGCTGATCTGGTCATACGGGTTCATCCGCCTCTTCTTCCCCGGACGGGTAAACGTCGACATCGGCAACCAGTACCGGCAGGCGCTGGGCGAGGTCCCGGTCACTGATTGGCACCCACCGGTGATGAGCGCGGTCTGGCGAGTGCTCATCGATGTCACCGGCCAGGCCGGCAGCCTCCTGGTCCTTCAAGTAGGAATGCTCGCACTCGCCGCGTGGCTGGTCGGGGTGCTCATCCATCGCATCGGAGCTCCCCGCTGGGTCTCTCTGTTGGGCCCGGCGATCATGGCGACCCCGTGGATGCTGTCGCAGATGACCACCCTGTGGAAGGACACGCAGATGGGGGTGGCGATGCTGTTGGCCGTTCTCCTGCTCGTCTTCGCCCGGTTCGCACCCCGCCCATGGATGATCTGGGCTCCGTGGATCGTGGCGATCTTTCTGCTCGTCTATGCCCTCGGTCTGCGGAAGAACGCGTTGTTCGCGATCGTCCCGATCGCGGTCTACTTCGGATTCTGCCTCGTTCGTCGATTTCGGCGCCGAGGTGATTCGCCGCGCAGGGCCGTGCTTGCCACGGCGGGAGTCTCTGTATTGGTGCTTGCTCTCCTCGGAGGAGGCGTCAAAGCCACGGATGCCGCCATCTCGTCGGTCGTGGAGGTGCAACCCACCGGCCAGATCTCACAGATCTTCCTCGATGACGTGATGTTCTCCGTCCCCGAAGCCGAACTGCAGGTCTCGGACGCCCCCGAGGAACTCAAGGACCACATCAGCTCGGCCCGCGACAAGTGCCTGGAGATGGGCGAGATCTGGGACGCCTACTGGAACTGCTACGGCCGAGGTGAGACCGGGAAGGCGTTCAGCCCGATTGCCTATCAGGACGAGCTGAAGGATCTGTGGCTGAGCGAGGTGGTCACCCACCCCGTGCGGTATGCGGAGTATCGTGCCGCCGTATTCTCCTATTACTTCTTCTCCTCCAAGCTCGAATACTGGGAGGCGGATTGGAACGGAGACGCAACGAAGGTGGGGTATGGACATAGCAGCGTCAAGGCCGACTACATCTTCAAGCCCTATGTCGAGGATTTCGCGCTGGGCACCTTCCCGATGCTGTTCAAACCCTGGTTCTGGACGCTGCTGGCGGCCCTCCTGCTGGGACTCGGTCTGTGGACCCGGCGGAAGGGCGGACCCGCGGCGAGCGAGCCCGCGCGGCGGCGCGCTCGGGACTCCGCCGCGAGCGACCGGGCCGAAGTCGCTGCGGATCGCACCTCGGGCGGGAGGACCCTGTGGCCCGAGGTCACGATGTTGGCCACCTCGGCGCTGTGCTACATCTTCGGATACTTCCCGATCGTGCCCGCCAACCATTTCCGCTACACGTTCTGGCCCGCGCTCGCCGTGACCGTCGCGACTGTTCTCGTAGTGGCGATGTGGCGGTCGGGTCGGCTGCGCGGTGGTCGACCGACCGCGACCGTCGGGGAAAGATCGGGGCGGGCAGGTCGACCGGCCGTGGCCACGCCGCCGACGCGCGCGTCCAGCGAGTCCGAAACCTAGCCGATTAGACTCAGGTACTGTAATGAAAGAGTCATTCTCGGCCCGGATGAGGCGTCTCGCGGCGGAAGCGTTCAAATTCCTCACTGTCGGTGGTCTCGGCTATATCGTCGACGTGGGTCTCTCCAACGTCCTCGCCTGGGGACTCGGCCCGATCCCCGCCCTGCTCGAGGGCAGCCCGATCAAAGCGAAGATCATCTCCACCATCATCTCGATGATCGTCGTCTGGCTCGGCAACAAGCTCTGGACCTATGGGGATCGGACGACCGATTCGAACCTGCGCGGGATCCTGCTGTTCGTCGCGGTCAACCTGGCAGGCATGATCATCACCGTCATCCCCTTGGGCGTGACCTGGTATCTGCTCGACATGCGCGACCAGCTCACCTACAACATCTCGACGAACATCATCGGCATCGGCCTGGCCATGATCTTCCGCTTCTATGCCTACCGCACCTGGGTCTTCAAGGATGCAATCCCCGCCGCCGAGGTGGTCGTGGAGATGGATGAGACGAGCACCGTTCCCGACGACCGGAAATGAGGCCGGAATGAGCGAGAAGGCGAAAACCGTTGATGAGTATCTTGAGGGCGTGGACCCGCAGTTCAGGGCGGAGCTCGAACGGATCCGCACGCTCGTGACCGAACTCGTCCCCAGCGTCGAAGAGACGATGAGCTACCGCATGCCGACCCTGAAGTACAAAGGCCGCGCCTTGGTGTACTTCACGGCCTCGAAGAAGCACATGAGCCTGTTCCCCTCGTCGTGGGCGATCGAAGAGTTCGCAGACCGGCTGGGGGACTACTCGACCACCGAGCACGCGATCCGGTTCACGTTGGAGAAGCCGCTGCCCACCGACCTGATCGAAGACCTGGTCCGCTTCCACGCACATCAGATCGACGCAGACCGGCACTGATCGAACCACGACGATCTCATCCGCGGCATCGAGTCGAACCTCAGCGACCGGTCCTGATCTTCCGGTAGGCACGGATGACCGGGGTGGGTGCCATCGTGCGCAGCTCGGCGCGGATGAGCAGACGCTTCTGCTTCCACACGGCGCTGCGGCGATTCGGCAGCTGATTCGCCCGCGCCCGGGTCGCCAGCAGTCCCAGATGACGGCGCAGACCACCGTCGGCGACGTGGAAATAGTTCGCGGCCAACCACTCAGGGCTCGGGAATCCGATCGACCCGGCGGCCACCTCGGCGAGGGTGCCGGTGGCACCGGAATCGGCGAAGGCCTCATTGAGCAGCGTTCGGTCGAAGCCGAAGTCGGAGACGAGCAAGGTGGGAATCCCACGGTCGAAGGCTTCCAGGGCCGCCGTCGACGAGACCGTGACCAGAGCCGAGCCGGGGATGAGGAATTCGTCGAGGGGGCCGTAGCCGAGTTCGATCCGGTCGGCTCCGGGAACGCCGCGGCTGCGAAGGGTCTCGAGGAGCTCGAAGTACGAATGCTGCTCGTGGTGGGTCTCGAACTCGCCGGGGCGGGAACGCAGCTTGACGATCGCCGTCGAATCATGGTGGCGATGAGCGAACTCGGCGAGGGCGGCGAGAATCGACTCACGGTCGGCCGCTGACTCGGGCACCTTGGCCTGAGGCGCGAACACGAGAGTGCGGGGCACCTGGGCAGAGGCCGAGGAATCGCTTTCGCGCGGAATCTCTGCGGGCGCGTCCGCGGGAGTGTCTGCAGGTTGGGGGATTCCGGTCGAACGGAGCATCGGCAGCCGGGCCAGAAACACCTCGCAGGGCACCTGCGCCAGTTCGCTCGCCTCCGTGTAGGCGGCCACCTCGGCGTGGGAATGGGCGATGAAGGCGTCCATGAGGCGACGGTAGTTCATTCCCTTGCCGCTGGCCGGCAGGCCCATCCCGGGCAGCCCGGAGACCAGCGCCGGGCGATTCTCGAGCAGGTGCGCGGTGAGAAAGAGCTGGGCGACGATCGGCCCGGTCGCCGCGCCGAGCACGATGTCGGCGCGATGATCGGCGATCGTCTCGGCAAGGTCGGCGCGAGTCACGACGGGGATCTTGCGCCCCGCCCAGGAAGTGCCGGCCACGGCATGGCGGATCTGCTCCTCGGTGGGCAGGATCGGATTGTCGATGAGGCAGACATGAGCCTCGACGTTCGGCAGGCTGCTGAGCAGCTGCGTCGCCCATTTGAGGTAGGACTCGGAATCGGAGACCGAGACGATGCGGATGATGCCGTCCTCGCTCGCCGGCGCAACGGCGGAGGAGGCTGCCGGCTCTGCCGGCACGGATGGGGCAGGCGCGGCCTCTGTCGGTAAGGCCTCTGCCGGCACGGATGGTGGTTCAGGAGTCGACATCTGCCTTGACCGTCTGGGCGTTGAGGGACTTACGCAGACTATCGGGTGAGGACCCGGTCCACCACTTCGCGGGGATCTCGGTGACGGCGATCGTGACGTCAGGGTTGAGCGTGGCCAGGGACACCGCCGCGGTGCTCGGCAGGCTGCGGATCGTCGAGTCCGAGGGCAGGTTGATCAGTCGCAGCTCGATGGGCAGACCGACGTGTTTGATCCGGATCCGTTCGTCTCGGGCGAGTTCGGCAAGGAATTCGTCGGTCTCACGCCGGTGCGGGTAGTAGGTGATCGGGCCCTCGGCGGCGAGTTTGTCGAGCCAGGACCGGTAGGCGTCTTCGTGGATGAGTCCGTCGGCGGCCAAAGCCGAGCCGATGACGGGATTGTCCCGAGGATGACTGCCGCCGGTGGGCAGGGTCTGCAGATGGGTGAACTTGTGGCGGGTGATCTCCGCACCGGTCTTGAGGAAGGCCTTGCGCATGGTCTTGGACACCGGCAGCGCCGTATGCCAGCGCAGCCTGCCCGCCGGTGCCAGACCGCGCAGCCGATCGGCGACATGAGCGGCCATCACCGCGCGAGATGCCTTGAGCTTCTGTCGGGGTCGGACCAGCGTCCCGCGCTTGGCGGTGAGGATTTCGATCGTCGAATACGTGGCCAGGCCGTCGTCGAGGATGACGACCTCGGGCATCCGGCGCTCGAGGTAGGCCAGGGACAGTGCCTTGTGGACCTGGCCCGAGCAGGCGTCGCCGATGTAGATCCGATCGGGAGGGGACTTGCGCAGAATCCCCGGCTTCGCCCCCTCGCGTTCGAGGCGGACGCGCTTCGGCAGCCATGCGGTGTCGAAGGCGTCGAGGAAGGAAGTCATCCCCTTGGCGTTCGCACGCGCCCGGATGAGGAGGTCCTCGTCGGGTTCGTGAGCCTCGAGTGCGGAGAGGAACTGCAGGGGCGATTCGACGAAAGCGATGGATGTGAGTCTCCGTTTGCCCATCAACGGCTTTGGACCCTCTTCACAAACCGCTTCTGTTTCCTCACGATCGCTTTGACGGCGAGCGCACCTGACTGTCTGAGCATTCTGCGAGGGGCAAACACCTGGGCGTTGCCGCCCGGCAGGCCGAGACTGCTCAGCCTCCTGCGTTTGAAATAGCGTCGGAATCGATCTTCGGCGCCGACTGCGAACACATTCTCGAGGAATTCGGTGGCTTCCTCCCGCAGATCATGGGACAGATTCGGCGCCATGCAGTAGGTGACGGCGCTGATCAGTCTGGCAAGCTCGGGTGGGGGAGATGCCGAAGGATCGGGCTCTTGGCCATCACAGAGCTCCGAGATGATCGTCAGGGGGATCCGGTTGCTGTTCTGGTACGGAGTGATCGCCTCCAGGAGCATGTTCGTGCCGATCGCCACGGCCGGAACTCCGTAGATCTCGCGCGCCGTCATCAGTGCGGTGGAGAATCCGCCGAGGACGAGCGCGGGACGGAACCGATCGACGATCACCTCGGCCAGCAGGGGCTCATCGAGAATCTGCAGGGAGATGCCTGCCTCCTCGGCGGCGACGAACAGCGGGTCGAGCTGCGAGGGAGGAGCCGCCGGATGGGGTTTGAACACGACGGTGCGCAGCCCTCGTTTTTCTGCTTCCCGGATCATCATCACATGAAGGCCGGTCTCATCCTCATCACTGATCAGGCCAAGTGCCGACAGGTACTGACCGACGATCAGTGCCCAATCCCCTTCGCGGGCGGTTTCACCGAGGGCTGATGTGAGCGCCTCCTCCATGTGTTCACCGATTTCGGCGACCACTGCGCGGAAGGCGTCAAGGCTCAGCGGCCGGTGCACGATGCCGTATTCGGCGAGCAGTCTGGGTTCGCTGCCCGGGACCAGCGGGAGGAAGTGCAGAGTCGACATCCGCTGACCATTGGTGAGTGGGATGTGGCTGCGGGTCGGTCCGTAGGTCATCAGTCCATCGGCATGCACCCGGATCGCTGCGCGATTGAACACCCGCCCCAGGGCGATGGCGGGATTGACCTGGGGCGACTCGAGGATCAGCTCGACGTCCGAATCTCCGAGCTGCCAGGCGCTGCGCAGATAGGCCTCGACGACGGGAACATCGGTCTGGTCCGGTCGCCATGACGATGGATGAACATGCAGAGGTGCGAGTGTCTCATTGAGATCGATGACACGATCGAAGCGACTCAGGAGGGATTGTGCGGCAGGAGCGTCGATGAACGAGCCGGACAGCTCCATGACGATGGCATTGTTGCTGACAAGCAGCAGTCGCTCATCCGGCCCGGGTGTGCCCGCAGGAGCGTTGCCGTCGGTGCCGACCAGGGCGGGGGCTGCCGGATTGTCGTATTCGCCTTCGTCGATTCCCGCGGCCAAGCAGACCAATTCGAAGAACGTTGAGGCCAGGAAGATCTGTTTCACTTCATCATCTCCGCAATGAGGCTCGGTGCCACGTTGAGGTAGCTGCTCACATTGAGCTGACGGGCGGATTTCTGCAGAACGAACTCCTCGCGCAGGAGCTCGGGTGGGATCTTGGCGGAGATGGTTCGCGAACCACGACGCAGCTGGGACCGCAGTGCTCCAGGTGAGGCAGCGAAGCGAGTGATCTGGTGATCGAGAATGGCCAGCCAGTTTCTGATCGCCTTCGGCCAGAACTCCTCGGCTTGATCGTCGGCGGCCACGAGATCGAAGATCTGGCCGAAAGCGCGGATGAAGTCCAACTGTCGGGCGTCGACGATTCGTGAAAGCGAGTTCGTCAGTCCCCGTCGGTAGAGGATCCCTGGGGCGTCGACGACGGCGAAGGACTGAGCCTGGAGGTGCAGACGCCAGATCCAGGAGCGGTCTTCGGCCGTCATGAAGTTCTCCGGGAATTTGAGGATTCCTGCATCGAGGACACGGCGGTGGAAGATCCCGGCCCAGGCATAGGGGTAGTCGACCATCGTCGGTTCGTGTATCGGGAGGATGCCCGCTCGCGGATCCAACGCAATGTTGCGCACCGACATCGGAGCGAATTTGCGAACGCGTTTCGTCCCCTCGACAGTCGTGTGATCGCAGCGGATGAAATCGACGTCGAGCCTGTGTGCCGAGTCGAGCAAAGTCGGGAGGTGGTCGGGGGCCAACCAGTCGTCGCCATCAAGGAACACGATGTGTTCACCCTCAGCGATGTCGAGGCCCTGATTCCTCGCGTTGGCCAATCCAGTGGCTTCCGGGTTGGTCAGAACGTCGAAGCGGGGAAAAGACGTCGAGACCTGCTCGAGGACGTGCGGAGTCTCGTCCGTTGATCCGTCATTGATGAAGATCAACTGGGCACTGTCCCGGATATCGCCCTGCTTCTGCAGCGAACTGAACAGTGTGTTCAGATACGGTGCACCGTTCTTAGCGGGGATGACGATGCTCAAATCGACGGTCGACACAAGGTCCTTTCACGGTGGTGGAAACTCCAAGGCGTCAATCTAGCGTCTTTTGGAGAATAGAAGTTGGCCTGCAGGTGAACACGCAGCTTCGGAATCCGACCGCTCAGCACCTCGGCGGGCGCGTGCTCAGCACTCTGGCGGGCGTGCGAACGGCCCCGTCGCGGGAAGAGCGGCGGGGCCGTGCAGAGATCAGGCAGATCAGGGTCTCGGTTCGCTCAGACGGTGACCTTGCGGAGCGAATCGATCTTCGACTCCTCGCCCGGCATGACGCGCTTGTCACCGTCGCCGAAGGCGGTCTCGAGGACGCGCACGCCCTTGACCAACGAGGCGAACTCGCGCGGCTCCATCGAGGCCGACTGGTCCGAACCCCACATCGAGGAGTCCAGCGTGATGTGGCGTTCGATGGTCACGGCACCCAGGGCGGCGGCGGCGAAGGAGATCTCGAGGCCCAGCTCGTGACCGGAGTAGCCGACGGGCACGCCGTAGCGCTCACGCATGGCGGGAATGGCCTTGAGGTTGACCTCTTCGGGCGGCAGCGGGTAGGTGGAGGTGGCGTGCATGAGCACGAGCTTGTCGCGGTCGAAGACCTCGACGGCCTTGTCCAGCGTCGTCCAGTCGGACATGCCCGACGAGCAGAGCACGGGCTTGCCGGTGGCGGCGATCGCGCGCAGCAGCTCGAAGTCGGTCAGCGAAGCCGAGGCGACCTTGTAGGTCAGGGCGTCGAACTCGTTCTCGAGGAAGTCCACCGAGTCGGTGTCCCACGGAGAGGCGAACCACTGCAGGCCGAGTTCCTTGGCGTAGCGGTCGATCTCCGCGTATTCGTCCTTGCCGAACTCGACGCGCCACTTGTAGTCGAGGTAGGTCATCTCACCCCACGGGGTGTCGCGCATCTTCGACTTCTGGTGTTCGGGAACGGCCACATCGGGGTTGCGCTTCTGGAACTTCACGGCCTGGGCACCGGCGGTGACGGCGACATCCATGAGCTGCTTCGCGATCTCGACGTCGCCGTTGTGGTTGATGCCGATCTCACCGATCATGTACACGGGCTGGTTCGGGCCGACGAGCTGATTGCCGATGGCCACGGGGGCGAGTTGATCAGTCATGAAACCTGCTTTCGATTGGTACGCGAGGTGTCCGCGCGGTTCGTGAGCAACGGCTGTTGCTGCTGGATGGATGGCTGGTTGATGTCTGCCGGTGCTTCGGTCGAATGCCGTGATGAGACGTTGACCGAGGCGAGTGCGGGGCCCGAGGCGAAGCCGGATGCTTCATCGGGGACGGGGATGAGGTCGCAGACCTCGCGGACCGCTCCGCGGCCGCCGGGCCGGTCGAGGACCACACGAGCCGCTGCGAGCACCTTGGGATGGGCGTCCGCGACTGCGATGGGCCAGCCGACGACATCGAAGGCTTCGAGGTCGTTGATGTCGTTGCCGACATAGGCCACACGGGCCGGATCGAGACCGTTCTCTTCGATCCACGAACTGAGGATCATCGATTTATTGTCGATGCCCTGGGTTACGTCGACATGAAGTTTCTCTGCCCTGCGGGTGACGACTGGATTGCGTTCTTTCGACAGGATCATCACAGGAACCCCGGCCTTCACCAGTCGGGAGACGCCCATACCGTCGCCGCGGTGGACGCGCACCTGCTCATTGCCGTCCTCATCGACGTAGGCGCCGTCATCGGTGTGGACGCCGTCGAAGTCGGTGACGAGTGCGTCGACGTCGATGACCTGCGCGGTCTCCTGTGTCGAGGCGATCGCCCTGACCAGTGTCAGGTCCGACATGTCGTCGATCTCGCGGGCATGCTCGGGCGGGACCTCCTCGATGCCGATGCGGCCGAAGAAGCGGTGCTCGTGCTCGAGCAGGCCGTCGGTGCGCATGACGTAGAACGCCCCGGTCTCGTTGAAGTGCTTGGCCCGGTCCTGTCGGCGGGGACGGAAGCTCGCTTCGTGACCGACGGCCACGGCCTGCTCGCCGTCATCGAGGCGCCACAGGAACGAGTGGTCCTCTACGGCGGAGAACACGACATCGGCCTCCCCGCTGCGCACCGTGCGCACGGCATTGTCGATCGAGGCGGAGTCGATGAACGGGGAGGTGCACTGCATGAAGACGGTGGTGTCGAAATCCTCGCCGAGGCTGCCCAGCGTGTGGATGAGAGCCGATTCGCTGGTCGCGGTGTCCCCGGCGATCTCCGCGGGACGGTCGGCCACCTCGGCGCCGGCCCGGATCGCTTCCGCGGCGATGCCTGCGTGGTCGGTCGAGACGACCACCCGGTCGATGCTCGGGGTCGCCTTGGCGGCATTGATCGCCCGAGCCAACAGCGAGATTCCGGCGACCTTCTGCAGGTTCTTCAGGGGGATCCCCTTGGATCCGCCGCGGGCTGGGATGATGGCCACCGCCCGGTGCGGGCGTCCCGCGGCCTCGGATGCGGTGGGAGCTGCCGGCCCGGAAGCGGCCGGCGCTGGGGGAGTCATCGTAGAAAGGTCGTTCACAATGACACGACGTTAACGAGGCGGCGTTACCTCAAGGTGAATACGCCGTGTCGCCGAGGCGACCGAGCGGTGGCGGGGATGTGTCGGTTTCGTGTGCGAGAGCTCGGGAAGCGGTGCGTGGGAGCTGCACTCAGCGCCAGGTGACGTTCCACATCCGGTCGTTCCAGGCCTCGAAGGGGATGATCTCGCCGGTGTAGATCGGCCAGAAGTAGGCGAAGGCGAGGACCGCGGCGGCGAGGATGAGACCGACGGTCATCCGCCGTGCCAGCAGCGGCCACGAGGGTCGGGCGCCGGGACTCCGACCCCACAGTAGGGTCAGGCAGTAGGTGAGCGCGAGGACGACGAAGGGGACCATGACGATCGTGTAGAAGGTGAAGATCGTGCGTTCCTGGTAGGCGAACCACGGCAGCCAGGTGGCGGCGAGCCCGGCGAGGATGACGGCCGGGCGGACGTCGCGGCGGGTGATCCAGACGATCAGGCAGGCGAGGATCGCCAGCGGGGCGAGTCCCCAGATGACGGGGTTGCCCACCGAGGTGATCGCCGAGGAGCACCGCTCCGCCACGCAGCCCATGCTGTCGTTGTCGTAGGACTCGTAGTAGAAGGAGGTGGGCCGCCATTGCACGATCCAGCCCCAGGGGTTCGACATATAGGGGTGTTCCGAGTCGAGGCCGACGTGGAAGGAATACGCGGTGTAGTGGTAGTGCGCCAGCGAGGGCAGCCACTGCAGCCAGTCGGGCAGCGCCTGCCACCATCCGGGATTCTCGGCCGCCCACTGCCGGTCCCAGGCATCATCGGACCGGATCCACCCGGTCCACGCGACGAGGTAGGTGAGCAGCGCGACGGGCACGAGCTTGAGGAACGAGGGAATGCTGTCGCGGACGAGTGTGCCCAGCCAGGGATGGACGGCACCGGCCCGGTAGCGCGAATGCACGTCCCAGGCGACGACGAGGATGCCGAACGCCGCCAGGGCATAGAGCCCCGACCACTTCACACCCATGGCCAGCCCGATGCTGATGCCCGCTGCGATGAGCCAGGGACGCGCGCCGAGGCGGGGCCCGAAGTTCGCCAGATCTCTCCGTCCGGTGCGACCTCGGTCCCGGGGGCGGGAGCCGTCGGCGACGTCGGCGGTCTCGGGTGGGGGAGCCGCCTCGGCGGCCAATCTCTTCGTCACGTGCTCGCGGTCGAGGACGATGAAGAAGAAGGCGAGGAGGACGAAGCCCATGAGCACGATGTCGAGCAGGCTCGTGCGGGAGTGGACGAAGTGCTCGCCGTCGACGGCGAGCAGGCCCGCGGCCACACAGGCGAAGAAGGCGGAGCGGAAGAGCTTCCAGGCGATGACGCCGATGAGGAAGATCGTCAGGGTGCCGATGATCGCCACGGAGAAGCGCCAGCCGAAGGAGTCGTCGGCGCCGAAGAGGTGGATGCCGGCGCCGATGATCCACTTGCCCAGCGGCGGGTGGACGACGTATTCGGGATCGGGTTCGATGACGCTGGGGTCGCCGGTGTTGAAGGAGTCGTCGGCGTCCTCGGGCCAGGCGCGTTCGTAGCCGAAGGTGAAGACCGAGTAGCCGTCCTTGACGTAGTAGGTCTCGTCGAAGATCATTCGGTGCGGGAAGTCGAGCCGGAAGAGTCGCAGACCGCCGCCGATCGCGGTGATGATGAGCAGCGCCGGCCACATCCAGAGCGGGGCTCGGGTGGCCCACATGCCGGCCGTGAAGGTGCGGCGGCGCATGGCGGCCGCGTGGACTCGGACCGTTTCGCGTTTGGTCTCCAGACGCTCACGGGCCAGGCGTCGGCCCGGCGCCGAGGCGGTGGGAGCTGTCTGGGTAGGCGCGGCCACCGTCTGGGCGGGGTCGGCCGACGTGTGGGCGGGGTCGGTCGACCGCCTCGGCGCCTGGGGATCTTCGGGTTGACTCATTGCGTTCAAGTTTAAGGTCCGCCGCGGTGCTCGCCCTCAACCGACGCACAGGGTGCGTCATCGCGTGGCCGGCGGGTGTGACTTCGGTCGCTGGGGATCATTTCATTGTCCATCGGCCCATGGTGACGACTAGGGTAGTAAGAGCAGGCAGCAGACGAGTGAAATGGTGATGAGCGTGTCCTACAACCCGGACTACCGCCCGAGCGATCCGCCGCAGGTCGGTTCGCAGCAGTTCAACAATGGCTATGGATCGTCGCAGCCGCAGAACGGAACCGGCTCCGGCCAGCCGGGGTACGGGCAATCGGGGTACGAACAGTCAGCCGACTACGGCTACAGCCAGCAGGCCTCTGGTCAGCAGAGCTTCTGGCAGCAGAGCGGACACGACTACGGCCAGCAGGGCGCGTACAGCCAGCCGAACTCCTATGGCGGCTACAGCCAACCTGGTGCCTACGGAACGTACAGCCAGCAGAACGCGTACGGGTACAGCCAGCCGGTGACCTACGGAGCGCCGATGATGCTGGTGCGTCCGAAGCCGAACGCCCTTGCAGTGTGGTCGATGTGGATGGGCATCATCGGGCTCGGCGGCGGTTTGATCTGCGGCCTCTTCTCGATCATTCCGATCATCGGCTACCTCTTCGCCTTCATCGCGATGTTCCTGTGGATCGCTCCGATTCTGGCGGTCATCTTCGGACACCTCGCACACTCGAAGATCAAGAAGACCGGTGAGGACGGTCGCGGGCAGGCGACGGCCGGCCTCGTCATGGGCTATATCGGCATCGGCTTCGCCATCCTCATGGCCATCATCGTCATCGGGGTCATCGGACTGGGGTTCTTCGCCGCGGGCATGGGCTACTGATTCGGCCTTTCGGCCCGGGTTCACCGGTCTGGCATCCGTGGTGCAGGACTGCAACACAATTAGACGGTGGCCGAGTCTCGTGGTCGATAGCGTTGGAGACAGAACGCAGGGGTTGACCCCGAGCACCGCCAACGCGACTGGAGCGAATCGGACATGTACACTCGTCAACTTCCCGCCGGCGGAAGCTATGCAGGCACTGCCCCCACCGCGGGCAGCACCTTCAACGGGGCCAGCTCCTACAACATGAGCATGCCGGCAGCCGCTATCCAGCCCTATGCCATTGCCCCGGCCTATGTCTACCGGCCGATCGCCCCGACCAACACCCTGGCGATCGTCGGCATGATTCTCTCGATCGCCGCTTTCAGCTTCGCCCCGGCCGCGATCGTCGGAATCATCCTCGGTCACATCGCCCGGCGTCAGATCCGCAGGAGCGGAGAGCGCGGTGACGGGATGGCGGTCGCCGCGCTGTGGATCGGTTATCTGCTCACCTTGTTCTGGCTGCTGTTCCTCATCCTCTACTTCGGACTCATCGCTCTCGCGGTCGGTCTGGAAGTGTCCACCGCCGGTCAGATCAGCTGATTAGCCGACCCGAACTGAGACCCACCTGTAACTGCCCCGCCTTTTGCCGCGCCGATCGACTCGGTACCGTTGGAGGCAGACCCCAAGGAGAGAACGCCATGAGCAGTCAGAACAACTGGAACAATCCGGACATGTACTACCAGCAGCCGCAGTCGGGTGCTCCCGGCAACTCCGGCTACAACCAGAATGCCGCGTACGGAGCCAATGCCCAGTACGCAGGGACGACCTACGCATACCAGCCGCTGCCTCCGACGAACACCTTGGCGATCATCGCTCTCGTCTCTTCGATCGCCGGTGTCGTCGCCATTCCCATCCTCGGCGGGATCGCGGGCATCATCATGGGGCACATCTCCCGCAAGCAGATCAAGCAGACCGGGGAACGCGGAGACGGAATGGCCGTGGGTGCTCTCTGGACCGGCTACATCGGCACTGCGCTGTGGGTCCTCTTCTGGGTCGGCTATGTGGGTGTCATGGTCCTCATCTTCGGCGTGGCGATGGTCGGAGCGGGTTCGGCCGGTTGAGCCAGCCAACGCCCCCTGCCTACGATGAGCGGGACCAGGACACTGCGACCGATGACCAGCACTCTGTGACCGATGGCCTCGGCCCACTGCCGGCGGACGGCGCAGAATCCACGGGTCCTTCCGACGGCGGACGACTCATCCTCGTCGGCACTCCGATCGGCAACCTCGGCGATGCGAGCCCGCGAATGCAGCAGGCCATCGCCGCAGCCGACGTTATTGCCGCCGAGGACACTCGGCGCTTCCTCTCGCTGGCCCAGCGCCTCGAGCTCGACCACACCAAGCGGGTCATCAGCGTCTTCGACCACAACGAGGGCAGCCGTGCGCCCGAACTCGTCGAGCACATCCGTGGCGGCCAGACCGTGGTCCTGCTCAGTGACGCCGGGATGCCCGCCGTCTCCGATCCGGGCTACCGAGTCGTTAAGGCCTGCGCCGAAGCGGGGCTGCCGATCACCTCGACGCCGGGACCATCCGCCGTGCTCATGGCGCTCGCCGTCTCCGGTCTGCCGAGCGATCGATTCAGCTTCGAGGGATTTCTGCCGCGGAAATCCGGGCAGCGCAAGAGCTTGCTCGAGGAACTGAAGGCCGAGAAGCGGACCATGGTCTTCTTCGAAAGCCCCCACCGCATCGCCGATGCCATGGACGACTTCTGCGAGGTCATCGGCGGCGACCGTCCGATGAGCATCAGCCGCGAGCTCACGAAGACCTACGAGGAGACGCTGCGCGGGACCACGGGAACGCTGCGTGACCTCGCCGCCGATGGTCTGCGCGGGGAACTCACCCTCGTCCTCGCCGGCGCCACTGCTGTGGAGACGAATCCGGAGGACCACCTCGGCGCGGTCTCAGCCCTCGTCGACTCCGGCGTGCGGGCGAAGGACGCCGCCGGCCAGATCGCGAAGCAGTTCGGACTGTCCAAACGCGATGTCTATGAGGCCTGGCTCCACCAGGAGTGAGGCCGGCCGGTGCGAAGCGGGGTCTCCACTCATGCGCGCGGGGCTGTGGATGGAGCGCTTGCGGGTTGGTGTACCGCTTAAGTCACTGTGCAGCGGTTGTAACCAGCCGCCTCTGACTTAAACAGTGCATCCGCCCCGGGCAACCCGCCAGTCTCCTCGCCTGAGTCGAGGATGCGTGGCTGTGGACGACTGCGGCGACTCGTGTGCATCGGCTCTGTGGAGGAGAAAGCCGTATGCACAAGCGGACTATTGAGGCTGTACGCGGTGTGCGCCTTGAGGCCAGGCTTGCGGCATGTTCAACATCGCGTACTTTCAGGACCTGAGATGTGCCGGCGTCACGACCACTCGGATCCGGGCGGCTCTGTCCTGCTGCCTGCTCAGACTCGGGCACGGGGTCTATTCGGTGATTCGGCGATGCGGGAATCCCGGTCACGCGGTCTTTGCGACGTTCATCGACAACGAGGACTGGATCCGTTTTCACGCCGAGGGAAAGCCGCGGGATTCAGGCCAACGTGCCCGGTACTCCGAACATCTGGACAGACTGCGGGTGCTCAGCTATCCGAACTATCGGCCCGACGATGTGGTCTGGTCAGTGTCGGCGGCTCGAGTGCATCGGATCGGGCTGTTCGATGCGCCGGTTCGACCGATCTCTGTCATCAATCCGCGTTTCCGCACGATGAATAGAACAATTCGACGGCACAAGCGTCCGGTTCCGGCTGAGGACACCTGCGTGTTCGAGAACATCGTCAGCACCACCCCTGCTCGCACGGCTCTGGATCTGAACGCGGATCTGAGTCCGGCAGCCGGGTTCGCGGCCATGGAGCAGGTGCTGCGACGGCACATGCTCGGCGACGATGAAGACCTGATCTTCAGACTCGGCTACCCGCCGAACCTGGAAGCGGAGGTTCCCGCGGCCGTCCGTTCGCTGTTCGCGAGTCCGGTCGCACGGCTGTCCAGCGGGCGGAAGCGGGCCGAGAAGCTCGGGGGACTGATCAGCCCGTTGTCCGAAAGCTATGCGGAGAGCCGCGCCTCGCTCAACCTGCACCTGCTCGGCCTGCATGATTTCGTGCAGCAGTTCGAAGTCAGGGACGGGCGACGAAAGCTCACGCGTCTGGACTTCCTGCTGAAGAATGCACGAGTGGCGCTGTACGTCGACGGGACACAGAAATACGTCGACACGGGATTCGACGCGATGAACAAGGAGAGCCGCCAGCACAATCGGCTTCTCGCATTGGGGTTCAAGGTCATCCGGTTCAAGTTCAACGAGGTGCTCGGCTTGCAGACGTTCTCACAGAAGCTGTTCTCACAGGCTCCGGAGCTGCGCGGCCAGTGTGGCTGTCGGCTTAAACTCTGAGGGGAGGGTGCACGGGTGCGCGGGTGTGCGAGTACGAAGGTGCGCGGACGCGAAGGTACGCGGGTAAGCGGGTACGCAGATGCACGCAATAAGTCAGCATGCACCGGTTGCAACCAGCGCATGCTGACTTAACACGTGCAATGGCCGCCTACGCCCATGCCCACGCCCCCACCCCCGGACCCGTGCGCACCGGCGCCGCGGCGTCCCTTAGACTGAGTTGCCTATGGGTTACTACTTGACGACAGCCATTGCCTACCCCAACGGGGCCATTCACATCGGGCACGCGTACGAATACATTGCGGCCGACACGATCGCGCGGTTCAAACGTCTCGACGGCAACGACGTGTTCTTCGCCACCGGCACGGATGAGCACGGGCTGAAGATGCTGCAGGCGGCGAACAAGCTCGGCATCACCCCCAAAGAACTCGCCGATGACAATGCGAAGAACTTCCGCGACACCCAGCTCGCCCTCGGCTCGACCTTCGACCGCTTCATCCGCACCACCGACGAGGACCACTACGCGGCGTCCAAGGCGATCTGGCGCAAGCTCGAAGAGGCCGGCGACATCTACCTCGACACCTACGCCGGATGGTACTCGGTCCGCGATGAGGCCTTCTACACACAGGATGAGACCGAGGTCGTCGACGGCGTCCGCCTGTCCAAGGAGACCCGCACCGAGGTGACCTGGACGGAGGAGGAGTCCTACTTCTTCCGCCTCTCGAAGTACCAGGACAAGCTGCTCGAGCTGTACAAGAACCACCCCGAGTTCATCGGCCCGGACTCCCGCCGCAACGAGGTCGCCTCGTTCGTCGCCTCGGGGCTCAAGGACCTCTCGGTCTCGCGCACCACCTTCGACTGGGGTGTGCCGGTGCCCGGCAACGAGAAGCACGTCATGTACGTGTGGATCGACGCCCTGACGAACTACCTCACCGCTGCCGGATACCCCGACGACCAGGAGCGATTGACCAAGTGGTGGCCGGCGAACGTCCACATCATCGGCAAGGACATCATCCGCTTCCACAGCGTCTACTGGCCCGCGTTCCTCATGAGCGCCGGGATCGAACTGCCCAAGCGAGTCCACGCTCACGGCTTCCTCTTCAACTCCGGTGAGAAGATGTCGAAGTCCGTCGGCAACGTCGTCGACCCCATCGACCTCGTCGACGCCTTCGGTCTCGACACTCTGCGCTTCTTCCTCTTCCGTGAGTTCTCCTACGGCCATGACGGGTCCTACACCAAGGACTCGATCATCACCCGCAAGAACTCCGACCTCGCCAACGAGTACGGCAACCTGGCCCAGCGCTCGCTGTCGATGATCGCGAAGAACTGCGATGCCCAGGTGCCCCAACCCGGCGAACTCACCGAGGACGACGAGAAGCTGCTGGCCCTGGCCCGTGCGGTCCCCGACACCGCCCGCCGCCACGTCGACACGCAGGCCCTACACCTCTACGTCGAGGCCTGCTGGAAGGTCCTCTCCGAGGCCAACCGCTACTTCTCCGCCCAGGAGCCGTGGAAGCTGAAGAAGACCGATCCCGACCGCATGGCCACCGTGCTGTGGGTGACGATCGAGGTTGTGCGCATCATCTCGATCCTCATCCAGCCGGTCATGCCCGAGTCCGCCGGCAAGATCCTCGACCTCCTCGGCGTCCCCGCCGGAGTCGGGGAGGCCGGGGCGAAGGTGCTGCCCTCCGCACTCGATTCGGGATCCGGCGCCGAGGCGATGGACTCCCTGATCGTAGGAGCCGGAGCGGGCGTCGTCGCCGGGGCCGGATTCGCCGCTGCCGGCATCGCCCCGGTCGCCGCCGAAACCGCGGAGAGCGGGATCGCCGCTGCCGAGGTGGACCCCCGGTCCTTCGCGGCCGTGGGCTTACCGCTCGAGCCGGGCACTCCGCTGCCCAAGCCCGAGCCGGTGTTCCCGAAGTTCGTGGAGGAGACCGAGTAATGGCCTCGCGCGCTGCCGGAACCTACCCGCCGGTGCCCGAACCGCTCGCCTACCCCATCGTCGACACCCACACTCACCTCGACATCTGCACGGGAGTGCGCCTGCCGCTGGGTTCGGGCGAGCCGGAACCTGAGGTCACCCCCGATGAGGACGAAGAGTTCCCCTCCCTCGACTTCTTCTATGAGACAGCGCAATCGGCCGGGGTGCAGCGGATCGTCCAGATCGGCTGCGATCTGCCCGCTGCACGGTGGACCGCCGAGCTCGTCGCCTCGCAGTACGCCGGGGCCGACCGCGCCGAGGTGGCACCAGGGTCGACCATCCCGACCCCGCCGGCGCGCAGCCGGGAGTGGATGCTCGGTGGCGCGGCCCTGCACCCCAATGAAGCACCGCGGCTGGCCGCACGTGGCCTGCTCGACGAGGCGCTGACGGAGATCGAGTCGCTGGTGACCTCCCACTCCCGGATGCGCGTAGTGGGGGAGACCGGCCTCGACTACTTCCGCACCGGTGACGAAGGCATCGCCGAACAGCAGCGTTCCTTCCGTGCTCACATCGAGATCGCCAAGCGCACCGGCAAGGCTCTGCAGATCCACGACCGCGAGGCTCATGCGGATGTGCTGCGCATCCTCCGCGAGGAGGGTGCCCCCGAGGTCACGATCTTCCACTGCTTCTCCGGCGACGAGGCGATGGCCCGCGAATGCGCCAGCGCCGGCTACTTCATGTCCTTCGCCGGGAACCTCACGTTCAAGAACGCCGAGGAGCTGCGGCGCGCGGCGAAATCCGTCCCACTCGATCTGCTGCTCACCGAGACCGACGCACCGTTCCTCACTCCGCACCCGCACCGGGGGCGCCCGGGTGGCCCGTACCTCGCGGCGATCACCGCGAGGAGGCTTGCCGAGGTGCGCGGAATGAATGAGGAAGATCTGTGCGCCGCGGTCTGGAACAACGCGAGCACCGCGCTGGGCAGCTGGAGCTAGATCTGACCGTCTGAACCGAGCGTTGGGCGGAACCGAACGGTTGACGTGGACTGCTTGACCGCCTCGGCGGGGAGGGCTCTGCGGGGTGGGCTGTGAGGGAGATTACGGAACGGAACGACCGCCTCGGCGGGGAAATGTCACGGTCGGGTGGCCCCCGGAATCACGGGGAAGTCCTGGTCAGCAGGGGCAGGGAAGCGACCCTGCCGTTACGTTTTCGTGATATTTTGCTAACCGTGTAACGAATCGGTTACAGTGTATGAGTCGATGAACTCTGCTCAGGGATATTTCTGTGATTGATTTTCTCAAGAACCGCAAGGTGCAGATCGCTGCACAGGCGGTCGTGATTACCGGACTCGTGGGTGGCACGGGCGCCGTGGTCACCATGAACAAGCCCGTGACCCTCGAAGTCAACGGTCAGGCCGAAGAGATTCGGACCTTCGGCGGAACGGTCGGGGACATCCTCGACAGCCGCGACCTCGACCTCGACAAGCGCGATCAGATCAAGCCCGGCGCCGATACGAAAGTCGACCGGGACATGACGATCACGGTCAACACCGCCAAGGACGTGTCCCTCTCGGTCGACGGCAAGGAGACCGACGAGTGGACCAACGCGAACACCGTGGGTCAGGCGCTGGCCGACCTCGGTGTGAACGCGAAGGACGCCGAGATCAATGCCGAGCCCAATCAGTCTCTCAAGGACAAGGGCAACGACATCGAGGTGACGACCGCGAAGGACCTCACCATCGTCGCCGACGGCAAGGACCACAAGGTCTCGGCCGCGGTGGGCACGGCAGAGGATGCGCTCGGCGAATCCAAGATCAAACTCGACAAGGACGACTTCCTGTCCGTGCCGATGTCGGCGGATGTCTCCGACGGCCAGGTTCTCACCGTCAACCGGGTGGAGAACAAGACCGTCAAGGAGAAGGAGTCGATCAAGGCCAAGGTCGAGAAGAAGAAGTCCGACTCCCTCTACAAGGGCGAGACCAAGGTCGAGTCCGAGGGCAAGGATGGTCAGAAGGAGATCTCCTACAAGATCAAGACCGTCAACGGCGATGAGGTGAAGAAGGAGAAGAAGGACGAGAAGGTCCTCTCCGAACCCAAGACCAAGGTCGTCATCGAAGGCACCAAGAAGAAGGAGACCCCGAGCGACACCGGTGGCTCGGACTCCGGCGGCTCCGGTTCGGGCGGCTCCGACGACGGATCCAGCTCCGGCGGTGGCGGCGGCGGCTCGATGAGCACCCAGGAGATCAAGGACATGCTCGGTGGACCCGGCTCCAAGTGGTACTCGGTCGTCAAGTGCGAATCGAACTTCGACCCGAAGGCCTCGAACGGCACCCACTTCGGTCTCTTCCAGTTCCTCCCGCAGACCTGGCACTCCATGGGCGGCAGCGGCAATCCCTCGGATGCCAGCCCGCAGGAGCAGTTCCAGCGTGCGAAGAAGCTCCAGGCCGAAGCCGGCTGGGGGCAGTGGACCTGCGCCTGAGCCGAGGTTGCGCCTGAGCTGGTTCGCAACTGAGCCGGTCGGCGACTGAGCCAGTCGGCGGCTGAGCCGAGGCGATCGACCGAAAGCGCGGATTCCGGGAATACCCCGGGGTCCGCGCTTTCTGTATGCGCGGCTCGTTCGGGTCGCGGGGTCCGGTGCCTTCGAGGCCTGGCGCTGCGCCCTCGGCCCCTTGGGTTCCGCTGCGCCTCCGACCCCGCGTGTGCGGCCCAATCTGAACTTTCGCCCAGAGCATGACGAAACCTTGGCACTCGAGTTGACCGAGTGCTAAACCCGTTCTAGAGTCGAATTAGCACTAGCACTCATTGAGTGCCAGTTTTACGAGACGGTCGAATCGCTCGGCACCCGCGACGACGAGAGATTCATGGCAGCAGCCGCCGTCTGACTCAACGAAGAATTGAACCCAGCGAAGGGAGAGGGCCCGATATGTCGGTCTCCATCAAGCCACTCGAAGATCGGATTGTCATCCGTCAGGTCGAAGCAGAGCAGACTACCGCCAGTGGTCTGGTCATTCCCGAAACCGCCAAGGAAAAGCCTCAGGAAGGCGAAGTTGTCGCAGTGGGCCCAGGCCGCGTTGCCGACAACGGAAACCGCGTTCCCGTTGACGTTGCCATCGGCGACAAGGTCATCTACTCCAAGTACGGAGGCACCGAAGTCAAGTACGCAGGAGAAGAATTCCTCGTGCTCTCAGCTCGTGACGTGCTCGCCGTCATCGGCTGAATCCTCTGAACAACCACTTCACTGACAGGAGGACGAATGCCTAAGACTCTGGAATTCAACGACGAAGCTCGTCGTGCACTCGAAAAGGGTGTCAATACCTTGGCCGACACCGTCAAGGTGACGCTGGGACCCAAGGGCCGCAATGTCGTGCTCGACAAGAAGTGGGGCGCCCCCACGATCACCAACGATGGCGTGACCATCGCTCGTGAGGTCGAGGTCGACGACCCGTATGAGAACCTCGGCGCTCAGCTGGCCAAGGAAGTTGCCACCAAGACCAACGACATCGCCGGTGACGGAACCACCACCGCGACGGTCCTGGCTCAGGCCTTCGTCAACGAAGGTCTGCGCAATGTGGCCGCCGGTGCTGCTCCCGGAGCGCTCAAACGCGGAATCGAATCCGCCGTCGAGGCTGTCTCCGATCAGCTCGGCACCATCGCCCGCGATGTCGCCGACTCCTCGGAGATCGCCCATGTCGCCGGTCTGTCCGCTCAGTCCGAAGAGATCGGCAAGCTCATTGCCGACGCCTTCGACAAGGTGGGCAAGGACGGCGTCATCACGATCGACGAGTCCCAGGCCGCTTCTGTGGAACTCGAGATCACCGAGGGAATGCAGTTCGATAAGGGTTACCTCTCGCCGCACTTCGTGACCGATGCTGATCGCCAGGAAGCTGTGCTCTCCGACGCGCTCATCCTCATCAACCAGGGCAAGATCTCCAATATCCAGGAGCTCCTCCCTGTGCTCGAGAAGGTGCAGCAGGCCGGAAAGCCCCTGTTCATCGTTGCCGAAGACATCGAGGGCGAGGCTCTGTCGACGCTGGTCGTCAACAAGCTGCGCGGAATCATCAATGTCGCTGCCGTCAAGGCACCCGGCTTCGGTGACCGCCGCAAGGCCATCCTCGAGGACCTCGCCGTCCTCACCGGTGGTCAGGTCGTCACCCCGGATATGGGCATGAAGCTCGACCAGATCACCCTGGACGAGCTCGGCAACGCCCGCACCATCACCGTCACCAAGGACAACACCACCATCATCGATGGTGCCGGGTCCGACGATGCTGTTGCCGGCCGGGTCGCCCAGATCCGCGCCGAGGTTGAGAACACCGATTCCGACTGGGACCGCGAGAAGCTGCAGGAGCGCTTGGCCAAGCTCTCCGGCGGTGTCGCCGTCATCAAGGTCGGCGCCGCCACCGAGGTGGAGCTCAAGGAGCGTAAGCACCGCGTCGAAGACGCCGTGTCCGCAACTCGTGCCGCCATCGAAGAAGGCGTCGTCGCCGGTGGTGGATCGGCTCTGATCCACGCCGCGAAGGTCCTCGACGGAAACGACCTGGGACTGGCCGGAGATGCGGCCACCGGTGCCGACATCGTTCGCCGCGGCGTCGTCCAGCCTCTGCGATGGATTGCCGAGAACGCCGGTCAGGACGGCTACGTCGTCGTCTCCAAGGTGCAGGACCTCGAGTCCGGCCAGGGATACAACGCCGCCACCGATTCCTACGGCGACCTCATCGGCGCCGGAATCATCGACCCGGTCAAGGTCACTCGTTCGGCTCTGCGCAACGCCGCTTCGATCGCCGCCCTGGTTCTCACCACCGAGACCCTGGTCGTCGAGAAGAAGGAAGAAGAGGACGAGGACTGAGCCATCCGCTCAGACTGAGTCGTTTCTGACCAGCATCAGTGGCCCGGAACATCATGTTCCGGGCCACTGGTGTATTCACAGCAGAACGCCGAGGCTGTTCCGCGGAAGCCCTCCGGGCCGTGTGCTCGTCGACGACAGCGTGGACGTCGTAGAGCACTGACCTGGAAGAGCGCTAACCTGCGAGGGCATCGCGGAGCCGCAGCAGGTCCTCGCGCACCAATGCGGCGTCCTGATCGAACTCGTCTTCGCTGGTGCCCGGCCTGCGGAAGAGGGTGAAGACCACCTCGGCGCCAGTGTCATTGGCCAACACCCTCAGCGGATTGTGGACCGTCGTGCCGTCGGGGAAGACCACCTCATGGTCGAGGATCCCGAAATCGCGCCCCGGCAGGAAGCGGACCTCGACGGAACCCATCGGCGAATCGGCGATCCATCAGCCCTCCGCCTCCCGGATGCCCGCACTCAGCCCGGCCGCTCAGGTGTGCAGATTGGCGGGGTTTCCGGCGAAGCGCGCCACCTCGGTGGGGGAACGGTCGATGGATTGGGAGAGATGAAGCGCCGGAAATGTCATAGTCCAAGTGGACCACAGGTCGAATGAGGAAAGTGTCGAGCAGTCGGGTTCATCTGGTGGTCTTCGTCTGTTCACCTGAAGGAGCGGGGGAAGTACTACTGTGTCCCGGAGATTCTGACGATGAACGCGCAGGCTGCCTTAGGGAGACATGAAACGCATTACGATGATCGGCGACGTCGGCTGGAGCCGGTTCTATCACCTCGGTGACGAGGCGATGACCGAGATGGCTCTCGACGCACTGAATCAACGAGGCGGTATCGAGGTCACGCTCATCGCCGGTGAACCTGCTCACGCCAGTGAGATGTATGGCGTCAAGGCGATTCCACGGATCGGCTTCAAACGGAACCGTCCGCCCAACATCACCCGCATGGAGCGCATTCTCGAATTCGCCAGGACCGAAGGTGCCAGCGGTGGCCTGGCACCCGGGGATCCGGCCATCAGAGTGATCGAGGCAGTGCGCAGCTCCGATGCGGTACTCATCGCCGGCGGCGGCAACCTCAATTCGATGTTCGCTCATCACATCTATGAGAGGGTGACTCTCGGCAGGATCGCGCAGCTGTTCGGCAAACCCTATGCGCTGACCAGTCAGACTCTGGGGCCTCTGATCTACGACGAGGACCGGAAGCTCGTCTACGAATTCCTCGCTGCTGCCGAATTCCTCGGCAGCAGAGAAGGCTACACCACGAAATTCGCCAAGCAGGTGGGCGGTAAGAGGGCAGTCATCCGGCGACAGGTCGACGATGCGTTCTCCCTAGAGGCTCGAGACAGTGATCGGGACGACGTCTCCGACCTGACGAACGAACCGTTCATTCTGGCAAGCTATGCGGAGAAGGCCTCCTCGCCGGTGCTCTCGGACAGCCGCTACCACGAGATCCTCACTGAGATCACGCGCAGACTTGCCGACGAAACCGGGTTGAAAGTGCTGCTGGTTCCGCACGGGGGCGGTTTTCCGCCGGCCCAACACACTCGCGATCAGATCGCCAATGCACAGATTGCCGAAGAGATCGGTCGGGACAGGGTCGAACCGACGCGAATGCTCACTGCTCGGCAGCTTGTTGCTCTGACGGAGCGGGCCGAGTTCGTCATCGGCACCCGGTACCACGCCGGGATCTTCGCGGGTGCGGCAGCAGTGCCCTTCATCTCTGTCGTACCCAACCTCTATTCCTCCATTCGCATGCGTGGTGCGGCAGAGAATGTCGGCATGGAGCAGTTCGTCCTGCCGATCGAGTCGATCGATGACATCGTCGACACCGGTGTCGGCTTGGCGGAGAATCGTTCGACGTTCCACGAGGTGCTCAAGGAGAGTTCTTTCCGCCGGCGCGAGGAGCATAGGGACTGGTGGGACTTCGTCGTGGCGCATACCGTCGGTGGCGAATCAGGCGTGAAGCCGGATGCGTCCTCGGTTCCGGCGCCGGGATTCTTCCATGCCGAGGAGATCACCAACGGATTCGGCACCGAGCTGGAAGCCAACCGCGCACGCTTGGCTGCAATCGAAAGCTATGGGCTCCTGCTGGCGAAGAGAGACCGACAGCTGGCCGTCGCCCGGCGCGAAGCTCACGAAGCCACCCGTGCCCTGGACCGCAGTGAGGCACGGCACCAACGACAGGACGACATGACAATCGTCAAGTTCGCCCGATCGGCACGTAAACTGCAGCGGCGTTTGAAAAGGTCGGCTCGGCGGGCTCTGAACCATGCGCCAGCGGTGATTGCACCACGGTCCGAATAGCCTGTCGGTCGACCGCCGATGGTGACGCGGTTCCGGTGAAGCCCTGACCGAGCGGGCACCAGCGCGTGCGGCCACGTTGATCAGTCCGGTGGACGCACTCGAAGCCGGATAGCCACAGCTCGAGCCAGTGCAGGCCGTTCCTCCGCCCCGTTTCGTTGCCGCGCGCACAGGAATCGGGCACGATGGTGGGATGACTCCCACTGGTTCAGATGAGCCGATCGGGCAGCCCGAAGATCCTGCGCGCACGATGCGCATCGGCCACCCCGAGTGTGACGCCGCGATAGAAACACTCCGGAAGGCCGCAGGCGAGGGACGAATCTCCCTTGACGAACTCGAGGAGCGGATGGAGCGCGTCGAGTCGGCACGTTTCCCGATCGATCTCGATGAGGCGCTGGCAGATGTCACCCCGGATCGGCCCTCGGCGCACGCCCGTGCCGAAGCCGATGGCATCCGTGCCGATGACCTCGCGTCCCGGCGGTCCGGTGCGGGCTGGAGCACCGAGAACAGAGAGATCGTGCACGCGCCGTGGACCACCGGACTCATTCGGAACGGCCGCTGGCCTGTGCCGGCCTACCTGCGCTGCGAGCCCGCCGGAGTCCTCCTCGAGCTCAACTTCCTCGAGGTCAGCACGGATCTCAAGATCATCGACATCGAAGTCGCGGCCCGGACCGGCACCCTGAAGCTCGTCGTCCCCGACGACTGGGGTGTCGACATCGCAGACCTCCAGCGCAGATCGATCGCCGTCATCGCGTTCAAGGCCAACCAAGCTGCCGAAGAAGGCAGTCCCACGATCCGCGTCCACGGAAGCATCGGTGCGGGAGTCCTTCAGGTGCTGTTGCCCAATCGTCGACAGCGCAGGAAGCTGAGCAGCTGATCCTCTCGGTTGTCTGCCTGGACGCGAATACGGTGCGTTGCCGTCTGGCGTCGCCATCGACTTCCTCGTCGACAGGGCATGAGTCAGTCCCTGCGGTGGGCCGAGGTGCAGCGACGCCGGTGGAGCCGGAGATTGCGCGAGCCGATTCTGCGCAGGCGCATCAGGCATTCGTCGGGCCCGTCGAAGTCCGGGCGAGGAGCGCGCCACAGACTGGGGCGAGGGGCATTGTGTTCGTCTGCCTCCCAGTCCTCATCGCGGCGCTGCGCGAAGTCCGAGCCGTCGATGAATGCCCGGAGTGCGGCGATGAGCGTGAGCTGGAGGTCAGCGACCGAATCGGTGCCCTCCGAGAAATCGAGGGGGATGTCGGCGACCTCCGAGTCGGCGACGACTCGGACGATCCATTTGCCTTCACCAGCCGGGTCGGGATTCATTGCGATGCTGTCCCACTCGTCGTTGGCGTACAGGCCGAGAACAACAGGAGTGGCGACCTTGTTGAGGAGGAACTCTTCCGTCAGATCGGTGTGGTCCATACCTTCCACCATAGAACTCCGCGCGCCCGATTTCTCGCAGCCCCACGCCTCCAGGCGACATCGGCTCGCCCGATAGACTGCGTGAATGCCCCGCAGCCCGCTTCCGCCCCGTGACGGAATCTCGGCGACCTCGCTGCGCGCACCGGGCGGACGGGCGACACATACTAAGAACCATCTGCCGGTCCCCGATACCATCGGCGACTGGCTGCGGGAGGAATTCCCCGCCGCCCCGGTCGACGACATCGAACGACTCCTCGCTCAGTCTGGCGCCGAGGCGGGGCGGCTCTGCGATATCACCGGCCGACCCGTGGCCTGGGACGACCCGGTCGAACCCGGCGGGTTCTATTTCTTCCACCGTCCAGTGCCCCCGGAGGCACGCATTCCCTTCGAGATCTCTGTCGTCTGCGAAGACGAGGACCTGCTCGTCGTCGACAAACCCCACTTCCTGGCCAGCACCCCCAACGGGCGCTTCGTCCGCGAGAGCGTGGTCACCCGAGCACGCCAGGACTTCGACCAGCCCGACCTCGTGGCCATCCATCGTCTCGACCGGGTCACCGCGGGTCTGCTCATCCTCTCGAAGCGTCCCGAGACCCGGGGCCGCTACCAGCGTCTCTTCCAAGATCGGAAGGTCACCAAGACCTACCGGGCACTGGCACCGCTGCCGCCGGAGAACCTCGACTTCCCGCTGCTGCGGGAATCGAGACTGATCAAACCCCCGGGCGGGAGGCAGGTCCTCGAAGTCGAAGGCGAACCGAACGCGATCAGCCGGATCCGCCTGCTCGGAACGGTGGAGCCACCTCGGCGCGGGGAAACGACGTCGGATGCGATCGCCGAATACGAACTCGAACCGCTGACCGGCAAGACCCACCAGCTGCGCGTGCACATGAACGCGCTCGGGCTGCCCATCCTCGGCGATCCCGTCTACCCGATCGACCGCGAACCGGATCCCTATGATTTCGATTCCCCGCTCCAACTGCTGGCCGCCGCGATCGCATTCGACGATCCGCTGACCGGTCTCCCGCGCCGATTCGACACCGCGCTGCGCCTGGGCCCGGGGCGCTTCCACCCAAGATCCGCGGGGACACGGTAACCTGGGGGTATGAGTCCAAACGCACCCGGATGCACCTCAGAGGCGATCGTCGCCCTGGTCCGGTCCCGAATCACCTCCGGCGAATACCCCGCCGGCAGTCCCGTGCGGGACGGTGCCTTGGCCAAGGAATTCAACGTCTCCCGCAATACCGCGCGCGAGTCGCTCAGCCTGCTCCGCCACGCCGGACTGCTCGTCCAGGAACCCAACCGCGGCTTCTTCGTCCGCACCTTCGGCATCGACGAACTCAGGGACCTCTACCGGGCCCGCCGGGTCTTCGAGATCCGTGCGGTGCAGGAATCCCAGGACGCTACCGAGGAGGCGATGGCCGTCGTCGAGGCCTCGGTGGTCCGCGCCGAGACCGCTCCGGACAATGAAGGCTGGGTCGATGCGCAGGAGCACTCGGCCTCCTTCCACCGCGCCATCGTGGGCCTCCTCGGCTCGCCCCTGCTCGACGAGTTCTACCTCAACCTCATGGCCCGACTCTCGACGACCTTCTCCCGCTCGGTCGAACCGGGCAAATACCACTCCCACTGGGCCAACCCCCACCGGGACATCCTCGAGAAGATCAAATCGGGGGACCGGCAAGGTGCCGAGGGACTGCTGCGCATCCACCTCGACGACTCCGAGGCCTCCACTCTCGACCTCGCCCGATCGGTCGGCGCGGGACGCTGAGCCGCGTCCGGCGGCTCGGGCATGGGTGATTGCTCTCGAGTCGGTGGTGGCGAGGCGGATCGGTGGTGAATTGGCGGAGCGGTGATGGCTTGCCGGAGCATTCTCTTCGCGGCAGAGCGTGCGCGGAGTCCTGTTGCCAGTCTCACAGCCGAGGGTACTTGAAAACGTAGATACTGCCTGATTGTCTCCGATAGCATTGAGCAACCGTATCTTCGCGTCGAAAGGCTGTTTCATGGTCAATCCTGAGCAGGAATCACAGGCCGCAAACGATCCGTTCTCCCTCACCGGGCTCACGTATGACGATGTCCTCCTCCTGCCAGGCGACACCGATGTCATCCCCTCGGAAGCCTCCACGACGACCAGACTGACCAAGGGGATCGAGCTCAACATCCCGCTGGTCTCTGCGGCCATGGACACCGTGACCGAGTCGCGGATGGCCATCGCCATGGCCCGCATCGGCGGTCTGGGCATCATCCACCGCAACCTCTCGGCCGAGGACCAGGCTGATCAGGTCGACTACGTCAAACGCTCCGAATCGGGGATGATCAACGATCCCCTGACGATCACTCCCGAGAAGACTCTCGAGGAGCTCGACGAGATCTGCGGCAAGTACCGGATCTCCGGTCTGCCCGTCGTCGACGAGAACGATGTGCTGCTGGGCATCGTGACCAACCGCGACCTGCGGTTCGTCACCCGCAGCGAATACGCGACGCGCACCGTCGGCGAGACCATGACTCGGATGCCGCTGGTCACCGCCCCCGACGGCGTCTCTGCGGAGAAGGCCTTCGAGCTCCTCGCAGAGCACAAGGTCGAGAAGCTGCCGCTGGTCGATGAGGACAACGTCATCCGCGGCCTCATCACCGTCAAGGACTTCGTCAAGACCGAGGAATACCCCCTGGCCACGAAGGACGACGAAGGTCGCCTGCGGGTCGGTGCCGCCGTCGGCTTCTACGGCGACGCCTACGAACGCGCAGGCCTCCTCGCCGAGGCGGGCGTCGACGTCCTCGTCGTCGACACCGCCAACGGTCACGCCAGGGGAGTGACCGACATGATCCGCACGATCAAGGCCGACAAGGCGTTCGCCGGAGTCGAGATCGTCGGTGGAAACGTCGCCACGAAGGAAGGCGCGCAGGCGCTCATCGACGCCGGCGTGGACGGGGTCAAGGTCGGTGTGGGACCGGGCTCGATCTGCACCACCCGCGTGGTCGCCGGAGTCGGCGTTCCCCAGGTCACCGCCATCCACCTCGCCGCGCAGGCCGCTCGCGCCGCGGGCGTCCCGGTCATCGGCGACGGCGGACTCCAGTATTCGGGCGACATCGCCAAGGCCATGGTCGCCGGAGCCGACACCGTCATGCTCGGGTCCCTCCTGGCCGGCTGCAATGAGTCACCGGGCGAACTCATCTTCGTCAACGGCAAGCAGTACAAGGCCTACCGCGGCATGGGCTCCCTCGGTGCGATGGCGCCGCGCAAGGGCAAGTCGTACTCGAAGGACCGCTACTTCCAGGCCGATATCGCCACCGATACGGACCTCATCCCCGAGGGCATCGAAGGCCGGGTGGCCTACCGCGGGCACCTCAAGCAGGTCGCCCACCAGCTCACCGGCGGACTGCGGCAATCGATGTTCTACGTCGGTGCCCGCACTATCGACGACCTCAAGGCCAAGGGCAAGTTCGTCCGCCTGACCACTGCCGGGCTCAAGGAGAGCCACCCGCACGACATCCAGATGACTGTCGAGGCCCCCAACTACGTCGTCAAGTGATCGCCCGGGACTCGTGAAGTGATCGTCGGGAGTTCATGTAGTGATGGTCCGGAGCTCATGAATCGGGACGATCGGCTCCCGATCTGAGGTCTCGGAACCACCAAGCGGCCGTAGTCTCTGCCACCGCGCAGAGACTACGGCCGTTTTCTGCGTCTCACGATGTCGGACGAACCACCTCGGTGTGACAAAGACCACTCAACCAATTCGAGTGGGTATGTATCTGTTGTCAGCACGCTTCCTTGCCGCATGAGTGCTGGGGAGGGGCCGTCTCGCCCGAGAATCCGGGCTACTTCCGTAGTCGGTCGGCGTGATTCCGCCCACCTTGCGCTTCGGACTTATTAGGGTAGGTTCCCCTAATGCGACCCGCCTGATGCGGGCCGCACGACGAAGGAGGAAACCTCACCGTGACGACTTCTCTGCTCTCGGACACCGAAGCGAAACCGCCCGCACCATCACTTCAGGCCGCTGTCGGCACCGCCGACACCACGGCCACCGACACCACGGCCGCCGACTCGCTGCTCGGTGCCCACAGCGCCGCAGCGTATTCCGACCTCATGCACGAGACCATCGACGCACTCGCCGCGCGCTTCGCAGCGGTCGACACCCCCACCTCGGCGCGGGATCGCACCCAGCTGCAGAGCGCGGTCGACGAGGTCGACCTCGACACCGCCGGAATCGGGAACTCGGCGGCCTTGCGCGAGGCCGACTCGCTCTACGCGGCCAACGCCGTGTGGTTCCACCACCCCAGCTACGTCGCGCACCTCAACTGCCCCGTGGCCGTGCCCGCCGTCGCTGCCGAGGCGATGCTCGCGGCCATCAACACCTCGGTCGATACCTACGACCAGTCCGAGGTCGCGACGCTGATGGAACGTCGCTTGATCCGCTGGACGACGGGCCACCTCGGCTTCGAGAGCGGCGACGGAATCTTCACCTCCGGCGGCACCCAGTCGAACCTGCAGGCCCTCTACCTGGCCCGCGAGAACGTGATGCGCGACCGGACCGCGGAATCCGCTGCGCTGGGATCCGCGGAATCCGTCGACTCTGCCGAGGGCGCGAACCAGGATCCCACCCGCCGAGGCGAGCTGTCTCGGATGCGGATCCTCACCTCCGATCAGGCTCACTTCTCGGTCTCCCGTGCCGCTCACATCCTCGGCCTCGACGCCGAGGCGGTCGTGACCGTGGGCACCGATGAGGCCGGTCGCATGGATCCCGCCGAACTCGTTTCAACGCTGACGGCCGTGACCGAGGCCGGGAACATCCCCATGGCCGTGGTCGCCACGGCCGGGACCACCGACCTCGGCGTCATCGATCCGCTGGAACCCATCGCCGCGGCCTGCACGGACGCGAACGTGTGGCTCCACGTCGATGCCGCCTACGGCGGGGGACTCCTCTGGGCACCGCGCCGACGTCGCCTGCTCACCGGAATCGAGGGGGCCACCTCGGTGACCATCGACTTCCACAAGACCTTCTTCCAGCCCGTGTCCTCCTCCGCACTGCTCGTCCGCGAGCCTCGCCTCTTCGCCCCGACCCTGCACCACCACGACTACCTCAACCCGGAGGCGGAAGCGGCCGGCGCCGAGGCGGAACCGAACCAGGTCGACAAATCCCTGCAGACCACGCGCCGCTTCGACGCGCTCAAACTCTGGGCGACCCTGCGGGCCCGCGGGGCGAACGAGATCGGGACGATGATCGACACGGTCTGCGACCTCGCCGCAGACGTCCGGGAGCTCCTCGCCGCACAGCCCGACTTCGAGGTCCGCGGGGCCTCCGACCTGTCGACCGTGCTCTTCCGCTTCACGCCCCGCACCGCCGATGCGGGGACCGCCGACGAACTCGTGCCGATGATCCGCCGGGTCCTGTTCCGGTCCGGCCGGGCGGCCGTGGCCCGCACCGTCATCGACGGACGGCCCTGGCTCAAACTCACCCTGCTCAACCCCGAGACCACGGTCGACGACGTCACCGCCGTCCTCGACCTCGTCCGCGCCACCGGCCACGGCATCCTCGCCGGACGCCACCTCGAGAACAACGACACCTTGACCTCGACCGAAGGAGGCGCAGCATGAGCGCGACCGACACTGACATCCACGACCTGCTCGGCATCGGCATCGGCCCCTTCGGGCTCGGCCTGGCCGCACTGTCCGAGCCGCTCGACGACGTCGACGCCGTGTTCCTCGACCAGCGGCAGGAATTCCGCTGGCACCCCGGCATGATGATCGAAGGCTCGACCGTGCAGGTGCCCTTCCTCGCCGACCTCGTGACCATGGCCGACCCCACCTCGCCCTACTCCTTCCTCAACTTCCTCAAGGATCGCGGTCGCCTCTACCCCTTCTACATCCGCGAGTCCTTCTACCCCCTGCGCGCCGAGTTCGACGAATACTGCCGGTGGGTCGCGGCTCAGCTCGAGACCCTCCGCTGGGGTCGTCGGGTCACCTCGGTGACCAATGACGACGACATCTTCACCGCCATCGCCGAGGTGGTCGACCCGACCGGTGCGATCGTCGGAACCGAGGTCCACCGGGCCCGCCACCTCGTCCTCGGCGTTGGCACCTCACCTGTCCTTCCTCCGGCGCTGGGCAACCTCGAGGCCGCAGGCGCCGAGATCACGGGCGCGGGACCGGTAATCCACACCGCCGTTTACCTCGACCACCGCGAAGAGCTGCTCGATTCCGGGGCGGTGACGATCATCGGCAGCGGACAGTCCGCGGCCGAGATCTACCGGGACCTCATCGAGGACGCCGAGGAACGCGATGTGCGCGTTGACTGGGTGACGCGCTCACCGCGGTTCTTCCCGATGGAGTACACGAAGCTGACCCTCGAGATGACCTCGCCGGAATACACCGATCACTTCCGGGCCCTGCCCGATGAGCTGCGTGAGCAGGTGGGACGTGAGCAGCGGACCCTGTACAAGGGAATCTCCGGCGATCTCGTCGACGACATCCACGACACGCTCTACCGGCTCAGCCGAGGCGGCCGTCAGCTGCACACGAACCTGCTCACCGAGGCCGAGCTCGTCTCCGCAGAGATCGACCCCACCACCGGAGAGTACCTGCTGGGATTCAGGAACACGGCCCTGGACCGAGAGTTCACCCGGCGGAGTGCCTCGGTGGTCTCGGCCACCGGCTACAAGTCACAAGTGCCGGACTTCCTGTCCGGACTCGGCGACGAGATCCGCCTCGACGCGAAGGGACGCCTCGACGTCAGCCGCCACTACACGGTCAACGAATCAGGCACCGTCCACGTCCTCAACGGAGAAGAGCACACCCACGGCGTCACCGCCCCTGACCTGGGCTTCGGCCCCTGGCGGGCCTCGGTGGTGCTGTCCCACGTGACCGGTCGCGAACCGTATCCGATCGAGCAGACCATCGCCTTCCAGACCTTCGGAGTGCCCGAGAGCGACGGCGGGCCTGCGAGCGAGACAGGGCCTGCGAACAACGCAGGGGACGAGCCGACCGTCGACCTCGAAACCGCCTTCGACTTCGACGATGCCAAGGAGATGACACACGCATGAGCACCGACACGATCACCCGGCCGCAGGCCGACCCCGACGCAGACCCGGCGACCGCCTCGGCGGCAGGGGAGGGTGTGAGCATCCGCCCTGTCGACATCGACCGCGACACCGCGAACCTGCACGCCTGGCTCAGCCATCCGCGTGCACACTACTGGCAGATGACCGAGCTCGACGAGACCGGCGTTCGGGACTACCTGACCGGCATCGACGCCTCGGCCGATGACCAGGGCTGGATCGGAGCCGTCGACGGTCTCGACTGCTTCTACGTCGAGACCTACACCCCGGCGACACTCATCCCGCACGATGTGCTGCTCACCGGCGCGGGCGACCTCGGCATGCACCTGCTCGTCGCCCCACCCCAGGGTCCCGCCGTGTCGGGACTGACCGGGCGGATCATGGCCGAGGTCATGGACTTCTGCTTCCGGGCCTCCGACCAGGACGGCCGCGGAGCCGAACGCGTCGTCGTCGAACCCGATGCACGCAATGCGGGCATCCTCGAGAAGAACCGCGCCGCCGGCTTCACCCCGATCCGTGAGGCCGAGATCGCCGTGGGCGAAGAGACGAAGACGGCACTCGTCAGCACGTGCACACGCGGCGACTTCGCCGCCAGCGAACTCGGCAGACTGGTTGGGCATTCCCGCGCGGTCGCCGGGGACACCTCGGCGACTCCCGAAACGCCAGCCGAGGTCACCCCGAACGCCTACGCCCACCTCAATGCGGACACCTTCGCGGTCACGCAGCGCCACCTCGTCGCGAAGGCCCTCTCCGAGTTCGCCCACGAACGGCTCATCACCCCGGTCCGGTCGACCGAGCCGGCCGCCGGGCCCGATGATTGGCAGCTGCACGTCGACGGAGGGTCGCGTTACACCTTCACCGCCCGTGTTCTGCCGCTTGAGCACTGGGCGATCGACGAAGGCAGCATCACGCGTCGCCAGGACGGCACCGAGGTCCCGCTAGACGCGCAGGAACTCGTCGTCGAACTCCAGGACGCCCTGGCGATTCCCGAGGACCTCATCTCGACCTACCTCGAGGAGCTCGCCTCGACCCTGGCCGGCAGCGCCTTCAAACTCGCCGAGGCGTGGAAGGGCCGACGTCCCTCATCGACGGGCCTCCTCGACGCCGATTTCCAAGCCACCGAGGCGGCCATGACCGAGGGCCACCCCGGGTTCATCGCGAACAACGGACGAATCGGGTTCTCGCTCGGCGACTACCGGACGTGGGCGCCGGAGAACGGCCGCCGCAACCGCATCGAATGGGTCGCAGCGAGCCGCGAGCACAGCCACCTCTCGCTCGGCACCGGACTGACCGAGGCCGCCCACCTCGACTGGGCGCTCAGCCCTGCGGAGAGAGAGCTCTTCGACTCACGCATCCGGGCCGCCGGCCGCAGTCCGGAGGACTTCCACCTCCTGCCCGTCCACCCCTGGCAGGCCGACCACCGGCTGGCGATCACCTTCGCAGCCGATATCGCCCGCGGGGATCTCCTGCCTCTGGGCACCGGCCTCGATGAACATCAGGCTCAGCAGTCCCTGCGCACCTTCTTCAACCACTCGCGTCCCGGCGCCCCCTACGTCAAGGTCGCACTCGCGGTGCAGAACATGGGCTTCCTGCGCGGGCTGTCCCCGAAGTACATGCGCGACACCCCGGCGATCAACGACTGGGTCGCCGACCTCGTCGGCTCCGATCCGAGCTTCGCCGAGGCGGGCTTCCGACTGCTGCGTGAGCGCTCGGCACTCGGGTACGCCGGTGACGTCTACCACCGGACGCAGGAGACGAACCCGCACCGGAAGATGCTCGCCTCCCTGTGGCGCGAGAACCCGTTGACGGCCATCGCACCAGCTCAGAAGGTTGTGACCATGGCTTCGCTGCTCCACCGGGATCACCGGGGCGTCTCCTATGCCGCCGAGCTCATCCGCGCCTCCGGGCTGAGCCCCGCGGACTGGGTGCGGGCCTACCTGCGCGCCTACCTGCAGCCGCTCGTCCACGCCCTGCTCGCCCACGATCTCGTGTTCATGCCCCACGGTGAGAACCTCATCCTCGTCCTCGACGAGCACACCGTGACCGGCGCCTTCATGAAGGACATCGGCGAGGAGGTCGCCGTGGTCGGCCGGCGCGAACTGCCTGCCGACGTCGAGCGGATCCGGGCGCTCGTGCCCGGCGACGAGAAGGCGCTGTCCGTGTTCACCGACATGTTCGACGGGGTGCTGCGCCACCTGTCGGGGATCCTCGACGTCGACGGGCTGCTGCCCGCCGGACAGTTCTGGTCGCTGGTCGCCGAGGTGCTCGACCGGTACGAATCCGAGCACCCCGAGCATGCCCGCGGGGTATCCGGGGACGTGGATCTGCGTTCCCAGAGCTTCGCCCATTCGTGCCTCAACCGGCTGCAGCTGAAGAACACGAAGCAGATGGTCGACATCGGCAACCAGGCGGAATCGCTGCTCTACGCGGGCACGATGGACAATCCCGTGGCCCGCTGACCGGCAAGGCCACCGCCACCTCGGCGATGAATCCGGGAGGACCCGGCCGACGAACTCCGCGTCGGCCGGGTCCTCTTCGCATGCCAGCGGTTAGTATCATTTCTACGGTCGCGGACACTTCTTGCGACGGATCCGACGCAAGGGTGTGGTCATGGCGAAGCAGAACGATCGGCCGACTCTGGCCACGGTCGCTTCGCGCGCGGGAGTGAGCATCAAGACCGCCTCCCGCGTCCTCAACGGCGAGAAGCACGTGGCCTCGGCGACCGCGCAGAAGGTCGAGGACGCCGCCTCAGAACTCGGATTCCGCCTCAATTCGAACGCCAGACGCCTGCGGGCCGGTGCCAGCTCACCCTATGTCGGCGTGGTTCTCAGCGATGCGAACGACCCTTTCCAAGCGAGGATCTTCGCCCGCCTCGAGGCCGAGTTCGGCGCCGTCGACCTGCGTCCGGTGCTCACCGTGGCGGGCGGAGACCCGATGCGTGAGAAGGCCTTCCTCGACGAATGCCTCGCCAATGACCTCTCCGGGCTCGTCGTCGTCCGCGCTCACCCGGAGGCGGTGGCCCACTACGACAGGGCCGTGCGGTCATCGAGCGTGCCGATCGTGTCCTTCGACCCGGCTGTGGCCGGTTCCGGAATCGACGTCATCACCGGTGACGAGGTCACCGCGGGCCGTCTGGCCGCGACGCAGCTGCTCGATCACGGGCACATCGCCATCGGCGTGGTCGGCGATCACTCGACCAGCCTCATCACCACTCGTCGGCTCGAGGGGATCCAAGCCGCCTTCGTCGGCCGCAGCAACGTCGGCTGGCAGGCCTATATGCGCGAAGACGCCCACGACGAGGTCAGCGCGAAGAACGTCGTCGCCGCCTGGCTGGGCTCGCGCCGCGCCCCGAGTGCGATCATCGCCCTCTCGGCGACCCTGACCCAGGGCGCCATCGACGCCTGCCGCCGCCTCGACGAATGGCCGGCGCTGGTCGGCATCGACGATTTCCCCACCGCCGATCTCCTCGACGTGACCGTGATCGACCGTGACGTGGACACGATGGTCGCCGAGGCGGTCCGTCGTCTGCGACCGAAACGGGCTGAGCGCACCGGCGCCGGTGAGGACGAGGGTCTGCGGCGCGGACCAGACAGGGCATCCGGGTTGCGAGGCGGTGCCGGATCCGGCGATGACTCCGTCGAGATCGCCCTGCGAGTGATCGCACGCGGCAGTGGTGAGGAAGCCCCCAAGAACTGAGGCGGTCGCGGCGCGCACAGAATTTTGTGTGAAACAGTTGACACCGGGCCACGATCAGCGAATTATATTCACCAGCCTGACAACGTTGTCAGAATGATTGAAAGGTTCACAATGAAGCACAACCTGCAGTCCCGCAAGGCGTTCGCGCTCCTCGGCGCTTCGGTCGCGATCGGCGCTCTTGCGCTCAGCGGCTGCGGCAATCAGAAGGGCCAGGGCAACGAAGAGGCCGACAGCGGTTCCGGCGGTGACGGCGACGTCACCATCGCGCTGCTCCTTCCCGAGTCGAAGACCACGCGCTACGAATCCCTCGACAAGCCGAACTTCGAGAAGTACGTCGCCGAGGCCAATCCCGATGCCAAGGTCAAGTACAGCAACGCCAACCAGGACGCGACCCAACAGCAGCAGCAGGTCGAGGCCGCGGTGACCGAAGGCGTCGACGCCATCGTCCTCGACCCGGTCGACGCCTCCGCTGTCGCCTCGTCCCTGTCGAAGGCCGAGGCCAAGAAGATCCCGGTCATCTCCTACGACCGCTTCTTCGAAGGTGCGGATTACTACACCTCCTTCGACAACAAGAAGATCGGCAACCTCCAGGGGCAGGCCGTCCTCGACGGGCTCAAGGCCGAAGGCGTCGACCCGAAGTCCGGGCCCGTGTGGATGGTCAACGGCGATCCGAAGGATCCGAACGCGGCGGACTTCAAGGCCGGTGCTGAGGAGACCCTCAAGGGCGCCGGCGTCGACATC
Organism: Brevibacterium sp. CCUG 69071; assembly: GCF_021023135.1. Classification (GTDB taxonomy): domain Bacteria; phylum Actinomycetota; class Actinomycetes; order Actinomycetales; family Brevibacteriaceae; genus Brevibacterium. The sequence goes on from NZ_PGFV01000002.1 coordinate 401,374, forward strand.
GCCGGCAGTCACGACACCCTCGACTGGAACCCCGACGACGCTCGCCAGTGGGTCGAAGGACAGCTGCAGAGCTCCGACGAGGACCCGATCGCGATCTACGCGGCCAACGACGGAACAGCAGGCGGCGTCCTGGCGGCGACGAAGAAGGCCAAGGTCGACACCGTGGTCACCGGTCAGGACGCGGAGGTCGACGGTCTCCAGAACATCCTCAAGGGCGACCAGTTCGCCACGATCTACAAGTCGATCCCGCCGCAGGCCGAGTTCGCGGCCAAGGCCGCCGTGGCACTGGCCTCCGGTGAGGAGCCCGAGGCCGGCACGACCTACAAGGACACCCCGACGGACTTCGTCGAAGCCAAGGTCGTCACCAAGGACACGGTCAAGGACATCGTCGGCGACCAGATCAAGGCCGAGGACATCTGCTCCGGCGACGTGCAGAAGCTCTGCGAAGAAGCAGGCGTGAAGTAAGAGCACGCAGCGTGTGTGCCGGAGTCCGATCGGGCTCCGGCACACATATCGACATCGACAAGTAGGAACAGATGACACCTGAGACATCCGAAACGGCCTCCGCCTCACCACGGTCGCCGAGAGGCGGTAGCGAGCCCGTGCTCGAGCTGCGCGGAATCAACAAACGGTTCGGCGCCGTGCAGGCGCTGACCGACATCAACCTGAGCATCGGCCGCGGCGAGGTCGTCGGACTCGTCGGCGACAACGGCGCCGGCAAATCGACGCTGATCAAGGTCATCGCCGGAGTCCACGGTGCCGATGAGGGCGAACTCATCATCGACGGGACCCAGCAGAAGTTCTCCTCCCCGAAGGACGCGCAGAAGGCCGGAGTCGCCACCGTCTTCCAGGACCTCTCGCTGTGCGAGAACCTCGACGTCGTGGCCAATCTGTTCCTCGGGCATGAGAACACCCGGGGAGGAGTCCTCGACGAGGTGTCCATGGAAGCGAAGTCCTGGGAGCTCCTGCGGTCACTGTCGGCGAAGATCCCGAGTGTGCGGGTGCCGATCGCGGCTCTGTCCGGCGGTCAGCGGCAGACGGTCGCGATCGCCCGCTCCCTACTCGGCAATCCCTCCATCGTCATGCTCGACGAACCGACCGCGGCCCTGGGCGTGGCCCAGACCGCCGAGGTGCTCAACCTCATCGAACGGCTCAAGGAACGTGACCTCGGGGTGCTGCTGGTCAGCCACAATATGGCCGATGTCCAAGCCGTCTGCGATCGGATCCACGTCCTGCGTCTGGGCAAGGATGCCGGCGACTTCGACGGGGATGAGCGCACCGACGTGCTCGTCGCCGCGATCACCGGTGCCAGCGACAACGTCGTCACGCAGCGGGCGACCCGGAGGGGTGAGCGCCGATGACCCGCAACGCATTCATCACCGACGAGCGGATCTCCCATGAGGGGTTCTTCGCGACCTTCGTCCGCCGCGTCAAGGAGGGCCAGCTCGGTTCGCTGCCGGTCATCCTCGCCCTCGTCGTCATCGTCATCGTCTTCCAATCGGCGAACAGCAGCTTCCTGTCACCGGCCAATCTCGTCAATCTGTCCTCGACGGTCGCCTATATTGCGATCCTCGCACTCGGCATCAACCTCATCCTGCTCCTCGGTGAGATCGACCTCTCGCTCGCCCAACTCGGTGGTCTGGCGGCCTCGCTGCTCGGCGTGCTCGTGGTCAGGCAGGGCGTTCCGCCGATCTTGGCGCTGATCATCATGCTGCTGCTCGGCCTGGTCGTCGGCGCCATCCAAGGCTGGTTCTTCGCCGTCATCGGCATTCCGGCCTTCGTCGTCACCCTGGCCGGTCTGCTCGCCTTCACCGGGCTGACGCTGACCACCCTGGGAACGCAGAAGAACCTGTCGATGTCGGACACCTTCGCCTTCGACTTCGCGAACTTCTACTTCCCCGCAGTCTGGGCCTATGTCTTCGGTGCGGTGGCGATCATCGGCTTCGGCGCCGGGATCATCTACTCGAAGCTGCGACGGCACAGTGAGGGCCTCGAAGCCCCGAGCTGGACCTCGGTGACGGTGCGGATCGTCCTGCTGTTCGCGATCGTCTTCGGCTTCCTCGTCCTCATAAATCAGGACTTCGGTCTGGCGATGCCGTTCCTGCTCATGATCGTCATCGCCATCGTCATCGATCTGGTGCTGCGCAAGACCCGCTACGGTCGGTCGATCTATGCCGTGGGCGGCAAGGTCGAGGCCGCCAGGCGTGCCGGCATCCGGGTGACCTGGGTGCGGATCAGCGTGTTCATGGCGGCCGGAACTCTTGCCGCGCTCTTCGGCTTCATCAAGGCCGGGGTGACGACGAACGCCGGATCGACGCTCGTGCCGACCCAGGACCTGCTCAATGCGATCGCCTCGGCGGTCATCGGCGGCACCTCGCTCTTCGGCGGTCGCGGAACGGCGTGGGCGGCCGTGCTCGGTGCCTTGGTCGTCGGGTCGATCAACAACGGTCTCTATCTCATCGGCTTCAACTCCGATGCGCAGCAGATCATCACCGCACTCGTGCTGTTGGCCGCCGTGGTCATCGACGCGCTCAGCCGTCGCGGCCAACGCTACGTGGGCAGGGGGTAGCCGAACGAGCGCGCACCTGAGCGTCGAGGGCAGACTTTCTGAAGTCTGCCCTCGACGCTCAGCTCTGCTTTCGACGAGTTCACTGCGAGAGGAATCGCCACGCTGGGAGCGACTGATAGAGTCGAGGGCAATGACATGGGGTGCCTCATGAGGATCCGCAGCCGCGGATTTCGATGAGGCTGAGAGAACACCCATCGAACCTGATCTGGGCCATACTAGCGAAGGAATCGTCATGGTTGACTTCGACCTGCGTTCTGAATTCGGGAGCCTCGGCGACCTGCCGGGAAGTCTCCGTTCCGCACACGAGCGACTGCGTGCCGGCAACCCGCTCATCCAATGCATCACGAACACCGTGGTGCAGCAGTTCAGTGCCAATGTGCTCCTGGCGATCGGCGCCTCCCCGGCGATGCTCGACCACGACGCCGATGCCGCACAGTTCACCCGCGTCTCCAGCGGACTCCTCGTCAACTTCGGCACGGCCACGAACCAGCAGTTCCTCGCCGCCGACGCCGCCACCGAAGCGGCTCTCGACGACGGCACACCGTGGGTGCTCGATCCCGTGAGCATCGGGGCCGTGGACTTCCGCACCACTCGCATCCACCGGGCTGCGAAGTCGGGCCCCACCGCGATCCGCGGCAACGCCTCGGAGATCGCGGCTCTGGCCGGCGCCGGAGCGGGCGGCCGGGGAGTCGAATCCACCGACGAGGTGGATGCGGTGGTCCCGGCCGCCGCGGAATTCGCGCGCTCGACCGGAGCCGTGGTCGCGGTCTCCGGGCCCAGGGATGCGGTCGTCGCCCATATCGACGGTGTCGACCATGTCGCCCGGATCGCCGGCGGACACGACTTCATGCCGCTGGTCATCGGCACCGGGTGTTCGCTCGGGGCGGTCACCGCGGCCTACCTCGCCGGTGTCGAGAAGGCCGGTGCCGGCCAGGCCGATGCCGCAGCGAAGTTCACTGCCGTGATCGCCGCCCATGCCCATTTCAAGGTCGCCGGGCAGGCCGCGGCGGTCGGGGCGAACGGGCCCGGCAGCTACTCGGTGAACTTCCTCGACGCTCTCTATGCGACGACGGCTGAGCAGATCGCCGAGGCTGCTGTCGAGATCGGGACCGTGGCCCCAGATTCCGCCGGAACCGCAGCCGAGTCCGAGGCCGCAGACGCTGCCGGAACCGCAGCCGACCGAGGACCGCAGTCATGAGCGTGACCTCGAGCAAGTCCGCGGCCACCGACCGTCTGACGGGCATCGACACCCGTCTCTACCTCGTCACCGACTCCGCCCAGTGCCGCGAGGCCGGTCGCAGCGTCGCCGAGACCGTGCGCGCCGCCGTCGCCGGGGGAGTCGGCATCGTCCAGGTCCGTGATAAGGACATCGACGACACCGCGTTCGAGTCCCTGACCCGGGAGGTCATCGGTGCCGTCGCCGAGGCGGTGGCCGGGACCGACCGGCAGGTACCCGTCTTCCTCAACGACCGAGTGGCCGTGGCCGAGCGTCTCATCGCCGAGGGCGAGGACGTCCACATCCACGTCGGCCAGTCCGACACTTCCGTGACCGAGGTCCGCAGACGACTCGGCCCCGCACCGCTCATCGGACTGTCCGCGGCGAACGCGGCCGAATTCGCCGCGGCCCGGGAGACGGGCGTCGTCGACCTCGTCGGCATCGGCCCGGTCTACGATACGACGACGAAATCCGACGCACCGGATGGGATCGGGCCCGACCGCCTCGGCGAATTGGCCGGACTGGCGGGTCTGCCGGCGGTCGCCATCGGCGGCATCAGCACCGAGCGTGCGGGTGAGCTGCGGGGACGGGGGCTGATCGGGATCTGCGTGGTCTCGGCGATCTGCCGGGCTGCGGATCCGGAGGCGGCGGCTGCGGCACTGCTGGGGGAATTCGGCGACGGTTCCGGCGCGCAGGAGGATCCGGTATGAGCACCCGGCCGCCCATCGCCCTGTCGATTGCGGGCACCGATCCCAGCGGGGGAGCGGGCATCCATGCAGACCTCAAGACCTTCACCGCGCGTGGGGTGCTCGGGACCACCGCGATCACCGCGCTCGTCGCGCAGAACACGCACGGGGTCTCCCGGGTCTATCCGATCGACGACGATTTCGTCTCCGATCAGCTCGACAGCGTGCTGGGTGATATGCCCGTCGACGCCACGAAATCCGGGATGCTCAGCACCCGTTCGCTCGTCGAGCTCGTCGCCGAACGCGCCGACCGCGGGGAGCTCGGCTTCTTCACCGTCGACCCGGTGATGGTCGCGACCTCCGGTCATCGGCTGCTCGACCTCGATGCCGTCGATGCCGTGCGCCATCGTCTTCTGCCCGTCGCCGATCTCATCACCCCGAACCTCCCCGAGGCGGCCCTGCTCCTCGGCGATGATGTGCCCGTGGCCGAGTCGCCGGCTCAGATGCTGAAGCAGGCCGAACAGCTCCTGGCTCGCGGCCCTCGGGCCGTGCTCCTCAAGGGCGGGCACGCCAGTGACGGGGACGTCGCCGATGTCCTCGTAAGTTCCGAGGGCGTGATCGCCGAGTTCTCCCACCCGCGGGTCGCGACGGCGAACACGCACGGCACCGGGTGCACGCTGTCCGCCGCGATCACCGCCGAGGTGGCCGTGCTCAGACGCGAACGCGCGGCCGACGAAGTCGGCGCCGAACTCCTGCGCGAGGCCGTGGAGAACGGGTTGGAGTACTTGGCCCGCGCCCTGCGTTCCGCCGCGGACTGGCAGGTCAGCCTCGACCCCGAGGGTGCGCATGGCCCCGTCGACCATCAGGTCGACATCGTCCGCAGATAGTTCGCCGACCCCGCCGGGCAGTTCACGCAGCCGGCGCGGCAAAACAGACTCGCCGACCCCAGACCGATCCATTTGAGGAGAGACATATGACCACGGATTTCGCCGCAGGCCCGCTGACGACTCAGCTCTGGAACCATGTCAGGCCCATCGTCGAGCAGATCGAAGCGCTGCCCTTCCTCGAGCAGCTCGCCGCCGGCAGCCTCGACCCGGTGGCATTCACGAACTACATCAATCAGGACTCCCTCTACTTGGGCGGCTACGCGAAGGCGATGTCCTTCCTGGCCGCGAAGACCACGGATCGGGACGAATCCCGGTTCTGGGCCACCTCGGCGGCGGAGGCGATCACCGTCGAAGAGCAGATGCACGAGGAGCTCCTCGCCGATTCGCGCCTGGCCGCCGCACATGAGGACCTCACTCAGCGTGGCAGCAGGTTCAAGGCCTCACCGACCACACTGGGGTATGTGTCCTACCTCGTGGCCACCTCGGCGAGCCGATCCTACGGTGAGGGCGTGGCCGCGGTGCTCCCATGTTTCTGGGTGTACGCGCACATGGGAAAGGTGCTGGTTGCGCGGGCCGGGCAGATGAGCGAGGACCACCCGTACCGCACCTGGGTGCAGACCTACGACTCACCGGAATTCGACGAATCGACGAGGCAGGCCGTCGGCGTCCTCGAACAGGAACTCGACCGTGCTCCCGCCGAGGAGGCGGCCCGGATGCGGGCGGCCTTCGAGCAGGCCTGCGTCTACGAACTCCACTTCTGGGCCTCGGCACATGCCATGCAGGATTGGGACCCGGCGGTGTTCACACCGCAGGGCTGAGCACCGGCAGACACTCAGGGCTGAGCACCTGCAGACAATTGAAGGTCGGCCGCGTCCTTCGGTCGCTCGTGGGGATCACGGCCCCGGGACAACGAGGGATATTAGGCCCTTGTCGTGCCCGACGGGTCCTCGGGATGTTGCGGAAGCGGGCCGAACGACCCCATCGCATGCCAGCCGCGACGCAGAGTGGTCCACAGCAGGACGTGATCGACTTCGCTGAGGGGCACCCGATCATGTCGTGGGCAGGCGAAACGCCCGATGAAGAACACAACCGTCGTGAAACACACTCCGATGATGAACAGAATCAGCAGATCCATGTCGGCCCCCTCACACCCGGCTCGAATGCTTGCTTCCAGTTTCTCCCGAATCGGCGGAGAAAGATAGAGGCAGATCCGCATTGCGAGCGATGCCCCGCGCTTACGCGTAGTGGAGGGCCAGACTGGTTGCCGCGTCGATGACCGCACGAGCGGCTGCGCGGCCCTCCGCCTCGGTGATGGATGCGGGGAAGGTGAAGCGCACACTCGTCGTCGCGACTTCGTCCTCGATGCCCAGCGCTGTGAGCACATGCGAGGGTTCGTCGGAGCCGACGGCGCAGGCGGATCCGCTCGAGGCGGTCACACCGCGCTCTTCGAGCTCGAGCAGCACGGCCTCCCCGGAGGTGTGGGAGAAGCAGAACGAGGCATGATTGGCCGTCCGCGACTCGGTGCTGCCGGTGAGCAGGACGCCGGGAACCGCACCGAGTACCTCGGCGATGAACTCATCCCTGATCCGCCTGACCCGGTCGGCTGCCTCGAGCCGCTCCGCCTCAGCGAGTTCGAGAGCGGTGGCGAACGCCACCGCCAAGGCCACGTTCTCCGTTCCCGAGCGGCGACCCGACTCCTGCCCGCCGCCGTGGATGAGCGGTTCGACGGGGATCCTGGCGCGGATCGCGGCCACACCGATGCCCTTCGGTGCCCCGACCTTGTGCCCGGCCAGGCTGAGCGCATCGACGCCGAGCCCGCTCAGAGGCAGCCAGCCGGCCGCCTGCACGGCATCCGTATGGAACAGTGCCCCGGCCGCATGGGCGACATCGGCCAGGGGCGGGATGTCGGCGACCGTGCCGATCTCGTTGTTCGCATAGTCGAGGCTGACGACCGCGGTGTCGTCCCGGATCGCCGCGGACAGGGCTTCCGGAGTGACCGTGCCCGCGCTGTCGACGTCAAGTTCTGTGACCTCGAAGTCATGGACCCGGTGCAGGAAATCCGCCGAGGCGAGCACCGCCTCATGCTCGATCGGTGACGTCACGAGGTGTCGCCGAGGCGGTCGCGAGGTGCTCTCGGTGGCCAGTCGGTCGGCCCGGGCGCCGAGTGCCATGCCGATGATCGCGAGGTTGGCTGCCTCGGTGCCGCCGCTGGTGAAAGTCACGTCCGTGGCGCGCATTCCGAGGACCGCAGCGACCCGCTGCCGGGCATCGTGGAGTGCCTCGGCGGAGATCCGGCCGATCTCGTGGTGGCTCGAAGGATTGCCGAATGCCCCGGCCAGGAACGGCCACGCGGCCTCGAGGGCCTCGCGGCGAACCGGTGCCGCCGAGGCGGTGTCGAGATACAGTGCGGCTCCGGACTTCTCAGGCCCTTCAGAACTCTCGGGCATCTCAGGACTCCAAGTCGAGGTCGAGGCCCAGGTCGATCGCGCGCACGCTGTGGGTCAGCGCCCCTGAGGAGATGACATCGACCCCAGTGGCGGCGATCTGCGCGAGGGTCTCTAGGGTGACATTGCCGCTGGCCTCGACGATCGCGCGTCCGGCGATGAGCTCGACCCCGGTGCGGAGATCGGCGAGCGAGAAGTTGTCGAGCATGATGATGTCCGCCCCGCCTTCGAGGACCGCGGGAATCTGCTCGAGGCGGTCGACTTCAACCTCGATCATTGTGGTGTGCGGCAACCGTTGCCGGGCCGAACGGAGCGCTGCGGCGATGTCGTGTCCCTGACCGGCCAAGACGGCCAGATGGTTGTCCTTGACCATGACGGCGTCGGAGAGGCCGAAGCGATGGTTGCTCCCGCCCCCGCAGACCACCGCATGCTTCTCGAAGGCCCGCAGGCCCGGGGTTGTTTTGCGGGTGTCGACGATCCGGACGCGGCGTTTCGTGGGGGAGTCGTCGGCGGAGGCGGTGTCGGAATCTGCGCCTCGGGCGGCATCGACGTACGCTCTCGTCTGGGTCGCGATGCCGCTCATCCGCTGGCAGAAGTTCAGGGCGATCCGCTCGGCTCGCAGCACCGCCCGCGCCGGACCGCTGACCTCGGCGAGTGTGTCACCGGAGGTGAAGGAAGCGCCGTCGGCGGCGAGCAGTCTCACCTCGACGTCAGGGTCGACGAGGGTGAAGGCGCGGGCGAAGACCTCGGCACCCGCGAGCACACCGTCCTCCCTGGCCCGGAGCTCGGCCCGCGCCGAGGCGGTGGCCGGGATGAAGGTCTCACCCGTGAGATCGCCCCAGGGAGCATCCTCATCGAGGGCGAGGCGCAGGGCGGAATCGATGGTCTGCGAAGTGAGCATCAGGAAGCCTCCTGGAGAAGGTCGGCAGGGAAGTCGGTACGGGTGTGCGCCCCGCGGCTCTCGCGACGGGCCAGGGCGTGCCGGGCGATTTCGGCGGCGATGAGCGCGAGATTCGCGGTTTCGATGCCTTCGGCGAGAGCGGTGTGCGGGGTGCGCTCGCCTCCGACTGCGGTAGCGAGTTTCGCAGCGCCGCCGGCTGCCGTACTGACTTCTCCGGCGCCGAGGCGGTCGAGCAGAGTCCGCAGGCCCGCTTCGCTGCGTTCCACGCCGAGGTGGGTCCACGCGAGGTCCTGCAGCTCGGTGCGGGGGAGCGTGGTCGCGGGCAGATCCCCGTCCACACCGTCGCGCAGGCGCTCGCCCACTGCAGAGTCGCTCAGCCCTGTGCCGATCGCCGCGGCGGCTCGGATCCCGAACACCGCCCCTTCGAGCAGCGAGTTCGAAGCCAGCCGGTTGGCACCGTGGACCCCGGTGCAGGCGACCTCGCCGATCGCGTACAGACCGTCGATGCTCGTCCGCCCGTCGAGGTCGGTCGCGATGCCGCCCATGAAATAGTGGGCGGCCGGAGTGACGGGAATGAGGTCGACCGCCGGGTCGAGACCGTGCTCGGCCAAGCCCTTCGTGATGGAGGGGAAGCGTTCGGCCACCTCGGGCACGGCTCGGACGTCGAGCAGGCAGGGCCGTCCGCCCTGGGCGGCCATCCTGCGGTGGACGCCCAAGGCCACGACATCGCGCGGCGCGAGCTCGGCCCTGGAATCGACCTCCGGCATGAACCGGTGGCCGGCGGCATCGAGGAGCTGGGCTCCGGCTCCGCGGACGGCCTCGGAGACGAGGAATCCGGCACCGGCCAGCGCGGTGGGATGGAACTGGAAGAACTCGAGATCACGCACTGCCGCCCCCGCCCGGATCGCGGCGGCCAGGCCGTCCCCGGTCGCCGAGGCGGGATTCGTCGTATGCGCGAAGAGTCGGCCGGCCCCGCCGGTGGCGAGCACGATCGCCTCGGCAGGCAGGTGCGTGACGGCACCCCGGTGCAGGAGGCTGACCCCGGTGGCAGCGCGGACGCCGTGTCCGCCGTGTCGGCCATCCGTGAGGACGTCGACGAGCATCGTCTCCTCGTGCAGGTTCACCCTCCCCGCAGCCACCTCGGCGAGCAGGGCCCGCGACAGGGCGTCGATGATCGCCCTCCCGGTCGCGTCCCCGCCGGAGTGGAAGATGCGCGCGGTCGAGTGCGCTCCCTCCATGCCGCGAGCCCAGGCACCGGAGGCATCCCGGTCGAAGGCGACCCCGGCGGCCGCGAGTTCGCGGATCCGGTCCGGTCCCTCCTCGCAGAGCACCCGGACGGCGTCCTCATCGCAGAGCCCGGCTCCGGCCGCCAGGGTGTCGGCGATGTGGGAAGCCACGGAATCCTCCGCGCTCGCAGGCGAGCCATCTTCCGCGCTCGCAACCGAACCTCCGGCCTCGGCGGCGCCGACGACCCCGGCGATCCCGCCCTGGGCGAAGGCGGTGTTCGACTCGCCGAGGCAGTCCTTCGTCACGAGGGTCACTTCGTGCCCAGCGGCCAGGCGGAGTGCGGCGCTCAGGCCCGCGATTCCGGACCCGATGATGACGATGCGGCTCATGACCGATCAGATCCGGGGCTTCGAGGCGAGCATCCGTGTCAGGGACACGCGAGCGGGCTCGGCCACCTCGGCGTCGACGCTGATCTGATTGATGACCTGGCCCTCCAACAGAGACTCGAGCACCCAGGCGATATAGCCGGGGTGGATGCGATACATCGTCGAGCACGGGCACACGACGGGATCGAGACAGAAGATCGTGTGTTCGGGGTGTTCGGCGGCGAGGCGCTGGACGAGGTTGATCTCGGTGCCGATCGCGAACGTGGTCGGCTTAACCGCCTCGGCGATGACCTTCGTGATGTAGGCGGTGGATCCGGACTCATTGGCCGCGGCCACGGTCTCGGCCGGGCATTCGGGGTGGACGATGACGCGGACATCCGGGTGTTCGGCCCGGGCCTTGTCGATCTGTGCGGGGGTGAAGCGCTTGTGCACGGAGCAGAAGCCCTGCCACAGGATGACCTTGGCCTCGCTCAGCTCCTCGGCCGAGTTGTTGCCCAGCGGACGGTGCGGGTTCCACAGCGGCATCTCTTCGAGGTCGATGCCCATGGTCAGCGCGGTGTTGCGGCCGAGGTGCTGATCGGGGAAGAACAGCACTCGGTGGCCGCGCTCGAATGCCCACTCGAGGACCACCTCGGCGTTGGATGAGGTGCACACGATGCCTCCGTTGCGACCGCAGAAGCCCTTGATCGCGGCCGAGGAATTCATGTACGTGACCGGGATGACGGGCACCTTGCCCTCGGCATCGGGCTCGGTGCCGAGCACCTCCGCCAGCTGTTCCCAGCAGTCCTCGACCTGGTCGATGTTGGCCATATCGGCCATCGAGCAGCCGGCGGCGAGGTTGGGCAGGATCACGGATTGTTCGGGTGTGGAGAGCAGGTCGGCGGTCTCGGCCATGAAGTGGACGCCGCAGAAGACGATCGCCTCGGCCTCCGGGTGGTTCTGCGCGGCCTTGGCCAGCATGAACGAGTCGCCGATGTAGTCGGCATGTTCGATGACCTCGACCCGCTGATAGTGGTGGCCGAGCATGACCACGCGATCGCCGAGAGCGGCCTTGGCCGCGACGATGCGCTCCCGCAGCTCCTCCGCCGAGGCGTCCCTGTACTCCCGCGGGATCTCTCCCTGGCGCGGGGAGCGGGCGGGGATCGGATCGGAGAGGGATGCGCCGGGGCCGTACCCGGGGTGCGCGTCGACGTCCCACGGGGCATCGAGGAGTTCGGTCGAGCACATGGAGTCCTTCGATCCCTTCGCCGAGATGTCCTTGAGGGTGAGTTCGATCGACGCTGTTGTGGTCATCATCGTCCTTCGCGGGTCGGTGCGACATCGCCTGACATCGCGGGTTGCACGCGGGTCGCCGTGGATCCGTCTGCTCGGTGCGAGCGGAGACGGCAACTCCGCGTATAATTTAACGCAAATTTGAGCTTAATGGTCTTCCGGGGCAATGTAAAACACGTACGCACCGGCATGACCTAGGGTGGAGTCAGGCTCGCGACCCGAGTCGACCCGAACGCGACCCGGCCCGATGCTGCGGAGATCACCACTCACCGCCGTCGATCGCCCGGGTGCCATGAAGCGCAGAATCGTCGGTTCCGACGGCGAGCAGCGCGCTGCGAATCGACGATGGCCGACCGAACAGGATGTCTGATGCCCCACCACGAAAACGCCCGGCCCGAAAGCTCTGCCGAGCCGGTGAATTCCGCCGAGCCGCTGAGTTCTGCCGAGCCTATGAGTTCCGCCCGCCACGAGAATCCTGCCGGGCAGGAATCGATCCCGCCCTACGGGGGAGGGGCGGGCAGTGCCGGCGGAACCGGCGGCGCAGTATCCGGAGGGGAGCGCGCACCCGCGGCCCCGCCTCGGCGAGTCCGCACGCTCGACCTCATCAAGGCGAAGTCCGAAGGCAGACGCTGGGCGATGCTGACCAGCTACGACCAGTACACGGCCGCCCTGTTCGAGCAGGCCGGGGTCGAGGCGCTGCTCATCGGCGACTCGGCGGCGAACAACGTCTACGGCCACGAGACGACCCTGCCGGTCACCGTCGACGAACTCATTCCCCTGGCCAGGGCCGTGACGAAGGCGACCTCGCGGGCGCTCATCGTCGCCGATCTGCCCTTCGGCAGCTACGAGATCTCCGATGAGCAGGCCGTCGCGACCGCCGTGCGGTTCATGAAGGAAGCCGAAGTCCACGCCGTCAAACTCGAAGGCGGGGCGCGGATGGCCTCACGGATCCGTGCGATCACGAACGCCGGCATCCCGGTCATGGCGCACATCGGCTTCACCCCGCAGGCCGAGCACAACCTCGGCGGGTACAAGGTCCAGGGCCGCGGTGATGCGGGAGATGCGCTGCTCACCGATGCCAGGGCCGTCACCGAGGCGGGGGCATTCTCCGTGGTCATGGAAATGGTCCCGACCGGGTTGGCCGGGCAGGTCACGGCCGAGCTGTCGATCCCGACCGTGGGCATCGGCGCCGGAGCCGAGACCGATGCGCAGGTGCTCGTGTGGCAGGACATGGCGGGCCTGCGCACCGGGCGGGCGCCACGCTTCGTCAAACGTTATGCCGATCTGCACTCGGTCCTCACCGAGGCGGTCGGCCGCTATGTCGATGAGGTCAGGAGCGGGGCGTTCCCCGAACCCGAGAGGAGCTTCGAGTGACCGAGGTCGGCGGCATCCAGGCGCTGCGGTGGTGGCGGGCGAAGCAGACCGGACACGTGTCTCTGGTCCCGACGATGGGGGCACTGCACCCCGGGCACCGGGCCCTGATGGATCGGGCGCGCGAGGCCGGGGACGCGGTGGTGACGAGCATCTTCGTCAACCCCCTGCAGTTCGGCGCCGATGAGGACTTCACGAAGTATCCGCGCCCCTTCGCCGCCGACATCGAGGTGTGCGAATCGGCCGGAGCCGACTTCGTCTTCGCCCCTGCGCTGGGGGAGATGTATCCGAGCGCGCCGGAGGTCACGGTGTCCTCCGGTCGGATGGGGTCGGTCTTCGAGGGCGCGGCCAGGCCGGGCCACTTCGACGGCGTGCTCACCGTCGTCGCGAAGCTCTTCACGCTGACGAAGCCGGATTCGGCGGTCTTCGGGCTCAAGGACATCCAACAGTTCTGCCTGGTCAAGCGCATGATCGCCGATCTCAACTTCGACATCGACCTGATCGGACTGCCCGTGGTCCGCGATGCCGACGGTCTCGCGATGTCGAGTCGGAACGAGTACCTGGCACCGGCGGACCGGCGGGCGGCGCTCGCCATTCCGAGAGCGCTGGAGGCCGCGGCTCGAGTCGCGCAGCCGGAGGCGGCGATCGACGCCGCCCACGAGATCCTCCTGCCTGCGGCGGAGCGGGGCGAGCTCGTGCTCGACTATCTCAGCCTCGTCGACGCCACCACTCTGCAGCCGTGTGAGCAGGGATTTCGGGGATCCGCGCTGCTGCTCGTGTCCGCGACCGTGGGCGGCACGCGGCTCATCGACAATGTGCCCTTGGAGTTCTGAGAGGAGCTCCCATCTCGAGCCCGTGAGGCGAGCTCGAGCGCTCAGACCGGGATGGCGATGACGGCGATGCCCATGATGACGAGGATGCCCGCCGAGCCGGCCTCGATGAAGAAGTCCGTGCTCCTCCGCTGGAGCGCCGCGGCGGCCAGGCCCGCGATGAGTGCAAGAACCACCTGGTAGGCGAGCATCACGCCGACGACGAGTGCGACGAGGAGAACGTAGTCGACCCCCGCGGCGGAGGCCGGCACAAGGGTCGGCATGACGGCGAGGAAGAACAGACCCGCCTTCGGATTGCTCAGCGAGGACAGCAGTCCGCGACGATACGAGATCAGGGACCGCAGATGACCCCAGTCGCGTTTTCCTGCGTTGCCCGCCCCCACCTCGGCGCGGGCGAGATCATCGGCGGCGGCGGCGATCTCGCTCACCGGCCCCTCGACGAACTCATCGGCCGGCGCCGCTGGGCCCTGTGCTGCGTTCGCACTTTCGGCCCGCTCAGGGGTTCCCAGTCCGCGCAGCTCCCGACGGATCCGCAGCGCCTGGCGGGCCGCGAGGATGCCGAGGAGACAGAGGTAGATGCCGCCGCAGATCTTGAGCAGCAGCAGCGCCGAGGGGTAGGCCTTGAGAAGTGCGGAGACTCCGGTCAGTGCCGCGACCATCCATACGGTCATGCCGGTGGCGGACCCGAGCGAATAGATCAGTCCGGCCTTCCTCCGCAGCGCCGAGAGGCGGACGGTCAGGATGGTCTCGGGGCCGGGGGTGACGGCGAGGACGGCGGCGGCGCCGGTGATGGCGACGAGTTCGGGTCCGGTCATCGGGATCCTCCAGTCGGAAGCGTGGGGTCGGCGCGCGGCCGGACGTGCAGAGCGAACCCCGTTGAAACGACACGTATCCAACGGGGCACAGATCAATGATGACGGAGAGAAAAGATCATGAAAAGCAATTGATCTCGAATGACCATCAGGTGGCGCCTAATGGTTTCCGGGTAGTCTGGACTCATGTGGGATCTCAATCGCCTTCGCGTCTGGCGAGCAGTCGTGGCCACCGGTTCTGTGGTCGCCGCGGCCCGCAGCCTCAACTACACGCCGGCCACCGTCAGCCAGCACATCACGACCCTGCAGAAGAGCGTCGGCGTGCCCCTCTATCGTCGTTCGGGCCGTGGCATCGAGATCACCGATCTCGGCCGACGCCTAGCCGAGGAATCCGCCGAGGTCTTCACCGGGCTGGCCAAGCTCGACAATCTCGTCGAGAGCTTCCGGACCATTTCCCGTCCGCGGATGCGAATCGCCGCCTTCACCTCATTCAACGCCCGGCTGCTGCCAGACATCATCGAACCGGTGGCGCGGGCTCATCCCGATCTGCGCTTCGACATCCAGCTCAACGAGCCTGCGAAGATCCGCCGCAGCCATTGCACGATCGAGATCCGAAGCGAAGTTCCGCAGGATGAGGAGGTCCACCTGCCCGAGATGAGTCGGACCGTGCTCTTCGACGACGACTATCAGGTCGTCGTCTCCGAGCGCCACGTATTCGCCGAGCGTGAGTCCGTGCCCTTCAAAGACCTCGCCGAACAGCGCTGGGTCGACTACGACCTGTGGTCCGGCCCGACGAGCAGAGTCGTCGATCTCGCCTGCGCGGCCGCCGGCTTCGAACCGCGGAACTTCGCGGCCTCGGAGGACGACTATGCGGCACTGGCGCTGGTGGCCGCGAACCTCGCCATCACCGTGCTGCCTCGCCTCTCGACCATGCAGCTGCCCGGCGGGCTCGTCGCCGTCGACCTCACCGACCCGGTGCCCAGCCGTCGGGTGGTCATGCACGTGCGTGAGCGCGAAGCTCATCTTCCGCACGTACGGGCCTTCGCCACCGCCGCCGAGGCGGTCGCTGCCGAACGCTTCGAACACCCCTGATCTCTCCCACTGCTACCTGGCGGGGGCCTAGCAACCTGGCGCGAGGTGTCTGGGACCCCGCCAGGTAGCAGTGGGAGGAGGGGAGGGGAGACTAGGAGAGACTGCCCGTTCCTCATAGTGGGCTGAGACCTCGGTGTCAGGGCGGTGGGATAGGCTGTCCGGGTGAGTTCTGAAATCGAAATCGGCATCGGCAAGCGCGGGCGTCGCGCCTATTCGCTCGACGACATCGCCATCATCCCCGACCGGCGCACCCGGGACCCCGAAGACGTGTCCCTGAACTGGCAGATCGACGCTTACCGGTTCGATCTGCCCTTCATCGGCGCCCCGATGGACTCGGCCATGTCACCCGAGACTGTCATCGCCCTCGGCCGCTTCGGCGGACTCGGCGTCCTCGATCTCGAAGGCCTGTGGACGCGCTACGAGGATCCCGCCCCGCTGCTGGCAGAGATCGCGCAGCTGCCCGACGAGATGGCCACAGCACGGATGCAGGAACTCTACTCCGCTCCGATCCAGGCCGAACTCATCACCGCCCGCCTCGAACAGATCCGCGAAGCCGGAGTCACCGTGGCCGGTGCCCTGACCCCGCAGCGGACCCAGCAGTTCTACAAGACCGTCGTCGACGCCGGGGTCGACATCTTCGTCATCCGCGGCACCACGGTCTCGGCCGAACACGTCTCCTCCCAGACCGAACCGCTCAACCTCAAGCAGTTCATCTACGAACTCGACGTCCCCGTCATCGTCGGCGGTGCCGCCACCTACACCGCGGCCCTGCACCTCATGCGCACCGGTGCCGCCGGAGTCCTCGTCGGCTTCGGCGGGGGAGCGGCCGCAACGACCCGTCGCACACTGGGCATCCACGCCCCCATGGCCACCGCGATCGCCGACATCCATGCGGCCCGCCGGGACTACATGGACGAATCCGGCGGACGCTACGTCCACGTCATCGCCGACGGCGGCCTCGGCTCCAGCGGTGAGATCATCAAGGCCTTCGGCGTCGGCGCCGACGCCGTCATGCTCGGCACCGCCCTGGCTCGCGCGACCGAAGCCCCCGGCCGCGGCATGCACTGGGGCGCCGAGGCGCACCACCCCGAACTGCCGCGCGGGCATCGCGTGGAGCTGGGCACCGTCGGCAGCCTCGAGCAGGTGCTCTTCGGTCCCGGGCGCACCGCGATCGGCGAACTCAACCTCGCCGGTGCCCTGCGCAGGGCGCTCGCGACGACCGGCTACCTCGACCTCAAGGAATTCCAGCGCGTCGACGTCACCGTCTCGCCCTATCGGCCTGGATCGGTGGTCTGATCTGTTCCGTCTGGCCCTGACCCCCAAGTGGCTGGGGTCTCTGCTCCTCGTGCTCGTGCTCGTCACCTGCTTCGTCGGTCTCTCGGCGTGGCAGGTCAACCGGGCCCAGCACAAGAATGATGCCGTCGAATCGGCCGACGTCAACGACGTCAAGGACTTCAACGATGTGATGGGCGCCCAGGCCCCGATGCCGGGCATCCTCGCCGATCAGCGGGTCAGCCTCTCCGGCCACTGGATCCCCGACGCCCAGGTCGTCGTCCCCGATCGGGTGCTCGACGGGGACAAGGGCTATTGGGTGGTGACGATGTTCGCCCCCGATGACGCCCACCTCGGCGACGGCGTCGAAGCCGCGGATGCGAACGAGAAGACGATCGCCATCCCCGTCCTCCGCGGATTCACCACCGACGAGGCCACCGCAATGTCCTCCCGCGCCGGCGAGGGCGAGGTCGAGCTGACCGCACGCATCGGACCCGTCGAAGGACCGATGCCCGGCAACGACCTGCCCGAGGGGCAGGTCCGCAGCGTCTCGACCTCGCAGATCATCAACCTCTACCCTGATCTGCTGACCTATTCGGGCTTCCTCATTCCCGAATCCACAGACGGGTCGGCCGCCTCGGTGGGCACCGACGGCCTGACCATCGTGCCGCCGACGACGACGCGCGACGAAGGCGGATTCGATCTCCAGTCCGCGGTCTACGCGATCGAATGGCTGATCTTCGCCGCCATGGCCCTCTACATGTGGTGGCAGCTGCTGCGCGACGACTTCATGCGCCGCCGCCTCGGCGACGACGGCTCCCAGGATCCTGGGAACGACGTCGAGTATGTTGTCGTCAAGGCCGCCGGCACATCACGGATCGACCCCGAGGTGATGTCGGGGCTGACCGGACTTCCCGCCCACCGGCACGGTGCGAAGAAACCGCGCCGGCACCGAGGCGGGACCACCTCGGCGAGCACCGCGACCTCGTCGAACACCGAGCACACAGATACCGACACCCCGAACACCGGAGGAAACCGAGCGTGAGCGAAGAACCCGAATCCCTGGATTCCCGCCCCGACGTCGACGAGTCGAATGTGTGGAGCGTCAAACGCTTCACCTCCGCGCGCAACGCCTTGAAGTTCTACCGGGTGATGGCGATCATCACCGGCACGATGCTGCTCATCCTGACCGTGGAGATGATCTACAAGTACCTCATCGCCGCGGACTCGGAGACGGCGCTGAACTTCGGCGGCTTCAACCTCGCCGCCGCCATCGCGATCTGCCACGGCTGGTGCTACGTCGTCTACCTCATCGGCTGCTTCTGGCTCAATCAGCAGATGCGCTGGACCCTGGGCCGCTACATCGTCCTCGCCCTGGCCGGCGTCGTCCCCGTGATGTCCTTCATCCTCGAACGTCGGATCCACCGTCAGGTCGAGGCCGAACTCGAAGCCGCGGTCGTCGTCGCACCCAAGAGCTGAGGCGAATTGGGCGCGGGGTGGCCGATGCTTAGAATTGGACCATGACGCAATCCCAGAGCACGCAGGTGCCTCCCGTCCTCGTAGTCGACTTCGGCGCCCAGTACGCCCAACTCATCGCCCGACGCATCCGCGAGGCCGGGCTGTACTCGGAGATCATCGCCCACGACGCCCCCGCCGCGGAGTTCGCAGCGAAGAACCCCGTCGCCATCGTGCTCTCCGGCGGACCCTCGAGCGTCAATGACGAAGGCGCCCCCGGCTTCGACACCGCGGTCTTCGACCTCGGAGTCCCGACCATGGGCATTTGCTACGGATTCCAGCTCATGTCGACCACCCTCGGCGGGCGGGTCGCAAAGACCGAGAAGCGCGAATACGGCTCGACCCCGGTCACCGTCTCGAGCACCGGCGCCCTGCTGGCCGGGACCCCGAACGATTACAAGGTGTGGATGTCCCACGGGGACTCCGTCGCCGAGGCGCCCGCGGACTTCGATGTCCTCGCCTCCACCCCCGACACCCCCGTCGCGGCCTTCGAATGCCCGGCGAAGAGATTCGCCGGCGTGCAGTGGCACCCCGAGGTCCTCCATTCCGAGCACGGCCAGCAGATCCTCGAGAACTTCCTGTTCAAGGTCGCCGGCCTCACCGCCGACTGGACGAACGCCTCGGTCATCGACGAACAGGTCGAACTCATCCGCGCCCGGGCCGGGCAGAAGAAGGTCATCTGCGCCCTCTCCGGCGGGGTCGACTCCTCGGTCGCCGCGGCATTGGTCCACAAGGCCATCGGCGACCAGCTCACCTGCGTCTTCGTCGACCACGGTCTGCTACGCCAGGACGAACGCGAACAGGTCGAGAACGACTACGTCAACTCGATCGGGGTCCGGCTCGTCACCGTCGACGCCCGCGAACAGTTCCTGTCCCAGCTCGCCGGGGTCACCGACCCGGAGGAGAAGCGCAAGATCATCGGGCGCGAATTCATCCGCACCTTCGAGAAGGCCGCCGCCGACCTCGTGCTCGAGGCCAAGGACGAAGGCGAGGAGATCGGCTTCCTCGTCCAGGGCACCCTCTACCCCGACGTCGTCGAATCCGGCGGCGGATCGGGGACCGCGAACATCAAGAGCCACCACAATGTCGGCGGCCTGCCCGATGACATCCAGTTCCAGCTCATCGAACCCCTGCGCGCCCTGTTCAAGGACGAGGTCCGGGCGATCGGTCGCGAACTCGGCGTCCCCGAGGCCATCGTGTCCCGCCAGCCCTTCCCCGGTCCGGGACTGGGCATCCGCATCATCGGTGAGGTCACCGAGGAGCGCCTGGCGATCCTGCGTCGGGCCGACGCCATCGCCCGCGAGGAGCTGACGAAGGCCGGACTCGACGGAGAGATCTGGCAGTGCCCGGTCGTCCTCCTCGCCGACGTCCGCTCCGTCGGAGTCCAAGGCGACGGACGCACCTACGGTCACCCGGTCGTGCTCCGCCCGGTCTCGAGTGAGGATGCGATGACGGCGGATTGGACCAGAGTTCCCTACGACGTGCTGTCCGTGATCTCGAACCGCATCACCAACGAGGTCGACGACATCAATCGCGTCGTCCTCGACGTCACCTCCAAGCCCCCGGGCACCATCGAATGGGAGTGAGCGGGAGCCTCCGGACGGTCTGAGACGGACCCCGGCATTCACTCCTGAACACCGTTCAGTTATGGTGGGATATGCTCGAGCCAGCCTCGGGGACGCCCGGGCCCGGCTCGGGCGCATCCTAACCAACGGAGAACTTATGACTCACGCGCACACCGACGGCCCCACCTCGGCGAGCATCGTCCGACCCCGATCGGCCAGCCGGGCCGGCGACGTCGCCCTCATCGCGGTCTTCGCCGCCCTGCTCGCGGCGTTCGCGATGCTGCCGCCGGTCCCGGTCGGCCCGGCCGGGGTGCCGATCACCCTGCAGACCTTCGCGATCGCCCTGTGCGGTCTCGTCCTCGGTCCCTGGCGCGGTGCCGCGGCGACGGGGCTCTACGTCGCACTTGGCCTCCTCGGCCTGCCGATCTTCTCCGGAATGAACGGCGGAATCGGGGTCCTCGCCGGGCCGAGCGCCGGCTACCTCGTCTCCTTCACCCTCTACTCCCTGGTCACCGGGCTCGTCGCCCGCTGGGCCCTGCGCCGGTTCCGCGGCGGCAAGCTGTGGGCGGCGCTGTTCGCCGGTGCGCTCGGCTCGAGCCTGCTGCTCAACCACCCCCTGGGCATCCTCGGAATGTCGATCAACGCCGACCTGCCCCTGCCCGTGGCCGCCGTCGCCGACCTCGCCTACTGGCCCGGCGACATCATCAAGAACGTGCTCGCGGTGTCCGTGGCGCTGCTCATCCACCGGGCGTTTCCCGATGTTCTCCGCCGCCGAGGCGGTGCCCCGGTGCGTGCGGACGCTGGCACCGTCGCGGACGCCGGAACCGCTGCGGACGCCGACCGGTGACCGAGCCAGCCTCGACCGCACGGTCGATCCGATTGCGCGACGTCGGCGTCGGGGTGCTCGACGAGACTCCGGACGGCGACGTCTGGAGACCCGTGCTCAACGAGGTCTCCGTCACCCTCACGGAGTCCGTGGTCGCGCTCATCGGCGCGAACGGATCCGGAAAGTCGACGCTGCTGCAGCTGCTCAACGGACTCGTCACCGCCAGCTCCGGTCGCGTCCTCATCGACGGGCTCGACCCGGCCGTCGACGGTGGGAAGGTGCGGTCCCGGGTGGGATTCGTCTTCACCGATCCTGCCGCGCAGCTCGTGATGCCGACTCCGCTCGAGGACATCGAACTGTCCCTGCGCCGACGCGTGCCGAAGAGGCAGCGACGGGCCGCGGCCTTCGAGGTCCTCGAGGAGCTCGGCATCGCCGATCTCGCCGATCGCAGCGTCTATGAGCTCTCCGGCGGCCAGCGGCAGCTCGTCGCCCTGGCCGCGGTGCTCGCCGTCGACCCGCAGATCCTCGTCCTCGACGAGCCCACCACCCTGCTCGACCTGCGCAATCGGGAGCGGCTGCGCCGAGTGCTCGCCGATCTCGTCGCTCGCCGCGGGGTGCGCATCATCCTCTCCACCCACGACCTCGAGTTCGCGAGCATCGCCGACCGCGCCCTCGTCGTCGAGGCCGGACGCATCGTCGAAGACGGTCCACCCGCCGAGGCGGTCGCCGCCTACCGGAAGCTCATCACGAGCGATACGCCGTGAGCCGCCGAGAGACCACCGGGATCCGCCGTCGAACGCAGCTCTTCGGCCGAGTCGCCCGCCCTGCGGGCTGGCTGCATCGCACGCCCACCGGCTGGAAGCTCGGGGTCATCGCGATCATCGGCCTGGTCGCCCTGATCTTCCGTGACCCCATCATCAACTGGTCGATGTTCGCCGTCCTCGTGGTCCTCGGCTTCACCGCACGGCTGCGGTGGCGACACATGTGGAAGACCTGGCTCTACGCCGGAGTGCTCGTGGGGATCATCATTGCGGTCCAGTTCTTCATCGGGACCCTCGCAGCCGGACTCACGGTCGGCGGCACCGTCTTCGCCTGTGTGCAGGCCGCGCTGCTGCTGACCCTGACGACGAGTGTGGCGCAGCTGCTCGAGGCCTTCGCGGTCATCGTCTCGCCGCTGCGCGTGTTCGGAATCGACACCGAGGTGATCGCACTGACCGCGAGCCTGATGATCCGAGCGATCTCGCATCTCTCCGGCCTCCTCGGCGAGTCCGATCGGGCCGCCCGGGCTCGTGGACTTGATACGAACCTGCGCGCCCGGGTGATCCCGGCGATCCTCCGCTCGGTCAAGTACGCTCAGGACACCGGCCGGGCGCTCGACGCCCGCGGCATCGTGGACTGAACGTCTCCCGCCCAGTTATGCCGGCTCATAGCCGCGCTCGGCCCGCACCCGTCCAGCTTTCCCTCCGTTCGTCTTCAGCCGGTCGTGAGATCGCGGGAGTATCGTCGGCAGCGAAGGCCACAGACCGCCTGCCGAACGACCTCTCGAAGGAGACGCCATGTCAGCACACGACCGTCCCGTTCTGCTCGCAATGGACTTCCAGAACGGCATCGCCGGGGACGAAGCATTCACGAAGACCGGCGTGCTGGAGCGAGCGCGCGACGCCGTCGCCGCCGCCCGGGACAGCGGCATTCCCGTGGTCTGGGTGCGCGTGGCCCTGCGTGAGGGCCAGCCCGAACTCGCCGAGACTGCCTCGTTCGCGCAGATCGCCGCCCACGGTGACCTCGATGAGGCCCACGCCTCGACGAGCATCCACGAGACGCTCGACCGTCACGAAGGCGAACCGATCGTGACGAAGCGTCGCATCAGCGCCTTCACCGGCAGCGACCTCGAGGTGCTGCTGCGCGGGTACGGAACGAGATCGCTCATCCTCACCGGCGTCGCCACCAGCGGGGTCGTGCTTTCGACGATCCGGCAGGCTGCCGATCTCGACTTCGAGCTGACCGTGCTCGCCGACGCCTGCGCCGATCGCGACGAGGAGGTCCACCGGGTCCTGACCGAGAAGGTCTTCCC
This sequence comes from Brevibacterium sp. CCUG 69071, assembly GCF_021023135.1. Lineage (GTDB taxonomy): Bacteria > Actinomycetota > Actinomycetes > Actinomycetales > Brevibacteriaceae > Brevibacterium. Next base: position 424,316 of record NZ_PGFV01000002.1, read on the forward strand.
CAAGCAGGCCACCGTGCTCACCGTCGCCGACTGGGCGAAGGGGCTGTGACCAGGCAGCCGTGACAGGTCAGCCGTGACCCGTCAGACGTGACAGGTCAGTCGTGACCCGCCACCTGTGACCCGGCAGCCGTGATTCAGCGGGCCGAGATGCCCTGGGCCTCGGTGCGGTAGATGCTCGCGAATCCGCGCCCCATGACCTGCGGAGCCGGGCTCTCGATCGCCCGCGAGTAATGGCCGACGAGCTGGGAGCACACGCTCTTCCAACTCCGCGAGAGCACCTGCTCGCGACCGGCGATCCCGAAGGCGCGGCGTTTGGCCTCATCGCCGAGGAGGTCGGCGACATGGGCGCGCATCGCACCCAGATCCTTCGGAGTGTAGAGCCACCCGGTCCGGGAGGAGTCGACGAGATCGAGGGGACCGCCGCGGGCCGGGGCGACGACGGGAACCTCGGAGGCCATGGCCTCCTGAATCGTCTGACAGAAGGTCTCGAGTTCGCCGGGGGCGACCATGATGTCGAAGCTGGCCACGGCCTGGGCCAGAGCGTCCCCGCCCAGGAAACCCGTGAAATGGGCACCGGCCAGGGCTCGTTCGAGCTTCGTCCGCCACGGTCCGTCACCGACGATGACGAGCTTCGAATCGGGCACATCGGAGAGCACGGCGAGATCGTCGACCTGCTTCTCCGCGGCGAGGCGGCCGACGAAGCCGATGATCTTCTCCCCGTTCGGGGCAACGGTTCGACGCCACACCTGTGATCGGTGACTCGGGTCGAAGCGGGTGGAATCGACCCCACGGGCCCACAGATCCACCTCGGCGACCCCGAGCCCACGCAGCTGATCGATCGTGTACGACGACGGCGCCAGCGTCAGCGAGGCGTGCTGGTGGATATTGCGCACATGCGACCACAGCATCGCCTCGATCCCGTGCATTCCGTACCGGGCGGCATAGGCGGGGACCTCGGTCTGATAGATCGCGACCGTCGGCAGGTCGAGGGCCTGCGCGGCCAGAACCCCGCGCCAGCCGAGGACGAAGGGACTGGCGAGGTGGACGACATCGGGGGCGAAGCGCTCGAGCAGGCGGCGGATCCGGGCGACCCCGCCGGGGGCGACGCGGATGCGCCGATACTTCGGCAGAGCGATGGAGGGCACACGCACGATGCGCGCTCCGGCGACCTCTTTGGGACCGTCCCGGCGAGTGCCGGGGGCGATGATGAGAACCTCATCGCCGCGATCGGCCAGATGGTCGAGGACTCTCAGGAGTGAGTGGGTGACCCCATTCATGTTGGGGAGGAAGGATTCTGCAATGATCGCTACTCTCACACCACCCAGTTGAGTCTCCGCGGGTGAAGACCCTGCGACGGTGAGGAGTCCAGTCGGCGACGAATGCCCGAAATCACCCACCCCATCTGGACATTCGGTGACCGGCACATGGCGCGTTCGCCAGCAGTCTGAACCCTGCGTAAACTGAAGTGTCGGAAACGCGGGGACAGTGTCGGTATCACGGCACCATGACACGGACGGAGGGGTGGCCATGCTCTGGCTCATCGTCGTCGCCTGTGTGCTTGTCGCTCTCGTGGTCATCGCGCTCGTCCTGACGATTCTGCGCTTCAACCAGCTGTCGATGGCCAGGTCCCTGTGCGATGAGGCCAAACGGCAGCTCATCGTCGAACTCCGGGCCCGGCACGCCCTCGTCCCCGCGTTCATCGGCACCCTGGGGCAGATCACCGGCAGCGATCTCAGTCGGGTCGAACTCGCCCTCGCCTCCGCCGAGCGGGCCCCTTTCGACCGTCGCGGGGCTGCGGCGGAGAACGCCCTGACCGAGGCGATCAACGCGGCCGCGCGCATCCCGGGCACCCGCGCGGACAAGACCCTGCCTCCCGAATCGACTCTGGCCCTGGGCGGTGACCTGCGCGAAGAGCTCGACACCACCGTCGCGCTGCTCCACGGTCAGCTGACCGTGCTCACCGAACGCATCCTCGCCGGCAGCCGCCTCTACAACACGAACGTCGAACGCTATCACCGGCAGCGTCGCCGCTTCCTGTCCCGACTGTTCCAAGGCGTATTCCGGGCCCGCGAACTCTTCACCGAAGCCCGCGAACCCGGCACCGAAGCTCGCGAACCCGGCACCGAGGCGGGCGAACCCCGCAGCGAGGCAGGCGAATCCCGCAGTGAGGCGGGAGAGGCGTGACCCGCTTCCGCATCGATCTCGGCTACCAGGGCACACACTTCCACGGGTGGGCCAAGCAGCCCGGCCTGCGCACCGTCCAGGCCGGACTCGAATCGGGCCTGGCCCGCATCACCGGCACCGAGGTGAGCACGGTCGTCGCCGGCCGCACCGATGCGGGTGTCCACGCCCGACGTCAGGTCGTCCACATCGACCTCGCCGAGGCGGCACTTGAGAAGCTCATCGGCAGATCTTCAAGGTCCGCCGAGGCGGCTCTGGTGTCGCGTCTGCGTGGGGCCCTGAGCGCGGACGGGCACGAGGACATCATCATCCACGCGGTCACCGAGGTGCCCGAGGACTTCGATGCCCGCTTCTCCGCACTGTGGCGGGCCTACCGGTACCGGCTGGCCGACCACCGCTCCTTCATCGACCCGCTGCTGGTCGCCGTCACACCCCGACATAAGGGAGAGCTCGACGCCGAGGCGATGGCGGAGGCCGCCGCAGAGGTCAAAGGCCTCCACGACTTCCTTCCCTTCTGCAAACCCCGCGAAGGGGCGACGACCATCCGCACCATGCACGAACTCCTCGTCACCCGGGACGAGGATGCGGTGATCACCATCGACCTGCGCGCCGATGCCTTCTGCCACCACATGGTCCGGGCGCTGGTGGGCGGTCTGATCAAGGTCGGCTCCGGCACCTGGCCGGTGACCCGGCCGGCCGAACTCATCGCCGAGGCGGAGGCCGGGCTGAGCCCGTCCGCGCCCATGTTCGTGTCCCCGGCCCACGGTCTCGTTCTCACCGAGGTGGGCTACCCGGAGCCGGGCGAGTATGCCCTCCGTGCGGCCCAGACCATGGCCCGCCGCGACCTCGAATAGAGCCTCGCCGGCTGGCGGTCTGCCGCGCTTCCGCAAAGCTTCACGCCGTCTTGATGGGAAAAGTCCCCTTCCCAGATGTGAGAATCCTGTGTACATTCACTAACAGGTAACTCTTCGTTCGCCTTGGCCCGGCAGGATGGCCGTGCATGACAATCCCCTCGATCCACGGCGGCAGTGCGGCGGATGACACGATCAAAGGAACCGAATACATGTCGAAACTTGTGACCAAGCTGATCGCGACGGGGGCTGTGGCGTCAATGCTGACGCTGCCGGGCCTCGCCCCGGTCGTCGCAGCACCCTCCTTGGGAAGCGGAAACTCAGCCGAAGACAGTGCCACGGCGCCAAGCGAATCCGCTCCCGCCGACCCCGACGAGTCGTCGAACGCCTCATCTGCCGACGGCGGGTCCGCGACATCGGGCGATGCCGCCTCCGACTCCCAGGACGACTCCGGCGACGAGACCTCCACGCAGTTCGCACCGGAGGGCACGTCGGTTCAGCTGCTCAATATCACCGACTTCCACGGACGCATCTCCGAAGCGGGCACTCAGGTCGCCTCGGTGGTCGAGGAGGAGCGGGCGAAGTTCGGCACCGGCGGCGACAACGCCGGAACCGCGCTGCTCTCGACCGGTGACAACATCGGTGCCTCGACCTACGTCTCTTCGTCCCAAAACGATTCGCCGACGATCGATGTCCTCAACGCCATGGGCGTGCAGGCCTCTGCCGTGGGCAACCACGAATTCGACAAAGGCATCGATGACCTCACGGGCCGAGTCACCTCGGAGGCGGACTTCCCCTACCTCGCGGCCAACGTCTACGACAAAGGCACCGAGAACGTCGTCGACGGACTCGACGAATATTCTGTCGTCGACGTCGCGGGAGTGAAGATCGCCGTCATCGGCGTGGTCACCAAGGACACCACCTCGCTGGTCTCGCCCGACGGCATCTCCGGACTCGACTTCGGCGACCCGACGGACGCCGTCAACCGCGTCGCAGGAGAGCTCGAAGAGCTGCCCGAGGACGAACAGCCGGACATGACCGTCGTCGAGGCCCACCTCGGCGCGTCCACGACCGAAAGCCTCGAAGACGCGAAAGCCTCGAACGCGGAGTTCAAGAAGCTCGTCACCGAGGCCGACGCCTCCGTCGACGTTCTGTTCACCGGTCACACGCACCTGCCGTACAAGTTCGAGGCTCCGGTTCCCGGTGAGCCCGACCGTACCCGCCCTGTCCTCGAGGCGGCCAATTACGGCGACATCGTCGGTCAGGTCGAGCTCAGGGCCGATGGTGACGGCAACTGGGACGCCGGAGCGGTCAATCTCCTCGAAACCGCGGACAAGAGCTACGACTCACCGGTCGTCGACGAGGTCGCCGACATCGTCTCCGCCGCCGATGAGAAGGCCAAGGAGCTCGGCTCCGAAGTCTCGGGAACGATCAGTGAGGACATAACCCGAGCGAAGAAGGACGGCGAAGAGGACCGCGGTGCCGAATCGACGCTGGGCAACCTCGTCGCCGATGCGCTCAAGGAAGGCGTCAAGGAGACGCAGCTCGACGAGGCCGACTTCGGCATCACGAACCCGGGCGGACTGCGCACCGATCTGCTCTGCGACGACATCTACAACGATGAGGAGAAGTGCGAGGTCACGGTCGCCGAACTCAACGGCGTGCTGCCGTTCGCCAATGACCACGGCGTGGTGACGATGAAGGGCTCGGACGTCATCGGACTCTTCGAAGAGCAGTGGCAGCCCGACGGGTCCTCCCGGCCCTTCCTTCACCTCGGCATCTCCGATGACCTCGATGTCGTCTACGATTCGAAGGCCGATCGCGGCGAGCACGTGAAGTCGGTCATGGTCGATGGCGAGAAGATCGACGAGAACAAGGAGTACCGGGTTGCCACACTGAGCTTCCTCGCTGCCGGTGGTGACAACTTCACCTCCTTTGCCAACGGCGACTTCGAGCAGTCGGGTCTCACCGACTTCGAGACCTGGGAGAACTACTTCAACAAGAAGCAGGACGCCAAGGAGCCGGTGGCCCCGGACAAGACGGAACGCCAGGCCGATTCGGCCCAGGACGTCATCGAGAACGGCGACCTCAAGGTCGAATTCGACGGCCCCGAGGGCCTCAAGCCAGGTGAGAGCAAGGACTTCGTGCTCAAGACCGATGCGAAGAACGAGGTCGCAGGACCCGTGGGTGTGACCGTCGATCTGCCCGAGGGCTACACCGCCGAGGCGGCCGCCGGCGCCCAGCAGAAGTCAGCGACGGCCGAAGCCCCCGAGGTCAAGGCCGATGCTGCGGCGAAGACGATCACCCTCGAGTCGATCCCGGCCGGGCAGAGTGAGACTCCGATCTCCGTCACCGCTCCTGCGGATGCCTCCGGCGACGTCACCGTCACGGTCAGCCTCCAGGCCGGCGAGGCCGAGTGGTGGGATGACAACCCGCTGCCGCTCAGCCACGAGTTCGAAGCCACGGCCACGGTCGGCGACGATGCGAGCGCCGATGGCGGAGACAACGGCTCGGCCGACGGTGCGGACTCGAACGGCACGGCCGACGGCTCCGACGCCGATGCCTCCGGTGCGCATGCGAACGCCGACGGCGGGGACTCGGATTCCTCCGGCTCCGCCTCGGTGAGTGCCGACGGCGGATCGAACGCCGGCGGATCCGATGGCAGCGATGCGAACGCGAACGGGTCGACGGACGGCGGGGATCTGCCCCGGACCGGATTCGAAGCACTGAACATCGTGGCCGCGGCACTGGCACTCATCGTCGGAGGCGGCGCGGCCATCACGGTGGTCCGCCGCAGGAAGATCAACAGCTGAGTCCGTCACACGACGGAACGACGGCAGGGCCGGAACGATCGGAATGATCGTTCCGGCCCTGCCGTATTCACAGGCGCCGTGTCCTCACTAGTCGCTGCCGCCGTCGATCGATTCTGCCGTCGCGTTCTGCTCCCGCTCGGTGCCGTCGTCCCGGCGGCCGAAGCCGAGCCGCGAATGTCTGGTCTCGAAGGTCTCGAGATGGACGAAGACGGGGACGAGGAAGAGGATGCCGACGGCGGGCACGACGATGCCGGAGTCGTTGATGATCGTGCCGACTCCCAACAGGATCGCAAGACTGATGACGGTGGCCCGGAGCAGGGGGATCTTCGCGTAGGCCTCGCGCAGGCCTTGGAGAGAGAATCGCTGCGGTGCCAGGGCCAGCCAGAACACGCCGACGATGATGAGCGGCAGGATCAGGGTCATCCACGACTGGGTGAGGATGTCGATGTTCATGCCGATCTTGCGGGCGAGGACGCCTAGGGCCTCCCCGCTGATGATGGAGTCGAAGAATCGCCCGAAGTGCGTGCGCTGATCCGCCGGACGCAGCCAGTCGAGGAACAGCACGGTGAGCATGACGAACCCGGCGATGCCCACGGTCAACCCGAGCCGTTTGAACGAGAAGCGGATGCCGGCTGCGGCAAGGGCGATATAGGCGACGCCGATGATGAGCGTCGGCACGGACCCGAACTTCGTCCCCAGGCCGGGGGCGGCAAGGATCACGCAGGAGATGAACACCGGCACGAGGACGATGAGCAGGCGAGTCAGCGGCTTCTTCGCCAGTGATGCGAACCCGGCGACCGAGAGGAGCAGTGCGCAGCAGTAGAGCGCAAGCGCCGAGTTGCCGATGCCGTAGAAGCGCGAGCCGATGAGCAGAGGCTCGCCGAGCAGGGTCGACATCTGCAGCTGGGAGCCCGTGACGACGTCGTAGGCGAGCACGCACACGGTGACCACGGAGACGAAGAGCACAGGCCCCAGAGTGTGTCTGCGCCAAGGACCGAGGAGCGCGACCGACCCGAGCACCAGCGACCAGCCGGCCACGGCGCCGAGCATCGCGATGTCCGGGTTCGTCGCCCGCTCCCAGGGCAGAGTGTTGACCAGATAGGTCGACACCGGCATCGCCGCGAAGACGATGCCCAGCCGGTAGGCCCCGGAGTGCACGAGATCCCGATGGTTCTTCCGCAGGAACCAGGCAAGGACGAGCAGACCCACCATCAGGGTGGCGACGACCGGGAAGAACCAGGTGGACAGGTCGTTCTGAGTCTTCACGGCCACCTGCCGGTCGAGCACCGCCTGGTACCGCGACTCCCAGTTCGAGCCGCCGGAATCGGAGGTCATCGGCGCCCCGGCGACATTGTCCATGGTCTCGCCGCCGGAGAGCTGCACGAGTGTCGGTGCGATGTCGGGGACCTGAATCAGACCCGGCTGCCGGGTCGACGAGGACGTCAGCAGTCCCGGTTCCTGGCCGGGCCGCAGCATCATCGTCGCCTGCATCGAGGAGCCGTCGTCGGCGCCGTCGGCGATTGAGGTGAAGAGGATCGGGGACCGGCCGGTTTCGATGGTGGTCCCGTCCGCACTCAGCCAGCCGCTCGAACGCAGAATCGTGCCCACCCGGCGGTCGAGGTCCTTGAGGGAATAACCGTCCGAGGCGGTGTTGCCGAGGTCGACGAGAGTGAGCTTGCCTGCGGCCGAGTCCGCTGCCGCCTCCTCGCCGAGGTCCCGGCCCACCGGGGACCAGTTCTCGACGTGGCCCGCCGGGTCGGCCGCGGCGATCGCGGCCCCAGAGCCGATCGCCGAGATCTCGGGCACCGCCTCGGCGAGTCCGCCCAGCGTGGCATCGTAGTTGTCCCCGCGGGCGACCTGGGCGTAGACGTCCCAGTCGGCGACCCAGCCGTCCAGGGGCGGCTGCGGATCGCGGCACTGATCGCGCGGTTCGTCGGCGGCCCGACGCCCCGAGCCCACGCCCAGCCAGCCGTCGACCGGGCAGCTGGTCGATCGTACGCTGCGCGGCGTGATGGTCCCGATCTCGGAGGACTTCATCATCTTCCACAGGTTCGGCGTGGTGCGCGGGTCCAGGTCCTCGAAGCGGAAGCCCGAGACGCCGATGCCGATCGTCCCATTGCCCGCCGAGGCGGTTCCGGCCTGCGTGTCCTCCGCTGAGTCTGTGGGCCCGGTCGTCGAGTCCTCCGTCGACTGCGTGGTGTCGGAGGCTGCGGTGCCGGACGCTGCGGTGTCCTTGGCAGTGTCCGCGGCCTGCGCCGTCTGCGGCAGTCCGAGGACGAGCATGAGTGCTGCGAGCGCGCCGAGGAGGACGCGCGTGAGCAGCGGGAGAGCAGCGGTTCTCATGTCCGCCCCGAGCCTTTCGCCTCGGTTGGGGTGGCCGCATCCTTCGCCTCGGTTGGGGTGGCCGCATCCTTCGCCTCGGTGGGGGTGTTCGTTTCCTTCGCCTCGGCAAGCAGGTGCGTGACCTGTACGCGACCGGTGGTGGGAGAGTCCCCGTCAGAGCTCGGCCGGGCCACGGTGTCCTTCGCGTGCTCGGCGCTGAGCGCGAGCAGATACGGCAGCAGCACCATCGCCCCGGTCGAGGGCACCGCGATGCCCGAGTCGGTGAGGACGAGACCGACGCCGAGGGCGGTGACAGCAGCGAGGAAGCCGTAGTGCAGATCCTGGTCGACGAAGACCTGGGGCAGCTTGCCGCGCCACTTGTTCGCCAGCCTCGCCGTTCTGCTCTTCGGCGCCACCCGGGGGAAGTGGACCAGGTAGCGTAGGAACAGCAGGATCGCGATGGCCGCCAGGGGCGTGACGATCGCCAGCGCCGGATTGACTTGGATGATGTGAAGGTTCGCGCCGAGTTTGCGGCCGATGACCTGCAGGGCCTCACCGCTGACGAGCTGGTCGAAGAAGTTGCCGAAATGAGAGCGGGAACCCGGTTCGCGCAGCCAGTCGAGGAAGGCGATGCCGATGAGCACGGCCAGGGAGACGACTCCGATGAGCGCGAGACGGAAGAGGGAGAGTCGGATCCGGCTGATCAGCGCCAGGAGCACGAGCAGACCGGCCAGGGTCGCAATGGTGCCTCCGAACTTCGCACCCCAGGAAGGATTGCCGGAGACGAACACCGCCGCCAGTCCGAGGACGAGCGGGAGCACGATGACCGCCCGACGGTGGCCGCGAGCCCGCAGCCAGGAGATCGCGATGCCGAGGAAGATGAAGAGTCCGACGATGAAGATCGCCGCCCCCTGGTTGCCCAGGCCGTAGTAGCGACCGCCGACGATCGGGTTGTAGCCGAGCAGCGAATTGCTCTGCAGACGCGAACCGGTGGCCAGATCGACAGAGATGATGAGGACGCTGAGCAGCGACAGCGCCGCCACGCGCCCCCGCCAGGTTCGACCCCAAGGTGGGAGGACGGAGATCACGAAGACCGCCGCGGCCGTGCCGATGACCGACAGGGTCAGCCCCAGCCCCGGCTGGGCCATGCGGGACCAGGGAACGAGGCCGGCGAGGAAGGCCCCCATCGGCACCGAGGCGATCGCCAGGGACGCCCAGCCGAGGAACCTGTGCACGAACGCCCCCAGGGTCGCTCCGCCTCGGCGACCGAGGACCGATCTGCTCAGCAGCAGCCCGCAGACGATGAAGAGGACGTAGAAGGTGATGTCGAGGGTCAGCGAGAAGGTCGAGAGGTGCTGGTAGATCGAGGTCGCCTTCTGGGAGTCGGCGACGAGGTCGTCGATGCGCTGCTGCGGATCATCGTCGGTTGGTGTGACTTCGAAGCTCACCCCGCTGGGGGAGGGCACGTCGAGCCGGTCGAGGATGCCGGGGGCGAGGTCGGTGAGTTGGAGCAGACCGGGTGTGCGCGTCGTCGCCGAGGACAGGGAGCCGGGTTCGAAGCCCGGCCCGGAGGCGATGAACGCGCGCAACTGGGGGAGTCCGGAGCTGTCGCCGAGGCCTGCGACGATGATCGTCGGTTCCGCGGCCCCGGGTTTGGCCGAAGCGCGCACCTCCTCGAGTTTCTCTCCCAGGCGTTTGTCCGCCTCGGCGACGCGGAGCTCACGGTCGAAGTTGACCGGCACCGTGTAGGAGAAGTTCGGGATCGGATCGAACAGCCACGAGCGGGAGCCGATCGCGCCGAGGTCGACGAGGTCGAGGCGGCAGTCGGTGGCGTTCGCGTCCTCGGTGTAGTTGCGCACGACGCCGTTCTCGTCCGCGGCCGCGTAGGCGGCACCCGGACCTTCGGCGGCGACGCAGGGTTCGAGCTGGGATTGCCGACCCTGGGCGTCGGTGCCGGCGGGGACGACCTTCCCGTGCTCATCGACGAGGCGAGAGAGCATTCCGTAGTCGACGGTGTAGCCGGAGCCGACGTTGGGCTCCTTGATGGCCTCGAAGTCCTCGATCTGGGCTGTCGTCGCCCCGGCCACCGAATCCGTGGGGAGATCTTCATCACCCTGGGCGGCGTCCTCACCGTCCGCGACCGCCTCGGCGGGCCCGTCATCGGAGTCCAGGGGATCGTTCTCGAGGTCGGTCGAGGGGGCGCTCAGCGAGGGGCAGCGGGCCGTGTTGTCCTCGTCGGCCTCCTCCGCTTCAGGGGAGGGGCCGGCCTGGGCGCGGGCTCCAGAACCCAGGGACAGCCATCCCGATCCGGGGCAGGTGGCGGAGCCGATGGTGCGCACGTTGAGGTTGGCGGCGGCTCCCTCGGAGAGCAGCGCGTAGAGGTTCGGAGTGCGCACGGAGTCGATGTCGTTGATGGTCAGGCCCGGTATGCCGTAGAGAATGGTCTTCCCGTCGGCCGGCCGGGAGGCGTCGTCATCGTCTGCGGACTGCCTGTCGGTCGGGGCCGGAGTCTCGGCTGCTGCCTGGGCCGCCGTCTGGGTCGGAGGCTGCTCCTGTGTCGGAGTCTGTGCGCGCGTATGTGCCTGTACGGAACTCTGCAGGGGACCGAGTCCCAGCAGCAGGAGCCCGAGGATGACACCCAGCACCATGATTCGGAATGCGGGAAGTCGTGAGGGCAAGCTGGAGAGAGGCGGCACAGAACAATAGTATCGGCTCAGGTTCTCACCCGCTCTGAGGCCGCTCTGAGCGTTTGCTCCGCAGGCGAAGGTGCATGTATATTTGATTGTCGTTGTGTGTGTCCGTCGTGTTCCCTTACATAGCCTCACGCGTTGCAGGCCCGTAGGTGAGGGGAAGCCCCGCGACAGACAGACCCGATCGAAGACAATCAGTGTCACGACCCATCTACCTCACGACTCGGTGAGCCGATGACACTGCACCAGAAGATACGAAAAGAAGGCTACTTTTGCGTACGTACACACCCAAGCCCGGTGACATCGAGCGCCAGTGGCACGTCGTTGACGCCACTGACCAGGTGCTCGGTCGCCTTGCCTCGCAGGTTGCACGCCTCCTGCGCGGCAAGCACAAGACCACCTTTGCTCCTCATGTCGACACCGGTGACTTCGTCATCATCATCAACGCCGACAAGGTTGCGTTGACCGGTGCGAAGCTCGAACAGAAGCGCGCTTACCGTCACTCGGGTTACCCGGGCGGCCTCAAAAGCGTCAACTACGCCGAGCTTCTCGCCACCAACCCCGAGCGCGCAGTCGAGAAGGCTGTCGCCGGTATGGTTCCGAAGACCCGTCTCGGACGTGCCCAGATGCAGAAGCTGAAGGTCTACACGGGTGGAGAGCACCCGCACGCCGCTCAGAATCCGCAGCCGTACGAACTCAGCCAGGTCGCGCAGTAAGCGCTTCCCTAGCTCAAGACATACCGAGGAGAACCGTGGCTGAAGAAACCACCACCGCGACAGAGACTGTCGACGAACCCATCGCAACCGAATACACCTCAGAGACTCCCGCCTCCGCCGGCCTCGGCGAAGCCACCGCTGGTGGACGCGGACAGTCGCTGACCGCTCCCGGCAACGGAGTCGGCCGTCGCAAGCAGGCAATTGCTCGCGTCCGCCTGATCCCGGGCTCCGGCGAGTGGACCATCAACGGACGCACTCTCGAAGAGTACTTCCCGAACAAGCTGCACCAGCAGCTCGTCAACGAGCCCTTCACCCTGCTGGACCTCGAAGGACGTTTCGACGTCGTCGTGCGCATCTCCGGCGGCGGACCCTCCGGCCAGGCCGGTGCCGTCCGACTGGGCATCGCTCGCTCGCTCAATCAGATCGATGCGGAATCCAACCGCGCCGAGCTGAAGAAGGCAGGCTACCTACGCCGCGACGCCCGCGTCCCCGAGCGCAAGAAGGCCGGTCTCAAGAAGGCCCGCAAGGCACCTCAGTTCTCGAAGCGCTGATTTCGCTGCCCGACCGACTGCGGCTGGTCTGCCGCTGAGTCGCAGTCATCGACAGCTGCGCCCGATGAACACCGCAGTGCGGCCCCGATACGATTTCGGGGCCGCATTTCGCGCATTCATCCTCAATCTCCACGGCCTCGGCGTCGGCATCGACTAACATCGACCCGAGATCGACGAAAGGACTCCCATGTCTCGACTCTTCGGCACTGACGGCGTGCGCGGACTGGCTAACCGCGACATCTCCGCGAAACTCGCCCTCCAGCTCTCGGTAGCGGGCTCTCGGGTGCTCAGCCGCAATTGGTCCGGCGAGAAGCGGCCCTTCGCCGTCGTCGGTCGTGACACCCGAGTCTCCGGCGAGTTCCTCTCGGCCGCGATCAGTGCAGGGATCGCCTCGGCGGGTGTCGATGTCCTCGATGCGGGAATGCTCCCGACCCCCGGCATCGCCAGCGTCGTCAAGGACACCGGCGCGGCCTTCGGCGTCGTCATCTCCGCCTCCCACAACCCGATGCCGGACAACGGCATCAAGTTCTTCGCAGCCGGGGGCACCAAGCTCGACGATGCCGTTGAGGATGAGATCCTGGCCGTCCTCGATGAGGACTGGGAACGACCCACCGGCGCCGCTGTCGGTCGGATCGCCCGCTACCCGGCGGCCGCCGACGAATACACCGAGCAGCTTGTGCGCTCCCTCGATGCTGAGGGAACCCGTCCGCTCTCGGGCCTCAAGGTCGTCGTCGATTGCGCCCACGGCGCGGCCTCGATCGTCGGCCCGGCCGCACTGCGTCAGGCCGGAGCCGAAGTCATCGTCTCCGCCGCCGAACCCGATGGCTTCAACATCAACGACGGGGTCGGATCGACCCACCTCGAACCCCTGCAGCGCCTCGTCGTCGAGACGCAGTCCGACCTGGGTGTGGCCTTCGACGGAGATGCCGACCGCTGCCTGGCCGTGGACTCCCTGGGGCGTGTGATCAACGGCGACCAGCTGATGGGGATTCTCGCGATCGGGCTCAAGGAGCTCGGCGAGCTCAAAGGCAACACCCTTGTGACCACGGTGATGTCGAACATCGGGCTCAAGCAGGCCATGGACCGGTACTCGATCGAGACCGTGCAGACCTCGGTCGGTGACCGGTACGTGCTCGAGCGGATGCTCGCCGACGGCTATGTCCTCGGTGGGGAGCAGTCGGGGCATGTGCTCATGCTCGACCATGGGAGCACCGGCGACGGAGTGCAGACCGCGCTGCACCTGATGAAGCGGATGGCCGATGCGAAGCGGACCCTGGCCGATCTCGCCGCCGAGATCCCGCAGCTGCCGCAGGCCCTGGTCAACGTCAAAGGCGTCGACAAGAACAACGTCTCCCACCCCGAGGTGGCCGCCGAGGTCACCGCGGTCGAGACCGAGCTCGCCGGCTCCGGTCGCGTGCTGCTGCGGGCCTCGGGAACCGAACCGCTCATCCGCGTGATGGTCGAGGCCGAGACCGAGGACGCCGCCCAGGCCCAGGCCGAACGCCTCGCCGCCACCGTCAAGGAGCACCTCGCGCTGTAGGGTCCGCGGGGTGGTCCGCCGTTCGGGTTCGTAGACCCGGCGCGGTTGCCCGTTCCCACTCGAGACGGCCACAGCGCTCGGCTCTGCAACCCTTGCGAGGCGCCCGCAGCGCTCGATCAATGCGAAGCTCGAAAAAGTCGTCACCAGTGACGACTTTTTCGAGATTTGTGCTGACTGAGCGACGAACTCTTCGACGGCGTGTTGATTCTCAACTTTTGCGTTGCTTCTCGGCTAGGTTCGGCGCCTTCGCGGCTCGACACGAAGCGCATCCGCGCGGCCTGTGACCTGAAGTGGCCACTTTTCCACAGCCCCGTTTCTCACCCTTGCCGAGGGTCGCCTCCAACGAGCATGCTTGGCGCATGTTCACATGCCTGACTTCCGCCGAACTCAGGGCCGCCGGACTGAGTTCGTAACAGGTGAATCTGGCCGGGCGGTGCTGTCTGCGCAGAGTCCGCCGAGGTGTCTACGTCGTCACGAAAGTCTGTGAGGATCCAGCGCATCGCTTCGTGTCGAGGGTCGCCGCGGCACCGACGACAGACCTTCCGAGAGAATCGTCTGGAATGCGCAAGCGAGGCGAAGACCTACGGATTCTCGTGAGGTCGTATGTCGGCGATCTGCCGCCCGGCGCTACGTTCTCCCACCGCAGTGCGCTGATCGTCCACGGTCTGCCGATTCCCTACTTCGAGAACGGCGAAGCCCTTCGCGTCGAGGTGATGCATCCGGGATGTGGCGTGCGACGGCGAGCCATCCACATCAGAAAAAGGTCGCTTGGTGACGACGAAGTGACCGAGGTCGAGAGCATCCGCGTCACCTCGCTGCTGAGGACTCTCTTCGACCTCGCGCGCGACAGTCCGCTGGCATTCGCCGTTGCCGTCGTGGACACGGCGATTCGTCGATCTCTCATAACGGTAGACGAATTGGAGGAGTTCTGTTCCGGTCGTGCGATCAGGACACGCGGCGCACGGGTTCGAAGAGTGCTCGACACTGTCGACGGGCGGCGCGAATCCGTGGCCGAGTCGATCAGCGCCGTGTGCTTCCTCGAGTACTCCGTTCCAGGATTCGAACCGCAGGTCGAGATACGTGACGAGAACGGCAACTTCGTCGCACGGACCGATTTCGCGAATGAGGGAGCTCGGGTGATCGCGGAATTCGACGGCGCAGGAAAGTACTATCTGGAGGGAACCGATCCGAAGGAGGCGTTCGAGCTCGAACGGAAGCGCGAATACCTTCTCCGCAATCTGGGCTATATGGTCTTCCGCCTCACCTGGGCGGACCTTTTTCGGGCCGATCTCTCTCTGCGCATCAGGGCAGCTGTCGCGCAACGGGCGAAGCGGTGAGTCTGAGCGCAGATCGCCGGCACGCAGGAACACGAGCTCGCACGAACGTCATCACCGTCACCGAGGCGGAGGAAATAGAAACGCCAGCCAAACAGTTGCACTGAGTGCACAGTTTGAATCTCCCACAGGAGGCGATGCGCCTTCGCCCGGCACCCCGCAACAGTGATCCCTGCGCGGCAGAGGTGGACCGGGCAGCAGAAAGAGGCCGACCATGAGTCTGCAAGCAGCCCATAGAGTGATGCGCACCTCGGTGACCAGTCAGAAGACTCCACAGACAGCGATCCAGCCGGGAACCTACCGCCGGATCGCCTCATACGCATCCAGACACAAGAAGAAGCTCGCTGTCTTCCTCACCCTCTCGGTCGGCTCGGCCGGAATCGGTGTGCTCAACCCGGTGCTCGCCGGTGACGTGGTCAACGCCATCACCGGCGGCGGACCTGTCGCCACCGTCGTGTGGCTGGCCGTGGCGATCGGGGCGCTGGCGATCGCCGATGCCGGGATCAGCATCTCCAACCGGTACCTGTCCTCTCAGATCGGGGAGGGCCTCATCTTCGACCTGCGCACCGCGGTCTACGACCACGTGCAGTCGATGCCGATCGCCTTCTTCAACCGAACCCGCACCGGTGCGCTGGTCTCTCGTCTCAACACGGATGTTATCGGCGCCCAGCGGGCCTTCTCCAACACGCTCTCGGGCATCGTGTCGAACTTCGTCTCCCTGGTCCTGACCGTAGGAGTGATGGTCACCATCTCCTGGCAGGTCACCGTCATGTCGATCCTGCTGCTGCCGCTGTTCATCATCCCCACGAAGATGCTCAGCGGCAAGCTCGCCTCCCTCCAGTTCCAAGCCGCCGACAACAGTGCAAACATGTCGACGCGGATGACGGAGAGGTTCTCCGCAGGAGGCGCGACGCTGGTCAAACTCTTCGGCAACCCGAAGACGGAGAACGATGAGTTCTCGGATCGGGCGGCCCAGGTCCGCGACATCGGCGTCAAGGTTGCGATGCTGCAGTCGACCTTCGTCTCCTCACTGACACTGGTGTCGGCCCTGGCCCTCGCGCTGGTCTACGGTATCGGCGGTGCCCAAGCGGTGCTCGGCCACCTCAACGCCGGACAGGTCGTCACTTTGGCTCTGCTGCTCACCCGTCTCTACACCCCGCTGACGATGCTGGCCAATGCGCGCCTGGACATCATGAGTGCCGTCGTCAGCTTCCAGCGCGTGTTCGAGATACTCGACCTCGTGCCCCTGATCAAGGAGCCGAAGACGCCGAAGGCCCTGCCCCGAGGCGGACTCGACGTGAAGTTCACAGGTGTCGACTTCGCGTACCCGAGCGCCGAGCAGGTCAGCCTCGCGAGCCTCGAGGACGTCTCGGTCCTCGATTCGAGGGGAGGGGACGAGGTCCTGCATTCGCTCGACTTCACGATTCCCGCTGGGCAGACGGTCGCCCTCGTCGGGTCATCCGGAGCCGGCAAATCGACGATCGCCTCGCTGCTGCCCAGACTCTATGACGTCACCTCGGGGTCGATCACGATCGGCGGAGTCGACGTCCGGGACCTCAGCTTCGAGACTCTCCGGAAGAACGTCGGAGTAGTCACTCAGGACGGGCACGTCTTCCACGAGTCCATCCGCGCGAACCTGGCTCTGGCGAAGCCTGAGGCCACCGATGCGCAGATGATCGATGCGCTCGAGCGGGCCCGGCTGCATGATGTCATCGCGGGCCTTCCCGATGGACTCGACACCGTCGTCGGTGAGCGCGGTTACCGCCTCTCCGGGGGAGAGCGCCAGCGACTGACGATCGCCAGGATGCTGTTGGCCGCCCCGGAGATCGTGGTTCTCGACGAGGCCACCTCGGCGCTGGATTCGACGAACGAAGCCGCCATCCAACAGGCATTGGCGCAGGCGATGAGCGGGCGCACGGCACTGGTCATCGCGCACCGACTCTCGACGATCCGGCAGGCCGATGCGATCCTCGTCGTCGAGGCCGGCCGCATCGTCGAATCGGGCACCCATGAGGAGCTCGTCGCACGGGGCGGGCGCTACGCCGAGCTCTACGCCACTCAGTTCTCAGCGAGCTGAGGCCCCGGGGCTCACGTGCGGAGCGGCCCGGCAGCTCGCAGCCGGGTCGGGTTGGGCCGCTCCGGCTGGGGCGCGACGGGGCGCTCCGGGCTGAACGGTGTCGGTGATCTCGCTGCGGCGTTGCCCCGAGGGTGCTCGATCAACGCGAAAGCGCAACATCAACGCTGCGGCGACTTTTCTCGGCCGTCCTGCAACGCGAAGCTCAGCTCAGCTCATCGCCGAACCAGACCCGGAAGCCCCCAGGCGCCGAGGCGGTCGGACCACTCCGAAGACGAGCATTCCGATCAGGGGCAGCAGGGGCCAGATCCAGGTGACGCCGTTCGCGCCGACCATGCCGACATCGGCCATCACTGCCAGGCCCGCGCAGATCGTCGCCGAGGCGGCGATCGGCATCCACACCGGAGGTGCCGCACGCTCATCGGCGGCGGGGGATTCGAACCGTCCGAAGATGAGCACGAGCACCCCGGTGATCGCCAGCAGCACGAGCGCCCACAGCGGCCGGGTCAGCCACCACACTCCGCTCAGCGGAGTCGGCAGGAGCGCATCGGCTCCGAGATCGATGAGCACATGGGCGAGCAGTGTCAGGGCGGTGAGATGCCAGAGGAACCAGGTCATGATCCGCTGGTTGACCATGACGGTGAGCAGCCACAGGGCCGGCCACCGCAGCAGTCGGGCGAGCGGCCGCTGCAGCATAAGCACGATGCCGGCCTGCGTCATCCCGAGGAACGCCATGGTCACCCGAGTCGGACTCGAATTCGAGATCGCATCCGTGCCCGCGGTGATCATCGAGACCGGATAGGGCCCGAAGCCGACGAGCAGCCCCAGTCCGAGCGCCCCGATGGCGAAGAGCAGCAGGCAGCGTCGCAAACTCGTCAGGCGTCCGTCGAGCCAGGCGTAGCCGAACTGGTGGAAGCTCGCCCACACGAGCAGGTAGTTCGGATAGCCCAGCAGCGGACTCTCGGTGAGAATGCTCAGGGCATCGATGGCACCGGCCGCTCCGATGCCGACCACGATCGACCACCAGCCCCACTTCTCCCACAGCACGAGGCAGCCGGGAGCGACGATGACGACGAGCAGATAGGCGGCGAGGAACCAGGTCGGGACCAGGGCCATCTGCGAGGCCAGCTGCACCGCGGACGGCGCGGCACCGGCGGCCAGGGCGATGACGCAGGTGACCAGCCAGGTCAGAAGCAACGGGATGAGCGGCAGGCCCAGCCGACGCAGACGCGTGCGCAGCCACTGAGCATAGCCGAGCTGCTTGCGTCTGGCCGAGCGCCAGGACAGGGCATTCGAGTAGCCGCCGACGAGGAAGAAGATCGGCATCACCTGGAACACCCAGGTCAGCGGGTGCGTCCACCGGGCCTCATCGAGGAGCCCGTGAGGTTCGATGCCGCCGGCGGCGCTGACGGCGATGATCGTCCAATGTCCGAGCACGACGACGGTGATCGCGGCGGCTCGGAGGAAGTCGACCTCACGGCTGCGGAACTCGGGGGTGGCCTCATCGACCTTGCGGGCCTGGGCGAGGAAGGACTGGGGCATCGGCAGGCTCACAGCTTCCGCAGCTGGACCTTGCGGATTGTGTGATCCGCAGACTTGTGGAGCACGAGGTCCGCGCGACCCCGGCTGGGTTGGACGTTCTCCCGCAGGTTCGGGAAGTTGATCGAGTCCCAGATCTCCGTGGACAGGGTCACCGCCTCCTCGTCGCTGAGCTTCGAATACCGGTGGAAGTACGAGTCGGGGTCCTGGAAGGCCCCTTCTTTGAGTTTGAGGAAGCGGGAGATGTACCACTCGCGGATGTCCTTCGACCTCGCATCGACATAGACGGAGAAGTCGAAGTAGTCGCTGATCGACAGCCCCAGGGTGCCGTCGCTGCGCGGTCGGGCGGGCTGGAGGACGTTGAGCCCTTCGACGATGAGGACATCGGGGGACCGGACGACCACCTCGGCGCCGGGCACGATGTCATAGGTGTGGTGGGAGTACACGGGGGCGCGCACCTCGGGGGCACCGGCCTTGATCGCGGAGATGAACTTCAGCAGCTTCCGCCGATCGTAGGATTCGGGGAATCCCTTCCGCCCGACGAGGCGGCGCCGTTCGAGTTCGGCATTGGGGTAGAGGAAGCCGTCGGTGGTGATCAGCTCGACCCGCGGGGTATCGGGCCAGCGGGCGAGGAGCTCGCGGAGCACTCGCGCGGTCGTCGATTTGCCCACGGCCACGGACCCGGCCACACCGATGACGAAGGGCGTGCGCTTGGCCTCCTGCGGTTCGAGCCCACGTTCGTGGAGGGGGGAGAAGAACTCCCGGGTCAGGTCGTGCTTGGCCCGGCGGGCGGAGACGTAGAGGTTGAGCAGGCGGGACAGGGGCAGGTACACCTGGGCCACCTCGTCGAGGTTGATCCGGTCGCCGAGACCGCGCAGACGTTCGATATCGCGCTGCTTCAGCGGCAGGGGAGTGGCCTGGGCGAGCGTTCCCCAGACCTCACGATCGAACTCCCAGAACGGGGAGGTCGGTTCGGACTCGGCGCGACGTCCGGTGTTGAGTCCGGCGAGGCGGCGCGCACGATCAAGTTGGGGGTCGACATGACTCATGGGCTCAATTGTGTCATGCGTCATGGTCCCGGATTCGCCGAGGTGGGGCCGGGCAGTGGGCGGATGTCGAGCCGGTGACCCGCCGAGGTGGTGCCTCGGGCGCGTACGGGTGGGCCCGCGGGCGCGCGCTCGCGCGTGGCTTCGGTCACGGTGGGACTACCGCGGTCGTGGCGATGCGGTCGGAATTGACTCGATTGCGTAGAATTCGACTCATGTGTGGAATCGTTGGCTATGTATCCAAGGCACCCGTCGCCGGTGCCGATCACACGGCGCTCGACGTCGTGCTCGGCGGGCTCAAGAGGCTCGAATATCGCGGCTATGACTCGGCCGGGGTCGCGCTCGTCACCGATGACGGTGAACTCTCCTCGGCGAAGAAAGCCGGAAAGTTCTCGGCCCTGACCGAGGAGATCGAGGCGAACCCGCTGCCCGCCGCGCAGACCGGCATCGGCCACACCCGGTGGGCCACCCACGGCGGACCCACCGACGTCAATGCGCACCCGCACCTGGCCGACGGCGGCAGGCTGGCGCTGATCCACAACGGCATCATCGAGAACTTCGCGCACCTGAAGAAGGACCTCGTCGCCGAGGGCGTCGAATTCCTCTCCGAAACCGACACCGAGGTGGCCGCCGCCCAGCTGGCCAAGAACTACCGGGCCACCGGTGACCTGACCGCGGCGATGCGCGCCACCGCCGCCCAGCTCGAAGGCGCCTTCACCCTGCTCGCCGTCCACGCCGACGCTCCCGGACAGGTTGTGGCCGCACGCCGCAACTCCCCGCTGGTCATCGGCCTCGGCGAGGGCGAGAACTTCCTCGGCTCCGACGTCGCCGCCTTCATCGACTACACTCGCACCGCCGTCGAAATCGGTCAGGACGAAGTCGTCACCATCACCCCCGATTCCGTGGTCATCACGGATCTCGAGGGCACTGAGGTCGAGGGCGAGAGGTTCGAGGTCGATTGGGACACCGCCGCCGCGGAGAAGGGCGGCTTCGCCTCCTTCATGGACAAGGAGATCCACGACCAGCCGCAGGCCGTCGCCGACACCCTGCTCGGCCGCCTCGACACCGAGGGCCGACTGACCCTTGACGAGATGCACATCGACGAGGCCGTGCTCAAGTCCATCGACAAGATCGTCGTCATCGCCTGCGGCACCGCCGCCTACGCCGGTCAGGTCGCGAAGTACGCGATCGAGCACTGGTGCCGGATCCCCACCGAGGTCGAACTCGCCCACGAGTTCCGCTATCGGGATCCGGTCGTGAACGAGAAGACCCTCGTCGTCGCGATCTCCCAGTCGGGGGAGACCATGGACACGATCATGGCCGTGCGTCACGCCCGCCAGCAGGGGGCGAAGGTCATCGCCATCTGCAACACCTTCGGTTCGACGATTCCCCGCGAATCCGATGCCGCCCTCTACACCCACGCCGGTCCGGAGATCGCCGTGGCCTCGACCAAGGCGTTCCTGTCCCAGGTCGTCGCCTGCTATCTCCTCGGGCTCTACCTCGCGCAGCTGCGCGGGAACAAGTTCCGTGACGAGATCGGCGTGATCCTCTCCGAGCTCCAGTCGATTCCGGAGAAGATCCAGCGCGTCCTCGACGAAGGCAAGGAGCAGGTCCTGGCTCTGGCCCGCCGCAGCCAGGACGTCGACTCGGTGCTGTTCCTCGGCCGCCACGTCGGCTACCCGGTGGCGATGGAGGGTGCGCTCAAGCTCAAGGAGCTCGCCTACATCCACGCCGAGGGCTTCGCCGCCGGTGAACTCAAGCACGGTCCGATCGCGCTCATCGACGACGGCCAGCTCGTCATCATCGTCGTGCCCTCCAAGCGCGGCCGTGATTCCCTGCACGCCAAGGTCATCTCCAACATCCAGGAGGTCCGGGCCCGCGGTGCGAACACCGTGGTCATCGCCGAGGAGGGGGATGAGGAAGTCCGCGAGTTCGCCTCGGAGGTCATCTACGTTCCCGAGACCACGACGCTCATGGCGCCGCTGTTGACGACGGTTCCGCTGCAGATCTTCGCCATGGAACTCGCCACGGCCAAAGGCCTCGACGTCGATCAGCCGCGCAACCTCGCGAAGTCCGTCACCGTCGAGTAGGGGTCGCAATGGCCATTCTGGGGATCGGCACCGACATCGCCGATGTGCCGCGCTTCGCCGAGCACATCGAGCGGGTGCCGGAACTCCTCGACCGTCTGCTCACCCCTGCCGAGCAGCTCAAACGCAACGGGAAGCGCCGTACGGACGCCTCCTTGGCGGCGCGGTTCTCCGCCAAGGAGGCGCTGAAGAAGGCGATCGGCTTCCCCGGCTGGCTGCCCTGGCAGTCCGCCGAGGTGGTTCCCGCTCGATCGGGTGCGCCGAGCTTCCGGCTGCGTGGGCTCGTGCTCGAGCATTTCCACCGCATCGGGGGGACCAACATCCACCTCTCGATCACCCATGATGCGAACCTGACGATGACCTTCGTCATCGTCGAAGGCGAAGGCCCGTCGCTGAGCCCCGGGGTCGAGGGCGATACGGAGCACTTCGGGCACACGCTCTACCCGAGGTGAAAGCCGAATCCAGGGCGCCGCGGGAGGTCCCGGTGTCCGGACCCGGGCACCACCTCGGCGAGGTCGGTCTTAGACTCTGACCATGAGCTCTCTTTCCACGACCGGCACGACTGACGCCACCGACACGACCGACACTGACACGGCCGCCACCGACACTGCCGCGACCGCAGCCACCGCCACATCGCCGGGTATCCACCTGCCGACCGCCGAGGACGCCGCGGACATCGCCCCCGGACTGGTCACCCTGCGCCGTACCCTGCATGAGAACGTCGAGGTCGGCCTCGACCTGCCGACCACGCAGAAGCTCGTCCTCGAGGCCATCGAAGGACTCGACATCGAGGTGACGAAGGGCAACGGACTCTCCTCTCTCACCGTCGTCCTCCGCGGGGGTCAGCGTGCCGAAGACTCGTCCGGGGTCGTACCCGCCGTGTTGCTGCGTGGGGACATGGACGGACTGCCCGTCACCGAGGCGACCGGCTTCGACTTCGCGGCCACCTCGGGACGGATGCACGCCTGCGGCCACGACCTGCACACGGCCGGTCTGGTCGGAGCGCTTAAGCTCCTCCACCGTGACCGGGACTCCCTTCCCGGGGACGTGGTGTTCATGTTCCAGCCCGGCGAAGAAGGCTACGACGGGGCCGGGAAGATGATCGCCGAGGGCATCCTCGACGCCGCCGGACCCCGGGTCAAGGCAGCCTACGGTCTCCATGTCTCCGCCGATCAGGACCTCGGCGTGGCCACCAGCCGCAGGGGCTCCTATATGGCCGCCTTCGCCAAGATGACCATCATCGTCCGCGGCAAGGGCACTCACGCCTCCCGCCCGGCCACCGGGCGGGACCCGATCCAGGTCGGTGCCATGCTCGTCGGGCAGCTGCAGGAGTATGTGACCAGGCGATTCGACATCTTCGACCCGCTGGTCATCACCGTCGGTCAGTTCAACGGCGGCACCGCCTCGAACGTCATCCCCGACTTCGCAGAGCTGGTCGTCTCGGTCCGCACCTTCTCCGAGACCGTCACCGCCCGCGCCGAGGCGGAATTGCCGCAGTTGGTCACAGAACTCGTCGCCGCGCACGGGCTCGACGCCGAGGTCGACTATGAGGCCATCCTGCCGCCGACGATCAACGACGCCGCGGAGGCGGACTTCTTCCTCGACACCTTCGCCGAGCTCTTCGGTCCCGAACGTGCACAGGTGCGACCCAACCCGCTGCCCGGCTCCGAAGACTTCTCCCGAGTCCTTGACGAGGTGCCCGGCGCCTACGGCCACTTCGGTGTGGCCCTGCCCAATCTGCCCGTCGAGGAACGCGAAGCCAACCATTCCCCGCGCGCCCGCCACAGCGACGAAGGCCTGGCCGACCATGCCCTCTTCCTCGCCCATCTCGCCGGACGCAAGCTCGCACAGCTGGCCGAACAGTAGGCCGGCAGGGTTGAGCCGGTGTGAGTGACGAGCAGTGAGAAGGACCAGCCGATGACAGTATTCGCCTACCCCAGCACCATCATCCGTGATGCCGAAGGCCCCCTCCTTGAGCAGGGCATCCCGCTCATGGCCCGTGCGGCTCGAGCGCTCGCGAACGTCTGCCTCGAGCAGCTTCGCCACAGGCGCGGGCTCATCACCGGGGCCAGGGTGTGCGTGCTCGCCGGTCCCGGCAACAACGCCGGGGGCGCTCTCTTCGCCGCCGCCGCGCTGCGACGACGCGGGGTGCGGGTCACCGTCGTCACCCTGTTCGACCGCACCCACGACGACGGACTTGCCGCGGCACGCAGAGCCGGCGCCGAGGTGATCGACCACACCGCAGATGCCCCTTCCGTCCGTGCCGAGATCCTCCGCGAACTGGCTCGTGCCGATCTCGTCCTCGACGGGATTCTGGGCACCGGAGGTCGGCGCGGACTGCCCGACCACCTCGCCGCCCTGATCCGCGAATGGCGTGAGGCCGAGACAGTGTCGGAGTCCCAGCCCGGGGCCGAGACAGTGGCCCAGACCCGGGCCGAATCGCGGGCCCTCGTCATCTCCGTCGACACCCCCTCCGATCTCGACCCGGAACCCGAAGGAGCGGACCGGCGAATCCACGCCGATCACACCGTGACCTTCGGCGGCCTCAAGGCCGAACTCATCGATCCGCGGGTCGCCGAGTTCACCGGTTCGATCCATGTCATCGACATCGGCCTCGACCTCGACCCGGACCTCGCCGCCGCGGAGGTGCTCGACGTCGCTGATCTCCGGGCCGAATATCCCCGCCCTGAGCAGGACGGATACAAATACTCCCGCGGTGTCGCCGGGGTCCTCGCCGGCTCCGAGTACTACCCCGGGGCGGGGGTGCTCACGACCACCTCGGCGGTGAATTCCGGGGTCGGGATGGTCCGATACCTCGGTTCCGAACTGGTCGCGGAGCCGATCATCGGCATCCACGCCGAGGTGGTCAACGCCTCGGGTCGGGTCGACTCGATCGTCATGGGCCCGGGCGACCCGGAATCCGAATACGTCCAGGCCGCCGTCGATGCCCTGGCGGAGACGACGATCCCGGTCGTTCTCGACGCCGGAGCCCTCGACATGGTCGCCCGCGTCGAATCCATGCAGGGCACCTGGCTGGCGGGGCGTCCGGTCATCCTCACCCCGCACGCCGGCGAGCTGGCCAGACTGCTCAGCCGCCTCCTCGGCGAGATCATCACCTCGACCCGAATCACCGCCGATCCCGTCGGCTGGGCGCGGGAGGCGGCCCGGGTGACCGGAATGATCGTGCTCCTCAAAGGCCACCGTACGGTGATCGCCGCCCCCGACGGCTACTGCGTCCTCCCCGCACCCGGTCCGGCGAGCCTCGCCACCGCCGGGTCCGGGGATGTGCTCGCCGGCATCCTCGGGGGACTCGCGGCCGTCATCGGTGCGCAGGGACGGCAGTCCGCCGACGAACAGGTCCTTTCGGCCAGGGACTGGGCGCACATCGCGGGACTGGGTGTGCTCATCCACAACTGCGCAGGGCGCCGGGCGATCAACGCCGGGCAGCTCGCCGATGCCGTCGCCGAGGTGGTCACCGAGCTCATCCACGGAGGTGACCGGCGCGACCGGCCGGGACCCGCGAACGGTATTCTGGACCGGTGACATCTACCCAGACACCCGCGGCGCTCGTCCGTGCCGAGATCGACGTGGCAGCGCTGCAGGCCAATGCCGCGCTGCTGGCCGAACGTCTCGCGCCGGCCCGCCTCAAATGCGTGGTCAAAGCCAACGCCTACGGCCACGGCGTCGACATCATCGCCCCCGCGCTCTTCGCCGCCGGCCACCGCGAGTTCTGCGTGGCCACCATCGCCGAAGCCCTCGAGCTGCGGGAGATCCTGGGGGCAGAGGCGACCATCCTCGCCTGGCTCTACGGACCCACCACTGATCTCGGCGCGGCTCTGCTGGCCGGTATCGAGCTGGGCGTCTCGACGATCGACGCCCTCGACCGGCTGCAGGCCGCGGCCGAACGCACCGGCGCCACGGCCCGCATCCACTTCAAGATCGACACCGGGCTGGGGCGTAACGGCCTCATTCCCACCGATTTCGCTCTCGCTCTCACCCGCTTGCAGGCGTTGGCGGATAAGACCGGGGACGTGAACCCGCCGCCCCTGACCGTCGTGGGCATCATGAGCCATTTCGCCGTCGCCGATGAACCCGAACGCCCGGAGACCGCCGCCCAGACTGCGGTCTTCGACACCGCCCACCGGGAGCTCACCGCCGTTCTCGACGCTGCGGAGGGTCGCCTCGGCGAGTCTTCCGGACTCGATGTGCACATCGCGAACTCACCGGCGGCCCTGACCTTGGGACCCTGCCCCGGGACTTCTGCCAGGGTGGGGCTCTCGCTGTACGGACTCTCGCCACTCGACGATGGGGATGCGGAGACGCTCGGCCTCCGGCCGGTCATGCGGCTGGTCTCCTCCGTCATCAATCTCAAGGACATCCCTCCAGGTCACGGGGCCTCTTACGGGCTGACGTTCACCGCCGAGGCGGATACCCGGTTCGCGCTCGTGCCCGGGGGATACGGTGACGGCATTCCCCGTTCGGCGTCGAACCGCGCCGAGGTGGCCATCCGCGGCCGCAGGCATCCCGTCGTCGGTCGGGTGGCCATGGACCAGATGATCGTCGACATCGGAGGCGCCGAGGCGGCGATCGGCGATGAAGTCGTGATCTTCGGCCCCGACGGTCCCAGCGCCGCCGAATGGGGTGCGTGGGCGGACACCATTAACTACGAGATCGTCACTCGCATCAGCGCTCGGGTCGACCGGGTCGAAGCTGGCCGGGTCGAGGTCGGTCGCGTCGGGGACGAGGTCGGCCGATGAGACTCCACGTCGGATCCCTGAGACAGATGCGCACCTTCGCCGAGGCGCTCGCCGGGCATCTGCAGGCCGGTGACCTGCTCATCCTCACCGGCAACCTCGGTGCCGGGAAGACGACGTTCACCCAGTCGTTGGGTCGGGCGCTGGGCGTGGCCGGGCGGATCACCTCGCCGACTTTCATCATCGCCCGTGAGCATCCCTCTTTCAGCGGTGGACCGGCGCTCGTCCATGTCGACGCCTACCGGCTCTCCGATGCGGAGGAGCTCGGCGACCTCGATCTCGATTCGGAGCTCGAGGAGTCGATCACCGTCGTCGAATGGGGTGCCGGTTTCGCCGAACAGCTGAGCACGGACTATCTGCAGCTGACGATCACTCCGGCCTGGGCGGAGGTCGCGGTGGACTTCGCGAACGATGCAGACCTCGCGGACGATCCGGAACTCGAGGACGAACGGCGGAGCATCGACATCCTCGGTCACGGATCCGGTTGGGACGAACGGCTGGACCGATTGGGTGCGAGTCTCGCGGAGCTCTTCGAGCTCGAGGCGAACGCCGACCGGACCGGCGGCACGGACACTGGCCCAGACCCTGACAAGGACACTGACACTGACAAGGACAGAGCATGATCATCCTCGGCATCGACACTTCGCAGTCGGCTTCGGTGGCCCTCGTCGACTCCGAATCGGGCGAGGTGCTGGCCGCCGAGCATGCCGATGACCAGCGCCGACACCTCGAGTTCATCGGCCCCGCTTTGGCATCCGTGCTCTCCGCGGGCTCGAGTCCCGAACTCGTCGTCACCGGAATCGGTCCCGGCCCCTTCACCGGACTGCGCGTCGGCATCGCCGCGGGCATCGCGGTCGGGCAGGCTCGCCGGATCCCGGTGTCTGGTCTCCTCTCCCAGGCCGCGATCGTCGAGGAGCTGCGGCGGAGGGAGACCGCGGAAGCCGCCGATCCGATCGCCACTGTTCGGGGCGCGGCCCCGGCACGGCCGGTGCTCATCGCCTGCGACGCCAGGCGCAAAGAGGTCTACTTCAGCGTCTACGAGGCGTCTGATGCATCCCTGGTCGCGGGTCCCTTCGTCGCCAAACCCGCCGAGGTCCCCACAGTGCTCGCCGACCACGGATACTCACCGACCGCCATTACCGACCGCTTCGGGCGGGGCATTCTGCTCTATCCGGACGAGCTCGGCACCGGAATTGAGCCGGCGATTCTCGACCCCCGAGCCGAACATCTCGCCTTCGCGGCTGCCCGAGAGCTCGCGGCCGGGCGTGAACTGCCCGATCCGGTCCCCGAATACCTGCGTGAGCCCGATGCGAAGGCGAGTCCGACCCGACAGAGCTCGCTGAGATGACCCGGACGCGCTCATGAATACGACCATGACGATCGACGAACTCCACTGGTGGGATCTGACGGAGATCGCCGAGCACGACGCGCGGATCTTCGGCCCCACCGCCTGGACCCTCGGCTACTACTGGGCGGTCATGGCGCAGAACGGAACGGCCATGTTCAAGGCCGGAACCTCCTCGGAGGGTTCAGGCTCGACGGAGTCAGGTTCGACGGGTTCGGACTCGACTGCAGATGAGGCCCTGGCCGGGTGGGTCGTGATGTCGTGCGCCGGGGGAGAGGCCGACCTGATGACGATCGCCACCACCGAGGCGGCGCGGGGGCAGGGCGTCGGCCGCGCCCTCCTGGACACCGGCCTCGACTGGGCGAGGATCCAGGGTGCCGAGGTGGTCCACCTCGAGGTCGACGAACGCAACGCATCCGCCAGGGCGCTCTATACCTCGCACGGTTTCGAAGAGTGGGGGAGACGTCCCGACTACTATCCGGGTGCCGATGCCGTTCTCATGAGGGCGCGGCTGTAGCCGAGGACCGCGCTCGCGCACGGACGAAGACGCAGGAACGGAAGACAGAGAAGCGGCATACAGAGAAGCGGCCGAGATGCATTTAGCATCTCGGCCGCTGAAGTTCTCTTCGCCGGCGCTGCGGGTCGGGCTGCGCCGAGGGTCAGGGGTCGCTGCGGTTCAGGCGTCAGGGACGACCGGGGATCAGGGCGTCAGGGACGACCAGGGGGCGGAGCCAGTTAGGCGACGGTTGCCGTCGGCCGTTCCGTGGTCGCGGTCAGCTCGGCGAGGAGTTCGCCGTTGAGCTTGAACGCAGTCATCGTCTCGTCGATGACGATCTGCTCGTCACCGCCGGTGCCGGCGATCTCATTGAGACGGAGACGGTAGTCGTCCTTGTACGGCTTGGTCTTGCCGATCTCGGTGAAATCCCAGATGGTCAGGGTCGAAGCGGGCAGACCGTAGTGGCGACCCATGAGGGCACCGATGGCCTGACCGCCGGAGAGATCCCCGAGGTAGCGGGTGTAATGGTGGGCGATGACCTGTTCGGGTTGTGTGAGGCTGGACAAATGCGCCGCATAGGCCTCGGCGCTGCGGGTCACGGGCAGGGCGCCGCCGCCGAGCTCGCGCAGATCGGCGAGAATGCGGTCGTAACGGCACAGGCCCGCATTGTGGAAGGGTACGAAGATCGGATCGGCGGCGAATTCGCGCGACTTCTGCTCGAGAGCGTCGTAGATGACTTCGTACTGCTTGAGCAGAAGCGCATAGGCGTCAGCATTCAGCCGACCTTCCATGAGGTCGACCATGAAATTGGTGTGCTCAACCTCGTCGTGGATCGTGGCGGTGCTGCTCTTGAGGCGAGCGGAGAATGGTTCAGTCATGATGTTTCCTCGTTGAGAGATCGGCGATCCGAATCTCGGTTCGCGAAATGATGGCTGGTGTGGGTCCGTCCCGGTGCGATGCCGAGGCACCGCACCGGGACGGACCCTGACTCACTACATGACTCGTTGCGCGTCCAGTTTAGCGCTTGCGCATCCGGGTGAACATGACGGACGCTGCACCCAGCGCGATCAGTCCCGCTGCGATCGGCAGGGTGATCAGGTCGGTACCGGTGCGGGGGAGGTTCCCGCCGCCGGAGCCGCCGCTGGTCGAACCGCCGGAGCCGCCCGAGGACGAGCCCTCGGCGCCCGAACCGGCACCGTTGTCGGAACCGGAGGCGTCAGCCTCAGCGCCGTTGTCGGAGCCTGAAGCGTCAGCCTCGGCGCCGTCCTCGGATCCGTCAGCTGCACCGGCGGAATCAGAGCCGCCTTCTGCACCGTCGGACGAGCCGTTGGCGTCGTCATCGGCGGCCTCATCCTCGTTCACCGTGACGGTGAACTCGGCGGGGTCCGAAGGAACCCCCTCGACCGTGGCGATGGCCGAGTAGGCGTAGGTGCCCTTGGCGCTCGGAGCCTTGGTCGAGAAGTTGCCCTCATCATCGGCGGTCACCGTGACATTGTCCTCAGCCGGGACACTGTCATCAGCCTCAGCCGAGGCTGCGAACGTGCTGAGCTGAGTACCGGCGTTTTCGTCGGTTTCATTCTCGACGACCGGAGTCCAGGCCAGATTCACCTCGGAGTTCGGGGTGGCCTTGCCCTTGACGAGGCGGTCCGCGCCGACGGTCTGGTCAGCGACCTCAGGAGCGGCGGGCCGCTCCTCGTCACCATCGGACGAACCGTCGGAGTCGTCACCGTCGGCTGCGCCCTTGTCGTCGGCCTCGGCGGCATCCGCCGCGCCCTTGTCATCAGCTTCGCCTTCGGCGGCATCGGCTGCACCGTTGTCGCTGCCTTCGGCAGCGTCGGCCGCACCCTTGTCGTCGGCTTCACCTTCGCTGGCGTCGGCTGCACCGGTTTCGTCAGCTTCGGCCGCACCCTTGTCATCGGCTTCGGCACCGTCGGCTTCGCCTTCGGCAGCATCCGCCGCGCCCTTGTTGTCGGACTCTCCTTCAGCTGCATCGGCTGCGCCTTCGTCGGTACCTTCGGCACCGTCGTTGTCGCCTTCAGCAACATCGGCAGCACCGTCGTCACCGGCCTCTGCACCATCCGCCGCACCGTTGGCCTCAGCTTCTGCCTCGTCCTCGTCGCTCGGGAAGAGCGCTTCCTTCTGCTCGTCGGTGAGTTCGATGGCCGAGCGGTAGAGCTCGGCATCACCGGTGGGGAGACCATGAGCGACCCAGGTGAGGACGTCATAATCCTTGTCCTCAGAGAGTCCGGCAGTCTTCGCCGTCACGTCGACGTCGATCTTGCCGTCCTTGATCTGGAACGGAAGCACATACTGAGCAGCGGTCGCATTGTCCGCGGTGACGTCTGCGCTGGCGAGATCGCGATCGACGATCGCCGCATAGGCTCCCGCCGAGGGCTTTCCGGTGCTGGAATCGGGCAGGTTGTCGTAGCCTTCGCCCTTGACGTTGACGGTCAGCCCGTCCTCAGCGGTGGCTGTCTTCACCGAGTGCGAGGTCGAGACGTTCGGAGCAGGAGCCTGCGCGGTGTAGCCGACGGTGACCGGGTTCGTCTTCTTCCGGGGCTGGATCGACGTCTCGGCTCCGGCGGTCGTGTACCAGTACGAGTCCTGCCCGGTCTCGACGTTGTAGTCGATCCAGTCCTGAGGCATGGCGCCCCACCAGGATTCGTTGTCAGCGGTCTTCGGAGTCTGCGGATTGCGACCCGCGGTGTCCGTCTCTACGCCGAGGAAGTCCGGTGTGAACTCGAAGCCCTCGTCCGTGACGTCGACGGATCCCTTCTGGATCTCGACAACATCGCCTTCGACCGTTCCGAGCTTCTTCCAGATGCTCGGATCGTCCATGTCTGCACCGAAGCCGGAGTAGGTGCCGGTGATCGTGCCTTTGCCGTCCTTGACCTCGAGCTTCGGGTCGCTGATGCTCCAGTAGGTCATGCCGCCGTAGTAGGAGAAGGTCCATGACCCTTCCCACTGGATCGAAGCGTTGTCACTCTCTGGGTCGACGGTGCCGGAGCCATTGGAGATCTCCACGTGGTCACCGGTGTGGTTGTTCGCGGCCTGGGCGTTGACCTTGCCGTTGACCTTCTCCCCATCGCCGTCGACGCACCGGTTCTCGAAGTTCGACAAGTCCCCGGTGGTCTTCTTGATGGAGGTGTTGCCATCGACGAAGTTGCCATCGCCATCGACCGGATAGACCTTTCCGGCGTCCGCGGCGGTCCAGATTCGCGAGCTGCCCGCGTCTCCGGCGGTGCCGGCGACGAGGAAGTTGCACCCACCGAAGTAGGCACCGCCGGTGGATTCGTCGTTGACCGACCAGCTGAACACAGCGTCGTCGACGGTCTTGTCGACTGCGCCGAATGCCGGGGCCGTCATGCCCATCGCCAGCAGACCGGTGGTTGCCGCAACAGCGGCCCCGGCCGCCAGCGGCGATGTGATGCGCCGTGCTCGGGAAGCACTCGCGCGCGCACTCCTGTGCGTCATAGATTCTCCTCAGTTTTTGCGTGTTACACGGCGATGAGCTCGTGTGCCCAGGCACCTGAACCGATCCTGGATTCATCATCAGCAGAAGTTGTGGATTTGCTGAACATTAAATAGACTACACAGTCATAACCTAAAAAGACAAGGCGAGCCTCACTTATTAATGGGTAGCCTTGCCTTAATCACGTGACTTTCTAAGATTCTCGAGTAACTCATGCCGAAGTGGAAGATGCGGAAGACGGTGCGCAGCCGTTCCTTCCGCAGAACCGCCTGGATCTCAGGCGGTCTGGTACTGGCGGTCCTGCTGTGGAACAACGGGATCCACAACATCGGATCGATCAACGCCCAAGGTGAGGCCGACTGCCAACAGCCGCCTGCACGGTCGACGCCGAATATGCCCGACGTCTCCGACGTCGATACATCGAAACTGCCGGACCCGACCGAGATCAAAGGGCAGACCACGGCATACACCCAGGCCGGAGAGATTCCGCCGGTCTCCGACACCGCGGCTCACGAAGCAAATCTGCCGGTCACCGTCAAGAGCAACGACGGGCCCGGGCAGACCGTGGAGAAGACCGACCGCATCCTCGCGATGAACCAGAACGGCGGAATCGCCGCCGCGGTGGTCGGCCTCGGGCTCGGTTGCAACCTCGTCGGCCGCGACATCGCCACCGACTTCACCCAGCTCGTCCCCGGTGCCGAACAGCTTCCGCTGATCACGCAGGGCGGTCATGAAATCAACGCCGAGGCGGTGCTTGCGCTCTCGCCCGATGTGATCCTCACCGACACGACGATCGGCCCCTATGACGCTCAGCTGCA
Source organism: Brevibacterium sp. CCUG 69071 (assembly GCF_021023135.1). Lineage (GTDB taxonomy): Bacteria > Actinomycetota > Actinomycetes > Actinomycetales > Brevibacteriaceae > Brevibacterium. The sequence continues at coordinate 456,945 of NZ_PGFV01000002.1, forward strand.
GCTGCGCAATGCCGGAATCCCCGTGATCTTCATCTCCTCGTCCTATTCCGAGGGAGTCCGCTCGGCCGGCCCGCAGATCCGAGAGGTCGCCGATGCCCTCGGCGTCCCCGATCTCGGCAACAAGCTCGCCGAGCGCACCGTGATGGAGATCGACGAGACGAAGAAGGCCGTGGAGAAGCTGGCCCCGGAGGACCCGTCGGACCGACCGCGCACGGTGTTCCTCTACCTGCGCGGCAGCATCTACTACTGGTTCGGTGTCGGCTCGGGAGCTGACTCGCTCATCCAATCCGTCTCCGCCCGCGACGTCGCCGCCGAAGTCGGATTCGAAGGCATGTCCCCGACGAACTCCGAAGCCCTGATCAAGGCCGCACCCGACGTCATCATCGTGATGACGCTCGGACTCGCCTCGGTGGGCGGAATCGACAAGGCCCTCGAACTGCCTGGCATCAAACAGACTCCGGCGGGCAAGAACCGACGGCTCGTCGACATGAGCGACTACGAGGTGATGAGCTTCGGACCCCGTTCGGCCCAGGTACTCGCGGCACTGGGCACCGCGATCTACGCACCCGAGCTCGCCTACCATCCGGACCATCCTCCGGCATCCATCGACAAGCGTCTGAAAGAGATCAATGAAGAACTGGAAGAGGACGAGGCATGAGTGAGTCCACCGAGACCCGGGACCTGCCTCTGCGCCGCTCCGGGCGACACCTCGACCAGACTTCGGGCGGCGACGGACGTTCCCCGGCAGACCCGACAGCGCAGCTCGATGCCGCACCGGATGCCCGGGATCTCGACCTCGGTCAGATCCGAGGTCGACGCACCGCACGGGCGGGAACCGTGTTCCTCGTCCTGTTCATCGCACTCATCGCGGCCTGCGTGCTCTCGGCGGCGATCGGCCAGCTCTTCATCCCTCCGCAGGAGGTGATCGGCTCCCTCCTGAACAAGGTCGGCATCGACTGGCTGCCCGGTCCGAGCCATGACTTCGGCGAAGAGGCCCTCTGGCAGGTCCGCTTCCCCCGAGTGATCATGACCATCCTCGTCGGCGCCGCTCTGGCGGTGGCCGGGTCGATGATGCAGGGTGTCTTCGGCAACCCCCTGGCCGAGCCCGGCGTCGTCGGAGTCTCCTCCGGCGCCGCAGTCGGTGCCAGCGCCTCGATCCTCTTCGGCTGGTCCTTCCTCGGCGCCTTCACCACCCCGGCCTTCGCCTTCGCCAGCGGTCTGATTACGACGTTCATCGTCTACACGGTCTCTCGTTCGCAGGGGCGCACCGAGGTGATCACCCTCGTGCTCACCGGTGTCGCCGTCAACGCCATCGCCGGCGCTGCGATCGCCTACATCACCTTCGCCGCCCCCACCTCGGCGCGGGAGCAGATCGTGTTCTGGCAGATGGGCAGCTTCAACGGCAGCCTGTGGTCCCAGGTCGGACTCATCCTGCCGCTCATCGTCTTCGGCATCATCATCGCCCAGACCCTGGCCCCGGGCCTCGACATCCTCTCCCTCGGTGAGAAGAGCGCCCGTCACGTCGGCATCAACGTCGAACGGCTGCGGATCATCGTCATGGCCGTCGTCGCCCTGCTAGTCTCCGCCGCGGTCGCGTTCTGCGGGATCATCGCCTTCGTCGGTCTCGTCGTCCCGCACATCATCCGCATGATCATCGGCCCGGGCCACCGACTCCTGCTGCCCGCCAGCGTGCTCGGCGGTGCGGTGCTGCTGGCGATCGCGGACCTCGCGGCAAGGACCCTCGTCGAATTCGCCGACCTGCCCATCGGCATGCTCACCTCCCTGGTGGGCGGGCCGTTCTTCTTCTACCTGATCAGACGCAGCCGCAAAGAATCCGGAGGTTGGGCATGAGCGTCATCTCTCTCACCCGTTCACAGGCCCGCCGACCGAACTATCCCGTTCCGGGCCAGGCCATCATCTCCGTGCGCGGAGCCGCGGTCAGCTTCGGTGACAGGCAGATCCTCAAGGGAATCGACCTCGACATCAACTGCGGTGAGGTCCTCGCCGTCGTCGGTCCCAACGGCGCCGGCAAATCGACTCTGGTCAACGTCGTCACCGCCGATGTCGAACTCGATGCGGGCAAGGTCTTCATCGACGACGAGGTGGAGTACTCCTGGTCGACTCGGGAGCTGGCGATGCGTCGGGCCGTCCTGCTCCAGGACATCGGACTGGCCTTCCCCTTCACCGTCCTCGAGGTCGTCGAGATGGGCCGCTCCCCGTGGGCGGGCATGCGCGAATCCCGACACGATGACCTCATCGTCTCCGGAGCCATGTCCCGCACCGAGACGGTGCAGTTCGCGGCCCGCAAGTTCACCTCTCTGTCCGGCGGTGAGAAGGCCCTTGTGGCTCTGGCCCGTGTGCTTGCTCAGGCGACCCCGGCGCTGCTGCTCGACGAACCGACAGCGCCGATGGACATCCGCCATCAGGAGCTCGTCCTCCAGCAGGCCCGCGACTACGCCGCGACCGGCGGAGCCGTGGTCATCATCGTCCACAACCTCGACCTCGCCGGAGCCTACGCCGACCGGATCGCCATGGTCTCCCAAGGATCGATCATCGCCCAGGGCCCACCCACCGAGGTGCTCACCGCCGACCTCATCAGCGAGGTCTACGACTACCCCGTGACAATCGTTGCCGACCCGAACACCGGAGCACCGCTGGTCGTGCCCGTGCGAGCCGGTCGAAAGGACAGCTGACCCATGCTCAACACAGTGCTCAGACGCAGCACCGCAATCACACGCAGCAGCGCACCCAAACGCAGTACCGCACCCAGCCCGACGACCACCTCGGCGCCGGTGAAGCGGATCCTCGCGCTCATCACGATCACCGGACTGCTCGCCGCGGTCCTCGGGCTGACCACGACGATGCTCAACCCGGCCCCCGCCGAGGCGGCCCCCAAGGTGTCCGTGTCCGGCACCGCCAAGGCCGACGGGGAGTCATCCCTCGACCTCTCGGGCTCGGGATTCCAGTCCGTCGAGGGCGGATTCGGCGGGATCTACGTCCTCTTCGGCTGGGTCGACGACACCTCCGGCGGTTGGCGTCCGAGCAAGGGCGGGGCGACCGGCACGAACTACCGCTACGTCTACGACGACGAGACCAAGCCGGCGGGATATCAGCTCTTCGTCACCTTCCCTGGATCGTCGACGGCATATGCGGCCAACGGCGGCGAGATCGCGTCGAACGGCACCTGGAGCGGAACGATCAAAGTCCCCGGTGAGAAGTTCACGACCTACGACCGTGCCCAGAACGAGACCGAGGTCGACTGCGCCGAGGTGCAGTGCGGGATCATCACGATCGGCGCCCACGGCGTGGTCAACGCCAACAACGAATCCTTCACCCCCGTCGACTTCTCGAACTCAGGTGCCGCCTCGGGCGGAGACGCCGAGAAGGAGGAGAAGTCCGCGGGGGATGACGAGAAGAAGGACGAGGCTGCGACCGAGAACGACACCGACACCGAGGCGGCGCCTGCGGCCTCGAGCGGCGGATCGGGCGGTGCGCAGACCGAGAACACCGGTGCCGCTCCGGCCGTTGCGCCGGTGGCCAGCGAACCGCCGATCAGGGATTCGTGGCTGATCTTCTTCGCCGTCCTCGCCGGAGTCCTCGTGCTCGGGTCGATCATCGCAATCGGGCTGGGCTTCGGCATCGGCGGTTATCTCGCGGCGAAGAGTCTGCTGCTCGGCGTCAGTCCGGCCGCGATGGAGAAGGAACGTGACCGGCGGGAGAAGAAGCGGATCAGAACCAAGCACAAGCTGCAGAAGCGCCGGATCAAGATGCAGCGCCGGAAGCAGTTGCAGCTGGCCAAGCTCGAACGCAGCTCCGAGAAGGCCGTGGCACAGACCAGCCACCAGGGCGCGGATGCCGGCAACGGCAAACTGTCGCCCCAGGTCATCGCCTTCTTCGAGGACGAGAACAGGGCGCCGGGGCAGGGTTCGAGCTCCGCCCAGCGCAATGCGGATGCCGACCAGCGCAACGCGGATGCCGGTCGACGCGACGAGGACTATCCGCCGGCACCGAGCTTCTTCACCGGCGGGTCGGCCGCGGACAACGGCGGATCGGCCCAAGGCGGCGGGTCAGGCGGCGACCCGGATCCCGAGGAGCGGAAGGACACTCGCGTGCTCACCCACGTACCCGCGGACAGTGCCGAGCGCTCTGATGCCGCTGCGCCCTCGGATGAACCACTGACGACGAGCTTCCCGACGACGAAACCATGACACGGCCACGGACCGTCCCGCGGGACGAGAACGGATCACGATCGACGATGAACACTGCACTCTCCTCCCTTGCGCGGAGGTCGCTCGTGCGCTCGGCCGCCGGGGTGGCGGCGCTCGGGCTGCTCGGCTTCGGCCTCACTGCCCCCGTGCAGGCGATGACCGCGCCGTATTCGACGCCGCAGAACACCACGACGACCGACCCCGCCGACGATCCGGGTGAAGATGCCGACGGTCCCCGCGACATCGACGATGCCGTCTTCGAATGGTCGGTCAACGACGAGTCGACCGGCGGATCCTACTTCGGCGGGTGCAACTTCCTTGCCGCCGGCGAGGCCGGTGACTCGGGAATGGCCCGGATCTGGACGAAGGACGACGCGGGAAAGCAGTTCAAGACAGACGAGTCGGGAAACTTCACCGAGGGAAATGTCTCGATCGTTAAGGAGAATGACCAGTACTCGACTTTCGCCACTCGCTGCGCCACAGCGGACGGCAATTCGGTGAACAACAAGACCAACGCCGAGGCGGCGAACAACCACACCGGTGACCACGTTCGGATCGACAACGGTGCAGGAAAGGTCGATCCAGAGACGAATTCCGTAACGATCCAGTGGGAGGGTTCGTGGACCTTCGCCTACTACGGCGGAATGACCTACTGGACCATCACCAATCCGAAGCTAGAGGTCAAGGACGGCAAGGGCGTCATCACCGGCACCTATTCCGGCTACGGCACGGACATGGACGATATGAGCAAATGGGAGGCGCTCAAACCCGTCGCCGGCAACATTGTCGAGATCCAGAAGGGATCGGTCGACGTCACCGAGAAGGGCTTCACATTCCTCCCCGACTATCTCGGTGTCGCAACCGACACAGCTGGCCGCAATCCTCAGGACAAGAAGACCGCAGAGAACGAATCCTGGTGGGGCGCCATGCCTCAGGACTGGATCGACTTCAACGTCAGGACCGGTCAGGACTCCTATTGGTACACCACGGCCGGTGCGAAGACCTCGATCCAGCCCCGGAAGACGGCCAATGAGCTCACTGTCACGTACGACGAACCAGTCGACAAGCCCGACGACGGCGACCACCCGGAGCCGCCCGGACCCGCCCCGAAGGAACCCGATGATCCGGGAGATGACGACGGCAAGGACGACGACAAGAAGAATGCCGGCGGCGATGGAACTGCGACTCTGTACTGGTCGCTCAACCAGGAAGCCAACGGCGGTGCCTTCTACGGGGGCTGCAACTTCCTATCGGCCGGCAAGTCGAAGGACTCGGGCAGCGCACGCGTCTGGCCTTCCGGGGGCGGCGGATTCTACAAGTCGAATTCCGGCAACGTGACGATCCAGAAGCCGACAGGATCCACATTCAGGGAAGCCTCCTGGGACTCCAGGTGCCTCGACGCGACGGGCGAAACAGTCTCGACCTCCCGCAAGGGTTCGTGGACGCAGTCCCGGGTGGCCATCAAGGACGGCGAAGTCAGTGAGACCGACTCCGGGGTCACCGTGCAGTGGAAGGGCAGCTTCACCGTCGCCTTCTACGGCGGCATGACCTACTGGTCGGCCACCGACCCCAAGCTCGAGGTCGACTCGAATGGCAAGAGCACTCTCGTCGCCGATCTCAGCGGCTACGGAGCCGACATGTTCGACTCCTCGAAGTGGATCACGCTCGAACCCGAATCGATCACGATGGCGAACTTCAAGAACATCGACATCGACGCCCTCCTCGATGACGGGCACATCACGGCCACGCCCGACTACCTCGGCTTGAAGTACGACAACAAGGGCAAGGAAGGATCGTCGGGCAGTTCGGTCGGCGGTGCCGATGAGAACGCCTCGGCGCAGGCGGAGAAGAACGGTGAGAACGCCGACATCTGGGGTGCGTTCCCGCAGAGCTTCGTCGACTTCCAGCACAAGACCGGCCAGTACTCGTACTGGTTCACCTCGGGTGGGGTGCGTGACCCCTACAAGCCGGCCGAACCGATGACCATCTCGCTCGGAGACTACGAACCGGGAGCCGGAGACTACGAGGCGGCGGCCGGCAGCGGAACGCCTGGGCAAGGTGCCGGCGGTTCCGGTGGAGGCCAGTCCGGAGCCGGCCAGGGAAGTGGAACCGGAGCCGGCGGCTCCAGCGGCGGGTCCGGGAGATCTGCTGACAAGGCCGATGCGAAGAAGGATTCGGAAGTCGATGACGAGACTGTCTTCGCCCAGGAAGCCGAAGAAGCACGCGCGGCATCCGAGGTTCCCGTGCGCGCCTGGATCGCCATGGGCACCGGTCTCGCAGTGGCCGTCGTCGCCGGGTTCGGAATCCGTTCGGGAATCCGCCGCAGCATCGGACTCGACCCCACCGACTTGAGCTGAGCGGACTCTCAGCAACGGCGGAGATGGGCTCGGATCACGGTTGTTCGCACCGTGATCCGAGCCCATCGACGTGCAGACCAAAGGGTAGGCTGGAGACATGACACGAGTGCAATTGGCAGACACCGATCTTATGGTCCATCCTCTTCAGCTGGGTGGCAATCCCTTCGGCTGGGGAGCGGATCGGGAACAGAGCTTCGCAGTCCTCGACGCCTATGCCGAAGCGGGCGGAAACTTCATCGACACCGCCGATGCCTATTCCGTCTGGGTCGAAGGCAACTCGGGCGGAGAATCGGAGACCATCATCGGCGAATGGATGAAGGCCCGCGGCAACCGCGACGAGATGGTCATCGCCACCAAGGTCGGCATGCATCCGAAGCACAAGGGACTCGACCCGGCCAATATCCGCGACTGCATCGACTCCTCGCTGCGCCGTCTGGGCACCGACCGCATCGACCTCTACTACGCGCACCTCGATGATGAGGACGTCGACCAGGTCGCCGTCGCGGAGACCTTCGACGCCCTCGTGCGATCCGGCAAGGTCAGCTACCTCGGAGCATCGAACTTCAGCCTCGAACGCCTGCAGTCGGCTAGGCGGGTCAGCGCGAAGTATTCGCTCGCCTGCTATCGGGTCGTCCAGGACCGCTACAACCTCGTCTCCCGTGGAGCCGTCGATGAGCAGAAGCAGGCGTATCTGCGCAGCGAAGGCATCGCCGAACTGCCCTTCCACTCCCTGGCCTCCGGCTTCCTCACCGGCAAGCACACCGGAGGCGACGCCACGGGCAGCGTGCGCGGCGAACGGGTGGCCGATTTCCTCGAGAACCAGGAGGCGCTGCGCACCCTGGAGATCCTCGACGATGTGGCCGCTGCCCACAATGCGAGCCTGACTGCAACCGCCATCGCCTGGCAGCTCAGCCACGATTTCATCCCCTCGACGATCGCCTCTGCGAGGGTGCCCGAACAGCTCACCGAACTGCTGGTCGGAACCGAACTGGAACTCAGCCACGACGAGATCTCGGCGCTCGGCAGCGCCTGGGCGGAGGAATCATGACCACCACAAGCCCGCGCCTGGTCACCTGGGAGAACGGCACCGACCTCGTCATCGAGCTGCCGCTCGACGTCGAACCCGCAGCGGTCTGGGCGAAGCTGACCGACAGGGAAGAGGCCGGCACCTGGTTCGCCCCCTTCCGTGTCGAGAGCCCCGACGGCGAACCGGACGAGGACTCCGAAACGGAGAGCGACACGGATCCCACCGAAGACACGGATTCCGCGGGTGACGCGAACCCACGCATCACCTTCGACCTGGGGGAGGCGCAGCTGGAAGGCGTCATCCTCAGCAGCGAGGTCGAGGACCACGTGCTCGTCGAACTCGACGATTTCGGCGTGCTCGGCTTCCAGCTTCTGCCCCTCGAACTCACCGACGGTGCCGCGACCCTCCTCGTCTTCACCCAGTCGGCTCCCGATGTCGAGAGCGCCCGGCTCAAGGCCGCCGACTTCGGTCCGATGTGGGACACCCATCTGCGCCTCTTCGCCCGCAGCTTCGGCCTCGAGGTGACCGAGGCGAGCGAACCCGAGCTGCTCGAACGATACGCCGACCTCGAACTCGAGGACGGCAGGGACGCCGAATGAGCGAACCGCTCGTTCTCGGCATCGAATCTTCATGTGACGAGACCGGAGTCGGGATCGTCCGTGGGCGGACGCTGCTGACGAACACGGTCTCCTCCTCGATGGACGAACACGTCCGCTTCGGCGGGGTCGTCCCCGAGGTCGCCTCCAGGGCCCATGTGCAGGCGATCGGCCCCGCAATCGCCTCGGCGTGTGATGAAGCCGGCATCGAACTCGGCGACCTTGACGCGATCGCGGTCACCGCGGGCCCCGGACTCAGCGGCGCCCTGATGGTCGGAGTCGGTGCGGCCAAGGGACTCGGCGCGGCGCTGAACCTGCCGCTCTACGGAGTCAACCACCTCGCCGCGCACGTGGCCGTCGACCTCGTCGCCGAGGACATCGACGGACTGACCACGCCGACGATCGCACTCCTGGTCTCCGGCGGGCACACGGAGATCCTGCGCATCGGCGATGTCGTCGACGACATCGAACTCCTCGGCGCCACCATCGATGACGCCGCCGGCGAGGCCTTCGACAAGACCGCCCGACTGCTCGGGCTGAACTATCCGGGCGGACCGAACATCTCGAAGGCCGCCCTCGGACTGCTCGACGGCACCGGGACCCCCGGGGATCGCTCCCTGGTGCGGTTCCCCCGCGGGCTCGCGAAGAAGCAGGACCTCAGGGACCCCGACCGCCGGTACAACTTCTCCTTCTCCGGGCTCAAGACCGCGGCTCTGCGGGAAGTCACGAAGGCCGAGACGCTGGGTGCGGACCTGCGGGTGGCCGACATCGCCGCCGGATTCGAAGACGCCGTCGTCGACGTGCTCGTGACCAAGACGCTGCTGGCCGCGGCAGACACCGGCATCGACCACATCGTGCTCGGCGGGGGAGTCGCGGCGAACACACACCTGCGTGAGGTGCTCGCGGACAGATGCGCCGAGGCGGGCGTGCGTCTGCGCGTGCCGCCGCTCAAGCTATGCACCGACAATGGCGCGATGGTCGCCGCGCTCGGCGCCGAACTCGTCTCCCGCGGCATCGGACCCAGCGACCTCTCCTTCGCTGCCGTCTCCTCTCTGGATGTGGACCATGTCCTCGTCTGAGAGCCCGGACCGCGAGGCCGCGGAGCAGAACGCACAGGCGGCGAACTCGACGCGACTGCCTGCGGGGCGACCGCCTCGGCGATCGGGTGACGGATGGACGTGGGGCTCCGACGGGCGGAAGCACTGGGGACTCAACGGCGCCGCCGGCCTCATGCTCCTCGACCCCGAGCAGGGAATCCTCATGCAGCACCGCGCCCTGTGGTCGGTCGAAGGCGGCACCTGGGGCTTCCCCGGCGGCGCCCGCGACCTCGGCGAATCCGCGATCGATGCGGCGATCCGCGAGTCCTGGGAGGAAGCCGGGGTCCCGGATCCGGACGGGGAGGGGATCGAGATCCTCGAGACCCATGTCCTCGACCTCGGCGACTGGTCCTACACCACGGTCATCGCCCGCACCCTGCGGCACTTCGACCCGGTCATCAACGATCCGGAGAGCATCCAGCTCTCCTGGGTGCCGATCGAGAGCCTCGACGACTACGAGCTGCACTCGGGGGTCGCCTCGGCGCTGCCGCGGCTGCTGGAGATGCTGCGCCCGCACCTGTGAGGTGAGTCGGTCCGCCGACGAACGGGCTGCGTGTCCAAACACGCGTGTGCACCGCCGTGACTGGACGTGCAGCCTGTGTCTCGACGAACGGGCTCTAGGTGTACGAGGTCCGCAGCTCCCTGATCAGGGAACGGGTCACCTCGGTGAGGGAACCGGTCGAGGCGAACACCTTCTGCAGGCGCTGATAGGCCACCCCGCGCTCGACGATCGTCGTGATCGAGCCCAACTCCTCGAGGCAGCCGAGGCGTTCGGCCACTGGGGTCAGCCGTTCGACCTCGTCGGCGAGGCATTCGGTGACGAGGCGCTCATCGGCCGCGGCGTTCTCGATGATGATCGCGTCCATGCCGTAGCGGGCGGCGCGCCATTTGTTCTCGTCGTGGAACCAGTCGGGCATCCGCGGCAGGGTCTCCCCGGCGTCGAGGCGCTCCGAGAGATCGTCGACGAGGCACTGGATGAGCGCCGTGATCGCCACGATCTCCTCGAGGGTCGGCAGTCCGTCGCAGACCCTGACCTCGACGGTGCCCCAGTGCGGTGCGGGGCGGATGTCCCAGCGGATCTCGTTGATGTGGTCGATGATGCCGGTGGTGAGCATGTCGTCGACGTACTTCTCGTAGTCGGCCCACTCCTCGAACTGGAACGGCAGTCCGGCGGTCGGCAGCTGCTGGAACATCATCGCCCGGTTCGAGGCGTAGCCGGTGTCCGTGCCGCCCCAGAACGGGGAGGACGCGGAGAGCGCCTGCAGGTGGGGGACGTAGGCGAGGAGGGCGCCGATGATCGGCAGCACTTTGTCGCGTGAGTCGATGCCGACATGGACGTGGACACCGAAGATGAGCATGTTCCGACCCCACCACTGGGTGCGATCGACGAGCTCGAGGTAACGGTCTTTGGCCCTGACCTCCTGCGACTGCCACTGCGCGAAGGGGTGGGTGCCGGCGGACATGAGCTCGACCCCGCGGGCCTCGGTGAGGGTGCGCAGGGCGCCCATGGAAACGGCCAAGTCCTCGGCGATTCCGGCGACCTGGGTGTGGACTCCGGTGACGAGTTCGATGGTGTTCGTCAGCATCTCGCCGACGATCTGCTTCTCGAACGCCGGCGCGTGTTCGGCGACATCGGCCAGCAGCGTCTCAGCGGCAGGGGTCAGATCAAGGCTCTCACCATCCAGGAGAGCCAGTTCCCACTCGACGCCGAGGGTGGAGCGGGGTGAACGTGCGAAATCGACCATGGGTCGATCTTAATGGTGCGCAGTCCATTTGCCCGACTGCGACGTCACGCTGCCGCGTCGACCGCGTCGCTGAGCCGAGCCCCGGACTGCGAGTCGAAGAGGTGGATGCGGGAGATCTCCGGCACCACCCGCACCGTGTCGTTCCGTGAGACCTGCGTGCGGCCGCCGACCCGGGAGACGATGGCCGAATCGATGCCCGGTTCGCTCGCCGTCCCGTGCACATAGGCATCGGCGCCGAGCTCCTCGACGAGATCCACCCGCACCTCGAGCCCGCCGGAGTCCTCGATGCGGAAGTCCTCGGGGCGCACCCCGAGGGTGACGCTCTCACCGGTCAGCTCGGATCGTTGAGTGTCCGTGAGGCGGATCGAAGTCTCGCCGAGGCGGATCGCCCCGTCAGTCACGGGCAGTTCGATGAGGTTCATCGCCGGGGAACCCATGAACCCGGCGACGAAGAGATTGGCCGGGTGATCGTAGAGCGCCCGCGGGGTGTCGACCTGCTGCAGTCGACCGTCGGCGAGCACGGCGACCCGGTCGCCCATGGTCATCGCCTCGACCTGATCGTGGGTGACGTAGACGGTGGTGACGCCGAGGCGGCGGGTCAGGGAGGCGATCTGCGCACGGGTCTGGACCCGCAGCTTGGCATCGAGGTTCGACAGCGGCTCGTCCATGAGGAACACCTGCGGGGACCGTACGATCGCCCGCCCCATGGCCACGCGCTGCCGCTGACCGCCGGAGAGGGCTTTCGGCTTCCGGTCGAGGTAGGGTTCGAGGTCGAGCAGACGCGCGGCCTCCCGCACCCGCTCCTCCCGGTCGGACTTGGACACGCCGGCGATCTTCAGCGCAAACGCCATGTTCTCCCCGACGGTCATGTGCGGGTAGAGAGCGTAGTTCTGGAACACCATCGCGATGTCCCTCTCCCGCGGAGACAGACCCGTGACGTCGTCCTCACCGATCCTGATGTGCCCGCCGTCGACGGGCTCGAGGCCCGCGAGCATCCGCAGGGTGGTGGACTTCCCACACCCGGAGGGGCCGACGAGGACGAGGAATTCGCCATCGGCGATATCCAGGCTGATCTCGTCGACGGAGGGAGTGAGCGCCTCTGGGTACTGGCGCATTGCCTTATCGAAGCTGACTGTTGCCATGGTGAATCTCAACCTTTCACGGGTGGCTGTGCACCCGAGGATCCGCGGTGATCATTCTCGGTGGGACTGCTCGGTGTGGTGGGACTGTTCGGTCTGGTCGGAGTACTCGGCATGTTCGGGTTGCTCGGTGAGGTTGGTGTGCCGACCCGGGAACCGGCGCGGGCGTATGAGTGGTACTGATCCCTGACCCCGGACGGGCGCGGGTGGAGGGTTGCGACGAGTTCGACCGGCCACCTCGGCGGGGTTCCCGTCAGCGTCCATGCGGCCTGCCGGGCGGCACCGATGGCCACGTATTCGGCTTGTTCGGGGACGTCGATGGGGACGGTGAAGACGTCCCTGGCGACCTCGCGGACGGCCGGGTTGCGGGCGGCTCCGCCGATGAGCAGCAGGCGTTCGGCGTCCACTCCCTGGGCCAGCACGGCGTCGAGTCCGTCGGCGAGTCCGCAGAGCATGCCTTCGACGAAGGCGCGGGCGACATTGCCTGCCCGGGAGTTCGCCAGGGTCATCCCCTCCAGCCGGGCCGTGGCGTCGGGGAGATTCGGGGTGCGCTCGCCCTCGAAGTAGGGCACGAGGGTCAGCCCGCCCGCCCCCGAGGTCGAGGACAGGGCCAGGGCCGCGACCTCTTCGTGGCTGGCGCGCAGCATCTCGGTGGCCGAGTCGAGGACCCGGGCGGCGTTGAGGGTGGCGACCAGCGGCAGGCGTCCGCCGTCGGCGGAGGCGAATCCGGCGACCGTCCCGGTGGGATCGCTGATCTCGAGTCCGGTGGGGCTGAACACGGTGCCCGAGGTGCCGATCGAGACGACGACATCGCCGGCGGTCGCGCCGAGTCCGAGTGCCGCGGCCGCATTGTCCCCGGCCCCGGGTCCGAGCAGGATGCCCTCAGGGGTGGTGCCGGCGCTCTCGTGCGGTCCGAGCACGCGGGGAAGAATGATCGGGGCCTCGCCCGCCGAGGTGGGGGTGGGGTCGGTGCCAGGTGTCGCCGAGGTGGGGACGGCCTCGCGGGCGGGTCGTCCGAGGATCGCGTGGAAGAGCGGGAGGTCGTAGCGGCCGGTCACCGCGGAGAAATAGGCGGTGCCGCTGGCATCGGAGGCGTCGGTGACGAGTGCGTCGAGGTCAGGATCCAGCCGGCCACGGTCGCCGGGGCCATAGCCGAGCAGTCGCCAGGTCAGCCAGTCATGGGGCAGCGCGACCGCGGCCACCCGGGCGGCGTTCTCGGGTTCGTGATCACGCAGCCAGCGCAGCTTCGCCCCGGTGAAGGAGGCGACGGGCACGATCCCGACGCGGTCGACGAAGGCGTCGACGCCGAGCTCGGCGATGAGCTCGCGGGCGGCGGCTCCGCTGCGCAGATCGTTCCACAGCAGCGCATCCCGGATCACCCGGCCTTGGGCATCGAGGGCGATGAGGCCGTGCTGCTGGCCGCTGATACTCAGCGCCGCGACATCGTCGAGCCCGCCGGCTGCCTCGATCGCCGCCTGCAGCGCCGCCCACCACTCCTCGGGATCGACCTCTGTACCCGGCGGATGCGCGGCGGTGCCGCTGCGCAGGATCTTCCCCGTCTCGGGGTCGGCGATGACGAGCTTGCAGCTCTGCGTCGAGGAGTCGACTCCGGCGACCAGGGTGCGAGGGGCACTCATCGCTGTTCCTCGGCGTGGTCGCGGGATCCGTCGACGCGTCGTTCCGCCAGTCGGGCCGTGTCTTCTTCGGACTCTGCCCCCACCTCGGCGAGCACGGCCCTTGCCAGCTCCTCGTCGACGATGGCGACGTCGAGGATACCGGCGGCGCAGGCGGCCCGGACGGCGTCGGCGCGCTCGATGCCCCGGGCGACCCCGACGGTCTTCGCGGCCGCGCGCAGCTGGTCGAGGGTGATGGCGATGACCCGATCGTCGATCGTGTCGACATCGGTGCCGGCGGAGTCGAAGAGACGTCCGGACACCTCGGCGGCGGCACCATCGGCCACACCCGCACGACGCTGCGCAGGACTGCACTTCTCCCACACCGAGGACTGCTCCGCGGCCCACGGCGCCACCGAGACCACGGCGAGGTCGAGGTCGTCGGCGGCGGCGAGGGCACTCGAGATCTCGGGCAGGGCACGCAGATCCGCGGCGGTGTCCGCCTCGGTGACGAGCAGGGGAGCGGGCAGGCGGACCATGGTCACGGCCGGGTCCTGGCCGAGCCTGGCGAAGATTCCACCTCCCGGGCGGGCCGTGCCGAGCTGCAGCGCCCCGGCGACCTGGACGATCGTGCACCGGGGGAGAGCGGGAGCGAATTCCGCGGCGGCATCGAGGGTCCGCGACCACGCGAGGCCGATGCGCATGCCGGTCCGCGCCTGCCGATCGACATAGGCCAGGGCCGCCCGCCCCATCCGCTGGGACGGGTCCTCACCTTCGGCGATGTCGACGATCACCGCGGAGTCGAGCCCGAGGGCGGCGGCGAACTGCTCGGCCAGACCGTCATCGGCGGCGGACTCGGTCTCGATCGAGATGGTCACGACCCCGCTGTCCACGGCCTCTTGGAGAAGTCGGGCGACCTGGAACCGGCTGAGCCCATGGGTTTTGCCGATGTCGACCTTCGACCTGCCCAGGACGTAGTGGTCTCGGGCCAGCTGAGCCAGGAACCGGCGGTGTCTGGCGGTGGGGACTGTGTCCATGGCCCTCCCTTCGGGATCGACGGCGACCTCGTTATCGCTCATCTGTGATCTGTTGCACATCTGATTAAACCATGACACAGTATTGCACATGTGAGCGCATATGCTCATATGTTACTCGGAAGCGAATTCGCGATCCCGCAATGAAGAGGGAAGGCAAACACGATGAAGCACTCAATCACCGGGCGAGGCGCCGCGGCGGTGGCCATCGGCGTGGTCGGAGCACTCACACTCGCCGGCTGCGGCGGCGCGGGAGGCAGCTCGAGCGGCGGGAGCAATGAGGAGGTCAACGTCCTCATGGTCAACAACCCGCAGATGCAGGACCTGCAGAAGCTCACCGCCGACCACTTCACCGAAGACACCGGCATCAAGGTCAACTACACGGTCTTGCCGGAGAACGAAGTCCGCGCGAAGATCGGACAGGAGTTCTCCGCCCAGGCCGGCAACTACGATGTCGCCTCGATGTCGAACTACGAGATCCCCACCTATGCGAAGAACGGCTGGCTGACCCCGCTCGACGAGGGCGTTGCCGATGCCGAGGGCTTCGAGCAGGACGACATCCTCGCCCCGATGGCCGAATCGCTGACCTTCGAGGACCAGATCTACGGCGAACCCTTCTACGGGGAGGGCTCGTTCCTCATGTACCGCAAGGACATCTTCGAGAAGGCCGGCGTGACCATGCCGGACAAGCCGACCTGGGACGAGGTCGCCGATCTCGCGGCGAAGGTCGACGGCGTCGAGAAGGGCACGAAGGGCATCTGCCTGCGCGGACTGCCGGGCTGGGGCGAGATGTTCGCCCCGCTGACGACCGTGGTCAACACCTTCGGCGGCACCTGGTTCGACGAGGACTGGAATGCGCAGGTCGATTCGCCCGAGTTCAAGGAGGCGACGAACTTCTACGTCGACCTCATCAAGGAGCACGGCGAGTCCGGCGCCCCGCAGGCCGGCTACACCGAATGCCTGACCAACCTGCAGCAGGGCAAGGTCTCGATGTGGTACGACTCGACGGCCGCCACCGGCACGCTCGAAGCCGATGACTCCCCGGTCAAGGACAAGATCGGCTATGTCGCCGCCCCCGTCAAGGACACCGACTCGAGCTCCTGGCTCTACACCTGGGCCTGGGGCATCCAGGATGCCGGGAAGAACCAGGACGCGGCCAAGCAGTTCGTGGCCTGGGCGTCCTCGAAGGACTATGAGGAGACCGTCGCCGAGGAGCTCGGCTGGCAGCATGTGCCCGCCGGCAAGCGCACCTCGACCTACGAGAACCCCGAGTACCAGAAGGCCGCCGAGCCGTTCTATCAGCAGACCGAGGACGCCATCAATTCGGCCGATCCGAAGAGTCCGGGCGTGCAGCCGCGGCCGACGCTCGGCGTGCAGTTCGTGACGATTCCCGAATTCGCGGATCTGGCGACGGGGATCTCCGAGGATGTCAGCTCGGCCATCGCCGGTCGCACCACGTCCGATGCGGCCCTGGAGAAGGGCCAGAAGGAAGCGGAGAAGGTCGCGGACAAGTACCAGAAGTGATCCCGCCGGTCCGGGCGGAGGCGCGAGTCGCCTCCGCCCGGGTCCCGGACCCCTCGCGTCCGGACGTCCGTCCCCGCTCTCACCCCAGCCTCGGAGGTTGTGAAATGTCAGCTCCAGCCGCGCAGTCAGCGCCGGCCGCAGATCGCCCGCCTCGGGTGACGCCCGCCGCCAAACCCAGTGCCCGGGAGCGGTGGTCGAAACGCGCCCCGATGCTGCCGGCTCTGCTCTTCGTCATCGTCGTCACCCAGATCCCGTTCGCGATCACCATCATCATCTCGTTCATGAGCTGGAACGCCGCCTATCCGGACGACATCGCCTTCGGCACCCTGAGCAACTACATCGCTGTCTTCACCGATGCGAACCTGCTCCGGGCCGTGTTCGTCACCGTGGGTCTGACCGTCGGGGTCGTCCTCGTCTCGGCCCTGCTCGGGCTGCTCATCGCGCTCCTCCTCGACCGGAAGTTCATCGGCCGCGGCATCGTCCGGACTCTGATGATCACCCCCTTCCTCGTCGTGCCGGTGGCTGCGGCGCTGCTGTTCAAGCACGCGATCTTCAACCCCTCGTACGGTTTCCTCAACGGCCTGCTCACCACCGTCTTCGGTGAGGGCGCACCGCAGCCGGATCTGATGAGCTCCTCTCCGCTGCTCGGCATCGGCATCGTCCTCGTCTGGCAGTGGACTCCGTTCATGATGCTCATCATGCTCGCCGGACTGCAGTCGCGGCCGATGGACGTCTACGAAGCGGCCCTGGTCGACGGTGCCGGACCCTGGCAGACCTTCCGCTTCATCACCCTGCCCCACCTGCGCCGCTACATCGAACTCGCGGCACTGCTGGGCACCATCTACATCGTCCAGAACTTCGACATGGTCTTCACCATGACTTCCGGCGGGCTGGGCACAGCGACCCTGCCCTACGTCATCTACCAGGAGTTCTTCGTCGCCCAGGACTACGGAGTCGCCTCGGCGGTCGGCGTCATCGTCGTCATCGCCTCGCTCATCATCGCCACCTTCGCCCTCCGGACGGCCTCGACCCTGCTCAAGGAGGGGAACTCATGAGCACCCAGCACAGCACCGCCTCGGCGGACATCGCTTCAGCCGGCACCGCCACCTCGGCGAAGGCCCACGAGCCCACCCCGAAGGCGAAGGCCCAGCGGCGTCCCGGGCAGGGCCGGACGGGTAAGATCCTGCTCGGACTGCTCGCTTGGGCCATCGCCCTCATCTTCGTCTCCCCGCTGCTGTGGATGCTGCTGACCAGCCTCCACGCGGAGACCGACGCCTCGACGAACCCGCCGAGCTACTTCGCCCCGCTGACCCTTGACTCCTACGTCAACTTCTTCGGCGGCGGCAACGGCGCGAACCCCTGGCCCTTCCTCATCAACTCGGCATTCGCGGCGATCGTGTCGACGCTCATCGTCCTCGTGCTCTCGACCATGGCCGCCTATTCGCTGGCGATCCGGCGGATCCAACGCTGGTCCGACGTCCTCTTCTTCCTGCTCTCGACGAAGATGCTGCCGATGGTCGCGGGCCTGCTGCCCGTCTACCTCGTCGCGAAGTCCTTCGGAATCCTCGACACGTGGCTGCTGCTCATCATCATCTACACGGCGATGAACATGCCGATCGCGGTGTGGATGATGCGCTCCTTCCTCGCTGAGGTGCCCCTCGAGGTGCTCGAAGCCGCCGAACTCGACGGGGCCCGCCTGCCGCGCGTGTTCGTCCAGATCCTGCTGCCGCTGACCGCACCCGGACTGGCGGCGACGGCCCTGATCTGCTTCATCTTCTCCTGGAACGAACTCCTCTTCGCCACCGTGCTGACCTCGACGGCGGCATCCACAGCACCGGTCTTCCTGACCAGCTTCGTCACCTCCCAGGGCCTGTTCCTGTCCCAGGTGTGCGCGGCCTCGCTGATCATCTCCGTGCCCGTGCTCGTCGCCGGCATCGCGGCGCAGGACAAACTCGTCCAGGGTCTGTCGATGGGAGCCGTGAAATGAGCACCGAAGCACACCCGCGCCGAGGCGGTGCGACCCTGCCGCTGCGCACCTCGAACCTCGAGGCCATCGCCGCGAACGATGTGGCCGTTCCCGCCTACGACCGGGCGGCGGTGAGGCCGGGAGTCGTCCACTTCGGGGTCGGCGGCTTCCACCGCGCCCATATGGCGATGGTCCTCGACGACCTGATGAACGCAGGGGAGGCGATGGACTGGGGCATCATCGGCGCCGGGGTCCTCCCACACGATGTGGGAATGCGTGATGCACTGGCCTCCCAGGACCACCTCTACACGCTCACCCTCAAACACGCCGACGGCACCAGGGAGCGCCGCGTGATCGGGTCGATCATCGACTACCGCTTCGCTCCCGATGACCCGCAGGGGCTGCTCGCCCTGCTCGCCGATCCGGCCATCCGCATCGTCTCTCTCACCGTCACCGAGGGCGGCTACAACGTCAACCCGGTCACCGGTGAGTTCATCGCCGACGATCCGGACGTCGTCGCCGATGTCGAGGCTCTGAGCGCCGGTCGGACACCGGCGACCGTGTTCGGCTTTGTCATCGCAGCGCTGCGGCTCAGGCGCGAAGCCGGAACCACCCCGTTCACGGTCCAGTCCTGTGACAACATCTCTGAGAACGGACACGTGGCCAAGAGGATGTTCGGGGCCTTCGCCCGACTCCTCGATGCGGAGCTCGCCGAGTGGATCGAGACCTATGTCGACTTCCCCAACTCGATGGTCGACCGCATCACCCCGGCCACGGCCGATGCCGACCGGACGGAGCTGGAGGATGAGACCGGCATCATCGACGCCTGGCCCGTCGTCGCCGAACCCTTCTTCCAATGGGTGCTCGAGGACTCCTTCACCGACGGTCGACCCGACTACGAACGGGTCGACGTCCAGGTCGTCGACGATGTCCGACCCTACGAGCACATGAAGCTGCGCCTGCTCAACTCCGGACACCAAGGCCTGGCCTACTTCGGAATCCTCGCCGGACACACCTATGCTCACGAGGCCATGAACGATCCGAACATGACCGCCTACCTGCGGCGCTACATGGACGAAGAGGGCACACCGAGCCTCGAACCTCTGCCGGGAATCGACCTCGAGGCCTACAAAACCACGCTCATCGAACGCTTCTCCAACCCCGAGGTCCGCGACACCCTGGCCCGCCTCGGCGCGGAATCCTCCGACCGCATCCCGAAATGGCTCGTCCCTGTCATCAACGACAACCTCGCCTCCGGGGACCCGGTCGAGGTGGCGGCCGCGATCTGTGCCTCCTGGGCCCGCTACGCTGAAGGCACCGGCGAACACGGCGAGGCGTTCACGATCGTCGACCGCTATGCCGACCGGCTTCGGGAGATCGCCGGAACGCAGGATGAGGATCCGCTCGCCTTCCTCCGCCAGAAGCAGTTCTTCGGCACGCTGGCCGAGGCGCCGCGCTTCACCGAGCCCTACCTGACGGCACTGCGCTCGCTGCACGAACGCGGAGCGGCCGAGACCCTCCGCCTGCTCGCCGCCCACGAGGAGCTCTGAGGCACTTGCGAGGAGCTGTGAGTCACCCGCGACGCCGTGGGTTCAGCTTCGGCGTTTAGCATGGTGGCATGCGACCCAGACTCGGCATCATCGCTCTGACCACCGCGCTCGCCCTGGCCGGCTGCTCCGGCGGATCTGCGGAGAGGGATCCCGGTGCAGAATCCGGCGGCGACGCGCAGTCGGGTCAGGCTCAGGCTGAGAGCACCCCGAGCCCGGAGCCCAGCGAGGTCGAACCCGCGGACTTCGCGGATGAAGCGAAGGACATCGTCGCGGACTTCTCGGACGAGGAGCTCGCCGGATCGCTCATCATCGGCACCTGGTCGGGCACCGACACCCAGACCGCGGTGAACATGGTCGAGGGCAGCCACCTCGGCGGGGTCATCGTGATGGCCGACAACCTGCCCGAGAATCCCACCTCCGACCAGGTCACAGGCGTGACCGAAGCGATCAGCGGAGCGCGGACGAAAGACCAGCCGGTGTCGATCGGCGTCGATCAGGAGGGCGGTCCCGTCTCCCGGCTGAGCACCGCGGCACTGCCGTTCCCGCCGCTCATGGCCTTCGGCGCTGCGAAGGACTCTGAACTCACGCAGACCGCGACGAAGGTCCAGGGTCAGAACCTCACCGACCTCGGCTTCACCATCGACTTCGCCCCCGATGCCGACGTCACCACGGGGGAGAAGGACGTGGCGGTCAACGTCCGCTCCGCCGGCGATGACCACAAGCAGGCCGCCGAGGTGGTCGGCGATGCGACGACCGGGTATCGCCTCGGAGGGGTTGCGACCTCGGCGAAGCACTTCCCGGGCCACGGTCGCCTGGACGTGGACTCGCACAAGAGCCTGCCGGTGTCGAAGAAGAGCATCGACGAGCTCGCGGACACGGACCTGCTGCCTTTCGAATCCGCCGTCGACGCGGGCATCCCAATGGTCATGATGGGCCACATCGGGCTGCCCGATGCGAAGACGACCCCGGCGACCCTGAACAAGAAGGCCTACGCGGCGCTGCGGGACAAGCTCGACTTCGACGGCGTCATCGTCACCGATGCCCTGAACATGGAGGCCGTGGACCAGAACCTGTCCGGGGGAGAGACCGTCAAGGCGCTCGCCGCCGGGGCTGACCTCGCACTCATGCCTCCGGACTCCGCGGCCGCGCAGAAGGCCGTGGTCAGCGCCCTGGGCGACGGGACTTTGAAGAAGGACGATCTGGTGGCCAAGGCCGAACGCGTCGTTGCGATGCAGTTGGCCACCGCCGAGGTGCAGAAGTCAGCCGGGGAGACCGGAGACTCGGGGTCCGACGCGGTGGACGCGGCGGCGGACGGATCGGAGGCGGACGGATCGGAGGATCCGGAGAAGGTGCTCACCGAGGTGGCCGAGAAGTCCCTGACCGTGCTCAAGGGCAAGTGCTCGTTCGTCGGCACGGATGCGATCTCCATCGTCGGCGGCAGCGAGAAGGAGAAGGCCGCGCTGACCGAGGCCGCGAAGAAGGCAGGGCTGGAGGTCGGTTCCGGTGGCACGAGCGTGAGTCTGAGCCCGGGCACCTCCGCCGAGGTGGCCGTGGGCACCGCTGCCCCGTGGACGATGCGCAGCACCTCGGCGAAGTCCGCGGTCACCGCTTATGACTCCAACCCCTATGCGCTGGGCGCCGTGGTCAAGTGGCTCAAGGGCGATCTCGAGGCTTCGGGTCAGCTGCCCGTGGACTACGAGGGCAGCGACAAGGCTCCCGACTGCGGGTGAGGACGATTCATCTGTCGAGTTGAGGACGATCTGTGTCGGGAATGTCGGGATCTTTCGACACGGATCGTCCTGAACTCTTCGTCCTGAACTCCTCGGGAGTGGCTGGGGAGCTCGGCGCGCAGGCCGTTGAGCTCAGGCAGTGGGCGGGGAGCAGGTCGAGGAGGGCTCAGGCCCCGGTCTCGACGGGGCGTGCGGGGTCCGAAGACCAGCCGGACCAGCTGGCAGGGTAGAGGCTCGCCTCGACGCCGAGCGTTGCCAGGGCCAGCGCATTGTGGCAGGCCGTGACGCCGGAACCGCAGTAGACGCCGACCGGCTGCTCGAAGGCACCGAGTTCGGCGAACCTCTCACGCAGCTCCGCCTCGGCGAGGAATTGACCGTCCGGGGCGTTGCCCGTGGCCGGGACATTCTTCGCCCCGGGGATGTGCCCGGCCTGCGCATCGAGGGGCTCGGTCTCACCGCGGAAGCGCTCGCCGGCCCGCGCATCGAGGAAGACCCCGGTCCAAGCGGACGCGGCATCGGCGTCGATGACGGGCAGGACGCCGGGCGTGATGGTCACCTCGCTGGGCTCCACGCTCGCGCCCGGACCGGTCTCGACCTCGCCTCCGGCGGCCCGGTAGGCCGCGAGACCACCGTCGAGAACTCGGGCGGACAGGCCGGCCCAGCGCAGCAGCCACCAGGCGCGGGCGGCACCGAGTCCCGAATTGTCGTCGTAGACCACGACCTCGGTATCGGAGCCGATGCCCCAGGACCGCACGCTGGCCTCGAAGTCCGCGGACCTCGGCAGCGGGTGGCGTCCGGCCGTGGGATCGGTGTTCGAGTGATCGGCGAGCTCGGTGTCGAGGTCGACGTAGATCGCGCCGGGGATGTGCCCGGCAGCGAAGTCGTCCCGGCCATCGGGCTTGGGCAGGGTCCACCGCACGTCGAGCAGCCTCGGCGCGGAACCGGAGGTCAGGAGGGGGAGCAGTTCATCGGCGGTGATGAGCACCTCGGAGCGGGTCATCTCGGTTCTCCTTGATTGAAGTGGTGGCGTGATCGGGGTGGTGACGTGGTTGGCGGTGGTGACGGTTGGGGCCGGTCAGAGTGGACCGGTCAGACCGGGTTGGTCAGGAGCACGACGTGCTTTCCGCCCAGTCGGGTGAAGATGAGGGTGGCCTTCTCGCCCTTGGGCAGCTTGAGTTGGCGTCTGACCTGGTCGGGGACGATGTCGGCCCCGCGCTTCTTGATCACGACCGAGCCGATTCCGCGCTCGATCAGCTCCTTGCGCAGACTCGGGATCTTCGCCGGCAGCGTGTCGATGATCTCGAAGGCGCGCACCCCTGCGGCGGCGGGACCGGACGGTTCGACATCTGTGGTCAGGTACGCGATCGTCGGGTGGAGTCGGCGCGCCTGCAGCGGCCGGCACAGAGCGGTGACGAGGCCGGCGCGGACGATCGCCCCATCGGGTTCGAGCAGATAGCTTCCGAGTTCGCCGATCCCGTCCTCATCATCGTCCGGCAGATCATCCTCGTGCACGAGCAGGGTGCGCTCAGCCATGACCAGCGCGCTGCGGCCGGTGCGCTGCCGGGCCTCGCCGAAGTAGAGGCAGACCTCGACGACCTCGCCGGCGTGGGAGACCCACTGCGCTTCGGCCTCGTCGGGGATGAGTTCGTGTTCGAGAGCGGGCCCGAGCTTGACGCCCGCGGCCTTCGCAGCGATGGCCTTGTCGACGACCCAGGACAGAGACGGGGAGAAGTCTTCGGGATCGGTGATCCGAGAGGTCGATCCGCGCTTGTCGGCCTTGCCTATCGTGCGCCGGGCCGGGTCGAACCACAGGGCGTCGAAGCCTGCGGTGTCGATGTCCTCGGCGCGGGCGTGTTCGACGGAGACGTCGGGGAGATGCCGGAGGTTGAAGGCGGCGATGGCGGCGGTGACCTCGTCGGAGTCCACGGCGGTGACCTTGGCTCCCATCCCGGCGAAGGCGATGGAGTCGGCGCCGATCCCGCAGCCGAGGTCGGCGATGCGTGAGCCCTCTGCCGACTCGCCGAGGAGGCGGCGGGCATGGTGCGCGGCCACCGGCAGGCGGGTGGCCTGGGCCAGGCCGTCACGGGTGAAGAGCATGTCCTCGGCGAAGGGGCCGAGCTTCGTTGCCGCCTCCGTGCGCAGCTGCGCCTGCGTGAGCAGGCCCGCGGTCACCTCGGCGGAATAGCCTTCCTTCCGCAGCGCCTTCGAGCGGGCGAGCTCCTCGGCGGGCAGCTCGTCGATGCGGTCGAGCCGATCGAGGACGGAGACGTCGAGGAGTTCGGTTAGTGTCTGCGGATCCATATCGCTCACCCTATCGCCTGGCGGGGACTGTGCCGTGTGTTCGGTGATTGTGCCTGAGAACCAGTGATGTAAGTTGTTTGCTGTGACGTTATTGACCGCTCGCGACATCCGCGAAATCGCTGCCGACATCGGTCTGCGCCCGACCAAGCAGAAGGGCCAGAACTTCGTCATCGACCCCAATACCGTGCGCTCGATCGTCACCGCCGCCCGCCTCGAACCGGCCAGCAGCGTCGTCGAGATCGGTCCAGGGCTCGGTTCGCTGACCCTCGGACTGCTCGAGGCCGGGCACCGCGTCACCGCCGTCGAGATCGACGAGGTCCTCGCCGCGCGGCTGCCGGACACGATCGAGAAGTACGGGGATTCGGAGGCCACCGCGAACTTTGACCTCGTCAACGCCGATGCCCTCAAGGTCACCGTGCTGCCCGAGGCCCCCGACACCCTGGTCGCGAACCTGCCCTACAACGTCGCCGTGCCCGTCCTCCTGCACTTCCTCGAGATCTTCCCGAGCCTGTCCTCGGTGCTCGTCATGGTCCAGCTCGAAGTCGCCGAACGCCTCGCGGCAGACCCGGGCTCGCGCACCTACGGGGTGCCGAGCGTCAAGGCCCAGTGGTACGGCAAGGTCGGCCTCGCCGGTCGGATCGGCAAGAACGTGTTCTGGCCGGCTCCGAACATCGACTCCGGGCTCGTCCACATCGACGTCAGCCGCACCGACCGTGACCCCGAGCAGCGCAGACGCCTGTTCGGCGTCGTCGACGCGGCCTTCGCCCAACGCCGCAAGACCCTGCGCGCCGCGCTGGCCGGTTGGGCCGGCAGTGCGGCGCGAGCAGAAGAACTCCTCATCGCCGCGGGCATCGATCCGAAGACCCGCGGTGAGGCCCTCGGCGTCGCCGACTTCGAGCGGCTCGCCCAGGTGGCTGCGGACCGGCCCGCTGGAGACACCGGCTCGGACCAGCCTGCCGGGGACTCGGCCGCTGCGGACCAGCCGGGCGCGGACCGGCCCGGCGCGGACCGGCCAGCCCCGGAGAACGGCCGGACATGAGCACCCAGCTGCGCCCGCGCTCGGGAACCCTGGCACCGGTGAAAGTGCGAGCTCCGGGGAAGATCAACGTCCACCTCGGCGTGGGTCCGGTCGATGACGACGGAGACCACGAACTGGCCACGGTGGTCCAGGCGCTCAACCTCGGCGAGACCCTCACGCTCATCCCCGGCGGAACCTCCTCGATCGTCGTCACCGGACGCTACGGCGACGACGAGGTGCCCGGGGGCGAAGCGAACCTGGCGCGCCGGGCCGTCGGCACGCTCATCACCGCGCTCGAGGACGAACGCGACGTCGACGTCCTCCGCGACCTCGACATCGTCATCGACAAACAGGTGCCCGTCGGCGGCGGCATGGGCAGCGGTTCCGCCGATGCGGCCGCCGCACTCTGCGGTGCCGCGCACCTCGTCGGGGGAGTCCCGGACGGACTGCTCCGCGACTGCGCCGTCGAGCTCGGGGCCGATGTCGCCTTCCTGCTGCGCGGGGGCACGGCCATCGGACACGGTCGCGGGGAGAGCCTCAGCCCCGTCCTCACCCGCGGATCGTTCCACTGGGTGATGGCCACCTCGGCGCGGCAGCTGCCGAGACCGCAGATCTACGCGCGCTTCGACGAGCTCAACCCCGAACCCGAAGCCGTCGAGGTGCCCGCAGAGGTGCTCACCGGGCTCGCCGCCGGCGACCCGGACGCACTGGCCACGGCCGCCGCGAACGACCTCACCGAGGCCGCCGTCGCCGTCATGCCGGAACTCGCCGAAGTGATCGACGCCGGCCACGACGCCGGTGCCCTGCTCCCGCTGCTCAGCGGATCCGGGCCGACGATCGGCTTCCTCGCCCGCGATGCCCGCCACGCCCTCGACCTCGCGGTTCTGCTGCAGGCCACCCGCGGAGTCAAGGAGGCGCTGCGGACGATCGGTCCCGCCCCAGGCGCGCACGTGGTGGAGAATCCGTGACGTCGAATCGTCTCAATCTCCATGAACATCTGCGGGATCAGATCGGCCAGGACATCGTCGCCGGTCGGCTGGTCGCCGGGACGATCATCAGGGCCGAGGATCTGCGGGCACGCTACGACGTGTCGCTGTCGGTCGTGCGCGAAGTCGTGCGCGTCCTCGAATCACTCGGCATGCTGCGGCCCGTGAAGCGGCTCGGGCTCGTCATTCTTGCGATGTCCGAATGGACACTGCTCGATCCGCTTGTCATCCGGTGGAGAATGACCGAGGCTCCGGCGGGACAGCTGCGCTCGCTGACCGAGCTGCGCGTGGCCATCGAACCCGAGGCGGCGGCGCTGGCGGCTCAGTACGCCCCGGCCGAGGCCGCCGAGGAGATCATGACCCTGGCCGCCCGGATGCGCTCGAGCGGTCGGCAGGGGGACGTCGCAGCGTTCCTCGACGTCGATGTGGCCTTCCACCGGGCGGTCCTCGGGGCAGGGGGCAATGAGCTCTTCGCCGCTTTCGACACAGTCATCGGTGAGATTCTCGCCGGACGCACCGGAGCCGGACTCATGCCGCAGTTCCCACACCCCGACGCCCTGCAGTGGCACTTCGATGTGGCCGACTCCATCGGACGGCAGGACCCGGAGAAGGCCAGAGAGGCGATGGCGAAGATCGTGGCGAAGGCCGATGACGAGATGGGCAGCGTCTGGGCCGACGAACCTCGGCGCCCGCGCCGCTGAGGGCGTCGGGTCCGGCGCCCGCGCTTCAGAACAGGCTGACGATACCGTAGAGGGCGAGGCTGAACGCGAAGCCGACGGTGCCCAGCAGCGTTTCCGCGACCGTCCATGTCTTCAGCGTCGTTTTCGTGTCCATGCCGAAGAATCGGGAGACCAGCCAGAAGCCGGAGTCATTGACATGGCTGGCGAACACCGATCCGGCAGCCAGCGAGAGCACGATGGCCACGACCTGCAGGCTCGAGAAGTCCGGATTGCCCACGACGATCGGCTGCACGAGCGCGGCCGCCGTGGTCAGCGCCACTGTGGCCGAACCCTGCGCGATTCGTACGATCGCTGCGATGACGAAGCCGGCGACGATGACGGGGAGTCCGAGAGCTGCGAGCGAATCGGCGAGGGAGTCGCCGATGCCGCTGGCACGCAGAACACCGCCGAACATGCCGCCGGCGCCGGTGATGAGGATGATCGAGCAGACCGGGCCGAGCGCTGAGTCGGCGACTGTCTCGACGAGACTGCGGCCCTTGTTCTGCCGCCACCCGAGCAGCCACATGGCGAAGACAACGGTGATGAGCAGCGCGATCGGGGTCTCGCCGAGCAGCCGCAGGGACGCAATGAGCGTGGATTCGGTGTCGACCCAGCCGGCCTCTCCAGCGAAGTTGAGCCCGGTGTTGAGGAAGATGAGCACAAGGGGAAGGACGAGGAGGAAGACGACCTGGCCGAGCCTCGGTTTGGAGGAGAACTCGGCGAAGGCGTCGTTCTTCCCGCCTGAGAGGACGTCGGGAACAGTGACGTCGATGCGTCTGCCGATGATGAGTCCGAAGAGATAGCCGGTGAGGTACCAGGAGGGGATCGCGATGATGAGCCCGCAGATGAGTACGAGTCCGATATTCGCTCCCAGCAGACCGGAGGCGGCCACGGGACCGGGGTGCGGGGGCACGAAGATGTGCATCGCGGAGAACGCCATGGCCGCGGGCATTGCGTAGAGGAGAAGGGATCCGCCGAGCCGGCGCGCGATGGTGAAGATGATCGGCAGCATGACGACGAGGCCGGCGTCGAAGAAGATCGGGAACCCGAAGAGCAGGGAAGTCACGCCGAGCGCCAGCGGTGCCCGCTTCTCTCCGAATACTCGGATGAGGGCGTCGGTGAGCACCTCGGCGCCGCCGGAGAGCTCGAGCATGCGCCCGAGCATCGCGCCGAGTCCGACGAGCAGGGCGACGCTGGCCAGAGTGGAGCCGAAGCCGTCGTAGAGAACGTCGATGAGATCTCCGGGACGGATGCCCGAGGCCAGGGCGGTGAGCACGCTGACGATGACGAGGGCGATGAAGGCATGCAGCCGAGCCTTGATGATGAGCAGGAGCAGGAGGGCGATGGCCAAGGCGGCGAGTCCGAGGAGTGCCGGCGAGGACAGGGTCCAGGCTAAGTCGAGATCGGTCATTGTTCCTCTTCCTTGAGGTCAGGTGGACGGGTGGGCGGATAGGCAGTCGAGGATGGCGTCGAGGACTTCCGGGATCGGCTGGTCGACGTCGACGACGGCGTGGGCTTCCTCGGGTGCGAGAGGTTCGAGCGTGGCCAGCTGGGAGTCGAGCAGATCAGGGGACATGAACTCGTGGTCGCGGCGGGCCAGGTGTCGGGCGATGACCTCGCGGGGACCGTCGAGGTGGATGAAGAGGAGGTCGGGCGCGGCCGTGCGCAGCAGATCGCGGTAGGAGCGCTTGAGGGCCGAGCAGGCGATGACCGGCGCCGGAGCACGTGCGGCTTCGGCGGCCACGGACTCCAGCCACGGGGCGCGGTCATCGTCGTCGAGCGGTGTGCCCGAGGCCATCTTCGCCTTGTTCGCCGTGGAGTGGAGATCGTCGGCATCGACGAAGCGACGGTCGAGGGCCTGCGCCACCTGCGCGCCGAGGACGGTCTTGCCGGTTCCCGAGACACCCATGATGACGAGTGGTGAAAGGGAAGGGCTGTGGCCCATGTCGGAAACCTCTCGATAAAATATGAGGAAAAACCTATAATCAGCTAATAAAACAGATTTATTGCACCGTAGTGCTGGTGGCGAGAGACTGTCAATACCAGCGCTCCCAGGAAAGGGGAATGCTGATGAAGGCCGATGTCGCGGTGATCGGAACCGGCGTGATGGGGTCGAATCTGGCCCGCAACCTCGCTCGTCAGACCGGGCACAGGGTGGCGATCTACGACCGAGACCTCTCCCGTGCGCAGACGGTTGCAGCGGACTTCCCCGAGGCAGAGTTCATTGTCGCCTCGAGTCCGGCCGACCTTGCCGAGAAGCTCACCGGCCCGCGCGTGGCCATCCTCATGGTCAATGCCGGACGAGCGACAGATTCGGCGATCGCCGACCTCACGGAGGTGTTCGCCCCTGGTGACATCATCGTCGACGGCGGCAATTCGCATTTCCGGGACACCATCGCACGCGGTCGGCAGCTGGAGGACACCGGCATCGAGTTCGCTGGTGTCGGCATCTCCGGGGGAGAGGTCGGTGCACTGCTCGGCCCCTCGCTCATGGTCGGCGGATCGAGCGCAGCGTGGGACCGTCTGCGTCCGCTTCTCGAACCCATCGCGGCCAGAGCAGGAGACGGCTCGGACGCCGGCTCCGGGTCGGTGGCGGATTCCGGCTCGCCCGCCGATACCGGATCGTCCGCCGACTCCGGTTCGGCCTGCGTCGCTCATATCGGCGCCGACGGGGCCGGCCACTTCGTCAAGATGGTTCACAACGGCATCGAATATGCCGATATGCAGCTCATCGCCGAAGCGTTCACCCTCCTGCGTGACGGTCTCGGCATGGTCCCGGCCGAGATCGCCGAGGTCTTCGAACGGTGGAACGACAGCGAGCTCGGGTCCTACCTCATCGAGATCACTGCCGATGTGCTGGCCCATGTCGACGCCGCCACGGGCAGTCCGTTCGTCGACATCGTCGCCGATGCGGCGCAGGCCAAGGGCACCGGTGCCTGGACGGCGCAGACGGGACTCGACCTCGGGGTGCCCGTGCCCACCATCGCCGAGGCGGTCTTCTCCCGATCTCTGTCATCCGCGGCGGAGCTGCGGGTCGAGGGCAGACGGCTCGATGGGCCGCTCTCCCACGCGGGCGCCGTCCCCGGCTTCGATGTCGGCGACACCGCTGACGTGACGGCTGTTCCCGACGGTGACGAGCGCGCGGCGCTCGTCGACGAGATCGGACGGGGTCTGCTGTTGGGCAAGGTGATGGCCTATGTGCAGGGATTCCACGAGATCTCCGCCGGTGCAGGCGAGTACGGGTGGGAGATCGACCTCGGCGAGCTCGCCTCCATCTGGCAGGCCGGATGCATCATCCGGGCGCGCCTGCTCGACCGGATCGTCGACGCCTACAGCGCCGAGACCGCGACTGGGACCCTGCTCGCGGACGGCTATGTCCGCGACGTCGCCGGGCGATGTCAGGATGCTCTGCGCTCCACCGTGATCCGTGCGATCAGCCGCGGCATCGCGGTGCCCGGCCTTGCCTCGACCCTGGCCTACTACGACGGGCTGCGCACCGAAGCCGGCAGTGCGGCGCTCATCCAGGCGCAGCGGGACCGCTTCGGCTCCCACACGTATGCACGCATCGATCGTGCAGGCACATTCCACACCCGGTGGTCCGGTGACCGGGGCGAGACCGAGATCTGATTCGCCACTCACGCTGAAGGCACCGCGCTGCCGGTCTCACAGCACGACGCCGGTGGCCGGAGTGCCGGATGAGTGGCTATGTTAGGACCATGACTTTGCCACACGAAGATGTTGACCCAGACGGCCTGCTCGAATACTCAGTGGTCTTCACCGACCGCTCGCTCAACCACATGTCGAAGCGGTTCGTGTCCGTGATGCAGGACATCAACCGGATCCTGCGCTCGGCCTACGACGCCGAGTCGGCGGCCATCGTCCCAGGCGGCGGCAGCTACGCGATGGAATCGGTGGCCCGCCAGCTCGCCACCGGCAAGAAGGCGCTCATCGTGCGCAACGGTCTGTTCTCCTTCCGCTGGTCGCAGATCCTCGACGCCGGAGCCATCGCCTCCGAGACGACCGTGCTCAAGGCCTCGGCCGACAGTCCCGAGCACCAGTCGGCATGGTCACCGGCTCCCGTCGCCGAGGTGGTCGCCGCCATCGAGCGCGCGAAGCCCGATGTCGTGTTCGCTCCCCACGTCGAGACTGCCTCGGGGATGCTGCTGCCCGACGACTACGTCCGGGCCGTCTCCGAGGCCGTGCATTCGGTCGGTGGCCTGTTCGTCCTCGACTGCATCGCCTCGGGTGCGATGTGGGCCTCGATGACCGACCTCGGCGTCGATGTGCTCCTCTCCGCCCCGCAGAAGGGCTGGAGCGGATCGCCGTGCGCCGGCTACGTCATGCTCAGTTCGGCCGGTCGGGTCGCGGTCGAAGCATCGACGTCGACGAGCTTCGCGATGGATCTGAAGAAGTGGCTGTCGATCGCCGATGACTACGAGGAGGGTCGGACCCCGTATCACGCGACGATGCCGACCGATGCGCTCACGCACAATGTCGAGCTCATGCGCGAGACCGAGGAGCGCGGCTTCGACAAGCTCGAATCGGCTCAGCGTGAGCTC
Organism: Brevibacterium sp. CCUG 69071; assembly: GCF_021023135.1. GTDB lineage: Bacteria > Actinomycetota > Actinomycetes > Actinomycetales > Brevibacteriaceae > Brevibacterium. Next base: position 488,114 of record NZ_PGFV01000002.1, read on the forward strand.
GGTGAGCGGGTGCGTCGGGTCTTCGCCGATCGCGGTCTGCCTTCGGTGGCTTCGGACGAGTTCGCCTCGCCGAGCGTGGTCGTCGTCCACACCGACAACCCGAAGCTGGCCACCGGCGCCGACTTCAAGGAGGTCGGCGTGCAGATCGCCGCCGGCGTGCCCCTGCAGTGCGATGAACCCGAGGACTTCTCGTCCTTCCGCATCGGCCTGTTCGGGCTCGACAAGCTCGGCGACATCGACAGCACGGTCGCCCGCCTCGAGGCAGCACTCGACTCGATCGGTGTGACGGCCGAAGCCTGACGCAGCGCGACGGCCTTTCGTGCGTACGTCCTACACAAAATGACACAACCACCCGTAGCAACGGGTGGTTGTGTCATTCTCGGTGCATATTGCGAAGTGGCGCAGGACCGAACCTCAGGCAGTAGGCCCAAGAGCGACCACGTTCTCTGCAAGGCGCTCGTTGTCGCCGTACATGAAGTGGTTGCGCATGTTCTCCGAGAAGCGGCTCGCCTCGGTGGTCAGCCCGACCGCCTCGGCGACCTCGCGGATGTGCATCGGGGTCGCCCCGCAGCACACGCCGATGTAGTTGACGCCCAGCTCGTAGGCCTCCTTCGCGAAGGCGCCGATCTCATACCGATTGGTCTGCAGCGGATCCAACGCGGTGGGGAAGGTGCGTCCGTGCGGTGAAGCCACCTCGGCGGTCGGATCCGAGAGGTTGAAGAACGTCGGTTCCTTCTCCGTGGTCCGGTAGGGAATCGGCAGGGCACCGACGTGGCAGGACACGGCCTCGCGGATCTGGCGCAGCCACGGCAGCATCGTCGCCGGCCCGCGGAAGCAGTTGAGGCCGACGACGTCGACACCGAGCTGTTCGAGACGCTGCGCGGTTTCGACGATGCCGACCCCGTCGGCCATCTCCTGGAAGGCCATGGGCGCGAGCGTGAGCACGACGGGCAGGCCGCTGGCCTTGGCGATCTCGGCGGCGGCGATGGCCTCCTCGGCGAAGTAGAAGGTCTCACCGACGATGAGATCGGCGCCTTCGTCGACGGCCCAGCCGACCATCTCGGTGAACATGGCGCGGACCTCGTTCTGCTTCTCGACGTTGTCGGGATCCCAGATGTTCGAGTTCGAGATGTTGCCGGCCATGAAGTTCCCGGGCTTGGCGTCCGCAACGCTGCGGGCGATCTGCAGGGCCGAGCGGTTGAGCGGCTCGAGCAGGTCCTCCTTGCCGATGACCCGCATCTTCTCGCGGTGGCCGTTGTAGGTGAAGGCCTCGACGATGTCGGAGCCCGCGCGCTGGAAGTCCACGTGCAGGGACCGCAGGGCGTCCGGGAACTCGAGCGCCACCTCGGGCACGAATTCACCGGCGGACAGGTAGCCGCGCTTCTCGAGCTCGAACAGGAAGCCTTCGGCGCAGATCACGGGGCCGGCATCGAGCCGGGCGGTGAGTGGATTGGTCTCGGTCATGGGTGCTCTCCGTAGTGATGTGTGAGGAGGGGCAGGTGTCGCTCGGGTGGAGACCCGAACCTCGATATGAAAGCACGACGAGCTGTGTTGCGTGCGTCACAATGACATATTTCAATTCGCCGAGGTGGCCGGAGCCTTCCGTTCCGCAGCGGCGGAGTGTCGGCCCGGTGTGGAGCGCAGTCGGGCGAAGGGGCGGAGGAGGAGGCCGGACACCGTCGTGGCGTACCAGCGCAGGGCTCGATCGAAGGGCTCCCACGACAGTATCCAGGTGACCAGCACGGCGATGCCCAGGCAGATGCCGAAGACGGCGATGGGCCCGATGACCTCGAGGCTGTCGTCGAGTGCCGGCTGGAGGCCGCGGACGACGAATCCGTGGAGGACGTAGACAGAGAGGCTGTGGCGGCCGATCGTGGCGAGCACATTCTGCTTCTCGCCCACCCACGCGAGCAGCGTCAGCGTCATCAGCAGGGCTCCGATGTCGAGGATCAGTCGGATGCCCACCCCTTCGGGGATGCCGACGTGGAAGTGGGCGAAGTTGAGGCTGCCGAAAAGCCAGTCGTTGTCGACATCGTCGAGGTAGAAGGCGGTGATGGCGGCGAGCGCGGCCGCGCTGAGCCCGAGCTTCTGCCAGATCGCGAGGTTGCCGGCCCAGTCGAGGATCTGCTTTCCGTAGAGCTTGCCGATGACGAAGAAGGGCCAGAACACCATCGTCCGAGCAGCCGAGAGCTCCGTGTCGAGGATCGGCAGGACGCCGCCGAAGAGGCCGACGGCCACCGAGGTGACCAGGACGGCCCGAGGGAACCGTTCGATGAACGGCACGGTGACCATCCACCACGCCATCGACAGCAGGAACCAGGAGTACCAGAACGGAGTGAGCAGGCTGTAGTCGGGATCGAGGCCGAACATCGACATCCACGCCCACATCAGAGGCAGCACCGCGGCGAGGAGAACGAGGAAGTTCAGGATCCTCTCGGGCAGTCGGTTCGACTTCGCCGTGATGCCGGCGAGGAAGACGAAGGCCGGCATGTGGAAGGAGTAGATGAGGTACATCGGTGCGCTGAGCGCATCGTCGCCCCACGGCGAGGTCCTCGCCAGCAGGTGGCCGAGGACGACGGTGAAGATGAGGATGCCTTTGGCGCGGTCAAGGCGATAGTCACGAGTGGGCACCCGGACACGATAGCTGAATCACCGCGCGAATAATAAAGATTTGATAACGCTTTGAGGTGCGGTTCAGGTGGCTGTCAGGTTCTCGGACCCCAGCAGGTTCTCGAACCCCAGAGATCGCCGATGAGGACGGCCGCAGCCGCCGTCGTCGCTCAGCTTGCGCCGTCGCTCAGCTTGCGCAGGCCACGCAGGTCGCGGCATAGGGGCGGGCTTCGAGGCGGACCTCGGGAATGGGTTCTCCGCAGACGACACAGAGGCCGAAGGTGCCCTCGTCGAGACGCTCGAGCGCCGCGGCGATCTCGGTCAGTCGCTGCCGGGACTCGCGCAGCAGGGTCTCGGACTGGGAGCGTTCGAAGGCCAGCGTCGAGCCTTCCGGGTCATGTTCGTCGTCGCTGTTGTCACCCTCGCGGGCGGCGGCGAGGTCCTCGATGCTCGAGGACAGCGAGGCTATGAGGCTCTGGGTGTCGCGGTCCTCCGCATCCAGGAGTTCGCGCATCCGCTTCTCGTCGACCATCAGGCTTCCAGCGCTTCGTTAGCTTCGAGCCACCGCTCCTCGAGTTCGTCCATCTCATCCCGGAGCGTCCGCAGGGAGGCCGTGAGTTCGGCGAGTCCTTCGAAGTCGGTCTGATCGTGCTCGGCCATCTCCTCATGGGCGCGGGAGATGCGCTGGTTGAGCTTGTCCATGCGGCGCTCGATCGAGGAGACCTCCTTCTTCGCCGCGCGCGCTTCGGCGCCGGAGAGTCTGGTCCCGCCAGCCTGCCCGGAGCCGTCCTGCCCGGAGCCGTCCTGCCCGCAGCCGTCCTGCCCGGAGGCAGTCCCAGCGTCCGTACCGGAGGCCCCGGATGCGGCACCACTCGCCGAGGCGGCCCCACCGGAGCCGCCCGGGCCCGAGGCCCGAGCCGCCTCTGCTCGCAGCTTGAGGTACTCATCGACTCCGCCGGGCACGTGGCGCAGGCCGTGGTCGAGGATCGCGTACTGCTGATCCGTGACGCGTTCGAGCAGATAGCGGTCGTGGGAGACGACGATGAGGGTGCCCGGCCAGGAATCGAGCAGATCCTCCATGGCCGCGAGCATGTCCGAGTCGACGTCGTTCGTCGGCTCGTCGAGGATGATGACATTGGGTTCGGACATGAGCAGAAGCAGCAGCTGCAGCCGGCGCTTCTGGCCGCCCGAGAGATCGCCCACTCGAGCCGAGAGGTGCTCTTTGGCGAAGCCGAGCCTCTCGAGCAGCTGGGCGGGAGTGTAGTCCTTGCCCTCGATCGTGAAGCTCGTCTTCGAATCGGCGAGGACTTCGCGGACCTTGCGTCCACGCAGCCCCGCCAGGTCCTTGAACTGCTGATCGAGAACGCCGATCTGCACGGTCTTGCCGCGCTTGACGCGTCCCTCATCGGCCTCGACCTCGCCGGCGATGAGCCCGAGCAGGGTCGACTTGCCCGCTCCGTTCGGCCCGAGGATCCCTGTGCGCTCGCCGGGGCCGATCCGCCAGGTGACATCGTGGAGGATCGCGCGACCGTCGTAGCTCTTGGACACATCGAGCAGATCGACGACGTCCTTGCCGAGTCGGGCGGTCGCCATCTTCTTCAGCTCGATGGGGTTGCGCACCTCGGGGACGTCGGCGATGAGCTGGTTTGCGGCCTCGATGCGGAACTTCGGCTTCGAGGTCCGGGCCGGAGCACCTCGGCGCAGCCAGGCCAGCTCCTTGCGCATGAGATTCTGACGCTTCTGCTCGGTCGCTGCCGCGATCCGATCACGTTCGACGCGCTGAAGGACGTAGGCCGCGTATCCGCCCTCGAAGGGTTCGACGATCCGATCGTGGACCTCCCAGGTCTTCGTGCACACCTCGTCGAGGAACCACCGATCGTGGGTGACGAGCAGCAGAGCCCCGGAGTTCTTCGGCCACCGGTTCTTCACATGCGCCGCCAGCCAGGCGATGCCGTCGACGTCGAGGTGGTTTGTCGGCTCATCGAGGATGAGCAGGTCCCAGTCGCCGATCAGCAGGGCGGCCAGGGCCACCCGGCGTCGCTGTCCGCCGGAGAGGCTGGAGACCGGGGCATCCCAGTCGAGATCGGCGATGAGCCCGGAGATGATGTCGCGTGCCTTGGGATCGGCCGCCCATTCGTAGTCGGCCATGTCACCGACGACGGAGAAGCCGACGCTCGCCTCGGGGTCGAGGTCGTCGCTCTGGCCGAGCATGCCCAGCCGTAGGCCACCCCGGTAGGTCACCCTCCCGGCATCGGGATCGATGGTGCCGGCGAGCATGCCCAGCAGGCTCGACTTGCCGTCGCCGTTGCGCCCGACGATGCCGATCATGTCCCCGGTGTCGACGCCGATGGTCACGGAGTCGAAGACGACGCGGGTGGGGTATTCGAGGTGCAGGGCTTCGGCCCCGAGAAGATGTGCCATAACGCCCTCTAGCCTAGAGCACGAGCGCGTCGCGGCCGTCATCGTTCGCACCCGCAGCCGTCATCGCGCCCACCCGCGCCGAGGTGGTCGCCACCGTCGATCATCGCGCGGGATTGCGCGGTCGCCTCGGCAGGTCCGCATGACAGATTATTGCGGTTTCATATCGGTGTTCCGGATTCGGGTGCTAGACGCGCGTGACGCGTGCTCGGAGTGCATTAGACTGTCGGGAAACTCACCAAAATATGACAGTTCACCCAGTGGTTTCACAAACTCGGCAGAGGCAGACGTGGCCTCCACCGGTGCCATTGTCAGTAATGAGAGAAGAGTCAACGTGAAGAAGCTCGCATCCGCGGTGTCGATGATCGCTGCATCCGCCCTTGTTCTTTCGGCCTGCGGTTCAGGCGGCGGCGGAGACTCCGCTGAGGACTACCTGGCCTGCATGGTCTCGGACTCCGGCGGCTGGGACGACCAGTCGTTCAACCAGTCCGGCAAGGAAGGCCTGGAGAACGCGAAGAAGAACCTCGGCATCGAGGAGAAGGACGCGGAATCGCAGGGCGATGCGGACTTCAAGCCGAATGTCGACAACATGGTTCAGGCCGGCTGCAACCTCACCTTCGGTGTCGGCTTCCTCCTCGAAGACACGATCCAGGAGGCCGCCGAGGCGAACACCGACCTCAACTTCGCGCTCATCGACTCGACCTTCTCCGACGCCGACGGCAATCCGGTGACCGTCGACAACGCCAAGCCCGTCGTGTTCAACACCGCCGAGGCCGCGTACCTCGCCGGCTATGTCGCAGCGGCCTCCTCCGAATCGGGCAAGGTCGGCACCTTCGGCGGCATCCAGATTCCCTCGGTGACGATCTTCATGGACGGCTTCGCCGACGGCGTGAAGAAGTTCAATGAAGACAACAAGAAGGACGTCAAACTCCTCGGCTGGGACAAGGACAAGCAGGACGGATCCTTCTCCGGCGACTTCGAGAACCAGGGCCAGGGCCAGGAGCTGACCAAGCAGCTCATCTCCCAGGGTGCCGACGTCATCATGCCCGTCGCCGGCCCGGTCGGCCTCGGTGCCGCCGCGGCTGCGAAGGAAGCCGATGACGTCAAGCTCGTGTGGGTCGACTCCGACGGCTATGAGTCAACGGAATACGGAGACATCATCCTCACCTCGGTGGTCAAGGAGATCGCGAACGCGGTCGAGGACACCATCAAGGAGGGCATGGACGACAACTTCACCGCCGAGCCCTACGTCGGCACCCTCGAGAACGAAGGCGTCGGACTGGCTCCGTACCACGACTTCGAGGACGAGGTTCCCGAAGACGTGAAGAAGAAGGTCGAGGATCTCAAGCAGCAGATCATCGACGGCAGCCTGACCGTGGAATCCGAGAGCACGCCGAAATAAGCGGATAGGTTAAACTGCAGGGCCGAGACGATTCGGCCCTGCAGTTTTCGAATTTGTGAGGAGTACCGGGAGCAGTGAAACTCGAGCTTCGCGGGATGACCAAGGTGTTCGGATCGTTCGTGGCCAATGACCACATCGACCTCACCGTCGAACCGGGCGAGATCCACGCCCTGTTGGGTGAGAACGGCGCCGGCAAGTCCACCATGATGAACGTCCTCTACGGACTCTACGACGCCGACGGGGGAGAGATCCTCATCGACGACGAGCCGGTGAAGTTCTCCGGTCCCGGTGATGCGGTGGCGGCGGGCATCGGCATGGTCCACCAGCACTTCATGCTCGTGCCCGTCTTCACCGTCGCCGAATCCGTGGCGCTGGGCTACGAGCCGACGAAGAACCTCGGACTCATCGACCTCGCCGAGGCGCGGAAGAAGGTCACCGAGATCTCCTCCCGATTCAACTTCAACATCGACCCCGATGCCCTCATCGAGGACCTGCCCGTCGGTGCCCAGCAGCGCGTGGAGATCATCAAGGCGCTCTCCCGCGACGCCAAGATCCTCATTCTCGACGAGCCCACCGCCGTGCTCACCCCGCAGGAGACCGATGAGCTGATCTCGATCATGCGCCAGCTCAAGGAGCAGGGCACCTCGATCGTCTTCATCACCCACAAACTCCGCGAGGTCCGTGCGATCGCGGATTCGATCACGGTCATCCGCCGCGGCAGGATCGTCGGGGAGGCCTCCCCGGATTCCACCGAGGCGGAGCTGGCCAGCCAGATGGTCGGCCGTGCCGTGTCGCTGACGACCGAGAAGGACGATGCCGATCCCGGTGACGCGACCTTCCAGGTCAGGAACCTCACCGTGGTCGACAAAGCCGAGAACATCGTCGTCGACGACGTGTCCTTCGATGTGCGCCGAGGTGAGATCCTCGCGATCGCCGGTGTGCAGGGCAACGGGCAGACCGAATTGGCCGAGACCATCATCGGACTGACCGAACCGCGCCTGGGCACGATCAGCCTGGACGGGAAGAACCTCGTCGGAGAATCCGTCAAGGACCGCCTCGGCGCGGGAATCGGCTTCGTCCCCGAGGACCGGTCGACCGACGGCATCATCGCCGAGTTCGCGATCCGCGAGAACATGATCCTCGACGTCTACGACCGCGCACCCTACGCCAAGGGACTCAACCTCAAGTCCTCGGTCATCACCGAGGAGGCGAAGAAGAAGGTCGAGGAATTCGACATCCGACTCGGCAGCGTCGTCGATCCGATCGCCACGCTCTCCGGCGGCAACCAGCAGAAGGTCGTGCTCTCCCGCGAGCTCGGCCGGCAGCTGCGCCTGTTCATCGCCAGCCAACCGACCCGCGGACTCGACGTGGGTTCGATCGAATTCGTGCACAAGCGCGTCATCGCCGAGCGTGACTCCGGCACCCCGTGCATCATCGTCTCGACCGAACTCGATGAGGTCTACGGCCTCGCCGACCGGATCGCGGTGATGTATTCGGGACGCATCGTCGGCATCGTCGGCGCCGACACCTCGCGTGAGGCGCTGGGCCTGATGATGGCCGGTGTCCCGGCCGAAGAGGCACTCGCCGCCACCGCGAGCGAGGCCCCGGCCGCAGCGACCGACGCTGCCGAGCCGACCACCACCTCGGCGAACCACGCCGCCGGTGCGAATGAGAACTCAGCCACCACCTCGGCGGAGGAGACCAAATGACGACCGATATCTCCCCGGCGGCCCCATCGCCGGCTCCACCACCGACCGCCGAGGCGGAGCCGGGCAAGGAACAGAATCTGCTCCAGGAGATCCTGTCCGGATCCTGGCTGGTCTCCGTGCTCGCGATCATCGTCGCCCTCCTGCTCGGCGGCATCCTCATCGCCGTGTCGAACGCCGAGGTCGTCGAGGCGGCGAAGAACCTCTTCGCGGCCCCCGGCTCCTTCTTCTCCACCCTCTTCACCACCATCGGTGAGGCCTACTCCGCGCTCTTCCGCGGCGCGGTCTTCGACTGGGACGCCAGGACCGCCGAGCGCTCGATCCGGCCGCTGACCGAATCGATGGTCAACGGCACACCGCTCATCCTCGCCGGCCTCGGCATCGCCCTGGCCTTCCGCTCGGGACTGTTCAACATCGGCGGTCAGGGCCAGGTCATCCTCGGCGCGACGATCGCCGGATTCCTCGGCTATGCGCTGCCCCTGCCTCCCGTCGTCCACATGCTCGTGGCCGCACTCGGCGGCATCATCGGCGGCGCCGTCTGGGCCGGGATCGCCGGCGTGCTCAAGGCACGGACCGGCGCCAACGAGGTGATCGTGACGATCATGCTCAACTCGATCGCCGGCTACCTGCTGGGCTACCTGCTCAAGCAGAGCTGGTTCACGCACACCGCCTCGGCGAACCCGCAGTCGCGCACCGTCGACGACTCCGCGCAGATGTTCCTGCTCCTGCCCGCACCCTTCCGGCTCCACTTCGGATTCATCATCGCGATCCTCGCCACGATCTTCGTGTGGTGGCTGCTCGAGCGTTCGACGGTCGGCTTCGAGTTCAAGGCCGTCGGTGCGAACCCGCACGCGGCCCGCACCGCAGGCATCTCGGTGTCCAAGGTGACCATCCTGGTGATGGTCGTCGCCGGCGCGCTGGCCGGACTCGGCGGAGCCGCCCAGGTGCTCGGCACCGAATACAAACTCACCGGCGGGATCAGCGGGTCCATCGGCTTCGATGCGATCACCGTGGCCCTGCTGGGGCGGTCGAAGCCTCTGGGCACCTTCCTCGCCGGTCTGCTCTTCGGCGCCTTCAAGGCCGGCGGCTACCTCATGCAGTCGCAGACCGGCACGCCGATCGACATCGTCCTCGTCGTCCAGTCCGTCATCGTGCTGCTCATCGCGGCCCCGCCCCTGGTGAGGTCGATCTTCCGGTTGCCCACGCCGGTGCTCAAGCGGAAGGAGGCCTGAGATGACCGCTCAGACCGTTGAAGCAACACCTGCTGCGCAGTCGAAGTCGCTGACCCCGATCGCGTGGAAGTTCCCTATCGTCTATACGATCCTCGGCCTCGTCTCCCTCATCTTCTTCGGCATCATCGGCCGCGAGGGTGAGACGACCTTCCGGATTGCGACCAGCGGCGACTTCTTCGCCATCCCCGAGATCGTCGTGCCCGCCCAGGCCGCCGGCCTCGTGCTCTCGATCATCCTCGTCGCCATGGCGGCGGTCTCGATCTACCTGGCGGTCAATCGCCGGAGCATCGGCTCGTGGTTCCCGATGCTCTTTGGCATCGTCTTCGTCGTCTCCTTCCTCGCCTGGGCCGGCGGTGGAAGCGGCGGCGTGATCCCGCTGACGACGCTGCTCGCCGGCGCCCTGGCGCTGTCCGTGCCGCTGATCTTCGGCGCCATGTGCGGCCTCGTCGGCGAACGCTCGGGCATCATCAACATCGCCATCGAAGGCCAGCTGCTCGCCGGGGCCTTCCTCGCCGCGGTGGTCGCCTCGGTGGTCAAGAATCCCTATGCGGGACTTCTCGCCGCCCCGATCGCCGGTGCCCTCGTGGCCGTGGTGCTCACCTTCTTCGCGGTGAAGTACTGGGTCAACCAGATCATCATCGGCGTCGTCCTCAACGTCCTCGTCGTCGGCCTCACGAGCTTCCTCTACTCGACGGTGCTGACCGAGAATCCCGAGTTGTGGAACGCCCGTCAGAAGCTGCCGAATCTGCCGATTCCGCTGCTCTCGGACATCCCCATCCTCGGCCGGGTGCTCTTCGACCAGAACATCCTCGTCTACATCATGTACGTCGTCGTCATCGCCCTGCAGATCTTCGTCTTCCGGTCGAAGTGGGGACTGCGGATGCGGGCCGTCGGCGAACACCCGAAGGCCGCGGACACCGTGGGCATCAAGGTCAACTTCACCCGCGTGCGCAACACGCTCATGGCCGGAGCCATCGCCGGACTCGGCGGTGCGTTCTTCACCGTCGGATCGGGGCTGGCCTTCGGCAAGGAGATGTCGGCCGGGCAGGGCTATATCGCCCTGGCCGCGATGATCCTCGGCAAATGGAACCCGAAGGGCGCGCTGCTTGCGGCACTGCTGTTCGGCTTCTCCAAGAGCCTCGGCAACACGCTCCAGTCCATCGGCACCCCGGTGGCCAACGAGCTGCTGCTGATGCTGCCCTACATCGTCACGGTCTTCGCCGTCGCCGGGTTCGTCGGACGTGTCCGTCCGCCCGCGGCCGAAGGCGTCCCCTACGTCAAATAGTTCACGAACACAGAGAGGTACCCTCGTGACTTCTGCAGATGTCGAAGCCTCCGAACAAGTGTGGAGCGAAGAGCCCACCCCCGTCTCGGTCGAGGACCTGAGCGAGGACACGTGGGCGTTGCTGCGAGATGAAGCAGCGCTAGTCATGACGAGGGCCTACGTGCCCTATTCCTCGTATCCGGTTGGCGCAGCGGCCCTCGTCGATGACGGACGTATCGTCAGCGGCTGCAATATCGAGAATGCCTCCTTCGGGGTCACCCTCTGCGCCGAGTGCTCTCTGGTCACGGACCTGTTCATGTCCGGCGGCGGTCGTCTCGTCGCCTTCGACTGTGTCGACGGCAACGGCACTACCCTCGTCCCTTGCGGACGCTGCCGGCAGCTGCTGTTCGAACACGGCGGAAACGACCTGGTCATCAACATGCCCAGCGGCCGCTCTCCGCTCTCCGTGGTGCTGCCCGAGGCCTTCGGGCCTGACCACCTGCGCGGCCGTGCGCAGGACCAGCACGCCGCGAAGCACTGAGCGCGCTGATTGCACTGATTGCACTGAACCGAGGATCGCATTGAACCGAGGATCGCATTGAACCGAGGATCGCATTGAACCGAGGATCGCATTGAACCGAGGATCGCCGAGGTAGACCTGCAGTCCCGTTGCCGGTTCCGGGCCGAGATCGAGAACGAAGGACTGACACCGTGACCGTAGAGGCATTCGACGCCGTGGACGTCATCGCGACCAAACGCGACGGACGTGCACTGAGTAAGGATCAGATCGATTGGGTGATCGACGCCTACACCCGCGGTGTCGTCGCCGATGAGCAGATGGCCGCCCTGGCCATGGCGATCTTCATCAATGACATGGAACCGGCCGAGATCGCTGACTGGACGCAGGCGATGATCGCCTCGGGTGAGCGCATGGACTTCTCCTCTCTGTCCCGGCCGACCTCGGACAAGCATTCGACCGGGGGAGTCGGGGACAAGATCACCCTGCCGCTGGCGCCTCTCGTCGCGGTCTTCGATGTCGCCGTGCCCCAGCTCTCCGGTCGGGGGCTCGGTCATACGGGAGGCACGCTCGACAAGCTCGAATCCATCTCGGGCTGGCAGGCGGGACTGAGCAACGAGGCGATCCTCGGTCAGCTCGACGACCTCGGTGCGGTCATCTGCGCCGCCGGATCCGGACTGGCCCCGGCGGACAAGAAGCTCTACGCGCTGCGCGACACCACCTCGACGGTTGACTGCATTCCGCTCATCGCCTCCTCGATCATGTCGAAGAAGATCGCCGAGGGCACCGAAGGGCTCGTCCTCGACGTCAAGGTCGGATCCGGGGCGTTCATGAAGGACCTGCCCAAGGCCCAGCAGCTGGCCCGGACCATGGTCGACCTTGGCAAGGCCGCCGGGGTCAAGACCTCGGCCCTGCTCACCGATATGTCCACGCCGCTGGGTCTGACCGTCGGCAACGCCCTCGAGGTCCGGGAATCCGTCGAGGTCCTCGCCGGCGGCGGGCCCTCCGACGTCGTCGATCTTACGGTGGCACTCGCCGAGGAGATGCTGCGTTTGGCGGGCAGGACCGACGTCGACGTCCGTGCGGCGCTGAGCGACGGACGTGCCATGGACGTGTGGAAGCGTATGATCCGCGCCCAGCACGGCGATCCCGATGCCGCCCTGCCGGTGGCCGAGCACACCGAGGTCGTCACGGCCGCCGAATCCGGGGTCGTCACGAAGCTCGACGCCCTGTCCGTCGGGGTCGCCTCGTGGCGGCTCGGTGCCGGTCGAGCGCGTAAGGAGGACCCGGTGCAGGACGTGGCCGGGATCGAACTCCATGCCAAGCCGGGAGACACCGTCACCGCGGGGCAGCCGCTGATGACCCTGCACACCGCGACACCCGAACGCTTCCCCAGGGCACTCGAATCCCTCGAGGGAGCGGTCGTGATCGGCGGAGACGCCAGCGGAGTGCCCGAGTCGATCGTGTTCGAGAAGATCACCTGAGACACTGAATTCGCAGACAACTCTCGCAGACAACCACAGCACCACTCGTCACGACACAACCACCAGTCACGACAGCACCAATCGCAGCACCACCCACACCGGAGGACACCATGACCAGCCGATCCGACGTCGCCGCCATCATCGACCACACCCTGCTCAAGCCCGAGGCGACGCTGGCCGACGTCGACGCCCTCGTGGCGGAGGCTAAGGAACTCGGGGTGCTGGCGATCTGTGTGTCGCCGTCGATGCTGCCGATCACCGATCCGGGCGAGCTCGTCGTGGCCACCGTCGTCGGGTTCCCGAGCGGTCAGGTCAAGCCCGAGATCAAGGCCGCTGAGGCGCAGCGCGCCGTTGCCGACGGCGCCGCCGAGGTCGACATGGTCATCAACATCGGGCAGGCCATCGCCGGTGACTTCGACGCAGTCGAGGCCGACATCCGCGGCGTCGTCGAGGCCAGCGGGGACGCCCTGGTCAAGGTCATCATCGAGTCGGCCGCGCTCAGCGATGAGCAGATCGGCGAGGTCTGCCGTCGCGCCGAGACCGCCGGCGCCGGATTCGTCAAGACCTCCACCGGGTTCCACCCCGCCGGCGGTGCCAGTGCCCACGCGGTCTCCCTCATGCGGGAGACCGTCGGGGACCGCCTCGGCGTCAAGGCCTCCGGCGGAATCCGCACCGTCGAGGCCGCCGAAGAGATGATCGCCGCCGGCGCCTCCCGACTGGGCCTCTCCGGCTCGGCAGCAATCCTCGGCGCTCTCGACGCCTGACCCCGCCCTGACCCTCCACTGCTACCTGACGGGGGCCCAGCAACCTTGCGCAAGGTAGCTGGGCCCCCGTCAGGTAGTTGTGAGGTCTCAGAGGCCGAAGTAGGTTTTGAGCTCCGTGCTGATTGAGTTGAGGCGTTCGCTCAGGGCGGGTTTGAGTGAGGCACTCGCCGAGGCGGTCGTGACCCGGAGTCCCGCTGCGCGGACCGCGCGGCTGTCCGCTTCGGCAGCGGCCGCGAGTCCCTCGGGGTCGGTGACGACCTCCAGGTAGCACTTGAGCTTCGGCTCGGTTCCCGAGGGGCGCACGATCACCCGCGAATTCGCCTCGGAAAGCAGCAGGATCCCGTCGGTGGCGGGCAGCCCGTCATAACCGGCCGAGAGGTCGTGGACCTCGGTGACGGGGGAGCCGGCCAAGGTGCGCGGAGGATTCTCCCGCAATTTCGTCATCGCTGCCGCAATGAGGGAGACGTCCTCGAGGCGGAAGCTCAGGGGCGCGGTCGCGTAGTATCCGTCACGGGTGCGGATCCGGTCGAGCTCGGCATCGATGCTCGATCCCGATTCCTTGAGCCGCGAGGCCAAGGCGGCGAAGGTCACTGCCGCGGAGATCCCGTCCTTGTCGCGCACGGCACCCGGATCGACGCAGTACCCGAGTGCCTCTTCGTAGCCGAAGACGAGTCCGGGCACACGGGAGATCCACTTGAAGCCCGTGAGCGTATTGCGGAAGTCGAAGCCATGGGCGGCGGCCGCAGCGCCCAGCCCGCGAGAGGACACGATCGAGTTCGCGAAGACCGCTCCGCTGGATCCGCTTTCGGCCAATCGCGCGGCGATGTCCTCGCCGAGGAGGAGCCCCACCTCGTCGCCGGAGAGCTGCCGGAATCCGGTGGCTGCGGTCTCATCGGGGATCGCTGCGGAGAACCGGTCGGCATCCGGGTCATTGGCGATGATGAGTTCGGCGTCGACCTCCCGGGCGAGGGCATAGGACTCGTCGAGTGCGCCGGCCTCTTCGGGGTTCGGGAAGGTCACGGTCGGGAAATCCGGGTCCGGTGCCTGCTGGGAGGCAACCGGGTGGATGTTCGTGAAACCGGTCCGCTTCAGGGCCGCCTCGGCGACGCCCGCACCCACACCGTGCAGGGAGGTGAGCACGATGGACAGGTCCGCACTCGCCCGTACCCCCAGGGAATCGATGCGGGAGAGATACTCCTCGACGATGGCATCATCGAGACGCTCCCACCCGTCTTCGGCACGCGGCACCGAGGCCACGGACTCGACCGCGGCGATCTGCTCGGCGATGAGGGCATCGGCGGGGGCGACGATCTGGGCCCCGGCACCGGCGAGGGCGGCGTCGGGATCGGATTCGATGGCCTGCAGCGGGCGCTGACCGAGGTAGACCTTGTAGCCGTTGTCGGCCGGCGGGTTGTGGCTGGCGGTGACCATCACCCCGGCGTCGGCCTGCAGGTGGGACAGGGCGAAGGCGAGCAGCGGGGTGGGCAGCTGGTCGGGCAGCTGGATCGCCGTGCCGCCGGCGGCAGTGATGACCGCGGCCGTATCGCGCGCGAACTCGGAGGACTTGTACCGGGCATCGCAGCCGATGACGACGGTGAAGCCGGGCCCGACGGTCTCGGCGAGGAACGCCGAAAGGCCGGCCGCGGCGCGGATGACCACGGCGCGGTTCATCCGGTTCGGCCCGGCCGCGATCTCACCGCGCAGGCCGGCGGTACCGAAGACGAGGGGGCCTGCGAACCGGTCCTCGAGGTCGGCGCTGGCCGCCTCGTCCCCGGCCTCGGCGGTGGCGAGGATGTTCTCCAAGGTCGTGGCGGTCTGTTCGTCGGGGTCATCGGCGATCCAGGCGCGCACCACCTCGGCGTCGAATCCTGCGGTGAAGCGGTCGGCTACGCGGGTCATGGCTGCCTCCTTCAGAGCTTCGCAATGATGTCGGCGAGCAGCTGCGAGACTCGTGGGGCCGCGGCGACGCCGGCCTCGATGACCTCGGCGTGGGAGAGCGGGGTCTCCTGGATGCCGGCGGCGAGGTTGGTCACCAGGGAGATGCCCATGAGTTCCATGCCTGCCTGACGGGCCGCGATCGCTTCGAGCGTCGTCGACATGCCGACGAGGTCGGCGCCTAAGATCCCGGCCATGCGCACCTCGGCGGGGGTTTCGTAGTGAGGTCCGCGGAACTGCGCGTAGACGCCTTCGTCGAGGGTCGGGTCGATCTCCTTGGCTATCGCCCGCATCCGGGGTGAGTAGAGGTCGGTGAGGTCGACGAAGTTCGCGCCCTCGATGGGGGAGGTGCCGGTGAGGTTGATGTGGTCGGAGATGAGCACGGGGGTGCCTGCGGCCCAGTTGCGGTTGAGGCCGCCGCAGCCGTTGGTGAGCACGAGGCTCGAGCAGCCGGCGGCAGCGGCGGTGCGCACACCGTGGGCGACGGCGCGCACGCCCTTGCCTTCGTAGTAGTGGGTGCGCGAGCCGAGCACCAGGGCGTGCTTGCCGTTGGCTTCGATCCGGATCGTGCGCAGCGTCGCCCCGTGGCCTTCGACGGCTGGGGCGTGGAAGCCGGGGACTTCGGAGGCCGGGACTTCGCTGATCGTCTCGCCGAGGAGGTCGGCCGCTCCGCCCCATCCCGAACCGAGGACGAGAGCAATGTCATGGGCATCGATTCCGGCCGCCTGGTTGATGGTCGTGGCCGCGGCGCTCGCGGCGGCGGTAGGATCGCTTAAGTCAGTCATGACGCCAAGATTATCAAGTTCCGACACCTCCAAGGAGCGAAACCCATGCCGATTCGAGAGCTGAGCGATGGCGACGATCTGCGCTTGAACGAGGTGTTCGCCGACGCCGACACTCCCGCCGCGCACATGGCCCGTTCCCTCTTCCGTCCGTCCTCGGACGCCCCGCTGCTGCGCTCCGTGATCGCCGAGGTGGTTCCCGGAGTTCCCGTCGGAGCCGCCGCGATAGCCGAATCCCCGCTCCACCCCTACCGGGCCTGGGTCCACGTCGAGGTCGCCGCCGAAGAGCAGGGCCACGGTCAGGGCCGGGAGCTCTTCGACGCCGTGTGTGCCGAAACGCAGGGCACCGCCCTCGAAGGCCTCGACCTGCGCGCCCGCGTCCAGGCCGGCAGCTCCGGTGCCGGATTCGCCGAGGCGCTTGGCTTCTCCCCGCTGACGACGACCCGGGTGATCAAGGTCGCTGCCGGTGCGCTGCCGCCCTCCGGTGGGGGCCGTGCCGAAGATCTCGAGATCGTCGCCACCGGATCGGTCAAGCTGACGAAGGCGTTCCTCGCCTGGTACCAGGCCGTGAACCGGGACGATGCTGCCGGTCCGCTGACGGTCGGGCAGGTCAACAACGCGTTCCTCTCCGAGGCTGCGGGTGCCCACGGCGCCGCCCTGCTGAACGGAGAAGCCGGGACCGCCGAGGCGGGAGGGCTGAGCGCCTTCGCCGTGTCCTATGCGCGTGAGGCCGATGAGACCGCGGGAATGGCGGCGATTGCCGGGCAGGCCGGCGGCGAACAGGGTGCCGCTCAGTCCGGTTCCGGGACCGCGGTGGTCGACCAGGTCGATGAGGAACCGCCCACCGAACTCATCCTCGGGTCGATGTTCGAGACCCGCGAGGACCGCGACGATGCCACGGACGAAGAGTTCGCGGCCGCCGTCGCCGATGCCGAACTGCTCCTGGCCAGACTCTCCGTCGATGCCGATGTCGTCCTCGAGGTCACGAGCGGCATGCCCGTCGTCTCGGCTCTGGCGGACCGACTTCTCGAGAACGGCCAGGCCAGCGAGATGTATCGCTACGAGACACTGGCGGGACCTCCTGCGGATGTGAGCTGAGCGGCGAGGGTGCTGGAGCGCCCGGTTCAGGACCGTGAGCTGAGCGGCGGGGCGGCCTCCCCGCGGCGTCCGCCGGGCAGAACAGCCTCGGTGTCGGTGGGAAACAGCCGCACCACGCGAGCCCGCTGCTCCATGACGAGCCACCCGAGGCCGGGTTGCCCCTCGAGGGGAGCCAGGCGGAGGATCCCCAAGGCGGTGAGGTCCTGCCGACTGTGGGAACCGAGGAGGAGCAGCGGGCCCATGTTCTGGGCTTTCGCCAAGGATGATGCGTAGCCGGGTGTGAAGCGCACGGGCATCGTCACGACGTGGGCCCCGCCGTCGAGCAGGTCGAACTCCTCCGGGCTCGACTCCAGATGCGCATCATCATGGACGAGGACGGGCAGGCCTGCGTCTTCGAGCCTGCGGGTGAGCGTGCTCTTTCCGCTCTGCGGCGAACCGCGGACGGTGAGCACGGGTCCTTCCCGGACCGGATCCCAGCAGACGATCTCCCCGAAGGCATCGAGGCCGAGCGGGATCCCCGTCCCACGCGGCACCGACTGGTCCACCCTCTCCGGCGGACGATCGAATCCGCGCCACCGCGGTTCGAACCCCCGCCGCTGATTCAGCACATGTGCCGGTCCTCCCGTCTCGCCGAACTCGGCGGGAAGCAGCTGGACATCGGCACCGTCGCGGCCGGCGAGGCTGCTGCTCGGCCCGACGATCACGGCCCGCCAGTCCGGCCAGTCTCCGACGAAGCGCTGCCTGGAGAGTCCGACGCTGAGTCCGTCGCCGCCGGCACTCGGCGGGAAGATCAGCTGCGTGGAGAAGCCTGCGGACGTGGCTGCGGAGGTTCGACACCCGGCTACGAGAAAGGTCAGCCCCAGGCTCGAGGAGTGCTTGAGCAGGCGTTCGGCCTGATCAGCCCAGTGGTGGTCGAGAGAATCGACGAACTCACCCCAGTTGCCGCACACCACGACCGTGGGAACACGGGTGCGTCCCAGATGGTCGAGCACGGTCTGCAGCCGCCACCCGGTCTCCATCCCGGATCGGACCTCCGCCCACTCGAGCGCCGAGGCGATGCGTCCCAGTGCGACAATCCGATGCGTCCTCGCAGCAGCCTCGGCAAGTCTGACCAAGACGGACGACACATGCTCGGTTGCGGGGCCGATGACAATGGTCGATCCGTCGATCTCAGGGGTATAGGTCCACACGCTCTGACGCTGGTGGGAAGGGATGTCGATGATCCCGGTCGCGGTAGTGCGGATGTCGGGATCGTCCTCGGTTCTGAGCCCGCGTTCGAGATCGGCCAGCCGCGGCAGGCTCGGCAGCACCACCGTCCGTGCAGGGGACGTCATCGACTCTGCCCGGGCGGCGGTGATGATGTCCTCGGAGCGGATCCCGTTGACCCCGCTGCCCGCGAGAAGACCCTGCCCGGGAACCCAGGGTCGCAGCCGGGGACGGTGGACCACCTCGGCGGCGGAGGCATCGGCGATCGGCACGGCGACCCGGAACCGGCAGACCTCCGACCCCGAGTCGAGGCAGGCCGCCCCGGGAGTGTCCGACGGCAGATGAGCCGCGGCGGCGACGCCGATGACGTCATAGGAATCGGTGTCATCCCGCACCCGCAGGCACACGCGAATGTTGATGTTCGCCTTCATATGTCCGGTCACGACCCCCAGGGGGCGCTGCGTGGCGAGGATGAGGTGGACCCCGAGGGAGCGTCCGAGTGCGGTGAGATGCTCCAGCAGCTCAGCGGCCTTGGGATGAGTGGCCATGAGCGCATGGAACTCGTCGATGACGACGACCAGCCGCGGCGGCGGATCAAGCAGTTCGAGCACATCGGAGCAGCCGTGATCGGCGAGGAGACGCTCCCGCCGGGTGATCTCGGCGCGCACCGAGACCAGGGCGCGGAAGGCCGCCGCAGAGTCGAAATCGTCGAGGACGCTGTCGGTGTGCGGCAGATCCTCCAAAGGGGAGAAGGTCGCCCCGCCCTTGAAATCGATGAGCACGAACCGCAATCGCCGAGGCGGGTGTGCCAGAGCCATCGCCAACAGCCAGGTCTGGAGCAGCAGGGATTTGCCGCTGCCCGTCGTGCCCGCGACGAGGGCGTGGGGTCCGTCGCCGAACAGATCGATGCCGACGGTCCCCGTCTCCCCACGGCCGATCATCACCGGCCCCGTGTGCGTCTGGCGCCACCGTGCCGCAATGGCCTCCGGTGAGTGTTCGCAGAGATCGCCGAGGCCGTGGCTGGGCCACCGTTCCTCGGTCCGGCTCGCGTGCCCGTGTTCGAGGGTGATGAATCTGCCCGGCGGCATGAGCGTGGCCACGAGTGCCTCGCCGGGGACCGGTCCGTTCGGTGCCGAGGATGCGGTGGTGCGGGCCTGGGCGAGGCCACCCAGACGCACGGAGATCGCCGAGGCGGCCGCGGGTGCCTCGAGCTGCAGGCTCACCCGGTCGTCGGGTCGGGCGGAGAGATCGGCCTCCCGTCCTTCGCCGTCGCACAGGCGCAGGCGCACCCGTTGTTCGGCTGCCGAACCAAGGAGAGCAGGTGCTGAGTCCTCCGCTGCCGAGCTCACAAAACGTGTCCCCTGCAGTTCGGGGAGCGCGAGCAGGGCGGCCGACGGGTCCCAATCGACGCCGGGATCGCTCAGCCAGGCCAATGCCATGTGCCGCAGCTGTTCGGACTCACCGGTCACCGCCACCGAGGTGGTCAGCGGGTCGATGCGAATCGGCACCTGATCGAGGATGACGGTCCCGTCCCGGTGATCGGCGTACGGGCGAAGCTCCTCGGCGATGGTGATGTCGGAGAGGACCGATCCGAATCCTAAACAGAGACCGGGCCCGGAGCGAACCGTGCGCGTGTGATCGGCAATGGCCGCTGTCAGTCTCTCTCGCCCGCGTTCGAGGGCAGCAGCTCGGTCGAGCTCGCACTGGTGCGATTCGCGGGCGAAGCGCTTCTTCTCCATCGCGTAGGCGACGTAGCCCGACAGCGGGGCGGAGGCGCTGAAGAGGAGGAACCACCACATTCCCGTGAGCACGGCGAGGGCGATGCCGATGCCGATGGGGATGAGGAAAGTCCACCACTGCGGAGGCCGGGCCGGATGCGGATCGTCCACCGCATCGGGTGCCACGTGGTCCGCATCCGTGGGGCGGTGGGGAGGGGCACGGATCACCGAGGCGGCTGTCCGTGGAGTGCGAAGGGGTGCCGTGGCGTCGGAGGCCGGCGCGAGGATCGTCGCTCCCATTCTCGCGAAGGCGCTGCCGTGGGAGGGGTCGAGCTCGAGCCGGCTCGGCCTCCGCGGGATGCACGGGTCGAGGATGGTCAGACTCGACGGATGGGCGACACGGCTCAGTGAAGTCGACCGCGGGTCGACGTTGAGTGCGAATCCGGCATCGGGCCCGGCCAGCACGGACACCGAGGCCGTGGAGCGGCCGCGGTGGAGGAATCGGGCGCCCACCGTCGTGACGGGGTTGAGCGAGTGCCAGCGTCCCCAGCTGATGGTGAGCGCGATCGTCTCCGGGGACGGGCCATCGGCCGGGAACCGGTTGCCGTCGAGGAGGTCGGAGGCCGTGAGGACGGGGCCGAAGACGGCACGGAGCACATCGAGCACGCGCTGTTCGGAGTCGGCCTCGAGCACGGCGCTGCGGATGTTCGCGTTCGCATCGATGCGATGGACGAGCCCGAGAGTCTTCATGATCCCCAGGGTGCTGGCGACTCGGCGGTGTCGCAAGGCCCGGGTTCGGGCATGTGGAAACCGCATCTGCATCCACAGGCCTGCAGTGGGCGAGTGGCAGAGTCTTCCACAGGAAACGACGTCGAAGCCGGAGCCCTCGGTCAAGGTGGCTGGAACTGCCCGGCAGGAGGCTCGGTCGGGAGGCGGTTCGGCCGGCAGGAGGCCTGTCCTGTCAGGAGGCCCGCCCTGCAGATGTCCCGTCCGGTCAGGAGATGCGGAGGGACCCTCTGGCGTAGGCGGTGGCGTTGAGGCCGATGAGGTCGGGTACGAAGGCCGAGAGCAGTGGTGGCGAGTAGCCGGCGCGGAGTCGGATGACGACAGAATGCTCACCGTCGGCATCGGCACTCAGTCGCAGATCCTGCATGCCGCGCGGAGTGGGCACCGCGGCCACATAGCGGCCGGCGGCACGTTTGGCAGCAGGCGGTGAGAACACGAGTCCCGGTTCGTCCCTGGGCGCCGGTTCGAAGGAATCGGAGGCGGCCAGGGCCGCGGAATCGGCGACGCTCTGGAGTTCCCGCCTGGCCATGTGCAGGTCCGTGAGCGCGGCGATGAGGAACGCGAGCAGCAGGGCGATGACGACGAATCCGATCGCCAGCGGAGTGATCGAGCCGTCGTCTGCGCCCCCGCCCGGTCGCGCCGGAGCTGTTGTCTCGCGCGCTGCCTCAGCCACTCCTGTCATGTCAGCCTCAGTCTCGCCTGCCATGTCAGCCTTCTCCGGTGGTGGCGACGACATCGGAGTGGCTGGCACGGAGAGTGATGTGCGGGGAGCGGTTGGCTCCGAAGAGCAGCGG
The DNA here is from genome assembly GCF_021023135.1 of Brevibacterium sp. CCUG 69071. Taxonomy (GTDB): domain Bacteria; phylum Actinomycetota; class Actinomycetes; order Actinomycetales; family Brevibacteriaceae; genus Brevibacterium. The sequence goes on from NZ_PGFV01000002.1 coordinate 509,830, forward strand.
GAAGCCGGGCAGAGACACCTTCGTCTCCACCCGTGCGGTGACCAGGGATCCGGCGCGTCCACAGGGTCCGGCACATGAGTAGGCGATGCTGATGGGCACATCCTTGAGCCCGAAGTCGCTGAAATGCATCGTCGCGACTTCATGGGCACGACGTTCTGAGGGATCGGCATCTCGGGCGGCGATGCGGGATGCCGAGATGGCCGTCGAAGTCGTGGCGTAGCTGGCCGCCTGCAGCTGGGAGATGGCGAGCATGAGGTAGACGACGGGGATGAGCAGCACGATGGAGGCGAAGATGAACTCGATGACGGCGGTCCCCGAATCGGGCGCGTCTTCCTCGGCCGCTGCCGCAGGCTCAGCGGCGCTCGCGTCCACCTCCGAACGCGCGCCCTCCTCCGAGCGCCCAGCTTCCTCGGAACGCTCAGTCACGGTCGATGTCCTCGACGATCGACCGACCGCGCAGCTCCCACACCTCGGCGGGGCCCCACAGTCCGATCACGGGCAGCGGGGTGGTCACCCGCACCTCGACGATCTCGACCTGCCCTCGCCGTGACGTCGTCACGGTCACCTTCTCGGCATAGCGCTCGCCCACGGAGACCCCGATGAGATCGGAGGCCAGCCGCTGTCCGTCGCGGGGACTCTGATCGGCCAGACTGGCCTGCCGGGCACCGGCGATGGCGGAGTCGATGACGGTGTTGCGCACGTGGATGACCAGGCCGATCTGCAGCGCTCCGGCGAGGACGAGCGCGAGCAGGGAGGCGATGAGTGCGAATTCGGCGATCGCGGATCCCGAATCCGCGTCCTCCGTCTCGGGACAGTGGAACTGCCACCGGCGTCGACTCACCCGGCGCCCCTGACCTTGTTCATAGCGTCCTGGAACATCGAGGTGAAGGCCTCGCCGGCCAGTGCCCACAGGGCGACAACCAACCCGGCCGTCATCAACGTGATGAGCACCCACCCGGGGACGTCCCCGCGATCGGGTACGTCCGTGTCATCGGGACCGTCGCCTCGGCGCTTCGGGTCGGCGGTGCCGACACCGGCGATGAACGCCATGAGGCGGGCGTAGAGATCGGTCAACATGGTGTCTCCTTCTGGGATGGCGGCGGTCGCCGCATCCGATGGGCGGTTCTCAGTGAGTCCCGGGCTGGTTCGGCTCGAACGAACATGATCATCACGGTCCGAGGTCGAGCACGGTCAGGGACGGGAAGACGGCGAAGATCACGGTCACGGGCAGGACGAAGACGACGACCGGAACCAGCATGCCGATCTCCTTCTTCCCGGAGAGTTCGAGCAGGCGCCGTCGTGACTGTTCACGCACATCGGCGGCCTGGGCACGGAGGACTTCGGCCAGGGGAGTGCCCCGGGTCATCGACACGGCCAGACCGTCGACGAATTGGACGATCTCGGGGATGGCGATGCGGGTCGCCATGCCGTCGAGAGCCTCGACGAGCGGTGTTCCGGTGCGGGTCGCCGCCAGCGCCGCGCGGAGTTCGTCGACGAGGTCGCCCGAGCAGGTTCGGCACACACGTTCGAGGGCTTCGACGATGCCCTCACCAGCGGTGATCGAGAGTGCAAGGAGTTCCGCGACGGTCGGGAATTCGGCCAGCACGCGCGATTCGTGGCGGTTGATGGCCTGGCTCAGCCGCCAGTCGTTGATGATGTGGCCGGCGATGCCGCCGGAGACGATGAGGATGACGGTGACGATGGGGGAGAAGCCGCGCTGTGCCGAGAGCAGTCCGGCCACGAGTCCGGCGGCGATCATCCCGACGAGGATGCTCAGCACCTGGTTGATCCGGAAGCGTTCGATCGAAGCATTCCCGCCGAGGCGGTTGATCCGCAGGCTCAATGTGGCATCCGTGGTGATGCGGGAAGTCACCCACAGTGCCGCCGATACCGCCATCGACCTGAGCAGACTCCACGCCCCTTCCGAGCGCGGGGTCGGAGGCGCATAGATGTCGATGAGGGATTCCTGATCCCGCAGGTAGGGGGCGATCCGCGAGGACAGACTCGGTCTGCGCAGCGGAGGCAGGGAGAGGACGAGCACGCAGAGGGCGAAGCCGTTGAAGAGTCCCAGCAGGATCACGGTGAGCGGATCGGTCAGCACACTCATGCGGCCTCGGCCTCGGCCTCGGCCCCGTACCCCGCACTCCCGTCGAGGCCGAAGCCCCGGTTCTCGTCGGCCCGATGGTCGGTGGAGACCAGCGAGGATCCCTCGATGACACGCGGTTCGCTCGGCAGTCTTCCGATCCTCTTCATCGCCTGATACGCGACGAGCGAGACGACGAAGCCCGCGGCCAAGAGGATCAGTCCGGTCTGTGAGTTGTAGGCGACGGCCGTCTCCGGGCGGGTGGAGAGGAAGGCGAGCACCACCCAGGGGGCCGCGACCGCCAGCCGGGCGCCGTTGACGGTCCACTGCTGGCGAGCCGAGAGCTCATTGCGGGTCCGGGCGTCGTCGCGGACGAACTGGGCCAGCGCCCGCAGCATCGTGCCCAGATCGCTGCCGCCGACCTGCCGGGTCACGCTCAGCGCCACGACGATGCGGTCGGCCACGGGGTCGGCGCTGACCTGCCGGAACCGTTCGAGGGCGAGGGCGAAGGAACCGCTGGCCCGGTACTCCTCGGCGAAGACCTCGAAGAGCGGACGCAGCGGTTCGGGACCGCGGTGAGCCAAGGACCCCAGGGCCTCGGGCAGAGAGAGCCCCGCCCGCACCCCGGAGTTGAGATGATCGAGGGTCTCGGGCCAGAGTTCGCGTCTCATCACCTGCTTGCTGCGGGCCCGATGCTGAAGGTAGCGGTGAGGCAGCCAGGAGCCGAAGAGGCCGAAGCACAGACCGATCGCCCAGGAGCCGGTGAGGACGGTTCCGACGACGGCGACGAGGGCGAAGACCACGATCGAGAGGACAATGAGATGGCCGGGGTGCATCCGCGGGAACCCGGCACCGGTGAGCATATCGTCGAGTTCGCGAACCCACCGCCCCTGCACGCGGGTCCCAGGTCGGCGCTGCCACAGCGACATCCAGATGAGGAACAGCCCCGCACCGAAGCAGGCGGCGATGAGCAGGCTCGACTGCGAATAGCTCATGCCGGGTCCCTGCTCATGCCGCTTCCAGAATCGTGTGCAGATCTCGACCGATGGCAGAGAAGCGCTCGCCGAGGTGGCCGAAGCCCTGACCGCGCACCAGCTGTCCGTGCGGCGAATGGAAGATCGTGTCGAGTTCGACGACATCGCCTTCGACTCCGCCGGGGACCGCGCAGATCTCGGAGACGCGTCGGACACCGGAGGATTCGCGCCGCAGGTGGACGACGAGGTCGAGGCTGACGGCGACGGTCGGCACGACGAATGAGGAGGAGATGTTCGCCCCGGCGAGCAGCGGCAGGGTGCAGATCTTCGTGATCGCCGCCCGCGCCGAGTTCGCATGCAGGGTGCCCATCCCCGGCAGTCCCGAATTCAAGGCCACGAGCAGGTCGAGGCTCTCGGCCTCTCGGACCTCGCCGACGATGATGCGCGTCGGTCGCATCCGCAGCGCCTCCTTGACCAGGGCGCGCAAGCTGACCTCGCCGGTGCCCTCGAGGGAGGGTTGACGGCATTGCATGGGCACCCAGTCCCGGCTGGGGAGGTTAAGTTCGAAGACCTCTTCGCAGGAGATGATGCGTTCCCGGGCGGGAATGGATCCGGCGAGGGCGTTGAGCATCGTGGTCTTGCCTGCCTGTGTGGCTCCGGAGATGAGGATGTTCGCACCGCTGGCCACGGCCGCGTCGAGGAATTCTGCGGCTGCTGGGGTCAGCGAGCCTTGGTCGACGAGGTTCGCCAGTTTGCGCGGACGGTGGATGAACTTGCGGATATTCACCGCAGGGTGGGCTCGGGTGATGTCGGGAAGGACCACGTGCAGACGGGAACCGTCGGGCAGGATCGCGTCGACGAAGGGCTGGGAGAGATCGACCCGGCGGCCGGAGGTGCGCAGCATCCGTTCGATGAGGTCATCGAGTTCGCCTGCGGTCAGCTTCGTCGTCGTCAGTTGGTGGACGCCGTCGAGGGCGATGAAGACCTCACTGGGACTGTTGACCCAGATCTCTTCGACTCGGGGGTCGTCGAAATAGTCCTGCAGGGCACCGAACCCGGAGAGTTGATTGTCGATCGTACGGAACGTCGCCTCTTTGTCCTCCAGAGGGGGAAGATCGGCGACGAGGCTGCGGTCGTCGTATTCGGCGATGACCGTGCGGATGAGCTCACGGGAGCGTTGCACATCGGTGCGCGGGTCCACGTCGAGGTCTCTGATCCTCTTGTGAACCTCGGTCTTGATCACCTCGACGGCTTCCACATTGAACCCCTGGAGTACAGACAGCGACATTCGGTTCTGACAGCGTGATTTGCGTTTAATCTAGCTGTAGTCGGTTCATTTATCTACAGTTTTCGGTGATCTGTGGATAACTTTCAAATGATAAAAACAACTGACATGGGTGTAGTTTGCGCATTTTGCGGATTGCATTTTCGGCGTGCGGACTGCTCCGCCTCTGCGCCCATCGTCGTTGCCGTTGCCGAGGATGCACTAGGCTGGGACCATTATGGCCACTGATTATTCTGCTGAAATCGCCAACCTCCGCCAGACGTACAAAGCGATCCTCGACGTGTCCGATCTGGACAATCTGCGTGACGAGGTCGCCGAGCTCACGGAGGAAGCGTCCTCACCGACATTCTGGGACGACCCGGATTCGGCGCAGAAGACCTCGGCCACGCTCTCGCACAAACAGGGAACGCTGGAGAAGCTCGAGAAGTTCGGCCAGCGCATCGACGATTCCGAACTCCTCATCGAGATGTCCGAGGATGAAGGCGACTCCGACGCCCTGGCCGAGGCCGAGCGGGATATCGCGAAGCTGCGCGAACAGCTCGCCGAACTCGAGATCTCGACCCTGCTCAACCACGAATACGATGAGCGCTCCGCCGTCGTGACCGTGCGCTCCGGAGCCGGCGGCGACGACGCCACGGACTGGGCGCAGATGCTCACGCGCATGTACGTCCGCTGGGCGGAGAACCGCGGCTACAAGGTCCAGGAACTGGACACCTCCTACGCCGAGGGCGCGGGCATCAAGTCCGCGACGATCCAGGTCAACGCCCCCTACGCCTACGGCACCCTGTCCGTCGAAGCCGGCACCCACCGCCTCGTGCGGATCAGCCCGTTCGACAACCAGGGGCGCCGACAGACCTCCTTCGCCGCCGTCGAGGTGGTCCCGCTCATCGAGTCGACCGACCATGTCGAGGTCGACGAGAACGATCTGCGCATCGACGTCTACCGCTCATCGGGCCCGGGCGGTCAGTCGGTGAACACCACCGACTCGGCCGTGCGCATCACCCACATTCCGACCGGAGTGGTCGTGAGCATGCAGAACGAGAAGTCGCAGATCCAGAACCGTGAGGCCGCCATGCGCGTCCTCCAGTCACGCCTGCTCGACCTCAAGCGCAAAGAGGAAGCCGCGCAGAAGAAGGAGCTGGCCGGCGACATCAAGGCCAGCTGGGGCGATCAGATGCGCTCCTACGTCACGCACCCCTACCAGATGGTCAAGGACCTGCGCACCGGCTACGAGGTCAACAACCCCTCGGCGGTCTTCGACGGCGACCTCGACGGACTCATCGAAGCCGGCATCCGCTGGCGCAAGCAGCAGGAGAACGCCGAAGAAGAGGCCGCCGGCTGACCCAGCCGCGAACCTCAGCCCCACCTCGGCGACTGTGAACTTCATCAGATCGCAACACACGCCCCGCCGCCTCCCCGAACATCACGGAACTGTTACGTACAGTGGAAGCGGCCGAGCCATCCGCGACATGATTGAAGACCCTCTTGATCAAATTCGACTCCGTTTCGAAGTCCTACGACACACGCTCCCGCAAGGCACTCGACGACATCACGTTCGAGGCCGATCGCGGGGAGTTCGTGTTCCTCGTCGGCGCCTCGGGCTCGGGTAAGTCCACGGTCATCCGCCTCATCCTGCGTGAAGAGGTGCCCACGACCGGACGGATCCACATCGCCGGGAAATCGGTTGTGAAGATGCCCAGCTGGAAGGTGCCCTACCTGCGGCGCGGGATCGGGACGGTGTTCCAGGACTTCCGGCTGCTGCCGAACAAGACCGTCTTCGCCAACGTCGCCTTCGCCCTCCAGGTCATCGGCAAGTCACGGGCGGCCATGTCGACCCTGGTCCCTGACGTCCTCGAGACCGTCGGCTTGGCCGGCAAGGAGAAGCGGTACCCCAACGAACTCTCCGGCGGTGAGCAGCAGCGTGTGGCGATCGCCCGCGCCGTGGTCAACAAGCCGGGAATCCTGCTCGCCGATGAGCCCACCGGCAACCTCGACCCGACCACCAGCGCGGACATCATGAACGTGCTCGAGAAGATCAACCGCAACGGAACCACGGTGCTCATGGCCACCCACGACGGGGAGATCGTCAACCGGATGCGCAGACGCGTCATCGAACTGCGCGAGGGAACAATCGTCCGCGACGTCGAAGAGGGCACCTACGGAGTCGCCTCATGAGGGCCGGATTCGTCCTCTCGGAGGTCCTCTCGGGACTGCGGAAGAACTTCTCCATGGTTCTCTCCGTCATCCTCGTGACCTTCGTGTCCCTGCTCTTCGTCGGTGCCGCGATCCTGCTCCAGATGCAGGTCGGACAGATGAAGGACTACTGGTACGACCGCGTACAGGTCTCCGTGTTCCTCTGTCCGCCGGACTCCGAGGCGACGAACTGCGTCGAGGGCGAGGCCAGCGAGGATCAGAAGGCGAACATCAAGGCCGAACTCGAAAGCTCCGACCTCGCTCCCTATGTCGACGAGGTCTACTTCGAGGACAAGGCCGAAGCCTACGATCACTTCCAGGACCAGTTCAAGGGCACGAGCCTCGAAGGCACCGTCCCCGAGGACGAGATGAACGAGTCCTTCCGGGTCAAACTCAAGGACGCCGAGAAGTACGACATCATCAAAGAGTCCTTCTCCTCCACCCAGGGTGTCGAGGAGGTCGTCGACCAGAATCAGCTGCTCGACCGGCTCTTCGGGGTGCTCAATATCGCCACCGTCGTGGCCGTCGCCATCGCCGGAATCATGCTCATCTGCGCGATGCTGCTCATCGCCACGACGATCCGCCTCTCCGCGTTCTCCAGACGCCGGGAGACAGGCATCATGCGTCTCGTGGGCGCGTCGAACACCTTCATCCAACTCCCGTTCCTGCTCGAAGGCGTGATCGCCGCGGCCGTCGGTGCGACCCTGTCGGCCGGGGCGCTGGGACTCCTCGTCCACTTCGGCGTCAGTGGGTGGCTGCAGAGCCAGGCGACAGGGTTCAGTCTCATCTCCGGTGCCGATGTGCTCATCGTCGCCCCGATCCTCATCGTCATCGGCGTGATCATGGCCGGTGCCTCCTCCCTGATCACCCTGAACAAGTACACGAAGGTCTGAGATGAAGCGCAGACTGGGACTGATCATCACCGCGGCCGCGCTGGCGCTGGTTCTGCCGGTCACCTCGGCGGTGCCCGATCCTCGCGATGACAAGGGCAAGGTCGACGAGCGCGTCAAGGAACTCCAGCAGGAGTTCGAGGGACTCGACGAGGAGCTTGCTCGGGTCATCGCCGAACGCGACGAGGCGCAGGACAAGCTGCCCGACGCCGAGGCGGAGTCGAAGGCCGCCGACGACGCCCTGGCCGAGGCGATCCAGAAGGACGATGACATGGCCGCACGTCTGACCTCGGCGGAGAACGCCCAGTCGAGCCTCAAGGACTCGATCAAGGAAGGCGCCGAGGAGATTGAGAAGCACAAGACCTCCGCGGCCCGGATCGGTCGGCAGGCCTACCAGAACTCCGGAATCACCTCGGACCTGGCGATGCTGCTGCAGATGGCCGAGGGCACGAGCGCCGACGGCGGAATCGGCCGGGTCGACTCGGCCGTGCGGTCCCAGCAGCGCACGATTGACACGCTCTCGGATCAGCGCGCGGTCAACGAGAACAACGAGGAGCGGCTCTCGGGCGTGACCGAGGAGATCTCCGATCTCAAGGACGAAGCCGCCGAGGCGGTGCTGGCCAAGGAGGCCGCGCAGGTCGATGCGAAGAAGAAGGCCGATGACCTCAACAATCTGATCTCGGCGAAGGACGAGGCCGAGAAGACGATCTCGGACAACAAGGCCTCGACCGAGGAGCAGCTGGCCAAGGAGAAGGACGAGCAGGACGCCCTGGCCAAGAAGGTCCGCGAATGGGAGAAGGAGCAGGAGAAGAAGGGCAACTTCACCTACGGCGACGGCGTTCTGGCCAATCCGGCCAAGGGCTACCCCATCACCTCGCCCTTCGGCTACCGCGTCCACCCGATCACGGGGGCCAGGAAGCTGCACTCCGGCACCGACTTCGGTGTGCCCTGCGGAACCCCGATCCATGCGGCCGGTGACGGTGTCGTCGTGGGGGCCGGTTGGACCGGAGGCTACGGCAACCGCGTGGTCATCTCCCACGGCAAGATCAAGGGCGACTCGATCGCCTCGACATACAACCACAACACGAAGGTCAAGGTCCACGCCGGTCAGAAGGTGAAGAAGGGCGATGTCATCTCGGTCTCCGGCACCACGGGTGCCTCGACCGGCTGCCACCTCCACTTCGAGATCATGAAGAACGGCGGCTACGTCAACCCCATGCCCTACATCTCCTGACGACTACCTGGCGGGGTCCCAGCAACGTGGCGCCACGTTGCTGGGACCCCGCCAGGTAGCAGTGAGGGGCGGAGGTGTGAGGGATGGGCTCGCCGAGGCGGGGGAGCGGGTGCACGACTGTCGTCTTCCGTGGATGGCCGGGGTGCGTTAGACTTGTGGGTCTGTGCGTTCGCGCGGTCTCTGGTTCTCTGAGGGCCGGATCGCGGACGCGGAGGATGGCCGAATGACGAGCAGAGAGGAGGCCGGATATGCCGAAGGACACTGGCAAGAAGACCATTGCACGCAACCGCAAGGCGCGCCACGACTATCACATCGAAGACACGTGGGAGGCCGGCCTCGTGCTCACCGGCACCGAGGTGAAGTCGCTGCGTGAGGGCAGGGCTTCGCTGACCGACGGGTTCGCTCTCATCTTCCAGAACGAGGCCTGGTTGGAGAACGTCTACATTCCCGAATACATGCAGGGAACCTGGACGAACCACACTGCCCGCCGGCGTCGGAAGCTGCTGCTCCACCGCGAGGAGATCCTCAAGATCTCGCAGAAGGTCAAGGAATCCGGGCGCACACTCGTACCGCTCGAACTCTACTTCGACGGATCCCGGGTCAAGGTCGAGATCGCCCTGGCCCGCGGTAAGCGTGAGTGGGACAAGCGTCAGGCCCTGCGCGAAGCGCAGGACAAGCGCGAAGCTGAGCGCGCAATGAAGTCCAAGCAGTTCCTGTAGGACTTCAGGAGGGCTCTGCGGTCGCCGCACCACCGCGCAAACGGGGCCGGGAATACGATTGGCCCAGCCCGCGTTCTACGAGTATGCTGGTGTTCCTGTCCAGCCAAGAAACCCGCGGAAACGCGGGGGCCAGAGCAGGACAGGATTGGTAACAGAATATGGGGATGATCGGTTTCGACGTTGGACACTGCGTCGGGAGAAGCGGGCCGAGAATGCAGAGTCATCTCGTTAATGTCCTCTGCAAACCAATAGGTGCTAAGTCTAACAACCGCACCGATTTCGCCCTCGCTGCCTGATAGAGCGCGAGCTGCGAATCCGTCAGCCTAGAGTTGCTTCCGCTCTAGATACTGGCGTCGCTTAGGAAGCCACTGCTTCAGATACATGTTGGGGGTATCTGAGGGACTCTTACTCAACTCCGTTCGTTGGTCTACGTGTTCGTGCGATGACCAGAACCTAAGAAACTAGTTCACGAACTGCGCCCGGAGAAGTCCTGACAATCTGCCGACGGACGCGGGTTCGATTCCCGCCATCTCCACTTTCAGTCAAGCCCCGCTTGCCCTTGTAAACACTGGGCAGGCGGGGCTTTTCTCATGCCCGGAATCCGCGTCTGCCCAAGAATTGCCCAACCTCGATTTCAACGAGCCGCCGACCGGCACTATCCTGCGCTTCGGCAACGACGCACAGATCTGTGTCGAGAGACATGGTGGCAGGGCGGGCCCGCCAAACGCTAGAACCGACCGTGAGGCGATGGGACCGGCGGTGACTGTTTCTCGTCTGGCTGACGAGCATCGAACTGCGTGCGCCGAGATACTTGGTGAACTACTCGATGCCTTCGTAGAAGTTGAAGTTGAGCACAGATGGAGGCTTTGCCCTCTGCCGCGATGTATCCCCACAAATACTCAACTGAGTGGAGGACCGAAACTATGCTGCTCCGTCTAGCTTGCGCTCTCAATAGCGGGCTGAACAAGCGCGTTACCCGGGGCTTGACGCTGATAATGGAAAGTGCCCGCGGAAGCAGTGACTCAGGGCTTGACTGACGACTCTCGGCAGAGAGCCTGTCCTCCGCTTGATTTGTCCTGCTTCCGCGAGCACCAAGTCAAGGATCGGCCGGTTCATGACCTCATAGGAGCATGATCGGAAACCATGACGAGTTCGCATTCTCATGGTACCTATCTCGTCAGCGTCTTGTCTGTGCCAGCCGATCCTCGATCCGCACCGATCGAGGAGGAAGACCGTTGGGCCTAGCTTTTGACGACACTGCCGGCTTCATCGCCGGAGTCGACACCCACGACCAAACACACACGCTGGCGATCTTGACCAACACCGGCGGCATCGAATCCACGTCGACATTCGACGCCGACAAACACGGTTACCAAGCGCTCATCGACACTCTCAGCACCACAGGCAACATCCTGGCGGTCGGCGTTGAGGGCACCAACTCCTATGGGGCCGGGCTCACCCGCGCCCTCGTTAATGCCGGCTACACTGTCACCGAAGTCCTACGCCCCACCCGCCAGGTGCGACGCCTGCACGGCAAATCCGATCCCATCGACGCAGTCGCCGCCGCACGTACGGTGCTGGCCGGTGATGGCACCTCGCACGCCAAGGACACCCAGACACCAGCCGAGGCGCTGAGGTTCCTGCTCACGGCCCGCACTCAACTCGTGCATGCGATGACAGCGATGATCTCGTGCATCCGATCCTTGCTGGTCACCGCGCCAGAAGACCTGCGCGCTACCTACCGAGGGATGCCGACGGCGAAACTGATCTCCCGGCTGGCCACCAGCAGGCCCGGCAAAGCCACCACACCGGCTGCGGCAGCCGCCTACAGCCTCAAACAGATGGCTCAAACCTACAGAGACCACCAAAAACGCGCCGATGAACTCGACAAACAAATGAACGCCCTGCTCATCGATGCCTACCCGAACCTGCTGGCCATCTATGGTGCCAGCACCGTGACCGCCGCCGAACTGGCCGTCACTGCCGGCGGCAACCCGGAACGCATCCATTCGGAAGCAGCCTTCGCATCGTTGTGTGGGGCTGCACCCATTCCGGCTTCGTCAGGCAAGACGAATCGGCATAGAGTCAATCACGGTGGTGACCGTCGCGGCAACAAGGCCCTGCACCGGATCGCGCTGGTGCGCATGCGTCATGACCCTCGCACCCAGGGCTACGTCCAGCGCCGGCTGGGCGAAGGCAAGACGAAGAAGGACGTGCTCAGGTGTCTCAAGCGGACCATCGCCCGCGAGGTATATAAAGCGTTGACACGACCCCAGGTCATGGATACAAGTGCGGCCGAGGGCCAACAGCTCGCCCACGAACGCATACGCCGCCATATTTCCCTGTCTCAGGTCGCCCGGGCGTTGGATACTTATCCCGCGAGGATCTCTGACATCGAGAAGCATCGACGCCCGCTTCCCACTCTCACCGACGAGTACAGAAAATGGCTCGAAGCTGCTTGACACACAATAGGAGCATCATTCTCAAGTATGCGGAGCTGATATTTTTGGGACCGACTGCCCGAGATGCCGTTAACGTTGCCTGAACGGCACTGCGTACCTGCGGTGTGTTGATGGCAATTTGCCTGATGTTTTTCAGTCGATCACAAAACTGCTGTGAATAGATGAAATTGAAGTCGTCACTCATATCAGCATCCTGTCTCCGGGAAACTACATACTGTGTGTCAACGACTGCCTACCGCAGAAACGTCTCTCATCGTCTTTGCCGTCTTTCGAACGCGAACCCTTCCGCCCGTAACCGCGTCGCCCGTTCCGCAACATCCGGGATTCAACTGCATGCGGCGTCAGTGTCCGCGAGCCCCTTGAGCATGATGTGGTACCTCTCGGTCGGGAGCTCGATGCGCTGGCACAACGAGTCGCGGGCAGCCGCGCTATGGTCGGTCTTCTCCAAGTCGAGGATCATCCGATCGTGCCTGGAGAGCTCGTTCACGGTGCCAGGAAGCATAAGAGTCAGTGTGGCATAGACGGATCAGTAGTAATCGATCACCAACGCCGTCGACATCAGTTGCAATCGCCAGCTCGATCGTAAAGTTTTCCTGCAATTCCATACTTTCGTGGGAGGTGGCGAAGCCATGCCGCCGCATACGGTTGCCTTACATCGAGAAAGGATGTGCAAATGGCCGCAACTAGAAGAAGCGTTACGGTAGTCGCTTCAATCGCCAGTTCAACCGCACTGCTGCTAGGGACCATAGCCCCCGCGCAAGCAGACACCCCCGCAACGCTCCATGAAGTGTCGACAACCAAATTCGTAGACGACACCTGTGTCCAGCAAGTCGCAGAAGCATACGAGAAGGTTGGACAAACGGCTGAAGCGAAAGACCTTGAACTCTGCGAGGGCAAGGTCACCGTCGAGGAAGGCTCTACTGAAACGGTCGATGTCGCAGAAGCCAAGGCGTTCGCTGCCACCGAGGACATGAGTAAGCAGGAAACAGCTGTGGTAGTCAAGGCAGCGAAGGCAGGAAAGATCAAGAGCAAGAAGTGGAAGCACGCCTACTGGGGCGGATCCAATTACGAGAAGCATGCAGGCAGAACCTACTGGAACGGTTCAAAAGCATGGGTCAAGAAGTACAAGGGTAAGACCGGCTACCACACCTGCCACTCCGAAGGATCATGGCAGGTTGGCTGGTCAGTGAAGCCAATCAAATGCACCAAACCCAAAGCTGGCACCTACGCTGATTCATACTACCGATTCGATGCTTCGCTCTTCGTGAAAGGCAGCCCAGTCACTCTCGGAGTGGGCCTGCACTACCGCACGTCTAAGTCAGGGGCAGTCAAAACCTGGCAGGTCGGCGGCTAGGATTACATCAAACATCAGAGCAGTCAGAACGAGACAGATGCAGGTGCAAAACATGGCGACCGAGCAACGCGAACGATTCATCTCAAAGACAGAATGGAAGTTCATCGGCTTCCTTGCGCTCGCATTTGTGCTGACACCGATCTTCTACGGCCTGCCCTTGCTTAGCCCTCTATTTGCCCTAGGCACTAGCGTCCGTCGGCATAAGGCAAAGATGGCGTGGCTCTGGGCAGTCTCATCGCTCCTGGTTCTGATGTCGATCGCACCATTCATCCTACGGATCGCCGGATTGAGTAACTTCGTAGTTGAATGATGGTGCGAGTGTCAACTTTGACCGCATCTCGGAGCAAGGCCGCATGATGTATGCAATTGAAGCAATCGGTCCCCTAGCCTGAACGGCTAGGGGGCTGTTTGCGTCTACCACGTTGAATCACACTCCCGCGTGTCGTACCTAGTAGCTCCTCCGTGTCCAGCCGCATGCTCACCCCGTAGGGCCGAACGAGAGGAAAGAACACGTCGTCCACCGGTGTTCTTTCTCGATTGCGTCGAGTTTTCGCGTCGCAACACCTGCAGTGGCAGCTTCCACGTAGGGAGACGGCGCCGTGAAGATATGACCTGCTCTTCAGTGTCTTCGTCTCCTTGAGAGGCTGCTGTTGAGGTGACTGCGAAGCTGAGAAGGAGAAACGTCAGGGTTGTGCAGCCCGGTGCAGGTTCATAGTGGTGCTTCCGGTGTGGTCAGAGTCCGTTTGTTGTTAGCAGCTCACGGACTGACACTATGCCGGGTGTGGCGTCAGACGCATCCGTCGCAATTGTGAAATCTGATCAGTTTCAATCTGAACCGATGGCGAAGAGTCTTAGCCTGGACTGGAGCCAGCTCCGACACTCATGGTCGGGCCGCTGCTCATTGACATAGCAAGAACAGATGGCGGGAATCTAACCCGACTTCCAAGCTCATGAGTTCACGCGGATGACTTCCTCCTGATAGGGCGCGATGACCGTGCCGGAGATCCGCAGGTCGAGCACGAGGAACTTCCGCTCGTCGACCGGGGCCGCCTTCCACTCCTCGATGACGTCGAGGTCCGCAAGCGTCCGCACCGCGACTCCGTGTCCACCGGCCGCGGTCCCCAAGGCCGCGAAGTCGATCTCATCGATGAGCATGGGTGACTTGTCCAGCCCCTTGAGACCGTAGAGGTTGACCTCGGCCCCGTAGGCGGCGTCGTTGAACACGACCGTGATGCCGCGCCCACCGGCCGAACGGATCGCCGTGTCCAGGTCGGACAGGGCCATGGCCCCGCCTCCGTCGCCGGTGGTGAGCACGACAGTCGAGTCCTGGTTCGCTCGGGCGGCACCGGCCACACTGTGCCAGCCCAAGCCGATCGATTGGAACGCCGTTCCGACCATGGCCAGACGGTCCGGTGCGGCGGGCTCCCAGAACATGTTCGCCCAGGCGATGAAGTGTCCACCGTCGGAGACGACCACACGATCCTCGGGCAGAAGCTCGCCGAGGCGGGCCGCAGCTGCACGCGGATCCAGTCGTCCATCCTCGGCGAACTCCGTGCCGACCTCATAGGCCCGGTCAGCGACGGTATCGACGCTCTCCCGCCACGCCGAGGCGGCCCGACCGGAATCCGCATCGCGCGCCTCCAGCCGCGCCTCCACCCGTGCCGCCAACTCACCTGCCGCCACCCGGGCATCGGCACGGACGAACCCGCTCACACGGGCGTTCGTCGCCCGGTCGTCGACATCGATCTGCCACACCGAGGTCGTCGGCGCGAAGAGCTCACCGAAGCGCATCGTGAACTGGTTGAGCGAGGCCCCGATGACCACGGCCACATCGGCCTCCCGGATCCGCTCCATCGCCCCCGGTGCCCCGAACCCGCCGGCCACGCCGAGGTCGTACTCGGCACCGGGGAACACATTGCGTCCCAGCGCGGTCGTCGCTGTCAACGCCCCGGTCGCCTCGGCGAGACGCCCGAGTTCCTCCGAGGCCCCAGCCAACCATGCCCCGCGACCGGCGAGGAGGAACGGGCGCTGCGCCTCGGCGAGTTCAGCGGCCAGACGGTCAAGGGCCGTCTGCGCGAACTCGCTCGACGGGGTCAGGGGAGTGGGCCTGCCCGGGCCCGGCACCTGCGGGATCTCCCCGATGTCGAGGGTCGCGACATCGTAGGGGATCGCGAGCACGACGGGCACCCGGTAGGTCAGGGCATGTTCGATGGCGGTCACGGTCGCCGCGGCCGCATCCACCCGCCCCACCGTGTAGGTGCGCACCCCCACGGCCGAGGCCATGGCGATCTGGTCGACATCCCACGGCCGGGGCCCCGATGTCGGCTCATCGCCGACGACGAGGACGAGGGGAACCTTCGCCTGGGCCGCCTCGGCGAGGGCAGTGAGCGTATTCGTGAACCCGGCACCATAGGTCGTGGTGGCGGCGGCGATCCGACCCGAGGTGCGGAAATGCGCATCGGCGGCCACGACGGCCCCGGCCTCGTGCCGGACCGCGGTGTAGTTCGCCGAGGTGGAGGTCAGCAGGGCGTCGAGGAAATAGGCGTTGCCGTTGCCCATGAGGCCGAAGACCTCATCGATGTGATGAGCGAGGGTGTGGGCGACGTGGGCGGACGTGTGCGGCATGGCAGACCTTTCAACGGTGAGATATGGAAGAAATGATCCATATATGTCTCACACGCGGTCTCCGCGGCTTCGCGCCCCTTTTTCGGGCGCCGGCTTGTCCTCAGCAACCGGCTGCGTCGCTGACACCGGCCTGACCCTTCGAATATAGGGGACGCGTGCCGCCTGCGCCAGTCGGCCCCTACCGGCTCAGGCGCTCCTTCCACTCGGCCATGACCTCCGGGGAGGTCGGCTTCGAGACGAGAGAGCCGATGACATAGCCGAGCAGCGAGGCGATGAGTCCGAGGTAGATCGCCTCATTCGCATAGATGCCCATCGTGATCATGATGACGATCGTCGTCAGGGCACCGAGGAGCATGCCGGCCATCACACCGACGATGGTGCCGCGCCTGAACACCAGCCCGCCGAGGATGGGGATGAACAGCCCCGCCACCAGCAGGTTGTAAGCCACGGTCAGCGCCTCGACGACGCTGGGCATGATCATCGCGAGGATGAGCGTGACGACGCCGAGCACGATGAGGTAGATGCGGGAATCCCGGATCTCGTCACCGGTCTCCCGGACCAGGGACCTCATCAGCGTCGACTTAGCGCCGCCGTTGCCGGCGCCGTCGCCGGCGGCGTCGCCAGCACTGCCACCTTCGACGGGGTCGGCTGCGCTCGTGACCGGAGTGACATCCTTGCGTGCCAGCACCGGTTCGACGATGTCCTGTCGGCACACAGTCGAGGCCGCCATGAGCGACCCCGATGCCGTCGACATCATCGCCGCCAGCGCCGCGGCGAGCACGAGTCCTGCCAACAGCGGCGACATGGCCGCATCGACCACGGCGACGAAGACGTCGTCCTGGATCTCGATGCCGGGCACGATCTTCGTGGCCGCCATGCCGATGAGCGCACCGGCCACCGCATAGAGCAGGCAGTACACGCCTGCGGAGAACCCGCCCCACCGGGCCACACCCGGTGAGCGGGCGGTGAACACGCGCTGCCAGATGTCCTGGCCGATGAGGAGGCCGAGGGTGTAGATGAGGATGTAGCCGAGGATCGCCTGCCAGCCGATGCCCACCGGCGAGGTGTGCGATTCCGGCAGGGAGGCGAACAGCTCGCCCACGCCTCCGGACTTCGTGAGCACGATCGGGAGCATGATGAGGAAGATGCCGACGGTCTGGATGATGAACTGCACGAAGTCGGTCAGCGTGATCGACCACATGCCGCCGAGCATCGAATAGAGGATGACGATGCCGCCGCCGATGAGCACCGACCAGAACTTGTTGAGGTCGAACAGGGCATGGAAGACCGTGGCGTAGGCGACTGTCGAGGTCGTCGAGATCATCAGCCCGTAGGCGGTCATGATTGTGCCCGACACCAGCCGCGAACCCTTCCCGTACCGGAGTTCGAGCATCTGCGAGACCGTGTAGATCTCGAGCTTCTGGATCTTCGGGGCGAACAGCAGTGAGAGCGCGATGATGCCCAATCCGATGCTGAAGACCAGCCACATGCCCGAGAGCCCCGAGGTGTAGCCGAGCCCGACCCCGCCGATCGTCGAGGCCCCGCCGAGGACGACCGCGGACATCGTGCCCGTGTACAGCCAGCCGCCGAGGCGGCGGCCGGCGACGAGGAAATCGTCCTGATTCTTCGCCTTGAATCGGCCCCAGATGCCGAATCCCACCATGGCGGCGAGATAGATGATGACGACTAGTGAGTCCACGTCGACCCTTTCCTGTGCGGCTGTGTCTCAGCCGTTGGTGATGTGAATGGTGGTGGGGACGCTGGCCTGCAGCGCCGCGGCGACTGCTTCGGGCAGCTGCTCGTCGATATCGGCGGCGTCGATGCGCACGCCGATGCCGCCCATGGATTCGCCGAGCTTCGCGAAGTCGGGACGGGCCAACCGGACCGCGAACGGTGCCATCGACCGGTCGACCATCTGCGCTTCGATCTCCGCGTAGCCGCCGTTGTCGACGATGACGAAGGGGATCCCGAGACCCAGTTCGGCCGCGGTCATCAGCTCTTGGATGGAGAACATGGCCCCCCCGTCGCCGAGGATGCACGCCACCGGACGCGCGTCATCGGCGAGTTTGGCTCCGATGGCCGCGGGAATCCCGTAGCCCAAGGTGGCGAAGCCGGGCATGTAGAGCAGCTGGTCGGGCGTGCTCGCGTGCAGCGCGTGCACGGTCCCGTCATAGGTGACCTGGGAGGAGTCTCCGGCGACGACGACGCTGCCGCCCGCACCCTGTTCGACGAGCCGGGTGACCCGAGCACCGATCGAATCGACGTCGAAATCCGGTCCCCAGCTCTCCCGGACGGCCCGGGCGCGCTCGCCCCCGGACTCCCGCGCCGAGGTGGTTTCCCGCGCCGAGTTGGCAGCTGGGTTCCGCTCGTCCAGCTCGTCCAGCTCGGTCATCAGGGCGGAGAGAAATTCGCTCGCATCCGCGCAGGCGAGGACGTCGCCCGGCAGGTTCTTGCCCAGCTGATCGGGGTCGATATCGCAGCGGATGACGAGCTGATCTGCCGCGGCGTCCCGGACTCCCACGGAGGTCTGAGCGCCGATGAGCCCGCCCCACAGATCGGAGTCGGCGAGTTCGGAGCCGAGCACGATGAGCACATCGGCGGCGGCCGATTCGGCCTGGACGCTGGGGAACCGGACGTTCGAACCCAGGGACAGCGGATGGTCCTCGGGCAGGATGCCCTTGCCGTTGGCGGTCGTGGCCACCGGAGCGTCGATGCGCTCGGCGAGCTCGCGCACCGCCTGACTCGCCTTCCTGGCCCCGCCGCCGGCGACGATGAACGGACGCGCGGCACCGGCCACCGCCTCGGCGGCGCGAGAGACGACCCGGGCATCGAGGCCCGGTGCACGTCCCAGGATCGGCTTCGGCACGCTCCCGTTCCAGTCACCCTCGAGTACATCGAGGGGCACCTCGATGTGGACGGGACCCGGGCGGGCGGAGGCGAACATCGCGAACGCCTCGGCGACGGCCTGCGCCGCACCTTCGGCGGTGCGGGTGCGCTGGGAGGACACGAGCAGATGGGTCAGCGCCCCGGAGGAGTCCTTGGTCTCGTGGAGCATTCCGACATCGGCGCGTTCGAGTCCGGTGGGCACACCGGGGGAGAGGATGAGCATCGGGCGTGACTCTGCATAGGCCGTGGCCGCGGCGGTGACGACATTCGTCAGGCCCGGTCCCGAGGTCGTGATGACGACGCCCGGCTTGCCGGAGACGATGTAGTAGCCGTCCGCACCGTAGCCGGCACCTTGTTCGTGGCGGGGCGTGATGGCCCGGATCCCGAAGTCGGGCAGGTGCCGATAGAACTCGAGATTGTGCGTGCCGGGGATCCCGAAGATCGTATCGACACCGTGGGCGGCCAGGGTCTCGACGACGGCGCGACCGCCGTTGCGGAAGGACTCCGCCGGCTGAGACGGTGTGGTCCCCGATTGGGAAGCTGTACTCATCTCAGACTCCGAGGGCATCGCCGGCGGGGCCCGTCGGGCCGGTGGCACCGCCCGCCTCGGCGGCCCATAGGGACAGGATCTCGTAACCGACGTGGGCGGCGGCCAGGCCGGTCACCTCGGCGTGGTCATAGGCGGGCGCGACCTCGACGATCTCACCGCCGACGACGTTGAGTCCCTGCAGCCCACGGATCGAGTTGAGCAGCTCCCGGCTGGTCATGCCGCCGGCCTCGGGGGTGCCGGTGCCAGGTGCGGCGGCCGGATCGAGGACGTCGATGTCGATGGACAGGTAGACCGGGGCGTCGCCGAGGCGTGCCCGCATCCGGGCGACGACGTCCTGGACGGAGCTGAACTGGTAGTCGTCGCTGCGGATGATCTGGAATCCGAGCACGGCATCGTCCTCGAGGTCCTTCTTGCCGTAGAGAGGGCCGCGGATGCCCACGTGCATGCACGATTCGAGGTCGAGCAGTCCCTCTTCGCTGGCCCGGCGGAACGGTGTGCCGTGGGTGTAGGGAGCGCCGAAGTAGGTGTCCCAGGTGTCGAGGTGGGCGTCGAAGTGGAGGACCGCGATCTTGCCGTGCGTCTTGTGCAGGGACCGCAGGTTCGGCAGGGCCAGGGTGTGGTCGCCGCCGAGAGTGAGCAGCTTCGCTCCGTCGGCGCGCAGCTCGTCGGCGTTGGCTTCGACGGTGGAGATGGCCTCTTCGATGTCGAAGGGGTTGACCCCGAGGTCACCGCAGTCGGCCACCTGCTGCCGGGTGAAGGGGTGGACGTTCGTCGCCTGGTTGTAGGGGCGCAGCAGCTTCGAGGACTGGCGGATGTGGGCCGGGCCGAAGCGGGCGCCGGGGCGGTAGCTGACACCTGCGTCGAAGGGGATGCCGATGACCTTGACGTCGATCTTCTCGCCCGGACGCTGCGCCTGCACCTCGTCGATGCGGGGCAGCAGGCCGAAGGTCGGCGGCCCGGCGTAGCGCGGAGTCTTGCTGTAGTCGGCGGGGCCGAGGGGTTCCTGAGTCATGACGCTCCTTCATTCGATGCGGCATCCGGTGAGGCCGTGCTCCCGTGCGGCGGCGGCCCCGGTGATGCGGATCCTTGCTGAGAATGACATCAGCCTAGAACGTGGCCCGGGCAACACCGATATCCACAGTGGATGAATTGAAATCATCGGGTGCCATCGTGGATAGGATTGGTCCATGGTCACCCTCAATCAGCTGCTCGCCCGGACCGAACTCGCCCTCGACCTCGTCGTCGACTCTCCGTCGGCCGGGGACCGGAACGTGACGATCGTCCACTCCTCCGAACTGCCCGAGGTCGACGAGTGGCTCGCCGGGGGAGAGGTGCTGCTGACGATCGGGGTCGGACGCGATCTCGGTGCGGACACCGCGGCGGACTACCTCGCCCGGCTCAAGCGGGTCGGAGTCCACGCCCTCGGCGTCGGCCTGGGTTCGGACCTGCCCTGGCAGGAGATCCCTGAGTCCCTGATCGCCCACGCCGAGGCTGTCGGGATCGGTCTCTTCGGCGTGCCCGAGCCGGTGCCCTTCGTCGCCGTCGTCGACGCCTTCACCCGGATGCGTGAGGAGGAGACGACCCGGGAGCTGCATCGGGCCAGCACCGCCGGCCGGCGATTCGCGACGACGCTGACACGGCAGGGGCCGTCCGCGCTCGTCGACGATCTGGCCGAGACCCTCGGAGCACCGGTGCTGTTCGTCTCACCGACCGGCAGGTCACTGACCGGCGGAGACGTAGCGGCCGGTGCTGCCGGCGATTGGCTGACCGGCGTCGCCCGGGCACAGGTGCGTCGAGAACTCATCGCCGAGTCGCTCAAGGCCTCGATGGCGCCGCGGCTGATCCGCACCGCGGCCGCCGAGCGCTCGGACATCGTCGAAGCGGTGCCCATCGGCGATGAGGAGGTCCGCGGGTGGATCCTCACCCCGGCCGAGGGCAGCGGCAGCTCCCGCACCCGGTCCCTTCTGCTCTCGACCGCGGCCTCGCTGCTGGGACTGAGCTTCTCCGACCAGGCGCCGCAGCGGGAGGAGTCCGCACTGTTCACCACTCCGATGAGCGTCGCCGAAGCCCGCGCCGAATGGGTGGGCCGGACGGGGCTGGCGCCTGTGAGTCGAGCGCATCTGCGCATCTTCTCCGAGGTCCGCGGCGAACTCGCGGAGACGCTCATGTCCGATCTCTCGCCCGGGGTGCTGCCTGCGCGGGCAGGGTCGATGCTCGCGGTGATCGGTTCCGGCGCGGACAGTGAGGAGGAGCTGATCGACCGTGCTGCCGAGATCGTCGGGGTCAAGGAGCTGGCGGAGAAGACTCTTCCGCTCACTCAGATCCATCACGCGTGGTCACTGTGGCGGACTCAGCATGAGGCCCCCGACTCGGATGTCCGGGCGCTGCTCTCGGCGATCGACGAGGCCGCGGCCAGGCGTTTCGTCGACCGGGTCCTCGGCGGTCTTCTGGGCGCCAAGGATGCGCCGATGCTGCTGGCGACCCTGCGGGCCTTCGTCTCCGCCGGGGGAGTCCGGGATGCGGTGGCCGCCGAGCTCGGCATCCACCGGCACACGGTGCGGGCGCGCATGACCAAGATCGAGGCCCTGCTCGGTCGGGATCTCTCCCGCGCCGAGGAAGCGCAGGCGGTGGCGATCGCGCTCGAACTCGCCGAGCACTGAGGAGACTCAGCCGATCACTGAGACAACTCAGCCGAACGCCAAGCCGACTCAGCCGAAGTGCTTCGCCCGGAACTCCGCGGCGATCTCGAGGACCCTATCGAGTCCCTCCGGTGCGCCGATGCTGATGCGCACTCCGGCGCCGAGGTTGCGCACCGCGACCGCGCGGTCGACGCAGGCGTCTTCGAAGGCCTGGGACAGCTCGCTCAGCGGTAGCCACACGAAGTTCGCCTGCGCCTCGGGCACGTCCCAGCCTTGGCCGCGCAGCGCCTCGGCGAACTCATCGCGGACCGCTGCGATCTGTGCGGCACGATCGAGGATCTCGTCCCAGTGGTGCAGGGACTCCAACGCGGCGGCCTGACTCATATCGGTCACACCGAAGGGGATGACCGCCTTGAGCAGTCCGTCGATCACGGGTCTCCGAGCGACGGCGTAGCCGACCCGCAGACCGGCCAGGCCGTGGGCCTTGGAGAATGTGCGCAGCAGAACGACGTTCGGGAAGTCGGCGACAAGCCCGAGACCGTCGACGACGCCTTCTGCGGTCGCGAACTCCCAGTAGGCCTCATCGACGGCGACGAGCACATGCTCGGGAACTCGGGCGAGGAAGCTGCGCACCTCGTCATCGCGCAGAGCCGGACCGGTGGGATTGTTCGGGGAGCAGAGGATGATCAGACTGGTGCGATCGGTGATGGCCGCGGCCATGGCAGCGAGATCGTGGCGACCGTCTGCGGTCAGCGGCACCTCGCTGCGCGCGGCGCCGGCGAGGCCGGTGATCTGCGGGTACATCTCGAACGACGGCCACGGGTAGATCGCCTCGGTGCCCGCGTCCGAGGTGATCTGTGTGAGTGCGACGAGCAGTTCGCTCGCCCCCGTGGTGACGATGAGTTCGTCTCTGTCCACGCCGAGGCGCTCGGAGAGTTCCGTGCGCAGCGCCAGGGCCGCATCGTCGGGGTAGAGCGCCGGATCCTTCGCATGCGCGGTCATGGTCTCGAGCACGGCGGGCAGCGGGGTCAGGTGGTTCTCATTGGACGAGAGTTTGAACGGTTTGAGTCCCTCGACTCGCCGAGGCGGCTTCCCCGGAATGTAGGACGGAAACGTCTCCAGCGCCGGCCTCAGGCGCGGGGTGGAGACGGGGTGATCGGCGGGGTCCGGAGAAATCATGGACTCATGCTCTCACAGAGCCGCCGGCACGGATCCGTCCGGGTGCCCGGGAGCGAGAGCACGGCATCGCCGGGCCGCTGTCCGGGTCACCAGGGCTTCTCGGGGGTCGACCGGCCGCCGTCGCCTCCCGGGCCCTGCTGCTGTTGGTTCTTCTCGGAGTTCTCGCCGCGCTCCTTGAGCTCATCGCGCTTCTTCTCGGATTCGGATTTGCCCTCATCCGAGTCGTCGGGCTTCTCGTCCTCGCCCGATTCCTCACCCTGTTCATCCTCACCGGAGTCGGAGTCGCTCTCCGACCCTTCTGAGGACTGGTCGCCGTCCTGGGAGTCATCGCTCTCGGAGTCGTCCTTCTCGGTGCCGTCCTCTTTGGCCTGCTGGCCCTGCTTCTTGTCCTCGACGCGTTCCTTCGCCTCCTCGGACTTCTGCTGTTCCTCGCTCTTCTCCGGCTGGCACTCCTCGGGAGCATCCTCGAGGGTCTTCAGCGAACGGTCGTAGAGTTCCTTCGACTGGTCCGGGTCCTGATCGGCGACCTGGTCGGCCTGCTTCTCATAGACATAGGAGAGATTGATGCGCACAGCGCACTCGTGCGCGGGAGGAGTGATCTCCAGGGCAGATTCGAGGTCGGCCTGGGCCGGGTCGAAGTCACCGACAGCGGCCTCCGCGGTGCCTCGGTTGTAGTAGCCGATGTGGCGTTGGATGGGACTGAGCGTGAGGAAGGCGCTCGCGGCCTTCTTCGCACCGGGGAAGTCGTTGGAGGCGTAGCGGACCTGTGAGGCGGCGCCGAAGTACACGGTCACCGCGACATAGGAGAAGGCGAGCAGGAGCACGGTGCCGACGACGAGGTTGACCTTCGTGAGCAGACGCATCGTCGTCCACACTCGGGCGATGCGATTCATCTCCGGCCTCCCTGTGACATGTGTTCACTGCGTCCCGGCCCCCCGGGTCCGTGGGGGCCGCCTCGGCCCATGGCTGTCCGGGGCCGACGTGGGGCGATGGCCCGCAGTCGCAGGTACTCGCGGACGCCGAAGACCATCTCCACGGCGATCCAGACGAAGACGAGGATGAGCGGGATCCAGAAGTATTCGTCGACGGTGACCCGGCCGTCCTTCTTCACCAGTGTCTGGTCGTACTCCGGGGCGGAGTAGACGCTGTCCATCGAGGTCTTCCCGTCCCGGTGGTGGTAGTCGACCTGCAGGTCAGAGGCGATCCTCTTGAGGTTTCCCTCGTCGATCGTCGAGATCCCGGGATTGCCGCCGCGGTCGCGGATAAAGTCACCCTGGTCGCCGCCGGTGTCTCCGGTGTCTCCGGTGTCCCCGGGATCGCCGAGACCCGGCTCGTCGCCGATCCCGCCACCGCCGCCGTAGCCGAAGGGCTGGGTCTCCCGCATCTTCCCACCCTGCTTCGTGCCGTAGCCGAACACGGCACCGCTGTTGATGCGGGAGGCGAAGGACGCCCAGGAGTCGGGATCTTCGGCAACGGTCTGCTCACCGTCGCCGAAGTAGAACACCAGGCTCTTGTTGTCGGGACGATCCTCCTGATTGGCCCGCATCCGCTCATCGATCTCCTGGCCCGCCTCGGTGATGGAGGAACCGTTGGAATTCGCCGACATCTCCGGGCTGAGGACGTCCACGGCCGAGGCGAAGGCAGCATGATCGGTGGTCAGAGGCATCGCCGTCGACGCGGTCGAGGCGAAGGTGATGATGCTCAGGCGAGTGCCGGGGAACTGCTTCGCGAGGTCGAGCATGTCCTTCTTCACGCCTTCGAGTCGGGTCGAATCGCCGTCGTAGTCCTCGGCCGCCATCGACGTCGTCGTGTCGACGACGAAGTAGACATCGGCATTGCCCTCGTACTCCTCGGTCGAGGACTTGATGGGCACACCGGGCCTGGCCAAGGCCAGAGCCAGCATGGCGACGACGCCCATGCGCACGAACCACTTCCACCGGGGTCCCTCGCCCCGAATGGCCGGGATGATGCAGATGGTCAGCAGGGCGAGGACGAGGAATCCCCAGCCGAACCAGGTGAAGACGGGGTCGAAGGTCATGATTTCGTCCTCCACGCCAGCACGAAGATCCCGGCCAGACCGAAGACCGCGAGACCGAGGGGAACCGCGGGCATGTCATGGACGATCGTGTACGAACGGCCGGGAGTGTTCTCCGCCTCCTGGCTCTGGATCTCGGCGACGATGCGATCGATCGTCGAGGCCGAACCCATGTCGAACTGTTTGCCTCCGGTCCGGTCGGACACCGACTTGAGCTCCTTGGTCTGAGTGTTCGTGAGCACCGAGGGCGGGGACAGACTGTAGACCCTGACCTTCGAATCCACGGCGATCTGCGCCGCCTCGTCGAGTTCGAACAGAGGCTCGCCGGCGAGCATGTTGTCGGTGGCGAAGACGATCGACCGGGACCGATCCTCGTCCTGGCGGTCGAAGTTGTCGATGCAGGACACGAGTCCGTCGCCGATGAGGGAGGAGCCGCCGATGTGCGGCGGTGAGGTCGACCAGGAATAGTCCGTGCCTTCCGAACCCCAGGAGCGGAAGCCCTCCTCGGCCTCTTCGAGGTAGTTCTCCACCATGTCGTAGTCATCGGTGAGCGGGAAGGCCGACACCGCGGTGGCATTGAACACGGTCATGCCGATGCGTTCGCCGTCGAAGCGGTCGACGAGCTCCTGATAGGCCTGCAGCAGGTCGGCGTCATAGCCGAGCATGGAACCGGAGACATCGAGGCAGAGCATGACATCGCGCAGCTTCTTCTCCGGGTTCACCGTCTCGATCCACGCGGGCCGCGCGACGCCGACCAGGGCGGAGACGCCGGTGAGCATGATGACGCCGAGGAACGCCACGGTCATGATCAGCCGTGTGCGCATGGCGCGACGGAAGCTGGGCAGACTCGTCATCCGACCGCTGTGCGCCACCGCCAGCGAGGACACCGTGGTCTTCGGGCGACGGAAGAAAAAGACGGCGAGCGCTGCGAGGACGAGGAGGATGAGCGCCACCCACCAGAACATCAGGACCATCGGGTCACCAGCTTCCTGGCTCCGGCGATCTGTTCGCTCAGATCTCCGGTATCCACCTCGGCGAATTCGGCTTCGTAGAGCCCGGAGAGGGAATCGGCGAGATCGTCGAGCCCGGCCACCGCGGCATCGCGGTAGGTCAGATGCTCGGCCTTGACGCCCCAGGCGTCACCGGCGAACTCGCGAACGATCTTCGCGAGATCCCGAGCCGAATCCCGCACATCGGCCTCACCCGTCGACAGCTGCGTCTCCACCTCGGCGATCCGGGACATATAGGTGCTGCGCACGGGGATGGGGATCCGGGGGCGCGATTTCACCGTGGAGCCGGCGGCGACGCGGATCAGCGGGGCGAAGAGGTTGAGGACCGCGGCAAGGAGGATCAGACCGGCGGCGAGGTACCACCAGGGTGAGAGCTCCAGGGGCCCGACGAGTTCAGCGGGGCCCACGGCGATGCCTCAGCAGGAGTGTATGGAGACGACCGAGCGCCTCATCGGGGTGGGAAATCTCCGTGTGGGAGATCCCGAGCTTCGCGAGCAGGTCGATGCGCTGCTGACGGCGGGCCGCCTCGGTGCGGGCGAACTCCTCGTGCACGGCCGACTTGGTCATCACCGAGGTCGGCAGGCCGACCTGCGGGCGGGCGACGTCGTAGGGCGCCGAGGCGGCCGGCAGTCCGGCGAGATCCGCATCGGTGATCGTGATCCACAGCATCTCGTGCTGCGCGCGCAGTCGTTTGATCGTCGCCTCTTCGACCGGACCCAAGGGAGCCTGATCGGAGATGACGACGACGAGCATCCGATAGCTGATATGACCGGCGATCCACTGCAGCTGCTCGTTGATGGAGCCGTCCGCGGCGGTCCCGGACTCGGCGAGGATCTGCTGGAGGAGATGTTCGAGGTGGGCCTCGCTGCCTTTGCGCGGTGAGGCCGTCGTGTGTTCGGCGTTGCCGTGGACGAGCATGACGTCATCGCCGTGGCGGACGGCGAGGTAGCCGGTCATTCCGGCCATGAGGATCGCCAGCTGGCGTTTGTCGACTCCGGACGAGGACACCGCGTCGAAGTTCCGCGAGGTGTCGACGACGAGGGCGAGGATGTGACGGCGATGGGCGACATAGCGTTTGACGAGGGGATCGGAATGGCGGGCCGTGGCCTTCCAGTCGATGTCGCGGATCTCGTCGCCGGGAATGTAGTCGCGCAGGTCGTCGAAGTCGAGGCTGTGGCCGTGGAAGACCGAGGAGTAGTCACCGTCGAGGAGCCTGCGAGTCCGACGGTGGGCGTGGATGGTCATCCGCGCCTTGATCCGATTGAGCAGAGCAGTCATCGCGGCAGCCGATCAGGGGGTGGGCACGGCCATGAGGAGGGCATCGACGACCTGGGCACTCGTGATGTTCTCTGCGGCGGCTTCGAAATTGAGCTGGATGCGGTGGGCAAGAACTCGGTGGGCGAGGTCCTTGATGTCCTCGGGGATGACGTAGTTGCGTCCGCGGATCATCGCCAGGGCGCGTCCGGCATTCGTGAAGGCGATCGAGGCGCGAGGGCTGGCGCCGTACTCGATATAGGGAGCGAGCCTGCCGAGGTACTTGCCGGTCTCGCGCGTGCCGTGGACGAGTTCGACGAGGTAGCGGGTGATGGAGGGATCGATGTAGATGGTGCGGGCATAGCGCTGCATCGTCACGACGTCCTCGAGGGTGCACGAGGGTTCGGGCACCGAGTCCTTGTCGAAGACTCCCGAATCGAGACGGGAGAGGATCTCGACCTCCTCGCCCGGGTTCGGGTGGGTGAGCAGGTCCTTGATCATGAAGCGGTCGAGTTGGGCCTCGGGCAGCTGGTAGGTGCCCTCCTGCTCGATCGGGTTCTGGGTGGCCATGACGAGGAAGGGGCGGGGGAGTTCGAAGCGCTGACCGCCGATCGTCGTCTGCTTCTCCTGCATCGCCTCGAGCATCGCCGACTGCGTCTTCGCCGAGGAGCGGTTGATCTCGTCGAGGAGGACGATGTTGGCATGCACCGGGCCGAGCACCGTATTGAAGGAGCCTTCGTGCGCGTTGTAGATCTGCGAGCCGATGATGTCGGCCGGCAGCAGGTCGGGGGTGCACTGGATGCGGGAGAACTTCCCGTCCACGGCATTGGCCAGGGCCGCCGCCGCGGTGGTCTTCGCCAGACCGGGAACGCTCTCGAGGAGGAGGTGGCCGCTGGAGAGGAGACCGATGAGCAGGGACTCGCGCAGACGCTGCTGACCGACGACGAAGCGGTCGAGATAGGATTCGAGGCCCTTGAGGATGGTCTGCGCGTGGGCGATCTCCTGAGTGTTGGCGGGTGCCGTTGCCGTCATAGTGGGAGCCTCTCGAGTCCGTGCGTGCTGTTCTTCCAAGCATATGGGCAGACCCTGACACGCGTCTGGGCGATCTCGTGTCAGTGCTGCCACATAGTGTGAACAGTGGAGAGGGGAGTCAGAGGTGATGGTGTGCCGCTCACTCGGACACGCCGAGGACCCACCCGGACGACACACCCACAGGTGAAAATTTTTCCTGTGGACAAGGGTGGAAAACCGATCGCGAAAACGCTTCCGAATCGACCTCGAGGTCCAGGGTGCCCAGTGTCCTCGCAGGTGATCGAACTACATCACTGTCGTTCACAGCCTGTGGACGAATGTGGACGGAAAAGGCACAGGGTGTGGATGGGGGAAATGACACTGGTGTAACACTGGATATAGGGGTAAGGTCGTACCCGAACACAACATCTAGTGGTCACCCTCGGGCCGAAAAGCCGTGATTTCAGTCATGGCCGACACGGATCCAGGCGTGATCGAACAACCGCAGCGGAGAGCCGAAAGGCAGAATCGAGGAGTCGTCATGATCACCGTGTACACCAAGCCAGCTTGTGTCCAGTGCAACGCCACCTACCGTGCGCTCGACGCCAAGGGCCTGAAGTACAAGTCGGTTGATCTCAGCGTCGACGAGAACGCTCTCGACGTCGTCAAGGCCATGGGCTACATGCAGGCCCCCGTCGTCGTCACCGACAACGATCACTGGTCGGGATTCCGGCCGGACAAGATCGCCACCCTGTCCGGAGAGCAGACGGCGGCGTCCGTCGTGGCGTGAGATGCTTCTGGTCTACTACTCCAGCAGCTCCGAATACACCCACCGCTTCGTCGGCAAACTGCACCACCCGGCTCGCCGGATACCGCTGCTGACGAAGCAGGAGACGCTGAGGATCGACGAACCGTTCGTCCTCGTGACTCCCACCTACGGGGCCGGCCCCAATCGGGGGGCCGTCCCCAAACAAGTGGTCAAGTTCCTCAACCAAGAAGAGAACCGGCGCCACCTCATCGGCGTCATCGGTGCCGGAAACACGAATTTCGGCCAAGAATACTGTCGGGCGGCTCGTAAGATCGCCGCCAAATGCAATGTACCCCTCATGTACCGCGTCGAACTCCTGGGCACTCCGGAGGACGTCGAAGCAGTGAATTTAGGATTGGACAAACTGTGCGCGAGCTCGCTGAAGACCGCAATGTAGAGGACATCATCCGCGAAGAGACGGACCTCGACTACCATGCGCTCAACGCCATGCTGAACCTCTATGACAATGATGGTCGGATTCAGTTCGAACGAGACAAGCAGGCTGCCAGGCAGTACTTCCTGCAGCACGTGAACAACAACACGGTCTTCTTCCACGACCTCAAGGAGAAGCTCGATTACCTCGTCGACAAGGACTACTACGAGCCCGAGGTCCTCGAGCAGTACTCCTTCGACTTCATCGAGGAGCTCTCGAAGCGCGCCTACGCTCAGAAGTTCCGCTTCCAGACCTTCCTCGGCGCCTTCAAGTTCTACACCTCCTACACTCTGAAGACCTTCGACGGGAAGCGCTACCTCGAACGCTTCGAGGACCGTGTCGTCATGGTCGCCCTGTTCCTCGCCCGCGGCGATGAGACGCTGGCGACCCAGCTCGTCGACGAGATCATCACCGGCCGCTTCCAGCCGGCCACCCCGACCTTCCTCAACGCCGGAAAGAAGCAGCGCGGAGAGCTCGTCTCCTGCTTCCTCCTGCGCATCGAAGACAACATGGAGTCGATCGGCCGCTCCATCAACTCCGCTCTGCAGCTGTCCAAGCGCGGCGGCGGTGTGGCCTTCGCGCTGACGAACATCCGCGAGTCCGGTGCCCCGATCAAGAAGATCGAGAACCAGTCCTCCGGTGTTATCCCGGTGATGAAGCTGCTCGAAGACTCCTTCTCCTACGCCAACCAGCTGGGTGCGCGGCAGGGTGCCGGAGCCGTCTACCTCCACGCTCACCACCCCGACATCTACAGCTTCCTCGACACCAAGCGCGAGAACGCCGATGAGAAGATCCGGATCAAGACCCTGTCCTTGGGCGTCGTCATTCCGGACATCACCTTCGAACTGGCCAAGCGCAACGAGGACATGTACCTCTTCAGCCCCTATGACGTCGAGCGCGTCTACGGCATGCCCTTCTCCGACGTCAACGTCACGGAGAAGTACGAGGAGATGGTCGACAACGCCTCGATCAAGAAGAAGAAGATCAACGCTCGCGAGTTCTTCCAGACCCTCGCGGAGATCCAGTTCGAGTCCGGCTACCCGTATGTGATGTTCGAGGACACGGTCAACAAGGCCAATCCGATCGACGGCAAGATCATCATGTCGAACCTGTGCTCCGAGATCCTCCAGGTCTCCGAGCCGAGCAAGTACGACTCCGATCTCGGCTACGACGAGATCGGCAAGGACATCTCCTGCAACCTCGGTTCGCTCAACATCGCGCTGACGATGGACTCGGACAACTTCGGTCAGACCATCGAGACTGCGATCCGCGGACTGACCGCCGTCGCCGAGACCTCTGACATCCAGTCGGTTCCGTCGATCGCCCGCGGCAACGACATGTCCCATGCGATCGGCCTCGGCCAGATGAACCTGCACGGCTACCTCGCTCGCGAGCACGTCTACTACGGTTCGGACGAAGGCCTCGACTTCACGAACATGTACTTCTACACCGTCGCCTACCACTGTGTGCGGGCGTCGATGGAGATTGCGAAGGAGCGCGGCACCGCTTTCGCCGGGTTCGAACGTTCGAAGTACGCCACCGGCGAGTACTTCGACAAGTACACCGATGCGGAATGGCTTCCGCGCACCCAGCGGGTGACCGATCTGTTCGCCGAGGCGGGTGTGCACATCCCGACCCAGGACGATTGGCGCGAACTCAAGGCCGCCGTCGCCGAGCACGGGATCTACAACCAGAACCTGCAGGCGGTTCCGCCGACCGGGTCGATCTCCTACATCAACAACTCGACCTCCTCGATCCACCCCGTGGCCTCGAAGATCGAGATCCGCAAGGAGGGCAAGATCGGGCGCGTGTACTACCCGGCTCCCTTCATGGACAACGACAACCTCGAGTACTACCAGGACGCGTACGAGATCGGCTACGAGAAGATCATCGACACCTACGCCGAGGCCACGAAGCACGTGGACCAGGGTCTGTCGCTGACGCTGTTCTTCATGGACACCGCGACCACGCGTGACATCAACAAGGCGCAGATCTACGCCTGGCGCAAGGGCATCAAGACCATCTACTACATTCGGCTGCGGCAGCTCGCGCTGCAGGGCACCGAGGTCGATGGCTGCGTCTCCTGCATGCTCTGATCGATGAGTTCAGCGGACCGGTGAGAACCGGTCCGCTGAATGTTTGAGCCGGGCCCCGTCGTATGCGGACCCGGCCCACCAGAACCTTCGTCTGCTCCGCAGACCACAGCACGTGAAATTGGGAAGAGAGAAAGCCTTGGAGAATCTGACCCTGGCCTCGCACGTCGATGCCATCAACTGGAACCGTGTCGTTGATCCGGTCGACGATGATGTGTGGGACCGTCTGACCGGAAACTTCTGGCTGCCGGAGAAGGTGCCGCTGAGCAACGACGTTCCCTCGTGGGCGACGCTGACCGACGAGGAGAAGACGCTGACGATGCGCGTCTTCACCGGGCTCACCCTCCTCGACACGATCCAGGGCACCGTCGGTGCGATCTCGCTGATCCCCGATGCGGTCACCCCGCATGAGGAAGCCGTGATGACGAACATCGCGTTCATGGAGAGCGTGCACGCGAAGTCCTACTCCTCGATCTTCTCGACCCTGTGCTCGACGAAGGAGATCGACGAGGCGTTCCGCTGGTCGCGGGAGAACACCTTCCTGCAGTCGAAGGCCGACATCATCCTCAGCTACTACCGTGGGGATGACCCGCTCAAGCGCAAGGTCGCCTCGACGCTGCTCGAATCGTTCCTGTTCTACTCCGGCTTCTACCTGCCGATGTACTGGTCCTCGCATGCGAAGCTGACGAACACCGCCGACCTCATCCGCCTCATCATCCGCGACGAGGCCGTGCACGGCTACTACATCGGCTACAAGTACCAGAAGGGTCTCGAGTCGCAGTCCGAGGAGCACAAGCAGGAGCTCAAGGACTACACGATGAACCTCATGTTCGAGCTCTACGAGAACGAAGTGTCCTACACCCACGAGCTCTACGACTCGGTCGGGCTGGCCGAGGACTGCAAGAAGTTCCTCCACTACAACGCCAACAAGGCGCTGATGAACCTCGGTTACGAAGCGATGTTCCCCAAGGAGGTCACGGACGTCAATCCGGCGATCCTCGCGGCGCTCTCGCCCAACAGCGATGAGAATCATGACTTCTTCTCCGGCTCCGGTTCGTCCTACGTCATCGGCAAGGCTGAGAACACCGAAGACGAGGACTGGGACTTCTAGAGTTGCCAGTCCGCTCCTGACCAGTCAGGGGTAGTCAAGGGCCCCGGATCTGCGAGTTTTCGCAGGCCCGGGGCTTTTTCGTGCCCTCTCCAACACGACAGGAGAGGACGACGATGAACATCAACACCCATTCGACGGGGCACGCCGGGGGCACGCACACACCTACATGGTGGGAGCGAGGTGGATCGCCAGGAGGAATTTGGGTCTGGCACGCCCCTGAGATCGTGCCCCTTCGTGCCCTTCGGCACGCTCTTAACGTCGAGAAAACGCCTGTTGACCAGGGTTTTTGTGACGCGCCGCCGATGAGGGGCACGAAGGGGCACGAGCGCTCCCTGACGTCCGTTCGAGGTCAGGGGAGGACACGATGAGCGCCACGAAAAAGACAGCCGCGGCCGCATCGAGGCGTGAGGGCTGGGGTCGGATCCGTAAACTGCCCTCGGGTCGATGGCAGGCCCGCTATCCGGCCCCGGATGGCCGGATGTATACGGCGCGGACCGAGGACGACAAGTCGTTGACGTTTCTCACGAAGACGGATGCTCGCACGTGGCTGGCCGGCATACACACCCGAATTGCGAGAGGGGAATGGGAGCCACCCGCGGCCGTCGCTAAGCGGCGGCGTGCTGATGCCGCTGCCGACGAGGTACGCTCGATCGGCTTCACGACCTACGCGAAGCGCTGGATCGAGATGATCCGCACAGAACCCAACCGTGCCGGTAAACGGCGTGCGGCCGGAACGGTCCGCTCATACGCGAGCAAAGTCGACGGCTACCTGGTTCCGGAGTTCAGCGATACCCCGGTGCGCGAGATCGACATCGACCGGATCAAGGTCATGACCACGCGACTGGATCAGATCCCGTCTCCGTTGAACCCGAAGTCGAAGTTCAACGGCATCACACGACCGGTTCTGACCGTGCTCATGATGATTCTCAGGCAGGCCGCCCGCGACGGGATCATCCCGGCCGCGCCGAGCATCTCGATCCCCAAGCAGGAATCGGTGCGTCACGATGCCGAGCATGACGAAAGTGAAGACGTCGCCACTCCCTCCCAGGTCGATGCCCTGTATAAAGCGACGCCGAACCGGTATGCGATCACGATCCTGCTCGCCGCCTGGTGCCAGTTGCGCCGCGGTGAGTGCCTGGGACTGCAGCGCCGGGATATCGAATGGCATCCGGATGGGGGAGCGACCCTGCACGTGCGCAGGCAACTCAACGTGAACACAGGCGATTTCTCCGCACCGAAGAGCGAAGCGGGGAAGAGAGCGCTGAGCGTTCCACGGATCATGCTGGAGCCCTTGAGGAAACATCTGGAGGACTACGTGGCGCCAGAAGCCAAGGCGCCGGTAGTGCCGGCCAGTACCGGGGGGAGCGTGCCGTTGTCGCACACGCGGTGGGGATACACCTGGGGTGAGGCTCGACAGGCAGTGGAGAGCGTGGCGCGCGGTTTCCGATTCCACGACTTGCGGCACACCGGCTTGACGATCTTCGCCCAGGAAGGCGCAACGTTGGCCGAGTTGATGCGACGCGGCGGGCACTCCGACATGCGCGTCGTGCTGCGCTACCAGCACTCCACGATGACCCGCGATCGCGAACTCGCCGATCGTCTCAGCGCTCGCGTGGAAACCGCACTCGGGGTCGCCTAGAGCCATGCCATCAAGTCAGCAGGGGACTGCAGCACACACCTGAGACTCAATAACCGTTGGCTGACGGAGAGGGAGCATGATGACAAACCAGAGTCGCGCCGATATCACGGCACGAAACCTTGTGTCACTGGCGGAGGCTGCGTCGAGATTCGGAGTGTCAACCAAGACTCTTCGCCGCAGGATCTCGGACGGAACGATCCCCGGCTACAAAATTGGGCGTCTTGTCCGGGTTGACCTCGACGAGCTCGATCAGAGGCTCATCGTCGAGATGCCGACCACGAGGTGAGAGGCGTGTGGTGGGCGGGTTCTGGAGGACCCGCCCACCGTGGCTGATCTCGGTGTCAGCTCGAAGACAGCCGCGTCATCCCTGCACCGTCCCAGCGCCTGCGGCTCGTGCTGTGATCACGACGCGCTCGGGTTGGAACGCCCCTCCCCCCTGATCTTCGGGGAGCCGGAGTGATGCGCACCTCGAAGAGAGCCTTGATGATCCGTCGCTGTTCCGAGAATGGGAGTCCATTCCAGGTGATGGAGATGTCTTCGGCGTTGACGAGATCCCTGATCGCGCGGTCGACGATGGGCAGCGCCAACTGGTATCGCGCGTGCTCAATCATCGGGACGAGTTTTTTCTCGATGCCGCTGAGCAACCCGAGACTGACATCACCATTCGCGCAACCGTCTATTGCCGCCTGGAGTCTCGCCTCCTGTTTTGCGAGATGCTCGCGTGCTTCGACAGATTGCGAGATCCACTCGTCGTCATCGCCGACCAGCAATGCGGCGTTCGCATGGTGCGAAAGCCAAGCGAGGGCGTAGTCGACGACGTACTCCTCGACGGGTGCTGCTCCGATGGATATCTTGTAGCAGCTGCGGAAACGGCATTGGTATCGCACTTTTCGCGGGGCATCGCCGTGGGAACGGTCGAGGACGCGACGAAGCGGGTGCCCGCAACAATCGCATATCGCGATGTGCGACAGCAATGATTTGGGAGTTACCGTTCCGGACTCGTGCACTCGCCGTGATGGGTCCGACAGGAGCCGCTGGATCCGTGTGAAATCCTCGATGGAAATCAAGGGCTCCCACTCGGCGTCGCCGATGATCTCTCCACGGTAGACACGTTTTCCCGCGATGGTGGGGTTCTGCATGATCTGCTTCACCGTCATCGATGTCCACCCTGAGGTGGTTTTACCGTCGTGGGACTTCTGAGGTGTTGGCTCTTCCCAGTCTTGAAGATCGTTCGCGATTGTTCCGACTGGTGTGCCGGAGATAATCCGTCGTGCCATCAGTCTTACGAGTTCGCCGGTGTGCGGATCCGGCTCTTGGCCGATGAGCCGGCCTGTGCTCGTGTCGTAGACGCGTCGATAGCCATAAGGTATTCGCCCATGCGGGCGTCCCTTCTCTGCCAGGAGGCGTACGGTGCGGATCTGCCGTTCGCGCATCGTGTGTGCGTCGGCTTCGGCTCGCAGGAACTCGAATCCGAGCATGAAGCTATCGTCGGAGCGAGCGAAGTCAAAAACTCGGCCCTGAGTCAGGTAGAGAACCCCTGCTGCTTGGCAGGCGGCGCGTAGCTGGAGGTAGATCTCGAGATCTCGGCCGGCTCTGGATGGCTCCCAGGTGACGAAACCGTCGACCTTCCCTGACTCGATGAGTTGCAGGGCCTCCTGAAAGCCTTCTCGGTCCTTCGTCCGCCACTGGGAGGCGGAGCGGTCCGCATCTCTCAGGACCCGGACGACTGTCCATCCCAGTGGTTGGCACCATGAGCGGCAGTCACTGATCTGGTCGCCGATCGACCGCATCAGCCTGAGTCGGTCCTGCGACGCTCGTGCATATATCAACGCTCTGACGGGTGTTATTGCTGAGGGCTTGCTCTTGTCCATGACGGACAGGTGCGCTAATGATCCCATGACAGGGTCCTCTCGACATGATGAGGCTCCCTGCCTCATCAACCTGTCATAGCGTGACAAGAAGGGACTGGTCGGGAACCCCGGAACCACGCGAATGTTCGCGGTGCCGTACGTCCCGTTGTTCGACTCAGCGAGGAATAGGATGTATGGAATCCGGTAGTGCGGCAATGTATCCGCATGGTCGGTGTCGCTCTAGTGAAACGTCACCACTTCTCCAGAATGACTTGCGGGGAAGTACTTGACCCCCACCTGATAGCGGCGGACCTTGCCGGTGCTATCGGGAAACTCCACCGGCACGGTGAACATTAAGGCGTCGTTCTCGGGAGTGGGCTCGCCGGCACGGGTCCCATGGACGAAACGCAGACGGAACATGAGACCACTCCGGATCTTGGCCTCAATAGCCTGAACGAGTTCCTCGCGGCTAAGCCCATCGAGTCCGGCTCTGCGAACCGAGGCTCCGTGGCCGTCAGCCTCGCTCGTCAAGTGGGTAAATCGTCGTTCGTCGAGATCGAGCTTCAACTCACTGAGTGGGCTCTGGCCGCCACCAAGCACGGTCAGCGTAAGCGCGCTGTCTTCGTGGGCCCACTCCGGCACGCCGTTGTCCATGCGATGGTCAAGTACCACGCCGTAGAGCGTCTCCTCCACTCCAACGAGACGGAAACCGTGGTTTCCGCTTGGCGGGATGACGTGCGGTGAGCCGTCCTCGTCGACTGCAACGACGAGCGCATCGCCATCGCGGATCGCGTACTGCGGAAGCAGCATGAACGACTTGAGTGGAGTCCACGTTGAACAGTCGATGTAACCCAAGTAAGCACCCGTCGAATCTCGCAGCGCAGCGTCTATCGCGAGAACTTGTGTTCGTGACATGTTCGTGAGATAGAGAGCGTAGTACTGTTCGGTGGCCAATTGAGGAAAGTCGTTCGTGCAGACAAGGTGTCCGTCCAGTTCCTTCCAAACCCAACCGGGAGGCGCGTTGAGAATGTCGCCTTGGCTGATCGCGGTCCGCTGTGGTCCGTGACGCCAAAGTGCCGGTAACCATGTCTTCGAGAGTTCGAAGCCGTAGTGGTCACTTCCGACTGCAGTGGAGTCGAAGAGGAACGCGATCTCCGAATGAGTCGCGCGAGGGGTCGGCACCCACCGCAGGTTGGCGTAATCCACGCCGCCTCTAGCAAGTTCTTGCGTTGTCTCGTGATGCAAGGCGTAGATCAACTGGGCGACACGTTCGCTGTATACTGCGGTCCAACACGTCGCCGAACCGGTGCCAAGTTCCTGAGAGTGCGTGGCGGTAATTATCTGTGCCAAACCACCGTGGAAAGGTCAATGCATGGTAGCCGTATCAATCGTTGCCCTGGTCATCTCGGCCTTCGCCTTGCCATTCACCATCTGGGCAGCGCGCGCGGCCGCGAGGCAGGCGAAGGCAGCACACGACCAGACACAGATCCAACGCGAGCAGGCGGCCGCCGCGCGCGAGCAGACCCAATTGCAGCGCGACCTCGCTCGAGAGGCGATGCAACCCTACGTGTGGGCGGACATCCAGCCAGATATGCAGCAAGGCACCGTGATGCACGTGGTGGTGGGTAACAACGGCCCCACCATGGCCCGCAACGTGAGGGTGACGTTCGATCCGCCGCTTCCAGCCGGCCAGCAACAGTCAGACAAGGTCGAGAGTGTTCAGCGGGTCCTCGCCAGCAGGCTCCGCTCGCTCGCTCCGAAACGGGAAATCCGGTGGACGCTCGGTGCCGGCTACGACCTACTGTCCAGCGAGGAACCACAGGTCCGCACTGTGCGTGTCGAAGGCGAGGGTCCACACGGTCCGCTGCCTGTCCTCGAGATTCAGATCGACATCTCAGAGTGGCGCCAGGCCAGGGACGCTCCGGACGGCTCACTGCACCATGTACGTGGCGCGATCAAGGACCTCACCAAGGCCGTAGGTGGCGTAGACAAGACGATGAAGCGTGTTGTCGATCGCTTGGATTACCTAAAGCCAGAGACGGTCGAACTCAATGAAATGAGCGACGCCTCCACTAGGCAGCAACTCGCACCGCCAGCACCCGAGGATGAGGCGGATTCCAGCACGGATCGAGCATCACTGCCACCGTCGACGTCGGAGGAACGATAGCGCCTGCGGAACTCTCAGTCGGTGGTGCTCTCGCGTGCAGCCTCGCGAATTTGTGCTGAAGGGTGCTGCGCGGCGATGGTCAGCAGTTGAGAAACGCCGGGTACCTCCGAAGGTGTGTGGAGCCCGGAAACGACCGCCGCGGCACTCCGCCTTCCGCCAGACTTCAGGACCTTCGACAGGATTTTCACGCCTCCCTCAGATGCGCGCTCGGCAACGACCAGCCTACTCAACCCTCTGAGCGCCGCGTCACGCACGATTTCGGTTGCGTCTCCCGCTAGAGCGAGAAGGAGTTCGGACTCTGCCTTGTCTCCGAAACGTTCGATGATCCGTGCACTTGCGGCACGGCAAACGGTGTCGCCGCCAAGAAGGTCCCGTATCAACTGTTCGCGCGAGGCCTCATCTGCGAGAGCGGCGAGCGCTTCGGCGGCGAGGCCTCGGATGTCCTCGTCGTCATCGAAGAAGGTTCGCACTGGCTTTCGGTTCCGAAGAGCTGACACGGCTTCGACAAGTTGTGTCTTGATTGGGTCGGCAAGCGTCGCTCCATGGATGGCGAGTACTTGCAATGCGCCAGACTGTTGCTGAGGTCTAACCCTGGGAGCCGTCAACAGAGCTTCGATACGATCCCACCGCCCACTCGACGGGTGCCAGATACCGAGCAGGGTCAGTGCATGGCCGGGGTCGAGACCGCCGACACTGTACGCCCCCTTGGCGGCATCCTCGATGAGATTGTCGATGACGCTGCACAGTCGGTCGGTGAGAGCGTTGACTGCATCGGAGGGCAGAGTTCGCACGTCGTCGATGGCTTCGAAGATGATCAACTCCCCGGCCCGGGCTCGTTGAAGGACTTGCTCGCGACTCTGGACTACTGCAGGAGCAGCAACCCTCAAGAAGGCCTCGCGTAGGTAGGAGGCGTCGCCGTCAGATCGGTTCGCCGCGCGCTGGCGGTCACTCTCACGCCACGCGGATGCGGGGATCGTATGGATCAGCCGGGCGAATGTCTGCGCGGTTCCGTCGTCGGTGACCGGTGGTTGGTCGAGGAAGTAATCGATCACGTTGTGAAGGGCGTCCTCGCTCAACGTCCAGACCATGGCCTTCAGCAGATCGATGATCTTGTAGAGCACGATGAATGTAGGCCGGGCACGTTCCAGGTAGGCCTGTGGCTCTTGGAGCATCGCTAGCGCCCACGCACAGATTTCGTCGGCGCGTGCTGGTTCGAGAACGTCGCCGGCGGCCGTCAGCAGTTCGATATCTGCCAAAGCGGTCGTTCGAGTCGATCGAGACAAGTCCACGCTGCTCGCCGCGATCCTGGCGGCCATCGTTGGACCCGTGCGTACGATGTGTCGAGTCGCGCGCCCAGTGCTCTTGCTGTCACCGGAGAGACGGAGAAGAGTCAGTCGGCCGGCGACCCTGTCGGGATCATCCGTGAGGCCGGTGGTGACAAGGAAGTGCTCCGCGAGAGCGCCAATTGCGCCACGCCACCCGTCATGATCACCAGCGCACGAGGCTAGCAACGCCGCGGAAAGCAGGCGCTTGTGGGCAGTGTCCGAGCCCCCGATCCGAATCGACGCATCCTCGCTCCATCTCCGGAACTCTTCAGAGAGGTGAGCGGATAGCCCATAGGACATCACCTGGGCTCTCCACCACGACGCTGGGTTGTCGCTGCGCTGGATGATGTTGGCGATGTCGCCCTGCATCCAGCCGCTGGCTCTGAACGACGTCAGCGCACACGCGCCCGCGATGGCCGCAGCCGTGACATCTGACGGCGCCTCTCGATGGATTCGCTGTGTCTTCATCGCGAGGTCGAAAGCCTCCTCGTGTCGTCCGACCTCCAGCAGCGCCCGTGCTCGTTGAGCTTCTAGCCATGCGTGATCCACTGAGGAGTAGTCGTCATGTGCCAGGGCGCCCTGAAGCACTTCGAGCGCCGTATCGGGATCGTTCTCGTCGAAGTGATAGACGCAGCAGAGCACGGATGCCGCGGAGCGTTCACTCGGCGTCGAAGCTAGGTCGACAAGCTGAAACAGGTCAGCGGGTTCTCCTTGGTAGTGCCAGAGATGAAGGGCAGCAGTGGCGCGCCAACACCAGTCGTCAGCCTCACGTGCATCGTCGAGTGACAGCCCCTTGCGCTCGGCGTCATTCTCCCCTGCGAGCGCAGGAAGGCTCATCGGTGCCAGAATCCGTTCAAGGTCGTCCCGGAAGAGCACTTGCATGGCGAGGGCTTCGAGCCCGGAAATCGAATCTGGGGCCAAGTTCGGGTGGGGTGCGATGAGCCGAGGAGTGATGAGGGCATGCCGAACTTCGTCGACCGGTGCAAGATGTACCGCGCCGGTCCACGCAGTGCCGTCCCAGGTCGGAGTCGGAAGCTGCGTCAGCGCGACGTCGGAGAGTGCTTCGTTGTGGTCCGCGTCAACGGTTTGGGAGGCCGGTACAAGAATCTTGGCTCCCTTACCGGTCGAGACGACTCGCTCGGGGGTGACGTGAACCCAGAACGAGAGGTTTCTGTCTTGATCGCGCAGGATCACCACGTGCGGCAGGGCGTGGCGCAGCCAGTAGTCGAAGTGTTCACGGTCGTCCTCGGCAAACCACCACCCAGTGATCGTGCCCTCGGCGTCCTTCTGCGGGGATTTGAAGTAAGACGACCCCGTCTTGACCTGGGCACCCACCACGGCGCCGAGTTCGTACCGGCGGGCATCTCGCGGCCGCAGATATAGATCGGTGCCTGTGTCGTGCCGACTATCGATTACCCCTCCCCAGCCCAAGCGCTCGAAGTGCGCCAAGACCTCAGACTCACCCGAGGTTCCCGTAGCTTCATTCTTCGCCGCCCGCACCTACGCCTCCTCCGTTGCCTCGTCCGCAACAACGCGAACGTTGCGCATCGCAGAGCCAGTGAATATGAGCGGTATGAACGAGTCTCGAAACGCGATTCCCGCCGGTCGCCTCGCAGGGCCTTCACCGGGAGGAGTGGTGAGAGGGAACCTCATCCCGACTGGCGCCTTGCCTGAAACATGGTCAGGATGTGGGCCGCCCACCGGATAACCGGGATGAGCGGGAGCAGACAGATAGTCGGGGAGGTCTGCCCGTCCTTCGAAGTGTTTCGTGGCCGCGACATGGAACATCGCCGCGTGGGCCCAGGCGATCATGTATGCTTCGGCGAGAACGGCAGGGACATCCACCCTCAGCTGCGTCAGCTCCAGCCCTTGTCGATGCCCG
Organism: Brevibacterium sp. CCUG 69071; assembly: GCF_021023135.1. Classification (GTDB taxonomy): domain Bacteria; phylum Actinomycetota; class Actinomycetes; order Actinomycetales; family Brevibacteriaceae; genus Brevibacterium. The sequence continues at coordinate 551,521 of NZ_PGFV01000002.1, forward strand.
TCCACCTTGGGTGCCTGTGCGAGAACTTCGATAACGGGGTGGTCGAAGATATCTACGGCGTCCGGGCCTGTCAGCGTGCCAACCGGGATGGTCCCGTCTGCGCTGGGCGGAGTGGTGACGAATGAGACTTTGAGGTCATCGCGAGCGCGGACTGAGAGACCGTGCTTGACCTTGTTGTGAGCGGCGTTGAGTTGGAGTTCGTGTCCCACGAGTAGGTCGATTGCGAACTGGAGCCAGTCGGCGAACACGTTGGACGCCGAAGCAAGTTGCTCTGTCATCCCGCTCTGCAAGTCCTGCTCGCGGAGAACCAGACGGGCGAACTGCATCGGGGCCTCAGTCGAGGAGAAGGACTCGCGGATCTGGTTCACGACCTGGTCGAGTTGGTTTGGCCCGGCCGACAGGGCCTCCCAAACGCAGGATTCGGCGACGTTCGTCCGTTGCGAGAGTGCCGCCGTCAATCGCACAAGCGACTCAGCCGCGTGGTGCCGCAGGGCGTACGCATCCGTAGCGACCTGTGTGGCAATGGACCTCGGCGAGGTCTCGGGTATGAAGCCCACCGGCCGGCCAAGGAGGCGAGCGAACCGCCCGCGGGTCTCGGTGGCGTGCTGCTGTTCATCATCGGGCGCGGCCAGGGGATGCTCATCGCGGTCGACGTCTGACTCTGCCCACCGCAGCATCATGCCGATCCGAGCGCTGAAGTACCCGAACGGATCAGACGACAGGAATGTGTCGTCAAGCTCCTGACACTGCTCGGCCGTCAGCTCCGGCCCGGCTGGTGGCGGGTACATTCAACAAGCTTATGGTCGCGAGATCGGTCTGCCCAGTCGCCTCGCCGAACCACGGGTAGAGGCATGATCCACGCCTCACATGGGCAGGGCAGATGACCCGGCCGTGCGTTCTGGGAGCGCGCGACCCTGGCTGTCCTCTTCCTTCCGGATGACAGAGATCACCCGTCGACTCGTGTCGAGGCGGATTTCTCCTCTGTAACGCGCCGTTCGTGGCAGACCCTTGTGTCACTCTCCAACGCACTGCCTCACCAGATGCACTGTGCGACGGAGAGGAACAAGAGCCTGATCCGCCTGATTTGGACGGTCAGCGTCCGCACCCGCTACTTCCTGCGGCGCTACATGCCCACCAACATCCTGCTGGATGCGATCCGCACGCACCGAAGCGGCTTGAAGTGAAGTATCCCGCGATGCTGCTCGCGATCCCGTACCTGCTGATCGCGAACGTCTGTATCGAACTTGTCGAGGACGGCGCCCCCGGATGGCTCCACCTCATAGTGCTGTGGGCGATCTGGAGCATGCTCAAGATGCTCTGGATTAGGCCGGTCAGTGCCGTGCTCCTGATGCGCGACTGTGTCCGCGAGTCCGTCACCGCCCGTCGCGAGCGCGCCAACTTGTCTTCCGAAGCAGCCGATGCCGAACGGCGTGCCGCGGTGGACACGATAGCTGTCCGGTGGGGTGTGAGAACTCAGGCACCGACTCGGCGGCAGCCGCCAGCACGGATCGTCCCACCGCACGCGATCACCGCCAACCGCACGGCCTCGTTGCTGACTGCCAGTCGTGCGGCGACCTGAGCGAGCGTCATCCCACCCGCGTAGAGCTGGGCGGCGTCCTGTCGGATCGCATCCGGCAACTCCGGTCGGCGCGCTGCCAAGCACGCCTGCCGAGCTATCTCCCGCATAGTGCCGCGGTGTACGTTGAATCGCGTCGCAAGCTCCCGCACAGGCACACCAACGGCGTACCCGACGAGCAACTCGGCACGATGCGAGACACTCAAACGGGTGTGAGGCTGCCGCGAATTCTCACGCGCGGGACCGCGCTCATCGGTCATCCGAGCCCCGAGCCTGCGGCCGACGAGCCCGAAAACCCCGTAGAACGCGGGAAATTAGCGCCCGGTTCCAGACGAGTGCCGACGCGGCTCGTGCCGCTAGAACGCGGCCGAGTCGCGAATGCCCTTCACGAACTCAAGGGCATCGCGTCCCGGTGCTTCGTGAAGTTTCTGCTCAAGGACAGTTGAGACCCACGAGGGGCCGTGTCCAGGCACGCCTGGCGCGAAACGCTCTAATTCCCCAACGGGGACCACACAGAGACCCGCGTTCCGCAACCCTGCCAACAACCGTTCACATGCTTCATAAGCATCGCCTTGCGGCACAGCCTGCAAACCGGATCGCTTCGCCTTGTCCCAGCCCGACTCGGCTTTCAAGATTGCCCGTAGAGTCTCGGCTTCCTTGCGATTAACGGTTTCGTTGGGGAGGGCGTCGATCTTCCGGCCTAGTTCGTCTTTCAAAGTCAGTTTACGCAGAGGCTTCTCGTCGGAGGTCAGCGCCTTGGCTACCAGTTGCAGGTCGGCCTCATACTTCTCATAATCGCCACCCAAGGACGTAATAATCTTCTCGACGTCGGTGGCGTCGCGTAGAACGTCGAAGTCAGCAACAACGGTTACTGGCACGCTGACCGCACGCAGAGCATCCACCACGGAAGACATACGAGCCTTTCCGCCGCAGTGAGTGAACAACAACTGAGGTTCTCGCTGGGCGGCTCGCTCGGTGTCAGCTTCCGGGAGATGGTCAAGGACTGCCGAATAATAGCGACAGTCAGCATCACTCTCACAAAGCACTACGGCATCATGAAATAGGCCATCGAGGACGTTGGAATAGCGGAGCAGGGGGTCGGACCACAGTTTCTTCACCGCAGCATCATCGAGGACTGCCGGGTGATTTACGTTGCCCTCCCTCGTTATTCTGACGATGGTGACGGAGGCTCCGTCTTCGAGAGTGCCTTGAACAACATCGGTGCTGTGTGTTGCGATGAATGCCTGCTGCGACTGTGCCTTACTAGCCAGAACCGACCCCAGTCTGCGAGCTTGGGGTGGGTGTAGAAACGCCTCTGGCTCGTCAATCAGAAGAACTTGATGACGGCCAGCAGCGAGATGCAGGACCAGACCCAGATAACTACGGACGCCATCTCCCTGTTCTTCAAGACGCGGGAGCCCCTTGAGTGCAGAAATGTATGCGTCCGTTGGGCGGCCGTCGTCGTGCTCGAAGAGCGGGCGGTTTCCAAGTCTCAGGCTGATTACTGAGCCGCCGTAGCGGTCGACCGTGACACCGAGCCCGAACGCCGCTCTGCTCTCCCGGTCAATTTCGCCCTCAATGTCAGAATCCAAGTATGCGCGCTGGACCGGATGTGCCGGAATCTGCGTAGAAAAGTCCAAGCTCTGTTGTGAGTCGCCGGCTGAGAGCCGCGACGTGCCATCCGCATGGAATATGAACAGTGGTGTTAACACGTTCAGGTCCTGCTGGTTCCACTGGCGCGCGATGTCCTGACTGGTAACTTCACCCCAGTTCTCGATCTGGAAACGATTCACACCTTCCCGGTTGATCTGTGGAACATTGCGGGACACCCATTCTTGTATATCGCCATCGATACTCTTCTCGTAGACGACTGACAAGATCGCGCGGCCAACATACTGGGACAATCGCGCCAGCCCTGCGAGGTCCTTGAGGACCTGACTCTTTCCGGCATTGTTTGGTCCGACAAGCAACACCATGCCCTCGACAGGGATCTCAACTTCCCGGTCATCACTAAATCGGATGTTCGTGGCTCGCACCCGCACCATTTGCATCTCCTTTAGCATGTCGCTTCTTTCAGAAATTCTCGCGGCGCATCAACCGCACAAGCCGTCTGCTCGTACTTGTGCGGCGTTCGTTGCTGCCGACGGCCCCGTCCACAGTTCAAGGGAAGTGCGCGATGGCCAGCATGCTCTAACTATAGCTAGAGCCCGTCGCGACGGTGCGTGTTTCCTCGGCAGGCGGGCGGCTCGCCGGGCCACGCACTTACGCCATGCACGCCGAAGTGAGGGTCGCGCGCCTTTCCTCAGGTGCGGACGCTACGGCGACCGCCAGGACGGATCGTGCCACCGCACGCCACCACCGCCGACCGAACAGCCTCGATGCTGATGCCAAGCTGCGTCGCGACGTGATCGAGGGGCAGGCCGTCGGCGTAGAGCCGGGCGGCGTCTTGGCGGATCGTGTCTGGCAGGTCCGGCCGGCGCGCGGCCAATCCCGCCTGCCGGGCTATCTGCCGCACCGTGCCGCGGTGCACCTTGAACTGTGCTGCTAGCTCCCGCACGGGTACACCCGACGCATACCCGTCGAGCGGTTCCGCCCGATTGGAGACGCTCAAACGGGTTTGAGGCTGACGCGAGTTTGCGAGCACTGGACCCCGCTGATCAGCGATCCGTCCGCCCCGCAGGCGTGGACGTCGAGCCCACGATCCCCGTAGAACGCGCGAGATTAGCGATCCGAGCGGTTCCCGGGGGTTTGAGAAGCTTCTACGGAGGTCCGCCCAAGGGGACGCTCAAACATCGATTCGGCCTGCCGAGGGGGCCAGCAAAGGTTACTGAAGTACCTAAACGCGGCGAGCAGGCCCACTACCATGATCGTATGCCGTTTCACGCCACCGTCGTCCAGGTCCTCGTCGCCTCGCCCGGGGACACCCAAACTGAACGCACAGCCATCCTGACTGACACTTCCAGGTGGAACGGGCCGTAACGCTCAGGGCCGCGGCTTCATCCTCTCGCCGTGGCTGTACGAGCTGCATGCGACCCCGATCTACGGCGATCGTCCGCAAGCGATCATCAACCGGCAGGGCGTCGACAAGTCCGATGTCGTGGTCGCCGTTTTCGGCACCAAGCTCGGCACTCCGACCGGGGTCGACGTCTCCGGGACCGTCGAGGAAATCAAGCGCGCACACGAGTTGGGCAAGCCTGTCCACGTCTACTTCTCCTCCGCTGACATACCCTATGACACAGATCCCAACGACCTTGCCGTGCTTAGGGACTTCAAGGAGGCCTTCAACGGCCTATACAGCACCTACTCCGACCCGCCGACGTCGCACGGCAAGTGCGCGATGCCCTCGAATACGGCCTTGACGCATTCGATGCAATCCCCGCCCCCTCCGCACCTGCTGGGGCCAAGCTGGTCGTCTCTCACGACCACCAGACCGAGCAGTCGGGCACTGACAAGAACGGGAAGGTGAAGTATCGTCACGTCGTTCGGGACCTGGTCATCAAGAACTCAGGTGACGGGGCTGCCGAGGATCTCCGTTTCAAGATCGAGCTGGTCGACGACGGCCATGTTCACCTAGACGCTGAGACCGATAAAGAGGGCTGGGTGACTGTCGGCGACCTCACCGACGGATCTAAGCGCAGCTGGACGTGCGTCCCCATGACGGGGCACGTGGACGTACGAGTCTTCACGACGTGGGTCGAGAATGGACAAACCCACGAGAAGACGTTCACAACCACCGGCACCTGATATCGAGGTATGCCCGCTGCGTCAGGGAAGTGACGATGGACTCGCAGCCGCTGTCGTGGGAAGCATCTTAATTGCAACGCCGTTCGGTTAACCGTCGGGGTCGGGCGTCAAGATTCTGGTGCGGAGTGTCGAGGGATAGGTGCGCCGGTCGATGGTGTCTCGGCCTTTGGCGCGGTATTTCGAGATCGCGCGTTTGATGACCCGTTGCCGGGTACGGGCTCGGCGTGCGGGCATGACCTCGTTCAGGCGGGCGGTGCCGATACGTCCGACCAGATCGATCGCGGTGTCGGCGATCGCGTCGGCGGCGCGGATGACCTCGTCGCGTGCGGTCCGCAGCGCGGTGGTGAACGAGATCCTGTCAGGATCGACGTCCGGGCGGGCCAGGGCGGTGTCGCTGATCGCGGTGCGCAGGATCTGGTAGGCGCATAGAAGCACCCAGACTTCCTGGGCGACGGCGGCGGGGCGGCGGCCTCGCAGCACCCGGCCGCCTAGGATCGTGGACTTCAGCTCGCAGTAAGCCGTCTCGATCTCCCAGCGCTCGTGGTCGAGCCGGACCAGCTCGATCGCGGGCGCTTCGCGGGGGTCCAGAAGCGTGGTGATCAGCCGGTATGTTCCGATGCGTGATCCGCCGCGGTGGTGACGTGGATCTGCGCGTCGATCACTCTCACGGTCAGGCCTCGCATGCGCAAACGCCCAACTATCACGATGAATGCCGCGTTCAAACGGATCAAGCCAGCGACCCTGGAGAGACAGGTCCTCGACCTCACCGGTCGACTCGAGGCACTATCGGTAGCGAAGAACCCGACCCGGGCCAAGCCCGCACCCCACCGGTTCTGGGAACACAGGTAAACCCGCGGAGGTCCTCACATGAGGCAACGACCCTGCCATGCCGGAGATTTTCCTATGAGGCAACGATGTTCCTTTCCCGGAGGTATCGCAATGAGGCTTCAGGGTCCGGGTGTACTGTCCGTTCTTTGCTGCGGCACGAGATGACAGCTACACACCGCTGGTGCCAACGTTCAGGCGTCCCGTTCGGCGGGCGACAGTTGTCGAACAGTTAACAATGAAATGGCGGCGGAGCACGAGGGGTGTCGCCGCGTACCGCGACCGCTATGGAATCATCACGTCGGCACCGCTCGACGCTGACTTGCACTGCGCAGCGCATCGATGCCGCTCAAGTCAAGACGGGCCATCCGGCTGCTAAGTCCTACGAGCGGCTTTTTCAAGCGCAACCCACGAGGCAGTCCTCACGCTGGATGCCTGGTCTCTAGCGCTCTGTGGCAAACACTTCCCAGAGGAGGCTCGGTAGCGCCCGTAGTATTGGATTATGGAGTCACATCTGGAGTTCGCTATTTGGATGGGTGAACTGATGGCACTTGGGGACTCAACCGGGGACGCACGCCGATCCAGTGCTGGGCGGGCGATGGAGATCGCCGGAGCAGTCATCGTGTCCTCGCATCCTGACGGAGCGAAAGCCGCCCTGTTGTTCACGGCATCTTCGATCGTGATCAATTCTGGAGCGCATCTGAACGATGCTGAGAGTCTCAAGAGCGGCAAGCTGCTCGCGGAGAAAGCTCTCGCCATGACATCGGAGGATCAGCCTCTCCACTACCAATGCCGATACAATATTGCCAACGCCACCAGTTCGCTATGCGACCAAGACCTGCCCAAGATCAAATTTGGAACGAGCCGAATCGACTGGGAGCCGGATCTAATAGTCTCTCGTCTCAAGAATCAGGCGGATCTCAAGGAAGTGAGACGAGAGTTCTTCCAGATCGGTCTATCTTCGGTGGCAGACGGTCACACGCGTTCATCCGCGTATTGCAACCTTGGTAACGTTCTTGATCACGCGGGACGCTGGGCGGAGGCGTACGACTTCTACCTCCGGGCGTTGGAGGCTGATCCGCGCAACGGCAACGCAGCCGGGAACCTCGCTCAACTGCTCCACACGCGGATCGGCACAGGCATCGGGCAGACAGGTCATATCGCGGCCGTCTACGACAAGTACGTCGCCCTCGCGCATCACCTGCGAGACGGCACGCTGGAGTTCGCTGACACCAAGGTCGCTGAGCGGTGGGATCTACTCGCGCCCACGGAGAGCCAAGGCCACTTGGCCCACGGCCTTGACCCCGAAGCTGAAGACTACGAGTACCGGCAATGGGTTGCTGACCTCCGCCTTGCGCTCTCGCCGGCCGTCGAAGGGCTGGGCACAGATGAACTGCGCTGGGATAGCGCGACCATCGAGGTTCTCTATGGTGAAACCCTCGACGAGATGAGTCCCCCGATTCTCGGGGCTATGAACGTACTCAAGTCGGATTTTCTGGTCTCACGGCGTCTCGCCTTCGAAGCCATCTCCCAGCTCACCGACGACCTGACACAGACCGACGACGACTCGGGCTCCTACGTCGAAACCTTGGACTACTCCCTCTACGGAATCCAATATTCCAAGCTCCTACTTGCTCAGCGCTCAGCACTCGACGTTCTGGATAAGACCGCAGTCGTCGCTAACGAACACTTCAAGGCCGGAGACGTTCCCAGCAAGGTTTCCTTCCGAAACTTCTGGACTGAGAAGACCGGAGAGCTTCGAGAACCGCTGGTGAAAGGAGCAGGACGCTCCCTCCCGAACCTCGCCCTGGCCGAACTAGCCAACGACATGGCGAAGGACGGTTTGTACGCGACGTCGCAAGCACTACGCAACGCAGGCACCCACAGGATCGTCCATGCAGCCCTGCTGGCAACCACCGGCGTAACGCAGGATTCCCGCAGCAAGATCGACCTGATGGAGTTGGTCGAATCAACCATTCTCGCGCTGCAAGTCACCCGATCCGCATACCTCTACCTCATCGACCTAGTCGCGATGTGGAACCACCCCGACGACCACCAAGGCAACTACCTGCCGTTCCCCGACGTTCACTACCTCCACGACCCCGCCGCCGACCAAATCATCAATCAAGAAAGCCAGGAACCGCAGGATGGTCCTGCGCTAGCTACACCTTATGATCAGATCCAGTCAGTCGATTCGGGGGAGGACGCGTGACCGGCGTCGGGACGGCTCAGTCAAACGCGACGTCAGCGTCCGGTGGAACGCACCTACTCGCCGCCAGCCCTAAGGACGCCGAACGCGCGGCGTCAGCCCAGGGCATGAAGCTCACGAACTTCTTCGCCCTCGCATTGCAAGTTCCGCCGACCGCAAAGAAGTGCACGTGGCAGGTCGGGACCACTGCGGGGCTAACAATCGCTGACAGAGCAGCCATCGCGTGGATTATCGCAGATGCCGCAATGAAACAACGCGGTGGAGGCTCCAATGTCTACACGACCTGGCGTACAGCTGCCCTGAGCGGAGTCAAGCTAACCGGCAACGAGCACAGGCGAGTTGCAGCGTTCGTCGACGCTGTATTTGGCTTACCTCCGCACGGAAAGAGCGAGGATCACCTTATCGGTCATGTCGCCGAGTGGATGTGGTTCCTTCATGCCTCCCAAACCGTTGATCCTACAAGAACCCCTGTCGTGCTCGAAGCGCCTAAGTTCAACGTCACAGAACCAGGCGCGGACGGATTCATTGTGTTCCACGAAACCGCGACCGATGAGCACCACTACAGGCTCTGGGAGTTGAAGAAGCACACCGCTAATGGACCGGTCTCTGCGACGGTCACCAGCGCGTACAACCAATTGGACCAAAAGGCCATGCGCTACCTCGCCCAGCAGGTGTCTATCCATTCAACAACTGCGGGCCCCGTCGGTGAGCTATGTAGCCAGCTAGTTGATTTCTGGTTGGAGAGCCACGACCGAGCTGGAGTTGGAGTCGGCGTTACGACCGCGTCGGCGCCACCGGCAACGTGCTTCACCACGATGGGGAAACGATTTCCTGGATTCGATAGACCTGGCCAACTCGAAGGGCTGCTCCTCTCCGTCGAAGACTTGGCTGAGATTGCCAAGGATGTCCGGGGGTATCTGTGGATCGTGCTCTGAACCGCGAATTTCTGTCGGAAGCGCTCGGACAGCACGCTCCGGGGGTCCTGCCAACCGTTGAAGAACTCACCGCACTCATCGCCGAGGTCGAGGTGCGTACCTTCATCGAGTCGACTGATGTTGACGAAACGCTTCTCCAAACTGCGTGGTACCTGCACGGCATTGCGTCTGCGGAGCAGGCGGAGGGCATCTATACGGCGTCTAGACAACAGCGAGCGTTCGCAGTATCGGCACATATCTTTGACCTCGCGTTGGGGGGGACCCGACCGGTCAGTGCGCGACCGTCTCGCCCTGGCGTTCGGTGCCCAGGTCGGGTATCGCCGCGGAGAGCGCGAGCCGAACGCCACCGCCATATGGCGACGCGTTGACGAACTCCTCGATGCTTCCGCAACTCAGGACGCCCAAGTTGACACCGAGAACCCCAGCAATGCTCTGAGCTCTCCCGCCCAGCAAGCGGGGAACCTAGCAACTATGGCGCTGCGCGCAGGCATAGCGTTCCTCGGCCTTGATGTTCGGCGTATCCAGGCGCTGCTCACTCGTTGGCAAGAGGACATCGAGTCTATGAGTGCACTTTTAGGGGAAGGCACCCTCATATCCACGATGTTTGGGCCCGCTGAGGCAGTGGTCCAAGCCGTAAGTGACCTCGTAATTTATCTTCGGTACGGAGATCGTGGGCGACTGCAGGCAGCTCAGAGCGCACTACTGTCCGTCCTCAACCTTGATGCTGGGCAGGGGGACCACGACGCCGGGTGGGTTGCCACCCACCTCATGCATATCGCCGATGGCATGGACAAGTCGAGCGTCTGGAGCGTGCTGCCAGACGGCACGCCGCCCATCGTTGCTCAGGCGTTTACCGTCGGCACGCCACCCGTTTTGACCCTGTGGCCGCCGCAGAGAGACCTACTAGCTCGCGAGGCGTCGAACCCTCTAGATCCAGGAACTCGGCGCCTGCTCCTATCAGTACCAACCAGCGCTGGTAAGACTCTCATCGCTCAGCTGCTGATCTGCCACCACCTTGTAACTCAGCCAGGAAATGTCTGCTATGTCACACCCTTGCGTAGTCTTGGGCGAGAAATGCGCCAAGCGCTGACGGGGCGAATGCGCATAATCCAGAAGGGCTTGGGTGCAGACTTTCCCGACTTCGGTGACGTCACAATAGAGGAATTGCTTGACCTCATCGGCGACTCGAGTGAGAACTCGGTGGAGATCATGACTCCCGAACGTCTAAGTCATCTTCTCCGACATGATCCTGCGTCAGTTCTCGACCGCTACACGATGTTTGTGATCGATGAGGCGCATCTTCTAGCGCAGCCAGGACGCGGCTTTCTCCTTGAAACAGTCCTCTCCGCAGTTACAGCAACCGATGCGCGGGTCATCCTGCTCTCGGGTGTGATGGGAAACGCGCATCAGATCGCATCTTGGCTCGACCCATCAGACGAAGCAACACTCTTTGAATCAGGATGGCGAGGCCCAAGGCGTCTCCACGCGCTTCTGTACTCCAAAGTTGAGAGCAGTGCCGGAGTTCAGCTTCGCGCTAAGTCTTCTACGTTCACGCACATCGAACGCTTCCCAATCACTGCTGACATTCGTGTGAGACCAGCCGAAGGCATCACACGGCGCCTCGTCACTAGTGTCGACAACCCCATCGGATACCTCGAACGCAAGGTACGACCAGCAGGGGTTGGAAAACCCGATGTCGAGGACAGCGACGCCTTCTACAAGATGTGCGCACGAACAGCACGCGAGTTCCTCGATGCTGGCAGCCTACTCATGATCCTGTCGCAACGTCTCTACGCCAGAAACGCGGCCCAAGAACTTGCAGAACGGCTCCCAGTAACCGAGAGTACGAGCGACCTCTGTGAGTTCCTAGAAGAACGTCTCGGAGTCGAGCATCCCCTGATCGGTTGCGTTCGGCATGGAGTCGCTTACCACCACGCAGGACTGCCCGTTGATGTCCTCGACGAACTCGAACAAGCCATGCGAGCAGAATCCTTACGCGCAATGTTCGCCACCTCAACCCTCACCGACGGCGTGAACCTCCCCGTCCGCACGGTCGTAATCTGCGAAACCAGATACGAGGGGCAAGACCCAGGTCAGCAGCTTGACGGACCACGCCTTCTGAACGCGGTTGGTCGCGCTGGTCGCGCTGGCAAGGAGACCGAAGGATGGATCATTCTCGGCCTCAAACACCGACCGCGGGCCGACGATTTCGAAGATCTCCAGCCCGCTGACAGTGACCTCGAAATTGTCTCCACACTCAACTCGGATCCCGCCCTACTCCATCTGGTTGAGTTCGAGGCATTGATCGCCGAAACGGCTGATGCGCTCTTCGTGGTCGATTCCGGTGAGGCCGCAGACTTCGCCGCATACGTCTGGTTTGTGTTATCCGCACAAGAACGCCTGAACGAACTCGGCTCGGTCACCGACCTTTCCACTTCTATAAATGGGCTTCTCGCTTTTACTCAACTTCCACCTGAGATCGCGTCTCGCTGGAAGGCTGTTGCGGAGTACGTTCGCACGCAGTACGAGGTAACAGCGCCCGAACGTCGACTCCGGTGGGCGCTGACCGGGACGGCGCTCTCCAGCGCTCGCCGAATTGAAGAAATTGCAATCAAAGTCGCGACCACTTCCAGAGCCCTGTATGGCGACCTCGACAACGATGGGAGACCCGGACCTGTCGCACGCGAGCTAACTCCTTCAGAGGCGCTCCACGCACTAGATCGATCCGGAGCTCTGGCAGAATTGCTTGACCTGCCCGAAGGACAGGGGGTTTGGAAGTTCAAGCCCACAGTGGGTGCGAGAACTACCATCGATGTCTCGGTAGCAGGGGCTCTCGAAGGATGGCTATCTGGCCTCAACATGCCCGAATTGGCTGCATATATGCTGCCATCGGTGACCGACGCATCATGGCGCCTAGAACAGACCGTTGACGCTATCAGCGGCGCGTTTGAACACTTCCTTAGCTGGACCGTCGGCGTCGTTGTAGCCCAAGCCAACGAGCACCTCCTCAACGAAGGTGGCGTAGACGCGCTCCCCGACGACCTCGCCTACTTCATTCGCTACGGTGTGGATACAACGATTGCTCTCAATCTTCTCACTAGCGGGATCCGCTCACGGCGCATTGCAAATACGATCGGCCAACGCGCCTCTGAACTGGATTTGACCTGGTCGCAGACGCGCGATTGGCTCCGCGGTCTCCACATCAACGGTTGGAAGGCGGAACTCGCCGCGTCACGTCGCGAGATTGAAGATCTTGTCGATTTCTGCCGCTCCAACGTCACTAGCCCGCTTCGGCAACTCCTCGAAGCCGAGACCGCCACTATCAAGCTATACGAACCGATTACGCCACCGGCTGCTACTGGCCTGGTGCCGGTGGAATTGCGTATTCGACTGTCTGCCGAGCCAATCGAGGTGTGGAGTTTAGGGCCGGATTCCTTCCGGGTTGGGACGATCGCAGCAGAGTCACACGCCGACGTCGTGCTCCTGGGGCTTAGCGGTTTGAACTACCGTGCCGAATCAGACGGCGCCGTGGCCACGCTTCGCGAGATTAGATGAGCTGCTGGATCAGGTCCCGTGCTTAGTCCGCCGCTGGCGCTCGAAATTTTACCTGGCATCCCCCTTTACTAGACAGCGAGCGAGCAACCGGGTCGTCTTCCAGACCTGAGTCCGGCATGTACTCTACGCTGTCGCCCAATCTGATAGTTGAACACCGGCGCTTCCGAAACGTCTGGGCGCTGTCGTCGACCTTGTGGGGATGCAGCCCGAGCGAGAACTCTCGGAAAATCAAAGGCTCCGGAAGCTGCTAACAGGTGAGTTCCTATCCGGTCATCGCAGCGCACGTGCTGCGGTGGAGGCTCAGAGGTAGCGAGACGACGTCTGGCCAGGACCTCGTTTTGGTCGGTGCCCCCGACCCGGTCACTCAGAGGCATTGCCAAGGTATTCGTTGATGAGGCGATTCCCACGAAACCATGAGCAAGCGAGGTTGGACCAGACGACGGCAGGGAAGTTCCCGTCGATCCGGAAGAGCTTCCTGTAGCGATCGCCCTTACCGCGGTTCCTGAAGTCGTGCTGGGCCCGGGGATATCTGTCACCGGCGTATGCCTTGACGGCCCCGTCGCAGTGAATGAATTCGCCCTTAGTAGTGTCACGGATGGCATGGAGATATCGAGCGAACACCCACTCAGTTCCGAACTTTGGCAGTGGCATGAACTCTTCGATCTCTACGGTCTTGAGCACCATCGGTGGTCCACCGAACCGAAAGCCCAGCGTGCGGACTGAGCAGGGATGTGCCGCTGTCAGGATCGCTGTGGAATGTCTCGCCGACAACCGCCAAGTGGTCGAGGTCGGCCTCGGCAAGTGGAGGCCCACACCAGTGGTCGGCTTCGTGGACCTCGCGGTACCCTTCTTCGAACTGGAGGCGACGTTCATCGAGTGCGAACCGTGCTGTCAGCTGATACTTCTCTGCCATTCGCAGGATGGCCCCGATAAGACCGTAATGAATACCCGATCCGTAGCCTCGCCGAAGGGGCTGGTGATAGTGGAACGCGTGGTCGCCTGTGTGAAGGCCCCATGGACGCGCATCGAGCCCTGTCACGGTGATGAGACCGCTCTTGCCCAGGAGGGCGATCAGATCGGGAGCCGCTGCGAATACGCGGAAGTCGACGGCCGGATAGTTGAAGAGATCGATTAGTGGATCGGCGTAGTCCGACCGTGTGACTGCTCCTAGCAGCGACTCAGATAGTGAGCGGCGCTGCACGAGGTCGGGAAGTCGCGCGTGAATCCCGCTGGTCGCCTTCGGCTCTGCTGTTACCCATTGATCGAGCAGCTGGAAGGCTGCTTCCCGTGATTGTATGAGACGAGGACGGTCGTCGGAGAACAAGAAGGCGGGGAACGAGCCGAGGTCAAGCATCGTGTTGCGAAGCTGGTCAAACCGGGCCCCAAGATGCGTGCGAACGGCGGCGATGTCATTCGGGTCCAGACTGAAAGGCATGATGTGAGGGTATTGGCGGAAGGACCGTTGGTCCGTCGGGTAGCTCATCTAAATTACCGGCCACGGACTCGCACCAACCGGTCACATTCGAACCAGGCGAACCGCCTGGTTCCCTGCAAACACAAGGGAATCCGCGAGTTCCCGAGACGATCAGCGGAGACCGGAAAATGCCAAGATCCTCCAAAGCGTCGTAGGCTCAAGTGCTTCCGCTGTGACCGCTTGCCTCATAAACTGGTGTCATCGGTTCCGCTTGGAATCCGATGCGTGCGGCCTCGCTGCTGTCGTCCGACTGTGTTCGAAGCAGGGGAGTGGCACGTAGAGGGCACGAGTCCGACCTAGCCACCGAAAAACCGCAAGATTCCGGGGAACCTGACGAGTACTGGGACTTCTGAAGCATCCTCCCAAGTGACAACATAGTGAGCCCGCGTGAACATCAGTGTTTACGCGGGCTCTTTGTCTCACACGGCCGGTCCCGAGCGTGCGGAACGTTCGACACAGCCTATTTGCCCGTCATAGCCGTCGCATTCATAGCCATCCCCGCAGATGAGATGGTGTCCGCACCCTGGATCCACCATTTCCGCCATCGCCGACTTCGGATAGGATTGTTCAACAGCTCAGTTCTCCGGTCAGAGGTGATTGGCAATGGCACAGGTGCGCGGCCGCAAGGTCGAATTCGACGACATCGACGAGGATGATCTCGTCGTCAGCAAACCGAAGACAGCGGCAGCGGGGCTCAAAGCCGTTGAAGTCGCCTTCGAACGCGGCCTCAAACAGGGCGGAGCCAGCCGCACCGTGCGCTCGATGTTCCGCGTCAACCAGCCGGACGGAGTCGACTGCCCCGGCTGCGCCTGGCCGGAATCGATCACCGGGGACCGGAAGAAGATCGAATTCTGCGAGAACGGTGCCAAGGCTCTCGCCGAGGAGAACACCACCCGCGTGGCCACCCCCGGCTGGTGGGAACAGCATCCCATCGCCGAACTCGAGCAGAAGACCGAGTACTGGCTCGGCCAATCCGGCCGGATCACCCATCCGATGATCATCCGCGACGGTGACACCCATTATTCGCCTATCGCGTGGTCCGAGGCCTTCGACATCATCGGAGAGCACATTCGGGCCACCGACCCGAACCGATCGGTCTTCTACACCTCGGGCAGGACTCCGAACGAGACGGCGTTTCTGTACCAGCTTCTCGCGCGCAGCATCGGCACGAACAACCTTCCCGACTGCTCGAACATGTGCCACGAATCCTCCGGTACCGCACTGTCGCCGACGATCGGCATCGGCAAAGGCACCGTCTCACTCGAAGACCTCGAGAAGGCCGAGCTCATCTTCGTGGTCGGTCAGAATCCGGGGACGAACCATCCGCGCATGCTCGGCACCCTCGCCGAATGTCGTCGCAACGGCGGCAAAGTGGTCGCGGTCAATCCGCTTCCCGAAGCCGGCCTGCTCCGGTTCAAGGATCCGCAGACTCCCAAGGGCCTGCTCGCCGACGGAGAGCGCACCAGCGACGAGTTCCTGCAGATCCGCGTGGGCGGAGACCAGGCACTGTTCCAAGCCCTCGGCCACCTGCTTCTGAAGAAGGAAGCAGAAGCTCCCGGGACCATCGTCGACCGCGAGTTCATCGAATCCTCCACCGATGGCTTCGCCGACTACGCGGACGCTCGCAAGGACCTCAACTGGGCCGAGATCGAACTCGCCACCGGCCTCGAACGCACAGAGATCGAACACATCGCCGACCTGCTTGCGGCGTCGAAGGCGACCATCTTCTGCTGGGCCCTCGGCATCACCCAGCAGCCCCACTCCGTCGACACGATCAAGGAGATCGTCAACCTGCTCCTCCTGCAGGGCAACTTCGGCAAACCCGGGGCCGGAGCCTGCCCCGTGCGCGGACATTCCAATGTCCAGGG
This sequence comes from Brevibacterium sp. CCUG 69071, assembly GCF_021023135.1. Classification (GTDB taxonomy): domain Bacteria; phylum Actinomycetota; class Actinomycetes; order Actinomycetales; family Brevibacteriaceae; genus Brevibacterium. The sequence continues at coordinate 567,707 of NZ_PGFV01000002.1, forward strand.
CGACCGGACCTTCGGGATCTGGGAGAAGCCGAAGGAAGACTTCCTGCAGCGACTCGAAACCGAATTCGGCATCAGCGCACCGCGCGAACACGGCTACGACTCAACCGAGGCGATGCATGCCATGGCCCGCGGTGAGGTCGACGTGTTCGTCTCCCTCGGCGGAAACCTCGCGATGGCGAACTCCGACACCGCCACCATGGAGGAGGGGCTGAAGAAGACCGGCCTCACGGTGCACATCTCAACGAAGCCCAACCGCTCCCACGTCGTCCACGGGAAGACCTCGATCATCCTGCCGACGCTCGGCCGGACCGACCGCGACGACAAACACCCGGGCGGAACCCAGTTCCTCAGCGTCGAGAACTCCATGTCGGTGGTCAGCCGCACACAGGGACGACTCGAACCGGTCTCGGATCACCTGCTCGCCGAACCCGTGCTGCTGGCCCGCATCGCCGAGGCGGTGCTCGGCCCCGAACACCCCGTCGACTGGAAGGCCATGGCCGAGGACTATGACGTCATCCGCGACCACGCCTCCCGAGTCATTCCCGGTACAGAGGACTTCAACACGCGGGTGCGGGACAAGTACGGCTTCGTCCTGCCGAATCCGCCTCGCGATCAGCGGTCATTCGCCACCGCCGAGGGGCGGGCCCAGTTCTCCACCAGGCCGCTGGAATACTTGCACCCGCCCGAGGGGCATCTGGTGCTGCAGACGATGCGCTCGCACGATCAGTACAACACGACGTTCTACGGACTCGACGACCGTTACCGCGGCATCTCCGGCGGCCGCCGGGTGATCCTCATCAACCCTGAGGATCTCGGGCCGGCCGGTGTCGAGGACGGTGAACTCGTCGACGTCGTCTCCGTGTTCAATGGCGAAGAGCGGCGGGCCGAGAAGTTCCGTATGGTGGCCTACCCGACGGCCAGGGGCTGTGTGGCTGCCTACTATCCGGAAGCGAACGCTCTGGTCCACCGTGACCTCGTCGCCCGCGAGTCGAACACTCCGGGGTTCAAGGCCGTCATGGTCCGTTTCGAACCTCGGATGGACGACGATGAACCCGCCGAGGTGGTCAGCGAAGTCGACGCGTTCGTCTAGTCGCGTATTTCCGCTGTAGATGCGGCAGCGCCGACAGGTTCTCGACAGCCCTCGCAAGTATCACTGGAAATCAGATGATCGTCGACGGCCATGTGCAGCATCATCTGTATCGTGCAGTGCGGAAGAAACGAACGGCAGATCGTGCTGTCAGCGAGATGAGGCGGTGCTAGTCATCCAACGGCTCGGTAATAAACGTGAAGGAAGTATCGCCTTCGGTTGGGTCGGATCCGTACAAGCGAAGCAGATCAGTCTTCCTCGGTGCGCTGAACGACGTGAACGGTTCGACCTCGATCTCGACGAACAGTTCTATGCGGCGCCCATTCGCGTGTTCCAATGCCCACTCGAGGACCTCGCGGACATCCTCAGCATCTGAAAGTACGAACGCTTCAAGGCTCCATGATTCGTTCCCGTACCGCTCCCAGAAGTTGACTCTGTACGTTGGCGAGTCGTCCACGTACGATGCCTCGGAATGAACAGTTTCGTCCGTTCTCAAATCAATCCGTTTCGTTCGACAGGTCCAAGGGTCACTGCGCGCGGGCTATAGTCCCTTCGATGACATCATTTTCAGCCTACTGGTCCACGTCGCTGAGCACATCGCACGTCAGTATGAATCGCGGAGTCCGCCAAACCTTCCGCGGCCCCATTTCGGGTGTCGCCGATTTGGTCAGCGAAGTCGTCGCGTTCGTCTAGTCGTATCTCCTCGGCAGGGCTCCGGCTGAGCCGCGGCAGGGCTCCGGCTGGGCTCCAACGGGCCTCCGGCCGGTCAGAGCCGACAGGCAATGACTTCGACCGACTATGACACCGTCTGGACATGACAAAGCCCGACATCCCAGCAGGAGCGACCTGCGGAATGTCGGGCAGAAGTTCATCTGTCGCGGTTCATCCGCTGCTTGAAACCCAGCAGCAGGATAGGAGACCGGACAGGCGGCGGCACTCGGGCCGCCGACGTCAGACGGTGCTCACGCCGAAGGCGACGGCACCGTCACACGTTCAGGCTGCCAGCGGCGTGATCTCACGCAGCGCGGAGCCGGTGAACAGCACGGTGCGGCCGGTGGAGTCGCTGATCGCGATCTCTCCATCCGCGCGGGTGCTGATCTTCGGTTCGATTAGTCCGGCATGCTCGACGGCACGCTGAACCCACAGTGGGAACTGAGTCATCGTTCCCTCCTTTCATTTCGTCGGTGGACGGCATGCAGCAACGCACGTCATCCGTTTCGTGTTGAGTCGGCGATGGGGTGATCGCCGGTCATCGCACGTCGCCTGCCGATCGTTTCGGCGGCTGACCTGCTCAGAATGTCACCGGGGCACGAGTTGATCCGTACCGGTGGGGGATCTGCATTCGGAGGAGACACTGTCCGTGGCATCTCATCTGCACGACGAACCTGGTAGTCGATCGTCGACACGGTCATCATGTCGTCGAATTCGATCGTTGAGTGGTTCGATGAAGCCGGACCTCTCCGAATGCAAGACACCAGCTTAACGTCCCGGAGAACGAGAAGTCAAAGCGAGGTGGTGAGCCTCACTGCCTGCGCGTGCGACGGTGCATTCGCAGCCACACCAGGACCGATCCGATGAGGAGCACGACTCCGCCGGCAAGCAGGCCGAGCGGAAGAAGGCCACCGTCCGGGAGCCCGAAGACTCCCGAGGAGGACCGGGCCGCAGAGTCATCGTGGGCGCCGCTCGCAGATCCGTCAGCGTCGGCACCCGGCGAACTGTCGGCATCCGCGGCGCTCCCGGCGTCGCTCGTCGTCTCCGAGGCGCTGGGGTCGGCACTCGGGGTGACCTTCTCACCGACGGGCACGGTCTGCAGGGACACGGGATCCTTCTGAGCGAAGTCCCACTCGAGGAGGTCGACCGCGGCCTGCCGGGAATTGTTGTCGATGCCGAGCATCGTCGCCACCACACGGTGACCGTCGCGTTCGGCCACCGCAATGTAGGAGCCCTTCGCGGTGGAGGTGTAGCCGTTCTTCAGACCCAGCCCGCCGTCGACCTGACCGACGATCTTCGTGTGGTTCTGAATCTCGTAGCCTTTGAACTTCTCCTTGGTGTCCGGGTTCTTCCCGCCCGGGAATTTGAACGTCTCGGTGCCGATGACCTTCATCAGATAGTCGTCATCGCACACCGCCGAGGCGAGCTTCATCATGTCTGCGGCCGTCGTGTACTGGTCCTTCTCGTCGAGTCCCGAGGTGTTCGCGGCGTGGGTGTTCGTCATTCCCAGCTCGGCGGCCTTCTCGTTCATCAGCGCCACGGCCTTGTCCTGCCCGCCGGCCGCCCGGCCCAGCGCATTGGCCGCATCGTTGGCACTCGACATCAGCATCGCGTGGAAGAGCAGATCGACGGTGTACTTGTTCTTCTGCATGAGGCCGACCTTCGTGCCGTCGATCTGCATGTCCTCGAACTTCGCCTCGACCTTTTGCTTCCGATCGTCGAGGACATCGACGAGAGCCAGAGCGGTGAGCAGCTTGATCGTCGAGGCCGGCGCGTGCTTCTTCTCCACGTTCTTCGCCGCGTGCAGCTCACCCGTATCGAGGTCCCCGACCAGCCACGACGTTCCCACCGGGACCGGTGACTTCGTCCCATCGCCGAGGTCGTCCGGCGTCACGTACGCCTTCGCCGTCTTCTCCGCCTGCTGGGTATCGGCCCAGGACGCGGTGGGGGATAGGACGAGCTGGGCCCCGACGAACAAGAGCGTGACCAACGCGGCGAGGGCCAGCATGAGCCTCGACCGTCCGGCACCCGGCACAGGGATGTCAGCGGTCGCTGTCGCAGTCGTCGCCGCAGCTGCGGGGTAGGAAGCAGTGATGCCGGAAGAACGCATGCGCCCCAGTCTACTTTCGTGTCCGGCTCGGAATCCTCAGGAAATGCTCCGTAGGCCGGCTCGCAGGGAATGCGAAAGGCGGCCGTGCACTCGAAAGTGCACGACCGCCTCGGCGCTGGTGCCGGCTGAAAGCCGCGCGGATCACACCGCGCGACTCACACCGTTCGGATCAGAACGCGCGCTGCAGGACCGCCTGCTTGACCTCGGAGATCGCCTTGGTGATCTCGATGCCGCGAGGGCAGGCCTCGGTGCAGTTGAAGGTGGTGCGGCAGCGCCACACGCCTTCCTTGTCGTTGAGGATCTCGAGGCGCATGTCCCCGCCCTCGTCACGCGAATCGAAGATGAAACGGTGCGCGTTGACGATCGCGGCCGGACCGAAGTACTGGCCGTCGGTCCAGAACACGGGGCACGACGAGGTGCACGAAGCGCAGAGGATGCACTTGGTGGTGTCGTCGAAGGCCGCGCGCTGCTCGGCGGACTGGAGGCGCTCACGCGTGGGCTCGTGGCCCGAGGTGATGAGGAAGGGCATGATCTCGCGGTACGACTGGAAGAAGGGCTCCATGTCGACGATCATGTCCTTCTCGAGCGGAAGGCCCTTGATCGCCTCGACGGTGATCGGCTTCTTCGTGTCGAGATCCTTGAGCAGGGTCTTGCACGCCAGACGGTTGCGACCGTTGATGCGCATGGCATCCGAGCCGCACACGCCGTGGGCACAGGAACGGCGGAAGGACAGCGAGCCGTCGATCTCCCACTTGATCTTGTGCAGGGCATCGAGCACACGGTCGGTGCCGTACATCGTGACGTTGTACTCCTCCCAGTGCGGCTCCGAGTCCTGTTCGGGGTCGAAGCGTGCGATCCGGAAGGTGCAGTCGAAGGAGGGGATCGAGCCGCTGTCGCCGGCCACGTGGTCGGGCAGGTCGATCTTCGATGCGGGTTCGGCTGTTTCTGCAGTGGTGCTCATCAGTACTTACGCTCCATCGGCTGGTAACGGGTGACGATGACGGGCTTCGTCTCCAGGCGCATGCCCTTGATGCCGTCGGTCTCCGATTCGGGATCGAGGTAGGTCATCGTGTGGTGCATGAATCCCTCGTCGTCGCGGTTCGGGTAGTCCTCCCGGAAGTGTCCGCCGCGGGATTCCTTGCGGTGGATGGCTGCGACGGAGATGACCTCGGCTAGTTCGAGCAGGAAGCCGAGCTCGACAGCCTCGAGCAGGTCGAGGTTGTAGCGCTTGCCGCGGTCCTGGATGCCGACGTTGTTGTAGCGTTCGCGCAGCTTGGCGATCTCGTCCAGGGCTTCCCGGAGGGTCTCGTCGGTGCGGAACACCTGCACGTTGGCGTCCATGATGTCCTGCAGGTCCTTGCGGATGGCGCCGATGCGCTCGGTGCCGTCGGAGGTCCGCATCTTCTCGAGCAGGGCGACGACGTCGGACTCGGAGTCCTCCGGCAGCTCCACCTCATCGGCGGTCTTCGCGTATTCCGCGGCGGCGATGCCGGCGCGCTTGCCGAAGACGTTGATGTCGAGCAGCGAGTTCGTGCCCAGACGGTTGGAGCCGTGCACGGACACGCAGGCGCACTCACCGGCGGCGTAGAGGCCGGGGATGACGGTGTCGTTGTCCGCGAGTACCTCGGCGCCGATGTTCGTCGGGATTCCGCCCATCGCATAGTGCGCGGTCGGGAAGACGGGCACCGGCTCGGTGTAGGGCTCCACGCCGAGGTAGGTGCGGGCGAACTCGGTGATGTCCGGCAGCTTCTCATCGATGTGCGCAGGCTCGAGGTGGGTGAGGTCGAGGAGGACGTAGTCCTTGTTCGGACCGCAGCCGCGGCCTTCGCGCACCTCGTTGGCCATCGAACGCGCGACGATGTCACGCGGAGCGAGGTCCTTGATCGTCGGGGCGTAGCGCTCCATGAAGCGCTCACCGTCGGAGTTGCGGAGGATGCCGCCCTCACCGCGGGCCGCCTCGGACAGGAGGATGCCCAGTCCGGCCAGACCCGTCGGGTGGAACTGGAAGAACTCCATGTCCTCGAGCGGGATGCCCCGGTTGTAGGTCACGGCCATGCCGTCACCGGTCAGGGTATGTGCGTTCGAGGTGGTCTTGAACACCTTGCCGACGCCGCCGGTGGCGAAGACGATCGACTTGGCCTTGAAGACGTGGATCTCACCGGTGGCGAGTTCGTAGGAGACGACGCCCGCGGGACGCTTGACCCCGTCGACCTCGGTCATGACGAGGTCGAGGACGTAGAACTCGTTGTAGAACTCGACGCCGTGCTTGACGCAGTTCTGGTAGAGCGTCTGGAGGATCATGTGTCCGGTGCGGTCGGCCGCGTAGCAGGAGCGGCGGACCGGGGACTTGCCGTGGTCGCGGGTGTGACCACCGAAGCGACGCTGGTCGATCTTGCCCTCGGGGGTGCGGTTGAAGGGCAGCCCCATCTTCTCGAGATCGAGGACGGCGTCGATGGCTTCCTTCGCCATCACCTCGGCGGCGTCCTGGTCGACCAGGTAGTCACCGCCCTTGACGGTGTCGAAGGTGTGCCATTCCCAGTTGTCCTCTTCCACGTTCGCCAGTGCGGCGCACATGCCGCCCTGAGCGGCGCCCGTGTGGGAGCGGGTGGGGTAGAGCTTGGTCAGCACCGCGGTGCGGGCGCGCTGGCCCGATTCGATCGCTGCGCGCATCCCGGCGCCGCCGGCACCGACGATGACCACGTCGTAATGATGTACCTGCATGTTTCTCCTTTTAGGCCTGGCAGAACGACGCCAGCAGTGCGGGGTCGGCTCCGGCCGGGCAGGGATCGAAAGTGAAGATGACGAGCGTGCCGAGCACGATGACGACGATCGAGGCGATGTAGAGGATCACCTGAAGGCTCATGCGGGTGCCGGGCTTCTCGGCGTAGTCCATGATGATGGTGCGCAGGCCGTTGGTGCCGTGCAGCATCGCCAGCCACAGCATCAGCAGATCCCAGATCTGCCAGAACGGGCTGGCCCACTTGCCGGCGACGAATCCGAAGTCGATGGCCTGAACGCCTTCGCCGGCCCACAGGTTGACGAAGAGGTGGCCGAAGATGAGGATGACGAGGACGATGCCGGAGATGCGCATGAACAGCCAGGCGAACATCTCGAACTTCGACCGGGTCGACTTGTGCCGCGAATAACCGGTGCGAGGAGCCGGAATGGATGTTGTGCTCATGTCAGCCTCCGAACGTGTGCATCATCTGGCGGGGGATGAACGCGAGCATGATGATGAGCCAGATGATCATGACTCCCCAGAACAGCTTCTTCTGGTTCTTCGGGCCACTCTTCGAGAAGTCGACGAGAATGACGCGCAGACCGTTGAACGCGTGGAATGCGATCGCGGCGACGAGGGCGATCTCGCCGAATGCCATGACCGGTGTCTTATAGGTGCCGATCACGGCGTTGTAGGCCTCGGGCGAGACGCGGACGAGTGCAGTATCGAGCACGTGGACCAGAAGGAAGAAGAAGATTCCGACGCCTGTGACGCGATGCGCGACCCAGGACCACATTCCTTCGTTTCCTCGGTACAGAGTGCCCGTAGACGCTTTGGCCACGGAGCATCCTCCATCTTGGGTAATTCGACTGTGTACGTCTAGAAGCTACGCTCAACACCGCCTCGGTGCCAGTCGAGACACCGCCGAGAGCCGCGGATCACACCACAACCCTGGCAGTTCCCTCAAAATTGGGATTTGCGGTCTCATGGAATTTCATTTAGGGCACAGTCGTATTCGCTAATTCCGGGGTTCACGTGTGTGACCTGGGAGGTCGAAACGCCCGCCGAGGCGGGGGATCGTCGGGGGTCGTGGTTCGTCGACGATGTCGGGAAGTGGAGTTCCCCGTGACCGGAGTTCCGGTTCTCCCCACTCCGACACGGCGGACAACATCGGTGAACCCCTGCCCGAACTCTGAGACACTGATTTCGTGAACACCCACTTCCACGCCATCATCCCTGCCGGCGGATCCGGAACCCGGCTCTGGCCGCTCTCGCGCAAGGCATCCCCGAAGTTCCTCCACGATGTGCTCGGCACCGGACGCAGCCTGATCCAGTCCACCTGGGACCGCGTGGCACCCATCGTCGGTGACGAGAACGTCTGGGTCGTGACCGGACAGAGCCACCTCGAACAGGTCGCCGAACAGCTGCCGGAGATCTCGCCGACGAAGATCCTCGCCGAACCCTCACCCAAGGACTCCGCGGCAGCGATCGGCCTGGCCACCATGCTCATCGCACAGGAGGACCCCGAGGCGATCGTCGGCTCGTTCTCCGCCGATCACTCGATCACGAACGTCGACGAGTTCCGCCTCGTCATCGACCAGGCCTGCGTTGCCGCCGAGACCGGCGACATCGTCACCGTGGGCATCATGCCCCGCAATCCGGCCACCGCCTATGGCTACATCGAGACCGGTGAGCTGCTCGGCCTCGACGGTGCGCCGACGGCCAGGCGGGCCAGGGCCTTCGCCGAGAAGCCCGCCGCGAGCACCGCCCGCAAGTACGTCAACTCCGGCCGCTACCGGTGGAACGCCGGCATGTTCATCGCCAAGGCCTCGGCACTGCTCGACGTACTCGCCACCGAAGACCCCACCCTGTTCGCCGGGCTGAGCCGGATCGCCCGGGCCTGGGGCACCGAGTCTCATGAGGACACCCTCGCCGAGGTGTGGCCCGGCCTGGAGAAGCGAGCCATCGACTACGTCGTGGCCGAACCGGCTGCCGCAGCCGGCCGCGTCATCGTCATCCCCGGCGACTTCGGCTGGGACGACGTCGGCGACTTCGACTCCGTGGCCCGCCTGCGCCAGCCGGTGCCCGGCGAACCCCGCGGGGTCATCTCCATCGGCGGCAACTGCGACCTCCTCGAGGTCGACTCCTCCGGAGTCGTCTTCTCCGAACAGCCGCGCACCGTGGCCATCGTCGGGCTCGATGACCTCGTCGTCGTCGACACCGAGGATGTCCTGCTCATCACCTCCCGCTCGCACGCGCAGGACGTGAAGAAGGCCGTGTCTCTGGCCGGGGAGCGCGGACTCGACGACCTCCTCTGAGACGGAGCCTGCGGCTGGGCCTGAGTCGGAGCCAGCGGCGGGACGCGGTGTCTGTGTGTCGAATTTGGTCGCATTGCGCCCAAATATGACGGTGAGTGCCTAGCATGGCTACCAATGTTTGAGAAGACCGACCCTCGCCCCGACGGCGTTGCGCTCACCGAAGGACAAGACGTGATCAGCTCGAGAATTGCTGAGATCGGTGCAGAGCTCATCGATTTCCGCCGCGACATCCATGCTCACCCGGAACTGTCCTTCCAGGAGTACGAGACGACCGACAAGATCGTCTCCCGTCTCGAAGCCGCGGGGCTGAACCCGAAGCGCCTCGAGGGCACCGGAGTCGTCTGCGAGATCGGCGAGGGCCCCGTCGCGGTGGGACTGCGCGCCGACATCGACGCCCTGCCCATCGACGACCTCATCGACGAGGAGTTCCGGTCGACCGTGCCCGGGGTCGCCCACGCCTGCGGCCATGATGTGCACCTGACCGGCCTCGTCGGGGCCGGCATCGCGCTGCAGCAGATCCACGAGACCACCCCCGGCGGCCTCGGCGGCCGGGTGCGTCTGATCTTCCAGCCCGGCGAGGAAGTCACCCCGGGAGGCGCCCTGCGCGTGATCTCCCAAGGCGTCCTCGACGAAGTGCCCGAGGTCTACGCCGTCCACTGCGATCCGAACGTCGACGTCGGCAGGATCGGCTCGCGCATCGGCGCCATCACCGCAGCCGGAGACACCGTCATCATCCGCCTCTCCGGTCACGGCGGACACACCTCCCGGCCGCACCTGACCGAAGACCTCGTCTACGCCCTGGGCAAACTCGCCACCGATCTGCCCTCGACCCTGGGGCGTCTCATCGACCCCCGGCATGCGATCTCCCTGGTCTGGGGTGAGATCAGCGCCGGACACGCCGCGAACGTCGTGCCCAGCGAGGGGATCCTGCGGGGCACTCTGCGCTGTCTCGACGTGGACGGCTGGAATCAGGTCGCCGAGGTGCTGCCCGAGCTGGTCGAGCGCATCGCCGGCCCGTACGGGGTCGAGGTCGATCTCGAACACCGCCGCGGCGTGCCACCGGTCGTCAACACCGAGGACCAGGTGGCGCTCATCGAGACCGCCGTGCGCGAGGAGCTGGGCGAGAACTCGGTCCAGCTGACCCCGCAGTCCATGGGCGGGGAGGACTTCGCCTGGTACCTCACCCACTGTCCCGGCGCGCTGGTGCGGATGGGCACCCGCACCCCCGGCGGCCACACCTACGACATCCATCAGGGCGATCTGCTCATCGACGAGAGAAGCGTCGAGATCGCGGCCCGCATCTTCACTGCCACCGCCCTCAAGGTCCTCGACCGCTCGTGAGACACCCCCGCACCGCCCACTCAGGCTGAGCCGATAATCTTGGACGCATGAGAAGGAAGGTCACGTCGCCGGTACTCGGCGCCAAGCTCGGCGCGGGCCTCGGCGGGGGACTCGGCGCTGGCCTCGGTGCAGGTCTCAGCGCCCTGAGCCTGTTGGCCCTGGCCGGCTGTTCGGTGGCCGCCCCAGAGCCCGTCGAGGAGACGACCACCGGCTGCATGATCTCGGCACCGGCCGGATTCGACGATCACTCGGCCGGAGCACTCACCCTCGAGGAGACCGAACTGGCCCGCTCGGCCGGACTGTTCTCCGCGACCTCGAGTCAGCGCGTCTCGAACTCCTCGGCCACCTCGGCGGCCCTCAAACGGATGAACGGGCAGGACTGCGCGCTGACCACGGTCATCGGACCCGGCGGCGCCGATGAGCTCGGCGCCCATGCCAAGGCCCACCCCGACGCCGTGTTCCTCGGCGTCGCCAGCGGGCATGAGGATTTTCCGGACAATGTGCTCAGCATCGACTTCGACCTCGTCCCGCCGGCCTATATCGCCGGATACATCGCCGCCACGGCCAGCGAATCCGGGAAGGTTGGTGCCGTCGTCTCCCGCGGATTCCCACAGGCCGAGAAGATCCTCGCCGCCTTCGACGCCGGGGTCGAGCTCTACAACAAGGAGTCCGAGGACGACGCCGAGGAAGTGAAGTCCTACCGTGGCTCCTCGACGCTCGACCGGACGGTCGACGACACCGAAGGCGCCGGCCGGGACTTCTTCGACGCCGCCCACGATGACGATGTCGACGTACTCGTGCCCTTCGGTTCGGCGGCGGCCATGGGCGTGGTGAACTCCGCGACCGAGACCCGCCTCGAGCAGACGACGGCCGAGCCGGACGAGGACGAGGGCGAAGACGCGGACCCGATCCTGCCGAAGATCATCTGGTACGGCACTCCGGGCGCGTTCAGCAAGACGATCATCGCGACGATCGAGCCCAACGTCCGGCGCGGCCTGCGCAGCATGTTCCCCGAATGGCCGCAGAGCAAGAACCCCGACGAGGTGGCCGAGGCGTCGAAGGAGACTCCCGAAGATCTGGGCGGATTCCTCGTCGCTGACCGCCACTACGAAGGCACGATCGACAACGGCGGGATCCGGATCGCGGCCGAGGACGGATTCCTCAGCAGGGTCTCCGACGCCGGTCGCAGCATCACCGATCTGCGCGAGCGGATCAAGAGCGGAGACATCGACCCGGAGAAGTCCTGAGGATTGCATGGGCGCGGGGAAGTCAGCGCTGTCATGTCCCGGCGATCCGATAAGCTGGGGCGGTGATGAATACTCCCGCCGGCGTCGCATCGGACGACCCGATTCTGCAGCTGCCCAAAGTCTCCCTCCATGATCACCTCGACGGCGGTCTGCGCCCGGCGACGATGATCGAACTGGCCGAGCAGATCGGCCATGAACTGCCCGCCGGTGATGCCGAGTCGCTGGGACGCTGGTTCTCCGAATCGGCGAACTCCGGTGACCTCGTCCGCTACCTTGAGACCTTCTCCCACACGGTCGCGCTCATGCAGACCCGCGAGGGCCTGGCCCGGGTGGCCAAGGAATGGGTCCTCGACCAGGTGGCCGACGGCGTGTTCTACGCCGAGGCCCGGTGGGCACCCGAACAGCACCTCGAAGGCGGACTCGACCTCGATGCGGCCGTCGACGCCGTCCAGGAGGGACTCGAAGCCGGAGTCATCGAGGCGTCCGCAGACGGCAAGTTCATCCGCGTCGGCCAGATCATCACGGCCATGCGCCAGGCCGACAATGCCATGGCGATCGCCGAACTCGCCATCCGCCACCGCGAGAAGGGCGCCGAATCCGGCGTCGTCGGCTTCGACATCGCCGGCCCGGAGAAAGGCTTCCCGCCCTCGGCGCACCTCTCGGCCTTCAACGCCCTGCACCAGGCCTACGTGCCGGTGACGATCCACGCCGGCGAAGCCGACGGCAAGGAATCCATCCACGAGGCGATCACCATCTGCCATGCCCAGCGCATCGGCCACGGGGCCAGGATCGTCGAGGACATGGACATCGTCGAAGGCGAAGGACAGCTGGGCAGCCTGGCCGCCTGGGTCCTCGACCAGCAGATCCCGCTCGAGCTGTGCCCGAGCTCGAACCTGCAGACCGACATCGGCGGCACCATCGCCACCCACCCGATCACCGGGCTGAAGGACCTCGGCTTCGCCGTGACCATCAACCCGGACAACCGACTGATGTCGGGCACCTCGGTAACCCGCGAGATGCGCCTCCTCGTCGACGAGGCCGGATGGACGCAGACCGACCTCGAGTGGGCCACCGTCAACGCGATCACTGCGGCGTTCCTGCCGCTCGATGTGCGTGAGCGTATGCTCGACGAGATCCTCATCCCCGGATTCGCACGGGTGAACATTTGACGCAGAAGGGCAACGGCTCGGCCGATCGCGCTGGGGGAACCGGTGGCTCTGGGGGACCCGGTGGCACCGGGGGCGGCGACCGCGGGGGAGCCGGTCGAGGGCGAGCCGGTTCAGCCGGTCCCGATGATCACGGCGTTCCCGCGCCGCGGGCCATGCTGCTCGTCGTCACGGTCCTCGGTGTGCAGGTCCTCGTGCTCCTCGGCTCGGCCGTGACCTTCGTCGTCACGGCCTTCGGCGCCGGGTCTCTGGCGGGGTCACTGCTGGGCCTGGCCGTCATGTTCCTCATCTTCGCGGCCGGTGTGGCCGCAGCGGCACGCGGATCGTGGCGGTTGCATCGGTGGGCGCGGCCCGCGGCGATCGCCTTCGAACTCCTCGTCATCGTCTTCGGACTCAGCGTCATCGGCGGCTCCCTGTGGTTGGGCCTCGGCTGCCTGCTCACCGCCATCGCCGTGATCATCGGCTACTTCCTGCCCCCGGTCGTCGACGCCTACAACCGAGCCCTGGCCGACTGACCTGCCGCGGGGCAGCGGCGCAGAGAATCAGCACGCAGGGGATCAGCTCTCCGGCGGATCCTAGCGCTGGGTGCGCTCGGCTTCAGCGGCCATGAGCCTCGGTGGGGCGAGGCCGATGAGCGTATTGCGCAGAGCGATCAGCGGTGCGGATTCGAGCTGGAAGAGCGTGCCCAGGAGTCGTGACTTCGCCGCGATGGACTGCGTCCGACGCCGGCGCAGCCTGTCATAGCGCGAGAGCACCTCGGCAAGGTCCTCGTCCGCGGGCTCCGAGTCAGCCTGAGCGGCCAACAGCCGCACGAGCGTCGCCGCATCTTCGAGCGCCTGACCGCCACCCTGTCCGAGGTTCGGCGTCATCGCATGGGCGGCATCGCCGAGGAGGACGATCCGACCGGTGTGGAAGCTCGGCAGGTGCGCCCCGAGGTCGGAGATCGGCGTCCGGCCGATCGCCTCGGCCGCTGTCGCCGCGATGAGTTCGGCGATGGGGGAGTGCCAGCCGGCGAACATCTGCTCGACCGTGGTCTTCTCATCGGCGAACACGGCGCGCTCGGGCATATTCGCCACCGCGAACCAGTACACGCGCCCATCGGCCAGCGGTGCGATCCCGAAGCGGCGGCCGCGTCCGAGGGATTCCCCGGCCGCGCCTTCAAGATCCACCGGCACCGAGGTGATGCCCCGCCAGGCGGAATACCCCGAGTAGCGGATCGGCACCTGCCCGGCGACGGCCTCGCGGATCCGACTGTGGAGTCCGTCGGCACCGATGACGAGGTCGAAGGTCTCGTCGGGTCCAGACCGGAAGGTGAGCGTTCCCTCGGGACTCGCCGAGGTGACCTCCGCCGAGGTGCGTACAGTGCCCTCGGGGAGGTTGTCGAGAAGGATCCTGTGGAGATCGGCGCGGTCGACGATGCGCAGTTCGCCCACGGAGCCACTCGGCAGACGCGCAATCCACGTGCCGTCGGCCTTTCTCTGTCCCGCCGTGAGGGATTCGACCTTCTTGTCGGTGATCGCCTCGAATTCGCCGCGCAGTCCCAGGGCGTCGAGGGCGGTCAGTCCGTTGGCGAAGATCGAGAGCCCCGAGCCTCCTGCACGGACCGCCTCGGCGCGTTCGAACACTCTCACCTCGGCGCCGGCGCGGTGGAGTCCGACGGCCACGGAGAGACCTCCGATGCCGGCTCCGACGATGCCGATCCTCATGCCCTCACCTCCGGTGCTGTGGTGTCTCGGTCCGCGACTGCGCCATGTCGCCTGCTCGCAGCCGATGCCAGAGCTACTGCTGCAGGTATTCTCCGCAGGCTTCGGTGAGGAAGTCGCCGGCGACTTCGCCCTCTTCGCCGAGGCTGATCGCCGTCATCTGAATGCCCCACCAGACCTGGGGCGATCCGCCCCACTGTGCCCGGAAGTCTTCGCGCTTGTCGGGATCATCGGCGAGGTCGTCGGCGGCCAAGGAGATCCGGTCTTGGGCGTCATCGGCCGTGCACCGCGCCTCGTCATCGGGGCTCTGCGGGTCGAGTTCGGAAATGTCCTCGTCGTCGACGGTGGTCAGCGTGTATGCCGAGCCGCCGATCTCTTCGACCTCGAAGGTGCCGTGGATGAGCAGGAACGGGGATTTGTCCGCGTCGACGTTCTCGGCATCGACGGTGACGCTGACGCTGTCGGGGGAGTCTGCGGTCACGGTCATCTGACCGGAGTCGGGAACCTCGGGGTTGCCCGAGTGGACGTAGACCTTGAGGTAGGCCTCGGTCTTCTTCTCGGCCGCCTCGGCGAGGCCCTGCCAAAGCGGATCGGTCTCCTTCGCACCGCCGGGGGAGGAGTCGACGACGGAGACTTCGGGGGCGTCGTCCGGAGTGGCGATCGGGGTGACCTCTTCCTCGCTCACGGACGGCCGCGGCTGGGGGCGGGTGTCCTCGCCGGTCGACACACAGGCCGTCGTCGTGGCCAGCAGCGCGGCGGCGGACAGAAGGGCAAAGGGGCGAAGTCGCATGGTTCCTCGAGTGATCGTCGGGGGCGGTGACCGGGATCCGCGGATCCTCTTCTCAGACTAAAGGTCGCGAGCCCTCGGGCCTCGGCGGACGCGCTGAGACGGGGCTGATCCGATGCGCTTGGACCACAGCGATCGGACGCGCTGACCCCGGAACGGCCAGTGGCGTGGGCGGATCCGACGCGCTGACCCCGGCCCGACCGATGCGTGGGCGGGACCGAGGCGGTTCAGGAGTCGCGGTGCGCGGCGATGAGTTCGCGCAGACCCGCCTTCTGCACTCCGGCCTCGTCGAAGTTCGCCTCGTCGAGCCACTCAAGATAGGCGGCACGCAGGGCAGGCCATTCGGAGTCGATGATCGAAAACCACGCGGTGTCCCGGTTGCGGCCTTTGACGATCATGTGCCGGCGGAAGAGTCCTTCGAAGGTGAAGCCGAAGCGTTCGGCGGCGCGCTTCGAGGGGACGTTCTCATCGTTGCACTTCCACTCGAAGCGTCGATAACCGGCGGAGAAGGCGAGAGCGGCGAAGAGGAACAGGGCCTCGGTGGCCGCGCGGGTCCGCGACAGGGCCGGACCCCACAGGATGTTGCCGATCTCGATGACCCCGTTGACCGCGTCGATGCGCATGAGCGCCTGGCGTCCCTCAGCGCGTCCGGTGGCACGGTCGACGACGGCGAAGAACAGGGGATCGGGGGAGGCGGCCGCCTCGGCGATCCAGGGATCGAAATCCTCACGCCGCGTCTGCGGCTCTTCGGGCAGGTAGCGGAATCGGTCTTCGACGCCTTCGGCGGAGGTCGCGGCGAACAGGGTGTCGCCGTGTCGGGCCGGGTCGAGAGGTTCGAGGTCGATATAGCGACCGTGGATCGTCTCGCGCCGAGGTGGCTGAACCCCGGTCCAGGTGCCGAGCTCGCCGTCCTTGCTGGTGTCGGTCATCGTCCGTCCTTTCGTCGAAGGTGCAGTCTTTCGTCCGTGGTGTGGAAGCGGTGCCCCGCTGCCACGGCAGCGGCTCGTGCCGTCAGTCCTCAGGCCGTCAGTCCTCGTCGCTGTCGAAGCCGGTGGAGAGCTCGCGCAGCAGGGACGCGAGCTTGCGTCGACCGGCCGGGGTCAGACCGTCGAGGATCTCGCGCTCCTTGACGAGCAGATCGGCCAGAGCCGAATCGACCGTGGCGCGACCCGATGCGGTCAGCCGGACCAGCACGCCTCGGCGATCACCCGGATCGGGCAGACGTTCGACCCAGTCGCGAGTGACGAGTCGGTCGATGCGGTTGGTCATGGTGCCGCTGGTCACGAGAGTCTCCTGGAGCAGCGTCGACGGCGAGAGCTGGTAGGGCTCCCCGGAGCGACGGAGAGCGGAGAGCACGTCGAAGGCCCACCCCTCGATGCCGTAATCGGTGAAGCTCGTCTTCCGGGCCAGATCCAGTTGCCGGGACAGACGCGAGACCCGGGAGAGGATCTCCATCGGTGAGACATCGAGATCGGGGCGCTCGTGACGCCACGCTGCGACTATTCGATCGACCTCGTCCATGATCCGATTTTACGTCCAGATCAAGAATCTTGACGCCAAAGATACTTATTGACGAGAGATTCCTTACTCCTTCCAGGATTTGATCAGCACATTTGGAAGCTCGGGTGCCTTTGGGAATAAGGTGGTGCGTGGTTGTTGCATCCGTCAACGAACCTGCGGGGCCAAAAGACCCGGCAGCAGAAACGAAGGAATACACGTGGATCTTTTCGAGTATCAAGCACGTGACCTGTTCGAGAAGCACGGAGTGCCCGTGCTCAAGGCCCAGGTCGCGACGACACCAGAAGAAGCGAAGAAGGCAGCCGAAGAACTTGGCGGCGGAGTCGTCGTCGTCAAGTCTCAGGTCAAGATCGGCGGCCGCGGCAAGGCCGGCGGCGTCAAGGTCGCGAAGAACCCCGATGAGGCAGAAGCCCGCGCCAAGGACATCCTCGGCCTCGACATCAAGGGCCACATCACCGAGAAGGTGATGATCGCCGAAGGTGCGGACATCGCCGAAGAGTACTACTTCTCCGTCCTGCTCGACCGTTCCAACCGCACCTACCTGGCCATGTGCTCCAAGGAAGGCGGAATGGAGATCGAGCAGCTCGCCGTGGAACGCCCGGAAGCGCTCGCCAAGATCCCCGTCTCAGCCATCGATGGAATCGACGCCGCGAAGGCCGAAGAGATCGCCGAGGCCGCCGGCTTCGATGCCGACACCGCTGCGAAGGTCGCCCCCGTGCTGTCGAGCCTGTGGACCGTCTTCGAGTCCGAGGACGCCACCCTCGTCGAGGTCAACCCGCTGGTCAAGACCGGTGCCGGTGACATCCTCGCCCTCGACGGAAAGGTCTCTCTCGATGAGAACGCCGACTTCCGTCACCCCGAGCACGAGGAGCTGCGCGACATCAGCGCGGAGAACCCCCTCGAACTCAAGGCCAAGAAGCTCGACCTCAACTACGTCAAGCTCGACGGTGAGGTCGGAATCATCGGCAACGGTGCAGGACTCGTCATGTCGACCCTCGACGTCGTCGCCTACGCCGGTGAGAACCACGACAACGTCAAGCCCGCGAACTTCCTCGACATCGGCGGCGGCGCCTCGGCCGAGGTCATGGCCAACGGACTCGACGTCATCCTCGGCGATGACCAGGTGAAGTCCGTCTTCGTCAACGTCTTCGGCGGCATCACCGCGTGTGACGCAGTGGCCGACGGCATCGTCAAGGCCCTCGAGATCCTCGGTGATCAGGCCACGAAGCCGCTCGTCGTCCGCCTCGACGGCAACAACGTCGAAGAGGGCCGGGCCATCCTCGAGAAGGCCGCTCACCCGCTCGTCACCCTGACCGACACCATGGACGGTGGAGCCGACAAGGCCGCCGAACTGGCTGCTGCCAAGTAAGGAAAGGTCTTTACACCAATGTCTATCTTCCTGAATTCCGATTCGAAGATCATCGTCCAGGGCATCACCGGCGGCGAGGGAACCAAGCACACTGCGCGCATGCTCGCAGCCGGCTCGAACGTCGTCGGCGGTGTCAACGCCCGCAAGGCCGGCACCACCGTGACGCACACCGACAAGGACGGCAACGAGGTCGAGCTGCCTGTCTTCGGTTCGGTCTCCGAAGCGATGGAAGCCACCGGCGCCGATGTGTCCGTGGCCTTCGTGCCGCCGGCCTTCTCCAAGGACGCGGCCATCGAAGCCATCGACGCGGGTATCGGTCTGCTCGTCATCATCACCGAGGGCATTCCGGTCCAGGACGCCGCCGAGGTGTGGGCCCGTGCGCAGGCCGCAGACAATGCGACCCGCATCATCGGACCCAACTGCCCGGGCATCATCTCGCCCGAGGCTTCGCTGGCCGGCATCATCCCCGCCAACATCACGAAGAAGGGCAAGCTCGGACTGGTCTCCAGGTCCGGCACGTTGACCTACCAGATGATGTACGAGCTGCGTGACCTCGGCTTCTCCACCGCCATCGGCATCGGCGGCGACCCGGTCATCGGCACCACGCACATCGATGCCCTCGAGGCCTTCGAGAACGATCCCGAGACCGAAGCCATCGTGATGATCGGCGAGATCGGCGGAGACGCCGAAGAGCGTGCCGCCGCCTACATCAAGGACAATGTGTCGAAGCCCGTCGTCGGCTACGTCGCAGGCTTCACCGCTCCCGAAGGCAAGACCATGGGCCACGCCGGCGCCATCGTCTCCGGCTCCTCGGGAACCGCAGCGGCGAAGAAGGAAGCGCTCGAAGCTGCAGGCGTCAAGGTCGGCAAGACCCCGACCGAGACCGCCGAGCTCATGCGCGAACTCCTCGCCTGAGGTAAGCCCTCACCGTATAGCGGCGCGCTCGGCATCAGACGAGCGTTCGCGATAACAGCGCGGTCAGAGTGTCAATGTGCAGAACTGGTTCTGGACAATTGCACTTTGACCGCGCTGTTGCATGTCCAGAGGCTTCGCCCGGGACTGCCACTCGAGATTCGCCAGGTTCTCAGCACAGCTGAATCTTCCAGCGCAGCTGACCGACCCCTGACCGTGGTGACCGGCGAGAGGTGAAGTGGCGCTACGCTGTAGCTGTGAATGAGGACACACAGACAACAGCGCAGCCCAGCGGCGGCGAACCCGTGACCACGACACCGGCCGTCGACCCGAACTCGGAGGCGCACCCCCGCAACTTCGGCTCGGACAATTGGGCCGGGGCCCATCCCGAAGTCATCGCCGCGATCGCCGAGGCCAATGTCGGCCACACCCCCGGCTACGGCGGGGACCCCTGGACGGCGCGGTTCCACGAGGTGATGAAGGGCCACTTCGGCCCGGAGGCGCAGGCGTTCCCCGTCTTCAACGGCACCGGCGCCAATGTGCTCGCCCTGCAGTCGGCGCTGCCCAGGTGGGCGGCCGTCATCACCGCCGAATCCGCGCACATCAACTACGACGAGACCGGGGCCCCGGAGAAGGTCGGCGGGCTCAAGATCATCGGCGCGCCCACTCCCGACGGCAAGCTCACTCCCGAGATCATCGAGGGCGCAGTCCTCGGCCGCGGCAACGAGCACAACGCGCAGCCCCTGGCCGTGAGCATCTCCGAATCGACCGAGTGGGGCACGAGCTACACGCCGGCGGAGATCGCGCAGATCGCGGACTTCGCCCACGACCAAGGCATGATCGTCCACGTCGACGGCTCCCGGCTGGGCAATGCCGCCGCTTACCTCGATACGGAGCTCGGATCGCTGACCACGGCGACCGGCGTCGACATCATCAGCCTCGGCGGGACGAAGAACGGACTCCTCGGCGCCGAGGCGATCGTCGTCCTCAATCCCCAGATCGGCCAGGGTATGCGCTTCCTGCGGAAGATGAACCTGCAGCTGGCCTCGAAGATGCGCTTCCTCTCCGCCCAGCTCAATGCCCTCTACGATGGTGACTTGTGGCGGACCTCGGCGAACCACGCCAACGCCATGGCCCAGAGACTGGCCGAATCCCTCGCCGAGGTGGAGGCCGCCGGCCGTATCCCCGGACTGTCGGTGGTGCAGAAGGTCGAGTCGAACGTCGTCTTCGTCCGTATGCCCGCCGAGGTGGCGGCGCGGGCGCGGCAGCGGTTCGCCTTCGCGGACTGGCCCATGGAACGCGGCATCGTGCGCCTCATGTGCGCCTTCGACACGACCGACGAGGACGTCGCCGCCCTCGTCGCGGCGATCGCCGGGTCTACTTCTTCTTTCGGTCGGCCTTGACCGAGACGACGGGGACTTCGGAGTCGAGGATGATGCGCTGAGCGGTCGAGCCCATGATGAGTTTGCCGACGGGGGAGCGGCGACGCGATCCGATGACGATCATACGGGTGTCATCGGCCGCCTCGGCGAGGGCCAGAAGCTCTTCGACGGGATCATTTCCGCGGAGGAACTGGAGGATCTCGTGGGAGACCTCGGAGGCCTGCAGGGTCGACTTGAGCTCGTCGATGTCCTTGTTCGTCGCCACACCGCGTTCGTCAGGGGTCTCGCCGATTCCGGCATTGAGCACGATCACGGTGTCATCGAAGGCGCGAGCCTGTTCGATGCCGAACGCGACTGCGGCCTTGCCTTCGGGCGAGGGGGAATAACCGACGAGAATTGTCATGATCTCTCCTGGTACGACATCGGACGAAGCACTCTCAATTAGTAGCACATCACCCGGGTCGCAGGTGGCATCGGTGCACCTCCGAGACGAAGGATCCGCGCGTCGCTGACCGCTTACTGAACGATTGGTCGGCACTGGCTGAGAAGGAGTATGGTTACCTCCGGCACAAACTCAACTTGTCGTAGGGAAAGAAGAACAGCGCGTGGCTGAGAACAGACAGACATCCGGCGCCGGAACCGGCTCCACGGGGGCTCCGAAATCCGAATGGCAGACGGTGAAGTCGATCATCGCGGCCTCCTCGGGCAACCTCGTCGAGTGGTTCGACTTCTACATCTACGCCTTCTTCAGCGTCTACTTCGCCGACCAGTTCTTCGTCGCCGACAACCAGGCGCTCTCCCTCATGCAGGCGGCCGGTGTCTTCTTCGTCGGCTTCCTCATGCGCCCCATCGGCGGTTACGTCTTCGGCCGTGCCGCGGACCGCCTCGGGCGCAAGAACTCCATGCTCATCTCGATTCTGCTCATGTGCGCCGGATCCCTGTGCATGGCGATCCTCCCGACGAGCGACCAGGTCGGTTCGTTCGCGGCCATCCTGCTCCTCATCGTCCGCATGATCCAGGGCCTGGCCGTCGGCGGCGAATACGGTGCCACCGCCACCTACATGTCCGAGGTCGCCACCGAAGGAAAGCGCGGCTTCTACTCCTCCTTCCAGTACGTCACCCTCATCGGCGGACAGCTGCTGGCCAGCCTCCTCGCTGTCATCATGACCCACACGCTGGGCACCGAGGACATCGAGGCCGGCTGGTGGCGACTGCCGTTCGTCATCGGCGCCGCTGCCGCCGTCGTCTCACTCTGGCTGCGCCGCGGACTCGCGGAGACCACCTCGGCGGACACCCGGAAGAACGAGAACTCGGGCAGCTTCCGCGAGGTGCTGCGCCACCCGCGGGCGTTCTTCGTCGTCCTCGGCATCACCTGCGTCGGCTCGCTCGTCTTCTACGTCTTCACCACCTACATGCAGAAGTACCTGCTGCTGCAGAACGAAGGCACCCCCGGCGAAGAGATCTTCAACAAGGGCTCGATCGCCGACCTGATGACCATCTGCCTGCTCATCTTCATCGTCATGCAGCCCATCGCCGGTAAGATCTCCGACAAGATCGGGCGCAAGAACAACATGCTCATCTTCGTCATCGGCATGATCGCCCTGCCGATCCCGCTGCTGAACATGATCGGCAAGGCCGAGTCCATCGTCACCGCCGGCATCCTCATCGTCGTCGCGATGGCGTTCATCAGCATGTACACCTCGATCTCCGGCATCGTCAAAGCCGAGATGTTCCCCGCCCACATCCGCGGCATCGGCGTCGGCTTCACCTACGCGATCGGCAACTCCCTCTTCGGCGGATCGGCCGAGTACGTCGCCCTGTGGTTCCGCAACGCCGGCATCGGCCCCTGGTTCGCCTTCTACGTCGTCATCATCGCGATCGGCAGCTTCGTCGCCGTGCTCTACATGCATGACAACCGCAAACACTCGACGATCGACAACGCCGGCTCCTCGGCCTACCAGCGCATCAAGGGCTGAACCCGGGAGATCCGAACGCGCCGAACGATGACATCGGCACTGTGGAGGCAGGCATCCGGCCAGTCCGATTAGACTGTTCGGATGCCTGCCTCTCTGCTGCCTCCTGGTTCCCCCGCCGCCGAACGCAGCCGCGAGCTGACGGCAGATCTCGCCGACCGTCCCGGCCTGCCTCAGGCGCGGCTGCTGGCCGAATACGTGCTCGGCCGCCGCAGCGGTGACCTCGATGTCTCGGGTCGGGACACGGAAGGGATGTTCATCGACGCCGAGGCGGCCGCCGAGGTCCCGCACGAGATCATCGTCGTCGATGACGCCCAGGGCCTGCAAGCGGCGCTGCTGAGTGAATTCGTCGAGCTGAGGACGTACAACGACCGCATCGATGAAGCGCGCAGGGTCGCCGAGGTCGCCCCCAACGCCGAGGGGGTCGAGCGACTCTCGGACCTCGGTGCGCGAGTGACCGCGGCTGCACCGACAGACCGCGAGACCTGGGCGGTCGTCAACGCTCCGAAGGCGATGAACTCCCTGGCCGAGACCCTCGCCGCCCTCCAACCGCACGTGTCCACGCTCATCGTCATCGGCCGCAGCGAGACGATGAGCAGAGCGATCAACAAGGAACTTGCGCGCGGCTTCGCCCGGGTCGACGTCTCACCCGGAGTCGGCAAGCATCGGATGATCATCGGCAGCCGGCCTCTGTCCTCACCGAGCCTGTCCCGTTTCCCCAAGGCCGGGCGCATCGACCACCCGGCCACCGGGCCGCTCGAGGTGTGCGCCCATGGTGCCTGCTTCTCCGGGGTGAAGAACGACGAGGGTTCGGCGCTGCTGCTCGAGGCCCTGGCCGCCGAGGTGGCCGCCGGCGGGTTGACCCCCGACTCGGTGCTCGATCTCGGCTGCGGCAACGGCTGGCTGCTCAGTGCGGCCCTGCAGGTCACCGGGGCGGACACGGGAGTCGGGGTGGATGTGTCCAGGGCGGCGGTCGCCTCGGCGCGGGCGACAGCGGAAGCCAACGGTGCTGTGGAGCCGCAGGCGACCGCAGAGGTCGCTGCCGCGGCGGAGCCGAACACCGTTGATATCGCCCTCGGGGACGCCGCGGGCGACTCCGATCCGGCCGTGACCGGTCTGGGTCCCTTCGACCTCATCCTCCTCAACCCGCCCTTCCACCAGGGAACGACGATCGAGACGGACACCGCCGAAGACCTCATGCGCACCGCGTCCGCCCACCTAGCCGCGGGCGGACGCGTGCTCACGGTGTTCAACACCCACCTGCGCTACCGGGACCGACTCGACACACTCATCGGCCCCAGCGAGCAGTTGGCCCGGAATTCGAAGTTCACGGTCATCGCCAGCCGGCGGGGATAGCCGGCGGCCCTGAGCACTCTGCGCGGAGACCGACCGAACGGTGGGCACCGGCGACACTGCCCTCACACCTCCGGTTCGGCAGCCCCCGGCACGACCAGCCCCGATTCGTAGGCGAGGACGACCAGCTGCGAGCGATCACGGGCATCGAGCTTGCCGAGCAGTCGGCTCACGTAGGTCCGCGCGGTCTCCGGGCTGATGAACAGTCGGGCGCCGATCTCCTGATTCGACTCCCCGAGCCCGACCCTGGCGAGGACCTCCCGTTCGCGCTGTGTGAGAGTCTCGAGGAGCTCGGGGCGCAGGGTATGTTCCTGCATCCGGCTCAGCCGTTTCAGAACGGTGTTCGTCACCGCTGGTGAGAGCAGCGAATTTCCGGCGGCGACGGTGCGGATCGCCCGGCGCAGCTCGGTCGGCGAGATGTCCTTGAGCAGGTAGCCGCTGGCGCCGGCGGCAATCGCCGAGACGATGTCATCATCATCGTCGAAGGTGGTGAGCACGATGACACTGACCCCGGACAGAGCCGGGTCCGCCGTGATCTCCCTGGTCGCGGTGATTCCGTCCATGACCGGCATGCGGATGTCCATGAGCACGACGTCGGGACGATGCTGGCGGATGTGGCTGAGTCCGGCTCTGCCCTCGGCCGCCTCGGCGAGGACGTCGATATCGCCGTCGTGGACGGCCAGCTGACGCAGGCCTGTGCGCACGAGCTCCTGATCGTCGACGAGGATGATCCCGGTCATTCCGGCAGCCTCCTCGGCACTCGGGCTTCGAGTCTGAATCCCTGCCCCGGCCGCGCCGAGGTGGTCAGGCGGCCGCCCATCAGCCTGACCCTCTCGCGCATGCCCGGCAGACCGTACCCGCGGGATTGCGGTTCCCGGCCGTCACCATTCCCGCCGTCACCGTCACCAACACCAACACCGTCACCAACACCGTCGCCGTCGTCGACGACGGTGACGAGCACGTCGTTCCCGTTGACGCTGACGGCGACGTCGACCGCTCCTGCCCTCGCGTGTCTGAGTACGTTCGTGATGCCCTCCTGAATGATGCGGACGATGACGGTTTCGACCGGAGCGGGGACCTCACCGGTCTTCACGTCGATACGGGAATCGACCCGGAGACCCGCGGTGCGAGCGCGTTGAAGGAGGACGTCGATGCCGCCGAGGTCGAGCGCCATCGTGGTGTCCTCGCCCTCGGTGCGCAGCAGCCTGACCATCGACCGCAGTTCGGTCAGCGATGCGGCGGCCTCGGTGCGAACCCGCTCAAGCGCCTCGGACGCATCCCTCTGACGCACCTCGTCGGCAAGCGGTGCGTGAGTCGCGACGGCGTCGCCGCCGCTCTCGAGCGCCTCGATGCCAACATTGGCATGGAGGGAGAGCACGGACAGACGATGGCCGATGGTGTCGTGGAGGTCCCGCGAGATCTCCACGCGTTCGCGCTGCCGGCGGACGTCGGCCTGATGGGTCAGCCGCTCGTCCTGGAGTCGGAGCACCTCGGTCTGCCCCGCGACGAATCGGCGGTGCGTGGCCACGGCATAGCCGAGCGCGACGGCGGCGGAGAGGAGGGCGATCGTCGACAGCGATTCGGCCCCGAGCAGCCTGCCCAGCGGCAGGGAATCATCGCGGATCCGGAAGGCGGTGGCGACAACGACGACGATGATGCCCGAGATGATCGCAAACCGGGTCAGCCCCACCTCGGCGAGGGAATACAGGGCGGCGACCACGGGCAGGGCCACCCCGATGGGGGTGAGATCGAGACTGTAGTAGGCGAAGGTGCCGAGCACGCTGAGGACGGCCACGGTCCGGGGCATGCTGCCTCGCAGCAGCAGGATCGCTCCGAAGCCTGCGGCGAAGACAAAGGACAGCGGTCGGATCGCGGCGTCCGCATCGGTCTGGGCGAGGGCGATGATGAGGCTGAGCGCGACCGCGACCGCCACGCCCAGGATGATGTCGGTTCTCCGCGGTGCCATCCCACCAGCTTAGGGATCGGAGACCGGCTTGGGCAGGCCCCGAGGCGGATGGCGATGTCGCTTCTCGACGTAGCCGCAGACTCAGGCCGGGCCGAATCGCGCCTTGAGCACCTCGGCCGTCGCACCGATCCCGGCCGCGGCCACCTCGTGTGGGGTGCCGGCGGCGACGATCCGACCGCCCTCGGGGCCTGGCCCGGGGCCGATGTCGATGAGCCGGTCGGACCCGGCGGCGAGCTCCATATTGTGATCGGCGATGAGGATCGTATCGCCCTCGTCGACGATCTGACGGAACAGCTGCCCGAGCACCCGAGCATCGTCGGGATGGAGACCGTTGGCCGGTTCGTCGAGGATGAACAGGGTCGACTCGCGTGTCTTCCGCGCCCGCATCACAGCGGCCAGGCGCAGGCGCTGGGCCTCACCTCCGGACAGCGTCGCCGAGGTCTGGCCGAGCAGGAGCCCGCCGAGGCCGACCCGCCGCAGGATCTCGAAATGCGCTTCCAGGCCGAGCCGATCGGCGAACACGGCGGCGGCTGCGTCGATGGAGAGACCGAGCACATCGGCGATCGTCAGGTCATCGACTCTCACCTCGAGGGTCTCCGGGGTGAAGCGCTGACCTTCGCACTCCGGGCAGGTGCCGCTAGCCGCGGGCAGGTGGACGAGGTCGATGGTGATGATCCCCAGTCCCTCGCAGCGCGGGCAGCGACCGCGCGCCGTGTTGAAGGAGAACTGGGAGGAGGTGAAGCCGCGCGCCCGGGCGAGGTCGGTCTTGGCGAAGAGGCTGCGGACCTTGTCGAAGATGCCCAGATACGTGCCGATGACCGACCGGGGCGAACGGCCGATCGTCGACTGGTCGAAGCTGACCACCCGGTCGAAGGCCTCGAGCCCGCTCGCGCTCGCCCCGGCCAGACCGTGGCGTGCCTCGGCGTGGGCGTCGGCCTGCCCGTCTTCGTCGCCGTCGAGCGGGGCCGCCCCGGACCGGCGCGCCAGCGCGGCGACCGAGCGCAGGATCGAACTCTTTCCGGCCCCGGAGACGCCGGTCAGCGTCGTCAGCGCGCCGACTGGGAAGGCCACGTTCAGATCGTCGAGGGTGTTCGCCGAGAGGCCCTCGCAGCGCACCCAGGTCTCGAAGTCCTGCGGCGGCCGCCACGGATCGGTCGGGGCGGCATTGCGCAGCCGCACCGCCGTCGAGCTCTCACCCTCCAGTGCCTTCGCGACGGGACCGGAGAACATCAGCTGCCCGCCCTGTGCCCCGCCGCCGGGACCGAGTTCGATCACCCAGTCGCAGCGGCGGACGATCTCCATGTCGTGTTCGACGAGGATGACGGTGTTGCCCGCATCGCGCAGGGCTTCGATGTGAGTGAAGAGGTGATCGGTGTCCTGGGGGTGGAGACCGGTCGAGAGCTCGTCGAAGACGTAGACCATGCCGTGCAGGCCGCTGTGCAGGTGGGCGGCCAGGCGCAGACGCTGGAGCTCCCCGGGGGACAGGGTCGCCGCCGAGCGGCTGGGCGGCAGGTAGCCGACGCCGAGGCGCTCGATGACGTCTGTGCGCTTGTCGAGTTCGTCGAGGAGGACCTGGGCGGCCTCATCGGCGGCGCCGGTGAATCGTTTCGCACCGCTGGGCCCGGCCGCGAGATCGGCGGTGATCGAACGGTGGACCGTCCGGGCCAGATCGGTGAGGCTGCGCGCGGCCACCTCGGCGATGTTCGCGCCGTCGATGGTCACCGCCAGAGCCGCGGGGTTGATGCGGCTGCCGTGGCAGTCGGGGCAGGTCTCGTTGCTGAGGAATTCCTCGGTGCGTTCGCGCACCGTCGCACTGCCGGTGGTGACCATGGTGTCGAGGAGGTAGCGGCGGGCGCTGCGGAACTTGCCCGTGTATTCGCGGGCGACGTGGTCGGCGATGTCTTCGGGCTTGACCGTCACCGACGGCGTGTCCTCGGTGGTCAGCAGCCAGGTTCGGGTCTCTTCGGGCAGGCGGTCGAAGGGGATGTCGACATCGATGCCCATGGCTTCGACGAGGTGTCGGAAGTTCCGGCCCAGCCAGCCTCCCGGCCAGGCGGCGATCGCGCCCTCGCGGATGCTCAGTGAGCCGTCGGGCACCGCCGCGGCGAGGTCGATGTCGTGGATGCTGCCTTTGGCCGCGCAGGTCGAGCACGCCCCTTCCACGGTGTTCGGGGAGAACGCCGAGGCGAGCAGTCGTCCCTGCCCTTCGGGGTAGTCGCCGAAGCGGGAGAAGAGCACCCGCAGCAGGTCCGAGACCTGGGAGAGGGTGCCGACGCTCGAGTTCTCCGGTGGGGTCGTCACCAGCTGTTTGACCGCGATCGCCGCCGGCAGGCCGGTGATCCGGTCGACCTGTGGGGCGGCTACCGCCCCGAGCAGGTGGCGGGTGAAGGGGGAGACGGATTCGAGGTAGCGGCGCTGCGCCTCGGCGTAGATGGTGTCGAAGGCCAGCGACGACTTTCCCGAGCCCGACACTCCGCAGATGCCGATGAGCTTCCGGTGGGGGAGGGAGACGGAGAAGCCGGTCAGATTGTGCTCATGGGCACCGACGATGCCGATCTGCTCGGTCATGCCTGACCCCTTCCTGTGGTCCGGGTGCGGCGGTGGGACGCACCCGGTCCAGGGTACCGGCCTCAGGGGTGTCTGCGGTGGGCCCGCCACGTGCTGATCTGATCCCAGATGACGATGGCCCAGATCGCGATCACGGTGATGATCTGCTGCACCTCGGCGCCGGCGGGGTTTGTCAGGTCCGGGTGGAGGACCTGCTGCGTGAGCAGAGCGACGGTGAGGAAGATCGCCATCGCCACGTCGAGGACGCTGCCGGTGATGAGCAGTCCGGTTCCCGCCGCGGCGCGGACCAGCTTGATCACTTCGATCACGGCCAGGAGGGCGAGGAGACCCCAGTAGCCCAGCAGCCACCCGGTGCCGAGGTCCGGATTGACGAACGTCTCACCGCCGTTGAGGTGGCCGATGTAGACCAAGGAGGTCGGGATGAGGGGGATGAGTGCAAGCAGGACCATGAAGATCAGGTTGAGGACCGCCTCGGCGCGGGTCTGGGAGGCTGCGGCGTCCCTGCGGTGCAGATCGTCGACGGTCCACGGGGTCGCTCGTCCTCCGGGCAGCTTCTAGGTGGCACCGCCGTCCATGTTGCGCTCGCCGAGTCCGATGAGGATGGTGATCACGGCGAAGGCGGTGAGGAGGGCGGTGACTGTGTTGCCGATGGTCTGGCCCAGCAGCGCGCCGAGGTGGACCTCGGGAGTGGTGGCGATGTGGACGACGACGTTGGCGAGGATCGTCAGCACCGCCACCGCCGGCAGCACCCACCGCAGCGACCAGATGAAGATCGGATAGGACTTCGGTCCGATGAGGAACTGCGGAGCGTTGCTGTACTCCCGGGACAGCAGGGCCGGATCGCCGAGTTCTTCGAGGACTTCCCGTTCGACGGTTGCGGCTCGGTCGTCGCTGGAGGGGTCTGCCTCGCCGAGGCGGTCCTCGACCATGTCGGTGATCGTAGCCGTGATCTCGGCGGCGATGTCGTCGCGGGACTTCTCGGGCAGGTGGGCGATGACGTTGTCGACGTAGGTTTCGGTGAGTGCACTCATGGGGTGCCGTCCTTCCAGAGTTCCGTGATGCTCGTGTTCAGGTCCAACCACCTGGCATGGAGTGCGGCGGCGACTTCGGCGCCGCTGTCGGTGACCGTGTAGTACTTGCGGGGGCGTGCCTGCTCGGTATTCCATTCGGCCGTGAGCAGGCCCTGCTTCTCGAGCCTGCGCAGGAGGGGGTAGAGGGTGTTCGCCTCGGTGGCGATCCCCGCCTCGGTCAGCGTGGTCAGCAGCGAATACCCGTACTGCGGACGACGACAGGCGACGAGGCTGGCGAAGACGACGGTGCCTCGCCGCAGCTCCTGTTCGTGGGTCGCCAGTGCCTGCTCTTCGTCCTCGTTCATACGTCACACGATAGTGTGTGTCACACACTATTACAAGAGGCGGGGTATGGCTCGATTCGGAAGGTGCTCCGGCTTGGGTGAGTGCCCGCACGGCGATAGGTTGGTGCTGAACGTGTTCATGTGTGAAGCGCCGACGGCCGTGGTTGGCGGTTTCGGCTCAGAGTGAGGTCGATATGTCCAAGCCCTATGCCCGCGCCGGACTCGTGCTTGGTCTTGCTGTGTTTGCGGGAATCTTCATCCTGCTGCTTCCGGGCTTGTTCGAGCATGTTTCATCCGGCCGGGTCTGGGTCACTTGGGTGATATTCGGTATTGCTGTGGCGTTCGGGGCAGGTTTGATCCTGGCCCGTTTTCGGGGGCGGCGAGATTCTGGAACTCAGGTCTGATGGTCGAACAGGTCTGATGGTCGAACCTGCCGTCCGAAAGGGCGGTCCGAGCATCAGATTCTCAGCGGCCTTGTGTGACGTCTCGGTTGTGGTGCAGCGACTACGGTGATTCAACCGGGGTCCATGGTTCGCTCCAGTCCCATCAGGGCCTGCCGAGGGCCGGCCGCATTCTCCATGATTGGGTGGCCAATGGTCGCTTTACCAGTTGATGTCTACCTGAGGATGCCGACCGGTTCCTCTGAAGGCGACACTATCGAGTAGTTTGCTCGTCGTCCGGACCACTGGATTGTGGTTCGCGGGCATGGTGTTCACCTGACTTCCACAACTGATCGAGAACTTGGCGGAACTACTTGAAGAAACGAAGCAAACGACAGATAGCGACGAGCAACGAGGCAATGAGGAACCCGCCCGCGAGAATGAACAGGAAGAGAGCGGGGGCGATCCAGTGGGTTTCGACCTGGTCGAAAGTGGCGGTTGCACTACTCACCATTTGATGGCAAGCGGCTGCTGGGGGAAACGGATTCATCGTGACTCCATATGAGGCGACTTCGGTTCCCGGTGGAGGCGTTGCGCAGCCCCGCCCTCCTGCAATCCCATTCAGAATGTGAGTCTGTAGGTATCTAGCGACGTACGAACAGACGACGAACGCGAGTCCGACTCCAGCCAGAGGCCACGGGGAGAACAGTCGTTTCCATCTCGCCGCTTGTCGCCCCAATGCTTTGATCACTTCAGTGCTTTCGGTCGCTTGGCGGCATGCTCGCCCCAAGAGCTATGGGTCGGAGTGCGCCAATTCCGGTCATCTCCCAACAAGAGTACATAGAACCATTTGTTTATCGTCGGTGACGCTCCTCGGCCCCGTCTCCGGTGATCATCACCGCGGTCGTGCCTACTCCGCCAGGTCGAGTGAAGGAGTCGGGCGGCGGAAGCCGCGGGTGACGAACGCGAGATAGCCGGTGCCGAGGATCAGCCAGATCAGGCCGAGCAGCAATGTCCGCGGGGACAGACTCGTCCACAGCCACAGGGTGAGGCAGAAGCCGATGCCAGGCAGAACGACGAAGCTGAGGACGGCAGAGGTTCCACGCCGTCCTTTGTCGATGATGAAGTGTTTGATGACCGAGAGGTTGACCGCGGAGAACGCGATGAGCGCACCGAAGCTGACCATCTCCGAGATGAACCCGAGGTCGACGGCCAGCGCGAGGAGGGAGACCACGCCGACCGAGAGAGTGGCGAGCACCGGGGTGTGGAAGCGCGGTGAGAGGCGACCGAAGAAGCCCTTCGGGAGCACGCCGTCGCGACCCATGGCGAAGAGGATGCGCGAGACCGAGGCCTGGGAGGTCAGCGCGGAGCCGCAGGCGCCGGCGACATAGGCGGCGGTGAAGAAGATCGTGAGGAACTGCCCGCCCGCGGCGGCCATGACATCGAGGGCACCGGAATCGACGTCGGCGAAGTCGTTCGAGGGGTAGACGAGCTGGGCGAGGAAGGAGAGGAGAATGTAGATCAGCCCGCCGGTGATGGTGGCGATGACGATCGCCCGCGGCACGGAGGTCTTCGGGTCCTTCGCTTCTTCGGACAGGGTGGACACGGCATCGAAGCCGAGGAACGACAGGCACAGCACGGCGGCTCCGGCCATCACATTGCCGAAGCCATCGGCGGTTCCGTCGCCGGTGAACGGGGCGGCGAGGTCGACGGTGCCGGTCCCGGCCATCGCGGAGATCCCGAGGGCGGCGAAGGTGAGGATGAAGATCGCCTGGGCGGCGATGATGACGATGTTCGCCCGCGCCACGGACACGATGCCGATGATGTTGAGCACGGTGACGAGGATGATCGCGGTGAGGACGAAGACCCAGCTGGGAATCGCGGGGAATGCTGCGGAGAGGTAAATGCCGATGACGAGGTAGTTGATCATCGGCAGGAACAGGTAGTCCAGCAGCAGCGCCCACCCGGCGACGAAGCCGATCCCCGCACCGAAGCTCTTCTGCGTGTACGTGTACGCCGATCCCGCGAAGGGCATCTCGCCGGCCATCTTCGCGTAGGAGCGTGCGGTGAAGACCATCGCGAGCAGCGTGATGACATAGGCCAGCGGCACCCGCCCGCCCGTGATCTCGGTGACGATCCCGTAGGTCGTGAAGACCGTCAGCGGCACCATGTAGACGAGCCCGAAGAAGACCAGGGACGGCACGCCGAGGGCTCGTCGCAGCTGTCCCTGACCTGCGGAATCGGGGTCGGGGTCAGTGGTGGGGTGGGAACGGGGCATGATGGTCCTTCCGATCAGGCCGATGCAGACACGGCGACGCCGCCGAGGTAGGTGCTGAGAACAGGGGCCGCCGCGAGTTCGCGGGGACTGAGAGTGCGCGGATCGTGCGCGAAGACGACGAGGTCCGCGCTTGCTCCGACCGTGATCCGACCCCACGGCGCGGGGGAGGCGTCCGCGAAGCCCTGGTGGGCCACGGCCGTGGAATAGGCGTCGAGGGCGTCTGCGATGTCGAAGATCTCGGCAGGGATCCACCCGTCGGCGGGGTCGCCGTCCTCGGTCTGTCGGCTGATCGCGATCGCCAGGCCCTCGACCGGCGTGCCCGAGGTGCATGGCCAGTCCGAACCGAAGGCCAGTGTGCCTCCGTCAGCGAGGATGCTGTGCATCCGGTACTGCTGCGCGGCCCGATCCTCGCCGAGGCGGGGCACCGTGAGAACGGTCATGAGATCGTCGAGCTGTGCCCACAGGGGCTGCATATTCGCAATCACTCCGAGTTCCGCGAAACGGGAGAGGTCTGCGGCGTCGACGAGTTGGGCGTGAGCGATGACGGGGCGACGATCGCGCGGACCGTTGGCGACGATGGCCGACTCGATCGCATCAAGGGCCTGTCGCACCGCGGCGTCGCCGATCGCATGGATGTGGACCTGGAAGCCGGCGGCGTCGACCGCGCCCACCGCCTCGGCGAGGGTCTCGCCCTCCCAAACCCGCAGGCCGTGGTTGTGCAGGGATGAACAATAGGGTTCGAGCAGGGCACCGGTCTCGTTCTCGACGACGCCGTCGGCGAAGAACTTCACGGTGTGGGCGGTGAGCATCGGATCGGCCAGGGCCTGCACGCGCTCCCGGGCGGCGATCATCGCCGGCAGCTGCCGTGCGAAATGCCGTGGATCGGCATAGAGGGCGAGGTTGAAGCGGGTGGAGAGTCGTCCCTGCTGCGATGCCGTGACGTAGGTGTCGACGTCGGCCGGTTCGACCCAGGCGTCCTGGACCCAGGTGACCCCGCGTTGCAGGTAGTAGGCGCTCGCCCGTTCGAGGGAGCGCAGGCGCACCGATTCGTCCTGCGGCGGACGGACCGCATCGACGAGGTCGACGGCACCCCACTCCCGCAGTGTTCCGAGCGGGGAGCCGTCAGCGCGGCGGGGGATCTCGCCGAGTTCCGGTTCCGGAGTCTCGGCGGTGATGCCGGCGAGTTCGAGGGCTCGGGAGTTGCACCACACCGTGTGGTAGTCCCAGGCGCGCAACACGACGGGACGGTCGGCAACCGCTGCATCGAGCCAGCGGGCGTCGAAGAGCCCGCCTTCGACGAGGCTGCCGTCGTAGGAGGCGCCGGTGATCCACTCGACCTCTGGGTTGCCCTCGGCGAAGCGACGCACCTCGGCGACGATCTCCTCGACGCTCGCGCACGAGCGCACCTGCGGGCCTTCGGCCTCGAGGCCGCCGAAGATCGGGTGGGCATGTCCGTCGGCGAAGGACGGCATGAGGAACCCGCCGGAGAGATCCACGTGCTCGACGGAGGTCCGATCCGACTCGGCCATCTCGGCGAGAGCCGACTCGCAGTCCGCCTGTCCGACGGCCGCGATGACACCCTCGCGGACGAGGAGAGCTTCGCTCGGCTCCGCCTCGGCGCCGAGCCAGATGGTGCCGTTGTCGAAAAGGGTGGTGGGCACGTCTTGTCCTCCAGGGCTGAGGTCGGCGATGTGTACGAACAGTGTTCGTGTTGTGACCTACAGCACGATACACTCCAGGTGGGGTCTGCGGGAAGAGGTGATGAGATTTCATGAGGCTCAATCGTGAACGACTGGTGGCGGCCGCGTTCGACCTCGTCGATGAGGAGGGCGCCGAGGCGCTGTCGATGCGCATGCTCGCCGCCCGGGTCGATCGGCAGGTGTCGTCGCTGTACAACCATGTTGCCGGCAGAGGAGAGCTCATCGAGGCCATGCGTGCTCGGATCGTCGAGGGCATCGACATCGTTCCGTTCGCCGACGCCGACGCCGACGGGGGCACTGACGGGGGAGAGGCGAGCTCCTGGGATATCGCCCTCGAGCGGTGGGCGCGGTCTTACCTGCGTGCCTTCGCCGCGCATCCGAATCTCATCCGACTGCTCGCAACGACATCGATTCGGGATCGATCGACCTATGCGATGTACGACTCGATCGTCGCCGGTCTCGAGCGCGGAGGATGGCCGGAGGGCCAGGTGATCGCGGTGATCAGAACCGTCGAGGCGCATGTGCTCGGTTCCGCGCTCGACATCCTCGCCCCCGGTGACATGCTCGACCAGACCTCCGTCGACCCGCGCTTCAGCTATGTGCGCAGCGCACTCGACCCGCGCAATGCCACCGCTTACGGGGCGACCGCCGCCTTCGAACTCGGACTGACCGCGCTCATCGACGGTCTGCGGCTGCGGTTGGAGGCGGCTAATCCAAGCGATCGCACAGGTGGATCCGATGGGTGATGCCGAGCACTGGACGCTGATCCATACTGAGCGCGCGCGACTTGCGGAACTGCTCGACCGGCTCGATGCCGAACAGTGGCATGCACCGACGCTGTGTGCCGACTGGAGTGTCGAGGAGGTGGTGGCGCACCTGAGTGCTGCGGCGAACACCGGTCGCTGGGCGTGGATTCGCAGCATCCTCGCCGCCGGGTTCGATCCGGCCAAACACAATGCTCGCCTGCTCTCTCGCTACCGGGGCCGCAGTCCGTACGAGACACTCGCGACCTTCCGCGTATCGATCACCGCGACCATCGCCCCGACAAAGGACTATCCCGCCTTTCTCGGCGAGGTCATCGTCCACGGCCAGGACATCGCGCGACCACTCGGGCTGAAGCTGATGCCAAGTCGTGAGGCGTTGGTGGAGGTGGCGCGCTACTTCGCCAGCAAAGACTTCGCCGTCAACAGCAGAACTCTCATCAAAGGACTGACCCTTGAGGCTGACGATGCCGACTTCTCCGCAGGTGATGGGCCGCAGGTGACCAGCAGTGTCCTTGCCCTCGTCATGGCGATGGCCGGACGGCCGAGTTTCGCAGCCGACCTCACCGGTGCAGGCAGCGAGGAACTCCGGCGCCGCATTGCCGGAACTTGAAGGCTCTGGCGGCCCGGCCGCTGGCCGAGTCCCGGCAGCTGGCAGGGTCCTGTCCGCTGGCGTTCGCCGTCGGTGCAGATGAGGTGCGGGCAGAGCCGAGCCACTGACGATGATGCCGAGGATCGTCGCCACCGTCATGCCGATCGGCATCACCCTGCCGAATGTTCTGAGCAGGCCCCTCTCGAAGGTGAGCTGATCGTGAGGATGGAGCCTGCGGTGGACCGGATGGACGAGCGCAGCGGTCCCGAACTCTGCGCAGCCGACGATCAAGCACGGCCTGCGGGAGGGCCTGCTGCAGCCGGGCAGGCGGACGAGCGCAAACCAGGTGGTCTGCGACACCGATCACCTCGAGCGACTTCGCCTCATCCCAGCCTCGGCGACCGTCGCGGGACTTCCCCTGGCCAAGGTCCGCCTGGTCATCGATACTGTCGACCGAGGATCATCCGTCCTCGACGCGATGGCGGTGGTTCCGGACACGCTGGTGGGAGAGTCGGGCGAAGGCGAATTCCCCGGGGGAGGCGGTGGCACTCCTCGCCCGCATCGTCGCCGAGCGAGGTTGGGCCAGCGCGAAGAATTCTCCTGCCTACGCGATTGCCGTGCGTGCGGATCGGTGAGCTGGAGAAGGAACAGCTCGAGTTCATCCTCGCTCGCATCGATGAGTACGCCGAGGCGACGGATGCCGTGGCGCGCACCGATCTCGATGCCCTCGTCCTGCTGGCCCAGCAGCACCATGCGGGGGCCCTGGGTCCGGAAACGTGACCTGCGGGCTCAGAGCTTCGGTTCGCCCCAGACTCCCACGGCAAGGAACACCAGTCCGACCATCAGCGTCAGCCCGGTCGACCACGGGCGGGTATCGACCCCTGCGAGACGGGAGAAGAATCTCGTGATTCTCGTCGAGACGGACGGGAACCGTCTCCATGCCCATGCGAGGAGCACATAGGGCGCGAGCATCGCGAGGACGAACACAGCGTAGGAGAACACCCGGAGGGCATCATCCTCGCTGACCGCTCGCATCACCCGTGCCGCGAGGTACATCGTGGCGAATCCGCTGAAGCCGAGGAGGGTGTTCGTGGCACCGATGAGCGTCATCTCCCAGGCTCTGCCGCTGGGTCGACTGCGGGGCCGTCTCGGCGTGGGTGACCGTCGCAGACGCAGTCCCATGATGATCGCCGCGATGACGAAGACGGCACCGGCTGCGAGGTCGACGCTGCGGTGGACGAGGAGTCGCTCGACATCGCCTCTGAGCAACGCTTCGAAGGTCCGCGGATCAACGACCTGGAGAAGAAGCAGGATGAGGGTGGCACCGATGGTCAGGCCCAGCAGCATGAACGCAATCGCGCGATAGGCGCGGGTGACGCCGGTGAGCACACGCAGGGTCTCGGCGACGAGAGTGGGGCTGATCCCCATCACCACCCCGAGACCGGCGAGACTGGCTCCGGCGCCGAGGAATCGGAGGATTTCGCTTTCGATCATGGTCGAGGGGTCAGGCGATCACTCCGGTGGCGCATCGTAGGTGACCCAGTTCGTCTTCGTCGCCACCTGATCGTAGAGCACCTGCGCCTGCGCATTGTCTGCGGCGGTGATCCAGCGGACCACCGAGCGCCCTTCTTCCGCGGCGATCTCCTGGAGTCGGGCGATGAGCGCCCGGCCGGCCCCGCTTCCACGTGCCTCGGGATCGGTGAAGAGGTCGTCGAGCCAGATGCCGACACTGCCGGTCGAAGGACGTGAGAAGCGGCGGTAGTCGGCGATCGCTACGATGCGGCCATCCGCCTCGGCGACGAGGCCATTGCACTCATGTTCGCTGTCCGTGAGCCACCCCCACACCCGGGAGACGACGTCTTCGGATTCGGGAAGATGATAGAACTCGCGGTAACCACGGAAGAGCTCACGCCACCGGGCTTCGTCGGCAGGGACGACGGGACGGATGGTCAGCGGCAGATCGGATGCCATTGCGGTGGGGTCCTTCCTCGGGTCGAAGCACAGCGACGTGCAGGGCAACACTACGCGAATAGGCCCCCGACCGGGAAGATGCTTCCCGGCCAGAGGCCGATTTCGCTGTGTACGCGAGGGGGGACTTGAACCCCCACGTCCGCAGACACTGGAACCTAAATCCAGCGCGTCTACCAATTCCGCCACTCGCGCGCGACGCCCTCAAGATTAGCAGGGCGGGCACGTGATGCTGAAAACGCGGATGCCGCGTCTCCCGGTGCAAAGGAGGCTCTCAGGCTGCGTCGATGCCCAGTGCCTTGCAGACTCGTGCGACGTGTCCGGTGGCCTTGACGTTGTACTGAGCCAGTTCGACCGCACCCTCGGCGTCGACGACGACCGTCGAGCGGATGACGCCCTGGACGACCTTGCCGTAGCTCTTCTTCTCGCCGAAGGCGCCCCACTCTTCCATCATGGTCTTGTCCTCGTCGGAGAGCAGGTCGAAGTTGAGACCCTCCTTCTCCGCGAACTTCTTCAGCTTCTCCGGCTTGTCCGGGGAGATGCCGAGGACGACGAGACCGGCGGCCCCCAAGGCCGAAAGCGAATCGCGGAAGTCGCAGGCCTCGGTGGTGCAGCCGGGAGTCATCGCGGCGGGGTAGAAGTAGACGACGACGCGCTGGCCCTTGAACTCGCTGAGCGTGACGGACTTCCCGTCCTGGTTGACCAGGGTGAAGTCAGGGGCGGTGTCGCCGACCGAAAGGCGTGGCATGTGTTCTCCTCTTCTCGAGCTGATGTATCTCGTCACCGTCCACTTTAATGCGAGTGCCGGACACGATCTCATCGGTCCGAGGCACGGCCCCACTCGTCCCTGGCCACAGTCTCACCCGACCCTGGCCATAGTCATCCGACCCGGGCCACGGCCTCACCCGACCCGAGCCACGACCTCACCGACGGCGATGGCGTCGCCGACCTTCGCCACGTGCTTGAGTGTCCCCGAGGCGCTCGCCTGCACCCGGGTCTCCATCTTCATCGCCGAGAGCACGGCGATATCGTCACCCGCGGCCACCTCGGCGCCGTCATCGACGAGATAGTCGACGAGGCTGCCGGGAACAGGAGCCGTCACGGCACCGGCGTCGGCCGCCTCGCTGCCCGAACCGCTATCACCAGAGGCTGCGGACCCGCCCCCGACCGATCCGAGTGCGGCGATCAGCCGACCCGGCAGACCGATCGTGGTCAGCTTCCCGCTGATCTCGATGTTCATGCGCTCCAAGCTCGAATCTTCGACCGGAGCGGGCCGGTCCTGAGCTTCGAAGCGGGGTAGGAGCTCCGCCTCGATCCACTGGGTGTGGATGCCCAGGTCCTCGGCGGTGAAGGCGGGGTCGGTGAGGATCTCCAGCGAGCACGGCAGCACGGTGGCCGGGCCGTCGACCGTCAGCTCCCTCGCCGCGGTCACGGTCCGCGCGATCGCGGTCGGCCGATCCGGTCCGTAGACGATGAGTTTGGCGAAGAGCGAATCGAAGGCCGGCTGCACGGTGTCACCGGCCCGGACTCCGGCATCCCAGCGCACTCCCGGACCGCCGGGAACGGCCAGCGCGTCGATGCGTCCCGGGGTGGGCAGGAAGCCGCGGCCTGGATCTTCGGCGTTGATGCGCAGTTCGATGGCATGCCCGACCGGTTCGGGAGTGGCCGACAGGGACAGACCCTCACCGAAGGCGATGGCGAACTGTTCGCCGACGAGATCGACGCCCGAGGTCACCTCGGTCACGGGGTGTTCGACCTGCAGGCGGGTGTTGACCTCGAGGAACGTCATGGTTCCGTCGGCGGCGAGAAGGAACTCCACAGTCCCGGCTCCCCGGTAGTCCACCTCGGCGCAGATCGCCTCTGCCGACCGGTGGAGACGTTCGCGCTGCTCGACGCTCAGCCCCGGGGCGGGGGCCTCCTCGATGAGCTTCTGGTTCCGGCGCTGGGCGGAGCAGTCCCGATCGCCGACGGCCACGACTCTGCCCTGTCCGTCGCCGATGACCTGGACCTCGACGTGACGGGGGCGTTCGAGGTAGCGCTCGACGAAGCATTCGCCGCGGCCGAAGGCCTCCGTGGCCTCGCGGGTCGCCGATTCGAAGGCCCCGGCGATCTCGCCGAGCTCCCTCACGATCTTCATTCCGCGGCCGCCGCCGCCGTGGGCGGCCTTGATGATGATCGGCAGTCCGTGCTGCTCGGCGAAGTCCTCGACCTCGCTCGCGCTCTCGAGCGGGCGGTCGATTCCCGGCGCCAGCGGCGCCCCGACTTTCTGCGCCAGCTGACGGGCCGTGACCTTGTCGCCGAGGGCGGTGATCGTCTGGGCCGTGGGCCCGATCCAGATCATTCCGGCGCCCTCGACCGCGGCGGCGAAGTCCGCGTTCTCGGACAGGAACCCGTACCCGGGATGGACCGCCTCGGCGCCGGATTCCTTCGCCGCGGCGATGATGGCATCGATGTTGAGGTAGGTCTCCGCGGCGCTGGTACCCGGCAGTCCGTAGGCTTCGTCAGCGAGCTGGGCGTGCATGGCCTCGGCGTCCTGGTCGGCGTAGACGGCGATGGAGGTGTGCCCGTGGTGGGCGCAGGCGCGGATGACTCGGACGGCGATTTCGCCGCGGTTGGCGATGAGGATTCTCGACATGATTCAGCTTCCGTCGTTCGATGAGCGGGTGGTCTCTGATGGGGCGGCGGTGGGGCCGGTGGTGAATCGCAGCTTCACGCCGGGCGCCAGCTGCCCGGCGAGGTCGATGTCGTCGACGCTGGCGATGATCGGATAGCCGCCGGTCAGTGGGTGATCGGGCCCGAAGAGGACGGGCTGCCCATCGGGTGGGACCTGCAGTGCCCCGGTCACCGCGCCCTCGCTCGGCAGCTCCCCGGTGCGGGAGCGTTCGAGGGGAGTCTCGCCGGCCAGGCGCAGGCCCACTCGGTCGGATTCCTGAGTCACCGTCCACTCCTGCCCCAGCAGGGTCTCGATGCCAGCCGAGGTGAACCAGTCGTCCCGTGGCCCCAGGGTGATGCTCAGCGTCACGGTCTCCCCGGCCTGCGGCAGATCGCGTTCAGTGCTTCTCGGCGCTCCCGGATCGACGGGGTGGGGTGCCGTTTTCGGGTCGCCGAACGCAACGATGTCCCTGGACTCGAGGGCGGCCGGGCCGAGGTGGGCCAGCGTGTCGGCAGACCGACTGCCCAGGGCGGGAGCGGTGTCGATGCCGCCGCGGAAGGCGAGGTACCGGCGGATGCCCCGTTCGGGGGAGCCGAGTTCGAGTTCGTCGCCGTCCTCGAGGCCGAAGGGCTCGCCGAGGCGGGGGTGATGTGTGGTGCCGTCGACGGCGGTCACGGTGATCGGTCCCTGGGCGCCGGTGACCGCGGCGACTCCGGTTCCGGTGATGCGCAGGAGGGCTCCGCCGCCGAAGCTCTCGAGCCCGGCCGCGGTCTCGTCATTGCCGACGAGGCGGTGGGCGAGGCGCAGCGCCGAACGGTCCGCGGCACCAGCGCTCGAGACGCCCATACCGGCGAAACCGGGTCGTCCGAGATCCTCGACGAGCAGTTGCAGACCGGGCCGGAGGACCTCGAAGCGGTGGGCGGAGGCTGGGGTCTCCTCGCTAGCCGAGCCAGCCGACGGAGCGTCCGTCGCTGCGACGCTGCCGACACTCACCGTCTCACGTTCGGCCTCCTGGAAGGTCACGATCGTGCCGGGAACGAACAGGGCCGGGGGATCCCTGTCGAGATCCCACAAGGTGGCATCGGTGCTGCCGATGAGCTGCCAGCCGCCGGGGGAGGAACGGGGGTAGACCCCGGTGAACTCCCCGGCCAGAGCGACCGCGCCCACCGGCACGCGGGTCCGAGGTGAGGACCGGCGCGGGACGTCGAAGATCGGATCGTCGCCGGCCAGATAACCGAACCCGGGGGCGAAACCGGCGAACGCGACCTCCCAGCTGGCCTGCTGGTGCCGGGCGACCACCTCGGCGGGGGAGAGGGAGAGCAGTTCGGCCACCTCGGCGAGGTCCTCCCCGTCGTAGCGGACGTCGATGGTGACATGTCGGGCCTGACCGGAATCGGTCTCGGTCCGGTCGAGGCCTCTGATCTGCTCTTCGAGGGCCGCCGCGCTGGTATAGGCGGGGTCGAAGCGGATGAGCACGGTGCGGGCGGCGGGGATGAGTTCGTCGACGCCGGTCGGATCGGCGGCCTCGAGCGCGTGGTGCAGGCGCATGGTGGCGC
Organism: Brevibacterium sp. CCUG 69071; assembly: GCF_021023135.1. Lineage (GTDB taxonomy): Bacteria > Actinomycetota > Actinomycetes > Actinomycetales > Brevibacteriaceae > Brevibacterium. The sequence goes on from NZ_PGFV01000002.1 coordinate 609,179, forward strand.
CGAGGTCGGGGCATTCGACGAGGAGGTGGCGCCGGGAGGCGGTGTGGAAGACGAGGTCAGCGGTCATCGGCGAAAGGCCCCTTCTTCAGTGTCGGTGACGAACATCTTCCCCGGTGAGTGGGTGATGGCGAACGGGGGAGCGGACTCGGCGATCGCGACCTGCGGGGTGACGCCGCAGGCCCAGAAGACGGGGACGTCGCCGGGCTGGATAGAGGGGGCGTCCCCGAAGTCGGGGTGGTCGAGGTCGGTGATGCCGATCTGCTCAGGGTCGCCGATGTGGACGGGGGCACCGTGGACGGCGGGGAATCGATCGGTGATCCGCACCGCCTCGGCGACCTGGTGGGCGGGAATCGGGCGCATGGAGACGACCATGTCCCCGCGGACGCGACCGGCCGGGAAGCAGGCGGTGGTCGTCCGGTACATCGGCACGTTCCGACCGGCCTCCTGGTGGCGGATCGGGATGCCCGCCGCGGACAGGCCCGATTCGAAGGTGAAGCTGCAGCCGATGAGGAAGGACACGAGGTCGGGATGGTCGGTCCAGGCCTCGGCGGCGTCGGCGACCTCGTCGACGAGGACCCCGTTCTCCCAGATCCGGTAGCCGGGAATGTCGGTGCGGATGTCGCTGCCCGCGGCGAGTGCGGATTCGACCTGTCCGGGTTCGAGGACGTCGATGACCGGGCACGGCTTCGGATTGCGCTGCGCGAAGAGGAGGACGTCGAAGGCCCAGTCGGCGGGCACGGCGATGAGGTTCGCCTGGACGAGTCCGGGTGCCAGCCCCGAGGTGGGGCCATCGAATCCGGCGCGGACGCGGGCGCGCGCTTCGGCCCCGGCCCCTGCGTCGGCGCCGCCGAATCCGGCGCCGGTTCCGGCCCTAGCCCGCGCCTCGGCGTCGGTCGTCGCACTCATCGGCCCGACCCGGCGAAGGCGGCGATGCGTACACCCGAGGATTCGAGGAGCTTGCGGGCGGCGCGGGCCATGTCGATCGAGCCCTGGGAGTCGCCGTGGAAGCAGATCGACTGAGCGTCGACGTCGACGAGGCTGCCGTCGATCGCCTCGACCTGCCCGGTCTCGACGAGGCGCAGGACGCGGGCGGCGACCGCCTCGGCGTCGTGGAGAACCGCATTGGACTCGGAACGGGAGACCAGGGATCCGTCCGGATTGTAGGAGCGGTCGGCGAAAGCTTCGGCGGCGACCTGCAGTCCCGCCTCGGCGGCGACCCGGTTGGCCACGCTGCCGGCCAACCCGAGGAAGACGAGCGAATCGTCGACGGCCTTGACCGCGTCGACGACGACCTTGGCCTGGGCCTCATCACGAACGATCGCGTTGTAGAGGCCGCCGTGGGGTTTGACGTAGGCGACGGTTCCGCTGACCGCGGCCGTCAGCCCCAGCAGGGCGCCGATCTGGTATTCGACCTGAGCCTGCAGGGTGGCGGGAGGCACGTCGAGGGCGCGGCGACCGAAGCCTTCGTAGTCGTCGTATCCGGGGTGAGCGCCGATGACGACTCCGCCCTTCGTCGCCGCTGCCAGAGTGGTGCGGATGCCTTCGGGACTGCCCGCATGGAAGCCGCAGGAGACGTTGGCACTGGTCACGAGGCCGAGCATGGCTTCGTCGTCGCTGACGATGCGGTCGGGGACGTTCTCCCCGAGGTCGGAGTTGAGATCGATGCGTGCTGAGGTGGTGCGATTCATTGTCAGGCTCCTATTCCGATCATGGCGAAGATGGGTCCGATGGACTGGATCGCGGTGTAGAAGGTCACGAGGGTGGCGGCCGTGCCGATGACCAGCAGCCATTTCGGGTACGACGTTACCCGCAGCAGTCGTGGTCTGAACCAGCCGATGTACATGAAGATCGACAGGCCGATGGGCAGGATGAGGCCGTTGAAGCCGCCGACGAAGACGAGCAGGGTCGCCGGTGCCGTGCCGAGGATGACGTAGACGATGAGCGAGACGGCGATGAAGGCGACCGTGGCCAGCTGGAGCGGCCAGCCTCCGTTGAGGCGTTTGGAGAACGCGGAGAGGAAGGTCGCCGAGGTGTAGGCCGCGCCGATCACCGAGCTCAGCGCCGCGGCCCAGAAGATCGCGCCGAAGATGCGGATGCCGGCGTCGCCGAGGACGGCGGCGAAGGCCTGACCGGCGGGGTTGGCCACCTGGCTCTGCAGGTCGAGTGCGACACCGGAGGCGACGACGCCGAGGATGGCGAGGAAGAGCACGTAGCGCATGATGCCGGTGACGATGATGCCGGTCAGTGCCGAGCGCATGACTCCGGCGGCATGTTCGGGACCGCTGTGTCCGGAGTCGAGGTAGCGGTGGGCACCCGAGTAGGTGATGTAGCCGCCGACGGTTCCGCCGACGATCGTCGTGATCGTGGCGAAGTTGATGGTGTCGGGCAGGAAGGACTGCTTGATCGCCTCACCCACCGGAGGGGAGGAGACGATGGCGACGAAGACGGTGAGGATGATCATTCCCACGCCGAGGATCATGACGACTGTGTCGACGACCTTGCCCGCGCGTTTGAAGAGGAAGATCGCAATGGCGAGGATTCCGGTGACGATGCCGCCGAACTTCGGGTCGATGCCGAGCAGCGCATTGAGTCCGAGGCCGCCGCCGGCGATGTTGCCGATGTTGAAGGCGAGACCGCCTATGACGATGAGGACGGAGAGGAGGATGCCCGATCCCGGCACCGCGGAGGAGGCCAGCTGTGCGGCACGTTTGCCCGAGGAGGTGATCATGCGCCAGATGTTGAGCTGAATGGCGATGTCGATGAGGATCGAGATGAGGATGGCGAAGGCGAACGCCGCCCCCATCTGCGCGGTGAAGGTGGCGGTCTGGGTGATGAATCCCGGCCCGATCGCCGAAGTGGCCATGAGGAAGATGGCCCCGACGACGGCACTGCGACTGACCTTTCCGGCGGTCTTCTCTGCAAAGCCGGAGCTCGTCGAGGTCTCTCGCGACTCGTTGGGCGATTCTGACATGGCGTCTCCCACTGTGGATGATGTCGGGGGTGGTTATTTCGCTTCCGGCGGTCGGGGGCGACCGCTGTGTCTCAGCTCACCGCCGTGGCGAATTTGTAGTGAACAATCTAGCATCGATTGTTCTACAAAACTAGATCCACTTCACATTTCCCGCCTGCTTCCGTCAGCAGAATATGGTCCCGGTCACTAGACTGGGGCTCATGACTCACGAATCGTCCCTGGTCAATCGGCTCACCGAGCTTCTCACTGCCGGAGAGCTGCGGCCCGGGGAGAAACTTTCTGAGGCCTCGCTCGTCGAGCGTTTCGATGTCTCCCGCAATACCCTGCGTGAGGCCTTTCGCGTTCTGGGTGAGCAGGGTCTGCTCCAGCACATTCCACATCGCGGGGTGTCCGTGGCTTCGCCGAATACGGCCGATGTCGTCGACATCTATCGGGTGCGCCGGGCGATCGAGTGCTCGGTGCTCGAACGTGCTCCGCGCAATCACCCCCATGCCGTGCATATGGCCGAGGCCGTCGAACAGGCGAAGGCGGCAGCCGCTGCCGAGGATTGGCTGCTCGTGGGAACCGCGAACATGAGCTTTCACAACGCCCTCGTGTCCATGTCAGACAGTGTGCGCCTGATGCGCTCGTTCGGCAATGTCCTCGCCGAACTGCGTCTGGCGTTCCTCAAGGTCGAAGTCCTCGACTTCCTCCACGCCCCGTTCGTCGATCGCAACCAGGGAGTCCTCGATGCCTACCTGGGGGAGAGCCCCGCGGAGGCAGCGAGGCTGCTCGAGGGCTACCTCGGCGATTCGGAGCGCCAAGTGCTCGGAGCTTACGCTCGCGCCGGCCAGGCCTGAGGCGTTTCGGCGGTCAACGCCCAATCCGCGCCAATTTCGGCTCGATCAACGCGAAACTCGATCCAGCTGGGCTCGATCAACGCGAAGCCTGAATATGTCGTCACCAGTGACGACTTATTCAGACTTCGCGATGCGGTCTGCAGCGAATGTGGATGAATGCAGAAAACCGCCGTCCGGATGATCCGAACGGCGGTTCTGCTGCTGCTGCTGTGCACCCCCCGGGACTTGAACCCGGAACCCACTGATTAAGAGTCAGTTGCTCTGCCAATTGAGCTAGAGGTGCGTGCTGCGCACGTGGCGCAACGAGAATTAATATTACTCAGGTTCCCAGCCTCCATGCAAACCGAGAGCGAACCATCTGGGTATTTGTGACCGATGTCGCATACCTGCAGGTCGCGGTCGTCCATCGCCCGCTCTTTGCGATCCGGAACCCACTGATGACGAGTCTGAACTGGCGGGTTTCGGGGAGGTGCAACCGACCCGACGTTACAGATACATTCCCGAACTCGACTGCTCGGCCGGTTCGGAGATCGCGTGCACGTCGCGCTCTCGCAGGAGCACATACGCTGTGCCTTCGAGCTCCACCTCGGCGAGGTCCTCCGGGTCGTAGAGGACGGTGTCGCCGAGGTTGGCCTGCCGCACGTGTGGGCCGGCCGCAACGACCTTGCCCCACACGAGCCGCTTGCCCATGCTTGCGGTCGCCGGAATGACGATCCCGGCCGAGGATTTGCGTTCCCCGGCCTCCTCGCCCGGATCGAGCAGGATCCGGTCGTGGAGCATGCGGATGGGCAGAGCGGAATCAGCCACGCTTGTTCCGGCCGGACAGTCCGACGACGAGGGCTGCCACACCGAGGACGAGGCCGGCGCCGAGGGCCACAGCTTCGGTCTTGGGGGATCCGTCTTCCTCGACGACGCCGGACTTGGCCTTGTTGACCGCGCGGGTCGCGATGACCTTCGGGCGGATGCGGCCGACGAGCTCGTCGATGTTGTCCGCGATCCGCTCCTCGCGCAGGCGGATCGATTCCGCGAGCTGTGCGGGTGTTGCCTTATCGACGGTCACATCTGAGGTGTAGACGTTGTCAGTCATCGGGTCGCGTCCTCCGGGTCGAGAATACATCGGTGCCTGCGACGGGGGTGCCGCAGTGGTTCGCTGTCAAGCTTAACCGCTGAAATCTCTCGGTGTCAGATATTGCCCGGGGTGATCCGGAAAGTCACGATCTCCACGACCGCCTCATCGGGCATCGTCGGGTAGTGCTCGTGCAGATTCGCAATATAGGAGGTCACGTCCGAGTTCTGCGACAGGTGCAGATCGGCGGCGGTCAGCTCGCCGAGGCGGCGCGACGTCACCGAGGTGACCTCGACCGGCGTTGTCCCGTGTGCGGTGCTCTCGAAGTAGGCGAGGGCCGGGCCGGTCTGATGGGCTTCGTTCCAGCGGACGGTCAGTGTCTTCCTCGCCGAGGTGACCGCCTCGAAGTAGCGGGCGTGGAATCTCAGGAGGCGTACGGGTGCGGCGTCCGGGTGGCGGTAGGAATGGGGGAGGAGGGCGGAGACCGGGGAGATGTCCGGCGCGGCCCCCTCCGTTCCGGGAAGGACGATGAGAGCGTCCGGATGCAGGTCGCGGATGACCTGCCGGCATCGGCCGCAGGGCGGGAGCACACCTCGACCGTGATCGCCGACGGCCGCAATCGTGACCAGTGGGCCGGCTCCGGCGGCAGCGGCAGTGCCGATGGCGACGAGTTCCGCGCAGGGCCCACCGGTGAAGTGGAAGACGTTGACGCCGGTGTGGATGCGGCTGTTCGTGTCCATGGCCGCAGCGGCGACGGTGTGGTTCGAGTCTGTGCCCAGGGAATCGGCCAGCGCGGCGGCGGCTTCGATGACGCGCAGTTCTGCGTCGAAGAGGTCCATGGCTGCGAGTCTATGCCAGGGGATGGAAGGCAGAGGCCGAACTTACTCCTGCTTGTTGCGTCGTCCCATGATGTAGATGATGAATCCGACGGCGGCCATGCCGGAGGCGGCAAGGACGAAGACCGGCCAGGAGCTCACGATCGTTGAGACGATGGATTCGCCGAACGAGGTCGAGGGCTGACTGTTGCCGCGCGGTGAGGGCTGATCGCCGCCGGTGATGAGGTCAGTATCGTCATCGGGGGCCGGAGAATCCGGATTCCGCGGCACCGGGTCGGAATAGTCCGGGGGAGGTGCTGATTCGTCGTTGCCAGGCAGCCAGTCGTCGCCGGTGTCGCCGGGGATCTCATCGCGTTCGTCCTGCGAGCCGTTGCCGGTCGAGGGATCCGGCGTGTTGTCGTCACCTTCGCGTCCGTCGGGGCCCGTGGCAGTCCCCGAACCGTTCTTGTCATCGGAGTCCGCGTCATCGGAACCGTCGTCGTCGGAGTTCCCGGAGTCTGAGCCGTCTGAGCTGCTCAGGCCTTCCGAGCTGCTCGACGAATCGGAGTTGCGAGAGGAGCTCGAATCGGAGTCTCGCCCATTGCGATCGGCGTCCGCCGAATCTGCGTCTGCATTGGCCGAGGCGCGGTCGCGGTCATTGCTGTTCGCGGAGGAGCCGCTGTTCGACCCACTGTCGTTGCCGTTGGAGGAGCTGTTGGAGTCCGAGCTCGACGCGGCAGCGGACTCGTTGCCGTCGGCTTGGCTGCCGCCGCTGTCGGAGTCGGAACCGTCGGCATCGGCCGTTCCTTCGTCTCCGGCGGACATGTCGGCATCATTGTTCGAGCCTTGCGAAGAACCGTCCTGGGAGCCGCCGTTGTCATCGGAGCTCGCGCTGGAAGAGGCATTGCTTCCGTCGTCGCTGTCCGAGTCGTCGTAGGGATCACCAATGACTTCGATGTCGGTGCCGTCAGAGGTGAAGCTCCACTCAGGGTCATGTTCAAAAGTCACGTGCTGTGACTGTGAATTCCCATCGACTAGGTAGCCCTCGTCATCGAATGCAAGCTTCTTTGGCACATTTGCGGCAGTTGGGATGCTATTTCCGCTGTCGTCGGTGCTGCCTTCCACGTTGGCGCCGTCCGAGCCTTGGAGTGGAAGGCGGACGAGCTTACGCGGGCTGGAAAATTCTTCCCCGACCCAACTCTTAGGCATATCGCCCTTTCCGCCGTTGGGCGGATCGAGCTTGAGGGTCTTAGCGCTCTTGTCCCACTTGCCGGTCAACTCGCTGGCAGGCTTGCACGGTTTGCCCTCAGGGAGATCTTTCCCATCCGCCGGCGGTGCGCAGGCTTCGTCGAAACTCTCGCTGTTGCCGTCGTCGTCGGCCTCGCCTTCGGCATTGCCGGCGCCGCCCTGTTCGTCGCTCTCGGCCTCTGCACTCTCGGCGCTATCGGAGCCTCCACCGTCGGCCCCTGCCTCGACGGAATCGCTGCCGTCGCTCGAAGAATCGGAACCGGCGACTGCCTCGGCGGCAGCATCGGAACCGCCGGAATCGGCACCATCAGCTGCCGCGGACGAACCGGAATCGGAGCCTGCGTTCGCAGAATCGGCGGAGTCCGCCTCGGCGGCGGGACTGGGCTGGGAAAATGCGGCAGTGGAGGTCAGAGTGTCGGAGAAGGGCAGCATCAGCAGGGCAAGGGCAGTGCCGAGGGCGGCCGCTCGGCGGCTGAACTCGCGGGTGGCTGGCACTGGGTTCCTTCGCGGTGGGGATTCCGACATCATTTACTCAAGGGAACATGGCGCATGGGTACGTCGATCACCATCATAATGGCTAGGCCAGACGTGAAAAAGCCGCGCTTCACTGTTCTTGAGTCTCTGACTTCTTGTCATAGGCGCGGATGGTCGAATCCTCGCCGTCGACGATGACGGTGTTGCCGCCGTCGGTCATGGCGAGCAGTCGCGTGTCCGTACGGTAGGCGTGTTGCCCTGCCAGCAGGCACGATGCTTCGTTGTCGATGGTGCAGGGCACGATCGTTCCGCGCGGTTCGGAGAGATTGATGTCCTTGCTCGAGGTGTCCATGAGCAGCAGACCGTTCTCGAGGTTGAAGAGGTACGGGCCGATGTAGGCGCGTTGGCCGCCTTGGCCGCGGACCCAGGACATTTCGCCGACGATATCGGTCGTTGTCGTCACAGTCGAGAGGATCGAGCCGTCCTCGAGTGAGTGGACGACGAGTTGGATCCGGTGCCCCGAGTTCGTCGAGGCACCCTGTTCGCCCCACAGTGTGATCGCCTTGCCGTGTCCGGCAGAGATCCAATCGATGATCTGCAGATCATCGGCGGGAGGTTCGAGATCGATGCTGCGTTCGTCACCGGACTCGATGTTCTCGGCCTTGACCGGCCCGTTCCAGTCGGAGCTGAAGAGTTCATCGTTCTCGATCGCCATCGGCGTCGACCCGGGTTCCGGGGTGGGGACGTTGACCAGGCCATCGGCGCCGAAGGTCGAGAGCTTGTTGCCCGACTTGATGAGCACGCTCGTGCCCGCCGAGGTGATGCGTGCCTTCTGCGGCAGTTGGTACCGCTTCGGTTCGCTCTCACCGTCGAAGAGCGCCTCGGCGGTGTCGCCCGCCTGCCACAGCAGTGCCGGTTTGCCGTCGATGATCGTGTCCACGGCGAAGGTCGGGGCCTCGTCGACCTCACCGGAATAGCGTTCCTCGCCCGTGGTGGCGTCGAGGACCTGCAGCTTGCCCTTGTTCACCACGAGCACGCCGCGGTCCGAGGCGGTCACGGAGGCGTCCCTGGGGACCTTCGTCTCCCACTTCGGGGAGTTGCTGAAGCTGGGAACGACGTCGTCGGTCGAGTCGACCGAGAGTTCAGAGGCGGGGTTGACCTGCCGCTCGGAACCGATGGTCTGCGGCGAATCGGGGGAGCCGGAGGGGACGATGTTGGGAATGACGAAGGCCCCGATCATGAGGATCGCGATCCCGATGAGGACGAGTCCGGGCACTGTGATCTTCTTCAGCTGCTGCGGCCGGTTCCGGGGAGCGTGCTTGCGCACCCGGGTCTTCTTCACCTGTGGTGCCGCCGGGGTGGCCGGTCCGGAGAACGGGGTGCCGAGCGGATATTCCTCACCGTTGGCCGCCTCGGCGCCGTCATCGGGGGCAGCCGCAGAACTCGCGTCGGAGCCGTCGCCCTTGGTCGCCGAGGTGGTGGCGCTGTCGGTCTCGGGAGCGGAGTCGGAGGAGGTGCTGGCCGAACCGGCGCTGCCGTTCGCGAACGGCGTCGAGTCGGCTGGAGGTGCCGAGGCAGAGGCGGCGGTCGGTGTCGAGTCGGATGTCGGACTCCCGGCCGGGGGTGTGAGCGCCGCCCCGACCTGCCCGGTCTCATCGATGAGGACGTCGACGCCTTGGTCGCCATTGTCGATAGTCACCGACACCCGTGTCGCGGTCTCTCGCGCATAGTCCCCAAGGTACGTCATGGCCTGCCCGGTGTCGGAGTAGCGACTCGTCGCCCCGTTGAGGGAGAGGTAGGTGAACCCGTCCTGGGAGACGGAGATCAGCGCTCGAGTCATGTACAGGGTTCCTTGGGCGGTTTCGGGGGCAGGGCCGTGACAATCCTATTGAATATGATGGAGTGCTCCTACCGCTTTTCCGAAACCGTTATACATCGCTACTGAATCGTTGCACGTCAGGAGATCTGTGTCTCATTGTGCACCATGGGCGGTTCTGGTTTGCCCGGCCGAGGTCCTGAGGTTAAGATGTATCTTGCTGCCTGAACCTGGTTGCAGGCATTGTGGTGGGTATAGCTCAGCTGGTAGAGCGCCGCGTTGTGGTCGCGGATGTCGCGGGTTCAAGTCCCGTTACTCACCCTGACGAGGAAGCCCCGAGAACTGCTGGAACGAGCGGAACTCGGGGCTTCTTTCATATTCACCACCAGTGTTTGAGCACCGTTTGGGCACACACTAAGACCGAATACTTTGCTTCCGAGACGGCCGCTGGCGTGGCCTGACCATTTCAGTTCCGCGCAGGCTCTCCACAGAACCCGGGGCTTGACACCGCACTCACACATCGGAGTTCACCATCTCGAAGCTTGACTGAGAACGCGTTTAATCCGCTCTCGTCGCGGACCAGTTCGGAATCAGCCTCCTCTTTCGACAGCCGTTTTTCGCTTGCATTACTGTATTCGAAGGCAGGGCGGGGGGCCGCGGCTCAGAGCCAGCAGACCTTTTCGGGGGAGATGGAGACGGCGAGAACAGCTCTGCTCCCAGCCAGCGTATGAGGGTGATGCTGAGCAATATCCCGACGACTACCCACACAAGGTGACCTCCACGTCGACCGTGTCCAGGACTGTAGCCGAAGGAGCCAGGAAGTGGGAGAGGCAGTGACCGACCAGTCCACCACGACCAGTCAGCCACCCGGCGTGAGACTCACACAGTTCATCCGTGGACCGTTGCCTGAATACCAACCAGCGCCTCGAGAGCACCAATATCGGTGAGAGAGGCGACTGTCCGAACACTCAGTTGACCGCACCTCAAAGTGCACTGACGAGAGAATCAAAGATTTCTCAAAGAACGTGCGGAGGATTCAGCACCGAGGGCGTCCTGACGAAGCAACGTTCCGCGGAATGGCAAGGAAAGCTGACGTGGACGCTCGACTGAGAATCGGATCAACGCGAAGGTTGACCTTCCCGAAGACCCCTGCTTGAGGTGAATTCCGTCACACCCCACAGAGAATTGGAAGACCGATGAGAATCCTCAAGTCCGCCCTCGCAGCGACTACCATCACCGGCCTCACTATCGCGGCCGTCGGCATCACACCAGCAACCGCCTCTCCAAGCGAAACAGTTCAAGTTCAGAGCTCCACCCAAAGCTCACAATCGAAGAACCTAGAACTGTCCGAAGAAGAGCTGAAAGAAGTCGGTCTCACCAAAGACGACGCTGCGAACCTAGAATCAGACGTTGCCAAAGCCATCGACGCGGCCGAAAAGGACGGGTCGATCACCTCTGCAGAAGCAAAGAGCCTGCGCTCCAACCTGCTCTCCGAATCCGAAGAAGACGGAGTGGGAACACAGGCTCTACCGGTCTGGGCCGCTGCGGCCATCGTCGGATGTGCTGCATCAGTGGCGACTGGCGAGGGTAAGACCCAGGTCAAGAACGCCTCGAAGAACGGCGGCGTCGACGAAGCCACAGATATTGCGATCGGCATCGGCGTCGACTGCGTGTTCGGCGCAGTCCCCGTGGATTAATCGGAGCAGCCGCTAAGAAGGCGATGACCACTCCGATCAAGAAGGCGCTGAAGCCTCACGTGAAGAAGATCATCGAGAAGCTCAACAAGGGAGACTGACGAATCAATCAGGGAGATCGGCGAAGCTCTTTGAGAGACCGTTGACTCTATGCGGCCCCCATGGACGAGCTACCATGGGGGCCGCTGACTCGAAGGGCCTGCAAACGAATGACTTCAAAGATGTACACGTTGCTGCTTGGCGTCTCCGCGCTCTGCGCGTGGGGTTCTCTTGCGGAAGTCGTCAAAGCTTTCCTTCGACACGAACCCGTGGGAGGAGTCGTCTGGGGGTTACTCGGCGTCTCGGCACTCATCGCCGTAGGGGTCTGGTTGTCTTACCGTTCGAAAAGTACCCGCCCCGAAGTGAAGAGCTTCATTGGCAGCGTGCGCCAGGGAGCCGCACTGCTGTGTGCCTATGTGCTCGCGTTCGTGCTCCCCGGGTTTTTTGCTCGTGGTGCCGACATGTTCGATCTGGTGTTCACGGCAATCGTCGTGGCAGTCATAGTCTGGTTCGTTCTCTTCCTGTTGAGGAGACGCTACTTTACGCCACCTGACAGCGCCGAAGGCCTGTAGATGAGTCGCAGGCGTGACCGGGGGGGCACCGACAATGGCTGCTGACGACCGGCCTGTGCATGGAGACCAGCGACCCCGACGCAGGACGGGAGTACGGGTGGAAGATTGTCGGGGAACCGGGGCCGAGACTGGTGACGTTCTCCGACTAGCTAGGCGAGCCGTCGACTTCACTTTCTGGGAATTTGACGTAGTCCTTCCGTGTGGAACCCTTACGGAACCGAGGGCGACCGCCACGGTTGATCTGATCGACATCATCCCCAAGATGCTCTACGTTGTCTGCCCTCCATCCATTCGCCGCCGCCCAGCCCTTGATGGCTCTGGGATCCATCGCATAACCGGCATCCTGAAGCATGACAACGGCCCCACAGTGTGGTCCTTCTCGAATTCCGCGCCCGAAATAGTGGTGTTGTGGTTGATGAGGCTGGTTATTCCCTCCGGGCCCCGGATGATCGCAGGATCTATTTCGGCTTTCTGTTCGTCCCAGATCGAAGGATCGCCAAGGGGCTCAGCTTTCGAATACTTCACCCAGGGGTAGATGTTCTCGGTCACCCACTCGATAACTTCGATCGAGGAGACCTGAGCCCAACTGCGGCCACCGCCGCAGCGATGTCCTCTGGGTCGTCTCAGGCGATGACCAGGGGATCATTCTCGACTCTTCCGCGGACACCTCGACCGATCACATGATTGACTTCGCGATGTGAGTCAATGAAACGCGCGATGATCGGGTTATTCGACTTGTTCGAGCGCCGGTGAGTGCAGACCGCAATTGCGGAGGCAGACTCATCGCCGTTGTACTCGGCGATTGCCCAGTTGAGCGCTGCTCGAACTCCGTGATCGGGATGCTGGGATCAAAGTTGTACATGCGTCACTCCATTGTTCAAAGGTTCTCAGCATCCTATTCCGGAGAACTACATCCAGCGTCGCGACGCTGGCCTACTGCATGAACGTCTTCCACCGGCCTTGCCTTCGTTCGAAAGCGAACCGTTCCGCCCGCAACCGCCTAACACGCTCCACAACGTCCGGAGCGTAACTGTACGCCGCATCCGTATCCATCAGCCCCTCAAGCACGATCGAATACTTCTCGGCCGGGAGATCGATCCGCCGGCACAAGGAGTCACGGGCAATCTCAGTGTGCGCGGTCTTCTCCAAGTCGAGGATCATCCGGTCATGCGCGGACAGCTCGTTCACGGTGCCAGGGACCATAGGGGCCAGTGTGGCATAGACGGATGAATAGCAATCGTTCACCAACGCCCTCGACACCAGTTGCGATCGCCAGATTGATCGTTAAGTTTTCGCGCAATTCCATACTTTCGTGGGAGGCGGAGAAGCCACGTCGCCGCATATGGTCGCCGTACATCGAGAAAGGACGTGCACATTTTCAAGTCCCGGGTTGGGAGACAAACCGAGGCCGACTTCACGATATGGTTGGCCCGGCGCAGCTCCCGGTTCTCTTTCTCGAGGTCCTTGATCCGCTGGGCATCAGCGGTGGTGGTGCCGGGCCGCAGTGTTTCCGGGTTCACGCCGAGCTGGTCACCGATACGGCGGAGCATGTCGCGGCGGGCACCGGGGTCGGTTTCGAGTGCGTCGAGGACCATGCGGACCGCTCTCTCACGAAGCTCGAGCGGGTATTTCCTCTGGGGCATGACGGGGAAGTCCCTTCCATGGCTTCACTGTCACCATTATTCCCGGGGCGAATCACCATTGCTCGCGTGGTCTTATGAACTCGCGGCATCTAACGGGTCGTTCACCTCTGAGACGGCTTCCGGTCCCTTGACTCCCTGATGGCGACCACCGCACCCGAGATTCCCGCGAGGGCGCCGAGCGCGAGCAGTGTGCTCATGACAAGCAACTGACCGCCGAGGGTCAAGGCGAAGACTGCACCTGCGCACAGGAAGGCCATGGTGACGAAATACCAAACGGCTGTCGAGGAAGGTTGCTTGGCGTTCGGCATGGATTAAGGATAACCGAATGTCGCTTGCTGTCGAATGGCACGCTCGCGTAGCTCAACGGATCACGGTTTGGCGATCCGCCCGGTGATCGTGTCGAACTCCGCCTGTTCAATGACCCCGCGGTCGCGGAGATCCGCGAGTGTTTCGATTTCGGAGAGGTATGGGCGAGTGGGCCTGCTCGGCCGTCGTTTCCTGAGAGCTGCGCTGGCGATCAGAGCGATCACTGCCGAAAGGACGGCGACGATGGCAAGGCCGACGAGGAAGATGATCGTGACGTGTGGCAGCGCGAATCCCATTGCGGGCCTTCCGGAAAGAGTGTGGGCGGCTCGTGCGCGTCCACGGTGAAGCCAAGCCAGCTTACAGCATAAACGCGGTTACTTGAGTCCGTATTCTCGTATATCTTCGACGAAGCTGGACACTGAAGACCGAGCCTATCGGCGCGATCCGATTAGGCCATGTCTCCTTTACTGGCGTAGCCACGTCAGGATCGCGCTGATCACGACCGCCGCCCGATAGGTGATCGCGAACGCAAGTACTCACGATCGGCTCTGGACCCGTAAGCACGATCAGCTCCCTGCCGTCTGCCAAGGTCCCAGGCGGTCACGGACAGGGTCGCGCCAGGCGATGCCAGCCCGATATCGGCAGACGACTTCCTCGACGATCCGGCGATCGTTCTCAAACGGCCGGGCTCTCTTACCGACATTCGAGGGTAGTAAAGGTTCGATCCGTGCCCACCGATCATCGGTGAAGACCTGATGTCGTTGCTGTGTAGCCACTTTCCCACCGTGTCGAGCCATGGGCTCCGAACAGAGGGGACATGCCCTAGCTCAATTGCAGATGCAGCAACGGGTATGGTCGCCCGGCCTCGTCGTATTCACTGCGGCCAATTTGCTGGAAGTCTCGATGTATATAGAACCCAACCGCTTGGACATTCTGCTCGTTGACATCAACCTTATTGACACCGTGTTCATTGATTGCGTGACTCAGAAGTCTGGTACCGATACCACTACCGCGGTGCTCGGCGTCGACGAACAGCATTTCCAAGTTCCCGTCGAGCACTCCCGAGAATCCCGCTGGTTGGCCATCTATCTCGGCGATAGTGAGCGAAACGGCAGGAAAGTAGTCGCTCACTAGCTTGGATTCGATCGCATTCCTGTCCTCATCGGAAAGGAAGTCGTGGGTGGCTTCGACCGCGCTCCGCCAGATTTCTACGAGCGGTGGATAGTCCGTTGGACCTTGGGACGGCCGGACACTGATTTCACTCATATCTTCATTGTGGCAGAGAGTCAGTCGTGCACGTGAACTGCTCGCGCACTTCAGCAATTCGTTCTGCCTGGGTCGCCACCGTGGTTCACACCTGGGCCAAGTCAGATGGTCGCGTTCATCTCTCCGGAAGCGCACTCAAGCGGCAGGCAGTCCTAGACACACTACCCGCCCGAGGCAGCCCTGATCGCACTCAGCTCCGGTTCGCGCTCGCCTCGTGTTGGACTACGTCGGTGATGTGTGGGTCGACGGGACGGCCGCACGGCTCGGGTTCGACGGGGCGAACTTCGGCGAGGCCAAGTAGTCTCGAAGCGATGCCCTCCTATGCGTCGTTCGGTTCCCGTGCCTCCCGAGCGGAAGCGACGTCGTCGACGACAACGACGATGTGTCGCAGACTCGTGATCAAAGCTCCATAGAGCGGCCAGGAGGTTTCGGGCAGCTTTCCATCGCCTGAGAGGTTCTTCGCCAGCGAGTCCAGACGATCATAGACCGGTTCGACATCGGCGTCAGGGTCACTGATGGAGCGCCCGGTGTCCTTGACGATCTCAGCCCACTTGCGACGGAACCGTGTGTCCCATTCCCCCTCGGCATACGAGGCGTCTCTGAGCGTGCGAGCTAAATTCCGCAGGTGTGAGATCCCTTCATCGACGCGAGAGAGAATGTTCGAGTAGTCCTCTTCCCCTGCCTCATGGTGCTCTCTGTTCGCTCGCTGGTTCTTGAGCGTCTTTCGCAGGTCTCCTCTCGGGTTCGCCTTTCTGCTCTCTCGCGCGAAGCGCACGGACTGCCAAGCGGTATTGAGTTCGTCGGTCATCGATTCTGTTTCGCGGAACCAGTCCTCAGCCCGGTCGGTGTCCCAGGAGTCGCTGAATTCGTCTGACATGCTCATCAGGACGTCGCCCATGCGCCGATTGATGCTGTCGACGTAGCGGGAAGCTTGCCGGTCCCGAATCGGCGGGATGATGATGAGGTTGACAGCGAGACCGACCGCGACGCCGAGCGCGATCTCGACGATGCGTTCCACGAGCAGGGGCTGCTGACTGTCGAAGCCGCTCCCAAGGACGAATATCGCTGTGGTGGCAATGGCGATTCCCTCATCGCGGATCCACGTCACGCGAGCTCCGATGAGTCCGACAAACAATGCAAGAGCAAACGTCCACAGGCTGACCCCGAGGAAGCTGCCGATTAGGAACGACAGGCCAACGCCGATCGCCGAGGCCACCGTCGACTGCGCACCTCGAGAGAGCGACCGGTAGACCGTCGCGTGAACGGTGAGGAGAGCGGTCCATGGTGCGAGGAATGGCATGGCCGAGTCGAGGATCGTGATCGACAGCCACCATGCCGCCGTGGCAGCGATGACTGTCTTCACGATCTGAAGGGTGTCGGTGGTGAATTCTGGGCGTTGCAGGGTTTCGATGATCTTCTTAGTTGCCATTGGCAGGGTCTTCTCCGTGTTAAGTGGCAGAAGTGTACTGACTACACCGTAAGCTCAGATGGCTCGAAGGTGAGAATTCGTGTTGGTCGAGCCAGACGTCCATACGGGCCGTCAACAACATGACGATTCGTCCACTTCTTACCCACATCCCACCGTTACCGGGCGAAAATACCGGGGCATCGCGGGGTGTCAGGAGGCCCGAGAATCCGTCGATCATGGCCCCGACCAGCACTTATACACAGGTTCAAGTCCCGTTACTCACCCCGATTGAGAAGCCTCGGGAAGCGGTGGAACAAGCGGAACTCGGGGCTTTCTGTGTATTCGGCGTCGGCCGTGAAGCTCGCCATCTGTCTCCGCCACATTCCGCACCTTCTCGATAGGTGACAGCGCAGGCCCCTCTTCGCTGAGCCCCTACGTCGCGTCTTCTCCCCGGGCCCGCACCCGAGCGGCCGCGCTAGCCTTGTCCCATGAGCATCGATCTTGCCGTCGTCGGCAGCATCAACGTCGACATCACCGCGACCACCCGCCGCCTGCCGGCCGCGGGCGAGACCGTCGGCGGAGGTCGGCTGCTCCACTCGCCCGGTGGGAAGGGTGCGAATCAGGCCACCGCAGCGGCCCGCCTCGGCGCCCGCACCCGGATGATAGGGGCGGTGGGACACGACGCTTCGGGGGAGGCGATGTTGCAGGCACTCGATCGCGCCGGGGTCGACCGCCGCGCGATCGCCGAGGTGGATGTGGCGACGGGAACTGCTCTGGTCATGGTCGATGCGCACGGGGAGAACCAGATCGCCGTGTGCGAAGGAGCGAACGCCCAGGTCAGACTCGACGGCATCGACTTCGGCGAGGACGAAGCCGTGCTCACGCAGCTCGAGATCTCCCTCGACCTCATCAGCGAACTCGCCCGTCGAGTCCCCGGTTACCTCGTCATCAACGCCGCACCCGCCATCGAACTGCCCGCCGAGGTGGTCCAGCGGGCCGATCTCATCATCGTCAACGAGACCGAATACTCGTTGCTCCCGCAGCTGCGGGATGCGAGATGCGTGGCCGTCACCTACGGACCCAAAGGCTCGGCTCTGCTCGAGCACGGACAGCAGATCGCCTTCGTCGAGGCTCTGCCGCGGACCCCGGTGAGCACCGTCGGTGCCGGTGACGCCTTCTGTGCGGCGCTGACCATCGCCCTGCGCTCCGGACTGAGTCCCACACGATCCCTGCGCGCGGCCAACGCCGTCGGCGCAGCTGCGGTGATGGATGCCGCCGCGCAACCACACTTCGACACACTTGAGACTGTCCTCGCCGGACTCGACTGACATGCCAGACTGGCCCCGAGGCCAGCACCAACCGCCGACCAATCGAGGAGGAGACATGACGAGCGCACCCAACTACGACCGCTCACTGTTCACCGGGCTTAGCGCCTTCCCGCTGACGCCGCTCAACGATGAGCGCATCGACGAGGACGCCTACACCGGACTCATCGAACGCCTCGTCCTCGCCGGCGTCGACTCCATCACGGCGCTGGGATCGACCGGATCCTATGCCTATCTCGATACCGCAGAACGCGCCCGCGTGGCCGAGCTGACCGTCGAGAACGCCCTCGACATCCCGGTCTTCGTCGGCATCGGGGCCCTGCGCACCCGCGATGTTCTCGCCAACGTCCGTTCCGCTGAAGCGGCCGGTGCCCAGGGCCTCCTGCTCGCCCCCGTGAGCTACCAGGCACTGCGGGAGACCGATGTGTTCGAACTCTTCCGCACCGTCTCCGAAGCTACCGATCTGCCCATCGTCGTCTACGACAACCCGGGCACCACCCACTTCACCTTCACCACCGAGCTCTACTCCCGCCTGGCCGCACTGCCCACAGTCGCCTCGATCAAGATCCCCGGCATCCCGCTCTCCCCGTCCGGCTGGTGCGATCACATCGCCGAGATCCGCGCCGCAATCGGCGCCGAGGTCACGATCGGCATCTCCGGAGATGTCTTCGGCGCCGCGGGACTGACCGCCGGCTGCGACGCCTGGTACACCGCCGTCGGCGGCACCCTGCCCGGCCCGATGCTCGACATCACCCGTGCCGCACAGTTCGGCAGCGCCGACCACGCACTCGAACTCTCCGCCGAACTCCAACCCCTGTGGGATCTGTTCACCGAATTCGGCGGCAGCCTGCGCGTGAGTGCGGCGATCGCCGAACACCTCGGGCTCGTCGGCCCCGGAAGTCTGCCGCTGCCCATCCTCGGACTCGACGACGAGGAGAAGGCGAAGGTCGCCGAGGTGGTCGACCGCCTCGACCTCGACTGAGCACCCACCTCGGCGGGCTGGGCACCGCCACCGGACTCCCGCCTCGGCGGGGGTGCCGAGCTCACCCGGCGTCCATCTCCAGTTCGGGGCGGGGCCAGACTGACTGCCTATGAATGGATGATTGTGGGCACGCTCGGCCCGCGCCCATTTCTACTCCGGAGACTCGATGACGCACCCCGCCGCCGCGACGACGATCACTGCCTCACTGGCCGCACTGACCTTGGCCGCCGGCCTCACCATCGGCCAGACGATCGCTCTCGGAGGTGCAGCCCACGCCGCCGAGGTCAGCGATCCGATCAGCCACTCCGCACCGGACGCCGCGCTCGAACTCGGGTTCCTCGGCTCCCACGAAACGGGTCAGTTCGACGAGGCCGCCGCCGAGATCACCGCCGTCCACGGCGACACCGTCTTCACCGTCAACGCGCAGTCCGCCACCGTCGACATCATCGACGCCTCCGACCCGAAGAGCCCCGAGAAGGTCGGCGAGATCACGGGCTCCGGCGTGGCGAACTCCGTGGCGATCCGCGAGGACGGGCTCGGCGTCGTCGCCCTCGAAGACGAGGACAAGACGAAGCCGGGATCGCTGATGTTCTTCGACGCCACCGACACCTCGGCGCCGGTGCTGGGAACCGTGCCCGTCGGCTCCCTGCCGGACATGGTCACCGTCACCCCGGACGGCGAACACGCGCTCGTCGCCAACGAAGGGGAGCCCGCCGATGACTTCTCCGCCGACCCGGAGGGCTCGGTGTCCGTGATCGACCTGCCCGCCGAGGTGGCCGCGCCGGAGACCTCGGGCGTGCACACCGCTGACTTCCACGGCTTCGAGGAGGGCGGGGCGAAGACCCTGCCCGAAGGCGTGCGGATCTTCGGACCGAATCCCGAGGGTGACCTGTCGGTCTCGCGCAACCTCGAACCCGAATACATCACGGTGGCCGGGGACAAAGCGTATGCCACCTTGCAGGAGGCCAACGCGATCGCCGTCGTCGATGTCGCCTCGGCCGAGGTGACCGAGATCCTCCCACTCGGGTTCAAGGACCACGGGCGGGCCGGCAACGGACTCGACGCCTCCGACCGGGATCCCGAGGACGCCCCGGAGGTCAACATCACCGAATACGAGGGGCTCAAGGGCGCGTACATGCCCGATACGATCTCGACGTTCTCCGCCGGCGGCACCGACTATCTGGTCACCGCGAACGAAGGCGACTCCCGAGAATGGGGCGATTTCATCGACGCGGCCAGGGTCAAAGACCTCGGCGAGGACGACCTGGCACCCGTGTGCGAGAACTCGCCGTTGGCTGACAAACTCGGCGATGAGGATCTGGGCCGGCTCAACGTCATCACCGATAAGGGCCTGAGCGAGGACGGTGATTGCTACGAGGAGCTCTATGCCTTCGGCACCCGCTCATTCTCCGTGTGGACGACCGACGGGAAGCTCGTCGCCGACTCCGGTGACAGCTTCGAGCAGATGACCGCCGAGGCGATCCCCGACTTCTTCAACTCCAACCACTCCGAGTCGAACCTCGAGGGACGCAGCGATGACAAGGGACCCGAGCCCGAGGCGCTGACCATCGCGGAAGTGGGGGAGAAGACCTACGCCTTCGTCGGCTTCGAACGGGTCGGCGGAATCGCCGCCTTCGATCTCAGCGACCCGGCTTCGCCCGAGTTCGTCACCTACTTCAACAACCGTGACTTCTCCGTCTCGGTCGAGGACGAGATCGAGGATGCTTCGGACCCGAAGGCACTGCTCTCGAGCGCCGGGGACCTCGGGCCGGAGGGAATCACGTTCCTCCCCGCTGATGAGTCGCCTTCGGGTGAGGCCGCGCTGGTCGTGGGCAATGAGGTGTCGGGCACGACGAGCCTGTACTCGGTGGCGAACCTCGCCGATGACGATGATGGGGACGAGGGCGCCGAGGCCTCGTCCGAGGCGAATGGCGATGAGGAAGCCGGCGCGGATAGCGAAGGTACCGCGGACGATGAAGGCGGCGCGGATGAGGCTGCCGGCGCGGAAGCCGACAGCGGAGCCGCCGAGGGTGCAGAAGCAGGCAGCGACGACGCGGCCGACGCCGATTCCGCCAGTGGCACGCAGGACGCAGACCAGTCAGCCGACTCGGAAGGCTCGAAAGCGTCAGAAGGGGCCGAGGGCTCACAGAACGGCAGCGACTCCTCCGACGACGACAATGCGGGTCCCCTGCCGCGCACGGGTGCCGACCTCGGTCAGTACCTCATCCTCGGCGGGATCGCGCTCGGGCTGATCATTATCGGCGTCGTCGCCTTCCTCCTCACCCGTCGTCGCCGCTGAGCCGGTGGGCTCACTTCGAGAGAAGACACGAGCGACGAGAGCCGACCGCCGCGTGGAGAGCAGACTTCCTGAACTCTGCTCTCGACGCTGCGGTCGGCTCTCGCGGATGATGCCGCTGATTCCGCCGCGGCTGGCCGGCTGTCAGTCCTCGATCTTGCCGATGGGTTCGCGCTTCTCGGCCTGGAACTGGTCCTCAGCGCGGCCGTGGGCCCAATAGGCCGAGATCGACAGTGCCTCGCGGGGCACCTCGTGGTCCTTGAGGACCTTGCGGATCGTCTTGATCGTCTCGCGCTCGCCGTGGGCGAAGACCTGCGGAGTGGTCTCCGGCCAGTCGAGCTCGCGCACCGCGGCGATGAGCGCCTCGTCCGAATCGACCCAGGTGACGTCGAACCCGGCCGGCAGCTCGGGCAGCAGTCGATCCTCGTCGTGTTCGACATTGGCGAGGAGCACACCGGTCGCCTCGGCGGGCATCGCCTCGAGCGCGGAGCTGACGGCCGGGATCGCGGTGTGGTCGGCGATGAGCAGATGCCAGGGGGCATCGGCCTCCGGGGCGTATTTGCCGCCGGCTCCGACGAGGACGATCTGATCGCCGACCTGGGTGCTCTTCGCCCAGGGGCCGGCGATGCCCTCATCGCCGTGGACGACGAAGTCGATCTTCACCCACTTCTCGGCCTCGTTGATCTCGCGCACCGTGTAGGTGCGGTTGCGCGGCAGCTTCTCGGGAACGTTCTCCCGCAGATCGGCCAGATCGTAGGGCGGGGTCAGCCCGTGCTGCGGATCGGCGAACATGATCTTGACGTACTTGTCGGTCGCGTCGTTGTTCGAGATCGCATCGAATCCCTCGCCGCCGGCGGTGATGCGGATGAGGTTCGGGGTGATCTCCTCGACCGCTTGGACGCTGAGGATGGCCTGGGGTTTCGGGGGACGAGCGGGACGCTGGTCCGGTGTGGCGGATGCCGTCATGGGGTTCCTTCCGTGGAAAAGCCCACGCCGAGGCGGTCGGAGGACCACCTCGGCGCTGAAGGGATTGTAAGGCTCACCTTATCAAAGGAATGCAACGGGATGGCGAGGGCCCGGGCAAGCATGACCCGGCGCTCACACGCTGAGGCGCTCACACGGAGCGGTCGGCCATCTCCCGCCGACGGTCGTTGCGGACCCGTTTGAGGCCTTTGACGGACTTGAGGGAATCGAGGATCTTAACGTCGGGCAGCGCCGAATCCGGGCCTTTGCACTTCATCATGTCCTCGGGATCCATGAGCACGACTCGGATGCCGTCCTCCTTGAGCCGCGACAGCGCCTCGGTGAGCATCTTGCGCGCGACCCCGTTGATCTCGTTGACTCGTCGCAGGTCGAGGATGAACACGTTCGTGCTGGTCGCGGGATCGTCCATGGCGCGGATGACGTTCTCCGACCCGCTCCACTGGATGAGTCCCTGGAGACTGCAGATGCGCACCATCTCACCGTTGTTGCCGACGAAGCGGCGGTCGCGGCGGATGATCGACCGCGCCGGTTCGGGAGCGTCCATGATGTGCAGGCTCAGCCGGTTCGACAGATCGCGGAAGATCTTCGCCCCACGCACGCTGGTCCCGTGTCGGTCCAACCTCGGCGAGAAGGTGGCGATGCCGACCTGACCGGGCATGACCCCGAATACGCCGCCGGAGACGCCGCTCTTGGCGGGAATCCCGATCTCCGTCATCCAGTCACCGGCCGCGTCGTACATTCCGCAGGTCATCATCACCGCGAGCACCTGCCGGTTGACCCGGGGTGAGAGCACCTGCTCACCGGTGATCGGGTTGAGACCGCCGCCGGCCAGGGTCGCCGCCATGATCGCAAGGTCTTTGACCGTGACGAGGACCGAGCATTGGGCGATGTATCCCTGCACCACGTCGTCCGGGTCGTCGAGGAAGACGTCGTAGGAGCGCAACATATTGGCGATGGCGATATTGCGGTACGCGGCCTCCCACTCGCCTGCGGCCGTGGATTCGTCGACCCGCAGGTCCCGGCCGGCGAAGCGGGAGAGTCCGGAGCGGGCGATCTCGGTGCGTTCGGCGAGGCTCGATCCGTCCTTTCCGAGGAGGGAGTGGATGGCCAGCGCCCCGGCGTTGATCATCGGGTTGAGCGGTTTTCCGGACTTCTTGTCGAGCGAGAGCTCGTTGAACTTCTCACCGCTGGGTTCGACTCCGACCATGTCGAGGACGGCCGGCAGTCCCGCCTGTTCGAGCGCGAGCCCGTAGATGAAGGGCTTCGACATCGATTGGATGGAGAACTCGAACTCCGAGTCCCCGGAGGTGTACTCGACCCCGTCGAGCGTGGAGATGCAGATGCCTAGCTTCTCCGGATCGGCGGCCGCCAGGTCCGGGATGTAGTCCGCATTCTCCCCGGAACGGTCGGACCGATGCCGGTTGAGGGTTTCGTCGAGGAAATCCGGGATGGGGGATCGCATTGCACCTCCTGATGTTTCGAGTGGATCTGTGGGCTCGCGTCGAGCTCTGGTCTCGCGCTGATCGTTCGGGTCGGCTGTCGGCGGTGTCGGGGGGCCGCGGAATCCGCAGGTCCCAGCTCCTGCCGCTCGGTTGCAGCCAGTGAGCTCGAAAAGCTCAGAGTGCCATTCTCACACAGACGACCGCCGAGGTCAGGCCGGTGGGTGTGCGTGGGCCCGCGCCGAACCCGTCACGCATGTTGCCGAACTGGCACGGCAGGGACGATCGCCGGACCGGGCGCGGAAATAGTCTGAGGCGATGCAGCCCAAGACCAGACTCATCCTCCTCGGCACGATCGCGGCCGCCTTGGTGATCGCAGTCGTCGTGGCCATCATGGTCAGAGATGCCGTCGAGCCGCCCTCCGGTACCAGCGAACGCCTGTCGGAGGAGGCGCTGACGCCTGAGGAGATCACCGCCGAGGTGACCCCGCATCCCGATGGCACCCTGCAGGTGCGCCAACGGCTGATCTTCGAGGCACCGCCCACCGGCGTCGCGGATCTGAGCTGGTGGGTCGGCGAAGACCAGCTCGGGTGGCGCGATGAGCCGGATCGGCCGCGCTATGTGCTCAAACCCCGGATCGTCGATATCGCCGCCGTGGAGCTGAGCACGGCGGCCGATTCGACGCAGGAGAATCCCGCCGTCAAGGTCGAACTCACGGTCGACCTCGACGATTCGAAGGCCCACGACCGTTTTCCCTCGACGAGATACATCTTCACCCGTCCGGACGTCGACGGTGGAAGTGCGACCGTCTGGGAGGCCGGACGGCACGTCATCGACTTCAGCTACACCCTCGACGAGGTGTACCTCGACATCGGCGGTCAGGCACTGTTTGTGCTGCCGCTGGGCTTTCCCGGGGAGTCCTCTCAGTCCCGAGGTGTCCGCAGCGTCACCCTCACCGACGGCGGAGAGATCCGCTGCCTGCCGTCGAATGGCACCTTCGAACCCGACGCCGACTGCGCCGGCCTCGATGACCGCAGAAGTGGACAGGACGGCCGAGAACTGACCTGGCGGCAGGAGAACGGAGTGAGGATCAAGGCGATCGGCTTCGCCCCGCCCGAGGGAATGCAGACCGCTCCGATCCCAGCACAAGAGAAGGTCAGCTGATGCCTCACACGACTCACATGTCTCACACTTCTCAACCGAAGACCCGGGCTGATGCCGCGACGAGGCGCCGCAGGGTGTCGATCGTCGCGGCGCTGTTCATCACTCTCATGATCCTCGGCGGACTCGTGATCGGCGAGGGGATGAACGCTCAGAGCGCCGACGCCGCACCCAATCCGTACCGGGGCAAGATAGCGACCCATCTCGTGACCATCGCCGCGGATGGGACCTATGACGTCGAGACGGTGCAGGTCATCGATATGGCCCTCGAGAGCGGCTATCCCTTCGGCGGGGAGATCCACGACGGCTTCCGGCTTCCCGACACCGAGGCACTGCTGCCGCCCTATCTGCGTGCCGAGTACTCTGATCCGTCGATCGTCATCGCCGGTCAACCCGCCGAGGTGGCCGTTGAGAAGGAGATCCACGCCGTCGATATCTCGGCCTTGGGCAAACTGCCGAAGGGGAAGACCGAAGGAACGGTCGACTACCGAGTCACCGGCGCCGCGGTGCCGGCCGCCAAACACGTCGACGTGTACTTCCGTCCCCTGGTCAGCGGCGACCTCATCGTGAAGTCGGAGGCCCCGATTCTGACAGCCCACTGCGAGGACTGGCCCCCGCAGGGCAGAACCTGCGGGGGCCAGGAGGGAGACGTCTGGACGTTCTCCAAGGATGAACTCAGGGCCTCCGATCGCACCGATGTCGAGGCCGTGCGGATCACGGTCGATGCGGATCCCGATGACCTGGTCGAACCGGTGATCGATACGGAGTACTGACGTCCGCGGACGCGAGATGCCCGATGCTCAGCGGTTTTCGGAGCGATCCGAATCGTTCGTGGAATTGCCCTGCTCGGGGTTGTCATTCCTGGTGGTCGAGTCGTTCCTGTTTTCTGCGTCGTTCTGATTCGGAGAATCGTTCCTGTCCGATCCGATCGCCTTGTCGGCGGCGTCGCGGGCTTTCTGGATCTTCTCCGTGTGTTTGCCGCCCGTGAGCGATTCGGCAGCTCCCGCGGCCTTGTCGAGGATCGAGTCGGTGACTTTCTCGGCCTTCTCGGAGTTGAGCTTGTCCTTGATCTTCGGGTCGTTGGCGAGGTTCTTCGCCTTGTCGAGGAATTTGTCGAATGCCATGTCGGCTCCTTCTTCGTGGGGTCTGTCGAGTCGAAGCCTAATCGCCGAGGCTGTGACCGGGCTGTCAGTGCCTCAGTGAACCGTCCAGGCGCAGCACCGTCTCCAGCAGCACCGAGATCCCCGGCAGGACGCCATCGAGTGCGGTGAACTCCTCGGGACAGTGGCTG
Organism: Brevibacterium sp. CCUG 69071; assembly: GCF_021023135.1. Lineage (GTDB taxonomy): Bacteria > Actinomycetota > Actinomycetes > Actinomycetales > Brevibacteriaceae > Brevibacterium. The sequence continues at coordinate 634,814 of NZ_PGFV01000002.1, forward strand.
CGCCCGTCGACGGAGGGAACGAAGATCATGCCGACCTGAGTCTTCGCGGCGATGATGCCGGCATCGTGTCCGGCGCCCGAGAACATTCTGGACCGGGACAGACCGAGCTCGGCTGCCGCCTCGGTGATGGTCGCGGTGATCGGCTGGTTTAGGGGTACGGGAGCGTCATCAGTGGTCCATTCGATCTCCATCGTGACCCCGCGCCTATCGGCCTCCTGCCCGGCGGCCTCGGTGAGCCGTCGCGCCGCTTCGTGCAGCCAGGAACCGTCGGGGCCGCGGAATTCTCCCTCGACGACAGCGTTCTCACTGACGACGTTGACGGCTTCGGGGGTGAACCTGATCTGCCCGGAAGTGCCGCGGGTGTTCGTTCCCGATTCGGCGATCGACTCCACGGCGAGGACGGTTCCGGCGGCAGCACATCCGGCATCGGCGCGGACACTCATGCTCGTCGTTCCCGCATGGTCTTGACGGCCGGTGAACAGAGCCCGGAAATGGTTGATCCCGGTGATCGTCTCGACGACTCCGATCTGGGCTCCGCCACGTTCGAGTTCGGGACCCTGCTCGATATGGAGTTCGAGGAACGCGGTGACATTCGTGAAATCGAAGCCGGAGGTCAGAAACTCCTCGGGGTCGATCCCGGAGTCCGGCAGAGCCTGGGCGAGAGTGCGACCGGTGGAGTCCGTGGCCGCCAGGGTGGAACGGTCGACCAGACCCGTCATCGCCCGAGAGCCCAAGCAGAAGAATCCGAAGTCATTGGGCTCTTCATTGAAGAACACGACGATGACGAGGTCATGGTCGAGTCGGATGTCGTTCTCGCGCAGCAGTCGGACGACCTCGATGGCGCCGAGCACGCCGGTGATCCCGTCGAAGCGGCCGCCGCCGTCGACGGTGTCGGTGTGGGAGCCGAGCATGATCTGCCGACCGCCGAGACGCCCGGGCAGCACGCCGATGACGTTGCCGGCACCGTCGACGCGGGTGGTCAGTCCCGCCTGTCTCATCAGTGAGCGAGCGAAGTCACGACCGGCGATGTCCTCCTCGCTCAGCGCCCGACGGGTCCATCCCGGCCGTGTCGAATCGGTGAGGGTGGCCAGGTGGGTGAGTTCGGCGTCGAAGCGTTCGCGGACCGGGCTGATCGTGCTCATCGGTGAGCCTCTCGTTTCAAGGACTGTCGGCGGTAGTGCCGATTCCGGATGGTCAGTACGAGCGTAGCGAGCACCGCCGCGAGGAGCGAGGCGGTGAGGATAGCGACCTTCGCATGGTCGTGCTCGGCCGAGCCGGAGGCGAAGCTGAGCTCGGCGACGAGCAGGGACACGGTGAATCCGATGCCGGCGAGCAGACCGATGCCCATGAGATCGATCCACTTGAGGCTGGGATCGAGGGATGCGCGAGTGAACTTGCTGATCAGCCACGTGGAGGAGAGAATGCCCAGCGGTTTGCCGAGAACGAGAGCGGCGATGATGGCGAAGGTCAGCGGCTGGGAGAAGGCCTCGATCAGACCGGAGCGACCTCCCACGGCCACCCCGGCGGCGAAGAACGCGAACACGGGGACGGCGAATCCGCTTGAGAGCGGACGCAGGCGATGTTCGAGGATCTCGGCGAGACCCGGTGTCGCCTCGGCGGCGATTCCCGAATTTCCCCCGTCCGAGGCGAGCGGGACGGCCCGTCTCGGTTTCCGGGCGAGTACCGGGACCGCGAAGCCGAGGATGACTCCGGCGATCGTCGCGTGCACCCCTGAGGCATGCATGAACCCCCAGGCGACCACGCCCAGCGGCAGCAGGATCAGCCACGCCGCCCAGCCGTGTCGGCGGAAGAAGTCCGTGAACCTCCAAGTCAGGGCACCGAAGACAAGAGCCGCAGCCAGGGCGGCTGCCAGAGCGAGCAGACTGATCTCTTCGGTGTAGAAGACCGCGATGATGGTGATCGCCAACAGATCGTCGACCGCGGCAAGGGTGAGAAGGAAGACCCGCAGCGCTCCGGGCAAGTGTGAGCCGGCGAGGGCGAGCACGGCCACGGCGAAGGCGATATCCGTGGCGGTCGGAATCGCCCACCCGCCCAGCAGCTCCGGACTCGCGACGAGGAGGCCGGCGTAGATGACGGCGGGGATCAGCACCCCGCCGGCCGCCGCCGAGATCGGGACGATGGCGGTCGAGAAGCTGCGCAGGCTGCCTTTGGTGAACTCGACCTTGAGTTCGAGGCCGACGAGGAAGAAGAAGATCGCGAGCAGCCCGTCGGCTGCCCACTGCCCGAGGCTGAGCTTGAGATGCCAGGGTTCGAACCCGAGCTCGAAGTCCCGGATCGAGAAGTACGAACTGGAAGCCGGGGAATTGGCCCAGATCAGGGCCGCCACTGTGGCGGCGAGCAGGAGGGCGCCGCCGACGGTGTCCATGCGCAGGACGTTGAGAAGGCGGGAGGAGTGGGGTGCAGAAGATGCAGAGGTCACAGAAAACCCATTTCGTAGTCGGTCGACGGTGGATTCCGACCCGAAATGCGTGCAGAGGTGCCTGAGCGTCCAGGGGTGCCTGGGCGTGCTCAGAGGGCGGGCCGGAGTGGAACTCCGGCCGAAAATGGTGCGGTGCCAGACAGCATCTCGCCCCATGAGGTGATGTAGCCGTTGGTGCCCGGGTGCGGCAGGACCCACACCTTGGGTGCGAAGACGGCGGCAGGGGCTGGGCGTGACATCGCTGACAAGTCTAACCCAGCCCGCCCGAGAGTCGGGCGTGGATGGCTTCGGTGTATTCGTTCATCCCGCGCAGCTCCACCAGGGCGCCTCGGGCCTCATATTTCGTCACGATCGCGTCGAGGGCTGCGACCGTCGAGGCATCCCACACATGGGAGCGGCTCATATCGATGATGATGTGATCGGGGTCGTGCGAATAGTGGAACTGTGTGGTCAGGTCATTCGAAGAGGCGAAGAACAGCTCACCGGTGACCGAGTAGTGGACGTCCTCGCCACCGGGGGAGACCGTACGTTCGACGGTGACGAAGTGAGCCACACGGCGGACGAAGAGGACGCTGGCGACGAAGACTCCGATGACCACGCCGATCGCCAGATTCTCGGTGAGGACGACGGCGGTGACGGTGATGACCATGACAGCGGTCTCCGACTTCGGCAGCATCTTCAGCGTCGCCGGGCGGATCGAATGCCAGTCGAAGGTGTCGACGCAGACCATCATCATGATCGCCGCGAGCGCGACCATCGGGATCATGCCGACGATGTCGCCGAGGACGACGACGAAGAGCAGCAGGAAGGCTCCGGCCATGAACGTCGAGATCCGAGTCCGCGCTCCCGAGGCGCGGACGTTGATCATCGTCTGCCCGATCATCGCGCAGCCGCCCATCCCGCCGAAGAGGCCCGAGAGCATGTTCGCAGCACCCTGACCCCAGGATTCGCGGGTCTTGTTCGAGTGGGTGTCGGTGATCTCGTCGACGAGTTTCGCTGTCATCAGCGACTCCATCAGACCCACAAGCGCCATCGCCAGGGAGTACGGGGCGATCGTGCGCAGGGTCTCCCAGTTCAGCGGCACGTGCGGGATGAAGAGCTCGGGCAGACTGCGCGGCAGTTCGCCCTGATCGCTGACAGTGGGCACGTCGATGGCGAAGACGACGGCGATGCCGGTGATCAGAGCGATCGTGATCAGGGGTGCTGGCACGATCTTCGTCAGCCTCGGCATGACCACGAGGACGAGGATGCCCAGCCCCAGCAGCGGGTAGACCATCCACGGCACACCGATGACATGGGGCAGCTGGGCGGCGAAGACGAGGATCGACAGCGCATTGACGAAACCGACCATGACGCTGCGGGGGATGAAGCGCATGAGCTTCGCGACCCCGCAGACGGCAAGCAGGATCTGGAACACTCCGGCGAGCATCACCGTGGCGATGAACATGTCCATCCCGTGCTCGCGGGCGACCGGGGCGATGACGAGGGCGACGGCTCCCGTGGCCGCCGAGATCATCGCCGGCCGACCGCCGAGGAAGGCGATCGAGACGGCCATGATGAAGGCCGAGAACAGCCCCACCTTCGGGTCGACCCCGGCGATGATCGAGAAGGCGATCGCCTCGGGAATGAGAGCCAATCCGACGACGAGGCCGGCGAGGACCTCACGGGTGAGCAGCCTCGGCGACCTCAGTGCCGTGAGAACGGAGGGCTCGGGTCGGTAACGGCTCGAATCGTCGGCCACGGCTGGAATGGGTGTCGTCACCCGCGGAACATTACCCCATCGCCTGCGCGTATCTCAGGGCCGCCTGCACGTATCTCAGGGCCGATCCGAATCCACCCGGGTCAGGACAGTGAGACCCCGGTCCCGTGCAGGCTGACCTTGAGTCCGGCATCGATGGCCTCGATGTCCGTGAGTTCGAGGCCGGCGGGCAGGAAGTCGAGGTCGATGACGATATCGGAGATCGCCGAGGTGAGGAACCCCGGCAGCGAGGCGACGTCGACCTCGGCGGAACCGAGGCGGATCGTCGTCGCATTGACCACGGCCTGCCGGGAATCGGCCTGCGGGTCGATGCCGATGAGCAGATCCTGACCCAGCAGGGAACCCTTGAGGTACAGCTGGCCGCCGTCCGTGGTGAAGCTCATTCCCTCCGGCAGGGAGGTATGCTCGGCGGCGAGCGAATCGAGGGTGGTCAGGGGGAGTACGGCACTCGCCTCCACCGTGCCGACCGGTCGGGAGGTGTCGACGGGGACGTCGTAGAGTCGGGCGTCGACGTTCGTGAAGTCGACGTTCTCATAGCGGGCCTTCGCTGCAGTGACGTGAACGGAGTCGAGTTTCCCTCCGGCCATCTGCGTGAGCACGGGGAAGCCCTCGACGGAGACATCGGCTTCGCCGTAGTCCGTGAGGCTCTGCTCGATCCGTCGTTCGGTCGTGAAGTCGACGATTCGGTCGGCTGCGATCGCGCCGATGAGGAGAGTGAGGACGATGATGATCGCGGCGATGATGAGCTTCGTCCGCCGCGAGGTGCGGCGCCGAGGTTCGTGTGGGTACTCCAGGGTGCGCGCGGTCGTCATGGACACCATTGTCGCTGATCACGGCCGTCGATGCTCAACCGCCCCACTCGCATCAGCGACCGGGCCCCACACGCCGCAGCGATCTGCGCCTGCACAAGGCTGCGAGTCTGATCCGATGATGCGAGAGCGTGGACGCAGTCGGCGCCTGACCCTAGGATTGCGTCATGGACTCTCACCGCACGAGCAGCATCAGGACCGTCTCCGCCCGCCTCAACTCGTTCCACGCGGCGATCTACTTCTCCGACACGGTCGGTCGCGCCTACGCTGCACGCGGGCTCGAACCCGGTGTCGAGGGAAACATGGCGGCCCGGTCGGCACCTCTGGGACGGGTCAACGCTGGTGTCGTCAGCGCCGCCTACTACAACTACTCGCCGGCGTTCGTGGCCACGCTGATCCCGAGGCTGTGGGACATCGTCTCCCCGGACGACATGGTCACCACCCGCTTCGAAGCGGTCGCCGCGTTCATGGACGAGATCTATTCGACCCGCGATGACATCGCCCTCCTCACCGAGGCGGCCACGCAGCTGTCGACGGACCTGGCCCCGGTGCTTGAGAACATGGACTTCACGGGCCGGGCGCTGGCGTCGGCGACGGCCGATGCGATCGCCGGACACGAACCGCGCACACCTTTCGAGCGACTCTGGGACACTGCGACAGTGGCCCGCGAATTCCGCGGGGACGGCCATGTGGCATCCCTGGTCACGACAGGAGTGCCCGGCATCGATGCGCTTCTGCTCGACGTCGCCACCGGCGCCTCGTTCAGGCCTCGGGCCGCCCAGAAGACCCGCGGCTACACCGATGAGGAATGGGCCGCAGCGCAGTCACGGCTGGCCGAGGCCGGTCTGATCACCATCGGCCAGGACGAGCGCGGTCACGATCTGCCGGCCATCACCGAGGCGGGACGCGAGCTCAAGGAGCAGGTCGAAGTCCTCACCGACGGCACCGTCGCGCACGCCTGGTCGGTCCTCAGCGATGAGCAGATCGAGTCGATGCTGACCCCGAGCCGGAGCCTGATCAAAGTGCTCGCCCAAGCGGGAGCCTTCCCATCGACGATCTTCGCCCACCCCGAGAAGAAGGCGGGCTAAGGGAAAGCTCGGGTCAGCGCGGAATGCTGGCGGCCACCTCGGCGGCGATGGACTTCGCCTCATCGGAACTGGGGCCCTCGGCCGAGAACACGGCCTTCCGGTAGTAGTTGAGTTCGACGATCGAGTCGAGGATGTCGCCGAGGGCGCGGTGGTTGCCGTGCTTCTCCGGGGACTGGAAGTAGGCGCGGGGGAACCACTGCTTGGACAGTTCCTTGATCGAGGAGACGTCGATGATGCGGTAGTGCAGATGGTTGACGAGTTCGGGCATCTGCTTGGACAGGAACACCTTGTCGGTGCCCACGGAATTGCCGCCCAGCGGGGCCTTCCCGGACTCGGGAACATGCTTCTTCACGTACTCGAGCACCTGCGTCTGCGCCTCGGCGACGGTGGTGCCGGCATCGAGCTCGGTGATCAGCCCCGAGTTCGTGTGCATCTTGGTGACGAACTCGTTCATGTTCTCCAGCGCCTCGGCGGAGGGCCTGATGACGATGTCGATGCCGTCGTCGAGAGGGTTGAGCTCGAAGTCGGTGACGATGGCCGCCACCTCGATGAGTTCGTCCCTGACCTCGTCGAGGCCGGTCATTTCACAGTCGATCCATACAATTCTGTCGTTGCTCACCCGCCCAGCTTAGGGCAGGTGCCTGACACGAGGACATCTGCCCTGATCGCCGAGGCGGTTCTGTGGTTCTCGACACACGCTGAGTGTGCGCACAGAGGCAATGTCAAGGCAGTGACCTAAACTTGGAGAGTCCCCGTCGTTCGGGGTGCCGTTTTGCGTTGTCGAGGAAAGGGTTCGTACGTGCGCTACACACTTGCTGTGATTCTCATGGTGGTGGGTGTCGTTGTCGGAGGCCTCGGCATCCTGCAGAAGACTGTGTGGGCACCCGACGACACGATCACCGCCACTGCGCAGATCGACGCGGATTCTCCGGCCGTCGTCGTCGACCCGGGAATGCTCAATCTCTACGAAACCCCCGCGACCCTCAAGGTCGAAGGCTCAGGAGATCTCACGATCGCTCAGGCCCCGATCGAGAACATCGACGCCTGGACGGGCGAATCCGCAGTCGACCGGGTCACCGGCCTGGCCGAGGGCGGGGAGCTGACGACCAAATCCAAGGACGGCGAGAACACCGTACCCAACCCCGCAGGCGCCGACCTGTGGGAGTCTGAGGTCACCGGCACCGATGCCGTCACCCTCGACTGGTCCGATGACGCCAACCGCACCGGATTCCTCATCGCCGGAGACGGCGAAGCAGGACAGGTCAAGACCGTGACTCTGTCCTGGCCGAACCATGCCGAGACCCCATGGGCGATTCCGCTGATGATCATCGGCGGCGCCGTCTTCCTCGGCGGCATGGTCCTCCTCATCTTCGGCCGCAGCAGCGCGAAGAAGGAAGCCAACCGGCGCAAGGCCCGCCAGGAGCGTCGTCGCAAGCTCGCCGAATTCGGCACCGCCTTCGCGATCGTCCCCGTGCTCGCGCTCAGCGCCTGCGGGCCCGAAGAGCTGCCGACACCCGAGCCGTCGGAGGCCCCGAGCTCAGCGGCCGCCGGAGTCAGCGAGGGCCAGGTCAAGAGGATCCTCGACTCCGTGGCCGAGGACGTCAAGGCCGCCGATGACAAGACGGACAAGAAGAAGCTCGAGGAACGCGCCACAGGCCCCGCCCTCAAACAGCGCGAAGACGCCTACAAGGTCAAGGAGAAGGTCGAGAAGCAGAAGCTGCCGCCGGCCGTGGCCAGCGACGACATCGTCGTCAACTACACCGCCGCCACCGACACCTGGCCGCGGATGACGAGCCTGATCACCTCGGCGGGCGACCAGACCCAACTCCTCGTGCTCACTCAGGAGGAACCGCGCGCGGACTACAAGCTGTGGTCGCAGACTCAGCTGGTCCCCGGCACCGAACTGCCCGAGATCCCCGACGCCAGGCAGGGCTCCCAGCTGCTCGACCCCGGTGCCGACGGTTTCGTCGCCACCCCGGAGAAGGCCGTGGCGAACTACGCCAAGGCGCTCGGATCCGGGGCGGACAGCAAAGAGGCCAAGGGCTTCGAATCGGACAGCTTCTCGAAGTCGATCTGGGACAACCAGAAGAAACAGAAGGAGAGCGCCGAGGACGGCAAGGCCGAGGTGAAGTACAAGTACACCCCCGGAAAGGAGATCGTCGCCCAGGGCACCGCCGGAGACGAAGCTGTCGTCACCGGAGTCATCGAAGCCGAATCGACGATCACCCCCGAGTCGACCGGCGGACGGACCGGAACCCTGACGCTCTCGACCCCGCAGAAGGAGCTGACCGGTGAGGACAGCACCCAGAAGGCCGTGACGACGAAGACCACCCAGGTGCTCACATTCATCGTGCCCAAGGACGGAAAGGTCAGGCTGATCGGCGGAACCGAGACCCTGGCCGGAGCCGAACTCGGCTGATCCGAGCACTGCACATACGGCATCGAAGCGACATCGCGCAGCAAAGGAGACCACGTGTCAATGGATCCCTCGCAGGAGAACTCGCAGCAGAATCAGGGTCTTGACCTGTCTGCGGTGCGGAGTAAGAACCTGCCGACCGAACAGCAGCCCGGCGGACAGACGGGCGGTCCGGCCGGACAGCCCGGCGGTGCGGGTCAGGACCCGAACGCCGTGAACGTGCCCGCCCTCGTCTTCGACGTCGATGAGGCCAGCTTCAACGACGTCGTCGCGATCTCCGACAGAGTGCCGGTCGTCATCGACCTGTGGGCCGAATGGTGCGAGCCGTGCAAGCAGCTGTCCCCGATCATCGAACGCCTCGTCTCCGCATACAACGGTCGACTGATCCTGGCCAAGGTCGACGTCGACGCCAACCCGCGTCTGCAGCAGGCCTTCGGGGTGCAGTCGATTCCGAACGTCGTCGCGATCGTCAAGGGCCAGCCGGTGCCGCTGTTCCAGAGTGCGCTGCCCGAACCGCAGGTCAAGGCCTATCTCGACGAGCTGCTCAAGCTCGCCGGTGAGAACGGCGTGACCGGGCATGCCGTGGTCGCCGGCGCCGAACCCGAACCCGCGGGCCCCGCCCACCCGGAGGCCGAAGAGGCCCTGAGCAAGGGCGACTTCGACACCGCCGAGTCCCTGTTCAAGGCGGCACTGGCCGCATCGCCGGCCGATGACGAGGCGAAGTTCGGCCTCGCGCGCGCCGGCCTCGGCCGTCGCCTCATCGATCAGGACCCCGCACAGCTCATCGCCGCAGCCGATGCGAACCCGCAGGACGTCGAGGCCGCGAAGGCCGCCGCCGATGCCGAGGTCGTCGGCGGTGATCCCGCACATGCCTTCACCCGGCTGATCGCGCTGATCCGCACCTCCGCCGGAGACGAGAAGGAATCGTTGCGCCTGCGGGTCCTCGAACTCTTCGAAGTCCTCGGCGCCGATGATCCGGCCGTGGCCAAGGCACGCACCGCACTGATGAGGGCATTGTTCTGATCCAGATAGTCCGTCTCACCACAGCCATCCTGTTCGCGGTCGCGGCCATCGCGATCGGCGTTCTGGTGGGCTCGGCCCTGTCCGTCGTCGGCACCGACGAGGTGACCGAGACCGAGGCCTTCAAGGTCAAGGACGGCTCCTATGCGGTTGTCCTCGATGAGGCCATCGTCCCATACTCGGGGACGAACGTGACGGTCGAGGCCGAGAACACCGAAGGCAAGGAACTCTTCGTCGGGACGGCGAACGGCGTCGACGCTGACAGCTATCTCGACGGTGTCGCCCAGGAGCAGATCAGCGACGTGTCATTCCCCAATGAGGTCGTCCACCGGTCCATCCCCGGGGACCCGAAGCCCGAGACCGACATCGCCGACCGCGACTGGTGGATCAGCCAGGACACCGGCGAGAAGGTGACGAAGACCTTCGATCTCGACGCCGATCCGCAGGTGCTCGTGATCGCTCCCGCGAATGCCGATGACAACCTCGACGGCACCACCGTGGCGCTGAAGATGCGCGTGGCCGGTGTCTTCGGACTCAGCCTGCTCGGCATCGCCCTCGGCGTGATCCTCGCCGGCTTCGCCGTGTTCTTCTTCCTCCGCTGGTGGAGCGGACGCATCCGACCGCGGAAGAAGGATGCCTACCACGGTGACGAGAAGTCTCCGGAACCGCCTCGGCGCAGGGACGAGCGAAAGGCACGGTCGATGCGCATCGCCACGGCCGCGACACTGGGCTCCGGTCTGGCGCTGAGCGGCTGTTCGGCTCTGCCGGTCGCGCAGCCGCACACCCCGGAGAACACGCCCTATGAGCGCACGGCGATGCGCCCGGGTGAGGCCGGGAAGTTCATGACCGGATACACCGAGTCGCTGGACAAGATCCTCGGCGACGGCGGTACGGATCTCGACAAGATCCAGGGCGCGCCCCTGATCGACCGGACCCGGGCGCAGATCCAGATCGCGGACAAGGCCAAGCAGAAGCTGCGGGCACCCGACTTCACCGAGGTCGTCGCCGGCAGCCCGAGCTTCGAGGCGTACCCAATGTGGTTCTACGCCTTCGGCACCGCCGCGGAGGACTCCACCGAGGGTGATGAGCAGATGACGCAGGTGCAGCTGGTGACCCGCGAATCGGCTTCGGCCGAACCGATCGTGCGCAGCGCCTCCTATATCCCCAGTGACCAGATGCCCACGCTCATGGCCGACGGCAAGGGCGCAGTGGAGACCGCACCCGAGTCATTCGACGAGGAGCTCTCGACCACGGCGGACCAGGTCTCGTCCTACCTCGTCGACGGCAAGGATGAAGGCAAGGACGCCGAAGGACTCGGCGAGGGTGGTTTCAAGGGATTCCGCGACTATTTGGGCGACCTGCGGGACAAGGACTCCGGCTTCGACAAGGTCGATGTCGAGTGCAAACCGTATGAGGACCTCGACTTCGCGACGATGGCGCTGTCGACCGAGCACGGTGCGATCGGCATGGGCGAGGTGCGCTGCACCCTGACGATCAAAGTCCCCGACGACTACTCACTCGACCTCGGCGACACCGTCGAAGCGGTGAAGACGAACGACAAGGACGGCGACACCGTCAAGGTCGAGACCGCGCATCCCTATGTGCTGCTGAAGACCGACGACAAACTCAGCGCGGTCGCCACCGACTGGAATGTGCTGACCTCGCGCATCGAGTGACGCGCGGCGTCAGGGTGTTCGGTCCCGCGGCTCAGCCTCGGGGCCGGGGCCGGGACCCGAGGCTCAGCCTCGGTGACCTGCTCAGCCTCGGCGGACCCGCTTGTCGACGCGAGCGAGCCACCACAGGCCGATGAGCGGCAGGATCAGCGGAATGAACCCGTAGCCGATTCCGAAGCTCGACCACACGGACGGCTTCGCGAAGTCCTCCGGATGGGTGAAGCTGAGGATGCCGACGACGATGACGCCGACGAACTCGATCACGCAGGAGGCGATCGCGATCCGGTGCGAGGTCCGGTTGCCGATGACCAAGCAGATCGTCGCGAGAATGTAGATGACGGCGGCGATGACCGAGAGCGAGTACGCGATCGGGGCGACGTCGAACTCGCGGATCACCTGATAGCCGGCACGAGCCGTGGCCGAGAGCGCGAAGATCGCATAGACCGCGGTCAGGGCGCGGCCCGGCCCGGTGTGCATCGCGGAATAGGGGGAGCGGATCCCGATCGCCGCATCCTTCTTCTTCGCCCGTGAGCGTCCGTTCACTGCCAAATCTGGTCCATTCTCTCGATCATCACGATCACCGTCAGTCCACCCGCGGCGAGCACTCCCGGACCCCAGCGGCTGAGTTCTGCGAACGCCCAGAAGCCGGCGAGTCCGACCACGAGGATCGCGGTGAGGACATAGCCGAAGAACAGCAGGGGGTCGACATTCTCAGACGACCCGAATGCGGCGATCGAGACGATCAGCTGCGCGATGAGCAGCAGCAGGAGCAGCGCGGTGACACCGAGGAGCAGTCTGCCGGCCGGACGGTTGCGGATGGTTTCGACGATCGACCACACGCTGAGCACGGCTGAGACGGCATAGAGCACGAAGGTGAAAACGGTGAACACCCGGCCCAGTTTAGTCCGCCCGCACCGCCGTGGGGGATCCGGGCACCGTCGTGACCGGCGGGAACCGGGTGAGATGCGGCACTGCTCCTGGCCGAAGTCGGCCACACGGCCTAAAATCGAAAGGGTGCCCATCTATCTCGATCATGCCGCCACCTCGCCGATGCCCGCCGAGGTGCTCGACGTGTACACCGCGGAACTGGCCAGGCGCGCCAACCCCTCGGCCCTGCACGCCGTCGGACAGGCCGCTCGGATGCGCATCGAACAGGCTCGTGAGGACATCGCCGACGCGGTCGGCGCCGCCACCTCCTCGGAGGTCATCTTCACCTCCGGAGGCACCGAGGCCGACAACTTCGCACTCAAAGGCCTCTACCTGGCCCGCAACGGCGGCAGCTTCGACGCCCCCGCCCGGCCCCGCGTGCTCACCTCGACGATCGAACACCACGCGATCCTCGACTCCGTGGAATGGCTCGAGACCCAAGGCGCCGAGGTCGTCTCGCTCGATGTCGACGCCGAGGGCAGGCTCGATCTCGATGCCGCCCTGGCCGAACTGCGCCGCGAGCCCGAGCGCACCGCCGTGATCAGCATCATGGCCGCGAACAACGAGATCGGCACCATCCAGCCGATCGCCGAGATCGGAGCTGCGGCCAAGGAGCTCGGCGTGCCCTTCCACATCGACGCCGTCCAGGCTCTCGGGCAGATCCCGTTGGACTTCGCCGCACTCGGCGCCACCGCGATGACCATCACCGCCCACAAGATCGGCGGACCCGTGGGCATCGGCGCCCTCCTCCTCGACCGGGCCGCAGCGCCGGCCCCGATCCTCCACGGCGGAGGGCAGGAGCGCGGCGTCCGGTCGGGCACCCTCGACGTCGCGGGGGCCGTGGCCTTCGCCAAGGCCGTTGAACTGTCCACCGGAGATCTCGAGCACCGGGCCGCGGGATTCACAGCACTGCGTGATCGTCTCATCGACGGAATCGAATCGACGATCGACGGTGCCCGTCTCTCCGGTCGCCGAGGCAGGGGCCGGCTTCCCGCGAACGCGCACTTCACCTTCACCGGGTGTGAGGGAGATTCGCTGCTCTTCGGACTCGATGCCAGAGGCCTGGCCACCTCGACGGGATCGGCCTGCTCTGCCGGAGTCTCCCGGCCCTCCCACGTGCTGCTGGCCTGCGGCATGGATGAGGACACGGCCCGCTCAGCTCAGCGCTTCAGCCTCGGCCATGACACCATCGAAGCCGAGGTCGACGCCCTCCTCGAAGTGCTGCCGGCCGTCGTCGATCAGGCTCGCCGGGCCGGAATGGTCTCGGCCACCCCACGTTGGATGCAAGGAGCATCATGAGAATTCTCGTCGCCATGTCCGGCGGGGTCGACTCCTCGGTCGCCGCCGCCCGCGCCGTCGATGCCGGACACGAGGTCGTCGGCGTCCATCTGGCGCTGTCCCGCATGCCCGGAACCCTGCGCACGGGTTCGCGGGGCTGCTGCACGATCGAGGACTCCCGCGACGCCCACCGGGTGGCGGGCATGCTCGGCATCCCCTTCTACGTGTGGGACTTCTCCGAGCGGTTCAAGGAGGACATCGTCGATGACTTCATTGCCGAATACGCCGCCGGCCGCACCCCCAATCCGTGCATGCGCTGCAATGAGCGGATCAAGTTCGCCGCTCTCCTCGACCGTGCCCTGGCTCTGGGCTTCGACGCCATCGCCACCGGCCACTATGCCGAGGTGATCCGCGATTCCGAGGGCAACCCCGAACTCCACCGCGGCGAGGACCTGGCCAAGGACCAGTCCTATGTCCTCGGTGTGCTCACCGGTGAGCAGCTCGAACACTGCTACTTCCCGATCGGTGCCACCGCTTCGAAAGCCGAAGTCCGCGCCGAGGCGGCCGAACGCGGATTCTCCGTGGCCAACAAGCCGGACTCCTATGACATCTGCTTCATTCCCGACGGAGACACGAAGGCCTGGTTGGCCGACAAGATCCCGATGCGCCCCGGCCTGATCAAGGACGCCGAGGGCGAGGTCCTCGGGCAGCACGACGGTGCGATGACCTACACGATCGGGCAGCGCAAGGGCCTGGGCATCCAGAAGCCGGCCGCCGACGGCAAGCCGCGATTCGTCACCGGCCTCGACCCCGCCTCGAACACCGTGACCGTGGGTTCGCGGGCCGACCTCTCGGTCTCCCATCTCACCGGCATCCGCACCTCCTGGTGCGGTCCGGTCCCGGCCGACATCGGCGCCGAACCGGGCACCGCGATCGACTGCGAGGTCCAGATCCGGGCTCACAGTGACCCGGTCCCGGCCCGCGCCTGGCTCGGAGACTTCGTCGCCGAGGCACCCGAGCACGAAGTCAGCCCCATCGTCGACGAGGTCGAGGTGCCGGCGGCACGCCCCGCCGGCCAGCTCATGCACATCGACGTCGACGAAGAGCTCTCCGGCGTCGCCCCCGGCCAGACCATGGTCATCTACCGGGGCAGCCGAGTCCTCGGTCAGGCCACGATCGACCGCACCGCCAAGGACCGCCTCGGCGTCTGAGCAGCGTCTCCGATCGTGAGCCGCCCGGCGAGCGCAGGGCGGAGCATCGAGAGCCGACGTTGTGCAGTCTGCGCTCGACGCCCGGCTCTGCGCTCGAGGCTTGGCCCTTCGCTCGACGCCCGGTTGCGCGTTCGGGCCCGCGGTATCGGGGCGCGATAGTCTGGGAGTATGAAGGAATCTCCCCAGGATGTCGTCACGGCGCCGTACGGGACCTGGTCGTCGCCGTTGAGTGCCGCCGAGGTGGCCGCGGGTGCCGCGCCCATCTTCGATGCCGCCTTCCGCGGGGACGAGATCTTCTATTCGACGAAGGTCCCGGCCGAGAACTCGCGGACCGGACTGATGCGGACCTCGCTGTCGCACCCGGGGCTTTCGGAACAGGTGCTGCCGGCGGAGTTCAACATCCGCTCGGCCGTCCACGAATACGGGGGAGGGGCATGGGCTCTCGACCCCCGCAGTGAGGTCATCTACTTCGTCAACGCCCCGGATCAGCGGATCTGGCAGATCATTCCGGGACGCTCACCTCATGCGCTGACTCCGGACACCTCGGGGCGGATCCGCTACGGAGATCTGCACATGACTCCGTGGGGTCTGCTGTGTGTGCGCGAAGACTGCCGGTCGACTCAGCGGGAGCGGGCGATCGTCCTCATCACCCGGCACGGGACGACGAATGTGCTCTCCTGCAGGGCCCACTTCATGGCCTGGCCGAGGCTGAGCCCGGACGGCAGCACCCTGGCCTTCATCGGCTGGGAGCACCCGAACATGCCCTGGGATGCGACCACGCTGTGGCTCATCGACGTCCGCACCCCGGCCACGCCCATCCGCGCGAAGCTCTCCGGCGAAGAGGAGCACGCCGGTCAGAGAGTCTCCCTGCAACAGCCCGAGTTTTCCTCCGACTCCTCGCTCATCCTCGGCTCCGACCACGACGGCCGCTGGGCTCTCTACTCCCTCGACTTCTCTCCGGTCGCCGACACCGAGGCGGTTCGCGAGCCGGGGATTCAGCCGCTGTACCCCGAACTCGGGATCTCCAAGCTGCGGCCCGTCCTCGACACCGGTGCCGAGATCGGCGGGGCACTGTGGCAGCTCGGCGCCCGGTGGTATCTCAGGGATGCAGAGGAGATCTGGGCCCACTCACAGTCCGCGACGGCGACGCTGGTGCGCACGCCCGCCTCGTCGGAAGGAGCCGCCTCGTCGGAAGGGGCCGGCGGATTCGAAGAGGTCAACTCGACCGGGGAGACCTTCGGCAGCCTCGAACTCCATGACCTCGGTCGCACGCATCTGCTGCTGACGGCGAAATCGAGCGACCGCACCGGGGTGCTCTACGCCGTCGACCGGGCCACAGGACTCTACTCGGAGATCGCGCGGGAGCGTCTCGACGCCCACCACGACTACTACACACACCCCTACGCGACCGAACTCGGCGGGGTGCCCGTGGTGATCAACCCGCCGCACAATCCGCGCTTCGCCGCCCTCGACCGTGAACTCCCGCCCTTCCTCGTCTCGATCCACGGCGGTCCCACCGGCCAGGCCACCCCGGAGATGGCGGCGCGCACCAGCTACTTCACCTCCCGGGGAATCGGTGTGCTCGAGGTCAACTACGGCGGTTCGACCGGCTTCGGACGGCGCTGGCGTGAGCGCCTGGAAGGACAGTGGGGCATCGTCGACGTCGATGACACCGTCGCCGCCGTCGCCGGCCTCGTGGAGGCGGGTCTGGCCGATCCGAAGCGGATCGCGATCACCGGAGCCTCCTCCGGCGGATGGACGGTGCTCTCGGCACTGGCCTCGACCGATGTCTTCGCCTGCGGCACCTCGTACTTCGGAGTCACCGACCTCATGCGCTTCGTCGTCGACACTCACGACTTCGAGGCCCACTACATCGACGGCCTCGTGGGCCGCTGGCCCGACGCCCACGACGAATACATCACACGCTCTCCGGTCAGACGGGTCACCGAGATCAGCGTCCCAGTGGCCGTCATGCAGGGCGACCGCGACCCGATCGTCCCGCCCACTCAGGCCAAGGACTTCGTCGATGCCCTCGACTACGCCGGAGTGGAGTACATTTACCGTCTGTACAAGGGCGAATCCCATGGCTTCGTCCGGGCCGAGACCATCATCGATTCCCTGGAAAGCGAGTTCGGATTCTATGTCGACGTCTTCGGAATCCCGCGCAGCCGCCGTCATGTCTGAGGCGCTCCGCGGATCTGCCGGTTCGCAGCTTGGCGAGGCGGACGCGAGCGAGTCCGACCCGCAGACGCCGTCCCGAGTGCTCCCCGCGGCGACGACGACCGGCATCTGGATCCCCGGCCAGACCACGACCAATCCCGGCTACGACCACGCCACCAGCCCGGTCAGGCAGGCGGCCGCAACCGCATTCGACATCCTCGGCGATCAGCTCCCGCCCGTGCCGTTGAGCGCCCACCGCGCCGAGGACCGCTGGGGCGCCGATGCGATCGGTCGTGCCGTGAGTCTGCTCAGCGAACTCCACGTCGACCGGACCTCCTTCGGCTGGCGTCTGACCGCCTCGGCGGGCAAGGACGAACGTCTCGAGGACTCGGCCCTCGGCGAGGCCTTCGACGCGATCGCCGAATACGCCGAAGGCTTCACCGGTCAGATCCAACTCTCTCTGCCCGGGCCGTGGACGCTCGTGACCGCACTCAATCTCAGCTCGGGTTCCGCGGTGCTCGCCGACCACGGGGCACGCCGCGACGTCATTCAGGCCTACGCGTACGGCATCTCGGGCTTCGCCGAGAAGCTGCGCCGACTGGGAGTCCAGCCGACCGTCCGTCTCGTCGAGTCGCGGCTCCACCCCGTGCTCACCGGCACCTGGCCCACCGTCTCCGGATGGCGCACCTTGCCGGCCGTCGCCGAATCTCAGGTCTACGCCGCCCTCCAATCGACCCTGCGCCACCTGCCGCCGACCGTGCTGGCCTTGCCCGACCTGCGGTCCGTGCACCTGCGAGGCAAGGAGATCCCCGCCGCCGAGGTGGTCCGATCCACCGGTGCGAACGCCGTGTCAGTGCCGTTGGCTACCCTGAAAGCACATGGATGGGAGCAACTGGCCATGATCGCCGAGGCGGGGCTCGGGACCTGGCTGCACCTGCCCGTCGGAGCCGGATCGAGACCGCAGGAGGTGAAGCACTGGACGCAGCGCATCACCCAGCCGTGGACGCGCATCGGCATGGGGGCCGCCACCCTGCGCGATTTCGGGATGGTCTCCGGTCCGGAGCTGCCGCTGGGCCACCCGCCGCTGCTGGACGAGCACGCACCGACCACGAGCGACAGCAGCCAGGCCACGATGATGATCGCCGCTGGAGTGCGGCGTGCCCTTGAGGAGACCGAATGACCACGAAACCTGAGGACTCGGAACAGTCAGCCGCCGAGGCCGTCGCCGATGCGGATGGGCCGGACAAGGATCTCTCTGCAGCGGATTTCTCCGGCGCGGACTTCTCCGACACAGACCTCTCCGATGCCACCGCACGTGCCCAGGCCCACGCCGGGCTCGTCGAGCAGATCGAGAAGTACCGCGAAGCGTACTATCAGGATTCCCTGCTCGTCGCCGACGCCGAATACGATGACCTCGTCCACCGCCTCGAAGACCTCGAACAGGCCTATCCCGAGCTCGTCACCGACTCCTCACCGACGCAGACAGTCGGCGGAGTCGTCGACACCTCGACCTTCGACCCCGTCGAGCACATCGGACGGATGTACAGTCTCGACAACGTCTTCGACTTCGAGGAGCTGCGGGCCTGGTACGAGCGGACGCGGTCGGCGGTCTCGGCACGATCGAAGTTCCTCTGCGAACTCAAGATCGACGGACTGGCCGTCAACCTTCTCTACCGCGACGGCGAACTCGTCCGCGCGGCCACTCGCGGGGATGGCCGCATCGGTGAGGACATCACCGCCAACGTCCGCACCATCGCCGACATCCCGACCCGGCTCGACACGGACTACCCTCCGGCCGAGGTCGAGATCCGCGGAGAGGTGTTCTTCCCGCTGGAGAAGTTCACCGAACTCAACGCCTCCCTCGTCGCCGAGGGCAAGGCCCCCTTCGCGAACCCCCGCAACTCCGCGGCAGGATCCCTGCGCCAGAAAGACCCGGCGGTCACTGCCAGGCGGCCGCTGCACATGCTCGTCCACGGCATCGCCGTATGGACCCCAGCCGATGATTCGCATCCGGAGCCGGCCCACCAGTCGGAGGTCTACGAGGCCTTCCGCGACTGGGGCCTGCCGATCAGCGAGTACTACAAGGTGTTCGAGACCGTCGACGAGATCGAGGATTTCGTCGCCTACTACGGCGAGCACCGCCACGACGTGACCCACGAGATCGACGGCATCGTCATCAAGGTCGATGACATCGCCGTCCAGGAGACCCTCGGGTATACCTCCCGGGCGCCGAGGTGGGCGACCGCCTACAAATACCCGCCCGAGGAGGTCACTACGAAGCTGCTCGACATCCAGGTTCAGGTCGGTCGCACCGGGCGGGTGACTCCGTTCGCGGTGATGGAGCCGGTGACCGTGGCCGGTTCGACCGTGGAGAGGGCGACCCTGCACAACGGATACGAGGTCAAACGCAAGGGCGTGCTCATCGGCGATACCGTCACCCTGCGCAAGGCCGGTGACGTCATTCCCGAGGTGCTCGGACCGGTGGTGGCCCAGCGCGACGGCAGCGAGCACGAATTCGTCATGCCCACTGACTGTCCCTCGTGCGGAACGAAGCTCGGTGAGCAGAAGGAGGGCGACAAGGATCTGCGCTGCCCGAACTCGCGGTCGTGCCCTGCACAGTTGGCCAACCGCATCTTCTACCTCGCCTCCCGGGCCGCCTTCGACATCGAAGCGCTCGGTGAGGAGGCGGCACTGGCGCTGACTGCGCCGGCCGAACCCGAGCAGCCGCCGCTGACCTCGGAGGCCTACCTGTTCGATCTCACTGCCGACGACCTCGCCGAGGTCAAGATCTGGCGGAACAAGAAGGTCAAGGGAGTCGAAACGGGGGAGCGGGAACTTGTTCCCTACTTCTACACGCGCGGGACCGCGAAGAAGCCGAGCGCACCGAGTGCGAACACGAAGAAGCTCTTCGAGGAGCTGGAGAAGGCGCGTGATCAGGACCTGTGGCGGGTTCTCGTGGCTCTGTCGATACGGCACGTCGGACCGACGGCCGCGCGGACCCTGGCCGCACGCTTCCGCACTCTCGAGGCGATCCGCGCGGCCGACCTCGAGGAGCTCTCTGCCGTCGACGGGATCGGCTCGACGATCGCCGCGAGCCTGCGCGAGTGGTTCGCCGTCGATTGGCATATCGAGATCATCGAGGCTTGGGCCGCCGCCGGGGTCCGAATGGAGGACGAGGAGCAGGAAGCCGGGGCGCAGACCCTCGAGGGCCTGACGATCGTCGCCACCGGGTCGCTGTCCACCTTTACCCGCGACGGCATCAAGGAGGCGATCCTCGGGGCCGGAGGCAAGGCAGCGAGTTCGGTGTCGAAGAAGACCGACTATGTCGTCGCCGGTGAGAACGCGGGATCGAAGCTCGAGAAGGCCGAGTCCCTGGGCGTGCCGGTCCTCGACGAGGACGAGTTCCGGACCCTGCTGGAGACCGGCAGCCTCGGCTGAAGCAGCGGGTCCGGCCGGCGGCCGGCGGTCGGTGACCGGGCTCACGCTTCGCACCGACCCGTCACCGAACATCAAGCTGCGTCACAGCCGGAATCAAGTCGGGGGACAGTTTGCGGTGGGAGAGTGGAGGGCATGAAGTCGATTCCCCGGCTGATCGCCGGAACAGCCGTGGTTCTCGCCGCCGTCCTCACCGCCGCACCCGTGACCGCGGGCATCGCCGACCTCGTTCTCAATCCGGGCCAGCAGCCCGCCAAACGTGCGGCACCGTCGGCACTGCCCGGGGCGTCGACCGCCCCGACGGTGCTGAGCCGATACCGTGACGACGATGCCGACGAGGATACCGAGGGCGGATCCGGCACGTTCACGATCGTCTCCGATCGCGACTCTTCGGCTGAGCCGACCGCTGCCACCGAGCACACCGCCGCTACCGGCGCCACCGACGATTCTGCCGCTTCCGGCGCTCCCCTTGCACCTGTCGCCTCCTCGGCGCGGGCCGCCGGACTCGTCGCGCTCACCGCCGCCGACGCGAACTCCCGGGTCAGTGAACTCGCCGGCGACCTGCAGGCCGGAGTCGCGGCCGGGGAATTCTCCCAGGCCGACGCCGACCGTGTCCTCGGCGACCTCTCGAGCTACATCCGCGGCGAACGCACCTGGCCAGAGCGCACCGTCGCCTGACCAGCAGTCGCGGCACCACCTCGGCGAACGCCTGCCCGCGCTCTGCCCGCCTTGACGCCCTTCCGGCCTGACCTTGGCCCTGCCTCCCTGTCCCTGCCACACCGCCCCAGCACCGCCTCGGCGCAGCTCACATCGGACCGCCCCGAACCCGGCCGCGGGACGGACTAGACTGGGGGGCGAGCAAACAGAGACGATGAAAGGCAGGGAATGACGGAGTCCTCCGCAATCACCCCCGAGCAGGTCGAGCATTTGGCTTCGCTGTCTCGGATCGCCATGGGCGAGGACGAGCTGAACGCGCTCGCCGGTGATCTGACCACAATTCTTAAGAACGTCGCCAGGGTCAACGAAGTGGCCGGCGATGATGTGCCCGCAACGAGCCACCCGATCGCACTGACGAACGTGCTGCGCCCCGATGTCGTCGGTGAGACGCTGACCAGCGAACAGGCCCTGGCCTCGGCTCCGGCAGCGGCCGACGACAAGTTCCTCGTCCCCCAGATCCTCGGGGAGGAATGATGAGCGAACTGACCTCCAAGAGCGCCCTCGAACTCGCCGCAGGACTGAAATCCGGCGAGTTCTCCTCCGTCGACGTCACCCGGGCCCACCTCGACCGCATCCACGCCACCGAGGAGGACTTCCACTCCTTCATCACCGTCACCGATGAGCTCGCGCTCGAGACCGCGCAGGCCGTCGACGCCCAGCGTGCCGCCGGTGCCGAGGTCCACGCCCTGGCCGGAGTGCCCGTGGCACTCAAGGACCTCGTCGTCACCGAGGGCGTGCGCACGACCGCAGGCTCGAAGATGCTCGAGAACTGGGTGCCGCCCTACGAATCCACCGTGCACAAGAAGGTCAAGGCCGCCGGCCTGCCGGTGCTCGGCAAGACCAACCTCGACGAGTTCGCGATGGGGTCGACCACCGAGCACTCGGCCTTCGGCGACACCCGCAACCCGTGGAACCTCGAACACGTGCCCGGAGGCTCCTCCGGCGGTGCCGCTGCGGCCCTCGCCGGCTTCCAGGCGCCGCTGTCGGTGGGCACCGACACGGGCGGCTCCGTCCGCCAGCCTGCCGCCTTCACCGGCACCGTCGGCGTCAAACCGACCTACGGTTCGATCTCCCGCTTCGGCATCATCGCGATGGCCTCGAGCCTCGACCAGGTCGGCCCGATGGGCCGATCTGTCGCCGATGCCGCGGCCCTGCACGAACTGCTGGCCGGCCACGATCCGCTCGACTCGACCTCGCTGCCCGACGAGGTGGCAGGCTTCCTCAGCGCCGCCCAGACCTCTGATCTCAAGGGCAAGAAGCTCGGTGTGATCAAGCAGCTGCGCGGCGAGGGCTACCAGGACGGGGTTCGCGACGCGTTCTCCGCGGCCCTCGAGACCGCCGCGGCCGCAGGTGCCGAGATCGTCGAGGTCGACTGCCCGGCGATCTCCTATGCCCTCGACGCCTACTACCTGATCATGCCCTCCGAGGTGTCCTCGAACCTGGCCCGCTACGACGGCATGCGCTACGGCCTGCGCGTCGAACCCGAGTCCGGTCCCGTCACCGCTGAGACCGTCATGGCCGCCACTCGTGCCGCCGGCTTCGGCTCCGAGGCCAAACGCCGCATCATCCTCGGCACCTACGCCCTCTCGGCCGGCTACTACGACGCCTACTACGGTTCGGCGCAGAAGATCCGCACCTTGGTCCAGAACGACTTCGCCAAGGCCTTCGAATCATGCGACGTCCTCGTGTCCCCGACGGCACCGACGACCGCACTGAAGTTCGGCGCCGAGGCGGATGCCGATCCCATGGCCCTCTACCTCGGGGACGTCGCCACCATCCCGGCGAACCTCGCCGGCATCCCGGGGCTGTCCCTGCCCGCAGGTCTGGCCGACGGCCTGCCCGTCGGATTCCAGATCCTCGCTCCGGCCCGTGAAGACGTGAAGCTCTACGAGGTGGCCGGACCGCTCGAGGCGGCACTGGAATCGGCCGGCGGACGAGTGCTCGACACCCTCGCGGAAGGACTGCGGAAGTGAAATACGAAGAGGCGATCAAGAAGTACGATCCGGTCATCGGCATCGAGGTCCACGTCGAGCTCGGCACCGCGACCAAGATGTTCGACGCCGCCCCCAACACCTTCGGCGGCGGACCGAACTCGAACATCACCCCCACCTCCCTCGGCCTGCCGGGTTCCCTTCCCGTGGTCAACGAGAAGGGTGTGGAGTATGCGATCAAGATCGGCCTGGCCATGGGCTGCGAGATCGCCGAGACCTGCCGCTTCGCCCGGAAGAACTACTTCTACCCGGACGTGCCCAAGGACTTCCAGACCAGCCAGTCCGATGAGCCCATCGCCGCCGAGGGACAGGTCGAGGTCGAACTCGAGGACGGAACCCTCGTCACGGTTCCCGTCGAGCGCGCCCATATGGAAGAAGACGCCGGGAAGAACACCCACATCGGCGGTGCGACCGGACGCATCCACGGTGCCGACCACTCCCTGGTCGACTACAACCGGGCCGGGGTACCCCTCGTCGAGATCGTGACCCACCCGATCACCGGGACAGGGGAGCGGGCCCCCGAGGTGGCCGCCGCCTACGTTCGCACACTGCGTGACATCTTCCGTGCCCTCGGCGTCTCCGAGGCTCGCATGGAGCAGGGCAATGTCCGTGCCGACGTCAACGTGTCCCTGCGGGAGAGCCCCGAAGCACCTCTGGGCACCCGCACGGAGACGAAGAACGTCAACTCCTTCCGCTCGATCGAACGTGCCGTCCGCTTCGAGATCGCCCGCCAGGCGACCCGCCTCGAGGCCGGCGTATCGATCGTCCAGGAGACCCGGCACTTCCACGAGGACACCGGGGAGACCACCTCGGGGCGTCCGAAATCCGATGCCGATGACTACCGGTACTTCCCGGAGCCGGACCTCGTGCCGCTGACGCCCAGCCGCGAATGGGTCGAGGAGCTGCGGGCGAGTCTGCCCGAGCTGCCCGCGCAGAAGCGCCGCCGCCTCATTGCGGAATGGAGCTTCAGCGACCTCGAGATGCGCGATATCGTCAATGCCGGTCTGCTCGAAGCCATCGAGGACACCGTCAGCGCCGGAGCCAAACCGGCTGCGGCTCGCAAATGGTGGACCGGTGAGGTCGCCCGCCTGGCCAATCAGGAGGACAAGCACCCCACCGAGCTCGTCACCCCGGCCCAGATCGCGAGCCTGACGGGACTCATCGATGAGGGCAAACTCAACGACAAGCTCGCCAAGGACGTGCTCTCCGGCGTCGTCGCAGGCGAAGGCGAGCCCGCCGAGGTGATGAGTGCCCGCGGTCTCGAGATCGTCGAGGACACCGGTGCTCTGGAAGCCGCCGTCGACGAGGCGATCGCAGCGAACCCGGACGTGGTCGAGAAGATCAAGGGCGGGAAGATGCAGGCCATCGGCGCGCTCATGGGTCCGATCATGAAGGCCACCCGCGGTCAGGCCGACGCCGGAAAGGCCAAGGACCTCATCCTCGCGAAGCTGGGCGGCTGAGGACGACTCAGGATTGATCCAGCCACACCCTCTAGACTGTGCCACCAAGAGACTCATTCGAGTCTCAGGTACAGCGGGAGGGTGTGGCTGTTCGCATTCTTCCCGAGAATCGGCGTCGAGGTCGGCAGCCTCGAGGTGAGCGTGCACCACACGCGTGGAGGTGAGAGCCGTGGCTCAGTCGTGGAAGTCGCTGTGGAAGAGCGAGTGCGGGAAATCAGTCCCGATCTATCGCGTCCTCGTGCCCGAGAGCGTCAACGAGGACATCATTCGAGCCTGGAACGCCCGCGGCTACCGGTACACGGCCGGATCGCCGAGCGCGATCATGCTCACCGGCGGCATGAGCCGGAACTTCTTCCGCTCGAGCGTGATGTTCAAGGGCGGGACGGCCGCCGGCACCGCGGTGACCGCGGGCTTCGCCGCCCCCAGTGGTCTCGCCCTGCTGTCGGGCTTCGCCGATGCCGCACTGACCTTCGGCGCTCTCGGCGGAACCGCTGCAGTGGGCACGGGAGTCTTCGCTGCGGTCACGGCCCCGAAGTACCTGCGCGATCCGAAACGGCTGAGCCGGAAGAACCGTTCGAAGGTCTCACAGGCGAAGTGGATCACCCCCGCGAGCCTCGGCTTCCAACCCGGTCGCAAAGAGGGACGCGACACCGATGAGCAGCGTCTCTTCCACCTCGCCGTGACGATCGCCCGCAAGATCGTGAGGACACGGGCCTGGACCCATCCGATCCTGACAGAGCATGTCTCCCGCGTCGACCTCGACCACGCGGTGGCCTCGATCGGCATGCGCCTGCAGGAGCTGGTGCGCCTGCGCGAGGAAATCGAGAGCATCCGCGATGCGGGCACAGCGAAGTCCGTCGAAACCTACCTGTCCAAGCTCGCGGTGGCCTTCACCTCGATGGCCAATCGGGTGCGTTCGATGCACGAGTACTACGAGCGGCTGACCGAACTCGACCAGCAGCTCATGCTGCTGCACAATTCGGAGCGCTCCCGTGAACTCGGCGATCGCGTGCTCGACGTGCTCTCACGGACAGCGGCCGACGACTCGGCCGACTGGCAGTTCAGAGAACTGCGCATCGACGCCGAATCGCAGTCGTCGATCATCTCCGGTCTGGTCGCCGAACTCGATCAGACCGCCGATGACTTCGAGGACTTCGACACCCGCCTGGCCGCAGCCCAGCAATCCATCGAAAGCGCTCAGAAGTCCATCGAGTGATCACCGTCTGAGGCGGATGACCATCTGATACGGACGCAGGGTGTCTGTGTCCGAAGTCGGGTGTCAGTGACCGAAGGGATCCGGGTCGACTCCGGGCATCCACGACCGTCCCGGTTCGTTGTAGCCGTTCTCCGCCTGCGCCTTCTTCCACTTCTTCGACCAGCGCTTGTCGAGCCGATCGACATACAGCGTTCCCTGCAGATGGTCGTATTCGTGCTGCATGATGCGGGCGAACCACCCCTCGGCGCTCAGCGTCACCGGTGCGCCGGTCTCATCGACTCCGTTGACCGTGACGCGATCGGCCCGCTTGAGCGGGAAGTCGAGGCTCGGCACCGACAGGCACCCCTCGGTCTCCTCATCCGGGTCCGGGCGAGTGTCCGGGATCTTCGAGGCGATGAGCACCGGATTGACGAACGTGCCGCGCCGGCGCACTCCCGAATCGTCCTCGGCGTTGAAGACGAACATGGCTTTCCCGACCCCGATCTGCGGGGCGGCGAGGCCGACTCCATTGCTCGCATCGAGGGTCTCGTGCATATCGGCGACGAGGGCGGCGAGCTCCTCGTCGAAGTCGGTGATCTTCTCAGCTCGCCGGTGGAGGACGGGTTCGCCGCAGATGACGATGGGATGAATGGTCATGCGGACAATCGTATCGTTCTCCGCACCCGCGGCAGGAGCGTCCCCGGTGGTCAGAGACCGGCGGAGACCCGCCTCGGCGTCTCAGATCCGAAGTCACCGTCACCGGCGCCGAGGTGGGAGCCGGCACCCGGTTCTCGTGCGGGCTGAATCGCGACCGAGTCATATTGCTCAGCGGTTGAGCGTCGATTCCGGTCCCAGCACCGAGGCCCAACCGACGCCCTGTCAGCATATGACCTCATATGACCGGATATTTCGCCCCCAGCGAACAGTGATTGTTGAGCAACCGCCTGAGGAACATGCTCGGGGCTCGGGTGGTTATGATGGGTGCGAAGCGTCTCGTTTCACGAGATGAGATCAGCTGTTGAACCCTCCAGCTGGTGTTTGGGTGACGGTTGCGTCACAGCCTGCTGCGGCGGGCGAGCACAGAAGCGTGAAAGGACATATCTTGACCATCTTCAACAATGTCTCCGAACTGGTCGGCCGCACACCGCTGGTCCGCGTCAACAAGGCCAGCGAGCGCTCGGGCGCCGAGATCGTAGCCAAGCTCGAATCGTCCAACCCCGGCAACTCGGTCAAGGACCGCATCGGCGTGGCCATGATCGACGCAGCAGAGCAGTCCGGTGAGCTCAAGCCCGGCGGAACGATCGTCGAGGCCACCTCCGGCAACACCGGCATCGCGCTGGCGATGGTCGGCACCTCGCGCGGTTACAAGGTCGTCCTCACCATGCCCGAGTCGATGTCGAAGGAGCGCCGGGCCCTCCTGCGTGCCTTCGGTGCCGAACTCGTCCTCACGGACAAGGCTGCCGGGATGAAGGGCGCTGTGGAGAAGGCCGAAGAGGTCGCCGCCGAAGGCGCCGTGCTCGTGCGCCAGTTCGAGAACCAGGCCAATGTCGCCATCCACAAGGCCACCACCGGCCCCGAGATCCTCGCCGACACCGACGGCAAGGTCGACATCTTTGTTGCGGGAATCGGGACGGGCGGCACCATCTCCGGCGCCGGCGCGGCCCTGCGTGAGGCGAACCCCGATATCAAGATCGTCGCCGTCGAGCCCGCCGCATCGCCGCTGCTGACCGAGGGCAAAGCGGGCCCGCACATGATCCAGGGCCTCGGCGCGAACTTCATCCCCGGCATCCTCGACACCGAAATCTACGATGAGGTCGTCGATGTCGACAACGAGGTGGCCATCGAGCGCGCCCGCGAAGTTGCCAAGGAAGAGGGCCTGTTGGTCGGAATCTCCTCGGGTGCCGCCCTTTTCGCTGCAGAGAAGGTCGGAGCGCGTCCGGAGAACGCTGGCAAGCGAATCGTCGTCATCATCCCGAGCTATGGCGAGCGCTACCTGTCGACTCCGCTGTTCTCCGAATACCTCGACTGATCACAGCAGCACCGGTCGGTCGCCTGCGAGGTTGACCGATGAGTGGGTGAGGGCGTCAAACTTGTGTTTGACGCCCTCACGCTGTTGACGAGGCCGACACCGGCACCGGGATCGGTCGGGCTGGGCCTGGCCGGGTTGGGTCGGGCCGGGCTGGCCCGGCGAGCCGACGAGACGAATACCGCAACGAACCGAATGAGCGAGGACTGAACAGATGAAGGCACTGTGGACCGTGGCGGCAGCGGCAGTGGGGGCGGCAGCCTACGGGCTGAGCCGAAAGGACTTCCGGGCGGCGCTGCGCGAGGACCTCGACACCGTTCAGCGGCGCGATCCCGCGGCATCGAACGACTTCGTCTCCATCCTCTCCTACCCCGGCATGCATGCGATCTGGGCTCACCGCGGTCTCCACCGACTCTGGCAGCATGACGCAGGCAAAGTGCCCGCGCGGCTGATGTCCCAAGCGGTGCGTACGCTCACCGGTGTCGAGATCCACCCGGGCGCGCAGATCGGACGCCGCTTCTTCATCGACCACGCCAACGGAGTCGTCATCGGCGAGACCTCGGAGATCGGCGACGACGTCATGCTCTACCACCAGGTCACCCTGGGTGGGACCTCGATGGAGAAGACCAAGCGCCACCCGACGTTGGGCAATCACGTGCTCGTCGGGGCGGGCGCGAAGATCCTCGGCCCTGTCGTCGTCGGCGACAACTCCTCCGTCGGAGCCAACGCGGTCGTCGTCAAGGACGTGCCCAGCGATTCGAGCGCGGTGGGCATCCCCGCCAAGGTCCGCGAGAAGAAGTCGGACGCCCCGGCCAGCGTGGACGAGAAGAAGACCGCATCGCCCGAGGCGGATTTCCAGCTCATCGATCCCGCGATCTGGATCTGAGCACCTTCTGAGGCCCGGCGCAGGCCGCCGGGAATACTTTCACCGCCGTGTCTGTTAAAATTTCAACTAATTACTTCAAAACTGAAGCATTGGTTCGAAGGGAGCTCGCTCGCAACGGGCTCGGAGCAGAAGGAGCAGCCATGGAATTCGGAATCTTCACCATCGGGGATGTCACCACGGACCCCACCGACGGCACCAGCGTGTCGGAGCATCAGCGGATCAAGAACACGGTCGAGATCGCGAAGAAGGCCGAAGAGGTCGGACTCGATGTCTTCGCCACCGGTCAACATCACAACCCGCCCTTCGTCGCCCCCGCCAACCCGCCGGTTCTGCTGGCGAACATCGCCGCGCAGACGGAGAAGCTGAGGCTCTCGACGGCGACCACACTCATCACCACCACCGATCCCGTGCGCATCGCCGAAGACTACTCCTACGCGCAGCATCTCTCGGAGGGCCGTATCAGCCTGATCATGGGCCGCGGCAACACCGGGCCGGTCTACCCCTGGTTCGGCAAGGACATCCGTTCGGGCATTCCGCTGGCCGTCGAGAACTACAACCTCCTCTACCGCCTCTGGCGCGAGAAGAACCTCGACTGGGAGGGCAAGTTCCGCACACCTCTCAACGGCTTCACGGTCACGCCGACGCCGCTCGACGAGGTCCCTCCCTTCGTCTGGCACGGGTCGATTCGCAGCCCTGAGATCGCCGAACAGGCCGCGTACTACGGAGACGGCTTCTTCCACAACAACATCTTCTGGCCGACCTCGCACACCGCGCGCATGGTCCAGCTCTACCGCCAGCGCTACGAATACTACGGCCACGGCACTGCCAGCCAGGCCATCGTCGGACTCGGCGGTCAGGTCTTCATGCGCAAGAACTCGCAGGATGCGGTCAAGGAGTTCCGTCCCTACTTCGACAACGCCCCGGTCTACGGCCACGGACCCAGCCTCGAGGACTTCTCGACGCAGACTCCGCTGACCGTCGGCTCACCGCAGCAGGTCATCGAACGCACCCTGGGCTTCCGCGACTGGGCAGGCGACTATCAGCGTCAGCTCTTCCTCGTCGACCACGCGGGGCTGCCGCAGAAGACCGTGCTCGAGCAGCTCGACCTGCTCGGCGAAGAGGTCATCCCGGTGCTGCGCGAAGAGTTCGCCAAAAACCGTCCCGCCGAGGTGCCCGACGCCCCGACCCACGAGTCACTCGTCCTCCGCCACCGTGAGGGCAGGGACCCGATCCCCGGAGGCGGAGAGGGATCGCGCGCATTCGCCGATCGGCAGGCCCGCGCCGCCGAGGCCCAGGAAACAGGAGCAGAACGAGCATGAGTACACGCACCATCACCGTCCTCGCCGTCACCACCTCGCTGAGCGAAGACTCGAGCACGCTGAAGCTCTCAGACCGAATCCTCGCCGAGGCGGTCTCGGTGGGGGAGTCGACCGGCGTCACCGTGAGGACCGAGACCATCAATATCCGCAGTCTCGCCTCGGCGCTCACCGACATGGCGCTGACCGGGTTCCGGTCCGAGGCGCTCGAAGAGGCCTACTCCCGGGTCGCCGCGGCGGATGCGATCGTCACCGTCACACCCGTGTACAAGGTGGCTCCGGTCGGTCTGCACACGCTGTTCTGGCAGCTCATCGACGAGAAGTCCCTCGTCGGCAAGGCCGTGCTCATCGCCTCCACCGGCGGCACCCCGCGTCACTCCCAGGCCGGCGAGACCGCGCTGCGACCGATGCTGTCCTACCTCAAGGGCATCGTCGTCCCGACCACGGTCTTCGCGGCCACGGACGACTGGGGCAGCATCGAGGGCGGGCGCAGCCTCACCGCTCGAATCCGGCAGGCCGGCGAGGAGCTCATCGGCCTTGCCGGCGACCTGAGCGGGATCGCCGGTGCCTCGGGCCCAGCTCGCGCCGATGCCGCGGCTCGCGCCGACGCCACGGCGACCTCGACCGGCGAGTTCGGGCGAGCGACCGGTCGCCGTGCTCCCAGCATCGACGAGGAGTTCGACCCTGAGCGCATCACCCCCTTCGCCCAGTTGCTCGAGGGCTAATCATGACCGAGATCAGACTCGGCTTCGGCCGTGACGCCCTGGCGCAGCAGGCCTGGCGAACGTACTTCGAGACTTCCCAGCGCATCCGCCAGAACCTCGAGACCGAGCTCAAGGAGGACAGCGGGCTGGCCGTCAGCGACTACAACACGCTGCTCCTGCTTTGGGAAGCCCCCGAGCGGACGCTGACGATGAGTGCCCTGGCCAAGCGGCTCGTGTTCTCACCGTCTCGGCTCAACTACCGGATCAAGGTGCTCGAGGACGCCGGGCTGGTGACGAAGACCGAGTGTCCAGACGACAGGCGCGCCCACGATATCGCGCTCACTGACAGCGGTGCCGAGGCCTTCCTCACCGCCGGCCGGCGGCATCGGCAGACCATCGACGAGGTCTTCCTCTCCCATGTCAGCGACGAGGAACTCGAGGTGATCGGGCGGGTGTTCGCGCGAATCGGCAAGGCGCTTCCGGAGTAGGAGTGGAGTAGGACGCGGAGGCGTCTGCCGCCCGGGCCGCGAATGCGATCCATTCGTCTCACAGTGTCATGAGCCTCGAACACGGCCTGAGACTCATGACACAATGTGATCATGTCGATCAAGACCATTGCCTTTCCCAATTCCGAACTCCGCAATCGCGTCATCGCCCGGATTCCGGCACATCAGCGCGCCAATGTCGACCTGGTCGTCTACTCGGACACCGAGAAGTCGGCGAAACTGAGCAAGGATGACGTCGATGTCGTCATCCTGCCCTATATGGGTTCGGCGAAATCGATCGAGATCCTCGACGAGCTGCCCAACCTCAAGCTCGTCATCACCCAGACCACCGGCTACGATCCCGTGGCGCATCTGCCCGAGAAGGGCATCGAGATCGCGACCGCCTCGGGAGTGCACACCGGAGGCACCGCGGAGCTCGCTCTCGCCCTGACCCTGGCCAGCCTGCGCGGCATCGACGACGCGGTGCGCTCGCAGGTCTCGCGCACCTGGGACCATCGCCGCCACCGTTCCCTGCAGGACCGACGCGTGATGATCATCGGCGCCGGCGAGATCGGCGGGGCGATCGCCGACCGCTTCGCGCCCTTCGAGGTCGAGCTGACCCGGGTCGCCACCACCGCCCGCGAGGACGAGCGCGGCCAGGTGCACGGCATCGACGAACTGCCGCAGCTCCTTCCCCACACCGAGGTGGTCGTGCTCATCACGCCGCTGACCGAGGGGACGCACCACCTCGTCGACGCCGACTTCCTCGGCCGACTCCCCGACAACGCCCTCATCGTCAACGTCGCCCGCGGCAAGGTCGTCGATACTGATGCGCTGGTGGCCGAGCTGAGCACCGGTCGACTCCACGCCGCGCTCGATGTCATGGACCCCGAACCGCTGCCGGAGAGTCATCCGCTGTGGGGCACCCCGAACACGCTGATCACCCCGCACGTGGGAGGCGACACCTCGGCGTTCGAACCACGGGTCGTGCAGATCCTCGCCGAGCAGGTCCGCCGTCTCAACGACGGGGAGCAGCCGGTCAACCTCGTCAAATAGGTCACACGCGGATCACCTAATGCGGTCGGCCGTCGTCGTCTCGGCGGCCGGTCCTGCGACTGCTCTCAGCTGGGGTTCCACCATGCGAGAGTTTGGCATGCGAATGCTGACAGCGGGCGTAGAGTGCCTGCATGAGCATCGATACAGACACCGCCGCACCAGACATCAAACCCCGTTCTCGCGACGTCACCGACGGCCTCGAGGCCACCGCCGCCCGCGGCATGCTGCGGGCCGTAGGCATGGGCGACGATGACTGGGTGAAGCCCCAGATCGCGATCGCGACCTCGTGGAACGAGATCACCCCCTGCAACATGTCCCTGCAGCGTCTCGGCCAGGCCTCCAAAGAGGGAGTCCACGAGGCGGGAGGGTTCCCGCTCGAGTTCGGCACCATCTCCGTCTCCGACGGCATCTCGATGGGCCACGAGGGCATGCACTACTCCCTGGTCTCACGTGAGGTCATCACCGACTCCGTCGAGACCGTGATGAGCGCTGAGCGCCTCGACGGATCGGTCCTCATGGCCGGCTGCGACAAGTCGATCCCGGGCATGCTCATGGCCTCCGCCCGCCTCGGCCTCTCCAGCGTGTTCCTCTACAACGGCTCGATCATGCCGGGCACGGCGAAGCTCTCCGACGGCACGGAGAAGGAAGTCACCCTCATCGACGCCTTCGAAGCCGTCGGCGCCTGCCGCGCCGGCACCATGTCCCAGAGCGACGTCGACGCCATCGAACGGGCAGTGTGCCCCGGTGAGGGCGCCTGCGGCGGCATGTACACGGCGAACACCATGGCATCGGCCGCCGAGGCGATGGGCATGTCCCTGCCCGGCTCGGCCGCCCCGCCGGCCATCCACCGCAACCGCACGATGTTCGCTCGGAAGTCCGGCGAAGCCGTGGTCAACCTGCTCCGTCAGGGCATCACCACCAAGGACATCATCACGCGCGAATCGCTGCACAATGCGATCGCCGTGGTCATGGCCTTCGGCGGATCGACCAACGCAGTGCTCCATCTGCTCGCGATCGCTCACGAAGCCGGCGTCGAGCTGCAGCTCGATGACTTCAACCGGATCGGCGACAAAGTCCCGCACTTGGGCAACGTCAAGCCCTTCGGTCAGTACGTGATGAACGACGTGTTCAAGATCGGCGGCGTGCCGGTGATCATGAAGGCCCTCCTCGACGCGGGTCTGCTCAACGGCGACTGCCTGACCGTGACCGGAAAGACAGTGGCCGAGAACCTCGAGTCGATCAACCCGCCGGACCCCGACGGCAAGATCCTCCGGGCGCTGAACAACCCGATCCACGCCACCGGTGGTCTCACCGTGCTGCGCGGATCGCTCGCCCCCGAAGGTGCGGTCGTGAAGTCGGCCGGCTTCGACGCCGACGTCTTCGAGGGCACCGCCCGGGTCTTCGACCAGGAGCAGCCGGCCATGGACGCCGTACTGAACGGAGAGCTGAAGAAGGGCGACGTCGTCGTCATCCGCTATGAAGGCCCCAAAGGCGGTCCCGGCATGCGTGAGATGCTCGCGATCACCGGTGCCATCAAGGGTGCGGGAATCGGCAAGGACGTTCTGCTGCTCACCGACGGTCGCTTCTCCGGCGGCTCGACCGGTCTGTGCATCGGACACATCGCCCCCGAGGCCGTCGACGGCGGGCCGATCGCGTTCGTCGAGGACGGGGACAAGATCACCGTCGACATCGCCGCCCGCTCGATCGAACTCCATGTCGACGAGGAGGTGCTGGCCGAGCGCCGGACGACCTGGACGATCCCGGAGAACCACCGCCTGACCGGCGTGCTCGGCAAGTACGCGAAGCTCGTGCAGTCAGCTTCGACCGGAGCGGTCTGCTTCTGAGTCCAACCGGCCCCGTAAGGCCCGATGACACCGGTATGACCGGCTGATTCGGGCCACAGATCTCCGCCGAGGTGGTGCAGTCGAAGAGGCTGCACCACCTCGGCGTTTCTGTGCCCGTGTGCCGACCGGTAGATCGTCCGAGGCCGAGTGATCGGCCGAAGCCTAGGGATCGGCCAGGACCGGCGGACTCAGCCGGCCCTGACCGGCGCCGCGGCCGAGCCGTCCCGGATCCACCGCCTGGTCGGACGGACCATGAACCCCATGAAGACGAGTCGGATGACGACCATCCACGCCCACACGGTGACGGCCTCGCCGTGCCCGGTCAGGTCGATGACGAGGAGGCCGAGCACTCCGAGTCCGAGATAGGAGACGACCAGCGCGGACAGTCCCAGCTTCGGGCCGGAGGCGACCTTGAGGAACGAGAACAGGATCCCCGCCCACGGTTCGCACAGCACCTGCGCCGTGACGAGGAGCATGAGCGGCAGCGGGGAGATGTGGATGACCCCGGTGAGCATGAGGATGAGGGCGAGCACCCCCGCCGAGGTGGTCACCACCGAGGAGGAGAACGTGACCACCCGCAGGTCGGTGCGTCGTACGAGGCTCCCGGTCGCCTCGGCGGACCCAGTGACCTCGGTCG
Organism: Brevibacterium sp. CCUG 69071; assembly: GCF_021023135.1. Classification (GTDB taxonomy): domain Bacteria; phylum Actinomycetota; class Actinomycetes; order Actinomycetales; family Brevibacteriaceae; genus Brevibacterium. The sequence continues at coordinate 669,347 of NZ_PGFV01000002.1, forward strand.
CCTCGGCGGGGGCGAGTCGGCTCTGCCGGCTCATCCGGCCGCCCACGATCCCGAGCTGCTTGATCGGGACGATGAGGGCGCGCATGAGGGAGACGATGAGGGCGACCATCGCCCCGTCGGCGGGGGAGTGGTGGGAGGCCACGGAGATCGCAACGGTGTAGGTGAGCAGGAAGACGAAGCCGTCGATGGTCGTGAGGAAGGCCGAGAGCGGGGAGAAGTCCCTCCAGCCCCGAGCGCGGCCGGGCCGGGCCGCCTGCCACAGGCCGGCCACGATGCCGATGCGGAATTCGCGCAGTCGACTCAGTCGCATGGCGACCGTGAGCAGTCGGACTGCCACGCTCGTGACGCCGATGAGGGCAAGCGCGATGTGGGCGTCGAGTCCGATGACGATGCCGACGATCGCCGAGGCGACCGTGAGTCCCGTGCTCAGCACCGAGACCCACAGTCCGAACCCATCCTGTGCAGCCGACTGGGTGAGTCCGGCGATGACCGCGGTCAGCGGACCGAGGAGGAGAACGACGAGGTAGGGCCACCAGTAGGGATAGAAATACTCGGGGGAGACGCCGAAGATGTGTGGTCCCCACAGGCTCAGGGCCAGGGCGGCCACGGCGACGATGGCCGTCATCGTCAGTGCCGGCCGGAATTCCGCAACGACGAGTGAACGGAGTTCGGCTCGGTCGGAGTCCACTTCTGACGGCTCCGAAACATCCACGCTCGCCTGCACCGACTCAGCCGATCCAGCCGACCCGTCCGATCCAGCCGACTCCCTCGTGGCCCGCAGCGCCCCGAAGGGCTTCGCGCTGCTCATGAGCGTGTGCACGGTGAATCCCGCCGAGGCGACCGAGATGAGCCCGAACACCGACCCCACCGCGCCGATCGTGATCGCGAAGTCCGTACCGTAGTGCGCGCGGGTGACGAGCAGGACGAAGAAGGCCGCGGAGAAGGAGATGAAGGACGAGAGTGCCGCGGTGAAGGAGCGGGCGACGTAGTTCGGGGCGAAGTACCGCATCTCAGCCGCGGCCGCGTCTCAGAGTGGTCGGTGGTCGCACACTCTCACCCTAACGGCTCTACGCTGGAGTGAACCCGAGAGCACCCGAGAAGAGGAGTGACATGCGCATCGTCGTTCTCGATGACTATCAGCAGGTGGCCGGCGGCTTCGCCGACTGGTCGCAGCTCGACGCCGAGGTCGAATTCGTCTCCCGCCCGATGGTCGATGACGATGACCTCGTACGGACCCTATCCGGCGCCGAGGTAGTCGTGGCCATGCGTGAGAGGACGGCGTTCACCGCCGCCCGGCTCGCCCGCCTTCCCGATCTGCGACTGCTCGTGACCACCGGACGGGTCAACGCCTCGATCGACCTCGACGCGGCCAGATCCCAGGGGGTCGTCGTCTGCGGAACCGAGTCGACGATCACCGCGACCCCGGAGCTGACCTGGGGGCTCATCCTCTCCGTGCTGCGCAGCATTCCTCTAGAGGATGCCGCGATGCGCACCGGAGGGTGGCAGTCCACGGTCGGTGGGGACCTCTTCGGGCACCGCCTCGGCGTGGTCGGTCTCGGTCGTCTGGGAACGCAGGTGGCCAGGGTCGGGGCGGCATTCGGGATGGACGTCGTGGCTTGGAGTCAGAACCTCGAGCAGGAACGGGCCGCCGACGTCGGGGCACATGCGGTGAGCAAAGAGGAGCTCTTCGCCACCTCCGATGTCGTCACCGTGCACTACAAGCTCAGCGAACGCAGCCGCAGCCTCGTCTCGAGTGCCGAATTCTCAGCCATGAAGCCGACGAGCATCTTCGTCAACACCTCGCGGGCCGGACTCGTGGACACCGATGCGCTCGTCGGCGCTCTGGAGACCGGGCAGATTCGCGGAGCCGGCATCGACGTCTACGACGAGGAGCCGCTGCCGGTCGACCACCCGCTGCGCTCGGCACCCCGCACGGTGCTCACCCCGCACCTCGGCTACGTCACCGCGGACACGTACTGCATCTTCTTCACCCAGGCGATCGAGGACATCGCCGCCTGGGCGGCGGGGGAGCCGGTCCGGGTGCTGGGCTGATCAGAGACGACGAAGCCGCCGGAGAGACTCTGCTCTCCGACGGCTTCGCTGTGGTTTGAGACCGAGGCTCAGTTCACCTCGGCTCAGGTCACTTCGGTGGTTCAGTTCACCTCAGCGGGGTCGGCCGACACACGTCCGCCGTTCTCGAGACCATCGATGGCGTTCACCTCGGCGTCGGTGAGTTCGAAGTCGAAGACGTCGAAGTTCTGGGCCATGCGCTCGCGGCTGTTCGACTTGGGGAAGACGACATGGCCCTTCTGCAGGTGCCAGCGGATGATGGCCTGCGCCCAGGACTTGCCGTGGGCGGAGGCGATCTCACCGATGACGGTGTCCGCGTAGTCGACCTTGCCCTGGCCCAGCGGACCCCAGGCTTCGATCTTGATGTCGTGTTCGGCCAGCAGCGGGCGGGTATCGACCTGCTGGAACTGCGGGTGGACCTCGATCTGATCGACGGCAGGGATGATCCCGGTGTTCAGAATCTCGGGCAGGAAGCGGTGGTCGAAGTTCGACACGCCGATCGAGGTCGTCAGGCCCTCATCGCGGTAGCCGGGGAAGGCTTCCCAGGTCTCAACAGAGTTCTTGTTCTCCGGGGTCGGCCAGTGGATGAGGTAGAGGTCGACGTGATCGAGGCCGAGCTTCTCGAGGCTCTCGCCCAGAGCTCGCTTCGACTCCTCGGCACCGTGGCGGTCGTTCCAGAGCTTCGTGGTCACGAAGAGCTCATCGCGGGCGATGCCGGACTTCGCGATCGCGCGGCCCACGCCCTCTTCGTTGCCGTAGACGGCGGCCGTGTCGATGTGGCGGTAGCCGACCTCGAGGGCGTCGGTGACGATGCGCTCGGTCTCCTCGGGATCGACCTTGAAGACGCCGAAGCCCAGCTGGGGGATCGTCTTGCCGTCATTGAGTGTGAGTGTGGGAACCGTCAAGGTGTACGCCTTTCGTCACGATTGTTCTGGTCCGGTCGGCGTCCGATATGGACGCCGCTGGTGAGCCAGGCGCCGAATCGGACGCCTGAACGAGAATATAACGCCGAGGTGGTGACTCCGTATTCCCGAGCGCTGGGACGAGTACCGTCCCTGCTCATCGGGACCTGTGAGCGAAGTACGAGACCTGCGGCTGAGCTGCGTGAACCGTTCAGTCGGTGAAGAGGGCGTGGACGTCGCCGGTGAGCTCTCGACCGCCGAGGTCGGTGAGTTCGAGGACGACGGCCGATCCGACGACCTCGGCGCCGAGGTCGGCCACCAGTGACTGGGCGGCGGTGAGCGTGCCGCCGGTGGCGAGGATGTCGTCGACGAGGAGGACGCGTTCGCCCTTCTCGAGCACATCGGGGCCTTCGATCGTGGCCGTGCCGTATTCGAGCGAGTAGGACACCGCTGCTGCGGGCTTCGGCAGCTTGCCGGCCTTGCGGATGGGCAGGATGCCCACACCGGTCATCGCGGCGATCGTTCCGGCGAAGAGGAACCCACGTGCCTCGAGGCCTCCGACGATGTCGAACTTGCCTGCGAAGGGAGCGATGAGCGCCTCGCTGACGGCACGGAGCGCGGGACCGTCGGCGAGCAGCGGTGAGATGTCGCGGAAGTTCACTCCCGGCTGAGGGTAATCAGGAATCGAGGTGATGAGGGTCTGCGCGCGGTCGAGTTCGGTTTTCGTCACGGGCCAACGATACCCGGTGGTGTAGGTGGGTTCGCGCTCGGCCTTGATATCCGGGGCGCAGACGCGCACGCTGTCGTACAGGGAACTCAATGCGACCGGATCGAGAATGGAGGGCGCGACCGTGGAGACCACGTTGGTCGAAGCACTGTCACGCATACCCAGAGCGCTGTTCCTGCCGGCCGGCGAACGCAGCCATGCCGGTGACGATGTGCCGCTGCCCATCGGGCTGGGTCAGACGAACTCACAGCCGAGCACCGTTGCCGACATGCTCGAGCTGCTGGATCCGCAGCCCGGAGAGCGGATTCTCGATCTGGGGTCAGGCTCCGGCTGGACGACGGCGCTGCTGGGTAGCCGTGTCGGAGAGCACGGGAACGTGATCGGTGTTGAGCGGCATGAAGAGCTGATACGACGCTCGCGGGAGGCTCTGACCGATCACGGGGTTGCGAATGCGAGGATCGAGGCGGCGACTCCCGGACGATTGGGGCTGCCGGAGTCGGGTCCCTTCGATCGCATCCTCGTCTCCGCCGGCGCCGAGACGCTGCCGACCGAACTGATCGAGCAGCTGAGGGTCGGGGGAGTCATGGTCATCCCTGTCGCCGGTGAGATGCTGCGAATCGTGCGCACCGGAACCCGCGGCGATGAGTACGCATCTACGAAGCACGGCAGATATCGCTTCGTTCCGCTCATCCGCGACTGATTCGAGATGCCCTCTGCCGTCGGACGAACCAGGTGATCGTCGAGACCAGCGCGACAAAGGCGATCGGAATGACCATGTAGAGACCTGATACCTCCCACTGCTTCGTCTTCCATGACCACGGCAGCAACGGGTGTCCGAGAGTCGCTTCGGCCACGACGAGTCCGCAGACAGCTGGAATGAAGACAGCGGCGAGCACCAGCCCCGACAGCGAGGTCTTCTCTGTGGTCTGGGCAGACGGAACCCTCAATTCGACGCCTCGCTTCCGTGCATAGCGCTGAGTCACGAAGCGGGGAATCTCGAACGAGGTCAAGACCACCACCAGGAGCCCCGCCCACCACAGCCCAGAGGCGATGAATAGCAGTGCGAGGGCGAAGGCCATCCATCTAGTCGCCGTATATCCGCGGGCCATCGCGGCCTCGATGATCCGACGTTCCTCGATTTCGTGTTCGACATCATTGTCGGACTCGGTATCCACGTGTGACCTCCTCATGGCCTCGATTCCTCCGCTGAACAACAACATACATTGCTGGGAAGCGCGAGTCGATCAGACCAACGAGTCCTTCCACGCCCGGTGGAGCTGGGCGAAGCGGCCGGTGCCGGAGATGAGCTCATTCGGTGTGCCGTCCTCGATGATCCGACCGGCATCCATGACGAGCACCCGGTCGGCGATCTCCACGGTCGAGAGTCGGTGGGCGATGATGATCGCGGTCCGCCCCTCGAGCACGGTGGCAAGAGCATTCTGGACCAGCCTCTCGGACGGGATGTCGAGGTGCGCGGTCGCCTCGTCGAGGACGACGACGGCAGGATCGGCCAGGAACACGCGAGCGAAGGACACGAGCTGCCGCTGCCCGGAGCTCAGCCGCCCGCCGCGCTTCTTCACATCGGTGTCGTAGCCGTTCGGCAGATTGCGGATATAGGCATCGAGACCCACCGCCGTGGCCGCGGCGACCACGGCCTCGTCATCGGCGTCCGGGTTGCCGATCCGGATGTTGTCCGCGATCGTGCCGGCGAACAGGAAGGACTCCTGCGTGACCATGACGACGTTGGCCCGCAGCTCGGCGTCGTCGAGATCCCGCAGGTCCACCTCGTCAATGGTGATCCGGCCCTCCGAAGGATCGTAGAACCGGGTGACGAGCTTGACGAGGGTCGATTTGCCGGCACCGGTGGCACCAACCAGCGCAACGATCTGCCCGGCAGGGATCCGCAGGTCGAAGCGGGGGAGCACGTCTTCGCCGTCGCCGTATGAGAAGCGGACATGGGTGAGATCGACCGAGCGGCCGGCGCCCTGCTCCCGGATCGGAAGGTGCGTGGGCTGGGATGGAGGAACCACCTCGGGGTCGGTATCGAGGACCGCTGCGATCTTCTCCAAGGCCGCCGAAGCGGACTGATAGAGGTTGAACGCCTGCACCAGTTCGTCGAGCGGTCCGTAGAAGCGGCGCAGGTAGAGGATGAACGCGGCGAGCACCCCGACCTGGGTCCAGCCCTCGATGACGAGCCACGCGCCGACGACGATGATCACCGTCTGGGTGACATTGCCGACCAGCCGGGTCCACCCGGCGAACCAGGCGACGCCGCGCAGCGCATCGGTATTCGCGTCGCGGTACTGCGAATCCTGCCGACGTAGGGTGCCGCGGCGATCGGGCTGACGGCGGTAGGCCTGCACCGCGCGGATCCCGCCCATCGTCTCGACGAAGTGGACGATGACCTTCGCGATCGATGTCCTCGTCCGCCGATAGGCGTTGCGCTGCGTCGAATGCGCGGCCTTCGTGATGAAGAACAGCGGGATGAACCCGACGAAGACGACGATCGCCAACGGCACATCGAGAACGACGAGGGTGACCGCGATGAAGACCATCTGCAGCAGCGCCAGTGCGGTCTCGAACAGGGAATAGGAGAGGAACTGTTGGACCGACTCCATGTCCGAGGTCTGCCGGGAGACCAGGCGGCCCGAGGTCGACTTCTCGTGATAGCCCAGGTCAAGGCGCTGCACGTGTGCGAACACGCGGGCGCGGAGAGTGAAGAGGATCTTCTGCGCCGTGATCCCGACCAGGCGCGTCGAGGTGAACGCCAGAATAGCCGAAGCCACTGCCGAGGCGATGAATGCGGCGATCGCGCCGATGAGCGGGCCCTTGTCACCGTCCACGGCGCGGGGAACCCCGTCATCGAGGGCAGCGGCGATGAACACCGGACCGATGACCATGGCCAGGGCGGTGAGGACGACGATGACGGCGAGGAAGATCGCCATCCCCAGGTGCGGGCGGACCATCGACTTCAGCAGTGCCCGGGCCTTGAGGGCGATGTCCGGAGGCAGCTGCTCGACCTCGTCGTCGCGATCCAGACGCGGCGTGCTCATTCGTCTCCTCCGTCCCTCGTATGGGCTTCCGTCATGCTGAGATCGCGGGACCCGCCGTCCCCGGCCTCCCGGATCACCTCGACCCGGTTGGTCGTGGCGGATGCGCTCGCCGAGGCGGTCCGTCCAGATCCTTCGACCGCGGATCCAGCCCGTCCCGGCTCCTCAGCTGCGGAGGCGACGGCGCTCGCCCCCATCAGCTCGCGATAGAGCGGAGAGGAGAGGAGCAGCTCCTCATGCGTGCCCTGTGCTGCGATCCGCCCGCCGTCGAGGACCGCGACGACGTCGGCGAGAGCCGCGGTCGAGGGACGGTGGGCGATGATGAGCGTCGTCGAATCGGGCAGGATCTCGCGCAGGGCCAGCTGCACCCGATCCTCGGTGTCGACGTCCACGGCCGAGAGCGGGTCGTCGAGGACGAGGATTCGCGGCTTGCCGATGACCGCGCGGGCCAGGGCCAGTCGCTGCCGCTGACCGCCGGAGAGCGAGAGTCCCTGTTCTCCGACCTGAGTATCCAGGCCTTCGGGCAGGTGGGAGACGAAGTCCTTCGCGGCGGCGATCTCGAGGGCCTGCCAGATCGCCTCGTCGTCGGAGCCCGGGGCACCCATCTCCACGTTCTCGGCCACCGAGGTGGAGAACAGGATCGGGTCCTCGAAGGACACCGAGACGAGGTGGCGCAGTTCGTTGACCGGCAGGTTCCGGATGTCGACGCCGTCGATGCGCACGACACCTCCGGTGACGTCCTGCAGGCGCGGTACGAGAGAGGCCAGAGTGGTCTTCCCCGACCCTGTCGCCCCAACGATGGCCATGGTCTGGCCGGGCTCGATGCGCAGGTCGAGACCGGACAGGGTCTCACGTTCGGTATCCGAGAAATGGAAGTCGACATCGTCGAAGACGAGCTCGCCGCGGTACTTCCCGACATCGGGGTCATCGACGAACCGACCGTCGGCGTCGGTGATGTCGCGCCTGATGTCGATGACCTCCCAATAGCGGGCCGCGGCCGTGAGCGACATGAGCGCATCGGCGAGGAGGAAGCCGAGCATCTCGATCGGCATTCGCAGCACCATCGAGATCGTCACTCCGGCCACCACGGTGCCCACTGTCGTCCATCCGGCGACGACGCCCCAGGTGCCGATCGCCACGATCGCCGCCTGGGCCAGGGTGGGCAGGAAGATGAGGACGGACCAGAACCACGAGTCGAGCTTGGCCTTGCGGACCTCCAGATCTTGGAACTTCGTCGAGACGAGGCCGAAGCGTGCAGCCGCCCAGGGGGAGCGGCCGAAGGATTTGAGGATGCGGATGCTCTGGATCGACTCCTCGACCTCGGTGGTGATCTCGCCGATCGTGTCCTGCGACCGGCGGGAGGCATCCCGATACTTCTTCTCGAAAATCGACACCGACACGATGGTCGGCACCGCCATGACGATCATGATGAGGCCGAAGACCGGCTGCAGGGAGGTGAGCATGATCGTGCCGACGAGGATGACGATCGGGGTCGAGGCGAGGAAGGGCAGACCGAAGGCGAAGAAGCGGCGCAGCTGCGAGAGATCGTTGGTCGCGCGCGAGAGCAGCTGGCCCGATTCCCAGGAGTCGTGGATGGCCACCGAGGTGTACTGCAGTCGATCGAACAGACGTGCCCGCCAGGTGATCTCCCAGGTCGAGACCACGGGCGCGACGATCATCCGTCTGGCCCACATGCCCACCGCCTCGACGATGCCGATGGCGAGGACGCCGAGCACCGGCCACCACAGTGCGGAGAAGTCACGCTCGGCGATCGGTCCGTCGATGATGTATCCGGTGATCATCGGCACGACCAGCTGGATCCCGTTGGCCAGCAGGGTGAGTACGAGCACGAAGGCGTACACCCCGATGCGAGAGCGGAGATCGGGCCAGAAGCGGAGGAGGGGGCGCACGAGACAAGAGCCTAGTGCGACGGCGTGTCGGAGTCTACGGATCGCACAATCGGGCTTCCCTTTTCTCTGACCGCTGAATCGCCGGGCCACGGACCGCCGTGCGGCAGGGCCAAGAGCCGCCGGACTGCTGGGCCACGGACCGTCAGACCGGCGGGCCCCGAACCGGTCACTCGCGGTCGCCGGCGAACCCCCGCCTCGGCGCCGGTCTCACCGATCAAGTATCCCTCATCCCGATATTCGAGACGATCGATTGCGAGGTTTGACACCCCGAACACGCGCGGTGAACTATTGAGCCATGAACAACCTTCTTGTCGTCGTCATTACCCAGCGCGCGGATCATCCGTAGCCTGTCGACACGACACGTTCCGCGCGCCCCTACCGAAACCGGAGGGGCTTTTTTCATGCGGGGACGAGAAGGAAAACCAGGAAGGATAGGAAACGATGGCAGCCACGCCCTCGGCCAAGGCGGCATCCGGGACTTCGCCCGGCGCCACCCCGGTCACCGCCACACCGTCCAGCATTCGGCGCACCACGACGCCGGAGGTCCTCACCGGCGCGCAGGCAATCGTCCGCAGCCTTGAGAAGCTCGAGGTCGAAACGGTCTTCGGACTGCCCGGCGGCACCATCCTCCCGACCTACGATCCCCTCTTCGAGACCGACAAGATCCGCCACATCCTTGTCCGCCACGAACAGGGCGCCGGCCACGCGGCCGAAGGATACGCGGCCGCCTCGGGCAAGCTCGGCGTATGCATCGCCACCTCCGGTCCCGGTGCGACCAACCTCATCACGGCCCTGGCCGATGCGCACATGGACTCGGTTCCGGTGCTCGCGATCACCGGCCAGCAGAGCTCGAAGCTACTCGGCACCGACGCCTTCCAGGAGGCCGACATCGTCGGCATGACGATGCCGGTGACCAAGCACAGCTTCCTCGTCACCCGGGCCGAGGACATTCCCGAGGCCATCATCAATGCCCACCACATCGCCACCACCGGGCGCCCCGGCCCCGTCCTCGTCGACATCACCAAGGATGCGCAGACCGGGACGGCGCCGTTCGTCTGGCCCGAGGAGCCGCAGCTGCCCGGCTACCGGCCCGTGCTCAAACCCCACGCGAAGCAGATCCGGGAGGCCGCGCGCCTGATCTCGGAAGCTCAGCGCCCGGTGTTCTACATCGGCGGCGGCGTCATCCGCTCGCAGGCGGAGAAGGAGCTGCTCAAACTCGCCGAGGCGACGAAGATTCCCGTGGCCACGACCCTGATGGCTCGGGGTGCGTTCCCCGATTCGCACCCCCAGCACCTGGGCATGCCCGGCATGCACGGCAGTGTGCCCGCTGTGACCTCGTTCCAGAAGTCGGATCTGCTCATCGCCATCGGCGCCCGCTTCGATGACCGGGTGACCGGCAATCTCGATTCCTTCGCGCCGAATGCGAAGGTCATCCACGCCGACATCGACCCGGCCGAGATCGGGAAGAACCGTGAGGTCGAGGTCGCCATCGTCGGTGACGCCCGCGAGGTGCTCTCCGAGATGCTCGTCGAGCTCAAGGGCAAGTTCCCCAAGGCCCTCGAGCGGGAGCGCGAGCCCTGGTGGCGCTTCATCGACCGGCTCAAGACGACCTACCCGCTGGGCTACTCCTCGCATGGTGAGCTGTGCGATCCGCAGTACGTGATCTCCCGGATCTCCGCACTCACCGGCCCCGAGGCGGTCTATGCCGCAGGCGTCGGCCAGCACCAGATGTGGGCCGCCCAGTTCGTCGAGTTCGAACGTCCGAAGTCGTGGCTGAACTCCGGAGGGCTGGGCACCATGGGCTACTCCGTACCCGCGGCCATGGGCGCCAAGGTCGCCGAACCCGACCGGGTCGTGTGGGCGATCGACGGCGACGGCTGCTTCCAGATGACGAACCAGGAACTGGCGACCTGCGCTCTCAACAACATCCCGATCAAGGTCGCGATCATCAACAACTCCTCCCTCGGTATGGTCCGCCAGTGGCAGACCCTGTTCTACGACGGCCGGTATTCCAACACCGACCTCAACACGGGCCATGAGACGATCCGGATCCCCGATTTCGTCAAACTCGCCGAAGCGTACGGCTGCGAGGCGCTGCGCGTCGATCGCAATGAGGACGTCGACTCGGCGATCGAGAAGGCGCTGTCGATCAACGACCGTCCGGTCGTCCTCGACTTCACGGTTCCGCCGGATGCGATGGTCTGGCCGATGGTCGCCGCCGGAGTCTCGAACGACGAGATCGAATACGCCCGCGGCGTCCGCCCCGAGTTCGACGGCGAGGGCGATGAGCAGGCCGAGGAGCAGATCATCGCCGAAGCCGGCGCAGAAGAAGACGGCACGGTTCGCTCCGTGGCTCAGATCGAAGGAGGCCTGGAATGAACAGCCGACACACACTCTCGGTCCTGGTCGAGAACAAACCGGGCGTGCTGGCCCGCCTGACCGGACTCATCGCCCGCCGCGGATTCAACATCCACAGCCTCGCCGTGGGTGTGACCGAACACGAGGGGCTCTCACGCATCACCGTCGTCGTCGACGTCGAGGATGTGCCCCTCGAGCAGGTGACGAAGCAGCTGAACAAGCTCGTCAACGTCATCAAGATCGTCGAGCTCGAGGCCGAGAGCTCGGTGCGCCGGGCCCACGTCATTTACAAGGTCAAGGCCAACGCCTCGACCCGACCCCAGGTGGCGTCCGCTGTGGACATGTTCCGGGCGAAGATCGTCGACGTCTCGACCGACTCGGTCAGCGTCGAGGTCACCGGTGAGCAGGGCAAGGTCGACGCTCTCCGCGACGTCCTCGAGCCCTTCGGGATCAAGGAGATCGTCCAGTCGGGCATGGTGGCCATCGGCCGCGGTTCGAAGTCGATCACCGATCGTGCCCTGCGGGGCTGAGCCGATAGGAGCCCCGCCGAGGCTTGGTCTTCCTCGCCGAGGCGGGGGCGACGGTCCGCGATCCGCGTTCCATTTCGTGGAACGGCAAGAATCTCAATAAATGAACTGCAGTACCGAACTGTGAAACAATGGGGGAGTACCCCCGAACTCTTGAAGGAGCTAAGAAACCATGGCAGCAGAACGCTATTACGACGACGATGCCGACCTGTCCGTCATCCAGGGCAAGAAGGTCGCCGTCATCGGCTACGGCAGCCAGGGCCACGCGCACTCGCTGAGCCTGCGCGACTCGGGCGTCGAGGTCCGCATCGGCCTCAAGGAAGGTTCCTCGAGCCGCGACAAGGCCGCTGCCGAAGGCCTTGAGGTCGGCACCCCCGCCGAGGTGTCCGCATGGGCCGATGTCATCACCATCGCCGCCCCCGACCAGGTCCAGGCCGAGATCTTCAACAACGAGATCAAGGATCAGCTGGCACCGGGCAAGACCCTCGTGTTCATCCACGGCTTCAACATCCGCTTCGACTACATCCAGGCACCCGAGGGCGTCGACGTCATCATGGTCGCACCGAAGGGGCCCGGTCACGTCGTTCGCCGCGAATACGTCGACGGACGTGGTGTGCCCGTGCTCGTCGCCGTCGAGGTCGACGCCTCCGGCAAGGCCTGGGACACCGTGCTCTCCTACGCGAAGGGCATCGGCGGCCTGCGCGCCGGCGGCATCAAGACCACCTTCACAGAGGAGACCGAAACCGACCTGTTCGGTGAGCAGACCGTCCTCTGCGGCGGCGTCTCCCACCTCGTGCAGTACGGCTTCGAGACCCTGACCGAGGCCGGCTACCAGCCCGAGATCGCCTACTTCGAGGTCCTCCACGAGCTCAAGCTCATCGTCGACCTGATGGTCGAGGGCGGCATCGCCAAGCAGCGTTGGTCCTGCTCCGACACCGCCGAGTACGGCGACTACGTCTCCGGCCCGCGGGTCATCACCCCCGAGGTGAAGGAGAACATGAAGGGCGTCCTCGACGACATCCAGAACGGCAAGTTCGCCGAGCGCTTCATGAACGACCAGAAGAACGGTGCGGCAGAGTTCAACGAGCTGCGCGCCAAGGAAGAGAAGCACCCGATCGAGTCGACCGGCCGCGAACTGCGCAAGATGTTCGCCTGGCTCAAGGACTCCGAGGACGACTACACCGAGGGCACTGCCGCTCGCTGATCAGTCGGGAGTTTGCGTACGCGGAGCACCGATCGCACCGAGACCCCGGGAGTCACACGATTCCCGGGGTCCCGCTTTGCCCTGTCACGGCCATGGCCGACCGGCCGGTCGGTGCCGCTCAGGCGCCGAACTCTGTGATGTGAACTATTCGCAGGGGTTGAAGTGGATTACTGTTGAGGGGTGACGAATTACAGATTCGAGAACTTCCAGCCAGCTTTCGACAAGACCACCGGGCAACCCGATGAGCGCACGAAGGGCTATTTCGCCTCGACGAGCGTGGGCTTCCACGATGTTCGGTCGACCGATCCCGCGCTGAAGAATCGTGTCGAACGCGCCATCGCCGACGGTCGCAACCTCACCGCGGTCTACGCCGATCAGGAATACGAGCACGCCCTCGACTCCTCGATTCCGGTCGCGACCTTCGCGTGGTTCGAGAAGCTCGTCAACGTCGGCGGCGGCCGGCTCGTCCCCGGTCACCTCATCACCTGGGTGACCGTCCGCCCCACCCATCGCCGGCGCGGCCTGCTGCGCTCGCTGATGACGACCGACCTCGCCGAGGCGAAGGCCGAGGGCTACCCGTTCGCCGCGCTGACCGCGACCGAGGGCGGAATCTACTCCCGGTTCGGCTTCGGGGTCGCCACCTGGGCGCACTCGATCGAGGTCGACACCTCCCCGGGCTTCAAGATGGTCCACGAACCCGACCGGCGCGTCGAGATGTGCCTGCCGAGCGAGCTGCGTGAACTCGCGCCGAAGATCTACGGCGAGTTCATGCGCACCTCACCCGGGGCGATGGAGCGCCAGCAGACCTACGTCGAACGCGCCACCGGTGCGCTCAACACCGACACCGGTGAAGAGGACCGCGGCGTGCGCGCCGCCCTGCACTTCGACGAGTCCGGTGAGCCCGACGGCTACGTGTCCTACAAGTTCGCAGGCTGGTCGAAGAACCCGCCGACGATCGACCTCATCGACTTCGTCGCCGTCACCGACGCCGCATACTCCTCACTGTGGTCGTTCCTCGCCGCCATCGACCTCTCGACGAAGGTGACCTTCGGCGAATCGGCCGAAGACTCGCCGCTGCCCTGGCTGCTCACCGACTCCCGCCGGGTCAAGACCGTGTCCACCGAGGACAACATCTGGATCCGCATCCTCGACGTCAAGGCCGCCCTCGAGGCCCGGCCCTGGTACGTGCCGGGAATGCTGACGCTTGAGATCGACGACTCGCTCGACCTCGCCGGCGGCCGCTACACGATCACCTCCGACGGTGAGAACGCCGTGGTCGAGAAGGCCCCGGACTCGGCTCAGGCCGACCTGTCACTGGGCATCGCCGAGCTCGCTTCCCTCTACCTCGGGGGAGCCGACCCGGTGATCCTCGTCCGGGCCGGTCGCATCGACGAGAACGTCCCCGGTGCGGCCGTGCGGGCCAGTGCCCTGTTCAGCCTCGGGCGGATGCCCTACTCGCCCAACGGGTTCTGAGGCGGGGTTCGCATCTGAGTCCCGGTCGGGCCCGTCTGCTGTCGCGGCGGGTTCCCAGATTCTGAGACTTTGTGAAAGCATTCACAAGGTCTCATAAGATGGACGCGTCCCGGACGCAACAGGAGGAATTCAGTGCCCAAGCCCATCGTGCTCATCGCCGAAGAACTGTCACCGGCCACGATCGATGCCCTCGGAGGAGACTTCGAGATCCGCCACACCGAAGGTGCTGACCGCTCCCAGCTGCTCGAGGCCATCGTCGACGCCGATGCGATCCTCGTCCGCTCGGCCACTCAGGTCGACGCCGAGGCGATCGGGGCGGCCAAGAGCCTCAAGGTCATCGCCCGCGCCGGAGTCGGACTCGACAATGTCGACGTCCCGGCAGCCACCTCGGCGGGTGTGATGGTCGTCAACGCACCGACCTCGAACATCGTCTCCGCGGCCGAGCTGACGATGGCCCACATCCTCGGCTCCGCACGCTACTTCGGTGCCGGCAACACCTCGCTCAAGGCGGGGGAGTGGAACCGTAAGAAGTACACCGGCGTCGAACTCTACGAGAAGACTCTGGGCATCGTCGGACTCGGCCGGATCGGCGGCCTCGTCGCCGAACGCGCGAAGGCCTTCGGCATGCGCCTGGTCGGCTACGACCCCTACATCACCCAGTCGCGCGCCGCGCAGATGGGCGTCGAGGTCATGGACCTGCCGGGACTGCTCGCGGTGTCCGACTTCGTCACCGTCCACATGCCCAAGACCCCGGAGACCATCGGCATGATCGGTGCCGAGGAGTTCAAGACCGCCAAGCCGGGCGCCCGGTTCATCAACGTCGCCCGCGGCGGCATCATCGATGAGGCAGCCCTCGCCGAGGCGGTCGCGAACGGCGAGGTCGGCGGCGCCGGCATCGACGTGTGGAGCACCGAACCCCCGGAGCACTCGGCACTCATGGAACTCGACGCCGTCAACGTCACGCCCCACCTCGGCGCCTCCACCGAAGAGGCCCAGGAGAAGGCCGGCGTGGCCGTCGCGAAGTCCGTGCGCAAGGCCCTGGCCGGGGAACTCGTCCCCGATGCGGTCAACGTCGCCGGCGGGGCCATCCACGAGGATGTGCGCCCGGGCATCCCCCTGGCAGAGCGCCTGGGACGGGTCGTCAACTCCCTCGCCGACTCCTCGGTCACCCACTTCAAGGTCGAGGTCAACGGCGAGATCGCCGACAAGGACGTCTCCGTCCTCAAGCTCTCGGCACTCAAAGGCCTGTTCAAGGACGTCGTGTCCGACCAGGTCTCCTACGTCAATGCCCCGCTGCTGGCTGAGGAGCGGGGGATCGGCGTCGAACTCAGCACCGATCCGTACTGCGAGTCCTTCCGCAACATCACCCGTCTGACCGCGACCACGAGCTCCGGGCAGCGGATCTCGGTGTCCGGCACCGTGACCGGGCCGAAGCTCGTGCAGAAGCTCACCGAGGTCAACGGCTACGATCTCGAGATCGAGCTCACCGACAACCTGCTCATCTTCCTCTACGAGGATCGTCCGGGCATCATCGGACAGCTGGGGCTCGCGCTCGGCGCCAATGAGATCAACATCGCGGGCATGCAGGTCTCGCCGTCCTCCGAGGGCAGCCAGGCGCTGTCGGTGCTCGCGGTCGACTCGGCGGTCTCCGAGGAGGTCGTCAAGGCCGTCGCCGGTGCGGTCAACGCCTCCGCGTTCAGCGCGGTGTCACTGACCGAGGACTGACCTCGGATATACCCGGTCGGGTCGGCCTCGGTTCGCGACCCGATCGGCGGCTTGATCGTCACGGTCAGATCTTCAAGCTTCGATCGTCAAGGCCCGGTCATCTCTGCAGAGTCATCTCTGCTGCGGAGATGGCCGGGCCTTCGCGTTCTGGGACTTCGCCGTCATCCACGTCCAGAGCTCATCGGCGAGCACGGCCGCCGAGATCCCGATGAGGGCGCCCGCGATCGTGTCCGAGAGCCAATGGACCTGCAGTGCGGTGCGCGACCACATCATGACAAGCACCCAGGCCAGCGCCAGAAGCATCGACCAGTGGAAGCGCAGGCGCGGCAGCGCGCCGTCACCGGGCTCATCGTGCGAGGTGAGTGTGAGCATGCGCGAGCGTGCGACGATGATCGCAAGGCTCACCGCCAGTGCCGCGGCGCCCATCGAATGCCCCGAGGGGTAGGACCAGCCGAGGGAGTCGTAGAGCTGATCGGTGGGTCTGATCCGGGTGACGAGCGCCTTGAGCAGCTCAGAGAGCCCGATGCCGATGAGCATCGCCGAGGCGAGGAATCCCGCGGTTCTGAAACGTCGGCATAGGACGAAGACGGCGGTCAGCAGACCGGTGCAGATCACGGCCCCGGTGCCCCCGCCGACCACGGCGAGGATCACCGCCAGATGGTAGGGGACGGTGCCGGGAGTGAGGCCGACGAGATCCAGCCACGTCCGGTCGACCGGTGTCGGGCCGACGACCTCGAGGTGCAGCCAGAGCCCGAAAGCGGCGACGAGCAGGATCGCGGGCAGTGTGGACAGGAGCAGCCACGTGGGCTGTCGGATCGTCTGCTGTGGCCGGTGTGCTGGTCCGACCGGCTCAGGCGGTTCGACCTGTTCGCCTGGTTCGTCCGGTTCGTTCGAGTCGGACGAACCTTCCGGACTCAAGCGTTCCAGAGGCCGTAGGTGTCGGCCAGGGAAGCGATCTTCTTCGCACGGGCCAGACGCGGCAGGTACGAGCCGTCGGTGATCTCCGAGCCGCCCTCGGCGGCCGCGAGCATCTGGCGGGCCCAGTGGCGTTCGTCCTCGCTCGGGCTCATCGAATCGTTGAGGGTGTTGACCTGGTCGACGGTGAGGACGAGCTTGCCGGTCATGCCCATCATGTGGGTCACCTCGGCGTCCTTGCGGACCTGCTCGTCATCGGCGTCGGCGGCCGAAGGACCGTCGATGGCACCGGGCAGCCCGCCCATGCGGGAGGCGATGGTCAGCCGCGAACGGGCGTAGGCCAGGGCCATGGGGTCACCGGAGAAACCGGTGTCCTTGCGGAAGTCATTCGTGCCGAAGGCGATGCGGAAGGTGCCGGGGGCCTCGGCGATCTTGGTCGCGTTCTCGACTCCGTGCGCGGATTCGAGGAGGGCGATGACGGGCAGGCCTGCCTTGGCGCGCATGGCGGTGTATGAGACCTGCTCCGGACGCTCGGTCTCGGGCAGCATGACTCCGCGCAGGCCGGGCAGCATGGCGACCGCAGCGAGATCGTCGTCCCAGAACTCCGAACCCATCTTGTTGATGCGCACCCACGCGGACATGCCGTTCTCGAGGGCACGGACGACGTTGTCGCGGGCTTCGAGCTTCTTGTCATCGGCCACGGAGGCTTCGAGATCGAAGATGACGGAATCCGCTTCGGAGGTCTGTGCAGGGGTGAACAGCTCCTCCTTCGCCGCATTGACGAGCAGCCAGGAGCGAGAGAGTTTGGCGGGAAGGGCTGCGGCTCGGGCGTTGCGGATGGTGTCTGTCAATGATCGACTTTCTCTCGGGAGACTGAAATTGCCGCCCCTGCGGGGTTTGTCGGGGTGCTATCTCCATCTTCGACTCTTCTGCGACGATTGTGTAGTCCGGAGCCGGGTTTGCGGCGTGAAATTGTTCATGTTCTCACTGTGCGTGGACCGTGCACCCACCGCGCCGCACCGTTCCCCGCGCAGATCCCCTTGCTGGCGGCCGTTCGGCCGCGGCTGGGCACAGCCCGACGGTGGTGTCCGAATAGTAGGACGTGCTAGTTGTATCGTGAGATGAGTTCTAGTCTGTGACCATGAAGTTCTCAATCGCAGTCATGCCCGGTGATGGAATCGGCAACGAAGTCGTCCCCGAAGGTCTCAAGGCCCTCCAGCGTGCCATCGAGGTCTCCGGCGACCCCGTGGAGCTCGAACTCACCGACTACACCGTCGGCGCCAAGCGCTGGCATGAGACCGGTGAGACGCTCACCGACGAGGAGCTCGAATCCCTGCGGGGCCACGACGCCATCTTCTTCGGCGCCTGCGGTGACCCGAGCGTACCGTCGGGAGTGCTCGAGCGCGGGGTCATCCTGAAGATGCGCTTCGGCCTCGGCCACGCGGTCAACCTGCGTCCCTCGAAGCTCTTCTCCGGTGTGACCAGCCCCCTGGCGAACCCCGGCGCGATCGACTTCGTCGTCGTCCGCGAGGGCACCGAGGGCTCGTACACCGGAATGGGCGGGTCGGTGCGGACCGACACCCCCAACGAGGTGGCCACCGAGGTGTCCGTGAACACCTGGTACGGCGTCGAGCGGGTCGTGCGCGACGCCTTCGAGCGCGCGCAGTCGCGGAACAAGAAGCTGACCTATGTGCACAAGCACAATGTCATGGTCCACGCCGGACACTTGTGGCGCCGCGTCGTCGAGAAGGTCGGCGCGGAGTACCCCGAGGTCGCCGTCAACTACGAGCACACCGACGCCTGCACGATCTACATGGTCACCGACCCCACCCGCTACGACGTCATCGTCACCGACAACCTGTTCGGCGACATCCTCACCGACCTCGCGGCAGCGGTCACCGGCGGCATCGGCCTGGCCGCCTCCGGCAACCTCAATGTCGAAGGCACCGCGCCGAGCCTGTTCGAGCCCATCCACGGCTCAGCTCCCGACATCGCCGGCAAGCAGATCGCCGATCCCACAGCCTCGATACTCTCGGCCTCGCTCATGGCCTCTCACCTCGGCCTCGACGTGGTCTCGAAGTCGATCGAGGCCGCAGTGGAAGCCGACCTCGCGGACCGCGACGGCACCAAGCGATCCACCGCCGAGGTGGGCGACGCGATCGCCGCCCGCTTGGGCTGAGGTCACTTCAGCTGAGCCCACTCGGGCCGAGCCTGGTTGGGCAGGGCCCAACTGGGCAGGGCTCAATTGGACCGAGCTCACGTGAGCCGAGCCCGGTTGAGAACCGGGGCCGAGCCTCTCTGTCGGTGACGACGGAACGTGGGGCCGCCTCGGCGAACGAACACACCCGACCGAACGGTCAGGAGCCATAACCCCGGTGCGACGTGCACCGGGGTGATGGACTACCCTGGCAGTGTCACTCATCACACATGAGAAAAGAGTTCCGATGACTGAATTTGTCGTTCTTAAGAATCTCCAGCCGCAACCCGAGCTGGTGCGCGAGAACATCAAGAAGGACCCCGGATTCGGGAAGTACTTCACCGATCACATGGCTCACATCCGTTACACGATCGACGATGGTTGGCAGGCTCACGAGGTCAAGCCATACGGTCCGCTCGTGCTCGACCCCGCGGCCGCGGTCTTCCACTACGCGCAGGAGATCTTCGAGGGCCTCAAGGCCTACCGTCACGCCGACGGCTCGGTATGGACCTTCCGTCCCGAACGCAACGCCGCGCGCATCAACCGTTCGGCCGAACGCCTCGCGCTGCCGCAGCTGAGCGAAGAGGACTTCATCAACTCGCTCAAGGCGCTGGTCTCGCTCGACCAGGCCTGGGTGCCGACGCCGGAGTCGGAAGCCGATGAGTCGAGCCTGTACCTGCGTCCGTTCATGATCGCCACGGAGCGATTCCTTGGCGTGAGGGCCAGCCACGAAGTCGATTACTACGTCATCGCCTCGCCTGCGGGACCGTACTTCGCCGGTGGCATCAAGCCGCTGTCGATCTGGCTCTCGACCACGCTCAAGCGGGCCGGTGCCGGCGGTACCGGCTTCGCCAAGTGCGGCGGCAACTACGCCTCCTCGCTGGTGCCGACCAACGAGGCCGCGGCCAAGGGCTGCCAGCAGGTGCTCTTCACCGATGCCGAGGAAAACAAGTACATCGACGAGCTCGGCGGCATGAACCTCATGCTCGTGACGAAGGATGGGAAGCTGCTCACCCCGGGCCTGAGCGACACGATCCTCGACGGGGTGACCCGTCGTTCGCTGCTCGATCTGGCACCGCAGCTCGGTCTCGAACCGGTGGAGCGGAAGATCGAGGTCGAGGAGTGGCGTGAAGGAGCGGCCAGCGGCGAGATCGTCGAGGCCTTCGCCTGCGGCACCGCCGCCGTGATCACCCCGATCAGCAAGCTCGTCAGCGAGGACTTCACCATCGACCATGGTGAGACCGCCGGCGAGAAGACCATGGAGCTGCGCAAGACGCTGCTCGACATCCAGTACGGTCGCGCCGAGGACACGAACAACTGGCTGGTGCGCCTGGCCTGAGGCTCGGACCTCGCGCTCTGAGCCGAGTTCGGAGCAGAGTTCTGGCGGGCACCGCTGACTGGGCAGACGCCGCTGACGGGGCGGGCATTGCGACATTGATCGCGGTGCCCGCCTTCGTCACATTCTGGCCACTGCACCCGCTCCGTGATCTCGGGCGGTCTCGACCGGCCTCCCATTTACTCAATTCTGCGTTAAATGGGGTACTGTGTGGTCGTGTCCACCACCACCTCGGCGTCTGTGCCGACCGCCTCCGAAGTCATCGCCCACCTGCCGTGGAAATGGCGCACCCAAGGTGCCATCTTCCTCATCGGCGGTCTGGGATTCATGTTCGACGCCTGGGACGTCGCGCTCAACGGATTCCTCATTCCGCTGCTCAGCGACCATTGGGACCTCAGCGTCGGCCAGGCCGCATGGATCGCCACAGCCAATCTCATCGGCATGGCCTTGGGCGCTTTCATCTGGGGAGGCGTCGCCGACGTCATCGGCCGGAAGAAGGCCTTCACTCTCACCCTCCTCGTCTTCTCGATCTTCACGATCGCCGGCGCGTTCTCTCCGGCCTTCGGGTGGTTCATCCTCTTCCGCTTCCTCGCCGGTTTCGGGCTCGGCGGATGCATCCCCGTCGACTACGCCCTCGTCGGCGAGTTCACGCCCAGCCGTCACCGTGGGCGGGTGCTGACCGCGATGGACGGCTGGTGGCCGATCGGTGCCTCGCTGTGCGCCTTCGTCTCCGCGTGGCTGCTCGGCTTCGGCGACTGGAGGCTGATCATGCTCGTTATGATCGTGCCTGCCCTGCTCACCGTCGCGGTGCGCTTCGGAATCCCAGAATCACCTCTCTATCTGGCCTCGGTCGGCCGTTATGCCGAGGCCGACGCCGTCATCGCCCGCCTGGTGAAGCGCACCGGCGCCGAGGTGAGCGAGTGGACCCATGACGCGCCCGGTGTCGCTGGTGGCATCGGTTCTGCTGGTGCCGGTGCTGCGGGCGCCGGCGGAGCTGCTGGTGCTGTCGGCGCCGCTGGTACCGCGAGTGCTGCGGGCGCCGGTCAATCTCCGTCTGCCGCCCCGGTCAGCAGGCATCTCCGAGCCGCCACCGGGCAGTTGGTCCAACTCTGGCAGCACTCGGCCAAGACGACTCTCGTCTCGTGGGCACTCTTCGTGTCCGTTCTTCTTGTCTACTACGCGGCACTGACATGGCTTCCCGGGATCCTCAAGAAACAGGGGTTGGCAGACCAGGCGGCGTTCCTGGTGACCGGTTCGATGACCGCGGTCGGCATCCTCGGCGTCGTGGTCTCTGCGCTCATCGTCGAGCGCTTCGGACGCAAGTGGGTGCTGGGTGTGACGTCGATCGTCGCGGCCGTGCTGCTCGTCGTCTCGGCGATGTTCATCGAGGCCTCCGGTGCCGAACTCACGTGGAGCGCGAGGGCAGCCATCATCGGCTTCGGCTTCGTCGTGCAGATCGCGATTCCGACGCTCTACACCTACGTCTCCGAGCTCTATCCGACGCGGCTGCGCGGTTCCGGCTTCGGCTGGGCCTCCGCCGCGTCGCGAGTGGCGACGGGCATCGCTCCGCTCGTATTCGGCGCCTTCATGTGGCCGGTGCTCGGACTGACGCTGACATTCGTCCTCACCGGACTGCTCGTCGTAGTCGCGGTCGTCCTCATGGGACTGCTTGCGCGTGAGACCACGGGGGAGCGGCTGAGCTGAGGTTCCCCGACTTCGCTCGGTCGGAATGGGAGGGCCGGCGGTGCCCTGTCGGAACGGGACTCTCCGCGCTCGTCCGCGCTGACCGGTTGTCCCCACTTTCGGCCCACTGACCTCGGGCGATGCTCGCCAGAAAAGTCATGTCAGTGCCGAGGTCTAGTCTGGTGGGCATGGAAGCAGAGACGGTTTCAGATACAGTCGCCGAGATACATCGGTGGCGTGAAGAACTGTCCTCTCTGCCGCCGGCGGCGACCGAGGCCGAGGCCATCGACCGGATCACCGCACTCGAGGAACTGAACTCGACAAGTGCCGCTATCCAAGCACGAGAAGCACTCACCCTCGACATGCTGCGCAGAAATCGCGAATCCGTGGACGGGATGCCGAGTATGAAGCAAGGGCGTGGGCTTGGGGCCGAGGTCGCCCTGGCCCGCCGGGTCTCACGGGCACGAGGCAGCGCCCTGCTCGGCTTCTCCCGCACCTTGATCATGGATATGCCCAACACCTTCGCCGCGCTGAAGAGCGGGACCATCTCGGAGGAGAAGGCGCGCATCGTGGTCAAGGAGACCACCTGGCTGCCCCGCGAGAAGCGACAGGAAGTCGACGAGCGGATGAGAGAGCGCCTCGCCGAAGTGGGTATCCGTCGTCTCGGCAACGAAGTCCGTGCGCTGGCGCAGAAGCTCGATCAGGAGGCGGCGGTCGATCATCTCGAACGACGCACCGAAGAGCGTACTGTGACCGTGCGTCCGGCACCGGGGAACATGGCCTACCTGACCGCGCTTCTGCCCATGCCGCAGGCGGTTGCGGCCTATGCGAACCTGAGCAGGTCGGCGCAATCCCTGATCGGGACCGGCCAGGCCGAGGGCAACTCGCAGTCCCAGCTCATGGCAGATCTGCTCGTTCAGCGTTTGACAGGGCAAGAGGGCGCCGAGGCGATTCCGACCGAGGTACATGTCGTGATGAACGAGAGCAGCCTCTTTGCAGCGGGTGAGGACCCTGCCTGGTTCCCCGGGTTCGGGCCGATACCCGCAGAGTCGGCCAGGAACTTCGTGGCCGCGAACGAAGCAGAGGTGTTTCTCCGCAGGCTCTACACGAGGCCCACTGACGGCCAGCTCGTCCGCATGGACTCGAGGCGCCGCGAGTTCACCGGACTGCTTCGACGTATGGTCATCATCCGCGACGATGTCTGCAGATCACCCTGGTGTGAGGCGCAGATCAAGCACGCCGATCATGTCGATTCCTTCGCCGGTGGGGGAGCGACCGGGTGGGACAACGCGTCAGGTCTGTGCGCAGCCTGCAACTACGCGAAGGAACTCACCGGCTGGCGCCACGAGGCAGCTGCCGACAGGCTGGTGGTCACCACACCCACCGGACACAAATATGGGGCCGGGACCCATGCGATCGCACCGCCGGATCCCAAATACGTCGAAGGCGAGGTAGTCGATGAGTTCGTCGTCGAGAGTTCGACCGGACCGCCGGGGCCGGAATCGACCGGACCGCCGGAGCCAGGTGCGACCGGCGCACGGGAGGTGGAACCACCTGGTCCGCCGGGGCCGGAAGCGCACGGGCCACCGGGACCAGAATCCGCCGGGCCGAAGAATTCGAATGTGCCCGACCAGCGCGATTCGGAAGCCATCCCGAGGTGGCTGACGATTCCCCGGTTCGGCAGGAAGCAGAGCTCGACTGTCGAAATCCTCGGTCGGACCATCGGCGTAGATATGTGGTTCAGGGAGGAATTGCGTCCTCGCCCCGACGGAGGACCGAGTCCGGCCGAGCGACTCCTCACCAGGCGATTGCAGGAAGCCGGACACCGAGAGTGATCAGGTCAGCAGCGAGAGAGACCAGGGCAGCGGGATGTGACGGAATGTCACCTCGAGTTCAATCAGCTGACCTTGGACATGGCTAGTGTGGGAGTTATGAACGATGTGTCCGCGACGGGGTCGTCCGGGATTCAGCCTGATCTCCCGGTCGAGCTCGTGTGGGGACTCCCCGGCGGACTGGGGCCGCATTGGGACCCTGTGAGTTCGACTGCCGAAATTCCAGGAGTGCTGCCGCCACCGAGCGAGGTCGAGTCACTCTATGGCGCCGCTGCCGCACTGCCGCCGCTGAATGAGGACCCGAAGTACGCGGCCCTGTTTGCCGACGTCTACGAGGTCTCGGTCCGCAACGGTCAAGTCCTCGCCGCTCTCACACGGTCGAACGGCCACCTGAGATCGTTCGCCTACGGACATTTCTGGTCCTGGCAGGAACAGAACTACTCATGGGCCTATGAATTGAACGAGAGCCTGGGCGATGCCGCCCCTCACCTCGAATGGACCTATGCGCTCAACCTGCTGGCGCGCGATCCCGACTGGAAGTCGACCGGGATCGGACGGCGCACCCTGGAAGGATGGCTCGGGGGTGTCAGCGGATACGCCTGCTGGCTGCAGACCGACGACATCGATTCGCCCGCTCGGCGAATCTACAGCAGCCTCGGGTTCGTCGAACTCGGACACGGACCGCAGGCACCGAACGGACAGCCGGGGCTCGTGATGTTCCGTCCGCCTGTACTCTGAATCGTGCTCTTGAATGCTGAACGCTGAACGCCGAACGCAGACCCGGCACCTGCTCAGCTCGGTGAGGCTTTGCCTACGCGCCAGTACCCGCAGAAGGTGATGTTCGACTTCGGGATGCCACGGTCGTTGACCAGGTGCCGCCGTGTGCCGGTGGCCAGAGCAGACTCCCCGACGGCGAAGGCATAGAGGCTCTCGGCAAGAGGAAGCCCACGCAGCGTGGGCAGGGCCTGCGAACCGGGGGGCGCGTCCGGATCGCGAATCACCCATCGGACGTCCATCCCGTCGGGTGCCTCGACGTCCTGCTTGTCACGTTCGTCGAAGATCTCGATGATGGCGTCGCCGACGGCCTCGCGAGGCATGTCCCGCAGAATTCCCAAGGCCGCCGGCATACCGCTCTCATCGGCGACGATGAGCGACTTCTCGGCCGGCAAGGGAGACCAGCCGCAGCCCTGATCGATCAGGGCGACCGGTGAGCCGGGTTGGGCAGTGGACGCCCACGGCCCCGCCACGCCCTCCGTGCCGTGGACGACGAAGTCGATATCGAGCTCGCCGGTGCCTTCGTGGAATTGACGGACGGTGTAATTGCGAATGACCGGGCGGGTGCCCTTGGGCAGAGTCAGGAACTTCAGCAGACCGCCGAATCCGAATCGCTGCGGCAGATTGTCGAGTCTGTCATTCGTCCGGACCGGGAGAGCCAGACGGAACCACTGATCGAAGCCTCTGTACGCAAAGCTGCCCAGATCTCCACCGGCCAGAGTCACACGGATGATATGCGGACTCACACGATCCGTCCGTTTCACCTCGGCGAGGATGAGCCCCGAATCGGAACGGGTGACGGAGACGGTGGGCATGATCGGTTCCCTTCGCTGCCGCAGAAGGTCCGACGGCAGAGATGAATAGGTGAGGCTTACCTTATGGACAGTAGGCAAAGCCGGTTTGAGAAGTCAACAGGGCCGACGATCAACCGATAGCATGACTCCATGCGCAACGATGGAGCACAGGACCTCAGCCCAGAACCCGAGGATGAGAACCTCTGGCTCGAAGATATCCACGGCGAGAAGCAGCTCGCATGGGTCAAAGAGCAGAATGCGAAGACGCTCGACCGCTTCCGCGACGGATTGTTCGACTCGCTCGCCGGTGACCTCCGCACGGCTTTGGACTCCGATGACCGGATCCCGATGGTCGCCAAACGCGGCGACCACTACTTCAACTTCTGGCGCGACAAGACCAACCCCAAGGGGTTGTGGCGTCGCACCACGTGGGAGAGCTACCTCACCGGTTCACCCGACTGGGAGATCCTGCTCGATCTCGACGAGCTCGGCCGCGTCGAAGAGACGCCGTGGGTGTGGGCCGGTGCCATGGTCCGACGCAGCGACCGCCGCAGGGCGCTCGTCCTTCTCTCACCCGACGGCGGGGACGCCCACCGGGTGCGCGAGTTCGATCTTCAGTCGAAGACCTTCGTCGACGGCGGGTTCGACATCCCTTCCGCCAAGACGCGTCTGGCCTGGCTCGACGACGACACTCTCCTCGTCGCCACCGAGACCGACGAAGACTCATTGACCACCTCCTCCTACCCGCGCCAGGCCCGGGCACTCAAGCGCGGACAGGACGTGAGCGAAGCGCAGATCGTCGCCGAGGTGCCCCGCGATCACGTTGCCATCTTCCTCGGCAGCGACATCGATCCCGGCAGCGACAACAGCGACCGAGCGGTCATCATCGACGCCATCGACTTCTTCAATACTTCAACGAGCGTCCTCGACATCGACGAACTCCGACTCATGGACGGCAGCACCACGGTCGAGCCATCGGCATGGGAGAAGGCACTGACCACCGTCGACGTGCCCACCGACGTGGAAGTCGGTGTCGAACGCGACTTCGTGCTCTTCCGCCCTCAGTCGGAGTGGAACAGTGAGACCGTCACGGTGCCCGCCGGAGGACTCGCGATCGCCGACATCGCCGAGGTGCGCGCAGGCACCATCGCCCCGCGCGTGATCTTCGCACCCGATGCTCACACCGCGCTGCAGTCCTTCACCTGGACCAGGGACTTCCTCGTCCTCGAACTGCTCTCCGATGTGCAGTCGGAGCTGGTCGTCCTCGACCCGAACGACGATTTCTCCGCCCGGCACCTGTCCGGAGTCCCCGCCAACCACATGGTCGGGCTCGGTGCCGTGGATCGACACGACGGGTCGACCGCCAACGACGTCTGGCTGATCAGCACCGGATTCCTCACACCGTCGACGCTGTCCCACGGCCGCCTCGGCGAGGACGGCTTCGACGCCGAGGTGATCAAGTCCGCCCCGGCGCTGTTCCCGGACGAGGGCCTCAGCGTCGAACAGCACTTCGCCACCAGCGCCGACGGCACGAAGGTGCCCTATTTCCAGATCGGGGCCGAAGGCCTCGAACTCGACGGTGCCAATCCCACCCTCCTCGACGGTTACGGCGGCTTCGAACTCAGCAGAACCCCCGCTTACTCGCCCGTCGTCGGCATCGGATGGCTCGGTCGAACCACCTCGGCGGGTCGACGCGGCGTCTACGTGCTCGCCAACATCCGCGGCGGTGGGGAATACGGGCCGGCATGGCACACCTCGGCGATGCGGGAGAACCGGATGCGC
The DNA here is from genome assembly GCF_021023135.1 of Brevibacterium sp. CCUG 69071. Classification (GTDB taxonomy): domain Bacteria; phylum Actinomycetota; class Actinomycetes; order Actinomycetales; family Brevibacteriaceae; genus Brevibacterium. The sequence continues at coordinate 696,606 of NZ_PGFV01000002.1, forward strand.
TGCTACGAGGACTACGCGGCAGTCGCCCGCGACCTCATCGACCGGGGCGTGACGAGTCCGACGAGCCTGGCCTGCGCCGGCGGATCGAACGGGGGACTGCTGGTGGGCAACATGCTCACCCAATATCCGCAGCTCTTCGGCGCAATCTCCTGCGGAGTTCCGCTGCTCGACATGCGCCGCTACACGAAGCTCAGCGCCGGCTACTCGTGGAAGGCCGAATACGGGGATCCGGACGTGGCCGAGGACTGGGAATTCATCCGCGCCTTCTCGCCCTACCACCTGCTCGCAGACGGCACCGACTACCCGCCCGTGCTGTTCTGGACGGCCACTTCGGATGACCGAGTCGGACCCGTGCAGGCGCGGAAGATGGCTGCCCGGATGCAGTCGAAGGGGATCGCGGACGTGTGGTTCTACGAAGACACCCAGGGTGGGCACGCGGCGGCCTCGGACAATGAGCAGACCGCATTCACGCGAGCATTGAGCTACCGCTTCCTGTGGAACACGCTGACAGGCGAGTGAGCAGGGGAGTGCCGGGAGGAATGGTCAGGGCGTGAGCGGGGAGTGGGCAGGACAGTGACGGCGCGAGTGAGCGATTTCACAGCCTCCGGGCGCCGCCCGAGCGTAGCGTTGGCATCATGACGAACGAGAATCAGCGCTTTCACGGCGAGTACAAGGTCATCGGCGGCAAACTCGTGGTCGCCGATGTGGAGACCGACGGCACGGTCATCACCGGGGTGAAGATCTCCGGCGACTTCTTCCTCGAACCCGAGGAGGCCTACTTCGATCTGGCCCCGGCACTCGTGGGGGCCAGCGTCACTGCGGACAACGCGGCCCTGCGTCAGCGTCTCGACGCCGCGCTTGCAGGCTATGGATCAGAGCTGGCCATGCACGGATTCTCCACCTCCGACATCGCCACGGTCGTCCGCCGTGCGCTCGGCTCGGCGGCGAACTTCACCGACTTCGACTGGCAGGTCATCCGCGGTGAAGTCCTGCCCACCCAGCTCAACGTCGCCCTCGACCAGGTGCTCCTCGAAGAGGTGGCCGCCGGCCGACGCAAGCCGACCCTGCGGTTCTGGGAATGGGAGGACACCGCCACCGTCATCGGCGCCTTCCAGTCCTACGTCAACGAACTGCGCCCCGAAGGCGTGGAGAAGCACGGAGTGCAGGTTGTGCGCCGCATCTCCGGCGGCGGAGCCATGTTCATGGAGGGCGGCAACTGCATCACCTACTCGATGTTCGTCCCACCAGCACTCGTCGCCGGGCTCGACTATGAGGAGTCCTACGTCTTCCTCGACCAGTGGGTGCTCGCGGCGCTGAAGAGCCTCGGTGTCGAAGCCTTCTACAAACCCATCAACGACATCTCGTCGACCGGGGGCAAGATCGGCGGCGCCGCCCAGAAGCGGCTGCGTGATGGGACTCTGCTCCACCACGCGACGATGAGCTATGACATCGACGCCGACAAGATGGTCGAGGTTCTGCGCATCGGGGAAGCGAAGATCTCCGACAAGGGCGTCTCGAGCGCGAAGAAGCGCGTCGACCCCCTGCGCAGCCAGACCGGTGAGGCCCGCAAGGACATCATCGACGTCATGGCCGCCACCTTCGCCGACCGCTACGGTGCGCACTACGACACCTACACCGAGGCGGAGCTGGAGAAGGCGCGCACCCTCGTGGCCGAGAAGTTCGGCACCGAGAAGTGGACGCTCAGGGTCCCGTGAGTCGACCCCACCCCGCCGAGGCGGTCGTGACCTCCGGCTCAGGGTTTCGCGGCAGGATCGTCGCCCTCGGCGGAGGTGGGTTCTCGATGTCGGTGACCGGGGAATCGGCGATCGATGATTGGCTGCTGGCGGCGGCAAACAGGCCTTTGCCCCTCGTCTGCTTCGTGCCCACCGCCTCGGGCGACAGCCCCGATTACACCCGCCGTTTCGAAGCCGCCTTCGCCGATCGTGCCGAGGCCCATGTGCTCTCACTGTTCGGGCAGAGCCCCTGGGACTACCAAGACCCGCGGATGCTGCTCGACATGGACCTCGTCTACGTCGGCGGCGGCTCGACGGTGAACCTGCTGGCACTCTGGCGTCGTCACGGCGTCGTCGAGATCATGCGCGAGGCCGCCGCCTCGGGCACGATTCTCGCCGGCATCAGCGCCGGAGCCAACTGCTGGTTCGAAGGCTCCTCCACCGATTCCTTCGGGCCTCTTGCCCCGCTCACAGACGGCCTGGGCTTCCTGCCCGGCAGCGTCTGTCCGCATTTCCACGGTGAAGCCGGACGGGCGGAGAGCTTCCGCACCTGGATCGCAGAACAGGCACTGCCGGGCCCCGGCCTCGGCATCGACGATGGTGCCGCCGTGGTCTTTGACGACGGGGTGGCCACCTCGGTGATCACGGAGTCCCCGGACGCACAGGCGCACTGGATCACGAGTCCGGGCCAGCCGATCGAGCCGGGCCAGCCGCCAGGGCCCGGTCAGCCGACTGCCTCCGACCGCATCACCGGACCGGACGAAACGATTGACCCGCAATTGCGGAATCACCTCGGCGAGCGGAGCCCTGAACTGTAGGATTGGGAGTCAACCACGTCGTCCCCTGCACGAGGAGAACCATGCGCCAGGTCGAACCGTCCGTAGAACTGCTCGCGAAGCCCAGCATCGACTGGGAGTCGATGAGGACATACCTCGACGAGGTGGGCGGAACGTCCTGGGCGGATCGAGTCGAAGAGGCCGATTCCCCCGACGCCGAGGATCTCCTCGAGTTCTCCGGACGCATGTGCTACCGGTCCTGGGAGCCCGGACTCAACCCGAACGTGTCCCGTGTGCGCACCGATTCCGCCCAGTACCTGGGTAATGTCATCGCCTCGCAGCACGGTTCCGTCCTCGAGCACGCGAACTTCACCTTCGTCCTCCACAACGTCTCCCGCGTCCTCACGCATGAGCTCATCCGCCACCGCGCCGGCTCCGCGTTCTCACAGGAGTCCCTGCGCTATGTGCGCCTGGCCGACATTCCGTTCTGGTTCCCCGAATGGGCCCGCGAAGACTCCGAGCTGATGGAGCGCAGCCTCAAGGTCCTCGATACCCTCGAGGAGCACCAGAAGTGGATGGCCGAGCACTTCGAACTCGACGAGGAGGGCACCAAGTTCTCCCACAAGAAGCACATGACCTCCTTCATGCGCCGCTTCGCGCCCGAGGGCCTGGCCACCGGCATCGTCTACACCGCGAACCTCCGCTCCCTGCGCCACGTCATCGAGATGCGCACCGCGAAGGGCGCTGAGGAGGAGATCCGGCTCGTCTTCAACAAGATCGGTGAGGCCATGCTCGAAGAGGCCCCGGCGATCTTCAGCGACTACGAAGTCGTCGACGGGGAATGGATCCCCGGCACCCGCAAGGCCTGAGCCCGGCACCAGCAGGGCTCGAACTCCAGCTGCAGGGCCCCAACTCCACCCGCAAGCCCCGAACGAAGCAAATACTGAGAAGGATCACGTCATGGCTGACATCCACACGGCACAGCTCGACCCGGGAAAGCTCGAGATCATCACCGAATGGGTGGCCGAGCAGGACTGGGCCGCTGGGCTCGATCTCGACGCCGCACCGCTGGAGAAGGTCAGCGCCTATCGGTTCGACGACCCGGCAGGCAAGGTCGGCCTCGAGGTCCACATCGTGCGCAGCGGCGACCGGACGCTCCAGGTGCCGTTGAGCTATCGCGAAGCCCCGCTCGAGGGCGCCGAAGAGCACCTCATCACGACCATGGAGCACTCGGTCCTCGGCACGCGCTGGGTCTACGCGGGAATGGGCGACCCGCTCTTCCGGCAGCGTCTCGACCACGCGATCGCCACCGCCGAGACCTCGGCGAAGCAGTACCGGGTCGACGCGGAGGGCAACAAGCTCGAAGAGATCACCGAGGTGGCCCACGCCTTCGGCACAGGCCCCCTGCCCGGAGCCGGCGACGTCGACCTGCTCCACGAACTCACCCTCGACTCTCCGCTCGAAGCCACCGAGGCAGGACTCCTGCTGGGCCGCTGGGAGGGCCAGCCGCATTCGGTCGTCCTCGCCGTGATGGTCTGAGGTCCGGGTGGCCGAGAACTGCATCTTCTGCCAGGTCGTCGCAGGTGAGGCACCGAGCGCGCCGATCGCCGAGACCGAGACGACCTTCGCGTTCATGGACATCCAGCCTGCCTCCGACGGGCATCTGCTCGTCATCCCGAAGGCCCACAGCACGGATCTGCTCGACATCCCGGCCCAGGATCTCGCCGAGGTGGCCCTCGAGTCCCAGCGGATCGCCCGATCCGTCGTCGAAATCTGGGGTGCCGACGGGGTCAACCTGCTCAACTGCTGCGGGGCCGATGCGTGGCAGTCGGTGTTCCACTTCCACATGCACGTCATCCCGCGCTACCGGGATCAGACGAAGGACCGGCTGCGCCTGCCCTTCGAACCCGGTGTGCCCGGCGACCACGAAACCATCAAGGCGCTGGCAGCCTCGCTGCGACCCGCGCTGGAGACGTGACCGCGACGACCATCACCGACCGAGGTCGATGATCGTCATCCCGGCCGCCGGACCCGCCACCGGACCGGCCGCGGGGCCGGCATTGTGGCCCATCGCCTCCATCGCGGCGGGCGCCTCATCGAGGCCGATGATGTGCGTGACCAGATCCTGAGGACGCAGGCTGCCGGCCATGACGAGCTCGAGGAGCTCCGGATACTCGGCCGCAGCCATCCCGTGTGAACCGAGGACGCTGAGTTCGAGCCCGATCACCCGCGGCATGTCGAACACCGGGGGACCGGCCAGCAGACCGATCTGCACGTGCCTGCCCAAAGGCGCCAGGGACCCGATGGCCGCCCGGATCGTGTCCTCCCGACCCAGCGCATCGACCGTCACGGCCACACCGTCGGGACAGTCAGCGGAGTACTGGGCGACCACCTCGGCGGACAGCTCGTCCGGGCTCAGGTCCGATGCGTTCACGGTCCTGCTCGCCCCGAGCCGGCGAGCCCGGTCGAGGGCGGCATCATTGACGTCGACGGCCACCACCTCGGCGCCGATCGCCCGCGCGATCATGATCGCCGAGAGTCCGACCCCGCCGCAGCCGAACACCGCGACAGTCTCACCGGCGTTGAGCTCGGCGCGCACCCGCAGCCCGTGGAAGGCGGTGGCGAACCGGCATCCCAACCCGACGACGCTCGCGGCGGGCAGATCTTCGGGCACTGCGACGAGGTTGACGTCGGCGTGGTGGATGACGACCTGATCGGCCCAGGAGCCGAAATGAGTGAACCCCGGCTGGGTCTGGTTCGGGCACACCTGCGCATTTCCGGACTCACACCATTGGCACGCCCCGCAGCCGCAGACGAAGGGCACGGTCACCCGCTGACCGACGTGGAAATCGCTGACGGACGATCCCGCCGAGGCGATCCGACCGACCAGCTCATGCCCGGGAACATGGGGCAGGGCGATCGTCGAATCATGACCTGACCAGGCATGATGATCGCTGCGGCAGACTCCGGTGGCTTCGACGTCGATGATGACGCCGGAATCGGGAGCCGTGGGGGAGGCGATCTCCCGGAGCTCGGGACGGACGGAGAACTCTTCGAAGACGATGGCACGCATAGCGACGATCGTAGACATGCTCACCCGGCGACGGCGAGCGCGTCCACGACGTGGTTGAGCCGCCTCAGCGCGGGTGCATTCCGGCTCCCGCGAGCGCATCGAGCAGACGCTGCCGCAGCGCTTGGGCCCGCGCGGAGAATTCGCGCTGCCGGGTCATGTATTCGGCCTTGCCCGCCGCGGTCTCGATGGCGACGACGCCGTAGCCCCAGCCGCGCAGGTCATAGGGGGAGGCCTCCATGTCGAGGGTCCGGATGTCGAGTGCCAGATCGAAGCAGTCGATGACGAGGGCCGACGGGGCGATCGGTCCGATCTTCATCGCCCACTTGTAGAGGTCCATTCCGGCGTGCAGACAGCCTGGCTGTTCGTTGGCGACCATGCCCTGTCTGCTCGGCTGCAGGGTGTTGAGCGGTCGGGCCGGTTCGGTGAAGAAGCGGAAGGCATCGTGGTGCGAGCACTGGATGCGATGGCCCTCGACCACAGCGTCGGTCTCGGCGGGACTCAGTCGCAGCGGCACCTGCTGATGCCGACGTTCCTCCTCGCTCAGCCGGTAGACCATCGCCCATTCGTGGATGCCGAAGCAGCCGAAGTTCGCCTCCCGGTGCAGGGTCGAGGCCAGCAGCGAGGCGATGAACTTCGCCCCATCGCCCCGGTCGGTGCGCCAGGACTCGAGGTCCACCTCGGCGAAGTCGCCTCTCGGGTCGGTCCGGTACCAGCGGCGGTCGAAGGCGGCGTGGTCATCCTCGGTCTCGAGTTCGAGGCGGACCCCGACGCCGGGATTCCACTTCGCCAGCTGCCCGACCTTGAACGGATAGTAGGTGAAGAGGAAATCCTCGACCGGGTGCTTCTCCCCGTTCATGCGGCGGGCGATGTGCGCCTCCGTGCGCGCGCTGACTTCGGCCTCGTGGTCATCGCGCAGGCTTCGCCACTCAGAAGCGGGCAGCACAGAACCGGCGCCGAGGCGGTCGAGGACAGATGCGGAAGTCACCGCTTCATTGTCCCAGACCGTTTGGTCCCGCGCATGGCGGGTGCGGTCAGAGGATCCTCCGGCCACGGGTGCTTCGGATAGCGACCGCGGTTCTCGGCCCTGACCTGGGCGTATGCATTGGCCCAGAAGGAGGCGAGGTCACTGGTCACCGCGAGAGGGCGGCGTGCGGGGGAGAGGAGGTGGAGGATGACCGGCACCCGGCCTTCGCACACGCTCGGCGTGGTCTGCCAGCCGAAGCACTCCTGGAGTTTGACCGCGAGCACCGGGCTCTCCGGGGCGGTGGCGCTGGCAGGGTCTCCGTCCTCGGTGTCGTCATCGGCGGGGTCGCCACCGCTATCGGTGTCGTTTCCGCCGGCGCTGCCATTGGTCACGGCCTGATCGGGATCCGGGTAGTCGAGGCGGATCCGCGACCCGGTGGGCACCGCGATCTCGGACGGGGCGAGCTCGTCGAGCCGGGCAGCCTCGGGCCAAGGCAGCAGGGTCCGCAGCGCGGAGACGAGATCGACCTTGGCCGGGTCAGACCCTTTCGCGATCCGGTCGAGTGCCGCCGGGCACCAGTCGGTCAGTGTTCGCGAGAGATGCGTCCACCGCACATCCGGCCACGGATCACCGTAGACGGCATGGAGGAGACCCATCCGGGCGCGCAGCGATTCGAAGGCCTCGGACGGTCGCAGCACTTCCCGGGCACCGCGTTCGGCGACCGAGGTGGCGATGGCCTCCCGCGCGAGCTCCGGTGTGGGCGTGATCGGGGTGGCCGTGAGTTCGATCCCGCCGAGGCGGCTGCGGCGGACCGCTCTCACCTTCCCTTTGGCGAAACTTGCGGACTCCTCGGTGACGAGCAGTCCGGCACCGGCGAGTTCGGCGGTGTCCTGGTCGATGACCGCGGCCGCCCTGATCACGGCTCGGTCGCCGGCGAGGCCGACCTCGGAGATCGCCAGCCACTCACTGCCCTGCAGCGAAGAGTCGCGGGGCAGCGTGGCCGCGGTTCCCGAGGCGAGCAGGTACTCCGACGCAGAGGAGCTGCGCAGCCTGGCGATCTGCAGCGGGAAGGACAGCGCGGCGACGAGGCCGAGATCGTCGGCGCGCAGAGACCGGTGCTCCGAGGTCGTGCGCCCCGAGTCGGAATCCCCGAACTCGGCGGCGAGTCCCGCGAACCGCTTGACGTCCTGGCCGAAGCGCGGGTCTCTGCTGCGCCGCAGAGACCTGAGCAGAGCGAGGAGGTCGGCCCCGGGAGCGCGCTGTTCGGATTCCATCACCGCGATCGCCTCGGCGGCTTCATGCGCGGACAGCATCGCCGCTCCGTCGAGGAGTCCCCGAGCCGACCACACGGAAGCCGGGATCCGCGCGATGGCACGCCCGAGTTCGGTGGGGGTCAGGCGCTCGCCGGCCTCAGGCTCGGGAGTCGCAAACCCGGCAGCCTCGGGCTCGACCGCGCCGAGCGCGCGCAGATTCTCCACGGCCAGCCGGTACGGTGCCACGGGCATCGGATCCGGCAGCAGGTTCGGATCTCCGCCCCACACGGTGACCGCGAGCACCGCCGCGGTGAGATCGCTCGTCGCGATCTCCGGCGGGGTGTGCTCGGGCAGACTCGCCCAGTCCGCTTCCGAGAGGCACCGGTAGGCGATGCCCGGGCCCAGACGTGCGGCGCGACCGGCCCGCTGCGTCCCCGAGGCCTTGGACTCCCGCTGCGTGACCAGGCCGGACATTCTCCGCCGCGTGTCCAGTCGGGGGCCGCGGGAGAGTCCGGAATCGACGACGATGCTCACGCCGGGCACGGTCAGTGCCGACTCCGCGACCGAGGTCGAGACGATCACACGACGACCGGCCGCCTCGGCGTGGGGTCGGAGGATCGCGTCCTGCTCCTTGGCCGGGGTGCGCCCGGTGAGGGTGTGGACGACAGGTCCGTCCGACCCGCCGTGCGACCCGTCCGACCCGCCGTTCGACCCGCCCGACCCGCCGCCTGGCCCGCCCGACGAACCGAACATCCGCGAGCGGACTCGGGACGCGATCTCCTCGACCTCCCGGGCGCCGGGGGCGAAGACGAGGACATCGCCCTCGGGGTGCGCGCCCACGGCGTCGACCGTCGTCGAGGCCACATGGTCGAGGAAATCCCTGGTCACCCCGCGGGCATCGAGACCTCGCCGCTGCGGAGGTGCCCAGCGCACCTCCAAGGGGTGGACTTCGGCAGTCACCGACAGATGGGTCGCGGGCGATTCCGGGGTGCCCAGACGCCGTGCCCAAAGTGCGGCGTCGAGGGTCGCCGACATCACCACGAGGCCGAGGTCCTCGCGCAGATCGATCATCTCCCGACACATCGCGAAGGTGAGGTCGGTGTCGAGCTGCCGTTCGTGCACCTCATCGAGGACGACGGCACCGACACCGGCCAGCTCGGGATCGCGCAGCAGGCGGCCCAGCAGCACGCCGGTGGTGACGAATTCGATGCGTGTGCGCGCCGATGTCCGCGCTTCGCCGCGAACCGTGAACCCGATGTCCTCGCCGAGGCGGGCCCCCGTCAGTCCCGCCAGCCGCCTGGCCGCGGCGCGGGCGGCCATCCGCCGCGGCTGGGTGACGACGACGCGACCGGGGCGCCGCTCGGCCACCAGCGGCGGCACCAGGGTCGTCTTGCCTGAACCGGGAGGGGCTTCGATGACCATGCGGGGGAAACGGCCCACCTCGGCGATTCTCATCTGATCGATGAGCGCGGCGGCCGGCAGACCGGATCCGATGCTCTCGAGATCGAAGGATCGCGGGCCTGGTGCGGATGGCGGATGGGACATGCACCCAGTCTCTCAGCTCGAGGCGGAAATCCCCGCGCGCGGACACCGGGGAGCACTGACTAGACTGGGGCACATGCGTATTGCCAGATTTGTGCACCAGGACGAACCCAAATACGGCGTCGTCGAAGGCGAAGTCCCTGCGATCGAGAACGGAGACTGGGACACAACGGGTCTCGAAATCGCCGTCCTCGACTCAGACCCCTTCTTCACTCCGGCTCAATCAACGGGTGAGAGGCTGAAGTTCGATGACGTCCGCCTGGTCTCACCGATCCTCCCGCGGTCGAAGATCATCGGCGTCGGACGCAACTTCGCCGACCACGCGGCCGAACTCGGCAACGAGGTGCCGGTGTCCCCGCTCTCATTCTTCAAACCGAACACCTCGGTGATCGGCCCCGGCGATCCCATCCGACTGCCCGCGATCAGCGAATACGTCTCCTACGAGGCCGAACTCGCCGTCATCATCGGCCGCGTCGCCAAGGGAGTGAAGGCCGAGAACGCCTTCGACCATGTCCTCGGCTACACCGCGAGCAACGATGTGACCCTGCGCGACATTCAGCGCTCGGACAAGCAGTGGACCCGGGCCAAGGGCTTCGACACCTCGAGCCCGCTGGGTCCGTGGATCGAGACCTCGCTCGAGGTCGACGACCTCGGGATCCGCTCCTGGGTCGACGGCGAACTCAAGCAGGACGGCACCACTGCGGACTTCATCTTCGACATTCCCACGCTCATCGAGCACCTGTCCGAGACGATCACACTGCTGCCCGGCGACGTCATCCTCACCGGCACCCCGGCAGGGGTCGGCCAGATCGTGGCCGGCAACCGCGTCGACATCGCCATCGAAGGCCTCGGCGTGCTCTCCAATCCCGTCATGGACGCCTGAGGAGACCCCCGCAGAACCGCCGGTCCCGGGCCGACCCCGGCATCGGCACCACAGCCACCGTCTTCCATCACCGCCACCGACTCACACCACTGCCACCGACTCGCACCACCCGAACACAGAAGGACAATCGTGAGCGTCAAAGTTCGTTTCTGCCCATCACCGACAGGCACCCCGCACGTCGGCATGGTCCGCACCGCCCTGTTCAACTGGGCCTATGCCAAGCACACCGGCGGCAAGTTCGTCTTCCGCATCGAGGACACCGACGCCGCCCGCGACTCCGAGGAGAGCTTCGGGCAGGTCCTCGAGGCGATGAAGTGGCTCGGCCTCGACTGGGATGAAGGCATCGACGTCGGCGGCCCCGACGGCCCCTACCGCCAGTCCCAGCGCGGTGAGATCTACGCCGACGTCATCGAGAAGCTCAAGGCCGGCGGTCACATCTACGAGTCCTACTCGACCAACGAGGAGGTCGAAGCCCGGCACAAGGCCGCCGGACGCGACCCCAAGCTCGGCTACGACGGCTACGACCGCGACCTCACCGAGGAACAGATCGCCGGCTTCCGAGCCGAAGGCCGCGAACCGGTGTGGCGCGTGCGCATGCCCGCCGAGGACATCACCTTCACCGACCTCGTCCGCGGGGAGATCACCTTCCGCGCGGGTACGATCCCCGACTTCGTCGTCGTCCGGGCCAACGGGCAGCCCCTGTACACCCTGGTCAACCCCGTCGACGATGCGCTGATGGGCATCACGCACGTGCTGCGCGGCGAGGATCTGCTGTCGTCGACTCCACGTCAGATCGCGCTCTATGAGGCGCTCAAGGCCATCGGAATCGCCGCGGCGACCCCCGAGTTCGGACACCTGCCCTACGTCATGGGCGAGGGCAACAAGAAGCTGTCCAAGCGCGACCCGGAGTCGAACCTGTTCCTCCATCGCGACAACGGCTTCATCCCCGAGGGCATGATCAACTACCTCGGCCTGCTCGGCTGGTCCATCGCACCGGACCGGGACGTGTTCAGCGTCAAGGAGTTCGTCGAGGCCTTCGACATCCACGACGTCCTGCCCAACCCGGCCCGCTTCGACGTGAAGAAGGCCACAGCCATCAACGCCGACCACATCCGCCTCCTCGACGCCGACGACTTCCGTGACCGCCTGGTGCCCTATCTCCAGGCCGCCGAGGTGCTGCCCGAGTCTCCGACGGACGCGCAGCTGGCGATCCTCGACCAGGCTGCGCCGCTCGTGCAGACGAGGATGAACCTCCTCGCCGAGGCCCCGAACCTGCTCGCGTTCCTCTTCACTCCCGACGCGGAGCTGACGATGGCCGAGGACGGGCTGAAGACGCTCAAGGACTCCGCACCCGAGGTGCTGGCCGCGTCCCTCGAGGTGCTCGACGGGCTCGAGGACTGGACGACCGACACCCTGCACTCGACGCTGCAGGCCAAGCTCGTCGACGAGATGGAGATCAAACCGCGCCTGGCCTTCGGGCCGCTGCGGGTGGCCGTCTCCGGACGCAAGGTCTCCCCGCCGCTGTTCGAGTCGATGGAGATCCTGGGCAAGGACTCGTCTCTGACGCGCCTGCGGGCACTGGCCGCGCAGCTGTGACCGGACCCGACCCGACACGGAGTGGGAAGCAGGGGACGAATCTGACCCAGGAGACCTGGACCCGTGGGGGACTGCACCTGCGGGACGTAAGCGTCGACGTTCCCTTCGACCACTTCGGCAGGGGCGGGGCGCGGTCTGCGGCCGCCTCTCTGGCGGCGCCGGTCTCGGCGAAACCGGTCGGTGCCTCCTCGACCGTCGGGCCGGGGACCATCGAGGTCTTCGCCCGGATCGTCGCCGCTGAGGCCGAGAGCACCAAGCCCTACCTCGTCTACCTCCAGGGCGGTCCCGGGGTCGAGGCGCCTCGGCCGACCACTCCTGTCGGCAAGGGCTCGTGGTTGGCGCGGGCACTCGAGGACTTCCAGGTCGTCATGTTCGACCAGCGGGGGACCGGGAAGTCGAGTCCGATCGGTTGCCTCGAGGGTCGAATCACCGGTCTCGACTGGGCGGGCGAAGAGCCTGCCGACATCGCCGAGGCGCTCGGACGCTACCGTGCCGATTCGATCGTCGAAGACGCCGAGGTCCTGCGCGCGGCTCTCGAGATCGATTCCTGGTCCCTGCTCGGACAGTCGTTCGGCGGCTTCACCGCACTGCGCTACGTCTCAGCCCATTCGGAGTCGCTGGACGAGGTGTACTTCACCGGGGGACTGCCCGCGATCGGCGTCGACCCGGCAGAGATCTACGCGCGGACCTGGGCGGGCATGCAGCGGAAGTCCGAGCAGTTCTATCGGGACTTCCCGGGTGACCGGGAGAAGCTGTCCCGCCTCGTCGATCTCGCCGAGACCGAGGGCGGACTCGCCCTGCCGAGCGGGGCACGCGCGAGCCGGGAACGGCTGCGTCTCCTCGGCCATTTCCTCGGCGCCTCCGACGGGCCCGAGAAGCTGCACTATCTGCTCGACCTCGACCCCGCCTCGGCGGCCTTCCGTCATGACCTGGCTGCGGCACTGCCGTTCTCCGGGCGGAACCCGCTCTATGCCGTGGTCCACGAATCCTGTTGGGCCGACGGCACGGTGACGAACTGGGCAGCCAGGCGTGCCATGCCCGCCGAGGTGCGTGCCGATCCGACCCTGCTGGCCGGCGAGCACGCGGGGCCGGAATCCCTGCAGGAGGATCCGGAGCTCACGCCCTTCGCCGAGGTGGCCGAGCTCGTCGCCGGACGGCAGTGGCCGAGGCTCTACGACGTCTCTGCGCTGCAGGCCTCTCCGGTCCGTGGTGCGGCCGCGGTGTACTTCGAGGACGCGTATGTGCCGGTGGAACATTCGCTGGCCACCGCCGAGCACCTCGGCGGGGTCAAGCCCTGGGTGACGAACGAATACGAGCACAACGGCCTGCGCGCCGACGGCTACCGGGTGCTCGACCGCCTGATCTCCCTGGCACGGGACTGAGGCGGGGCGCGGAGCCCGTGCCGCGAGGAGAAGTGCGGTGGGGGCTGCGCGCGGAACTGGCAGGAGCTCGGGGAAGGGGCCCGCGATGTTAAGAACGTCACAGGAAAATGAGCCTCGCAGATTTGTCCCCGGGCGGTCGGCTTGTGTAGAGTTATATCTCGTTGCTCAGGGAAATCCCTCCGGGGAAAGCCTTGAAAAACATTGGGGTATGGTGTAATTGGCAGCACGAGTGTTTCTGGTACATTTAGTCTAGGTTCAAGTCCTGGTACCCCAGCGGACAGCATCGGGAATGAAATCCTGATGAGTCTTACGCCCCCGTCGTCTAGTGGCCTAGGACGCCGCCCTCTCAAGGCGGTAACGGCAGTTCGAATCTGCTCGGGGGTACGGCAGAGCCCGGCATCGAATCAATCGGTGCGGGGCTCGCTCTAATTCACAGAGAAGTTGTCACGGCGAGCGTCCTGCCGCCTGAACCCCTACGGGATCGCACCCCGTCCATGCAGAGCCCAGAGCTCCCGACTACCCGAACGAATCGGTCACAGAACCGAGGAGAACGGCGTTCCGGCCTCGGTTCTGTGACCAGCTGCTGGCGAGTATGGCCACGCGCGCAGGCAAACGTCGTGCTCTCAGCGACCGACCGAGTCGGCGATCTTCCTCGTGTTCTCCGCGGTCTTGATGTTCGCGACGATGAGCTCGAGGCAGAGTCGCACGAAGATCACCCACAGCGCAGGAATGATCCAGCCGAAGATGATCGCAAGGATGATCGGCAGGATGCTGAAGCTCGGGCCGCTGGAATAGTAGCTCGCGACGCTCGAAGCCGCGGTGCTCGTGACGATCGCGCCGATGATGGTTCCCAGGTAGGACAGTGCGGCGACGACGATCGCGATGATGTAGATGAATCCGGACCACTTCACGGAGATGAAGTTGTCGAAGCGGATGTCGAAGAGTGACTTGAAGAAGCCCTTCTCTCCGGAGCCGGAGCGCTGTGGGTAGCCACCGGTCTGCGGATAGGCCACGCCCTGCTGTTGGTAGGCGCTCTGCTGCTGGTACGCGTCGGCCTGCTGCTGGTATGCGCCCTGCTGATACGGGTCAGCCCGCTGCGGGTACGCCCCACCGGTCTGCTGGTACGCGTGGTCCGGCTGGGAGTAGCCGGCGTTCTGCTGGTAGGTGCCGCCCTGCTGGTTCTGCGAGCCGGAGTATCCCGGCTGGGCCTGGCCGTCATGGCCGGCCTGGGCTTCGCGACCGCTTTGGCCATCATGACTGCTCTGTGCATCATGAGCGGTCTGGCCATCGTGACCGCCCTGAGGGTTGGCGACCGTCTGACCGTCGTTCGGGTTCTGGTTGTTCTCTGCGTCGTTCGGGTGCTGCGGTGTCGACATCCTCTTCCCTCTCACGAGTTGACTGGCTGTCTTCGCAACATATCAGGGTGGGCTGTCATTGGCGTGGGAGAGCGTCTCGGTACCGTCACACTCGGCGCCGTCGCACGTGAAGACGTCACACCAGGGCGATGCTCCACTCCACGGCGAACTCGGCGCCCGGAGCGATGACTTCGTAGCCTTCGCCGGCACCGAAGGCGTTCGGCGCGCAGGTCATCGGCTCGATCGCGATCGCCCGCCGCGCATGGTCGGGGTCCAAGCCGTCGCCGGTGCACGCCTGCCAGGCACGGAAGCTCTCATCCATGCCGATGACGATCTCACGGTCGTCCGCTCCCCGCAGCCGCGCGTAGCACCAGCCGCCTAGGGCCCCAGCTTCGTCGCTTGCCCCCGGGCGATCCTCGTCCCTAGTCGGCTCGCGTTCGGCTTCGGCCCGCGATCGCTCATCGCCGCCGAGCCTGGCCCGATCGCCTGCGCTGCGACTCGGCGAGCCGAAGGCGTCATCGAGGACCGTGCCGTCGAGCGCGCGCAGGGCCCGGAAGTCCTTGCAGACGATGCAGGCCGAATCGTCGCGCACATGATCGGCGGGGATGAGCGAACCGTCGTCGAAGGGGCGGACCTCCGTGGGGATGAGCCGCTCATCGGTCGCGTACCACGTCCCCGCGGGGACGAGCAGCGCGGCATCGTCGACGCGGTCGCCTCCCGGGTGGAACCACGGATGGAAGCCGAAGCCGAAAGGAACGGGGCCCGTTCCCAGATTCCGTGCCGCGGCACGGATGGCGAGCCCGCCGGCGGTGAGCTCGTACCGCACCGACAGAGCCAAGGTATGCGGGTATCCTTCTGACTCCGCAAGCACCGTGTCCAACCTCGCCGAGGTGGCCGTGCGTTCGGCGATCTCCCATTCGATCCCGGCGACGAGGCCGTGGAGGGCGGTGCCGCGCTCCGGTTCCGTGATCGGCAGCCGTCGGTCCTCTCCGGCGAAGCGATAGCGGCCATCGGCGATGCGGTTGGGCCAGGGCGCGAGAACGGCCCCGTCGAAGGCGCCCATGGGCACGACCACGGGGCGACCGGCAGCCGTATAGCCGCGCAGGCTCGCACCGATGGGGGAGATGACCGCAGTGTCCTCGTCGAGGGCGAGTTCGATGCTGGCGGTCATGCGGCTCCGGGAAGGTCGGTGGGTAAAGGATTCGGTGTGTGAATTCTACGCTCAATCCGCAGGGAACGTCCGCAAGGTGTTAGCATTATGATCGAAAATGATCACTTTTGGGAGGGTGATGATCGTGCATCGTCGGACGCGGCTCGCCGACGGCCGGGAGGCCGTCTTCTTTCAGGACTCCGAGGAGTCGCGAGCACCGATCGATATCGATCAGCGCCCCGTGGAGCCACGGCCGGACAGCGGCCATCTCCGCTTCGACCTGCTCACCGGCGAATGGGTGGCCGTGGCCACGCACCGGCAGTCGCGGACGCATCTGCCCGCCGCCGCCGAATGCCCACTGTGCCCCTCACAGCCGGGACGCCCCACCGAGGTGCCCGCGGCCGACTACGATGTCGTCGTGTTCGAGAATCGCTTCCCATCACTGGGCCCAGGGCTCGGCGAGGTGATCCCCGATCCCGGGCAGGTCCTCGCCGAGGCGGCCCCCGCCCTCGGCGCGGAACCGGGCTTCAGCCAGGCGGCAGAGACCTTCGCACCCGCCCGCACCGTCGAGGCAGGACTCTCGGCACCGGGGTCCGGTCGCTGTGAGGTCGTCGTCTTCAGCTCCGACCACAGCGGGTCCTTTGCCGGACTCGAGACCACCCGCGTGCGCACCGTCATCGAAGCCTGGGCGCATCGGACCGCGGAGCTCTCGGCCCTGCCCGGCATTGCGGAGGTCTTCGTCTTCGAGAACAGGGGAGAGGAGATCGGCGTGACGATGAACCATCCCCACGGCCAGATCTACGCCTATCCCTACACGACCCCGCACACCGCGCGCGCCAGTGCTCGGGCGGACCGGTATCAGCAGGAGACCGGTCGGGCCCTGATGGGTGACATCCTCGCCTTCGAACGCGGCAGCGGAGAGCGGATCGTGATCGAATCTGAGCACTTCTCGGCCTTCGTGCCCTTCGCCGCCCGCTGGCCGATCGAAGTCCATCTCGTCCCTCATCGTCAGGTGCTCAATCTCGCCGACCTCGATGCCGCCGAGCGCGATGACCTCGCCCGCATCTATCCGGAGATCCTCCGGCGCATCGACGCCCTGTACACGACCCCCACGCCGTATATCGCTGCTTGGCACCAGGCGCCGGTCAACAGCGAGAATCCGGACGCACAGTGGCTGCGTCTCGAGATCACCAGCCCCAGGCGGGCGGAGAACAAGCTGAAGTTCCTCGCCGGATCCGAATCGGCCATGGGTGCCTTCGTCAGCGATGTCTCCGCCGAGGAGACGGCCCGGCGCCTGCGCTCGGCGGGAGCCGCCGACTGGAACGCGGAGCCGGGAGAGGATCCGGCCAAAGCTTCGGCAGCCGGAACGGTGCCCGACCGTACGGGAGCCGGCCGATGAGCGGCGCGGGAGGCGTCTCCGCGGCAGGATTGAGCGCCGATTTCGCGGCGCTCTTCGGATACGCCCCGCTCGGCTGCTTCCGGGCTCCGGGACGCGTCAACCTCATCGGCGAGCACACGGACTACAACAACGGGTTCGTCCTCCCGATCGCCATTGACAGGGCCGTGCACGTCGCCATCGGCAGGCGAGGTCCTGCCGGGGGCAGCGAAGCTGTCTCCAGCAGCGCCACCGCGGCCACAGGCACTGCAGCACAGCCGCAGCAGGACTCGAGCATCCGGATCGTCTCGAATCACCGCGACGAGAACGGCCGTCGCCTCGAGGGTCAGTTCACGGCCGAGGAGCTCGTTCCCGGCCGGATGCAGGGCTGGCTCAGCCACGCGGCCGGGGTGGTCTTCGAAATCGCGCGCACAACTGGCACCAACGTCAGCGGAATCGACCTCTTCATCGACTCCACCGTCCCCGTCGGCGCAGGACTCTCCTCCTCCCACGCCCTCGAGGTCGCCGTGCTCATCGCCCTCGACGAGGTCTTCGAACTCGGACTCGGCGAGAAGGAGAAGGCGCTGCTGACCCAGCGCGCGGAGAACGACTTCGTCGGGGCACCGACGGGCATCGTCGACCAGGCGGCCTCGATCATGTCCCACGCCGGCCACGCCCTGTTCCTCGACTGCCAGGACCTGAGCCACAGTCAGATCCCCTTCGACCTCACCGCGCACGGCCTGCGCCTCATGGTCATCGACACCCGGGTCTCCCACTCCCACAGCGAGAGCGGCTACGGCGACCGACGGCGCAGCTGCGAAGCCGCGGCCCACGCCCTCGGCGTAACCAGCCTGCGCGAGTCGATCCCGACCGACAACCAGGCTCTCCTCACGCCCGAACAGCTCAAGCGCGTCAGGCACGTGATCACCGAGAACGCCCGCGTCCATGCGACCGTCGCAGCCCTCGAGGCCGGAGACCTCGACGGCATCGGCGAGCTCCTGCTGGCCTCGCACGAATCACTTGCCCACGACTACGAAGTCTCCTGCCCCGAGCTCGACCTCGCGGTCGCGACCGCCATGGATGCAGGTGCACTCGGCGCGCGGATGACCGGTGGAGGATTCGGCGGGTCGGCGATCGCAATGGTCGCAGAGGACCGGATCGACATCGTGAGCGCGGCGGTGACACGCGCCTTCGCCGCAGCCGGCCACCGCGAGCCGCACATCTTCATCGTCACCGCCGCAGCCGGCGCGGGACGCTACGAGGACTGAGCCCCGGCCCCGCCGACCTCGTCAACCTCGCCGGCCCCATCACCTTTAGCAGCCCTATCAGCCCCATCGGCCTCGGCAGACTCACCGCCCCGCCGACGTTCGCGCTCCCTGGCCTGAACCCGTGAGAGCAGCACCTGGGCGACAGCGACGACGAGGAGCACGGCACCGTTGACCACGGCCTGCCAATTCGAGTTCGTCAGCCCGAGCCTGTTGATGAGGTTCGCCACCACCTGCAGCAGCACCACGCCGACGAGCGAACCGACGACCGTGCCGGCACCACCGGTGAGCAGGGTGCCTCCCAACACCACCGAGGCGATGGCCGTGAGCTCGAGGCCCACGCCCAGGGTCGTCACCCCTGACGCCGTGTAGGACGCGGTCAGCGCCCCGGCCAGCCCCGCCATCGTCCCGGACACGGAGTAGACGATGAGGGTCGAGCGCAGCACCGGCAGACCCATCAGCCTCGCCGCATCGGGCTGCCCGCCGATCGCCAGCAGCGTCGACCCGTAGGAGGTGCGGTGGAGGACCACGACGCCGACGGCGAAGAGGATGAGAACGATCCACACGGGCACACCCAACCCCAGGAACGAGCCCCGGGAGAGCTGGAGGAAGGCCGCCTCGGCGGGGACTTTGTAGGTCTCGGACCCCTCCTGGGTCAGGGCGAGCAGCAGCCCCCTGGCGAAGAGGAGCCCGGCGAGGGTGACGATGAACGCCGGGATCGAGGTGCCGGCGATGATCGCCCCCTGGATCAGGCCGATGAGCGTGCACACGATGAGCGGGACGAGCAGCGCCGCGAGGAACCCGTACTGCGAGGCCCAGGCCGCGAGCACCCCGCCGAGGGCGAAGACCGACCCGACGGACAGGTCGATCCCGCCGGTGAAGATCACGAAGGTCAGCCCGAGCGCCAGCGGAGCGAGGAACGCGGCCTGCAGTGCGATCTGGCTCAGATTGCCCGCCGAGGCGAACGACGGGTAGGCGATCGACGAAACCGCGATGAGGGCGAGCAGGATGACCAGCGCCCCATTGCGCTGAGTCAGCCTGGCCAGCTGCTCGACGCGGGAACGGGAGGTGCCGGCGATGGCGACGACCTCGACCTCGGTGCGATCGGTCATGACTTCCTCCTGCCCACCTGGAGCGCGACCGCGACGACGATGACCACGGCCTGAACCATCTGTGAGATCGAATCGGCGACGTTGTGGGACACGAGCGTGGACACGATGAGCTGCATGAGCAGGGCACCGCCGACGGTGCCGAGCACGCGCACCCGCCCACCTGAGAGCGAGGTGCCGCCGATGACCACGGCCGCGATCGCGGAGAGCTCCATGAGCAGGCCCAGCGTCCGCGGGTCGCTGGCCTGGGAGCGGGCGGCCACGAGCACTCCGGCATAGGCGGCGAGCACACCGGAGAGCACATAGACGGTGACAAGCACTGACCTGATGCGGATGCCGGCGAGCTCCGCCGCGCGCCGGTTCCCGCCGATCGCCTCGACCATCACCCCGAAGGTGGTCCGGCGCATGAGGAAAGCGACGACGATGACGAGGAGGACCGCGCTGAGCACCGAATAGGGCACACCGAGCACGGATCCGGTGCCGAGGCTGACGAGACCCGGATCCGAGAGGTTCTTGATCTCCCCGCCGATGACATTGGCCAGCCCGCGCCCGCCGATGAGCACGGCCAGGGTCGCGACGATGGGTTGGAGGCCGAAGGAGGACACGAGCACACCGATCATCAGCCCGCTCAAGGCCCCGGCGACGATGCCGACGAGGATCGCCGGCAGCGTGCCGTACCCGATGTAGAGCGGCATGATCGCCGCCGACAGGGCCATCACGCTGCCCACGGAGAGATCGATGCCTTTGGTGCCGATGACCATGGCCATGCCCAGGGCGACGATGAGCACGGGGGCGGTCTGGATGAGCTGAAGACGCAGGTTCGCGACAGTGAGGAAGTGCGGGGTGATGACGATGTTGACGAGGACGAGCAGGGCCAGGGCGACGTAGACGCCGTAGTCGGCGATCCACTTCCTCAGCGAGGTCGATCGTTTCACCGGCGCCGAGGCGGTTGCGGCGGTGGCCTTCATGCGCGGTCTCCAGCGTCGTCGGGGCAGGGGGCGCCCTCCGCGGAAGGGGCGTCCGAAGCAGCGCCGCCGTCGACGAGGGCGGCCAGCAGCCGGGAGTTCTCGACCTCGTAGCCGGTCAGGGTCTCGCTGATCTCCCCGTCGCGGAGGACGACGATCCGTGCCGAACCGGCGACGAGCTCCTCGGTCTCCGAGGAGATGAGGACGACGGCCAGGCCCTTCTCCGCGAGCTCGTCGATGAGCGCCTGGACCTCCTGCTTCGCCCCGACGTCGATGCCGCGGGTGGGTTCGTCGAGGAGGAACACCGAGGGTTCGGTGGCCAGCCAGCGGGCGATGAGCACCTTCTGCTGATTGCCCCCGGAGAGTTCGGAGACCAGTTGGGTGGGGGAGGAGAGCTTGATGCCCAGCCGGTCGATGTAGCGATCGACGAGGGCGTCGACTCTGCGGCGGGAGAGCACGCCGCCCCGGGAGACGCGGGAGAGGACGGCGAGGACGATGTTGTCGCGCACGGAGAGTTCGGGCACGATGCCTTCGGACTTGCGGTCCTCGGACAGCAGCGCCACACCGGCACCCAGGGCCGCGGGCACCGACTGCCGCCGGATCCGCGAGCCCCTGACCGTGATCTGCCCGGCCGAGGTGTCCAAGGCTCCGTAGACGGCCTTGACGGTTTCGCTGCGCCCCGAGCCGAGCAGCCCGGCGAGGCCGAGGATCTCCCCGGCATGGACGGTGATCCCGACATCGTGGAGACGTCCGGGAGCGCGCAGGCCCGTGGCCTCGAGCACCACCTCGGCGGTCGTGGACTCAGTCTCCGGCGCCTCGCTGAAGGAGGTGGCACCGTGTTCGGCGATGTCGCGACCGAGCATCGCCGAGATCAGCGAACGCCGGTCGAGCTCGGCCATGGATCCGGTGCGGACGACGGCACCGTCGCGGAGGATGGTGACCTCATCGCAGAGCTCCCACAGTTCGTCGAGGCGGTGGGAGACGAAGACGATGCCCGCACCCTGATCGCGCAGCCGGCGGGCGACGCCGAAGAGGACGTCGACCTCGCGACGTTCGAGCGAAGAGGTGGGTTCGTCCATGATCACCACCGTCGCCTCGGTGGTCACGGCCCTGGCCAGGGCGATCATCTGCTGGACGCCGATGCCGAGGGCACCGAGCTCCGTGGCCACGTCGACATCGATGCCGAGTTCGGCGACCACCTCGGCGGCCCGGGAATTCAGGGTCCCCAGGTCGATGAGACCGAACCGCGTCCGGGGCTCGCGACCGAGGAAGATGTTGCGGGCCACCGAGAGCAGGGGGACGAGATTGACCTCCTGGTAGACCGTGGAGATTCCGGCGTCCTGGGCCTGGGAGGGGTGGTCGAACGAGACGCGCTCGCCGGCGAGTTCGATGGTTCCCGACTCGGCTTGGTAGACCCCGGTCAGGGCCTTGATCAGCGTCGACTTCCCGGCACCGTTCTCACCGACGATCGTGTGGATGGTTCCGGGCCGGAGCACGAAGTCGACGTCGCGGAGCACTGGCCGCCCGAGAACGATTTGTGCAGTCCTCGGGCGGCCAGTGCCGGGGCGGTGGCAGTCACCTCAGAACGCCTGACCGACCTGCTCTTCGGCATTGTCGGGGGTGTACTCGCCGTCCTTGATGATGATGTCCTCGGGGATCTCCTCACCGCCGTAGAACTTGCTCAGGGTGTCGAAGACGAGCGGGCCGAAGCGCGGATTGGATTCGATGACGGCATTGTAGTTGCCGGCCACGATGGCCTCGACGGCGTTCTTGGTGCCGTCGATGGACACGATCTTGACGTCGCTGCCCGGTTCCTTCCCGGCCTCTTGGATCGCGGCCATGGCGCCGAGGCCCTCCTCGTCGTTGAAGGCGTAGACGGCGTCGATGTCGGGGTTCGACTGGAGCAGCTGAGCGGTGACCTCCTGGCCTTCGGAGCGAGAGGCGTTGGCGGTCTGCTCGGCGACGATCTCGATATCGGGGTAGTCGGCCTTGACCTTGTCCTTGGACCCCTTCTGCCGACCGTCGGTGACGTTGTTGCCCGAGGGGCCCAGCAGCACTGCGACCTTCGCCTTCGAGTCCGTGGCATTCGCCAGGGCGTCCGCGGCGCGTTCGCCCTGTTTGACGAAGTCCGAGCCGATGAAGGTGAGGTAGTCGTCGCAGGAGTCGTTCGTGACCTTCCTGTCGATGGTCACGACGGGGACCTTCTTCTCCTTGGCCGCGCTCAGGGCCGAGTCGAGGCCGTCGGAGTTGACCGGGGCGATGACGAGGATGTCGATGTCCTGACTGAGCAGATTCTCGATGTCGCTGATCTGCTTGGGCAGTTCGTTGTTGGCGTTGGTGACGACGAGATCGGCTCCGGCATCGGCTGCGGCGTCCTTGAGCGACTGGGTCTCCGCGGCGCGGAAGCTCGCAGAGTCCGGTTCGGATTGGGAGAAGCCGACCTTCGCTCCGTCGATCTCGACCTTCTCGGCCCCGTAGTCCTCCATCGTGCAGGTCGGTCCCGAGGAGCCCGCACTGTCGGCGGCCTGCGCTGCCTCACCGCCGCTGCCGGAGGACTCCTTGCTCGTGCCTTCGTTGGTGCAGCCAGAGAGCAGCAGTGCTCCCGCGGCTGCGGCCGCGCAGACGCGGACGGCGGTGGTCTGGAGGAACGTACGCGAAACTGTGGATGTCATGATCCCTCTTCTGTCCGACACGGCCCCATCGCCGTGATGGATCAAAAGTTATCAGAATCACAACAAAACAATCAAGAAGCGACACCCGGATGGTGTCGAATCGAGATGATTCACGCCCCGCCCTAGGCGAGTCGAGTCAGACGAGTCGAGGCGAATCGAGTCGTGTCAGACGACTTCGACCTCGACGCCCGCGGTGCGCAGGGCCTCGAGCTCCCCGGTCTCGCTCTTGGCGTCCGTGATGAGGTGGTTGATCGCCTCGGTGGGCACGGTGAGCACCGAGGAGCGCAGGCCGACTTTCGTGTGATCGACGAGCGCGGTGACCCGTCCGGCCCCGCGGGCCATCGCCCGATCCGTGTCGGCCACGGGGAAGGCCGGGGTCGAGAGGCCGAAGTCCGCGGCCAGACCGTTGCCGGAGAGGAAGACCGTATCGGCGCGCAGCTCGAGCAGCTGGGAGACCGTGCCCCCGCCGACGAAGGCGCGGATCGAATGACGGAGGATCCCGCCGACGACGATGACTTCGTTGTCAGGGGAGGCGACCAGCGCCTCGGCGACGAGGAGGGAGTTCGTGACCACACGCAGGCCCGAGTGAGAGCTGAGCTCCTTGGCAAGCAGTTCGGTGGTGGTGCCGGGGCCCAAGGCCACGACGTCGCCGTTGCGCACGTGCTTGGCCGCGGCGCGGGCGATCGCGGTCTTCTCGGCCAAGGCCTGCTCGAGCTTCTCCGCATAGGTCGATTCGCGGGAACTGGAGAAGGCCACCGCGCCGCCGTGGGTGCGGGTCAGGCGGCCTTCCTCGGCGAGTTGGTCGAGGTCGCGGCGGATCGTCACCGCCGAGGTGGTGAGCTTCTCCGACAGTGCGGAGATGGAGACGGCGCCGTCTCGCTCGATCGTCTCGATGATGACGTTGCGTCTCTGGGCGGCGATCATGGAGTCATCTTACTCACGGTGGCGAGGCTCAGCCGCGGATGAGCGCCTCGGTCAGGGTCCGGGCGGCATCGATGACGGACTTCGCGTGCAGGCGACCCGGCTGCCGGGTGAGGCGGTCCACGGGCCCGGAGATCGAGACGGCGGCGACGACGCGATTGCTCGGTCCCCGCACGGGTGCCGAGACCGAGGCGACGCCGCGCTCACGTTCGGCGATCGACTGGGCCCAGCCTCGGCGGCGGACTCCCGAGAGCATGGTCGCGGAGAACCGGGCCCCGCGCAGGCCGGTGTGCAGGCGGTCGGGCTCCTCCCAGGCCAGGAGCACCTGGGCGGCCGATCCTGCGCGCATCGACAGGGTCGCCCCGATCGGCACCGAGTCGCGCAGGCCCACGGGACGTTCGGCGGCGGCCACGCACAGGCGCAGATCGCCCTGGCGGCGGAACAGCTGGGCCGACTCCCCGGTCTGATCGCGCAGCGCCCCGAGCACCGGTCCGGCCGCGGCCAGCAGGCGATCCTCGCCGGCGGCCGAGGACAGCTCGGCCAGGCGCGGGCCGAGCACGAAGCGGCCCTGCAGATCCCGGCCGACGATGCGGTGGAATTCGAGCGCCACGGCCAGGCGGTGAGCGGTGGGCCTGGCCAGTCCGGTCAGTGAGACCAGTTCGGCCAGTGAAGCGGGTCCGGCCTCAAGGGCGGAGAGAACCATTGCGGCCTTGTCGATGACTCCGACGCCGCTACCATTGCTTGTCATAGACACCATTGTGCGCGTCTCAGTGGGCGAGATGCAAGTTCGAAATGCGATACGGACGAGTAGATTCTCTTCTACACACCGCTTCGTCGCCGTCCGGCGTCAGCTTCTCGGCAGAAGGCCCGGCGTCCTCGGACGTCTCGCCGCCGTCCGGAAGCCAGGCGGTGGACACACCGAAAGTCACGCGACGCACCGCACATCGGGCGTCAGCAGCAAGCGCGTACAGGCAATCCCTGTACCGGCAGGAGGAATCATGCCACGCACCTTGGCCGAGAAGGTCTGGGCCGATCACGTCGTCGCGCGCGGCGAGGACGGTGCCCCCGACCTCATCTACATCGACCTCCACCTCGTTCACGAGGTCACGAGCCCACAGGCCTTCGATGGACTCCGACTTGCCGGGCGCCCCGTGCGCCGCCCCGACCTCACGATCGCCACTGAGGACCACAACACCCCGACCTGGGACATCGACAAGCCGATCGCCGAACCCACCTCGCGCACGCAGATCGATACCCTGCGCAAGAACACCGAGGAGTTCGGGATCCGCCTGCACAGCCTCGGCGATGCCGATCAGGGGATCGTCCACGTAGTCGGTCCCCAGCTCGGGCTGACCCAGCCGGGCACCACGGTCGTCTGCGGCGACTCGCACACCTCGACCCACGGGGCCTTCGGGGCACTGGCCCTGGGCATCGGCACTTCCGAGGTCGAACACGTGCTGGCCACTCAGACGCTGAGCCTCAAGGCCTTCAAGACCATGTCGATCACCGTCGACGGCGAGCTGCCCGAAGGCTCGAGCGCGAAGGACATCATCCTCGCGATCATCGCGAAGATCGGCACCGGCGGGGGACAGGGCTACGTCCTCGAATACCGCGGCGAGGCGATCCGGAAGCTGTCGATGGAAGCGCGGATGACCATCTGCAACATGTCCATCGAGGCCGGTGCCCGCGCCGGAATGGTCGCCCCCGACGAGACCACCTTCGAGTACGTCAAAGGCCGCCCCCACGCCCCGGAGGGCGAGGACTGGGACGCCGCCGTCGAGTACTGGAAGACCCTCTACACCGATGAGGGCGCGGAATTCGACCGCGAGGTGGTGCTGGGGGCCGAAGACATCGAGCCCTTCGTCACCTGGGGAACCAACCCCGGCCAGGGCCTGCCGCTCTCGGCCTCGGTGCCCAGCCCCGATGACTTCACCGACGAGAACGACAAGGCCGCCGCGGCCAACGCCCTGGCCTATATGGGTCTGACCCCGGGCACTCCGCTGCGCGAGATCGAGGTCGACACCGTCTTCCTCGGCTCCTGCACGAACTCGCGCATCGAGGACCTCCGTGCCGCCGCCGAGATCGTGCGCGGACGCAAGAAGGCCGAGAACGTCCGCTTCATGGTCGTCCCCGGTTCCGCGAAGGTCCGCCTGCAGGCCGAATCCGAAGGACTCGACCGGATCTTCAAGGACTTCGGCGGGGAATGGCGCTTCGCCGGCTGTTCGATGTGCCTGGGCATGAACCCCGACCAGCTGGCCGAGGGCGAACGCTGCGCCTCGACCTCGAACCGCAACTTCGAGGGCCGTCAGGGCAAGGGCGGACGCACTCACCTCGTGTCCCCGCTGGTCGCCGCGGCCACCGCGGTGCGCGGAACCCTGTCCTCACCGGGCGACGTCAAGGATCTGCCCCGCGACGCCGAACCCGTCGACTGGGCCGACGATCGGCTCAGCCTGACCTTGACACCCACCTCGGCGAGCGCCTAAGGAGCCCACGATGGAAGCATTCAGCACCCACACCGGCATCGGCGTGCCCCTGCGCCGATCCAACATCGACACCGACCAGATCATCCCCGCGAAGTTCCTCAAGCGGGTCACCCGGACCGGATTCGAAGACGCCCTGTTCTACCGGTGGCGGACCAATGACGACTTCGTGCTCAACGACCCCGATTTCTCGGCCGGCTCCGTGCTCGTGGCCGGGCCCGACTTCGGCACCGGATCCTCGCGCGAACACGCCGTCTGGGCGCTCAAGGACTACGGCTTCCGGGTCGTGCTGTCCTCGCGCTTCGGCGACATCTTCCGCGGCAACTCCGGCAAGGAGGGTCTGCTGGCCGCTCAGCTCGAGCAGGACGACATCGAGCTGATCTGGAAGATTCTCGAGAACCATCCGGGCACCCCGATCTCGGTCGACCTCAATGAGAAGACCGTGACCTGCGACTCGGTCACCGTGACCTTCCAGATCGACGACTACACCCGATGGCGTCTGCTCGAAGGCCACGATGACATCTCGCTGACCCTGGCCAAGGAGGACGACATCGTCGCCTACGAGTCCAGCCGGTTCGCGTTCAAGCCGAAGACCCTGCCCGCAAAGGTCTGAGCGCCTGGCCGGAGAGGTCTGCGATTCCCGCGGCCTGGGTGGTGTCGGAATTCCAGCGCCGAGGTGCGTCTGCGTTAGTCTAGGACGGTGCCCGAGCAGGTCTCGGGCACCGTCCTCACCGCCGCCGACTCACCGGTCGACCGAGCGGTGACAGGCTGGTCGGCAGCACAGATCCGAGCCGGGACGCAGAGCACGACGCAGGGAGGAACATGCTCGAAGTACGCGGGGGAAATCCGCTCGATGGCACCGTCCATGTCAGGGGAGCGAAGAACCTGGTCCCCAAGGCGATGGTCGCCTCACTGCTGGGAGAGACCCCATCCGTGCTCCGAGGTGTGCCCCAGATCCGCGACGTCGAGATCGTCACCGGACTGCTCGAACTCCACGGCGTGCGTGTAAGCCCCGCCCCCGACGGCGATCTGTCCGACGGCGAACTCCACCTCGATCCTGCCGATGTCGCGCAGGGATCGATCGTCGACATCGACGCCCACGCCGGATCATCGCGGATCCCGATCCTCTTCTGCGGACCTCTCCTGCACAGCCTCGGGCAGGCCTTCATCCCCGACCTCGGCGGCTGCCACATCGGCGACCGGCCGATCAACTTCCACCTCGACGTGCTCCGCAAGTTCGGCGCCGAGGTCGACAAGACCCCCGGCGGGATCATGCTCCAGGCCAAGAGCCGGCTGCAGGGCACGAAGGTCGAACTGCCCTACCCCTCGGTCGGCGCCACCGAGCAGGTGCTGCTCACCGCTGTCCGCGCCGAAGGGGTGACCGAACTGCGCAATGCCGCGATCGAGCCCGAGATCATGGACCTCATCGCGCTGCTGCAGAAGATGGGCGCGATCATCACCGTCGACACCGACCGGGTGGTGCGCATCGAAGGCGTCGAATCCCTGCGCGGGTTCATCCACCGGGCCCTGCCCGACCGCAATGAGACCGCCTCCTGGGCCTCGGCGGCCCTGGCCACCGGCGGTGACATCTTCGTCGCCGGCGCTTCCCAGCCCGAACTCATCACCTTCCTCAACATCTTCCGCAAGATCGGCGGGGAGTTCGAGGTCGAGGAGTCCGGCATCCGCTTCCGTCACCCCGGCGGCAGGCTCACCTCCTTCGCCCTCGAGACCGACGTCCACCCGGGCTTCATGACCGACTGGCAGCAGCCGCTCGTCGTCGCGATGACCCAGGCAGAGGGTCTGTCGATCATCCACGAGACCGTGTATGAGAACCGCTTCGGCTTCACCGAGGCGCTGCGAGACATGGGTGCGAAGATCCAGCTCTACCGCGAATGCCTCGGCGGCACCCCCTGCCGGTTCGGCCGCCGGAACTACCAGCACTCGGCCGTGGTCTCCGGTCCCACTGAGCTGACGGGCACCCGCATCGACGTGCCCGATCTGCGCGGCGGCTTCAGCCACCTCATCGCCGCACTGGCCGCGCAGGGCACCAGCGAAGTCCACGGCATCGAACTGATCAACCGCGGATACGAGAACTTCCTTGACAAGCTCATCGGCCTCGGCGCCGAGGTGGCTGCATGAGCGCGAAGGCCGAGAAACCCTCCGCGGCCGATATGCCTCCCGAGGAGGAGAAGGTCCTCGTCTCCTTCGATCCCGCCTCGGTGCGCAAGCAGAACCGGGCCGGCACCCTCGCCGCGACGACGGCCTACGGGCTCATGCGCACCGCCACCCGGATGAGCGTGCGCGGGCTCGAGCACCTCCCGCCGAAAGGCACCGGCATCATCATCGCCGCCTACCACGCGAATCACCTCGACCCGATCCTCGTGGGCCTCGCACTCGAGCGCAACGGCCGGATGCCGCACTTCCTCGCGAAGTCGACACTGTTCTCCGGTGCCCTCGGCGCGATCCTCAAGTCGATCGGCCAGATCCCCGTGCTGCGGGCGTCCGCCTCGGCGGGTGATTCCCTCGAATACGCGAAGGACGCCCTGGCCAACGGGCAGACCGTCGTCATCTACCCCGAAGGCACGCTGACGAAGGACCCCGAGTTCTGGCCTCAGCACTTCAAGACCGGCACCGCCCGCCTGGCCCTGGAGACCGGAGCCCCGATCATCCCGCTGGCCCACTGGGGACTGGACACGATCTACCCGCGCGGGGGCAGGAAGCGTCTGCGGTTCAAGCCCTTCAGCCACGAGTCGATCGTGGAGTTCGGGCCCGCCGTCGACTATTCGGACATCTGGGCCCACCGGGATGAGAAGTCGACCATGGGGGAGCTGTCCCGCCGGCTGAAGAACACGATTGCGGCCATGGTCGCCGACCTCTCCCGCCGTGAGCTTCCGACCCGATTCGCAGAGAAGGAGACGGACGAATGAGCGTGGACAGGATTGCGGTCCTCGGAGCCGGTTCATGGGGTACGACCTATGCGGCGGTCATCGCCGATGCCGGATTCCCCGTCACCCTGTGGGCCCGTCGGCCCGAGGTCGCCGAGGAGATCAACACTGCACACACCAATGAGCGTTACCTCGGTAAGCGGGTCCTGCCGGAGCTGCTGGTCGCCACCGACGACGACATCGCCGCTGTCACCGACGCCGAGGTCATCGTCCTCGCCGTGCCCGCGCAGACCCTGCGGGAGAACCTCGGCCGGTGGAAGGCTCAGCTGAGCCCCGAGGTTCGACTAGTCAGCCTGATGAAGGGCATCGAGGTCGACACCGGCAAACGCATGTCCGAGGTCATCGCCGAGGTCGCCGAGGTCGACCCCGCGCAGATCGCCGTCGTCTCCGGTCCGAACCTCGCCCGGGAGATCGCCGACCAGCAGCCCACCGCCACAGTGGTGGCCGCGGAGAGCATCGAGACCGCCGAGGTGGTCGCCGAGATCAGCGCGAACTCCTACTTCCGGCCCTATACGAACACCGATGTCATCGGCGTGGAGATGGGCGGAGCGGTGAAGAACGTCATCGCCCTGGCGGTCGGCATCGCCGACGGGCAGAAGCTCGGGGACAACTCGAAGGCCTCGATCATCACCCGCGGGCTGGCCGAGACCTCACGTCTGGCCGCGGCCATGGGCGCCGAGGCGCACACGCTCTCCGGACTCGCCGGACTCGGCGATCTCGTCGCCACCTGTGCCTCCCCGCTCTCGCGCAATCGGACCTTCGGTCGCCACCTCGGCGAGGGGATGAGCCTCGAGGAGACCATCGCCCACACCTCGCAGACCGCGGAAGGGGTGAAGTCGTCTCCGGCCGTCCTCGCCCTCGGACGCCGGTACGGGGTCGACCTGCCGATCACCGAGGCGGTATGTGCGGTGCTCGCGGGCAAGCTGCGGGTTGACGAACTCTCCGGATTGCTGTTGTCTCGGAAACGTAAGCACGAAGGACCGCCCGCCTGAGGAGGCACCATGAGCGTCAATTCACCGTTCTACAACCTGTCCGATCTTCCCACCTTCACGCTGACCAGCACGGATATCGAGAACGGCACGGAACTGTCCGGGCCGCAGCTCTCCGGCGCGATGGGCATCGACGGCGGGCAGGATCAGTCCCCGCAGCTGTCCTGGTCCGGCTTCCCGGACGAGACCAAGGCCTTCGCCGTGACCTGCTTCGATCCCGATGCGCCCACCGGTTCCGGTTTCTGGCACTGGGTCGTCACCGACCTGGATGCCTCGGTGACCTCTCTGCCCACGGATGCCGGCAACCCGGAGTCCGACGGTCTTCCCGCCGGTGCAGTGACCCTGCGCAACGATGCCGGTGAACCCCGTTTCGTCGGTGCCGCCCCACCGGCCGGACACGGACCCCACCGCTACTACTTCATCGTCACCGCGCTGTCCGAGCCGCTGGGCATCGATGAATCGGCTTCGCCGGCCTTCGCCGGTTTCAACATGTTCTTCAAGGGCATCGCACGGGCGTGGCTGGAGTGCACGTTCGAACTCAAGTGAGCTAGAGTTCTTCCGGCTGTGTGACTCTCGCAGGCGCCGAAACGAGCAAGGAAACCTATGCCAGACACCGATCACCGCCCCCTCGTCGCCGTCCTCTTCGGCGGACGATCGAGCGAACATTCCGTCAGTTGCGTGACCGCGGCCGGAGTGATCAAGGCCATCGATTCCGAGGCTTACCGCGTGCTGCCGATCGGCATCACGAAGACCGGTGTGTGGCGCATCGTCGAGGACTGGGAGGCCATGCGCTTCGACCCGGCGAACATGCCGGAGGTGATCGACGACGGCACCGAGGTGATCCCGCCGATCTCCGCACAGGGTTCGTCCCTGCTGCACCGGGATGCCGAGGGAGTCCTCAGCGAACTCGGCTCCGTCGACGTCTACTTCCCGCTGCTCCATGGCCGGTTCGGGGAGGATGGGACTCTGCAGGGTCTGTTCGAGCTCAGCGACACCGCGTTCGTCGGCTCCGGGGTGTTCTCTTCGGCGGCGAGCATGGACAAGCACTATACGAAGTCGCTGATGGCCCATGCCGGGATCCCGACCTGCCCGTGGGAGCTCGTCACCGAGACCATGTGGACTACAGACCGGGCCGAGGCCGAGTCCCGGGTCGCCGGACTCGGCCTGCCCGTGTTCGTCAAACCCGCCCGCGCGGGATCGTCGATGGGGGTCAGCCGGGTGACCTCGGCCGAAGGGCTGGAGGCGGCTCTGCTCGAGGCCTTCGTCCACGACACGAAGGTCATCGTCGAACCCCAGGTGGTCGGCCGTGAGGTCGAATGCGCGGTCCTCGGCTCGATCCACGACTCGCAGCTGCGGACCTCGCATCCCGGAGAGATCGCTGTGACCGGGGATCA
Source organism: Brevibacterium sp. CCUG 69071 (assembly GCF_021023135.1). Classification (GTDB taxonomy): domain Bacteria; phylum Actinomycetota; class Actinomycetes; order Actinomycetales; family Brevibacteriaceae; genus Brevibacterium. Next base: position 728,428 of record NZ_PGFV01000002.1, read on the forward strand.
TGCCTTCTACGACTTCAACGCCAAATACCTCGACCTCGCCGACGCCGAGGTGACCTGCCCGGCCCGCGTGGACGAGGCGACCACGGCCCGGATCCAGGAACTCGCCGCCCAGGTCTTCCGTCTCTTCGACTGCACCGGGCTGGCCCGCGTCGACACCTTCGTCACGGACACCGGCGAGGTGCTCATCAACGAACTCAACACTCTTCCGGGCTTCACCCCCACCTCGGCGTACCCGTTCATGTGGGCGAACTCCGGGCTCGACTACTCGGAGCTGATCTCCGAACTCATCGGCATCGCCCTGGTCGACCACGCCCGCACGAGCTGAGATCCCTCGCCGACCGCACACGTTCGCGTCGCTGTATCAGCGTGTGATGCGTGCTCTCGACGCCACCTTGTGCGGTCGGCGAATCTCAGCTCGCGGCCCGCTCGCCGGCTTCCGCGCTCTGCGGGGTGAATACGTTGATGAGATTGCCGTCGGGATCGCGCAGCAGCAGTGAGCGATTGCCCCACGGCATGTCGGTCGGTTCGTTGACGAACGTGCCGATCCACTCCTGCAGCCTGGGATAGAGCTCATCGACATCAGCGACGAGCAGGTCGAGGATGACGGAGCGGTTGGCTCCCGCCTCTGCGGCATTCTCGCCGAGGAGCGGGACCGTCTGCGAACTGGCGATGGCCAGCGTGCCGCGCGGGGTGCGGACCTCGGCGAACAGCGTGTGTGCCCGCACCGCCTCGTGGCCGGTGAGTCGTTCGTAGAAGCCGACCAGTCGGTCGATATCGTCGGTGATGATCCTGGTTGCCGCGAATTCCATTGTGGTCTCCTTCGTTGAGCGCAAGTGCGCCGGTTCTGACGCGTCAACCACGCTACGTGCAATACCGGTCGATACCTGTCCGGTATCTATGGAGAATGGCTTCATGACCGGATCGACTCAGCGGGTGCTGCGGCTTCTCGAACTGCTCCAGTCGGCTGACGTCCGCAGCGTCGCCGAACTCGCCGAGAGACTCGATGTCGATGAGCGCACGGTGCGACGCTATGCCGCACAGCTCACGGAGTTCGGCGTCCCAGTCGAATCCGTGCGCGGGCGCTACGGCGGCTACCGGCTCGCAGCGGGATTCCGCACACATCCGCTGATGCTCAGCGACGAGGAAGCCGCCGCCGTGGTGCTCGGACTGGTCCGGTCCTCCGGGGAGTCCGGAGTCGAGACCGCCACGGTCAGGACCGCCCTGGCGAAGCTGCGCCGGGCGCTGCCGGAGCACGTTGCCGCCCGGGTCGACGCCCTCGAACACGCCTTGACGCCGGCCGGCCGAGAGCCGTCCGCCGGTGCCGCCGCCCGAGCCATCCTCGCAGCGGCGGAGGCGATCAGGACCCGGCACCCCCTGGAGATCCGCTACGTCGACGCCGAGGACGTGCCGTCCCGCCGCCTCATCCATCCTGCAGAGCTCGCGCAGCATGCGGGTCGGTGGTACATCCGCGGGATCGATGCCGGCAAGAACGAGGAGAGGGTCTTCCGGGCCGACCGCGTCCGCTCAGCACGACTTCTGCCGGGGACCTTCGATCCGCCCAACGATTCTCGCGATGATGCCGACCTGGGACTCCGCTTCGCGAATGCCGACTACCCGTGGCGAGTGGTCCTCCGTGTCCACGCGGTCAGCGAGCTTGTTCGCACGCGCCTGCCTGAGAGTGTGGCGACGGTGGAGCCCCTTGCCGAGGTCGGGCACCATTCCGCATGGCAGCGGGTGACGATCAGGGCAAAGAGCCTTGAGTGGCTGCCTGCGGTGATCCTTGACCTGGGCAGCGAGGTCGTCATCGAGGAGCCGGAGGAGCTTCGCTCGCTCGTCCGGGCCGCCGCCCGGCGACTGGCTGGGATCGCCGAGGATACGCCGCCGTATCACGATGATGAGCTCTGAGACCGGCCGCGCAGCTTCGCGTCGCCGCAGCTTCGCGTCGCTGCAGCCCGCGGTCGGAAGTCAGCCCTCGAGGTCCTCGGCGCCGACGCATTCGGCCTCGGGTTTGATCGCGCTCAGCGAGGGCGAGACGGCGGCGAGCACATCATTGCCCGACTCGGCCTTGCGGTTGACGAGGACTTCGACGGCGGGCGTGCGGCCGTAGCTCGTGAACACCCAGGTGTCATCGTCGTCATCGGCGGCCTTCGAGATCCAGTCGACCCCGCTCACGCTCACACACTGATCGGTCGTGGGCCCCGGGGGAGTGACACCGCAGCGCATCACGGCGATGTTCGGGTCGCCCCAGGCCTTCGTGCCCTGCGAGGAGGTCTTGCGCTCCTGCTCTCCGGAGATCTGATCGGGCAGCCGGAGCATGACGTCCGCGCACTTCGGGTCCGCGGCATCCTGCGCGGGATCGACGATCACCGTGCGCGCACACCCGGCCAGGCTCAGCCCGACCAGCACCGTGGCCACTGCCGCCGTCGCAGAAGTGCGGGTGAGGCGGCGCGACGGGCGGTGACTCTGAGTTCTCATACAACTACCGTATCTCCCGATAACCTTGGGGAATGACCCGACTGTCCGAACTTGGCGAATCACACGTTCTCGACCGCATCCTGACCGGCAACGGCGGCGGCGCGCAGGTGATCGTCGGACCCGGGGACGATGCCGCGGTCACCCGGGTCACCGGCGATCTCGTGTCGACGGCGGACATGCTCGTCGAGGGCGAGGACTTCACTCGGGACTGGCTCGACTGGCACCGGCTGGGCCGGAAGGCCGCCGCACAGAACCTCGCCGACGTCTGTGTGATGGGGGCGAAGCCGCACGGTCTCCTCGTGTCCCTGGCCGTTCCGAACTCCACCGACATCGCCGATCTCGAGGCCCTCTACTCCGGCATCCGCGCCGAGGCGGAACGGGCGGGAGCAGCCCTCGACACGGAGATCCCGATCATCGGCGGCGACTTGTCCTCGGCGGGCCTCATCGTCATCGCGATCACCGCTCTGGGCACGCTGGAACCCGGACGTGCGGCGATCACCCGCGCCGGTGCTCGAGCCGGGGATGCGATCCACCTGGCCGGCACCATCGGCCGTGCCGCGGCGGGCCTCGACCTGCTCTTCGCCGGACACCGGCTGGAGTCCGCCGCCCCGGAACTGGCCGAACTCATCGAGACCCAACTCGCTCCGCGCCCGGACTACGCGGCTCTGCGAGAGGCCACGGCGTCGGGGGGCGATACGCGGAGGGACGAGACCGCCTCGGCGGACGGGCAGCGGCCCTACACCGCGATGATCGACATCTCGGACGGACTGAGCACGGATCTCGGACGCATCGCCTCGGCGTCGGGGGTCGCCGCGGACATCGACCGCGCGGCCCTCGACGAACTCATCGACCCGCTGCTGCCGGCCGCACGGATCCTGCAGCCCTCGGCACCGACCGAACTCGCCCTGACATGGGTGCTCGGCGGAGGAGAGGACCACGGCTTCGCCGCGTCGTCCGCCGAGCGGTCAGAGCCTGGAGTAGGCTGGCGAAGAATCGGAGAGATGAGAGCCGGAGACGGGGTCAGCCTCGACGGAACCCCGGTGCCGACCAGCGGCTTCAGCCATTTCGGGAAGTGACATGACCACCGCCAATCACGCCATCGGCCTCAACGGGCGCCTGGCCGCCAGATGGGCCCGCCGGGCCGTCGACCGTCTGCGCAAGGAGCGCGGCGAGATCGACGAGCTCAATGTCTTTCCCGTTCCCGACGGGGACACCGGCACGAACATGTACCACACCCTGCGCAGCGCCTACCTCGCCGTCGAAGAGCTCACCGGCCCCGTCACCCTGCCCGAGGTCGTCGCCGCCCTCGCCGCCGGGGCGCGCAGGGGAGCGCGCGGCAACTCCGGTCTCATCCTCGCCGTGGCCCTGCAGGGAGTCGCCGACGCCCTGCACCAGGTCACGGTCGCCACCCCCGACGCCATGGCCGCAGCCCTCGAGCTCGCCTCCGCCCGGGCCCGGGAAGCCGTGGCCCGGCCCGTGGACGGGACCATGCTCACCGTGCTCGACGCCATGGCCACCGAGGCCAGGGAGAAGGCCGAGTCCGGGGCCGATCTCATCGACCTCATCTCCGCGGTGCGGCTGCGCTCCCGGGAGGCCCTGCGGGAGACGACCGGTCAGCTTCCCGTGCTCCGCGAAGCCGAGGTCGTCGACGCCGGGTCGACCGGCATCGTCGAACTCTTCGACCTCCTCTACGCGACCGTGACCGGACGGACCCCGCAGGACTCGATGCTCACCGAGGTGGCCCGCGCCCCGAAGGTCCTCCACGAGGCCACGGCCGAGGAGCTCGAGATCGTGGCGATCCTCGCCCGCAACCCCGACCGGGACCTCGCCGAGGCGCTCGATCGCCTCGGCGGGACCTCGATCGTCATCAACGGACCGAAGGTCCACGTCCACGTCGTCGACGAAACCAGGGCGACGAAAGTGCTCGACCACCTCGGCGACTACGGCATCGCCCGCCTGGACATGGAAGACCTCCGACTCCACGAGGAGGAGGGGGAGACGCGGCTGATCGCCCTCGTCCAGGGCACCGGGCTGCTCATGCACTGCGCGCTCAACGGAGCCACCGCGATCACTCCGGCGGCGCTGGGAGGCTCTGCGGCGCTGGGAGGCTCCGCGGCTGTGCGGACGGGCGCCGAGACCAAGGGCGAGGGCATCGCCACGATCGTCGAGGAACTCATCGCCGGTGAGGACCGCACGGTCATCGTCGTCCCCAGCTCCACCTCGGCGCTGCGGTCTCTGTCCGGGCTGCGCGGGGGACAGGTCGTGCGTTCGCGCAATGTCGCGACCCTGCTCTCGGCGCTCGCCGTCTACGATCCCTTCGCCCCCGCGGGAGAGATCCTCGCGGACATGACCGAGGCCGCGGCCGGCACCCGGGTGGGCACCATCGTCTCCGCCGAACAGCTCGCACTCAACCCGCCCACCGGCGCACTGCCGATCATCGAGGAGGGGGCGTCGGCCGCGGACGCACCGGCCGGGCCGGGAACGCAGTTCTACCGGATCTACATCGACGGCAAGGCGAAGACGCAGAGCACGGAGCTCACGACCTTGGTCGAGAAGCTCGCCGACCGACTCCTCGGCGCCGGAGGAGAGCTGCTCACCGTCGTCCACGGACCCGGTTGCGCCCCCGAGGTGCTCAGGCATCTGCGGACATGGATCACCAAATCGCACTCGCAGGTGCGCTTCCAGGACATCGATGCGAGGGACCCGGGGACCCTGCTGATCATGGGGGTCGAATGAACACCCGCCTCGAGGACAACTTCAGCAAGCGCGACCGCAACGCCTTGGCCGCACGGGGAGTGCACTCGGTGGCCGATCTGTTTCGGTTCTTCCCCCGTCGGTATCTCGTCCCCGGGGAGCACACCCACCTCGGCGATCTGCCTCTGGGTGAGAACGCGATCATCCAGGCCGAGGTCGTCTCCGTCGACACCCGGAAGATGCAGCGGCGCAGGGGAACGATCACCGATGTCGTCGTCCACGACGGTGAGACGTCGATGACGATCGCCTTCTTCAACCAGCACTGGCTGGGCGCCCACCTCAAGCCGGGGCTCACCGTCGTCTTCAGCGGGAAGGTCGAGTCCTATCGGGGGCAGCTGACCTTGGGCTCTCCGGTGTGGCTCAACCGGACAGAAGACGATCACGAATGGACCCCTGACGACCTCAACTCGCCCTTCCCGATCTACCCGAAGGTCAAGCAGATCGCGCAGTCGCGGCTGTGGAATGCGATCAAGACGCTGATGCGGGTGGCCGGCTCCGAGCAGTTCGAGGATCCGCTGCCGAAGGGGATGCGCGAGAAGTTCGACATTCCGGACCTGCGCACGGCATTCGAGGACATGCACAAGCCCCGCCGCATCGAGGACGTCGAACGGGCCAAACTGCGCTGGAAGTGGGAGGAGGCCCTGGCCCTGCAGACCGACTTCGCGACCCGCAAGGCCGCCTATGCGACGGTCCAGGCCAACCCGCTGCTCGAGGTGGGGGCGAAGAGCCGACGCTTCGACGAGTCCCTCCCCTTCCAGCTCACGCCCTCCCAGGTCAGGACCGGTGAGGAGATCGCAGCGGACCTGGGGCAGAGCCGGCCGATGCATCGGCTGCTCCACGGCGACGTCGGCTCCGGCAAGACCCTGGTGGCGCTGCGGGCAATGCTCATCGCGGCCGACTCGGGGGTGCAGGCGGCGATGCTCGCCCCCACCGAAGTGCTCGCGACTCAGCATTTCCACTCGGTCGAGAAGCTCCTCGGCGAGCAGATGGCGCTCTCACCGCTGCTCTCCGATGACGATCAGGTGCGGGTGGCGCTGATGACCGGGTCGATGTCGGCCAAGGAGCGGCGGATGCTCTCCCTCGATCTGGCGACCGGTCAGATCGACATCGTCATCGGCACGCATGCGCTGCTCTCGGATTCGACGATCTTCGAGAACCTCGGCCTCCTCGTCGTCGACGAGCAGCACCGCTTCGGCGTCGAGCAGCGGGAGGCGATGCGCGCCAAGGGCGGTCTGACCGCACCACACACCCTCGTGATGTCGGCGACCCCGATCCCGCGCACCGTGGCCATGACGGTCTTCGCCGACCTCGACGTCTCGACCCTGACCGAGATGCCGAACGGTCCGAAGGACATCACCACCCACGCGGTGTCGGTGGGGGAGCACCCTGCCTGGTTCTCGCGGGTGCGCGAGCTGATGAACTCGACGGTCGACGCCGGGCGCGGGGTCTTCGTCGTCTTCCCCCGCGTCGAACCCATCGACATCGAGGATCCCGAATCCGGTGAGGTGATCGATCACAGGCAGGGCATCGAGGACATCCGCGACAAGCTCGAGGGTTCGGCGGAGCTGGCCGGACGACGCTTCGCGCTGCTGTACGGGAAGATGACGACGAAGGAGAAGGACCGGGTGATGGCCGATTTCGTGGCCGGCGACATCGACATCCTCGTCTCGACCACGGTCATCGAGGTCGGAGTCGACGTGCCCAGGGCGACGATGATGGTCGTCATCGAGGCCGAGAACTTCGGGGTCGCTCAGCTTCACCAGCTGCGCGGACGCGTGGGTCGTGACGGCAGCCACGGCACCTGCTTCCTGCTCACCGAGGCTGGCGAGGCCGATGAGTCCTTCGAGCGGCTGCGGGCCGTGGCCGGCACACTCGACGGCTTCGAACTCGCCGACTACGACCTCGAGAGCCGCGGCGAAGGCGACGTGCTGGGTGCCTCCCAGTGGGGCGGCTCCTCGCTGCGGCATCTGTCGATCCTGCGGGATTCGGAGATCGTCGCCGAGGCGAAGCAGGTCGCCGAACAGATCGTCGAGGTCGATCCGGAGTTGGAGTCCGTGCCGGCCCTCTACGCTTTCATCAAACGGGTGCTGCCCGACGACGTCGGCCATTTCATCGAGGCGAGCTGAGGGATCATGAGGATCATTGCAGGAACGTACAAAGGCTCGCGCCTGGCCTCGCCCGGAGGGTCGAACACCAGGCCGACCTCCGACCGGGTGAAGGAATCCCTGTTCTCGATGCTCGACGGCTACGGCGTGCTGCCGGCGGCGAATGTGCTCGACCTCTTCGCCGGCTCCGGCGGGCTCGGCTTCGAGGCGATGTCGCGGGGCGCCGCGCAGGTCGACTTCGTCGATTCGTCCCTGGCCTCGGTCCGTTCGCTCGAGTCAAATATCGACAAGCTCGGCATCGACCATTCGGCCTCGGTCCACGTCGGGGACGTGCTCCAGTACCTCGGCAACCTCACCGGTCCCGAGGATCCCGAGTCGCGGATCTTCGATCTCGTGTTCATGGACCCGCCCTACCCGCTGGGGGAGGACGCGGTGTCGCAGGTGCTCGGGCGGCTCGCGCCTCACCTGGACATGGAGTCCATCGTCGTCCTCGAACGCGCCGCGCGCTCGCCGGAGCCGACGATGCCCGCCGGCCTCGAGGTCTTCCGCTCGAAGAGCTTCGGGGAGACCGCCATCCACTTCATCCAACTCGAGGGCGAGCCGGACGCCGAGGACGGTGCGGGCGGTGCCTGAGCGGCTCCTACCGCGGGCGCGGAGAGCGCCTCAGCCTCAGAGCACGCTGGAGAGGAACGAACGGGTGCGCTCGTGGCTCGGGTTGTTGAAGATCTGGTCCGGCGTGCCCTCCTCGAGCACCTGACCGCCGTCGAACATCATCACCCGGTGGGAGACATCGCGAGCGAACTGCATCTCGTGGGTGACCAGCAGCATCGTGATGTCCGTGGTCTCCGCGATGTCGCGCAGCACCGCGAGCACATCGCCGACGAGCTCCGGGTCGAGCGCTGAGGTGACCTCATCGAGGAGAAGGATCTCGGGACTCATCGCCAACGCCCGGGCGATCGCCACACGCTGCTGCTGACCGCCGGAGAGCCGGGTCGGGTGCGCATCGGCTTTTTCGCCGAGTCCCACCTTCTCCAGCAGCGCCTTCGCCTCCTTGACCGCCTCGTCCTTGGACTTGCCGAGCACGTGGATCGGGGCCTCGATGATGTTATCGAGCACCGTCATATTGGGGAATAGGTTGAATTGCTGGAAGACCATGCCGATGCGGGTGGTCATGGCGCGCGTCTGCTTCTTCGGCAGCTCGACCCGCTTGCCGTCGCGCTCTTCGAAGGTCAGCGGTTTGCCGTCGACGAAGATGTAGCCGCCGGTCAGCTCTTCGAGAGTCATGACCAGACGCAGGATCGTCGTCTTTCCTGAACCGCTGGGGCCGATGAGCGTCACACGCTCGCCGGGAGCGACCGTGAAGTTGAGGTTCTTGAGCACGGTGGTCGACCCGAAGCTCTTCTCCACGTCTTTGAACTCGATGGCCGGCGGTGCGGAGGACGACGGGGCCACCGACGCCGAGGCGGTCGAAGGTGCGGTGGTGCCCGCGGTCTCGTACGGGGACGGATTGGTCGGGGTGTTCTCAGTAGGTGGCAAGGCGTCGGTCCAATCTCTGGATGAGCAATGAGGTCGGGTAGCTGGCGAGCAGGAAGATGATGCCGGCCAGGGTGAAGGCTTCCGTGTACGCGAACTTCGCGGCACCGAACTGCTGCGCCGAGGTGACGAGCTCAACAACGGAGATTGCGAACAGGAACGGGGTGTCCTTGAACATCGCGACCGCGTAGTTTCCCAACGACGGGATCGTGGCGCGCAGCGCCTGCGGAAGCACGACGGCGGTGAAGGTGCGCACAGGTGGCAGCGACAGGGCGGTGGCTGCCTCGTGCTGTCCGGGAGGCACCGAGTCGATGCCGGCTCGGTAGCTCTCGGACATGTAGGTCGAGTAGTGGATGCCGATGACGATGAAGCCGATGACCAGCGCCGGTACGTCGACCAACCCGGGGATGCCCGCGAAGATGTAGTAGACGAAGATCAGCTGCACGACCAAAGGCGTGTTGCGGATGAACGCGACGATCAGGCGCACCAGCCAGTTAATCCATCGCGGCAGGCCGCGAATGGCGACGGCGATGATGAGGCCGAGGATCGCGGCGATGATCGTGCCGACGACGGTGGCGATGAGGGTGTTGACGAAACCGCGGAGGAGAAGCGGCAGCGCCTCGGCGGCGAATTCCCAGTTCCAGATCACAGGGGGCCTCCATATCCGATATTGCCGGAGTTCGGGCCGGCGATGGATGTGGAGCCTGGGTCGGTGGACTTGCTCATCCGGGCGTCGCGGCGAGCCTGGCGCCGGTCGTTCCGCGAGTTCGGCCGACTGCGTCCCAGTGCCGCGGTGGCTCTGCGTTCGAGGAAGTTCATGAGTTCCTGGATCAGCCACGCGATCACGAAGTAGATGATGAGACCGACCGTGAACGCGAAGTAGGTTTCATTGGTCGACTGGCGCAATTGGGTGATCTTGTCGGTGAGGTCGCTGAGCGTGATAAATGAGACGACCGCGGTTCCTTTGAGGAGCTGGATGAGCAGGGTCGCCAGTGAGGGGATCATCAGTGCCCACGCCTGGGGGAAGATCACCCGGATCATGCGTCGGCTCGGTGAAAGGCTGAGCGCGATGGCAGCTTCCCACTGGCCAGGTGCCACGGTCTTGATCGAGGACCGGACCACCTCGGCGGAGTAGGCGCCGTAGTTGAGCGCCAGGGCACCGATGCCGCAGGCCATCGGCTCGAGATCGACGCCGAGGAGCGGGAAGACGTAGAAGAGCCAGAAGAGCTGGACCAGCAGCGAGGTGCCGCGGAAGAATTCGACGACGATCCGGGCCGGGATGCGGACCCAGCCGTGCTCGGACGTCATCGCGAGTCCGAGAATGAGCGCGATGATCACGGCGCCGATGCTGCCGACGATCGTGAGGATGAGCGTCGTCTGAACTCCCTCCCACAGCTGTGGGAGGAAGCTCAGCAACGATGTGAAGTTATCGGTCATGACTGAGCGCGGTCTCCGTTGGGGATGGGGCCGCGGCGGAGATCAGGAATCAGCACCGGGAAGGTCACCCGCACACAGCTGATCGGTCGTAATCTCACCGTCGGGACGCTCTTCGGCCGTGAAGCCGTAGTCGCCGACGATGCCCAGGTAGGAGTCCTCGTCGGAGACGATCTTGTCGAGTTCCTCGTTCCACTTGTCGCGCAGCTCCGTGTCATCCGAACGGAACACGGTGGCGCCGGCGCCGATCTGCGGGACGCCGTCGAGCTCCTGGACGAAGGATTCGCTGACCTCGACGCCTGCGTCCTCGTTGTTCTGAGCCATCCAGTTGAGCGAGATGCCGGTGAGTGCGAAGACGTCGGCGCGACCGGTGGTCACGGCGTCCATGCCGTCCTGCGGGGTGCCAACCTGCTGCGCCTTGATACCGAGAGTCTCGGCGTAGTCGGATTCGATGGCTCCGGTCATGGTGGCGAGCTTGAGGCCCTTCTCCTTGACGTCGTCGAGGTTCTTCATCCCGTCCTGCTTTCCCTCCTTGGTCATCAGGGCGGTGGTGTACATGAACTCGGGGTCGCCGAAGGCGGCCTGTTCGCAGCGTTCGGGCAGAATCGACATTCCGGCGGAGATCGCGTCGAAGCGTTCGGCATTGACACCGGGGATGAGGGAGCCGAACTCGGTGTTGACACCTTCCACGTCATCGACGCCGAGGTTCTTGAAGACCTCTTTGGCCAGTGCCACGGATGCTCCCTGCAGCTCTCCGCCGTCTTCGAAGCTGTAAGGGGCCTCACCGGCGAAGCCCACGGTGATCTTGCCGTCGTCGATGGCCTTCTGCAGGGTGCTCTTGTCGGAGTCGCTTCCGCCGCAGGCGCCCAAAGCGAGCGTGAGAGCGAGGATCGAGGTGGCGGCGGCCAGTCCCTTGACGGATTTCATAGCTGTCCCTTTCGTTGAACGTCGACACACCATCGTGACGTGCGTCTCATGGACAGTATTCAATACTGATGTTGTCCGGATGTCACACTGTCTGACAACGTTATATGATCGTGATCGTGACGAATCCACCGACTTCGGAGCTCCCGGTCCTGCGCAAGGTCATCCGATCATCGACGATCGACCTCATCGCCGACCAGATCCGCAATGCCATCTACAGCGGTTCGCTGGAGCCGGGGCAGTCGATCAATGAGGTGCGCACGGCACAGATGCTCGCGGTCTCCAGACCTTCGCTGCGGGAGGCGCTGCAGCGCCTGGTCAGCGAGGGCATCATGAGTCACGCTCCCGGCCGGGGAGCGTGGGTCAAGCTCATGACGCCGGAGGATATCGATGACATCTACGCCGTGCGTGAGGCGATCGAGGCGCAGGCCGTGAAGATCGTCATCCGCTCAGCGAAGCCGACCGCACGCATCTCGCAGGCTCTGACCGACCTCGAGGCGGCGATCGCAGGCAACACCGCCCGCGTCATCGGTGATGCCGACCTCGACTTCCATCACGCGATCGTCGCCTGTTCGGGCTCGGCGAGGCTGAGCGACCTGATGAAGGTCTCGATGGTCCACACCCGGCTGCTGTCCCTGTCCGATCGCCGCGGCTATGAGGTCCGCTGCGACCTCATCGAGTCCCACCGGCAACTCGCCGATGCGGTCGCCGCCGGAGATGAGTCCGCTTCCCTGGGCCTCGTCGCCCGGATCATGGCCGAGGCCGCCGCACGCCTGCACGACCCCGGCCTCGGGTCGGGAGCGGTGACCGTGCGGGCCGGTGACCACGATGCGCCCGCCGACGATCAGTGGTCGCGCCTGCGGGATACGATGAAGCCATGAAGGTTGTCTGTCCCGGTTCCTACGACCCGATCACCATGGGTCATCTCGACGTCATCGCCCGCAGCACCAGGCTCTTCGACGAGGTGGTCGTCGCGGTCGTCCACAATCCCGCGAAGTCGGGGCGTTTCGACCCCGAGGTCCGGACCGACCTCATCCGCGCCTCCCTCACCGAGGACGAGCGGACGAAGACGGCAGATAACATCACGATCGACACCGTTGCCGGCGGCCTCCTCGTCGACTACTGCAGCCGCATCGGTGCACCTGCCGTGGTCAAAGGGCTGCGCTCGGGCACGGATTTCGCCTACGAGCTGCCGATGGCACTGATGAACAAGCACCTGAGCGAACTCGAGACGATCTTCGTCCCCGGCAACCCCGAGTTCGAACACGTCTCCTCCTCCCTAATCAAAGAGGTTCACGCGAACGGCGGAGACATCAGCGGCCTCGTGCCGGCCTGCGTCCTTCAGGCACTGAACACCGAGGCATGAACCCAACGGCTTCCCCGAACCGGGCCTGGTTCACAGGCCTCGTCCTCCACACCGTCATCGCCCACGCCACCTACAACGGCGTGCGCGTCCTCATCTCCTATCGCACCCTCGAACTCGGGGGCACCGGAGTCGTCCTCGGTCTGATGACCGCCTGCTACTCCCTCGTTCCCTTACTCACCGCGCTGTTCGTCGGCCGCCTCGTCGATCGGGGCTACGCCACGGTCGTCCTGTGGACGGGAACCGTGCTCTCGATCATCCCTGTCGGACTCGCGGCCCTGGCGCCCAACCTCGGCGTGCTCCTCATCGCCACGATGAGCCTGGGCTTCGGTCAGCTGCTCACCACGGTCGCCTCCCAGGCGCTCATCCCGCAGAGCTTCTCGGCCTCCCAGCTGACCGCGAAGTTCGGGCATCTGACCCTCGGTGTCTCGATCGGGCAGACGATCGGCCTGCCGCTGGCCGGCATGGTCGCCGATGCCACGGCCGGCCAGGCGCACATCACCAACGCCCTGTGGTTCATGACCGGGGTCTCCGCCCTGACCCTGATCGCCGCCGTCATCGTCATGCTCCGGGGGCGCACCCCGCACGTCTCCCGCGCCGAGGCGGCCAAGGGAGTCCTCACCCCGTGGACGCTTCTGGCGACGAGGGGGATGAAACCGGCGATCTTCGCCTCGATGGCCACGTTGGCCGCCGTCGACCTGATGACGGCCTACCTGCCGCTCATCGGCGAGGAGAACGGACTCTCGGTCACCCTCGTGACCTGGCTGCTGGCGCTGCGGACCCTGGCCTCGGTGATCTCCCGGCTCTTCATCGGCACCCTGACCAGGCGGTGGAAGAATCTCTCCCTGCTGTGGACCGCCTCGGCGACGGCGGGGCTGTGCGTCGTGCTCATCCCCGTGTTCAGCGCACCGTGGACCCTTGCGATCCTGCTCATCATCGCCGGGTTCTGCTTCGGCCTGACCCAGCCGCTGACGATGACCTGGGTCTCCACCCTCGCCGACGCCTCGAACCGGGCCGCGGTGCTCTCGATCCGACTGGCCGGCAACCGGCTGAGCCAGGTCGCGATCCCCTCGGCCGCCTCGGTGCTCACCCTCGTCGCCGGCTCCGGTATCGTGTTCACGATCTCCGGTGCCCTCCTCGTCCTCGCCGGGGGAGTGACCTGGCGCAATCACCACGAGAAATGGTGACGGCGGACCGCGGCGGCACCCGCGCGGCCACCTCGGCGGGTGACCAGCGACACCTCGGCGGGTGCAGTGATGAGGAACACCGCCTGGGCGCGAAGGCCCCGATTGGCAATGATCGCCGGGGATGACTAGAATGGTGAGTCGCGTGTGAACGCAGGAGCGACATCCTCACACACTAAGGAGGTCTGGCATGAAGAACCGATCTGAATACGTCTTTGACATCAGGTCAATGGGATTGCTCGATCATCCGGGTGAGTGGGAACGGGTGAACACCACCCTGTCCGCTCCAGCGGATCTCAAGATCGAAGTGATCGGGGTCGCTGAGGGTTCACCGATGACACTCGAGCTGATGTTCGAGAGTGTGTCGGAGGGAATCTACGTGTCGGGAACTGTCTCGGCCGTGGCCCGCGGCGAGGACGTGAGGACGCTCGAAGCTATCGAGCTGCCTATAGATGTCGACATCAACGAGATGTACGTCTATGAGCAGGCCGAGGGCGACGAGGACTCCTACGTCATCGACCGGGATCAGCTCGACCTCGAGCCCGCGATCAGAGACGCCGTCGTGATGGCTCTGCCCTTCAGTCCTTCCGAGGACCGGAGCGAAGAGTTCAGCTACACCGTGGGTGAAGACCTCGAGGTCGACGACGGCGAATCCGAATCGCCGTTCGCATCATTGCAGAGTTTGTTGGATGAGAAGAAAGAGAGCTAGACGTGGCTGTTCCGAAGCGTAAATTGTCGCGCAGCAACACCCGCCACCGTCGTTCGCAGTGGAAGGCCAAGGCTCCGAACCTGGTCAAGACTGTGGAGAACGGTCGCGTTGTGTACTCGCGCCCTCACCAGGCCAAGGTCGTCGAAGACGCAGCAGGCACCCCGCTGTTCCTTGAATACAAGGGACGCAAGGTCGCTGACGTCTGACACTGTGGACACTGACACCACAGCAGCACTGAAGGAGAGTCTCGGGATCGACATCGATCCCGAGACTTTTCGTCTGGCACTGACACACCGCTCCTTCGCCTTCGAAGCCGGCGGCATCCCCACCAACGAGCGCCTCGAGTTCCTCGGCGACTCCGTGCTGGGCCTCGTCGCGACCGAATCGCTCTACTACGACAACCCGGATCTGGCCGAGGGGTCGCTGGCGAAGATGCGCTCCGCCGTCGTCAACACCCGTGCACTGGCGCAGATAGCCCGCAGGCACGGAATCGGGCAGCATATCCTGCTCGGCAAGGGCGAAGAGCTGACCGGCGGTCGGAACAAGGACTCGATCCTCGCCGACACCGTCGAGGCCCTCATCGGCGCCACCTTCGTCTCGAACGGCCGCGAAGCCGCCTTCGCCTTCGTCCACCGTCTCATCGACTCGATGCTCGACGACGCGGTCAACCTCGGCGCCGGAATGGATTACAAGACGACGCTGCAGGAAGCCGCGGCCGACCTCGAACTCGGCGCCGTGAGCTACGAGATCACCTCCTCGGGACCCGACCATGCGATGGTCTTCACCGCGGCGGCGATGCTCGGTCAGAACGCCTGGGGAAGCGGCGACGGCTCCTCGAAGAAGGCCGCCGAGGCGGCCGCAGCAGAGGTTGCCGTCAAGGCCATTCGCACGATCTACCCGGACTACCAGCGCTGAGCGCTTCCGAGCCGAACCGCTGATGCCCGAGCTTCCCGAGGTTGAGAGCGTCCGCCGCGGCGTCCATGAATGGACCGCGGGAACGACCATCACCGACGCCGAGGTGATCGACGCCCGAATCCTGGGCACGACGTCCCAGCGACGCATCGATGCCTCGGCTGTCTCGGGTTTTGTCTCAGCGGTTGCCGAGCGCCGGATCATCGGCGCCGAACGGCGGGGGAAGTTCATGTGGCTGAGCCTAGGGGAGGGGCCTGCGCTTGAGTCGTCAACGTCGGTTGCTCCGGACTCCCCGCCCGAGTTCAGCCTGCTCGTCCACCTCGGCATGAGCGGACAGCTGCGCATCCACTCGGCCGCCGACCCGGTCCACAAGCACACCCGCGCGATCCTGCGGCTGGGTGCCGGTGGCGGAGCTGGATCAAGCACCGTTGACGGTGACGGGCAGCCGCGCGAACTGCGGTTCGTCGATCAGCGGATCTTCGGTCACCTCGGCGTCCAACCTCTTGTGCACGGCTACGGCCGGCTCGTGCCCGCCTCGGCGATCCACATCGCTGCCGATCCGCTCGAGGATGCCTTCGACCTCGACCTGGTGGTGGGGGAGCTGGGGAAGAAGCGCACGGCGATCAAGGCCGCGCTGCTCGATCAGACCCTGGTCAGCGGAATCGGCAACATCTACGCCGATGAGGCTCTGTTCCGGGCCGGCATCCACCCGCTGGCCATTCCTGCCCGGACCCGCAGATCGCGTCTGGTGGCCGTGCTCGAATCCGCGGCACAAGTGATGAGCGATGCCCTGGCCGTGGGCGGAACGAGCTTCGATGCGCTCTATGTCAACGTCAACGGGGAATCCGGCTACTTCGACCGGGCGCTGCTCGTCTACGGTCGCGGGGGACAGGAATGTGTGCGTTGCGGGACGGCGATTGCGAAGATGACGATCGGCGGCCGCGGCAGCCACTTCTGCCCGCAGTGTCAGAAGCCTCCCCGGTATCGGTGAAATTACGCTGTCGCTGACACCGACCTCCGTCGGCGACGGCGATGAGGTGTGGTCGGCACGGGCGCGAGTTCAACTGCGCCAAAGGTCGAGCGACGCCCAGTCGAGGGGCGCACCCATAGACTCGACCCTCAGGGCCTGCGATGCTGGGAATTCTCGCAAGAGCGCAGCCAGTTGCTGCGACCAGTCGGTACCCGGGTCAATGGACGGCAGGAGATACGCGATGACGGCGAGGGCCTTGTCGGTGCCGAAGCCTCCTTTCGCCGCTGGTTCTTCGCGCAGGTGGTCAAGGACTGAGATCTGTCCTGCCTTCGGTCGGGCCGGTGCGTACTGGAGCTTCCTATTGAACAGTCGAGCGTGATGGGCCGCGACGTTGCGTACGTAGTTCAGGCTGGCCAGCCAACTGGTCATGATCCTCTTAGTTGGGACTCCGAACGCCAGGGCGATCTCCTCAGCGTCCTGCTGGTTCATGCCCCGATAGAGGACGGACAGATGGCCCAGCTCAAGAATCTCGGTCAGAGCCCAAACCGGCATCCGGTCGTCGTAGTCTGGCGGAAGTGCTCGACGAATTGCTCATCAGAGTTCCTCTTTCTCTCCTTGACACGTCGGAGCCACTGCACGTGCCTGCTTGGTGCGGGATCCCGGGCGTCGATGTTCTCAGCGATGAAGCTCTCGGTGAAGCTCGCCGAGTCCTCGTAGGCGAAGGGTGACCTTCTGCCGAGTACATAGCCGATTCGCATTCGGACTGCGACCTCGATGCGCTCGACGCCGTCCATGACCAGCATGCGCAGCCGCCGGTCGAAGTCGATGATGTCATCGGCGTGCTGCAGCGTCGTGCCCTGTCTGTAACTGCTGAGCACGCGAATCCCTGCGCGGTTTTCGTCGTCGACGTACGGCTCGGACTCACGGAATGGGTAGAGGTAGCCGGTGAGGCGGTAATAGCCAACCGCCTGCAGCATCGTCACGGCTCGGCCGCGATCTTCGATCTCAACTCCGTGTCTCGCCAGACGATCGATCTGCTCGTCGACGGACAGCCACGGTTTCGCGTACTCCGCCATGGTCCTCCCCGGAAAGAAAATCAGCCCGCGCCTTACGGCAACGGGCTGATCATGATGCTACGAGTATATCACTGCCTGCAGACAGCAGAGCCGCCCTACCGCCGATACCCCGCTGCGCGGGCCAGGAAGGCCTTGTGTCCCTCGATGAGCGCATGCTGGGCCTCTCGATGGTCGGGCGTGGTGAGGAGGTTCGCCGGTGAGGTGGGTGAGAGCCACAGGGCGTCGATCTCCACGTGCTGCCCGTTCCGCAGCCGTGCGACCGCGGCCAGACGAGGGCGTGCCCCGCGCGGTGGGATGAGGATCCTGTCGACGTGCTGCCATTCGATCGAGCGCGGGCGTCCGATGGAGCCGCACCAGATAAAACGCTCCGGAGTGATCTCCAGTCGGGACCGTGACCCCAGGTGGTAGTTGACCCAGGCGCCGATGAACAGCAGGACGGGTCCGAAGAGGAAGATGAGCAGCATGGGATCGGCGAATATCGCCAGGATGACGAGGACGATGATCGCGAGCACGCCCATGCACGCGAGCATCCAGGCGACGAACGTCGAGATGTTTCCGTCACGCCTGATGATCGTGTTCATGCCTTCGACTGCTCCTCGCGGGTTCGACGTTCTTCGGTATTGAGCGTAGCGGATACGACCGCGGCCCTGCCCCCACCGAAGGGGAGCAGGGCAGCGCGTGCCTGTGACCTGGCGAATCAGGCCTTATCGGTCGACGTCAAGCCCTCGGACTCAGAGGCATCGGCCGGCGAAGCGGCACCGGCCGACGAAGCGTCGTCGCCCTTGCCCCCGGTCGGCGCCGCGGACACAGTTTCGTCCTCCTCCTCGACCGGAAGCTCGGAGGTCTCGAGGCTGAAGACCGAACCGTCGTACTCATCGACGGCGGTGGCCACCGACTGCTCGAGCACATGGCTGGCCAGCTGTCCCTGGATGATCAGCGGATCCTTGGACAGGTCCTTCCACAGCGCCACACAGAGCAGAAGCATGACGATGACGAACGGCAGCGCGGAGACGATCGTGATGTTCTTCAGCCCATCGAGCGCCTCGGCGGGATCCGATCCTCCTGCCAGGAGCATCACGGCGGCAACGGCACCGGTGGCCGTACCCCAGAAGATCACGAGCGCACGGCCGGGTTCGAGCATGCCGTTGGCGGAGAGCGTGCCCATGACGATCGAGGCCGAGTCCGCACCGGTGACGAAGAAGATCGCGATGAGGATGACTGTGACGATCATGAGGATGATCGCAATGAGGTTCGGCAGGGGCAGAGCCGCCAGCAGGTCGAAGAGGATCGTGTCCATGTTGATGTCCGGCTCACCGTCGACGACCGAGGCGAGGGCCTTGACGGTGCCTTCACCGCGCTCGGCGCGTTCCTGGATGCCGATGGCGCCGCCGCCGAAGACCGCGAACCAGATGGTCGAGACCACGGAGGGGACGATGAGCACGCCAGTGACGAACTGGCGAACGGTGCGACCACGGGAGATGCGGGCGATGAAGAGACCGACGAACGGCGACCATGAGACCCACCAGGCCCAGTAGAAGACCGTCCACGAGGACAGCCATTCGTTGACGCCCTGACCATCGGCCGCGGTCCGCGAGGCCAGCTGCGGCAGATCCTGGATGAAGGCACCCACCGAGGAGGGAATGACGTTGAGGATGAACAGCGTCGGTCCGCCGATGAAGACGATGAGGGCGACGATGACGGCAAGGACCATGTTGATGTTCGAGAGCCACTGGATGCCCTTCTCGACACCGGAGACCGCCGAAGCGACGAAGGCTGCGGTGAGGATCGCGATGATGATCACGAGCACCGGCGAGGTGACCTCGGACATGATGCCCGCCGATTCGATGCCGCCGCCGATCTGAATCGCTCCGAGACCCAGGGAGCAGGCCGAGCCGAAGAGAGTCGCGAGGATCGCGAGGATGTTGATGACCTTGCCGCCGATGCCGTTGACAGCGCGTTCGCCGAACAGCGAGGTGAACATCGACGAGAAGAGCTGCGAACGACCGAGGCGGAACGATCCGTAGGCCACGCCGAGCCCGACGATGGCGTACATGGCCCACGGGTAGAGGGTCCAGTGGAAGAGCGTCGTGCCCATCGAGGTGCCCATCGCCTCGGCGGTGGAGCCGTCGACGGTGTTCGGGGGAGGCGACATGTAGAAGAAGAGGGGTTCGCCGACCGCTGAGAACACGAGCCCGATGCCCATGCCGGTAGCGAACATCATGGCGATCCACGAGGAGGTCTTGAACTCCGGCTTCTCATCGTCGCGGCCCAGCGGGATCCGACCGAAGCGGCTGACGGCGATGACGATGACGAAGATCGTGAAGATGGTGGCGGCGATGACGAAGAGCCAGCCGAAGTTGTTCATGACGCCGGTCAGCAGAGTGCCGGCGACGGCACCGAGGCTGTCGGGGGAGACGAAGCCCCAGACGACGAAGGCGACGGCGAGGATGCCGGCGGAGAAGAACACGACCCTGTCGAGTCCCTCGCGTTTGAACGGCCGCAGGGCGGTGGTCGGATTCTTCAGGAGCTCGATGAGCTCCTGAGTCTTACTGTGTTCACTGCTCATGTGGACGATGGTCGAATCGGTCGGCTCCCTGATCTCCAGGGGTGATCCGGCTCGACTCTCCTTCCTTGCTGTTCGACGACATCTGACGTAGGCACAGACTTCAGAATTGAGAATCCTCGGTACGTGCCCATTGAACGGCGATGGCTCCGTCGGACGACGACGGAGCCATATGGTGAGCTCCCCCGGCTGGGCTCGAACCAGCGACCCTTCGATTAACAGTCGAATGCTCTGCCAACTGAGCTACGGAGGAACGGCGCAGGTGCCTGCGCACAAGGAGACATCTTAGCAAAGAATCAGGAAATTGCAGGTTGAGTGCCAGAATCGGCCCCTCGGCAGGGCGGAAACGCCTGATCTGAGGCCGTGGCGGATATGCTGAGTGACACCATGCATCTCAAGAGCCTGACCCTGCGCGGATTCAAATCCTTTGCCTCGGCGACGACACTCAAGTTCGAGCCGGGCATCACCTGCGTCGTCGGTCCCAACGGCTCCGGGAAGTCCAATGTCGTCGACGCCCTGTCCTGGGTGATGGGCGAGCAGGGGGCGAAGAATCTGCGCGGCGGGAAGATGGATGACGTCATCTTCGCCGGCACCTCGAAACGACAGGCCCTCGGCCGCGCCGAGGTGACCCTGACCATCGACAACTCCGACGGAGCCATCCCCGTCGACTACACCGAGGTGACGATCTCGCGGACCCTGTTTCGCACCGGCGGCAGCGAATACGCCGTCAACGGGGCACCAGCCCGGCTGCTCGACATCCAGGAGCTGCTCAACGACTCCGGTCTCGGCAAGGAAATGCACGTCATCGTCGGGCAGGGCCGGCTCGACGCCATCCTCCACGCGGACCCCGTCGAACGCCGCAGCTTCATCGAAGAAGCCGCCGGCGTGCTCAAGCACCGCCGCCGCAAGGACAAGGCCGTGCGCAAGCTCACCGGCCTGCAGACGAACCTCGACCGCCTGGCCGACCTGCGCACCGAACTCAACCGCCAGCTCGGCCCGCTCGGTCGGCAGGCCGAGGCCGCCGCGAAGGCCGCGACCGTGCAGGCGACCCTGCGCGATGCCACGGCCAGACTGCTCGCCGACGACGCGGTGCGTCTGCAGTCCTCCCTGTCCTCGGCCGCAGACGGGGAGAGCCACACGGATCGCATCGCCGATCTCGAACACCGCAGCCGAGGCAGCGAAGCACGCCTGTCCGAGATCGAGACGCGCCTCGGCGGCCTCGATGCCGAACTGGAGACCCAGCGCAGCGCGGAATCACGGACCCAGACGCAGATCGTGCGGGCCCGCGGACTGGCCCAGCGCGCCGAAGACAAGCGTTCCCACCTGCTCTCGGAGGTCACGAGCCTGGGGCGGCGGGAATCGAAGTCGCCCGATGAGCTGCGTGCCCAAGCTGGCCATTTCAAGGAGGAGCTCAGCGGCGCCGAGGCCGCCGTCGCGGAGTCGACGGCGACCCTGGAGGCCAGCCAGGCCCGCAAGGAGAAGCTGAGCGAGGAGCTGCGCCGGGCCGAACAGGAGGTCAAGGCCGCCCAGGTCGCCATCACCGAGGCCGTGAAGAACCGCTCGGCACTGCAGTCGAAGCAGCACCAGGCCGCCGAACGCATCGCTGACCTCGGCACCCGCATCGAAGCCAACCGGGCCGAGATCGAGACCATCGAGAAGCGCCTGGCCGAATCGACCACTGAACTCGAGACCGCCGAATCCTCCGTCGAGGACGTCGAAGCCGGGGAGAGCGAACTCGACACCGCCTACGAGAGCGCCAGAGCCGCCCAGGAGAAGCTAGAGACCGAACTCGAGACCCTGCAGGCCGAGAAGGCGCGAACTTCCTCGGAGCTGGCATCCGCGCAGGCCAGGGCCGAGGCCTTGGACCTGGGCACTGCTCTCGAGGCCGACCTCGAAGCGATCGTCGAGGCGGACCTGCCGGGAGTCGGAACCGCGGTGACCGAGAGGCTGAGTGTCGCCAACGGCTACGAGATGGCGGCGGCCGCTGCCCTGTCGAGCACGGTCTCCGGAGTCATCGTCGACTCCGGTGATGTCGCGCTCTCGGTGCTCGACCACCTCGGCGAGGACACGAATGTGTCCCTGACCATCCCCGCCGAGACGAAGGAACCGACCACCCCGGCGGGGGCGGGCAAAGGCGGCGCTGCCACCCGGGAGCTGCCCGACATCGCCGGCCTCGAGTCGGGGGACCTGCGCTGGCTGGCCGACCTCGTCTCCAGCGACACCCCGGCACTCGAGGACCTCGTGACCGCCAGCCTCGACACGGTCGTGTGCACGCAGGACGCGGCGACCGGACTCGCCGTCATCGCCGCACGCCCGGATCTCACGGCCGTGACCATCCACGGGGAGGTGCTCACAGCGACGCGGATCAGCCGGGCCCGCACCGCCTCGGGCACCCGTCTGGCCTCTCAGACCGCGCTTGAGGACACGCGAACCCAGATCGCCGAACTCGAAACCGCTGCGGCCGGATTCGACGCCGAGATCGCCCGGGTCGAGCCGGCGCTGACCGAAGCGAAGACCGCCAGCGCGCAGGCCCTGGAATCGCTGCACTCCTCGGATGCCGCGATCATGGCCGCCGCCGAGGAGGTCTCCCGGATCACCGGCGAGATCAGCGTGGCGCAGACGCGGCTGCAGCGCGCCCGGGACAATGCCGCCGAACTCGACTCCCGACTCGAAGCCGCCCGACGCGAGTCAGCGGCCGCCGAGTCAGCACTGGCCGGGGCCGCCGACGTCGATGAAGTCGTCGACACCTCCACCCGCGACGAACTCAGCAGACAGGTCTCCCAATCCTCCGAGGACCTCATCGAGGCCCGCATCAACCACAAGTCGGCCACCGATCGCGCCCGCTTCCTCAGCGACCGCGTCGACTCCCTGCTCCGTGCCGCCGCTGCCGAGGAGACCGCGCGGGAGCAGACGCAGCGGACGATCGCGAAGAAGAAGCGCGCGGCCGCCTCGGCGACACTGATCGCCGAAACCGCCCAGGAAGCCGCGGAGCTCGCCGGGGCCACGGTCACCGAACTCGGTGAGGCCATCCAGGTCCTCGTCGACGAACGCGGCGGGCTGCGGGAGGAGAAGAACCGCCTCGGCGAGGAGGTGGGAACCGCGCGCACGGAACTGCAGCGACTCAAGGACGCCGCCGCCGAGGCGGAGCTGGCCAAGGAGCGCTTCCGGCTCAAGCTCGAGGAGATCGAGCATCGAGCCCAGGAGGAGACCGGGCTCGGACTCGAACGCCTCATCGACCAGTACGGTCCGCACATGCCGGTGCCCGCCTTCACCGAGGACGAGGAGGAGCGGCCCTACGTCCGCGCCGAGGTGGAGAAGCGGCACAAGCAGGCCGCGGCCGCGCTGGGGCGCATCGGCACGGTCAACCCGCTCGCCCTCGAGGAGTACGAGGCGCTCAAGGAGCGGCACCAGTTCCTCGAGAAGCAGATCGCCGACATCGAGGACTCCCGAAGGGACCTGATGAAACTCGTCGAGGAGGTCGACCGGCACGTCGAACGCGTCTTCGCCGAGGCCTATGCGGACACCGCACGTGAGTTCGAGGACATCTTCTCCCGCCTCTTCCCCGGCGGCGAGGGCTCGCTGAGCCTGACCGACCCTGATGACATGCTCACCACCGGCGTCGACGTGCATGCCCGGCCCGCGGGCAAGAAGGTCAAACGACTGTCCCTGCTCTCCGGCGGAGAACGCTCCCTGGTGGCCGTGGCGATGCTCGTCGCGATCTTCAAGGCCCGGCCCAGCCCGTTCTACGTCATGGACGAGGTCGAGGCCGCCCTCGACGACCTCAACCTGTCCCGCCTGCTCACGGTCTTCCAGGAGCTGCAGGACTCCTCCCAGCTCATCGTCATCACCCACCAGAAGCGGACGATGGAGATCGCCGACGCACTCTACGGGGTGACGATGCACGGTGACGGAGTGTCGAAGGTGATTTCTCAGCGCATCCCGTGAGGTGGGGCCGCCTCGGCGAGATTTCCCGGCGACGCCCAGGGGAGTCCCAGGGAATTCTGAAACTGCCATGCGGACCCGGAACACACATGTCGTCGACGGTGACTATAGACTTGGGGCGAAAGAAGTGTTGTCGACAAGTGTGAGGAGCGGGACGTCCATGACCGAGGCTGCTGAACCACGAGGTGGCTTGCGGGCGTGAATGCAGTACTCGTCGTCATCGTCGGACTCGCCATCTCCTTCGCGCTCGCCCTCGTCGTCGTCCTCCTCGTCGCCCTGCCCGGGCTGCGGGCCGAAGGCCGTCTGAAGTACTCCTCCGATGTGCAGCGGTTCCGCCTGCCCGGGGAGTGGACCGGATACGACGACGAGGTCTACGAATTCTTCGGCCACGACGACGGCACCTCCCACCTGGCCACGCGGGAACAGGCGGCCGTCACCGTGATCCGCGATCATTCCTATGTGCTCCGACCCCAACCTCGGCGCCACGCCGCGCCTTCGCTGATGACCGTGCGACCGCGCACCCGTCACTGGAAGATCCCAGAGTCGGGCACGGGGTGGAGGACCACCGCGGGCCTGCTCTTCGGCAGCCGAGGTTCGTGAGCTCAGACAACATTCGCCCCGACACGTGTGGGGCGCACCGGCGAGGGCCCGACCGCTGAGGCGGATTCGGCGGGCCCACCGCCACCCGGGGCCGACGCGCATTACGTTGCGCGAGCGACCCACAGGAACTCAAAGGAGGACGCAGTCCAATGGATCAGCCGATCATCTTGCTCATCGTCGCAGCCATCGTCTTCATTCTCGTCGTGGCGCTGGGCATCAGCCTCCGCGTCAACGCGAGGAAGAAGGGACTCGGGGACGACCGGGGGATCGACGCCGATGTCACCGGTGAGCTCAAGATCGATGAGATCTCCGAGGCGGTCGAGAAGGAGAAGGCCGAAGCCCGCGGCTCCGAGGTGCCCACCGCACCGGGCAACCGGCTCGTCCGCCTGCGCGAACGCCTTGCGAAGTCGAACTCCGGGCTGGGCAGGGGACTGCTCAACCTGCTCTCCCGCGACAACCTCGACGAATCGACGTGGGAGGAGATCGAGGACACCCTCATCCTCGCCGATGTCGGCGTCGACCCGACCACCGAACTCGTCGACAAGCTGCGCGACCGCGTCAAGGTCCTCGGCACCCGCGATCCCGAGGACGTCCGCGGGCTGCTGCGGGAAGAGCTGATCAACCTCGTCGATCCCACCATGGACCGGGACCTGGCCACCTCCCACGTGTCCGGTGATCCGGCCGTCATCCTCGTCGTCGGTGTCAACGGATCCGGCAAGACCACGACCGTGGGCAAGATCGCCCGTGTGCTCGTCGCCGAGGACAAGACCGTCCGCCTCGGCGCCGCCGACACCTTCCGCGCCGCCGCCGCCGAGCAGCTGGCCACCTGGGGCTCCCGCGTCGGCGTCGAGACCGTGCGTCGCGAAGAGGGCGCCGATCCCGCCTCGGTGGCGTATTCGGCCGTCGAAGAGGGCAAGGACGCCGGCACCGATATCGTCCTCATCGACACCGCCGGTCGCCTGCAGAACAAGATCGGCCTGATGGACGAGCTCGGCAAGGTCAAGCGCGTGGCCACCCGACCGCTGGGCGAAGGCCACGAGATCGACGAGGTGCTCCTCGTCCTCGATGCCACGACCGGTCAGAACGGGATGCAGCAGGCCAAGGTCTTCGCCGAGGCGGTCAACATCACCGGCATCGTCCTGACCAAGCTCGACGGCACCGCGAAGGGCGGAATCGTCATCGCCGTGCAGCGTGAGCTCGGCGTCCCGGTCAAGCTCATCGGCCTCGGCGAGGGCGCGGACGACCTCGCGCCCTTCACGGCCGAAGGCTTCGTCGACGCCCTGCTGGACTGAACCTTCCGGGGGCTGGTGCGCAGCCTCGGCGGGGGACTCCGCACCGCCTCGGCGCCGGACTTCGGGCTCGTGTGAGAGCCGCGACACATTCCTGAAACATGGGCGACTCACTGCTGTGACATCCGTCATGGACACTGTCTCTGTGCGATTCGACATGGAATCGCCAGAGACACGAAAGAGACGACATGGAACTCGATGCAGTGAATGTATGGATGATGGTCGCCGCGGGTCTGGTGCTGCTCATGACCCCCGGTGTCGCCTTCTTCTACGGTGGGATGACTCGAATCACTTCGAGCATCAACATGATGATGATGGTCTTCTCGGCGATGGCCGTCGGCGGACTCGTCTGGGTCCTCTACGGCTACGGACTGAGCTCGGGTGAGTCGATCGGCGGAATCGTCGGCAACCCGCTGGAGCAGCTGGGTCTGACCGGCGCGGTGGCGAACGAACCCGACTCCCTCATCTCCATCGGCTACGGTTCGACCTTCGCCATGATCGCCATCGCCCTCATCGCCGGCGCCGTGGCCGACCGTGCGAAGTTCTCCACCTGGCTGGTCTTTTCGGCCCTGTGGGTGACGCTGGTCTATTGCCCGCTGGCCTTCATGGTCTGGGGCGACGGCATCCTCACCGCCGACGGTGCGATCGGCAGCCTGTTCGGCCCGGCCATCGACTTCGCGGGCGGCACCGTGGTCCACATCAACGCAGGGGTCTCCGCGCTCGTCCTCGTCGTCGTGATGGGACGCCGGGCGCGCTTCTCGGCACCGCACAAGCCCCACAACATTCCCATCACGGTGCTCGGTGCCGCGCTGCTGTGGTTCGGCTGGTTCGGATTCAACGGCGGTGCCGCCTCCACGATCGAACAGGGTGGGCTGATCTGGATCAACACTCTCGTCGCCCCGGCCGCCGGCATGATCACGTGGATCATGATCGAGCGGATCCGCTCCTCGCGACCGAGCAGCATCGGCAGCGTCTCGGGCCTCATCGCCGGCCTGGTCGCGATCACCCCGGCCTGCGCCAGCGTCGATCCCTATGCGGCGATCCTCATCGGCATCGCCGCCGGGGCCGGAGCGCTCTTCGCCGTCGAGGCGAAGAACCGCCTGCGCTACGACGATGCCCTCGATGTCGTCGCCGTCCACCTCGTCGCCGGTGTCATCGGCACCGTGATGATCGGCTTCTTCGCCTTCCCGAACGAGGAGAGCCCGGCCGGTCTCTTCTACGGCGGCGGCTTCGAGCTGCTCATCGCGCAGATCCTCGCCTGCCTCGTGGCCCTCGTGTTCGCGGGACTCGTGACACTTGTCATCGCCCTGGCGCTGCGCAAGACGATGGGTCTGCGCATCGACCACCGGGACGAACTCGACGGGATCGACAACATCGAACACGCCGAGCAGGCCTATTCGTTCAACTGACGCCGCGGCCGCTCCCGGTTCGCTCGGTCCTCGCGGACCCGGCACCGGGGCGGCCCCGGCCCCGGAACTCCCACTAGGGGGCCGGTCGGTCTCGCCGGCCGCCTCGGTGTGGGGGAGTGCGTGAGCGTACTCATCGATCGCCTCGGTGCGGGTGAAGCAGACACCCCGCCGAGGCGATCGGTCATGTCCGGGGATTCCCAGCCGCTTCGGTTTCGGCCGAGCCCGGATGGGTTGCTAGTCTAGAGAGTCGACCAATTCATCGTGAAGAAGGCTTGTACGTGTTCAACTCTCTCTCCGACAGGCTCACCGCGACCTTCAAGAACCTGCGCGGCAAGGGCCGGCTGTCCGAAGCCGATGTGGATGCCACCATCCGCGAGATCCGGCGCGCCCTCCTCGACGCCGACGTCGCGCTGCCTGTGGTCCGCGCCTTCACCGGCCGCATCCGCGAACGCGCGCTGTCCGAAGAGGTCTCCGGTGCGCTCAACCCCGGCCAGCAGGTCGTCAAGATCGTCAATGACGAACTCGTCGGCATCCTCGGCGGGCAGACCCGGCGTCTGACCTTCGCCAAGCGTCCCCCGACGGTGATCATGCTCGCCGGCCTGCAGGGTGCCGGTAAGACCACCCTGGCCGGCAAGCTCGCCCACTGGCTCAAGTCCGAGGGTCACCGGCCGATGCTCGTTGCCGCCGACCTCCAGCGACCGAACGCGGTCAACCAGCTCCAAATCGTCGGCGAACGTGCCGGCGCCTTCGTCTACGCACCGGAGCCGGGCAACGGCGTGGGCAACCCCGTGCAGGTCGCCACCGAATCGCTCGAGGTCGCGAAGTCGAAGCTCCACGATGTCGTCATCGTCGACACCGCCGGTCGCCTCGGCATCGACGAAGAGCTCATGCAGCAGGCCGCGGACATCCGAACAGCTGTCAACCCGGACGAGGTCCTGTTCGTCATCGACGCGATGATCGGTCAGGACGCGGTGAAGACCGCGGAGGCCTTCCTCGAAGGCGTCGACTTCACCGGTGTCGTGCTCTCCAAGCTCGATGGTGATTCTCGCGGCGGTGCCGCGCTCTCCGTCGCCGAGGTGACCGGCAAGCCGATCATGTTCGCCTCGACCGGTGAGTCGATGAAGGACTTCGAGCAGTTCCATCCCGACCGGATGGCCGACCGGATCCTCGACATGGGTGACATCCTCACCCTCATCGAGCAGGCCGAGAAGAACTTCGACGAGAAGGAGACGGCGAAGCTCCAGAAGAAGGTCGAAGCCGGTGAGGATTTCGATCTCAATGACTTCCTGACGCAGATGTCGGGCCTGAAGAAGATGGGCTCGATGAAGAAGATGCTGGGCATGATGCCCGGCATGAGTCAGTACCAGGACCAGCTGGAGAACTTCGACGAACGCGAGGTCGACCGGGTCGAGGCGATTGTGAGATCGATGACGCCCGCCGAGCGGACGAACCCGAAGATCCTCAACGGCTCCCGGCGTGCGCGCATCGCCAAGGGTGCCGGCACCACGGTCACGGCCGTCAACCAGCTCATGGAGCGCTTCACCCAGGCCCAGAAGATGATGCGCGGAATGACCCGCGGCGGCGGCATGCCCGGGATGGGCGGTGGCGGCGGGATGCCTGCCATGCCGGGAATGGGCGGCATGCCCGGCGGTGGCGCCAACCGGAAGAAGAAGGCCGGGGCGAAGAAGGGTCGCAAGGGCGGCAAGTCCGGCAATCCGGCCAAGCGCGCACAGGAGGCTCAGGCCCTTCAGGACAAGAAGGACGGCAAGACCAAGGACCCGGTCGGCTCGGCCTTCGGCGGGGTCGATCTGGGCAAGGACGAGGAATTCGATCCGACGAACCTGCCGAAGGGCTTCGGCGGAATGTTCCCCGGCGGCAAGAAGTAGGACCGGGCGGGCTCGGGCGTTCGGGCCGACGTCGTCCTGGCGTCGGTTCGGCGTTGATTCGGAGTTGATTCGCCTGGCAATTGGCGAGATGCAGAGCCGTCTGGCACAATTGACTCTTGTACTTTTGCAACCGGTCCGGGCCCTCTCATCCGCGCCGATTGTGATTGTCCGAGTCACAGCCTCCGGCAGGTCAACCCCACGATTCTGTTGGAACCACTGTGCAAAGAAATTACCAAAGGAGACACCACTAAAGTGGCAGTCAAAATTCGTCTGACCCGCATGGGCAAGATCCGTGCACCCTTCTACCGCGTCGTCGTCGCTGATTCGCGCACCCGTCGCGATGGCAAGGCCATCGAGCAGATCGGCATCTACCACCCGACTCGCAACCCCTCGGTCATCGAGATCGATTCCGAGCGCGCTCAGTACTGGCTCTCCGTCGGTGCTCAGCCCAGCGATCAGGTGCGTGCCCTGCTCAAGCTCACCGGTGACTGGCAGAAGTTCACGGGTGTTGGTGAAGCGGTCAACACCGTGAAGCCGCAGCCGGAAAAGGAAGCCTACGTGGCTCCCAGCGCCGGTTCCGTGATCAAGGAAGCGATCACCAAGAAGGGCGGCGACAAGGCCGAGGCTCCTGCTGCTGAGGCTCCCGCCGAGGAGGCTGCTCCCGAGGCCGCCGCCGAAGAGAGTGCTGAAGCCTGACATGTTGGCTGATTCGCTCGAACACCTGGTCCGCGGCATCGTCGATCATCCCGACGATGTCGGCGTTCGCTCCCGCTCGTCACAGCGCGGGACGACTCTCGAGGTGCGGGTTCATCCCGACGACCTCGGTCGTGTCATCGGTCGTGCTGGCAGGACCGCCAAGGCCCTGCGCACCGTGATGAACTCACTGGCCGGACGCGAGTCGGTGCGAGTGGACCTCATCGAGGCGTAACACCTTTATTGCGAGAGGGGGCGCGGCGTACGAACGCCGCGCCCCCTCTCTCATATTCACCTCCAGGAGTGCTCGCTCCTCCGAGCTCTCGCGGACAGAGGCGGCGACGACTGCGATTAGACTGAGGGATGAACGAAATCGGGTGAAAAGGAGCAGAATGGACACGGTTCTCGCCAGGCTGGGCAAGCCGCACGGAATCAAAGGTGAGTTCACCGTCGAGGTGCGCACCGATCGGCCCGATGAACGGCTCACCCCCGGCAGCACCTTCGCCACAGACCCGGACATCGGGACGCTGACACTGAAGTCGGCGCGGTGGCATCGTGATCGACTGCTTCTGGCCTTCGCCGAGGTGCCCGATCGCAACCGTGCCGAGGAGATCCGCAATACGCTCATCCTCGCCGAGCAGGAGACCGAGGAAGACGACGAGGACGCGTGGTACCTCGACGACCTCATCGGGCTGAGCGTCTTCGCGGATGAAGAGAAGGTCGGCGAGATCGTCGACGTCACCAACGGCGTCGCCCAGGACCTCCTTCACCTCAAGCATGTCCAAGGTCACGAGGTGCTCATCCCCTTCGTCACGGCCATCGTGCCCGAGGTCGATATCGAGGGCGGACGGATCACCATCACCCCTCCGGCCGGACTCCTCGACGCCGAATGAGTGAGGACGGCAGCGTGAACGAAGCCGCGCCGAGTCGCTCGGACGAGCCGGTGCTCCCGACCTCGCCGAGGACGGCCATCGACGTCGTCTCGATCTTCCCGGAGTACCTCTCGGGCCTCAGGCTCTCCCTCATCGGCAAGGCCGTCGACCAGGGACTGCTCGGACTCAACGTCCACGACCTGCGCGACTTCACCTTCGACCGCCACAACACCGTCGACGACTCGCCCTACGGCGGCGGCGCCGGAATGGTGATGAAGGCCGAACCCTGGGCTCTCGCGCTCGAGCACATCCTCGGCGACAGCGCGGAGGGCACCAAACCGATCCTCATCGTGCCCAGCCCCGCGGGACCGGTGTTCGACCAGCGCATCGCCGAGGACCTCGCCCAGGCCGATCACCTGGTCTTCGCCTGCGGACGCTACGAAGGCATCGACCAGCGGGTCATCGACTGGGCAGGGGAGCACTTCGACCTGCGCCCGATGAGCATCGGCGACTACGTCCTCAACGGGGGAGAGGTCGCCTCGATGGTGATGATCGAGGCTATCAGCCGCCTCATCCCCGGGGTCATCGGCAACCCCGAATCGCTGACCGAGGAGAGTCACGAGGACGGCCTCCTCGAATACCCGATCTATACCAAACCCGCCTCCTGGCGCGGTCGTGATGTGCCGGAGATCCTCCTCGGCGGCAATCATGGGGCGATCGCCCGATGGCGACGTGACCGACGTCTCGAACGCACCGCCGAAGTCAGGCCCGATCTGCTGGCGAAGCTCTCGGACCTCGACAAGCACGACCTGACGGTCCTCGAGCGGTTTGAGTCCGAGGGCCCCGCCGTGCCAGAATAGATCGTCGCGTTTGTTGGCATCCACCTGCTTCAGGGGGATGGGTGCCCACAGCGATTCGCCGATGTCTGTGTCGGCGGGTTCCGGGGAGCAATCCCGACAGACGATCCAGTCACCGGTTCGACCGGTCCGATATGCGTGTCCTCGACCTGAAGCAGGGGCCACAGGAGAAACCACAATGCAGAAGCTCGATGTTGTCGATGCAGCCTCGCTGAAGACCGACGTCCCCGAATTCCGCGCCGGAGACACCCTCAACGTTCACGTCCGCGTGATCGAGGGCAGCCGCTCGCGTATCCAGGTGTTCAAGGGAATCGTCATCCGCCGCCAGGGCGACGGAGTCCGCGAGACCTTCACCGCCCGTAAGATCAGCTTCGGCGTCGGAGTCGAGCGCACCTTCCCGGTGCACTCGCCCATCGTCGAGAAGATCGAGGTCCTCTCTCGCGGCGATGTCCGCCGTGCGAAGCTCTACTACCTGCGCGAACTGCGCGGCAAGGCTGCTCGCATCCGCGAAAAGGCCTGATACTTGCCAGGCACTGTGGGCGATGATCACACTGTGCCGGACAGACATGAGAACGCGACCTTCGGGTCGCGTTTTCTGTACTCGGCCCGGTTCTGGAAGACGATCGGCATCATCGCCGTGGTCATCGTCATCCTCGGAGGCTCCGTCCGCGGCTTCGTCATCCAGCGCTTCACCATTCCGAGCGCCTCGATGCAGCCGACCCTGAAGGTCGGCGATTCGATCACCGTGTGGCGTCCCGATGCGCTGGGGCAGAAGATCGACCGCGGAGACATCGTCGTCTTCGACGGTCGCGGATCCTTCGTCGACGACGCCCTGCCGACCCCGCTGCAGAAGATGGGATCGTGGGTCGGGCTCGGCCCGCGCGACGTCTACTACGTCAAACGGGTCATCGCGCTCGGCGGTGACACCCTGCAGTGCTGCGATGCCGAGGGGCACCTGCTCCTCAACGGCGAACCCCTGAGCGAGGACTACGCCCCGGTGCCGGCCTCGAAGGTCGAATTCGCCATCGAGGTTCCCGCCGACACCATGTGGGTGATGGGCGACAACCGCAACGACTCCACCGACTCCCGCGCCCTCCTCGGGCGCCCCGGCGGCGGGTTCATCCCCCTCGACCGAGTGGTCGGCCCCGTGATCGGACACGGGTCCTCCGTCGACTGAGCTCGGCGCCGGGTCGGCGCTCCCGCCTCGGCGGGAGCGATGATCGGCGCCTGAGCGCGGCCCGGAACGGGTGCTGGTACGCTCATTTCAGTCCCACTGCGGTACCCATGGTCCGATGCGAAAGCGAACGAATGTCAGCCGAAACCGAAGCTTCCCCGCCACCCGCCTCGAAGAAGTTCTTCCGCGGTCTGCTCGAGACTCTCGCGATCATCGTCATCGCCATCCTCATCTCGACGGCGCTGAAGACCTGGGTGGTCCGGTCGTTCTACATTCCCTCGGGCTCGATGGAGACCACCCTGCAGATCGACGACCGCGTGCTCGTCAACCAGCTCGCCCCGCGCTTCGGACCGGCCAACCGCGGTGACATCATCGTCTTCGATGACCCCGACAACTGGCTCTCGGCCGCCGAAACCTCCGAATACCAGCCCAACCCCTTTCTCGAATTCATCGGACTGGCACCCTCCGACGCCGGCAATCAGCTGATCAAACGCGTCATCGGCGTCGGCGGGGACAAGGTCGAATGCTGTGATGCCGAAGGCCGCCTGATGGTCAACGGCAAACCGATCGACGAGACCTACCTCGATGAGGGAATGGCCCCCTCGGAGATGGAGTTCTCCGTCACCGTGCCTGAAGGCCACTACTGGGTGATGGGCGACAATCGGAGCAACTCGGCCGACTCCCGCTACCACGAAGACACCGACCCCTTCGTCTCAGAAGACGACCTCGTCGGCACCGTCTTCCTCATCAACTGGCCGTTCAAGCACTTCGGCTGGGTGTCCAACCCCGAGGACGTCTTCGCCGGCGTCCCCGAACCCGAGGGAATCACCGGCGACTGATGAGTGCACGCGGACTCACCGACCTCGGTCTCGAACGCAGTCTCCTCGCCGAGGGCTTCACCGGCGTCATCGGCGTCGATGAGGTCGGCAGGGGTGCGCTGGCCGGACCCGTCAGCGTCGGCGTCGCCTACTTCGACCTAGGCAGTGTCACCGGCGCCGAGGTGCCTGCGGGGATCCATGATTCGAAGCAGCTGAGTGCACTCTCACGTCGGGCCGCGACGAATCGGGTGCGTTCCTGGGCGCAGGCGGCGACCGTGGGTTCGACGAGCCCGAGCGAGATCGACCAGCTGGGCATGACGATGGCGCTCAACCTCGCCGGGCGTCGGGCGCTGCTGACGATGCTCGCGGAACTGGGCGTGGGCGAAGTCTGTCCCGAGGGGACACTCGTCCTCCTCGACGGAAAACACGACTGGCTCTCGGCCCCACTTACGCTCGATTGCCTGGGGATATTCGGCCCCTGCGCCGAGCTCGAACTGCCGAAAGTGCGCACCGTGATCAAAGGCGACGGTTCTGTCCCCGTCATCGCCGCGGCGAGTATCGTGGCGAAGGTGGACCGAGATGAGGAGATGATCGCCCTCGCCGAGGCGCACCCCCACTATGGTTGGGAGTCGAATGTGGGATACGGGACCAAAGCGCACCGGGCCGGCATCGCCGAGTTCGGCCCCAGCATCCACCACCGGAGAAGTTTCCGCCTGCAGGCGGTCGAAGAAACGAAGGAGGAGTCGTCATGAGCACCGATGATCTCGATGACTACGAAGCTCAGCTGGAACTCCAGCTCTACAAGGAGTACCGCGACGTGGTGGGCCTGTTCGCCTATGTCGTCGAGACGGAGCGACGCTTCTACCTGGCCAATCACGTCGACCTCAAGGCCCACAACGATGCCGGTGACGTGTACTTCGAGCTCACCCTGCGTGACGCCTGGGTGTGGGACAGCTACCGGTCCGCGCGGTTCATCAAGACCGTGCACGTGCTCAGCTTCAAGGACGTCAACATCGAGGAGATCGCCAAGAGCGACCTCGAGCCGCCCTCGTCGATCCGGGGCTGAACGGGTGCGAACCGGGGACAGGTCCGCGGTGCTCCGTCGATAGGGCGGGCACGTTCCCGGGGTTGCTTGCGGCCGCCGATCCACTCGCACACCGGACGCCTGTGGAGACCCATCCGACTTGCGCGTGATCGGCCTGTGGAGGCAGAAGCACTGTCCACAGGCCGATTCCCCGCTCTTGTCCGGCTTTCAATGACCATGCTGGTCTTGGCGGTATGGGACGAACAATGTCGGGCCGCGGCCGCACCGAACGCGGGATGCGCAAGCAAGCACTCGGGCGAATCGGTGAGGACCTCGCCGCCGACTATCTCGAGCGGGCGGGAATGGTCGTCGTCACGCGGAACTTCCGCTGCCCACAGGGAGAGATCGACATCATCGCCCGTGACGGAGAGACGATCGTCTTCGTCGAGGTCAAGACCCGCCGCACAGCGGCACTCGGCTCACCCCTGGAGGCCGTGACCCGAGATAAGGTCGCTCGTCTGCGCAGGCTCTCCGGGATCTGGCTGAGCCAGCAGCCGGCGTACTACCGATCTACTCGCATCGATGCGCTCGGGATCGTAATGGAACCCGCACCCATCTATGACCATTGCCCGAACATCCAGGTCGACTCATGAGCGAGGAGCCGATCCTCAATGTCATCGGACGTGCCTCGGCGGTGGCGCTGTGGGGTCTGACGGGAAAGATCGTATCCATCGAAGCCTGCATGAGCGCGGGTCTGCCCGGCATCGACATCGTCGGCCTGCCCGACGCCTCGGTCAGCGAGTCGCGCAAACGGCTGCGTGCGGCTCTGGCCTATCTGGGAATTCCCGTCGCCACCCAGCATCTGACGATCAACCTCACCCCCGGAACCGTGCCGAAGGTCGGCACCGGCTTCGATCTGGGCATTGCCGTGGCCGTGCTCAAAGCCCAACGGGTCATCACGAATGAGAGCACCGAGGGCGTCATCCATTGCGGTGAGCTCGGACTTGACGGGCGGATCCGCCCGGTCAGCGGAGTCCTGCCGAGCCTGCATGCCGGTCTTCACTCGGGCTTCGACCACTTCGTCGTCCCCATCGGAAACGCCCCGGAGGCCGCCCTGCTCGCAGGTGCGCGGATCCAAGCCGTGGCCTCGCTGGCCGAACTGGTCAACCTCTACGGCGGCGACCTCGAGGTGCCGTCGCTGCCGCCGGTGGTCGAGGTCGACAGGCCCGTGGCCAATCCGCCCGAACTCCATGACCTCGCCGAGGTGCAGGGCCAAGCCGAAGCTCGCTTCGGCATCGAAGTCGCCGCCGCGGGCGGGCACAACCTCCTCATGCGCGGCACCCCGGGCGCCGGCAAGACTCTGTTGGCGCAGTGCCTGCCGGGGATCCTGCCGCCGCTCGATGATGCCGAGGCCGTCGAGGTGGCCGCGGTGCGATCCCTGCGGGGAGAGCTCGACGGCAGTCAGGGACTCGACCACCGGCCACCGTTCGAGGCACCCCACCATCGCAGCACCGCCTCGGCTCTGATCGGGGGTCGCAAGCCCGGGACCGTGGGGATCCTGTCCAAGGCCCATCGCGGGGTGCTGTTCATGGACGAGGCGCCCGAGTTCTCCCGGGACGTCCTCGAGGCCCTGCGCCAGCCCATGGAGGCGCGGCAGGTGCACATCCACCGGGCCTGGGGTTCGATGGTGCTGCCGTCCTCGTTTCAGCTGGTCATGGCCGCGAACCCCTGCCCGTGCGGGGCGGGAATGCCGGGGACTCAGGTCACCTGCCGCTGCACGCCGATGGATAAACGGCGCTACCGCAACCGACTCTCCGGACCGCTGCTCGACCGGGTCGACCTGCAGCTCGAGCTCTTTCCGGTCTCCCCGGCGGACCTTCGCCTCGGCGGGGAGCAGGAGGACAGTGTCACCGTGGCCGCCAGGGTCGCGATCGCCCGCAGATGGCAGGCCGACCGCTACGTCGACTGTGCATGGACACTCAACTCCGGTGCACCCGGGGCATGGCTGCGCGAGCACTTCGCGATGCGACCGAGTGCTCTGGCCGATCTCGACCGGGCCCTGGACACCGGACGGATCACCATGCGCGGCTACGACCGGGTGCTGCGGGTCGCGACCACACTGTCCGACCTCGACGGGGGCGAGGGGCCGAGCCCGGACAAGATCAGGATGGCACTGGCATTGAGGACGCAGGAGACATGAACGAACACGCGCACGATGAGGTGTACCCGGGCGACGGGGCGCACCCGGACGACGGGGCACATCCGGACGGCGGGGCGCATCCGGACGACAAGGCGGGCCCGAATGACGGTGCGCACCCGGACGACGGGGCCGGTGCAGGAAGCGACGAGATGCGTGCCGCGGTGGCGGCGCTGCTGCGGATCGGGGAACCCGGCGACGGTCTCCTGAAAGGACTCGTCGATGCGATCGGGCCGGTGGCGGTCCTTGAGATCGTCCTCGCCGTAGCGGCAGGGGCAACCTCGTCCGCCGAGGCGGTGGCCGGGTTGGGGGCAGTCGTCGACGAGGTGCCCGGCAGCGGGCAGCTGAGCGAGGCGATCGACCGCTGGGCCGTTCGCGGTGGCGATGGGACCGGACCACGTGATCTCGAGGCCATCGACCGCCTCGGTGGTCGGCTCGTCATTCCCGGTGATGAGGAATGGCCGGCAGCGCTGTCGGATCTCGGGCCGGCGACGCCCCTGGGACTGTGGGTGCGGGGGACGGCGCGACTGGATCAGGCTCTTACCCGGGCCATCGCCATCGTCGGCGCCCGCGCAGCGAGCAACTACGGCACCAAATGTGCTTCCGATCTGGCATGGGACCTCGCCGCGAGAGACATCACCGTGGTCTCCGGGGGCGCCTTCGGCATCGACGCGGCCGCCCACCGGGCCGCGATCGCCCGCGAAGCGCCGACCATCGCCTTCATGGCCGGGGGAGTCGACCGGTTCTACCCGGCGGCGAACACCGAACTGTTCCAGCAGATCCTCGAGACCGGAGCCATCGTGTCCGAGACCGCACCCGGCATGACTCCGATGCGTCACCGGTTCCTGCTGCGCAATCGCCTCATCGCCGCCTCTGCGCAGGCCACGGTCATCGTCGAAGCAGGATGGCGCAGCGGAGCGCTCAACACGGCCCGGCATGCGCTCGAGCTCTCACGCGAGGTCGCCGCCTTTCCCGGCTCCGTCTACTCCGCATCCTCGACCGGGACCCACCGCCTCATCCGGAACCACGAAGCCGAACTCGTGACCAGCAGCGACGACGTCATCGCCCTCCTCGACGACGGAGCCCCGGCTCTGTTCGACACCTCGTCGTTCTTCGGCTCAGCGGCCGCGGGCGGGGTGGACGCGGAACACGCCGGAACGGGTGCTGTCAGCGGCCCGCTCGATGACCTCGGTGAGGGGGAGAAGATCTGCCTCAACGTCCTGTCGACGACGAAATCCCTGGACGTGGGCACCGTCGCGGCCAGAGCAGGGCTGACGGTGCCGGGGGTCCTCTCGGCGCTCGCCGCCCTCGAACTGCTCGGACTCGCGACCCGTCGCGACACCGGGTGGGTGAAGCTGCGACCTCGGACATGAGGCGAGGGAGAGCGCGTAACCTGGGGGAATGAGCACATCGTCGACCGTCGCCGAAGTGGTGTCCGGCTATGCCGAACACCTCCGGGCGCGTGGCGTGTCCGAACACACCTCGCGGGCCTATGTCTCCGATGTCTCCGACTTCTTCGACCACACCACCTCGGCGAAGACCGAAATCGATGTCAGCTCCATCGGGCTGAATGATCTGCGCTCCTGGCTCATCGCCCTCGACGATGCCGGAGCAGCGAAGTCGACGGTGGCCCGCAAGATCGCCGCCATCAAATCCTTCTTCTCCTACGGGGTCGACCAGCTCGGTCTGAAGAGCAATCCGGCCGCCCGTCTGCGTACACCCAAGAAGGACTCTCGCCTGCCGACCGTGCTCAAGCCCCAGCAGGCGGCCGACCTCATCACCGCCGGCTCTCGCGCACGGGCCGGAACCGGCGGCTCCGCGCGATCCTCCGATTCCGCGAATGACGGCGCTCGCGGTCAAGACAATTCCGACGCGGTCGACGGCGACTCGGGACCAGCCGGCGAACCCGATCCTGTCGAGATCGCCAAAGGTCTCCGCGACGCAGCGATCCTCGAACTGCTCTATGCCACGGCGGTGCGTGTCTCGGAGCTGACCGGACTCGACCGTGCGGACATCGATCAGCGCGCGTCGATGATCACCGTGCTCGGCAAGGGCAACAAGGAACGGCGGGTGCCCTTCGGCATCCCGGCCCGGCAGGCGCTCAGCGCCTGGTTGAGTGTGCGCGAGACCTTCGCCTCGGCGAACAGCGGTGACGCCCTGTTCCTCGGCTTACGTGGTGGGCGAATCGGGGCCCGTCAGGTCAGAGAGCTCGTCCATCACTACGGGGCGAACGACCCCAGCGCCCCGGACATCGGCCCGCACGGACTCCGCCACTCGGCGGCCACGCACATGCTCGATCGGGGAGCCGACCTCCGCCAGATCCAGGAGCTGCTCGGACACTCGACCATGTCCAGCACTCAGATCTATACGCACGTCTCCATGCAGCGACTCCAGGAGACCTACCGGCAGGCCCACCCCCGGGCCTGATCTCGCTGCCGGGCCGAGTCATAGCTCAAGAAGGGCCCGGACTATTGCTCACGAACGGCTCTGATCATCGCCCTAGAGCAGTCCGTCGGGAGTTCGCCACCTCGACCCACGGAAGCCTCACTTCACTTCCGGAACTCCCAGTGCCAGGGCTCCGGCAGCGACCCGGTCTGCCGAGCCCACCCGGGATGGATCCACCCGAACTTCGGTGCGTTCGCCCGCATCCACTGGTGCTGGGCGCTGCCGAAGGAATTGATTCCGCCACCGAGGTCGACCGCCAGCGCCCACCCGTGATTCGAGGTTCCCGGGGTTGCCGCCATCCGCCCCTTGCGCTTCTTGAGGATGACCTGGGTCGCGTAGTCGCGATAGGAATCCGTCACCGAGATCGGCACTTTGAAGCGAGCTTCGAAGGCGTGGGAGAGGCGATCGAAGGCCTTCTGCGCGTCACAGCGCAGCATGTGCCCGGGCGCGGTCGTCAGCGGGCACATCGCCGAGGCGGGGATCCGGCCGTTGCTGTGTCCGCCCCAGGCTCCCGCTCCCGAAGTGGTGCTGTCACTGCCGCCGGCGGGCTCTTCGGCGGGTTTGCGTTTCAAAGGAAGCAGAATCGACTGCTCGTGGCCGAAGAACTGTGCCGGATCGATATAGTCCTTATTGCTCGCTGCCGTCCACACACCGATGTGCAGACAGGACTTCTCGCAGTGGGTACCCTCGGCGACGACTCCGATCTCCTCACCTGCGGCGAACTCATCGCCCTTCTTCCTCTCTGTGCTCGCCGGCTGGAACGACACCACATGGCCGGAGTCGGTTTCGATGCTCACGGTCGGTGTTCCCGCCACGGACCCGCGGAAGCGGATGCTGCTGGCAGTCGGTGCGCGCAGCGGCTCACCGTCGACGGCGAGCACGTCGATTCCGCGGTGGCCTTTGAGCCAGGGTTTGTCCGGCGGGTCGAAGGCCTCGATGATCTCCATCGCCGGCACGGGGGAAACCCACGTCGTCTCGGACGCGCCAGTTCCGCTGGACCCACCAGCGTTACTGGCTCCAACGGGCCCACTGACCTTGCCGGACCCACCATGCCCACTGGACCCACGCGTATCTGCCTGTACCGCGCCGTCACCCGCTGGGGCGGCAAGGGCCAGCACGAACGAGAGGAAGAGCGCGGTGATGATGAACCGTGCGCGACGAGCCTGCGCCGAGTGCAGGCGGCGACCGGACAGGGGATGCAGTGACCGCGGCGGATCGAGAGAGAAGGGGTTCATAAGGCCATGGAAACCTCCCGACAGGTTGCGTGTCAGCACCGCCGACTTCACCTGTGGAAGGCTGTTCATCGTCCACAGGCAGATGACGCGCAAGTGGATGCGCAATCCACAGCTCGTCGCACTTGAGTCCGGGCTCCCGATGCACGGTCACAGAGGTGGACGTCGTCCCACCGAACGAACGCGACCGAGTCGGCCCAGGACAACCTCGGCGGGCGACGCTATCTATCCACAGCTCACAGCACGCAAGTCGGTGTCGGTGACACCCACGCAGCTTCCGCAAGTCGGTGTCAGTGAGCCCCGCGAGCCTTCCGACCCCGATTGGAAATGGCTTGCCCAACCGGGCTAGACTGGCCTCAGCAGAAGCGTGTCTTCTGACTACGCGTATCCGAATTCTTCTCCATCCCATGGTGCAAGGGAACCCGTCTGGGCTCACTTGTGGGGCGGACGAACCGGATACCAGGAATCAACCGAAAATGTCACCGTCGCCGTCAGCAGAATCGACGACCGGCTGTGACGTAAAAGCGCCTTCGCGGTGCGAGAGAAAGGAGGGCGTCGGCATGGCCGTCGTCACCATCCGCCAGCTGCTCGACAGCGGCGTTCACTTTGGACACCAGACCCGTCGTTGGAACCCGAAGATGAAGCGCTTCATCTTCACCGAGCGCAACGGCATCTACATCATCGACCTCCAGAAGTCGCTGGGCTACATCGACAACGCCTTCGAATTCGTCAAGGAAACCGTCTCGCACGGTGGTTCGATCCTGTTCGTCGGCACCAAGAAGCAGGCCCAGGAATCCATCGCCGAGCAGGCCAAGCGCGTGGGTCAGCCCTTCGTCAACCAGCGTTGGCTCGGCGGTATGCTCACGAACTTCCAGACCATCTCCCTGCGTCTGCGTCGCCTCAAGGAACTCGAAGAGATCGACTTCGACGACGTTGCCGGTTCCTCGCACACCAAGAAGGAACTGCTCATTCTCCGTCGTGAGAAGGACAAGCTCGAGAAGACCCTCGGCGGTATCCGCGACATGCAGCGGACCCCGTCGGCCGTCTGGATCGTCGACACCAAGAAGGAACACCTCGCCGTCGACGAAGCCAAGAAGCTGGGCATCCCGGTCATCGGCATCCTCGACACCAACTGCGACCCCGATGACGTCACCTACCCGATCCCGGGCAACGACGACGCCATCCGCTCGGTCTCGCTGCTCACCCGCGTGATCGCCGACGCCGTGGCCGAGGGCCTCATCGCCCGACACTCCTCGGACGACGCAGGTGGAGAGAAGAACGTCTCCGCCGTCGAGCCGATGCCCGAGTGGGAGCGCGAGCTCCTCGAAGGCAACGCCTCCACCTCGGAGGAGACCGCCACCGAGGCTGCTCCCGCCGAAGCTGCTCCCGCTGAGGCCGCTCCGGCCGAAGCCGCTGCTCCCGCCGAGGCTGAGGCTGCCCCCGCCGCCGAAGCGAGCGAAGAGCCCGCCGAGGCTGCTGCGGAGTCCGCAGAGTCGACCGAGTCCTGATTTCCGCCCACTCCACCACCCTTAGGAGAACGAATGGCAAACTACACTGCCGCTGACATCAAGGCACTGCGCGAGAAGACCGGCGCCGGAATGATGGACGTCAAGAAGGCCCTCGATGAGGCTGACGGCGACCAGGCGAAGGCAATCGAGCTGCTCCGCGTGAAGGGCCTCAAGGGCGCCACCAAGCGTGAGGGCCGCTCCACCTCCGACGGACTCGTCGCCACCCACGTGGACGGCGGAGTCGGAACCATCATCGAGCTGAACTCGGAGACCGACTTCGTGGCGAAGTCCGACCCGTTCATCGCTCTGGCCGACCAGGTCCTCGAACTCGCCGTGGCGAACAAGGCCGACTCGGCCGAGGCGCTGCTCGGGGCCGAGACCGACGGCAAGCCAGTCTCGCAGTTCATCACCGAGAGCGGTGCGACCCTCGGCGAGAAGGTCGCCCTGCGTCGCGTGGCTCGCCTCGAAGGTGGGAACGTCGAGTCCTACCTCCACCGCACGAACAAGGACCTGCCTCCGCAGGTCGGCGTTCTGCTGGCCTACGAGGGTGACGACTCCGCCGTCGCTCACGATGTCGCCGTGCACATCGCCGCGCTGAGCCCGAAGTACTTCTCCCGCGACGAGGTGCCTGCCGAACTCGTGGAGAACGAGCGCCGCATCGCCGAAGACACCGCGAAGAACGAGGGAAAGCCCGAACAGGCCATCCCGAAGATCATCGAAGGTCGCGTCAACGGCTTCTTCAAGGAAAACTGCCTGCTCGACCAGGGCTTCGCCAAGGAGCCCAAGCAGTCCGTGGCGAAGATCCTCGAAGCTGCCGGGGTCAAGGCCACCGGCTTCGTGCGCTTCCGCGTCGGAGCCTGAAGCACCACTGACCGCCCGGCGGGTCACCGCCCGCCGCGCAGTCCACGCCCCTGAACAGGTTCACCTGTGAGTGGGCGGCCGGAGAGCGGAAGCTCACTCATGAGTGAAACCTCACCGGCATGAGACGGGGTCGGACCAATCGGTCCGGCCCCGTTTTCGCTAGACTTGCCCCGATGACCATCCGGGCTCCCATCTGCCCGCACGGAAGAAGGACTTAATGACAAGTACTCCGGTTCACGAATCCAGCCTTGCCAGCAGACCCGTTCGCACCCATCGGCGCCGAGTGCTCCTCAAGCTCTCGGGCGAGGTCTTCGGCGGAGGCAAGATCGGTGTCGATCCCGATGTCGTCGCCGCGGTCGCCCGTGAGGTCGCCCCCACCGCAGAAGAGGTCGAAGTCAGCATCGTCGTCGGCGGCGGCAACTTCTTCCGCGGTGCCGAACTCTCCCAGCGCGGCATGGACCGCACGCGTGCCGATTACATGGGCATGCTCGGAACCGTGATGAACTGCCTGGCTCTCCAGGACTTCCTCGAACAGACCGGGGTTGACACCCGGGTGCAGACCGCGATCCCCATGTCGCAGGTCGCCGAGTCCTATATTCCCCGTCGCGCCATGCGCCACATGGAGAAGAACCGGGTCGTCATCTTCGGCGCCGGAGCCGGACTGCCCTATTTCTCCACCGACACCGTCGCCGCCCAGCGCGCACTCGAGATCCACGCCGATGAGGTCCTCATCGCGAAGAACGGTGTCGACGGCGTATACACCGCGGACCCGAAGATCGACCCGAGTGCGGAGAAGATCAAGGAGATCACCTACCAGGAGGCGCTGCAGAAGGGCCTCAAGGTCGTCGACGCCACCGCGTTCTCCCTGTGCATGGACAACAAGCTCCCGATGCACGTCTTCGGGATGGAGGGCGAGGGCAACCTCCGGAAAGCCATCGTCGGCGAGAAGATCGGCACCGTCGTCCACTGAGATTGTCCACTGAGGCCATCATCCACTGAGACAGCCGGGCAGCATACGTGCAGGTCAGAACACTCCGATACCGGTTCGGTGAGGAAATTGTGACCTATGGCCCATAGAATGAATCCAAAGCTCCCAGATACGAAAAGAGTGAGTCGTGATTGAAGAGACACTGGCCGAAGCCAGAGAGAAGATGGACAAAGCCGTCGAGTTCACGCAGGACGACTTCGCGTCGATCCGCACCGGACGCGCCAACCCGGCCCTGTTCGCCGAGATCGAGATCGAGTACTACGGTGCCCCGACCCCGCTGCAGCAGCTGGCCTCTTTCCAGACTCCCGAGGCTCGAACGATCCTCGTTACCCCCTATGACAAGGGCACGCTGAACGACATCGAGAACGCACTGCGCAACTCGGACATCGGAGCGAACCCGGCCAACGACGGCAACGTCATCCGCGTCGTGCTCCCGGAGCTGACCGAGGAGCGCCGCAAGGAATACGTCAAGATCGTCAAGGGCAAGGCCGAAGACGGCAAGGTCTCGATCCGCAACATCCGCCGCCACGCCAAGGAGACCCTTGAGCGCATCAAGAAGGACGGCGAGGCCGGGGAGGACGAAGTCACCCGCGGCATCTCCGAGCTCGATGATCTGACGAAGAAGAAGGTCGAGAACGTCGATCAGCTGCTTTCCCAGAAGGAAGCTGAGCTTCTCGAGGTCTGATGATCGCTGTGACCGGGTCCGACAGCCTCTCCTCCGATCCGGCTCCCCTCGGGGAGCCGGAGGAGCCGCGTGCGTCGGCGGCGGAGAACCCGTACCCCCGACGTCGGGACCTCCGCAATTCCGACAAGACCTATT
Organism: Brevibacterium sp. CCUG 69071; assembly: GCF_021023135.1. Lineage (GTDB taxonomy): Bacteria > Actinomycetota > Actinomycetes > Actinomycetales > Brevibacteriaceae > Brevibacterium. The sequence continues at coordinate 773,045 of NZ_PGFV01000002.1, forward strand.
CCCCGGATGATCCGGAGTTCGCGCCGATCCCGGAATCGGTGACAGAACCCGCCGAGGTGGCCGCCAAGGACTACGGCAAAGCCGGTCGCAATCTTCCCGCCGCCATCGGCATCGGTCTCCTCATCGGCGGGATCGTCCTCGCCTCGTTGATCTTCCTGCCCATCTCCTTCATCTTCATCATCCTCGTGGCCATCGTCGCGGCGATGTGGGAGCTGGCGAACGCGCTCTCACGGTCCGGCTCGCTGGTGTCCCGAGTGCCGACGATGATCTCTGCGGCCTGTATGGTCGTGGCGACCTACGTCGGCGGCCGCGAGGCCCTGTGGGTGACCTTTGCCGCCAGCGCCGGAGCCGTCATGCTCTTCACGATGGTCGAGAGGCGCAAGAACGCGGTCAAGGACGTGTCCCTGTCCCTGTTCGCGCTCACCTATGTCGGCCTCATGGCCTGCTTCGTCGTCTACCTGATCACCCAGCCGAACGGCAACTTCTACGTCATCCTGTTCCTCGCCGCCGTCGTCGCCTCGGATGTCGGCGGCTACATCTTCGGCGTCCTCTGGGGCAAGCACCCCATCGCCCCGACGATCTCACCGAAGAAATCGTGGGAAGGCTACCTCGGGTCGGTGGTGTTCGCCGCCGCCGTGGCGACGATCCTGGCCGTCACCCTCTTCGATGCGCCGATCTGGACCGGGCTCGTCTTCGGTGCGGTGATGCCGGCGTTCGCCACCCTCGGCGACTTCAGCGAATCGATGATCAAACGCGACCTCGACCTCAAGGACATGGGCACCCTGCTGCCGGGCCACGGTGGTGTGATGGACCGACTCGACTCGATCCTGCCGACCGCGCCCGTGGCCCTTGTGATGTTCTCGGTCCTGCCCGGCTACCTCTGAGGCCCGGCTGCCGCTGAGGCTCACCGCTCGCGGCGTGGCGGTCCGCACACCACAGCGACGGCCGCATCATGAGACAATAGGTGTGTGAGTTCTCAAGCAGGCAGAAGGCAGACCCGTCCCGTCGTGGAGCATCCCGACGGCACCACGTCGACGACACCGACGCGTGACGGCCGCCCCCTTCTCAATTTCAAGTCCCCGCGGGTCAGCCAGCCGCAGCAGCATCTGGCGGACATGAGCATGGACGAGCGCATCGACGCCGTCAAGGAGATGGGCCTGCCCGCCTTCCGCGCCAAGCAGATCTCCACCCACTACTTCACCCACTTCCAGACCGACGCCGAGTCGATGACGGACCTGCCCAAGGACCTGCGGGCCCAGGTGCAGGAGCGCTTTTTCCCACATCTGCTCACCGAGGTCCGCCGCCTGCGCACCGAGAACGGCGACACCATCAAGTTCCTGTGGCGCCTCTTCGACGGCGCGCTCGTCGAATCCGTGCTCATGCGCTACCGCAACCGCGTCACTCTGTGCGTATCGAGCCAGTGCGGCTGCGGCATGAACTGCCCGTTCTGCGCCACCGGACAGCAGGGCCTGACCCGCAATATGTCGACCGCGGAGATCGTCGAGCAGGTGGTTCGCGCCAACCAGGTCATCGCCGCCGGTGAGCTCGCCGCGGCTCCGTCCTCGGACATGCCGGGTGCCGGAGAGACCGCTCTGGGCGCCGAAGCCGATGAGGAACAGGGCGAGGAGCCGAGCTGGGGCGAGGACGGAGCGTCAGCGTCCGCCGGCGCTTCGACCGGATCCGGGCCGGCCACCTCGGCGACGGGACCCGAACGGGTCTCGAACATCGTGTTCATGGGCATGGGCGAACCCCTGGCCAACTACAAGCGCGTGATGAACGCGGTGCGCCGGTTCGTCGAACCCGCACCCGGCGGCCTGGGCATGTCTGCCCGCCGGATCACCGTGTCCACGGTCGGCCTGGTGCCCGGCATCAACAAACTCGCCGCCGAGGACATCCCCGTGACCTTCGCGCTCAGCCTCCACGCCCCCGACGATGAGCTGCGCGACGAGATGATCCCGGTCAACACCCGGTGGAAAGCCGACGAGGCCATCGACGCCGCGTTCAACTACTACCAGGTCACCGGTCGTCGCGTGAGCATCGAATATGCGCTGATCAAGGACATGAACGACCACGCATGGCGTGCGGAGCTGCTGGCGAAGAAGCTCAACGCCCGCGGCCGCGGCTGGGTCCACGTCAACCCGATCCCGCTCAACCCGACCCCAGGCTCGGTGTGGACGGCGTCCGAGCCTGAAGTCGCGAACGAATTCGTCCGCCGACTCATCGACCAAGGCATCCCGACGACGATCCGCGACACCCGCGGCTCCGACATCGACGGTGCCTGCGGACAGCTCGCCGCCGCCGACTGAGCAGCCCCGGGCACGCAAATTCCCCGCCATCCATTTATCATGGTGGAAACGACACATTCGCACGATTCGCTTCTGGAGGAGACATGGCGGACACGACTTTCCCTCGAATGTCCGGGTGGAAGAACGGGTACGACCCGAAACAGGTCGACAGCTTCTTCAAGCGTGCTCGTGAATCCTTCGAGCGCCCGACCCCCCAGCCCGGTGACCTCGACTCCCGTGCCGTGCGCACCGTCGGCTTCGACCTCGTCCGCAAGGGCTACCACGTCGCCGTCGTCGACGCCGCCCTCGACCGCCTCGAGGACGCCTTCGCCAAGCAGGCCCGCGACCGGCTCATCGCCCAATCCGGACAGGACGCCTGGGTCTCCGAGCTCACCCGCGTCGCCGCGTCCCTGCGAGGACGCCTGGTCCGCGAATCCGGCGAACGCTTCGACAATCCGGCACCCGGCGTCATCGGCTACGACATCGTCCAGGTCGACGACATGTGCGACAAGGTCAACGCCTACTTCACGCAGGGCGTGGCGATGAGCGTCGACCAGGTCCGTCGCGTGCTGTTCAAGACCGCGAAGGGCAACAAGGCCTACGACGAGGACCAGGTCGATGCGTTCATCGACCGCGTCGTCGAGGTGATGGCCTCCGTTGACTGAGTTCCACTTCTTCTCTGCACCGACGAGCACCTCGCCCGGCACGCTCAATCCGGTCTACGAACTCCTCGACTTCCCGATCGTCATGGGCGGCGCCGATGACATCGTGCTGACGGGTCCGGCCCCGGAGCGGCCGCTCGTCGACGGACGTGAGGTCAGCGACCCGCGCTTGGTCAAGGCGCTGTCGAAGCCGATCGAGCTCGACCGCGCCGAGGTGCTCGACCGGAGCGCGAAACTCGCCGGAGTGCTGCGGACGATGGGAATCGACCCGGAGTCCGGAATCCGACTGACCATCGCCGAGGATGTTCCGCCGACGGCGCGGGCGCTGAGCATCCTGGCTGCCGCGCGGATCGGCGTCATCGTCGATGCGCGCCAGGAAAACGGACGCCAAGCCGACGGAGTCGTGGGGGAGGAGCCCGCCGAGGCCGGTGATGGTCCCGTGGTTCGCATTCACGCGATCGAGACCCAGCCCGTCGAACCGGGGCGCGCCTCGGTCAAGGTCACCCGCTCACGTTTCGAAGGTGTCGGCGCCACCTTGGGTGAGCAGACGGCCAACCTCGACCAGGCGATGCGCGACTCCCGCGTCGAATCCGCCGAAGTTGTCCCGCTCACACCCGAGCGACCGCTGGTCCTCACTTCGGCCGGTGTGCTCGACGCCCGTGCGAGCCACGACTGGCTGCGCGCCGAGGTTCTCCCTGAAGCCTGAGCCGTCGGAGGCTGATTCAGTCGCGGCGCTTGTGAGTGAGCTCAGGGCCGCAGGCTGCGTCTTCGCCGAGGAAGAGGCGGCCATTCTGCTCGTGGCCGCCACTTCCGCGCCGGCCACGCTGGATGGGATGCTCGCCCGCCGAGTCGCGGGTGAACCCCTCGAGCAGATCGTAGGCTGGGTCGAATTCGCAGGCCACAGGCTCACCGTCGTCCCGGGAGTGTTCGTTCCCCGGCAGCGGACGACCCTGCTGGCCGAGCACACCACCCGCGTACTCCGCATGGCCGAAGACGCCGCGGTGCTCGTCGAAGCCTTCTGCGGGATCGGTCCGGTTGCGAGCACGGTCGCCCGTGTTCTTCCGGGAACGACCATCCACCTCGGCGATCGAGATCAGAGGGCACTCGACTGTGCCCGTGCGAACGTCGGGACCGGAGCGGGTATCCACCTGCTCGATTGCCTGTCGGGCCTGCCGTCCGAATTGGCCGGCCGCGTCGCTGTCATCTGCGCGGTGCCTCCCTACGTGCCCGAATCGGCGCGGGAATTCCTCCCGCGGGAGGCCACGGACCATGAGTCACCGAACGCCTTGTTCGGCGGGGCAGACGGGCTCGACCTGGTCAGACGCCTCATCGCAGAATCGCTTGACTGGCTGCGCCCGGATGGGACCGTACTCATCGAAGTCGGTCACGGGCAGACTGAAACAGCCGCCGCTTATGCCCGGGAACTCGGGTACACGACGCACAGCCACCTCGGCGAGGACGAGCAGACGGCGGTGCTGGAACTCCGGCGCTGACGGCAAGTACGTCGGCGCGGTGCGCGGCAGATACAGACAACCGCTGGCCAGAAGACCGACTGCTATGGACTAGTCCGATGCATGGGGTCTTCTGGCCAGCGGTTGCAAGCGCCAACGGGCCGACTCCGCTGGCTGGCCGCTGGCGGCTCAGTTCGCGAAGGCGTTGATTCCGGTCAGGGAGCGGCCGAGGGTGAGCTGGTGGACCTCGTGGGTGCCCTCGTAGGTGAGCACGGTCTCGAGGTTGACCGCGTGACGCAGCGGCGGGTACTCACTCGTGATGCCTGAACCGCCGAACAGGGCGCGCAGGTCACGGCAGACATTCATCGCGGTGTCGACGTTGACCATCTTGCCGAGGCTGATCTGCTCGGGACGCACACCCTTCTCCGAGTCCTTGAGCTTGCCCAGGTGAGCGGCGAGCAGGGTGATCTGCGAGTACTGGCCGAAGGCTTTCGCGAGCTTCTGCTGGCTGATCTGGAATGAGGACAGCGGACGGTCGAACTGGATTCGGGTGCCGGTGTACTCGAGGGCCGAGAGCAGAGCGTCGCGGGCGGCACCGGTGACGCCGAAGACGATGCCGTAGCGGGCCTCGGACAGGCAGGACAGCGGCCCCTTGAGTCCCTTGGCCTCGGGCAGCATCGCATCTTCGGGCAGGCGGACGTTGTCGAGGACGATCTCACCGGTGATCGAGGCCCGCAGGGAGATCTTGCGGTGGATCTCCGGGGTCTGCACGCCGGGCGTATCGCTGGGCACGACGAAGCCGCGCACGATCTGCTTGCCCTTGTCATCGGTCTCCTCGATCTTGGCCCAGACGACTATGACGTCGGAGACCGGGGAGTTCGTGATCCACATCTTCGATCCGTTGAGGATCCAGTCGGTCCCGTCCTTCTTCGCCGTGGTCTTCATCCCGGAGGGGTCGGAGCCGACATCGGGTTCGGTCAGACCGAAGCAGCCGATGGCTTTGCCGGCGGCCATCTTCGGCAGCCATTCCTCTTTCTGGGCTTCGGAACCGAAGTGGTGGATGGCGAACATCGCCAGGGAGCCCTGGACGGAGACGAGGGAGCGCAGACCGGAGTCGATGGCTTCGAGCTCACGGCAGGCCAGTCCGTACTGGGTGGCGGTGGAGCCGCCGCAGCCGTAGCCCTCGAGGTGCATGCCGAGGAGGCCGAGTTCGCCGAGTCCTTCGGCGAGTTCGCGGGCGGGGATGGTCGATTCGAGGAAGTAGTCGCCGATCTTCTCACGGACGTTCTCGTCCAGCCACTTCTTCACGATCGATGCGAACTCGAGGTCGTCGGGTTCGAAGACCGAATCCAGTCCCAGGATGTCATCGGGGCTCAGCGCCTTACTCATAAAAACCTCTCTCGCCGTCGAATCGGATTTCACGCCCACCGTATCGCTGTTCAGCAGGAGGACTGTCGAGTCATTTCCCAGAGAACTTTGGCATCATCGGTAGGCGTGAGCAAACGTAGAATCATTGTAGTCGGCTCGACCGGATCGGTCGGCACGCAGGCCCTCGACGTCCTCTCCGAACACCGAGAGACCTACGAGATCGTCGGTCTCGCCGCCGGCACCCAGCTCGACCTGCTCCTGACCCAGGCCCTCGACTTCGCGGTGCCCGTCATCGGACTGACCACCGCGCCGGCCGGGGGAGAGGCCGAGATCCGGCAGCGGCTGAGTGAGCTGGCGGCCCAGCGGGGCATCGCCGATCCCGTCGAAGAGATCCGACTCGGGGACAATGCCGCCGAGGCGGTCGCTGGGAACGACTGCGACATGGTCCTCAACGCGGTGACCGGGGCCGTCGGTCTCGGTGCGACCTTGGCCGCCCTCGAGCGAGGCTCCGACGTGGCCCTGGCGAACAAGGAATCCCTCATCATCGGCGGCTCCATCGTCCTCGACGCCGCCGCCCGCAGCGGCGCCCGACTCGTGCCCGTCGACGGGGAGCATTCGGCCATCGCCCAGGCTCTGCGCTCCGGGACCCACGGCGAGGTCAGCAAGCTCATCATCACCGCCTCCGGCGGGCCCTTCCGCGGGATGACCCGTGACGCCCTGCGCCGAGTCACCCCGGCCCAGGCGCTCAAACATCCGACCTGGTCGATGGGCTCGATGATCACCATCAACTCCGCGACCCTGGTGAATAAGGGCCTCGAAGTCATCGAGGCGCACCTGCTCTTCGGCATCGACTTCGACCACATCGAGGTCGTCGTCCACCCGCAGTCCCACGTCCAGTCGATGGTCGAGTTCAGCGATTCCTCGACACTGGCCCAGATCGCGCCCCCGGACATGCGACTGCCGATCTCCTATGCCCTGGGTACCCAGTCCGACGGTTCGACTCGCCGGCTGGCCTCGGGCGCGGTGGCCAACAACTGGGGTCAGCCCATGCACTGGTCCTTCGAACCGGTCAACCATATGGCCTTCCCGGCACTCGGCCTGGCCATCGAGGCGGGCCGCCGTGGCCGGAGCTTCCCTGCCGTGTTCAACGCCGCCAACGAGGTCCTCGTCGAGGCCTTCGTCAGTGGAGAGCTGTCTTTCACCGGAATCGACGACGGACTGGCCCAAGCTCTCGCCGCCCACACGCCTGCGGATGAGCACACCGTGGACACGGTGCTCGCCGCCGATGCGTGGGCGCGTGAGTTCGCCCGCGAATATGCGACCTCCCACGCACCGCAGGCGGCGGGGGTCTGAGATGACGGTTCTGCTCTACATCATCGGGATCATCCTGTTCCTCATCGGCATCTCGATCTCGATCGCCCTTCACGAACTCGGCCACCTGACCCCGGCGAAGCGCTTCGGGGTCAAGGTCACCCACTACATGGTCGGCTTCGGTCCGACCCTCTTCTCCTTCCGCCGCGGCGAGACCGAATACGGCATCAAGGCACTCCCGCTCGGCGGATTCATCGCCATGCCGGGCATGTACCCGCCGATCGAGGCGACGAAGCAGTCCCTCGTTCCAGCAGGACGCGCAGGGACGGCCGCAGGCGAGGACTGCGCCCCCGCCGACCCCGCAGACATCACCGCGGACGCGCCGAGGCGGGAACGCCGGCAGCGGAAGGGGCGGCTGTTCGAGAACACGATGGCCGATGCCCGCGAGTTCTCGAACCAGGAGATCGAGCCGGGGGAGGAGCATCGGACCTTCTATGCGCTGAGCATTCCCAAACGCCTCGTCGTCATGTTCTCCGGCCCTCTGGTCAATCTCGTGCTCGGGATCATCATTATGGCGATCTCGCTGCTGGGCATCGGCGTGCTCACCCCGACGACGACCGTCGAGACCGTCGTCGAATGCGCCGTGCCCGCCTCGGAGGCCGCGCAGAGGCCCGCCGATGCCAAGAACACCTGCCAGGACGACGATCCGCTCACTCCCGCTTGGGAGGCCGGGATCAAGCCGGGCGACGAGATCACTTCGGTCGCCGGGGTGGAGACGGAGGACTGGGACGAACTGTCCGGAGTGATCAAGGAGCACGCCGGGCAGCGGGTCGAGGTCGACTTCGTCCGCGACGGCCAGGCCCAGTCCGTGACCGTGCCGATCATCGCCTCCGAACGTCCCCGCGTCGACGATCAGGGACAGCTGATGACCAATCCCGACGGCTCCCCGCAGACCGTGACCGAGGGATTCTTCGGCGTCGGCCCCGTCCAAGAACATCAGTCGCTGCCGCTCGACCAGTTCCCCGGAGCCGTCTGGGATCAGGTCACCGGGGTCTTCCACGCGATCATCACCCTGCCGGTCAAACTCGTCGACATCGCCCAGGTGGCCACCGGGGAGAAGGAACGCGACTCCGAAGGCCTCGTCGGAATGGTCGGGGTGGGGCGGATCGCCGGCGAGATCGTCTCGACCGACCATCTCGAGATCGTCGAGAAGGCGCAGCTCGGGCTTGGCATGCTCGGCTCGCTGAATATCTTCCTGTTCGCGTTCAACATGATCCCGCTGCTGCCCCTCGACGGCGGCCACATCGCCGTCGGCCTCTACGAGGGGGCCCGCCGCCAGATCAACAAGTGGCGAGGCCGCGGAAAGATCGGCCCCTTCGACACAGCGAAGCTGCTGCCGCTGACCTACGTCGTCATCGGGCTGATGCTGTGCATGACCGCGCTGCTCGTCTACGTCGACCTCGTCAAACCGATCACCCTCGACGCGATCTTCAACTCCGGCGGGTAGGCCCGGGCCGCCGGGTCAGTCAGGCGCTGAGTCCGTGGGGCTGAGCCACGGGCGGGGCCGGTCCGTGGCTCAGTCGCTCAGGTTCTCAGTCGTTCAGGCGCTGAGCCCGATCGTCATCACCGCGCCGAGGTGGTCGAGGCTGACAGTGATCGTCGCCGGTGCTCCGGGTCCCTCACCCCGTCGGTCGTTGCCGTGTCCGTCACTGCCGGGCACCGTGACCGTTCCCTTGAGGGCGGTGACCATGGTGACCTCGGCGGAAGTGAACTCCCGATCGAGGCCCTTCTCCGCGGCCCAGGCGGTGAAGCGGGCACGCCGTTCGGTGCGGGGTTCGTCGAGGTCCACGTTCACGGTGAACAGCTCATCGGCGACCGCCTCGTCGAAGTTGACCACAAGGTTCGCCGCCCGCCGGACCGTCTCGGCCTGGGCCGGGCCGGCGGGGTATCGCGGGGCCGGCACCGAAGTGGTCGTCCGGCTCAGCTGCAGCTCAGGAGACCCGATGGCACTGGCCCAACCGGCGTCGATGGCATCGGCGACCACGCGCTGGGCCGGATAGTAGGTGGTGTTGCCGAGGACGACGATGCTCAGTCCCAGTTCCGGGAACCAGCGCATGTGAGAGCCGAAGCCGGGGTAGCCGCCGGAGTGGCAGATGACCCGACCGAACCGGGAATCGAGCCGGTTCTCGAGGCCGTACCCGTAGTGCAGGGACTCCGTGTGATGCTCGCTTCTCTGGAGTTCGACGAGCCGGTGGGCCTGCTGATCGTCGGCGAGGATCCGTGACCACGACCCCGGCGCATAGTCGTCGATGTTCTCGAGAGCATCGAGATGGGCGTTCATCCATGCCCCGAGGTCGCGCACCGTCGAGATCACCCCGCCGATGGGGGAGAAGACTCCTGGGCCGGTGACCTCGGCCGGGTGCAGCGACCCCTGAGCGTCGATACGGAAGCCGGGGATGAGATCGGGGAAGTCGGCAGGGTCGAAGCCGGTGCGATTGAGGCCGAGGGGAGTGAGCACCTCGGTGGTGACGATCTCAATGAACGAGCGCCCGGTGACCGCCTCGGCGACGACGCCGAGCAGGGCATAGCCGAGGTTCGAGTACTCGTAGCCGGTGTCGGCCGGGGCGATGGGGATGGCGCCGCGATGCAGATGGGCGATGAGCTCGGCCGGAGTCATCGCCTCCACCCGGTCGGCCCACGGGTCGTCCTTCGCGAAACCGGTGCCCATGGTCAGGGCCTGACGGCAGGTGCGATCGGCCACCTCGGTGCCGGCAAGATCAGGGACGAGCCGCGCGAAGGGCATGTCGAGGTCGAAGCCGTTCGCGGCGAGGAAGCCGATGGCCGTCGCTGTGAACGACTTCGTCATCGAGGCGATGCGGTAGGGAACGTCAGCGTTCACGGCTCGCGCGGCTTCGCCTCGGCGGAAGACTCCCCAGGCCAGGGACCCGCCCTGATCGATGAGCGCCTGCGCCTGACGGTCGAGGACCGCGGTCATCGCGTCGATATCGGGCTGGACGAACGGCGTGGACGTCGTATCGCTCACTGAAGTCTCCTTCGGGCCGGTGACAGGACACCTTCACATTACCCGGCATTGGGACTTGGGCCGGGCCGGGCCTTCGTGCAGAAATCGGGCCGGGGTCCCAGCACCGAGGAGGTGGTCGGAAGTCCTACAATATGAGTGGCCTGCGCAATACGGTCGACGGTCAGCGAAGATGGCTGGTCAGCAGGAGAAATGAGGGAACAAGGGTGCTGAGGCTGGGCCGGATGGGTCACCAACACACGACGTGGCTGAAGAGTCAGCTCGCACTCAACCCCTGTGAGAACGTGTACCTCATCTCGCTGCTCGAGGTCACCGGCACCGCGCAGCTGAACTCGCCGGCGGGAACCCTCTACGGAGTCTTCGACGGGGACCGACCCGTCGCCGCCTACTGGGTCGGCGGAAACATCATCCCGGTCACCGCGAGCCCGGGAACCAACCAGGTGCTCGCCGAAATGCTCAATGCCGATGGTCGCTATTCGTGCTCACTGATCGGGGACCGGACGATCATCCTCGACCTGCAGAGCCGACTGAACTGGGGTCGCGCCCGGGGTGTGCGGGAACGTCAGCCGCTGCTCGCAATCAGCTCCGACCCCGTGGTCGAACCTGACGAGGCGGTGGTGCGGGCGACTCTTGATGATCTGCACACGATCTATCCCGCCAGCATCGACATGTTCACCAAGGAGGTCGGGTTCTCCCCGATCGAGGATGGCGAGTCGAACTTCCTCGCCCGGGTGCGCGGCATTATCCGCGGCAAGAACTGCTACGCCAGGATCTCCGACACCCTGCCTCAGGGCGGTCCGGTGCCCCGCTGGCCGGCGACCGACCGGGATGAGCAGGTTCTGTTCAAGGCCGACATCGGCATCCGCGCTCGCCGCATCGTCCAGGTGCAGGGAGTCTGGGTCCACCCCGAGGTCAGGATGCAGGGGCTCGGGGCCGCTGGGATGGCCGCAGTGGTCAAGCGGACTCGCGACAAGGGGCACACGACCGTGAGCCTCTACGCCAACGACTACAACGAGGCGGCCCTGCGCATGTACTCCCGCGTCGGCTTCGAACAGGTCGGCACCTTCGCGACCGTGATGTACTGAGCCTGAACCGGCCCTTGTGCGGGCCTGTGCGGCGCAGTGCTGTCCTGTGCGGCGCAACCGCGCGCCAGAAGTCCCCTTGCAGCGGACTAGTCCGCTACGCAGGGACTTCTGGCAAGCGGTCGCGGGCTGGCAGGGACTTCTGAGGCGTTGATGCGCTGGTGGCGCCTCAGGTCAGGGGCGCTTGCGGTCGCGGTTCGTCGGCTTGGCCAGATCGCCGAGGAACTTCTCCATCTCGCGGCGGTCCTTCTTCGTCGGCCGCCCCAGCCCTTTGTCCCGACGAGGGACGAACCCGCGCAGAGCCGGATCCGGCGGGGGAGTGAGATCCTCATAGCACTGCACCGCGATCGAGGCCTGCCTGCGCGTTGGGATGAAGCCGGTGATCTTCCAGATGAACTCGGAGCCGGCCTTGCGGACTCGGACCTCCTGACCGATCGTGATCTTCTGGGCGGCCTTGATCCGCTGCCCGTCGACCTGCACATGCCCGCCCCGGCAGGCCTGGGTGGCGAGATTGCGGGTCTTGAACATGCGGGTCGTCCACAGCCACACGTCGATGCGCATGTGCCGGTTCGGCGACCGGTCGATCTCCTCGGTCACTGCGGACCTTCGGTTCCGGTGCGGGTGGTCTCTGCGCCGGCAGCGGCGGTGCCCCCGCCGCCGGTGAAGTCGGTACTGGTGAAGTCGGTGCTGCGCAGCGCGAGCTCGGAGCGGCGGCTGAAGGTCTGGGCCGGGCGTCCGCGTCCCTGGCTCACGGCCTGGCCGGTCGGTTCGAGCAGCGGCAGCATGGTGCGGCGGAAGGTATCGGCTTGTAGGTGTTCGCCGGCGACGATCTCATGGAGTTCGCGCAGCTGGCGCAGCGAGAACTCCGACTCGAGCAGGCCGAAAGGGTCCGGGGTGCGCTCATGTAGGGAACGCAGGCGGTGCACGGCGACGCGGACGATCTCCTGATGCTCCCAGCTGAGCTCCTGGACCGAGTGCACGGGCACGAGCTTCCGCCGGACCGCCTCGGCGTCGGTGGAATTGGCCGACGCTGACGCGCCGTCTGGCCCCGAGGCACCGACGGTCGCCCCCGCGGAATCCTGGGTGCCCACATCGGCGAGGCCGACGTCGTTCGTCGAGAGCACATCGAGGTGGGCCACGGAGATCACCCACCCGCGATCATCACGGTCCGGCTGGTCGAAGACGTGCAGCTGCACGGGGGCCCGGTCGATCAGCCGGGCCTTCTCGCGCAGGCACCGGGCGACCGCCTCGGCGAGGCGCTCCTGCGGGCGGAGGATCGACCCGGGCAGCTGCCATACACCGTCGCCTGGGTGGGTGAGGAGAACATGCAGGCCGCGTTCGGGAACGGGGCAGAGGACCGCGGTGTCGACCGCGACCGAGGGCCGCGGGAACTGCGTGAGTTGGTTGGATTCAGGCATGCTCTTCGTGTTGGTCGTCGTGTTGGTGTGCGGAACTGGACGGTGTATCGGGTGGTGCATCTGGCGCTGCTTCGGGGTGGTGCTGGCTCCAGTCTAATTCTCTTGCCCGAGGTGACGAATCCGCGGTGACGAGAGCACGCGTGCCGCAGCACCGACAGCACCCCTCCCGCGGGTTACCGCGGGCGCGCCCGCGTGAGATAGTGTTCGATCTGAGTCCTGACGAGTTGAGGAGAAACACCCATGGCCCTGCGCATGTCGTCCCTGTTCGTGCGAACCCAGAAGGAGGACCCGGTCGGCGCCGAGGTGGCCAGCCACAAGCTGCTGCACCGCGCCGGTTACATCCGCAGGTCGGCACCGGGGATCTACACATGGCTGCCGCTGGGCTTGGCCGTGCTCGGCAAGATCGAGACCATCGTCCGTGACGAGATGGCCCGCGCCGGTTCGCAGGAGGTCCACTTCCCCGGACTGCTGCCCGCCGATCCGTACAAGACCTCCGGTCGCTGGGAGGCCTTCGGCCCCGACCTGTTCCACCTCAAGGACCGCCGCGAGAACGACTACATCCTCGCCCCCACCCACGAAGAGGTCTTCACCCTCCTGGTCAAGGACCTCTACTCCTCGTACAAGGATCTGCCGCTCTCGATCTACCAGATCCAGACGAAGTACCGCGATGAGGCCCGCCCGCGGGCCGGGCTGCTCCGCGGCCGCGAGTTCATCATGAAGGACGCGTATTCCTTCGATATCGACGACGCGGGGCTCGATGCCTCCTACGAGGCGATGCGCGTGGCCTATCTGCGCGCCTTCGCCCGCCTCGGCCTGCCCTGCCTGCCTGTCAAGGCGACCCCGGGCGCGATGGGCGGCTCCGGCACCGAGGAGTTCATCTACCCCTCCGAGGTCGGCGAGGACACCTTCGTGCGCTCGCCGGGCGGATACGCCGCCAACGTCGAGGCCGTGACCTCGATCGTCCCCGAGGCGATCCCGTACGAGAACTCCCCAGCTGCCCATGTCGAAGACACCCCGGACACCCCGACGATCGAGACCCTCGTGGCCGCCGCGAACGCGAACCACCCGCGGGAGGACCGTGCCTGGACCGCGGCGGACACGCTGAAGAACGTGGTCTGCGCCGTCACCCACCCCGACGGTACCCGCGAGATCATCGTCATCGGACTGCCCGGCGACCGCGCAGTCGATCTCGACCGCGCCGCCGGAACCGGCATGCTCGGCGCCGGGGAAGTCGACCTCGAGGCCGCCACTGCCGAGGACCTCGCCGCCCAACCGGAGCTCGTCAAGGGCTACATCGGGCCCGGCAACGACCTCGAGCACCCGGTGCTCGGACTCGAGGCGCCCTCGAAGATCCGCTACCTCCTCGACCCGCGCGTCGTCGACGGCACCCGCTGGATCACCGGAGCCAACGAACCCGGCCGCCACGTCTTCGACCTCGTCGCCGGCCGCGATTTCACCGCCGACGGCACCATCGAAGCCGCCGAGGTGGTCCTCGGCGATCCCGCACCCGACGGTTCGGGACCGCTGGAGCTGGCCCGCGGCGTGGAGATCGGTCAGATCTTCAAGCTCGGCCGCAAGTACGCCGAGGCCCTCGACCTCAAGGTCCTCGACCAGAACGGCAAGGCCGCGACCGTGACCATGGGCTCCTACGGCCTCGGCGTCACCCGCGTCATGGCCTGCATCGCCGAGGAATTCCACAGCGACGACGGGCTGCTCTGGCCCCAGCACCTGGCCCCGGCCGACGTCCACGTCATCGTCGCCGGCAAGGGCGAGGAGATCGCGGCGGCCGGTGAGAAGCTCACCGCCGACCTCGAGGCCGAGGGCGTGAGCGTCCTCCTCGACGACCGCAACAAGGTCTCGCCCGGCTTCAAGTTCGCCGATGCCGAGCTCATCGGCATCCCCACGGTCATCGTCGTCGGCCGCGGGGTCGCCGACGGTGTGCTCGAGGTCCGCAATCGCCTGGCCGATGAGAAGCAGGAGCTTCCCCTCGCCGAGGTGGTCCCGACCACCGTGGAACGGGTCCGTCAGGCCTACGCACAGGCCGGTGCCGCCGCGGATGCCGCGGTCGCCGCCGACGCTGCTGCCGGTACGGCTGCCGACGGCACGGTCGAGACTCTCGCCGACTGAGTCACCAGAGGTGTTCGAGACACTCGCCGGCGGCATCGATGTCACCCTCACCATGCTCCTGTGGCTGCTCGCCGCAGGGGTGCTGGCCGGGTGGATCGATGCCGTCGTCGGCGGTGGGGGACTGATCCAGCTGCCCGCACTGCTGCTCGTGCCGGGGATGAGCCCGGTGCAGGCGGTGGCGACGAACAAGGTGGGCTCGATCGCGGGCACGACCGCCTCGGCGGTGACCTATCTGCGCAAGATCACTCCGGACAGGTCGGCGACGATCCCGGCCGCGGCCACCGCATTTATAGGCGCGATGCTCGGGGCGAAGCTCGCCACCTACATCCCCGGTGAGCTGTTCACCCCGATCATCCTCTTGGCGCTCATCGGGGTGGGCCTGTTCACGGTCCTCAACCCCAGCCTCGGCGCGGATGTCACCCTGCGCTTCGGGGAGACCTCGAAACGCCACCACGGACTGTCCTGGCTGATCGGCTTCACGATCGGCGTCTACGACGGGGTGCTCGGCCCGGGCACGGGATCGTTCCTCGTCATCGCCTTCGTCTCGATCATCGGCTTCTCGTTCCTGCAGGCCTCGGCTACGGCGAAGGTGATCAACTGGGCGACGAACTTCGGGGCGCTGGTCTACTTCATCCCCGACGGGCAGGTGGTGTGGCTGCTCGGCCTCGTCGTGGCCGCAGGCAATGTGCTCGGCGGGATCTTCGGTGCCCGGACCGCGCTGAAGCGGGGATCGGGCTTCGTCCGCGTCGTCTTCGTCGTCGTGGTCTCCGCGCTCATCCTCAAACTCGGCTTTGACATGATCTCCGGCCTCATCCACTAGCCCCACAACTACCTGGCGGGGGCCCAGCAACGTGGCGCCACGTTGCTGGGCCCCCGCCAGGTAGTTGTGGGGAGGGTGGTCAGCCGATGGGTTTGAGAGCGTGGGCGTTGACGCCGGCGACATCGGCGCCCGAGAGTGCGCGGGCCACCCACAGCGAACGCGCCGCATCGGCCAGGGAGGCCGTCGATCCGCCGCTGGCCGCCCGCAGGTACCAAAACATGTTCGTGATCTCCCTGGCCACCGCCGCACCCATCCCGTACTGCGGGTCGATGCCCGCGCACAGGGCCAGGTCCGTGGCGAAGCCGCGCAGCCAGGCCGCCTGCGCCTGCGGATGATCGGAGGGGATTTCGGCGAGGCGGTTCCACAGCACCGGAGCCAGCGTGTAGGCGGTCGGTCCGGCCAGCGGCTGCGGGTCGATGGCCTTCCAGGTCGAGATCCCGGCGGCGTCGGGGTTGCCGGCGAGGATGTTGTAGTAGTGGAGATCGGCGTGGATGAGCCAGTTCTCGTCCGAGGTCGCCAGGGTCTGCATCCAGTTCCGGGCGAAGGACAGCAGCAGCGCATCACCCTGGCCGGTCTCCGACCAGCCGGTGAGCAGGCTCGCGTCCTGATCGAAGGTGGTCAACCACCCGGCGACGAGGTCCTGGACCCGCATGAACTCCGCATCCGCGGGAATCTCGAGCGAACGCTGCAACGCACCCCACACGGGCGGCACATCGGCCAGGGGCAGAACGGAGAGGTTGTCCTTCGTCCGCAGCCGTTCCTGCAGGGTCACCCGGAAACTGTGGTCGTCACGGATGACGCGGACGGCACCGTGGCCGTTCCACATCTTCAGCGCCCGCAGGGCCTGGGCATGGGCGGCGGTATGCGCCGAGGTGGGAGCCGCGAACCGCAGCACACCCTGATAGTTCTCCTGGGTGAGGACGGGAATGACGAGGCTCTCGCAGCCGGCCCAGGGCGACCCGGGTACCTCGTCGAAGCGCAGCTTCCATCGGTCGAGGAGTTCGTTGGCCATGAAGTCGAGCGCGGCGATCCAGGAGCTGGTGCGGAACTCGCCGATGATGTCGCGGGTCGAGCGGTAGAGGACTGGCGGCACCTTCACTGGTGGGCCTCCGCCTCGCCGGAGTCGCCGGAATAGTCATAGCGCAGAGGCTGGGGGTCGGCGAAGATCGTGCGAGCTCGGGCCGATTCCCACAGCCGCAGGATCCCTGCCGTCTCGGTCTGCAGCCACGGCAGGATGGCCGCGGCGAGGGCGTCCTCGAGATTGAGAGCGAGTTCTCTGGCGCTGGCGGCATCGGTGGGGCTGGGGTCGAGCTTCCACGCCGAGGCGTTGGGATCGGCGTTCTTCTCGCCGAGGTTCTCGAGCATCTCCCCGGACAGGGAGCCGAGGGAATCGAGCCGGTCGATCGCGTCCCTGCGTTCGGCCGATTTCGTCTCGAAGTGCACAGCCAGGCGCTCATATCCGTAGGCCGCTGCCCGGGCCTGATTGAGGATCGCGTTGTAGGCATCCTGGCTGTCCGTGTCTCCGTCATTCCCGGCGGCGTCGGCCCCGTCGGCGGATTCGGTGCTCTCGGTCTGCGCATCCCCGTCGTCGGCGTCCTTGCGGCCTTGGCGGATGAGCTCCTCGGCGGCGCCGATGAGCTCGGGCTTCTTCGTCCCGGCCGTCAGGCTCAGGCCCGTGGCGACATCGGAAAGCACGGGGATCAGAGCCGAGTCGAGCTGGGAGGATGCCTCGAACACGGACTGGGAGACCACCTCGGCGGCCTCGATGAAGCTGCGCGGATCCTCTGTCGGGGGCGGTTCGGTGGCCAGTTCGCTCGGCGGCGCCCATTCTGCTCCGATGGCGTCCCGGAACTTCTGCAGATCCTCACCGGCGGTCTCGGGATCGCCGTCGCCGGGAGTGGTGGCGGCGAGGATGCGGGCGATACGATTGCGCAGCTGCTCGGTGGCGTCGAGCGTGGGAACCTCAGGCTCGGAATCGAGCCGCAGACCGCATCCTGAGAGCAGGCCCAGACTCACTCCGCTGGCGCCGAACAGGAGAAGGCTGCGGCGGCTGAGGGGAGAACGCATAGGCCAATCGTAGCGGATTCGCCGACCCCCGATCGGGCCGCACCCGAGACCGCGACGACCGCTGTGACCACGCCCCGGAACGGCCGGGTGCCTACCTTCGGACGGGGCCGTCCCTTAGGGTGGGGACAAAGCAGATCGCTGCGGCACCCGCAGGCGCCGCCGACCGGGTCGGCCCGGCATCTCACCGCTGACCACCGCCGGGCTCGCACCCGCGGCACACGAGAAGGAGGACACATGGACGAGGACGTCGACCGGATCAAGGAGCTGCTGCGCGGCCCCCTCGAGGAGGCCGGCTACCACCTCGAATCCGTCAAGGCGGTCGCCGCCGGACCGCGCCGCACGCTCACGGTCATCGTCGACCTCGACGAGTCGAGCACCGAGGCGATGTCGATGGAGAGGATCGCCGAGTCCTCGAAGATCGTCGGTGCCGCCCTCGACGAGGTCGAGATCTTCCGCGACAAGCCCTACCAGCTCGAAGTCACCAGCCCGGGAGCGACCCGGAAGCTCGAGATCCCCCGCCATTTCAAACGCGTGATCGGCCGTCGACTGGAGATCACGACGAAGAAGGACACCTTCAAACTCGACCTCGCCGAGGTGGGGGAGAGGTCGATCACGGGCACCGATCCCGCTCTCAACGAGGAGCGCACGGTCTCCCTCGACGACATCTCCAAGGCGCAGGTGGAGCTGAAGTTCCGCTGATCCGACTGAGGATCGGCTGAGCGAGTGCAGGCGTAATCTGGGTTAGACTGTGACGCCTGCATAATCGAAGACAGACAATTCAATGCTCGAGGGAGCCGGAGAGGATAGGGGCCCATGGATATCGATCTCAATGTTCTGCGAGTCATCGAGCGTGAGCGGGAGATTCCGTTCGACACACTGATCGAGCTCATCGAACAGGCACTCTACCTGGCCTATCAGAAGACCGAAGGCGCCTGGCCCGATGCCCGCGCCGAGCTGGACCAGTCCAGCGGCGAGGTGCGCATCCTGGCCGTCGAGTTCGACAACGACGACAATCCGATCGGCGAATTCGACGACACCCCCACCGGCTTCGGGCGCATCGCCGCCCAGACCGCCCGGCAGGTCATCCACCAGCGTCTGCGCGACGTCGAGGACGAGTCTGTGCTCGGCAGCTTCAAGGGCCGTGAGGGCGAGATCGTCTCCGGCACCATCCAGCAGGGTCGGGATCCGCAGATGGTCCAGGTCGACCTCGGCGATGTGGAGGCGGTGCTGCCCCCGCACGAGCAGGTTCCCGGCGAGGAGTACAAGCACGGCACCCGGCTGCGCGTCTACATCGCCGATGTGCACAAAGGTGCCAAGGGCACCTCGGTCACGGTCTCGCGCACCCACCCGAACCTCGTCCGCCGCCTCTTCGCCCATGAGGCTCCGGAGATCGCCGACGGCACCGTCGAGATCGTGTCTCTGGCCCGCGAGGCCGGTCATCGCACGAAGCTCGCAGTGCGCGCGACGAAGCCCGGCGTCAACGCGAAGGGCTCGTGCATCGGCGAACTCGGCTCGCGGGTGCGAGCGGTGATGAACGAACTCGGCCAGGAGAAGATCGACATCGTCGACTACTCCGATGACCCGGCGAAGTTCATCGCCCACGCGCTCTCCCCGGCCAAGGCCGGCAAGGTCGAGATCCTCGACGCAGCGGCGCAGGAGTCGCGCGTGATGGTGCCGAGGGACCAGCTGTCCCTGGCCATCGGCAAGGAGGGCCAGAACGCACGTCTGGCCGCGAAGCTCACCGGCTGGAAGATCGACATCATCGCCGGACAGTAGCGCATACCGCCGCCCCCGGCGTGATTCTCGACACCCGCCCCCTGGCAAGAGCCCATCGGCGAGTGATGTAGAATCATTCATTGTGAATGTCGGAAGTGCACCCCAACGGACGTGCATCGCCTGCAGACGCAAGGCCGACCGGGACGAACTCACACGATTCGTGATCCGCCCTGGTCAGCACCCCGCCATCGTCCACGATGTGTCAGCGACACTGCCGGGACGGGGAGCGTGGGCGCATCCCGATGAGACGTGCCTGACCAAGGCACTGACCACCGCTTCCTTCGCTCGAGCCTTTCGAACGAAGGTCACCGCCTCGGATCTGCCGAGGTTGGACGACGAACCCAACGAGAACGGGTGAGCTAAGAATGGTTGACAACTTGTGAGTGTCGCACGATGACACCCAAACGGAATTCGAGAGAGCAGTGAAATGAGAACTGCTCTTCATTGATGAGGTTCTTTCCTGACCGGGAAAGAACCCGGACAGGAGAACTGTGGCAAAGCCCCGTGTCCATGAGCTCGCGAAAGAGCTCGGCACAACCAGTAAAATCGTCCTCGAGAAGCTCCAGGACATGGGCGAATTCGTTCGCTCGGCATCCTCGACACTCGAAGCACCCGTCGTCCGACGGGTGAAGGAAGCCTTCGCCGACTCCGCCCCTGCAGCGGGTGAGAAGTCCGGCGGCTCCGCATCGGCCAAGAAGCCCGCCGCCAAGTCGGCTGCCAAACCCGGTGCCCCCAAGCCCGGAGCGAAGCCCGCCGCTAAGCCGGGCGCCAAGCCCGGTGCAGCACAGTCCACGCCCGCCGAGGCGACCGGATCCGAGTCCTCGTCCGCGCCCAAGCCCGGTGCGAAGCCCGCACCGAAGCCGGCCGAACAGGCTCCCGCCGCCGAAGCAGCCGAACAGGCTCCCGCCGAGGCTGCAGAAGCCCCGGCCCAGGCCGAGGCTCCGACAAAGGCTCCCGCCGAGTCGAAGCCGAACCGTGCTGCCGCACCGAAGCCCGGTGCCGCCCCGAAGCCGGGTGCCGCGCCGAAACCCGGCAGCGCACCCAAGCCGGGTGGCCGTTCGGCCGCTCGCCCCGGCAACAACCCCTTCGCCCCCTCCCAGGGGATGCCGAAGCCCGGTCGCGGACCGAAGCCCGGCGGACGCCAGGGTGGTCAAGGCGGTCAGGGCGGCCAGGGCGCACGCCCCGGCAACAACCCGTTCGCGAACTCGCAGGGCATGCCCAAGCCGGGTCAGAAGCCCCGCGGCACCGGTGAGGAAGCCTCGGCAGGTCCGCGTCCGGCGCCGCGTCCGGGTGCTCCGCGCCCGAACCCGTCGATGATGAAGAACTCGGCCCTGAATAAGCCGGCCCCAGGACGCGGTCGCGGCGGCGGTCGCGGCAATGCCCCGGCCGGCGGCCCCGGCGGCGGAACACCCGGTGCTCCGGGCGCCCAGCCGGCAGGTCGTCGTGGCCCCGGCGGCGGTCCCGGCGGTCGTGGCTCCGGTCGCGGTCGCGGCAGCACCCAGGGTGCATTCGGCCGCGGCGGCGGTCCCCGTCAGAAGGGACGCAAGTCGAAGCGGGCCAAGCGCGCCGAGCTCGAGCAGATGCAGGCGCCGTCCGTCGGCGGTGTGACTGTTCCGCGCGGCAACGGCGACACCCCGCTGCGCCTGCGTCGCGGTTCCTCGCTGGCCGACTTCGCTGAGAAGATCAACACCGATCCGACGAACCTCGTCACGGTGCTCTTCCACCTCGGCGAGATGGCGACGATCACCCAGTCCCTCGACGAAGGTACCTTCGAGGTCCTCGGCGAGGAGCTCGGCTACAAGATCGAGATCGTCTCTCCCGAGGACGAAGACCGTGAGCTGCTCGAGACCTTCGACATCGACCTCGACGCGGAAGCCGCGGACGAGGACGACGAGGATCTCGCTGCCCGCCCGCCGGTCGTCACCGTCATGGGTCACGTCGACCACGGTAAGACCAAGCTGCTCGACGCGATCCGCTCGGCCAACGTCGCCTCTCGTGAGGCCGGCGGCATCACCCAGCACATCGGCGCCTACCAGGCCGAAGTCGAACACGAGGGCCAGGATCGCAAGATCACCTTCCTCGACACCCCGGGTCACGAGGCGTTCACCGCCATGCGTGCCCGTGGTGCGAAGTCGACCGACCTCGCGATCCTCGTGGTCGCCGCCGACGACGGTGTCATGCCCCAGACGGTTGAAGCTCTCAACCACGCTCAGGCGGCCGATGTGCCGATCGTCGTGGCTGTGAACAAGGTCGATAAGGAAGGCGCCAACCCGGCGAAGGTCATGCAGCAGCTGACCGAGTACAACCTCGTGGCCGAGGAATACGGCGGCGAGACCATGTTCGTCCCGATCTCCGCGCTCAAGCGCGAAGGCATCGACGAACTGCTCGAGTCCGTGCTGCTGACCACCGATGCCGCTCTGGACCTGCGGGCCAACCCCGACAAGTCCGCTCGCGGCATTGCGATCGAGGCCAAGCTGGACAAGGGACGCGGTGCGGTTGCGACCGTGCTCGTCGAGTCCGGCACCCTGCGTCAGGGCGATGCCATCGTCTGCGGCACCGCCTACGGACGTGTGCGTGCGATGTTCGACGAGAACGGCAACATCGTCGACGAGGCGGGTCCGTCCCGTCCCGTCCAGGTGCTGGGTCTGTCCTCGGTTCCGCGCGCCGGTGATTCGTTCATCTCCACCGATGACGATCGCACGGCCCGTCAGATCGCTGAGAAGCGTGATGCCATCGAGCGCAACGCCGCTCAGGCTCGCGGTCGCAAGCGCATCAGCCTCGAGGACTTCACCAAGGCACTGGCCGAGGGCAAGGTCGACATGCTCAACCTCATCCTCAAGGGCGACGTGTCCGGTGCTGTCGAAGCACTCGAGGACTCGCTGCTCAAGATCGATGTGGGCGACGACGTCGACCTGCGCATCATCCACCGCGGCGTCGGTGCGATCACCGAGAACGACATCAACCTGGCGACGGTCGACAACGCGATCGTGCTCGGCTTCAACGTCCGTCCGGAAGCGAAGGCTCGCGACCTGGCCGACCGCGAAGGCGTCGATGTTCGGTACTACTCGGTCATCTACCAGGCGATCGACGATATCGAGAGCTCGCTCAAGGGCATGCTCAAGCCCGAATTCGAAGAGGTCCAGACAGGCACCGCGGAGATCCGCGAGGTCTTCCGGTCCTCGAAGTTCGGCAACATCGCCGGTTCGATCGTCCGCAGCGGAACGATCACGAGGAACTCCGGCGCCCGCGTCACCCGCGACGGTGTCGTCATCGGCGACAACCTCAAGATCGAATCGCTGCGCCGGTTCAAGGATGATGCCACCGAGGTCCGCGACGGCTACGAGTGCGGTATCGGACTCGGCTCCTTCAACGATCTGCGCGAGGGCGACATCATCGAGACCTTCGAGATGCAGGAGAAGCCGCGCGACTGAGAGTTGCAGGCTGATCCCAGATGATCGATCCCGCAGGGACCGATCATGACGAGAACCGGGCCCCCGAGTGGGGCCCGGTTCTTCGACTCCGGGAATATGAGAGAGAATGGCCGGAGCTCTCCGGCACCATCAGGCCCGGCACGACAACTGCGCGTGCCGCCACACATTACGAAGGACACACCATGGCAGACCCCACCAGGGCACGCAAGATCGCCGACCAGATCAAGGTCATCGTCGCCAGCACCATCGAACGACGCCTGAAGGACCCACGTCTCGGTTTCGTCACGGTCACCGATGTCCGCGTCACCGGCGACCTGCAGCACGCCTCGATCTTCTACACCGTCTACGGTGACGATCAGGACCTCGAAGCCACCGGCAAGGCACTCAACTCCGCCAAGGGATTCATCCGCTCCGAGGTCGGCAAGGGCCTGACGATCCGTTTGACCCCGAGCCTCGAATTCATCGCCGACGCCGTGCCGGAAGCCGCCGCCCACCTCGACGGACTCCTGGCCAAGGCCGCGGCCGACGACGCTCGCATCGCGAGCTTGGCCAAAGACGCGGCGCCCGCCGGCGACGAGGATCCCTACCGGAAGCCCGCTGCCGACGAAGAGTGATCGCGGCGACACACGGCGGGGGAGTGACACACCACCCCGCTGCGGGGGAGTGCGCGCGATCTTCATCACGTGAGCAAAAAAAGTTCTCGTAACAGTTTTGTTATCTTTGCCCGGTGTCGTAGACTTCTTCTGGTAACGAAATGATTACGACTCTGTTAAGGGATTTCTGCATTGGGTAAGCACTCTTCGCCACAGCCTTCCTTCGCGAAGCAGCTCGTTCGGGATCTGACTCCCAGCAAGCGCTCGTCTGGTCGGCACTCCGCTGATGTGCCATCGACGGCGACCTCCGTTCTGGCCACCGTCAAGCAGCGTCCCGTCGTTGCCGCGATCGCCGTCCCGGCCGCCGCAACCGCCGCCGTCGTCGGTTCGACCGTGGTCATGGGACCCCCGGACACGGGCAACGTCACCACCGAGGCCGCGAACACCGCGCAGGAGCAGGCGAGTCCCTCGGCCGTGAGCCAGGATGAGATCGACGCCCAGCGCGAGAAGGCCGGCGAAGAGTACCTCAAGGACGTCAAGGACGACCCGAAGTACAAGAACAAGTCATCGAGCAAGACCAAGCTCGAGGTCAAGACCCCGAAGCCGGAGCCGACCACCGAGTCCGCGACGAGCAAGAAGGCCGACGGCGGCAAGTCCGACGACGACTCCTCCTCCGAGGGCGGAGCCTCCGGTGACACCTCGGCGCCGCCGTGCAAGGTCTCGTCCTCGATCGAGTCCGGTCTTCTGCCCAACGCGGTCAACGGCTACCGTGCCGTGTGCGCGAAGTTCCCCGAGGTCAAGACCTTCGGCGGACGTCGTCCAGGCACCGGTTCCGATCACAACACCGGCGAAGCCGTCGACATCATGATCACCGGTAGCACGGGTGACCGCATCTCCGACTACCTGATCAAGAATCACAAGAGCCTCAACGTCAAGTACGTGATCTGGAAGCAGCGCATCTGGATGCCGGGCAGCGGCTGGAAGGGCATGTCGGACCGCGGTTCGACCACCGCCAACCACTTCGACCACGTGCACGCCTCCTTCAACTGATCGTCACCATCCCGTGAGCGATCCTTCCCCACAGGGCGTCCTCGTCTGCGACAAGCCGCAGGGACTGAGCTCCCACGGCGTCGTCTCACGCATCCGCCGCTGGTACGGCACCCGCAAGGTCGGTCATGCCGGCACGCTCGATCCGATGGCCGCCGGCGTGCTCGTCCTCGGCCTCGGCCGCGGGACCAAGCTGCTCGGCTACATCACGGGTGTGTCGAAAACCTATCTCGCGACGATCCGCCTCGGTGCGGCCACGCCCACCGATGACGCGGACTCCGAACCCGATCGCTTCGCCGATCCCGCCGTGCTCGCTGCGCTCACCTCCGCGAACATCGACGCGGCCATCGCCACCCTCCGCGGTCCCATCGACCAGGTGCCGAGTGCGGTCTCGGCGATCAAGGTCGACGGCAAGCGCTCCTACGCCCGGGTGCGTGCCGGGGAGGACGTCGAACTCAAGGCCCGCCGCGTCGAGATCTCCTCGTTCGAGATCCTCGACATCCGCTTCGCCGCGACCGAGGGCCACATCGATGTCGATGTCGAGGTCGACTGCTCCTCGGGCACCTACGTGCGGGCGCTGGCCCGCGATGTCGGCGAGCACCTCGGCGTCCATGGTCATCTCACCGCCCTGCGACGCACCCGGGTCGGTGCCTTCGACATCGAGGATGCCGCGACGATTCCCGACGACCTCGATTCACCCACACCGCGACTGCTCACCCTCGCCGAGGTCGCCGCCACCCTGCTGCCGACCGTCGAAGTCGACGCCGAGGCCGCCAAGGCCCTGATGCAGGGCAAGATCGTCACCCTCGCCGAGGCTGTTGCTGCTGCCGCCGAACCGGGCGAGGCCCCGAGCGAAGAGGAGGTCGCCGTGATCTGCGGAGGCGAACTCATCTCGATCGCGAACCTGAGGGATCGTCGTTCGCTCAAATCGCTCACCGCCTTTGCCATCGACCGCGCCTAGGGTACAAAGTTTCGCGTTGTTTTTCTCAAATACAACGAAAAGCATTGTTTCTGGGTAGGAATTCTGCTCTAATTGACCCATGTTCGTCATGACGATCGACCAACGCGGATCGCGCGCAGGCGACGATGCTGTGCCGGAGCTGCTGGCGGCGCTGGCTCGGATCGACACCGTGCGCGGCTTCCAGCGCACCATCGGCGATGAGGTCCAGGGAGTCCTCGATGACCCGGGACAGGTCGCCGAGGCGGTCCGACTGATCGCGGTCCTCACCGGCTGGCACATCGGCATCGGCATTGGAGCGGTCGAGGAACCGTTGCCCGACTCGACCGCCGAGGCCAGGGGAGAGGCCTTCTATGCCGCCAGGCGCGCCGTCGAAGCAGCCAAGAGCGCACCCGCCCACCTCGTCGTCGCGTCCGGGGATGAGGGGTCGGCTGGGGCCGAGGGGATGGGTGAGGAGTCCGGTGGACACCTGGGATTCGCCGAGGCGGCCCTCCGGCTGCTCGCGCGTACCCTCGATGACCTGCGGGAGCAGTCCCGCGGCTATGTCGCATACCGACTCGACCACCCCGAGGCCACGCAAGTCGATATCGCCAAGCACTTCGCCGTCTCCCAGCAGGCCGTCTCCCGAGTCCTGTCCCAGGGCAGCGCCGAGATCGTCGCCGGCGCCCGTGCACTCTCGGCCCATCATCTCGGACTCGCGGCTCGTGTCAGTGGTGCGGGGCACAATAATGGCTGAGGGGCACAACGATGGATGGGCCCAATCGCGAGTGGGGTCCTCGCCATGGGTGCGGGCCCAATCTCGAGTGAGGGACTCAACCATGAGTGAGAGCCTCAACCATGGGTGAGGGAGACGCACGGGGAGAGAGCGGACGGAGGATGAGGAATGTGGTCTGAGGTGCTCGTTGCGGTTCTCGCCGCCCTCGTCGCCGCACTGATCGGCTGGCCGCTGGTTCCGCTGTTCCTGCGGATGACCCATGGCGGACCCGGCACCAAGCCGAGTGTGACCGGCAGCGAGGACATCGAGGTGCTCCGCGGGGGCATGTGGATCGGCATCGTCGAACGCGCCCTCATCGCCGGAGCCATCGTCCTCGGCCGCCCCGAGCTCATGGCCGTCGTCGTCGCGATCAAAGGCCTCGGCCGGTTCGCCGAGATCAAGTCCTCGTCCGCGGCCGGTGAACGTTTCATCATCGGTACCTTCGTCTCGATCGCCATCGCCGCCCTGGCCGGGGTCATCGGCTGGGCGATCGTCGTATGAATCGTCCGGTTAGCACCCACGTTCTCCTCTGCGTTAATCTGATTCGGTGCACGGAAGGAGCGAGCCTGGGGTGAAGGTTTATCACGGACTGAGTGAGGTCGGGACCGACGATGTCGGCACCGTCGTCACACTCGGCAACTTCGACGGCGTCCACCGTGGTCACCAGATGGTTCTGCAGGCCGTCGCGGCGATCGCCCGTGAAGAGGACCTGCGCTCGGTGGCGATGACCTTCGACCCGCATCCGCGCACCGTCCACCGCCCGAGCGATCCGACGCTGATGATCACGAGCACGAGCCAGAAGGCCGAGCTCATCGCGGCCACCGGCATCGACGCGCTGCTCGTCCAGCCCTACGACCTCGACTTCGCCGCACAGTCGGCAGAGGACTTCGTGCGCAGCTACTTCGTCGAAGCCCTGCATTCGCGGATCGTCGTCGTCGGCGAGGACGTCCGCTTCGGCAAGGACAACGAAGGCACCATCGACACACTGCGCAGCCTCGGCGAGCAATACGGCTTCCGGACCGAGACGATCGAGGAGGTCGGACGCGGGGGTCGCTACTCCTCGTCACGGATCCGTGAGCAGATCGTCTCCGGCGGCGTCGCCGAGGCGGCCGATCAGCTGGGCCGCTACCACCGCGTCGAAGGCACTGTCGTCCACGGCGATGCGCGCGGACGTGACCTCGGATTTCCCACGGCCAACCTGTCCGAGGACGCCGAGGGGCTCGTGCCCTCCGACGGCGTCTACGCGGGCTGGGCCAGCTTCTCCGGAGAGGACCAGCCCTACCCGGCCGCGATCTCGGTGGGCACGAACCCGACCTTCCAGGGGTGCAGCCGCCGTGTCGAGGCCTATGTGCTCGACAAGGAGTTCGGGGAGTTCGACGTCTACGATCGCCATATGAGCATCGAGTTCGTCACCCGCATCCGCGGCCAAGTGGCCTTCACCGGGATGGACGACCTCATCGTGCAGATGCACGAGGACATCGCCGATGTGCGCGAGGTCCTGCACACCTGATAAACTGAACACTGCCGTTTTCACCGGCCGCGGTTCCATAGTGCCCAGACTGACAGGTCTGCGCGCCGCGCAACGATCACAAGGAGAAGTCCATGGCTCTCAGCACTGCCGAAAAGCAGGAAGTCATCAAGGAATATGCAACTCACGAGGGCGACACCGGTTCTCCCGAGGTCCAGGTTGCGCTGCTTACCCGCCGGATCACCGAGCTCACCGAGCACTTCAAGGATCACAAGCACGACCACCACTCGCGTCGTGGCCTGCTGCTGCTCGTCGGCCAGCGTCGCCGGATGCTCAAGTACCTGCAGCGCGTCGACATCGAGCGCTACCGTGCGCTGATCAAGCGCCTCGGCCTGCGCCGCTGATTCTTCCTTCGGCCCGGGTCCGCCCGACCGAACGGAGACTCGCAGAACTGATCGGCTGACCCGATCTGGGCTGCACCGCAGTCGAAACGAAGCGTCCCACCTGCGGGTGGGGCGCTTTCGTGCATCTGCGGTAGACTTCGAGGTGGACAATCAGGACATGGACGTTTCGGTCTTCGGTAGTGGCCTCCGGAGGATTGCGCGAGTTCGATCGCCGGTTCCGTGGGCCCCGATCGATGACCGGCTTGGATCCATGGATTGTCCATGCCGATATCCCGCCGGATCGCACAGGACGACAGCCCTCGCACGACGGGGGCGTGCCTCATGTCTCGAGGACGTCCGCGCGCCGGCACAGACTAGGAGAATACGTGGGACTCAACCCTGAATCCACCGCAGCGCACATTGACAATGGCAGCTACGGTTCACACACCATCCGCTTCGAAACGGGCCGACTGGCCCAGCAGGCCGCCGGTTCGGCCGTCGCCTACCTCGACGACGAGACCATGCTCTTCTCTGCCACCTCGGCAGGTAAGAGCCCTCGCGAAGGCTTCGACTTCTTCCCCCTGACCGTGGACGTCGAGGAGCGCATGTACGCTGCCGGACGCATCCCCGGATCGTTCTTCCGCCGCGAAGCCCGCCCCTCGACCGACGCGGTGCTGACCTGCCGCCTCATCGACCGTCCGCTGCGCCCCTCGTTCGTCAAGGGACTGCGCAACGAGGTCCAGGTCGTCGTCACCGTGATGTCGGTCCACCCCGACCACATCTACGACGCACTGGCCATCAACGCCGCATCGATGTCGACCCAGCTCTCCGGTCTGCCGTTCTCCGGCCCGATCGGCGGCGTGCGCATCGCCCTCATCGACGGCCAGTGGGTCGCCTTCCCGAACCACTCGCAGCTCGACGACGCCGTGTTCAACATGGTCGTCGCCGGTCGAGTCGTCGGTGACGACGTCGCCATCATGATGGTCGAGGCCGAAGCCACCGACAACGCCATCGACCGGATCAAGACCGGTGCCCCCGCTCCGACCGAAGAGATCGTCGCCGAGGGACTCGAGGCCGCCAAGCCGTTCATCAGCGAACTCTGCCGCGCGCAGCAGGAGCTGGCCGACCGGGCCGCGAAGCCCACCGTCGAATTCCCCGTCTTCAAGGACTACGAGGACGATGTCTACGAGGCCGTGAAGGAACTCGCCGAGGCCAAGCAGACCGCGAACTTCCAGATCGCTGACAAGCAGGAGCGCGAGGCCGCCGGCAGCGAACTCCTCAACGAACTCTTCGACAAGCTCGGCGAACGCTTCGTCGGCCGTGAGAAGGAGATCGCCGGTGCGCTCAACGCTCTGACCAAGCAGGTCGTGCGCAAGCGCATCCTCACCGAGCAGATCCGCATCGACGGCCGCGGCCTGAAGGACATCCGTCCGTTGACCGCGGAGACCAATGTCATCCCGCGTGTCCACGGTTCGGCGATCTTCGAGCGCGGAGAGACCCAGATCCTGGGCATCACCACGCTCAACATGCTCAAGCTCGAGCAGCAGATCGACTCGCTCTCACCGGTGACGTCCAAGCGCTACATGCACCACTACAACTTCCCGCCCTACTCGGTCGGCGAGACCGGTCGTGTGGGCAGCCCTAAGCGCCGCGAGATCGGCCACGGTGCGCTGGCAGAACGTGCCCTCGTGCCCGTCCTGCCCAAGCGCGAGGACTTCCCCTACGCGATCCGTGAGGTCTCCGAGGCCCTCGGGTCCAACGGTTCGACTTCGATGGGTTCGGTCTGCGCCTCGACGCTGGCCATGCTCTCCGCCGGTGTGCCGCTGCAGGCTCCCGTGGCCGGCATTGCCATGGGACTCGTCTCCGACGTCATCTCCACCGACCAGGGCGAGCAGACCGCATACGCGGCTCTGACCGACATCCTCGGCGCCGAAGACGCCTTCGGCGACATGGACTTCAAGGTCGCCGGTACGCGTGACTTCATCACCGCGATCCAGCTCGACACCAAGCTCGACGGCCTTCCCGCCTCGGTGCTCGGTGCCGCACTGAAGCAGGCCCGTGAGGCCCGCATGGTCATCCTCGACGTCATCGCCGAGGCCATCGACGCTCCCGCCGAGATGGCCCCGACGGCACCGCGGATCATCTCCGTGAATATCCCCGTCGACAAGATCGGTGAGGTCATCGGGCCCAAGGGCAAGATGATCAACCAGATCCAGGAGGACACCGGAGCCGACATCAGCATCGAGGACGACGGCACCGTGCTCATCGGCGCCACCGACGGACCGGCCGCCGAGGCCGCCCGCTCGATGATCAATGCGATCGCGAACCCGCAGGTCCCCGAGGTCGGCGAACGCTACCTCGGCACCGTGGTCAAGACAATGAGCTTCGGCGCATTCGTGTCCCTGACCCCGGGCAAGGACGGACTGCTGCACATCTCCGAGCTGCGCAAGCTCAACGATGGCAAGCGCGTCGAGGACGTCGAAGACGTCGTCGGTGTGGGCCAGAAGGTCCAGGTCGAGATCACCAAGATCGACGACCGCGGCAAGCTCTCGCTGGCTCCCGTGACCGACGATGATGACGCCGAGACCGAAGAGGACTCAGACAACTGATTCTCAGCGATTCTCACACCGGGGAGGGCAGCCGAATCGATCGGTCTGTCCTCCCCGGTGGTTTGACGGTGACCACCGAACACATGCCCGGGCTGGCCTCGGAGACGATTGGCATCTGGGTGGCGGCGGGCTCGCGCGACGAGTCCGCCGAGACCGCAGGGTCGACGCACTTCCTCGAGCACATGCTGTTCAAGGGCACGAGGACCAAGGACGCGAAGTCGATCGCCGCGGCCTTCGATCGCACGGGCGGTGACTCGAATGCCATCACGGCCAAGGAGCTCACCTGCTACT
The DNA here is from genome assembly GCF_021023135.1 of Brevibacterium sp. CCUG 69071. Lineage (GTDB taxonomy): Bacteria > Actinomycetota > Actinomycetes > Actinomycetales > Brevibacteriaceae > Brevibacterium. The sequence goes on from NZ_PGFV01000002.1 coordinate 803,986, forward strand.
ACTCACGCTGCCTCGTCACCGACCTGACCGGGATCACGGCGCTGCTGCTCGACATGGTCTCGAACTCCAGCCTCGACGTCGATGAGTTCGAACGCGAACGCGGAGTGATCATCGAAGAGCTCGCGATGTCGTCGGATGACCCCGGCGACGTGCTCTTCGACGACTTCGACAAGCTCGTCTTCGGCGAGCATCCTCTGGCTCGGCCGGTGGGAGCGACGAAGGACCAGATCCGGGTTCTCGGCCATCACACGCTGCTCGAGCACTACGAGAACACCTATGTCCCGCCGCGGCTGGTCATCGCCGCCGCCGGCGGTGCCAGCCATGCCGAGGTGCTGAGCATGGTCGACGATGCCCTCGCCGAGGCGGGGCTCGGGTCCCGCTCCGAGATCTGGTCGCCCAGCCGGCTGGGTTCGGTCGAGGGTGCCGGCGCGCTGCTGCGGCCGTCCGATGAGAAGGTCCACGGTTCCCACGCCGGGGCGCACCTGGCCGGGGCGAAGCGGGAAGCACCGAACTTCACTGCCGGCAGATCCCACACGATTAAGGACACCGAACAGCTGGGCGTGCTGCTCGGCTGCGAAGGCCTTGAGGAGGGACATCCCGACCGGTTCGTCTACTCGGTGCTGCTGACGATGCTCGGCGGTGGGATGTCCTCGAGGCTGTTCCAGAGCGTGCGCGAGGAGCGGGGGCTGGCCTATGCGGTCAACTGCGTGGCCAGTCAGTTCACGGACTTCGGCACCTTCGGCATCTATGCCGGCTGCACGGCCGAGAACGCGCAGGCCGTCGTCGATCTCGCACTGACCGAATGGGAGCGGCTGGCACAGACCGCACCGAGCCGGGCAGAACTCGACGAGATCGTCTCTCAGCTCTCGGGATCGATGGTCCTCGGCCTCGAATCCTCGGCGGCGCGGATGAATCGGCTCGCCAGGTCCGAGATCTTCGGGCTCCCGCTCGAGGATCCCTTCGACCTCATCGAACGCGTCCGCTCGGTCACCGCCGAACAGGTGAGCACTATGGCCGGCGAACTGTTCTCCCGTCCCCGGGCGCTGTCCCTGGTCGGCCCGGACGCTCGCGTCGACCTGCCCTGAGGTCGGACAGCCGGGCTCTGCGCGGAGGCCCCGAGGCGGGATCATGTCCATCCGGGCGCGAGGCCCGTGCCGACCTTTTCCGTTGTCACTTTGCGTAACCTGGAATAGGCCCGGCACATGCCTTGTTGTCCGAGATGAGGCCCTGATATAGGGTCGAAACGAAGCCGCCGACCTGGCGGACATCAATTCTCATCAGGAGGAATCTCATGGCTGAGCAGTACACCCTTCCGGAACTGCCCTACGACTACTCCGCTCTTGAGCCGCATATCTCGGCTCGCATCATGGAGCTGCACCACGACAAGCACCACGCCACCTACGTCAAGGGCGCCAACACCGCCGTCGAGCAGCTGGCCGAGGCCCGCGAGTCCGGCAACCTGGCGAACGTCCCGAAGCTGACCCGCGATCTCGCGTTCAACCTCGGCGGACACGTCAACCACTCGATCTTCTGGAACAACCTGTCCCCGGACGGCGGCGACAAGCCGGTCGGTGAACTCGCAGCGGCCATCGATGACCAGTTCGGTTCCTTCGACAAGTTCCGTGAGCACTTCACCACCGCAGCCACCACGATCCAGGGCTCCGGCTGGGCCGTGCTCGTCTACGATCAGCTCGGTGGAAACCTCTTCATCGAACAGCTCAAGGACCAGCAGTCCGACGTCCAGCTCGGCGGCACCCCCGTCCTGCAGCTCGACATGTGGGAGCACGCCTTCTACCTCGACTACCAGAACGTCAAGCCTGACTACGTCAAGGCCTGGTGGAACATCGTCAACTGGGCAGACGCCGGCGCACGCTTCGACCGTGCCGTCGCTCAGACCAAGGGCCTCCTCCTCGGCTGACCCTTCCCCCAGAACTACCTGACGGCGGCCCAGCAACTTCGCGCGAAGTTGCTGGGCCGCCGTCAGGTAGTTGGGGAGGTGTTGAAGAAAGAACGACCGGAGCAGACGATGAGTTTTGAGTTGAGGCACTGGCAACGCGACGACGCCGCCGTGCTTGCCGAGATCTACTCCACCGCCGACCCGGCGCTGCTGAGCAACATCCCCGACGACCGCAGTCTCAACGGTGCGCGCAGCTGGATCGAATCCATCACCGGCGCCGAGGCGGAGGGCCGGATCCGTGCCTTCGCGATCGTCGAGCACGGGGCCGGGATCGACGGCGACAATACGGTTGTCGATTGCGGTGCCGAGGCCGAGAACTCCGAACCCAGCGCCGAGGCAGCGACCTCCGAGCGCATCCTCGGCACCGTCATGGCCTCCGGCATCGACCGTCGTCACTCATCGGCGTGGATCTCCTACTGGACCGTCGCCGAGGCGCGGGGGAGGGGACTGGCGTCGGCAGCGCTGCGCAGCCTCGTCGATCATCTTCACGACGAGCTCGACGTGTACCGCCTCAAACTCGGCTACCGGACGAACAATCCTGCCTCCGCCGCGGTCGCTCGCAGCGCGGGCTTCCTCGTCGAAGGCCGCGAACGCGAGAAGCTGCTCTACGACGGCGTGCGCTTCGACACGGAGACGGCCGCGAGGTTGGCAGGGGACCCTCGCGGTACCGGCCGCCGGCTGTCTCTCACGTCACCGGATGACGATGATGCCGCGGGTTGTCGATAGACTGGCCTGCGAAGATCGTGGAGACGCGTCGAAGGCCGAGACCACGAGGATCGTTGAGCAAGGAGTCAGAGCACATGAGCATTCGGGTCGCCGTCATCGGAGCCAAGGGACGCATGGGATCCCACGCCGTCGATGCCATCAATGAGGCGGACGGCCTCGAACTCGCGGCCGCCCTCGGCAGCAGCGATTCGCTCGAGACCCTGCTGGATCAGAACATCGACGTCGCCGTCGAGCTCACCGTGCCGAAGTCCACCGAGGACAATGTGAGCTTCCTCGTCGAGCACGACATCGACACCGTCGTCGGCACCACCGGGTGGGACGCCGACCGACTGGCCCGCCTCGAAGCCACACTCAAGAACCACCCGAAGACTGCGGTCCTCATCGCCCCGAACTTCTCGATCGGCGCGGTCCTGGCGATGCGCTTCGCCGAGCTCGCAGCCCCTTACTTCGATTCCGCCGAGGTCGTCGAGACACACCACACCCGCAAGCTCGACGCTCCCTCGGGCACTGCGAACCACACCGCCCAGCGCATCGCCGCCGCCCGCAGCGCCGCCGGACTCCCGGCCGTCCCCGACTCCACGGAATCCGATCCGCTCGGTGCCCGAGGTGCGGTGATCGACGGCATCCATGTCCACGCCATCCGCCAGCAGGGCATGAACGCCCACGAGGAGATCCACTTCGGCTCCGACGGCGAAGCCCTGACCATCCGCACGGACTCGCACTCCACCTCGGCGTTCATGCCGGGAATCGTCACCGCGGTGAAGAACATCGCCGACTACACGGGGCTGCTCCACGGCCTCGAGAACATGCTCGATCTCTGATGTCGAAGGCCAAGGTCGGGGCGATCATCGTCTCCGTCGTTCTCGTCTTCTATTTCGTCCTGATGGGACAGCGGGCCTGGATCCTCGTCCGCGAACCCGACCTCATTCCGCGCATCATGGGCATCGCCCTGTTCGTGCTGCCGATCATCGGCGCGTGGACGCTCATCGTCGAACTCATCTTCGGCGCCAGGACGGAGAAGCTCGCCCGCATCCTCGGTGACGAGGGCGGACTGCCCGTCGACGATCTGCCCAGGACTCCGGGTGGGAAGATCATCCGCGAAGCCGCCGACGAGGAATTCGTGAAGTACCAGGCCGAAGCCGAGGCCGCGCCCGACGACTGGCGATCCTGGTTCCGTCTCTCCTGCGCCTACGATGCCAGCGGCGACCGCAAACGCGCCCGCGCCACGATGCGCAAGGCGATCAGTCTGTTCCGTACGGGGGAGAAGCAGGCCTCGTAGGCCCGGCAGGGTTCCCAGGCCCGGCAGGGTTCCCAGGCCCAGCAGAGTTCGCAGGCCCGGCAGGCCTCGTAGGCTGGGGAGACACCGCACGGATGAGTCCGGCGATCCCCGCCTCGAGCGGCCCCCGCGGGGACACGAACAGCTTCCACACCAGTGCGGAGACCACGAAGACGAGAGCGTGGAAGAGATACTCGCTCGTCTGTTCCCCGGTCGTACCCGCACCCGAGATCGGATCTCCGACGAACCTCGGACGGGTGATCTCGAGCAGCACCACATGCGCCGAGTACACGCTCAACGGCATCGACCCCGGTGCCGACAGCGGCGAGAGCAGCCAGGAGCGTCTGCCCAGGAGCACCACAGCGGACTGGCAGACCGCGATCGTCATCACCGCCGTGCCCGCCGTGGAGACCATGTCGAACGGGGTGCCCGAATGGGGGCCGGCGATCGCTTGCCACCACCAGGAGCCCGTCGGCGTGACCCCGTAGCTGCCCGTGTGCAGGGCGGCGAGGAGGTCGATCCCCGACTGCTGGGAGATCTGCATCAGCGCGGTCTCCCCGCCGCCGGGGCCCAGCAGCAGCCAGGATCCTCCGCGACCGATGAGCAGCGCTCCGAGACCGGCCAGGAACAGGCCCATGAGATGCCGGGACACGTCGAGCTTCGCCACGGCCATGCCGAGCAGAATGTAGGACAGCCACTGCAGGATCGGGTAGTAGCCGGTGAGGAACAGGTCCTGGACCATCGTCACCGGCGTCGCCAGGTCCCACCAGGCCATCGGCAGATACTCCGGCTCCAACGAGAACTCGGTGCGCAGGAGCATCGACACCAGGGGAGAGATGATCATCCACGCCCCGGCGAGGACGAACAGCGCCCACGCCCGCAGGCGGAGGAAGAACATGGCCAGGGCGAACATGATCCCGTAGTTGACGAGGATGACCGCCAGCAGCGTCGACACCGATCCCAGGCACAGGCCGATGAGCACGATGGCCGCCGCCCGGATGAGCACGCTCGGCGCGGCATCGCGGAGCCGATTCGACTCGGCCATCCGGGAGCGTGTCGAGAGCACGAGCGAACAGCCCGCCAAGACCGCGAACAGCGCCGAGGCGCGACCGGCGAAGACCGCGGCCCAGGTGGGGAACCCGACGGGATCGGCCAGAGAGAAGATATGCGTAACCATCATCGCCAGCAGGGCGATCCCGCGAGCGACATCGAGTCCGACGAGGCGTCCGGGCGGACAGAGCCGCGACAGGATGCGCGCCGAGGCGGTCGTCGGTTCGTCTCCGATGGCCGGGTGAGAGGTCATGCCACGATTCTCACATGGGTTCACCGCGATCCGCGGTCGCAAAGGGGTGATCGCGGTATCTTTATGCCATGACCTTCAACCGGAACGCCGACATCAGCGGCAACAAGACCAGTCGACGGGGTCGGAACACCGCGATCGCCGGCGGTGGAATCGGCATCGGCGGTCTCGTCCTGGTGCTGCTCGTCGGTCCGCTCTTCGGCGTCGATGTCAGCGGGCTGCTCGGCGGCGGGGGATTCGAAGGCGATCAGGGTTCGGACAGCTCCCAGCGGCGCAGCCTCGACGAATGCGACACCGGCCAGGATGCCAACGAATCCGTCGACTGCCGCATGGCCGGTTCCCAGGTCGTCCTCGACGACTACTGGTCTCAGCACATCGACGGATATGTCGAACCCACACTGACGATCGTCGACGGGCAGACCTCGTCTGCCTGCGGGACCGCATCGAACGCGGTCGGACCCTTCTACTGCCCCTCCGACCAGGGTGTCTACATCGATCCGACGTTCTTCGATCTCATGCGTCAGCAGTTCGGCGCCTCGGCGGGGGAGCTCGCCCAGCTCTATATCGTCGGACACGAATGGGGCCATCACATCCAGAACATCACCGGCGTGATGGCCGAGCACCCGAACAACGGCACCGGTGAGGACAGCAACGGTGTGCGCACCGAACTCCAGGCAGACTGCTATGCCGGGGCCTGGCTCGGCGATGTCACGACCCTGACCGACGACAACGGCACCCCGTATCTCGAGACCCCCACCGATGAGCAGCTCAAAGACGCACTCAATGCGGCCTTCGTCGTCGGCGACGACCACATCCAATCACAGTCCGGGTCGGTCAATCCGGAGTCGTTCACCCACGGTTCGAGCAAGGAGCGTCAGAAGTGGTTCTCCGCCGGCTACGAGAACGGACTCGGAAGCTGCGACACCTTCGCAGGCTGAGGTGGCGATGACCGAGGAGCGCTGCGACGGCTCGGCGGGCGATGCGAACTACGGTCGGATCGGAGCCGGCTACCGCGACTACCGACGTCCGGAACCGGAATTCGAATCAGCGATCCGACGGGCCCTCGGTGACGCGAAGTCCGTGCTCAACCTCGGCGCCGGCGCCGGTTCCTACGAACCCACCGACCGCGAGGTCACAGCCGTCGAACCCTCGGCGACGATGCGGTCCCAGAGGCCTGCACACCTGAACAGCGCCATCGCCGCCTCGGCGGAATCGCTGCCCTTCGACGATGGCAGCTTCGACGCCGCGATGACGACCTTCTCCGTGCACCAGTGGGGCGACCTCGAGGCCGGGTTGGCCGAGATGCGCCGGGTCAGCCGCGGACCCGTAGTCATCATGACCTGCGATCCCACCCTCCTCGACAGGTGCTGGCTCGCCGAATACGCCCCCGAGATGATCGCGACCGAAGCACGCCGCTATCCGCGTATCGACCGAATCAGGGACGGCCTGGGCGGTGGCGTCGAGGTGGAGCCGCTGCCGATCCCGCTGCACTGCACGGACGGGTTCTCCGAGGCCTACTTCGGTCGCCCGGAGATGCTCCTCGACCCGGGGGCGCGGAAGGCGAACTCGGCGTGGAGCTTCCTCGACGAGGCGGCGGTGCAGCGGTTCGTCGCGCGACTGGGGGGAGATCTGGCCAGCGGAGAATGGGATCGGACATACGGGTGGCTGCGGGACCGAGCACACTTCGAGGGCTCGCTCGTCCTGATCACCGCCCGACCCTGATCGGCCGGTCGGACGGCACCGTACAGCACCCGGCCGTCGGCCGTCGCCACCCGTCGTCACCCACCGACTCCGGACCCGAACCCTTGCCCCGGTTATCCATACGGTGATATGAATAATAGGGTCAGCCACCCGCCAGCATGCATCAAGGACGATCATGTCGCAGCTGTTCCCGCACCTCTTCGAACCCATCACGCTGGGCTCCCACACGATCCGCAACCGCATCGTCTCCTCCGGACATGACACCGTCCTCGACGACCACGGCCAGATCGGTGAGGACCTCGTCGCCTACCACGAGGCCCGTGCGGCCGGCGGTGCGGGCCTCATCGTCCTCCAGGTCTCCGGCGTCCACGAGACCGCGCGCTACACGAACCACGTCCTCATGGCCACCGACGACTCCTCGGCGCCCGGCTACCGAGCCGTCGCCGAGGCGGTCCACCGCCACGGAGCGACGATCATCGCCCAGCTCTTCCACCCCGGCCGCGAGGTCATGGACGGGCAGCGCGGCATGGCACCGAGGGCCGTGGCTCCCAGCGACGCACCCCAGGAACGATTCAAGGTCGTCCCCGAAGCGCTGAGCACCGCCGCAGTCAAGGACATCGTCGCCGGCTATGCGAGTGCCGCGGAGCGCATCGCGAGCTCCGGCATCGACGGCGTCGAGATCGTCGCCAGCCACGGCTACCTGCCCATCCAGTTCTTCAACCCCCGCATCAACACCCGCACCGACGAGTACGGAGGGACGCCGGCCAACCGCCGCAGATTCCTCGCCGAGGTGGTCGCCGCCGTCCGCGCGGCCGTCGGCCCGGACGTCGTGGTGGGCCTGCGGATCTCCGGGGAGGAGAAGACCGAAGAGGGACTCGTCGCCGCCGAGATCCTCGAACTCATCGGCCACCTCGACGAGCTGGAGCATGAGGGCACCGACTGCCTCGACTACTTCTCGATCACCGCCGGGGACTCCTCGACCCTGCAGGGAGCCGTGCACATCGTGCCGTCGATGCAGGTCGACCCCGCCTATGCGGCGAACCTGTCCGAGCAGGTCAAGAAGATCACCGACAAACCCGTCATGGTCGCCGGCCGCATCAACCAACCCCACGAGGCGGAAGCCGCCATCGCTGAAGGGCGGACGGACATGGCGATCATGACCCGCGCGATGATCTGCGACCCGGCCATGGCCGGCAAGGCGCGCCGCGACGCCGTCGAGGAGATCCGCGCCTGCATCGGCTGCAACCAGGCCTGTATCGGCCATTTCCAACTCGGCGTCCCGATCTCGTGCATCCAATACCCCGAATCCGGCCGGGAGCTGACGTTCCTGCCCCGTCCGCGAGTCCGCACCCGCCGCCGGATCCTCGTCGTCGGCGGGGGACCGGCCGGACTCAAGGCCGCAGCGGTGAGTGCCGAGCAGGGAGACGAGGTCATCCTCTGCGAAGCCGGGCCCCACCTCGGCGGGGCGGTGCTGCTGGCCCAGGAGCTGCCCTACCGGGCCGAATTCGGGGGAGCGGCGACGAACCTGTCCGCCGAGGCGGTCCGGGCGGGCGTCGACATCCGCACCTCGACGCCGGTGACCCAGCAGATCGTCGACGAACTCGACCCCGACCACGTCATCATCGCCACCGGCGCCCGGCAGCGGATGCCTGACCTCGAGATCGCCGACGACGCCTTCGTCATCGGGGCCCGCGACTACCTCGAGCAGAACCCGCAGCTGCCCGCCGGCCGGATCCTCGTCACCGACTGGAAGGGCGACTGGATCGGCCTCGGGATCGCCCTCCGCTTGGCCGAGGCAGGCACACTGGTGACGCTGGCGACGGCCGCGAACTTCGCCGGGGCCGCGATCCAGCAGTACACACGCACCCTGCTCGTCTCCCAGGCGCTGCGGACCGGACGAATCAGCTTTCTGAGCGACGCTCGACTCGTCGGCGTCGATGCCGACACCGGCTACCTGCAGTCAACGCTGTGCGAGATCGTCCACGAGGTCGACGAGGTGGCCGCCACCATCGTCTCCGCAGCACCACGGTCGGTCGTGCCCGATCTCGACTTACGAGCCGCCTCGGTGCGGGTGATCGGGGATGCTCTGGCGCCCCGGACCGTGGAGGAGGCCGTCTACGAGGGACTGACCGCGGCGAGCGAGCTGGCGGCTGCGGAGCTGGCGGTCACCGGATGAGCCCGCGGCCGGCGCAGTCGCCCGAGCAGACCGAGGCGAAGAGGCACGCGATCATCCGAGCGACCCTCGACGCGATCGTCGCCCGCGGCCCCGAGGCGGTCCGGCTCAGCGATGTCGCCACCGCGGTGGGCATGTCCGTCGGGACCGTGCAGTACTACTTCGGGTCCCGGGAGGGCCTGCTCACCCAGGCGCTATCCGTCCACACCGCGACGGTGCTCACGGGCATCGAGGAGATGTCGCAGGCGCGCGACGCGGGCTGCGGTTCCACGACCCGGCACAGCTCCTCGGCCCGGCACCGTCTGCACGAGAGCTTCGCCGCGGTGCCGGGAGTCGGCAGCCACAACCAGAGGTCACGGATCTGGGTCGAACTCGTCACCGCCGCCCGGAACGACGAGGGTCTGCGGAGCTGCGTCGATGCGGTCTTCGCCGGTTGGCGACGACACTTCAGAACGATCATCGACGAAGGCGTGGAACGGGGCGAATTCGAACTCGCCGGACTCAGTGCCCGAGAGGTCGTCGACACGATCATCGCCATCATCGACGGCTTCGACCTCGCCGCCGTGGCCGGTCACGCACCGAGCCCGGAGACGATGACCCGAATCCTCACCGAGACCGCGGACAGGCTGCTCGCCCGCTGAGTCCCCGATGGTCGAACCTGACGCTCGAACGTTGCGCCGTTCGGCGCCCGCTCGCCGGGGAGCACCGCCGAGGCGAGAGCTCACAGCCGGGCGATCGACTCCACGTCTTCACCGAACTCGCGGGCGGTCTCCTCCGAGACCGTGGCGCGGGTCGCCCGCAGCGCCTCGAGGTAGTCCTCGGTGGTGAGCACATCGGTCCGGGAAGCGATGTCGACCTGCTGTTTGCGCAGGGCCGAGGCCAGAGCTTCCTGGGAGGCCCGTCTGGCCGCGTACTCGATATCGGCCGGGGTCAGGCCGGCACTGGCATCGACGAGGACAGCGAGGTCGACCCCGCCGATCGTGTGCTCGGGAATGTAGCGGGCCCATATGGCCTCCCGGGCCGTGGCATCGGGCAGGCCGATGGGAATGACATAGTCGAAGCGACCATGCCGGAGGAAGGCCGCATCGAGAGCGCGGACGAAGTTCGTGGCGCAGATGAGCAGCCGACCGTCCCGATCCCGGAACTCGGCCACCTGCTTGAGCAGTTCATTCGTCACCCCCTGGGTAGGTGAGGGCGGTTCACCGCCGCGCTTCGAAGCGATCTCCTCGACCTCGTCGATGAAGACGACGGCATGTTCGAGTTCGCCGATCTGCTCGAAGGTCGCACGCAGGCCGGCGGCCACCCCGCCGGGCTCACTCGAGAGCCGAGAGGGAAACACCTCGACGAAGGGCCAGTCGAGACGCGAGGCCACGGCCTTCGCAAATGTCGTCTTTCCTGTCCCCGGGGGACCGAAGAGCATCACCGCGCGCGGTGGGACGACCCCGAAATGATCGGCCAGATCCGGCTCGGCCAAGGGCACGACGAGGCGGTCCTCGAGCATGTCCTTCTCCTGCTGCATCCCGCTGACGGCATCCCACAGGTGACGCGGCAGAACCCGCCCGCCCACGGTCTTGAGACGGTCGAGCTCACGACGGCGCACCGGCATCTGCCGCTCCAGATAGCGCAGATGCGGCTTCGCCTCGAAGCCGTTCTCCAACAGACCCGCGAAGGTCGGCGACACCTCAGGGACGAGCATCGACAGCGTCCCCAACTCCAAGGGCATGAGGCGACGTTCGAGGGCGTCGAGCAGGGTTGCCTCGATGGGGGACCGGCGATCGGCCTCCTCGCGGACGGAATCGAGGACGTGGAAGAAGACGATCCACCCCTGACCGTGGGCGGCGCGACCGACGGCGGCACCGACGATCTCCTCATCACGGACCGCGACGACCGCCTGATTGCGCTGGCAGGCGGCGACGACCTCGGGGAGGGGATGCAGGGGAACGGCGTCCGCCTCGGCGGGATCGATCATGGTGGACTCCCAGAGACGGATGATTCCGTCGAGATCGTCGTCGTGGAAATCACGGATACGGGTGCGAGACATCGAAAGCTCCTTCGGTGGCGGGCAGGATTCAAGACTATGCGATCACCCCAGCCGTCTGTGATCTGTCTCTCAACTCCGAGACGTCGCGACCGCCTCGGCGGGGGATGAACGGACAATGCCCTTGGGCGCGCCCCGGCCCACTGCCTTCGTCGTGGGGTGTGGGCGCTATCCTTGAACCATGGCGATTCTCGGTGACAGTGCAGCAACGGCTGCGATTGAGGCGTTCGGTACCGTCGGCACCGCAATGGTGACCCCGTTCAAGGGCGATGGCAGCATCGACTATGCGGCCGTCGAGAAGGTGGCGAACCACCTCGTCGACATCGGAAACAACATGCTCGTCGTCTCCGGGACCACCGGAGAATCACCGACGACGACCGACGACGAGAAGATCGAACTCCTCCACGTCGTGCGCGGCGTCATCGGCGACCGCGCGAAGATCATCGCCGGCACCGGCAACAACGTCACCGCCCACACCATTGACCTGTCGCAGCGTTCGGCGGCGGCCGGGGCCGACGGCATCCTCGTCGTCACCCCCTACTACTCGAAGCCGACCCAGCCGGCGATCGCCGCGCACATGCGCGCCGCTGCCGACTCCACCGACCTGCCGGTGATGCTCTACGACATTCCCGGCCGCGCCGGAGTGCCGATCAGCACGGAGACCCTGCTGTCCCTGGCGGGACACCCGAACATCCTCGCCGTCAAAGACGCCAAGGGCGACCTCTTCGCCACCTCCCAGGTGATCAGGCAGTCCTCGCTCGTCTACTACTCGGGAGAGGACGCGCTCAACCTGCCGCTGCTGGCCGTCGGGGCACTCGGCGTCGTCTCCGTGGCCGGACACGTCTGCTCCGCCGACTTCGCGAAGATGGTTGCCGCCGCAGCCGCCGACGACCTGAGAACCGCTCGCGCGATCAGCTTCGCGACGAACGACATGGTCGACGCGCTCATGAACCACATGCCGGGAGTGCTCTCGGCCAAGGCCGCATTGCAGGCCCAAGGAATACTCGACAACCGCGATGTGCGAATGCCGCTGCTCCCAGCAGATGATGAGCAGATGGCACTCGTCACCGCCCAATTGACCAGGAGTGGTTACCTCAGTGAATAATGCATTGACCAGGGAGCTCAAGCTTCCTCCGAAGATGGATCCGGAAGCCGTCCGCATCGTCGCCCTCGGCGGCCTCGGCGAAGTCGGACGCAACATGACCGTGTTCGAATACCACGGCAAGCTCCTCATCGTCGACTGCGGCGTGCTCTTCCCCGAAGAGGACCAGCCCGGCGTCGACCTCATCCTCCCCGACTTCTCCTACCTCGACGACCGCCTCGACGACATCGTCGGACTCGTGCTCACCCACGGCCACGAGGACCACATCGGCGCCGTTCCTTACCTGCTGCGCCGCAAGGGCGACATCCCGATCCTCGGCTCGAAGCTGACGATCGCGCTCATCGAGGCCAAGCTCAAGGAACACCGGATCAAGCCGATCACCCGCGTGGTCAAGGAAGACGACCTCGACCAGCTCGGTCCCTTCGACCTCGAGTTCGTCGCCGTCAACCACTCGATCCCCGACGCTCTCGCCGTGTTCATCCGCACCGGTGCCGGAAACATCCTCCACACCGGTGACTTCAAGATGGACCAGCTGCCGCTCGACGGCCGGATCACGGACCTGCGCGCCTTCGCCCGCCTCGGCGAGGAAGGCGTCGACCTGTTCATGACGGACTCGACGAACGCCGAAGTCCCCGGGTTCACCGCCCTGGAGAAGGACATCGGGCCGGTGCTCGAGAACCTCTTCGGCTCCGCCGAACGTCGGATCATCGTCGCCTCCTTCTCCTCGCACATCCACCGCGTTCAGCAGGTGCTCAATGCCGCTGACGCGCACGGCCGCAAGGTCGCCCTGGTCGGCCGGTCGATGGTGCGCAACATGAAGATCGCCGCAGATCTCGGCTACCTCGAGGTTCCCAAGGGTGCGCTCATCGACATCAAGGAAGTCGAGAAGCTGCCCGACGACCAGGTCGTGCTCATGTGCACCGGTTCGCAGGGCGAGCCGATGGCGGCCCTGTCCCGCATGGCCAACCGGTCCCACCGCGTCGAGGTCGGCGACGGGGACACCGTCATCCTCGCCTCCTCGCTCATCCCGGGCAACGAGAACTCCGTGTTCAAGGTCATCAACGGCCTGATGAAGCTCGGCGCCCGCGTGATCTCGAAGGCCGATGCCAAGATCCACGTGTCCGGCCACGCCTCCGGCGGCGAGCTGCTCTACTGCTACAACATCGTCAAGCCCCGCGGTGTCCTCCCCGTGCACGGCGAATGGCGCCACATGCTCGCCAATGCCCGGCACGCCGAGGCGACCGGAGTCGACCCCGACAACATCGTCCTCGCCGATGATGGCTGGGTCGTCGACCTCAAGGACGGCCGCGCCGAGGTGGTCGGGGCCGTGGACTGCAACTACGTCTTCGTCGACGGCTCCTCGGTCGGCGAGATCACCGAGGCCGACCTCAAGGACCGCCTCGTGCTCTCCGGCGAGGGCTTCGTGACGATCTTCATGGCCGTGAACTCGCAGTCGAAGCAGCTTATCGCCGGACCCGAGATCCACGCCCGCGGTGTGGCCGAGTCCGACGACGTCTTCGACTCCATCGTGCCGAAGGTGACGAAGGCCGTCGAAGATGCCCTCAAGGACGGCAACACCGATCAGTACCAACTGCAGCAGGTCGTCCGCCGCACCGTCGGCCGCTGGGTGTCCTCGAAGCTGCGCCGCAAGCCGATGATCGTCCCCATGGTCGTCATCGTCTGAGGTTCGTTGGGTGCCACGCGTCCCGGGTGCCGGGGTGTCGCGCGCTGGAGTGTCGCGCGCCGGCACCCGAAAGTGCCTGGGGATCGCGCGTCGGCACCCGATACCGCCATTGCTCGGCCACTTCCGAGCAGAATCAGGCCCGATTCTGCTCGGAAGTGGCCGAGCAATGCGCGCTTGAGGGGTGGAGACTCCGCCCCCGCCCTTCGCGAGGTCCCATCCTCTGCAGGGTCTTGCCTTCAGCGGGGTCCGATACCGCCGCAGAGCCCCCGCCCGCCGTGGCGATTCGTTCGCTCGGCGGGCCCCATGTGCAGGGATCGGGCTCTACACTGGCAGACATGGATGATGCCCGGGTCGTGGGCCGCGGTGAAGGCGGCGGTGAGCGCATTGGACGATGGAGTCTTCGTCTCGATGCCGCATATTGCTTTGTGCTCGGATCGCTGATGATGTTCGCGGCACCGTCGATCTCGCCGACAGTCTCCGTGCCCGCCGGGTACCTCGTCGTTCTGGGCGCTGTGGTGATCGCCTGGGCGGCGCTGATCCTGCTCATGCTCAGAGGCCTTGAGCTCCGAACGGCTCTTCGAGCTGTGATGGTCGCCAACCTCGGTGCGGCCGTGGCCGTCGCTGCGTTCTCGACGGTCGGTGCGGCGGTATTCGTCGCGTTGTCCGTCCTGGCGATCGCTGCGGACATCGCCCTCTTCGCCGGCAGCCAGGCATTCGCGTTGAGGCGCATGCGACTCGGTCGCTGACGCCCCACCCCAGCCCCACCCCGATCCCTGCCGACCCGCAGAGCCCGCCGACCCGCTGAGCCTGCCGACCTGTGCAGCCTGCCCACCCCCGTCGGTGTCGGTGATCTCAGTGGGAGGATAGGGTTTGACGAGATGTGCATCACCTCTTATTCTTTCGGTGTGTGAACATTAATTTTCACGATGTGAAAGTTCGCAGGTCAAACCCCGTTGCCCAGCGAACGCGAGGCACCACCCCGGTGCCGACAGACGCACCACCACGGTGCTGACTAAGGAGAACCACCGATGACTGCTCATATTGAGAATCTGGACATCCCGGCAGGCATGGAGATCACCGGCGAGCTGCCGGACGGTGCAGAGAAGGTGCTCACCCCGAAGGCCCTCGAACTCATCGTCGAGCTCAACCGGAAGTTCAACGGAGACCGCCTCGAGCGCCTCGAAGCGCGCAAGGTCCGCCAGGCGGAGATCGCCGCCGGCACCGACCTCGACTTCCTCCCCGAGACCGCGGAGATCCGCAACGATCCGAGCTGGCAGGTCGCGCCCCCGGCACCCGGTCTCGAAGACCGTCGCGTCGAGGTCACCGGCCCGACGTACAAGAAGATGACGATCAACGCGCTCAACTCGGGTGCGAAGGTGTGGCTGGCCGACCAGGAGGACGCGAACACCCCGCAGTGGGATTCCGTCATCGGCGGCCAGATCAACCTGCTCGACTCCCTGACCCGCGAGATCGACTTCACCTCGCCCGAAGGCAAAGAATACAAGCTCGCCCCCGATGAGGAGCTGCCGACGATCGTCGTCCGTCCCCGCGGCTGGCACATGCCGGAGAAGCACATCCTCGTCGACGGCGAGGAGACCTCCGGTTCGCTCGTCGACTTCGCCCTCTACTTCGCCACCGCCGGGCAGATCCAGATCGAGAAGGGCAAAGGCCCCTACTTCTACCTGCCGAAGATGGAATCGCACCTCGAGGCACGCCTGTGGAACCAGGTCTTCGAGCACGCCGAGGACGCCTTCGACCTGTCCCGCGGAACCATCCGCGCCACCGTGCTCATCGAGACTTACCCGGCGGCGTTCGAGATGGAGGAGATCCTCTACGAACTGCGCGAGCACTCCTCGGGCCTCAACGCCGGTCGCTGGGACTACATCTTCTCCGTGATCAAGAACTTCCGGTCCCGCGGCTCGGACTACCTGCTGCCCGACCGCCAGGACGTCACTATGACCGTGCCGTTCATGCGCGCCTACACCGAACTGCTCGTGCGCACCTGCCACAAGCGCGGCGCCCACGCGATCGGCGGCATGTCCGCATTCGTACCCTCGAAGGATCCGGCCGAGAACGAGGCCGCCTTCGACAAGGTCCGTGAGGACAAGTCCCGTGAGGCCTCCAAGGGCTTCGACGGCTCCTGGGTCGCCCACCCCGGCATGGTCGCCCTGTGCAAGGAGGTCTTCACCGAGACCCTCGGCGACAAGCCGAACCAGATCGAGAACAAGCGCGAAGACGTCAGCGTCACCGCCGCCGAACTCCTCGACGTCCGCTCCACCCCCGGAGCGATCACGGAGAAGGGTCTGCGGACCAACGTCAACGTCGGCATCCAGTACCTGCGCGCCTGGCTCGAGGGCAACGGCGCCGTGGCCATCCACGGCCTCATGGAGGACGCCGCGACCGCTGAGATCTCCCGCTCCCAGGTCTGGCAGTGGCTCGACGCCGGAGTCGAACTCGACACCGGTGAGACGGTGACGAAGGACCTTGTGGAGAAGATCGTCGCCGAGGAGGTCGCCAAGCTTCCCGGTGAGCCCGCCGACTGGAAGGACGCCACCGACACGTTCGTCTCGGTCGCCGTGGCTCCCGAGTACGTCGACTTCCTCACTCTGCCCGCCTACGCGCGCATGCCCTGAGATGCGAGCGTCGGCCCTTCATGAGGGTGCTGTACTTGAGTGAGGGCTGCCGCGCCTGAGCCAAGAGCGCGGGGTCTGACCTCACCGAACGCCTCCGAAATTTGTGCCGACAGCACAAATTTCGGGGGCGTTCTTCGTTAAGCTCGTCAGGACACAGGTGATCGCGCACCGGGCACTCAGCGGTGAGCCGGCGGCGCAGGAGGAGGCGAGGATGAGTCGGACCGAGGCACCCCTGCCCAGGCTCGCCAGTCCCGGCAACATCGCCGAACTCTCCGAACTCATGGCCCGCGCCCACTCCCAGAACCGCACCGTCGCCGTGTTCGGTGCCGGCACCGCCTTCGACGATCATCGTCCCGCCGCGGCTCCCGGTCTGCTCATCGACATGTCCGGCCTCGCCGAGGTGGTCGAATACGACCCGGAGGACGGAACCCTCATCGCCGGGGCCGGAGCGAAGATCGCCGATCTCGACGCGCTCGTCGCGCAGGCCGGCCAGGAACTCACCCCCGATCTTCCCGCGGATCGGACCGAAGCCGGCTCCAGCCTCGGCGGGGCCATCGCTACCGCCGCCCGGGGTCCGCGCTGCGGTGGTCGGGCGGGTCTGCGCGATGCGGTTCTCGGTATCCGGGCGGTGCTCGCCGATGGGACCATCACCCGGTCGACCCACGCCATCGACGAGAGCCTGTCCGGCTGGGATCTCAGCTCCCTGCTGATCGGGTCGTGGGGGACGCTGGGGATCATCGCCGCGGCCGAGATCCGCCTCTCGCCTCGCCCCGAGGCGTCCGGGTATGTGTGGATCCCCGGCGTCGAGGCGGCCGCTGAACTCCGCGTGTCCCGGCTCGCCCCAGCCGCGATCGAACTCGAACGTCCGCCGGGTTCGCCCGCGGCCACCGTCGCACTCATCGAAGGCACGGAGGCGCACGTCGAGGACGGGCTGAACTGGATCACCGAACACTATGCAGGTGCAACGGTGTGCGCCCGTCCGGCCTGGTGGGCACGCCGCGCGCAGGTGCCGGTGATCGTGCGGGTCTCGGCCTCACCGGATTTCGTTCCCACCCTCATCCAGCTGCTCGCCCGACTCGAGGACACGATCGGATATCCGCTGCAGCTGCGGGGGAGCGCCGCGGGCGTCGTCGACCTCGGTGTCGGCGCGCCCGACACAGAACCGGCCATCGCCACCCGGGTGGTCCTCGAACACCTGCGAACCTGGGGTCTGCACAACCTCGGCGCGCGGCTGCTGCGTGCCCCCGCCTCGGTGTGGGACGAGGTCGACGCCTGGGGACCGCTGCCGGGAATCGCGCTGCGAGCGTCCATCAAGGACCGGCTCGACACGAAGCATCTGCTCGCCCCCGGCCGCGGCCTCGGCGGGATCTGAAATCGGGCGCCGGTATCTGAAACCAGGCGGAGGGAACTGAAACGCAAGCGGCGGGAGCGCCGGGCCAACGGACCCGGACACCCCCGCCTCGGCGAGTGGAATCCTATTTGACGATGAGCACGGGGCACTCGGCCTCGAGGAGGACCCGCTGAGCCGTCGAGCCCACGAGCAGTTTGACCACGGGGGAGCGGCGGCGGGTGGCCATGACGATGAGTTCGGCGGAATGATCCTCGGCGAGGTCGATGATCTGGTCGGCGAGGTCATCGCCGGCCCGCTGCACCTCGTAGTCGAGGCCCGTCTCGGCGAGCTCCTCGGCCAGGCGGGTGCACGCCGAGGCCGCGCTGGTCACCGGGCCCGTGGTCGTGTCGGTGCCGAAGACGATGGCGCGCAGCCCGGCATTTTCACGGCGGGCGGCGGCCACGGCCTGCTCGAGCACGGCAGGGGAGGAGTCCTCACGGTAGGCGAGGACGACGGTGCGTGCGGCATCGTCGATCCCCTCCGAGGCGCTGACCCGCAGGCTCAGGACCGGGAACCGCTTGCGCGGGGTCGAGTAGAAATCGGTCATAGCTGCATTTCTCCTGTTCTTGTGCGGGTCAGGGGGACTTCCGGGCTCGTCAACCGATGGCGATGACACCGACGAGGACGCCGACAGTGAGCATCACGAGGGAAACACACAGGGCCCGCCACAGCACCTTCTTGTGGTGATCGCCGAGTTCGACGCCCGAGAGCGAGACGAGCAGCAGGATCGCCGGCACCAGCGGTGACTGCATGTGCACGGGCTGGCCGGTGATCGAGGCGCGAGCCATGTCGGCAGGCGAGATCCCGAAGTGCGCGGCGGTCTCGGTGAGCACGGGCAGGATGCCGAAGTAGAAGGCGTCGTTGCTCATGAAGAAGGTCATCGGGATCGAGAGCAGACCGGTGATCACGGCCATGAACGGTCCCATCGAGTCCGGGATGACGTCGACGAGCCAGGCGGCCATCGCATCGACCATGCCGGTGCCGGACATGATGCCGGTGAGCACGCCGGCGGCCATGACCATGGCGACGACGGAGATGATCGCCGAGGCGTGCGAGGCCAGCTCCTCCTGCTGATCCTTGATCTTGGGGAAGTTGACCATGAGTGCGATGACCATGGCGATCATGAACAGGTAGGGCAGCGGCAGGATGTCGATGACGAGCATGACCATGACGGCCACGGTCAGGACGAGGTTGAACCAGAACAGCTTCGGCCGCAGAGTCTTCCGGTTGGGGTCGAGTGCGGTGTCGGTCAGGGCCGAAACCTGGCCAGAGTCCGGCGCCGAGGCGGCCGCTTCCGAGCCATCGGAATCGAGCGTTCCCGTTCCGCCGCCGTTGCCGGCGTATCCGTCCGCGTCACCGTGAGTCGAACCGTGGGACGATCCGTGACCGGACGAACCATGTCCAGTCGATCCGTGACCAGCCGAACGGGCACCGGCGACGGCACCGACGAGCTCGGTGCGGCGGCTGACGCCCTTGTCATCGATCCAGGTCACACCGTTCTTCGCCAGGCGGCGGCGTTCGGAGATGCCGAGGAAGTAGGCGAAGACGAAGCACAGCACCAGACCGGCGGCCAGGGCCGGGACCATCGGCGCGAAGATCTCGTTGGCATCGATCTGCAGGGCCGAGGAGGCGCGCGCCGTGGGCCCGCCCCAGGGGACGATGTTGAGCGTGCCGTTGATGAGACCGGCCACGCAGGTGAGCACCACCGGAGACATCTCCAGGCGCTGGTAGATCGGCAGCATGGCCGCGGTGACGACGATGAACGTCGTCGAACCGTCACCGTCGAGGGAGACGGCACCGGTGAGCAGGGCCGTGCCCATGACGACCTTGACCGGGTCATGGCCGGCGACCTTGAGGATGAACTCGACGAGTTTGTCGAAGAGCCCGACGTCGATCATGATCCCGAAGTAGATGATGGCGAAGAGCAGCAGCGCCGCCGTCGAGGACATCGAGGCGATCGAGTCCATGACCATCTCGCCGATCCCCAGACCGGCACCGGTGAAGAGGCCGAAGATGGTGGGGACGATGATGAGCGCCAGGATGGGCGAGAGACGCTTGGTCATGATCAGAGTCATGAAGACGATGATCATGGCGAAGCCGAGAATGACGAGCACGAACTTCTCCTTCGAAGGCGAGGTTGTCGAGTGTGATGCTCGAAACACCCTAGGGTCCCCATCACCTCGGCCGCGCGTTTGTGTGCACTGATGACGTTCTGATCGTTGACCACCTTTTGTGCATTGCGCTCATTCGCGGATAGGGTGTGCGCGTGACCCGTCCCCACCGTCCGTTCTCCCGCCGCGTGCTGCTCAGCCAGCTCGCGGTCATCATCATCACCTTGGCGCTGGTGACCGCGGCGTTCTCATGGGTGGGGGCGCAGACCGTCACCGAGGTGACCGAGACGAAGGCACTGGCGACCGCGCGGACGCTCGCGATCGACCCGGATGTGCGGGCCGCGGCCACCGAGGTCTCGGCCACGCATGAGGATCCGCTCGATCCCGAGGTCGTCACCGCGATGGTCTCCATCACCGATGACCTCCGCGACCGGTCCGGCATCGACTTCGCCGTGATCACCGACGATCGCGGGATCCGCCTGACCCACCCTGACCGGTCGAACATCGGCAAACACGTCTCGACCTCACCGGATGAGGCTCTGGCCGGCCGGGAGAACATCAGCCACGAACGCGGGACCCTGGGCGAGACGGTGCGCGCGAAGGTCCCGATCTATTCGAGCGAGGACGAGAAGACCGTCGTCGGTCAGGTCTCCGTGGGCATCTACGCCTCGGTCCTCGACGCCGACCTGCGCCGCGAGCTGCTCATCCTCGGCTCCGTCGCAGTGCTGGCCCTGGCGATCGGCGTCGTCGCCTCGCTCATGCTCGGGCGACGGCTGCGCCGGGAGACCCTGGGAATCGGACCCGAGGAGCTCGCGGAGATGGCCCGCGACCAGGGTGCCGTGCTGCGCGGACTCGACGACGGGATCCTCGCGTTCAGCTCCACCGGCGAGCTGACCCTGAGCAATGCGATGGCCGATGAGCTGCTGGCCGGTGCCGTCCCGTCTACCGAGGCGACTTCCGCCGTGCCCGCCGAGGCGACGTCGTCGGTGACTGTGCCCGCCGAGATCGAGACGATGATGGCCGAGGCCCCCGAACAGGGTGCGCTGCGCCGACGCATCACCCTCGGCGATCGGATCCTGCTCGCCACAGCCGTGCGGGTCCAGCGCGGCGGGGTCGCCGTCGGCGGGGTCGTGACCCTGCGCGATGAGACGCAGATGCTCACCATGGCCCGGCAGCTCGAGTCCGTGACCGCGATGGCCCAGGCTCTGCGCACCCAACGCCACGAGTTCGCCAACAGCCTCCACACCGTGCTCGGACTCGTCGACACCGGCGCGACCGACGAGGCCCGCAGCTACCTTTCGAGGATCCTCGGCGCCGGACCGATCACGGCCCCGGTCGAAGACATCGATCTCGTCTCCGATCCGTATCTGCGTGCCCTCATCGAGGCCAAGGCCACCACCGCCGCCGAGGTGGGCGTGGCCCTGCTCGTCACCCCCGATTCCCTGACGCTGGGCCAGGTCAGAGACCCCGAAGCGGTGACGCTCATCCTCGGCAACCTCATCGACAACGCCGTGCGTGCGGCCGTGCGAACGGCGGCACCGGACGAAGGGAGAGTCACCGTCGAGCTGCTGAGCTCCGGGCCGGAGCTGCACGCCGTGGTCACCGACACCGGCAGCGGCGTCGACGCAGACGACGAGGAGCGGATCTTCGACGAGGGCTTCAGCACCGCCTCGGGGAGGGGATCGGACCCGGAGCACGTGCGTCCGGGCGAGTTCGATCACGAAGCCGGTGCCGAACACGGCCACGGGATCGGTCTCGCGCTCTCCCGCCGCGTTGCGCACCGCCACGGCGGCCGGGTGTGGCTCATCGACGGCCACGATCCCGAGCTCGGGGGCGCGAGCTTCGGAATGCTCCTGCCCGAAGCGCTCGACCAGGACGACCCGGACGAGACCGGCTCCACGAGTACCGGCCCCACCGACACCGGCCCCACGGACACCGGCACGAATCACACCGACACCACTGACAAGGAGTCATGATGATCAATGTTCTCGTGCTCGACGATGACTTCTTCGTCGGCCAGATCCACTGCAAGTACGTCGACGAAGTCCCCGGCTTCCACGCCCTCGAGCCCGTCCGGGATCTCGCGACCGCGCGGAAGGTCATCGCCGAGCAGGAGGTCGACCTGCTCCTGGCCGATTATGTCCTGCCGGAGGGCAACGGGGTCGACCTCATCCGCGAGACCGTGGTCGATGCCATCGTCCTCTCCGCGGTGACCGACCCGCAGGTGGTGCGGTCCGCGCTGCGGGCCGGGGCCATGACCTACATCGTCAAACCCTTCGCCGCCGAGGTGCTGCAGGGTTTCCTTCGCCGGTATGCGCGTCTGCTGCGTTATTGGGATCGGGAGAAGGTCGGTCACAGCGACCTCGCCCGGCAGCTGCGCAGCCTCCACGATGCCTCGGCGGTGGGCGGATCGGGAGCGGCGAGCACGGCGGGTTCGTCGACGACGGCGCGGATCCTCGATGCGCTCGAGTCTGCGGGCGGGCCGATGACGGCGCTCGAGGTCGCCGAGGCGGTCGGGGCGTCACGGGCGACCGCGCAGCGGCATCTGGCGAAGCTCGCCGAGGCGCGGACGATCACGGTGTCCCTGCAGTACGGGAGCACGGGCCGACCGGAGCACCTCTACGCCACGAAGTGAGCGGGTTCAAGTCCGAGGGCCGGTGACCGGTGGGACATCTCCGTCCTCGGGCCGGACATCTCCGTCCTCGGGGCGGATATCGCTGTTCTCCCGCGACGCGGTGTTGTCGGATGACTGGGCTTTCCCGCTGAGCAGGTCGAGCTCGCGCGGGAGCGTGCGCATCATCAGCAGCGGTGAGATCACCACCGGCAGAGAGGCCAGGGTCGCCCACGCGGCGAAGATCCACATCGTCGTCGCCACACCGAACTGATCGCCGAGGATCCCTCCGGCCAGGGCGCCGATCGGCATCGGCCCCCAGACGAGGAATCGGATCGAGGCATTCATCCGACCGAGCAGCGGCTTCGGGCACAGGCGCTGCCGGAAGCTGACCTGGGCGATGTTGTAGACGACGACGGACCAGGTCAGAGCGAACCAGCCGATGATGAGCGTCGGCATCGCGGGCAGGACGCTCGCCAGCGGCATGGAGAAGAAGAACACTCCGTTGAGCACGGCGGTGACGGCTACGCTGCGGCCTTCGCCGAGGAGTCTCTGCACATGAGAGGCGGTGAGGGCGCCGAGGATTCCGCCCGCGGCTCCGACCGACATGATGATGCCCATCTGGGTCTGGCTGAGCGACAGGGTGCGCAGGATGTAGAGGGCGAAGAGTCCGAAGATGGCCGAGGAGGCAAGGTTCGCCAGTCCGGTGCAGGCCGTCATCCGCCGCAGCAGGGGATGGGCGAGGACGAAGCCGAGGCCTTCACGGATCTCGGCGAGGAATCCGCGCCGGTGGGCAACCTCGGCGGACGTGGGTCGGTAGCGGATGCGGCTGACGAAGAGGCTGGAGAGTCCCATGCAGATGCTCGTCAGCCCGACCGTCAGCGGTGCTCCGAGGATCGTGACCAGTCCCGAGGCCAGGGTCGGTCCGGCCACGCGTGCGGTCTGCTGGCTGGCCTGGAGTTTGCCGTTGCCGTCACCGATCGATTCGGCCTCGACGATCTCGGGGAGGAAGGACTGGTTGGCGATGTCGAAGAACACGGTGACGATGCCGACACCGGCGGCGACGAGGTAGAGCTGGATCATGGTCAGCGCGTCGAAGGCCCAGGTCACGGGGATGGTGAGCAGGATGGCGGCGCGGATGATGTCGCCGGCGACGATGACGGCCTTTTTCGGCAGGCGGTCGACCCACGCCCCGGCGGGCAGGCTGATGAGGAGGAAGGCCGCGGATTCGAGGGCGGCGAGCAGGCCCATTTCGAAGGCGTCTGCGTGGAGGACTTGGACGGCGATGAGGGGGAGGGCGAAGAGCACGAGCTGGGAGCCGAAGACTGAGACGGTGTCGCCCATCCACAGCTGCATGAAGTCGTGATGGCGCCACAGGGGTGATCGTCTCGGCGATGTGGGTTGGGTTCGCGCCATGTGCTCGTCCTCGAGTAGGCGTGGGAATCGTCAATCGTCAGTCTTCCATCACCGATTGAGGAAAGTCAATCACTCAGGTACGAATGATTGACTTCTCCCAATCGATGGTTAGCGTTGTGTCCATGAATGAAGAGCGCGCCGAGGTGGTCGCACCCGTGAGTGGTCCGGATTCCGCTGATGTCGGGGCAGTGAGAGCCGGTGCCGTGGCTCGCGCGGTGGAGCGCCGGGATGCCACCGACGCCGAGGCCAAGGCGCTGGCTTCGAGCATCCGGATCCGGATTCTGCGGCTGTGTCTCGACGAGGCGCTGAGCAATCGGGAGATCGCCGAGGCGACCGGGCTCAACCCGGCGACGGCGCTCCATCATGTGCGGATGCTTGCTGACACGGGGTTCCTCGAGGCACAGGAGGCGAGGCGGGGGAGGCGCGGGGCGCGGGAGATCCCCTATCTGGCGACGGGCAAGAGCTGGTTCCTCAATGCCGGGGACATGACGAACCCGATGATCGAGGCCTTCGTCGCCGAGTTCACCGCCGCTCCCTATGAACAGCGGACGATGGGGCGGATGGCCGCGATGCTCACCGAGGACGAAGTCGAGGAATTCAGGACTCGCATCGACGAACTCTTCGAAGAGTTCCGCTCACGTCGCACGAAGCCCGATGCGCAGCAGTGGGGTCTCTTCATCGCCATGCACCCCAGCCAGAACGCAATCCGCAGCGACGAACCGCCCGTCACCGGCAACGACGAACTGCCCGTCGCCGGCGACGACGAACCGCGAGAGGACACTCCGCCCTCATGAGCATCCGAGGCAGCAAGCGAACCGAGCTTCCAAAGGCCCCGAATGAGACGACCTCCACGTGTATGCGGCGATGGTTGAAGAACCTGAAGCAACCTCGGCGATCGGCGTGGGCTACGGAACAGGAACGTTCGCCACGATGCTCACGAGCAGGGGCATCGACGTTGTCGGGGCCGATCCGTCGTCGGCGTCACGGTCTTAGAGCGTGATGGTGAACGCGTTGATGAGATCTCGGCCCTGCGCTACCGCAGCCGCTCAGAACTCACGGAGTCATTGGAGCGGGCAGGTTTCACGATCGACGAGGTTCGCGATGTACCCGACCGGCCGGGTCGCGATGTCGTGTCAGTGGCCCGCCGTCTGTGATTCTGACTCGACCCGAAGGGGTGCAATTTTGCCGTCTGCCCCCAGACTGATGGGAGTCAGGACGCGGCCATATCGGCCTTGGTGAGAGCCTTCGGCAGCAGGTCATTGTTCATGTATTCGGTGACTCCATCCATGGCCTCCTCATCGATCGCGAGACTGGTTTCGGCTTCGAATGCCATATTGTGGATCGTCATCAGTTCACCTGCCCAAGCGATATAGCACTCGGATGCGACGATTTTGCCTTGACCGACGAATGTGCCGCTATACGTAGTGGCGCAGAAGCCTTCGCCCTTGTTGCCGCTGGGCTCGAAGACCTTCACCGATTCGGTAGGCTCCGCGTTGATGGTCGTTTGACACTCATCGACGGTATCCCGAAGACCCTCGAGCATCTGTTTCGAATCATTCGAGGGCCTCGACAGCGAGGTCATGATGAAGGACCCGGAATTGTCTGCGGACTGATTGAAATTTCGTGCCGCCGAGACTCCGTCCAATTCTGACGAATGAGTCGCCATGGCCCCGACGATGCACTCGGTCTGCGTGGAGTCGGTCCCGGACGAATCTGAGTCAGAGTCAAAGGGGTTGTTCGACTGCTCTTCGGTCTCCCCGAATTCGACTTCGTCATCGAGTTCGAAGCCGCCAGGCAGGTCATCAAGAGACAGGATTCGACCACTGAAGTCTTCCGGGTTCAGTGCTGCCCGCTCCTCGGCTTCCTGCGTCTCGGCCTGTTCCGGATTCGGTGATTCTTGCGCCTGTTTCCCATCTCCGTCAGTCTGGTTTCCGGATTCGCCCCCGCAGCCTGCCAATGAGAGCGCGAAGGCTGCTGCCGTGAGTCCGAGAGTGAAGCGTTTCAACAATTCGCCCTTTCGTTTTCCGTGTTTGACCAGGATCCTACAGTAGATGTCGTAACGACAGCAGGTCTTGTCGGACAATGGCGCAAGCCGTATGGAATATGGCGTCCGGCGCGGCACAGTCTCGAAAGATCGGACTGCGCCTGGTCGACCGGCGAAAGCGGTTGTACTGGGACACTTCGGTGGCCGCAGAAGCATGCCATCCGGTGCCAGCCAGCGAAACGATGAGTCAGCTTGACGCTCCATATCGCGCCGCGATTGCAGCCATATGCCACGCCGAAGCCTGCGGATTTACTGGGCAGGAGCGCAGAATCACCCTAAGATAAGAGACATGGTGACCAGAACGACTTCCCCCGCTTCTGGTTCCGGGAAACGCACAGCACCCAAAAACGCTGGTCGGTCCGGTCAAGCGGGGACAGAAGACCCCGGGACAAACGTTGTCACCGGTGCGTGGAGGGGAGTGGCCCACATGGCCGGAAACCGTGCGCGAAAGATCCTCAGCGACGAACCGACCGATCAGTCACCGACGAAGAGAGACGGCACCGCCTTCTTCCTCATCGGTCTCTCGATCGTCATCGCCGCCTTCGAATGGTGGAACATCCCCGGCGCGATCAGCGACGTGGTCCGCTCCGTGGTCGAAGGCACCTTCGGCCGCGTCGCCCTCGCCCTGCCGGTGATCTTCACCTGCTATGCGATCCGCCTGTTCCTGCGCGGAGACGACAACCGCGGCAACAACCGGATCCTCATCGGCGGCATCTTCCTGCTGCTCGCCGCGGCCGGTCTGGCACACATCGCCGCCGGCAACCCGAGCTTCGTCAACAGCCGTGAGGCCATGACCAACGGGGGAGGGGCGCTCGGCTTCGTCGTCTCCTCCCCTTTGGTCACCGCCACGACCAACTATGTGGCTGTTCCGCTGCTCATCCTGCTCGGACTCTTCTCACTCCTCGTCATCACGGCCACACCCGTGCGCTCGATCCCGAAGCGCCTGACCGACCTCTACCTGCGTCTGACCGGCGGTGCCCGACCCGAATCCGACGCCGAGGCGAACGGAGAGACCCAGACCGACCTCGTCGCTGACAACGCCCGGACCTCGAGCCTCAAACCCGTCATGGGCGCCAAGCGCCGCAGCCGGAAGAAGAAGACCGAGATCCCCGAACTCGACGGCGAGACCGACGACGAAACGGTCACGAAGGCCTACGACAAGGCCTACATCAACGAGAACGAGATCTCCGAGGACGAGACCGACACCGCGGTCATCGACACCGAACCCAAGCTCAAGCCCGGCCAGCGCCGCCCGACCAAGGCCGAACGCGAAGCCGCCGCGCTGAAGAAGACCATCGGCATGGACGAAGACGCCGCCACGGTCGCGCGCAAGTCCGGAGCCGATGCCAAGCCCGCCGCCGCCTCGGCGCCGGTGCCCACGACGAACAACCCGCCGGCACCGCCGACGGAGCAGCTGCCCGAACGCGTCGAACAGCTCACCCTGGCCGGCGACGTCACCTACACCCTGCCGAACTCGGACTACCTTGTGCCCGGACCTCCCGCCAAGGAGCGCTCCGAAGCCAACGACCGGGTCGTCGAAGCCCTGCGCGACGTGATGACCCAGTTCAAGATCGACGCCGAGGTCACCGGGTTCTCCCGCGGCCCGACGGTCACCCGCTACGAGGTCGAGCTCGGCGCGGGCACGAAGGTCGAGAAGGTCACAGCGCTGAGCAAGAACATCGCCTACGCCGTGGCCAGCGCCGATGTCCGCATCCTCTCGCCGATCCCCGGCAAGAAGGCCATCGGCATCGAGATCCCGAACTCCGACCGTGAGAACGTCTCCCTCGGCGACGTGCTCCGCTCGAAGGCGGCGCGGAAGACCGAACACCCGATGGTCATGGGCGTGGGCAAGGACGTCGAAGGCGGATTCGTCGTCGCCGACCTCTCCAAGATGCCCCACCTCCTCGTCGCCGGTGCCACCGGTGCCGGTAAGTCGAGCTTCGTGAACTCCATGATCACCTCGATCATGATGCGCGCGACCCCCGACGAGGTCCGCATGATCCTCGTCGACCCCAAGCGCGTGGAGCTGACGATCTACGAGGGCATCCCGCACCTCATCACCCCGATCATCACGAACCCGAAGAAGGCCGCCGAGGCGCTCGAATGGGTCGTGCGGGAGATGGACGCCCGCTACGACGACCTCGCGAACTACGGATTCAAGCACGTCAAGGAATTCAACAAGGCCGTCCGCGAAGGCCGCATCCAGCCCCCGGCCGGATCCGAACGCGTGCTCCAGCCCTACCCGTACTTGCTGGTCGTCGTCGACGAGCTCGCCGACCTCATGATGGTCGCCCCGCGCGACGTCGAGGCCTCGATCCAGCGCATCACCCAGCTGGCTCGTGCCGCCGGCATCCACCTGGTGCTCGCCACCCAGCGACCCAGCGTCGACGTCGTCACCGGCCTGATCAAGGCCAATGTGCCTTCGCGTCTGGCCTTCGCGACCTCGTCGCTGGCCGACTCCCGCGTTGTCCTCGACCAGCCCGGTGCGGAGAAGCTCATCGGCCAGGGTGACGCCCTGTTCCTGCCGATGGGCGCGGCCAAGCCGATGCGCGTCCAGGGCGCCTGGGTCAACGAGTCCGAGATCGAGAAGGTCGTCGAGCACGTCAAGGGACAGCTCAAGCCCAACTACCGTGAAGACGTCGCCGTCGAAGCGCCGAGGAAGCAGATCGACGAGGAGATCGGCGACGATCTCGAACTCCTGCTCCAGGCCATCGAACAGGTCGTCACCACCCAGTTCGGCTCGACGTCGATGCTCCAGCGCAAGCTGCGCGTCGGCTTCGCGAAGGCCGGTCGCCTCATGGACCTCATGGAGTCCCGCGGCATCGTCGGACCCTCCGAAGGATCGAAGGCCCGCGACGTCCTCGTCCGCCCCGACGATCTGCCCGGCACTCTGGCCATCATCAAGGGCGACACCCCACCCGACACGGGCGGCGCCGCCGCTGAGGAACCGCACGCGACCGGCGGGACGACCGCCTCGGCGGCCGGAGACTACGACGAGGAATTCGAGGACTTCGGTGCCCCGGACTCATCCGAGGGTTCCGGCTCATACGGAGGATCCGGCTCGGGCGGCAGCTCCGACCGCTATGCCCACGGCGTCGGCCACGCCGAGGACCTGCACGTCGGCGACATCGACCCGGATACGGGACTCGAGGTCGTCGAGGCCAGCGGCGAGGACGCCTGGCAGCTGACCGGCCGCTGAGGCCGGGCCCGGAGCAGTCAACCGCACCACGCGCCGAGGTGGGTGTCCCGATCAACGGACACCCACCTCGGCGCGTCTGCACCTCCATGCCGTACCCAGCTCACTTCGATAGGGTGGAGGGGTGAACGAACGAGCCGAGGCAGGAGCCTCCAATCAGCCGGCCGCAGAGCCGAGCCCGTGGAACGTCCCCAACGCGCTGACGGTGCTGCGCATCCTCCTGGTGCCCGTCTTCCTCATCCTGCTGCTCGCCGACGGCGGACACGATCTGACCACCCGCTGGTGGGCGCTCGTCGTGTTCCTGCTGGCTATGCTCACCGACAAGATCGACGGTGACCTGGCCAGGAAATACAACCTCATCACGAACTTCGGCAAGATCGCCGACCCGATCGCCGACAAATCACTCATGGCCGCTGCGCTCATCGGCCTGGCCCTGGTCAGCGAGCTGCCCTGGTGGGTGCCCGTCGTCATCCTCGTCCGGGAGCTGGGCATCACGGTGCTGCGATTCTTCATGATCCGCATCGCGGTCATGCCGGCGTCGAAGGGCGGCAAGCTCAAGACAGTGCTGCAGACCGTGGCGATCGGGCTGTTCCTGCTGCTCTACCCGCTGGCTCACCTCGTCCCCGAAGGCGTGACCTTCGTGCTCGTGCTGCTGGCGTGGATCATCATGTCCGCGGCCATCGTCGTCACCGTGGTCACCGGCATCGACTACTGCATCCAGGCCGCGAAGCTCGCCAAGGACGCCCACGCCGGCGACGCCGGAAAAGACGATGCCTGAGACCGAGCTGTTCGCGCTCAACCAACGCCTCATCGCCACCTGCACACAGATGGGGCTCTCGCTCGCCTCGGCGGAATCGCTGACTGGCGGCCGCTTCGTCGCGGCTCTCGTCGACGTTCCGGGCGCCTCGGCCGTGGTGCGCGGGGGACTGGTCACCTACGCCACTGACCTCAAAGCCGCTCTCGCCGGAGTCGATGCCGACCACCTTGAGGAGACCGGCCCGGTCGATCCGGTCGTGGCCGCACAGATGGCCGTCGGTGCGGCCACGAAGTGCGTGTCCGACATCGGCATCTCCTGCACCGGTGTGGCCGGACCCGACCCGCAGGACGGCAAGGACGTCGGCCTCGTCTACACGGCCATCGCCTTCGGCGGCAAGGCCAAGGTCTTCGAACACGACTTCACCGGCGACCGCAACGAGATCCGCGAGCAGACGGTCCGGGCCATGTCGGTCAACCTCGAGGAATTCGTCGCCCACATCGCCTACGGACCCGAAAGCGGGAACGGCACGGAATAAGTTCCACCCGGACGAGGTTGACCAGGTGATGACGATTGGACGAACATTCACCACATTCTTCGAATGGACTGGCAATACCGTCCGCTCACTGGTCCAGGTTGGCGCAGGATCGCGAGCGGGCTGTAAAGTTGAAGGCACAATGAGGACGGATCGCGCTGACAAAGGGAGGGACGCGTTATGTTACTGAGAGTTGAAATCGGCGACGCACTGCGTTCGGCCCGTCGCCGCCAGGGACGCACCCTCCGCGATGTCTCCACAGGAGCCAGCGTCTCGCTGGGCTACCTCAGCGAGATCGAACGCGGTCAGAAGGAAGCCTCCTCGGAGCTGCTGTCGGCCATCTGCGAGGCACTCGACCTGCCGCTCTCGGCACTGCTGTCCTCGGTCTCCGATCGCTTCGCCCTCGAAGAGGGAGTCGAGATCCCCGACACCATTCCGCAGGAGCTCTCGGACAAGATCCTGGGCCACCCGGGATACCCGGTGCCGCGGTTGGCCGCCAAACCCTGATGCGCCACACCCTCTACTGGATCCTCATGAACGAGGAGTTCGGTGAGGCGCGTGCTGCCTCCCTGCACACCGACCTCACGCTGAGCAGCCTCGGTTCGCGGACCGCCCAACAGGCCTTCGAAGCCGGAGTCGAACCCCGTGACATCTGGATCGCCGTGTGCGATTCCATGGGCGTCCCCGAGTCCCGCCGCCTGGGCAAAGAGAAGCCGCGTTCGCGTCCGTTCTGAAACTCGTTCTCGACTGTGCTGAGACTCGTTCACGTCCGTTCTGAGGCCGGCTCTGCAGCGGATGTCCGCTGACGCCCGAGTGTAGACTGGCCGCATGAATCAGGCAGTCCCGTTCATCACCTTCCAGCCCGGTCGCGGCCAGAATGCCGCCGAGGCGATGGAGACTTACCTCGAAGTCTTCGCCGATGGGCGAGTGGTCTCCGACAACCGGTACGGTCCCGACGGACCCGGTGCCGAGGGCACGGTCATCATGGCGGAGATCGAGATCGCCGGCCAGCGGCTGCGATTGAGCGACAGCTTCGTCGACCACGAGTGGGACATCACCCCCGCAGTCTCGCTCATGGTCGATTGCGAGTCGGCCGAAGAGCTGGAACGCATCTTCACCGCGCTGAGCGCGCAGGGCACCGTGTTCATGCCGCTCGATGACTATGGCTTCGGACCATTCGGCTGGGTGGGCGACCGCTTCGGCCTCACCTGGCAGCTCGGACTGGCAGCAGAGTAGGGGAGCCTCGGGCAGTAAATGGTTCGCGTCCTGAATCGCTCTGGGAGACACGCGACACGCCCCGATATTTAGAACACCTGTTCGGATGTCGGCTATGCTGGTGGTGAATCACGGGACCTGTGACCATGAGTGGCTGGTTATCCACGGGGGAGAATCATCCTCTGTCGTTATGTCAGTGCCATCTTCTAGCCTTGGTCTCAACGGAAAAAGCAACGATGAGGAGACGTCATGGCACGCACACCCAAGAACCTGCAGATCCCCACCGGCAACGACAAGTCGAAGGCACTCGACGCGGCGCTGGGGCAGATCGACCGCAACTACGGCAAGGGCGCGATCATGCGCCTCGGCGACGGAGTCCGCGAGCCGATCGCCTGCATCCCGACCGGCTCGATCGCCCTTGACATCGCGCTGGGCATCGGCGGCCTGCCGCGTGGCCGCGTCGTGGAGATCTACGGCCCGGAATCATCGGGTAAGACCACCGTCGCCCTCCACGCGGTGGCGAATGCGCAGAAGGCAGGCGGAATCGCAGGATTCATCGACGCCGAGCACGCCCTCGATCCCGAATACGCGAAGAAGCTCGGTGTCGACACCGATCAGCTTCTCGTTTCCCAGCCCGATACCGGTGAGCAGGCACTCGAGATCGCCGATATGCTCATCCGCTCGGGAGCCCTCGACGTCATCGTCATCGACTCCGTCGCCGCTCTCGTGCCCAAGGCCGAAATCGAAGGCGAGATGGGCGACAGCCACGTGGGTCTCCAGGCACGTCTGATGTCGCAGGCCCTGCGTAAGATCACCGGTGCTTTGGCCCAGTCGAAGACCACCGCGATCTTCATCAACCAGCTGCGCGAGAAGGTCGGCGTGTTCTTCGGCTCCCCGGAGACCACCTCGGGCGGTAAGGCACTGAAGTTCTACGCCTCCGTGCGCATCGACGTGCGCCGCATCGAGACCCTCAAGGAAGGTCAGGACGCGGTCGGCAACAGGACGAGGGCGAAGATCGTCAAGAACAAGATCGCGCCGCCGTTCAAGCAGGCCGAGTTCGACATCATCTACGGTCACGGAATCTCCCGTGAAGGCAGCCTCATCGATATGGGCGTCGACAACGGAATCATCCGCAAGTCCGGATCCTGGTTCACCTATGATGGCGATCAGCTGGGCCAGGGCAAGGAGAACGTGCGTAACTTCCTCCGCGACAACCCGGGCCTGGCCGAGGAGATCGAACTGAAGATCAAGCACAAGATGGGCCTGATCAAGGTCGATGAACCCGAAGACGACGCCGAGGCGGCCGACGCCTCCGCCGAGACTCCGCAGACGGATGACGCCGAGGTCTGAACCCGGTCGCACTGACGACGAGCTCATCGAATCAGCACTAGAGAGTGCCGATTCGGTGGGCTCGTCTGCGCAGGCGGCGACTCTCGATCAGCTGCGTGCCGCCGTGTCCGAGATTGACGAGCGCCATGCGGAAGGGGAGTCGGAATTCTTCGCGCCCCTGTCGGGGCAGAGTCAGGTGCGGTCAGCATCGAGCGATAAGCCTGCGCGGTCGAAGACTCAGTCTGCGCGGTCGGGTTCGGTGGGGCGGTCGGGTTCGGTGGGGCGGACAAGTGCGAAAGCGCCCCAACGCGAGTCCGGCGGGGGAGGAGGCTGGCCGGCCTTCGACACCGGTGAGCCGCCGCCCTTCGCCCTCGGCGATTCCGACAGCAGCGACGGCGATGACGACTCTGAAGTATTCGGCAGCGAGGTCCTCGACTCCGAAGGCCTCGACTCCGAAGGCCTCGACCCCGAGGGATTCGGGGCGGGTGGCTTCGGCTCGGACGGCCTCGATTTCGATTCGGATGATTCAGATTCCGAGGAACCGGACTTCGAGGCGTCCTATGCGAAGGCGAAGAAGACGGCGATGAACATGCTCGCCATGCGCGACCACGCGAGCCAGGAACTGCGGGAGAAGCTGCTCAAACGCGACTTCCTGCCCGACGCCGTCGACGAACTCATCGCGAAGCTCCAGAAATCCAAACTGCTCAACGACGAGGAATTCGCCCACCGCTACGTCCGCGCCCACCGGGAGAGGCGCAAACTCTCCCGATCGGTGCTGAGGCGTGAACTGAACAAGAAGGGCATCCCGGCCGAGATCATCTCCGACGCCGTCGACGAGGTCGACGGGGAAGAAGATCTCGCCCGGGAGGTCGCCGCGAAGAAGGCCGCCTCGACAAGCAGACTCGCCTACGAGGTGCGCGAGCGACGGATCCTCGGCATGCTCGCCCGACGCGGATTCTCCTCCTCGATCTGCATCAAGGTCACCCGCGAAGTCCTCGCCGAAGACTGAGCATGGGGGCTCCGCGAAACGGCTAGAATGGTGGCGCCATGACTGAACTGATTGACTCCCCGGCGACAACCGAGCACTCGACCCGCAGCTACGAGGTCAAGACCTACGGCTGCCAGATGAACGTGCACGATTCCGAGCGACTCTCCGGCCTCCTCGACGACGCAGGCTACGTTCAAGCTGACACCGACGATCAGGCCGATGTCGTCGTCTTCAACACCTGCGCCGTGCGTGAGAACGCCGACAACCGTCTCTACGGAAACCTCGGTCAGCTCGCCAAGGTCAAGGAGAGCCACCCCGGCCTGCAGATCGCCGTGGGCGGATGCATGGCCCAGAAGGACCGCGACACCATCGTCAAGAAGGCCCCCTGGGTCGACGTGGTCTTCGGCACCCACAACATGGGCGCGCTGCCGGCGCTGCTCGACCGGGCCCGCCACAACCACGAGGCGCAGGTCGAGATCCTCGAAAGCCTCGACGTCTTCCCCTCCACCCTGCCCAGCAAGCGAGAATCCCAGCACTCCGGATGGGTGTCGATCTCCGTCGGCTGCAACAACAGCTGCACCTTCTGCATCGTCCCCAGCCTCCGCGGCAAGGAGAAGGACCGCCGTCCCGGCGACATCCTCGCCGAGGTCGAAGCCCTCGTCGCCGACGGCGTCGTCGAAGTCACCCTGCTCGGGCAGAACGTCAACTCCTACGGCGCCGAATTCCGTGACAAAGGTGCCTTCGCCAAGCTGCTTCGCGCGGTCGGCAAAGTCGAGGGCATCGAACGGGTCCGCTTCACCAGCCCCCACCCGGCCGCATTCTCCGAAGACGTCATCGAAGCCATGGCCGAGACCCCGACCGTGATGCCGCAGCTGCACATGCCGCTGCAGTCCGGCTCCGACACGATCCTCAAATCCATGCGCCGGTCCTACCGCACCACGCGATTCATGCGCATCCTCGACTCCGTGCGTGAACGCATCCCGCACGCCGCGATCACCACCGACATCATCGTCGGCTTCCCCGGAGAGACGGAAGAGGACTTCCAAGGCACCATGGACATCGTCCGTCGCGCCCGCTTCTCTCAGGCCTTCACCTTCCAGTACTCGATCCGCCCCGGTACCCCCGCGGCGACCATGGAGAACCAGGTGCCCAAGGAGGTCGTGCAGGAGCGCTTCGAACGACTCACCGCCCTCCAGGACGAGATCGCCTGGGATGAGAACAAGAAGCAGATCGGCCGTGAGGTCGAAGTGCTCGTGACCAAACTGCCCCACGGAGATTCGCCGAGGCTGAGCGGCCGGGCCGCCGACAACCGCCTCGTTCACGTCGGCATCCCCGCAGGCGCCGAGCTGCCGCGCCCCGGCGACTTCGTCACCGCCACCGTCACCGAGGCGAAGCCGTACTTCCTGCTCGCCGACTCCGGATACTCCGTGCGGCCCTCCCGCGCCGGCGACGCCCACGACCGCGCCCAAGCCGACAGCTGCGGAGCATCCGCCCCCGGCGCCAGCACGGGCGGATCAACGAACCTCGGTATGCCGACCATCCGCACCCGCAGCTGAGATGGCCTCATTCGCGGTCATTCCGGCCGCACCCGTGCTCCTGCCCGGCATCGACGAACTCGAAACCGAGAGAATCACGAGTCTGCGCAACGACATCGAGACTGTCCTGAGCTCCCACGAACAGTGGGCGCTGCCAGTCGATGCACTGCCCGTGCTCGCGGGTCTCGGGGGCTGGGGAATCGACCGCGGGATCGACACCCGCACCGGTCAACTCCTCACGGGTGAGGCGTGGGTACACGCCGTCGACGCACTGACCGAAGAGGAACGCGGGTCCTGCGAGACCGCGCATCCGGCGATCGGCGTCGTCCTGCTCCACGCACATGCAGCGGCCGTGCGCATCGGGCCGTTCGGGACCAGCGAGCATCTGCTCATCCCCATCGACCTCTCGGCCGCCGCCAGCGAGGATGCGCCACTGGCACCGGTCGACGGTGCACGCGAATTCGACGAATCGGTGGCCCATGCGCTCAAGGTCGGCGACACGACGACACTGAGCCGAGCCGCAGCGAAGGCACCGAACGTCCACGCCGACCTCGCACTGCTCGAGGCGGCGCTGCCGCACCTCGGGACGGAGTCCTGGGCGTTCGAGACGGCCTTCGACCAAACCGTGCATGAGGTTCGCTCCCTATGCGGACGAGGCAGCTGCTGACATGGCAGGCTCCGACACGACACCCGACGACATCGCACCCGGCGACATTGCCCCCTCTGAGAACACCGCCGCGCCCATCATCACGGTCATCGGAGCGACCGCCACCGGAAAATCGGATCTCGCCCTCGACCTGGCCGAACACCTCGGCGGGGAGATCATCAACACGGATTCGATGCAGTTCTACCGGGGAATGGACATTGGAACGGCCAAACTCCCCGCAGCCGAACGCCGGGGGACCCCGCACCACCTCCTCGACTTCCTCGACGTCACCGAAGAGGCGAACGTCCAGGACTTCCAAGCCCGGGCCCGCACCGCCATCGCCGAGCTGCGGGCACGCGGGAAGCGCCCGATCCTCGTCGGCGGCTCGGGACTCTACGTGCGAGCCGCCGTCGACCACATGGAATTCCCCGGCACCGACCCGAACATCCGCGCCCGACTCGAAACCGAAGTCGCCGCCGACCGCTGGGCCATGCACCGCCGACTCGAGGAGACCGACCCCCCGGCGGCAGCGAAGATCACGGTCAACGACCAGCGCCGCATCGTCCGCGCCCTCGAAGTCATCGAACTCACCGGCAGACCCTTCAGCGCCCAGCTCCCGGACTACCGGGAGATCGAACCGACACTCCACATCGGGCTGAGCATGGATCGGGAGATCCTGCACGCCCGGATCGCAGCCCGCGTGCACGCCATGTGGGAGGCCGGGTGGGTCGAAGAGGTCCGCTCACTCCTCAAAGCCGGCCTCGCCGAGGGCAAGACCGCCTCACGGGCCATCGGCTACGCCCAGATCCAACGCTTCCTGACCGGTGAGATCAGCCGTGAGGAGGCCATCGACGACACGATCGTGCGGACCCGGCAGTTCGCCCGTCGTCAGGACACCTGGTTCCGCCGCGACCCGCGGATCCACTGGATCGACGGCAGCGCGGCCGACCCGGCGAGCAACCTCGAGGGTGCACTGGCGATCCTCACCGACAACAGGGCGCACCCCGAAAGCGACGAGCCTCCATCGAGCTGAGCCTCCGCCGACGTGGACCTCCGCAGAGCTGAATAGGCGCTGTATCCACCGGCCCCGGTGCCCCGATAGGATGGACTCATGAGCACCTCCGAATCGCCGTTCGCCGCACTCGCCGACACCCCGTTCCTCAAGGGACACGGCACCCAGAACGACTTCGTCCTCCTCTCCGATGACGACAGCGAACTCGAGATGCATCCCGAGACCATCGCCCTGCTCGCCGACCGTCGCGCCGGACTCGGCGCCGACGGCATCATCCGCATCGTGCGATCGGCCAAGAGCGGCATCCCCGGAGCCGCCGAACAGGCCGAAGCCGGAGCCGAATGGTTCATGGACTACTACAACTACGACGGCAGCCTGTCCGAGATGTGCGGCAACGGCGTCCGCGTCTTCGCCCACACGCTCGTGACCACCGGCCGTGTGCCCGCCGACACCAAGGACATCCTCGTCGGCACTCGCGACGGCATCAAGACCGTGCGCACGACTCTCAACCCCGCCCTCGGCATTCAGACCGGGGACGGCCTGCAGACGACCACGCCGAACGCTCCCGGATCGGCCGAGGACGCCTGGTACACGATCGACATGGGCGAGTGGTCACTCGACGAGAACTCCTCGGTGCTCGTGACCACCGGAGGCATCGAGGTCGCCCGACCGGGGCTGAGCGTCGAAACCGGCAACCCGCACACGGTCGTCGCTCTCGCCGAGGCGGTCGAACTCGAAGGCGCCGACCTCCGTGACGCTCCCGTCCTCGACCCGGTGCCGCCGCAGGGATCCAACGTCGAATACATCGTCATGGAACCGGCCCGCACTGATGTCGCCGGGGGAGAGGGCGCCCTGCGGATGCGCGTGTTCGAACGCGGAGTCGGCGAAACCCGCTCCTGCGGAACCGGAGCCTGTGCGGCCGCCATCGCCGCCCACCACTGGGCCGGTCAGAACTCGCCGCTGCAGTGGCGAGTCGACGTTCCCGGCGGTCAGTTGCGCATCGGCATCGACCCGAACCAGAACGGAACCGCAGGTCGGGTGACTCTCGCCGGACCCGCCGTGCTCGTCGCCGGCGGCACCATCGGCTGAGTGGGCTCGGTCAGTCCCGTTCGATTGTCAGCACCCGGAAGCCCTTCGAGGATCCGGTGCGCACGACGCTGAAGCCCTCACCGAGCATCTCCACGATCCACTTCTGCAGCGAATCCGCGCCGAGGTTCTTCGACACCACGAGATCGGCCCGACCCCCGGATGCCAGCCGCGGCAGCCACGTCGAGAGCAGCTCGTGCAGGGCGTCCTTGCCGATGCGGATCGGAGGATTGGACCGGATCGCAGAGAACTGCAGATCATCCGGGACATCGGCGGCCGTGACGGTGCGGATCGAATCCAGGCCCAGGCGGGCGGCATTGGCCGCCGTGGTCTCCAGGGACCGGGAATTGACGTCGAGGGCCCACACCCGCAGATCCACCTCGGCGTCCTTGGCGCTCAGTGCGGCATCGAGGGCGATCGGTCCCCACCCGCAGCCAAGATCGAGGAGATCACCGGCGGGCGGTGTCGGCAGATGCCGCAGCAGCACTGCGGTGCCCAGATCGAGGCGGGTCGGTGAGAACGTGCCCGACACGGTTTCGACGGTGATCTCACGGCCGGCCAGATCGAGCCTGAGTTCGCGGGTTTTGGCCTCACTGCTCGGCGATTCGGTGAAATAATGCTCTGCCACCACATCAGTCTAGAGGCTGTGGGAGAATTGATGGACACCATGACGGTGTGAGAGAACACCCGCCCGCAGGCAGCAGGCCCGACCGGGCGGCAGCGAACAAAGGAATGAATGACGTCCACTGACAAAGAGCGTCGAGACGCGATGCTCGACCGCGTGCTCGGACGAGGAGCCCAGGCTCTCGGCGGCACGGAAGCAACTGCCGACGAGGCCTCCCAATACGACCTCGCCGAACGCGCCGCCCTCAAACGCGTCGCCGGACTCTCGACCGAACTCGAAGATGTCACCGAGGTCGAATACCGCCAGGTCAGGCTCGAGCGCGTTGTGCTCGCCGGCCTGTGGAACACGACCCTGGCCGATGCCGAGAACTCCATCCGGGAGCTCGCGGCTCTTGCTGAGACCGCCGGTTCCGAGGTGCTCGACGCCCTCGTCCAGCGCCGCGACAAACCCGACCCGGGCACCTACCTGGGCAAGGGCAAGGCCGCCGAACTCGCCGAGATCGTCGCCTCCGTCGGCGCCGATACGGTCATCATCGACTCCGAACTGGCCCCGAGCCAGAGACGTGGTCTCGAGGATGTCATCAAGGTCAAGGTCGTCGACCGCGTCGCCCTCATCCTCGACATCTTCGCCCAGCACGCGAAGTCCCGGGAGGGCAAGGCCCAGGTCGAACTCGCCCAGCTCGAATACCTGCTGCCGCGTCTGCGCGGTTGGGGCGAGTCCCTGTCCCGGCAGGCCGGTGGGCGGGTCGCCGGCGGTGCCGGAATCGGCTCCCGTGGTCCGGGTGAGACGAAGATCGAGCTCGATCGACGTCGCATCCGCACCCGCATGTCCAAGCTGCGTCGCGAGATCCAGGCGATGGCCCCGTCCCGGTCGACGAAGCGGAAGAACCGTGCCCGCAACCACATCCCGTCCGTGGCGATCGTGGGTTACACGAACGCGGGGAAGTCCTCCCTGCTCAATCGCCTCACCGACGCCGAGGTGATGGTGCAGAACGCCCTGTTCGCGACCCTTGACCCGACCGTGAGGCAGTCCCGGACTTCGGAGGGCATCACCTTCACCTACACGGACACCGTCGGGTTCGTCAGCAGCCTGCCCCACCAGCTCGTCGAGGCCTTCCGCTCGACGCTGGAAGAGGCCGCCGGATCCGATCTGCTCCTCCATGTCGTCGACGCCTCCCACCCGGATCCGCACAAGCAGATCCATGCGGTGCGGGAGGTGCTCAAGGACGTCGAGACCGGGGACATCCCCGAACTCCTCGTGTTCAACAAGACCGACATCGCCGATGAGGCCGTGGTCACCGGGCTGCGCGCCGAATACCCCGAGGCGCAGTTCGTCTCCGCAGTGACCGAGATCGGCATTCCCGAACTCGTCGACACCATCGAACGGTCCCTGCCGGCCCCGAGCATCGACGTCACCGTGCTCATTCCCTACGACCGTGGGGATCTCGTCTCGAAGATCTATGCCCTCGGCATGGTCGAACACGAGGAGCACGGATCTGCGGGAACCGGCATGCAGGCCAAGGTGCCCGCCGAGCTCGCGGCCGAACTCGAAGAATTCCGACGTCCGGACCTGGTCATCGATCAGTGACCGTCGACGCACTCCTCGAGTCCGCCGTCGGGGCCATCGGCGGTTCGCCCAGGGAAGGTCAGGAAGAGATGGCCCGGGCGGTCGCCTCGGCGGTGGACAAGGGCATCCATCTGCTCGTGCAGGCGGGCACC
This sequence comes from Brevibacterium sp. CCUG 69071, assembly GCF_021023135.1. GTDB lineage: Bacteria > Actinomycetota > Actinomycetes > Actinomycetales > Brevibacteriaceae > Brevibacterium. The sequence goes on from NZ_PGFV01000002.1 coordinate 844,787, forward strand.
GGCACCGGAAAGTCCCTGGCCTATCTCGTTCCGGCCGCCGAGTATGCGAGCCGCACGGGTGGGCGGGTCATCGTCTCCACGGCGACCCTGGCCCTGCAGACGCAGATCATCCATCGCGATCTGCCACGCCTGTTCAAGGCCGTGAAGAAGGACCTCGATCCGCTGCCCCGGGCAGCCCTGCTCAAGGGCCGCCGGAACTATGTGTGCAAGCACAAGCTCGCCGGGGGTTATCCGGACGAGGGTGACGGCATGCTCTTCGACCTCGGTGCCGACGCCGAGGCGGGTCGCAAACCCGCTGACCGCTCCGGTCTGGGTGAGGAGATCCAACGAATCCGCACCTGGGAGAAGACCACCGAGACCGGTGACCGGGACGATCTGCTGCCCGGAGTCAGCGACCGCGCCTGGTCACAGGCCTCGGTCAACGCCTTCGACTGCCTCGGCTCGAACTGTCCGCTCTACACCGAATGTTTCGCCGAGATCGCCCGCAACAAAGCCGCCGAATCCGACATCGTCGTGACCAACCATGCGCTGCTGGCCATCGACGCCTTCGGGGACAACACCGTGCTGCCCGAACACGACGTCATCATCATCGACGAGGCCCACGAGCTCAAGGACCGGGTGACCAGCGCCCTGTCCGGGCAGATCAACCTCAGCATGCTCTCGGCGGCCACGAGTGCGGTGCGCAAGCACACCACCGTCCAGGACGGGGTCGTGGCACTGCTCGACTCTGCGGCTGCGGCACTCGAACGCGCCCAGTCCGGGCAGAGTGAAGGCCTCATCCTCAACCTCAGCGAGGCCATGTCGCTGGCGCTCATGCAGATCCGCGATTCGGCCCGTCAGATCATCAACGACATCGGCGGCAAGACCGAGGAAGCCGATGCGGGGCGGCAGATGGCCAAGGCCCGCTGCCAGGAGATCTTCGAACTGGCCGAACGCTTCTGCGATCCGGGCAAGAATGACGTCATCTGGCTCTCACGCAGCACTTTCCGGGAGAAGGAGACGACGAACCTCGTCGTCGCACCCCTGAGCGTGGCCGGGACCATGCGTTCGGGCATCTTCGAAGAGGCGACGGTGGTGGCCACCTCGGCGACCTTGGCCCTCGGAGGCAATTTCGATGCCGTCGCGGCCTCCCTCGGACTGTTCGGTCCGGATGCGCCGAAGTGGGACGGACTCGACGTGGGTTCTCCCTTCGACTACGGCAAGCAGGGGATCCTCTACGTCGCCGCCCATCTGCCCCGTCCCGGGCGATCGGGACTGAGCGAACAGGCTCTGGACGAGCTCGAGAAGCTGGTCAAGGCCTCGAACGGGGGAGCGCTCGGACTCTTCTCTTCGAAGGCCGCGGCCTCGGTGGCCGCCGAGCACCTGCGAGAGAAGTTCGATTTCCCGATTCTGCTCCAAGGCGATGACGGACTGCCCTCGCTGGTCTCGCAGTTCACCGCCGATGACCGGTCGTGCCTGTTCGGAACCATGTCACTGTGGCAAGGTGTGGACGTGCCGGGCCGGACGAACCGACTCGTCATCATCGATCGGCTGCCCTTTCCCCGACCCGACGATCCGCTCATGCAGGCTCGCGCCCGCGATGCCGACAATCGCGGGGTCAACGGGTTCATGGCCGTCAGCGCCACCCATGCGGCCCTGCGCCTGGCTCAGGGGGCTGGCCGACTCATCCGATCGACGAAGGACCAGGGAGTCGTCGCTGTCCTCGACTCCCGTCTGCGCTCGGCTCGCTATGGGGGATTCCTCGTCAACTCGATGCCGCGGATGTGGCCGACGACGGATGCCGCCCTGGTCCGGAAGAGTCTGGGGCGCCTGGCCGCGACAGGGGAGTGAGAGTCGCGGACGGCTGAGCCGCTCGGATAGCTGAGCCGCTCGGACGACCTGGCGCGACCATAGATGTGAATGCACGAACGCCCCCGACCGGTCACTGGTCGGGGGCGTTCGCATCGGTGCCGAGCCTCGGTCAGAGGCGGCGGACCACCGCGACGACGAGGCCCATGATCTGGGCGTAGGTGCCGTCGATGGGTTCGTAGTCCTTGTTCTGCGGCAACAGCCACTGATGTCCGGCCTTGCGCTTGAGGGTCTTCACCGTGGCCTCACCGTCAAGCAGGGCCGCGACGATCTGCCCGTTATCGGCGGTGTGCTGCTTGCGCACGACCACCCAGTCGTCGTGGCAGATGGCGGCTTCGATCATCGAGTCGCCGACGACCTTGAGCAGGAACATCTCTCCGGAGCCGACGACCTGCGTCGGCAAGGAGAAGACATCGTCGACCTCCTGCTCGGCGAGGATCGGACCGCCCGCGGCGATCCGGCCGACGACGGGAACCTGGACGGTGTTGTTCGCCAGCTCCTCGTACTTCGCCCGCTCCGCCTCTTCCTCTTCGAAGGGATTGACCACTTCGATGGCCCGCGGGCGCTTCGGGTCACGACGGACATAGCCGAGGCGTTCGAGCTGGGAGAGCTGATGGGCCACGCTCGAGAGTGAGGCGAGTCCGGCGGCCTTGCCGATCTCGCGCATGCTCGGAGGGTAGCCGTTGGCGACGACCGCGCGTTCGATCGTCTCGAGGACGAGCCGCTGGCGTGGGGTCAGGCGGAAATCGCCCTCTCCGGTCGAGCCTTCGGGAATCGGAATGTCCTCTTCGTCGATGCGAGCGGCCGCGATCTCGCTGGCAACGTCCTCATTGCGGGGCCTGCCTCTGCCCCTCTTGTTCTGAACCATTGCTCGTTCCCCTTCGTTCTATTCCCTGCCGTTCGACCCCGTCATTCCCGGGTTGGGAAGTCTCGTGTCAGTGCCGACTGAGATGGTTCTGACAGATCAATCAACAACGCTGGTTCTCTCTCATTGTCGCATAAATGTTCGAGTTGGACTGGACATTTGTTCGATTGGCATGTTGAATAGAACAGACGTTCTACCTATTACCGGTGGAATCGTACGGAAGAAAGAGGTAATGCGATGTCTGCACAGAACCAAGAACTGCGCCTGACCACTCGTGGACGCCAGGCGGTGCGCCTGCTGAGGACGCTGCTCGTCGCTGCCGTCATCATCGGCGGAGCCGTCCTCCTCGCCACCCAGTCATTCTCCGCGGCGGCCGTGGCCGAACCCGGATCCGAGGGCGTCGGCATCGAAGCCGATGCGGTCGTCGTCGGCGAAGGCGAGTCCCTGTGGACCGTGGCCGCGAACCTCGGCCTCGACCGCGACACCCGGGATGTCGTCTCTGACATCGTCGACATCAACCACCTGTCGACCCCGACGGTCCACCCCGGCCAGACTCTCGACGTCCCCGTCGAGTGAGCCCGGGCGGGACCGTCCGGCAGGGGCACTGCGGACGGTCCCGCCCATGAACGGCTAGGGTGCCCGCGAGCGGTCCGGCTGAGGAATCGAACGCCGGCCCCAGAGCGGCCCCGCCTCGGCCCCTCCCGAGGGTGAGCGGTAAGCTGAGCGCGTGGGAAACATCGAATCTCTGCCCGTGCGTTCGGACCTCGTCGGCCTCAAGCCCTATGGTGCTCCGCACCTCGACGTGCCGGTGCAGCTCAACGTCAATGAGAACGCCTATCCGCTCCCGGACGAGGTCGTTGAGAGCATGCGCGCAGCTGTCGACGCGCACTTCGCCGGACTCAATCGCTATCCGGACCGCGAGTTCGACGAACTCCGCCGCCACCTCGTCACCTACCTCGACGGCGTCAACGCCCGGGCCGGCAGCTCGGTCGACCTCGACCCGTCGATGATCTGGGCCGGCAACGGCTCCAACGAGGTTCTCTCCCATATCGTCCAAGCCTTCGGAGGACCGGGGCGGACGGTCCTCGGCTTCACCCCGAGCTACTCGATGCACCCGCTTATCACCACCGGCACGGGTGCATCTTGGCAGAGCTTCGAACGCAAGGATGACTTCACTCTCGACGCCGAGACGGTCGCGGCCGAGGTGGCACGCGTCGACCCGGACATCGTCTTCCTCTGCACCCCGAACAACCCGACCGGCACCTCGATCGGCCTCGACGTCATCGAGGCCGCCTACGAGAACTGCTCGGGCATCGTCATCGTCGATGAGGCCTATGCGGAGTTCTCTCGCCCGGCGAAGCCCTCGGCGATGACCCTGCTGGAAGGTCGGCCCCGCCTCGTCGTCTCACGCACCATGAGCAAGGCCTTCGCCTGCGCGGGTCTGCGCCTGGGCTATGCGATCGCCGCGCCCGAACTCATCGACGTCCTCCGGCTCGTCCGGCTGCCCTACCACCTCTCCGAGATCACCCAGGTCCTCGCGTGCACAGCACTCGAGCACGCCGAGGTGCTGCTGGCCAACGTGGACCGACTCATCGACTCCCGTGATCGGATGTCGGCACGCCTCGCCGAGGTCGGCTTCGCCGTGCACGCGAGCGATTCGAACTTCGTGCTCTTCGGCAACATCACCTCACCGCAGGAGCTGTGGCAGAAGCTGCTCGACCGCGGCGTCCTCATCCGCGACATCGGCATCGCCGGGCACGCCCGCGTCAATGCCGGCACCGAGGCGGAGACGGACGCGTTCCTCACCGCGATCGACGAGATCCTCGCCGAGTCACCCGGCATCCTCGCCGCTGAGCCCTCGGAGCCCTCGGAGCTCTCGGAGTCCTCGGACTCAGCGGAGCCCGCGGTCGCCGCTGAGAGACAATAGATCCACGCTCCACCGCCAACCCCGATCACAGCCGCCCCGACGAAAGGCATTTCATGAGGCAGGCCCAGCGCACCCGCACCACCTCGGAATCCTCCGTGTCCGTGTCCGTCGACCTCGACGGCACCGGCACCTCGGAGATCTCGACGAGTGTGCCCTTCTTCGACCACATGCTCACCGCGCTGTCGAAGCACTCGCTTATCGATCTGACGATCAACTCCGAGGGCGATACACACATCGATGTCCACCACACTGTCGAGGACACCTCGATCGTGCTCGGACAGACCCTGGCCGAGGCGCTCGGTGACAAGACCGGAATCCGCCGCTACGGTCTGGCAGCGGTCCCGTTGGACGAATCCCTGGCCCGGTGCGTCGTCGACGTCTCCGGTCGTCCCTACTTCGTCCACGAGGGCGAACCCGAGGGCCAGCAGTACCACCTCATCGGCGGTCACTTCACCGGTTCGATGACCTCGCATTCGCTCGAATCGATCGCCTTCCACGCCGGACTCACCGTCCACCTCGACCTGCTGCGCGGCCGCGACCCGCACCACATCGTCGAGGCCCAGTTCAAGGCCTTCGCCCGCGCCCTGCGCGAGGCCGTCGAACCCGATGAGCGCAACACCTCCGTCCCCAGCACCAAGGGAGTCCTGTGAGCACGACCGTCGTTGTCACCCCGTTCGGGAAGGCCCAGCAGCTCGCCGCGGCCTGCGTGCTCTCGAACATCCAGGGCACGATCGTGCCCATCGGCGACTTCACCGGCATCGTCCTGGCCGACACCGATGTGCAGGCCGGCAACGAGGCGGCCGCCGCGATCTCGAAGCTCGCCGGCAAACACGAGGTCCTCCTTCTCGTCCGCAGCGAAGAGCAGATCGACGCCGGACACTACCGCCACGGCACCCGCGAATCCGATGTGCCCGTCGGGCTGGCCCTGAAGAACCTGCCCGACGTGCTCGAGCAGCTGCTCCTCGAGATCGTGCCCGCCGAGGAGGTCGAGGGCAACATCCCCACCTCCTCGATGACGAAGCTGCAGGCCAGTGCCGCCACGATGACCCCGGGACGGGCCGCGGTGGCCCGCACCGCGCTGATCTGGATCGTCGTCGCCGTTCTCGCCGGTCTCATCACCGCCTTCGGTGTCACCGTCGGCCTCGGCGGGAACACCATGGCCTGGGTCGTCGCGGTCTTCGGCGCGATCGTCCTCGTGCTTTCCCTGTGGCGGATCAGCCGGGTGCTGACCAAGGGAGTGAAGTCATGACGACGGTCGCGGTCCTCGACTACGGGGCAGGAAACGTCCGCTCCGCGGTGCGTGCGGCCGAAGCCGCCGGGGCCGAGGTCACGCTCACCGCCGACCACGACATCATCGACCGCGCCGACGGACTCCTCGTCCCCGGCGTCGGAGCGTTCTCCGCGGTGATGGCCGGGCTGGCGAACGTCGACGCCCTCGACCTCATCCGCGCCCGCCATGCGGCCGGTCGCCCCCTCCTGGGCATCTGCGTGGGCCTGCAGGTGTTCTTCGCCCGCGGCGTCGAACACGGTGTGCAGACCGAGGGCATCGGGCTGTGGCCCGGAGCTGTAACCGGTCTCGAAGCGCCCGTCGTCCCGCACATGGGCTGGTCTCAGGTCAGCCCGCCGCAGGGATCGCGGATGTTCTCCGGCATCGAATCCGAACGCTTCTACTTCGTCCACTCCTATGCCGCCACGCAAGCCCCGACCGGTGCGCTGGTCACCACCGCCACCCACGGCCACGACTTCATCGCCGCCGTCGAGGACGGCACCACGTGGGCCGCCCAGTTCCACCCCGAGAAATCCGCCGAGGCGGGTGCCCTGCTGCTGCGCAACTGGCTCAACTCCTTCACTGACAACCCCGTCACCCCCTGAGAAAGGTCACAATGACTGACACTTCGAACAAGCTCGTTCTCCTCCCCGCGGTCGACGTCGCCGACGGCAAGGCCGTCCGCCTCGTGCAGGGCGAAGCCGGCACCGAAACCGACTACGGTTCGCCGATCGACGCTGCCCAGGATTTCGAGAACCGGGGAGCGGAGTGGATCCACCTCGTCGATCTCGATGCCGCCTTCGGACGCGGTTCGAACTCCGACCTGCTCAATCAGGTCGTCAAGGCAGTCGGGATCAAGGTCGAACTCTCCGGCGGAATCCGGGACACCGAGAGCCTTGAGCGGGCCTTGGACACCGGTGCCGAGCGCGTCAACATCGGCACCGCGGCACTGGAGAACCCGGAGTGGACGGCAGAGATGATCTCCCGCTTCGGCGATCAGGTCGCCATCGGCCTCGACGTCCGCGGCACCACTCTGGCCGCCCGCGGCTGGACCAAAGACGGCGGAGATCTCTACGAAGTCCTCGCCACTCTCGAAGCCGCCGGCTGTGCCCGCTACGTCGTCACCGACGTCCGCAAGGACGGCACACTGCAGGGGCCCAATGTCGAGCTGCTGAAGTCCCTGGCCGAGAAGACCGAACAGCCGATCGTCGCCTCGGGTGGAGTCTCGAGCCTCGATGACCTGCGCAGCCTCCGCGAGCTCGTGCCCTTCGGCGTGGACTCCGCGATCGTGGGCAAGGCCCTCTACGCCGGCAAGTTCACCCTGGAAGAAGCGCTCGACGTCGCAGGGCGGTGATGCGGTGACCTCCGATCCTCACGGTCAGGCGAACTCCGCCGAGGACCATCCCGGCCAGCACTCCGACTCGGCCGGGCAGACCTGGTCCGGGCGGGACCTCAAGCCCAACCCGTTCTCCGGTGACACGGGGGAGGCCGATCCCGGTCTCCTCGCAGCCCTCGAGGCGGTGCGCGCCGAACCCCTGGATCCTGCCGCCCACCGAGCCGTGCTCGCCGCCCTGTCCGGGGCCCGCCTCTACGCGCCGATCGTCCCGATGGCCCTCGACCACGAGGTCAACGAGAAGGGACTGATGGTCGATAACTCCTCGGAGATGGCGATGGTCCGCCTGCAAGCCGAAGACGGTCGCGAATGCACTCCGGGCTTCAGCGCGATCCCACCGCTGACGGCCTGGCACGCCGAGGCCAGGCCGGTGCCGATCGAAGCCGAACGCCTCGTCCTTGGTGCCATCGAAGCCGACTCCCAACTCGTCGTCCTCGACCCCGGGGCCGACTCCTCGTTCCTGCTCCGGCGGCCCGCGATGTTCGCCTTCGTCAAGGGCGAGGACTGGACCCCGTCCTGGGCCGACGCCGAGGTGGGGCGACGTCTCGCTACCATCGCCGAGTCGTTCGGCTGGCTGGCACGGCTGGGCATCAGTCCCGGCAGCCACACGGTCAACCTCGGGGGACCGGAGTTGGGGATCCGCCTCGGCGTCGAATCCGAGGTGCCGCAGACCGAGGTGCAGCGGTTCCAAGAGGCCGTGGCCGGCGATGAGGAACTCGTCGCGAAGATCGACTCTCTGGCCATCCGTCTGACCACAGTCTGAAATCCTGCCCGGTCGGTGCTGATATCCCGGACCCGGGACAATAGGCTCGACCCATGAGCGAAATCCGAGACCTCTCCCGACCGCAGACCCCGGACGAGTCCTACCTCGCGCACATGGAGCACGAGACGCAGGATCGGGCAGAGGCGGCACCGGCCTGGGAACCGGCCTTCACCGGTGCCCCCGTCGCCTCCACGACCGCGATCGCCGAGAGCATCGATGAGCTCTCGACCGACCTGACCGGACTGCTCCGGAGAATCCACGGCCTGGCGGAGACAGCCTTCGAGGAACACGAATCGGCCGCGGCCATCGCTGAGCTCCTCCGCTCCCACGGCATCGAGGTCGAGACCGGAGTGTTCGGCCTCGACACCGCGTTCAGAGCCACCACCGGCTCCGGCGCCACCGTTGGCTCGGGAGCCACCACGGGTTCCGCCACCGCCACCGCCTCCGGATCCGGCACGGGCCGGACGATCGCGATCCTCGCCGAATACGACGCCCTGCCGGAGATCGGCCACGGCTGTGGCCACAACCTCATCGCCACCTGCGCCGTCGGAGCCTTCCTCGCGATCGCGGCGCTCTGCGAGCAGAATCCGGACGCGGTCCCCGGCAGGGTCGTCCTCCTCGGCACCCCCGCCGAAGAGGGCCACTCCGGCAAAGAACTCATGGCCCGCGCCGGAGCCTTCGAGGACATCGACGCCGCGATCATGGTCCACGGCTACGGATACGACTGCGCCGAACAGGTGTGGTTGGGCAGACGCCTCCTCGACGTCACCTTCTCCGGAGTGCCGGCGCACGCCTCGGCGCAGCCCTTCATGGGCAGGAACGCCCTCGACGCGGCGAATCTCTTCTACCAGGGACTCGGACTGCTGCGTCAGCAGATGCCGCCGATCTCTCGCCTCCACTCCGTCATCTCCTCCGGCGGCACCCGGCCCTCGATCATCACCGAAGACGCCCAGGTCAAGTGCTATGTGCGATCGAAATACCCCGATACGCTCAAGGAGCTCTCCGCACGAGTCGAAGACGTCGCCAAGGGCGCTGCGCTGATGACCGGGACCGGCGTCGACATCAGCTGGGACGAACACGCCCCCTCCCTGCCGGTGCGCGGCAACGACGCCCTGGCCAGACGGTGGGCCCTCCACGAGACCGACCGCGGCCGCAGTCCGCTGCCCGCCCGCGTCCTCGACGAATCGATCGCGGCCTCCACAGACTTCGGCAATGTCTCCTACCGGATCCCTGGCATCCACCCGCTGCTCAAGACTGCGGATTCGGAGATCGCCCTGCACACCCGGGAGTTCGCGGCCGCCGCGATCTCCCCGGCCGCCGAGGAAGCCGCCCGCGACGGTGCCTACGGTCTGGCCTGCACCGCACTGGACTTCCTGGCCGATGACGCCCTGGCCGCCGACGTGGTCGCCGAGTTCGAAGCGGCAGGGGGTGCCATCGACGTCCCCCACTTCTTCGACTGAGACCACCCGCCTCGGGGCCGGCCGTCCGAACCTGACCGGCCCGACCACCACCGACCACCGACCGCTGACCCCATTAAACGCTGACCCCATTGACCGCTCACATAACGATCACGAGGTACCACCATGTCAACGACGACCCAGGGCAAGGTCGGCTTCGGCCAGCGCATGCTCGACGGCATCGAACGGGTAGGCAACAAACTGCCCGAACCCTTCACTCTCTTCCTCGGCCTCTTCCTCATCACCGGAGCGGTGTCGACGGCCATGGCACTCGCCGGTGTCTCCGTGTCCATTCCCGGCGGCGACGAGACCGTCGCGATCAAAGGCCTCTTCACAGGTGAAGGACTGTCGTGGCTGACGACGACGATGGGCGATAACTACATCGGCTTCCCGCCGCTGGCCACTGTCCTGCCGATCCTGCTCGCAGTGGGCGTGGCCGAGAAGTCGGGGATGCTCGCGGCCGCCGTGCGCGTGGCCTTCGGGTCGAGCCCCCGCTGGCTGCTGCCTTATGCTGTGGGCTTCGTCGGCGTGGTCGGGTCGATCATGGCCGACTCCGCGTTCATCATCATTCCGCCGCTGGCCGCCCTCGTGTTCAAGGCGGCCGGCCGCCACCCGATGGCCGGGCTCATCGGCGGTTTCGCGGCCACCGGTGCCGGCTATTCGACCTCGATCGTGCCGACCAGCCTCGACGCCCTGTTCGCTGGCATCACCACCTCGGTGATGGACACCCTGCCTGGCACCGAATATTCGGCGGTCAATCCGGTGTCGAACTACTACTTCAACATCGCCGCCTCGATCGTCTTGGCGATCATCGCCGGGTTCATCATCGACAAGCTCATCGAACCGAACATGATCCGCAAGGGTGTCCCGCGCGAATACGCCGCGACGGGCAAGAAGGGCCTGGCCAAGGAATTTCAGGCCAAGGACAGCCCCTACAGTGACACCGAGGTTGCAGCGCAGCACGAGGAGGACGCCCCGGAGGTCAAAGCGGAGCTCGAACCTGAGGAGAAGAAGGGGCTGATCTGGGCGCTCGTGTCCGCGCTGATCCTCACCGCGGTCCTGCTCGTGGCGTTCCTCGTCCCGAACTCGCCGTGGCGGAACGAGGACGGCGGATTCCTACCCGAGTCGCCGCTGCTGTCCTCGATCGTGTTCATCGTCTTCGCGTACTTCATGCTCATGGGCGTCGTCTACGGTTTCGTGGTGCGCAGTGTGCGCTCGATGAACGATGTGGTGCGGATGATGAGTGACTCGATCGTCGACATGATGTCCTTCCTCATCCTCGCCTTCATCCTCGGCCAGTTCATCGCCCTGTTCAATTGGACGGGCATCGGTTCGTGGATCGCCGTGGCCGGCGCCGACGGGCTCGAGAGCATCGGTCTGACCGGGTTTGCCGCGGTCATCGGGTTCATGCTCCTGGCCAGCGTGCTCAACTTGTTCATCGTCTCCGGCTCGTCGATGTGGACGCTCATGGCCGCAGTGTTCGTCCCGCTCTTCGCCCTCCTCGGCTACGAACCGGCGTTCATCCAGGCCGGGTTCCGCGTCGGCGACTCGGCGACCCAGGTCATCACCCCGCTCAATCCGTACATGATCGTCCTCCTCGGACTCGTCCGCCGTTACGAACCCAACGCCGGTCTGGGCACGGTGATCTCCCGAATGTTCCCGTTCGTCATCCCGTTCTGGCTGGCCTGGGCGGCGCTGCTGGCGATCTGGTTCTTCCTCGATCTGCCCTTGGGGCCGGGCAACGGAATCTTCCTCGACTGACCCCCGCCGAGGCGGTCCACCGGGTCGTACGCGACCGGACGGTTCGTACGCGGCCCCACAAGGCCGTACGCGACCCGACCGGCCGCACGCGACCCCACGGCTGTCGCCCCGGGTTCACAGCATCTGTCGAGCGCCCTGCTGCCACGGCGTGGTGCCGAGCTCCTCGGCGATCTCACCGGGTTCGACGATGTTGGGTCGGTACCAGAGCTCGCGGAGGGCGGCGATTTCGTACATCGACCGGTCGAACAGTCCCGAGGCGCGGGTGACCCAGTGGGGGAGTGCGAGGATCTTACGGGGCTTCGTGCCGACCTCCGAGGCCGTGAAGGCGGCGATCTCGTCGAGCGTCGGATTCGACGTCGGCGCGATGACCAGTCGGTGCGTCCCCGCCGCGTCGTTCTGTAAGAGTTCGCCGGTGCGGATCATCGCTGCGGCGAGATCGGCGATGACCGTGATGCCATGAGGGACTTTCGTCCGTGCCGGGGCGAAGGGGAGCTGATGGTTCTTCACCCGTTCGGTGATGCACAGGCGCACCACCGATGAGTTCGGTTCGGCTGTGGTGCCGATGAGGTCTCCGGCGATGACGCTGGCGGCCCTGGCCGGGTGTGACCGGCGGGCTTCGATGAGGCGCTGCCGGATCCGTCCCTTGTCCTCGCTCGGGGCGAAGGGAGAGGACTCGGTCAGCGGGCCTTCGAGTCCGACGAAGCCGTAGACGGATTCGGGGAAGACGACTGGGATGCCGAGTTCTGCGGCGGTGTCGAGGACCGCGGCGTCGAGTGCGGGCAGGATCCGCTCCCAGACCCTGCTGTCATAGGCCGCGTGGGCGCAGGCGAAGATGACGTCGGAGCCTTCGGCGGCGCGGCGCAGCTGATTGCGATCGGTGGCGTCGGCACGCACATGGAGGGGAGTAGGAGGCCCTTCTACGGTCCCCGTCTCCACTGGCCAAGCGTCCACCAGCGCAGCCTTTGCTGAGCGGGTCGCGATTCTTGTCTCGATCCCCGCCTCGCTCAGTTGGGCGGCGATCTCTGCGCCGATCTGTCCGTGTCCGATGATGAGTGCTGTGGTCATGATCCGTGTCCTCTGCTGTGTCGATGCGAGTGCGGTGGGTGAAATGCCAGTGATGATCGATCAGAACGAGAGCGGTGCTCTCTGAAATTCAGCGTAGAGCAGTCGACGACACAAAACAAGAGCAGTGCTCACTATTGTTATCTTTGCTCTCGGATCATAGGGTGGGGGGCATGGAGAATACGACGCCCCGCCAGCGCGCCCGGCTGGAGACCGAAGCTCAGATCACCCGCATCGGCAACCGGATGGTCGACGAGGACGGGGTCGACGGACTGTCGCTGCGGGCGGTCGCCCGGGAGCTCGGAGTCGTCTCCAGCGCCGTCTACCGCTACGTCAAGAGTCGGGATGAGCTGCTGACGATCCTCATCCGCGATGCTTTCACCCAGATCGCCGAAGAGGTAGATGCGGCCCTGGCCGAGGACCGGAGCGTGCCGAGCCTGGCGCTGAGCATGCTCGACTGGTCCAGGCGCTACCCGAACCGTTGGGCGCTCATCTACGGGACGCCGGTGCCCGACTATGAGGCGCCGAGGCAGGAGACCGTCGTGCCGGGAACCAGGGTCATGGTGGCGCTGACGCAGCTGATCGCGGAGGCTTCGACGCCCCCAATGGCAACCTCTGCGCCGAGCTCAGCCGAGCCGTCGCGGACCGCACAGGCCCTCGGGCCGCTGCGGGAAGGCCTCGAGGAGCTCGGAATCGACGCCGATGATGCCGTGATCATGCGAACCCTGACGGTATGGGTGGCCATCATCGGGGCGGTCAACGGCCTGCGCTTCGGGCAGTTCGGCCCCGGCTTCGACGATGTCGAGGCCGATCTCGTCCGGGCGCTCATCGCCGACCTCGGCGCGTAAGGACTCCGCACTCTCGCCCGTTCCGCGGCACCGCCTCGGCGAGGGTATGCGAAAACGGCCCCCGACCGATGGTCGAGGGCCGCAGTCAACAGCGGGTGGATCAGCGGACGGGGCCGGTGAACTTCTCTCCGGGACCCTGTCCGGGTTCATCGGGGATGTCCGAGGCTTCGCGGAAGGCCAGCTGCAGGCTGCGCAGGCCATCGCGCAGCGGGCGGGCGTGGTGGTCGCCGATGACCGTGGCGGCACCGGTGACCAGGCCGGCCAGAGCGGTGATGAGCTTGCGGGCCTCGTCGAGGTCCTGGAGCTCGGCGGCGGGCTGTTCGGGGGAGTCCTCGGCCAGGCCGCACTTGACGGCGGCGGCGGACATGAGATGGACGGCGGCTGAGGTGATGACCTCGACGGCGGGCACCTCGGCGATGTCGCGGGTGACCTCGGCAACCGCCTCGGCGGGAACGGATTCTTCAGAACTCATGGCATAAGCTTGGCACAGAATCCGCGCGCGAATCGCACGTTCGGCCCCGATGTGCGAAGTGTCATGATGCGTAGTACACTGGACTCTGGTGCGAAGCGGAGTCTGACTCCCACCTTGATCGCGAAGAGCGATCGGGTCCGATGATCTGCAGGTCCAGCGAGTGCGAACTCGGTGCGATTTCAGGTCGAGGTGTATTCACTGAAGCTCCAACGGTTCCCAATTCCGTTGCTGTGGTGTGTGCAGGCTCCCTTGGCATGCGTGTCAATGGGAGCCTTTTTCATTGCCACGACCCATTTGAGCTAAAAAGGAGTGAACACATCAGCGAGACGCGCATCAATGACCGGATTCGGGTTCCCGAGGTCCGGTTGGTCGGACCCAATGGTGAACAGGTCGGTATCGTTGCCATTCGCAAGGCACTCGATCTCGCCCGTGAGGCAGATCTCGACCTCGTCGAGGTTGCACCGCAGGCGAAGCCTCCCGTGGCCAAACTCATGGACTACGGAAAATTCAAGTACGAATCTGCTCAGAAGGCCAGGGAAGCCCGGAAGAACCAGGCGAACACGGCACTGAAGGAGATTCGCTTCCGTCTCAAGATCGACGAACACGATTATGAGACGAAGAAGGGGCATGTGACTCGCTTCCTCGACGGTGGAGACAAGGTCAAGGTCATGATCATGTTCCGCGGCCGTGAGCAGTCCCGCCCCGAGATGGGCATCAAGCTGCTCAACCGCTTGGCCGAAGATGTGTCGGACCTCGGCACTGTCGAATCCTCACCACGGGTCGATGGACGCAACATGGTGATGGTCATCGCCCCTCTCAAATCAAAATCCGACGCCAAGGCGGAGGCGCGCAAGGCATCTTCGGGTTCCAAGGGCCAAAACGCCGAGGTGAAGTCCCGACGCGATCGGGTCGCTGCAGAGAAGAACGCAGCAGACCAGGACGCGTGAGAAGTAAGTGACGTCACGGACCTGCGTGGTCCGAGTCGTGTGAAGTAGTTGCCGGCGGTGCGCCGCGGGTGACGAATTGCAAAGGAGAACGGCACGATGCCGAAGCAGAAGACGAACAGCAGTGCCAAGAAGCGCATGCGCGTGACTGGCAGTGGCAAGATCATGCGCGAAGGCGTGAACAACCAGCACAAGTTCGAGGGCAAGAACTCGGCTCGTAAGCGTCGCGTATCCACTGATCAGGAAATCACCGGCGGAGATCGCAAGGTGGCCCGCAAGCTTCTGGGCAAGCTCAAGGGAAGGTGATCCCCGCTCCGTACTGCCTCACTGCGGCGGAACGGACCAGGATCATCCACCTCAGCTTGAACCAGACACCGGCACTGCCGGCTGAACGATATTTTCAAAGGAGTAACACGTGGCACGTGTGAAGAGGGCCGTCAACGCCCACAAGAAGCGCCGGGTCATCCTCGACCGGGCAAGCGGCTACCGGGGACAGCGTTCGCGTCTGTACCGCAAGGCCAAAGAGCAGGTCATCCACTCGCTGGTCTACAGCTACCGTGACCGTCGCGCCCGCAAGGGTGACTTCCGTCGCCTCTGGATCCAGCGCATCAACGCCGGCGCCCGCGCCAACGGCATGACCTACAACCGTTTCATCCAGGGCCTCAAGGCCGCCGGAGTCGAGGTTGACCGTCGCATGCTCGCCGAGCTCGCCGTCAACGATTCGGCCACCTTCGCCCACCTGGTCAAGGTTGCCAAGGACGCTCTGCCGTCCGACGTCAACGCAGCGAAGACCGACGCCGCCTGAGCAGCGTCACCACAGACTGCCGATCACTGACGTGATCTTCAACGGCCCCGAACTTCCAGTTCGGGGCCGTTGAGTCTGTCCGGACCACCTCGAGAACACGGGAACCACGAACCTCATGAAGCTTCCAGACGTCATCTCCTCGCCCCAATCCAAGCGGATCAAGAATGCCGCGAAGCTGCTCAAGCGCCGTGATCGCAAGCTCACCGGTCAGTTCCTCGTCGAGGGGCCGCAGGCCGTGCGTGAGGCTCTGGCGTCGTCGGGGTCGGTCGTCGAACTCTTCATCACCGAGGAGTCCGCCGAGGTGCATCCTGAGTTCGTCTCGGCGGTGAAGGATGCGCGGATCCAGTGGAACATCGTCACCGCCGAGGTGCTCACCGAGTTGGCGACGACAGTGAATTCCCAGGGTGTGGTGGCCGTGTGCAAGGCCCTCGACGTGGAGTGGACCTCTGTGGTCGACAAGGAAGCCCAGCTCATCGTCGTGCTTTCTCAGGTTCGTGATCCGGGCAATGCCGGCACGATCATCCGCCTGGCCGATGCCGCCGGTGCCGATGCGGTGGTGCTGACCTCATCGTCGGTGGATGTCTACAACGACAAGACCGTGCGTTCGACGGCGGGGTCCCTGTTCCATGTTCCAGTGGTCACGGGTGTCGGCCTCGCCGAGGTGGCCGAGCTTGCCCGTGCCCGTGGCCTGCAGGTGCTCGCCGCCGATGCGAACGATGACGCTCACGATCTCCACCATCCGTGGGATACCGGGCTGGATCTGTCTGCCCGAACCGCGTGGGTGTTCGGCAATGAGGCGTGGGGGATGAGTGCCGGCGATCTGGCACTGTGCGATTCGTCTGTGGCCGTGCCGATCTACGGGTCAGCAGAGAGCCTCAACCTCGGGACCGCCGCCGGCGTGTGCATCTATGAGAGCGCGCGGAATCAGCGGATGTGAGGGTGCGGGGTCGGGATGAGTCGCCTCGATCAGCACTTATTTCGTTTTCATCGTCACTGGTGACGACTTTTTCCGACGGAGCATTGCCTGAGCCGGCTCAAGCCGTTTTTGGTTCATTGCGATCGCTCCATTGGATGTGCCCGGGGCTGCCGATGGTTCGGACTATGATGACAAATGTGTCATCACCTCAAGGAACATATTTCGAAGCAGACGGATCCAAGGCAGATTTCAGTGAAGCTCTGCATTCATGGGTCACTATCGCCTACGAGCTGCTGATTCAGACAGCCCAGAAGTACAACCGGACACTCACATACAAGGAAATTACCGAGGCAGTTCAGGCGCGCTCCGGCATACGTACGAAGATGCTCATCAGCAACTGGAGCGGGAAGTTGCTCGAGCAGGTGGCAAAGAGAGCGGCCGAGGCCGGCGAACCTCCTCTGACTTCTCTCTGTGTGCACCAGGATGGCACGATCGGTGATGGCTACGCGCAGGCACCGAAAGCAGTGAACAGCGATCCTGCCGCTGATGTTGAGGATCTGGCCGCCCAGCATCGTCTGCTCTGCTATCAGAAATTCGCGACCGACCTTCCTAGTGACGGTGGGGTGCCGACGTTGACGCCCGAGGTGGCTGCAGTGCGGAACCGACGGACGAAGAACTTCGACAGACAGAACGCAGTATGTCCGACTCACTTCATGGAGTTGTCGGCCACCGGGGTATGCGCAGAATGCGATTAGCGATATGTGTTCGCACTGATTGAGTTGCGTGATTTTTGAGATTTTTCGCGGTGATGCAGGGGCGGAAGAACTCCTCAGCGCCATTGAAGTTGAGCGGCGCCGACGGTTCCATGTCGACCTGACTTCCGTTATTGTGAGAACAAGTAACCTTTTCGTGACGAAGTGAGCCGCAGGACGGAGTGAGGCAATGACTGCCGCGAAAACCCAGCCGCTGACGCTCTCGGGACTGCGGGCACAATGCCTCGACGAAATGCTGAAATCTGCGGTGGTGTGCATTGTCGTCGCCGCACTATTCTGGGCCGCTGGTTTCGGGACCGAGGCGTCACCTTCCGTCCCGCATCTCCTCGTCACTGTGACGTTGCCGATCTACGTGTTCGGAGACTACGTTCGCTACCGGTTGGCAATGAGAAAGATCGATTTCGCGCGCCAGCCGCCGACTCGGCAACCGGTGTGAGGGCGTGTTGAGAGGCTAGTCGGTCTCAGCGGCCTGAGCCGTGCGTTCATTGGCCACGAGTTCCCAGATGTAACCGTCTTGGTCGGCGAAATAGCCCATGTACGATCCGTCGACGTCCTGAGCCGGTTCCGCCGAACCACCGGCGGCAACCGCACGATCGATAACGTCGTCGATTTCAGCCCGGGTGGCGAACGCACAGGAGATGACGCTGGCACCGGGAACAGGGTCCTTCGAACCTTCTTGTCCTGATAGCGCGAGGTACTCGCCGTACTCGTCTGCCGCGATGAAGAAGATCGACAGATTCGGCAGCTCGAAGGCGACGATGCCTTCCTCGACTCCGTCTGTCTGAAGGCCGAGGCCGTCGCGGTAGAACTCGGCCGTGCGGTCAGGGTCGGCAACTGGCAATGACATGATCGTCGTCAGAGGCTTCATGCGTGCAGTCTAGTTGGGCAAACCCGTCTAGGGGAGGGTCCTCCAGATTCGTCGTCATCATCGAATCCATCGACTGGCTGTGGGGCGTGAGACGCCGCACTTGTGAACGTTGAGCGGACGTGGAAACTCCGCATGTCAGATCGAACCGATACTCTGCGATCATGACGACTGAAGCTCCCCGCCCACCGAAGATCGACAATGGAACACTGACTCCCGGCTACCTCGGCGATATCGGTCCGGAGGAGTTCATCGAAGGCATGGAATTCACCGACCTCGACTTCACCGAGGTCGATTCCTCCTTGGCCACGTTCCTCGACTCGTCCCTGAGCAGAGTGAACTTCGGTGAGGCCGAAGCACCGGTCAACCTCACCGGTACACGGTTCTCCGGCTCCACGATCGCTGACTCACGGGCCGACACGTGGACGATGCCGCGAGGCAACCTCCTGCACACTGAGATCAGCGGCACGCGGATCGGCGCCGGAGTCGTCCACGACAGTGTGTGGGAGAAGGTGGTCATCAACAACTGCCGCATCTCCTACCTCAATCTCCGCGGAGCCAAGTTGACCGACGTCGAATTCCGGGACTGCGTCATCGACGAGATCGACCTCGATCGGGCCAAGGTGAGCCGGGTGTCCTTCCCCGGCAGCACCGTCGGCGTCTTCCAATGCGAAGGGGCCACGCTCGGCAACGTCGATATCCGTGGACTTCAGCCACACAAGATCTCCGGCGTGCATTCGCTGCGCGGAGCCACCATCGACGAAACGCAGCTGATGCTCTTTGCCGAACTCTTCGCCCGTGAGCTCGGCATCAGTGTGGAGTGAGCAGACGAAAGTACCTGGCCACGAGGGACAATAAGAGGAACGCCATGCGCGACCGCTTATCCCTGCTCGCTCGGCGAGTTCCTTGACGGTGCGCTCCATCACGTACTCCTCATCACGTCTCGGTCGTCAGTCGCGCCCGGACGGGGCAAGACCAAGGCGAGGTAGAGCCTGCAGCAGGATCTCCGCCGCGGGGGTACATACGTTCTGCGCCGCGGTCGTGCCTTCGGCTTCGACGTACGCGGCAACCACTCTCGCTCCGGCGGCGTACCCCGCGCCGGTGGGCAGGCCTACCGGCGAACCACCGAAAAGTTTGGCTGTGGCATCGCCGAGAACCCACGCCGCGAAGTCCTGCATCCCGGTGATATCAAGCCCGGTCGCGACCTTCGCAAGAACCTGGTCATCAGAGCGGGTCGCATCCGTCACGAAGTGGGTGTATCCAGTGTCGCCGTAGAGTTCTGCTGCGAATGTGTCTGCGAGCCCCTCGGAGATGATGTGTTCTCCAACCGTGACTGTGTTGGGATTCCAGACGATACCGCCGGGCGAATAGCGGACATTGTGATGGAGCTCATGGACGGCGATGGCTTCGAGCCGGTCGAGGACGCGCTGGGTGGGCCACACCGTGATTGCTATGTAGCCGCTGATTCCGCCGAACCCCGACAAGCCCTGTACCTCATTGAGGAAATGATCGTTGGTTGGATCGCCGAGCAAGAGCAGCACCGTGAGATCCGGCACGATCAGGCTCGGGTCGGCGTCCTTCAAAGCGGCGACTCCCGCCTCAAGCGCCCCAGCGACTCGTCTCCACGCATCAGTGTCCACCAGCATCTTCAAACCCTCGTGTAGCTGGTCCGAAGTGTTCTCCCAGTCGAAACCGAAGTTTTGACGGTGGACGGACGCCATATCCAGCCCGTCAGGAATGAAGTGGTACATGCCGGCCATGGGCGCCCACATCTCTCTGATGAGATCCCCCCGCAGATCGGGGGCCGCGTCTAAAACCCGCGCCATCGCAGTGGCGCTGTCAATCAATGAAATGGTCATGACACTTGACTGTAAACGTTGACGCCGGGGCAAGGTCAACCATCGCTTCAATCAATGTCCACGGTCAGTACAGCTAGTTGACTCGTTATCTATGAGGTTTCCGAAGCTTGAGTGGAATGGCCACGCTGACCACTGCATCGACGACGACAACGCTCTCGATGCAGTTCTCGCTGCACTCATCGCTTATGAAGCCTTCTGCGGTCGCTGTGTACCGCCGCCGGACGATCTGAGCTCAGTTGTCCGGCACGAAGGATGGATTTGGATCCCGCAGACGTGACCCGGCGAGAGGAACGACGACAGTTCACCGCCGCCCCAACTCGTCAATGAGCACCCGCTTGTTCTCCGTGTAATCGACCGGCGCGACAACGACCTGCACGCCACCCTCGGTGAACGCGGACTCCAGCGTCGGCCGCAGATCCTCGATGTCCTCGACCCGCCGCCCGGTCGCCCCATATGCCTGGGCGTAGGTGACGAAGTCCGGGTTGGTGAAGGTCATCCCGAAGTCGGCCATCCCATCGGATTCCTGCTTCCACCGGATCATGCCGTAGGCGTTGTCTTCGAGGATGAGCACAACAAGGTCGAGGCCCAGTCGCACGGCCGTCTCGAGCTCCTGGCTGTTCATCATGAACCCGCCATCGCCGACGACGGCCATGACTCGGCGCTCCGAATGCGTGAGCTTGGCCGCGATCGCCGAGGGCAGCCCGGCACCCATCGTCGCCAGGGCATTGTCGAGCAGCAGCGTGTTCGCCCGAGTCGTCCGGTAGTTCCTGGCGAACCAGATCTTGTACATGCCGTTGTCCAGGGCGACGATCCCATCGACGGGCATCACGCCACGCACATCATGGACGATCCGCTGCGGGGTAAACCGGTGCTCGGTCGCCCGCTCCGCGATCTTCGCCAGGATCCCCTCACGCATCGGCAGCAGCGCCTGAGCGTTGGGCACCTGACCTTCCAACATATCGGCAAGCCTGCTCAGCGTCGGGCCCAGATCGCCGACCGCCTCGGCCTGCGGGAAATAGACCTGCTCGACCAAGGGCGCCCTGTACCCGAGGTGGACGACGGTCGGTCCACGCTCGTTCATCGTGAACGGCGGCTTCTCCGTCGTATCGTGGCCGATGGTGACGATGACATCGGCCTTCTCGATCGCATCGTGAACGTAATCGCGGTCGGTCAACGCCGCGGTGCCCATGTAGAGCTCGACCGACCCGGACACCGTGCCCTTGCCCATCTGGGTGGTGAAGTAGGGGATGCCGACGCGCGGAACGAAGTCCGCGAGCGACTGGCTGCAGTCCGAGCGGGCCGCGTCCGCGCCGACCATGAGCAGCGGGCGTTCGGCACGACGGATCACCTCGGCGGCGTGATCGAGGGCGGAGTCCGCGGCAACCGCACGATTCGTCGTATGCGGGGAGATGAGATCGAAGTTCTCCACCGGCACCGAGGCGATGTCCTCCGGAAGTTCGAGGTGCACCGGCCCCGGACGTTCGTCCTGCGCGGTGCGGAACGCCTCCCTGACCAGGGTCGGAATCATCCGCGCCGAGGAGATCTGATGCGTGGACTTCGTCAGCGGACCCATCGTGGCGACCGTGTTGACGATCTGGAACCGGGCCTGCTCGGCGGTGCGAATGCCCTTCTGCCCGGTGATCATGACCATCGGCATCCCGCCGAGGTGGGCGTACGCGGCCCCGGTCGCCAGGTTGAGTGCCCCCGGCCCGAGGGTCGTCAGGCACACCCCGGGTGTGCCGGTCAGTCGGCCATAAGTCGCGGCCATGAATGCGGCAGCCTGCTCGTGGCGGGTGAGGATGAGTTCGATGGAGGACTGGCGCAGCGAATCGATGAAGTCGAGATTCTCTTCACCGGGAATCCCGAAGATGCGTTCGACCCCCTCGTTCTCGAGAGCCCGGACCATGACATCGGAAGCCTTGAGAGTCGTCATGCTTCGACACTACTACTCCCACGTACTCTGCCCTATGAGCCAGGGCACACCAGCGCGATGACCGCAGATTGACCCGGTGGCAGTGACAGATTCCGGGACACTTCAAGTGCCCGGATCGCTTACCGGACCCACGGCAGAACGACGATGCGGAGACGATAGACTGACACCAAGAAGACGATCAGTCCGAACGACACGCACAAAGGACATTGATGACAGACCAGCTCGACCCTCTGGACGAGTCGGCCGTGAAGGCGGCCGTTGACGCTGCCCTGAGCGCCTTCGCGGACGCCACCACCCTCGACGATCTCAAGCAGGCGAAGATCGACCACACCGGTGACAAGTCGCCGCTGGCGCTGGCCAACCGAGCCATCGGCGGACTCGACAAGGCCGACAAGGCCGCCGCCGGCAAGATCGTCGGCAAGTCCAGGGGACAGGTCAAGAAGGCCCACGACGACCGCCTCGGCGAGTTGGAAGCCGAACGCGACGCCGCGGTCCTCATCGAAGAGTCCATCGATGTCACCCTGCCCACCGGTCGTCGCCAGCTCGGTGCCCGCCACCCGCTGTCCCTCATCCAGGAACAGGCCGCGGACTACTTCGTCGGCCTCGGCTGGGAGGTCGCCGAAGGACCCGAGATCGAATCCGAGTGGCTGAACTTCGATGCGCTCAACTTCGGACCCGACCATCCGGCCCGCCAGATGCAGGACACGTTCTTCGTCGACCCCGCCGATGCCGGCCTCGTCCTGCGCACCCACACCTCACCGGTGCAGTCGCGCTCCCTGCTTGAGCGCGGCGTGCCGCTCTACGTCGTGTGCCCGGGCAAGACCTTCCGCACCGATGAGCTCGACGCCACCCACACCCCGGTCTTCCACCAGATCGAAGGCATCGCCATCGACAAGGGCCTGACCATGGCCAACCTGCAGGGCACCCTCGACGGCTTCGCCCGCGAAATGTTCGGGCCTGAGTCGAAGACCCGCCTGCGCCCGAGCTTCTTCCCGTTCACCGAACCGAGCGCGGAGATGGACTTCTGGTTCCCCAACAAGGTCGGCGGCCCCGGCTGGATCGAATGGGGCGGCTGCGGAATGGTCCACCCCAACGTGCTGCGCGCCGCCGGCATCGACCCCGATGTCTACCAGGGCTTCGCCTTCGGCATGGGCATCGAGCGCACCCTGATGCTGCGCGAGGGAATCAACGATATGCACGACATGGTCGAAGGCGATGTGCGCTTCTCGGCCCGTTTCGGAATGAAGGCTTGATATGCGCGTCCCACTGAACTGGCTGGCCGACTATGTCGATCTCCCAGCCGAGACCGACCCCCATGCCCTCGCCGCCGAATTCGCGTCCATCGGACTCGAGGAAGAGGACTTCTTCGGACCCGAGATCACCGAGCCCCTCGTCGTCGGTCGTGTGCTCGAACTCGTCAAGGAAGAGCACTCCAACGGCAAGACCGTCAACTGGTGCCGCGTCGACGTCGGACCCGAACACAACGAGGATCTCGACGACCCGAAGGACCCGCAGCCCGGACCCGAGGTGCCGAGCCGCGGCATCATCTGCGGTGCCCACAACTTCGTGCCCGGCGACCTCATCGTCGCCTGCCTGCCCGGAGCCGTCCTGCCCGATGACTTCGCCATCGCTGCGCGGAAGACCTACGGTCACAAGTCCGACGGCATGATCTGCTCGGCCAAGGAGCTCGGCCTCGGCGAGGATCACTCCGGCATCATCGTGCTGTCGGATCTTGGTCTGACCGGTGAGCCCGGCGATGACGCGATCGCGCTGCTCGGCCTCGACCAGGTCACCCTCGACGTCAACGTCACCCCCGACCGCGGCTACCAGCTGTCGATGCGCGGTATCGGACGCGAATATGCGCAGATGAGGGGGCAGACCTTCACCGATATCGGATCCGCCGAGGTGGCTCCCACCAATGCGGCCACCGACGATGGATTCCCGGTCACGGTTGAGAACAACAACCCCATCAACGAGGTCGCTGGCTGCGACCAGTTCACTGCACTTCAGGTGACGGGGCTTGATCCTCAGGCGAAGACTCCGTTCTGGATGCAGCGTCGCCTGCAGCAGGCGGGAATGCGCCCGATCAGTCTGACCGTGGACGTCACGAACTACGTCATGCTCGAACTCGGTCAGCCGCTGCACGCCTACGACACCGCGCTGCTCGGTGACGAAATCGTCGTCCGTCGTGCGAGTGCGGGGGAGAAGTTCACGACCCTCGACGACGTCGAGCGCACGCTCGACTCCGAGGATCTGCTCATCTCCGACCGGGGACCCGGTGCCAATGGCAAGGGCGGGAAGATTATCGGCCTGGCCGGAGTCATGGGCGGCGCCGATGTCGAGGTCAACGATCAGACGACCGACGTCGTCATCGAGGCCGCTCACTTCGACCCGATCTCGATTGCCCGCACCTCCCGTCGGCACAAGCTGTCCTCGGAGGCCTCGCGTCGTTTCGAACGCGGAGTCGACCCGAAACTGGCCCCTGTGGCAGCTCGTCGCTGCGCGGATCTGCTCGTCGAACTCGGCGGCGGCACGCTCAGCCCTGCGACTACGCAGGTCGGTCAGGCCCCCGAGCCGACTGTGCTCGACCTCAAGGTCGCCCGTGTTGCTTCCTTGGTCGGTGTCGATTACACCGTCGCCGAGGTGACCTCACTTCTTGAGGGCATCGGCGCAACAGTGTCGACTAAGGACGAGGAGACCGTGTCGGTGACCGTGCCCAGCTGGCGCACGGACATCACCGATGACGTCGACCTCATCGAGGAAGTCGCCCGCACTGGCGGCTACGACCGCATCCCCTCCGTTCAGCCCGCCGCTCGGGCCGGCAACGGACTGACCGTCGCGCAGAAGACGCGTCGCCGGATCTCGAACCTGTTGGCCGCCGACGGGTTCACCGAAGTGCTGTCCTACCCGTTCACGAACGACAAGCGAGACGAGCAGCTGCGGCTCGAGGCCGATGACGTGCGCCGCAAGCATGTACGTCTGGCGAACCCGATGTCCGAAGACCTGCCGCTCATGCGCACCAACCTGCTCTCGACGCTCGTCGACCTCGTGGTTCGCAACCAGGGCCGCGGGGCGAAGGACGTCGCACTCTTCGAGGCGGGATTGGTGTCCACCTCAGCGGGTCTGCCTGAAGGTCCCGGACCGCGTCACCTGCCCGGCTACCACCCGAGCGATGACGAGCTCTCGACAATCTACGCGTCGGTGCCGCACCAGCCGTACCACTACGCGGGCATCATCTCCGGAAATGCGGAGATGCCCGGTGTCTGGGGCAAGGGCCGCAAGGCCGAGGCCACCGACGTCATCGACACCGTCCGCCGGATCGCTGAAACGAATGGCCTTGAGGTCACCGTCGAAGCCGATCAGATCGCTCCCTGGCATCCGGGCCGTGCGGCGAAGTTCATCCTCGCCGACGGGCAGATTCTCGGTCATGCCGGTGAGCTGCACCCAAAGGTGTGCGAGAACCTCGGTCTGCCGGCCCGGACGGTCGGATTCGAGATCGATCTTGACGCGCTGCTGGCTCAGGATGACCTGCGCGCCTGGGATGGTGCGCTGTCGACCTATCCGGTGTCGCGTCAGGACGTTGCCCTCATCGTCGATGCCGAGCTGCCGACGCAGACTCTGGCCGCGACGCTGCGTGAAGGTGCAGGGGAGGAGCTCGAACTGCTCGAGACCTTCGACCTCTACACCGGCGACCAGTTGCCCGAGGGGAAGAAGTCTCTGGCGTTCCGCCTGACGTTCCGTGCCCCGGATCGCACGCTCAAGGCCGATGAGGCCTCGGCGATGCGTGAGGCGGCGACGAAGCTGGCCGCTGAGCGTCACGGCGCCGAAGTCCGCAGCTGAGAACAGTGCGTAACAGTGCCCGGTCGACCGCTACAGTGGTTCGACCGGGCTCTGTCGTATTCGCGCCGACCATCGCAGCAGCGAGCACGCGAGCAACCGAACGCGCGGGCGTGAGCACCTGTTCCGCGCACCTGGACAACTGACCACCCGCACCCGACCAACACCGAGGAGTCCCGATCATGTCCGAGAAGCTGCCCTACGGAACCAACATGCCCACGACCGACGGAGCCTCTGAAGCGACAGCGGTTCCGTCCGACACGATCGCGCTCATCACCGGCGG
This sequence comes from Brevibacterium sp. CCUG 69071, assembly GCF_021023135.1. GTDB lineage: Bacteria > Actinomycetota > Actinomycetes > Actinomycetales > Brevibacteriaceae > Brevibacterium. Next base: position 870,665 of record NZ_PGFV01000002.1, read on the forward strand.
TGCCCGCGGAATCGGGCGTCACCTGTCGGAGGCGTTCGCGAAGGCCGGGTATGACGTGATCGTGACGGCCACCTCGGCAGAGAAAGCGGAAGCTGCGGCTGAAGAGATCGCTGAGGCGACCGGGGGAGCGGTGACCGGTGTCGGTCTGCGCACCGATGACATCACGGCGGTGAACCAGCTGCGTGACTCTGTCGCACAGCTCGAGAAATCGACAGGGAAGCGTCTGCAGGTGCTCATCAACAATGCGGGTCGCATTGAGTCGACGGAGGGTCCACTGTGGGACGCCGATCCGGAGAGTCTCAAGGGCGTCGTCGACGCGAACGTCCTCGGAGTTGCTCTCATGATCAACGTGTTCGGGCCCGTTCTGATGGCGGGCGCCGAGGCGACAAGTCGGCCGAGCCGCATCATTGACCTCAATTCGGGGTCAGGAGCGAAGGGAACGCCGGCGTATGCCGTGTACTCGGCGTCGAAAGCGGCGCTGTTCCGCATCGCAGATTCGGTTGTCCACTACGGTCACGACAAGGGACTGAGAATCTTCGAAATGGCACCCGGCGTCGTCGAGACCTCGATGACGAAGTCGATGCCGGTCCATGACTTCCGTCAGGGAGATGACTGGACCTCACCCGCGCAGGTAACGGGCCTTGCGTTGGCCCTGGCCTCGGGAACCCTGGACGCGTTCACCGGGCTGTACGTCCGCGCCGGTGCGGATTCAGAAGAGTCGTTGCTGGCTGAGGCGGCCGGTCTGAAAGAGTCGACACGACGAATGGTCCTTGGTTGAGGCAATCACTACTGCCTCATCGGTTGTAGGTAATGAAGGATTCGAGAATCCTAAGACAGTTGCCCTAGTCGCGCTCAAATATGGATAGTCTTAGGCCAAGATGATGACATGGTTTGCAAACAACTCAAAGGGGAGTCGAGTTCATGATTATTGGAGCGTACGGACTGTTCTGGGAACAAGGGTTAGTCGACTGGGACGCTCGGCCGTGGCGGCTCTTGGGACGGCGAGGTCTGAACTCTGGAAGTCTCCGAATCGTTGATTTTAGACGGGCACGCGGTGTTTACATTCTCTACAACGACGTCAACGTCTATTACGTGGGTCTCGCAGTAGGAGGCAATGGAATTGGTAGCCGAATCCGTGACCATCTCGAAGACAAGCATTCTCAGAAGTGGAACCGGTTTTCCTGGTTTACATTCGATTCTCCCGACGACGAAGGTGCCATCGGCGACGACGGCGTTGAAACAGTTGCTCAAACCTACAACGGAGTGGAAAGTCTCGATACCAAAGATTTGATTCGTGACCTGGAAGCATTACTGCAGCAGGCGATGCAGCCACTTGCCAACAAAGCGATGACCCAGTTCGCCGAAGGTGAAGAGTGGTACCAAGTCGCAAATCGTGATCCAGAAGTCCTGATGTTCGACGACCTAGCGCCACGGCTTAAGCCACGTCCCTGAAGAAGGATTTCACGAAATGACTGAAACAGAGAATGCCTTCACTGTTGTCAGTTCAGACACGTTCGACTTCGCAAAGCAGCAGTGTCTGCAGGTCCTCAACGACGGTGAAACACCTGATCGGATTCGCCGTTATTACGACGTCGACACTAACTACGCAGGGGCGACTTTTGCTAGCCTGAAACCTAACCGTTCTGACGCGATTACAGCAACCGACCTGCTGGCAGTGACTACCTTGTCAGTGGACATTCCAGTTCTTGCGATCCGTCGAGTCCTTGAAAGCAAGGAAACTCAAGATGAACTTCGTGACGCGCTAGAGTCACTCCCTAATTGTTCTCTCGAAGAGACAAACGAACAGGATTTTCCGTCGATGGAAAGATTCTATGATCTTGTCAAATCGTTGTTGGCCAAAGCAGACACAAAGAGTTCAAATCCATGGGTGACCGCAAGCAAAATCGTCGCTCGCAAACGGCCAAATTTGTTTCCTGTGCGCGACCGCGTGGTTTGTGACTTCTTGGGAATCAGTCGGTTGAACGACCGAGCGAAAGACTGGGTCGTCTTCCGCGAGTTGATGAGGGACGAAGATATTCGCACTGTACTTGGCGCAAAAGTGGCTGAGGCCGAGGAGATGAAAGACGAACTGAGTGTCAGTTTTGACTCGGAGCCGTTGCGGCAACTGGACGTAGCACTTTGGATGGCTGCACCGAAGAAGGGACGTCAGTAGAGAAAGACATTCTCCTGAACTCCTGGATGTTCACTGTGTTGGTTGGAAGTATCCAGGCTAAGACCGGAAGGGTGACCACGACGATTAGGATTGAACTGCACATGGGTGTCGCCTATTTCGCCAGGCGCAGCAAACTCAAATGACATCAGAGGCGAGTCCAAGAGGCTCGGGAACCTATAGCTATTGGGATTTAACGAACCTGAATGATTATGGCGACAATGGCTGCGGTGAGTGCAAGGCAGATGCCAAGTGAGAGTAAGCCCTTCCGCCACCAGCGCAAGTTTTTGATCAGGCCGACCAGCGACGTCACGACCAGACCGAGGACGAGCCACCCGAACGTCACCGGCAGCCCGATGAGGAACCCGAGGAACTCAATTCCTTGTCGGTCGGTTTCAAGGCTCTTCGTAAACGAGAGTGTAGGTCGGTGATTCCAGATCACGGCGTGGCGTTGCCCGGATAGACGTCGAGGTCTTCCGATGATGGAAGTTCTCACACAACCCATCCGAAAGACCTCGACGTGGCC